>NZ_CM155264.1:0-3814714 GCF_056680065.1 Arthrobacter sp. BI5
GTAGTCGGCCATGCAGATCCCGGAAGTGTGCGTGATACTGCGCCTCCGCCGCGTCTACGAGTTCTGGGGGCAGCACTTTCCACGCGATCAATAGTCCTTGCGAATCTGCGAGCTGCCACAGCAGTCTGCCGCCCCAATGGCCCACCGGAGCGCCGCGACCGAAGTCCACAAATTCCTGGATCCTTTTGCGGAGGCCACGTTTGCCCGTATTCCCGGCGCCTGCCTTGCCGATGTAGAGGACATCAGCCCCCGAAACCCATTTAGCAGACAAGGCGTTCTCAGCCACGGAAGGGTCTTTACCCTTGAAGTGGCCGCCAGCGCTTGTCACCAGAAACCGCGGCGCAAATCCCTCGGGCACCAGCACGGCGTAAATGCCGGGAGCCTGCGGTATCTCACCCACCGCGAGCTCCGCGAACGACTTGAAGCCGATAAATCCCTCGGCGGTAAGCCCCTCTTTATCGAAATTCATGACGTTAGTTCTGTAGGAGCTTGTCGAGGTACGGTTCGCCAACGACCGGTATGCCATAGCTCCTTGCCTTCTTGGCCTTGCCGGACAGGCTGTCCGGGTCGGCTGCGACCAGCAGTTTGACCGCTTTGGTAACCGCAGGGTGCGGGACGAAGCCGGCGGAGCGGAGGGATGTTTCAATGTCGGCGCGGTCCCTGGACATGTCGCCCGTGAGCACGATCTTGTCGCCCGGAGCCAATACGAGCGCCTGCAGGACCGCCCCGGTAGTGCTGTCGCGGCCGGTGATCGGGGCGGCGAGAGATTGGGTAATCGATTCCTGATCAATGTCCAAGAGGATGGCAACAATCCGAAGATCAGATTCCTCCTCCGGTGTGATGACCCCGTCCTCCCAGGCAGCGACAAGCATCGCGACCATGTAGTCGACGTGAAGTTGTTCCGCGGAACTGCGACTAATACCCAGATCATCGGCCAATGCCACGAGACTGTTCGCCTCGGATGCTGAGATTTGGCGGTCCATGAGCGCACGGTCGAGCATGGCGAGATAGGCAGTGTGCTCGTCGGGACCAGCAATTTCGGGCAGCCGGTTGACCAAGCGCTCCAGAAAATGCGGCTGCGGCTCTTCAGCCCTCCGACGCAGGGCAGGCGGCAGGCGTTTAGGCGTGACTGCCGGCCAGGACGTGAAGTAGGCGCGGTCGAGAGCACTGAACCATTCTGGGTTTTCGGAATCCATGCGCAGGTAGTTGCTCAGCACGTGGGCGGCGGCTTCAGCGTCGTCGCCGGCACAGTGAGCGTTTTCGAGGCTCACCCCGAAACTGTCACAGCAGTCTTTCAACGACCGCCCCGCGCCCGGCAGGTACCGCCGCGCCAGCTTCATCGTGCACAGGCAGTCGTGGACCTCGAACGGCAAGGCCAGTCCGGCCCGCCCCAGTTCATGGGAAACGAAGCGGTAATCGAAGTGGACGTTATGGGCAACCAGTACCCGGCCCGCCAGCAGGTCCATCACGTCGTGGGCGATGTCGTCAAAGACGGGGGCGTGCAGGATGTCCGCGGCCCGAATGCCGTGGATGTGCTGAGGTCCCAGATCCCGCCCGGGGTTGACGAGCGTCTCCCAGCGGTTAGTAATGGTTCCGTCCGGTTCAACGTGCACGACGGCGATCTCAGCAATTCGGTGACTCCCCGGAAAGAGCCCGGTCGTTTCGACGTCAACGACGGCGAATCCTGCGTTCATGTGTTCCCCCAAATTTCTTTGCTGCGCCCGGCTGCTACGAAGTTACCCGCTCAATGTAGATGCGGGGACCGACAAATTAGGATTCGGGCATCGCGATTCATTCTTCCGTGTCAGATTCCGGGCCGGCCGTTTGCGTCGAGGACGTTTGCGTCACTGTGGTTAGCGTCGTGAATCGATCTGCTGCGCCGAACCCAGAACAGGCTCTTCGATTGGTAGTTCCGAACGAAGCACAGGCCCGCCGGGACGCCGTTGGGGACTGCGCCCATCACTGCCCGCATTGTCTGCTTGTAGAGTGGGTCGCCGGCGGAGCCCGAGTGCCTGTGGTGTCTGTTAGACACTCTGCCGACAGCGGGTCCAATCCTGCGCCGCGGCGGACCGCATGGAACACGGTGCTAATTTCGGAGACAAACCAAACGAAGTACGGAGATAACGGTGGCAGGACAAGCGGACAAAGTCGCAGCAGCGATTAGGGCTGGCGGCACGACGGCGAAACAGGCTGCTGCCAAAGCCTACGACCTGGCGACCGACCCTGCTATGCAGCAGAAGGCCCGGAAGCTCGCCGAGAACGGCGCCAAAATTTACCGCGCTATGAACACCCCGGAGGCGAGGGAGGCCTACCGGCGGGCCGCGGAAATCTTGAAGAAGACGCGCCGCAAATAGGGTCTTCGTCCCGCTCCGGCTCCGGCCATTCGCCCCTGTCCAGGGTCCTGCACCCCGCCCTTAAACACAGGACCTGCAGGTACCTTCGCGATCTCGCTATGAGACGGCTCGGACATTTTCATGTCCAGAACGACCCGGCTTAATCAAGTGGTTACCTGCAGGCGCTTTAAGCGTACGCCCGGCCCCGGAGCCGTGACTAGGGGTCCGCCGCCTCTTCCGCAGCGCTCGAAACCGCGCTCCGGCGCAGAAGCGTAGAGTGGAACAAGACGCCTGATTCTGGACGCCGAGTGCTGAGGGAGAAATCGTGACGATTGACTGGGACGAAAAGAAGACCCTGCTGCAGGAACCGAACATCGCGGCCGTGACACAACTTTGCGACGAACTGATGGAGAAGAAGCCGGGGTCCGTGGTCCCCTACATCGACCCCGTCCACGACGAGGACGAGTGCCGGATCGTCAGCCTCCATATTGCGCCCGGCAAGGGCTGCGAATCGGGGTTCGTCTCGCATTTCAACGAGGATGAGGCAGCCCGCCGCGCCACCTCCATCTATGAAGCAGTCGAACTCGACCCGCGCTACGTGATGCCGTGGAACGCGTACCCCTGGGTTCGCGACCCGGAGCTCCCCTCGGCCCTGAACGTCCAGGAAAAGACCGACGGCCTGCGCCCCTTCCGCCAGTTCATGAAGATCAACAAGCGCACCTCCGCGATCATCGCGCACGGCGCCGACGCCCACGCCTTCCTGACGCTGTTCGAAAAGACCTACCACTCCTCGCTGAAGAACCGCGGCGTTAAGATCTACAAGGCCACCGCCCTCGGCGGCCGCGCCTTCGCCGTCTCGGCGGCCAAGCAGGAAGAACTCCTGGCCAAAAACGTCGCGGTCTACAAAGACGCCATGCAGCGGGCAGGGATCCAGCACCTCTAAGGGGACTCCCGACGTCGGCCTCCTGCCGCCCGTTGCCGCCGGGCTGGGCTGGGCCCAACGGCCCTGCCCAACCCCGTCCCCCCGCGGCCAAGCTGGGAGAGCCGACCGGGCCACGGCCGGCCCGTCGCAGACGGATACAGCGCTGACGGTTGCGCCTTGGAAGGGAACCAGCATGGGACGGTTGGACGGCAAAGTTGCCCTGATCAGCGGCGGCGCCCGCGGCATCGGCGCCGCGATCGCACGGCGCTTCCTTGACGAAGGGGCGCGGGCCGTCGTCGGCGATGTCCTGGACGACGACGGCGCACAGCTGCTGGCCGAACTCGGCGACGCCGCCCGCTACGTGCACCTGGACGTCACCCGCCCGGCGGACTGGGACGCCGCAGTCAACGAGGCCGTCACAGCGTTCGGGGGCCTGAGCATCCTGGTCAACAACGCCGGCATCGTGAACTTCGGCCGGATTAATGACTACCCGCACGAGCAGTGGGCCCGGATCATCGAGGTGAACCTCACTGGCGTCTTCAACGGCATCAAGGCCGCCTCCCCCGAGCTGGCCAAGGCCGGCTCCGCCTCCATCATCAATGTCTCCTCCATTGCCGGACTGCGCGGTTATGAGAACCTCGCCGGGTACACCGCGTCGAAATTCGGTGTCCGGGGACTGACCAAGGCCGCCGCGCTGGACCTCGGGCGGGACGGGATCCGGGTCAATTCGGTGCACCCCGGCGTCATCCAGACCCCCATGACCGAGGGCATGACCTTCGACACGGGGCATGTTCCGTTGCACCGGATCGGCCAGCCCACGGAGGTCGCGGACCTTGCCGTCTATCTGGCCGGCGAGGAATCCTCCTTCGTGACCGGGGCCGAATTTGTCATCGACGGCGGCGAAACGGCAGGCACCGTCGGAACGCCCGCCGGCTGACCAACAGAAGAAGAAGAGGCCCATGCCAGCACATTCCGGCTCCAAACTGGCCGTCATCGGCGCCGGCAGCGTCGGCACGTCCCTGGCCTACGCCGCCCTGATCCGCGGGTCGGCCAGCCACGTGGCGCTCTTCGACGTCAACGCGGCCAAGGCCGAGGCCGAGGTCCTGGACCTGGCCCACGGCACCCAGTTCACCGCGGCGGCGGCGACCGTCAACGGCGGCGCGGACATTAGCGTTACCGACGGCGCCGACGTCGTGGTCATCACCGCCGGCGCCAAACAGGCGCCCGGCCAGACCCGGCTGGACCTGGCCGGCACCAACGTCCGCATCCTCGAGCAGCTCATGCCACAACTGCTGGAACACGCCCCGGACGCGGTCTACGTCTTGGTCACCAACCCCTGCGACGTGCTGACCGTCGCCGCGCAGAAAATCACCGGACTGCCTGCCTCCCGGATTTTCTCCTCCGGCACCGTGCTGGACACCTCGCGGCTTCGCTGGCTGCTGGCCCACCGCGCCGGGGTGTCCGTGAGCAGCGTCCACGCCAGCATGGTCGGCGAACACGGCGACACCGAATTCCCGGTCTGGTCCGGGGCGACCATCGGCCCGGTACCGATCCGCGACTGGAAAGTCGACGGCGAGCGCATCTTCACCCCCGGATACCTCACCGAGACCGCCCGCGAAGTCACCCAGGCCGCGTACAAAGTCATCGCCGGCAAGGGCGCCACGAACTACGCGATCGGGCTTTCCGGCGCCCGGATCGTGGAGGCGTTGCTGCGCTCGGAGAACGCGGTGCTGCCGGTCTCCACCGTGCTGGGCGGGCAATACGGGATCGACGGCGTCGCCCTGTCGCTGCCCAGCATCGTGGGCCAGGGCGGCGTGCGCGCGGTCCTCGAGACGCCTATGGACGAGGGCGAACTCGCCTCGCTCCACCACTCGGCCGAGACGCTCCGGCAGAGCCTCGCCTCACTGGGGATCTGATCCCAGGGGCCGAGTCACCGACGGCACCACCGTCACCGAGCCAAGGTGCGGCAGCGCGGCCCTGGCGCCCTCCTCCAGGTGCGCGGCCACCGAGGCGAGATCGGCCAGCCGGGCCTCAGGATCGAGGGGGACGGTGATCTCCGCGTGCAGCCGGTGGCCGGACCAGCGCAGCCGGGAGGTCCCGCCCGGTTGCGCGCGCTCCCGGACGACGGCGGCTAACGCGTCGCTCAGTTGGGGGTCGACGCCGTCCATCAGCCGCCGGCCGACGTCGCGTACGGTGCCCCACAGGAGCACCATGATCGCCACCGAAATCAACAGTCCCACGATCGGGTCGGCCAGCGGGAACCCGAGCCAGACGCCGATCACACCGGCCACCACGGCGAGCGAGGTGAAGCCGTCGGTCCGGGCGTGGACGCCGTCGGCGATCAGCGCCGCCGAACCGATCCGCCGGCCAACCCGGATCCGGTAGATCGCGACCAGCTCGTTGCCGGCGAAGCCCACGAGGCCGGCAGCGAGCACCCAGCCGAGGTTCTGTACCGGTTGGGGTTCGAAGAAGCGGCGGATGGACTCGACGGCGGCCAACACCGCGGAGAGGGCGATCATGGCGACAATGAAGAGTCCGGCAAGGTCCTCGGCGCGGCCGAAGCCATAAGGGTAGGTGCGGGTGGGTTTGCGCCGGCCGAGCAGGAAAGCGATCCACAACGGCACGGCAGTCAGCGCGTCGGAGAAATTGTGGACGGTGTCCGCCAGCAGCGCCACCGAGCCGCTGATCAGCACAATCGCCAGCTGGAAGAGTGAGGTGGCACCCAGGCCCAGCAGCGAGACCTTGACGGCGCGGATGCCCTGGGCGCTGGATTCCAGTGCCTCATCGATGGAGTCCGCGGCGTCGTGGGAATGCGGGACGAAAAGCTCGTGCAGCCAGCCCTTCAGCCCGGTGGCGTGGGTGTGGCCGCGGTCGTGGGGGTGGTCATGTGCCTCGTGGCCGTGACTGTGGACGTGGTCGTCATGGTCGTGCGGGTGCTCATGGCCTTCGTGTTCGCCGTGGCCGTGCTGGCCCAGGGCGCTGCCCGGCCCGCTCACGCGCCGTGTCCCGGGGCAGTGCCGAGCGCGTGCTCGGCCTGGTGGATGGCATCCATCACCAGCTGGCGGGCGTGCTCGTTCTGCAGCCGGTAGAAGACTTTTGTGCCCTCCTGCCGGGTGGCGACCATACCGCCCAGCCGCATCTTAGCCAGGTGCTGCGAGACGGCGGAGGCCGGTTTCGCCACGCGCTCGGCCAACGCATTGACCGGCAGCTCGCCGTCCCCCAGAGCGAGGATCAAACGGACCCGCGTAGCGTCGGCCAGCATGGAAAACACCTCGACCGCAAGCTCCACATGGGGGCTGTCGACCTCAACCTGCATATCTGCATTCATACGCAGATACTGTCATATCTCCAGCGGTGGACCAACTGATGACACCGCCGGACGTGGAAGCTGGAACACAACGCCTGGGGCCGTCGTTGAACACAGGTAGCCTGAAGTGCGGGACATCAGCCGTGAGGAGGGGAGGCAGGAATGGTCACAGTACCCATGCGCAAACCTGCAGCCGCACTCACGCGCGCCGCCCTGCTGAGCGCCATTGTCGCCCTAGTCGCCGGCCTGCTCGGCATGCATGTTTTTGCCGGCGCGCACGCCTCGATCTGGCCCTCGGCTTCCGGGACCCACGCGGCATCCACCGCATCCGACCACACCGCATCCGCCCACCCTGTGTCCGGCCACGCCGACTCCGGCCCGGCGGCCCTCCACCAAACTCCGGAGCCGACGTCGTCGTGCGTCTGCGCAGGAGACTGCGGCGATCAGCACGCTGCGCACGCGACCTGCACCCCGGCGCCCTCCGGCGCCTCCCTCAGCGCTCCCCCGCCGGGAACCGCAGCGCTCACGGACCAGCCGCGCAGCACGCCTGCAACAGATCAGGAACGCCCCTATTCGTACCTTCCGGCGACCCCGACGCCGAGTGAGCTGTCGATCAGCCGGACGTAAAGGGGACCCGTGCCGCGTTGAGGCGGCACCTCCGCCCCCAACCGGGTGCGCGCATCTCATGCGGCGCACCGTCCGACGCCGGCGCCCGCCGGATTCCCAAAGGACTGATTCTTGATGAATAAAGCACTGTCATTTTCCGCCACCGCCGTTGCCGCCGTCATCGCCTTGAGCGGCTGCGCTGGCACCACGTCAGGCGCCGGCACCAGCTCCGGCGGCAGCATGCCCGGCATGGACCACAGCAGCACCGGCCCAAGCTCCGCGCCCGCGACCGCGGACCACAACGGCACGGACACCATGTTCGCCCAGGGGATGATCCCGCACCACGCCCAGGCCGTGGAGATGAGCGAGATGATGCTCAAGAAGCAGGGCATCGACGCCAAGGTGACCGCACTGGCCGGCCGGATCAAAGCTGCCCAGGGTCCGGAGATCGACCGGATGACCGGCTGGCTTCAGCGCTGGAATGAACCCACCCAAATGCCTGGCGGCCACGCCATGTCCGGCATGCTGGGCGACGACGAACTCAAGAAGTTCGACGCCGCCGCAGGCACCGAGGCGAGCAGGCTTTTCCTGACCCAGATGATCACCCACCACGAGGGTGCCGTCGAGATGGCCAACGCGGAGGTCCGCGGCGGCAAGGACCCGGAGGCGATCGGCCTGGCCAAGGACGTCGCGGCCTCGCAAACGGACGAAATCAGGGAAATGAAGGAACTGCTGGCCGGACTCTAGCCTCGCCGGCCGAGGCCGAACGGGCACTTGGGGCCCTCATCGCGCACTTTTTGGGCCCCAAGTGTCCGCTCGGGCGCCCCGAGGCGCACTTTTTTGGGCCCCAAGTGTCCGTTCGGCCGGCTCCCGGGCGGGAGGACGGTTGACACTGCAGTGTGACCTCTGCCATATTTGAAGCGTGAACCTGTCAGACAGCCGGACAGCCGGACAACCTCTCGCCCGCCTCAGCGCGGCCGAAGCGGTCTTCAACGTCCTGCGCTCCGAGATCGAATCCGGCAAGCTCGGTATCGGCGCCAAACTGAGCTCCGAGGCCACCCTTGCGCAGCAATACGGTGTCAGCCGCTCGGTGGTCCGTGAGGCCCTGCGCTCCTGCAACGCCCTGGGACTCACCGTCACCAGGACCGGCCGGGGCACGTTCGTCGTCGCCGATCACGTGGCCAAAGACCTGGTCCTTGGCCAGTACTCCGCACTGGATCTCACCGAGGCCCGTCCCCACATCGAGGTTCCGGCCGCCGGGCTCGCCGCGGAACGCCGGTCAGCCGAGGAACTGGACACCATGCGTGACATCGTCGCCGCCATGACAGCCGAGGACGACCCCGAAGTGTGGGTCGGCCTGGACTCGAATTTCCACGCCCTGATTGCGAAGGCCAGCCGGAACAAGGTCTTCGAGAACGTGGTCGCGGACATCCGCGAGGCTCTGGCCCATCAGTCCGAGACCCTGAATATGGTGGCGGACCGCCAGCACGCCTCCGATGAGGAGCACCGGCGGATCCTGGCTGCCATAGAAGCCGGCGACGCGGCAACGGCGCGCATCGCGATGAGCCAGCACCTGCACGCCGTCGGCGTTGCCCTCGCCTCGATTCTGCACCCCCGCGCCCACGTGTGATCCCGGCCCGCCGGGCAGATTCCGCAAACAGCAGCTTGACCAGCAACGAACAACTCCACCGCTAAGGACGCAATGACTTCCCCTGCCGTCGCGCACATTCCGACTCCACTGGCCCCGGCGAGGCTCCCGCAGCACGTTCCGCTTGCGGTCCAGACCCGCGACGGCCTGGCCGAGAGCGTCCACTACGGATCGGCCATCGCCACCGCGGCGGACGGCCGGACCCTCCTGTCCGCCGGCGAGCCGCTCGCCCCGTTCTACCCTCGCTCGGCCCTCAAGCCCCTGCAGGCCGTTGCCATGGTCCGCGCCGGCCTCGACCTCCCGGAGGACCTCCTCGCCCTCGCGGCCGCCAGCCACTCAGGCGCCGCCATCCACCGCGACGGCGCGCTGCGGATCCTCGAGCTGCACGGCCTCAACCCCGGAGACCTCGAAAACAGCACCGACCTCCCCTACGGCGTCCGCGAACGCGAGGAATGGCTCGGCGGCGGCGGGCAGGCCACCCGGCTGGCGCAGAACTGCTCCGGAAAGCACGCCGCGATGGCCGCCACCTGCCTGATCAACGGCTGGCCGGTCCGCGGCTACCTGGACCCGACGCACCCGTTGCAGCAACTCGTGGCCCGCACCGTGGCGGAGCTGACCGGCGAGCAGCCGGAGCGCACGTCCACCGACGGCTGCGGTACCCCGCTCTTCGCCCTCACCCTGCGCGGCATGGCCCGCGCCTTCGGCACGCTGGCCTCGGCCACGGGAACCGGCAGTGCGGAAGCCGCCGTCGCCAACGCCATGCGCCGCCACCCACAGATGGTGGCGGGCGAGAACCGGGATGTCACCGCACTGATGCGCCTGGTCCCGGGACTGCTGGCGAAGGACGGCTTCGAGGGCGTCCAGCTGGTGGGCCTGCCCGACGGCCGCGCCATCGCCGTGAAGATCTCCGACGGCGGAGACCGCGCCCGGATGCCCGCCATCGTGCGGCTCCTGGACGCGCTCGACGTCGACACCTCTCCCCTGGCGCGCCTCGCCGCGGCCCCGGTGCAGGGCGGCGGCCGGCCCGTCGGGCTGTTGCAGGCCACCGACTTCCTCGCTTCCCACCAAACCTTCACCGCCCCCGACGCCCGCTAAGGACCACCGCCATGACCCCGCTCGACGATTCCGACGCCTTCCGCTCCGAACATGACCTCCTGGGCGACCGGGACGTTCCCGCCGACGCCTACTGGGGTGTCCACACCCTCCGGGCCGTGGAGAACTTCCCCATCACCGGCCAGCCGCTGTCCTCCAACATGTACCTGGTCCGCGGACTGGCCGCCGTGAAACTGGCCGCCGCCCGCACCAACCACGAGCTCGGACTGCTCGACGCCGAGCGCGCCCGGGCCATCGAGGACGCCTGCACCGACGTTATGAGCGGCAAACTCAGCGAGCAGTTCGTGGTGGACGTCATCCAGGGCGGCGCCGGAACGTCGTCGAACATGAACGCCAACGAGGTGATCGCCAACCGGGCCCTGGAAATCCTCGGACATCCGAAGGGCGACTACGCGCGGCTGCATCCCAACGACCACGTCAACCTCAGCCAGTCCACGAACGACGTGTACCCCACCGCGGTCAAGCTCGGCACGATCTTCGCCGCCCGGGAGCTGCTGGAAGCGCTGACCGAGCTGGAAGAGGCCTTCGCCGCCAAGGCGGTTGAGTTCCGGACCGTGGTGAAGATGGGCCGCACCCAGCTGCAGGATGCCGTCCCCATGACGCTCGGCCAGGAGTTCGGCACCTACGCGGTGACCATCGGCGAGGACCGGCTCCGCCTGGCCGAAGCCGACCTGCTGATCCACGAGATCAACCTCGGCGCCACGGCGATCGGCACCGGCCTGAACGCCCCGGCCGGCTACGCCGAGGCCGCCTGCCGGCACCTGGCCGAGATCACTGGCCTGCCGCTCGTCACGGCGGTGGACCTGATCGAAGCCACCCAGGACGTGGGCGCCTTCGTGCACCTCTCCGGCGTGCTCAAGCGCGTCGCCGTAAAACTGTCCAAAATCTGCAACGACCTCCGGCTGCTCTCCTCCGGCCCGCGCGCCGGCCTCGGCGAAATCAACCTCCCCGCCGTGCAGTCCGGCTCCTCGATCATGCCCGGCAAGATCAACCCCGTCATCCCCGAGGTGGTCAGCCAGGTCGCCTACGAGGTGATCGGCAACGACGTCACCATCACCATGGCCGCCGAGGCCGGGCAGCTCCAGCTCAACGCCTTCGAACCAATCATTGTCCACAGCCTCCACAAGAGCATCTCCCACCTGGAAGCCGCCTGCCGCACCCTCACGGCACGCTGCGTCCGGGGCATCACCGCCAACACCGAACGGCTCCGCCTCACCGTGGAGCAGTCGATCGGCCTCGTCACCGCCCTCAACCCGCACCTGGGCTACGCCACCGCCACCGCCATCGCCCAGGAAGCCCTGGCCACGGGCAAGGGTGTCGCGGAGCTCGTGCTCGAACACGGGTTGCTCACCGCCGAGCAGCTCACCGAGCTACTTAGCCCGCAGCGTCTGGCCAACCTGAGCAAGTAGCGCACCCCCACCCCCCGAAGGATCACCATGACTTATCCCGAAACTGCCCGCGCCCAGAAACCGCCCGCCGCACAGGCCGCCATCTCGGACCACACCATCCCGGCGCACGCGCATGCCTCCGAGGCCGCCCTGCACGCCGAGGACCAGGGCTACCATAAGGGCCTGAAACCCCGGCAGGTCCAGATGATCGCGATCGGCGGCGCCATCGGCACCGGCCTGTTCATGGGCGCCGGCGGCCGCCTGGCCGCCGCCGGCCCGGCTTTGATCATCAGCTACGCCCTCTGCGGCTTCTTCGCCTTCATGATCCTGCGCGCCCTGGGCGAACTGGTGATGCACCGGCCGTCCTCCGGTTCGTTCGTCTCCTACGCCCGCGAGTTCTTCGGCGAGAAGGCCGCGTTCGTCACCGGCTGGCTGTACTGGCTGAACTGGGCCATGACCGCGATTGTGGACATCACCGCCGTCGCGCTCTACATGAACTTCTTCAAGAAGTACTGGGCGCCGATCGCGGACGTACCGCAGTGGACCTGGGCCCTGGCCGCCCTGATTCTGGTTCTTGGCCTGAACCTGATTAGCGTCAAGGTGTTCGGCGAGCTCGAATTCTGGTTCGCCCTGGTCAAGGTGGTGGCGCTGGTCTCCTTCCTGCTCATCGGCATCTACTTCGTCATCTTCGGCACCCCCGTCGCCGGCCAGGAGGTCGGCTTCAGCCTCATCGCGGACAACGGCGGCCTGTTCCCCAACGGCCTGCTGCCGGCCATCGTGGTGATGCAGGGCGTCGTGTTCGCCTACGCCTCGATCGAGCTGATCGGCACCGCCGCCGGCGAGACGGAAAACCCGGAAAAGATCATGCCACGGGCCATCAACACCGTAATCGTGCGCATCGCCGTGTTCTACGTCGGCTCGCTGGTGCTGCTCTCGCTGCTGCTTCCCTACAGCTCCTACAAAGCCGGCGAAAGCCCGTTCGTGACGTTCTTCGGCTCCATCGGGGTGGACGGCGTGGACGCCATCATGAACCTCGTGGTCCTGACCGCGGCCCTGTCCTCGCTCAACGCCGGCCTCTACTCCACCGGCCGGATCATGCGCTCCATGTCCGTTTCGGGGTCCGCGCCGAAATTCGCAGCCCGGATGAACAAAGCCGGCGTCCCCTACGGCGGTATCGCCCTGACCGCCGGCGTGGCCGTGCTGGGCGTCATCCTCAACGCCATAGTCCCGGCCGAAGCCTTCGAGATCGTCCTGAACGTCGCGTCGCTGGGGATCATCAGCACGTGGGCCATGATCGTCCTGTGCCAGATGCAGCTGGCCCGGCTTGCGGCCCGCGGGGAACTGCTCCGACCCGCGTTCCGGATGCCCGGCGCACCCGTCACGGGCTGGATCACCCTCGCCTTCCTGCTGGCGGTGCTGGTCCTGATGGCATTCGACTCGCCGGTGGGGACCTGGACCATCGCGTCCCTGGTCATCATCATTCCGGCGCTGATGCTTGGCTGGCGCCTCTGCCGGCACCGCATCCTGGAGATCGCCGCGGTGCGTGACGGCTTTACCGGCCCGGCCCCGCTGGTGGCCAACCGGCCAACTGCCGGCTCGCCGGACGGCAAATAGCCCCTGGCCCCCGCCCAACTGACTCGCAGTTGTTGTCGTTTTCAGGGATCAAAACGACAATAACTGCGAGCTGGTTGGGTGGACAGGCGCCGTAATGGAGGGCCCCGGGGCGCTCCGGTCCCGCCCGGTTCGCCTAAGCTCGGAGGAACAGTTCCACCTGGCTCAGCGACGAACCACCCGGGAGACACCACATGACCAACTGGCGCATCAGGGATTTCCATTCGGCCGACCTTGACGGGATCCTGCACCTGTGGGAGTCCCTCAAGGCCACGAATGTCGAGCCGGTCTATGCCCTCTCCGAGGTCCTCGCCTCGTGCGAGAAGGACCACGCCGTCGTGGCGGTGCAGGGCGAACAGGTGGTGGGTGCCGCCGTCGGCCGCGCCGCGCACGACCAGGGCTGGATCGTCTTCTTGGCCACCCTGCCCGAGTTCCGCGGCCGCGGAATCGGCACCTCGCTGCTGGCCTCCGTGGAAAACCGGATGGCCCCGCACGGGCTGAACAAGCTCTCCGCGCTCATGCCGGAGTCCGAAACCCGCGTCGAGGCCTTCCTCAGCCGCGGCTTCGTGCTGAAGAAGAACCTGCGCTACTTCGAACGCAAGATCCCGGTCCAGCGCCAGGAACTCGAACCGCTGAGCCAGCTGGGCGGCCGGATCCTGGCCCGCGACCTCTGGGAAAACGTCGCCGGCATGCGCAACGAGAAGGAACTCCTGGAGCGCCGCCTCGTGCTGCCGCTGGCCGAAGCCGACCTCGCCGACGAGTACGGTGTGGTCCCGCCGCGCGCCGTCGTGCTGTTCGGCCCTCCCGGCACCGGCAAGACGACCTTCGCCAAGGCGATTGCGTCACGGCTGGAGTGGCCCTTCGTGGAGGTCTTCCCCTCCCGGCTCGCCGCCGATCCGATGGGCCTGGCCGGCGCGCTGCGCGAGACGTTCCTGGAGATCGCCGAGCTGGAGCACGCCGTCGTCTTCATCGACGAGGTGGAGGAGATCGCCTCGCAGCGCTCCGGTGAGCCGCCGTCGCCGCTGCAGGGCGTCACCAACGAGCTGCTGAAGATCATTCCGGCCTTCCGCGAACAGCCCGGCCGGCTGCTGGTCTGCGCCACCAACTTCATCCGCGCCCTGGATTCCGCGTTCCTGCGCCACGGCCGCTTCGACTACGTCATCCCGATCGGCCTGCCGGACCGCCTGGCCCGTGAGGCCATGTGGCAGCGCTTCATTCCCGCCACCGTGGTGGACGACGTTGACGTGGAGCTGCTGGTGGACCGCACCGAGGGATTCTCCCCGGCGGACATCGAATACGCGGCCCGGAGCGCCTCCCAGCGCGCCTTGGAGAAAGCGGTGTACGACGACGGCGGGGCGGCTTCCGGGGGTGGGGCGTCCGACGGCGCTTCCCTCCGGGAGGCGGTCCGGAAGGGCCCGGCGACCCAGGACTACCTCGACGCGATCGCCGACACCCGGACCACCGTCAGCGCGGAAGTGCAGCAGGAGTTCCTGGAGGACATCGACCTGCTGGGCCGGGTCTAGCCCTCCGGGGTGCTGTCGTAGGAGAGGTTCTCGTAGTCGGTGTCGTCGGCCTCGTCGAGCATGTCATCGAGCTCCTCGAGCAGCCACGGGTTGATCCGGGCCAGGATCTTGCGGGTCTCCTCTACCGGAACGGCGGCGTACAGAACCGGCCGGGCGTCGTCGTAGCGGGTGACCGGCGGCTTGTCCGGCCATTTCTCGGCCAGCGCCCTGACCCGCTCGGGCAGGGAGTTGTGCGCGTTGTCGGCAATCTTGACCAGGGTGGCGTCGTGGTCTTCGGCGATGTACCGGATGCCGGCCTGGTAGTCGTCCGGGTTCTCGTGCAGACGCTTCGTGACGCGTTCGATGATGTCCACGGCCCGCTCGGAAACGCCCATCTCCAGCAGCGCCTGCCGGGTCATCGGGGTGTCCTCGGCGATGTCGTGCAGGTATCCCGCGATCCGGATGTCGTCATCGAAGTCGGCCAGCGCATCACCGACGGCGATCACGTGCTCGCGGTAGGGCCGCTTGAGCTTGTCCTTCTGCCGGTTGTGGGCGACCTCGGCGAGGACCCTCGCGGTCTCGACGGTAAAGCCCGGCCGCGGGGCTTGCGCTTCCATGAATTCTGGTTCTGACATGATTCCAGCCTACGCGCCGGGTAAGCCCAGCCCGGGCCACACCCACGGCTCCCGCGGCAGGGACGCCGGATCGAACACCTCGATCGCCCGCTCCAAGGGACCCGCCGGCAAACCCAGCGAGACCAGCAGCGCGTCGCGCACCTGCTCGACGGGCACCCCCGCGGCGGCGAGGTCCGCGAGCGTGACCGCGCCGTCGCGCTTGGCCAGCCGGGCGCCGTCGGCGTTCACCACGAGTGGTACATGGGCATATTCCGGAACCGGAATATTCAGGAGCGAGGCCAGATAGGCCTGCCGCGGGGTGGACGGCAACAAGTCGTCCCCGCGGACCACCTGGTCGATTCCCTGGGCGGCATCATCCACCACCACGGCCAGGTTGTAGGCGGTGACCCCGTCGTTCCGGCGCAGGACAAAGTCGTCCACTACCCCGGTAAAGCTGCCGTGCAGCACATCCTGCACGGTGGCCGAGGTGACGGCGGCGCGGAGCCGGACCGCGGCCGGCCGCACGGCACGCCTGCTGGCGCGCTCGGCGCCGCTGAGGTTCCGGCAGGTGCCCGGATAGGCGCCTTGCGGGGCATGCGGCGCCGACGGCGCCTCATGGATTTCGCGGCGCGTACAGAAGCATTCGTAGGTCAGCCCAGCCGCGGTCAGCCGGTCGATCGCGGCGGCGTAGAGGTGCTCCCGGTCGGTCTGGCGGACGATGCCGCCGTCCCAGTCCACGCCGATCGCCGCCAGATCGCGGAGCTGCTCCGCCTCGGCACCCGCGCGGGCGCGGTCCAGGTCCTCGACCCGCATCAGGAAGCGCCGGCCGGTGGACCGGGCAAAAAGCCACGCGAGGATGGCGGTGCGGAGGTTGCCAACGTGGAGCACGCCGGAGGGGCTGGGGGCGAAACGTCCGGCGGGTGTCATGGCACAAGCCTATGCCGGGCAACACAAGAGCCCCTCAGCCACCGATGACTTCGGACAACCGACGTCGGGGGCTCAGGGGCTCTTGCCGAAAAGGTGTGCGGAAAGACGATGCGTGAACAAGAGTCAATCAGCGGCGGGCTCCTTGCGGGTGCCTCATCCAGAGTCCGGGAGGTGTGCCGGGGGATCTGTAGCCTTCGGGAGCTGGCGGTGGCCCGCATCCCTTGTTGCCACTATTTGAGCAGGAGTCATACATTTGGTGCAACGGACACTGCGCTCGGTGGTCAGATTGACCATTACGGGCAGTGGCTATTGGCAGGAAGTGGTCAGATTGCAGCAGCTCGACTCGACGGATCGCCGGATCCTCCTGGCCCTGGATGCGGATCCGCGGGTTCCCATCATGGTGCTCGCCCAGAAACTCGGCTTGGCGCGCGGCACGGTCCAGTCCCGCCTGGAGCGGATGACGGCGTCGGGCGCGCTCCGCCCGAACAGCAGCCGGGTGCTGCCGTCGGCACTGGGCCGCGGGGTTGCGGCGGCGGTGAGCGCCGAACTGGACCAGAGCCACCTGGACGAGGCGATCGCCGCGCTGCGGAACATCCCGGAAGTGCTGGAGTGCCACGCGCCCGCCGGCGACACCGACCTGCTGATCCGCGTGGTGGCAACCAGCCCGGACGATCTCTACCGGGTCTCCGAGGAAATCCGGCTGTGCCCGGGCATTGTGCGGACCTCCACGAGCATGTTCCTGCGCGAGGTCATCCCCTACCGGACCACGGGTCTGTTGGAAGGCTAACCGCCCGGATCAGACCGGCGGCCCGGCGTTTGCCTTCAGGCTCTTCATGACCAGCGTCGAGGTCAGCCGCTCCACCCCGGGCAGCGAGGTCAGTTCGGCGTCGTAGAAACGCTGGTACGCCGGCAGGTCCTCCGCAATGACCTTGAGCAGATAGTCCGGTTCGCCGAAGAGCCGCTGGGCCTCAACGATGTTCGGGTTCTCCGCCACGCGGTTCTCGAAGATTTCCATCGTGGCACGGTCGACCTGCCGCAGCGTCACAAAGACGATCGCCTCGAAGCCGAGCCCGACGGCAGCCGGGTCGATATCGGCACGGTAACCACGGATCACGCCCGAGGCCTCCAGCTCGCGGAGCCGGCGGTGGCACGGGGCAACGGTCAGACCGACCTTTGCGGCGAGCGCCGTGGCAGTCATTCTGCCGTCCTCCCGCAGGTGGCGCAAAATATTTCTGTCAATATGGTCAATCACGCAATAACCTTACCGTCAGCGCGGCTATACGGGCGAAATCAGTGAACACTTATGGCCCGGGAATTCCTAGGCTGTCTTCTGTAGCCCCCGTGTCAGGAGACCGCCATGAACCCCCAGCTCTTTCTCGCTTTCGTCGGCGTCGCCGTGGCACTCGCCTGCACGCCGGGGGTGGACTGGGCGTACTCCATCGCCGCGGGGCTCAGGGACCGCAGCTTCGTACCGGCCGTTGCCGGGTTGTGCGGCGGGTACGTGGTGCACACGGCGCTGCTGGCCGCCGGGTTGGCCGCCGTGATCACCGGCCTGCCCGGGCTCCTCGGGTGGCTCACCGTGGCGGGCGCGGCCTATCTGTTGTGGCTGGGCGTCAGCACGGTGCGTTCGTGGCGGGGCGCCAGCTTCAGCGGGCAGTCTGCCGCGGGGCCACAACTGGCTGCCCGGCAGTTCCGGGTGTTCCTGCAGGGCATGGGCACCAGCGGCATCAATCCGAAGGGGCTGCTGTTCTTCGTCGCCCTGGTCCCGCAGTTCGTCAGCCCGGACGCCGCTCTTCCGGTGCCACTGCAGTCCGGCCTGCTCGGCTTCACCTTCGTCCTGCTGGTGGCCGTCGTCTACAGCTGCGTGGCCCTGCTGTCCCGGAAGCTCCTGCACTCCCGGCCCGGCGCCGCCCGGCGGGTCACCCTGGCCAGCGGAATCATCATGGTGGCACTGGGCCTGGTGCTGCTGGCGGAGCAGCTGGTGCCGCTGGCCGCAGGGATCGCCTGGCAGTAGCCCTTAAGCACCCGCCAGGACGGGGATCATTCCCCGTTCAACTGCTTCCATTCCTGTTCCCAGAGCCTGCGTTCTTCCACGTCTTTGCGGATGACTTCGAAGGTTTCGAGCTGGGCAGGCCGGCCGCGCAGCCAGTCCCGGGGGTTAAGTGACTTGCGGCCGTTATCCAGGAGCAGCAAGGCGCGGTCCGTCAGAGCATCATTACGGAGGGCAAGATGCGTCTTCCGCCGCCGGAGAACCTCCTTCAACGCCGACTGGGAGGCCGTAGCCGCACCAAGGCGGCGAAGCGACCGGGCGCGGATCAGCAGCAGCGCGGCGGAGAGGTCATCGGCGTTCAGCAGCCCCTCCGTCCAGAGCATCACTTCCTTGTCCCGGCCCATCGAGAATGCCACAGAGCACCGGGCCAGGGCCGCGGGCAACGACGGCGGAAGCGAGGTTACGGTTTGCAGGGCTGCCTCGAGGTGGCCTGTCTCCCGCAGGGAGTGCGACAGCGCCAGGAACACCGCTTCCTCACTAAAAAGCACCGGAACCTCGATGCGCTCGGCTACTTCGACGCGGGTGACCACACGGGTCAGATAGCCGGACGCGAACTGGTTGGCGTCGTCGTCGTTCCCGGTGGTGAGTCCGCGCTGGAGGAGCTCCGAGGCCCGCAGGTAGCCGCCCTGCTTGTGCGCCAAGAGCCCGGCCAGCACATAGCAAAGCCCGGCCCACCCGGGGTAGGCGCGGCCCAGGGCGATCAGCCGGTTGGGGTCGGTGTTGTTGAAGGTCGCCTCGTACACCGCCTTCGCCGCTTTTCCGGGCATCCGCTTAAGCCGGGGGGCGGCGCCGTCCACGCTGAGCAGCGCACCGTTCCGGCCGCCGAGGGCAGTGTGCAGGACCCCGCCGACGCCGTCTGCAATGTCCCGCACCGGGGTGCGGACCTGCGCGCCGCCGAACGGGGTGAGGTCGCGGGTGTCGCGATAGATGGGTCCTGGTGACTGGCCGGCGCTCATTCTTCCATGCTAATAGTGCACCCCTTGGCTGCCGGTGGGGACTAAGTGGCCGCCACCCACACGCCGATCAACCAGGTGCTCGCGGCCAGGCAGGCCAGGACGAACTCGGCGATCATGCCCAGGCCCGTGGCCTTCAGCGCGGCCCAACTGGAGGCCACGGCCGTGCGCCAGACGCGGGTGCGGTGCAGTTCGCTGAGCAGCAGACCGGCCGCGAAGCCAAGGAACAGCCCCACCACCGGGATGAGGAACATGCCCACGACGCCGAGGACCAGACCGGTCACGACGGAACGGCCGGGGATGCTGTGCTGCTTGAGCTTCCGGCCGGTCAGCACGGCGGAGGCCGCCATCCCTGCCAGGACCAGCACCAGCCCGACCCCGAAGACCACCCAGCCGGTGGTTCCGGCGCCTCCCCAGAGGGCCCACGCCAGCAGGCTGAGGCCGATCAGGATACTTCCCGGCAGGACCGGGATGATGATGCCTGCCACGCCCACCAAGATGGCCAGGCCGCAGAGGATCGTCACGACGATTTCGGGGTTCATCGCCCCAGTCTATGGCCGGGCGGGTGCCCGGCCCGCCGGGGGTGCCCCGGCCCCGGGGGCCCCGGGGGCGCCGGGGCCGGGCCGGGCGCCATCCTTGGCGTCCCGGACCGGCCTGCAGTGCCTAGCTTCCGGAGGGCGCGCCGTACATGACGGAGTAGTGCGAAATGTCCTTGCCGGAGTAGTGGGAGATTGTCACGGTCAACTGGCTGGGGCTGTAATAAGTGATTTGGGTGCCGAGCCCCTGGTTAGCCGAGCCGGCCTTGACGCAGACGGCGGTGATCTCGACACCGGCCGGAGCGGTGATCTCTATCGACTTGATGCCGTCGGCCACATCGATCTTCCCGGAGTCCCATGCCGGGCAGATCTGCCCCTCCGGCGGGGCGGCGTTGGCCGGGGCCAGCCCGCCGCCCAGAAGAACGAGTCCTGCGACGGCACCGGCAGCTAGCAACCTCTTCATGTCCTGCTCCTTCTCACTGAATGGAATCGGTCCCGGCGCCGCGTCCTGCCAAGGCTCTCCGCGGCACCGGTTTTTGGGCCACGGAAAAGTCCACAGCCACGGTCCGAAACCTCCGGATTCCTGGTGTGAAGTAAGACTCGAATTTCCCCCGCCCAGCTTGCAGACCTCCCCGCAGGATCGGTTGCCTGCCTGGGTTGAACCGCTGGGCCCAGCGTAGGTTGCGGCGGTGCGGCACAGCCCGAGTATTCGCTACTTGGGTTTCCCGGACATTCGGGCGGGAGCTACCTGTTCCTTGCTGGCGTTGTTCGGGAGCGCAACGATGACAGCGCCGCACCCCCTGGATGCAGCGCCGTCATCGGTCGTGAGCGAAGGTTACTCCGCCTCCACCGCCGCGGCGACGGCGGCCGAGACGGCCGGGGCGACGCGCGGGTCCAGCGGGCTCGGCACGATGTAGTCGGCCGAGAGGTCGTTCTCTGCCAGATCGGCGATGGCGCGGGCCGCGGCGAGCTTCATCGCCGGAGTGATCCGGCGGGCGCCGGCGTCGAGGGCGCCGCGGAAGATGCCCGGGAAAGCCAGCACGTTGTTGATCTGGTTCGGGAAGTCGCTACGGCCGGTGGCGACGACGGCCGCGTACTTGGAGGCGACCTCCGGCAGGACTTCGGGGTCCGGGTTGGAGAGGGCAAAGACGATCGCGCTGTGGTTCATCAGTTTCAGGTGCTCCTCGTCCAGCCGGGAGGAGGAGACACCGATGAAGACGTCCGCGCCGAGAAGGGCCTCTCCGGGGCCGCCGGACACGCCGCGGGGGTTGCTGCGCGCGGCGAGCTGGGCCTTCTTGCTGGCCGGGTCCGCGGCAATGTCCGCGCGGTCCCGGTTGATGACACCGCGGGAGTCCAGCAGCACGACGTCGTCGATTCCGGCGGCAAGCAGGATTTCGGCGACGGCGATCCCGGCGGCGCCGGCGCCGGAAACCACCACGCGGAGCCCCTCGAGCTCGCGGGCCGTCACCTTCGCGGCACCGGTCAGTGCGGCGAGGACGACGACGGCGGTGCCGTGCTGGTCATCGTGCATGACCGGGCAGTCGAGGGCTTCGATCAGCTTTTCCTCGAGTTCGAAGCAACGCGGCGCCGAAACGTCCTCGAGGTTGACCGCGCCGAAGCTGGGCCGTAGCCGGACCAGCGTCTCGACGATTTCGTCGACGTCGGTGGTGTTGAGGACCAGCGGGATGGAGTCGAGGTCGCCAAACGCCTTGAACAGCGCGGACTTGCCTTCCATGACGGGCAGCGAGGCGCTGGCGCCGATGTCGCCCAGGCCCAGCACGGCGGTGCCGTCACTGACCACGACCACAAGGCGCTGTGCCCAGGTGAGCGTCTTGGCGAGTTCCGGGTTGGCGGCGATGGCGCGGCTGACCTGCGCGACTCCGGGCGTGTAGGCGATGGACAGGTCGCGCTTGCTGGCGAGCGGGACGGTGCTGGCGATTGAGAGCTTGCCGCCCTGGTGGGAGGCGAAGATCTCCTCGTCGCTGAGCGCTGTTACCGGCGCCTCTGCGGCTCCGTCGGGGGAAGTCGGGTCGGCGGGAATGATCGTTTCAATGGACACGTCGTTGTCTCCTGGGGCTCACCGTGGGCGTACGGCACTTGGCTGCTGGGGCACAGGGGGTGCCCGAGATGGTCTGGGAAGGAACTTCCGGGCGGGCCCGGGGGTGGCAGGCCCGCGGTGAAGCTCCCGGAAGTGCTGGCGCTGGCGCCGCTCCGGTTCTGCCATGGTAAACAATGCCGTTCCCGCTGGTGGATTCGGGCGGACTTATTCGGGTAACTGGTCTAGACCGGCTGCGCGGCTTCGCGGCCCCGGGCCAGCAGCGAGCAGGCCTTCTTCAGGTCTTCCTCGGCTTCGAACAGCGAGAGCCGGCGGCAGCGGACGGACTGAACCAGGCCGGTGACGGTCAGCAGCAGGACCCTGGAGACGGCCGTGTCGCCGCTGACTTCCGTCACCGCTTTCTCCGCCGTCGCGTCGATGTCCCGGAGCAGGTGCGTGGTGTCCGTGTCCTTGGCATACACCGCGCGGTTCAGGCATTGCTCCACTGCGGGTTGCATGAGGCGCATGTGGAAGATTTCCATCACCACACCCACCAGGGCGTGCGCCGGGACGCTGGCGCCGGCCGGCCGGTCGCCGAGGTGCAGCTCGCCGAGCTGCTTGCGGTAGAGGGCCAGCATCAACTGCGTCGAGGAGGGGAAATAGCGGTACAGGGTGCCCAGCGGCACGTCCGCCTTGGCCGCCACCTCGGAGAGGACTACGGAGTCGATTCCCTTGCGGGCAAAGCCGGCTGCGACCTCAAGAATCCGGGCATACCGCCGTCGCTGCCGGGGCAGCGTGGGTGGCGGGGCCATTGGCGGAAGATCCGAAGGGAATTCAGGCATCAGCAGCGTTCCGGGGTCGTTTTTCTCGGCAACCGGGAGAGTTAGTCCACAGCGCTGCCGCGGCAATCCCGTCCACTATACGGCACCCTGCTGGGCGGTTCGCCAGTCAAGCGGGCGGCCCGGTCGACCTAGTCCACGCCCTTGATCTTGACCACGAAGACCGCACCCAGCAGGCCGATCACCGCGGCCGCGACGTACAGCGAAACGTACCCGCCCCAGAGAGCCACGAAGGGGTAGGCGATGAGGGGCGCGATCACCTGTGGCAGCGAATTGGCGATGTTGATAACCCCCAGGTCCTTGCCCCGGCTCAGCGCCGTGGGCAGCACCTGGGTAATCAGGGCGAAGTCCACGGCCAGGTAGGACCCGAAGCCGATGCCCAGTACGGCTGCCCCCACCAGGGCGCCGGGCCACGTCGGTGCGAAGGCCAGGATCAGTGCGGCCAGCGCAATGATGACCGAAGAAAGGATGACGAGCGGTTTGCGCCGGCCCATCCGGTCGCTGATCGGGCCCCCGATCACACTGGTAATGATGACCATGACCGCGTACAGGCCGGTCAGGATCAGGACGCCGAACTCTGCCTTCATGCCCTGCGTCTCGGGCAGCCGCACGGCATCGGTGAGGAAGAACAGCAGATACAGCGTCACCATGTGGTTGCCGATGTTCACGAGCAGGCGGGTCAGCCACGCCCACGCGAAGTCCGGGTACCGGGCCGGGGAGATCCAGAAGCTGCGCGCAAATTCGCCCAGCCGGAAGGGCGGTCGCGCGTGCCGCGGCAGCGCGACGTCGTCGTTCTTGAAGAAGTAAAGCACGACGCCGGCCAGCAGCGCCGCGGCGCAGAACGCGTAGCCCAGCGCGAAGTTGCCGGAGACGACGGCGGCGATGACCGCGCCGATCAGGATGCCGACCGTCTGGCCCATCGCTGCCAGCCCGCCGACGGTGCCGCGCTGCGGCACCGGCACCCGGTCCGGGATCGCGGCGGTGATGGCGGCATAGGCGCCATTGCATCCTGCCTGCACGAGGCACCAGAGAATGGTCATCACGGCGACGTTCGGGGCGCCGGCGAGGGCGGTCAGCGCGGCGGCGCCGAGGATGGCGCCGAAGAGCACCCAGGGCACCCGGCGGCCGCGGCGTGCGGTGGTCCGGTCGCTGAACGCGCCGAACAGGGGGTTGGCCACCAGCGAGACGGCAGCTCCCGCCCCGGTCACGAGGGCCAGGATGGCTTCCTTCTCCCCCTCGTTGAAGGCTGCCGCCTGCTGGCCGAGCAGCACCTGGAGCGGGCCGAAGAACGCCGCGTTGATGCCCACATTGACCAGGACCACCCCCGCGGTCCACGCCGGGCCGACGCGGCGCTCCGGTTCGGCGAGGGCCCCCGCGGCGGGTGGCCCCGCGGCAGCGTCGTGGCCGGCAGCGCCCTGGCCGGCAGCGGAGGCCGGAACGGCGCCGGGCAGATCGGACAGGCTCATGTGGTTCCCCCCGGAACTGATGACTGAAACTGATGATCAGTGTGGGCCCAGACTATCGTGGGCTTCAACGCTCATCAGCTATTTGCCCAGCAGGAGGAAAACCCATGCCAGATACCCCCTCAATCCCCGTCAACACCGCCGACCTCTACGACGAGCGGGGCGAAGAGCTGAACTCTCTCTCCCTGCAGTTCCAGTCGCTGGGCGGCCGCACGCACTTCAGCGGCCCGGTCCGGACCGTCCGCTGCTTCGAGGACAACGCCCTAGTCAAGGCAACCCTTGCCACTCCGGGGAACGGCGCCGTCCTGGTGGTCGACGGCGGCGGCTCGCTGCGCACCGCGCTGATGGGTGACCTGATCGCGGCGAGCGCCGTGGACAACGGCTGGGCCGGCGTCGTGATTAACGGCGCCATCCGGGACCGGGTGGCGGTCGCCGGGCTGCCGCTCGGGGTGAAGGCCCTTGGCAGCAACCCGCGCAAGAGCGCCAAGGCCGGGGCCGGGGAGACCGACGTGGAGCTGGAAATCGACGGTGTGGCCATCCGGCCGGGCCAGCTGATCTGGTGCGACCCGGACGGGATCCTGCTGGAACGCTGACCGGCACCCGCCGCCGGGGGCGGTCGACGACGTCGGGCGGGCAAGAGCGGCGGGAACAAAGCAGGCCGTAAGATAGTTACTGAAAGCAACCTTCCTGCTTGACCCCTAAACTTCCCCTCGGAGCAGTCATGTCCAAAACCACCTCCTCCCGCCTGCCCGGAGAGGTCTTGACCCACCGCCAGACCATCACCGTCATGGTGGGCCTCATGCTCGGCATGTTCCTGTCCTCGCTCGACCAGACCATCGTGTCCACGTCGATCTACACCATTGCGAACGACCTGGACGGCCTCTCGCTGCAGGCCTGGGCGACGACGGCGTACCTGATCACGTCCACGGTGAGCACGCCGCTCTACGGCAAGCTCAGCGACATCTTCGGCCGCCGCCCGCTCTACCTCGCAGCGATCCTGATCTTCCTCGCGGGCTCGCTCTACGCCGGCTCGGTCCACTCGATGACCGAACTCGCGATTGCCCGCGGCATCCAGGGCATGGGCGCCGGCGGCCTGCTGGCCCTCGCCTTGACCATCATTGGCGACATCGTGGCCTTGAAGGACCGGGCCAAGTTCCAGGGCTACTTCATGTCGGTGTTCGGCATCTCCTCCGTACTGGGACCGGTGATCGGCGGTGCGTTCGCCGGCTCCGCCACCATCCTGGGCTTCGACGGGTGGCGCTGGGTGTTCTTCATCAACATCCCGATCGGTCTGGCCGCCCTCGCCGTCGTCTTCCTGTACCTGCACCTGCCGGCCAAGCACCTCAAGCAGAAAATCGACTACTGGGGTGCCGCCGCCATCACCCTGGCGATCGTGCCCCTGCTCCTTGTCGCCGAACAGGGCCGCACCTGGGGCTGGGCCTCCACCGAAGCCTTCCTTTGCTACGGGCTCGGCGTCGTTGGCATCGTGGCGTTCCTGCTCGCCGAAAAGCGTGCCGGCGACTACGCCCTGATCCCACTCCGGCTGTTCCAGAACATCACGTTCGGGCTGTCCTCGCTGCTGAACTTCATCATCGGCGTGGGCATGTTCGGCGCGATCGCGATGCTGCCGATGTACCTCCAGCTGGTCAAGGGCCTCACCCCCACCGAGGCGGGCCTGATGATGATCACCTTCACGGTGGGCATCCTGACCGGGTCCATCACCGCCGGCCGGACCATTTCGGCGTCCGGCACGTACCGGGTTTTCCCGATCCTGGGCACCGCCGTGCTGACCGCGGCCGCCGTCGTCATGGGCCTCTCACTCGGCGCGGACACGCCGCTCTGGGTTCCGGGCGCGATCGCCGTGTTCTTCGGCCTGGGTCTGGGTTTCTGCATGCAGCCACTCACCCTGGCCATGCAGGTCTCCGTTCCGGCCAAGGACATGGGCGTGGGCACCTCCTCCGCCGCCTTCTTCCGCTCCATGGGCGGCGCCGTGGGCACCGCGGTGTTCATCTCGATGCTGTTCAGCCTCGCGGCGGACAAGATTGCCGCCGGCATGAAGGACGCGGCGCAGAACGCCGACTACCTCAAGGTCCTCAAGGACCCCGCCGTGGCGGCCGACCCGGCGAACGCCAAGCTGTACGAGTTCTTCAAGAACGGCGCCGGCAACGACTCGCTGAACGACACCAGCTGGCTGCACACCGCCAACGCCACCCTGACACGGCCGATCACCGAGGGTTTCGCCCAGTCGATCGACGCCGTGATGCTCACCGCCGCCGCCCTCACCGGCGTCGCCTTCCTGATCAGCTTCGCGCTGCCGAACAAGAAGCTCACCGATCCGAAGGCGGCCGCCAAGGAGTCGGTCCCCGCGCACTAGGCGCGCCCGACAGGCCGGGGCGGAATTGTAAGCTTGCTCTCATTTAGCTGTCCTGTGACATGCGCCGCGGCGGTGCCGGTGTAAGACTGGGTAGTTGCGGCGTGAGCCGTGGACCACGAATTGCCGAGGGAGCCATATGACCACCACCCAGGACCAGACCGTCGCCAAGATCCCCAAGCGGGTCATTTGGCTGGCCGTGGCGGGCGCCGTTGGCGGCTTCCTCTTCGGCTTCGACTCCTCTGTTGTTAACGGCGCAGTCGACGCCATCAAGGACGAATTCGCCCTCAGCGAGGCCGTGACCGGCTTCGCCGTCGCCGTCGCCCTGCTCGGTTGCGCGGCCGGCGCCTACCTGGCCGGCAAAGTCGCGGACCGTTACGGCCGCATCCCCGCCATGAAGATCGGCGCCCTGCTGTTCCTGGTCAGCGCCTTCGGCACCGGTTTTGCCTTCGGCGTGTGGGATTTGATCTTCTGGCGTCTCGTCGGCGGCCTGGGCATCGGCCTCGCGTCGGTGATCGCCCCGGCCTACATCTCGGAGATTTCGCCGCGCCACGTGCGGGGCCGCCTGGCCTCGCTGCAGCAGCTCGCAATCACCACCGGTATCTTCGCCGCGCTGCTCTCCGACGCTGTGTTCGCCAACTTTGCCGGCGGCGCCGACCAGGATCTGTGGTTCGGCGTCGAAGCCTGGCGCTGGATGTTCATCGCCGGCGCCGTCCCCGCCGTCGTCTACGGCTGGATCGCCTTCACCCTCCCCGAATCGCCGCGGTTCCTGGTGTTCAAGGGCAAGGACGAGGAAGCCCTGAAGGTCTTCGCCTCGATCGCCCCGGACGAGGACACCGACCGCCACCTACGCGACATCAAGAAGGCCATCGAAGAGGACAAGCTTGCGGGCCAGAAGGGGTCGCTGCGCGGCAAGGCCCTGGGCCTGCAGCCGGTGGTCTGGATCGGCATCATCCTGTCCGTGCTGCAGCAGTTTGTCGGCATCAACGTCATCTTCTACTACTCCACGACGCTCTGGAAGGCCGTTGGCTTCCAGGAGAAGGACTCGCTGACCATCTCCGTGGCCACCGCGATCACCAACATCCTGGTGACGCTCGTGGCCATTGCGCTGGTGGACCGGATCGGCCGCCGCCCCATCATGCTGGCCGGTTCGATCGGCATGGCTGTCTCGCTGGCGACCATGGCCTTCGCCTTCGGTTCGGCGACCGGCAGCGGCGACGCGATCACGCTCCCCGGCGCCTGGGGCCCCGCCGCCCTGGTGGCCGCCAACGTCTTCGTCATCAGCTTCGGCGCCTCCTGGGGCCCGCTGGTCTGGGTGCTGCTGGGCGAGATCTTCCCGTCCCGCATCCGCGCCCGCGCCCTGGGCCTGGCCGCGGCCGCCCAGTGGATCGCGAACTTCGCCATCACGCTGAGCTTCCCGGTCATGGCGGCGGCCTCGCTGCCGCTGACCTACGCCATGTACGCGTTGTTCGCCGCGGCGTCGTTCTTCTTCGTGATGTTCAAGGTGCCGGAGACCAACGGCATGGCGCTGGAGCACGCGGAGACGCTCTTCGTCCCGAAGGGCTCCGCCAAGAAGTAGCGCCGGCGCACCCCTAGCTGGCGCGCCCCTAGGTGCACTGTCCCGGCAGGGGCGCGAACGTACACTTGAGGCCCATGTTTCCGCGGAGACATGGGCCTCAAGTGTACGTTCGCGCTTTGAGGGGCGGGCGGGGTTAGACCAGGTGCGGCTCGTGCGAGCTCAGGTACCGGCGCCCGCCAAGGACCACCGCGATTGCCAGCGCCATGGCGCCCGCCGCGGCGAAAAAGGGGACCTGCGGTCCGAAATGCTCGCCCAGCTGGGCGGCGGCGAAGGGTGCCAGCGCACCGCCCATCCAGCGCACGAAGTTGTATCCGGCGGAGGCCACCGGTCGCGGCGAATCCGAAACGCCCATGGCCAGCTCCGTGTAGATGGTGTTGTTGATCCCCAGCAGCGCGCCGGAGGCCACCACCAGGACGACGACGGCGGGCACCGAGTGCCCTGCGGCCAGGCCGAGGCCGGCCAGGTCCACCAGCAGCAGCGCCAGCGTGCCGGCCAGCACCCGGACCGCCCCGAAGCGGCGCTGCAGCGCGGGTGCCACGAAGACGGAGAAGACCGCGACGGCGACGCCCCAGCCGAAGAACACGCCGCCGATCCCGTAGGCGTCCATCCCGAGGATGAACGGTGTGAAGGCGAGGATGGTGAAGAAGCCGTAGTTGTAGAACAGTCCGCTGGCCGCCGTCGTCCGCAATCCCCTATGGCCCAGCGCCAGCAACGGGTCCCGGAGCCGGACCTTCCGCTCCGGCAGCGGGGTCTTGGGCAGCAGCACGACCAGCGCGATGAAGGCCGAGGCCATCAGCACCGCGGTGCCGAAGAAGGGTGCGCGCCACTGCCAGCCGCCGAGCAGGGCACCCAGCAACGGGCCGAGCGAGATGCCCAGGCCCAGCGCCGCCTCGTAGAGGATGATGGCGGTCCCGGCGCCGCCGCTGGCAACGCCGACGATCACGGCCAGGGCGGTGGCCACGAAGAGCGCGTTGCCCAGTCCCCAGCCGGCACGGAATCCGACCAGTTCGCTCACGCTGCCGGAGAGGCCGGACAGCGAGGCGAACACCACGATGATGGCCAGGCCGGCCAGCAGGGTGCGCTTGCCGCCGATCCGGGAGGAGACAAACCCGGTGATCAGCATGGCGATCGCGGTGACCATGAAGTAGCTGGTGAACAGCAGGGACACCTGGCTGGGGGTGGCGTCCAGGTTTTTGGCGATGGCGGGCAGGATGGGGTCCACCAGGCCGATGCCCATAAAGGCGAACACCGCCGCCAGGGCCGTGGCCCAGACCGCCTTTGGCTGCTTGAGTAGTGAGGCCTTCTCGGCCTCGAGGGTTGATTCTGCTTCCGGCGCGGGCGCCGTGAGCTGGCCGTCCATGGAGGGCGCTCCTAAGGTTGTGGGTTCGTGCTGTCGTTGTTCCTGCCGGACCGGGGCCTGGCTGTCAGGGGCTCCTGACTGTCAGGGCTGCAGGGTCTCGTTGATCTTGCCGATCACCGGAATGGCAGCCGCGAGGGCCTGCCGTTCCTGGTCCGTGAGTGAGCCGAGGATCCCCGCCATTACCGCGTTGCGGCGGGCGTTGGCCGATTCGACGGCGGCGTAGCCCTCCGGCGTGAGCCTGACGCGGACCGCCCGGGAGTCAGCCGGATCCGCCTCCCGCCGGACCAGCCCGGCCCGTTCCAGCTTGATGATCTGCTCGGTGGCGCTGGGCACCTTGACGCCGAGGTTGCGGGCGATCTCGCCAACCCGCACGCCGCCGGCCTCGGTGCCGGCTTCGGCACTGTCCAGCAGCATCTTGAGCGTGCTGAGCTGCGCGGCACTGAGCTCGCCGTCGGCATCCAGGCGCCGCACAAGGTAGATGCTGTGGCGCAGGGCTTCCCGGAAATCGCGGGAGAGGGAAAGGAGGAAATCGTCCGACTGCGGGTAGTCGCTCATAGTTAGGGAGCCTA
The DNA here is from genome assembly GCF_056680065.1 of Arthrobacter sp. BI5. Classification (NCBI taxonomy): domain Bacteria; kingdom Bacillati; phylum Actinomycetota; class Actinomycetes; order Micrococcales; family Micrococcaceae; genus Arthrobacter; species Arthrobacter sp. BI5. Next base: position 29,727 of record NZ_CM155264.1, read on the forward strand.
ACAGTTAGGTCACCTAAGAGTCAACGGCCGGTGACGCTGCGGGGCGCAGCCGGAACGTCCCGGCGCCGACGCCGAATGTTAGCAGGGCGGCCGGGTCGGCTGAATTCGACGTCACCGGCCCAGCCTGCCATGACGCATGGGTGACCCGACAAGGCCGCCAGCTCCCCGAAGCTGTATTTTAGAAAGGCTGATTTGTAACCGCCGTCACCTTCGGCGGACCACACTAAGGATTGTTGACATGCCCGAACAGACAACCGCGGAGCAGAGAACTGCCTCCAGCCGGGACACCGAGCCCCACCTTGCACGCTCGTTGAGCAACCGGCACATCCAGCTCCTGGCCATCGGCGGCGCCATTGGCACCGGCCTCTTTATGGGCTCAGGCAAAACCATTTCCGTCGCCGGGCCCTCCGTGATCTTCGTGTACATGATCATCGGCTTCATGCTGTTCTTCGTGATGCGCGCGATGGGCCAGCTGCTGCTGTCCAACCTGAACTACAAGTCCTTCAGCGACTTCGCCGGCGACCTGCTGGGCCCGTGGGCGGGCTTCTTCACCGGCTGGACCTACTGGTTCTGCTGGGTGGTCACCGGCGTGGCCGACGTGATCGCGATTGCCGGCTATGCCGAGCAGCTCTGGCCCGGCATCCAGCTGTGGGTCCCGGGGATCGCCACCATCATCATCCTGCTGCTGCTGAACCTGCCGACCGTGAAGGCCTTCGGCGAGACGGAATTCTGGTTCGCCCTTATCAAGATCGTGGCCATCGTGGCGCTGATCGCGGTGGGCCTGGTCATGATCTTCACCGGTTTCCAGTCCAACGCCGGAACCGCGGGCTTCAGCAACCTCTGGAGCCACGGCGGACTGTTCCCCAAGGAATTCATGGGCTTTGTGGCCGGCTTCCAGATCGCCGTGTTCGCGTTCGTGGGCATCGAACTGGTGGGGACCGCCGCGGCCGAGACCAAGAATCCGGAGCACAACCTGCCCCGCGCCATCAACGCGATCCCGCTGCGCGTCATGCTCTTCTACGTGGGCGCACTCATCATCCTGATGTCCGTCACGCCGTGGACCGGTTTCAAGGCCGGCGAGAGCCCGTTCATCGCGATGTTCTCCCTGGCCGGGCTGGGGATGGCCGCCACGGTGGTGAACCTGGTGGTGCTGACCTCCGCGATGTCCTCGGCCAACTCCGGCATCTATTCCACCTCCCGGATGGTCTACGGCCTGGCCAACGACGGCGACGCCCCCAAGCTCTTCGGCCGCCTCTCCAGCCGCAAGGTCCCGCAGAACGCCCTGTTCCTGTCCTGCGTGCTGCTGCTCGCCGGGGTGGCGCTGCTGTACGCGGGCAAGGACGTGGGCGTGGCCTTCGACATGGTCACCACCGTGTCCGCCGTCTGCTTCATGTTTGTCTGGAGCATCATCCTGGCCAGCTACCTGGTGTTCCGCAAGCGCCGGCCTGAGCTGCACGCGGCTTCGACGTTCAAGATGCCCGGCGGCATCCCGATGGTGTGGGTGGTCTTTGCCTTCTTCGCGTTCCTCATCTGGGCCCTGACCACCCAGCCGGACACCCTCGTGGCCCTGCTGGTCACCCCGCTCTGGTTCGCGGTCCTGGGTATCGCGTTCGCATTGATCCGCCGCTCGCCGCTGCACCAGGCGCGCGTGGCCGAATGGAAGGCGATGTCCGACGCCGAGACGGCCGCGGCCAGCCGCGTCTGACGCTCCCGCAGATCCTGCCGGTCCGGGGCCGACGCTCCCTCAGATCTTCCCGGTCCGGGGCCGACGCTCCCGCAGATCCGCGGCTTAAATGACGGGCCCTCCCTCACATGATGTGAGGGAGGGCCCGTCATTTTTCCGCCAAAAGTGAGGGAGCGTCGAGCGGTATGGTGCCAAAAGTGAGGGAGCGTCGAGCGGTATCTCGCCAAAGGTGCGGGAGCGTCCCGCTAGACGGCGGCCTTGGCTTCCTCGACGAGGGCGCAGACGGCCGGGAACAGCGGATGCTCCGCCTCCAGGCCGGTGATCTTCCTCATTGCGTCCTCCGGGGTGGAGGAGTTCAGGATCTGCGCCAGTTCCACGGCCTCGGCGTCGGCGGGGTCGTTGAAGCGCAGCGCGGCGGCGATCGCGCCAAGCAGCGCCTCCGGGACAATCCCGCGTTCGGCCAGCTCCGCCGCGGGTCCGATGAAGCGTTCGTGCCGGCTGAGTTTCCGCAGCGGCGCCCGCCCCACCCGGTTCACGGTGTCCGGCAGGTGCGGGTTGGAGAACCGGCCAAGGATCTTCTGCACGTAGGCTGCCTGCTCCTCGCGGTTGAAGCCGTGCTTGGCCACCAGCAGTTCTTTGGTCTCATCGAGGACGGCCCGCACATCGGCGGCGACGTCCTGATCCGCCATGGCCTCGGAAATCTTGGCCAGCCCGGCGTCGAACCCGAAGTACGCGGCCGAGGCGTGCCCGGTGTTCACGGTGAACAGCTTCCGCTCGATGTAGGGCGCCAGGTCATCCACGAAGGTCGCCCCCGGAATGACCGGCTCCTTGCCCAGGAACGGGGTGCGGTCGATGACCCATTCGTAGAACGTCTCCACCGTGACGTCCAGGCCCTGCCCGGCCTCCTGGTTGGGCACAATTCGGTCCACCGCCGTGTTGGCGAACACGGCGGCGTCGTCCAGGGAGCCGGCGGCCGGATCCCATTGGGCAGCGATTTCGGACTTCAGGATGTCGGTCGCGTTGATGGCGTTCTCACAGGCCATCACTTGCAGCGGCGCCAGCCCCGCCGCCCGCGCCGCAATCCCCTTGGCGATCACGGGCGCCACGAACTTGAGGATGTGCGGGCCCACGGCGGTGGTGACGATGTCCGCCGTCGCGATTTCCGCGACGACGTCGGCCTCCTGGGTGCCGGAGTTCAGCGCGCGGAAGTTGTCCACCGTCCGCACGGCGGGGCTGTCCCCCACCTCGTGGACCTGGTAGCTGTCCGCGGCGGCGAGCTGGGTGATGAGGGCATCCGCGACATCCGCGAACACCACCTCATACCCGGCATCGTGCAGCAGCAGCCCGACGAACCCGCGGCCGATGTTTCCGGCTCCGAAATGAACAGCCTTCACTAGGAATTAACCTTTCCGAACAGGTCGAGCACTTCGTCGACGGTGGTGGCCGCCTCCAGCTGCGCGACCTGTGCCTTGTTGGTGAAGACCTTGGCGATCGAGGACAGGATCTGGAGGTGTTCGTTGTTGATGCCGGCAACGCCGACGACGAACTTGACCTCTTTGCCGTTCCAGTCGATGCCGTTCGGGTAACGGATCACCGACACCGCGGACTTCATGATGTGGTCCTTGGCGGCGTTGGTGCCGTGCGGGATCGCGAGGTAACTGCCCATGTAAGTGGAGACGGATTCCTCGCGCTCGTGCATGGCGTCCAGGTAGCCGGCGTCGACGGCGCCGCGGTCCAGCAGGAGCCGGCCCGCCTCGTCGATCGCGGCGTCACGGGTGGTTGCCGTGCCGCTGAGCACCACGCTGTCGGCCACAAGGATCCCGGAGGGGCCGGACCCGGCCTCGGCCCCGGCGTCGGGCGCGGCCACGGTTTCCGGCGCGCCCACGGCACCGGAAGCGTCCGCCGGCGCGTTGCTGCTCTTGACCAGCTCCACGATCTCGTCGTACCGCGGCGAGTTCATGAAGTTGTCCACCGAGACGTGGACCGCGCTGGACGTCGCGGGCTTGGCCCGTTCGGTCAGGTCCTGGTGCGTGATGACGACGTCGTAGGTGTCGCTCAGGTTGGCGATGGCGGAGTTGGTGACCTTGACATCCGGGTAGCCGGCAGCCTTGATCTTGTTCCGCAGCACCGAGGCGCCCATGGCGCTCGAGCCCATGCCGGCGTCGCAGGCGAAAACGATGTTCTTGACCGGACCGGCCAGCACCGCGACGCCGCCTGCTCCGGCGCCGGCACCGACGAGGGCGGAGGAGACGGAGCTCTTCTTGCCCTTCATGGTTTCCATCCGGGCGGTGGCGGCGCCGAGCTCATCACCCTCGACGTCCTTGCTGGACTTGAGGATGACGGAGGCAATCAGGAAGGACACGGTCGCGGCCAGCAGGACGGACAGTGCCACGCCGAAGTAGCTGTCCGGCGGCGTCGCCGCGAACACCGCGAGGATGCTGCCCGGGGCGGCCGGCGAGCGCAGGCCCGCGCCGGTGAGGACCAGGGTGAAGATGCCGGTCATGCCGCCGCCGATCGCGGCGAGGATGATGATCGGCTTCATCAGCACGTACGGGAAGTAGATTTCATGGATGCCGCCGACGAACTGGATCAGCGCGGCGCCGGGGGCCGAGGCTTTGGCCATGCCCTTGCCGAAGATCATGTAGGCCAGCAGGACGCCGACGCCCGGACCCGGGTTGGCCTCCAGCAGGAACAGGATGGACTTGCCCTGGGCGAGCGCCTGTTCGGTACCCAGCGGGGTCAGGATCCCGTGGTTCACGGCATTGTTCAGGAACAGGACCTTGGCGGGCTCAATGAAGATGCTCGTGAACGGCAGCAGGCCGTTGTTGACCAGGAACTCGACGACGGCGCTGGCGCCATTGCTGAAGGCCTTCACCACCGGGCCGATGACCAGCATGCCGAAGATGGCCATGACGGCGGCGACAATGCCTGCGGTGAAGTTGTCGATCAGCATCTCGAAGCCGGGCTTGACCTTGTTCTCCCAGAGGCTCTCGAGCTTCTTCAGGAGCCACGCCGTCAGCGGGCCCATGATCATGGCGCCAATGAACATCGGAATGTCAGTTCCGACGATCACGCCCATCGTGGCGACCGCGCCGACCACGCCGCCGCGCACGCCGTAGACCATGCGGCCGCCGGTGTAGCCGATCAGCAGCGGCAGCAAGTAGGAGATCATTGGGCCGACCAGTTTGGCCAGTTCCTCGTTCGGGGTGAAGCCTGCCGGGATGAAAAAGGCGGTGATGATGCCCCAGGCGATGAAGGCGCCGATGTTGGGCATGATCATGCCGGACAGGAACGTGCCAAATTTCTGGACGCCGACCCGCACGCTGGTCCGGGGTTTTGCAACTGTCTCTGTTGCCATGTGATTTCCTAACCGTGATTCCTGCTGCACCGCAGGATTGTCCGATATTTTCGACGAGCTAGCTGGTGGAACTGACGGAGATCCGGTGGAGCCATTCGAGAAAGAGCTTGAGTTCAGAGCTGGACAGCTGGTCCGAGTGCGAGGCCTGCAGCGCCGCATTCAGGGCGATCGCCGCCACCACCACCGGGGATTTCCCGGAGTCCTCCGGGCCGCTTTCCCGGGCCTGGTCGGTGGCGACGGCAAAAATCATCGCGTCGCGGGTCATGGCCGAGAGCTCAAGGTTGCGCTCCGGCGCCTTCTCCGTGATGAGCATGAGGGTCACGCCCACGTTGGCGGCCAAAATGCTCCGGGCCGCTTCCCGGGGCGGGACGTTCAGCTGGCCGGCGACGGCGGCCTTGTTCAGCATCTCCTCCATGAGCGCCTCGGCGTCGGCGACGACGGCGGGACGGCTCTCGGGGCGGATGTTGCCGAACATGACGAGATACAGTTCCGGCTGCTTCAGCCCGAACTGCACGTGCTGGTCCCACATCCGCCGGATGTCCTCCAGCGGCTGCCCGGACGGCGCAATGTCGCGTTCGCCGGCCACGTATTCCTCGAAGCCGGCCGCCACGACGGCGTCAAACAGCCCTTCCTTGTCACCGAAGTGGTGATAGAGGGTGGGGGCGGTGACGCCCGCCAGCTGCGTGATTTGGCGAGTGGAGACCGCGGCTCCCCCGGACTTGGCCAGCAATCCGGCCGCTGCACGGAGCAGCCGGGTTTTGGGTGGTAGCTGGCCTTCGATACTCATAACCGCTACCCTAGCACCTATAGCAACGCTATATGAAGTGCATCACATACACTTTTTTCAGGTACCGCAATCTGCCGGTTGACGTAGCGGACAGCCGCAGGAAATCTAGGATCTAGGCGTTCAGTGGCGGCACCTGAACAGACTTACTGGCTCACGGCAGAGAATGAGGACTTTCAGTGCAGAACTTCCAAGGAGTAGGCGTCAGCCCCGGCCGGATCATCGGCACCATCCGGCAGATGCCGAAACCGGTCAGTGAGCCGCCAGCGGGCGAGCAGTTGCCGGCCGGTGTCTCCGCCGAGGAGGCGACGGCGGCGCTGAAGGCGGCGGCCAAGGCCGTGCACGATGAGCTCAAGGCCCGGTCCGAGACGGTCAGCGGCGACGGCAAGGCGGTGCTGGAAGCCACGGCGCTGATGGCCACGGACACCATGCTGCTGAAGTCCGCAGCCAAATTGATCGGACGCGGCACGTCCAACCAGCGCGCCATTTGGGAGGCCGGCGCCTCCGTCTCGGAAATGCTGCACAACCTCGGCGGCTACATGGCCGAGCGTGCCACCGACGTGCTGGACGTGCGGGCCCGGATCGTGGCCGAACTGCGCGGTGTGCCCGCCCCGGGCATCCCCTCCTCCAGCAGCCCGTTCATCCTGATTGCCGAGGACCTGGCCCCGGCGGACACCGCGACGCTCGATCCGGAGAAGGTGCTCGCACTGCTCACCGCCGGCGGCGGCCCGCAGTCCCACACCGCGATCATTGCCCGGTCCCTGGGCCTGCCCGCTGTCGTCGCCGCAGCCGGCGTCGACGCCCTGCCGGACGGCACGGAGGTCTATGTCGACGGCGCCGCCGGCACCATCACGGCGGAGCCGGACGAGACCCAGCGCGCCGCCGCGGTGCACTGGGCCGCCACCGCGTCGCTGCTGGCGGACTTTGACGGCACCGGCGCGACGGCGGATGGCCACCTGGTTCCGCTGCTGGCCAACGTCGGCGGCTCGAAGGACGCGGTGGCCGCCGCCGGTCTCAACGCCCAGGGCGTGGGCCTGTTCCGGACCGAGTTCTGCTTCCTCGAGCGGGACACCGAACCCTCCGTCGAGGAGCAGGCCGCCGCCTACAAGGGCGTTTTCGACGCCTTCCCCGGCAAGAAGGTGGTACTCCGCACCCTGGACGCCGGCGCGGACAAGCCGCTGCCGTTCCTGACCGATGCCACCGAGCCGAACCCGGCCCTGGGCGTCCGCGGCTACCGGACCGACTTCACCACGCCGGGGGTGCTGGAACGCCAGCTGCAGGCAATCGCCCAGGCAGAGCAGGAATCCGAGGCGGACGTCTGGGTGATGGCGCCGATGATTTCGACGGCGGAGGAGGCCGCCCGGTTCGCGTCCCTGTGCGCGGCGGCCGGGATCAAGACCCCCGGTGTCATGGTCGAAGTGCCCTCCGCAGCGCTCACGGCGGAGGCCATCTTGCGGGAGGTGTCCTTCGCGAGCCTGGGCACCAACGACCTCACCCAGTACGCCATGGCCGCCGACCGGCAGCTGGGACCGCTGGCAGCGCTGAACACCCCGTGGCAGCCGGCGGTGCTGCGGCTTGTGGGCCTCACCGTGGAGGGCTCCGCCGCGGAGGGCCACGCCAAGCCGGTCGGTGTGTGCGGCGAGGCCGCGGCGGATCCGGCCCTCGCCGTCGTGCTGACCGGGCTGGGCGTCACCACCCTGTCCATGACCGCTCGTTCCATCGCGGCCGTGGCCGCGGTGCTGAAGACCGTGACCCTGGCCGAGGCGCAGGAGCTCGCCAAGCTGGCCCTGTCCGCGCCGAGTGCCACCGAGGCGCGGGCCTGGGTCCGGGCCAAGCTGCCGGTGCTGGAAGAACTGGGCCTGTAACCGGAGGGCGTGGCGCACACCCGGGGCGCTAGGATGCACTCCATGACACTGATTGCTCCCCGGGTGACCGCAGGGCTCCCGGCCGAGGATGCACAAAAGCTCCAGTACGCGCTCGACGGCAGCAATGACATCACGGTTTTTGTGGACGGCACCGTGCACCGACTTCCGCCCGCGGCGAGAGACGCCGTCGTGGACCTGCTGGGCCGGTTCAGCCGGGGCGAATCGGTCACGGTCAGCAGCGTGGAGGAGATGCTCACCACCTCGAAGGCGGCCGAGCTGGCGGGCATCTCGCATACCTACCTGCGGAACATGACGGACCGGGGCGAGATCCCGGTCGAATACCGCGGCACGCACCGCCGGATCCGGCTGGCCGACATCATGGCCTGGCTGGAAACCCAGAAGAAGAAAACGGCCGCGGAAAACGCCTCCCCCGCGGCCGGCGGCGGCGGTGAAGATGACGGCGGCGCGGATGCTTCGTGACGGCGTGATAAGGATCAAACAACGATCCCGGCCCGGCGCGGAAACGCGGCAGAGGCCGGGGTTACGCTTGAATTGTGGGTAAGTTCAGAGGGTGGCACATCCTGGCCGGCATCGCCGCCATGGTGCTCACGGGCATCCTCGGAACCGTGATGGGGCTGAACAACACGGCGGCCTTCATGGCCAGTTGCGTCGCGTTCGTGGCCGTGGCCCTGTGGACCGACAGCCGGCTATCACGCCACCGGCGGGACGCGGAGCGAGCGCGGAACACACCGCGGGACGCGGCGCGGCCGCTGGCCACCCGCCCGGACAGCGAGCAGGATTCCGCCGTCCGCGACGACTGCTAGGCCCGCGGCCACCCAAATCCTCGGCAACCTAGATCCTCGGCCGTTCGGCCCAGCGGCGCGCCTTCAGCGCCGCATGCAGTTCCAGCCGAACCATTCCCTTGAGCGGATCGACGCCCAGCACCTGGCGGATCCGGCCCAGCCGGTTGTAGATGCTGCTGCGGTGCAGGTGCAGTTTGGCCGCCACCTCCTGGACCGAGCTGTCGTTGTCGTAAAAAAGCTCCAGTACCGGCAGGAGTTCACCGTTGCGGTCATGGTCCTCCAGCATCCGGAAGTACACGGAGCCCGCGTCCGCCCAGGCGCCCGCGCCGCCGCCCGCCGAGGCCAGCAACTGGTAGAGGCCGGTGGCGCGGCAGTCCACCAGTTCGCCGAGCTGGGGGTCCACGGCGGCGGCCTGCGCCGCCTGGCGGGACTGCCGGTACGCCTCAGCCAGTTCACGCGGCCGGGAGAAGCCCTCGGAGGTGCCCAGGATGATCCGGCGGACCGGGCGGCCGGCGCGTTTGGCCAGTTCCAGCTGGTAGTGGACCAGCACCTGGGCGTGGTCGGCCCGGCCGGTGGATTCCTTGAACAGCACCACCGCGTGCGTCTCGGTCCCGGCGCTGAACAGGGCCGCGTCCACGCCGATGGTCGCCTGCAACGCGGCGGAACGGTGGATCAGTGTGGACGCGATCGGGTCCGATCCCTCGGCCCAGCCGTCGGCGTCGAGGACGGTGACCAGCTGCCACGGCCCGCGGCCCTGCACTTCCTTCCAGCCCGCGACGGCGGCCACCGCGTTCGGTTCGCCGCGGCAGGCAGCGAGGAACTCCTGCTCGCGCCGGCGGCGGAACTCGGATTCGGCGGTGTTCGAGTCCAGGAGCAGGGCGGAGAGCTCCTCCAACTCGCGCGCCACGTCCGGCAGCTGGGCCAGGACGGTGCCCGCGGTGGGTTCCTCGGCGTCGAGCTGCACCCAGAGGTAGCCCACCCGGAACCCGCGGACCAGCAGCGGGACGCACACACGTCCGAGCATTCCCAGCTCCTCGTTGGCCGGTACGACGACGGGGCGCACCGCCGTCGCGATGCCGTGCGAGAGCTGCCAGGCGCTGACGTCCGCCGCAACCCGCTTGCTGAGCAGGAAGTTCACCCGGACCCGGTCAGCATGGGACTGGTTGGAGCTGTAGGCGAGCAGGACGCCGTCGAGGTCTTCGAGCGAGAGGCCGCGGCCAAGCCTGAGGGCCACGCGCTCCACGAGCTGCTCCACGTCCTGCTGCTGCATGCTGCCACACTACTGCCCGGACGGCCGCGGCGACGAACAGGACCGCAACGGACATCAGGCGACACCTGACGTTTCCGCACTCGACATTTGTCGCACGGAGGTTTGGCAGAACCCCTGAAACACGCGGGCGGGCGGGGCTTCCGGTCCGCCGCCGCTGTCGCCTGCCTCACAGCCGGATCTATTCTGGAATTACGACTTCCCCGCACACCCCGGCCCGCACGGCCGCCACTCCTGGAGCCAAAAAATGATCATCGGTGTCCCCAAAGAGATCAAGAACAACGAATTCCGCGTGGCCATCACGGCCGCCGGCGTGCACGAATTCCGCCACCACGGCCACACCGTCCTGGTGGAGCGCGGCGCAGGCCTCGGCTCCGGCATCACGGACGAGGAATACGCCATTGCCGGTGCCGAGATCGTCGCCGAGGCCGACGACGTCTGGGCCCGCGCCGACATGGTCATGAAGGTCAAGGAGCCGGTCAAGGCCGAATACCACCGCTTCCGCAAGGGCCTGATCCTCTTCACCTACCTGCACCTGGCCGCCGAGCCGGAACTGACCCAGGAGCTCATCAACTCCGGCGTCACGGCCATCGCCTACGAGACCGTGCAGGAGGGCCGGTCGCTGCCGCTGCTGGCCCCGATGTCCGAGGTGGCCGGCCGTTTGTCCGTGCAGGTCGGCGCCACCTCGCTGATGGCTCCGGCCGGCGGCAAGGGCGTGCTGCTCGGCGGCGTCCCGGGCGTCCGCCCGGCCAAGGTCGTTGTCCTGGGCGCCGGCGTGGCCGGTACCAACGCCGCCGCCATGGCCCTGGGCCTCGGCGCCGACGTCACCATCCTGGACATCAACATCAACCGGCTGCGCGAACTCGATGCCCAGTACCAGGGCCGCCTGAAGACGGTTGCCTCCAACGCCTACGAGATCGAGAAGTCGGTGGTCGACGCCGACCTCGTGATCGGCTCCGTGCTGATCCCCGGCGCCAAGGCCCCGAAGCTGGTCACCAATGAACTCGTCTCCCGGATGAAGCCCGGCTCCGTGCTGGTGGACATCGCCGTGGACCAGGGCGGCTGCTTCGAGGACACGCACCCCACCACCCACCAGGAACCGACGTACAAGGTCCACAACACGATCTTCTACTGCGTCGCCAACATGCCCGGCGCCGTGCCGAACACCTCCACCTACGCCCTGACCAACGTCACGCTGCGCTACGCCGTTTCGCTGGCCAACCTGGGCGTCAAGGCCGCGTTTGAGCGCGACGCCGCCCTCGCCGCCGGCCTCAACATCGCCGGTGGCCGCGTCGCCCACAAGTCGGTTTCCGAGGCGCACAACCTGCCCCTCGTCGCCGACTGGCACGAGTTGGTCTCCGCGTAACTAGCCGATCCCGGCATCGTCCTGCAACGCTGGACGACACACATCCTCTGCGTGCTGCTCCCCACCGTTCCCCTCGCCTCGCAAGCTCGGCCAGGGAACCCGAACGGTGTGGGCCCACTTCGTCGCTTTGACGCACGCTGCCGGATGTCTGTCGTCCAGCGTTGCGTGCGTTAAGCCCCCTTAGCGGCCAGTTCCCGCACCTTTTCGATTATTTTGAGGACTTCCACCGGGCCAGCGGGATCCACCGGGAGGGGGAGGGCCGAGGACGCGCCGCCGTCGGCGATTTTTTCCGCCAGGATCCGGTAGAACTCGGGGTACGCGCCGCGTTCGGCGGGCAGGCGGTCCAGGCGGCCGTCGCGGCCCAGCAGCCCGGCCCAGTCCGGGTCCTCCACCCCGTAGCCGGCGTCCAGCGGGCCCCCGCCGGCGGCCAGATAGGGCTCCTGCGGGTCGACGCCGTGTTTGGTGAAGCCGCCGTCGCTGCCGAGGATCCGGAAGCGCGGCCCCTGCTGGGCGCAGAGCAGGTTCATCCAGAGGTGGCTCGTGACCCCGGAGTCGTGCCGCAGAACCACGAACACGTCGTCGTCCGCCCGCTCGCCGGGCCTGCGGGCCGCCAGTTCGGCGTGGACCACGGCGGCGGGGCCGAAGAGCTGCAGCGCCTGGTCCAGCAGATGGGTGCCGAGGTCGAACAGGACCCCGCCGCCGTCGTCGGGGGTGGCCGCCGCCTTCCACGCTTTTGTGACCGTCGGCGCCCAGCGCTCAAAGCGTGATTCGAACCGCGTGACAGTGCCCAGCGCACCGCCGGCCAGCAAGGTCCGGACGGTCAGGAAGTCCCCGTCCCAGCGCCGGTTCTGGAAGACAGTGAGCACCCGGCCCAGCCGTGCGGCGAGTTCCACCAGTTCCGCGCCCTCGGCGCTGCGCACTGTGAAGGGCTTGTCCACGACGACGTCGAGCCCCGCCTCCAGCGCAGCCTTGGCCAGGGGGTAGTGGGTGGCCGGCGGTGTTCCCAGCACCAGCAGGTCCAGCTCACCGGCGAGTTCCATTACCGCGGCAGGGGTGTCGACAATCCTGGCCGACGGGTAGCTGGCGGCAGCGGCCGCCTTCCTGCCGGCGTCGGAGGTGGCAATGACGTCGAGCGAAAAAGCCGGGTTGGCGGCAATCAGCGGCGCGTGGAACACACTGCCGGAGAGGCCGAAGCCGGCGACCGCGGTGCGGATGGGCGCCGGCGCGGTGCGGCTGCGGGACGAGCTGGCGGGTTCGGAGGTCATGGCTCCACGCTACCCGCCGACGCTCCCTCAGGTCCGGCAACAAATCAGGCGACCCTCCCCCAGATCCGGCGCCAAACATGCCGACGCTCCCTCAGATCCGGAAACAGTTCGGGCGACGCTCCCACACGAGGTGAGGGAGCGTCGCCCGAAAAGCCGCTAGATGTGAGGGAGCGTTACTTCTGCCAGCCCACCAGGCTCCAGTCCGGGGTCTGGAACAGGGACGCGCCGTAGTTGGCGAGGCCCGTGCGGGCGAAGTAGATCTGCGGGCCGTTCATGATGACGCCCATGGAGTAGTACTTCGCCATGTGCTTCTTCTCGACCTCCATGGCCGCCTTGTTGCGCTCGGCGTCGTCCTGGATGGACGCGAGGTCCTTGATGGCCTTGTCCAGCTCGGCATCGCCCAGGCCGTTTTCGTTGGTCTTGGAATCGTAGAACTGCTTTACGCCGGAGGTTGCGTCGGCGCCGACGGTGTAGCCGCTGATGGTCAGCTGGAAGTCGCGGCTGCCCAGGACCTTGCCGAAGTCGGCGTCGCCGCGCTGGTCGATGCCGACCTCCATGCCGGCAGCCTGGAGCTGCTTCTGCAGGGTCTGCACGGTGGCGAGCGACGTCGGATCATCACCGAAGTTGGTGATCTTGAAGGAAACGGGCTTGCCGTCCTTTTCCATGGTGCCCTTGGCGTTGGCCTTGTAGCCGGCGTCGGTCAGGACCTTCTTGGCCGCGTCAGCGCCGGCTTCCTTGACCGGGTAGTTGTCCTGGTAGTACTTGGAGAACGGCATCAGCATCATCGATCCCGAGCTTTCCTCTTCCCAGTTCAGGCCGCCGAAGCGCACGGCGCGGACTGCGGGGCGGTCGACCGCCGTGAAGATGGCCTGGCGGACCGCAACGTCGGTCAGCGGGGCCTTCTGGGCGTTCAGGTTCAGGCCGCCCGCGAACAGGCGCTGGCCGCGGCGGACCTCGGAGTTCTTGGTGCCTTCAAGCTGCTTGTACTTGGTCAGCGTACGGCCGTCGGCCATATCGACCTCGCCGTTCTTGAACGCGGCAATCTCGGCGCTGGCCTCGAGCTGGCGGAAGACCACCTTTTCCAGGACCGGCTTCTCACCCCACCACTTGTCGTTCGGGACCATGGTGACGGTCTTCGCAGCCGAGTCGAACTTGTCCACCTTGAACGGGCCGGCCATCCATTCCGGGTGCAGTTCGCCGGAGAACCCGGTGTTGAAGATCTCCGGGGTGTTGACGGCCTGCGGGACGAAGCCGCCGAAGATGTCGCTAAGCGGATAGACCGGCTGGGTGGTGGTGGCAATGACTTCCTTGTCGCTGCTGCCGGCCTTGACGGAGTCGATGAACTCGTAGGCGCCGGACGAGACGATGTCGATGTCCTTGTTCTTGCCGTTGAGCATCTTCCAGGTGTTGACGAAAGTCGCGGCGTTGATGGGGGTGCCATCGTTGTACACGGCCTTCGGGTTGATCTTGACGGTGATCGTCTGCTTGCCGTCCTTGACCTCACTCTTGAAGTCTTCGCAGAAGTTCTTGTTCAGGTTGGCGGTGCCGTCGAAGTCGAGCTTCCAGCAGCCCACGTACCCGGCCTCGTCAATCGGGTAGTGCAGTTCGGTGTTGTCCGCGGAGTTGCCGGCGTTGGAGTAGCCGTTGAAGTCCGGACCGATGTTGCCGACGGGCAGCGTCACGGTGCCGCCCTGCTTCAGCTCGTCCGCCTTCTTGGCGTTGACGCTGATGAGCTTGTTGATGTCGCCGGACGCATCCTGGGCCTTGGCGCTTTCGGCGGTCGTGGTGGCGCCGCCTCCGCCGCAGCCGGTCAGCGCGAGGGCTGCCGCGACGGCGGCCACCCCGCCGATCTTGGTCAGATTCTTCATAATGATCCCCTTCATTTTGGTGCGAGTTGTGGTTCAGGTGCGGTTTGGTGCGTCAGAGGGACTCGTGGACAACCAACATGTCCGCGTCCAGTTCGCCGTCCGGGTAGAAACAGGCGAATTGCTGGTCTGTGGGGGCCGACGGCGTCCCGGCGCTCCGGGGGCCGGTGGCCTGGGCGGGTGCCGCGGTTTCCAGCGGCGGTTCCAGGGTCAGGCACTTTTCCTGCCTGGCGGCAGGGAGTGCGGCGAAGACAGGGCAGCGCGTGGCGAAGTTGCAGCCCTTGGGCGCATCCAGCGGCGACGGCAGGTCCCCCTGCAGGATGATGCGTTCGCGGCGGCGCTCCAGCTGTGGGTCCGGTACCGGGATCGCGGAGAGCAGGGCCTTGGTGTAGGGGTGGCGGGGGTTGTCGAAGACGCTGTCGACTTCCCCGATTTCCACGATCTTCCCCAGGTACATGACGGCCACGCGGTTGGAGATGTGGCGCACCACGGACAGGTCATGGGCCACCATCAGGTAGCTCAGGCCCAGCTCGGCGCGCAGCTTATCCAGGAGGTTGATGACGCCGGCCTGGACGGAGACGTCCAGCGCGGACACCGGCTCGTCCAGGACCACGAGTTTGGGGTTCACGGCCAGGGCGCGGGCGATGCCGATGCGCTGGCGCTGGCCGCCGGAGAACTGGTTCGGGAAGCGGTTGACGTGGTCCGGCTGCAGGCCCACGAGCTCCATCAGTTCCATGATCCGCTTCCGGATGGCCGGCTTGGCCATCCCGGAGTTCTCCAGCGGCTCGGCCAGCACCTCGTAGACGGTGAAGCGCGGGTCCAGCGCACCGGTGGGGTCCTGGAAGACCATCTGGAGTTCCTTGCGCATGGCGGACTTGGTCCTGGCATCGGAGGCTGCCTTGTTGCTCAGCCCGCCGATTTTCACCTCGCCGTCCTGGTCGCGGTGGAATTCCATGATTTCCAACAGCGTGGTGGTCTTGCCGCAGCCGGACTCGCCCACGATCGAGAAGCACTCGCCTTCACGGATGTCGAAGCTCAGGCCGTCCACGGCCTTGACCGTGCCGATCCGGCGCTTGATCAGCGCCCCCTTCATCAGCGGGAAGTGTTTCTTGACGTCCCTGAGCTCCAGGACCGCCTTGCGTTCGGCGCGCGGGACCGCGTCGAACCGGGATACGGGGACCTCGGGGGCGTGGAAGATCTCGTGCACGTCCACGTCGGCGCCGAGGGACTCCGCCTTGATGCAGGCGGCCTTGTGCTCCAGGGTGCCGTCGCCGCTTCCGCTGACCGGCAAGAGCCCGGGCTCGCCCTGTAGGCACGCCTCGCTGACCAGCGGGCAGCGCGGCGCGAACGAGCATCCCGTGGGCGCGTGGATGAGGTTCGGCGGAATGCCCTCGATCGGCACCAGCGAGGTCTTTTCGGCCACGTCCACGCGGGGCACGGCGCCCAGCAGGCCCATGGTGTACGGCATCCGGGCGTTGTAGTAGATGTCGTCGACGCTGCCGGTTTCCACCGGCTTGCCGGCGTACATCACCATGATGTCGTCGGCCATGCCGGCCACCACACCCAGGTCGTGCGTGATCATGACGACGGCGGCGCCGGTTTCCTCCTGCGCGGTGTGCAGCACCTCGAGGACCTGCGCCTGGATGGTGACGTCGAGCGCCGTCGTCGGCTCATCCGCGATCAGCACGCGCGGGTTGTTGGCGATCGCAATGGCGATCATCACGCGCTGCCGCATGCCGCCGGAGAATTCGTGCGGGAAGGCTTTGAGCCGGTCCTTGGGGCTGGGAATGCCCACCATGCCCAGGAGTTCGACGGCGCGCGCTTCCTTGGCCTGCTTGCTCATGGTGGGGTTGTGCACCGTGAGCGCCTCGATGATCTGGTTGCCCACCGTGTAGACCGGGGTCAGCGAGGACAGCGGGTCCTGGAAGACCATCGCCATCTCGTTGCCGCGGAAGCGGCACATGGCCTTGTCGCTGAGCCCTAGCAGTTCCTGGCCCTTGAGCCGGACCGAGCCGGTGACCTGGGCCGTTTCCGGCAGCAGGCCCATGATGGCCATCGAGGTGACGGACTTGCCGGAACCGGATTCGCCGACGATTCCGAGGGTCTTGCCGGGCATCAGGTCGAAGTCGATGCCGCGGACCGCGTGCACCACGCCGTTCTCGGTGTTGAAGCGGACGTTGAGGTCGCGGACGGAGAGCACCGCACCTGCCGGGGCATCATCTGGGGCGTGCAGCCCGGCGACGCGCAGCCGTTCGGCGGTGCTCAGGTCGGTGGCCGTGGTGTCGCTACTCATGGGTTCTTCTTCTTCTTTTTGGCGCTGCCAATAGAGCTGGAGCTGGGATCGAACGCGTCACGCAGGCCGTCATTCATCATGGCGAGCGATCCGGTCAGCAGGAACATCACGGTCAGCGGCACCCAGAACATCCACGGGAAGGTGGAGACCTGGGAGGTGGCCTGGCCGATCAGCACGCCAAGGCTCACGTCGGGAACCTTGATGCCGATGCCGATGAAGGAGAACGCGACCTCGGCCAGGATGGCACCGGTCACGCCCCGGGTGATGTCCAGGACCAGCAGCGAGCCGATGTTCGGCACCAGGTGGCGCCAGACGATGCGCCGCGGGGGAACGCCCATGTACTGCGCGGCTTTCACGAAGTCGCGCTGCATAAGCGACATCGAGAGCGAGCGGATCAGGCGGGCGGTTCCCATCCAGTTGAAGATCAGCAGGACGATGATCAGCAGCATCCAGCTGGGCAGGTTCTGCTGCAGCCCGTTGCCGCCGCCGCTGGTGGCCACGGCGACGACCAGGAGGGCGGGCATCATGATCAGGGCTTCCAGGATGAAGAGCATCACCTTGTCGACCTTGCCGCCGAAGTAGGCCATGGTGCAGCCGTACACCGCCGCGATCAACACGGACACGAGGCCCACGACGAGGCCGATCAGGATGGAAACCCGGGTGCCTTCCACGGTCAGGGCGTACAGGTCGATGCCGGCCTGGGAGGTGCCGAGCAGGTGCTCGGAGGAGGGCCCCATGCCGATGTTGAACGGGTCGATGGTCTCCTTGTCCCAGCTGGAGAAGATCCCGCCGATCAGGGACAGCACGGTGAGCAGCACAAAGATCACCAGGCCGGTCACCGCGGTTTTGTTGCGCAGGAAGCGCCGCACGATGATCCTCGACTTCGCGATGACGACGTCGTTGTTCTCGATCTTGGCTTCTTCCGCGACGGCGGCCGGATCGATGGCGTTCAGGTTCGTCATGGCTACTGCACCCGCACTCTCGGGTCGACAAGGGTGGTGGCGAAGTCGGCGAGGATCGCCCCGATCGCGAAGATCACCGAGCCGTAGGCGAGCGTCGCCGTGGCCGCGTTGACGTCCTGGAGCGCGATCGCGTCGATGCTCCAGGAGCCGACGCCGTGCCAGGCGAAGATCTTCTCGGCGAAGAACCCGCCGGCGAAGATGGCCGGGATGGTGAAGGCGATGCTCTGCGCCACCGGGATGAAGGACACACGCAGGGCGTGCCGGGTGATGGCCTGGTTGCGGGTGAGTCCCTTGGCCCGGGCGGTGCGGACGAAGTCCGCGTTCACGTTGTCCAGCAGGTACTGCCGCTGGGCGATCTGGTACGCGCCCCAGCCCACGATGGTGATCGCGAAGGTGGGCACCGCATAGTGCGCCAGCATGTCGAGGAATTGGACCCAGCCGTCACCGTCCAGCCCGGGCGTCGAGATCCCGGTGACGAACAGGACGCGTTCGCCCACGGTCTCGTTGATGTTGATGGCGCCGAGCTGGACCAGGAAGTAGGCGATCGGGGCCGGCACGATGTACACGAGGTAGCTGTAGGAGGTGATCGCGCGGTCGGAAAACTTGTACTGCCGGGCCGCGGTGTAGACGCCCAGGGCGACGCCGATGATCAGGGTCAGGATGATCGATGCCAGGAACAGCCGGGTGGAGATCCAGACCCGGTCGCCGAACTCGGCGTTGACGAACGCGCCGTTGGGGCTCCGCCCCCAGTCCCAGCGGGTGACGATCCCGGTGAGCCAGTCCACGTAGCGCTCCCAGGGGCTCAGCGCCGGGTCCAGGCCCTTGAGCCGGAAGGAGTTGGCGATCTGTTCGGGCGTGGGACGCGGGATTTTTTCCTGCTCCAGCAGCGCCGGCTGGAGGCTGGTGACCGCCAGGAAGTACCCGGCGCTGGTGGTCAGGAAGATCATGAACGCATACGTGACGGCACGTTTGGCAAGGTATCGGAGCATGCGGCTAGGTCAGGATCGCCGTGGCCTGCGCGGTTCCGGACGCCGCCGGGCCGGCTGGACCGGCCTGTCCGCAGGCCGGGGTCATGACAACATTCACAGCGTGGATCCTTCCGTCGTCCCCCCATAAGGCAGCGGGGTGTCCGCTGCCGATCCGGGATCTCGGCCAGCGGGTGCCTGGCCGCCCGCAGGCCTTGCGGCTAGCCCAGTCGGGCTATGTTGCGGGTCACATTCCAGAGGAAACTACCACATAGGTATCGCGGGGAAGCGCGTCAAAGGCGGCGAAACGATATGTCCACTACCAGATCGTTATGAATAACTCAGTTGAATGGATTTGACTTGGCGGTCTCCGCGCCGGTCGGTTAGCCTACGCGCCGCGGACCACGCGCGTCACCAGCTCCCGCCACGACTCGACCAGCCGTTCCGGGGAGACGCCATGGACCCGGACCGAATGCAGGATGCGCTCCGGTTCGAGGGTCACACTCAGGGCGCCTGCCATCAGCCAGGGATCCGCGGTTACCCCGGCTTCGCGCAGCAGCAGCTCCAGATGCCTGTGCCAGAGCACCGCGGCGGGAACATCGAACCGGTTGTAGGCGGACACGTCCGCCGCCCGGGCAAGCTCACCGTATTCCAGCACCCAGGCGATCCGCTCCGCACCGAAGGCAATGAGCCGGTCAAGCGGCGGGGCGCCCGGTCCCAGCGGTGGCGGCCCGAACATAAAGCGGCCCTGGAACTGGGCTTCGGCGTCGCTGAGCAGGGTCATCATCAGGCCCGCGCGGCTGCCGAACCGCCGGAACACGGTCCCCTTGCCCACCCCCGCCCGCCCGGCGAGGTTCGCCATAGTGAGGCCGTCGGCCCCGCACTCCTCGACCAGCTCCCGCGCGGCCCGGAGCAGCAGCTCGCGGTTGCGGGCCGCGTCACGGCGCTCGGAGTCGGCGGTCCGCCCGGCAGCCAGGCCGGCGGCCCCGCCGGCCGAAGGGCCCGCGGGAGGGCCCTGGGCACCGTCAGAGGTACCCGCGGTACCGGGCACCGTCCCCACGGGGCGGATTGGGATGAGGCTCACACCGCCCATTCTAGTACCGGGGAATAATAAGCGGACCGCAGTCCGTTTAGATGGATGAAGGCCTCCAAGCCTCCAAGACCATCCAGCCGCCGGAGCCTCCGCGGCGCGATACGAGGAGTCCCATGACTACCAACACCGTTCTCACCCTGGTCGGCAGCCTGCGCGCCGGCTCGACCAACGCCCAGCTCGCCGAAGCCATCCAGCTCAACGCTCCCGAGCAGGTCGAGGTCGTCATCCACGAAAGCCTCGGCAACATCCCGTTCTACAACGAGGACATCGACGTCGAGGGCCAGGTTCCCGCCGCCGCGGCCGCGCTGCGCGCCGCCGCCAACGACGCCGACACCCTGCTGCTGGTCACCCCGGAATACAACGGCACCGTTCCCGCGCCGCTGAAGAACGCCATCGACTGGCTTTCCCGCCCCTTTGGCGCCGGCGCCCTGAACGGCAAGCCGACCGCCGTCGTCGGTACCGCGTTCGGCCAATACGGCGGCGTCTGGGCCCAGGACGAGGCCCGCAAGGCCGTGGGCATCGCCGGCGCCCAGGTGCTGGAGGACGTCAAGCTCGCCGTCCCAGGTTCGATGGTCCGCTTCGCCGAGGTCCACCCGAAGGACGACGCCGAGATCGTGGAGCAGATCAAGGGTGTCTTCGACGCCCTGGCCGAAGGCCGCACCGCCGCGGCCTGAGCCAGGCCCCGGCAGGACCGACACCCCCGTCAGCGACCTCCGCTGCCGGGGGTGTCCTGCGTCCCGGCATCCCGTTGGATTTGTGAACAAAAGTTTTCCCTGTGACAACGATGGCCTGTATCCTAGGACTGTGACCCACGAAACACTTGATGCCGCCGCAGAGTTCCTTCCGGCCGAGGCAATTGACGCAATCGAACGTGCGGCTACGTCCGCCCACCGCCACGAGAGGCTTTTCTCGGAGCGCGCAGCCAATATCAAGCAATCCGCCGTCCGGGACGTCTTCGACATCTCCCTGCGCCCGGGCCTCGTCTCCCTGGCCGGCGGCAGCCCGTACCTCCAGTCCCTCCCGCTGGAGCGCCTCGGCCAGTCCGCCGCCAAGATCATCGCCGAACAGGGCATGACAGCGCTGCAGTACGGCGGCGGGCAGGGCACCGAGGAGCTCCGCACGCAGATCTGCGAGGTCATGGCGGCCGAAGGGATCCTCGACGCGAAGCCCGAGAACGTCGTCATCACGGCGGGCTCACAATCGGCGCAGGACGTCGCGACCAAGGTTTTCTGCAACCCGGGCGACGTTGTCCTCGTCGAGGATCCCACCTACGTCGGCGCACTCAACACCTTCGAGGCCTACCAGGTGGAGGTGGGCACCGTCCCGATGGACGAGAACGGAATCATCCCGGACCTCCTTGAGGCCAAGATCGCCGCCCTGCAGACGGCGGGCAAGAGCATCAAGTTCCTGTACACGATCCCGAGCTTCAACAACCCCTCCGGCATCACCCTCGCCGCCGAGCGCCGGCAGCAGGTCGTGGACATATGCCGCAATGCGAATATTCTGGTTCTGGAGGACAACCCCTACGGGCTGCTGCGCTTCGACGGCCAGCCGCTGACGCCGCTACGGGCCGGCAACCCGGACGATGTCATCTATATGGGGTCGTTCTCCAAAATCTTCGCCCCCGGCCTGCGGATCGGCTGGGCCCTGGTCCCGGCGCACCTGCAGCGCCGCTACTACCTTGCCTCCGAAGCCGTCACCCTCTGCCCGCCCACGCTCAACCAGATGCTGGTCTCCGCCTACCTGCGCGACTACGACTGGCAGGGCCAGATCGCCACCTACCGCGGGCTGTACCAGGAACGCTGCGAGGCCATGCTGGCCGCCCTGCAGAAGTACATGCCCGAGGGGCTGAGCTGGACCCGGCCGGAGGGAGGCTTCTTCGTCTGGGTCACCCTGCCCGAGGGCGTGGATACCTACCCGCTGTTGCAGAAGGCCATCGACGCGGGCGTCGTCTTCATTCCCGGCGCAGCATTTACGCACTCGGACGAGCCCTCCAACAAGCTGCGGCTCGCCTTCAGCGCGGTGCCGCCGGACGCCATCGAGGAAGGCGTGCGCCGCTTGGCACCGGTACTGCGGGAAGCCATCGCGGCGTTGTAGCCTGAATCATTGCCGTGGACTGAACCGCGCCTGACCATATTCATGCCTGACCAGAGGAGTCGCATATGACCGGAATCATCGTTGTCGGCGTCGATGGCAGTGAAACAGCCCTGAAGGCCGCCCACACGGCCCGGGACCTGGCCGTTTCCCTCGGCGCCACCCTGCACGTGGTCAGTGCTTTCGACAGCGACCGGACCGAGGTGTTCGGCAGCGGCAGCGACCGGTGGATTGTCTCCGACGCTGACGACGCCGAGAAGGTCGCCAAGGGCGTCGCCGAGAGCCTGCGCACGGCGGAGATCAATGTCACCTACTCCGCCGCCCGGGGCAAGCCCGCGGAGGCGCTGATCCAGGAAGCGGAGCGTGCCGGCGCGCAGATGATCGTGGTGGGGAACCGCAGGATGCGGGGCCTGGGGCGCGTCCTGGGGAGCGTTGCGAACAGCGTGGCCCACAACGCCCCATGCGACGTCTACATCGCCAAGACCGACACCCCCGATTAGCAAGCACTCCAATGGAGTAAACCGGCGGAGCCGGCGCGCAGTGCCAGGGCAGTACGCCTAGGGCTGCGGCGCCGGCTCCGTCGTTTTAAGCATCCGGCGCAGGATCTTGCCGGAGGATGACTTCGGCACGGCCTCGATAAACTCCACCCGCCGGATCTTCTTGAACGGGGCCACCCTCGCGGCGACGAATTCCTCCACGGCGGCCGCGTCCAACTGATCGCCGGCTGCGCCGGGCTGCCGCACGACAAAGGCCATCGGCACTTCCTGGCCGTCGGCGTCGGCGGTTCCGATCACGGCAGCGTCGGCGATGCCGGGGTGGGTGAGCAGCAGGGCCTCAAGCTCGGCCGGTGCGATCTGGTAGCCCTTGTACTTGATCAGTTCCTTGAGCCGGTCCACGATCGAGACCACCCCGTCCGCCCGCACCGTGGCGACGTCCCCGGTGTGCAGGAAGCCGTCCGGGTCGAGGGTGTCCGCCGTTTCCTCCGGCCGGTTCAGGTACCCCAGCATCACGTTCGGCCCCCGGCACAGCAGGTGGCCCGGTGCGCTGGTTCCCTCCGCGGGGACCTCAATTTCTTCCCCCGTGGCCGGGTCCACCAGCCGGCAGTCCATATTCGGGACCGTGTAGCCCACCGAACTGACCGGAACGTCCGTCGCATCGACCGGGATCAAATGGGAAACCGGGCTCATCTCCGTCATGCCGTAGCCCTGGAGCACCCGGCAGCCCAGCCGCTCGCCTAGCCGCGCCCCCAGTTCCCCGTCCAGCGGCGCCGCGCCGGAGAGCGTCGTGTGCACCGAGCTGAGGTCATAGTCCGCCACCAGCGGGTGCTTGGACAGGGCCACCGCCACCGGCGGGGCGATAAACAGATAGCTGCACTTGTGGTCCTGGACCATGCGCAGGAATTCCGCGAGGTCGAACTTCGGGATGGTGACCAGGCGGGCGCGCTCCCGGAGGGCCAGGTTCAGCAGCACTGTCAGTCCATAGATGTGGAAAAACGGCAGCAGTGCCAGCAGCCGGTCGTCCGGCCGCACCTTGAGCAGCCCGCGGGACTGTTCCACGTTCGCGACCAGGTTGCGGTGGCTGAGCATCACGCCCTTGGGCCGCCCGGTGGTCCCCGAAGAATACGGCAGCACGGCTACGTGGCTTGCAGCGTCGAAGCTCACGTCCGGGGCCGTAGCACCGCTGCTGAGCAGATCCGCCAACGAGGGGTGTCCCTCGGCGCCGTCGAGCACCACCAGCCGCTCCGCGGGGATGCCCGCCTGGCCGGCCGCTTCCCGGGCGGCGGGCAGCAGCGCGGAGACCGTAAAGAGCCAGCTGGCTCCGGCGTCGGTGAGTTGCTTGGCGATCTCGTCGGCCGTGTACAACGAATTGACAGGCGTGACCGTGGCGCCGGCCCGGAGCAGCCCGTGGAACACGACGGTGAACGCCGGGATGTTCGGGCACAGGATGGCGGCGACGCCGTGGAGGCCCAGCCCCCGGGCGGCGACGGCACCGGCGAGGGCGTTGACCCGGTCGCGCAGCTCGCGGTAGCTGGTCTCCGCGCCGCTGGTGCCGTCGACGACGGCGACCCGGTCCAGGTCCGCCTCCTGCAGACCGCCGAAAAGGTACTCGTAGAGGCTGACGTCGGGAATATCTACAGCGGGGAACGGGCTCGAGAACACGCAAAATCTCCTTTGATCGGCGTTCGCCGGCTCGGCGGCGGCTGGTGCCACTCTAATCCCGCCGCGCAGCTTCCGGACAGGTTCCGCCGACTTGTCCCCCGTCACCACCCCTCGTGGGCAGTCTCACCCGCCTTTGTCGGCATCGGCGCCCTGCGCGGCGGTAAAATTGACGGTGCCCCCGATGGTGCGGACAGTCCTATCCGCCCACTTCTTCCGGAGGCACCATGCCCGCCCTTCAGCGCCGCCAGCTCGTCGGCCACGACATCCTGCTGGCCCGGCACGGCAACCACATCAGCACCATGCGCGTCGACCGCGCCGCCGGCCGGGTGGTTGCCTACCTCGACGACGGCTCCGTGGACAGTGCCCCGAACCTGATCTCCCCGGCCCTGCGGATGCCCGCCACCGTCCGGAGCGTGCTGCGCGAGGACTGGAAATTCCTGGGGGCGGTCACGGCCGCCAGTTTCGGTTTCGCCGGCGTGGTGTTTGCCGCCGCGGTTGCCGTGGCCGCCGGGGGCAGCGACCCGGCCATGAGCCAGCTGCTCGCCTCTTTCTCCGGCAGCTAGGCCGGACCTCGCGTCGACCTGCGACGTTCCCGCCCGGTTCTTCGGCCGCCCGTCGGCTTCCGGGTCCGCTCCGGGCCCGTAGAACCGCCGCTTTCCTCCGGCCCAGGTGGCCCCGGCCGGGAACAACCGGGCGGGAACGCAGGCAACCGGCCGAAAACCTGGGGCGCGCAGCCAGCGCCCGGCTTAGTCCAGCAGCAGGGCCGGCTCTTCCAGGATGGAAGCGACGTCGGCCATAAAGCGGGCCGAGAGGTCCCCGTCCACCACCCGGTGGTCGAAGGAGCCGCCCAGCGTGGTGATCCAGCGCGGGATCACTTCGCCGTCGAGCACCCAGGGCTTCTGCTTGATGGTGCCGAAAGCCACGATCGCCACCTCGCCCGGGTTGATGATCGGCGTGCCGGTGTCGATGCCCAGGGCACCGATGTTGGTGACCGTAAGCGTTCCGCCCTGCATCTGCGCCGGCTGGGTCTTGCCCGCCCGGGCGGTGGTGGCCAGCTCGTTGAGCGCCAGCGCAAGTTCCTTGAGCGACAGGTCCTGGGCGTTCTTGATGTTCGGCACCATCAGGCCGCGGGGGGTCGCGGCGGCGATGCCGAGGTTCATGAAGTGCTTGACGTGGATCTCCGCCGTGTCGCTGCCGTCTTCGGCGTCCACCCAGCTCGCGTTGACGCTGGGGTTGCGTGCCGCGGCCCAGATTACGGCCTTGGCGAGGATCAGCAGCGGCGAGACCTTGATGCCCTCGAAGTCGCGGGAGGCCTTGAGCCGCTTGACGAACTCCATGGTGCGGCTGGCGTCGACGTCCACAAAGATGCTCACATGCGGGGCCGCGAAGGCCGACTCGACCATGGCCCGGGCGGTGGCCTTGCGGACGCCCTTCACCGGGATGCGCTCGATCCGCTGTTCCTGGGGACGGCCGGTCTTGCCCCAGAACGAGTCCGCCTGGTCCAGCTCGGCGTCGCGCTGGGCCTGGTAGCTGACCAGGTCCTCCCGGGTCACCTCGCCGCGCGCGCCGGTGGGCACGACGTCGGCCAGGTCGATGCCGAGGTCCCGGGCGATTTTCCGGACCGGGGGCTTGGCCAGGACCCGGTTGACCAGGCCGGTGATGGCCCCGCCCAGTGTCGGGCGCGGGTCAATGCCGGCTGCGGGGGCATTGCGTTCCGCGTGGGATACGGCGTCCGGGCTGATCCAGATGTCGTGCGCCTCGACGGCGGGAGCGGGGGTGACCACCGGGGCGGGGGCCACCTGGGGGACGGCGGAGACTGCCCGGGCCGGCGACGGTGCGGCGATCCGGCGGCGGCGCTTGACGGCGTCGGCCTTGGGGCCGGAACCAACCAGCGGGCCGCCGGCCGGTGGCCCTCCCGGCTCCGCGGCGTCGGACGCGTCCAGCTTTCCGTACATCGGCGCCGCAGGAGCCGGCGTAGCAGAGGTGGCGGCCGGGGCAGGGGCCGCCACGTCGGGCGCCACAGGGGTGGCGGCCGGGGCAGCCGGCGCGTCGGCGTCGGAGACGCTGATGATCGGCGTCCCGACGTCGATGGTCACGCCTTCCGGGACGAGCAGCTCGGTGACGGTGCCGGCGTAGGGCGAGGGAAGCTCCACGAGGGACTTGGCGGTCTCGATTTCGCACAGCACGTCGTTGACGGCGACGGTGTCGCCGGCCTTGACCTTCCAGGACACGATTTCGGCCTCGGTCAGGCCCTCGCCCACGTCGGGAAGGTTGAACTTGTTTACGGTCATGGAGATCCCCGTCAGTAGGCGAGGGCGCGTTCCAGCGCCTCAAGGATGCGGTCGATGTCCGGCAGGTAGTCTTCTTCCACCTTGGCCACCGGGTAGGGCATGTGGAAGCCGCCGACGCGGATGACCGGGGCTTCGAGGGAGTGGAAGGCCCGCTCGCTGACGCGGGCGGCGATTTCGCCGCCGATGCCGCCGAACGTCGGTGCCTCGTGCGCCACGACCAGCCGGCCCGTTTTCCGGACCGAGGCGGTGACGGTGTCGAAGTCGATCGGCGAGATGGAGCGCAGGTCGATCACTTCGATGCTGTGGCCGTCCTCGGCCGCAGCCGAGGCGGCGGCGAGGGCCACGGGGACCAGCGGGCCGTAGGCCACCACGGTGGCGTCGGTCCCGGCGCGCAGCACGTGGGCTTTGAACGGGTCCGCGGACTGGCCCGGGGAGTCGGTGTCGACGTCGCCCTTGAGCCAGTAGCGCCGCTTCGGCTCGAAGACGATCACCGGGTCCAGGCAGTCGACGGCCTGCTGGATCATCCAGTAGGCGTCGTGCGGGTTGGAGGGGGTGATAATGCGCAGTCCGGCGGTGTGGGCGAACAGCGCTTCGGGGGATTCCGAGTGGTGTTCGATCGAGCCGATGCCGCCGCCGTAGGGGATGCGGATGACGACCGGGACGGTGAGGTTGCCGTTGCTGCGCGAATGCATCTTCGCCAGCTGCGTGGTGATCTGGTTGAAGCCCGGAAAAACGAAGCCGTCGAACTGGATCTCGCAGACCGGCAGGTAGCCGCTGAGCGCCAGGCCGATTGCGGTACCGATGATGCCGGACTCCGCCAGCGGGGTGTCCACCACGCGGTCCGCGCCGAACTCGCCGATCAGGCCGTCGGTGACACGGTAGACGCCGCCGAGGGGCCCGATATCCTCGCCCATCAGCAGGGTGCGGGGATTGTTGGCCAGGGTGGCGCGGAGGCCTTCGTTGATGGCCTTGGCAATGGTCATGGTGGTCATCGGCGCACCGCTCCGTCTGTATCTGCCGCGCTGGCCGGCCCGGGCGCTTCCGCCTCGTCGGCGAAGCCTGCGCTGTACTGCTCGAACCATGCCAGTTCTTCGGCCACCAGGGGGTGCGCCTCGGCGTAGGTGTTGGCGAAAGCCGTCCGGATATCCGGGCTGCCCAGGTCATGGATGGTCCTGCGGACGTAAGCCGCGAGTTCGTCGCCGTCCGCCTTGACCTGCTCAAAGAAGGCGTCGTCGGCGAAGCCTTCGGCACGGAGGTACTTCTCCAGCCGGTCCAGCGGATCCTTCGCCCGCCACTGTGCCTCCTCCTCCGAACCGCGGTACTTCGTCGGATCGTCGGCGGTGGTGTGCGCGCCGACGCGGTAGGTGAAGGCCTCGATCAGCACCGGGCTCTTGCCTTCGCGGGCGCGCTCGAGGGCCCATTCGGTGACGGCGTGCACCGCGATCACGTCGTTGCCGTCCACCCGGATGCCGGGGAAGCCGTAGCCCTTGGCGCGGTTGGAGAGCGGAATGCGGGTCTGGACGGTGGTGGGCACGGAGATGGCCCAGTGGTTGTTCTGGCAGAAGAACACCACGGGGGCGTTGTACGAGGAGGCGAACACCATGGACTCGTGGACATCGCCCTCGGAGCTGGCGCCGTCACCGAAGTAGACCATAACGGCAGCCTTGGGCTCCTGCGCTCCGGCCGCGTCCCCGTCGGCAGCGTGGGCCGCGCTGGCCGCGGCGAGCTTCTGGTCCCGCTGGATGCCCATGGCATAGCCGACGGCGTGCGGCGTCTGGGCGGCGAGGACCAGGGTGTAGAGGTGGAAGTTGGTGTCCTTGGGGTTCCAGCCGCCATTGGACACACCGCGGAACTGGCGCAGCAGCTCGGCGAGGTCGACGTTGCGGGTCAGCGCGACGCCGTGCTCCCGGTAGGTGGGAAAGATGTAGTCCTGCGGCTGGCTCGCCCGGCCGGACCCGATCTGCGCCGCCTCCTGGCCGGTGAGCGGAACCCACAGGGCCAGCTGGCCTTGGCGCTGGAGTGCGGTTGCCTCGACGTCAAAGCGGCGGATTTTGGCCATGTCGGCGTAGAAGCCGCGGAGTTTTTCGGCGTCGAGCCGTGCGGCGTACTCGGAGAACACCGGATCGGTGCCCATGCTGCCGTCCGGGCTTAGCAGCTGGACCATCGGGACGTCCGGATCGCCCAGCACGGCCTCGGCCTGCGCCTCGAGCTGGTCATCCACTTCGGTTCCGTCGAACTCGGTAGCGGGCAGATGTGTGGCGCCCATACCGTCTCCTTGCCTGCCGCACCCGAATGCGCCGCAATCGCTGGGATATATGCCGGACCGGGCATGCATTCCTGGCCCGGCATATATATTGGCTTACTCGTCCCCTACTTTATCCGCAGGCCGCATGCCGCGGGTTTCGTGTTAAGCGCTAGGAACGCTGCGGGGGTTTTGTATAGATCGCACACAACTCCAGGAACCGGGTGTTGGCTTCGACTTCGCCGATGCTGACCCGTACCCCCTCGTTGCCGAAGGCGCGGACGGACAGTGCCCGCTCCCCCGCCAGTGCCGCGAATTCGGCAGTGTTGGCGCCCAGGTTGAGCCAGACGAAGTTGCCCTGGGCGTCCGGCACAAACCAGCCCAAGTCGCGCAGCCCGGCGGTCACGCGGTCCCGTTCGTCGACCAGGCTTTGTACCCTTTCTACAACCTCGCCGAAATGCTCGAGCGAGGTGACGGCCGCTCCCTCGGCGATCTGGGAAACCGCGAACGGCGTGGCGGTGACACGCAGGTGCTGCGTGAGGTCCGGCTGGGACACGCTGTAGCCCACGCGCAGTCCGGCCAGCCCGTGCGCCTTGGAGAAGGTCCTCAACACGACGACGTTGGGGTACTTGCGGTACATCTCGATGCCGTCGACGGCGTCCTCGGCCCGGACGAATTCCTGGTAGGCCTCGTCGATGACCACCACGATGTCCGACGGGACCGTCTTGAGGAACCGCTCGGTCTCCTCGGTGGTGAGGATGGGCCCGGTCGGGTTGTTCGGGGTGCACAGCAGGATCATCCGGGTCCTGGCCGTCACGGCAGCCGCCATCGCATCCAGGTCGTGCCGGCCGTCCGAAGTCAGCGGGACCTGCACGCTCTCCGCGCCGGCGAGGCCGACGCTGATGGGGTACGCCTCGAAGGAGCGCCACGCGTAGATGACTTCGTCGGCCTTGCCGTCGTCGTTCTGGCCGGCGAAGGTGGCCAGCAGCTGGTTGAGGGCGCCGAGGCTGCCGGCGCCGGTAACGATGTCCTCCGCCGGAACGTCCAGGAAGCCGGCGAGCGCCCCGCGCAGTTTGGTGCTCAGCGGGTCCGGGTAGCGGTTGAAGTCGGTCTGCGCGGCGATGGCCTGCTGCACTGCAGGAATCGGAGGCAGGGGGTTCTCGTTGGAGGACAGCTTGTAGCTTACGAGTCCGTCGACGGGCACCGGCGGTTTGCCGGCGGCGTAACGGGGAAGCAGGTCTACCACCGGCCGCGGGCGGATCCCGCCGGCCGGGTTGTCTGATGAAGTCATGCCCCATAGCCTACTTCGCCCTCCTGCCGGAAGGTCGGCCGATGTGACAGCATGAGGCCATGCGCTCACTCTTCGTGCGGGTCATCGTCAATGCACTGGCCCTATGGATTGCCAGCTGGATCCTTCCCGGGCTGGATATCTCCACTTCCGCCACCACCGGGGCCGTGGCCAACAGCGGCGTTACGCAGGGCACGGATGCGATCGGGATCATCCTGGCCTACCTATTCATCGGGCTCATCTTCGGAATCGTCAACGCCCTCGTCAAGCCGTTGGTGAGCCTGCTGTCGCTGCCGCTCACCATCCTCACGCTGGGGCTGTTCACCATCATCATCAACGCCGCGATGCTCTACCTCACCTCTTGGCTGAGCGCTTACACGCCGGTGCACTTCACCATCGATTCGTTCTTCTGGACCGCGGTCTTCGCCGCCATCATCATTACCGTGGTGTCCCTGGTTGCCGGCAGGCTGCCGGGCGGCCGCCGGCGCTAACCGGCCACGCCCAGCGGCACCGGTTTCACGGCCGGTCCTGTCCGCGGCGCGGACCGGGCCGTGGGCGGCTGGCCGGCCCGGCGGTCCGGCCCCGGAGCCGTGACCACGCCCTGCGCGGGCAGCGCCTCGCGGCGCAAGGAAAATCTGGTCACCGTCGCGGTGCCGCCCGCGCCGACTACCGCCGCCAGCGCCGCGGTGGACGCCTGCAGCGAGGGATCCCGGCTCGCCGAGACGGCCTCCGCCCCGTCCGCGTAGTTTTCCAGCCGGTGGCCGGGAGCGAGGCCAAAGTCCTGCGGCGGCGGCATGACCAGCTCATTGGTCAAGGTGACGGTCACCCGGTCCTTGGTGTCCGCGTTGGCCAGCCCGTCGGCTCCGGGCACCCAGTCGTTCTGGTGCTCCAGGTGCAGGCTCCCGATCCCCGGCTCCGGGGTGATGCCGCCGACCGGGGAACCGGCCGTCAGCACGAACTTGAGGTCGAACTCGGCCAGAAAGGCTTTGTCCCTGCTGAGGTTCATGGCATGGATGCCTCCCTGGCTGTAGCCGACCACGGCGAGCTGTTCGCCCGACTCCGCACCGGCCTGCCGCAGGGCCTGCCGGATGGCACCGGCCGTCGCCTGCGAGTCGTAGCCGAGTCCTTCGGCGATGCCCGCCGCATCGAACGGGTTCGTTCCCTCGGGCAGGCCGCCGAGCTGCGTTCCCGGCAGGATGACCGTCCAGGCGCGCCGGTTGCCGCCGTCGACCCGAATGACTTCAATGTCGCCGCTGGTCCGGCCAACCGCTTCCGCGCGCCGCAGCAGGCCCGCCGGGGACAGGTCTACGTTCGCAACGGCCGTTTCGCTGGCGACGATGGTGACCGGCCGCGGCCTCAGGAACTCCAGCCCGGGCGTTGTCGAGAGCCCCCGGATCGCGTGGCGGACGTCGGCAGGGCCGCTGAGTATGCCGACGGCCCCGGCCAGCGGAGCAGGCAGCCCCAGCAACAGGGCCAGACCACCGGGAGCCATGGCCATCCCGTGTTCGACCTGGTCGCGGACGCCGGGGAGTTCGAAGGGCCGCAGGGCGGAGCCGTACTCCGGGCCGGAGACCCCTATCCGGAGCAGCAGGGCGTTCCGGGCTTCGGTGAACTCGTACTCCCGGTGGCAGGCTTGGACCTGGGCCGCGATGCGTTCCAACTCGGCCCGGACACGGCCGACGTCCCGGCCGGCCTCCCCGACCGCGATGATGGCGTTGCTGCCGCTGCGGTAGGAGTCGGACTGGTAGTCGAACAGCGCCCGGCGGACGCCGTCGGCCTCTGCCTCCAGGGCGTACAGCTCGCGCACCACACCGTCCAGCGCCGCCGCGCCGGCGAGCAGTTCCTCGAACTGGAAGCTGAGGCCGCCGATCCCGCCGCGGATCCGCAGCATCCCATCGGGGGGCGGCGCGGACGGGCGGGGGACTTCTCCGGAGCCCGCCGGGGTGGCCTCCGCCATCAGTACCCCGGGCGGCCGGACGACAGCGCCACACTCTGGGCGTGCCGCAGCACCACTGCCGTGGCGTCCTGCAGCCCGTCCCGGCCCCGCCGCAACGATGCGGCCTGCAGCGACAGCGTGGTCCGGTAGGCGCGGCCGGCCGGGGACTGCCAGGTCTGGAGTTCCAGCTGGCTCAGCGTGGCGAGCACGGCGCCTGCCTGCTCGGCGCACGCCGCAACCCTGGCAGCCAACTGCTGGACCTCGTAGCTGCGTGAGGCGCAAGCCGCCGCCTCCGCTGCCGTCACCGTGCCTCTCATGGACGGGGCTCCCTTCGTTCGTGGTTCTGTCCCGGTTCGACGCTAGGCACCGGCCGCCGGCGCCGGAAGCGGCCGGGGCGGTTATGTGGAAAACCGGCGGGTCCGCGCCGGCGGCGCACCCGCACCGCCGGGACGCAATGTCATACGGGGATGGCCCACTTAAGGCCCGGCGGCACTTCGTGAAAGAATCGGACCATGCCTGAAACTGCCGCCACAGCTGAGACCCGCACGCCGTCCGGACGCCTGGCCCTCGCCGCGTCCGACCACCAGATCGCGCTCGGCCCGCTCGACGGCCGCTACCAGTCGGCGGTCGCGCCGCTGGTGGACTACCTCTCCGAGGCCGCCCTCAACCGGGACCGGGTAGCCGTCGAGGTTGAGTGGCTGATCCACCTGACCAGCAACAACGTGCTGCCGGGCGCCGGGCCGTTGAGCGCCGAGCAGCAGGAGAAGCTGCGCGCCGTCGTCACCGAGTTCGACGCCGCATCGGTTGCCGAACTGGCCGAAATCGAGGCCGTCACGGTGCACGACGTCAAGGCCGTGGAGTACTACATCGGCCGCCGGCTCCCCGGCATCGGGATCGAGCACCTGACCGCGCTGGTGCACTTCGGCTGCACCTCCGAGGACATCAACAACCTCTCCTACGCGCTGGGTATCAAGGGCGCCGTGGAGGACGTGTGGCTGCCGGCGGCCCGGAAACTCGTCGCGCAAATCAGCGCCATGGCCGAGGCCAACCGTGCGGTGCCGATGCTCTCGCGCACGCACGGCCAGCCCGCCACGCCCACCACGCTCGGCAAGGAACTGGCCGTGATCGCGCACCGGCTGACCCGCCAGCTGGACCGCATCGCCCGGACCGAATACCTCGGCAAGATCAACGGCGCTACCGGCACCTACGCAGCCCACGTCGCCTCCGTCCCGGGCGCCGACTGGGAGCAGGTCGCCAAGAGCTTCGTGGAGGGCCTGGGCCTGGCCTGGAACCCGCTCACGACCCAGATCGAAAGCCACGACTGGCAGGCGGAGCTGTACGCCGACGTCGCGCGCTTCAACCGGATCCTGCACAACGTCTGCACCGACATCTGGAGCTACATCTCGATCGGCTACTTCGCCCAGGTCCCGGTGGCCGGCGCCACGGGCTCCTCCACGATGCCGCACAAGGTCAACCCGATCCGCTTCGAAAACGCGGAAGCCAACCTGGAGATCTCCTCCGGCCTGCTGGACGTGCTGGGCTCCACCCTGGTCACCTCCCGCTGGCAGCGGGACCTCACGGACTCCTCCTCGCAGCGCAACATCGGCGTGGCCTTTGGCCACTCGCTGCTGGCCATCTCCAACGTGGCCAAGGGCCTGGACCGCCTGGACGTCGCGGAAGACGTCCTCGCCAGGGACCTGGACACCAACTGGGAGGTCCTCGGCGAGGCGATCCAGATGGTCATGCGCGCGGAGGCCATCGCCGGCGTCGCCGGTATGGAAAACCCGTACGAACGGCTCAAGGACCTGACCCGCGGTCAGCGGGTAGACGCCGCGCGGATGCAGGAATTCGTCCAGGGCCTGGGCCTGTCCGCGGACGCCGAGGCACGGCTCCTGGCCCTGACCCCGGGCAAGTACACCGGCATTGCGGACAAGCTGGTCGATCACCTGGCGTAGCCGGGAGGTCCTGAATTCACCTTCCGGCAGGCCGCCGTTTACGCAGCCGTCGAAGACTGGCCAGCTTTCGCCAGGAAGCTGGGACTGTTACCGACCCGAGGAGACCCCTTGCCGAGCGACTCTCCGTCGACAGCACGGACTGTTCTGACCGACCCCGGCCCAGCCGACGCGGACGCTGCCGCGGACGCGGCGGCGTTGAGCCTGATGAGCTTCAACATCCGCTGTGACATCGCGGCGACCCTGCCGGGGCAGGCCGACTACTGGCCCGAGCGCGTTCCGGCACTGCAGGCAGTCCTGGCGGAGGAACTGCCGGAGGTGCTGGGCATCCAGGAAGGCCTGGAGCACCAGCTGGCGGTGATCGGCGAGGCCCTCCCGGAGCACTACCGGATGATCGGCCACGGCCGCGAAGGCGGCAGCCGGGGCGAGCACTCCTGCATTTTCTACGACTCCCGCCGCCTGAAGCTGCAGACCTGGGACCAGTTCTGGCTCTCCGACACGCCCCATATCCCCGGCTCGGCGACGTGGGGCAACGACGTCACCCGGATCGCCACCTGGGGCCGGTTCGAAGACAACTGCACCGGACGCGAGCTGATGGTGGTCAACACCCACTTCGACCACGAGTCCGAATACGCCCAGCTGCGCAGCGCGGACGCCATCGTCGAGCACACCGCCAAGGTCGGCTCCGGCCTGCCGACCGTCCTGATGGGCGATTTCAACGCCGACGCCGGCGCCTCCGGCGCATACAGCACCCTGGTGGGCAGCGGCACCTTCCGGGACTCCTGGGCTGTGGCGAAGCAGCGGCTGACCCCGGAGTACGGGACGTTCCCGAACTACAAGGACCCGGTCATCGGCGAAAGCCGGATCGACTGGATCGCCGTCACGCCGGACATCCAGGTTGCCGAGGCCGCGGTCAACACTTTCCGGCTGGATGACCGGTACCCCAGTGACCACGCCCCGATCCAGGCCACGGTCAGGATCCCCTGACCGCGGGACAGCGCCGCAGGGAGGGCCGGGCGCAGCCGGTAAAATCGCTGCCATGAGGCTTCTGCTGATCCGCCACGGCCAGACCCCGGGCAATGTCCTCGGGCAGCTGGACACCGCCCATCCGGGACCGGGCCTGACCGAACTCGGTGAACGCCAGGCGCACGCGCTGGCCCGCTCTTTGGCGAACGAGCGGATCGGCCTGCTCTACGCGTCCACCCTGATCCGCACCCAGCTCACGGCTACCCCGCTCGCCACCACCCGCGGCCTGGACATCGAGGTGCTGGAGGGGCTGCGCGAAATCGAGGCCGGGGCGCTGGAGAAGCTCACCGACCGCGAATCCCACCTGCGCTACCTCGGCACCGTCTTCGCCTGGACCGCGGGCGAACTGGACCGGCGGGTGCCGTCCGGCCCCAGCGGTCACGACTTCTTCGAGCGTTACGACGACTCAATCGCCCGGATCGCCGCCGCTGCCTCGGCCGGCGACGACGGCGCTGCCGTCGCCGTCGTCAGCCACGGGGCCGCGATACGGGTCTGGACGGGGTTGCGCGCGTCCAACGTCGAGGCGGAGTTCGCCGCGCGGCATGTGCTGGCGAATACCGGCATCGTGGCGCTGGAGGGCGACCCCGACGCCGGCTGGCGCCTGATCCACTGGGATGACAGCCCGGTGGGCGGACTCGCCCTGGCGGACCCGACGGCGGAGGACCCCACCGGCCGCCCCGCCTGATGCGCCGGCGGCGATTTCGCAGAACCCTAACCTGCAGGAAACACCATCGAAACCGCCGCTCCATAGCCTTGGTCTGCATAACCCTTCGGCGAAGCGAGGCAGCGATGCAGACCAATCCGCGGCTCAACATCCGGCAGGTCCCCTGGACCAACCCCGTGGGCGCCGACCTGCGGGCAGCCCAGCAGGCGGAACTGGATGCCCGCTTCGGCCACAGCGCGCACGAAGCGGGGCCACCGCCGTCGGAAGCCGACACCGCCGTGTTCCTGCTCGCCTACGAGAAGGGCTCCGGACAGCCCGTCGGCTGCGGCGGGCTGCGGTTGCTGGACGAGCACACCGCCGAGATCAAGCGGCTCTACGTGCTGCCGTACACCCGCGGTTCAGGCGTGGCCAGTTCCATTCTGGCTGCACTGGAGGGCCACGCCCATGCCCTGGGCATCACCACCCTGACCGCGGAGGCGGGGTCGGTGCAGACCGACGGGCGGCAGTTCTACCAGAACTCGGGCTTTGTGGCCGTGCCGAACTTCGGCCCGTACATCGGCGTGGAGCACTCGTACTGCTACGCGAAGCGGATCGATTCGCACAGCGCCGCGCACACCGCGATGGCCTAGGCGCAGGGCCCGGCTGGCGAGCGGTCAGGTCCAGAAATCGTCTGCCGTGGCCGTGTCCTCGAAGTACTCCCGGCCCTCGGCGATCTTTCCATCGCGGACCACGAACGTGATCACGGTGCCCATGTCCAGGGTCTTGCCGTTGCCTTCCCCATGGGTTTGCTGGATTGCGACCGTGTAGTTTTCTCCGCCAACGACGTCCTGGACGTTGGCCTGGAAATTACCCTGGGTGCGCGCTCCCAGTTCGCCGAAGTACGCCAGGATCGCGTCGCGGCCCTGCTTCGTTCCCGATAGCACGCCGCTTCCGGCCACATGCCAGACTGCGTCCTCCGCGAACAGCTCGCTGAGGGTCGCCATATCCCCTGCGTTGAAGGCCTCGTACCCCCGCCGGACCAATTCAACATTCTCTGCGGTTCCCATGATCGGACACCTCTCCGTCGTCCTTGTCGGGTCATGCTGGGACGGTTTAAGGCTAGTCCCGGCCCGGGGTACTGTCGACGGAAATCTGCGGAGCTGCCGGAGCCACCGGCGGGGCCCCTAGCCGCCTGCGGGCCAGCCGGTGTAGGCCTCGGCCAGGTAGGCGCGGCCGTGCCGCGATGACACCACGGAGTTGAGTTCGCCGAGCTGGCGGGCGCGGGCGAAGTCGTCGGCGTCGGCCGGGGTATGCAGCATGGAGGTCATCCAGTAGGAGAAGTGCTGCGCCTTCCAGACCCGGTCCAGGGCGCGGTCACTGTACAAGTCAAGGAGCATGGTGGACCCGGTCTTGTAGAAGCTGTCCAGGCCCCCGAACAGCACCCGGACGTCGTGGATGGCCAGGTTGAGGCCCTTGGCGCCGGTCGGCGGGACGGTGTGGGCGGCGTCGCCGGCCAGGAACAGTTTGCCGTGCCGCATCGGGGCGTGCACAAAGCTGCGGAACTTCAGGACCGTCTTGTCGATGACCGGGCCCTCCTTGAGTTCGAAGCCGTTGCCGTTGACGCGGCTGCGGAACGCTTCCCAGATGCGCTCGTCGTCCCAGTTGTTGACGTCCTCGTGCGGGTCGCACTGGAAGTACATCCGCTGCACGGTCTCGGTGCGCTGGCTGATCAGCGCGAAACCGTTGTCCGAGTTGGCGTAGATCAGCTCATCGGAGCTGCGCGGCGCCTCGGCCAGGATGCCGAACCAGGCGAAGGGGTACTCGTGGAAGTACCACTTTCGGTCCGCCTCGGGGATCTGGACCCGGCAGTGGCTCCGCGAGCCGTCCGCCCCGGCGATAAAGTCGGCCTGCAGCTCGAACTCGGTGCCGTCGGCGTCCGTGAACCAGACCCTAGGTGAGCCTTCGATGTCATGGATGCTGGTGTCCGTCACGCTGTACCGGACGTCGCCGCCGTCGGCTTCCCGGCGCGCGGCGAGGTCCCTGAAGACGTCGGTCTGCGGGTAGAGCCAGACCGACTCGCCCACCAGGTCCTGGAAGTCGATGCGGTGGCTTTCTCCGTTGAACCGCAGTTCGATGCCGTCGTGGCGGTCGCCGTCGCGCAGCACCCGGTCGGAGACGTCGCTGTCCACGAGCAGGTTGACCGTGCCGTGTTCGAGGATGCCCGCCCGGACGGTTTCGGAGATTTCCTGCCGGCTCCGCAGTTCGACCACGGTGGACTCGATGCCTTCTTTGGCCAGCAGGTGGGAGAGCATGAGCCCCGCGGGGCCGCCGCCAACGATGGCCACCTGGGTGGCGATGACTTTTCGGGCTGCCATTGTGTCCTCGCTTCGTTGCGGGGTCCGGAACCGCGTGGCGGGTGCACGCCCGGGTTCCGGACCGGATCGGTGTTCTGGCTAACAGTGTGCCCCCGGAGCAGTGATCCGCGTTACATGTCTTCCATTGAACGGAAATCGAGGGCGGCGCGGGAGTCCCCCAGCCGACGTCCGATGCCCCGCGCCGCGGTCTGCAGCGCCGGCACCAGCGCCTGCAGCCGCATCTCGCGCAGCGGGACCACGACGCCGAGCGCCGCCACGGTCCGCTTCCTGGTGTCCCGCACCGGGACGGCGATTCCCCAGGTGTCGGGATCCACCACCCCGGCCAGCTGGGCATAGCCCTGGCCGGCCGCTTCGGCCAGGAGTGCCCGGAGGTCACCGGGCCGGAGCTGGCCCGCCGGCTCGCTGAACTGGCGCAGGTACGCGGACTGCACGGCGGCCGGCTGGTGGGCCATCAGGACCACCCCGGCGGAAGAAAGGTGCACCGGCATCCGTCCGGCGATCTTGGCGCGGTTAGCCACCGAGCCGCGGCGGGACAGCCGCTCCACAAACAGGGCGTCCCAGCCGTCCAGCACGGCCAGGTTCACGTTTTGGTTGAGCACCTGCTGGATGTCCTCCATAAAGGGCATCGCCGCCTGCCGGAGGGCCAGCGTCGGCGAATTCCGGTTGACCAGCTCCCACAGCCGCAGCCCCAGCCGGACCGACCCGGCGTCGCCCAGCTCAAGCAGGCCGTGCCCGGCCAACTGCCGGACCAGCCGGTGCGCGGTGGTCAGCGGCAGGCCGGCACGGTCCGCGAGGTCGGACAGCTGCAGGGCCGCGGAGCCCTCGGGGAAGGCCTCGAGCAGGCGCACCACACGGTCCACCACGGAGTCACCCGACCCGGAATTAGCCACGCGTCCCGCTTCCTGCGAACTGTTGTCTGCCTGGGACCAGTCTTCCATTGAACGGCGACCGCCGCCCGCCTCGCCCCCAGGTAACCCGCCGTTGTTGAGTTAGTTGGGCTGCGGGGCCGGGCGCGGGGCCAGCCGGCGCCAGAGGGCCGGGGCCAGCACGACGCCGACGCCGACGACGGCTCCGATGATGGTCTCCAGGAACCTGTCCCGCAGCAGGATTCCCGCGGGCACCCGGGCCACCAGCAGGGTCGAGATCAGCGCCAGCGGGGTGACGAAGATCTGGGCCAGCATGTACTGGCGGGCGATGAACATCTCGGCGCCGAACTGGCAGGCCGCAATGACCAGCACGGTCTGCCAAGGGGTGGGCTCCAGCAGCAGGATCGCCGCCAGCAGCACCAGCCCCAGCGCGGTGCCGATGATGCGCTGCACGCCGCGGCTGATGCGGTGACGCGTGCTGTGCCCCACCAGCGGCACGACGGCGGCCACCATGGCCCAGTAGTTATGGCCAAAACCGAGCCATTCGCCGGCCAGGGTGGCGAGGGTGCCGGCCAGCCCGGCCGCGACGAGGTAGCCCACCGCTTCGAGCCGGGCCACGCGGCGCTCCTCGGCGGCCAGCCGGACGCGCCGGGGCCATGCCCACGGCTGGCGGCGGCCCGGCGCCACCCGGGAGGACAGGCCAACCAGCAGCGAGAACGCCACCGTCAGGACAGCCACCAGCATTCCCTGCCAGAGCGGCGGCTGGCTGGGGATCGAGGCGATGGCCGCGAAGGCGAAGATGTGGAACAGCGATCCGGCCGGGCGGAGCCGCCACCAGGCCACGATCAGGGAGCAGCCGCCGGCCACCAACGTGGTTGCGAGGACCTGCAGCCAGGTAGTGGCCGACGGCGTCAGCGCGAAAGCTGACCCGGCGCGGGCGGTCAGGGCGCCGAGCAGGATCACGGCGAGCATGAGCGAGCCGGCGCGCAGCTGCAGCACGAACCGCCGGCCGTGGGGCTCGTTCCGTCCGTAGATCCCGGCGAAGGCGCCGAAAGAGGCGAAAATCGCCAGATCCAACCGGCCCAGCAATAGCAGCGTGATCAGCGGGACAAAGACGCCCACGGCGCAACGGATCGCGGCCTGGTGGTCTTTGTTGGCTGGAGCCATGGTGAACATCTCGGCGAGCAGTTTCGCAGGCTTCACAGGTGGAATGGGCTTTCCTTTGCAGTCGAACGGGGAACGACGGCGGCACTGGCATCCTCCTGAAGCGTACGCCGGATCCGCTGCCGAACCGGTCTCATTTTCCGTTCAACGGAAGGCGTGGTAGGCGGGTGAGGTGGTAGCGTCTATCGGTTGAACCACCCGCCCGGCACCATTTCAGAGGACCCCATGTTCAAAGGTTTCAAGGACTTCATCCTGCGCGGCAACGTGATCGAACTGTCCATCGCCGTCGTCGTCGGCACGGCTTTCACCGCACTGGTCACGGCCTTCACCACGAACATCGTGAACCCGATCGTCGCCGCGACGGGCGGCGTCCACGCCGACGGGCTCGGCTTTGCCATCTGGCCCGGAAACTCCAAGACGTTCGTGAACATCGGCGCTGTGATCACGTCGTTCGTGACCTTTATGATCACCGCGGCGGTGGTGTATTTCATTTTCGTGGCGCCAATGAACCGGCTTAACAGGATGGTCAAGCACCGGCTGGCCACCCAGGAACCCGAGGAAGAGCCACTCCCGGCGGACACCGCGCTGCTCGCGGAGATCCGCGACCTGCTGGCCGGCCTGGCCGGAAGCGGAGGAACCGCTGAGCACGCGGACGACGGCGCCCGTCCCGGGCCGCGCCCGGGCGACAATCTTCACCTGTCCGCCACGGCCCCGAAACAGCAGGCTTCGGCGACGAGCTAGGACAGCTCCGGAGGCAGCGTCATCCGGATGGTCAGCGCCTCGTGCTCCACTTCGACCCTGAGGTGCTTGGCCTTGCCGATGTGGTCGCCGTCAAGCTGGAACTCCAGTTCGTGCTCGAGGCTGATTTCCGCGGTCTTCCCGGCGAAATACTCCACCGACTTGTTCTTGCCGTTCTTCCGGCCGAACATGCCCGCCAGCACGCTGAACCAGCCCAGTTTGCCCTTCGGGGCCAGGAGCAGGACGTCGAGGATGTTGTCATCCAGCCTGGCGTCCGGAAAAACCTCCACCCCGCCGGTGATTTTGCCGCAGTTGCCTACCATCACGCTGCGGATCCGGCGGCGGACCGGGTGCTGGCCGTCGACGCTGATTTTCGCCTTCACGGGCTTGCCGGGCAGGTGCCGGATGCCGGCCTCCACGTAGGCGAGCCAGCCCACCCGGTCCTTGAGTTCGTCCACGGTGTTGGCCATGATCGCTGCGTCGTAGCCAAGGCCGGCCATGACCAGGAAGAGCTGTTCGTCCTGGCTGTGGTCCAGCGTCGCCTTGACCACGTCCACTTTGACGTCCGCGCCGTTAAGGATGTCGTAGCTGGCCGCTACCGGGTCGGTGATGTCGACGTTCATGTTGCGGGCCAGCAGGTTGCCGGTGCCCATGGGGACCAGGCCCATCGGCGTCCCGGTGCCCGCAAGGACCTCGGCCACGCAGCGGACGGTTCCGTCGCCGCCGGCAGCAATCACGACGTCGACCCCCGCCTCGAGTGCTTCCCGCGCCTGGCCCAGGCCGGTGTCCTCGGCCGTGGTCTCCAGCCAAAGCGGCTCAGTCCAGCCCTGCGTTTCGCAGAGCCGGTAAAACGCGGCCTTGAAGTCCTCGCCGGAGGATTTCATGGGATTGACGATCACGGCGGCGCGCTTGGTCTGAACGGTGGTGTCCTGCGCGGCATTGGTCTGTGGCATGGCGTCCTTTGGCAAGTAGGCGGGAGGTGCCCGCAGGGAAATCCTATCGGTGCCGGCGGCCAACTCTTGCAGCGGGGCGCGGAATCATGGACGCGCTGTGTGGCCGGTCACTACACTGGCCATGTTCAGGAACTGAAGCGTGCCGGCTCGGCCGGCTGCCTCTCCGGATTCGCCGGGGCGGCCGCGTTCCAGGCGCGGAAGGCGGGGCACATGACCGGACCAGAAGGAAACTATTCAGCCGAGGCTGAGGCATCAAGCAGGGATCCGCACGACTGGGGCCGGGCGATGGCGCTGGCCCTGACCCGGCTGGCAGAGCAGCTGGCCCCGGAGGACAGCGAAGACATGCACGCCAGCCTCGTGGACCGGCCGCTGAACCTGCTCATCCGTGACGAAGCGGCCGGGGTCACCATCACCGTATCGACGCCGTCGGGTTCCGAGCGGTGACGCCCGGCTGAAATAATGCCGCGGAATTCGTCATTTCCCGGCCTGGTTGTGCCAGACTGGGCGGGATTTACCGGCCCGCTGCGGACCGGGACACTGATCTCATTTGGGGGAATGATGACAGAGCGCGCAAATTTTGACGCCGGAAAACCATCCGATTCTTATCTCAGGGCCGAGCCGGGCTATGGCCAACTCTGGCCCGACGGCGCGCCCTGGCCGGATTCCTCGGAGCACCGGCACGCGCAGCTGCCGGCGCTGCCCCTCCCCAAGGCCCGGCCCGAATCCCGCGACCGCAGGAGCCGGGGAACCGTCCTTGCCCTTGCCGTGGCCGCAGTCGTGGCGGCCGTCGCGCTCTGGCTGATCCTGTGGAAGCTGGGCTGGCCAGCGTCGATCGCCGGGTTCCTGACGGCTTCCGGGGCCGCCTGGCTGGTCCTGGCCGGCGTCGTTACCGTCCGGCGGAGAGGTCCGCGGAAATGAGTTCGGCGGTGGCGACGGCGGCCTCGCGCACCGCGGCAACGTAAGCCTCCGGATCCGGTTCGGCGGCCACGGCCTGGGCTTGCAGCGAGACGTTGATGGCCGCGACCACTTTGTCCGGCCCGTCGTGGATCGGCGCGGCCAGGGACATCAGCCCCAGCTCCAGTTCCTGGTTCAGCAGGCACCAGCCCTGCGCCCGGACGGTGTCCAGCTCCGCCAGCAGCCCTTCGCGGGTGCCGATGGCACGCGGCGTCAGCGGACGGATCTCAGCCGCGGCCAGGTACTCCTGGAGTCGCGCAGGCGGCAGGCCGGCAAGCAGGACCCGGCCCATGGACGTGGCGTAGGCAGGGAACCGGGTGCCCACGGTAATGCCGACGGTCATGATCCGCCGCGTCGCGACCCGCGCGATGTAGACGATGTCCGTCCCGTCAAGGACGGCGGCCGACGTCGACTCCCCGAGCTTGAGCGAAAGCTCCTCCAGGTGCGGGTGGGCAATCTGCGGCAGGGACAGGCCGGACAGGTAGGCGTAACCGAGCTGCAGCACCTTGGCGGTCAGGGCGAAGGTCTTGCCGTCGGTACGGACGTAGCCGAGCTCCACCAGGGTGTGCAGGAAACGACGTGCCGTGGCGCGGGTGAGGCCGGTCCGGGCCGCCACCTCGGTCAGCGTCATCAGCGGATGCTCGGAATCGAAGGAGCGGATCACCGCCAGTCCCCTCGCCAGCGACTGCACGTACTGGTCGCTGGCCGACGGCGCCCCGCCGGTCCGGGTGCCCTGTGCTGCCTCAGTCATTTCACGCCTCTCGATCACGCATCACTCTATCGGCGCGAACGTACACATCAGGGCCGGCAGGGGCGCTCCGGCGGGGCCCGAAGTGTACGTTCGCGCTATGGGGGGGTCAGGCGGCGGCCGTGAGCGGCACCGGCACCAGGGCCTGCAGCTCCTCGAGGGTGCAGCCGAAGGTCTCCCGCACCTGGACGCCGTCGGGTCCGGTCAGGAACACCGCCTTGTCCGTGTAGACCCGCGTGACGCAGCCGATTCCGGTCAGCGGGTAGCTGCAGCTTTCCACCAGCTTGGACACACCCTCGCGGGTCAGCAGGGTCATCATCACGAAGACGTCCTTGGCGCCGGTGGCCAGGTCCATGGCACCGCCGACGGCCGGGATCGCGTCCGGAGCGCCGGTGTGCCAGTTCGCGAGGTCGCCGGTCGCGGAGACCTGGAACGCGCCCAGGACGCAGATGTCGAGGTGACCGCCGCGCATGATCGCGAAAGAGTCGGCGTGGTGGAAGTAGGAGGCGCCGGGCAGTTCGGTCACGGGAATTTTGCCCGCATTGATGAGGTCGTCGTCGATCTGGTCACCGGTGGCTTCCGGGCCCATCCCCAGCATGCCGTTCTCGGTATGGAGGGTGATGTTCTGCTCCGGTTCGAGGTAGTTGGAGACCAGGGTGGGCTGGCCGATGCCCAAGTTCACGAACGAGCCGGGCCTGATATCCCGGGCCACCAGGCGGGCCAAATCGTCGCGGCCCAGCGGCGCGTCCGAAGTCTGGATACTCGTCTTGAGGCTCATCTCAGGCCACCTTCACAATGGTGTTGACGTAGATTCCGGGGGTCACGACGTTCTCGGGGTCCAGGGCGCCGGTGGGGACGAGCTCGGAGACCTGGACGATCGTGTGTTTGGCAGCCGCCGCCATGATGGGCCCGAAGTTGCGGGCCGTCTTGCGGTAGACAAGGTTGCCCTTGCCGTCGGCCTTGAGCGCCTTGATCAGCGCGACGTCCGCGTGGAGCGGGGTCTCGAACACCTGCCACTTGCCGTCCAAAAAGCGGGTCTCCTTGCCCTCGGCCAGCATGGTGCCGTAGCCGGTGGGGGTGAAGAAGCCGCCGATGCCGGCGCCGGCGGCGCGGATCCGCTCAGCCAGGTTCCCCTGCGGCACCAGCTCCAGCTCGATCTCGCCGGCACGGAACTTCGCGTCGAAGTGCCAGGAGTCGGACTGCCGCGGGAAGGAGCAGATCATCTTCTTGACCCGGCCCTCCTTGATCAGCAGCGCGAGGCCCTGGTCGCCCTGGCCGGCGTTGTTGTTGACCACGGTGAGGTCCGTGGCGCCGCAGTCCATCAGGGCGTCGATGAGTTCGAACGGCTGCCCGGCGTTGCCGAAGCCGCCGATCATCACCGTGGAGCCGTCCCTGATGTCGGCGACAGCCTCGCCGACGGTGTCAATGAAGTTCAGCATGTCCTAGCCCTTTGCAGCCGGTGCCGACGGTACGGCAGAAACGTTTTCGAGGACGA
Organism: Arthrobacter sp. BI5; assembly: GCF_056680065.1. Taxonomy (NCBI): domain Bacteria; kingdom Bacillati; phylum Actinomycetota; class Actinomycetes; order Micrococcales; family Micrococcaceae; genus Arthrobacter; species Arthrobacter sp. BI5. The sequence continues at coordinate 74,221 of NZ_CM155264.1, forward strand.
TGGCGAGTCCTTGGCCGACGCCGATGCAGATCGCGGCGACGCCCCAGCGTTCCCCGGAGGCCTGCAGGGACCGGGCCAGGGTGCCCAGGATCCGTCCGCCGGAGGCGCCCAGCGGGTGGCCCATCGCGATCGCGCCGCCGTGCCGGTTCACGATTGTTGGGTCGATGCCCCAGGCGTTGATGCAGGCCAGGGACTGCGCGGCGAACGCCTCGTTCAGTTCGACGGCGCCGACCTGATCCCAGCCGATGCCTGCCTTCGCGAGGGCCTTGTTCGCCGCCTCCACCGGGGCGTAGCCGAAGAACTGCGGGTCGTTCGCGTGCGCGCCGCGGCCCGCGATCCGGGCCAGCGGCTCCAGCCCCAGGATCCCGGCCGCATCCTCGGACCCGAGCCACGCCGCGGAGGCCCCGTCCGAGAGCGGCGACGCGTTCCCGGCCGTGACCGTGCCGTTCTCGGCGCGGAACACAGTCTTGAGCCCGGCGAGCTTCTCCGCCGAGGACCCGGGACGGATGCCCTCGTCCCGGACCAGGTCGGTGCCCGGGACCGGGGTGACGAGGGTGTCGTAGAACCCCTCGTCCCAGGCCGCGGCGGCCAGGTTGTGCGAGTTCGCGGCGAACTCATCCTGCGCCGCCCGGCCCACCCCGTACTTGTCGGCCAGCCGCTCGGTCGCCTCGCCCAGGGACACGGTCCACTCCGGGGCCATGTTCTTGTTGACCAGCCGCCAGCCCAGCGTGGTGGAGACCAGCGACAGGTCCCCGGCCGGGTAGGGCTTCTCGGTCTTGGGCAGCACCCACGGCGCCCGCGACATCGATTCGACCCCGCCGACCAGCACCAGGTCCGCGTCCCCGGTGTTGATCTGCCGGGACGCGATCATCGCCGCGTCCAGCGAGGACCCGCACAGCCGGTTCACCGTGGTGCCCGGAACCGACACCGGCAACCCGGCCAGCAGCGTGCCCATCCGGGCGACATTGCGGTTCTCCTCGCCCGCGCCGTTCGCGTTGCCGAACACCACCTCATCGATCCGCCCGGCGTCGAGCCCCGGCGCACGCCGCACCACCTCGCCAATCACGTGCGCGGCCAGATCATCCGGGCGCACCCCGGCAAGACCGCCACCGAACTTCCCAAACGGCGTCCGCACGGCGTCGTACACAAAAGCCTGTTTCATCATTTCCTCTAAATTCTCTCCGCGTCCATGGAATGGAAAACCTGCTGCGCGGTCTTGAAGGCGGTGTTGGCGGAGGGGACTCCGCAGTAGATGGCGGTCTGCAGCAGGATTTCCTTGATCTCGTCCCTGCTCAGGCCGTTGGTGATGGCGGCGCGGATATGCATCGCCAGTTCCTCCCAGTGGCCGTGCGCCACCATCGCGGTAATCGTGACGGCGGAGCGCATCTGGCGGCTGATCCCGGGCCGGGTCCAGATCCCGCCCCAGGCGATCCGGGTGATCATGTCCTGGAAGTCCTCGGTAAAGGAATCCTTGTTGGCGTTGGCCCGGTCCACGTGCGCGGCGCCAAGCACCTCGCGGCGGACCCGCAGACCGCCGTCGTAGATCTCCTGGCTGGTGGCGTCCGGCTGAACCACACCGTTCCGCTCCGGCCCGCCGAGTTCGGGCCCGGTCACTGGCCCGCTCCGCGCGATTCGGTCCAGTTGATCAGGCTGCGCAGCAGGTCGGCCACGTGGCCCGGCGCCTCGAAGGGGGCCAGGTGCGCCACGCCTTCGAGGGTGACCGCGTTGGCCGTCCCGCCTCCGGCCGTGATCCCATCCACCATTTCCTTTGCGAGCGACGGCGGCGCGACAGCGTCCTCCGCGCCGGCCACCGCCTGGGTGGGGACCCGGATGCTGCCCAGTTCGCTCCGCACGTCAAAGCCGGCCAGGGCCTCGCAGCAGTATGCGTAGCTAAAGCGGTCCGCGTCGCGCAGGGTGTGCAGCAGCCGGCTGCTGCGGTCGGGCTCGCGCTCCATAAAGCCCGGCGCGAACCAGCGCTGGGCGGAGCCCTCGATCATCACCGGGGTGCCCTGGGTGCGGACGGTCTCAGCCCGCTCCAGCCAGCCTTCCGGGGTGCCGATCTTCGCGCCGGTGCACTGCACGGAGAGGCTCTTGAGCCGCTCCCCGTGCTTGATGCCCAACTGCAGGCCGGTGGCCCCGCCAAGCGAGACGCCGGCGTAGTGGAACTGCGCGCCGGGAGCGATCGAATCGACCAGTTCGACGACGGCGTCGGCGAGCTCGGCGATGGAAAAGGTTTCCGCCGCGGCCGGCGAGATGCCGTGGCCGGGCAGGTCCCAGGCGACGACGTCGACGTCGTCGCCCAGCAGGGCGCCGGCCTGGCTCCAGAGCAGCGTGGACGTGCCCAGGGACGGGCCCAGGACGAGGAGGGGCTTGTCGCCGAGCTCGCGCACGGGCGAGAGCAGTACGGCCTTGACGGTTGGTCTAGCCACGGTTGGCGCCTTTCACTTCAGTCGGTTGATTCGGTTCAGTCGGTTCGGGGCGGGCCTGCGCGGCGTCAGGCTGCGCGGGGTCAGGCTGCGCGAAGTCGGGCCACGCCGCGAGGATGCGGCGGCAGATTTCCGCGGCCTCGCCAAGGTAGTTGGCCGGGTCCAGCAGTTCTTCAAGCCGCTCATCGGAGAGCAGGCTGGCCGGGACTGCTGCGCGGAGGTGTTTCCGGTAGGCGCCGGGCTGTTCGGCCGCGGGCACCTGCAGGGTCTGGTCCACCACGTCCTGGAGCCGGCGCCGGCCGTCCGTCCCCAGCAGCGGCCCGACGGCGGCGGTCACCGCCTCGGAAAGCAGCAGCGGGCCGGAGAGGTCCAGGTTGCGCCGCATCGCCGACGGGAAGACCTGCAGGCCTTCGGTCAGCTCGCGTAGCTGGCCGGCGGCGCCCAGGGCCAGCCGGAGCAGGGAGCGCAGCGCGGACCACTCGGAGTGCCAGGCGCCGTCGGGCCGTTCGTCGTTGAAGTTGGCCGCCGCGAGGTGCAGCTGGGCGGCCAGCGCCGGTGCCTGCAGCGCGGCGCTGCGGACCAGCACGGACAGCACCGGGTTCTGCTTCTGCGGCATGGCCGAGGAGCCGCCGCGCCCGGCGGCGCGCGGCTCGGCGAGTTCGGCCACCTCGGGGCGGCTCAGGAACAGCACGTCGGCGGCGATCTTGCCTGCGGCGTCCGTCACGGCGGCCAGGGCGTCGCCGAGCGCGGTAACCGCGAGGCGGTTGGTGTGCCACGGTGCCGGGACCGCGGCCAGCCCCAGCCGGCCGGCGAGGCGGTCGGCGAGGTCGAGCGGCGCCAGCGACGAGCCTTCGGTCAGCACGGTGCCGGCCGCCAGGGTTCCGGCCGCACCCCCGGTCTGCACCGGAAACTGCAGGCCCTCAAGCCGGTGCGCGGCCGCGGCGAGGCCGTGAAACCACTGCGCGGCTTTCAGGCCGAAGCTGAACGGCAGCGAGTGCTGGGTCAGGCTCCGGCCTACGCACAGGGTCTGCTGGTGCTGGTGCGCGAGGGCGGCGAGGGCCGCCGTCGTGCACTTGATCTCGCCGAGCAGTTCCCGGACGGCGCCGGAAGCCAGCAGCATCAGGGCGGAGTCGAGCACATCCTGGCTGGTCAGCGAGGTGTGCACGGCCCGTGCGGCGCCGATCCCGGCGGTGTCGAGGGCCGTGACCTGCGCCCGGAGGTCGCCGAGCAGCGGGATCACCGGGTTGCCGCCGCCCTGGGCGCGGACGGCGATTGAAGCAATGTCATAGCGGTCAACGCCGGCGGCTTCCGCCACGAGGGCCGCGGAACCGGCCGGAGCGAGGGACGCCTCTTCCAGCACCTCCGCCCAGCGGGCTTCGACCCGGAGCAGGGCGGCGAGGACCGCCCGGTCCCCGGTCAGGGCCGCGACCGCGGGCGACGCCGACACCGGGCTCAGCAGGCCGACATCGCCGTCCTGCCCGAAGTCGCCGCGGTTGCCCGCCGTCACTGCGAGGCGTCCGGGGCGCTGTTTTCCTCAGCGCCGGTGCCCGCGGCGCTTTGGCCTTCGCCTTCGAAGTCGAGGAACACCGTCTCGCCCTCGCCCTGCAGCCGGATGTCCCAGCTCAGGCCGCCGTCCGGGTCGCGCCGGGCAATCAGGGTCCGGCGGCGCTCCGGATCGAGGGAGGACAGCAGCGGGTCCGCGGCGAGGGCTTCCTCGTTCTCCGGCAGGTAGACGCGGGTAAAGAGCCGGTTCATCAGGCCGCGGGCGAACACGACCACGGAGATGAACGGCGCTGCACCGGGCGCGGTGCGGCCGGGGTTGACCGTGGTGAAGGTGAAGACGCCGGTGTTGCCCACCGCGCTGCGGCCGAAGCCGGTGAAGGTGTAGCCGTCACGGACCAGCGAGCCGGTGCGCTGCGGGACCTGTCCCTCGGCGTCCGCCTGCCAGATCTCCAGGATGGCGTCCGGCACGGGGTGTCCCGCGCCGTCGTACACGGTGCCCTGCAGGCGGATGGAGCCGGCGGAACCGGGCGCCAGCAGCTCCCGGTCCTTGGCGTAGGGCAGGGCGTAGCCGTAGAACGGGCCCACCGTCTGGCCGGGTGTGGGGGTCAATTTACTCATGGTCGTCTCCTTCTGCACCCAATGCCTCGTTTTCGGTCCAGGTCCGCTTTGAACCGGTCAGGACAATGTCCCAGTTGTAGGCCAGCGCCCACTCCGGTTTGGTCTGGTCGTGGTTGTAGGTGGCAACCAGGCGGTCCCGGGCGTCCTGGTCCACGATCGACTGGTAGATCGGGTCCAGCGCGAAGAGCGGGTCGCCGGGGAAATACATCTGCGTGACGATCCGCTGCGTGAACTCCTGGCCGAACAGGGAGAAGTGGATGTGGGCGGGGCGCCAGGCGTTCAGGTGGTTCTTCCACGGGTAGGCGCCGGGCTTGATCGTGATGAAGCTGTAGGACCCGTCCGCGCCGGTGATGCAGCGGCCGACGCCAGTGAAGTTCGGGTCGAGCGGCGCCGGGTGCTGGTCGCGCTTGTGGATGTAGCGGCCGGAGGAGTTGGCCTGCCAGATTTCCACCAGCTGGCCCGCGACGGGCCGGCCGTCGCCGTCGAGCACGCGGCCGGAGACGATGATCCGCTCGCCCAGCGGTTCGCCGTTGTGCTGGATCGTAAGGTCGGATTCCAGCGCGTGCACGTCCATGTGTCCGAACGCGGGCGAGTACAGCTCAATGGTTTCCGGATCCGCGTGCTGCAGGCTCTTCGTCGGGTGCCGCAGGATGCTGCTGCGGTACGGCGGGTAGTCCAGCCGGGGCTGGGTTTCCGCCGGGGCGCCGTTGCGGCGGGCCTGTGCGTAAGCCTCCCCCAGTGCTTTCATCTCGTCGCTGAGGATCTGTTGCGATTCCGCCGCGGTGTCCAGGGCCGGGACAGCCTTTGCGGCCTGAGCCGGTGCCGCGGGCGCTGCGTCGGACACGTCTTCGGTGAGCGGGTCCGCGTTGAAAATTTCGAGGTTGATTTCTTCAGGCACAGCAGCCTCCTTTCGTTGGGGTGGGTCGGTCCTGGCCGGGTGCGGTCAGGCGGTGAGTTTCAGCTGGTGCAGGTGGTCGTACTGGACGGCGTGCCGGACCGGGGCGTTGGGGGCCCCGTAGCCGTCGTAGGAGCCGCGGCGTTCCACCATTTCGAAGAACACGCTGCCGACGGTGGCGGTGTAAAAGTGCAGGAACTCGCCGTCGGCGTCACGGTCATAGAGCAGATTCAGTTCGCGCAGGGTGGCCAGCAATGCGGGGTCCAGGTCGAAGCGCGCGTCCAGATCCTCGTAGTAGTTGGCCGGGATCTGCAGGAATTCCAGGCCGCGGCCGCGCGCGGCGCGGGCCGTCGCCACGAGGTCGTCGACGGCGAACGCGATGTGTTCCTGGTAGGTCCGGCGCTGCGTTCCCGGGGAAGCGGCGCCGGCGTCCGGGCCGGCCTCCTGCTGGAGCAGCGGGGCCAGGTTCAGCACCAGCCGCACGCCGCGGTCCCGCGTGGTCATCACCTGGGACCGGACCAGGCCGGTGGGGCTCGCCACCTCGGCGTACGGCTGGGGCTCCAGGGCCAGGGCGCTGGTGTAGAAAAGCACCGCCTCGTCGAAGTGTTGCCAGGGCTGCGCGAGGTTGACGTGGTCGATCACGGCCTGCGGGCCCGCGCCCGGGCCGGCTGCGTCGCCGGAGGTGCCGAATTCGTTGACCCAGGCGGCGGTGCCGTCCGGGCTGCCCTGGCACAGGAAGACCTCGGTGGAATCCGGGGCGGCGAAGCCCTGGAAAATTTCCTCGTTCGCCTGGCTCTTGCGCGGCACGGCCGGGGCTTTGAGCTGTTGCGCCCGCGCGGCGGCGATCACCGGGGAGTCGACGTCGAAGCCGACCGCGGCAATGGCGGTCTCCGCCGCGGCGGGCGCTTCCTCGTTGATGATCACGCGTGCGTGGCCCATGCTCCACAATTGCACATTCTTGGTCCGGTGCCGGCCGTTGAACGCGAACCCCAACTGGCCCAGCAGGGTCTCCAGCGCGGCGGTGTCCGCGGCCCGCACCTCGGCAAAATTGAACCCGGCCGGTTCGGCCACCCGCGGCAGCGTGGCCAGTTCCATCGGGTAGCGGCGGCGGCCGGCGCCGCCGGCGGCCTCGGCAGGCTGTGCCGACGAGGGGTGCGTCTCCAGCCATTGGGCGCTTTGCTCCTCCAGCCAGATCAGCGAGCGCATGGCATCCACGGCGGTGCGCTCGACGTCGGACTGCCGGAAGACGTCGTTGAAGACCTCCAGCGAGACGGGACCGGTGTAGCCGGCGCGGACCACGTGGCCCATGAACTTGGCGAGCTCGAACTGCCCCTCGCCCGGGAAGACCCGGTAGTGCCGGCTCCAGGACAGCACGTCCATGGACAGCTTCGGCGCGTCCGCGACCTGGACGAAGAAGATCTTCTCCGGGTTGAACTGCTCGATCGGGGCGGTGTCCCAGTCCCGGGACAGGATGTGGAAGGAGTCCAGGCAGGTGCCCAGGTTCGGGTGGTCCACCAGTTCCACCAGGCGGTGGGCGTGTTCATAGTCGTTGACGTACTTGCCCCAGGCCAGGGCCTCGTAGGCGACCTTCACACCGTGCTCACCGGCGAGGGCGGCGAGCCGGGACAGTTGCGCGGCGCGGAGCTCGTCGTCGTCGATGCTGGCGGTGGCCACATTGGAGCAGACCAGGATGGTGTCCATGCCCAGCCGGGACATCAGCCGGAACTTGGCCTCCGCCCGGCGCAGGTTCGCCGCGAGCAGCTCCTCCGGAACGCTGTCGAAGTCGCGGAACGGCTGGTAGAGGTCAAGGCTGAGGCCCAGGTCCGCGGCCATCGCCCGGATCTCCTCCGGGCTCAGCGACGACGTCACGAGGTCCTGCTCGAAGATTTCAATCCCGTCGAAGCCGGCGACGGCGCAGGCCTGCATCTTCTCCTTCAGGGTGCCGGAGAGGCAGACGGTGGCGATTCCGGTGCGCATCAGGCGGCCACCTCTTCGGCGGCGACGAGCTCCAGGAAGTGGGCCCGCATCCGGTCCGCGTCGGCCTCGAGACCGGTGAAGATCCGGAACGCGTCGGCGGCCTGCCCCACCGCCATCCGCCCGCCGTCGAGCACCTCGCAGCCCCTGGACCGGGCTTCGCGGACCAGCTCGGTCTCGATCGGCCGGTAAACGATGTCCGCGACCCAGTGCCGGGACTCCACCAGGGACATGTCCAGCGGGACGCCGGGGTGGGCGGCCATGCCCACCGGCGTGCAATGCACCAGCCCGTCGGCGAGCGGCATCAGCTCCGGCAGCTCCGCCGTCGTACGGGCCGTGACCTGGCTGTCCGGGAAGAAGCCGGCCAGTTCGGCCGCGCGGGCGGCGCAACGGGCCGCGTCGGTGTCCACGAGGTCCAGCTGCCGGACTCCGGCGGTCAGCAGGGCATAGGCGACGGCGGATCCGGCGCCGCCGGCGCCGAGCTGCACAACACGGTCCAGCTTCGCGCCGGGCAGGCCGGTAGCCAGGGCGGAGGCGAAGCCGGAGAAGTCGGTGTTGTGGCCGATGAAGCGGCCGTCCTCGATGGTCACGGTATTGACGGCACCGAGGCGCCGGGCGTCCGGTGAGATCTCGTGGAGGTGTTCGAGCACCAGCTGCTTGCAGGGGTGGGTGATGTTCAGTCCGTTGAAGCCGAGCCGGTGGGCGCCGGTCAGGAGTTCTCCGACGGCCTGGCCGGGAAGGCCCAGTTCGGTGAGGTCGATGGGGCGGTAAAGGTACCGGAGGCCCTGTACGTCGCCTTCGCGCTCGTGCATGGGGGGCGTGAGGGACGGCGTGACGCCATCGCCTACCAGGCCCACGAGGAAGGACTCTGCTCGGTTGCTCATCCGTCTAGCTCCTTTGACAACGGCACTCGGCGGCCGCGAAGTAGGCGGCGGGCCGGGTGATAGGGATTACATTAGCGCAAGTGTTCACATATTGCACGGATGTTCTTATGTCGAACACTCGTTGATGACTTTTGGGGTGGACCCGGGAGATCCGCCGGTTTCAGCCCTGGGGAAGGCGGGCCGAGAGCTCGGCCGCGGCGGCCTGGAGCAGCGGCACGAGGGCCACCAGGGCTTCCATGCTCATCCGGAAGACGGGTACCGCGGTGGCCAGCGAGGCGAAGGCGTGGCCCTGCGAATTGAAGACCGGGACGGCTACGGCACGCATGCCCAGCTCGTTCTCCTCGTCCATGGTGGCGTAACCGCGCTTGCGGACCAGCTCGATCTCGGCCCGGAAGGCGTCCCGGTCCGTGATGGACAGGTCGGTCAGCGGCTCCAGCTCAAGGTCCTCCACCAGCTGCTGCCGCGTGGCGTCGTCGGCAAACGCGACGAGCGCCTTGCCCACGGACGTGGTGTGCAGGGCACCGAGGTGGCCCGGATCGGACGTGACGCGGAAAGTCTGCGGACCGTCCACCTTGTTCACGGTGAGGTGGTGCTGCCCGTCGCGGACCGACAGGATGGTGGCCTCGCCGGTCTCCTCGGTGACGCGCCGCAGGATGGGGAGCGCGGTGCCGGCAAAACCGTGGTGGTTGGAGACCCGCTGGCCGAGCTGGAAGACGCGCAGGCCCAGGTGGTAGCGGCGGCCGTCGGCCTCGTAGTCGACAAAACCGTCCCTGGTCAGCGAGCCGAGCAGCCGGTAAGTGGTGCTGAATGGCAGCTCCGCGCGGCGCGACAGCTCGGCGGCGCTGGCCCCGCGGGGCTCGTCACCCAGCAGGACCAACAGCCCCAAGGCCTTGCCGACCATGTCGGTGCGCGAGTCTTCCTTGGCGGGTTTCGCCGGCTTGAGCGACTCGTCCACCTGGAGGGCCGTGGCCGGCTTCAGGGCTTCGTCCGGACCGTCGCCGGGGGCTTCCGCGGGGGTGTCGGCGGCAGGGGCCGCCTCTGTGTCTTGGTTCACACTCATGGATCGATGTTCTCACATGATGAGAGCTATTGCTAGATCGTGATTATTTTTCTTGACAAGTGATGGCGCTCACAGCCATGCTTGCTACATCGCACAAGTAGCTCCCACCATGTGGCTACTAGTCCGGGTCTTTCCTCGGTCCACCGGCTGCCGCACACTCGAAGCCAGCGGCCGGCGAGACCTTCCCGATCCATCCGCGACAACGTCGTCACACCAAAGGAACACCATGAGCCAGACACTCCCGTCTACGACGCCGGGCACTGCCGCACCGGCCGGGACACCAAAGAAGGCGGCCCTCGCCAGCTTCCTCGGCAGCGCCGTCGAGTACTACGACTTCTTCATTTTCGGTTCCGCCGCCGCGCTGATCTTCCCGAAGGTCTTCTTCCCGGACGCGGGCGCCAACGCCGCCATCATGTCCTTCGCGACCTTCGGCTTCGCCTACGTGGCGCGGCCGGTCGGCGCCGTCATCCTGGGCCACTTCGGTGACCGGGTGGGCCGCCGCAAGGTCCTGATGTTCACCCTGCTGCTGATGGGCGCCTCCACCTTCCTGATCGGCTGCCTGCCGGACTTCAAGACCGTCGGCTGGTGGGCTCCCGCGCTGCTCGTCGTGGCCCGGCTCTGCCAGGGTCTTTCCGCTGCCGGCGAGCAGGCCGGCGCGTCGTCCATGACCCTGGAGCACGCACCGGACAACCGCCGCTCGTTCTTCACCTCCTGGACCCTGACCGGCACCCAGGGCGGCCAGATCCTTGCCGCGCTCGTCTTCATCCCCGTCCTGGCCCTGCCGGACGAGATCAAGTACGGCATCGGCTGGCGCATTCCGTTCTGGCTCAGCGCCGTCGTCGTGGTGGTTGCGTTCTTTATCCGCCGCACCCTGCACGAGCCGCCCGCCTTCGAGGAAGCCCAGAAGAGCGCCCAGATCTCCAAACTCCCCGTCGCGGACCTGCTCAAGCACCACTGGCGCGACGTCCTGCGCGTGGTTGCCTGCGCCTTCATCGCCGCCGTCTCCACCGTGTTCGGGACCCTGGCGATCGCCTATGCCAAGAACGTCGCCAACGTGGACGGCACGATCACCCTGTGGCTCGTCGTCGGCGCCAACCTGGTCGCCCTCGGCACCCAGCCGCTCTTCGGCAAGCTGGCCGACCGGATCGGCCGCAAGCCCGTCTTCATCTACGGCGCGCTGTCCAGTGCAGTCCTGACCCCGGTGTTCCTGCTCAGCCTCGAATCCGGCAGCGTCCCGCTGATGTTCCTCGCCGCCATCGGCTTCTTCTCCTTCGGCTACGCGGCCTCCAACGCGGTCTGGCCTTCCTTCTACGCCGAAATGTTCAGCACCAAGGTCCGCTTCTCCGGACTGGCGATCGGCACCCAGCTCGGCTTCCTGATGGCGGGCTTTGCCCCGGCCATCGTGGCGGCCATGGGCGGCATCAAGCCCGGCGGCTGGGTCCAGATCACCATCTTCACCGGCATCATCTGCGTCATTGCCGCCGTCTCGGCCCTGACCGCCAAGGAAACCTTCAAGGTTCCCACCAAGGAGCTCGGCCTGCGCTAAGGTCCCCGACGCTCCTGCCCGGTTCTGCCCGGAAAAGCCCGGCGTGTTACCGCAACACGCCGGGCTTTTCCGCGTGTCGGGGCAGCGGACGGCGGAAGAACCGGGCTGGAGCGTCGCGGGGAACGCCCGACGCCGAACCCCGGGCCCCTAAGAGCGGCCGGCGCCCAGCACGGCGGCCAGGTCGTAGCTGACCGGTTCCTCCAGCTGGGCGTACGTGCAGGAGGTCGGCTCCCGGTCCGGCCGCCAGCGCACAAACTGCGTGGTGTGCCGGAAACGCTCGCCCTCCATGTGGTCATACTTCACTTCCACCACGCGCTCGGGCCGCAGCGGCGTGAAACTCAGGTCCTTGCCCCCGCTCCAGCGGCTTCCCTCGGCGTTGCGCGGCGTCCGGGATCCCTCCTCCTGCCGGGCCCAGGCCCACGGGTGGTCCGCGAAGTCGGTGACGAGCGGCTGCAGTTCCTCGAACAGCTCCTTGCGTCGCTGCATCGGAAAGGCGCCCACCACGCCCACGTTGGCCAGCACGCCGTCGTCGTCGTACAGTCCCAGCAGCAGCGAACCGATCCGGTCCGGGCCGGAGGTGTGCACCCGGTACCCGGCAAGGACACAGTCAGCGGTGCGTTCGTGCTTGACCTTGAACATGGTGCGCTTGTCCGGCTGGTAGCTGGCGTCGATTGCCTTGGCCACGATCCCGTCCAGGCCGGCGCCTTCGAACTGCCGGAACCACAGTGCCGCGGTATCCCGGTCCCGGGTCGCGGCGGTCAGGTGCACCGGCGCCGAGCTGTCCGCGAGCGCCTGCTCCAGGGCTGCCCGGCGCTCCTGGAACGGCCGGCCGGTGAAATCCTCGTCGCCGAGGGCCAGCAGGTCGAAGGCGACAAAACTCGCGGGGGTCTGCTCGGCGAGCAGCCGGACCCGGCTCGCCGCGGGGTGGATCCGCTGCTGGAGCGCGTCGAAGTCGAGGCGGTTCCCCGGCGGACCGACCAGGATGATCTCGCCGTCGAGCACGCAGCGCGGCGGCAGGTTTGCCCTCAACGCCTCCACGAGCTCCGGGAAGTAGCGGGTCAGCGGTTTGCCGTTGCGGCTGCCGATCTCCACCTCGTCGCCGTCGCGGAAGATGATGGAGCGGAACCCGTCCCACTTGGGCTCGAAGCTCATGTCCCCCTCCGGCAGGGCGCTGACGGCCTTCGCCAGCATCGGCGCGATCGGGGGCATCAACGGCAGTCGCATACGGCCCATTCTGGCGCGGCCGGACGCCGGCGTCGATCCCCGGGGCCGTCCGGCGCGCCGGGCCGCCGCCGGCCGGCGCCCTCGACAGACCCGCGGCCCGGCGGTAGACATTAACGATGGCTACTCTCGGATTCCATGCCTCGCACGAACAGATCAGCCCGGGCCGGCTGCTCAAGGACGTCCAGCTGGCGGAACAGGCGGGATTCGACGCCGCCATGTGCTCGGACCACATTGAGCCGTGGTCGGCACGGCAGGGCCACTCCGGATTCGCCTGGTCCTGGCTCGGCGCCGCCCTGGCCACCACAGGACTGCGGTTCGGCGTGGTCACGGCCCCGGGGCAGCGCTACCACCCGGCCATCATCGCGCACGCCTCGGCCACCCTGGCCGACATGTTTCCCGGACGGTTCTGGATGGCTCCGGGCAGCGGCGAGAACATGAACGAACACGTGACCGGCGACCCCTGGCCGGCCAAGGAAACCCGCCAGCGCCGGCTGGAGGAGTGTGTGGACATCATCCGCCGGCTCCATAACGGCGAAGAGGTGACGCACCACGGGCTGGTCACGGTGGAACAGGCCCGGCTGTGGGACGTGCCGGAGATCAAGCCCCCGCTGATCGCGCCGGCCGTCAGTGTGGAAACGGCCCGCCGCGGCGCGGCGTGGGCGGACGGCCTGGTGACCGTGAACCAGCCGCCCGGCAAGCTCCGGGAGGTGCTGTCCGCCTACCGGGACGCCGGCGGGCGGGGCGAGGCCGTCCTGCAGGTCCACCTGTCCTGGGCCCCGACGGAGCAGGCGGCCCTGGCGACCGCGATGGACCAGTGGCGCAGCAACGTCTTTAGCCCGCCCATCCCGTGGGACCTCCCCGGCGCCGCGCACTTCGACGGCGTCAGCGCCGACGTCGGCCCGGACCAGGTGCGCAAGGTCGTCAACATCTCGGCCGACACCGGGGAGCATGCCCAGTGGCTGGCCGAATACCTGGACCTCGGCTTCGACGAGCTCTACCTGCACTTCGTCGGCCAGGAGCAGGCGCCGTTCATCGACGCTTTCGCCGAACGGGTGCTTCCCCAGCTGCGCTCCGGCAGCCGGCCGCAGGAGGTGACCGCGTGAGGATCGCCGAGACCTCGGACCTGTGGTGGAAGAACGCCGTGATTTACTGCCTGGATCCGGAGACTTTCTTCGACAACGACGGCGACGGCACGGGGGATTTCTCCGGCCTCACCCAGCGCGTGGACTACCTGGCCGCCCTGGGGATCACGTGCATCTGGCTGATGCCGTTCTACCCGTCCCCGGACCGTGACGACGGCTACGACGTCACGGACATGTACGGGGTGGACCGGCGCCTGGGTACCCTCGGCGATGTGGTGGAATTCATCCGCACCGCCCACGACCGGGGCATCCGGGTGATCGCCGACTTCGTCATCAACCACACCTCGGACAAGCACCCGTGGTTTGTCGAAGCCCGCAAGTCGGTGGACAACCCGTACCGGGACTACTACGTGTGGCGGAAGGACACCCCGCCGGACACCTCGGACCAGGTGGTCTTCCCGGGCGAGGAAACCGCCATCTGGACCCAGGATAAGGCCACCGGCGAGTGGTACCTGCACATGTTCGCCAAACACCAGCCGGACCTGAACGTGATGAATCCGCGGGTCCGGGACGAGATCGCAAAATCCATGGGCTTCTGGCTGCAGCTGGGCCTGGACGGCTTCCGCCTCGACGCGGTGCCGTTTTTCCTCGAACTCCGGGGAGAGCCCAAGGACAAGGCGGCCAGAATCGATCCGCACGATTACCTGAGCGCGCTGCGCAGCTTCCTGAACCGGCGGCACGGCAGCGCCGTCCTGCTCGGCGAGGTCAACCTGCCCTACAAGGAGCAGCTGAAGTACTTCGGCGGCGCGGCGGGAAATGAACTGAACATGCAGTTCGATTTCCTCTCCATGCAGAACATGTACCTGTCCCTGGCCCGCGAGGATGCCCGGCCGCTGGCTAAAACGCTGGGCTCCCGGCCGGCGATCCATCCCGACAACCAGTGGGCCATGTTTGTCCGCAACCACGACGAACTGACGCTGGACAAGCTCAGCGACGCGGAGCGGGAGGAAGTCTTCGCCGCGTTCGGGCCCGACCCGGACATGCAGATGTACGGCCGGGGCCTGCGCCGCCGGCTGCCCGGCATGCTTAACGGCGACCCGGCCCGGATCCGCATGGTCTATTCGCTGATGTTCTCGCTTCCGGGCACCCCCGTGCTGTTCTACGGCGAGGAGATCGGGATGGGCGAGGACCTGCGGGCGAAAGGCCGCTCCGCAGTCCGGTCCCCCATGCAGTGGAATGACACGGCCAACGCCGGCTTCTCCACCGCCCGGGAGCAGGAGCTGGTGGCCCAGGTGGTGGACGGCTACTTCGGTCCCAAGAACATTAACGCGGCTGCGGGCAAGCGGGACCCGGAATCTTTGTGGAATTTCATTGCCTCGCTCATCCAGCGTTACCGCGAAAGTCCTGAGCTGGGCTGGGGCCGGTTCGAACTCGTCAAGCAGCCGGTGGCCAGGGTGCTGCTGCACCGCTGCAGCCGGGATGGCTCCGCCCTGCTGCTGGCCCACAACTTCGGCGCCGAACCGGCCTCGGTGAGCGCCAATGCGGCCTCCGCGCAGGAACCGGGGCGCTCCTACGCCGGCGCGGTGCTGCAGGACCTGCTGGACGGCGAGGACATCCCGCTTCAGGACGACGGCGGCTTCGACCTGGAGCTGGACCGCTACGGCTACCGCTGGTTCCGGATCCACCACCCGGAGGACCGGCTCAGCCCCTGATGCCGGCGCAATGGCGCGGAAACGCGGCGGCTCCGCAAAACTAACCCACCGCTTACCGGGCCGAAACGCGGCGGCAACAATGGCGCAGGACACTGGAGATGCCGGCAAGAGCTGGCACCAGCTCCAGTCCAGGAGGCCCTCCATGTTGAAGGAAGCCAAAGCCCAGACAACCCGCATCCGCGCCCTCGACCAGCTGCACCGCGGCGACGAGATCGAGGCCCGGCTGCGCGTCGGCCCGAATTACGACGACGTCGTGATCCGCCGCGGCAGCGTGCAGGAAACGGCGCCGGGGATCGGCGTCGTCTGGATCCTGGACCGGCAGTCCGGGACGCGCAAGGCCGTCAACGCGGACGAATGCAGCCTCTGGCGGGTCGCCTGAGGCAGCTGGGGGCGCTGCGCGGCACAGTCAGCCGACCGGGCCGGCGGGCGTAGTCAGTCAGGACTGCCCGCGGCCAGCGAATGCAGCCACTCGATCGTGCCGTCCGTGATCGGATGGGCGGCCCCGAGCGATTCGAGGAACGAGCGCGCCTGGCACATCTCCTCCTCCCGCCGCACGGCATGCATCCGGCTGCCCTCCAGCAGCCGCGCCACGACCGCGTGGCCGGAGGGGCCCAGTTCCGCGGCGATCTGGTCGATGATCCAGTCCCCGGCTTCCACTGCCCGGGCCGCCGCCACCGACTCGAGGACGGTCGCGGCCAGGCCCTTCATGAAAACACTGCGCAGCAGCTTCAATTCCGCGGCCCGCCCGGCGTCGCCGCCCACACTGGTCCCCGGGATCCCCCATCCGGCGAGGACGGCGAGCAGCTCATCGGCCCCCGCCCCGCTCAGCACGAGGGGCGTCAGGATCCGCGCGCGGGGAACCGGAGCCATGATGGCGACGTCGACAAAGAGGATGCCATGCCGGTCCGCGCGGGCCGCGAGCCGCCGCTTTTCCCCGGGGCCGGCGGTGTTCATATCGGCGAAGAGGGCTCCCGGTGCCATGGCCGGCAGCGCCTCCTCGAGGACGGCGCCCGCGGCGGCTCCGCCAACCAGGCTCAGCACCAGGTCGGCACCGCGGACGGCGTCGCCGACGCCGGCGGCGGGCGTTACACCGGCGGGGACGGCGGTGACGGCCGGATCGGCCGCCGTGACGGCCGCTCCGGCCCGGGCCAGGTCCCCGGCGTAGATGCTTCCTGCCTCGCCGAGACCCAGAACGGCGACGCGCCTGCGGACACTGCCCTCCGTTGCTCCTAGGATTGTAGACAATATGGTGTCTCGCATCGGGGCCCCTTCCTTGTCCGGCCTTTCTGGGAGTTGAATGCACATGTCGTCAGTCACTGGCGGTCCACCGCTGGGGGCCGAAGCCGCCGCCACCGTTGACCCGAGCGTCACCGACGTCGTCCGGGAGGCGATTATCCGCGGCGAGTACGCGCCCAACCAGCGGCTGATCGAGGCGGACCTCAGTGCCGCGTTCTCGGCGAGCCGGGCCACCGTACGGACCGCGCTGCTCGAGCTCGCGGGCGAAGGCCTGGTGGAACGGCTGCCGAACCGCGGGTCCCGGGTACGGGCGATCTCCGTGGACGAGGCCATCGAAATCCTCGAGGTGCGGATCGGCGTCGAGGGCCTGTGTGCCGCCAAGACCGCAGGCCGCCTTTCCGACGACGATGCGGCGGCCCTGGCGGACCTGCGGACCCGGATGATCGAGTCGGTCGCCGAGGGCGACCTGGTCGAGTACTCCCGCCTGCATCTGTCCCTCGACGTCCGGCTCCGCGAACTGAGCCATCATGCCACCGCCTCCGAGGTGCTGGCCCGGCTGCACGCCCAAAGCGTCCGGCACCAGTTCAAGCTCTCCTCACGGCCCCAGCGGGCGAAAGTCTCGGTGCTGGAGCACGCGGCGATCATCGACGCCGTCGTCGCCCGTGACCCCGACGCCGCCGAACTCGCCGTGCGCCGCCACCTGCTGAGCGTCATCGACGCCCTGCGCGAGGTCTCAGCCGCGGAAGCCGGTCCGGCTTCCGCGGGCTGAGGTGCGCCCCCGGCCTGGCCGGAGCCTGGCAGGGGGCGGTCCTCACCCGGCAGCGGTGCCCGCGGTACGCCAGCCGCCGTGGTACTCGGTGCGGGCGGTGACGGCGTAGGGCACCGGGCTCACGACGGCGCGCACGCTGAGCTGCTCGTGCGGTTCCACGGTGGTCTTGCGCGATCCGCCGTCGGGTTCGCCCCAGACCACGCGCACCTCGGTGCCGATTTCCACGTTGGGGTCCACCGTCGCCAGGGACAATCCGCGGCGCTCGTTTGCCGTCACACCGGTGAAGAGCGAGAGACCCACCGCCGCACCGTCGGCGTCCACCACGGAGTCGTAGTTCGACGAGCCGTAGTTCGCGTTGGGGACGTCGAAGAACTGGTAGCCGGGGGTGTCGCGGTCCAGGAAGGACGCCCAGATTTTCGCCAGGTCCTCGTCGTTCCAGGCGAGCGTGACCTTTTTGCGCTGGGCGGCCGGGTCGATCTGCTCGAGGGCGTCGCGGCCGATGAAGTCGTGGTCGAACTTCACGAACGAGCCATAGCCGAGTTCCCACGGCGTGAGGTAATAGTCCTCAATGTCCGCCGACACGAAGGAGCCGGCGAGCGCGTTGATCGCCTCATAGCTCGTGGCGGGCAGCCATTCCCGATAGCCCCGCTCGGCGTCGCTGCTGTAGATGGCCGGCAGCGGCGACGGAATCCAGCCCGACTCGAGCGTGTTCGACGAGTACGCCCGGGAGCCGCAGGGTTCGATGCCGAATTCGACGCCGGCTTCAAGCACCGCGTCCCGGATCTTGCCGTGCTGCTCGTAGGGTCCCCAGATCTCCAGCCCCGGGGCCCCGGCCATCCCGTGGCGCAGGGTGCGCACCTGCTCGCCGGCAATGTCCAGGTGCCCCATGTGGAAAAACTTCACCTGTTCGAGGGTCCCGCCGTTGAGCTTCTCGATGATCTGCCAGGCGTTCGGACCCTGGATCTGGAAGCGGTAATAGTCCCGCTGGACGGCCTGGCCGTAGGGGCGCGACGGCGACCGGTCGTCGTAGCGGCACTCGACGTCGTACCCGCCGGTCTCGGCGTGGAACTGGAGCCAGTTCGCGGCGGGGGCGCGTCCGACGTAGACGAAGTCGTGCTCGGCCTGGTGGAAGAGGATGCCGTCGCCGATCACGCCTCCGTTGGACGCCGTCGGCACAAACTGCTTGGCCGTGTTCACGGGGAAGTTCGCGAAGCTGTTGATGCCGGTATCGGAAAGGAGCCTGAGCGCATCGGGGCCCTTCATAAAGAAGTTCACCATGTGGTGGGACTGGTCGTAGAGCACGGCGGTCTCACGCCAGGCGCGCTGTTCCCGCCGCCAGTTGGTGAATTCCGCGGGGACCACCGGGTAGATGTAGGTGCCGAGCTGTGAATTGCGCAGGTGTTCGACGGTGTTGCCTGCCGCATCGAGCACATCCTGCAGGGACTTCTGGGCCATCGGTTTTTCTCCTTCGGTAGTCGATCAGGTGCCTGGGCCGCGCAGCGTGGCGGCGCGGTAGCTTTCACGGGCATAGCGGACGAACGGGGCCGGGGCGACGGTGGCGCGCACGGCGATCTGCCGGTGCGGCTCGACCTGGAGCTTGGCCGAGTTGGGTTGCTCGCCCCAGAGCACTGTGACCTCGGCACCGGGCTCGGCGCGGCCGGGGTCCAGGGTGGCGAGCGAAACGAACGACTGCTCATTGGCGATATAGCCGCAGTCGAAGGACTGGCCGACGGTCACCCCGTCCTGGAGCACCCGGTCCACCTGGTACAGGGCGTACCGTGCCTTTGGCAGGTCGATGTACTTCGCCGGGGTGCCCGGGCGCAGCAGCGAGCCGATCGCAGCCTGGACGTCGTCGGGGTTCCAGACCAGCGTCGCCTTGCGCCGCTGCGGGCCGGCGGCCAGCGCCTCCAGCGCCTCGCGTCCGACGAAGTCGTGGTCGAACGCGACCGACCGTCCATAGTCCAGGTCAAACGGGGTCAGGTAGTAGTCCTCGATGTCCGGCGGGTCGAAGCTGCCGCCCAGCGACCCCGCCGCCGGGGCCGGAAGCCACTCGCGGTACGCCCGCAGCCGCTCGTCGGAGAAGATCGCCGGCACCGGCGAGGGCACCCATCCCGACTCAAGGTTCGCCGTCGAATAGCCCTTCGCCCCCACCGGGGTCAGGCCGAACTCGGCTCCGGCCTGCAGCAGCGCGTCGCGGACGCGCGCGCCGTCGGCCCACGGTCCGAAAAGCTCGTAGCCGGGCTGGCCGGCCATGCCGTGGCGGATCCCGCGGACTTCCAGTCCCGCGATCGGGAAGCGCCCCATGTGGAAGAAGCCGATCTGCGGCACCGGACCGCCGATCAGCTTCTCGATGATCGCGACGGCGGTGGGTCCCTGGAGCTCGTAGCGGAACAGCCGGGGGTCGCCGGGGCGCACGATCGAATTGCCGTCGCGGACGACGTCGACGTCGTGGTCCCCCGTCTCCGCATGGAACTGCACCCAGTCGATCACCATCGGATGCCCGACCAGGTTGAAGGAGTCGTCCTCAAGGTGGGCGAGGATGGCGTCGCCGATGAGCTGCCCGCGGTGGTTCACCGCGATGAACTGCTTGGCGCGGTCCACCGGGAACCTGGCGAAGGAGTTCACCGCGAGCCCGCTGAGCAGGCGCTCCGCGCCGGAACCGCTGAGGAAAAGGTCGGTCATGTGGTGGGACTGGTCCAGCAGTGCGCAGCTGGTCCGCCAGGAACGCTGCTCGGAGCGCCAGTTGCTGAACTCCGCCGCCACCGGGAACACATGGGGGCGGGCCGGCGAGTTCCGCAGCAGCTCGACCGGCGAACCGGCCCGGTCCAGCGCTTCCTGCAAGGACTCCGTCACCGCACGGCCTCCGTCACTGTGAACTCCTTTGTTCGGACCACCGGACTCTTCGGTCCGCAGGACGAATGCCAGCGGGCGAAAATCGCCGCAGAAGCCCTCAGCCCGCGATTGCTAACAAAATTGTATCCGATGCCTTGACCGCAGTGCCAGAGCGTGGTTCGCTGGCATTGTCCGCGGCTGCCGGGGGCTAGATCGGGAACGCACGTCGTGAACGCACGTCGAGGATGGGCAAGCAATCCGGGAAGGACCTCATCATGGGCAACGGAGGCACTGTGCTGGTGGTCAGCGCACACGCGGGCGACTTCGTCTGGCGGGCCGGCGGGGCGATCGCCGCCGCCACCGCCCGCGGCGAGCGCGCCGTCGTCGTCTGCCTCTCCTACGGCGAGCGCGGCGAGTCCGCCAGCCAGTGGCTGGCCGGGAAGTCGCTGGAGGAGATCAAGGCGCTGCGGCGCAGTGAGGCCGAGGCTGCCGCGGCGGCCCTCGGGGCGGACATCGAATTCCTCGACGCCGGCGACTACCCGCTCCTGCCGAGCCGGGAACTGCTCGATGCCCTCGTCCGCGTCTACCGCCGGGTGCAGCCCACCGTCGTGCTGACCCATCCGCTGCTGGACCCGTACAACGGCGACCACCCGACGGCCGCGAAGCTGGCGATCGAGGCCAGGATCCTGGCCCAGGCGATCGGGTACGACGCGCCCGGCGAGGTGCTCGGCGCGCCGCCGGTGTTCTTCTTCGAACCGCACCAGCCCGAACAGTGCGACTTCAAGCCCGACGTCCTGCTCGACATCACCGCCGCCTTTCCCGCCAAGGAGCGGGCAATGAAGTGCCTGCCCGCCCAGCAGCACATGTGGGACTACTACAGCTCGCTCGCCGTGCGCCGGGGCGTGCAGGTCAAACGCAATGCCGGACCGAACCTGGGCCTGCCCGTCGATACCCGGGGCGAGGCCTACATGCGCTACTACCCGCAGGTCACCGAGGTGCTCGAGTGAGACCCGTTGTGGTCACCGGCGTGCAGCGGGCGGACGCGCCGTCGATCGAGGCCCTCGCCGCGCACGGGGTGGCGACGGTGCACGAGGCCATGGGCCGCAGCGGGCTGGTGGGCGCCGCGCTCCGGCCGATCCAGGACGGGGTCCGGATTGCCGGCTCGGCCGTTACGGTGCTCTGCTGGCCGGGGGACAACCTTATGATCCATGCGGCCGTGGAACAGTGCCAGGAGGGGGACGTGCTGGTGGTGACCACCACCTCGCCGTGCCTGGACGGCTCGTTCGGCGAACTGTTCGCGACGGCGCTGCGGTACCGCGGGGTGCGCGGGCTCGTGACCACCGGCGGCGTCCGCGACGTCGCCGAGCTGCGCGAGATGGGTTTTCCGGTCTGGTCCGCCGCGGTCAACGCGCAGGGGACGGTCAAGGCCACGGCCGGCTCGGTGAACGTGCCGATCACGGTCGGCGGCGCCCTCGTCTGCCCGGGGGACGTGATCGTGGCCGACGACGACGGGGTGCTGTGCGTGCCGCGCGGCGGTGTGCGGGCCGCCCTCGAGGCCGCCGACGCGCGGGTAGCGAAAGAGGCCGAAGCGCGCGCGGCCTACCGCGCCGGAGAGCTGAGCCTGGACCGGAACCGGCTCCGCGGCCTGCTGGACGGGCTAGGCGTCCGGTACGTGAGCGCGGCGGAGTACGAGGCGGACGATGGCCGCGGCTGAGGGCATCCCGTGCCTCCTGATGCGCGGCGGCACCTCCAAGGGCGCATATTTCCTCGCCTCGGACCTGCCTGCGGACCCCGGTGAACGCGACGGGCTGCTGCTGCGGATCATGGGCACCCCCGACCCCCGGCAGATCGACGGGCTTGGCGGCGCGCACCCGCTCACCAGCAAGGTCGCCGTCATCGCGCCATCCCCGGACGACGGCGCCGACGTGGACTACCTGTTCCTGCAGCTGGGTGTCGACACGGCGTTTGTCACTGGCCGCCAGAACTGCGGCAACATCCTGGCCGGGGTGGGCCCGTTCGCGCTTGAGCGCGGCCTGGTGCCGGCCGGCGGGGAGCAGACCGAAGTGCGCATCCGGATGGTCAACACCAACAGCATCGCCACCGCCCGCTTCGCCACCCCCGGCGGCGCGGTGGACTACGACGGAGGCCTCGCGATCGACGGCGTCCCCGGGACGGCGGCCGCGATTCGGCTCAACTTCGAAGGCACCGCGGGCTCGTCAACCGGGGCACTGTTCCCCACGGGCCGGGTCCTGGACCGCGTCGGGGAGGTGGAACTGACCTGCGTCGACAACGGCATGCCGAGCGTGCTGCTGCGTGCCGCCGACCTCGGCGTCACCGGAGACGAACCGCCGGAAGAACTGGAGGCTGATACCGGCCTGGCCGCCCGCCTGGCCGAACTCCGCCTCGCCGCGGCCGGCCTGATGGGCATGGGCGACGTCACCGGCGCGACCGTGCCCAAGCTGGTCCTGCTGGCGCCGCCCCGGGCCGGCGGCAGCATCGCCACCCGCAGTTTCCTGCCCGTCCGCGTCCACACCTCGATCGGCGTCCTCGGGGCGCTCACGGTCGCCGCCGGAGTGCTGGCGGACGGATCGGTGGGCCACGGAATTGCCGCGCTGCCGCCGCCGGACGCCCCGTTCCGGGTGGAGCATCCCACCGGCCACTTCGACGTCGAGGTCGGGGTCGAGCCCTCCGCCGGCGGCTTCACCGTCACCGGCTCGGCCGCCCTGCGCACGGCGCGAAAAATCTTCGAGGGCCGCGTCTATCCACGCCCCCGCCTGTGACACCCACCCCCTGAGAGAGGACAGTTCCATGACCGAGTTCACCTCGTTCGACGTCGCCCACCTGGGAAACGTGGAGCTACTGACTCCCACCTTTGAGAAGAGCCTGTGGTTCTTCCGCGACCTGCTGGCCATGCGCGTCGTCGCGGAAACCGGCGGAGCTGATGGAGCTGATGGAGCCGGGTCGAAGCGGTCCGCCTACCTGCGGACGTGGGACGAGTACCAGGTCTACACGCTGAAACTCACCGAATCGGCCGACGCCGGCGTCGGCCGGACGTCCTTCCGGACCAGCAGCCAGGCGGCGCTGGAGCGCCGGGTGGCGGCGATCGAGGCCACCGGCCTCGGCGTCGGCTGGGTGAACGGTGAGATGGGGACGGGCCCCGCGTATGCCTTCCGCGACCCTGACGGGCACGACATGGCCATCTACTACGAGACCGAGCGGTATGTGGCCACCGACGACAAGCCCGCGCTGAAAAACCAGGCCTCGGCATTCCCCGGCCGCGGCGTCAACGCCAGGCGGCTAGACCACATCAATTACCTGGCCAGGGACGTGGTGGCCAACGGCGAGTTCGTGGCGAAGGCGCTGGGGGGACGGGAGAGCGAGCGGATCAAGCTCGACGACGGCGGCTACGCCGCCTGGTGGTTCCACTTCAACAACAAGTCCTACGACATTGTGTACTCCGACGACTGGCTCAAGCACGGCAACCGGCTGCACCACGTCGCCTTCGCCCCCGACACCCGCGAGGACATCCTCAAGGCCGCCGACATTTTCCTGGAGAACGGCATCCACATCGAGTCCGGCCCGCACAAGCATGCCATAAACCAGACCTTTTTCCTCTACGTCTGGGAGCCCGGCGGCAACCGGATCGAATTTGCCAACGCCGGTGCCCGCCTGCTGTTGGATCCCGACTCGCCGGTGGTGGAATGGACCCAGGAGGAACGCAAGAAGGGCCAGGCGTGGGGCATGAAAACGATCGAGACCTTCCACACCCACGGAACGCCGAACGTGGCCGGCGGCCCAGTGAACGACGCAATGAACGGACCCGGCAATACCGCACAGAGCAATACTGCACAGAGAGGTGCGAAGTGATGACCAACGCAACGAACACGTCGACGCCGGTGACAACCGGACTGTACATCGGAGGGTCCGAGCGCCAGGCGGCCTCGACCCTGGAGATCGCCGACCCGGGAAAGCCCGGCGTCACGGTCGGGCACGCGGCCGCGGCGGGCCCCGGCGACGTCGACGACGCGATCGCCGCGGCGAAGGCGGCCTACCCCGGATGGTCCGCGCTGAGCGCCCAGGAACGCGCCGGGCAGATGCGGGCGGCCCTTGAAGGCATCGCCGACTTCCGCGACGAGGACGCCGCCATCCTGTCCCAGGAGAACGGGAAGATCCGGATGGAGGCGTGGGTCGACTCGCTGGTGTTCGAGATCCGCTGGAACCTTGCCCTGGCGCTTGCCGACGAGGTGGAGGCCACCAAGGTGCTCCCGCCCGCACCCGGCATCCCGGTCACCACAACGGTCGCGTTCCAGCCGCTGGGCGTGGTGACGGTAATCGTGCCGTTCAACTGGCCGATCGCGATCCTTGCGGCCTCGCTGCCGCACGCGCTGCTCGCCGGCAACACCGCCATCGTGAAGCCGCCGCCCACGGCCCCGCTGGCGACTGCCCGGGTGGTCCAGAGGATCGCCGAGAAACTGCCGCCGGGCGTGCTGAACGTCGTGACGGGCAAGGATGCCGACATGGCCGCCCTCATCACCAGCCCCGACGTCGCGAAGGTTTGCTTCACCGGCAGCGTCGGCGGCGGACAGCGCATCATGGAGATGGCCGCGAAATCGCTGACCCGGGTGACGCTGGAACTCGGCGGAAACGACGCCGCCGTCATCCTGGCGGATGCCATTCTCGATGACACCCATCTGGACCGGCTCTACGCCGCGATCTTCGACACCACCGGGCAGATCTGCATGAACGCGAAGCGGATCTACGTCCACCGTTCGCGCCTGGACGAGGTTGTCGCGGGGCTGGCGGGCCGGCTCGAGCAGGCCGTGATCGGCTACGGGCTCCAGGAGGGGACCACCATGGGGCCCCTGCACTCCCCGGCCCAGAAGGCCTTCGTCACCGCGCTCATCGAGGAGGCGAAGGCGGCCGGGGCCGACGTGAGGGAGTACGGGTCACTGCCGACGGACCCGGCCCTGCAGGGCGGGAACTTCCTGCGCCCGGCCCTGGTGATCGACCCGGACCCCGCGCTGCGCGTCGTCACCCAGGAGCAGTTCGGCCCGGTCATCCCGCTCATCCCGTTCGACACCGAGGAGGAAGGGATCGAGGCCGCGAACGCCACCTGGGCCGGGCTCTGCGGCTCGGTCTGGACCGCTGACCCCGCCACGGCGGACCGCGTCGGCGGGAAGCTGGTCTGCGGCTACGTCTGGGTCAATGACCACGGCGCCACCCGGCTGGACCTGCGCGCTCCGTTCGGCGGCATGAAGCAGTCCGGCATGGGCCGGGAGCAGGGGATCGAAGGGGTCCGGGCCTTCCAGGACACCCGGGCGATCGCCCACCTGGAGCCTGCTGACCCGTCAGCAGTCTGACCGGCGCCACGGGCTAAGCCCGGGAGCGGGAACGCCCCGCTGCGTCTTGACCGGCGCAGCGGGGGGCGGGCCGCCGCTTCCTTGCAAATACCTATGGACAGTCCCTATCGACATAGCTAAAGTCGGGAGTGGGCGCACCGTTGCACCCACCGAAAGGACTCCCCGATGGCGACTCGAATCACGCCCGCGACCAACCGGGCAGCATCGCTGGAACTCATCCAGGATTTTTCACTAGAGATGACCGGCAAGGACATCCCCGCCCTGAATGAGGCGAAAAACCAGATCCCACCCGGCACGCGGATCAACGTCACCTTCCTCGGCAACGAGGACCTCGAGATGCGGGTGGCCGCCGCAAAGGCAGTCCGCGACCTCGGCTTCGTGCCCGTTCCGCACATCTCCGCCCGCCGCCTGAAGAGCCAGGGGCAGCTGGAGGAGTTCCTCGGCCGGCTGCAGGAGGTCGGCGCCGCCGAACATGTGTTCGCCGTCGGCGGTGACCCGGCGACGCCGGAGGGCCCGTACGAGGATTCGCTCGCTGTCATCCGCAGCGGCATCCTGCAGCAGTTCGGCGTCCGCGAGGTGGGCATCGGCGGATATCCGGAAGGACACCCGGACATCCCGAAGGACCGCCTCTGGGGCGCCTTGGAGGACAAGGCCGCCGCCCTTGCCGAGCAGGAGCTCGGCGCCGTCATCCTGACCCAGTTCGCGTTCGACACCGACCCGGTCGCCGACTGGATCGATGCCGTGCGGGCCAAGGGCATCAAGGCCCCGATCCGCGTCGGCACGCCCGGGCCGGCGGGCATCAAACGGCTCCTTGGCTTCGCGCGCCGCTTCGGCGTCGGCGCCAACGCGATGATCGTGAAGAAGTACGGGTTCTCGCTGACGAACCTGATGGGGGATGCGGGACCGGACCGGTTCGTCAACGATCTTGCGGCCGTCCTGGCGGCCCATACGCCGGGGGCGCAGCCGCAGATCGGCGGCCGGGTGGGCTTGCATTTCTACACCTTCGGAGGCCTGCTGGCGACGGCGGAGTGGGCCCGGCACTTCACCGCCGAGCAGGGCTGAGGAGGCGGCGGTGGCCCTTCATACCGAATCGCTGAAGGATCAGTCGTGCCTGATCGTCCACGGCCCCGACCAGCCCGGGATTGTGGCAGCGGTCGCAGCCCTGGTCACCCGCAACAACGGGAACATCGTCTCCCTGGACCAGTACTCGTCCGACCCGACGTCGGGCGATTTCTTCCAGCGGGTGGTGTTCAACCGGCCCGACCTTGCCGCCGCGATGCCGGCGATCGAAGCGGACCTGGACAAGACCCTGGCCCCGCTGGGGCTCTCCTGGACGCTCACCGACCGGTCCGTTCCCAAGCGGATGGCCATCCTGGTGTCGACGTCGGACCACTGCCTGCTCGAACTGCTGTGGCGGCACCGGCGCGGTGAGCTGCCGGTGACCATCCCGATGGTGATCTCGAACCACACGAACACGGCGGAGGACGTCCGTTCCTTCGGGGTGCCCTTCTTTCACGTGCCCTCCCTGGGCGAGGACAAGTCCCAGGCGGAAGCCGAGATCCTGAAACTGCTGGACGGGAACGTCGATTTTGTGGTGCTGGCGCGCTACATGCAGATCCTGTCACCGGACTTCCTGGACCGGGTGGGGGTGCCGCTGATCAACATCCACCATTCCTTCCTGCCCGCGTTCATCGGCGCGGCCCCGTACCGCAAGGCCAAGGAGCGCGGCGTCAAACTGATCGGCGCGACGTCGCACTACGTCACGAAGGACCTTGATGAGGGCCCGATCATCGAGCAGGACGTCGCCCGGGTGACGCATGCCCATTCGGCGCTCGACCTCCAGGCCCGCGGCGCGTACGTGGAGCGGGCCGTGCTCTCGCGCGCCGTCCAATGGCACGCCGAGGACCGCGTCATCCGGCACGGCAACCAGACCATCGTTTTCTGACCCATCAACCCGGCGCCGCGGGCTTCCTTCCGCAGCCCCGACCCAACAGTCCGACAGCACCAACCGACACAGAACAAGAGGTTCACCGTGGCACCTAAGAATCTGCAGGAAGTCCTCGACGCGTCCCGCGGCGCAGTCGACCTCCTCCGCAACTCCCAGATCGGCTCGTACATTTACCCGGTGGTTCCGGCCGACTTCCAGAACTGGATCAAGGAGCAGACCGCCTGGCGCCAGACCGCCGTGCTCTACGACCAGTCCCACCACATGGACAACCTGTTCATGAAAGGCTCGGACGCGATCAAGCTGATCACGTCCACGGCGATCAATTCGACCGCCTTGTTCCCGGTTAACAAGGCGAAGCAGTATGTGCCGACCACCGAGTCCGGGCACGTCATCGGCGACGGCATCCTCTTCCGCGAGGCGGAGGACGAGTATGTCTATGTCGGGCGCGCCCCGGCCGCGAACTGGCTGCTCTACCACGGCGAGACCGGCGGCTACGGGAATCTTGACATCACCGTGGACCGCCGTTCGCCGTCACGGCCCTACGGCAGCCAAGTGACCCGCCAGTACTACCGCTTCCAGATCCAGGGCCCGAACGCCTGGCAGGTGATCGAAAAGCTCAACGGGGGCCCGCTCGAGCAGCTCAAGTTCTTCAACATGTCGACCATGACGATCGACGGCACAACCGTCCGCACCCTCCGCCACGGCATGGCCGGCGCGCCGGGGCTCGAGATCTGGGGCCCGTACGCCGACCACGGCCGCATCCGCGACGCGATCGTCGAGGCCGGCGCCGAGTTTGGGCTCGTCCCGGTCGGGTCGCGCGCCTACCCGTCCAACACGCTCGAATCAGGCTGGATCCCCTCGCCGTTGCCGGCCATCTACACCGGCGAGGCCGAGCGCGGCTACCGCGAGTGGCTCCCCGCGGACGGCTACGAAGCGACCGGGACCCTGGCCGGCTCGTTCGTGTCCGAAAACATCGAGGACTACTACCTGACCCCCTGGGAGCTCGGCTACGGCTCGTTCGTGAAGTTCGACCACGACTTCATCGGCCGCGACGCCCTGCAGCGGCTGGACATGGCCGCCCAGCGCAAGAAGGTCACACTGGCCTGGGACGCCGAGGATGTCACGTCGATCTACGCCTCGCTGTTCAACGTTGAGGGGCCGAGCTACAAGTTCTTCGACCTGCCGCTGGCGAACTACGGCTCGGCCAACTATGACTCGGTCGTGGACGCCGACGGAACGGTGGTCGGATACTCGATGTTCACCGGGTACAGCGCGAACGAACGGCGGGCCCTCTCGCTGGCGACGATCGACCCCAACGTCCCCGAAGGCACCGAACTGAAGGTCGTTTGGGGGGAGCCGAACGGCGGAACCGCCAAGGCCGCCGTCGAACCGCACGTGCAGACCGAGGTGCGCGCCGTCGTCAGCCCGGTGCCCTACTCCACCGTCGCCCGCGCCACCTACCAGGGCGGCTGGCGCACGAACTACCAGTCGGCCTAGGCTGGGGACCCCGGTACAAGGGGGCGGCGGCGCCCCCTTGTACCTACCCCGCCCACTGAAGGAGTGCCGCATGAGCCTGCGATACGCGCTGCTGGCGCTGCTGCGGGTGGGCCCGCTCTCGGGCTACGAACTGCAGAAGCAGTTCGCCATGTCGGTCGGCCACGTGTGGCACGCGCCGGACTCCCAGATCTATCCCGAGCTGCGCAAGATGGAGGCCGAGGGCCTCATCGAGGGCGAAGAGCAGCCCAGGGGCCAGCGCGCCACCCGGCGCGTCTACCACGTGACCGAGGCCGGGAACCGCGCGTTCCTCGACTGGATGCAGACGCCGCTGGAGTACGCCCGCGTCCGCGACCCCGCCCACCTGCGGGCCGCCTACCTGGAGGCGGCGTCACCGGCGGCGGCGCGCGAGTTCTTCCGCGGACACATCGCCCAGTGGGAGGCTGAACTGGCCCAGTGGGAGGGTGAACTGGTCCGGATCGCGCAGACTGCCAACCCGATGCTGGTGCGGCGCCTCGCCGTCACCGAGCCGGAGGACCGCGAACGGACCATAGCGTTCAAACGCTTTACCTACGAGGGCCTGGTCGAGCGGGCCCGGATCGAGATCGCCTGGGCCCGGCGAGGCCTCCAGCTCATCGATGAGCTGGAGGCCTCGGGCGGGGTGTGGTCCGGCCCCGGGCTGGTCTAGCTAACCGAAGTTCTCGGCCGTCGCGTAGCCCTTGCCGTTGTATTTCTGCACGATGACGGACGACACGGCCGGCTGGCCGTCGACCGTCGTGTCGACCGCGGTGCCCGAGAGCATCAGTGGCGCCTTCAGGTCCTTGATGTTCCGCAGCGCCGTCATAAAGCTGTCGCGCGTCGGCTCGGTCATGGACTTGAACGCCTGCTCGAGCGTGGCTCCCACCATGTAGCTCCACATACAGTGCGGGAACGCCGGCATATCCGGGTAGTTGCCGTACTGCTTGAGTTCGGCGAGGAATTTCACGACGTCGGGATCCTTGGCGAACGCCGGGCTCTGCGGCGCCTTGGCGAAGGACACCGAGTAGACGCCGGGGTAGGCGGACCCGCCGCCCGGCTCGAGGATCGCCGTCGGGCTCGACGTGTTGGACGGGAGGAACCAGCTGGGCTTCCAGCCAATCTGCTGCGCCTTCTGCAGCGCGGCGATGGTCAGCGGCGTGATCGACATGGCGTTGAAGAAGACATCGGCCTTCGACGACGCCAGCTGGGTGAGCTGCGCGTCCACCGAGGTGTCGGTGGCCTCATAGGTCTGTTCGCCCACCACCGAGATGTTGGAGGCGCCCTTGATGGCGTCCTTGAAGCCCTGGACGTAGCCCTTGCCGTAGTCGTCGTTCTGCGACAAGATGGCGACCTTGTGCTGGTCCTTGGAGGCCGCAAGCAGCTTGCCGAACGCCGCTCCCTCGTTCTGGTAGACCGGCACGAACCCCAGCTGCCAGGGGCTTTGCTTCCGGTCGCTGAACAAGGGATCGCCGGTCATCACGAGCACCTGCGGGACCTTCTGGCTGATCGCGGCGTCGCGGAAGGCCCGGTTGGTCGGCGTGCCGAGGCCCGCGGTGGCAGCGAAGACGTTGTCCGACACCATCTGCTGGAAGTTGGCCAGCGACTTCTGCGGATCATACGCATCGTCGTAGGACTTGATGTTGACGGTGCGCGTCTTGCCGTCGCCGAACTTCACGCCGCCGGCCGCGTTCACCGCGCCGAAGTAGGCGGAGACGCCAGCGACGGTGCACTTGCCCGGGCCGGCCGTCGCGCCGCTGAGCGGGGTGGTGATGCCGAGCGTGATGGACGTGTCCGTGATGCCGGGGGACGCCCCCGAGCCGCCGCCCTGGCCGGCGCCGTCGCGGGTACACCCTGAGAGGGAGAGCGCGAGGACCGATGCCATCGCAACGATGCCAAGGACCCCGCCTGGCTTTGTTCTAATCTTCATGGTCGGTCTTGCCTCTCTGTGTTTTCGACTCCCTCCGGCGCGGCGTCCGGAACCGGATGATGCGCAGGAGCGGGCTGCGGGGGATTCCCGGATTGGTGGCGGCCGGTCCGCCGCCGGCTGAGCCGGCGGACCACCCGCGGAAGGCTGACCAGTCCTCCGGGCAACAGGAACAGCACCGCGAGGAGGATCACGCCCTGGCTGAGGGTTGTGAAGTTCGGATCGATCGCGTTCGTCAGCTGCGGCACGAACACGTAATAGGCGCCGCCCAGGAGCGCGCCCGCGATGCTGCCGGCGCCGCCGATGACCATCGCCGCAACGAGGCTGATCGAGTGGCCGAAGCTGAGGGTCTCCGGTGAGGTGTACTGCACGGCCGCGAGGTAGAGGAACCCGCTGGCGCCGCCGAAGATCGAGGCGATGGTGAACGCGAGCACCTTGGTGCGGTAGGGCGAGACGCCCATCGAGGCGGCGACGGCTTCGTTTTCGCGCACCACCGCGAAGGCCCTGCCGTACTTGCCCTGCACCAGGCTCCGGGCCAGCAGGAACGCCACAGCGGTCACCAGCAGCACGATGTAGAACTGCCACTGGTCGCTGTACAGGCCAGACCAGTCGGGGGCATCCGAGAAGCGGGCCGAGATGCCCTGCGAACCGCCGGTGAACTCCGAGAGGCGCTTGGCCAGGGGGACGCCGACAATCGGCAGGGCAATGGTCACCATGGCGATCGCCAGGCCGCCGAGCCGGGCAGCGGCCAGCGCCACCAGCAGCCCGACAATCCCCGCGACAGCGCAGGCCGCAAGGAACACCACCAGAATGTTCCAGCCCTGGTTGACGCCGTAGGCGGTGACGTAGGCGCCGAGCCCGACGAAGAAGATCTGCCCGAGGTTGACCTGTCCGGTGTAGCCCATGACGATGTTCAGCCCCAGCACCGCGACGGCGTAAACGCCGATGCGCACCAGGGTCTGGTTCGCAAACGCGGGGAGGACGAGCGGGGCAACGATCAGCACCACCGCGGCCACGAGGCCCAGGGCAATCCGTGCCGGCCGGTTGCGGAAAGCGGACGCTACGGTAGCCATCAGACCCTCACCACGACCTTTCTGCCGAATAGGCCCTGGGGACGGAGGATGAGGATGACGAAGATCAGGACGAACGGGACGGCGATCTTCAGGTCATGGCCGATCAGGGGCACGTAGACGGCCACCAGGTTCTCCAGCACGCCGATCGCCGAGGCGGCCACGACGCAGCCGATCGGGCTGCTCAGGCCGCCGAGGATAACGGCGGCGAGCGCGTACACCAGGGCGGTATCTAGCATGCCCGGCGTCAGTGTCAGCTGCGGGGCGACCAGGACGCCCGCGATCGCCCCGAGGGTCGCGGCCAGTCCCCAGCCGACCATCAGCAGCCGGCCCACCGGGAGGCCGGAAAAGGCTGCCGACGCCGGGTTGTCCGCTACGGCGCGGAGCGCGAGCCCGAGCTTGGTGCGGAGGAACAACAGCTGCAGCACCACCATGATCACCACGATGGTCACCGTGGTGGCCAGCGACCGGACACTCACCACCGCGCCGAGGATTTCCACGCTGGTGAGCGGGAACAGCGACGGGAATCCGAGGTTGTTGTAGCCCCAGAGCACTGCGGCGATGCCGGTGACAAGGGTGAGCAACCCGATTGTCACCACCACGGCCGTGTCCGGATCGCCGCGTTCGAACCGGCGGACCAGGAACCGCTCCACCAGCGCGCCGATGAAGAAGGAGAGCACCACGGCGATGAGGATCGCGAGGATCAGCGGCAGGCCGGTCTTGACGAAGGCGTAGGCGATGTAGCTGGACAGCACGGCCATGCCGCCCTGGGCGAAGTTGATCAGGCCGGTCGCCTGGTTCACGAGCACGATCGCGAGGGCGAGGGCGGCGTAGATTGAGCCGGTCGAGAGGCCGTCGACGACGAGCTGGATAAAGGTTCCCATCTCCGTTCAACCCCCCAGGTAGGCGCGGCGGATCTCGTCCATGCCCTTGAGTTCGGCGGAGGACCCGGTCAGCACGTTGCGGCCCGTTTCGAGCACGGTCGCCGTGTCGACCAGCGAGAAGGCCAGGTTGGCGTTCTGCTCGACGACGAGCATGGCGATCCCCGACTCGCGCCGGAGCCGGCGGATCGCGTCGTACACGGTCCTGGCCGTGCTGGGCGCCAGGCCCAGCGACGCTTCGTCGAGCAGCAACAGCCGCGGCTTGGCCATAAAGGCCCGGCCCACGGCGAGCATCTGCTGCTCACCGCCGGAGAGTGCGGCCGCGCGGGAGCCAACCCGGTCCTGCAGCTGCGGGAACAGGTCCAGGCAGTAGTCGATGTCCGCGGCGATGGCCTGCCGGCCCCTGCGGAGGTACGCGCCGACCATCAGGTTCTCCCGGACGCTCAGCTGGCCGAGCGTCCCGCGGCCCTCCGGGACGTGGGCGATCCCCAGGGCGGCGACCTGGTCGGGGCGCAGGCCCCGGATGTCACGTCCGTCGAAGGTGATCCGGCCGCCGGTGCGCACCGTGCCGCTGATCGCGCGCAGCGTGGTGGTCTTGCCGGCGCCGTTCGCGCCGAGGATGCCGACGGAGCCGCCCTCCGGCACGCTGAGCGAGACCCCGTCGATCACCTGCACGGGACCGTAGGACGCGGTCACGTCGGTGAGTTCAAGCAGCGTCATCCGCGGCGTCCTTCCCGATGTAGGCCTCAATGACGCGCGGATCGGACTGCGCCTCTGCCGCGGTGCCTGCCATCAGCTTGCGTCCGTGGTCGAGCACCACGACCTGGTCGGTGAGCGCCGAGATGAGTCCCATGTGGTGCTCAACGATGATGATGGTGATGTCCTGCTCGGCGCGGATCCGTTTCACCGTCGCGATGAACTGTTCCACCTCGCCGTGCGAGAGTCCGGCCGCGGGCTCATCGAGCAGCAGCAAAGCGGGTTTGGAGAGCAGGGCCCGCCACAGCTCCACCCCCTTGTGCAGCCCGTGCGAAAGCTCATCGGCCGGCAGGTCCGCGGCCCAGCCGAGCCCGGCGCGGGTCAGGAGTTCGAGCGCCTCGGCACGGATGCCGCGCTCGGCGCGGGCGGTGTACGGCAGCCGGAGCGCCCAGGACACCGGTCCGCCGGGAAGCCGGATATGCCCGCCGAGGAGCACATTCTGCAGCACGGTGGCATTCAGCTGCAGGGCGGGGTGCTGGAACGTGCGCGCCAGGCCCAGCCGGGCCAGGCGGGACGGGGCACTTCCGGACACCTCGGTGCCGCTGATGGTGATTGATCCGGAGCTGGGCTTGTAATGGCCGCTGATGCAGTTGAACAGCGAGGTCTTGCCGGCCCCGTTGGGACCGACCAGGCCGAAGATCGCACCGGGCTCGACGTCGAAGCTCACGTCCTGCAGCACCTTGACCCCGCCGAAATGCAGGTTCACGTCCTTGAGGCTCAGGCTCGCGGCCACCGGAGCACCTTCCTGTCGCACCATTGCTAGGAATCGACGCGATCAGTCACGACCGCCCGAGACCGACGGTACGGATCGCAGACACAATTGTCAACGATTTGAGCAAGGCCTGGCGCCGGGTGCTCGGGACGCTGAACGACCGGCCCGCGCGCACCCGCTCGGGGGTGCCGGCCGGTTGCCCGCAGGCGGCTGGCCGGTACCCGGTAGGCGCGGTCAGCCGCCGGCGACGGACTGGATGATCAGGACCTCCTGACCCGGCGCCACTTCCGTGCCCAGGCCCTGCAGCCGCCGGATCTCATTCCCGTTGACGTAGATGTTCACGTAGCGGCGGACGGCACCGGTCTCGTCCCGCAACCTCCTGGACAGGGCCGGGAACTTCCCCGTCACGGAATCCAGTAGCCCTTCGATGGTCACGGCCGCGTCCGCGGGCGCCGTCAGGACGGACTGCCCGCCGGCCAGCGGCGCCAGGACGCTGGGGAGCAGCACGCTGATCTCCGGCACGGCGCAGCCTCAGGCGGAGGCCGCCGCGGCGGCGGGCTGCGCCCCGGGAACCCGGGCTCCGGCCACCTGCGCGGCCCGGACGCAGAGGACGTCGGGCAGGTGGGAGGCCACCTCGGTGAAGTGTTCGCCCTCGTCCGCGCTGGCGTAGACACTGCCGCCGCGGGTGCCGAAATAGACGCCGGCGGGTTCGGCCGCGTCGACGCAGGCGGCGTCGCGGAGCACGGCATTGAATTCGGACTCCGGCAGCCCGGCGTCGAGCCGCTTCCAGCTCGCGCCGGCGTCGTCGGTCCGGTGCACGGCCAGCTTTCCGCCCGGCGGGATCCGTTCGCCGTCGGCCTTCAGCGGAATGACCCAGGCCGTGCCGGCGCGGCGCGGATGCGTCAGCATAACGAAGCCGAAATCGGCCGGCAGCCCCTCGGCGATCGACTCCCAGCTCTCGGCGTCGTCGTCGCTGCGGTAGACGCCGTGGTGGTTTTGCGCGTACAGCCGCCCGTCCACGGCCGCGTCCGCGGCGATCTTGTGGACACACTGGCCGAATTCGGGGTTGGGATCGGGCATGAAGTACGCGGAGATCCCCTTGTTCCGCGGCTCCCAGGAGGTCCCGCCGTCGAGCGAGCGGTACACGCCGCCGGTGCTCATGGCGACGTGCACCTTCTCGCCGTCCGGGTGGACGACGATCGAATGCGCCGCGGCCCCGCCGTACCCGGCGCCCCATTCGCTGCGGTGCGGGTGGTCCCACAGACCGCGGTTAAGCTCGAAGTGCTGGCCGCCGTCGGTGGATTTCCAGACCGAAATCGGCTCGCAACCGGCCCAGACGACGCCGGGGCGGGACTCCGCGTCGGGATAGATCTGCCAGACGCGCTCCAGCGCGGCGTCGGTGTCCTCGGGGAAGCGGATGGCACCGTTTTCGGGCTCGTCCCATGTTTCGCCGAGGTCGTCGGAGTGGAAGACGGTAGGTCCCCAGTGTTCCGAGCGGACCCCGACCAGGATCCGGGTCCTGCCTTCACGGGTGTCAATGCCGATGCTGGGGATCTCGCTCATCAGGAAGTGCGGGCCGGAGAGGGACCACTCCCGACGGTCCGGGCTGGTTGCCAGCCACAGGCCTTTTTTGGTTCCAATCGCCAGGACATAACTCTCTGCGGTAGCCATGCCCTACATGCAACCACTGCGGCCCGGAGGCCGCAATGGTTTTTCGCCAGTCAATCGACGAATTCGGACTGGGTTTCGACGAAGTCCCAGTCGGCGGCGCTCAGCACGCCCGACGCCTTGTCCGGGTGCGGGCCGCCGGCTTCCGCGATGCCCTGCAGCACCGGCAGGGGCAATTCGTCGGCCCGCAGGTTCGCACGCAGCCATTCCTTGCTGGCGAGATCCAGGTCCAGCCACCACATGAAGATTTCCACCGCTGCCCGCCTTTCCGTGTCCTTCCACGGTAGGTCCGGGGCGGGAGGCGGGCAAGGGACCGGGGAGGAAGGCCCTAGCCGGGGAGGAAGGCCGGGCCAACAATCGAGTATGCCTGCCGAGCGCACGAGCCCCGCACCCCTGGTGGTCGGCGTCCTGCCGGGCCAGCCGCGCGAGGTGCTGGAAACGGCGGCGGCCCTGGCGAATAGCCTGGCCGCACCGCTGCTCTGCGCCTACGTGGACGAGGCCAGCTTCCTCGTGGAATGGGATCCGGCACGTTCCGCCCACCGGCTCTCGCTCCACCCCGAAGCGGACAGCGCCGAGATCCAGGCGACCGCCGAAGCGCTGCGGTCCGGCATCGCGGCCGCCTGCGACGGCGCCGGGGTGCCGTGGAGCCTGCGGACGCTGGCCGGGGATCCGGCGCGGGCGCTCGGGCGGCTGGCTGCGGAGGCCGGCGCAGCCATGATCATCGTGGGCACTCCGGAGCCGGGACTGGGACACCGGCTCAGCGCCGCCCTCAACGGGTCGGTAGCGGCCTGGCTGAGCCAGCATCAGGACCGTCCGGTCCTGATGGTCCCGGCACGGACCGCCGGCGCCCGCCGGGCACCCCGCGGCCCCTAACGGGCCCGGGAAAATAAAGCGAAAGTAGTTATTCGAGGTGCTGGCGCATCGTCCCTACCGCCCCGTAAGGTTGTATCCGTAGGCGGGAAACCCCCTACCCCATAGCTGCTCCGGAGTGCGTATCCCCCAATAACGCACTCCGGAGCTCTTTAATTTCCGGACCGTTCCCATAACACCGCGGTACCCCCGGAGGGTACTTGCCATATACCCCTAGGGGGTATATGTTGGGTGGCATGAACGAGTCCGAAGCCTCCCCTGCCGGCACGCTGGACGGCGCACCGGCCCAGCAGCACGGCTACTCCGCGAACAAGGACGCTTACCTCAAGCGGCTCAAAAGGATCGAGGGCCAGGTCCGCGGGATCGCCCGGATGGTCGATGAAGACAAGTACTGCATCGACATCCTGACCCAGGTTGCCGCCGTCACCAAGGCCCTGCATGCCGTCAGCCTCGGGCTGGTGGAGGAACACATCGGGCACTGCGTCGTCGGGGCAGCCGCGGAGCCGGATCCGGACCTCCGGGCCGAAGCCATCGACTTCAAAGTCAAGGAGGCCACCGATGCCATCGGGCGCCTGCTGCGGTAGCGGCACCACCACCCACCACACAATAGGACTGATCAACCATGACCAGTCCCCCACCAAGGAGCAAGCCATGAGCACCGTTTCCACCACCGTCGAGGTATCCGGCATGACCTGCGGGCACTGCGTGTCCTCCGTCTCGGAAGAACTTGAGTCGCTGGCAGGCGTCGAAAGCGTCGACGTCGACCTCAACGCCGGCGGGATCTCCACCGTCACGATCACCTCGAACAAGGAGCTCTCCCCTGCCGAAATCGGCGAGGCAGTCGCCGAAGCGGGCTACCTGGTGGTCGCGAACGAGGCCTGAACCCCGCCGCGGGATTCGGCGGTACCCCGGCCGGAGCCGGGCAGGACTTCACCGGGCAGGACTTCACCAAGCAGGACGAGAGGAACATACCGTGAGCAACGCGAAACTGCTGGACCAGCCCGGGAGCCGGGTGATTGAGCTCGACATCGAGGGCATGACGTGCGCCTCCTGCGTCGGCCGGGTCGAACGCAAGCTCGGCAAGCTCGACGGCGTGCAGGCTTCGGTCAACCTCCCGCTGGAGTCCGCCCGGGTCACCGTCCCGGCCAACATCACGGACGAACAAATCGCCGCCACCGTGAACGCCGCCGGCTACAAGGCCACCGTCAGGACTCCGCAGGCGCCGGCCGCCGCGGCCGAGGACCCCGCACTTGGCACGGCGGCGAAGCTGCGGCCCAGGCTGATCGCCGCGGCCGCCCTCACCGTGCCGGTCTTTGTGCTCTCCATGGTCCCGGCAGTCCAGTTTCCGAACTGGGGCTGGGTTGCCGGCGCCCTCGCCTTGCCCGTGGTCACCTGGGCGGCGTGGCCGTTCCACCGGGCCGCGGCGGTCAATGCCCGGCATCTGTCATCCACCATGGACACGCTGGTGTCGATCGGTGTGACGGCCGCCTACGTCTTCTCCGCCTGGCAGCTCCTGGCCGATCCCCGCCTCACCGAACATCCGGGCATGGAGGGGATGGGCTCCGCCGGCCTGTACTTCGAGGTCGCCGCCGTCGTCACCACCTTCCTGCTGCTCGGCCGCTACCTGGAGGCCAACGCCAAGCGCAAGGCCGGCGACGCGCTCAAGGCCCTGCTGGACCTGGGCGCCAAGGATGCCACCGTGCTGCGCGACGGCACGGAAGTGAAGATTCCCGCGGACCGGCTCCAGGTCGGGGACGTCGTCGTCGTCCGCCCCGGCGAGAAGATCGCCACCGACGGTGTGGTCACCGAAGGGACCTCCGCTGTCGACGCCTCCCTCGTGACCGGCGAATCGGTACCGGTCGAAGTTGGTCCGGACAGCCCGGTCACCGGCGCGACCATCAACACCTCCGGGCGGATCCTGGTCCGCGCCACGCGGGTCGGCGCCGACACCACCCTGGCCCAGATGGGCCGGCTGGTCTCCCAGGCACAGTCGGCGAAGGCCCCGATCGCCCGGCTCGCAGACCGCATCAGCGCCGTCTTCGTCCCGGTGGTCCTTGCCATCGCCGCGCTCACCTTCGG
Source organism: Arthrobacter sp. BI5 (assembly GCF_056680065.1). NCBI lineage: Bacteria > Bacillati > Actinomycetota > Actinomycetes > Micrococcales > Micrococcaceae > Arthrobacter > Arthrobacter sp. BI5. Next base: position 112,762 of record NZ_CM155264.1, read on the forward strand.
CGCGTGGCTGCTCTCGGCCGGCCCCGAAATCAGCGACGCCGAGCTCCGCGCTGCCTTCACCGCCGCCGTCGCGGTGCTGGTCATCGCCTGCCCCTGCGCCCTGGGCCTCGCCACCCCGGTGGGGCTGCTGACCGGCACCGGCCGCGGCGCCCAGCTGGGCATCCTGATCAAGGGCCCGCAGGTGCTGGAGGACACCCGCACCGTGGACACGATCCTGCTGGACAAGACCGGCACCGTCACCACCGGACACCTTGCCGTCACAGGCACCCGCGCGTTCGCCCCGTTCGGGGACAGCGAGGTGCTGCGGCTCGCCGGAGCGGCGGAGGCCGCGTCCGAGCACCCCATCGCCCGGGCCATCGCGGCAGCGGCGCTGACCGCGGAGCGGAAAACCGGCGACGCCGCCCGGCTGCCCGACGTCATCGGCTTCCACTCCGCCCCCGGCGGCGGCGTCCGTGGCACCGTGGAAGGGCGCGTCGTCACGGTGGGACGCTCCGGCTGGCTGCAGGAGAACGGCGTCACGGTCTCCGGCCCGCAGCAGGAAGCTCTTGCAGCGGCCGAGGCCGCCGGAGCGACCGCCATCTGGGTGGCCGTGGATGGGGAACCGGCCGGCATCGTCAGCCTGCGCGACACCCTGAAGCCCGGCTCCGCGCCCGCCATCGCGCGGTTGCGCGAACTGGGGCTGCGGCCCATCCTGCTGACCGGCGACAACGCCGCGGTGGCAGGCCAGGTGGCCGCCGCCGTCGGCATTCCGCCGGAGGACGTCTTCGCCGGTGTCCTGCCGGAGGGCAAGGTGGAGGCCGTGCGGACGCTGCAGGCCGCCGGGGCCACCGTGGCCATGGCCGGCGACGGCGTGAACGACGCCGCGGCCCTCGCCCAGGCGGACCTGGGCATCGCGATGGGCTCCGGCACCGACGTCGCCATCGAGGCCGCGGACCTGACCGTGATGGGCAACGAGCTGGGACAGGTCGCCCAGGCAATCGAGCTGTCCCGCCGGACCCTGGCCACGATCAAGACCAACCTCTTCTGGGCGTTCTTCTACAACGCGGTCGGCATTCCGGTGGCCGCGCTGGGGCTGCTGAATCCGATGATCGCCGGCGCGGCAATGGCGGCCAGCTCCGTGCTGGTGGTGGCCAACTCGCTGCGGCTGCGCAGCTTCGGCAAGTAGCCCGATGGGGAGTGCTGCCCATCGACAGATTTTTGCGGGGCAGGGTAGGTTCGAGGCATTGGATCTTCCGGAACAGCCGGGGGCCGCTGGGGATGCCGAGAGTGTTCGGGTCCGATGAACTAAGGAGTTTTTTCAATGGCTATGTGGGGTGCGGATGTTACTCAGCTCAAGGCGCTGGGGTCCAAGCTGCTGGCGGGTTCGCAGGAGATCGACAACCAGAGGTCGCTCCTGACCAAGGCGCTGGGGTCGACAGATTGGATGGGACCGGACGCGACGAAGTTCCGGAACGAGTGGAACGGCGAGCACTCGGCCAACCTCACCCGGGCGGCCCAGGCCCTGCAGCAGGCCAGCCAGCAGGCCAGCCGCAATGCCGCCGACCAGGAAAGCGCTTCCTCCAACTAAGGCCGAACTTGGTCACGGAGGGCCCGGACGCACCCGCGTCCGGGCCCTCCCGTTTAAGTCCCGGGCGACCGGGCAGGCCAGCCGCCTAGGGGACGGGCTCGACGTCGTTGGCGTGGTCGAGTTCGGCGGGCAGCGGCGCCGCGCGGCGCAGTTCGTCGAGCCGGACCAGCACCACCCCGCCGACGATCAGCAGTCCGCCCAGCAGCTGCACCGGGCCGGGAAGCTCACCCAGGAGCAGCCAGGCCCAGATGACGGCGAACAGCACCTCAGTCAGCGAAACAAAGGAGGCCACCTTGGAGCCCAGCGCCCGCGCGGCCACCACGCCGGAGACGTAAGCGAGCACGGTCGCGAGGATCACCAGCCCGCCCAGCGCCACCCACCACGGCGTGATCCAGGGGCCCAGCCTGGTGTCCGCCGTACTCGCGGCCATCGGCAGCAGCCCGGTGGCGGCAGCCAGCCACATAACGAGTGCGCCGACCATCAGCCCGCCGGAGGCCAGCACGATCGGCGGCAGCGTGTCATTCTCTTTGGCGGTAATGAAGAAATAGATGGCCAAGCAGACGGCCGCCGCGATGCCCCACAGCACGCCGACCAGGTCGATCTTCACGGCTCCGGTGAGGTCCAGCACCAGGACCAGGCCCGCCAGGGAGAGCAGGGTGCCGGCGATCGTCAGGGGCCGCGGCCTTGTCCGGCTCGCCGTCCAGAGCCACAGCACAATGATGACCGGGGCGAGATACTCGAGCAGCAGCGCGACGCCGACCGAAAGCCGGGCAACGGCATTGAAGTAGAACAGCTGGCAGGCGGCCACACCGACCAGCCCGAACAGCAGGACGGTGAGCCAGTTGTCGCGGAGCTGATGCCAGCGGCCGCGCAGGGCGAGCAGGGCCGGGACGGCCAGCACCAGCGCGGCTCCGGTGAGCCGGGCGGTAACCGCGGCGCCCGGCGTCCAGCCCGTTTCCAGCAGCGCCTTGGCGAAGGAGCCGGAGAGTCCGAACACGGCCGAGGAAAACAAGGCCATGCCCAGCCCGGAGGCCAGGAAGCCCGAGGCGTCCGGCGTCCCGGCACCGCGGACCGGGGTGCGGTTCTGGGCCGGGGCCCCGGCGGGGTGGCGTGCGGCAGACACGGGCTGCCTCCTGTCAGGAGTAAAGTTGGGTTATGGTCATGACAGTACGCCCGGCGAACGTAAGGAGTCAAGATGGTATTTGCCCCTGACACGGAAGTTGCGCTGCGCTCGGTGGTCGGCCTGATCAACACGGCGGCCAACGGGGCGGAGCAGCTATCGACTATCGCTGAGCTGGACCGCTTCCTCGAGACCGAGGGCTTCAGCGGCTCCCGGCGGCGGGATGCCGACGAACTGGCCAGCGTGCACCGGCTGCGTGCCGAGCTCGCGGCCCTGTGGCTGGCCGACGAGGCCGCCGCGGTGGACACGGTCAACCGCCTGCTGCGCGAGGCGAAGGCCCTCCCGCAGCTGACCAAACATGACGGCTGGGACTGGCACCTGCACGCCACCACACCCGAGGCGCCGCTGGCCGACCGGATGAGCACCGAGGCCGCCATGGCCCTGGTGGACGTCATCCGCAGCAAGGAAATGGACCGGATGCTGGTCTGCGCCGCGGACGACTGCGACGCCGTCGTGCTGGACCTCAGCCGGAACCGGTCCAAGCGCTACTGTGACACGGGAAACTGCGCCAACCGGGCGCACGTGGCGGCGTACCGGGCCCGGAAAGCGGCGTCCTAGCGGGCGGACTAGAGGACGTCGCCGCGCTCTTCGCGGCCCTCGCCGCGGGACTCGGAGCCGGGGGCCGGCGGCGCGGCGTGGCCGCCATGGGACGACGGCGACTTGGAACTCAGGTTGATGCCGGAGCCTTTGCCAAGGTGCTCGGCGTTGTCCTTGTAGCTCATCGAGAGCATGGCCGCGATGACCAGCGTGACGATGAAGGCGATGCCTGCGCCGGTAAAGGCCAGGTCGAAGCGGGGCGTTTTGGCGCTGCCGCCGGACGCGAAGATCAGGACGGCGACGAAGGCCAGCACTGCCCAGAACGCGGAGAACATGAGCGGTCCCTTGACCGAGGTCCGCAGGCTGCGGCGTTCTCCTGATTTCTGCTCTGCCAAGGTGCTTTCCTCCTGCCGCCAGCGCCGGGCAGGCGTGGCAGTCGTGATACCGCGGTTGTTCTACGCCGGGTAGAACCTGTCGCTACTAGTTTACGGCCTCGGCGGAAACGTCCCGCGCATCGTGCCGCAGGGTCAGCCCGGCCAGGGCCCAGAGCACACCGCCGAGGATCGCGCCGCCGCCCGCGACGCCGAGCAGCGCATGCGGGCCGAGGTCTATGAAGAACGGCAGCGCCGCCGCGGTACCGAGGCCGATCACGCCGGAGGCGATCCAGTCCCGCGCCAGGACGGAGCGGCGCCGGGTGGCCAGGCCCAGGTAGAGCTCCGCGGCGCCGGCGAGGCCCAGGCCGAGGGCTCCGATGATCCCAAACACCAGATTGCCGGCGAGCAGGCCGAGGGCCGCGCCGGTTCCCACCAGGACTGCCCCCGCGGCCGAGAGGGTCTTGGCGGTCCGGTCCCCGTGCCGCAGGCCGGTCTTTTTGACGCTCCAGATCAGCACCAGGCCGGTGGCCAGCAGGTAGCTTCCGCCGGCCCAGCCCATACCGGCGACGGGCGGCGCCGCCCAGAAGACCGTCAGGGCGCCGAACGCCAGCGCGATGACGGCGCGCAGCAGCACCGGCTTCCAGAGGTCCGTGGCGGCGGGCAGGGCAGTAGGGGCGTGGGGGTCCGCGGGGTGAGTCACCCGCCCAGTTTAGTGCGTGCCGGTTCCGGGCGGCGTCAGCGGTCGCCGAGCAGCATCCACTGGTCCGTGCGGGCCCGCAGGCCCAGCGTGATGGCCCGCGCGCTCATGTAGCCCAGCGAAAAGGCCGCCCAGAGCCAGAGCAGCGCCGCGCCGCCGTCGGCCCCGGCCAGCCCTACCACCAGCAGCAGCGGAAGGTAGGCGGCGAGATTGACGACGCCGGCAATCGCGAGGTAGCGCGCGTCGCCGGCGCCGATCAGCACCCCGTCGAGAACGAAGACGTAGCCCGCGATCGGCTGCCCGGCGGCCAGCATCCACAGGGCGAGCGTGAGCGCGGACCGGACCCCGGCGTCGGAGGTGAACAGCAGTCCGGCCCACGGCGCGACGGCGGCGAGCAGGATCCCGGTCAGCACTCCGAAGCCGAGGCCCCAGCGGATCATGGTCCCGGTGAGCCCCCGCGCCGCCGCCGGGTTCGAGGCGCCAAGTTCCTTGCCGATCAGGGCCTGGGCGGCGATCGCGAGGGCGTCGAGGGCGAAGGCCAGGAAGGTGAAGACGGTCATCGCCAGCTGGTGGGCGGCCAGGTTGACCGGGCCCTGGGCGGTGGCCACCAGCACCGTGGCGAGGATCGCGATGCGCAGGCTGAGCGTGCGCAGCATCAGCCACGAACCGACCCCGGCCAGGGACCGGATACCGCGCCAGTCCGGGAGCAGCGACACCCCCTGGTTGCGCGCATTGCGCTGCACCATCACCACGTAGACCAGTGCCATGGCCCACTGGGCGATGCTGGTGCCCAGGGCGGATCCCGTGACGGAGAGCCGCAGTCCGTAGACGAGGAAGAGGTTGAGCACGATATTGACGGTGAATCCGGCGGCGGCCACGGCCAGCGGGGTCCGGGTGTCCTGCAGCCCCCGGAGCACCCCGGTGCCGGCGAAGATCAGCAGCATGGCCACCAGACCGGGCATGGACCAGCGCAGGTATTCCACGGCGAAGTCACGCACCTCGCCGCGGGCGCCCATCAGGCCCAGCAGCGGCTCGGCGGCCAGGAATCCGGCCACCGCCAGGACAACGCCCAGCAGCAGCGCGAGCCAGACACCGTCGCGGCCGGCCGCCAGCGCCCTGGGCAGCTGGCCGTTACCGATCGCGCGTGCCACGGCGGGGGTTGTGGAGTAGGCCAGGAACACCATCAGGCCCACCGCGGTGTGCAGCACCGCCGAGGCCAGTCCGACGCCGGCGAGCTGGGCCACCCCGAGATGCCCCACAATCGCGGAGTCCGCCAGCAGGAAGAGCGGCTCCGCGATCAACGCACCGAAAGCGGGCACCGCGAGGCGGAGGATTTCCCGACGCCGGTGTGCCGGAGACGGGGGTGCTGCGGGGGTCGGGGCGGAGGCTGGCACGGCACCACCCTAGCGGCAGTCCGACGCGCGGCTTCGCATTGGTTGACTTCTCAACCACTTCGTCGGCTTCCAGCAGCGCGCGACGCCGGGCGGTCACCTTCGGGTGGCCGTCTTCGGGTGGCCGCCCCTTGGCTTCTCTGTGGCGGCGGCTGCGGGGAATGTGTCGGCCGCCCGCGACGCTGCGGCAGCCGCTCAGTACACTCACATCCATGACTGAGACTTCCGCCAATGCCGTCACCCTGCGTTTCCTGGCCGCCCCCATGGACGTCGGCCACAGCGGCTCGGTGGACGCCGGAACGGTGCTGGAATGGGTGGACAAGGCGGCCTATGCCGCCGCCGTGGGCTGGGCGAAGTCGTATTGTGTGACCGCCTATGTGGGGAACATCCACTTCGCGGATCCGGTCAACAGCGGCGACATGGTGGAAGTCACGGCCACCATTGTTTACACCGGCACGTCCTCGATGCACATCCGCACCGTGGTGTCCTCCGGCGATCCGAAGGGAGGCCCGGCCACCATGCGTAGCCAGTGCATGGTGATTTTCGTGGCGGTCGGCGAGGACGGAAAACCGATTCCGGTGCCGCAGTGGGTCCCGGCAACGCCGGAGGAAATCGAGCAGCGCGAGCACGCGCTGGCGCGGATCAAGGTCCGCGAAGACATCGTCCAGGCCATGAGCGGCCAGGAATACACCGACGCCGGGACCGCCGAGCGCGTCACGCTGCGTTTCATGGCCGCCCCCACGGACGTGAACTGGGGCGGCAAGGTGCACGGCGGAATCGTCATGAAGTGGATCGACGAGGCCGCCTACGTCTGCGCTTCGCGCTACTGCGGAATGGACACGGTGGCGGTCTTCTCCGGCGGCGTGCGGTTCTACCGGCCGTTGCTGATCGGCCACCTGGTGGAGGTGGAGGCCAGGCTGGTCTATACGGGGACGAAAGGCATGCACATTGCCGTTCACGTCCGCTCCGGCGACCCCAAGGGCCACGAACTGAACCTCACCACGTATTGCCTGACCGTCATGGTGGCCCGCGACGAAAGTGGCACCTCGGTTCCGGTCCCGGAGTGGGTCCCGGTGTCCGAGGAGGACAAGCGGCTGCACGCCCATGCCCGTGAGCTGCTCGAAATCCGGGGCCGGGCACCAGGAAACCGGTTGCCCAACCACCTGCTCTAGGAGCCGGGGGCACGCTAGAAGCCGCCGCCGCCCGCATCGCCGGCCATGTTGGCGAAGCGGGAGTAGTGGCCTTGGAACGCGACCACAATGTCCTTGGTGGGGCCGTTACGGTGCTTCGCGATGAGGATGTCCGCCTCGCCGGCACGCGGGGACTCCTTGTCATAGACGTCCTCGCGGTGCAGCAGGATGACCATGTCGGCGTCCTGCTCGATGGAGCCGGACTCGCGGAGGTCCGAGACCATGGGGCGCTTGTCCTGGCGCTGCTCGGAGCCACGGTTCAGCTGCGAGAGCGCAATCACCGGGACCTGGAGTTCCTTGGCCAGCAGCTTCAGCGCGCGGGAGAATTCGGAGACCTCCTGCTGCCGCGATTCGACCTTCTTGCCCGAGCTCATGAGCTGAAGGTAGTCGAGGATGACCAGTTTGAGGTCGTGCTGTTGCTTCAGCCGCCGGCACTTGGCACGGATTTCCATCAGCGACATATTCGGGCTGTCATCGATGAACAGCGGGGCATCGTTCATCCGGCCCATGGTGGTGGCGATTTTGGACCACTGCTCGTCCTTGATGGTGCCCTTGCGAAGATCCTGCAGTCCGATGGTGGCCTCCGCTGACAGCAGGCGCATCGCTATCTCGTTGCGGCCCATTTCCAGCGAGAACATGACCGTGGCGAGGTTGTTCTTGATCGCGGCCGACCGGGCGAAGTCCAGCGCAAAGGTGGACTTGCCGACGGCGGGGCGGGCCGCGATGACGATCATCTGGCCGGGGTGCAGCCCGTGGGTCAGTTCGTCGAGTTCGTAGAATCCGGTGGGAACGCCCACCATGCCCTCGCCGCGGTGCCCGGACGCCTCGATCTCGTCCACGGTGGATTCCATCACGTCCTTGAGGACGACGTAGTCCTCGGCGGTGCGGCGCTCGGCCACGGCGTAAACCTCGGCCTGCGCCTGGTTGACCAGGTCCTCCACCTCGCCGTCCTGCCCGTAGCCGAGCTGGACGATCTTGGTTCCGGCGTTGACCAGCCGGCGCAGGACGGCCCGTTCGGCCACGATTTCGGCGTAGTAGCCGGCGTTTGCGGCGGTGGGTACGGTCTGGATCAGCTCGTGAAGGTAGGCCGGGCCGCCGATCCGGTTAATTTCGCCGCGCTTGGTCAGCTCGTCCGAGACGGTGACGGCGTCGGCGGGCTCGCCCCGCCCGTAGAGGTCAATGATGGCTTCATAGATGGTCTCGTGCGCCGGGCGGTAGAAGTCCTGGCCGCGGAGAATCTCCACGACGTCGGCAATGGCATCCTTGGACAGCATCATGCCGCCCAGCACGGACTGCTCGGCAGGAATGTCCTGCGGCGGTTTGCGGCTGCCTTCGGATCCCCGGGTGCCCTCGATCGAGTCCAGATGCGTAACTGACAAAACTGCCGTCCTTCATAGTGTGCCGGCGCAACAGTCGCCGCCGGCGCTTAAGCCATGTGTTGTGTTGCCCCGCGTGCGGGTGTGCCCCGCCTCTCCCAGTACCGTCCCGTAGGCGGGCAGGCAGCCACGGTTAGTTCCTATCACCCGGCTCCGACAGTTTTCCGGCTGCCCGAAAGCGGCGCGTCCCCAGCAGCCGTTTCCGTCCGCCCGTCGGGGTTGCGTCTCCGGCCCTGTGCACCGCGGCGCCGGGTCGCTTACCCGGCCGCGGACGACCCTGGAACCCGCCTCGCGGCACCGTGGTCGATGGCGTGGATTTGGTGCCGTCAACCTGGTCTCCCGCTACGTTATCCCCCGATTCGGCAGGCACCAACCCGGCTAGCCGACGGTCCTGTGGATAACTTGTGGACTAGTTCCCCCTGCTTGTGCACAGCCTGTGGGAACGCCTGTGGATAGTAAAATTCTTCTGCGTGGAATCCCGCTCTGACGTGCGGAAACATTGATATTTACCTGTGGACGGAAAACTTTTTTAGGCAAGCTTCATCCACAGCTTGCATCCGGCGACTGGGGATAGCGCCCGGGTTGCCGGGGCACAGCCCGGGCCAAATATGCGAATTTTGTGATGTGCATCACCGGAGTGCCGCGAAATTGACCGCCCCGGCCGTGGCTTGTATGCAGGGCCCAGAATATGGTGTGGATAACTGCCTATCTGGCATAAGCTTTGGCCATGGGCGATGTACTGATAGTCATACTGCCTGCCCTCATCCTCGCGGGAGTGCTGTGGGCAGTCTCTGCGGCCCTGAAACCCCGCAATTTTGGCATCTCCGACGCGGAGCGTTACCAGATGGATCTGGCCCTGCGCTCCCGGGCGCACTACGAGGCCCAGGTGAAGGCCGCAACGGCCGCCCGCGCCCGCGTGGACGCCGCGACCCGCCCGAGCCAGAACGAGCAGCAGCAGTCGCAGCAGGCGGAGCATGCCCGGCAGGCCGGGCGCCGCGGGGATGGCTCCTTTAGCGGCCAGCCAGGCTATCCGGCCGCGGTGCTTCCCGGCGGCCAGTTGAGCCCCGGGTTCACGCTGCAGCTCCAGGCCCTGGCCCGTTCCGGCCATAAGATCCAGGCCGTCAGACTGCTGCGCCAAGCCACCCGAACAGACCTTTTGACCGCCAAGAATTACGTAGATCGGCTGTAGTCCATGGAAGCCCTGCTAGTCCCCGTCCTGATCCTCGTGCTCGTTGGTGTCGTCGTCGTCCTGGCCGCGCGCGCCCTGGGGCGGCGCCGGCCGCGGAGCCCGCAGGAGGAGCCCGCGCAGCCCGCCCGCAGTTCCGCGGAGCTGGCGCGTGCCGCGGCTGCGAAGCTGGACCAGGAGCAGCACCGCCGTCTCTACGCCCTGATCGCGCAGGGCCAGGCGATGGCCGCCATCAAGCTGTACCTGGAAGCCACCGGGGAGGGCCTCCGCGCCTCCCGGGACGCGGTGGGGGCCCTGGCGGCCCACCCGCAGCCCTACCGGCCCAAACCGGCGCCCGAGCAGCCCGCCCACGACGACGATGACGACACCCCGCAGCGCTTTCCGTACCGCTACCGGGCGATCGCCAGCAAGGGCGAGGTCACGCGCGAGGTCAGCAGCAATATGCTCAACGACGAAATTTACGGCCGGATCCGCACCCTGGCCAGAAGTGGCGACACCGAGGCGGCCGCGGCCGCGCTGACAAGGCACTCGGACATCTCCCTGAAGCAGGCGCAGGAGTTCATCGCCCTGCTCGAGGACTGACGCCCGGAGTCCGGAACCGGCTGCCCTAGAAGTCGAACAGCTCCCCCAGCCAGCCTTCCTTCTTCTTGGGCCGCCGGCGGTCGTCGTAGCGGGGCTGGTCGTAGCGCGGCCGGTCGCGGCGCTCGTCGTAGCGGCGGTCATCGAAGCGCCGGTCGTCCGGACGGCGGTCATCACGCCGCGGGTCCGGATTGTAGAGCGGCGGCGGGATGTGTCCCGGCGCGGTCGGCGCGGCGGCGGCGCCGGACGCCGCGGGGGCCGCCGGGGCGGCGCCGCCGAAGCCGTCCGCGGCTCGGTCGATGATCTTGTCAAGCTCGCCGCGGTCCAGCCACACGCCGCGGCACTGCGGGCAATAGTCAATCTCCACGCCGCTTCGTTCGCTCATTACCAGGTCTACGGAATCCACAGGACATTTCATGTCCCGAACAACGAACCAGGGGCCGGAATAGTTCAGCCGCTGCGGAGCCGGCCCCGGATACCCCGCCGGCCCGGGCTAGTTGCCTCCGGAGATTCCGGCCAGCAGCTGCTCGAACGGCAGTGACTCCAGCGCGGCCTGCTGCGGCCGCGGCTGTGCGCCGTCGAGCAGCCGGGCGAACTCCTCCGCCGCCCGTTCAATTCGGGACGAGAGCGGCGAGCCGCCGTCGCCGGTGGTTCCCCAGTCCTGCGGGCCAGCAAAGACGCCGGTTGCCGCGGTCCGGGTGCGGAGGTAGCTAAAGAGCGGCCGCATCGCATAGTCAAGCACCATCTGGTGCCGGTCGGTCCCGCCCGTGGCGCCGAGCAGGACCGCCTTGCCGTCCAGCGACTTGGGGTCCAGCACGTCGATGAATGACTTGAACAAGCCGCTGTAGGACGCACTGAAGACCGGGCTGACGGCGATGATGCCGTCCGAGGCCTCGACCCCGGCGATAACCTCGGCCAACCGCGGGGCGGCGTAGCCGGTGACGAAGTTGTTGGCGATCTCAACGGCCAGATCGCGCAGCTCGACGACGTCGACGCTCACGGCGTAGCCGGCCGCGGCGAGCTGGCGTTCGGCGGATGCCGCCAGCTGGTCCGCGAGCAGGCGGCTCGACGACGGGACGCCGAGTCCGGCGGAGAGAACGGTAATGCGGCGGCTTTCCACGGTGTGCTCCTGTAGCTGTTCCACGGTTCGGGTAACTGTATGCATTTGCATCTACCTGTAGAAGCAGCGGCCGCCCGTCTTTATTCCCCGCCGCGCCGGATTCGGCGGCGGCCGGGCCACTCAGAGCAGGACAAATCCCTCGATGCAGCTCACCGAGTGCCCGCCGACCCAGATGTCCCCGTCCAACGCCTCGATGTGGACCCGGCCGGCCCGCCCCAGGGCCGTGCCCTGGGCCGCGAGGTAGGACCCGGGGGCGCGGCCGGTGCCGATCAGCCACTGGGCAGCCCCGGCGTTGAAGCTCCCGGTGACGGGGTCTTCCGCGGCGGCGTCCCCGGGGATGAACGTGCGCACCTCGAAACCTACGTCGGAACCGGCCGGGTGGGGGCCGATCACGCCCACCTTCAGTCCGGCCAGGGCCGCATAGTCGGGCCGGATGGCGAGCACCTGGGCTGCGGACTCCAGCAGCACTCCGATCCATTCCGGCCCGTTGACCAGCCACGACGCGTCCAGAAGCGCCTCCTGCGGCAGGCCCAGGCCGGCTGCGATGCGGGCCAGATCCGGCGCGGCAACCGGTCCGGAGCGGGTCAGCGGCGGGGCGGCAAAGGCCAGGCGGCCGCCGTCGCGCTTCACCCGGACCAGACCGGCGGCGCATTCCTGGACCACAATCCCGTCCCGGGCCGGGATGCCGCCGGCCTCAAGCCAGGCGTGGGCCGAGCCGAGGGTGGGGTGGCCGGCGAAGGGGAACTCCTCGCTGCCGGTGAAGATCCTGACCCGGTAGTCGGCGCCGGGGTCGGTGGGCGGCAGCAGGAATGTCGTTTCCGCGAGGTTGGTCCAGTTGGCGAACTGCTGCATGACGGCGGCGTCGAGCCCCTCGGCGTCGAGGACAACGGCCAGCGGATTCCCGCGGTAGGCCTCGGCGGAAAAGACGTCCACCTGGGCGAAGGGGCGAAGACGGGCTGCAGTCATCGGGGTCACTGCCGCAGGCTATCACCGGCACCGGCCGTCGGAGTTAACGCGGAAGGCCCCCGCGTCCGGGCTCCCGAGGGAATCCGGAGGCAGGGGCCTCCCATGCAGTTCAGTCAGTCGAAAAGACTACTTGCCTGCAACTACGTCGAGCTCGATCACAGCGGAAACGTCGTCGTGCAGACGGACGTTGGCCTGGTAGGAACCGGTCGACTTGATGTGAGCCGGCAGTTCGACCTTGCGCTTGTCGATGCGGCCGAGGCCGGCGGCTTCAACAGCGTCCGCCACGTCGGCCTGCTTGACGGTGCCGAACAGGCGTCCGGTCTCGCCAGCCTTGACAACGAGCTTGACCGGCTTGGCCTGCAGTGCTGCGGCCTGCTTCTGAGCGTCTTCCAGGGAAGCGTGCTCGCGGGCGGCGCGGGCGGCCTTGATGGACTCAACCTGCTTCTCGCCACCCTTGGACCAGGTCAGGGCGAAGTTGCGGGGCAGCAGGTAGTTACGTGCGTAACCGTCCTTGACCTCGACAACGTCGCCAGCAGCACCGAGACCGGTTACTTCGTGGGTCAGAATGAGCTTTGCCATGTTAGTTAATCCCTTCCTTAGCCGCGGCCAGCGCCGGAGTAAGGCAGCAGAGCAACTTCGCGGGCGTTCTTGATTGCCTGTGCGATCTTGCGCTGTTCCTGCACCGTGACGCCGGTGACGCGACGGGCGCGGATCTTTCCGCGGTCGGAGATGAACTTGCGCAGCAATGCTACGTCCTTGTAGTCGATGACAGTGATGTCAGCGGCCTTCAAGGGGTTGGACTTTGGTTTGGGCTTACGGAGTTCAGCCTTAGCCATCGTGGAGCTCCTATTCGATGGAGCCCGTGGATATTGATCCACGGGATGGTGGTGATCCGCCGGCGGTCGCCGCGCGGCTGCCCGAGGGCGGCCCTGCGGGTCCCGATGTCGGACCTTAGATGTTGTTTAGAAGGGAGGTTCGGAATCCGGGCCGTTGCCCCAGCCGCCTGCATTGCTGACCCCGGGCGTTGCCCAGGGATCGTCCTGCGCTGCCGGCTGGTTGCCGCCCCAGTTTCCGCCGGAGTTGCCGCCGCCCTGGTTTCCACCAGAGTTGCCACCGAAACCGCCGCTGTTGCCGCCGCCGAAGCCACCCTGTCCACCCTGTCCGCCGGAGCGCTGGGTGCGGTTGACCTTGGCGTTGGCGTAGCGCAGGCTGGGGCCGATCTCGTCGACCTCAAGCTCGATAACGGTGCGCTTCTCGCCTTCCTTGGTTTCGTAGGAACGGCTCTTCAGGCGGCCGGAAACGATCACGCGCATGCCCTTGGTGAGGGACTCGGCGACGTTCTCGGCTGCTTCGCGCCACACCGATGCGCGGAGGAACAGGGTTTCCCCGTCCTTCCACTCATTGGACTGGCGGTCGAAAGTGCGGGGCGTAGAAGCGATGGTGAAGTTCGCTACTGCCGAACCTGACGGTGTGAACCTCAGTTCGGGGTCATTGGTGAGATTACCGATGACCGTAATAGTGGTTTCGCCTGCCATCTACTGCCTCCTGGTTCGTTCCTGCGGGGTTAAAGATTGAAGGGTGGGGCTGAATTACTCAGCAACGACCTTCTGCTCTTCGGGGCGGGTGATCTTGGTGCGCATGATGGTCTCGTTGAGACTCAGCTGGCGGTCAAGTTCCTTGGCGGTAGCCGGCTCAGCGGTGAAGTTCACCACGGCGTAGATACCTTCGGACTTCTTCTGGATTTCGTAAGCCAGGCGACGACGGCCCCAGATGTCAACCTTTTCGATGGTTCCACCATCGGTCGTGATGACGTTCAGGAACTTCTGAAGCGTTGGCTCAACGGTACGCTCTTCGACCTCGGGGTCGATGATTACCATCAATTCGTAAGGACGCATATGTGAACCCACCTCCTTTGGGCTAAGCGGTTACGGCATTTCCGTAACAGGAGGTTCATTTGCGGTGCTTGTGCGGTGCATCACCCCCGGAACGGAGGCAGGGCGCAGCACAGACTTCAATAGCTTAGTGCATCCGGGCCGGTTTCAGCGACTTCTTCCACCGCCACCCTAGGCCCCGGGCACCGTCTGCGGAAGCGTTCCGGCCGGACTGTGGATAACCGGACAGCCGCCTGTGCCATGATCGGGGAATGAGCACCGGTTCCCCGTCACGTTCCGCGGCGTCCCCCGTCCACCGCAGCCGGCTGCGGTTCGCGGTGATGCTGCTGGCGGGCCTGTTTGCAGCCGGGGCATCAGGGTTCACCGGACACTGGGTGGAAGCTCCGGCCGTGGGCTGGAGCAGCGCAGCCCTGACGTACGTACTGTGGGTGTGGATCGTGATCGGCCCCCTGAACGCTGCACAAACGCGGGCGCACGCCACGTCCGAGGATCCGTCCCGCAGCGTCACGGATCTGATGATCCTCGCCGCCAACATCGCCAGCCTGGCTGCCGTGGCCGCCGTCGTACTGGACTCGCACAGCAACAACGGCGGCTCCCGCCTCGGCGGCGGGCTACTGGCGCTGACGTCCGTCGCGCTGTCCTGGATGCTGGTGCAGACGCTCTTCACCGTGCGCTACGCCGGGCTTTACTACAGCACGGCGCCCAGGGCCGGCGCGGCGGTGGGCGGCATCGACTTCAATCAGGATGAACCACCGCAGTACACCGACTTCGCCTACCTCAGCACCAGCCTGGGGATGACCTACCAGGTGTCGGACACCGCACTGAAAAACCACGCGATCCGGGCCGAGGCGCTCAAGCACAGCCTGCTGTCCTACCTGTTCGGCACCGTGATCCTGGCCGCCACGATCAACCTTGTGATCGGGCTGGCCGGGTCCTAGGAACCTTCCGGGGGAAGTGCCGGGCAGGTTACTGGGCGGCGGTGCGGAAGAACAGTTCGGTGACCACCGCCAGCCGGTGCGGGTCCTCGACGCCGCAGAGCTCGCGGGCCGAGTGCATCGACAGCAGAGGGACGCCGACGTCGACCGTCCTGATCCCCAGCCGGGTGGCGGTCAGCGGGCCGATCGTGGAGCCGCAGGGCATCACGTTGTTGGAGACAAATTCCTGGTACGGAATCCCCGCGTCGGTGCAGAGCCTGGCCCAGAGTGCCGCCCCGGCGGCGTCAGTGGCGTAGCGCTGGTTGGCGTTGATCTTCAGCAGCGGCCCGCCGTTCAGGGCCGGCCGGTTGGCCGGGTCGTGGCGCTCGGCATAGTTGGGGTGCACGGCGTGGCCGGCGTCGGCGGAAACACAGAACGACGCCGCAAACGCCTGCCGCCGCTGGCTCGCCGTCGCGCCGAGCCCGTCGGAGACGCGGACCAGAATGTCCTCAAGGACCGGGCCGCAGGCACCCGAGCGCGAGGCGGATCCGATTTCCTCGTGGTCGAAGGCCGCCAGCACGGCGATCGGCCCCTCCGCCGGTACCTCTCCGGAGGCGTGCGCGATCAGCGCGGCGAGGCCGGCGTGCGTGGCGGAGAGGTTGTCCAGGCGTCCGGAGGCGAAGAATTCACCCTCGGCACCGAAGACGGCCGGCGCCTGCGTATCCGCGATCACAACGTCGTAGCCGCCGATCTGCGCCGGATCCACCGCGGCGCCGGGCACCCGCTCCGCGAGCAGGCCCAAGAGGTCCGCGCCGGCCGGGTCGCCGAGGCCAAAGACCGGGTTCATGTGCTGCTGTTTGTCCAGGGCCAGGCCGTCGTTCACGGCGCGGTCCAGGTGGATCGCCAGCTGCGGGAAGCGCAGCAGCGGACCGGTGGCCGTCAGGTGCTCGGTGCCGTCCAGCATCACGAGGCGCCCGGCGAGTTGCAGTTCTCGGTCCAGCCAGGAGTTGAGCAGCGGCCCGCCGTAGACCTCGACGCCTGCCTGCAGCCAGCCGAACTTGCCGGTGGTGGGCTTGGGTTTGAGCTTGAACGACGGCGAGTCGGTGTGCGCGCCGAGGATGTTGAAGCCGGTGGTGGGGCCGGCCCCGCGCGGCGTCACCCAGGCGATGAGGGCGCCGTCGCGGATCACGTAGAACTTGCCGGCGGAACCCTCGGCTGCGGTGGAGGTTGCGGCGCCGGGCCAGGGCTGCAGCTCGTCGAGCCCGGTGAACCCCGCTTCGTCCAGCCTCCGGGCGGCCTCGTGGACGGCGTGAAAGCTCGACGGCGACGCGCTGACATACGCGCCGAGGTCCCGGATGTGGTCTGCGGCAGTGGCGGAGGAAGGCATGGCTCCGAGTCTAGTGCCGCGGTTGCACCCCGGCGCCCCACCGGACATGCCCTCCGCTGGCGACGGCGCTTGGGCATAGGGGCACTATGTCCATTGCTGGTCGCCAGCATGGGGCATGTCCGGTGGCCCGGGCCCGTGCGGGGCGTCTCGGGCGGCGTCGGGCGGCGTCGGGGGCGGAGTTGCTGCGGGCTTACTTGGCCGGACCGACGCCGGCGTCGGCATCCTCGCGGCGGATCTCGGCGTCGGCGGGCTGCTGGCCGGCGGGCTGTACAGCGGGCGCCGCGGCGCCGTGCCTGCGGTAGCGCCAGAGTCCGATTCCCACCACGACGGCGGCGAGGGCCAGGGAGAGCAGCAGCGATTCCCGGGTGGTGTCCAGCACTACCATGCCCACCAGCAGCGCGACGATGCTGATGATCGCCAGCCAGGTCAGGTACGGGAACAGCCACATTTTCAGCTGCAGCTCCCGCGCGGCAGCGCCCATCCGGCGGCGCAGGATCAGCTGCGAGACGGAGATGACCAGCCAGACGAACAGCGCGATGGCGCCCGAGGTGTTGACCAGGAAAAGGAACACGGTGTCCGGGGCGATGTAGTTCAGGCCCACGGTGATGAAGCCGACCACGGTCGAGGCCAGCACGGCGGCGGCCGGGACGCCGCGCTTGGAGATCCGCATCCAGGAGCGGGGTGCGTCGCCGCGGCGGGAGAGCGAGAAGAGCATGCGGCTGGCGGTGTACAGGCCCGAGTTGAGGCAGGACAGCACGGAGGTCAGCACCACGACGTCCATGATGGTGCCGGCGCCGGGGATGCCGAAGAGTTCGATCACGGCGACGTACGGGCTCTTGGCCACGGAGGCGTCGTTCCAGGGCAGCAGGGTCACGACGATGGCGATCGAGCCGATGTAAAAGACCAGGATGCGCCAGACCGTGGACTTGACGGCCTTCTTCACGGCGTCGACCGGATTCTCGGATTCGCCGGCGGCAATGGTTGCGATTTCAGCGCCGAAGAAGGAGAAGACGACCACCAGGATGCCGGCCAGCACGGCGCCCGGGCCGTTGGGCATAAAGCCGCCCTTGCCGGTCAGGTTGTCCAATCCGGGGGCCGGTACACCGGGGATGAGGCCGAGGATGGCTGCGGCGCCGAAAAGCAGGAACAGCACGATCGCGGCGACCTTGATGGAGGCGAACCAGAACTCGAACTCGCCGTAGGACTTCACCGAGCCGAGGTTTGTCAGGGTCAGGAGCACCATCAGCACCAGCGCCCACACCCACTGGTCGATGCCTGGCACCCAGCGGTGCATGATGGCCGCTCCCGCCGTGGCCTCGATGCCGAGCACGATGATCCAGAACCAGGCGTAGAGCCAGCCGATGCTGAAACCGGCCCAGCGGCCAAGTGCCTTGTCCGCGTAGGTGGAGAACGATCCGGTCTCGGGGTTGGCGGCGGCCATTTCGCCGAGCATGCGCATGACCAGGATGACCACGAGCCCTGCTGCCAGGTAGGCCACCAGGATGCCGGGGCCGGCCTGCTGGATGGCGGCGCCGGAGCCGACGAACAGCCCGGCGCCGATGACGCCGGCGATGGCGATCATGGACAAATGCCGGGGTTTCAGGGATTTGGAGAGTTGCTGGTCAGCCTGCATGAAGCGCCGTCCTTCGTGGGGTGGTGTCGGCCCGGGCACCCTGCCCGGCGATGCCTGGCGAGGATGTGCGGCGGACCACAGTGTCGTTTCACCCTAGACCGGCCGGGGGAGGCCCCGGTCTGTGCAGTCCCACAGATTACGCTGCCGCCGTTCGGGCGGAACTCCAGCGAGGAGGCCTGGGAGGCAAAGGCTGTTGCTTCACGGTCAATTCCGAAATGTGCCTGAAACCACTGTTTCAGGCCGATGCCGGCGCCAGGTGCCCGCCGTCGGCCCCGCCGTCGTTCCCTGGGGCCCGTCCTACTGGCCGGCAGTGGTTGTCGTTATGCCGACCCATAACGACAACCACTGAGGGCTAGATGTCCCGCTTCTTGAGCAGGACACCGGCCAGCACCACCGGGATGAGAACCCACGCTCCCAGCACCAGGGCCGCCTGCCAGGCCTCCAGGGTGTCGGGGAGGTGTTCGGCGGCGGTCATCGCCTGCACGGTGTTGCCCGGCAGGTACTTCCGCGCCTCCTCGAAGAAATCGCCGGGGATCAGCTGGAACACGATCGGAAGCACGAAGAACAGCCCCACCAGGCTCATGATGCCGCCGGCTGAGTTGCGCAGCAGCGCACCCAGGGCCATGCCGATCGCTGCAACCGCCGCCACATAGATGCTGTTGACTAACAGGAGCTTGACCGACTGGGAGCTGGCGAGGTCCAGCGTAAGGTCATAACTGTCCAGGATCGGCAGGGACACCAGCCCGGCGAGGTACACGGACACCGCGGTGAGGACAAACGCCGTCACCACCACCACCAGCAGCTTGGCCACGAAGGCCGGCGTCCGCCTCGGCACCGCCGCGAAGGTGGAGCGGGCCATGCCGGTGGTGAACTCGGAGCTCATCAGCAGCACCCCCAGCGAGCCGAGGATCAGCTGCGCGAAGGGGATGCCGGAGGTGGGCGCGCCGAGCGCGAGTTCACTTCCCTGCGCGGCGAACGCTGCGGCGGCGCCCGGATCCGTTGCGGCAGCCCGCGAGAACTGGCCCGTTCCCCACGCGGAAAGCGCGCCGAAACCCACGAGCACCGCCGCGGTCGCGCCGAGCAGGATCAGGGTGGACAGCAGGGTGCGGAACTTGATGAATTCGGCATTGAGGACGCGCGCAAAGCTCGGGCCCGGGCCCTTGCTGAGACCGTCGCCGGGCCGGCCGGGTGCGGTGCCGGCGTGCGCCCCGCGGCCTGAGGGGGTGGGTTCGAGAGTGGTCGAGCTCATGGCTTAGTTGCCTCCGGACTGGGCGGGGGCGGGAACGCCCGTGGTGATCAGCGAGTGGTATTCGACCTCATCCTTGGTCAGCTCCATGTAGGCCTCCTCGAGGCTGGCCTGGAGCGGGGTGAGTTCGTAGATCATGACGTGGTTGTCGAGGGCGGTGCGGGCGATGTCCCGCGGCTGAAGCCCCGTGACTTCGAGGAGTTCGCTGTCCTGGACGTCCACGGCACCGCCGGCTCCGGCCAGCAGGCGCATCAGCGTCTCCGGCTGGTCGGTGCGGACCCGGGTACGGCCCTGGCCCTTGCCGGTGATGATCTCCTGGATCGGTGCGTCCGCGATGATCCGGCCGCGTCCGATCACAATCAGGTGGTCCGCGGTGACAGCCATTTCGCTCATCAGGTGGCTGGACAGGAAGACGGTGCGGCCCTCGGAGGCCAGGTACTTGACCAGGTTGCGGACCCAGACCACGCCTTCCGGGTCGAGGCCGTTGACGGGTTCGTCCAGGATGACGGTCTGAGGGTCGCCGAGCAGCGCCGCCGCGATGCCGAGGCGCTGGCCCATGCCGAGCGAGAAGCCGCCGACCTTTTTCCTGGCCACCTCGGCCAGCCCGGTCATTTCAATGACCTCGTGCACCCGCTTCTTCGGGATGCTGTGCGTCGCAGCCATGGCGAGCAGGTGGTTGTAGGCCGAGCGGCTGGTGTGCACGGCTTTGGCGTCCAGCAGGGCGCCGACGTCGCGCAGCGGCGCGTGGTGCCGGTCGAACGGCACCCCGTTGACGGTGACGGAGCCCGACGTCGGCCGGTCCAGTCCCATGATCATGCGCATGGTGGTGGACTTGCCGGCGCCGTTGGGGCCGAGGAAGCCGGTGACCCGGCCGGCTTCGACAGTGAAATTGACTCCCGCGACGGCGGTTTTTTCGCCGTACACCTTGGTCAGGCCTCGTGCTTCGATCATGGAAGCGTTCCTTTGCGTTGCGTGTGGTTGTGTACCCACCACGCTACCGATGCGGATCCCCGGATTCGCCGCTCTCAGGGTTGATTCAGGGGTCAATCAGGGTCGTCCCGCGGGGATCTCAGGTCAGTCCTGCGCGGTCGGCGAGTAGTAGACCAGCCCGCCGTGCTTGACCGAGAACTCCACGGCGCGGACGCCGGGCATGACTTCGCCGTCCACCGCCAGCACCATCGTGCTACCCCCGGGCTCCACCCTGATCCGGCTGGTTTCACGCAGGTGGGTGATTCGGGAAGTAGCCACTGTGCCGGTCAAGACGGCCCAGAGCAAACGCAGGCGGGCAAAGGATTCGTCTGCGGTGATCATCCGCAGGTCCAGCACGCCGTCGTCCAGCACCGGCCGGACCAGCGGCGCGTGGTCGCGGGGGTAGTAGCGGCCCCGGCCGACGTAGAGGATCCATACCTTGTGCCGGACGCCATCCACCACCAGGGTGCTGGGGGTGCCGGCGGCGAAGGTACGGAACATGGCGATGACCCCAGCGAGCGGTTTCCCCAGGGCCGGCTGAAGCTGCTCGCGGCGGCGCACCAAATTGGGGTAGAGGCCGATGCTGGCGGTGTTCAGCATGGTCAGTTCCAGCTTTTCGGGGCTGTCCGGCAGCCCCCGCTCCACCGCGACGTGGCCAAGGTCGGCCCGCGCCGCCTCCCCCTTGGCGGCGGCCTCGACGGCGGCCTGCAAGGTGGGGGTGCCGGCGTCGCGGGCGAAGTGGTTGAGGGTCCCGCCCGGCAGGACCAGGAGCGGGATGGAATGCTCGACGGCGGACGCGGCGGCGGTGCCCACGGTCCCGTCGCCGCCCCAGACGCCGAGCGCGGCGACGCCGGGGCGGGTCGCCACCGCCTCGATCGCGGCCGCCACGTCCTCGTCCGGACCGATCTCCTGTATATACGCCTTAGGGAATACTTTCTGGAGGGCGGCGGCGGTCTCTTCGGCGTAGGAGCCGCCGAGCGTATTGACGGCAATGACGAGTCCCTCGCCGCCGGGCAGCGCGGCCGCCGGCACGGGGGTGCGCCGGACCGCGGGGAACGGGGGACGGACCGGCCACCACTTCCGGGTAACGAGGGCCGCCCCGGCCCCGATCGCGGAGCCGAAAAAGACGTCCGAGGGCCAGTGAGCGCCCGTGTGCACCCTGGAATAGGCGACTCCGGCGGCGACGGGGGCCAGGGCCGCACCGAGCGCCGGGCGGACCAGCCCTACCCCCAGGGCGAAGGCGGCGGCGGAGGCGGAGTGCCCCGAGGGCATGGAGGAACTGGTGGGCTGCGGGTGCACAAAGCGGAAGACCGGGAGGTGCTCCGGCAGCGGCCGGGCCCGCGGCAACAGGGTCTTGAAGACCACGTTGGTCACGGCGGAGGCCACGCCCTGCGCCAGGACACCGTGCAGCGCCGCACGCCGGGTCCTGCCGGGAAAGAAGGCCATTACGCCGGCAATGCCGAACCAGAGCTTGCCCTTGTTGGCGGCTGCTGAGAGCCGCCGGAAGAAGTCGTCGTGGCCCCCGCCTGGCAGCCCGGACACGGATTGAACGAGTCTGCGGTCCAGCTTCTCCAGCCGGTGCGGCGTTTTTCCCAGCATGCTTCGCATTTCCCCACCCTACTGCTCAGCTGGCGCGCAAGGGCCTCGCGGCGCCGGCGAGCAGCAGCGCCCCCAGAATCGGCACCCCGATGGCCAGCAGCGCCACGCGGATTCCGGTCAGGTCGCCAAGGTAACCCAGCAGCGGCGGCCCGGCCAGGAAGGCGAGGTAGCCGAGGGTGGACACGACCGAGACGCGGGCCGCGGCGTGCTTGGGGTCGTCGGCCGCGGCGGACATGCCCATCGGAAAGGCCAGGGCTGCCCCCACGCCCCACAGGGCGGCGCCGGCCGTGGCGAGCCAGATGTTGCCGGCGAAGACGAAGAATCCCAGCCCGACCGCGGCGGCTGCCATGCTGCCACGCAGCACCACCACCCGGCCGTACACGTCGATCGCCCGCCCGCCGAAGAAGCGCATGGCCGTCATTGCCAGCACAAAGACCGCGAACAGCAGGGCTCCGGTGGACTGTTTGGCACCGAGGCCGTCCACGGCGGCCTTGGCGATCCAGTCATTGCCCGCGCCTTCGGTCAGGGTGGCGCCCAGGACGACCACACCGATCAGCAGGGTGCGGCCGTCCCGCCAGGCGGAAGCGGCACGCGCCGGCCTGGCTTCACCGTCGGCAGGAACCGGCGCCGGGATGTGCGGCAGGAAGTAGCGCGGCGCCACCAAAGCGGCCACGACCACCACCGCGGCGATGGCCAGCAGGTGCGCCGGGAGCCCGACGCCGAGCGTGGACAGCCCCGCACCGAGAAGCGCACCCACAAAGGCGCCGCCGCTGAACGCGGCGTGGAACTGCGGCATGATGGTGCGGCCCAGCCGGTGTTCGACGTCGGCCCCCTCAATGTTCTGGGACACGTCCCAGAGGCCGATGCCGATGCCGAAGAAGAAGAGCGACACGGCGGTGCCGAGGATCGAACCGGCGTTGAGGGACAGCGCGATCCCGACACCGGCCGCCGCCGCCAGCAGGCCGGCCGCCCGGACCGTGTTGCCTGTCCCCAGCCGGCCCACCACCCAGCCCGCGGTCGGCAGCGCGATCAGCGAGCCGACGGCGACGCACAGCAGCAGGCTTCCCATCTGCCCGGAGGTGATGTGCAGGGTCTCGGTCACGGCGGGGATGCGCGCGGCCCAGCTGGCGAACACGAGGCCGTTGATCCCGAATATCAGGAAAGTCGCCCCAGCGGCGGCCTTCAGGGCCGGAGCGGTTGCGGTTCTGGTCATAGGGTCACTGCCTCCACGGAGTGTTGTGCGGGCGGGTCAGGGTCTTGCCAGACCAATCAGCGGGCCCGCTCGACGCGTTTTTCGTCCCAGACCGGCTCGGCGGATTCGTAAACCTTGCCGTCGGAACCGAAGACCAGGAAACGGTCGAAGGTGCGGGCGAACCAGCGGTCATGCGTGACGGCGAGGACCGTGCCCTCGAAGTGGTCGATGGCCCGTTCCAGGGCCTCGGCCGAGTGCAGGTCCAGGTTGTCGGTGGGCTCGTCGAGCAGCAGCAGGGTGGCGCCGGAGAGCTGGAGCAGCAGGATCTGGAACCGGGCCTGCTGGCCGCCGGAGAGGGATTCGTACTTCTGCTCGGACTGGGACGCCAGGCCGTAGCCGTCCAGCGCCCCGGCCGCCGCCTCGCGGCCCAGGCCGGAGCGGTGTTCGTCGCCGCGGTGCAGGATTTCCAGCAGGGTCTTGGCGAGCAGGTCGGGCCGGACGTGGGTCTGGGCGAAGAACCCGGGCCGGATCCGGGCGCCGAGCTTCACGGTGCCCTCGTGCGGGACTTCGGCGATGTCCACGTCGGAGACGGGCAGGTGCTCGCGTTCCGGGTCGGTGCCGCCGGTGGCGAGCAGGCGGAGGAAGTGGCTCTTGCCGGAACCGTTGGAGCCGAGGACGCCCACCCGGTCGCCGAACCAGACCTCGGTGGAGAACGGCTTCATCAGCCCGGTGAGCTCCAGCTTCTCGGCGACGATGGCGCGTTTGGCCGTGCGGCCGCCCTTGAGCCGCATCTGCACGTTCTGCTCGATCGGGAGCGCCTCGGGCGGGCCGGCCTCGAGGAATTTCGCCAGCCGGGTCTGCGCAGCGTGGTACCGGTTGGCCATGTCGGAGCGGAACGCGGCCTTGTTCTTGTACATGTTGACGAGTTCCTTGAGCTTCACGTGCTCCTCGTCCCAGCGTTTGCGCAGCTCCTCGAAGCGGGCGTTCCGGTCCGCGCGCGCTTCGACGTAGGAGCCGAAGCCGCCGCCGTGGATCCAGGCGCCGGCGCCGTTGATGCCCGGCTCCAGGGTCACGATGCGGCCCGCGGCGTTGTTGAGCAGTTCGCGGTCGTGGCTGATGAAGAACACGGTCTTCTTGGACTCGTTGAGCTTGGCTTCGAGCCAGCGCTTGCCCGGGACGTCGAGGTAGTTGTCCGGTTCGTCGAGCAGCAGCAGCTCGTCCGGGCCGGCGAACAGCGCCTCCAGGACCAGCCGCTTCTGTTCGCCGCCGGAGAGGCTCGAGGCGGGCCGGTGCTGCGCGCGGTCGAAGGGCAGCCCGAGGGCGGCCATGCAGACCTCGTCCCAGACGGTTTCGACGTCGTAGCCGCCGGCGTCGCCCCAGTCCACGATTGCCTGCGCATACTTCATCTGGGTGGGTTCGTCGTCGTGCTCCACCATCGCCAGCTCCGCCTCGTCGACGGCGCGGGCAGCGGCGGCCAGCGCGAGCGGCGCGGCGGAAACCAGCAGGTCGCGGACGGTTGAGTCGTCGCGCACCTGGCCGACGAACTGGCGCATGATGCCCATGTTCCCCGAGCGGCCAATGACGCCTTCGTCCGGGACGAGGTCGCCGGAGATAATCCGGAACAGCGTCGTCTTGCCCGTTCCGTTGGGTCCGATCAGGGCTGTCTTGGTGCCGTCCGGGACCTTGAAGGTCACCCCGTTGAGCAGCTGGGTGCCGTCGGAGAGGAAGTAGTCGATGCCGGAAACGTCAATATGAGCCACCCGGCAATCTTCCCACGGCCTTAGCCGGCGGCGGTGAGGAACTCCTTGAGCAGCGGCCCGGAGGTGGTGGCGCCGAGGCCGCCGTCCTCCACGAACACGGCAACGGCGAGGTCACCGTGCACGGCCACGATCCAGGCGTGGGTCTTCGGCGGGTTCTCCTTGCCGAATTCGGCGGTGCCGGTCTTGGCGCCCACCGGCGCGCCGGGCACCGAGGCGAGGAAACCGGCGTGCCCGGAGGTCACGACGGCGCGCATCATGTCCGCCAGGGACGCCGCCTCCGCGGCGGTCACCGGTTTGCCGGCGGACTTCGCCGGCTCGGGCGCGGACTGCGACGGCGACGCCGTCGGGCCCGCCGACGGCGTCGGGCTGCCCGTCGCCGCGGCGTTCGGGTTGAGCACGAGCTGGGCCGCCACCGGCGCGCCCTTGGCCACCGATCCGGCCATCACGGCGGCGGCCAGGGGGGACATCAACACCTTGCCCTGGCCGATCATGGAGGCGGCGTGTTCCGTTCCCTCCGCCTCACCCGGGACGGAGCCAAGGAAGGCCGCAGCCCCAAGGGACGGGGCCTCCACGGCGACGCCGAGGGAGGTAGCCGCCGACTCCAGCTGGGCCTGGCTGACCTTTTCACGGGCGTTGATGAAGGCGGTGTTGCAAGAGTGCGCGAAGGCGTCGCGCAGGGTCACGGACCCCAGCGAGGAGGCGGGATAGCCTTCGGCGTTCTTGAAGGTCCGGCCGTCCACGGCGAGGGTGGGCGGGCAGTCCACTTTGGAGTCCGGGGTCATTCCGTTGCGGAACATGGCCAGCGAGTCGACGATTTTGAAGATGGAACCCGGGGCGTACTGCCCCAGCATGGCGGTGTCGTAGCCGTTGCTTCCCGGCCCGGAGGCGGCGGCCAGGACCGCGCCGCTGGAGGGGCGGAGCGCGACGATGGCCGATGCGGGTCCCACGTCGCCCAGCACGTCCTCGGCCAGCTGCTGCAGCCGCGGGTCCAGGGTGGTTTTAAGTGCGGTTCCGGGCTTCATCGGCTCCTGGAACAGGACGCGGCGGCCTTCGTTGGGCTGGGCCCGGCGTTGCTCCGCGGTCAGGCCCTCGGTCTGGGCGAAGACCTGGATGCCGCTGGTGCCGCGGAGCTGCGCGTCGTACTGCTGCTGCAGGCCGCCGGTGCCGGTGGTGTCACCGGCCCGGAGGGCGCCGCCGGATTTTTCGATTTGTTCGGCGCTGGCCTCGGCGACGGTTCCGAGCAGGGCGCGGGCGAAGCTGCGGGTGGGCGCCAGGGGAAGCGAGTCGGCAATGGCCCGCGCCCCGGGGACCGCGGCAAGCTGGGCGTCGGTGATGGTCCGCCCGGCCTGGCGCAGGGTAATGGCGGAGACGAAGGCTTCGGGCCCGGAGGCCGTGACCTGCTTGGTGTAGGCGGCCGGGTCGACGCCCACCAGCCGGGCCAGCTTGTCCGCCGACGCGGACGGATCCGCCGAACCCAGTTGCTGCTTGTCGATGCCGACATGGACCACCGGCCGGTAGGTGACGAGCTTTGCGCCGCCGGCGCCCAGGATCTCGGCCCGCTGCGGGGACTCGGTCGAGGTGCCGAGGACTTCGGTGTCGGCGAGGCCGGGGACCAGCAGTTCCGGGCTCCAGAGAGCCTGCCACTTCCCGTCCGCCTTCTTCAGCTGTGCGGACACGGTGTATTTCCACTCGCCGGCACCGACTTTCCAGCTGTAGTCCAGCGGGACTGTGGCGGTGTCCTTTTCCAGGGTCAGCTCCCCGGCGGTCACCGCCGGTTTTGCCGGGTCGAGCGCTTTGAAAACGGCCTTGAGCCGATCATTTGCCGCACCGGAGTCCGTGCCCTCGAAGGCCACGGTTCCGACGTCGAGCGCGGCGACCGCCGCGGCCAGCTGCTTTGCAGCATCCTGCGCCCCGGACCGGCCGTCATCGCAGGCTACGAGCGAGGTGCCCAGCACCAGGCCGACAAGAGCTGCGGACAGTTTGTGAATTTTCCCCATTGCGCCATTATGCCCCGGGGCCCGGACGGCGGCGGTGTCACGTAGCTGCCCCCTGGCTAGCCGCGGCGGATGATCCGCCGCTGTGCGGCCACGGCGATCGCCGCCGTGCGGTTATCCACGCCCAGCTTCGCGTAAATGTGCACCAGGTGCGTCTTGACCGTCGCCTCGGAAATGAACAGCTGCCTGGCGATGGCCCGGTTTCCCAGGCCGGTGGCCAGCAGTTCGAGCAGCTGGATCTCCCGGGCGGACAGGGCCGGCTCGGGGTTGCGGATCCGGCCCAGCAGCCGCGCGGCGACCTCCGGTGCCAAGGCCGTCTGGCCGGCGGCGGCAGCGATGACCGCCTGGCGGATCTGCTCCGGCGGCGCGTCCTTGAGCATGTAGCCGCTCGCGCCCGCCTCGACCGCGGCGAGGATGTCGGCGTCGGAATCGAACGTGGTGAGCACCAGCACGGGCGGCGCCGGTGTCCCGGCCTCACCGGCTTTGATCCTGCCGGTCGCGGTGACCCCGTCCATGCCGGCGCCCATCTGCAGGTCCATGAGCACGACGTCGACCGGTTCGCCGAGGGTGTGCAGCCGCTTCAGCGCGGCCAGGGCCGCGGCGCCGTCGGCGGCTTCCGCTGCGACGGTGATGCCGTCGAAATCGCCCAGCATGGCCCGCAGGCCGGCCCGGACAACCGGGTGGTCATCGACCAGAAGCACACGGATTCCGTTCACAGTTCTTCCTTCCCAAGCGGCAGCCGGATGGCCACCACCGTCCCGTCACCGGGGGCGGACTCCACTTCGAGCGTCCCGGCCAGCGCGGCGACCCGCTCCCGCAGCGACTTCAACCCGTAGCCGGAGCCGTCGGCCCGGACCCGCACCGCCGCCGGGTCGAACCCGGCGCCGTCGTCGAAAACGTCCATGGCCACCTCTGTGCCCAGGAAGGACAGTGTCACGACGGCGGTGCCGGCGTTCGCATGGGTCCACACGTTGGCGAGGCTGGCCTGCGCCGCCCGGAGCAGGGTGGTCCGGTACGGGGCGGGGAGCTCCGCCGGGGTCCCATCGACTTCAAGGCGGCAGCGCAGGACGGTGCCGCGCGCGGCCGCCTCCCTTTCGGTGGTTTCGCAGAGCCGGCGCAGGCTGTTCACCAGCGGGCTTTGTTCCAGTTCGGGCGGCTGCAGGCCGCGGACAAAGTTTCGGGCTTCGGCCAGGTTGGCCGCCGCCGTGTCCTGGACGGTCCGGAGCCGCGTCCGGGCCAGTTCCGTGTCCCCGGCGTCCAGCGCCCGTTCGGCAGACCGGCCCATCAGCACGATGCTGGAGAATCCCTGTGCCAGGGTGTCGTGGATTTCCCGGGCCAGCCGGGTCCGTTCCGCCACGGTCCCGGCCGCGTGCTGGCTGCGCGCCAGTTCCGCGCGGGTGCGGCGGAGCTCCTCGGCCGCCCGCCGCTGCTTTTCCGCCTCAAGGTACAGCGCACGGTAGGCCAGGCCGGTGACGACGGCGAACGCCGCCCCGAAGGCGGGGCCAAGCACCATCGGCAGCTGCGGCGCGCTCCCGGCCGGGCCACCGTTGTGGAACCACAACGCCGTGATCACCAGCAGCGTGCTGGCCCCGATCGCCGCCAGTGCCGGACCCCGGGGCAGCAGGTGCAACTGCAGGAAAAACAGCGGGAAGGCCAGCCAAACGAAGTCCGCGCTGCCCCAGACCAGCAGCAGCCAGAGCAGACAGACCGCGCCTAGCCACCACACCGAAAAGCGGCGTGGATCGAAGCGTCCGGGCCGGGCGGAGTGACGCTTCTCGAGCACCGTGCCGGCCAGGTAGACGGCGGCGAGGCACAGGGCCAGGACCAGCTGCAGCCAGCCCGCGCCGTGGACCCCGGCGGCCAGCAGCCGCACCAGCGCCACGAGCAGCAGCACGGCGAATCCCACGTGCAGGCTGACCCGCAGGACCCGCAGGACCACGGCGGCGCCGGTGGAGTCCTCCGCCGCCGCGCTGCTTCTGCCGTCCATGGCTTCAGCCTAGCGCCGGCGTGCGCCCAAAAACCGGGAAATACCCCGGCAGCGCGGCCTCGGCGTTGAGGATCAACCGTTTGGTTGACCGGCGGCTCAACCCGACGGGCGCGGCGGACCATCCGAAGCCCCGATGGCACGGCAGGCCCGCGGCGCGAGAGTGGAAGGGAGCCCAACCACCACCGACAAAGGACACCCATGTTTCTCGCCATCCGCGATATCCGCTTCGCCAAGGGCCGGTTCGCCCTGATGGGCGGCGTCGTCGCCCTCATTACCCTGCTGCTGGTGATGCTCTCCGGACTCACCGCTGGCCTCGGCAACCAGTCGACCTCCGCCATCGCGGCGCTGCCCGCGGACCGGCTGGTCTTCGGCGCACCCGCCGGCAGCAGTCCCGAGGCCTCCTTCACCGAATCCGAGGTCACCGGCGCGCAGGTGGCCGCCTGGTCCGCCCGTGAGGGCGTCGGAACAGCGGAGGCACTGGGCGTCAGCCAGGGCCGGCTGCAGGCCCTGGGCGACGGGGGAGTCCCTGCCGGCACCGCCAACGTAGCCGTCTTCGGCGCCGGGTCAGGGAGCCGCCTGGCACCGGCCCCGGTGGCTGAGGGCACCGTGGTGGTCGGGGACGCGACCGCCCAGGACCTCGACCTCGCCGTCGGAAGCCGGGTGGCGGTGGGCGGCACCGAACTGGCCGTCTCCGCCGTGGTTCCGGAGCAGTGGTACTCGCACACCGGCGTCGTGTGGACCACCCTGGGCGACTGGCGGAAGCTGGCCCATCTTGCCGGAAGTGACGCGGTCGCTACGGTGGCCGCGGTGAGTTTCGAGGACGGCGCCGGAGTCGACGTCGCGGGGGCCGACCGGGCGGCCGGTACCGTCAGTGCCAGCCGGGAGGGCTCCTTCCAGGCTCTCGGCTCCTACCGCAGCGAGAACGGTTCGCTCCTACTGATGCAGGCCTTCCTCTACGGCATCTCCGCGCTGGTGATTGTGGCGTTCCTGACCGTCTGGACCGTGCAGCGCACAAGGGACATTGCCGTGCTCAAGGCGATGGGCGGCTCCTCAAGCTACGTACTCAAGGACGCAATGGTGCAGGCTGCGGTCGTCCTCGTCGCCGGGGCGGTCGCCGGAGGCACGGCGGGCGTTCTCGGCGGCCTGCTTGCCGCCCGGGCCGCTCCGTTCCTCACCACCCCGCAGACCACCCTGTTGCCGGTAGCCGGGATTGTTGCCCTGGGCCTGGCCGGGGCTGCCCTGGCCGTGCGGGGGATTACGCGCGTCGACCCGCTGCTGGCGCTCGGCGGCAACTGACCAGCCCGCCCGAACACTGAAACTGAACATTCCCTGAAAGGCATATATATGGAATCCGCCCTGCAACTCAGTAACGTGACGCTCGAATATCCCGACGGCGACGGAACGCTCCGCGCCCTGGACGACGTGAGCCTGGAACTCCGCCGGGGCGAATTCGTCTCCCTGGTGGGCCCGTCCGGGTCCGGAAAATCCTCCCTGCTGGCCGTTGCCGCCGCCCTGGTCCGGCCCACCTCCGGCTCGGTCCTGGTCGCAGGCAAGGCGGCCGGTTCCCTCCCGGAGGCCCGGCGGACGGCGCTGCGCCGGGACAGCATCGGGATCATCTTCCAGCAACCGAACCTGCTGCCGTCCCTGACGGCGGTCGAGCAGCTCGTCATCGCCGCCCATCTGCGGTCCGAGCCGCTTCGCGAGGCGCGATGCAAAGCCGCAGCGCTGCTGGGACGCGTCGGCCTCGGGTCCATGCTGGACAAGCGCCCGCACCAGCTCTCCGGCGGGCAGCGCCAGCGGGTGAACATTGCACGGGCGCTGATGGCCAGCCCCGCGGTCCTCCTGGTCGACGAGCCGACGGCGGCGCTGGACTACACGCGGAGCGAGGAGATCGTCCGGCTGCTCCGCCAGGTGACAGACGAGTTCGGTGTGGCCACCCTGATGGTCACGCACGACACCGGGTTGGTGTCCTTTACCGATGCGGTGGCGAGGATGCGCGACGGCCGTCTTTCGGCGGCGGAAACCCTCGTGCCGGCGACCTAGGGGCCGAGGCTGGGGACCGGGAGCCCGAACATGTCTTTTAAGGCATATCTTGCGGCATGGAAGCCTGGCATTCCGGTAACCCCCGGCCCGGGCGGGGTCGAAGACGAGCACAGGTACACGCCCGAAAGCGGGGTCCGCCACGGCACGGGACTCAGCACCGGCCGCCGGAGCAGGCCGCGCAGGTCCATCACTCCGGCGCTGAAGTCTCCGCCGACGTAGTTCGCGTTGTACTCCCCAAGTTCCGCCGCCGTCGTCACCCGGTAATCGACCACCAGCTCCCGGAACCCCGGTGCGAAGCGTTCCAGCTGGGCCATAACGGCCCCGCCCATGTCCACCGTGGACCCGGCCGGAACGTGGCAGTAGGTCCAGAGGATCTGCCGGCCCGCCGGTGCGCGGGAGGGATCGAACCGGGACGGCTGGGAGACCAGGACGTAGGGCCGCTCCGGGTGCCGGCCGGCGGCGACGAGGCGCTCCGCCTCGGCGGTCTCGGCACGCGTTCCGACCACGTGCACGGTCCCGGCCTCGGCGAGTTCCGGAGCCCTCCACGGCACCGGGCCGGACAGAATGAAATCAACCTTGCAGGCGCCGTTGCCAAAGCGGAACGACTCGAGTGCGCGGGTGTAGCCGGCCGGAAGGCGGCCGCCGGCGATCCGCAGCAGTCCGGGCGGCGCCACGTCCAGCAGGGTGGCCCGGACCGGCGGAAGGTCGGCCAACGAGTCAATCCGCACCCCGGTCTGCACCACGCCGCCGTGGGCTTCGATGTCCGCCATCATCGCCCTGGCGATCGCGGCGGAGCCGCCCACCGGGATGGGCCAGCCGCCGGCGTGCCCGAGGGCCCCCAGCATCAGGCCCGCCCCTGCGGCGGGCAGCGTCGGCAGCGGGGCCACGGCGTGCGCGGCCACCCCGGTCAGCAGGGCCGGGGCCAGTTCCTCCCGGAACCTCGCGTCCCACAACCGGGTGCCCTGCTCCAGGGTCCGCAGCCCGAAGATGGCGGCCGCCAGCGGCCGCCGCGGCACCCGGAGCAGCTGGTTCAAGGTCAGGTCGGCAACGCCCTCCATCCGGTCCACCAGGGGCGACATGAGCCGGCGGTAGGCGTCGCCGTCGCGCCCCAGGGCCGCGGCTGTGCGCTCCAGCGAGCGGTAGCCCAGCGCCGCCCGGCCGCCATCCAGCGGGGCACCGTGGGAGAGTTCGGGGACCTCCAGCCGGATCCGCCGGGACAGCCCGAACTCCCGGAAAAAGGGTGACGCCAGGACCATCGGGTGCACCGCTGAGCACACGTCGTGGAGGTATCCCGGCTCGATCAGCTCGGTGGTCCGCAGGCCCCCGCCCGCGGAGCCGGCCGCCTCGTAAACGTGCACCGCCAGCCCGGCCCTGGCCATGGTCACCGCAGCCGCCAGCCCGTTCGGACCGGACCCGACGACGGCTACATCAGGCACGGGAATCGATCCCCGTGTGGACGCGCCGCCATGGCAGCACAGAAGCTGCCGGCCGCCGCAGGTTCAGCCGCAACCAGTCCGCGGCGCCGTCGAACGGGCCGCCGTGCGGGTCGTCCACACCGCCCCGGCGTACGACGTCGTAGCCCGGGGCGCAGATGTCCCACACAACACGCGCCATCAGATAGCCGGTGGCGAGCATGTGGGCCACGACGGCGAGGACGTAGTAGGGCATGTCGATGTTGTGCTGGGTGGGACCTCCGCTGGTCACCTGGCCGAGGTACATCCAGATGGCCGCCCAGTGCAGGCCCTCAATGGCCTGCCAGAGAAGGAAGTCCCGCCACCTGGGCCGGGCCAGGGCAAGCAGCGGGATCAGCCAGATCACGAACTGCGGCGAATACACCTTGTTGGTGAGGATAAAGGCGGCCACGATCAGGAACGCCAGCTGGGCGAGCCGCGGCCTCCGCGGTGCCGCGAGGGTGAGGGCGGCGATCAGCACGCAGGCCAGCAGGAAAAGGTTCAGGGCCAGGCCGTTGATCACCTCGGCTTCCAGCGGCTTCCAGCCCAGCCGGCCGGCAACGAGGTTGTACGCGAACCAGGGGGAGCTGTAGCCCGCCGGGCGTGACTCGGTGAACTGGTAGAAGTACTTCCAGCCGGCCGGGTCGCCGGTGGCTGCCGGGAGGTTCACGGCCAGCCAGGTCGCGGCGGCGGCGCCGGCGGTGACCAGGAAGGTGCGGATCTTGCCGGTCCGGAGGGCCAGGACCAGGACTGCGCCCAGGATCAGCAGCGGGTAGAGCTTGGTCGCGGTGCCGAGGCCGATGAACAGGCCCGCGAGGAGCAGCTTGTTCCTCGAGAAGAAATACATCCCCAGGGCCAGCAGCGCGACGGCCCACATGTCCCAGTTGATGAAGCCGGCGAGGACGATGCCCGGGGCGAGGGCCACCATGGCGGCGTCCCAGGACCGGCGGCGCGCGGTCCGAGCGGTGGCCAGCACGGTGACGATCCAGACCGCGGCGACCAGGGTGGCGTTGACGTCGAAATAGGCCAGGACGCGGGCGTTGCTCACGCCGTGCCCGGGGACCAGCAGCGCCGTGGCACCGGCGATGAGACCCATCAGGACGGGGTACTCGAAGAAGCTGCCCGCGGTGAGGAACGGGAAGGCGCCGTCGCCCAGGCCGCGGTTCCTGAACAGTTCAGGAAAGTCCGAGTAGCAGGTGGCATAGAACTGACCGGGGGACTCCCAGCCCTTGCTGCGGCAGTAGTTCTTCAGCAGGATCCCCATCAGGGCAGCCAGGACAGTGAGCAGGACCAGTACCCGTTCCACCGTGAAGAATCCGGGGGAGACGATGCCGGGGGCGGTGCGGCGGCCCAGCGGGCCCCCGACGAGTTCGGTGAAATTCCGCAGCAGCAGGTCGCTGCGGCTTGGCACTACCAGTCGGGTCCGCTTGCGGTTCTCCGGCGGCATTGTCTCCTGCATGCCTTGAGCTTACCGGGGCCGCAGCGCTCCGCGGTGGCGGGCCCCAGGGGAAGGTGAGAGGGGACGGGGACAGAGGGCGGGGACCGGCGGAAGGCGCGGTGGTGAGGGGCGGTTAAAACAAGCAGCCCACGCGTTGCCGCGTGGGCTGCTTGGGGATCGGTTCCAATGGTCCTCATCAGTTCCTCCTTCGCTGGGCATGAATTCCGCCGTGGCCTGGACCGAGGCGCCGCGGCGTCAGCGGAGGAGTCCCATCTGGTGCATGGCAAGGAAGATGTCTTCGCGCCGCTGCTCAAGCAGCTGGGCGTTGAAGCGCGTCTTGTCCTTGCGCACGGGCTGTGAGTTGAAGATCAGCACGTCCTGTAGTTTCCGGATCATGGTGGTCACCTCCCCTCGGGGGTGCTGGAAGGAACGGTGGTTTCGGAGGCCCCGCCGGGTGGCGGTGCGGCTAATGGGGCTCGGAGCAAGAGTCACAAGGGACCTTTCGTAGTTGTGGAAATGAAAAGTAATTGGGTACGACAATTAGGGCCCCTGAAAATGAATGAATAAAGCCCTAATTAGGCATGGAAATGCCCGGTGCTAATCGGGTGGTGATGAAAAGGCAAAAAATGGCCCCGGACGCGTCGCGCCGCAACCCCAACAAGAAGCTGGGTTCCGAACTATGGGGGTACTGCGCAACCGCGTGGTTCCGCTGGGTCAGACGTTCCGTGATGGTTGCCCTGCGGGACAACCTGGCAATCTTCCGGTTCCGGCGTCAGGCCGGGAGCGGAGGAGCTATCAGGC
The DNA here is from genome assembly GCF_056680065.1 of Arthrobacter sp. BI5. Taxonomy (NCBI): domain Bacteria; kingdom Bacillati; phylum Actinomycetota; class Actinomycetes; order Micrococcales; family Micrococcaceae; genus Arthrobacter; species Arthrobacter sp. BI5. The sequence goes on from NZ_CM155264.1 coordinate 147,231, forward strand.
GGACAGTCCGACGTTCGGGCGCGCGGCAGCGACGGAGGCCGGGTTTGCGGTGAGGGTGTACATCCATCCGCTAGTCAAAGTAATCATTTTTCCCAACCTCCTTTTCTGTTCTGCCGTGGCTCCGGCTGACTGGCCGGGCGACGCGCGCCGTGACCCCGGCAGGTCGCTCTGGGGTCAGAAATAAAAATACACCATGAATGCGGCGGCAGGCCACCGAATTCATAAACTTTTGCCAAAAAACTTTCCTCAGCGGTATTTAGGCGGTGTTTATAGGCCCCAACGCACGACGGCGGGGGTCTTCTTGTCCCAGCCGAGCGTGCATACTTTCGCGGTGCCGAGCACAAAGTGGCGGCCTTCGTGGGCGTCGAGCCCAAGCCACCGGGCGGTGAGGATGCGGGAGAAATGGCCGTGCGCCACGATCAGGACGTTGTCCAGGCCTGACTCAAGGACCCGGGCCACGATTTTATCGGCGCGGGCGGCAACGTCGTCGAGGGCTTCCCCGTTGGGCACGCCGTGGGTCCAAATCAGGTAGTCGGGGTTGTCCTTGCGGATCAGGTCCGAACTGATGCCCTCGTACTCGCCGTAATCCCATTCCACCGCCAGGGGTTCCTGTTGCGCGTCGGGGAAGCCGGCCAACTCCGCGGTCCGGCGTGCCCGGCGCAGCGGGGAGGTCAGCACGAGGTCGAAGTCGACGGCGTCGAGTACCTTCCGTGCCTCCACGGCCTGCTGCTCGCCTTCCACCGTGAGCGGCAGGTCGGTCAGGCCGGTGTACTGGCCGCTCTTGGACCATTCCGTTTCACCGTGGCGCAGGATCCAGAGCTGGGGACGGGGACCGTTGGAAGGTGCAATCACTTAGGACTCCTCAGTTGGGGAAACGTCGACGGCGGCGGCTTCCGGCTGCGCCGCCCACCATTCGTGCAGCTTGGCCTCGGCCACGGCAGGCTCCAGCGGTCCGTGTTCCATCCGCTCTTCCAGCAGGAACTTGTAGGCCCGCCCCACCTCCGGACCGGGTTTGAGCCCCAGCAACGCCATGATCCGGCCGCCGTCAAGGTCGGGGCGGACGGCGTCGAGCGACTCCTGCTCGCGCAGCGCGGCGATCCGCGCCTCGAGGTCGTCATAGGCAAAGGCGAGGCGCTCAGCCTTGCGCTGGTTGCGGGTGGTCACGTCCGAGCGGGTCAGCCGGTGAAGGCGCTCCAGCAGCGGCCCGGCGTCGGTGACGTAGCGGCGGACCGCCGAGTCGCTCCAGCCCGCGTCGCCGTAGCCGTAAAAGCGCATGTGCAGCTCCACCAGCTTGGCCACGGCCTTGATCGTGTCATTGTCGAAGCGGAGCGCCTTCATCCGCTTCGATGTGAGCTTGGAGCCCACCATGTCGTGGTGGCGGAAGCTCACCGCGCCGCCGGGCTCGAAGCGGCGCGTCGCGGGCTTGCCGACGTCGTGCATCAGGGCAGCGAACCGCAGCACAAAGTCCGGGCCGGGCACCGGGCCGTCCGCGTCGGTTTCCAGCGCGGCGGCCTGTTCCAGGACCTGCAGCGAGTGCTGGTAGACGTCCTTGTGGCGGTGGTGCTCGTCGGACTCAAGGCGCAGGGCGGACACTTCGGGCAGCACGAACTCGGCAAGCCCCGTCTCGACCAGGAGGTCCACACCGGTCCGGGGCCGGGCGGCGCAGATCAGCTTGACCAGTTCGTCGCGCACACGCTCGGCGGAGATGATCTTGATCCGCTCGGCCATTTTCGTCATGGCCTGGCGCACGTCCGGGTGCACCGACACGCCCAGCTGGGAAGCGAAGCGCGCTGCGCGCATCATGCGCAGCGGATCGTCGGAGAAAGAGTCCGCCGGGGAGCCGGGGGTGGCGAGCGTGGACGAGTGCAGGTCCCGGACGCCGCCGAACGGGTCCACCAGTTCCAACGCCGGCAGCCGCAGGGCCATGGCGTTAATCGTGAAGTCCCGGCGTAGCAGGTCATCGGTGAGCGAGGTTCCGAACGCCACGACGGGCTTGCGTGATTCCGGATCGTAGGCCTCGGCCCGGTAAGTGGTGATCTCGATCTGGAACCCGGCCTTGCGCATGCCGATCGTTCCGAAGGCGCGCCCGATCTCCCAGTAGTTGTCGGCCCATTTTTTGATCAGTGCCACCGTCTGGTCCGGCGTCGCGTCGGTGGTGAAGTCCAGGTCCGGCGATACCCGGCCGAGGAAGAGGTCACGCACCGGTCCGCCGACGAGCGAGAGTTCATGACCGGCGTCGACGAAGCGCTGCCCAAGCTCGAGGACCACCGGGTCTACCTGGAAGTCGACGGTGTGGGAGTCAGTCTGGTGATGTGCGTGCGCCATAGTCTCTTAAGCTTGTCAGAAATCCCGGCCAGCACCACACCATGGCGGTGCACGGACCGCCGGTGCCCGCGGCGCGGAGGGGAAGGGCCGCCGATCCAGTTTTCCGCCCGGCCACTTTCCTGTCATGTTTAGGTCATCAAGTCCGGGCAAGAGTCGTTAGAGTGGACTTCATGGCCCATCCCGTACCGAGCGCTCCCGGCAGGAGGACAAACGCACCGTTGCCCTCGGCAATCGGTGCCAACGTCGCGCCCGCGCAGCACCCGGGACAGGCGTCGCTGCCGACCGTCGAGGAAGTCTCCGCCGGCGGCGTGGTGGTGGATACCTCCGACGCCGAACTGCGGGTCGCCATCATTGCCCGCCTCAACCGGGGCGGACGCCTTGAGTGGTGCCTGCCCAAAGGCCACCCGGAAGGCAAGGAAAGCAACGAGGAAGCCGCCGTCCGTGAAATCGCGGAGGAAACCGGGATCGAAGGCAAGATCCTCGCGCCGCTTGGCAGCATCGATTACTGGTTCACCGTCAGCGGACACCGCGTCCATAAGACCGTCCACCACTATCTTCTGCAGTCCACCGGCGGGGAACTGACCATCGAGAATGACCCGGACCAGGAAGCGGTGGACGTCGCCTGGGTGCCCATCCACGAACTCGCCCGCAAGCTCTCCTTCCCGAATGAGCGCCGCATCGCGGACCTTGCCCGGGAAGTCCTGCCCGAACACCGCTGAGGCCGCCGCCGGCGGTGCCCGGCAGGCGGTCCGCGCCGTCGGACTCCGCGCCGTCCCGCTGCCCGGATGGCGCACAAAGTCGCGCCCGGGTGAGACGATGAAGATAATGTCTGCCGCCAAGCCCCGATCAGCAAAGCCCGCCCCCTCCGGGAACGACGACCCCCAGGACGCCCATTCCGGAGAGGCGCGTTCCAGCGCCGTCATGGCCGCCGGAACCCTGGTGTCGCGCTTCCTGGGCTTCGGAAAAACCTGGATGCTGGGAGCCGCCCTGGGCCTCGGCTCCACGGTGACAGACACCTTCATCAACGCCAACAACCTGCCGAACCTGATCTTCCTGCTGGTGGCCGGCGGCGTGTTCAATGCCGTCCTGGTGCCCCAGATCATCAAGGCCAGCAAGGCACCGGACCGGGGCGCGGATTACATCAGCCGGCTGCTGACCCTGGCCGTTGTCGTGCTGCTCTCACTCACCCTGCTGGTGACCCTCCTGGCGCCCTGGGTGATCGAATTGACCACGCAGGGCTATTCGCCGGCGCAGAAATCGCTGGCCGTGGCCTTTGCATTCTGGTGCCTGCCGCAGATCTTCTTCTACGGCCTATACGCCCTGCTCACCCAGGTCCTGAACGCGAACGGCGCCTTCGGGCCGGCCATGTGGGCACCCATCCTGAACAATATTGTCGCGATTGCCGGCCTGGGCATGTTCATCGGAATCCTGGGCGCCAACGCCAGCAACCCGCACACGCTCGACAACTGGGGCTCATTCCAGACCTTCCTGGTGGCGGGGTTCTCTACGATCGGGGTGGTGGCGCAGACGGCCATCCTGCTGGTTCCGGTCTTCCGGCTGCGGCTGGGCCTGCGCCCGCGGTTCGGCTGGCGCGGGGTGGGCCTGGGGCAGGCGGCGAAGCTGAGCGTGTGGACCCTGGCCACCGCTGCCGTGGGGCAGCTGGCATTCCTCTACGTCATGCGCATCGCCACGATCCCTGGGGCCGAGCGCCTCCGGCTCGAACGCGCAGGAGAGCACGCCGCGGCGGCCACCCTGCCCGGCAACGCCGTGCTGGAAGTGGCCAGCCAGCTGTACCTGCTCCCGCACTCCATCATTGCCCTGTCGCTGGCCACCGTGCTGTTTAACCGCATGACCCGTGCCTCCCAGGACGGCAACCGGGCCGAACTGCGCAGGGCGCTGTCGCACGGCCTGCGCACCATGGCCGTCGCCACGGTATTCGGTGCCCTGGCGCTCTTCGCCCTCGCGGGACCGCTGGGCATGTTCTTCTCGGGCGGGCAAAAGCAAGACGGCGTGATGCTCGCCCAGACGCTGACCATCCTGGCGTTGAGCACACCGTTCATGAGCGCGAATTTCATGATGTCCAGGGTTTTCTATGCCAACGAGGATGCCCGGACCCCCTTCTTCATCCAGCTGGTGCTGGCTTTCGTCAACGTGGTGGCGGCCTTCTTCATCCAGTTCCTTCCCTTTGACCAGATCATCTTCGCGATCGCGATTCTTTACACCGGCGGCAACATCCTCTCCGTGATGGTCAGTGCGTTCTTCCTCCGCCGCCTGCTCGGCCACCTGGACGGGCCGCGCGTGGCCAGCTCCTACATCCGGATGGGTTACGCGGCGCTCGGTTCGGCCGTGGCCGGCGCCGGCGCACTATGGCTGATGGGCAGCTACCAGTCCGACGGCTTCGCCTGGAGCAGCCGTCCCGCCGCCCTGGTGACGGTCGTCGTCGTCGGGCCCGTGATGCTCGCCATCTACCTGGTCCTGCTGAAGGTCCTCCGGGTTACCGAACTGCAGGACCTGCTGCAGCCGCTGCTGGGACGCCTGCGCCGCACCCCCGCCGCCCCGGGGCCGGAAGCCGCTCCCGGAGCCGGCGGCGCTGACGCTGCCGCTCCCGACGTTCAGGCAGCGGCCCGCCCGACGCCGGAGCGCGCCACCACGTCGGTGGACACCGGCCTGATTCCCCGCATCTCTGGCGAGTTCGACGCCGCTTCCTTCCGTGCGGGCCCGGACCTGGGCCGGCAGGACGCCCAGGGCTGGGCGGCCGACGGCGGGTACCTCCCCGAAGAGGAGCTGCCCGGCACCGCTCAGGGCAGCCAGGGCCGCGGCGAGATTCCGTTGCCGGGGCGCCGGACGTACCAGGGCCAGGCCGGCCACAATCCTTACTTCCCGTTCGACCGCCGCAGGAAAAAATGACGTGCATCCGGTTCGCGATGCCTTAGGTCACGTGGCGCAGAGACTGCATCAGCTAGGATCGAAGACTAACAAGGGGAGTTGCAGACCAGGGGTCAACCGGCTTTACCGGGGGCCTTGAGTGACTGACGAAGTCATCGAGGCCGGCAGTTCCCGGACAGCCTAGGAGGAGCCCGTGTCCCACCCGATCGATGTCGGATCAGTACTTGGCGGCCGTTACAAGGTCACAGCCACTGTACTGACCTCGCATGACCAGGATCTGGTGCTGGACGGAGTGGACCAGGTTCTGAACCGGCCGGTGAGCATCCTTGTAGCCGGTCCAGGCAACGCCGACCAGGTGGCGCAGAGCGCCCGCGAGGTGGCCACCGGCGAGCGGCCCGGGCATGTCCAGATCCTCGACCTGGGGGTCAGCGACGCCGCCACTTACCTCATCACCAACCACACTTCAGCCGCAGACCTGCTGGACCTTGTGGTGAGTTCCAACCCGCCCTACGTGGAACCGTTCTTCACCGACACACTGGGCAGTGAGATCTTCGGACAACCGCGGTCGAATGAGCCTGAGACCTATGACGGACTCTACGACGACGAGGAAGTCGACGCAGGCTACATCAACTATGGAGAGCACCAGCGTCTGGCCGGGCAGCAGCCCCCGACGCCGTCGGCACCCGCGCAGCGCGCCGCCCCGGCTCCGGCTCCGGCTCCGGCCGCGCCGGCCGCTGGCGCCCGCGGTACCGGCGCAGCAGCAGCCGGGGTAGCAGCGGGAGCGGCAGGGGTCGCCGCGGTGAACGCTGCGAAATCCCCGAAGACCGCGCCGCAGGAAGCTGCGGTGCAGCCAACGGCAGCCCAGCCGGTCCAGCCCGCACAGCCTGTCCCGCCTGCACCGAAGACACCACCGGCGGATACGACACCAAAGGTTTCCCGCTGGGAAGACGACGACTACGACGATGCCGAGCCGGATGAACGGACAACAGCGCTGGAAGCAGCAGCCCTCTCCGGCTCCGGTGCCGACCGGGCTGCGCGCAGCTTCCCGGCTTCCGCCAAGCAGACTCCGTCAGATGACCGCTACAACGACGACGAGGACGACGACGACGAGACACCCCGTCGCGAGCCCCGTTCCATGCGCTGGCTTGTCGGCGCCTTGCTGGCGGCCGTCCTGGTCATCGGCCTCATCTTTGCCGTAACCAACCTTGGCGGGCTTTTCAAGGGCAGTACACCCGAGGCCGGCAAGTCCACGGCTCCCGCAGCGAGCACGCAGGCGCAGTCCGCAACGCCCTCGGCCAGCGAAAGCGCACCGCCGGCCGCCGTGCCGCCGGCTATCGAATCGGTCAGCCGGATCGGTAACTTCGACTTCGCCGCAACCTATGACGGGGACCTGGTCAAGACCTTCGACGGCAACGCCGCCAGCTACTGGTCCGACATGGAATTTGCGAACGACGCCTGGGGCGGTTTCGCCCCTGACGGCGTTCCGCTGGTCGTCAAACTGAAGGCCCCGGCCCAAATCTCCTCGGTGACGCTGAGCCAGCTCGGCGCCTCAGGCGGCAATATCAGCGTCTTCACCAACAACCGGCCCTCGCTTGATGGCGCCAAACAGGTGGGCAGTAACAGCTTCACCTCGCCGGAGCTCACCATGCCGCTGCAGGAACCGGTCACGGCGCAGTACGTGATTGTTTCCATCAAGAGCCTGCCGAAGCTGGCCGCCCCAAAGACCCGGTACGGCTACGGTCTCCGCCTGGCTGAGATCAAGATCCAGTAGGAGCTGCTGCGGCCGCGCATCCCTGCCCTAGCGCCGGGCCGGGCGGAATATTCAGCTACCCACCATAGTTGTGCCATGTGGCCGGCCACCCTGGCGGGCGCATCGATAAAGGAAGAGGTTCACCGTTCAGTGACCAACGCAGAAAACACCGCGTCCGAAGTACGTGATGTCATCATCGTCGGCTCCGGACCGGCGGGCTACACGGCCGCGGTGTACACGGCACGCGCCAACCTGAAACCGCTGCTCTTGGCCGGGTCCGTTACCGCCGGCGGTGAACTGATGAACACCACCGACGTCGAAAACTACCCGGGTTTCCCGGACGGCATCATGGGTCCGGACCTGATGGAAAACTTCGAGAAGCAGGCCGCGCGCTTCGGTACCGAGATCCAGTTTGAGGACGTCACCGAACTGGATCTCGACGGCGATATCAAGACCGTCACGATTGCCACGGGAGAGACCTTCCAGGCACGGTCCATTATCCTGTCGACCGGTTCCGCCTACCGCGAGCTCGGCCTGCCCAACGAAAAGCGCCTTTCCGGCCACGGCGTGAGCTGGTGTGCAACCTGCGACGGTTTCTTCTTCAAGGATCAGGACATCGCGGTGATTGGCGGCGGCGACTCGGCGATGGAAGAGGCACTGTTCCTCACCAAGTTCGCAAAGTCGGTCACCGTGGTGCACCGCCGCGACACCCTGCGTGCCTCCAAGATCATGGCCGACCGCGCCCTGGCCCACGAGAAGATCAACTTCATCTGGAACAGCGGTGTGGAGGACGTGCTCGGCGGCGACAAGGTCACCGGGCTCCGGTTGAAGAACCTGCTTGACGGCACCGAAACCGAACTCGCCGTCACCGGCGTGTTCGTCGCGATCGGAAACGATCCTCGCACCGACCTCGTCAAGGGCAAGCTGGACCTTTCGCCCGAAGGCACCATCGCCGTTGACGGCCGCACCTCCAAAACCAGCGTCCGGGGCGTCTTCGCCGCCGGCGACGTGATCGACCCGACCTACCGCCAGGCCATCACGGCTTCGGGATCCGGCTGTGTCGCAGCCCTCGACGTCGAGCACTACCTCGCTGACCTCCACGCCTAATCAGCGCGCGGCAATCACCCAAGAGAGAGACAAGGTTATGAGCAACGCTAAAGATGTAACAGACGCCAGCTTCGGCACCGACGTGCTGGGAGCCGACAAGCCCGTCATCGTCGATTTCTGGGCCGAATGGTGCGGACCCTGCCGCAAGCTCAGCCCGATCCTCGACGAGATCTCCGTTGAGTACGGTGAAAAGGTCAACGTCGTCAAGGTCAACGTTGATGACAACCCGGCGATCGCTGCCGAATACGGCATCACCTCCATCCCCGCCGTTTACCTGTTCCAGGGCGGCGAAGTGAAGGGCACCGTCATTGGCGCCCGGCCAAAGCAGTTCTTCGAAAAGGAATTCGCGGACTTCCTGTCCTAACCTGCTCCCGCGCTGGCCCCGCGCTGGCCGGTTGATCCGGCCGAAGGGTCAGCAGCCGGGCGGTGGCCCCCACTTTAGAAGTGGGGGCCACCGCCTTTTTCCGGGCCTCCTGCGTGGCTGAACGGATCGGCGCGCTTCCCGGTGCGGGCCCCGGGGGCGCAGGACCCTTGTGGGCTGCATTTGCTGGCCGGCCGAGGCGGCGTGGCGGCGTGCCGCCTGCGGCGGCTGGCCGCTGGCCAGCGTCAAACCGGAGCTGGCGCATTGACGGGGATGAAACCTAAAGTCGTTAATCGAGCTGTATGAATTCCCTGGAATTGGACACGACGACACCTACAGCATCCGGCACACGGCAGCAGGCGGACACCAGCCTTTGATGAGCTCAGATTGCTAGGAATCACCGGCCGTTGAGCAAAAAACCTGCTGATTGCAGCGTGATCCAGGGGCACCCGCGGGGCCGGCGCCGCGCCAAGAGAGGCCTCCCGCCCCGCGCGCGAGAAGGGCCGGCAGGCCGGCGCGGTCGGCCGCGCATCGCTGGGACGGAACGGCTTGAACGCGGCGGGCGACCTAGGTTCGCCGACGCTAGTAGGCCGGCTCTCATCTAACCAAGTTTCCGGGGGAGTTAAGTTTTGCAATAGGCCGGTCCTGCTTTGCTTTCTTCGTCACTATCATCAGACCTCCCGCGATAGGCGTCCCAGCGGGTGCATGTTTCACGTGAAACCGGAGGGCCCGCTTGGGGACCGTGTTGTCCTAAGATCCGGGCCCAAAATGCCCCTGGGATGCTGCCTTCGTTCGTATGTTTCCTCGCACCGTCCTCAACACAGTCATTCTCGGTACGTACCTAGGGGACCGTTGGCAATGTTTCACGTGAAACCTTGATTGGCGGGCCGTCAGGAACTCCATACACGCTTTGCGCGACGGCCCGGGTTCAGAACAGATTCCTCGTGCGCGCTGGGCCGTGTCTCCGCACCTTACCGCAGGAAGACAGGATTTCGGCACCACGGACAAGCCGATCGTCGCGATTTCGGCCATCCTCTGGAAGCGGCCGTCGATCATGACCTAGGTGGGCGGATCCAGACCGTTCGCGGGGCCCTCCGGGAACGTCTCTGAGAAGACACAGGTACTAGCCCCCCAATCGCGGTGCGGCTGTGAAGTGGTCCTACCGCCGCGCTAAGGCTTGTCGTACCCCCGGAGTGCAGCTGTCCAGACCAGGACGGTGATAGATCATCCTTGAACAAAGTGGGTTGGACGCCCGCCCAGGGTCATGTTTCACGTGAAACGCTCACCGGACAGCCGTCAACATGGATATCGCAGCGGAGCCATCGATCCAAGTGGCTGACGCGCGAATTCACCGTTCATTCCGATAGACAGCTATCAAAAGGATAATCAGCTCGAGGACCAGCGGCGTCGGCACACACCGTAAGCCTCGACGCGCATGCCCACGCCGGGCCAGATCAACGCAGACCCCCTCGCGGAGGTGGCCTCAACGCGCGTATCCGCGCAGGGCCAGACCTTACAGGGCCACACCGGCTGAGCCCCTTCGTGGGGTGCACTCAACGCGCGTATCCGCACAGCCAGACCGCCTGAGCCCTTTCGCGGGTGCCCTCTGCGCTTCCGCTTGGTGGAGAACCACAACCGGGTTGAGAACGAATCCTAAAGAAACAGGGGAGCCCGCCACTCAACGATCTGGCGTCCTGGACCGCGCCACGGACAAAACCCAGCTCCCGTCGAATGGCGGACCCCGTATCGTCTTGTTTCACGTGAAACATAGAACCAGCGCGAGGTACTGCACTTAATGAGTGCGCGGAGGTCGCTCTGTAGCAGATTTCCACGCTGCTGGACTGTCCTGAGCCTTGGGAAGCCGCGCCGCTTAGTTCACCCAAAAGCCTCACTCAGGCGGCCTACACCTTGTGGAAGCTTCCACGGCGGAGCCGAGAAATCAATGCGGGTTGAGGAGTCGGCAGGGGACCATGCCCCGACAATAGGAGCGAGAAGGGCAGAGAGAACAGCTCAGGCGGCCTCTGAACTGAACCTATGTCAGTCAGCCCGGGGACATCCCATGCAGTCGCAGGTCACGTCGCAACCGGTTCTTGCGTCTGGCATGCCGACGTCCTCATGGCAGTAAAGCGGTGTCACTTTGCCACAGCGGTCTGCCTCTCCAGAGCCCGCAGCTGCCCGCCTATTCAGAGCAAGCGGACGACCTCGCCCACATGAGATCGGGTCCCAGCCTCTTGGACCAAATGCGTGACACGCGTCAACTCGGCACAAACCATCAAACAACCCATGGATTTCTTGGCAGGACTCACGACCATGCGGGCGCCAAATCGCGGAGCTCCACGGCCGCACCGGGGCCAACCCGGTTATCAGGGGATGTCAGCGCGGGCTCTGCAGGAATCAAAATGCGTTGCCGTCCGGAGGCCCAGCGGCAACAGGCCATGCTGCCGTACGGAGGTCCTACCGACAGCAGTTCCTGCAGCCGTCCGGAGGTCCCAGGGGAAGCGGGTCCTGCTACTCCCGCTTGCCCGATCAGGACCGCCACAACGCAGGTGACCCGATGGCCCCTCCTGGTACTCCGCCGGCGCGGGTCGGATCTACCCGTCCCACCGAAAGCAAGGCATGCAGTGTTGTTTTGGTCGGGCTGACCTGGGGCACCTCCTCGTCTCCTGCCACCACCTCGACAACCCTTCCACCGCGGAGGTGCCCAGCCTTCCAGCGCCATCCGGGCGGCCCCATACACGTGACCCACCGCCATACAGCTCCACGCCAAACTCCCCAGCTGCATCATCGCTGGCTGAGCGTATGGGTCGGTCACGACAACGGGGTCCGACAAAACTATCTGACTTGTTCTGCGGTGGGGTGTGTGAAAGCACGGCATAAAATCTGCACACGGGTTCGGGCGCTGGTTCTCATTACTCGAGAGCGACCCCCTCTGCCGTATGACGTCAGCCCGACTCTACTTCCACGACGGCGGGGAAGGGGCCCTCAAGTGGGAGGAGTAACCAGTTCACTGGCCCGGCCGGCCGTGGCTTGCCGATAGTTATACACATAGTTATCCACATGCCGCCGAGATATTACGCACAGCTCTATCCTCAGGTCTTACGCTGCAGATACCCGGCCTCAGCGGAGTGCCAACGATCGTTGTCTCAGGATCCGCAAATCCGGCGTCCGACCTCTATTAGAGCGTCCATAGTGCGGGGACGCTCAACCCGCCTAGATCATCGAAAATTTAACCACAGTACGGGGATTTTGGAAGCACAGCCGGGTGTAGTGAGTTGTCGTCACAAACTCTTCTCACCGTTTCACGTGAAACATGACCTACCCAGCTCTGGGGCCAGCCCTACCTGACTTCAGCGACCCACCATGCCCCTAGGGTCGGCGCGCCTGAGTCGCAGCAGGCCCGGAATAATCCACAAAGTTATCCACAGCGATATCCACCGGCATATCCCATCCAATCGATCGTGTTCCGGCCGCCGTGAAGACCTACCTAGTGACCCCGATGCCTGGCCGCTAAAAGGGGGTCAGCCAACGAATCCCGCGAAGCGCGAGACCATAGCCAGTTCCACCACAGAGTTCGGACCCGCCTAAAAGCCCAGGGCCTGCGCAGCAACTCCGAGCCAGGAGTTTCTCCTAGGTTCCCAAAAGTAGAACCTCCCAACCAGGTGGATGGGGCCCTCTCGGGTCGGACAAGCCAAGGACTGGCGGAACATCAGCTTGGGCCGAAGAAGGCGCGCGGAAGGCGTCACAGTCAACGGTCGCTCATCCGACTGCGGGCTGCATCAACGCCATCAACTCGGGGACGAACACCCAGCCAAGTGGCCAGGAACGTGTCTGCCCGAGAAACTTCTCCGGGGGAGCGGGCCCAAAGTCGCGTCACCCTTCGTGAAGAATGGTTGAGCCTCCCGAGCTGCCACGGAGTGCCAAGCAATATCGCCGCAGCACTGATCTAGGGGCAACCCGCCCACTGACAGTTAGCTGTGAGACCAGCACTTTACAGAGGACGCTGACCTGTCCATCACACCCATCAAACGCTACGTATCCGATCAGCACGGCATAGAAGTCCCTCCGCCTGCTGATCACCACGGCACCGCTACTATGCGTCTACTTGCCGCGAATCCAGCAGTCCCAGCTGTTCGCCAGGCCACAGCTCGATCAGCATCTTGGGCAATTTCCTGCGGCTCCTGCTGGTCGCATGTTTAGTTCGAGGCCCAGCGCCATGAGTCTCAACTACTCGCTCCGCTCAAGCGCCACAGCGCCCTAGACGCCGTCCGCTGGCATCTAGGCGCGAACAGCAGAAAGAAGAGGGGAGACTGCGCAGCACTGCTGGTGATCCCTAGAGCGGCCGAGACGGCGTAAGGACTGACGGGAAGTCAGTTGAACTCGAGAAGCGCAGGGCCGTCACCTAGCAGCCGAAGGTGATGTAGTGACCATACCCGTCTCAACGAGTCTTCCGCTTGTCACTGCCTCGGACACTCAGCGGACTCCAGCAATAATTGACCACACCGCGCCTTGTTTCACGTGAAACATCTCGGAAAAGCTGACACTGACATGGGGCTAGATTTCCACCGGAGCCCCACGATGAGGTTTCATCAGGCATGCTGCGGACTGCCGCGTCCCACCCCCTCACCAGCGTGGCCCTGATCTCGGGACTGTACGGGCTAACCCGCTCAAGAGTGACCCGGTCATAAGAACTGACTGGACTCTTCGGTAGCCTCAGGAAAGTCCGCCTCTTGCGGTAGTTCCCCTCGTGGCGTGCAACAGCGGCCCTTTTCATATTTAGCAATTAGTTCCAAAGGCCATGAGCGCTGAAGATCTCAGCCCACCTGGACCTTGAAGGGATTACCCTTTCATGCGCACTTAGTGCCCGCGAAGCCTATTCCTGCCTCAGTCGTCGACTCTCCGCAATCCACGCATAAGCACTACACGGATAACGAGGTGGGGCCGTGGAGCACTGAGGCCTACCGACGCGGGCGGGCAGCCGAAAACGGGGACAGCAACTGCTGCTGCATGTTGATTCGGCAGGCCTGGGGGTGTTTCACGTGAAACACCTCAGACCACTTGAATCGTAAAGGAGACAATGATGATGCCTGCTCGGTGCTGTCTGGACAGGAGTTCGCAGATTCCTTGCGGTGTAACTGCGCGTTCAGCGATTACACTTCGGTTGATCACCCCCCGCCCAGAATACCGCCCGCCGCATGGACGCGTACGGTCAACCGTCGACGCACCGCCCGGTAACGACGATGCGGAAATCCAGCTGCTTCAAGCCGTGGGGGACGCCCACAACGCCCACAAGCTCTGCAAAGAGCCCCAACCAGCTACGCTGAGGCCTACCCGCTCATGCAGCCCCGAGGGCCTCTACGGCGCCTCCAGACAGGCACCGGACCCAGGCGGGTTCCTCTGGGGCTCCGATAGTCACCACACAAGGGCCCGGGACTCTGCCAATCGCAGACCCTAGGTTCCAGGCCCCAGCTTCCAGGGCATCGTTTAGCGCCCGCCTACTCGAGGACCTGCACCTGCGCGGAGACGCGTCCCCAACAGCCGCAGACGGAGAGGGGAGCCCGGCCTAACTAAAGAACATGCTGGCATATCTGCAGGGTCTGAGCACAAAAAAACAGGCTCTGTTTCACGTGAAACAGAGCCTGTACGCCGAAGGCAGTGGTCGCTTAGCTTGGACTTCCCGGCGTAAGCACTTCCATGATCCGATTTAGGTCCTCTACGCTGGCGAATTCAATGCTTACGCGTCCCTTGCGGGCACCCAATGAAATCTTCACGTTGGTGTCCAAGCGGTCAGACAGTGAGGAAGCCAGATAATCCAAGCGCTCGTGCCGCGCACCCGGACGCGGGATGTTGTTCTTCGTAGGAGCTGCCGGGCTCTGGTACAGCGTTACAGCTTCCTCGGTGGCGCGGACCGACATGCCTTCAGCAACGATCTTCTGCGCCAGACGTTCCATGGCCGCTGCATCGGGGAGGGCGAGAAGGGCGCGCGCGTGCCCCGCCGAAATGACGCCGGCACCCACCCGCCGCTGCACCAACGGCGGGAGCTTGAGCAGCCGAAGGGTATTGGATACCTGGGGCCGCGACCGACCAATACGATCGGCCAGCTGCTCGTGTGTGGTTCCGAAGTCCTCCAGCAGCTGCTGGTAGGCCGCTGCTTCTTCGAGCGGGTTCAGCTGGCTGCGGTGGAGGTTCTCCAACAGCGCATCGCGAAGCAGGTCATCATCGGTGGTATCGCGGACAATCGCGGGGATTGTTTCCAGGCCGGCAGCCTGCACTGCACGCCAGCGGCGTTCACCCATGACGAGCTCATACGGTTCGCCACCTTCCTCGGTTGAAGTCCGCACCACAATTGGCTGGAGGACACCAATTTCGCGAACCGAGTGCACGAGCTCCGCCATGTCGTCCTCATCGAAGACTGAGCGCGGCTGCTTGCGGTTGGGGTGGATGTCCAACACCGCGATTTCCGCAAAACGGACGCCCGGGACCTCAACCAGATCCACCCCATTGTCTGCGGCGTCGACCTCGGCCGCAGAAGCGGTCCGCGCGTCGGCGTCGTCCGCGTCCTGTGTACCGGTCCGGGCCGCAGATGCCTTGCGGGCGGGTGCCTTCTTGGCGGCAGCACCGGCCGACGTTGCAGGACGCGACTCCTTGGCGGCTGAGCTCTTGGCCGCAGTCGTGGACGGAGCAGCCGCCTCGGCAGCCTGGTCTGGAGCTGCGGTGCCCGAAAGTGCTTCCGGTGCGGAAGACGCCGTCGTCTTCTCTGCCGGGGCAGCCGGGGCAGCCGGGGCTGCCGTCGTTTCGGCGGTCTCTTCCATCAACACCGCATCGGAGCTTCGCTTCCTGGCCTCCGGGAAGAACAAATCCACGGGCCGGGACGGCGCGGAACCGTTTCCGGAGGCGTTAGCCGAGGCGGAACTTGGAATCAGCGCGCCAAGTCCACGGCCGAGGCCGCGTCGCTTATCGCTCATGGATAAATCCCTCCAGTGGAAGAGCCCGGCAGACCGCGGCTCTGGCTAGTGCAATTGTTGAGAAGATTCTAACGTTCAGCAATTTCCGCTGCGGCTTCCAAATAGGAAAGAGCGCCGCTGGAGGAAGGGTCGTAGGTCATCACGGTCTGCTGGTAGCTCGGCGCCTCCGAAATGCGCACCGAGCGAGGAACCACAGCTCCGAGGACCTGCTCCGGGAAGTGTTCACGAACCTCTGCGGCCACCTGGGCGGCGAGGTTGGTTCGACCGTCGTACATCGTCAGCAGGATGGTTGAAACCACCAGGTCGGCATTGAGGTGCTTCTGGATCATTTCGATGTTCTTGAGCAGCTGGCTCAGCCCTTCGAGTGCATAATATTCGCACTGGATCGGGATCAGGACCTCACTGGCCGCGCAGAATGCGTTGACCGTCAGGAGTCCCAGGCTCGGCGGGCAGTCGATGAAGATGTAATCAAGCCGTTCCTCACCGTTCTTGGCGCGTTCCTTGGCGTAGACGTCGATGGCGCGCCGGAGCCGCTGCTCACGGGCAACCAGGCTGACCAGCTCGATCTCGGCACCGGCCAGGTGGATCGTGGCCGGGGCGCAGATCAGCTTGGCGATATCCGGGCAAGGCGCCACAACGTCCTGCAGCGGCACGTCATTGATGAGGACGTCGTAGATGCTGTCGACGTCGGCGTGGTGTTCTATACCCAGTGCGGTTGAGGCGTTGCCCTGCGGATCGATGTCGATCACCAGCACGTTGAGGCCGGCGGCAGCGAGGGCCGCGGCAATGTTGACCGTGGTGGTTGTCTTACCCACCCCGCCCTTTTGGTTCGAGACGGTGAAGATGCGGGTCCTCTCCGGCTTCGGCAATTCACGGCCGAGCAGGCGTTCCCGGCGCTTGTTTTCGTGTGCCAGTTCGCGCGCGATCGGGCTGGAGTCGTCAATGGAGTCCAGGACGTTGGCTACCGACGAGCTTGAGGTTTCACGTGAAACGCTGGCAACCGCTGGGGCTGCTGCAACCGATCCGGTTTGCTTAGCGGAAATGCTGTGAGTGAGGGCGGGCGCGGAAAAGGCCCGTGCGGACCCCAGGGACACAAACGGCGGAATCCGTTGTGTGGAGGCTTCGCTACTGCTCACTTGACACTCTCGCTCTCATTCGGCTTTTACTGCCGGTTACTAGCCTAACCTCTTACCCTGGAAGACCGAGGGCACCGGGCTGGTGCTACGCAATCTTTCGAGGCTTGTTCACAACGATTCGGACGACTGTTGTGGGTTCCTCGAGGAGGTCCTCACCGACCACAACCACAGAGGTCTCGACGCCGCCCAACTTTCGGATCACCTTGGCGGCTTTCTCAATCTCCTCGCCGGCGCTGCGCCCCTTGATCGCGACAACTTCGCCCTTGCCGCCAAGCAGCGGAATGGTCAGTCCTGCCAGGTTGGAAAGGGCGGAAACGGCCCGCGCGGTGACAACATCGGCAGTTACTTGGCCCACGGCCAGTTCCGCACGGGTCCGCATCACTGTGACGTTCTCCAGGCCGAGGTCATCGACCACTTCCTGCAGCCAGATCACCCGACGCTCAAGCGGTTCAATCAGGGTCAGTTCCAGGTCTGGCCGCGCGATGGCGAGGCAAAGTCCTGGGAGACCGGCCCCGCTGCCGACGTCGGCGACGTGGCTTCCCGGGGCAATCTCACGTTCAATGACTGCGCAGTTAAGCACATGCCGGCTCCACAGACGCGGCACTTCGCGGGGGCCGATCAGGCCCCGTTCCGTGCCGGAGGTGGCCAGATGCTCAACGTAACGCTTCGCCAGCTCCAGCCGGTCACCAAAAATAGCCTCTGCGGCCTTCAATTCGGCCGCGTTAATCTCCACCATCAAGCTACCCTGCGAATCAGTCTGCGGAGACAACAATGTGGCGGTCGGCGCCTTCGCCTTCGGATTCGCTGACAAACCCGAGATCGGCCACGGCGTCGTGCACAATCTTGCGTTCGTAGGCGCTCATGGGGGCCAGCGCCACCGCCGCGCCGGTCTCCTTGACCGAGGCGATCGCGTCTTCGGCGATCTGTTGCAGGTCACCGGCCCGGTCTGCCCGGTAGCCGTTGATGTCCAGGACCAGGCGGGAGCGGTTCTCCGTGGCGGAGAGCACCGCGAGGCGGGTCAGCTCCTGGAGGGCTTCGAGTACCTCGCCGTCGCGGCCCACGAGGTTCTCCAGGCCGGAGCCCTCCTCCTCGGCAACGATGGAGATGTAGGTGCGGCCGTTGCGCACCTCGATGTCGATGTCACCGTCGATGTCGGCGATGTCGAGCAATTCCTCGAGGTAGTCCGCGGCGACGTCGCCCTCTTCCTCCAGCCGGCTCGCCGACGTACCCTTCGCGGAGCCCGCACCGGCATCCTCGGAGTCGGACCCGGCCTCGCCGACGCCGTCCTCCTGGACACTGTCCTGCAAGTCGTCGTCGACGGGCGTCTCGGCGGAAATAGCGTGTTCGGTGCTCTCGGCAGACATTACTTCCTCTTCCTGTTCTTGCGCTGGGGCTGGACGCGCTGGCTCTTCGCGGCGGCGACGGCGGCCGCCGCCGCGGCAGCCGCTTCAGCCTCGGCGTCGGCCTTCTTGGCGCCCATCAGGGGCAGGGACGGCATTCCCTTGGCGGCACGGCGCTCGGCGAGGGCCTTCGCGGCCGGGGATCCCGGCGTCGGCATCCGGCGGATGACAAAGAACTGCTGGCCCATGGTCCAAAGGTTCGTGGTGGTCCAGTAGATCAGGACACCGATGGGGAAGTTGATTCCGCCGATACCGAAGACGAGCGGCAGGATGTACAGCATCATCTTCTGCTGCTTCATGAACGGGCTCGCCATGGCCTCTTCGGACATGTTTTTGGCCATGATCTGCTTCTGGGTGATGAACTGCGAGGCCGTCATAGCCAGGATCATCACGATCGACAGTATCCAGACCGCCACCTGGTTGCCGCCACCGCCGTGGAGCAGGGACGCCGACAGCGGGGCGCCGAAGATGCTGGACTCGTCGAACTGAACCACCTGGTCGTGGCTCAGGGCGCCGATGCCCTTACCGGTGGTCTTGGCGTTACTGATACCCGAGAGCACCTGGAAGAGGGCAAAGAAGAACGGCATCTGGATCAGCATCGGCAAGCACGCCGAGAAGGGGTTGGTGCCGTGCTTCTTGTACATGGCCATCTGTTCCTGCGCCATGGCCTGGCGGGAGAGCTGGTCGGTCTTGCCCTTGTACTTGTCCTGAAGCTTCTTCAGATCCGGCTGCAGCAGCTGCATGCCGCGCTGGGCCTTGATCTGCTTGACGAACACGGGGATCAGGGCGGCACGGATGACCAGCACCAGCCCGATGATGGACAGCGTCCACGTCCAGCCGTTGGCGGCCGGGAGGCCGATGGCGCTCAGTCCATCGTGGAAGCCCACCATAATGATGGAAACCAGCCACTTGAACGGAAACATGATTGTTTCAAAGAAGTCCATACGATATCCCTATTCGTCAGGCCGCCGAGCGGCCTTCTCCATCAGACCGAGCAGCCAGGTACTTGTCCGGGTTGTTCAGTACAACAATTCTGGGGGTGTGGCCGTCGGGCCACTCCCGGTGCCCGGCGGGGACATGGTCCACACCGCCGGAATTCCATGGGTGGCAGCGCGCGAGGCGCCGGGCCGCGAGCCAGCTGCCCTTGACGGCGCCGTGCACCGTCACCGCCTCCAGCGCGTACGCCGAGCAGCTGGGGAAAAAGCGGCAGACCTGTCCATACAGCGGGGACACCACTTTGCGGTAGGCCACCAGCAATACGATCAGGAGGTTGCGGGGCAGATTCCAGATCGCCCGGCCCAGCCAGGCTGCGGCGGCTTTAAGGCGGGATCCAGGAACAGGGACGACGGCGGCAGTTGAGTTACGCACGCGGGGTCCCTTCCTGTGTTGTCTCGTAAGAAACTGTAGAAGCGGCCTGTGGAAGGCGGCTGCCCAACCGTTTCATGGTTGTCTCCAAAGCAGCGTCATAGTCACCCAACAGATCATCCCAGCCGGCAGCTGCCGAGGCGGGCAGTGCCCGGACTACGATAGCGAACCCGCTGGGATATTTCTGCAGCGACAAGGCGCCGGCTTCTCTTAGTCTCCTCTTAACGAGGTTCCTGACAACAGCGTTCCCAACACTCTTGGAAACGATGAAACCGATCCGGCTTGGTTCATCGGCAGCGAGAGCTGCCGCATATAACACTAAGTTCCGGCGTCCATTGCGGACGCCGGAACGTACAGTTGTTGAAAAATCGGTAGGGGTCCTCAGACGGTTCCGGGTGGCTAGCACCGTTCAACTCGCATAGGGATGGTGACCGACGAGTCAGTTATTTAGGCCGACAGCTCGGTGCGGCCCTTGCCACGACGGGCTGCCAGGATGGCACGGCCGGCACGGGTACGCATACGAAGGCGGAAGCCGTGCTTCTTGGCTCGACGGCGGTTATTCGGCTGAAAAGTCCGCTTGCTCACGTTAGTTACTCCAGTGGATCAAAGGTGCGCCCACCCGATCAAAAAAGGGGAAGAACTGGCCGACGCTAAGTTTTGTATGTGCCGCCTCCCTCGACTCGCAAGACGCAGGCGTCGGGGAGAGATTCAAATGAGGCGAAAAGCGGACACAAAGGACTTCACAACGTTAGGGGAAAAACGCCCCCGGAGTCAAACCGGACGCTGGCCCGCCGCTTGTCCCCAGCTGTGGTTAACCGCGCCGCCTGCCTGTGGATGAAGTGCGTCACGCGCCCCGATTTGGAACCACACCCGTGTAATTATCCACAGGGCTGATCCCAGCTATCTTCTAGGCTTTTGATCCCCTAGAGTGTCCCAGTAGCCGATTATCCACGGACTGTGCACAACCCTGTGGATTATGCCGGGGCCAGCAGTCTGGTTCGGTCTTGTGGCTGCAGGTAACGCAGGCAAGCAAGGTTTGAGGAACTGATTGATGACGGTAGACGAAGCCAACCACGCGAACACCGTCGGAAGTTCCTGGCGGCGGGTGGTCAGCCTTCTCGAGAACGACCACCGGGTCACACCCCGGCAGCGTGGCTTCGTAATCCTCGCCCAGGCCCAGGGCCTCATCGGCTCCACCCTGCTGGTCGCCGTCCCCAATGAACTCACCCGGGAGGTGCTCCAGACGCAGGTCAAGGAAGCCCTCGACGACGCCCTGCGGGACGTCTTCTCCGATGAGATCCGCTGCGCGATCGACGTCGACACCGACCTGGTGCCGCTTCACGTCGAGCCGGAACCCACCGCCGAACTTTCCCTGGTTGCCGATCCCTTGGTGGAGCTGAAGCCGCAGCCGATGCTGCCGAGCACGTCCCATGAATTTGGCCGGCTCAACCCAAAGTATGTCTTCGACACCTTCGTAATCGGTTCCTCCAACCGCTTTGCGCACGCCGCCGCCGTCGCCGTCGCCGAAGCGCCCGCCAAGGCGTACAACCCGCTCTTCATCTACGGGGACTCCGGGCTGGGCAAAACCCACCTGCTGCACGCGATCGGCCATTACGCACGCCGCCTCTACAGCGGCATCCGGGTCCGCTACGTGAACTCCGAGGAATTCACCAACGACTTCATCAACTCGATCCGCGACGATGAAGGCACCAGCTTCAAGACCACTTACCGCAACGTGGACGTCCTGCTGATCGATGACATCCAGTTCCTGGCCGGCAAGGACCGGACGCTGGAGGAGTTCTTCCACACCTTCAACGCGCTGCACAACAACAACAAGCAGGTGGTCATCACCTCCGACCAGCCGCCCAAGCTGCTCGCCGGCTTCGAGGACCGGATGAAGTCCCGCTTCGAGTGGGGCCTGCTCACCGACATCCAGCCGCCGGAACTGGAAACCCGCATCGCGATCCTCCGCAAGAAGGCGCTGAGCGAGGGTCTGTCCGCCCCGGACGATGCCCTGGAGTACATCGCATCGAAAATCTCCAGCAACATCCGTGAACTGGAGGGCGCGCTCATCCGCGTCACGGCGTTCGCGAGCCTGAACCGGCAACCGGTGGACGTGGCACTGGCCGAGATGGTGCTCAAGGACCTGATCACGGACGACGGCGCCCAGGAAATCACCTCAGCGCAGATCCTGACCCAGACCGCCGATTACTTCAAGCTCACCATGGAAGAACTCTGCAGCAAGTCCCGCACCCGGACCCTGGTCACGGCCAGGCAGATCGCAATGTACCTGTGCCGGGAGCTCACCGACATGTCATTGCCCAAGATTGGCCAGGAACTCGGCGGCCGCGACCACACCACGGTGATCCACGCCGACCGGAAGATCCGTGAACTGATGGCCGAACGCCGTGTGATCTACAACCAGGTCACCGAGCTGACCAACCGGATCAAACAGCAGCAGCGCAATTCCTAAGCATCGCTGCCGGCGCACTCTTACCTTATTAACAGGGGGCTGTGGACAACCCTGTGGATAGTTAAGGGGACAACCGCGGTTAATGGGCTTAAAACCCTTAAGGCGCCTGTGGATCGGCGAACCGGCCAAAAATGTTGTCCCCATCCACACCCTGTTTAAAACCTGCTCAACCCACAGTCCATGAACAGGGCTTAACCCCGGAACGGCACGGCCAGACCGAGTTATCCACAGTTTCCACAGCAGTTATTAACACTACTAATCCCAAGAAAATGAAATTCCCTCAAACAACAGTTTCTTGCCGACCCACCACCGGCCACCCCGGACCCTGCTGAACCGAGGCGCCGGACCCCCGTCCGGAACCACACAGGTGTAACCCGGGGATGGGAGAACTCGGATCTTGGGGCTAAGCTGTCTGCAGTGCGTCCGCCCCGGACATGTTTTGTGATTCCGTCCCCGGCGCCGGGGACCGGTGGCCAGGACACCCGGGATGAATGCACTTACCTTTTTGGCGGAACCGGCACTGCGTCCGGCACCGCCATGGCCCTGTGAGTTTTAGCTTTTGTCAGCAGCAATGAAAGGCGGCACCCTTCCGTGAAGTTCAGAGTCGAGCGGGACGTCCTGGCCGAAGCCGTGACCTGGACCGCCCGGTCGTTGTCTCCGCGGCCGCCTGTTCCAGTGCTTTCCGGCCTGCTCCTCAAGGCAGAAGCCGGCACCGTCAGCCTCTCGAGCTTTGACTACGAGACTTCGGCCCGCCTGGAAATTCCTGCGGACATCACCACCGAAGGCACCATCCTGGTTTCCGGCCGCCTGCTCGCCGACATTTGCCGCAGTCTGCCCTCGGCCCCGGTGGAGATCGAAACCGATGGCAACAAGGTGACCCTGACTTGCCGCCGAAGCAGCTTCCACCTGGCCACCATGCCCGAGGCTGAATACCCGCCGCTGCCCGCATTGCCCCCGATCAGCGGCACCGTTCCGGGCGACTCCTTCGCCCAGGCCGTGTCCCAAGTGATCATCGCGGCCAGCAAGGACGACACGCTGCCCATCCTGACGGGTGTCCGGATGGAGATCGAGGACGATCTCATCACCCTGCTGGCCACCGACCGCTACCGCCTCGCCATGCGCGAGGTACCGTGGAAGCCGGCAACCCCCGGCATCTCCACAAGCGCGCTGGTGAAAGCCAAAACCCTCAACGAGGTCGCCAAGACCCTCGGCGGCAGCGGCGACATCAACCTCGCCCTCGCCGATGACGACAGCCGACTGATCGGTTTCGAAAGCGGCGGCCGCACCACGACGTCGCTCCTGGTCGATGGGGACTACCCGAAGATCCGCTCGCTGTTCCCGGATTCCACGCCGATCCACGCCACCGTGCAGACCCAGGAACTGGTCGAAGCCGTCCGCCGCGTCTCGCTTGTGGCCGAGCGCAACACCCCGGTGCGCCTCGCCTTCACCCAGGGCCAGCTGCACCTCGACGCCGGAACCGGTGAGGACGCCCAGGCTTCGGAGGAGCTCGAAGCCCAGCTGACCGGCGAGGACATCACCGTGGCCTTCAACCCGCACTACCTGATCGAGGGCCTGAGCGTCATCGAGACAAAGTTCGTGCGGTTCTCCTTCACCACGGCGCCCAAGCCGGCGATGATCACCGCCCAGCAGGACGCCGACGGCGAAGACCAGGACGACTACCGTTACTTGGTCATGCCCGTCCGCCTCCCCAACTAGTCCCACCGCCCCCTCGCCTCGCAAGACCCCATCGGCTCCACGGCCAGGGAACCCTGGCGGCGTGGGCCCAGGCTGTTGTCTTTCTGGGCTCCAAAACGACGACCGACACCCAGCGCAGAAAAGAGAGTTCACCTAAGTGCACATCGGACTAATCGGCCTTGGAAAAATGGGTTTCAACATGCGCGAAAGGCTGCGCAACGGCGGAATCCAGGTCACCGGATTCGACCGCAACCCGGACATCACCGACGTCGCGAGCGTCGACGAACTGATCGCCGCTCTGCCGGCGCCCCGCCTGATCTGGGTCATGGTCCCGGCCGGCGAGATCACCGACGCCGTCATCACCGACCTTGGCAACAAGCTCGACGCCGGCGACCTGGTGGTGGACGGTGGCAACTCCCGCTTCACCGAGGACCAAAAGCACGCGGCTGCGCTGGCCGAAAAGGGCATTCGTTTCCTCGACTGCGGTGTCTCCGGAGGCGTCTGGGGCCTTCAGAACGGCTACGGACTGATGGCCGGCGGCGATTCCGCCGACATCGAACGCGCCCTCCCGGTCTTCGACGCGCTCCGACCGGAAGGTGACCGCGCGGACAGCTTCGTGCACGTCGGCGGTGTGGGCGCCGGACACTACGCCAAGATGGTGCACAACGGGATCGAATACGGTCTGATGCAGGCCTACGCGGAAGGCTATGAACTTCTCGCCGCGAAGGACATTGTGACCGACCTGCCGGGAACGTTCCGGGCCTGGCAGAAGGGCACCGTTGTCCGCTCCTGGCTGCTGGATCTCATGGTCAAGGCCCTGGACGAGGATCCGGGGCTGGCGTCCATTGACGACTACGTCGAGGACTCCGGCGAGGGACGCTGGACCGTGGAGGAAGCGATCGCCAACGCGGTCCCGGCCCCGGCCATCACCGCGGCGCTGTTTGCGCGCTTCTCCTCCCGTGAGGACAGCTCGCCGGCCATGAAGATGGTTTCGGCTTTGCGCAACCAGTTCGGCGGACACGCCACCCGGCCGGCCAAGTAGCCCCTGGAATCCTGAAACCGGCGTGTACCTAGAACAACTTTCGCTGACAGATTTCCGCAGTTACGCCCAGGTGGACCTCAGTCTGGAACCCGGCGTCACGGTGCTGGTGGGCTCCAACGGCATCGGCAAGACCAACCTGATGGAAGCGATCGGCTATCTCGCCACGCTCAGCTCACACCGGGTCAGCAGCGACGCACCGCTGCTGCGGTTCGGCACCGAGCGGGCTATGATCCGGGCCAAACTGGTCCGCGCCGGCCAGCCCACCGTGCTGGAACTCGAAATCAACGGCGGCCGGGCCAACCGTGCCCGCATCAACCGCAGCAACCCGGTCCGTGCGAGGGACATCCTGGGGATCTGCCAGACGGTGCTCTTCGCCCCCGAAGACCTCGCCCTGGTCAAGGGCGATCCGTCCAACCGCCGGCGCTTCCTGGATGAGCTGCTGGTCAGCCTGATGCCGAGGCATGCGGCCACCCGCAGTGACTACGACAGGGTACTCAAGCAGCGCAATGCGTTGCTGAAATCCGGCCGGACGGGCAAATTCACTGCCGGCCATGAGGCGACCCTCGATGTCTGGGACCAGCACATGGCCCGGGCCGGCGCGGAACTGCTGCATGCCCGGCTGGAACTTGTGGAGCGGCTGCAGCCCCACCTCAGAAACGCCTACGCCCAGCTCACCGACGGCTCCAAGGCGGCCGGGGCGGTCTATCGCTCCACGCTGCAGGGAATGTTTGACGACGACGGCGAGGCGCCCGCCGCCGCAGGCGGTACCGCAGCCGGCGAGCCGGCTGCCGGGACCGAGGACCTGCGGCAGTTGAGCGTCGAGGACCTCACCGATCGTTATGTGCAGGCTTTTGCGGCATCCCGCCGCAGGGAGCTGGAACGCGGAATTTCCCTGGTGGGCCCGCACCGCGACGAACTGGAGCTGGTCCTGGGCCAGGCCCCCGCGAAGGGGTACGCCTCCCATGGCGAAACCTGGTCCATGTGCCTGTCCCTGCGGCTCGCCTCGTATTACGTAATGCTGGATGATGCCCGTACCGGCGGCTCCGCCCCGATCCTGATCCTGGACGACGTTTTTGCCGAGCTCGACGTCCAGCGTCGGCGTAAACTGGCGGCAATAGTATCCGGCGCGGAACAGGTCCTGGTGACCGCCGCCGTCGAAGATGACATCCCTGCGGAACTCGCCGGACGGCGGGTGAAGGTCATTCCGGGAGGAATCGATGAGCCGGTCGATCGATGAATAAGGACACCGACGGCGGTCTGCAGCCGGGCCGTGACCCGGATGATATCGACGCTGCCCAGGCTGCCCTGAACCGGATGCGCGATGCCGCGGCGGCACGCGGCGAAATCCGCCGCAAGGCGCCGCCGCGCCCGGGCAGCGTCGGCCAGAAACCCGCCCGCGGCGCTGGTACCCGCGGCTTCACCCAGTTCCACGGCACCGGACGGGACCCGCTGGGGCTTGGCAAAGTGGTGGGGCGGCTGGTGGCCGACCGGGGTTGGAGTTCGCCGGTGGCGGTCGGATCCGTGATGGCACAGTGGCCCGCCCTGGTGGGCCCGGAGATTTCCGCGCACTGCACACCGGAGAGCTTCACCGACACCACCCTGCACGTCCGCTGCGACTCGACGGCCTGGGCCACCCAGCTGCGCCTGCTCAGTCTGAGCCTGCTGGAGAAATTCCGGCTGGAACTGGGTGACGGCGTGGTCACGAGCATCCAGGTCCTCGGTCCCGCTGCGCCAAGCTGGCGCAAGGGGTCACGGACGGTCAACGGCCGGGGCCCGCGCGACACCTACGGATAGCCACCCGGGTCGGGCTGGCCCGCGGGGTATGAAGCACTTCTTCCAAAACTATTGAAAAATCCTCAAGCGCCGTGTAGGGCGCTCCAACGCCCCGGAGGCGTATAGGAACCCAGCCGGAGCACCCCGGGGGCCGTGCAGGCGGAATCAACGGCCTCCCAGCGGCATTTTGCCTTGCGTTTAGGCCTCCGGAATGCGGGATATCACCCTATAACACGGTAGAATCGTGGTAGATAACTGGGCGCCGGTGAAACGTCGACTGAGTTCGTTTCCGACGCATTTTTTTGTGCGGAAATAGGCTCGCGCAAACGATGCAGCCGGGGCCACCAGTGACGTGCCTGTTGGCGGTAACCGTTCCTCTGCGGAGGCGGCGACGGCCGGCCTTCAACGAACATAGAGGAGTCGAAAGCGCCTGTGGCTAACGACAATACAGATTTTCCGGCAGCGGACCCAGCGGCGGAAGGCGCTTCGGCGGACACCCCCGCGGAGACGGTGAAGCCCCGTGAATACGGCGCTAGCGACATCACGGTGCTCGAGGGCCTGGAAGCTGTCCGGAAACGCCCCGGCATGTACATCGGCTCCACCGGACCCCGCGGCCTGCACCACCTGGTCTACGAGGTCGTGGACAACTCGGTCGACGAAGCGCTGGCCGGCTACTGTACGCACATCGAAATCGTCCTGCAGGCCGACGGCGGTGTCAAAGTCGTCGACAACGGCCGCGGCATCCCCGTGGACATGCACCCCACCGAGCACAAGCCGACGGTGGAAGTTGTTATGACCATCCTGCACGCCGGCGGAAAGTTCGGCGGCGGCGGCTACGCGGTGTCCGGCGGCCTGCACGGCGTCGGTATTTCGGTGGTTAACGCGCTCTCCAGCCGCGTGGACACCGAGGTCCGCCGTCAGGGCCACGCCTGGCGGATGTCCTTCGCCGACGGCGGCAAGCCGCAGGGCAGCCTGGTCAAGGGCGAGGAAACCTCCGACACCGGAACCACCCAGACGTTCTACCCGGACGCCAGCATCTTCGAGACCACGGATTTCGATTTCGAAACCCTGCGTGCCCGGTTCCAGCAGATGGCGTTCCTGAACAAGGGCCTGCGCATCACCCTGACCGACGAGCGCCGCGCTGCCGAGGAGCCGGCCGAGGACGGGGACCTGGACCTCGACGTCGTCGAAACCGAGGGCGAAGTCCCTGCGGAATTCCACACCGTGGTGTACCAGTACGACGACGGCCTGCTGGACTACGTGAAGCACCTGAACTCCGGCAAGAAGGTCGACGTCGTCCATGAGGACGTCATCGCCTTCGAAACCGAGGACACCGAACGGCACATCGCCCTGGAAATGGCGATGCAGTGGACCAACGCATACTCCGAGAGTGTCCACACCTACGCCAACACCATCAACACCCACGAAGGCGGAACCCACGAAGAGGGTTTCCGCGCCGCGATGACCTCGCTGATCAACCGCTACGCGCGGGAGAAGAGCATCATCAAGGAAAAGGACGACAACCTCACCGGCGACGACATCCGGGAAGGCCTGACCGCGGTCATCTCGGTCAAGCTCTCCGAGCCGCAGTTCGAGGGCCAGACCAAGACCAAGCTCGGCAACTCCGAGGTGAAGGGCTTTGTGCAGCGCGTCGTCACCGACGGGCTGGGCGACTGGCTGGAACGCAACCCCGGTCCCGCCCGCGACGTGATCCGCAAGGCCATCTCCGCGGCCCAGGCCCGCATGGCAGCGCGCAAGGCCCGCGACAATGCCCGCCGCAAGAGCCCGCTGGAATCCTTCGGCATGCCCGGTAAATTGTCCGACTGCTCCTCCAAGGATCCGCAGAAGTGCGAGGTCTACATCGTGGAAGGTGACTCGGCCGGCGGTTCGGCCAAGCGCGGGCGCAACCCCGAGACCCAGGCCATCCTGCCGCTGCGCGGCAAGATCCTGAACGTCGAGCGTGCCCGGCTGGACAAGGCCCTCGGCAACGCCGAAGTCCAGTCCATGATCACGGCCTTCGGCACCGGCATCGGCGAGGACTTCGACCTGGCCAAGCTTCGATACCACAAGATCGTCTTGATGGCCGATGCCGACGTCGACGGCCAGCACATCACGACACTGCTGATGACGCTGTTGTTCCGCTACATGCGCCCGCTGATTGAAAACGGCTACGTCTACCTCGCCCAGCCGCCGCTGTACCGGATCAAGTGGTCCAACGCCCCGCACGACTACGTGTACAGCGACCGGGAACGCGACGCGAAGCTGGTCTCCGGCCAGGCGGCCGGCCGCCGGATCCCCAAGGACAACGGGATCCAGCGCTACAAGGGCCTCGGCGAGATGGACTACACGGAACTCTGGGACACCACCATGGATCCGGAGCACCGCACCCTCCTGCAGGTCACCATGGACGACGCCCTGGCGGCCGACCAGACCTTCTCCGTCCTGATGGGCGAGGACGTCGAGTCCCGCCGAAACTTCATTCAGCAGAACGCCAAGGACGTTCGGTTCCTCGATATCTAGCGGACGTACCGCTACATATTCCTGAGCCGATATATACCTGAAACGGAAAATATAGACTATGAGTGACGAAACACCCGAGGTCCCCGCCGAATCCGTACTCGAAGGCACCGTTCTTGACACCGATGTGCTGACCGACCGGGTCGAACAGGTTGACCTGCAGACCGAGATGCAGCGCTCCTACTTGGACTACGCCATGGCCGTGATCGTGGGCCGCGCACTGCCGGACGTCCGCGACGGACTCAAGCCAGTCCACCGCCGCGTGCTCTACGCGATGTTCGACGGCGGCTACCGCCCGGACCGTTCGTTCAACAAATGCGCCCGCGTTGTGGGCGAGGTCATGGGCCAGTACCACCCGCACGGCGACACCGCGATCTACGATGCCCTGGTCCGCCTGATCCAGGACTGGACCATGCGCTACCCGTTGGCCCTGGGGCAGGGCAACTTCGGTTCCCCCGGTAACGACGGCGCCGCGGCACCCCGGTACACCGAGACCAAGATGGCCCCATTGGCCATGGAGATGGTCCGGGACATCGACGAGGAAACCGTCGATTTCCAGGACAACTATGACGGCAAGAACCAGGAACCCACCATCCTGCCGGCGCGTTTCCCGAACCTCCTAGTGAACGGTTCCTCCGGCATCGCCGTCGGCATGGCAACCAACATTCCGCCGCACAACCTCCGGGAAGTGGCCGACGGGGTGCAGTGGTACCTGGCCAACCCGACCGCCAGCCGCGAAGAGCTGCTCGAAGAGCTGATCCAGCGGATCAAGGGCCCCGACTTCCCGACCGGCGCCACCATCCTGGGCCACAAGGGCATCGAGGACGCGTACCGCACCGGCCGCGGCTCGATCACCATGCGCGCCGTCGTGAACGTCGAGGAACTCCAGGGACGCACCTGCCTGGTGGTTACCGAGCTCCCGTACCAGGCCAACCCGGACAACCTGGCGATCAAGATCGCCGAGCTGGTCAAGGACGGCAAGATTTCCGGCATCGCCGACCTCCGCGATGAAACCTCGGGCCGCACCGGCCAGCGCCTCGTAATCGTGCTCAAGCGCGACGCCGTCGCCAAGGTGGTGCTGAACAACCTCTACAAGCACACCCAGCTGCAGGACAACTTCGCGGCCAACATGCTGGCGATCGTCGACGGTGTGCCACGCACGCTCAGCCTTGACGCCTTTATCCGGCACTGGGTCACGCACCAGATGGACGTCATCGCCCGCCGCACCCGGTACCGCCTGCGCAAGGCCGAGGAGGAAGCGCACATCCTGCGCGCCCTCCTCAAGGCGCTGGACGCCCTCGACGAGGTCATCGCCCTGATCCGTGCGTCCACCACCACCGAGGCGGCCCGCGACGGGCTGATGGAGCTGCTGGACATCGATGAACTGCAGGCCCGGGCCATCCTGGACATGCAGCTGCGCCGGCTCGCCGCCCTGGAGCGCCAGAAGATCCAGGACCGCCATTCCGAACTCGAGGCCCTGATCGCCGAGTACAACGCGATCCTCGCCTCCGAGGAGCGCCAGCGCGAGATCATCAGCACCGAACTCGCCGAGATCGTGGCCAAACACGGCGACGACCGCAAGACCAAGGTCCTGATGGGCTTCGACGGCGACATGTCGATGGAGGACCTGATCCCCGAAGAGGAAATGGTCGTCACCATCACCCGCGGCGGCTACGTCAAGCGCACCCGCAGCGACAACTACCGGTCCCAGCAGCGCGGCGGCAAGGGCATCAAGGGCGCCCAGCTGCGCGGCGACGACGTCGTGGAACACTTCTTTGTGACCACGACCCACCACTGGCTGCTGTTCTTCACCAACCTGGGCCGGGTCTACCGCGCCAAGGCCTATGAGCTGGTCGAAGCGGCCCGCGACGCCAAGGGCCAGCACGTGGCCAACCTGCTGGCCTTCCAGCCGGACGAACACATCGCCCAGGTGCTGGATCTGCGCGACTACCAGCACGCCCCGTACCTGGTGCTCGCCACCAAGCGCGGCCTGGTCAAAAAGACGCGGCTCGAGGACTACGACACCAACCGCTCCGCCGGCGTTATCGCCATCAACCTGCGCGACGGCGACGAGCTCGTCTCCGCGCAGCTGGTATCCGAGACGGACGACCTGATGCTGGTGTCCCGGAAGGGCCAGTCCATTCGCTTCACCGCCACGGATGAGGCCCTGCGTCCCATGGGCCGTGCCACGTCCGGTGTGACCGGCATGAAGTTCCGGGAAGACGACGAACTGCTGGCGGCCGACGTGGTGCAGGACGGCTCGTTCGTCTTCATCGTCACCGAAGGCGGCTTCGCTAAGCGGACGGCGGTGGAGGAGTACCGCCTCCAGGGCCGAGGCGGCCTTGGCATCAAGGTCGGCAAGTACCAGGAGGAACGCGGCCACCTCGTCGGTGCCTTGATCGTCAACGAGGAGGACGAAGTCCTGGTGGTCATGGAAGGCGGCAAGGTGGTGCGTTCCTCGGTGACCGGGGTGCCTGCCAAGGGCCGTGACACCATGGGCGTGATTTTCGCCAAGCCGGACAAGAACGACCGCATCATCGCGGTGGCCCGGAACAGCGAACGCGGCCTGGAAACCGACGAAACTGCCCTCGAAGAAGGTGCTGAAAGTCCGGCCAGCGAGCAGGATGACGTAACGTTGGCTGGAGAAAACGGATCACACGAGGGGTCCGCAGAGACAGAATCAGTACCGGCCCCGGAGTCAGATGAGTCATCAGGCAGTGCCGAGCTGGACGAAGACAACACCGGAGGTAACGCGTGAGTAATTCCGACTCATATCCCAAGTCGAGCAGCGGTCCCGGCGGGATGCGGCAGCCGGCCGCTGCCCCGCGGGTGAACGCACCGTCGCGGCCGCAGCAGCGCCCGGGGGCCGTCGGCTCCGGTCAGCGCCCGTCCGGCACGGGCCCGCGTCCGGCCGGTGCGGGCCAGCGCCCCGCCGTCCCCGGCCAGCGCCCGGAAGCTCCCGGCCAGCGCCCGGCACAGGGTGCGCCCGGCCTGGTCAAGCCGGCACCGAAGGCGAAGGTCCGCCGAGCGCGCCTGCTGATCAGCAAGGTGGATCCCTGGTCGGTGCTCAAGATGGCGTTCCTCCTTTCGGTGGCGCTCGGCATCGTGACCGTCGTTGCTGCGATCGTGTTGTGGACCGTCCTGGACCTGACCGGCATCTTCGACCAGGTGGATGGCCTGCTCGGCACCCTGGCCGGCTCCGAAAGCGGCGGCTTCGAGCTGAAGAAGGTCGCCTCCCTCGGCCAGGTCGCCTCCTTCGCGGTCATCATCGCCGTGATCAACGTGGTGCTGCTGACCGCACTCTCGATGCTCTCCGCGGTGCTCTACAACATTGCGGCCACCCTCGTGGGCGGCATCGGCGTGACGCTCACGGACGACTAAAACCCGTAGTTTTCCCGGATATTCACCGGGGAATTGCCTCGATTTGAGATCGGGCCGGGATGTGCTGTAAAGTCATATCTCGGTCCGATGAGGCATCGGGGCGTATAGCTCAGGCGGTTAGAGCGCTTCGCTGATAACGAAGAGGTCCCAGGTTCAAGTCCTGGTACGCCCACGGAACCTGTACAGGTTCTTGTAAAGGTCCACGTGAAACTGGACCGGAACGGGGTGCATGTGAAGAAGTTGCTGGTTGTTGCAGCCACGATCGCAAGCGTCCTGGTCTACAGGAAAGTGCAGGAATCCGAAGCCCGGAAGGCAGTCTGGAGCGAGTCGACCGACACGGTTGATTAGCCCGGAACCCCGGCAGGAAAGCTGGAAACGGCCCTCCGCCAGCGGGGTATGATTGACGGGTTGCTTCTTATGGGGGCATGGCGCAATTGGTAGCGCACCTGCTTTGCAAGCAGGGGGTTCGGGGTTCGAGTCCCCGTGCCTCCACCATAAGAAAGGTCCCGGTCAGCGGAAACGCTGGCCGGGACCTTTTGCGTTGGACCGGGATCCGCAAAGGACCGGGGCGGAACCGGGACGCCCGCGCCGGCACACTACTGTGGGAGCGTGAACTTCTTCCTCGCCGCCCTCGGCGTGCTGGGCGTCGCCTCCTCCGGCCCCTTGATCGCCGCCACCCTGGGCGCCACCTCGGTCAGCGCCCTCGCCATCGCGTTCTGGCGCAACGCGATCGGAGCGGCCGTGATGGCCGGGCCCGTCCTGGTGCGCCAGCCCCGCCAGTTCGGCCGTGTCACCGCTAGCGAATTCCGCTGGTCCCTGGCCGCGGCAGTCGCGCTGGCACTGCACTTCGCCTGCTTTATCACGTCGCTGCAGTTGACCTCGGTGGCTGCCGCGACGGCGCTGGTCTGCCTGCAGTCCGGCTGGATCGCCGTCTTCCAGC
Organism: Arthrobacter sp. BI5; assembly: GCF_056680065.1. Taxonomy (NCBI): domain Bacteria; kingdom Bacillati; phylum Actinomycetota; class Actinomycetes; order Micrococcales; family Micrococcaceae; genus Arthrobacter; species Arthrobacter sp. BI5. The sequence goes on from NZ_CM155264.1 coordinate 180,344, forward strand.
TCTTCCGCGGGGTCCGGCACCGCTGGCAGGTCCTGGCGGGGCTGGGACTGGCATTTATCGGCGTCGTGGCCATTACCGGCTTTGACATGGGTAGCTCCCCGCAGGCGCTGGTTGGCGACCTGCTGGCGGTTGCCGGGGGCGTGCTGGCCGGCATTTACACGCTGGCCGGCGGCAAGGCCCGCCAGACCATGGGGACCGGCGTGTACACCACGCTCTGCTACGGCATGTGCGCCGCCGTCGTGGCCGTCTTGGCGCTGGCCACGCGGCAGCCGCTGGCCGGCTTCGACGCGACTGGCTGGCTGGGCATCCTAGCTATTACCGTGTGCGCGCAACTGGTGGGGCACACAGCGTTCAACCACCTGCTCGCCACGATGAGTCCACTGCTGGTGTCGATGATCATCCTGCTGGAAATCCCCGGAGCAGCTTTGCTGGCGGCGGCATTCCTGGGCGAGACCCTGCCGGCGGGAACCTATGCCGGGCTGGGGATGATCCTGGTGGGACTCGTCGTCGTCGTGATGGGCCAGCGGCGCTCCCGCGCTGTGCGGCGCAGCGCCGCCCGCCTGGCGGAGCTGGGAACGGACTGACAACGACGGCGGGGGGCGGGGGTGAGCCCCGGGCCCGATTGGCCTTACTGGCCGCCGCGGCGGGCCGGCTGGGCCGTGTTGACAGTGTGGATGGCGCGCAGCAGCTTCGCCGGAAAGTACACCGAAAAGAAGACCACCATGGGGGCCTTCAGAGCCATTTTCTTGACGTTGTGCGCCTTGTACGTGCGGTCGAAGCGCGTGACGTAGTACCGGTAGTCCCGGGGCGAATCCTCCAGCCGGCGCGCCGACATCCCGGACACCATTTGCGGCCAGTACTGGATGCGAAGCTCATGGTCGGCCAGATGCAGGGACAGGTCGATGTCCTCGTGCATCTCGTCCTTCTCATCCCGGCAGGTCTCCAGCCGGATGGCCTCCCACGCGGAACGTCGCAGGGCCATGTTGGAGCCAAAGAGGAAGTGGTACTGGTGCTTCGCGAGCTTGAGCATCAGCTGGCGCATTTTGTCGTCGGCCTTGAGGCCGAAGCGGCGCATCGGCATGTCGTAGTACACCACCGGGCCGGTAGCGGCGTGCACGGACTGATCCGCGAAGGCCGCCTGCACCTGCTCCACCCAGTCCGGTTCCAGCACCGAGTCAGCATCGATCCGGCCCAGGACATCGCCGGTGGCGTGGTCCAGGCCGAAGTTCCGGGTGGGTATGAGGCCCTGGTCCCGGTCCTGGCTGAGCAGGATGATCGGACTTTCCGGGTATTCCAGCTGCATCTGCTGGACGATTTCCGCGGTGCGGTCCTTGGACATGTTGTCGACCACGATGATCTCGTGGGCGGGGACCGACTGGTAGACGGCGGCGATAAGGCACTGCCGAATTACGCTTTCCTCGTTGTACGCCGGAATAACGATGGAGACGGCCGGCGGCGGCGCAGCATCGTGTGGGGCATCCACGGAGAGATCTTCGGGTGACATCCCCCCAAATTTAGCACCTGCGCCGTTCCGGCGGCCTGTTGACGGGCCCTCAGGTACGGGCAATGGCAAAGCAAAAGAAGGGACCCCGCCGGTGGCGGGATCCCTTCTCGAGTTGTGGCGCTCGGCCGCCGGCTCGTCCGCCGGCTGGCCGTGAGCTACTTGGCCTTGTCCTCGCCGTTCATGCTCGCGGCGATGTTCCGCACCGCGGTCTTGGCGTCGGTGGCGACCTTGGAGTCCTCCGACTTGGCTGCGTCGGCTGCGTCTGCCGAGGCATCGGCTGCCTTGTCGGCTGCGGCCACCGTGGCTGCGGCAGCGGTGTCCGCGGCGTCGCTGACGTTCTCCTTCACGGTTTCCTTGACGTCGCTGACCGTGGTGGCCGGTACCGGGGCCGGGGTCGAGGGCGTGACCGGGGAAGGCGTCTTCCACGGGTCCTCAATCGGCTTGGAAGCCTTCCACGCGGCGACGCCGGCGGCGACGGCCGCGGCGATGACGCCGAAGATCAGGAATCCGCGGTGCTTGGGCTTCTGCGGCTTCGCTACCTCGCCGGTGACGACGCGGCTTGCTTCGGCAGCCGCAGCCTTGAGCTGCTGGCCCGCGGACTGCGCCTGTTCCTGGATGCTGTGGACAACACCGGAGTCAACCAGCCGCTGTGCAACGGCGTCGACGTGGGCCGGGGTGCCTTCGAGGGTGCGGTGCACGGCGTCGGAGGCGTGGCCGATCTGGTCCGACAGCTTGGGCAGGTATTCAACCACCACACGGTCCCGTGCGTTGGCGATGACCGGGGTGGCCCGGTCCAAAGCCTCATGCAGCCGGGGAGTGGCGCTCTCGACGGCGTCATGGATCTTCGGTGCCAGCTGTGCCAGCCCGTCCTGAAGGCGGGGGGTTACCGTGGCGACACCGTCGGCCAGGTTGTGGGCCGCTGATTTGAGGCCCTCCTGGATCTTGGGAGAAGCGGTGTCCAGGCCCTGCTGCAGACGCGGGACGGCCCAGTCGACTGCCGCCTCAACCCGCGGGGCTGCCCAGTCCTTGGCGTTTTCTACTGCGGTGCTGACTGACTGCTCCAGGTCACGGGCAATACGATCCGATTTCTTCACAACTACCTCCCGATTAATGTGACGGTTCTGCAGTTAGCCTACGTGGCCGGGACTCCACCGGCTATTCTTGGGCCCGATTTCGCCCGGATTTCACCCAACGCGGAACTGACTGTGCGGCCCTGTGCGTGGACCACTGCCGTGGAAGAATAGGGCCATGACTGCCATCGCAACCGCAAAAGCAACCATTCACACGAGCCTGGGCGACATCGTCGTCAACCTCTTCGGTAACCACGCGCCCAAGACCGTCAAGAACTTCGTCGGCCTGGCCACCGGTGAGCAGGCCTGGACCCACCCGGAGACCGGGGAGGACAAGACCGGCACGCCGCTGTACAACGGCACCATCTTCCACCGCATCATCAAGGACTTCATGATCCAGGCCGGCGACCCGCTGGGTCGTGGCACCGGCGGACCGGGCTACAAGTTCGACGACGAGATCCACCCGGAGCTGACCTTCAACGAGCCCTACAAGCTGGCCATGGCCAATGCGGGCATCCAGATGGGCCGCGGCACCAACGGATCCCAGTTCTTCATCACCACCATCCCGACCGGCTGGCTCCAGGGCAAGCACAGCATCTTCGGCGAAGTCGCAGATGACGAGTCCAGGAAGGTTGTCGACGCCATCGAAGGCGTCCGCACCGGCATGGGTGACCGTCCGGTTGAGGACGTCGTCATCAACAGCATCGACGTAGAACAGCTCTAGACCCACGCCATGAGCTACGGAATTCCGGCGGCAGAGCCGTCCGCGCAGATCCCGGTGTGCCCCCGGCACCCGGACCGGCCCGCCTACGTGCGGTGCCAGCGGTGCGGGCGCCCTGCGTGCCCCGACTGCCAGCGGGCGGCCGCCGTCGGGTTCCAATGCGTTGACTGCGTCAACGAAACCAAACGTACGACGCCGGCGGCCCGTTCGGTCTACGGCGGTGCCGCCGCGCTGGGGAGGCCGCTGGCCACCTTCGGGCTGATCGCAGCCTGTGTCCTTGTGTATGTGCTGCAATGGCTCGTTCCCAACGACGGGATCTACCAGGACTTCGCCTTTGCCACGGCCTACGCCAACCCTGCCTTCGGTGCCTTCGAACCCTGGCGGATGCTGACCTCGGCCTTCCTTCACTCCCAGGGCTTCATCCTGCACATCGTGCTGAACATGTACATGCTGTGGATGTTCGGCCAGGCGCTGGAACCCCTCCTGGGGCGCATCCGCTTCCTGGCGCTTTATCTTCTCTCCGCGATCGGCGGCTCCGTCGGCTACCTGCTGCTGACCCCGGCCTACGTCCCGGGCCAGTCCCTCACCGGCGTCGTGGGCGCCTCGGGTGCCATCTTTGGCCTCTTCGGCGCCATGCTGGTGGTCCAGCGCCACCGCGGCGGGGACACGCGGCAGCTCTGGGTCCTGATTGCCATCAACGGCGTCATCGGCTTTGTGGTTCCACAGATCGCCTGGCAGGCCCACCTGGGCGGCCTTGTCACCGGAGCGCTGTGTGCCGCGGTGATCGCCTACGTGCCACGGGGCCGGAGGCAAGGGCTTCTTCAGGCCGCCGGGCTGGCCGCGGTCCTGTGCCTGCTCGTCGCGGCCACCGCCCTGCACGCCGCCGCCACCGCCCTCCCGGCCTAGTTCCCGCTGCGGTCCTGCACGCCGCTTTCCGCCGCGGTCCCGGGTTTTAGCTACGTTTCCGGACGGACGCGGCCCGGATCCGGGGTGCGCTGGTCCGGAACCGCCGCGCTTTTCCGGATCTGCCGCACCCGCTGCCAGCCCCCGGCACCGGCCGGCCACTGTCGCCGCCGTGAACGCTCTCCCGGCCTCGTGCCCGCCCGGACGCCAGCTGCCTGCCACGGTTCCCGACGTCGACCACGCTCACCGCCGTGCTGCCGCTTCTCGCCGCGTTTCCGGGTTTTAGCTACGTTTCCGGACTGACGCGGCCCGGGTCCGGGGTGCGCTGGTCCGCAACCGGCGCGCTTTTCCGGATCTGCCGCACCCGCTACCAACCCGCGGCCCTGGAGCCTCGCTGCTCGTTCTCGCCCTTGGTCACTTTCACGAGTCTCTGTCGGCAACTTTTCCACAGGGGTTATCCACACTGTTGGTAACTTACATACCTGTAGTTCAGGTCCAGATGCCTGCTCTGGCCGCCACAGCTGGGAAATCTTTGCGAGCTCATGATCCCTTCCTCCACACCTGTGGATAACATTCCGGCACCGCCTTGTGGTTAAGTGGACAACTTTCGCCCCAGGAGGAACCCCGCCCGGCCCTGCCCGGGCGGTGCCGGCTCCAGCCGGCCGCGTGCAGCTCTCGCGGGCCGGACGGCGCCGGTGCCTTGGCGACCCGCCGGGGCGCGACAAGCCCCTTCAGGGACGCCTCAGCGGGACCATCCAGGTCGAGCCGCGGCGACGGTGGCTGCCCTGCGGCCATGTCTTATCTGATTTATGGCCGGTTATTCACAGGGTTGTTCACATTGTTAATAACTTGACGCTCTGAGCTTTGGGCCGGAAAGTCCGCGTTGCTGGGCCTCCGGAGCTTCCGGAGTCGCCTCGGGCCCGTGTTTATCCCCACCTGTGGATAAGTTGTGGGTAGTCGACTGTTATTAAGTGGATAGAGCGAGGGCGGCCTTGGGATTGCGGGTCCGGGGAGTGGCGCTGGGGATCCCGGGGGTCGTCACCCGGCAAGTTCACCGGCGGTGGCGAGAACCTCGGTTATCCACAGGCAATCCACAATGTTAATAACTTACAGACCTGTAACTCACCGGCACTCGGGAGTAGCCTTGCTGATTATCCGGGCTAGGACGCCCGCCGAAGCTCGCCTGCTGCCGGCGGCGGCGCGCCCGGTTCTCCCCAACCTGTGGATAACTTATGGTTTGTTGTGCACAGCTGTGGACCCAGCCGAGGCCCTGGGCCGCGGCCTAACGAAGCCACACGCCTGAGGTACCACGCCGGTGGGAGTCCACCAGATGGGTGTCCACCATCCCGATGGCTTCCATCAGGGCGTACATGGTGGTGGGCCCCACAAAGACAAAGCCCCGCCTGCGCAGCGCCTTGGACAGGTCAACGGACTCGGGTGAAGTTGTGGGGATCTCGGACAGGGCCGCGGGTTCAGGGGTGGTGTCCGGCTGGAAGCTCCAGACGAAGTCCACCAGGCCGCCGTCGTCCCTGAGATCAAGGGTGGCGCGGGCATTGGTGATGGCGGCCCGGATCTTGAGCCGGTTGCGCACAATGCCGGCGTCCTGCAGCAACCGCTCTACGTCGTCGTCGGTGAAGGCGGCCACGGTCTCGGGGTGGAAGTCGGCGAAGGCGGTCCGAAAAGCCGGCCGCTTGCGCAGGATCGTCGCCCAGGACAGGCCGGCCTGGAAGGCTTCCAGGGAGATTCGTTCATAGAGGCCCTGTTCATCCCGGACCGGGAGGCCCCACTCGGTGTCGTAATAGTCGCGCAGGAGCGGGTCTGCGGCCGCCCAGAGCGGCCGGGCCAATCCGTCGTCGCCGATGATGCAGCCACTGGAAACGTCCGGTGTCATCGCAGGGTCCTTTGCTGGAGGGTTGCCTCCCGGCCAGATCGCCCGCCGGCCGGTGCGGCATGGGCTTAACGCGGCAGGCCGGCACATTGAGTGTGCCGGCCTGCCGCGAAGGAAATGAGGGGATCAGGAACGCCAACGCGTGGTCATCAGGAAGCCCACGATGGCGATGCCGAACCCGGCGACGATGTTCCACGACGCCCAGTCACGCACCGGGAGGGTGCCTTCGCTGATGTAGAAGGTGATGATCCACAGCAGGCCGATGATCATCAGGCCAAACATCACCGGCTTGAACCAGACGGGGTTGGGCTTGTAGGCCTGCGTCGCAGCAGTCTGCTCCGCAACGCGGGCAGTCCTCTTTCGCGGCTTCGACTCGGGCACGGGTCCTCCTTGGCGGCTGGATGAGGAGCGGTACCCCGGCTTGATATCCTGCAAGAAAGGAAAAGCCGGCGGTCAACGCGCTCTTGGTCAAGTATGAAATCCTAATCGCAGCCAATTCTAGCTGTAGTTCAGGCCACACCCGCGCCCGTTGCGAACGCCCCATAAGGAGAGCCCACGGTGCTGCAGGAGAAGGCAGAACCCCTTGCCGCACCTGCCACCGGCGGCAGAGCCCCGCGGGGCGCCCTGTCCCGCACCCTCCAGATCTTCGGCGAGCTGCTGCTGACCGCCGGGGCGGTCCTGCTGTTGTTTGTGGCCTGGCAACTTTGGTGGACCAACCTCGACGCCGACGCCCGGCAACGCGACGTCGTGAGGGATTTCGCGCGAAGCCTTGCCGGCCCGGCCGGGCCCTCCGCATCCGTCCCGGCTGCCGGCCCCGCACGTTCCGGCCCCATGAAGCCCGATTACGGCCCGGCCGCCGTCGCCGCCGAGCCGGACGCCGGCGCGACGATCGGCGTCGTCTACATCCCCCGCTTCGGCGCCGGCTACACCCGACCGGTCGTCCAGGGAACCACACCTGCCGTGCTGGATTCCCTGGGCCTGGGACACTACCCCGGCACCGCAATGCCCGGCGCGGCCGGTAATTTTGCCGTGGCCGGTCACCGGCAGACCCACGGCGCCGTGCTGGACAACATCGACACCCTGGTCCCCGGGGACAGGATCTACGTGCAAACCCGCGAGGGCTATTACGTGTACCGCTACCGCAACAGCGACATCGTCCTGCCCTCGGCGACAGAGGTCCTGTTGCCCGTCCCGGCGCAGCCGGCGGCCACCCCCACGGAAAGCTACCTCACCATGACCAGCTGCAACCCGCGGTTCGGCTCACAGGAGCGCATCATTGCGTACTCGCTGCTGGAGCACTGGCAGCCGGCTTCGGCCGGCCCCCCGGCCGAGATCGCAGCCCAGGCGGCGCGCACCCTCGGGGATGGATAAGCAGATGTACGGATGGATTTTCCGCCGGCTGCCCGGCCCGTTGTGGCTCAGGATTGTCACGTCGCTGGTATTGCTGGGCGGCGTGCTGGTATTGATGGTTCAGTTCCTCTTTCCCTGGATGGCGCAATTTAGCCCGTTCACTGATTCGACGATTGGTATGGCAAGGCACCCATGAGCACAACCAAGATCCTGGTCGTAGACAACTACGACAGCTTTGTCTACACCCTGGTCGGCTACCTCCAGGAGCTCGGGGCGGAGACCACCGTGGTCCGCAACGACGATGTGACGCTGGCCGAGGCGATCGAGATGGCCGAAGCGCGCGACGGCGTCCTCATCTCACCCGGCCCCGGCGCCCCGGCAGATGCAGGGGTCTGCATCGAGCTGATCAAGTGGTGCGGCAGCCACAACAAGCCGATGCTGGGGGTCTGCCTGGGACACCAGGCGCTGGCCGAAGCCTACGGCGGACGCGTCACCCACGCCCCGGAGCTGATGCACGGCAAAACCTCGCTCGTCGAACACCACGGGACAAGCGTCTTCCCCGGTCTTCCCTCGCCGTTCACCGCGACCCGCTACCACTCTCTCGCCGCCGTCCGGGAAAGCATCCCGGAGGACCTGGAGATCACCGCGGAGACGGCGACCGGCGTCGTGATGGGATTGCAGCACCGCACGGCACCGCTGTGCGGCGTCCAGTTCCACCCCGAGTCCGTGCTGACCGAGGGCGGGTACCTGATGCTGGGCAACTGGCTCGAGTCCCTGGGCATGGCGGGGGCGGCGGAACGCGCCGCGGCGTTGAGCCCGCTCATCCAGCACTGACTCCGGCCTGCGGTTAGCCGGCGGTCAGCCCGCCGGGTCCAGCAGCTTGCCGACGCCTTCCGTCACGTCGGTCCCGGTGGGCGACTGCGTCGGTGAAGGTGTGGGGGTCTGCGTCGGCGGGGGCGGCGGGGCCTTGGCCACGGTCACCGTGATCGCCTTTCCCTGCTCGACGGCGGCGTCCGCGGCGTCGCTTTGGGCCGTCACCTTGCCGGGCTGGACCTGGGAGTTTTCGACTTCCTTGATGATGGCCAGCAGCCCCACCTTCTTCAGCGCGGCCTGCGCCTCCGCCTTCGGCAGGCCGACGAGCTGCGGCACGGCCACCTTTCCGGTGGAGACAATGATTTCCACCGTGCTGTCCACCGCCACGGCCTGCGCCGGCGCCGGGTTGGTCGTGATGACAATCCCCGCCGGCACGTTGGGGCTGTTGCTCAGGGTGGTCTTCGGCGCGCCGGTGAGGCCGGTGCGGCGCAGCTCGTCCCTGGCGTCCGCCTCGGTCCGGCCGGCCAGATCCGAGGGGATGGTGATCACACTGGGGCCCTCGGAGATGTTCAGGGTGATCTCCGAATTGACCTCCAAGGGGCTCCCGGCGGGCGGCGCGGTGTCCACCGCGATGCCCTTGGGGATGCTCTCGTGCTGGATGCGTTTCAACTGAGGCTTCAGCCCGGCGTTGTAAAGCCTCTGCAGCGCCTCGGATTCGGTCATCGACGCCACGACGGGAACGTCCACCTTGGCCACCGGGGCGGGCCGCTGGTTGACCATGTTGTAGAGCCACAGGCCGCCCCCCGCCAGCACCAGCAGGGTGAAGATCAACAACGTTGCCGTCCACATTCGCCGTCGGGATTTCTGCCGGGGGGTGGGCTCGCGTTCCGCCGGCAGGCTCAGTGGCAGGCTGTCGGTGTCCGGGCGCCAGGGACCGGAGCCGGACGCGGGCTGAACGGCTGGCACCTCGACGTCGGCAGCGGTCTGTTGCGGCGCGAAACGGCCGGAAGGGGCGTCATCGAGGAATTTCGCCCCGGTCATGGCAAAAGCGGCCGTGGGCGGCAGATGCTCCGACCCAGCCACCGTGTTGTTCGGGTCCGTCGGCGCCTCGCTGGGCGGCAGGGCGGCTACGGGGACGCCGCTGCGCGCAGCCCTGAGCGCGCGACGGAAAGCCGCGGCGTCCTGGAACCTGTCGGCCCGGTTCTTTTGCAGCGCCTTGGCCAGCACACTGTCCAGCGCCGTGGATACGTCGGGGTTGAGGCTGCTGGCCGGCTCCGGGATCTCCCGGACGTGCTGGTAGGCGACGGACACCGGGCTGTCCCCGACGAACGGCGGGCGCCCGGTCAGCATTTCGTACAAAAGGCATCCCGCCGAGTACAGGTCGCTCCGCGCGTCGACAGTTTCGCCGCGGGCCTGTTCCGGGGAGAGGTACTGCGCGGTTCCCACCACGGCCTGCGTCTGCGTCATGGTGGCCGAAGAGTCGGCCATGGCGCGGGCAATCCCGAAGTCCATCACTTTCACGCTGTTCGAATCCGGGCAAAACATTACGTTCGCCGGCTTGATGTCGCGGTGCACGATCCCGGCCTTGTGGCTGTAGTCGAGCGCGGCGAGCACTCCGAGCGAGAAGTCGATGGCCTGGTCAATCGTGACTTCCTTGGCCCTGATCAGGTCGCGGATTGTCTTGCCGGAGACGAACTCCATCACGATGTACGGCACCCGCACGGTGTCGTCGTGGCCGCCGGGGACGGCATGGTCCCCGGTGTCGAAGACCGCAACGATCGAGGGGTGGTTCAGGGCCGCAACGGCCTGGGCCTCGCGCTTGAACCGGGCCTGGAATTGCGGGTCCCGGGCCAGGTCCGGACGGAGCAGCTTGATCGCCACGGTCCGCCCCAGCCGGGTATCGAGGCCGCGGAACACATCAGCCATGCCGCCGCGGCCGATCAGCTCACCCAGCTCGTAGCGCCCGCTGAGGACTCGCTGCGCCGGAACCGGGCTGCTGTCCTCGCGGTGTGATGGAGTGCGGGGCGAAGTGGACAAGGATGCCTACTTGGTGGTGCTGACGCTTGGTGAAGGCGAGGGCTCGGGAGTGCTCGGAGCGGGCGCGGTGGCAAGGTGGTAGATCACCACGGAACCGCTGGCGACTTTCTCCCCCGATCCCGGTTCCGAGCTCACGAAGGTGCCCTCCTGCTGGGTTCCGTCACCCTCAACCGGAGCACCTTTCTGCCAGCGCAGGCCGGCGGCCTGGATGGCCTGCTGGACTTGGGCTTCGCTGGCCCCCTGCTCCAGCGGCGGGACGGAAACCATTTCCGGGCCCTTGGAATAGCTCACGGTTATGGTGTCACCGGGCTGAACGGGGCCGGAAGGATCGATGTCGAGGACAGTGTTAGGTGCGGCGGGGTCGTTGACGGGATTCCCCTTGACCTGGAGATTCATGCCAATGAGTTCAGCGCGGACATCGTTGTAGGGCCGCCCCTTGTAGGCGTCCGGCACCAGGTTGATGGCGGGAGGCGTCGACTGGGTGGGTGTAGCCGAACTGCTCGTCGGGCTGGGGCTTGGGCTCTTGGACGTGGGTGCAGCGCTCGTGGTGCTCGCTTTGGCGCTGGAACTGGTGGCCGCCGGGGACGAGGGGAACAGGATCCCGGCCTGTGAGAGGACGACCCCCACCAGGGCAAACAACACCAGCAGGATCAGGGCGATCAGCGGCCAGGTCCAGGGGCTGCGGCCCCGGCGTTTCGGCTCTTCCTCGGGCTCGTAGCCGTCGTAGTCCTCTTCCTCCGGGACCCAGGTCCGCTGCGCAGCCAGCGCATCCGCGCGCGACAGGGCATTGCGGGCGCCGTGGCCGCTGGCTGCGGCTGCCCCCGCAGCCATGCCGGCCGCGGCACCGGCACCCGCGGCGCCAATGACCGGCAACGCCGACGTCGACTTGTCGTCCGCGGCGCTGGCGCCGATCACGCCGGTTGCGGCGGTGGCAACATCCACCGGGGCGGTAATGGGGCCGGTGGCGGCCTCAAAGAGCAACATGCCCGGGACAGCCGCGTGGGCGGCCGCGATGTCGCCGTTGCGGATGGCGTCGGCAGCCTCAGCCAGCTTGATCGCGTCGGCCGGGCGGTTCTTCGGATCCTTGGCCAGCATCGACATCAGGAGGGCACGCACCGGCTTGGGCAGGGTTTCGGGCAGCGGCGGCGGGGCGTCATTGACCTGGGCCAGCGCAATGGCAATCTGGGATTCGCCGGAGAACGGACGGTGCCCGGTGAGGCACTCATAGCCGATGACGCCGAGCGAATAGATGTCAGAGGCGCCGGTCGCGGTCTGGCCGGTGGCCTGCTCCGGAGCGAGGTACTGGGCGGTGCCCATCACCTGGCCCGTCTGCGTCAGCGGAACCTGGTCCGCCAGCCGCGCGATGCCGAAGTCGGTGACCTTGACCCGGCCGTCCGGCGTGATGAGCAGGTTGCCCGGCTTGATGTCGCGATGCACCAGGCCCTGGGCGTGCGCGACGGACAGCGCCCGTGCGGTCTGCGAAATCATCGACAAAGTGCGGTCCGGCGAGAGGACCTGCTCGTGCTCGATGATGCTGCTGAGCGGCTGGCCGGGAACGAGCTCCATAACGAGGTAGGCGGAGCCCTCCTCCTCGCCGTAGTCAAAGACGTTGGCGATGCCTACGTGGTTCAGCAGGGCGGTATGCCGCGCCTCGGCCCGAAAGCGCTGCAGGAAGCCGGGGTCGCCGGTGTATTCCTCCTTGAGGACCTTGATGGCCACGATCCGGCCAAGGATCAGGTCCTTGGCCTTCCACACTTCCCCCATACCGCCGATCGCAATGCGTGTGGTCAGCTGGAATCTTCCGCCGAGGGTGATTCCCGATGTAGGCCTCACTTATTCAACACCGCCTCAAAAATCTTCTTCGCGTTCGGACTGGTTAGATTTGCGCCGGTGGTGATGTCCACGCCTTGCATGACGATGGTGACGGCCACTTGCGGGTCGTTGGCCGGGGCGAACCCGGTAAACCAAGAATTGTTCAGGCCGTTGCCGAGCTCGGCCGTGCCGGTCTTGCCGGCCACCTCGACGCCGGGAACCGCGGCACCGCGGGCGATGCCGTCGCTGACCACGCTGGTCATCCATTCGGAGATCTGGCGGGCAGTCTCCGGGCTGGTGGAGGTCCGGAGTGTCTCCGGCTTGGGTTCGTTGATGATCCGCAGATCCGGGGACCGCACGGCCTTGACCAGGTTGGGCTTCATCTGGACGCCGCCGTTGGCGATCGCGGCGGTCATCATGTTGATCTGCAGCGGCGTGGCACGGACGTCGCGCTGGCCGATGGCCGACTGCGCCAGGCCGGCGTCGTCCAGCGGTTCGGTCGGGAATTTGCTCTTTGCATAATCGAGCTTGAGCTGGTCACCGAAGTCCTGCCCGAAGCCGAACTTGGCGGCTTCCTCTTCGATTGCCTTCTGCCCCAGGTCCAGGGCGATACTGGCAAACGGAGTGTTGCAGGACTGCTGCAGGGCGAAGGCGAACGAGGCCGTGTTCCGGGTGTAGCAATTGCCGCCGGCGTAGTTCGGCAGCTTGTACTGGATGCCCGGAAACGGCATCTCGGCCGGGTTCGGCAGCACGCTGTCCTTGTTGTACTTCCCGGAACCCAGGGCCGCCGCCGTGTCGATGATCTTGAAGACGGAACCCGGTGCCAGCAGCGCGCCGGTGGGGCCGCTCACGGACTGGTTCAGGTTGATGCCGGGGATCTTGTTCAGCTTGGTGATGTTGGCGGCTTCGGCGTCGGCATCCTGGGTGGCGATCAGGTTGGGGTCATACGAGGGCTTGGACACCATCGCCAGGACGGCGCCGGTTCTGGGGTTGGTCACCACGATCGATCCGCGCTGGCCGTCCGGAATCAGGTCGTAGGCGAGCTTCTGGATTTTCGGGTCGAGCGTGAGCTCGACCGAGGCGCCCTTGGGCTGGTTGCCGAGGAACAACTGGCCCACCCGGTCCAGGAACAGCTGGTCCGAGCTGCCGGCGAGCTGTTCGTTCATCGCCAGTTCCATGCCGGTCAGGCCGTAGTTTTTGGAAAAGTATCCGGTGATGCCGGCGTACAGTTCCGGCTGGGTGTAGGTGCGCTGGAACTGGCAGCTGTCCGTGCCGGCGACTGACTGCGCCACGGGCTTGCCCCCGACGATGATGGCGCCGCGGTCGTTGCAGTAGTTCTGCAGCAAGGTGCGCTTGTTCCAGGCGTTGGCCTTGAGTTCGTCGGCGCCGACCACCTGGACGTAGCTGAGCGCGCCGAAGATCAGCGCGAACATCGCGATCGCGGCGATCCAGGAGTTGCGAATGGCCTGGTTCACAGTTTCACCGCCTCGGTGGGAGCGTCTGGACTGGTGGCGCCGGTGCCGCGGGCCGGCACCGTGGCCGGCTTCGGCGGCATGGCCGGGACGTCTTTCGCCGCGTCAGGGTCCTGGCCCGGCGGCAGGGGCGTCGTGTCCACCGGTCCGCGGGCGGTGTGGGAGATCATCAGCAGCAGGCCCACGATGATCCAGTTCGCCAGCAGCGACGAGCCGCCGGCGGCGAGGAACGGCGTCGTCAGGCCGGTCAGCGGAATCAGGCGGGTCACGCCGCCGATCACCACGAAGCACTGCAGCGCAATGGCAAAGGACAGCCCGGTGGCGAGCAGCTTGCCGAACGCGTCCCGGGTGCCGAGCGCGGCACGGAAGCCGCGGGTGAACAGCAAAAGGTACATCAGCACGATCGCAAAGACGCCGATCAGCCCGAGTTCCTCGCCAAAGGAGGCGACGATCATGTCGCTGTTGGCGAAGGGGACGAGGTTGGGACGCCCCTGGCCCAGGCCGGTACCGACGAGGCCGCCGTTGGCCATGCCGAACAGCCCCTCGACGATTTGCCGGCTGCCGCCGAACTCACGGTCGTAGACCTCGGGAGTGAAGGCGTTGAGCCAGCCATCGATCCGCAGTGCCACATGCGAGAAAACTTTGGACGCGACAAAGCCGCCGCCCACCATCAGCACCACGCCGATGATCACCCAGCTGATCCGGCTGGTGGCCACGTAGATCATCACCAGGAACAGGCCGAAGAACAGGATCGAGGTGCCGAGGTCGCGCTGGAAGATCAGCACGCCGATGCTGACCAGCCAGGCCGTGATCATGGGGCCCATGTCCTTGAACCGGGGGAACTGCACCGGGCCGATTTTGCGCCCGGCGAGCAGGATGAGGTCCCGGTTGGAGGAAAGGTAGCCGGCGAAGAAGATGGCGAGGGTGATCTTTGCGATTTCGCCGGGCTGGAAGGTCATGGAGCCGAGTTTGATCCAGACGCTGGCGCCCAGGACTTCGCCGGCGGAGATACCCGGAACCAGCGGAAGGATCAGCAAGACGGCACTGACCGCGAGCGAAATATAGGTGAAGCGGCGCAGGATCCGGTGGTCTTTCAGGAACCAGATCACAACGATGGCCACGGCCATCGCCACAAGGGTCCAGCGCAACTGGTTGTTGCCGGTGTCCTCGTTGACGCGGTCCAGTCGGTGGATCATGGCCAGGCCGAGACCGTTGAGGGCCACGACGAGCGGAAGTATTACCGGATCGGCATATTTAGCGCGGATGCGGAGCACAAGGTGGAACGCCAGCGCTGCGGCTGTGAGCAGCCCGGACTGGAACCAGAAGTCGGTGTCGAAGGCCTTTTGCCGGTCGACGCCGACAAGGGCGTTCGCGCCGATCCCCACCGTGAGGGCGAGGATCAGCAGCACCAGCTCGGCGTTGCGGCGCGGCCTGGGTGTGGGATCGATCGGCGTCACTTCGCCACCTCACAGTAGCTCGGAGACGGCGTCGGGGTGGGGGTGGGCGAGGCCGACTTGGAACGTGCCGAACCGGAGGGCGCGGCAGTGGCCCGTGCGGTCGCCGAGGCGCTGGCACTGGGTGTCGGGGAGGGCGTGAGGCACTCGTCAGCCGGCGCCGTTGTGCCGGTGCGCTCCAGGTTCTTGACGATCCGTTGCGCGTCGTACAGGTCCCGCGCGGGAACAGTCTGGCGTACACGCTGCTGCGAGAACTCTGGCAGGTCAGACATCCGGATATCGGTCACCGTTTCGAGGGTGGAAAGCGGAATGGGGCCCAGGCGCTGGGAGACCCCGTTGAAAATCGCGACCCGCTGATCGTGCTCACCAACGTAGTACCGGGTCTGGGTCCACGCGTAGCCGAGCCAGAGACCGATGCCCAGCACGGCCACGATCGCCGCAGCGATGGAGATCGTTAGCCAGCGACGGTGCCTGACCGGGGGCTTGTCGTCTTCCGACTCGTCCTTGTCCTGCTCGGCCTTGTGTGTCAGGACGGTTGCGGCCCGGCGGGCCACGGTCCGGCCGGCAATGGACGGGATGGAACCGGATGCCGCCGCGGCCGCTGCGGCTCCGACGAGCTCATGGGGCCGCGTGGACAGTTCCTCGCGCAGGACTTCGGCAGACAGATGCTCGCCCAGATGCGGGTCGGTCGACGGCGGGGGTTCCGCCGCGGCGCCCGCGCCCTCCGGGCCCTTGCCGGTCGCCCCGCCGGACTTGCCGTCCCGCGTACCGTCCGAAGGTGCCGCGTCCGACGGCGTACCCTCGGCTGCCGCGCCCGCAAAGGTGCTGCCGGAGGGAGGTGCGGCCGGCGTGGCCCCGGGCGTAGACGTCGCGGTGACGGGGGCCGGGGAAGCGACGACCGTGACGGCGGCGGTGTTCACGTCGTCGGGCGTCTGTTCGGCGATGTCCAGCATCACGACCGTCACGTTGTCCGGTGAACCGGCCTCCAGGGTGAGGTCAACGAGCCGTTCGGTGCATTCGCGCAGGTCTTTGGTCTCCCGGACGGTGCGTTCCACGACGTGGCCGGCCACGTAGTTCAGCCCGTCTGAGCAGAGCAGCCAGCGTTCGCCGGGTTCGACGTCGAGGATGTCCAGGTCCAGTTCGGGGCTGGCGTCGACGTCGCCGAGGACACGCATCAGCACGTTTTTGTGCGGATGGGTTTCGGCTTCCTCGGGGCGCAGCCTGCCCTCGTCGATCAGCCGCTGGACGAAGGTGTGGTCCACGCTGACCTGTTCGAAGGTGCCGCGGCGCAGCCGGTAGGCGCGGGAGTCACCGATGTGGGCAAAATGCAGCTTGCCCTCGGCCAGCAGCAGGGCCGTGACGGTGGTTCCCATCCCGGCCAGTTTCGGATTCATGTGGACCAGCTCGGAGAGCAGCGAGTTGGCGGTCTGGATCTCGTCCGCCAGGACGGTGTCCGCATCGCCGGCGTAGTCATCGCGGTCCAGGTGGATCATGTCCAGCACGGTCGCGGCGGACGCCACGTCACCGCCGGCATGGCCGCCCATGCCGTCCGCGACGACGGCGAGGTGGCGGCCCACGTAGGCGGAGTCGTCATTTTTCGCACGCACACGCCCGACGTCGGAGCGCGCGGCATAGCGCATGATGAGCGGCCGCTTCGGGGCAGTTGCTGCCGTGTCTGCGGGGGATTCGGGGGCAGCCATGGCTACGGCCTCAATTCAATGACCGTCTTGCCGATTCTCACGGGGACACCCAGCTCCACCGGAAGTGCCCGGGTGAGCTGTTGATCTGCCAGATACGTGCCGTTGGTGGAACCGAGGTCCTCGATGAACCAGCGGCTGCCCTGCGGAAACAGCCGGGCGTGCCGGCCGGAGGCATAATCGTCCTCCAGGACCAGGGTGGCTTCCTGGGCGCGGCCGAGGAGGATCGGGCTCGCGGCCAGCGGAAGGGTAGTGCCTTTCAGCGGCCCCTCGGTGACGACGAGTTGGCGGGCCTGCTGCTTCACCGGGGTGGGAGCAGGTTCGGCCAGCGCAGGGTTGCGGCGCACCTGGCGTGCCGTGGGGGCGCCGGCGGCGGCTTTGCGGCCGATCATCAGGTCCCGGCGCATGGCGGAGACGATGCTGAAGATGAGGACCCAGAGGAGGATCAGGAAACCAAAGCGCAGTGCGGTGATGGTCAGTTCACTCACGGGCGGCCGCCCGGGTTGGCGGGCATCAGGCGGAAGATGATTTTGGTCCGTCCCATCGTGATCGTGGCGCCGTCGGCAAGTTCCGAACTGCCCACCACTTTATGGCCGTTCACGTAGCTGCCGTTGGTGGAGCCCAGGTCGATTGCCTGAGCCACACCGTCGCCGGTGCGGATTTCCAGGTGCCGGCGTGAAACCCCGGTGTCGTCGATCAGGATGTCCGCTTCGGAGGACCGGCCCAGTACCACCGAGGACGCGTTCAGCGAATAACGCTGGCCGTCAATGTCCAGGACCGGCTGGAAGCGGCCGGGCTGGCGGGTGGGGGCTGCGGGCATCGAAGCCTGGCTGCCTGGCTGGGTGGGGGAGCCGCCGGCCTTTTCGGTCCGCGACGTGATCTCGAAGTCGCCGGCACGGCGCTCTTCGTCCCGGCGGAAACTGATCCGCACCGGGCCCTGGAGCGTGTAACCCTGGCTGCGGACGTGATTGATGACGACGTCGCACAGTTCTTCCGCGAGCGGTGTGCCCCACTCCTGGGCGCGCTGGAAATCATCGCCGCTGAGCAGGACATCGAAAACGTTGGGGGCGAGGGTGCGTCCCGCGGCGATGGTGAGCGCTTTGTTGTCCACTTCCCGGCGGAGGTGGCTGGCGATCTCAACCGGCTCAACCTGCGCGCGGGAACCGGTGGAGAAGACTCCGCGGACGGCCTTTTCGATGCCGCGCTCGACTTTGTCCAGCAAGCCCATGGTCCTTCTCCTTTCCTGACAGCTGCCGGGCAGCGTTTGTTCCGGAACTCGGTTTCCAACATTCGCAGGGGCCCGCCGTAGTCGGGCACTCCTACATCAGATACTACTGGGCAAGGCTGGGAATGGCCTTAATGAGCCCCGCCGCCGGGGCCAGGGATTTTGCGGCGGAGGGGCTCTGACATGGGCGGATGTCCGGACGGCGACGCCGGAGCGCTGCTGCCGCGGCCCCGCGGAAGGGCCGCACGCCGGGGGCCCTGACGCGGTGGTTTGGCGCCTCCGGAACCCCGATTGGTGTTTTCCCGCAGTTGTCCGTTATGCTTGATCTCGCTGCTTTTACGAGGTAGACGGTCCGGTTTCCGGGCCCTCAACCGGGTGAAAGAAGTTGCGCGCGAGTGGCGGAACGGCAGACGCGCTGGCTTCAGGTGCCAGTGTCCGAAAGGGCGTGGGGGTTCAAATCCCCCCTCGCGCACGCAAACGAAAGAACCCCGGTCTTCGGACCGGGGTTCTTTTTCTTTCATCGGGTTCTTTGGTCCGCCGCGCGGGCGACTCCGCGCGGGCGCCTTGCCACCGGCGGCGGGGCGCTACTACTCGCGCAGCGCCCCGAAGCCCGCCACCAGCGCCTCGAGCCCCAGGCTGAAGGCCGCATCGGCCTGGTTTGTGTAGCCCTGCCCGCCGAGGCTGGCGACGGCGGCGGAGAAGTTCGGCGTCGAGGCCGCGAGGCTGCCGGAATCGAAGATGTCCGCAGGGGCCGTGACGTCATAGGCGGAGCCGAAGATAAAGGACTCCAGGGCCACGATCGCGGAAATGATGCGCTCCTGCGGGAAGCCTGCCCGGCGGAATCCCGCGCTGACGGCCTCGTACATGGCGAGGGTCTTCGGCGCATCCGCCACCGGCAGCACCGCAATGACCGGAATCAGCGGGGTATGACGCGAGAAGACATCGCGGTAACTCCAGGCCCAGTCCCGGACGGCCTGGTCCCAGGGCTCGGTCTCAAAGGCCGACACGTCCACGAACGAGGTCAGGTGGTCCTGGATCAGGACCAGCACCTCCCGTTTGGAGGACACGTGGTTATAGAGGGCGGACGGCGCCACGTTCAAGGAACGGGCCAGGGCCGCCATGGTGAAGCCGTCGTAGCCACTCTTGCGGACCAGTTGCAGAGCCGCGGCGGTGATGCCGTCCAGGTCGAGGACGGCCGAGGCGGGCCGGCCGACCCGGCGGCGCGGTTTGGCGTCGGGACGGTGCGGATCCGCGGTGGCGCTGGTAGCTGCCGGCATTCCGGGCCTTTCTTCTGGGCTGTCCCAAGGATTATTCCACCGGATGCCATTTTGCGACGGGGTCTTCCCTCTTTCTATCCGTGCCGCTATAGTCATCCTAAATGAATGGCATTCATTTAGTGGTCCGCATCACTTACGCGGTCACGGAGAGGACATCATGCTGGAACTTGACCGCGACGTCGTCATCGTCGGAGCCGGCCCCGCCGGCCTGACCGCAGCAAGGGAGCTGCGGAAAGCGGGCCTGAGTGTCGCCGTATTGGAAGCACGCGACCGCGTGGGCGGCCGGACCTGGACGGACACCGTCGACGGCGCCATGCTGGAGATCGGCGGCCAGTGGGTCTCGCCGGATCAGACGGCACTGCTGGAGCTCCTGGAGGAGCTGGGCCTGAAAACCTACGACCGCTACCGCGAGGGCCAGGCGGTTTACATCGGCGCCGACGGCAAGCGCACCCTGTACTCCGGCGATTCCTTCCCGGTCAGCGACACCACCGCCGCCGAAATGGATAAGCTCACCGCGCTGCTGGATTCCCTCGCCGCGGAAATCGGCCCCACGGAGCCGTGGGCCCATCCCAAGGCCCGCGAACTCGACACGATCTCCTTTCACCACTGGCTGCGCGCGAACTCCGCCGACGAGGAGGCCTGCAACAACATTGGCCTGTTCATCGCCGGCGGCATGCTGACCAAGCCCGCGCACGCGTTCTCCGCTTTGCAGGCCGTGCTGATGGCCGCCTCGGCCGGTTCCTTCACCCACCTCACCGATGAGGACTTCATCCTGGACAAGCGCGTCGTCGGCGGCATGCAGCAGGTCTCGCTGCTGCAGGCAGCGGAACTGGGCGACGACGTCGTGCTCTCCAGCCCGGTGCGCACCATCCACTGGGAAGCCGGGGCCGCCGAAAACCCAGCGGAGAGCGCCGCCGGCAACCCCGCCGGAGTGACCGTGGTGTCGGACCGCGCTACGGTGAACGCCCGCTTCGTGATTATGGCCGTGCCGCCGAACCTTTACTCCCGGGTCTCCTACAACCCGCCGTTGCCGCGCCGCCAGCACCAGATGCACCAGCACCAGTCCCTCGGCCTGGTCATCAAGGTGCACGCCGTGTACAGCACCCCGTTCTGGCGCCAGGATGGGCTTTCCGGAACCTGCTTCGGCGCGGACGCGCTGGTGCAGGAGGTCTATGACAACACCAACCATGAGGACCCCCGCGGCACCCTGGTGGGCTTCGTCTCGGACGAAAAAGCGGACGCCATGTTCGAGCTCAGCGCCGGGGAGCGCCGCCGCGCCATCCTCGAATCGATTGCCGGGTTCCTGGGCGAGAAGGCCCTGGACCCGGAGGTCTACTACGAGTCCGACTGGGGCTCCGAGGAATGGACCCGCGGCGCTTACGCCGCCAGCTACGACCTGGGCGGTCTGCACCGCTACGGCAAGGACCAGCACGCCCCGGTGGGACCGATCTACTGGGCCTCCTCCGACCTCGCAGCCGAGGGCTACCAGCACGTGGACGGCGCGGTACGGATGGGACGGGCGACGGCGGCCCGGATCGTGGCCGCTGCCGACCGCACACCGGCTGCCCGCTAGCGGCCGGCAACCCATGTTCCGTCCAACAACCCCTGTCCACACAGCAACAGCACAACAACCAGAGAGGTCGGCCAGATGCGTTACGTAGTGGGGTATTCAGCCAATGCCAGAGGCCGTGACGCCGTCAACCTGGCCGTCTCCCTGGCCCGCGGCCGCGGAGCGGCCCTGGACCTGGTGGTGGCCATCCCGGACGCCGGAGTGTTCAATGCGGCCCACGCGCCCGCCGCGGGCTATGACAGCTACCTGCACCAGCAGGCGGCCGAGTGGCTCGATGAAGCCCTGGCCCTGATCCCGGCCGACGTGCCGGCGCAGGCCAACATCCGCAGCGGTGCATCCGACGCGCAGACCCTCATCGAGGCCTGCGAGGAGTTCCAGGCGGACATGCTGATCATCGGCGCCACGAGCAACGGGCTGTTCAAGCGGTTCACCGTCGGGTCCGTGGCCAGCGCACTGCTGCACGCCGCCACCGTCCCGGTGGCGCTGGCTCCGCACGGCTACCACCGCCGGGAGGCGCTGACCCGGGTCAGCTGCGGGCTCGGAGACCGCCCTGGCGCCGAAGAGCTGCTGGATTTCGCCGTCTCGATGGCAGCAAACCGGCTGGTGCCGCTGCGCGTTGTGTCGCTGCTGACCCTGGACGACGGGGACTCGGCGGACGCCGCCGAAGCAGCCCGCGACTACGCCAACAAGCACCTCGCGGCCGCCCTTCCGTCCGATTCGCAGGGCACGCCGCTGGCCGGGAAGGCCGACGTCGTGGTGGCCCAGGGCCGCAGCGTCGAAGAGGCCGTGGACCGGCTCGACTGGGAAGACGGCGAAGTCCTGCTGATCGGTTCCAGCCGCCTCGCCCGGAACCGCTCCATCTTCCTGGGCAGTACTGCGAACCGCATCCTGCGGGCCCTGCCGGTGCCGATGATCGTGGTCCCCAGCGACTACGAGCTCAAGCACCCGTCCCCTTCCACGTCGAGTGACATTTCCCGAGAGGCACAAGCATGAGCACCGAACACGCGACCGCCAAGGCCGCACCACAGCAGCGGGACCACGGACTGAGTGAAAAGGGACTGAAGGCCGGATCGGTGGGGCTGATCGGCGCCGTCGTCATCGGCGTCTCCTGCATCGCCCCCGCCTACACCCTCACCGCCGCCCTGGGCCCGACGGTCTCCGAGGTGGGCGTCCACCTTCCGGCGATCTTCCTGGTGGGCTTCATTCCGATGCTGCTGGTGGCCTTCGGCTACCGCGAGCTGAACAACGCCATGCCCGACGCCGGCACCTCTTTCACCTGGGCCTCGCGGGCCTTCGGCCCCTGGCTCGGCTGGATGGGCGGCTGGGGACTGATCGCGGCCACCATCATTGTGCTGTCCAACCTGGCGGCCGTCGCGGTGGACTTCTTCTACCTCATGCTGGCGCAGATTTTCGGAAACCCGGAGCTGGCGGACCTGACCACCAACCTGCCGCTGAACATTGCCACCACGCTGGTCTTCATTGCGCTGGCGTGCTGGATCTCATACCGCGGCATGGAAACCACCAAGACCGTGCAGTATGTCCTGGTGGCGTTCCAGCTGCTGGTCCTGGGCTGGTTCGCCGTCGCGGCGTTCAGCCACGTGGCCAACGGCACCGCCTTCGATGCCACCGCCATCGCGCCGGACTGGTTCAATCCCTTCGCCGTTGAATCCTTCTCCGCCTTCGCGGCCGGCGTCTCGCTGTCCATCTTCATCTACTGGGGCTGGGACGTCACGCTGACCATGAACGAGGAGACCAAGAACCCGGAGAAAACCCCGGGCCGCGCGGCCACCGTCACCGTCCTGGTCATTGTGATCATCTACATGACCGTTGCGCTGGCCACCCTGGCCTTCGCCGGCATCGGCACCGAGGGCCTTGGCGCGGGCAACCCGGACAACCAGGGCAGCATCTTCGCCGTCCTCGCCGGACCCGTCATGGGGCCCTTCGCGATCCTGATGTCGCTGGCCATCCTGAGCAGCTCGGCCGCATCGTTGCAGTCCACCTTCGTTTCCCCGGCGCGTACGCTCCTGTCGATGGGCCACTACAAGGCGCTGCCGCACAAGTTCGGCAAGATCAGCCCCAGCTACAAGTCCCCGAGCTACGCCACCATCGCCTCGGCCGTGGCCGCGGCCGCCTTCTACGTGGTGACCCGGACCCTGTCCGAAAACGCGCTGTGGGACACCATCACGGCACTGGGCATGATGATCTGCTTCTACTACGGCATCACCGCCCTGGCCTGCGTCTGGTTCTTCCGTGCCCAGGCGTTCAGCGGAGCGCATTCGTTCTTCTTCAAGTTCCTCGCACCGCTGCTCGGCGGCGTCATCCTGCTGGTGATGTTCTTCAAGACCGCCTACGACTCGATGGACCCGGAGTACGGTTCCGGATCCTCCATCGGCGGCCTGGGTTTGGTCTTCATCCTCGGCATGGGCGTCATCCTGCTGGGTGTGGTGCTGATGCTGGTCATGGCCAAACTTCGTCCCGAGTTCTTCAAGGGCCAGGTGCTGTCCCGCGGCATCTGAGCCCGGCGGCCGGACTTTGCGAAGGTCCTCCGCCCGCCAGCCGGAGCGCGTGCTTGAAAAGTAAGCACACTTATCAATAGGCTGGCGGGAGGAGGACCTTCCTCCGTTGATCAAGGAAGAGGTGGGCGCATGTCGGATGCACAGGACATCAGCAAGGTGACGGACATCATTAACGATTCGCGGATCGGGATGTTCACCACGATCAATGAGAAGGGCGCGCTCGTCAGCCGGCCGCTGGCGGTCCAGGACGTCCAGGACGACGGCGACATGTGGTTCTTCACCTCGTCGGACACCTCCCAGGTGGCCCACGTCACGGCCAGCCCCGAGGTCAACGTGTCCTTCGGCAAGGGCACCGAGTGGGTGTCGGTTGCCGGCACGGCACGGGTGGTCACCGACCGCCAGCAGATCCGCGACCGGTGGAACCAGGCGGTCGAGGCGTGGTTCCCGGACGGCCCGGACACCCCCGGCGTGGTCCTGCTGCACGTGGACTCGGATTCGGCCGAATACTGGACCAGCCCGGGCGGAACCGCCGCCACCGTCTTGCAGTGGGTGAAGTCCAAGGTCACCAATAGCCGGATGAGCGTCGGCGAAAGCGGCACGGTCGAGCTTTAGGTCGGCCGGGGCGCTGCGCGTCCCACCCGATCGTCTCAGCCGATGATCTTGAGCGCAGTGTCCCAGTTAAAGGACTCGTAGGCCGGATTCAGCTGCAGGCCGACCACCAGCAGCTGCATCCCCTCCAGCTCGCGGGCGTGACGCAGCGCCCCGACCTGGAGGGGCCGGAGCCCTGCCGCGGCGGCAAACGCCGCCACCTCGTTCCGGGCGGCCTCCGAGTCGGAGGCGATGAAGACATCCAGCGCCATCCCGCCCGCGGAACCTTCCGCCAGGGTGCCCGCGAACGTCGTGTTGAACGCCTTAACCACCCGGGCGCCGGGCAAGAGGCGGGCCACCTCTTCGGCCGCCGAGGTCCCCGGCTCGACCACCAGCGAATCGCCCGTTTCCATGTTGACCGGATTGCTGATCTCGATCACGGTCTTGCCGCTGAGTGTGTCGCCGTAGTGCGTGGCGACCTCCTTGGCCGGCTCGAAGTACAGGGCCAGGACCACAATGTCGCCCTCGGGCACCTCCCCGAGGCCGCCGGACGTCGTCGTCGGACCCAGTTCCGCCGCGAGTTTGGCGGCGTTGTCCGGGCTCCGGTCCAGGACTTGCACGGACCGTCCGGCTGCGACCGCCCGGAGGCCGATCGCCCGGGCCATGTTGCCGCTGCCGATAATCGTGATGTCAGTCATCGTGCCCCTTCAGTGGAAACCTGCAGTGCCCCGGCGGCGCGTTCCGCCTCCGCCAGTGCGTGTTCCAGCCGGTCGACGGCGGTGCTGTAGCCGCCGGGTGCCTGGCAGTCCGGGCCGGATCCACGGCGTAGCCGCTCGGCGTCCTTCATGGCCTTCAGCATCGCGGCGGTTTCCGGCTGGGCCGGATCACTCATGGCCGGAAAATCGATGCAGAAGGCAGGATCCAGTTCATAACGCTGCCACCGTGCGAGGGCGGCGCGGTGCCGGTCGGCCGCGGCGGAATCGGCGGCCGCGGCGTCCCGTGCGGCACGCCGGGTTTCCTGCCAGCGGAATACCCTCGGCGCCCAGCGGAAACTTGCGACGGCCGTGGCGGCGGCGACGGCGGCGAGCAGCAGCCCGGCCCACGGGGAGACCAGCGCCGGCAGCACCACTGCAGGACCGACGACGGCGAGCCCGGCAAAACCGTCCCAGAACACGGCGTCCGGCAGTCCGCCGTCGGAGTTCCGGTGCTTCCAGGCGAGATAGGCGGTGCCGGCCACGGCTGCCGCGACGACGAGCGCCAGGCTCAGGACCTGCCAGGCCCCGAGAGGGGCGGGATCTGCTAGCGACGGCATGGCACACCTCCTGCGGAACCGTCCCGGGCGGGCGGTGTTCCGCTGATTCCATTGGAATCCATCCGGGACGGGCCGTCAATGGCCGCTTCCCCCGGTTCCCACCCGGCTCCGTCCCGGCGTAGCCTAGGGCCCATGCGACTGAAAATGTGCAGTATCCACGTCAAGGACCCGGCGGCAGCCCACGAGTTCTATACCGGAATCCTGGGCTTTGAGACTCTCATGGCGATGCCGGAGCACAATCTCTACATCGTGAAGGACCCGGGCGGCGGCGGGTCAGCGGGTCTGCTGCTGGAACCCAGCGACAACCCGATCGGTGCGGCCTACATGAACGCCTGCCACGACGCCGGGCTGCCGGCGATCGTGTTCGGCGTGCCGGACGTCCGCGCCGAGTACGAGCGGCTGACCGCCAAGGGCGTGATCTTCCAGGCCGAACCCTCGGAGGGCCCCGGCGGCACAAGCGTGGTGCTCGACGACGGCTGCGGGAACTACGTCCAGCTGCACCAGGACTAAGCCGGGCTTGTCGAAACGGCCGCTGTTACTCGGCCTTGGCGCGGGCCTTCTTGGCGTCCTTCTTCGCGGCCTCGTCCTTGACGCGCTGGGCTTCGGCGCGGACCGCGGCGTGGGTGGCGCGCTCGGCGACCAGCCAGGCCGGGGGAGCCTGCAGCAGGGCGGTGATTTCCGCCGTCGTCAGCGCTTCCTCAACGCCGCCGCGGGCGAGGCCGCTGATGGAGACGTTGAGTTTCTGCGCGACCACGGGGCGCGGGTGCGGGCCGGTGCGGCGCAGTTCGGCCAGCCACTCCGGCGGGTTGGCCTGGAGCTCGGCGAAATCAGCGCGGGTGATGACTGAATCCTGGAACTCCTGGGGTGTTGCGGGCAGGTAGATGCCAAGCTTCTTGGCAACGGTGGCCGGCTTCATGGACTGGGAGTTTGCAGAGGTCATGCTTCAAGGGTATCCGGCGGCCAGCCCGCAGGGCACCAAAACAGCACCAAAACAGCACCAAAGCAGCACCAATCGGCCGCCGGGGCGGGGCCGCCCCGGCGGCAGTGACGGTACTGTGAACGTGTGTCCGCAGATGAAGAAACAGCCCAGTCCCACGACGAACCGGTCCCCGCTGCGCGGGAGTTGAAGTTCGCGTATGTCGCCGGCGTGACCCCCGGTAAATGGATCCGCCGCTGGGAAGAGCGGATGCCGGACGTTTCGCTGCACTCCTTTATGTCCGACGACGGCGGCCAGCTTGCGGTGCTGCGCGACGGCTCGGCGGACCTGAGCTTCGTCCGGCTGCCGGTGGAGCGGGAGGGCCTCAGCGTCATCCCGCTTTACGAGGAACAGCCCGTGGTGGTGGCGCCCAAGGGGCACGAAATCTCCGTGTTCGAGGAGGTGGCACTGGCGGACCTCGCCGCCGAGACCTTCCTCGACGTCGCGGCCCTGGGCGGGCCCGAAGCGGCGCTGCAGGTGGTTGCCGCCGGGGCCGGACTGGCGATCCTGCCGATGTCCGTGGCCCGGCACTTCAACGTCAAGGACACGGTGGCCCGGAAACTCACCGGCGCACCCACCACCGAGATTGCCCTGGCCTGGCCCAGCGACACCACGGACGAAGTCATCGAGGAGTTCATCGGCATTGTCCGCGGCCGTACCGCGGCCAGCTCCCGGCAGCCCTCGGCGCAGCAGGAGAAGCCCAAGCGAGAGCCGAAGCCGGACCGGCGCGGGCCCGCCGTCAAGAAACCGAAGGTGGCGCAACGGTACGCGCCCAACCCGGACAAGGGCCGCGGCAAGGGATCCCGGAAAAAGGGAAAGCGCTGACCGCCTGACCCGGCAGGCTGGCGCTTAGTGGCGTTTTGAGGGCTCAGAACGCCGACAACTGCCAGTTACTTGGCGCAGGCGTCCAGGAGGGCCTTAACCGAATCGGCCGGCACCTGGTCGCCCGAATCCGCAATCTGCTTCAGCGGCGTGGTGATCTCGGCGGGCACCCCGGCGCCCTGGGCGCCGGAGACCAAGGCGCCGAGGGCTTTCTTGTCCTGGACGCTGACCAGGCCGTCCTCGACCAGGGAACAGGCCTGCTTCTTGATCTCGCTTCCGGCCGCGGTGGCGACCTGGGAGGCGCCGTCGTTGACGGCTTTCTCGGCCGCCTGCTGCACCTGGCCGCAGGCGCTCAGGACAATCGCGAGGACGGCAAGGGAAGCGGCGGCGAGGGGACGTTTCATGGAATCAGCCTAGCAAGCCGGCGCTTCGCGACCCGGCGGCCGGGATTCGTCCGTGAAGATCGGCCCGTGACGCGAAAAGTTCCTGCCGCCACCGGAATCCGGGGCGGCAGGAACTGTGCGTTTCGCAGATCGGAGCCGCAGCGCGGCGCCGGTTCAGGTCGCCGACTCAGGTCATCTGCTCAGGTCACCGACTCAGGGAGTCGGGACGGTGGCGGTCCGGCCGGAGTCCTGGGCGGCGCCGGCGGGGCGTTCCGCCGCGGGGGCGGCGGTCCCGGTGGCCGGCGGGGTGGTGTTGCGCTTGAAGCGTTTCCCCAGCAGGCTGCCCCCGCCGCCGCGGTTCTTGTTGAAGATGTCGAAGCCGACGGCGAGCAGCAGCACCAGGCCCTTGATGAGCTGCTGGTAGTCGGTGCCCAGGCCCAGGATGGACATGCCGTTGTTGAGCACGCCCATGATCAGGCCGCCGATCATCGCACCTGCCACGGTACCGATGCCGCCGGTCACCGCGGCGCCGCCGATAAACGCCGCCGCGATGGAGTCCAGTTCGAACCCGGTGCCGCCGGCCGGCTGGGCGGAGTTGAGCCGGGCGGTGAAGACGAGTCCGGCCAGGGCAGCGAGCACACCCATGTTCACGAAGAGCCGGAAGGTGACGGCTTTGGTCTTGATGCCGGACAGCTCGGCCGCGTGCAGGTTCCCGCCGATGGCGTAAGTGTGGCGGCCAAAGACGCTGTTGTTCATCAGGGCGCTGTAGACGATCACGAGGACCGCAAGCACGATCAGCACAATCGGGGTGCCGCGGTAGCTGGCCAGCAGGAAGGTGATGACCAGCATGAGCAGCGTGATGAACGCGGTCTTGATCGCGAACCAGGTCATGGGTTCGTTCTCGAGCTCAAACTTGGCGCGGATCCGGCGTTCCTTGATGGACTGGATCAGCAGGGCCAGCGTGGCTCCGACGCCCAGGATCACGGTGAGCCACTCCAGCACCGACGTTCCGCCGGAAATGTCCGGCAGGAACCCGCCGCCGAGGGCACGCAGCTCCGCGGGGAACGGGGTGATCTGCTGGTTCTTGAGCGTGATCAGGGTCAGGCCGCGGAAGATGAGCATGCCGGCGAGGGTGACGATGAACGCCGGGATCCCGACGTAGGCGATCCAGTAGCCCTGCCAGGCGCCGACCAGGGCGCCGACCAGGAGGCAGGCCGGGATGGCCGCCCACCAGGGCCAGCCCCAGTGCACGATCATGACGCCGGCAACTGCGCCGATGAAACCGGCGACGGACCCGACGGACAGGTCGATGTGGCCGGCAATGATGACCATCACCATGCCGATCGCAAGGATCAGGATGTAGCTGTTCTGGACGACCAGGTTGGTGACGTTCTGGGGCTCCAGCAGGATGCCGTCGGTGAGGACCTGGAAGAGCAGGACGATCAGGATCAGGGCGACGAAGATGCCAACCTGGCGGAGGCGGCTGGTAAGGAAGCCGAGGGATTCTCGTAGGGCGGACATGTTCGCTATTCCTTCTCTTGGGTCATGTAGTGCATGAGGGTTTCCTGGGATGCCTCGGCGATGGGCACCTCGCCGGTGACGTGCCCCGCGGACAGGGTGTAGATCCTGTCGCAGATGCCCAGCAGCTCCGGCAGCTCGGAGGAGATGACGATGACCGCCTTACCCTCGGCGGCCAGCTTGGCGATGATCGTGTAGATCTCGAACTTGGCGCCCACGTCGATGCCGCGCGTGGGCTCGTCGAGGATGAGCACATCCGGATCGGAGAACATCCACTTGCTCAGCACGACCTTTTGCTGGTTGCCGCCGGAGAGTTTTCCGGTGATGGCCGCCACCGACGGCGCCTTAATGTTCATGCTCTTCCGGTAGCCGTTGGCCACCAGGGTTTCCTTGTTCTTGTCCACCCAGCCGCCCTTGGCGAGCTTGCGCAGCGCGGCCATGGAGATGTTGCGCTTGATGTCCTCGATAAGGTTCAGGCCGTAGAGCTTGCGGTCCTCGGTGGCGTAGGCGAGGCCGTGCTTGATCGCGTCGGCAACGGTGGAGGTGTTGATCTCCTTGCCGTACTTGAACACTTTCCCGGACGTCGTCGTGCCGTACGTGCGCCCGAAGACGCTCATCGCCAGCTCCGTGCGGCCGGCACCCATGAGACCGGCGAGCCCTACCACCTCGCCCTTGCGGACGTTGAGGCTGGCGTTGTTGACCACCATGCGGCTTTGATCCTGCGGGTGCCGGACGGACCAGTCCTCGATCCGGAGGACTTCCTCGCCGATCACCGGCTCGCGCTCCGGGTAAAGGCTCTCCAGGTCCCGCCCCACCATCCCGCGGATGATGCGTTCCTGGGTGACGCTGCCCTCGTCGAGGCGCAGGGTTTCGATGGTCTTGCCGTCCCGGATGATCGTGACGGCGTCCGCGACCTTGCGGATCTCGTTGAGTTTGTGGCTGATGATGATGCTCGTGACGCCCTGGCCCCGCAGATGCAGGATGAGGTCCAGCAGGTGGCCGGAATCCTCGTCGTTGAGGGCCGCCGTCGGCTCATCGAGAATGAGGAGCTTGACCTTCTTGGAGAGCGCCTTCGCGATTTCGACCAGCTGCTGCTTGCCGACGCTGATGTGCTGGACCGGCGTCACCGGGTTCTCGCTCAGGCCGACCCGGGCCAGCAGCTTGGCGGCCTCCAGGTTGGTCTTGCGCCAGTCCACCCAGCCGTTCCGGGCCTGTTCGTTGCCGAGGTAGATGTTCTCGGCGATGGAAAGGTACGGGCTGAGGGCCAGTTCCTGGTGGATGATGACGATGCCGCGCTTCTCGCTGTCCGAGATGTCGGAGAAGTTGCACGGTTCGTTTTCGAAGAGGATCTCACCGTCGAAGGAGCTGTGCGGGTAGACGCCGGAGAGCACCTTCATCAGGGTGGACTTGCCGGCGCCGTTTTCCCCGCAAATGGCGTGGACTTCGCCGCGGTTCACCTCCAGGGTGACGTCCTGCAGGGCCTTCACGCCCGGGAAGGTCTTGGTGATTCCTCGCATTTGAAGAATGGGTGTTTTCATCGTCAATTCCCACTGACTGGTCGAAACTGGGCCGCTCTGCGGTTAAAGGGTGACTGCGCGCGGGGTGCGGCCGGCGGTCCGGCCGCACCCCGCGCGGGCAGGCTATTTGACGTCGGCGTCGGTGTAGTAGCCGGAGTCGATGAGTTCCTTCTTGTAGTTGTCCTTGGTGATGATGACGGACTTGAGCAGGTAGGCCGGGACCACCTTGACCTTGTTGTTGTAGGTCTTGGTGTCGTTGGTCTCCGGTTCCTGGCCCTTGAGCACGGCGTCAACCATCTTCACGGCCTGGGCGCCGAGCTGGCGGGTGTCCTTGAAGATCGTGGAGTACTGCTCGCCGGCGATGATGGACTTCACGGAGCCCTTTTCAGCGTCCTGCCCGGTGACGATCGGCAGGCTGCCCTTGGCGTAGCCGCCGGTGCTGGTCAGTGCCGAGATAATGCCGATGGACAGGCCGTCATAGGGGGAGAGCACGCCGTCGAGCTTCTTGCCGGAGCTGTAGGCCGCGGTGAGGATGTCCTCCATCCGCTTCTGCGCCACGGGAGCCTGCCAGCGGAGGATGGCGGCCTGTTCGAACTTGGTCTGGCCGCTCGGAACCTTCAGGGTGCCGGCGTCGAGGTACGGCTTGAGCGTGTCCATGGCGCCGCTCCAGAAGAAGTTGGCGTTGTTGTCATCCGGGCTGCCGGCGAAGAGTTCCACGTTGAACGGACCCTTGCCGTCGACCTTCTTCCCGCTCGCGTCGACAAGACCCAGGCCGGTCAGCAGCGAGGTGGCCTGCTGGACGCCCACGGTGTAGTTGTCGAAGGTGGTGTAGTAGTCCACGTTGGGTGAACCGTTGATGAGCCGGTCGTAGGCGATGACCTTGACGTTCTGCTCCTTCGCCTTGGCGAGGACGTCGGTCAGCGTGGTGCCGTCGATCGCGGCAATGATCAGGGCCTTGGCGCCCTTGGTGAGCATGTTCTCGATCTGCGAGACCTGCGTGGGGATGTCGTCGTTGGCGAACTGCAGATCGGCCTTGTAGCCCAGCTTGGTGACGGATTCGGAGACGTTCTTGCCGTCTGCGATCCACCGCTCGGAGGTCTGGGTGGGCATCGAGATGCCGACCAGGGCTCCGGCGGCATCCGCGGCCGCGCCGGAGGACGGGGCGGCGGCGCCGCCGCGGCTGCCGCAGCCGGTGGCCCCTGCGGTGATGGCCAGGACGACGGCGAACGCGCCCAGGAGTTTCTTGATTCTCACGTTTTTCTCCTTCCGCGGACAGCACAGTCCGCGAACTGGTACGGGACCGTCGCAGCGCCAGCGCTTCCGACGGTCCTGTATGGATTGGGTCCGGTTAGCCATGTCCCGACGAGCCTAGATTACGCCCGCTTGTGTTAGCGCTAACAAGTCTGTTTGATGAACGTAGCACCGGCCTGGCTTGTGAGTCAAGTCACAGAAAAGGCGCGGCCCGGGCGCCTTGGGCCCCGGCCGTAGGATGTTGACAACACATTGCACAGGGAGTGGAAGATGCCTCAGCCGGGGAACGCTAGTGATCGACGTCCGCCGCGTCTTGAGGACGTGGCCACCCTGGCCGGCGTGTCCCATCAGACGGTGTCGCGGGTGGTGAACAACCACCCCAACGTCAGCAAGGCCACCCGGGACCGGGTCGAGGCGGCCATTGCCGAGCTCGGCTACCGGCGCAATACCGCCGCCCGCAGCCTGGTCACCCGCCGTTCCCAGACCATCGGGGTCCTCGGCGTCGAGCTCGCGCAGTACGGGCCGGCCAATACCCTGGTGGGTGTCCAGCAGGCGGCCCGCGAGGCCGGGTATTTCGTCAGCATTGCGGCCCTCAAGGACTCGACGGCGGACTCCGTGGCCGATGCCGTCCGGCATTTCACCGACCAGGGCGCGGACGGGATCATTGTGATCGTTCCGCACGGCGGCACCGTCCAGACCCTCGAGAGCCTGAACCTGCAGGTGCCGGTCGTCGTTGTGGGGGCCGGCAGCCCCGGCCGCTTCAGCGGTGCCATGGTGGACCAGAAGCTCGGCGCCCGGATGGCTGTGGCGCACCTGATCAGCGAGGGACACCGCCGGATCGGGCACATCTCCGGGCCGCGCGACTGGATGGACGCCCACGCCCGCGCCCAGGGCTGGCGCGAGCAGCTGGCGGAGATGGGACTCGAAGCGGACCTCGAGCTGGAAGGCGACTGGAGTGCCGGTAGCGGTTACCGGCTTGGCCGCACACTCGCCGCGGACCGCACCGCCACGGCCGTCCTGGTGGGCAATGACCAG
This sequence comes from Arthrobacter sp. BI5, assembly GCF_056680065.1. NCBI lineage: Bacteria > Bacillati > Actinomycetota > Actinomycetes > Micrococcales > Micrococcaceae > Arthrobacter > Arthrobacter sp. BI5. Next base: position 213,055 of record NZ_CM155264.1, read on the forward strand.
ATGGCGCTGGGCCTGCTCCGCGCCCTGACGGAGGCAGGCGTCCGGGTGCCCCAGGACGTCTCGGTGGTTGGCTTTGACGACCAGCCCGAGGCCGCGTACTTCACCCCGCCGCTGACCACCGTCCGGCAGGATTTCCGCGAGCTGGGCCGCCGCTGCGTGGACCTGATCCTGGCCCAGATCGAGCACGGTGCACCCAGTGCCAACACCGTGGTGGCCCCCGAGCTGGTCATCCGCGCGAGCACCGCCGGCATCGCCTAGCCAGCCCCGCGCCGCTTCCAGGCCCGCGGCCTTCGCTTGTACCCGCCTACGGGCTGACTCCTTGACAGCCAAAGTGTTAGCGCTCACAATTAACCCAGCCCGTGGTTCGGCGGGCACGTTATTGGAGGATTTCATGGACGTCACAGCAGACGGCACCGAAAACTTTGTCATCGGGGTGGACTACGGCACCCTCTCCGGCCGGGCGGTGGTGGTGCGGGTGCGCGACGGCAAGGAACTCGGCAGCGCCGTCTTCGACTACCCGCACGCCGTCCTGACCGACGCCCTCCCCACCGACACGGCCGGCACCGACGCCGCCCGGCTCCCGGGGGACTGGGCACTGCAGGTGCCCAACGACTACCGCGACGTCCTGCGGCACGCGGTCCCCGCCGCCGTCGCCGACGCCGGGATCGATCCGGCCGCCGTCGTCGGAATCGCCACCGACTTCACCGCCTGCACCATGGTGCCGGTCAAGGCCGACGGAACACCGCTGAACGAACTGCCGGAATTCGCCAACAGCCCGCACGCCTACGTCAAGCTCTGGCGGCACCACGCGGCGCAGCCGCAGGCAGACCGGATCAACGCCCTGGGCCGGGAGCGCGGCGAGGAATGGCTGCCGCGCTACGGCGGGCTGATCTCCTCGGAATGGGAATTCGCCAAGGGCCTCCAGCTCCTGGAGGAAGCCCCCGAGGTCTACGCCGCCATGGACCGCTGGGTGGAGGCGGCCGACTGGATTGTCTGGCAGCTTTGCGGAAACTACGTCCGGAACGCCTGCACAGCCGGCTACAAGGGCATCTACCAGGACGGCAAATACCCGTCCGATGACTACCTCGCCGCCTTGAACCCGGACTTCCGGGACTTCGTCAGCAGCAAACTGGAGCACACGATCGGCCGGCTCGGCGACGCCGCCGGCTACCTCACGGCCGAGGCCGCCGCCTGGACCGGCCTGCCCGAGGGAATCGCCGTCGCCGTCGGCAACGTGGACGCGCACGTCACCGCCCCGGCCGCCCGCGCCGTCGAACCCGGACAACTGGTCGCGATCATGGGCACCTCCACCTGCCACGTCATGAACGGCACGGACCTGAGCGAGGTGCCGGGCATGTGCGGCGCGGTCGACGGCGGAATCGTGGACGGACTCTGGGGCTACGAGGCCGGCCAGAGCGGCGTGGGCGACATCTTCGGCTGGTTCACCGGCAACGGGGTCCCGCCCGAATACCACGATGCCGCGGCCCGCCGGGGTCTCGGCATCCACGAATACCTCACCGAACTCGCCTCGCGCCAGGCAATCGGCGCGCACGGCCTGATCGCCCTGGACTGGCACTCGGGCAACCGATCGGTGCTGGTGGACCACGAGCTGTCCGGCGTCATCGTCGGCCAGACACTTGCCACGCGCCCCGAAGACACCTACCGGGCCCTGCTGGAGGCGACGGCGTTCGGCACCCGCACCATCGTGGACGCCTTCCGGGACTCGGGGGTACCTGTCCGCGAGTTCATCGTGGCCGGCGGCCTGATCAAGAACCAGCTGCTGATGCAGATCTACGCCGACGTCACCGGCCTCCCGCTCTCCACGATCGGATCCACCCAGGGCCCGGCGCTGGGCTCGGCAATCCACGCGGCGGTCGCCGCGGGCCGCTACCCCGACGTCCGGTCCGCCGCCGTTGCCATGGGCGCCGAACCCGGGGCGGTCTACACGCCGATCCCGGAAAACGTGGCCGCCTACGAGGAACTCTTCCGCGAATACCGGACCCTGCACGACTACTTCGGCAGGGGAGCCAACGAGGTGATGCACCGGCTCAAGGCGATCCAGCGCAGGGCCGCCGCACCGCTGCTGTCCGCCGGAGTCCCGGCATGAGCGCCGGAGCGGAGGGCCTGCCGGAAACCATCGCCCGGCTCCGCCGGGAGGTCTGCTCCCTGCACGCCGAACTGACCCGGTACGAACTGGTGGTCTGGACCGCCGGGAACGTCTCCGCCCGGGTCCCCGGACATGCCCTCATGGTGATTAAGCCCTCCGGCGTCTCCTACGATGAGCTGACCCCTGAACTCATGGTGGTCACGGACCTGTACGGCACCCCTGTGACCTCCGCCGAGACCGGCTCCGCTGCACAGGACGGCTCCATCGCGCAGTGGCAGAACCCGGACCTCACACCGTCGTCGGACACCGCCGCGCATGCATACGTCTACCGGCATATGCCGGAGGTGGGCGGTGTGGTCCACACCCACTCGACCTACGCCACCGCGTGGGCGGCCCGGGGCGAAGAGATCCCCTGCGTGCTGACCATGATGGGGGACGAATTCGGCGGCAGCATCCCGGTGGGGCCGTTCGCCCTGATCGGCGACGACGCGATCGGCCGCGGGATCGTCGAGACCCTGTCCGGTTCGCCCTCGCCGGCGGTGCTGATGCAGAACCACGGACCCTTCACCATCGGCAAGGATGCCCGCGCGGCGGTCAAGGCCGCCGTGATGTGTGAAGAGGTGGCCCGCACCGTGCACATTTCGCGCCAGCTCGGTGAACCGCTGCCGATCGACCAGGCCCAGATCGAGGCCCTGCACGACCGCTACCAGAACGTCTACGGCCGCTAGGGCCGGGACCAGCCCAAGAATTTCCAGGAGAATCCCATGACCCACGCCCACAACACCTCCCTTGAGTCCTATGAGGTCTGGTTCCTCACCGGCAGCCAGCACCTCTATGGCGAGGCCGTCCTCAAGCAGGTGGCGGAGCAGTCGCAGGAAATCGCCCGCCAGCTCAACGGCTCCTCCGACGTCCCGGTCCGGGTGGTCTGGAAGCCGGTGCTGACCGACTCGGATGCGATCCGGCGGACCGCCCTCGAAGCGAACTCCGACGACGCGGTAATCGGTGTTACCGCCTGGATGCACACCTTCTCGCCGGCGAAGATGTGGATCCAGGGCCTGGACCTGCTGCGCAAGCCGCTGCTCCACCTGCACACCCAGGCCAACGTGGAGCTTCCCTGGGCGGACATCGACTTCGACTTCATGAACCTGAACCAGGCCGCGCACGGCGACCGGGAGTTCGGTTACATCCAGTCCCGGCTGGGCATTCCGCGCAAAACGGTGGTGGGCCACGTGTCCAACCCCGAGGTCACCCGCCAGGTAGGGGTGTGGCAGCGCGCCTCGGCTGGCTGGGCGGCGGTGCGGACCCTGAAACTCACCCGCTTCGGGGACAACATGCGCAACGTCGCCGTCACCGAGGGCGACAAGACCGAGGCCGAACTGCGCTTCGGCGTCTCCGTCAACACCTGGTCCGTCAACGAGCTCGCCGACGCCGTGCACGGCGCCGCGGAGTCCGACGTCGACGCGCTGGTGGCCGAGTACGAGCGGCTCTACGAAGTGGCCGCCGAGCTGAAAACCGGGGGAGCGCGGCACGAATCGCTGCGCTACAGCGCCCGGATTGAACTGGGGCTGCGGCACTTCCTGGAAACCAACGGGTCCGCGGCGTTCACCACCTCCTTCGAGGACCTGGGCGCGCTGCGGCAACTGCCCGGCATGGCCGTCCAGCGGCTGATGGCGGACGGCTACGGCTTCGGCGCCGAGGGTGACTGGAAGACCGCGCTGCTGGTCCGCGCGGCCAAGGTCATGGGCGCCGGACTGCCCGGCGGCGCCTCCCTGATGGAGGACTACACCTACCACCTCACCCCCGGCCAGGAGAAGATCCTGGGCGCCCACATGCTGGAGGTCTGCCCCTCGCTGACCGCCTCGAAGCCGCGGGTCGAAATCCACCCGCTCGGCATCGGCGGCAAGGACGACCCTGTCCGGATGGTCTTCGACACGGACGCCGGGCCCGGCGTCGTGGTGGCGCTCTCGGATATGCGCGACCGCTTCCGCCTGGTCGCAAACGCCGTCGACGTCGTGGACCTGGACGAACCGCTGCCCAAGCTGCCCGTGGCGCGCGCCCTCTGGTCGCCCAAGCCGGACTTCGCAACCTCCGCCACGGCGTGGCTGACCGCCGGCGCGGCCCACCACACCGTGCTGACCACCGCCGTCGGCATGGACGTCTTCGAGGATTTTGCCGAGATCGCCCGCACCGAACTGCTCGCGATCGACGAGGGCACCACGATCAAGCAGTTCAAGAAGGAACTGAACTGGAACGCGGCGTACTACCGGCTGGCCGGCGGCCTGTGACCTGGACCGACCACCGGATCCAGGCCGGCGGCTACAGCGCCGTCTTCACCGCGCGGGCCGGCGCGCTGCGCCAGTTGCGGCACGGGGACCGCGACCTGGTGCTTCCGTTCCCGGCCGGCGGACCGATCCCGGACTTCCGGGGCATCATCGCAGCCCCCTGGCCGAACCGGATCGCCGACGGCCGCTACAGTTTCGACGGCGAAAGCCACCGGTTGCCGGTCAACGAGCCCGGGCGCGGCTGCGCCCTGCACGGCCTGGCCCTCGGCCAGGACTGGATTGCCGAAGCCCGCGGAGAGTCCTCGCTGGTGCTCTCCTGCACCCTCGGCCCGGTCCCGGGCTACCCTTTCGCGGTCCGGCTCACCGCCGGCTACCGGCTGGACGGGGACGGCCTGCACTCCGAGGTGACGGCAAGCAACGCGGGGGACCGGGCCGCGCCGTACGGCGTCTGCCCGCACCCCTACCTGGTGGCCGGCCCCGCACCGCTGGATGAATGGACCCTGGAATTCCGGGCCGACACCTTCCTGGCCGCCGATCCGGAACGGCGCCTGCCCGCCGGGCGGCAGCCGGTGCGCGGGCACGCTTACGATTTCCACACCCCGCGCCCCATCGGTGCGACGATGATCGACAACGCCTTCACCGGGCTGGGCTTCGACGACGGCGGTCGCGCCCGGCTTCTCGTCCGGGATCCCGGCGGCGGCGGTGTTGGAATGTCCTGGGACCGGAGCCTGCCCTGGCTGCAGCTCTACACCGGCGACACCGAACCGCCCAGACCCGGCAGGGCCGGGCTCGCCGTCGAACCGATGAGCTGCCCGCCGGATGCTTTCAACAGCGGGGACGACCTGGTGCGGCTCGAGCCGGGGGAGTCGCACCGGGCCTCGTGGAGCATCTTCGCCGTGTAGCTTCGGACGCCGCCGGGCGGCCGGCGGGATGACCCGCCCGCCTCCCCGATTTCACCTCTCCCATTTCCGCCTCACCCAATCCGCGTTAAGGACCACACCATGACCAGCAGCACCAGCCGCGCCGCTGCCCCCGCATCGCGGACGGCGGTCAGCAGCACCCGCCTCGCGGACGGGCGGGAACTGCTCTACTTCGACGACGGCACCACCCCGCAGCAGCGCCGCACGGAAGACACCCGCGGGCTGCCCCCGCGGGGCCCCTCGGGGGAGGTCCGCTTCGACGCGCTGACCGGCGAGTGGGTGGCCGTGGCGGCCCACCGCCAGCACCGGACGCACCTGCCGCCGGCGGACGAATGTCCGCTCTGCCCGAGCACGCCGGGCCGGCCCTCGGAGATCCCGGCGCCGGACTACGACGTCGCCGTCTTCGAAAACCGCTTCCCCTCGCTGGGGCCGGACCTCGCCGCCGCGCCGGCCGCGCCCGGCTGGGGCACCCGCGGCACTGCCGGCGGCCGCTGCGAAGTGGTGGCGTTCACCCCCGACCACACCGGCGCCTTCGCCAAGCTGGGCACCCGGCGGGTCCGCACCGTGATCGACGCCTGGGCGCACCGCACCGAGGCCCTCAGCGCGCTGCCCGGGGTCCAGCAGGTGTTCTGCTTCGAGAACCGCGGCCAGGACATCGGCGTAACGCTGCACCACCCGCACGGGCAGATCTACGCCTACCCCTACATCACACCGCGGGCCGCGGTAATGGCCAGGGCCGCGGAGGCCTTCCTCGCGGCCACGGGACAGACCCTCACCGGACACATCCTGGCCGCGGAGCGGGCGGACGGCTCGCGGATGCTGGTCGAAGGCGAGCACTTCAGCGCCTATGTCCCGTTCGCGGCGCGCTGGCCCCTCGAAATCCACCTCGTCCCGCACCGCCAGGTGCCCGACCTCGCGGCGCTGAACGGCGCCGAACGCGACGAACTCGCCGTCATATACCCGGATCTCCTGGGCCGCCTCGACGGTTTGTACGGCACCCCGACGCCGTATATCAGCGCCTGGCACCAGGCGCCGGTAGACCCGGCCCTGCGCCGCTCCGGCTACCTCCAGCTGCAGATCACCTCGCCGCGGCGGGCCGCGGACAAGCTAAAATTCCTCGCCGGCTCCGAGGCCGCGATGGGCGCCTTCATCAACGACACCACACCGGAACAGGTCGCCGCCGCGCTGCGGGCCACCGCGGCAGGCAGGACAGGAACGCCATGACACCGACGGACACGGCCGGCACCGCCGGCGCGGCAGCGGTTGCCGACGCCTTCACCGCGCACTTCGGGCACGCCCCGGACGGGCTGTGGCAGGCTCCGGGGCGGGTCAACCTGATCGGCGAGCACACCGACTACAACGAGGGCCTGGTCCTGCCGTTCGCCATCGACCGGACGACGACGGTCGCCGTCGCCGCCCGCAGCGACCGCCGCGTGCTGCTGGCCTCCGCCTTCGGCGCCGCGGCGCCGGTCGAGTTCGACCTCGACACCTTCAACCCCGAGACGTTCGAGCCGGGGCCCGCGGGGGCCTGGGCCGCCTACCCCGCCGGCGTTGCCTGGGAACTCGAACGCGCCGGGGTATCCGTGCCGGGGTTCGAACTGTTCGTTTCCTCCGACGTCCCGGTCGGCGCGGGACTGTCTTCCTCGGCGGCGCTGGAATGCGCCGTCGCATCCGCCCTCGCTGCCCTGGCCGGGGCGGATCTGGCCGCCACCGATCTGGCGGACATCGGCCGCCGCGCGGAGAATAACGTCGTCGGCGCCCCCACCGGGATCATGGACCAGTACGCCTCCATGCTGGGCGCCGAGGACTGCGCGGTGTACCTGGACTGCCGCGACGGCAGTTTCGCCCGGGTCCCGCTGTGGCTGGAGGAGGCAGGGTTGGTGTGCCTGGTGATCGACACCAAGGTCTCCCACGCCCACGCCAGCGGCGGCTACGCGGCGCGCCGGGCTTCCTGCGCCCGGGGCGCGGAACTGATGGGCGTGGCCGCCCTGCGGGACCTCGGCGCCGCCGATCTTCCCCGGGCCGAAAGTATTCTCGACGGGGAAACCTTCCGGAGGGTCCGCCACATCGTCCATGAAAACGAGCGGGTGGCGCGGACCGCCGGGCTGCTGGAGAGCCGGGGCGCCGCCGCGATCGGCGCGCTGCTGGATGCGAGCCACCGCTCCATGCGCGACGATTTCGAGATTTCCTGCCCGGAACTGGACCTCGCGGTGGACACCGCCCGCGCCGCCGGAGCCATCGGGGCCCGGATGACCGGCGGCGGCTTTGGCGGCTCCGCGATTGCGCTGGTTCCCGGGCCCGATATCGGCCGCGTGGAAGAGGCCGTGCAGCAGGCCTTTGCCGGGCACGGATTCCGGGCCCCGGACATCTTTGCGGTGCGGGCCGCCGCCGGAGCACGCCGGCTCTGAAAACGCAGGCTCTGGAAACGCAGGCTCTGGAAATGCAAGGCCTTCACTCGCCGTGGACGGCGCTCTGCCTCTGTTCCGAGCGGTCGAGGTAGGCCAGCAGGAGGTCCGCCGCGCGGTCCGGGCGGCCGGCTTCCAGCGCGGCGCAGATCTGCTCATTGTCGTCCAGATAACTGCGGTAGAAGTGCGCGTCCACGGTGGCCTTGTGGAAAAACAGCCGCATCTCGGCGAGGACCTGCGACATGATCGTATCCAGCCGCCGGCTTCCGGCCAGCGCCACAATCGCGCGGTGGAAGTGCTGGTTCGCCGTGCCCAGCGCCTCCTCATCGTCGGCCGCCGCCGCGGCCTTTCCTTCCTCAACCGCGGCGCGGACCTCGGCCACCTGCTCCGGGCTGCCCCCGCCGCGCAGCGCCGCAACCTCGATGGCGCGCCGCACGGTATAGACGTCGTGGATGTCGCCGGGGGCCAGGCTGGCCACGAAGACTCCGCGGTTGGGCTGCCGGACCACCAGGCGCTCCGCGGCCAGTTCGGCGAAGGCCTCGCGCACGGTGTTGCGTGAGACGCCCAGGTCCTCGGCAATCGTCGACTCGGTCAGCCGGGTGCCCGGCAGCAGCACCCCGTCGGCCAGCTGCTGGCGGAGTTCGGCCGCCACCCGGTCCGCCACCGAGGGGACGGCGATGCGCAGCCGCGCCGCGGCCGCCAAGGCGCGGGGGCCGGCGTCGGAAGTCGTCATAGTGCCGAATCTACACGATTGCCTCCGGAAAGAATCGTCGGATTGTTGAACAATCCGACGCAATGGTGCATTCTAGGAGGGGGCCAAGCACTGAGACGAGGATCACAAATGGCACACACCGGACTGAACACCATCGACCTGAACAGCGACGTCGGCGAGTCCTACGGACGCTGGAGCCTTGGTGATGACACCGCGATGTTCCGCTCCGTGTCGAGCGCCAATGTGGCCTGCGGATTCCACGCCGGGGACCCCAGCGTCATCCGCCGGACCTGCCGCGAGGCGGTCGCCGCCGGCGTCATGATCGGCGCCCACGTCGGCTACCGCGACCTGGCGGGCTTCGGCCGCCGCTTCCTCGACATCGACCCCAACGAACTGGCGGACGACGTCGTTTACCAGATCGGTGCGCTGCAGGCCCTGGCCGCCGCGGAGGGCGGCCGGGTCACCTACGTCAAGCCGCACGGCGGCCTGTACAACGCGATCGTCGCGCACACCGCGCAGGCTCGGGCCGTCGTCGACGCGGTGAAGTCCGTGGATCCGAACCTGCCCATCCTGGGCCTGCCGGGCTCGGAAGTGCTCCGCCTGGCCGAGGCGGCCGGGCTCCGGGCGGTCACCGAAGCCTTCGCGGACCGCGCCTACAACCGCGACGGCACCCTGGTCTCCCGCACCCTCCCCGGAGCCGTGCTGCATGACCACACCGAGGTCACCGAACATGTCCTCCGGATGGCCACCGACTCCGCCGTCCGCACCATCGACGGCTCCATCCTGAAAATCCGGGCCGAAAGCATCTGCGTCCACGGCGACTCCCCGGGAGCCGTAGCCATGGCGGCCGCGGTTCGCGAGGCGCTTAGCGCTGCCGGCATCGGAACCGCCTCATTCATCTAGCAACACCCCCAAACAGCCTCACCGGCGCTGCGTTTTAAGCCCGGTGCGACTTCAGCACACCCACCCAGCACAGGCAGCACCCGCATCTGGAGGAACATCATGACCGCACCGCACCAGGCCGCTCCGGCCGCCAGCAAGAGGGCCGGCAAAAAGAACCTGCCCCCGGGCGCCCTCAAGGCCTACATCGCAAGCCTCACCGGCACCTCGCTGGAGTACTACGACTTCGCGATCTACTCCGTGGCGTCGGCGCTGATCTTCCCCAAGATCTTCTTCCCGGTGGGGGATGAGCTGGTCGGCCTGCTGCTGTCCTTCTCCACCTTCGCCGTCGGCTACCTGGCCCGCCCGATCGGCGGCGTCATCTTCGGCCGGCTCGGCGACAAGATCGGCCGCAAGCACGTCCTGGTGGTCACACTGATGCTCATCGGCGTCGCCACCGTCCTGATCGGTGTGCTGCCCGACTACTCCGCCATCGGCGTCGCGGCCCCGGCGATCCTGGTGCTGCTGCGCCTGGCGCAGGGCATCGGCGTCGGCGGCGAATGGGGCGGGGCCGTCCTGCTCTCCAGCGAATTCGGCGACGCCCGCAAGCGCGGTTTCTGGTCCTCGGCCGCCCAGATCGGCCCGCCCGCCGGCAACCTGATGGCCAACGGTGTGCTGGCCCTCCTCGCGGCAACCCTCAGTAACGAGGCGTTCCTGTCCTGGGGCTGGCGCGTGGCCTTCCTCGCCTCCGCCCTGCTGGTGGTCTTCGGCCTCCTGATCCGCCTCAAGCTTGAGGAAACCCCCGTCTTCAAAGCCATCCAGGCCCACGGCGAGGCCCCTAAGGCCCCCATCAAGGAGGTCTTCACCAAGGAACCCCGCGCGCTGCTGGCAGCCGCCCTGTCGCGCATCTGCCCCGACGTGCTCTACTCCCTCTTCACGGTCTTCGTCGCCCTCTACGCCACCAAGCAGCTGGGCATGACCACCGGCAACGTCCTCGGCGCCATCCTGATCGGCTCGGCCTTCCAGCTCGCCCTGATCCCGGCCGCCGGCGCGCTCACGGACCGCTTCAACCGCCGCCTCGTCTACGGGATCGCCGCCGTCGGCACGGCCGTCTACATCCCGCTGTTCTTCCTGATGATCCAGGGCAAGTCCGTGCTGATGCTCACCCTCGGCGTCGTGATCGGCCTCGCCTTCCACGCGTTCATGTACGGCCCGCAGGCCGCCTACATCACCGAGCAGTTCCCGGCCCGGCTGCGCTACGCCGGCAGCTCGCTGGCCTACACCTTGGCGGGCGTGATCGGCGGCGCCGTCGCCCCGCTGATCTTCACCGCGCTCTACGCCGCCACCGGCAACTGGTTCCTGATCGCCGGCTACCTCGCGGTCTCCGCCGTGGTGACGGTGGTGGGCCTGGCGATCGGCCGGAACCCGCAGACAGCCGAGGAAGAGCGGCTGCTGCAGGAAGTCCGCGGCTAAGCGGCGCGGACCCTGGAGACGGCGGCAATGATGGAGGCAGCAATGGAAACGGTGGCAACGCGGCAGGCGGCCGTCCACAAAGTGAACGCGGTGCGGGCGGTGGGCACCCGCGCGGTGCTCGCAGAACTCACCGGCACCGAAGGCGTGCTGGCGCTGCAGGCACTGCTCCTCGAGCACCCGTTGCCCGGGCAGCTGGACGTGCTCGCCGCCGCCGAAACCGTCATGGTCACCGCCGACTCGCCCGTCGCCGCCCGCCGGATCGCCGCGCAGCTGCTGCAGCTCGACCTCACCGCCCCGGTGCAACGCGACGGCGGCCTGGTGGTCATCGACACCGTGTACAACGGCGCGGACCTCGCCGAAGTGGCGGAGCTGACCGGCCTCGGGATCGAGGGCGTGATCGCCGCCCATTGCCGCCAGCAGTGGACCGTGGCCTTCGCGGGCTTCGCCCCGGGATTCGGCTACCTCGTCGGGGAGAACGAGGCCCTCAACGTGCCCCGCCGCAGTTCACCGCGCACCGCGGTGCCCGCAGGTGCTGTGGCGCTGGCCGGAACCTACTCGGCCGTCTACCCGCGCCGCTCACCCGGCGGCTGGCAGCTGATCGGCCACACCGCCGCCCGGATGTGGGACATGGACCGCGAGCAGCCCGCCCTGGCCGCACCCGGCCACCGGATCCAGTTCCGCGCGGTCCGCGAGACCGTGGCGCTTGCCCCGGAACCGCGGACTGAAACCCCCGCGCCGGAGGTGACTTCCGGACTCCGGATCGTCTCGCCCGGCCTGCAGAGCCTGATCCAGGACCTCGGACGCCACGGCCACTCCGGACTGGGTGTTTCCGTCGCCGGAGCCCTGGACCGCGCCTCGCTGCGCCGCGCCAACCGCCTCGTCGGCAACGCGCCGTCGGCCGCCGTCATTGAGACCGTGGCCGGCGGACTGACCGTCCAGGCCGTCGGGGACCAGGTCCTGGCTGTCGCCGGGGCGCCGTCGGAACTGGCCATCACCACCCCCGGCAGTCGTGACGCGGAGCCCGACCGCCGTACCGTGCCGATAGCCACGCCCTTCGCCCTGCTTGACGGCGAGACGCTGAGCATCGGCGCCCCGGAGAGCGGTTTCCGCAGCTACCTCGCGGTCCGCGGTGGAGTGGATGCCGCCCTGGTCCTCGGCAGCAGGTCCACCGACACGATGTCCGGGATCGGCCCGGCGCCGCTGACAGAGCGGCAGCTCCTGGCCTCCGGCGGCGACTCCGAGTCCGGAGTCGTCGGCCACCCGGAACTGCAGCCCGAGTTCCCCGGCACCGGGGTGACCGTGCTCGAGGTCGTCCCCGGGCCGCGCGCTGACTGGTTCGACGCCGAGGCGCTGGAGTCGCTCACCGCCCAGGAATGGCAGGTCAAGCCGCAGTCGAACCGGGTGGGCATGCGGCTCGACGGAACGCCGCTGCAACGTAGCCGGGATGGGGAGTTGGCCAGCGAAGGCACCGTCGCCGGCGCCCTCCAGGTCCCGCCCGAAGGTTTGCCGGTGCTGTTCCTGGCCGATCACCCGATCACCGGCGGCTACCCGGTGATCGCCGTCGTCGTCGACACGCAGCTGGACCTTGCAGCGCAGGTGCCGATCGGGGGCCGGATCCGCCTCCGCTGGGCTGAGTCCGGCAGCACCGGAGCCGCCACCACCGACCACACCCCCGCCGAACAAGCCCCCGACGAAGAAGTGAGTAACTGATGCGCAAGGTCCTGATCGCCAACCGCGGCGAAATCGCCGTCCGGATCGCCCGGGCCTGCGACGACGCCCAACTGGCGTCCGTCGCCGTCTACGCGGACATCGACGCCGACGCCCTGCACGTCTCCGCGGCGGACGAGGCCTTCGCCCTGGGCGGCAATTCGCCCGCCGACACCTACCTGAACATCCCCAAACTGCTGGCCGCCGCCGCCGAATCCGGCGCCGACGCCATCCACCCCGGCTACGGCTTCCTGTCCGAGAACGCCGACTTCGCCCAGGCGGTCCTCGACGCCGGACTGACCTGGATCGGGCCCGCGCCCGACGCCATCCGGCTTCTTGGCAACAAGATCACCGCCCGCGAAACCGCCGTCCGAGCCGGGGCGCCCCTCGTGGCCGGCAGCGACGGCCCAGTCGGTTCCGCGGCCGAAGCCCGCGCCTTCGCCGAGCAGCACGGCCTGCCGATCGCAATCAAGGCGGCATTCGGCGGCGGCGGCCGCGGCATGAAGGTGGTCCGTGCGCTCGACGAAATCGAGGAGGCCTTCGACTCCGCCGTCCGCGAGGCCGTCGCCGCCTTCGGCCGCGGGGAGTGCTTCGTGGAGCGCTACCTCGACCGGCCGCGCCACGTCGAGGCCCAGGTCCTGGCGGATACCCACGGAAATGTCGTCGTCGTCGGAACCCGCGACTGCTCGCTGCAGCGCAGGCACCAGAAACTCGTCGAGGAAGCCCCCGCACCTTTCCTCACGAAGGAGCAGACCGGCCAGATCTATCAGGCGTCCAAGGCCGTCTGCCGGGAAGCCCGCTACTCCGGCGCCGGCACGGTGGAATTCCTCGTCGCCGCGGACGGCACGGTCGCGTTCCTGGAGGTCAACACCCGCCTGCAGGTGGAGCACCCCATCACCGAGGAAACCACCGGAATCGACCTGGTCCAGGAGCAGTTCCGCATCGCGGCCGGGGAGCCGCTGCGCTTCACCGGGGACCCGGCGCCCCGCGGCCACTCCTTCGAATTCCGGCTCAACGCCGAGGACGTGGGCCGCGGCTTCCTCCCCTCGCCGGGCACCGTTGCCGAGTTCTCCGGCCCCACCGGCCCGGGGATCCGGCTCGACTCCGGCGTCCGCTCCGGCTCGTTCGTCCCTCCGCAGTTCGACTCGCTGCTAGCAAAGCTCATCGTCACCGGCGCGGACCGGCAGCAGGCCTTGCGCCGCGCCCGCCGTGCCCTCGCGGAGCTCAGCATCACCGGGGTGGCCACCGTGCTGCCGTTCCACCGGGCCGTGCTGGAGTCCCCGGACTTCACGTCCGAGGCCGGCCTGGGAATCCACACCCGCTGGATTGAGACCGACTTCGCGGACAGGATTCCTGCCGACCCCGCCTACAGCACCACGGCGCCCGACGGCCAACGCCGCACCATCACGGTCGAGGTCGACGGCAAGCGTCTCGCCGTCGGCCTGCCGGCTGATTTGCTGGACGGTTGGGCCGGGTCCGGCCGGACGCTGCCCGGCGGGACCTTGCCTGCCGGGGTGTCGCTGGAGGGCCCGCGGGGAACCGCGTCCGACGGCGGCGCTGCCGCGCCCGCTGATCCGGGGGAACTGCGCGCCGACATGGCAGGAACCGTGGTGAAGTGGCTCGTCGAACCGGGGGCCGAAGTTACAGCCGGGGACCCCGTCGTCGTGCTCGAAGCGATGAAAATGGAGACCCAGGTCGCCGCGCACCGGGACGGAACCGTGACCGACGTCCGGGCCGAAGCCGGCGGCGTGGTCACTGCCGGAGCGGTGCTGGCGCTGATCGGTTAGCCACGGGACATGCCCACCGCCCGGGCCGGCGGGTGGACATATTGCCACTGTGTCCAACCCCGGAGCTCAGGGCTGGGCATGCTCGTCGTTCAAGGGGCCGCCGGACGGGCTTTTCTGTCGCACCGCCGGGCAATCCGGCCCTACCGCCCCGCGCGTCCCCGGAACATAATCGGCGGTATCAACCCCGTACGGAGAATGGAAGGCGGCAGCCATGTCTGTCTACACGCTTGGAATCTGGCTGGTCCACCCGGGACGCGAGAACGATTTTGTGCAGGCCTGGCGGGATTTGGCGAGAAAAACGCAGGAGGACTACCCCAACGCCAAGGCGGTGCTCATGCACGACCATGACGTCAGGAACCGGTTCATCAGCACCGGACCCTGGGAGTCCCTCGAACAGATTGAACAGTGGCGGGCATCAGCCACCTTCACCCAGGAGGTGGAGGCAATGCGCGAGATGCTGGAGCACTTCGAATCGCGGACGCTCGACGAGGCAGCCAGCATCGGCTGAGGGCACCGCCGTCGGCGGGTGGCGGGGTCGCCGCCGCCGGGCCGCAGCCGTCAGCGGCCGTCGAGGAACCTGTCACCGACGGCCGCAGCGGGTCTTCCGGCCCCTGCGCCGGGCCGAGGCTTACGCGTCCGAACCGGAACCGGGCGTCTCAAGATGCCAGGCCTTGGTCCAGGTGGCCACCACCGAAACCCCGCCCCCGTGATCGCGGTCCGTTACGACGTCGATCTCCGACGGCGCCGCCCCCATCTCCAGGAGTTTTCGCCGGTACCCGGCCACGGTCTCCGCCAGGCTTTCCTCCGTCCATTCCCCGGGACGGATGCGGGTCGAAATCTCTACTGGTTCGGACTGCTCTGTGGTCACTTGTCCTCCTGGGTTCTTCCTGCCGTCAGCTGCTTATACCGGCCCGCTACGCCGGGTAGGAGGCCTGATGTTTCCCACGCTAGACCCTCCCCGGTGACGGCGGCAGCCCCCCGCCGGATCGACCCCGGGGCCGCCCCTCCAGTTCACCCGGACGGGGCGGCCCTAGGCCGAGGATCAGGCGAACAGCTGCTCGCCGATGAAGCCGCCCTCGCGGCATCCCGGCGGGACGGCGAAAACGGCCGAACCGACCGGCGTCGTCCATAGATTGAGCATGTCCGCTTCAGCGAGCCGGCGCTGGATGGGCGTGAACTGCTTCTCGACGTCGGCCTGGTAGGACACGAAGATCAGCCCCGAGTCCGAGACCCCTCCGGCGCCGGGGGCGGCGTCGTAGTTGTACGCCCGGCGGAAGATCCGCTGCGAGCTGTCTTCGGGCCGGGCACGGCGCAGGTGGGACACGTCGGAGATGACCGGGAATCCGTGCCGGGACATCGCCGTGAAGTCCGGCTCATCGTGCTCCTGCTCCCCGGTCAGCGGCGCTCCGTTGGAGAGCCGGCGGCCCACCGCGTCCTCCCGGCCGACGCGGTCAACTTCATCCCACTTGTCCAGGTTCATCGCGATCCGCCGGATGACCACCGAGGTGCCGTTGTCCGTCCAGGCGGGGATGTCCCCGCCGCCCCAGACCACGCGCTCGTGGTCCGCCGTGTCCGGGGCAGGGTTGGATGTCCCGTCCACCTGGCCGAAGAGGTTCCGCATGGTCGTCCCGGACTTCTCGCTGCCGTACGAACGCCGGAAACCGGTTTGCACCCAGCGCACGGTTGTGAAGCTGCGGCTGTCCTTGAGGAGCATCCGCTGGGCATGTGCCACGGTCACCGGATCGTCCGCACAGATCTGCAGCAGCAGGTCGCCGCCGGAGAACCCGGGCTGCAGCCGGTCGATGCTGAACGCGGGCAACGGCTTCAGCCAGCCCGGAGCCCGGGCGGGGGCCACCGCGGCCACCAGTCCCGGTCCGAAGCCGAATGTGACCGTCAACCGTGCCGGGACCTGGGCGAGTTCCCCCTCCGTGTCCGCCAGGGCCGGGGTGCCGGCGCAGAGATTGGCGGCGTCGTCGCTGAGCAGCCGCAGCAGCGCTTTGACCCTGGCGCGCGTCGTTCCCGGACGCAGATCGAGGGCGACGAAAACGCCGTGGGCCTGGGCGGGGGTGGTAATCCCCTCCTGCCGGTCACCGTAAAAGGCCACCGCCGTGCCGCCGTGGACGCTCTCCGCGGGTTCGTCCGGGGCCGGATTTCCGGTCAGCTGCCCGACGGCGGCCCCGGCGAACGGGGCGCCCGCGGCGGCCAGCGCCCCGAGTCCCGCGGCGGCGCCGCCGAAAAGCAGTCCGCGCCGCGGGAGTTTCCGCGGTTCGCGCGGATCGTCACCGCCAGCGGGGGCGTGCGCGGGCTGCCGTTTCCCGGTGCTCATTTCGCGGTCGACGACGGCGCGGGGCTGCCTGCGCTGCCGGTGGCCGATTCCCCGGAGGACATTTCCGCGTCTTCGCCCTCGACGTAGTTCTCGTTGGCGCCGCTGAAATCTTTCGCCAACGCGGTGAACGTGAGGGTTCCGCCGCCGGCCAGCGCCAGCGTGAACGTGACCTCGGCACCCGCCGTGACCGGTGCGGTCAGCCCCATCAGCATGATGTGGTTGGCGCCGGGCTCCAGCCTCAGTTCGCCGCCCGCCGGGATCACAAAGCCGCCTTCCTTGGCCCGCATCTGCATTCCGCCGGTGGTGCCCGCAACGGTTTCGTGGAGCTCCACCTTCCGGGCCGCGGGGGTCGAGGCGCCGGTGACGGTGACGTCGGCGCCGGTGGTGTTTTTGATGACGCCGAAGCCGCCGGTCATCCCGGAAGCGGCGGCTTTGACCCACGGCTGGCTGACCGTGAGGCCGGCCGCGCTGGCCGGGGCGGCGGTAACAGGTGCGGAGGGCGCCGAAGTGGACGCCGACGGCGCGCAGCCGGTAAGGGCCAGGGATGCGGCCGCGAGGACGGAGAGGCCGGTGTAGATGAACTTTTTGGACATGGTGGTACTCCTGAAGGGTTACGGGCGGCCACGGGCCTGCCCGGACAATGTTGGGGGCCGGGGAATCGCACACCGGGCATGCTCCGCTGCGGGCACGCAAAGGCGGCAGCACGAGCGACAGCGGCGCGGGTCAGCCTGGCGGCCGCCCGCTGCGCCGGCTACGGTGCAGCGTCAAGGGCGGCGGGCAGGTGACGTGTCCGCCCCCGGAACTGTCAGGCAGGGTGCCGGGCTTATCGGGTGACGGGACGGGCGCCTAGGATGCGATCGGAGCGGCGGGCGGCCCGCGGTGGCGCATCACCAGCAGCGGAACGCCGAGGTTGCGCAGCGGCTGCAGACGCCGGTTGGCGGGCCGGGTGACGGCGGCCGGCGGCTGGGGCAACGGCTGGAAGAGCGGCAGGAAGGCTGTCACGCGCAGGCGCAAAGCCTGGACCAGACGGACGACGGTGACCTCGCCGCGGCGCAGGAGGGCGACCGTCAGGACGGCGGCAACGGCGTGCCCGGCCCACATCAGGGGCGAAGTGTGGTCCATGGCGGCGGAGACAGCCGTGCCGGCGGCCGGTTCGAGCGGCATGGAGTGCGCTGCGTGGCCGCTGGACGGAAGGGGGGAATGGCGCGGGGCCGCCGAGCCGCTGAAGAGCCAGTGGAAGAGACCCTGGCTGAGCAGGACGCCTGTTGCCAGCCGCCACAGGGACAACCCGCGGCCCGTAAGTGCGGTGCAGACCAGTCCGGACAGTGCCAGGGCCAGCACGAGCAGGGAAACTTCGGGAATGCTGCCGCCGGCCAGGACGTGGGACGTGGCGGCGAGCGAGGTCGCGACGACGGCGCCGATCCAGCCGCGGACCAGGCGCAGGGCAGGTGCCGTCATTCTTCCTCCTCACTCCCGCACCATTCTACAGGCCGTCGAAGACGGCTTTAGGGCGTCCGCGCAGCCGCCTGGGCGGGGCGATGCAGTAACGTCGTAATGCCAGCAGCTGTGTGCAGGAGACCGGGCGGGAGTTATGTGACACATCACCAGGAGCCAGCAGCGCAGTCCCGCGCGGAGGCTGCCGTCGGGAGGGCCAAGGAGGGACCGCTCTGGAAAGCGGTCAGCGCCGAGCTCCTGGCGGAGGTCCTCGCCGGCGCGTTTGCGGGCAGTTTCCCCGGCGAACTGGAACTGGCCCGGCGGTACGGCGTCAGCCGGGGCACCATCCGGGCCGCCCTGAAGCCCCTCCGCGACGCCGGGCACATCACCGCGCACCCCGGCAAGAAACCCACGGTGGTCGCCGGAAGAAGCACGGCTTACGGACCGATCTACAGCGTCCTGGCGTCCATCCGGGAGTCCGGGATGGAACACCGCAGCGTGGTCCTCGAACAGCACCTGGTGGTTAACGCGGAGGTGGCGGCCAAGCTCTCCCTGGCTCCGGACGCGGAGCTCTTTCACCTCTCGCGGGTCCGCCTCGCCGACGGCGAGCCGATCGGGCTGGACGAGGTCTGGCTCCCGGGCACCACCGCAGCGAAGCTCCTCGAGGCTGACTTCCGTGACGCATCCCTGTACGGCGAGCTCGACCGGCGCTGCGGCGTCGTGCTCGACGGCGGGGTGGAGCACCTCACCGCGGTGCCCGCCACCCCCGCCCAGGCTGCGCTGCTCGGCTGCCCGGAGGGCGCCCCGCTGCTGCTGATTGAACGGACCGGCTGCCACCGGGCGCGCGACGTCGAGTTCCGGTGCAGCCACGTCCTGGGCGACCGGGTGGCTATTGCGACCGCCTTCGGCTGCAAGGCCACTCCGCGCTGACCCGGCCCGCCGACCCGGCTCCGCTGGGCTGCGGCCCTAGCGCCCGCTGCCGGTGGCTGCACCCGCCGTGGCGGCCCGCACCCGCGGTACCGGGCAGCGGTCCTCGGAGGTAGCCCGCTTCACGAAGGCCCACAGCAGCAGGGCGATGGACAGGGCCGCCAGCAGCGGCTGGATCGGCTCGAAGTACTGCATGGCGCCGGACGTGCCAAGGGCGAGCAGGACAAGTTTGTTGCAGACCGGGCAGCCCACGGCAAAGAAGGAGACGATCGTTCCCGCCGCGCCGAAGCGGCCCCGGCTGTCCGGCTCGTCGCCGCTGCTCCCGCCGTCGGCCGCGGGTTCGCGGGACACATAGGTGGCCAGCAGCAATCCGGTGAGCACGGCCGTCACCGCGAGGATGGGGAACGACCACCAAGTGGGCGGCACATCACGGCTGAAAAGGGGTGTGTCGATCAGGTCCGTCGGGACGGCCACGAGGACGTAGGTGCCGACGGCGGCGACGGCGGCAGCCAGCCAGCGTCGCGCCGGCCACTGCGCCAGGGCCGGTATCAGGGTGTTAGTGCGCATCGTCGTGCATCCTGTCTCTGGTCGGCTCTGTCTGCCGGTTCTTGTAATAGAGGGCCACGCCCGCCAGCAGGGCGAGGGCTGCGGCGCCCGCGACCGCGAGGTCCGGGACCCCGGCGGCCGCCTCACTGGCAAAGGATTCAGCCCTGAACTGGTCCTGGACCGTCAGTACGCCGCCCAGGCCTGCCGTCCCGTCGCTCAGGAGCAGAAGCACCCCGATGCCGACGGAAATGAGTCCGGAAACCACCATCAGCCAGGAATTGGTCCAGGTCCCGATGGTGAGCGGCCGGGGCCGCAGCCAGCGGCGGCCGGAGATGCCCAGCCGGTCCCAGACGAGCGCCAGGACAAAGAGCGGCACCGCCATGCCGAGGGCGAAGATTGCCAGAAGCATACCGCCGTAGACGGCATTGCTGCCGACTGCCGCCACGGTCAGGACGGAGCCCAGGATGGGTCCGGTGCAGACTCCGGCAACGCCATAGACGGTCCCCAGGGCAAAGACGGACAGCCGGGAGGTCCCGGTCCGGGCCGTCGGCGTGAAGGCGGCGGGAAGCCGGACGCCGCTGATCTGGGCCAGCCCCAGGAGGATCACCAAGGCCGCCGAGGCGCCGACGAGGACCGCGCGGTGCTGCGTGACGAGGGAGCCGAGCGCCCCCGCGAAGATGCCCAGTGGCACCAGGGTGCTCAGCAGCCCCAGGTAGAACAACCCGGTGCGTGCCACGAGCCGGGTTTTCGTCGAGAAAGCGTAGGCAAAGAACGCCGGCAGCAGCAGGGCGGAGCATGGACTCAGCAGGGTGAGGACCCCGCCTAGGAAGGCGCCGGCGTAACCGATGTCCATCAGTTCCGCTTGGCCGACTTCAAGGCGGCCTCGATCGCTTTCTCAAAGGTGGCCAGCGGCTGCGCACCCACGATCGGGGTGTCGTTGACCAGGAATGTTGGGGTGCCGGTCGCGCCGAGGCCTGCAGCCTCCTGGGCGTCCTTGGCCACCGCAGCCTGGAGCTCGGCGGATTCCAGATCCGCTTCGAACTTCTTCAGGTCGGGGACCCCGGCCTTCCCGGCCAGCTGGACCAGCCGTTCCCGCGGCAGGGCGGCGTGCCCCCGTTCCGGCGCAATGGCGTAGACGGCCTTGTTGAGTTCCCAGAACCGGTCCTGCGCGGCAGCGGCGCGGCCCGCGACGGCGGCATCGGAGGACTCCCCGCCGAAGACCGGAAGGTCCCGCCACTCCACCCGCAGCTGGCCGCTGCCGACGTATTTTGCCACCAGCGGCGGCAGGGTTTCGCGTGAGAAGAGCCCGCAGAAGGGGCAGCGGAAGTCGGCGTACTCCACCAGGACAACCGGTGCGTCCGGACGCCCGATCGCCATCGGATCATCAGGGATCCGGCGTGCCATGTCCAGCTTCTCACTGGCGGGGCTTCCGGTGCTCCGGGACTGCTGTTGTTGCTTGTCGTCATTCTTCTGCGCCGCTGCGCCCTGGTAGGAGAGCAGGCCCACAAACAGCAGCAGCACCGCGATGCCCAGGGCGGGCAGGATGAACGAGGCGGCGCGGCGGCGCGGCTTGGCTGGGGGTTGTTTGGACGTGGTCAAGGTGGGCATCCGGCTCCTCGAACGGGCAGCAATGGACCCGCAAATGTCTAGACATTTAATGTCCTAGCGAGGCTACGTGACAACCGGGGTCATGTACAACACCCAGCCGGGCCGTTGGTGGTGCAGTTGGGGATGCAGTCCGGGGGTCCCGGGCGGGGCGCGGCGGGTGGGGCGAGGGCGGGGCACGGCGGGTGCGCGCTGTGGGTCCAGTCGAATGTCTGTACATTTCCGGCGGTGGGTCGCTAGCATGCACGATATGTCCGGGCCCGCACTGCGGTGCCCGGACCCGTCCGCGCCAAAGGAGATTGTGTGTCTGAGCTTTCCGCCGAAAACGAGCCCCGGGGCTCGGCAAAAAATGACCTGATCCGTCCGGGGGAGCCGGCGGGTGCGGGTCCCCGGGGACTCGTGGCCCAC
Organism: Arthrobacter sp. BI5; assembly: GCF_056680065.1. Taxonomy (NCBI): domain Bacteria; kingdom Bacillati; phylum Actinomycetota; class Actinomycetes; order Micrococcales; family Micrococcaceae; genus Arthrobacter; species Arthrobacter sp. BI5. Next base: position 234,573 of record NZ_CM155264.1, read on the forward strand.
GGATCCGGTCCTTTGCCGGACGGGGCACTGGCCGGAGTGCTGCGAAGCAGCCAGAACGCGGTGGATGCCCTGGGGCCCGGGACCCCGGTGGAGGCTGTTATCCAGGGTCCGGGGGTTGCCCAGTTGGCGGAGGATTCGGAACACCGGGCTGCGGTCCTGGCCGCGCTCGCCCATGGCGTCCGGGTGCTGGCCTGCGGGAACAGCCTGCGCTCGGCGGACCTGCCGGCCGAGCGCCTGCTGCCGGGCGTCGGCGTCGTCCCGGCCGCCATCGCGCACCTTGCCCGGCGTCAGTGGGATGGCTGGGCGTACGTCCGCCTGTGACGGGCGGGCACGGCCCCCGGTGGGACTCAGGCGTCGCGCAGCGGGCGGCGGGCCAGCCAGGCGGCCACGATGGCGCCGGAGATGTTGTGCCAGAGCGAGAACACGGCGGAGGGCAGCGCGGCCAGCGGGCTGAAGTGGGCCGTGGCCAGCGTCGCCGCGAGGCCGGAGTTCTGCATGCCCACCTCGAAGGCCAGGGCGCGGCGGGCCTTGTCGTCCAGGCGGCCGAGCTTGCCGGCCAGGTAGCCCAGGCCCAGGCCGAAGCCGTTGTGCAGCACCACGGCGAGGAAAACGATGCCGCCGGCGGCCACGATCTTGTTGGCGCTGCCCGCCACGACGATTGCCACGATCAGCGAAATGACCACGGCGGAAGCCCAGGGCAGCACCGGGAGCACCCTGGCGACGAACTTTTTCAGGAACAGGCGGGCCACCAGGCCCGCGACCACCGGCAGCAGCACGGTCTTGACGATGTCCAGCACCATGCCGGCCGCGTCGATCTGCAGGTAGGAGCCGGCGAGGAAGAGCACCAGCAGCGGCGTGACGATCGGGGCGATCAGCGTGGACACGGAAGCAACAGCGACGGAGAGGGCCACATCGCCCTTGGCCAGGAACGCCATCACGTTCGAGGCCGTACCGGACGGTGCACAGCCGACCAGGATCAGGCCGACGGCGAGCTCCGGCTCAAGGTGCAGCGCCTGGGCGATCAGCCACCCGGCACCGGGCATGATGACGTAGTGCGCCACGATGCCCAGCACCACGGCCCACGGACGCTTGGCCACGGAAGCGAAATCCGGCGGCGTCAGGGTCAGGCCCATGCAGAACATGATGATGCCCAGCAGGTACGGCACGCTCGGCGCGAGCGGCTTGAACGCGCCTGGCAGCAGGAAGCCGGCGACGCCGGCGACCACCACGAGGAGCGGAAACACGGTGACCGCTATGCGGGCGATTTTGGCCTCGGCGGCGAGGGCCGGATTGACCGGGGTGTCCGCGTCAGTGTGGGACGCCGGCGCGGACTTCGGGGATTTGGTTGCCTCAAGCATCCAAGTATGGTCCCACCGGCAATCGTGGTCCGGCCACTTTATGACCGGAGAGCAGGCGAGTATGTCAGATTTATGGCTGCGGCGCGCAGGTCAGGCGCTTCGGTTGCCCAGCATCGCGATGAACTCGTCCGCCTGGCTGAGGTTGCGGGCCATTTTCGCGCGCTGGTGCTCGGCGCGCTCCAGGAATTCGGCCAGCCGTGCGTCGGGGCCGGCGCCGGCAGTGTCGGCGGGGCCGGCCTCCGCGTTGAGCAGGCCCAGGATTTCCGCCATCTCCTCGAGGGAGAACCCCAGCGGTTTCATTTGCTTGATCAGCATCAGGCGCGCAGCGTCGGCCTCGGAATAGACCCGGAAGCCGCCCTCGGTGCGGGCCGTCGCGGGGAGCAGCCCGACGTCGTCGTAATGGCGAATAGTCCGCAGGGACAGTCCGGTGCGTTCTGCCAGTTCGCCGATGTGCATGGTGCTGGTGGTTTGAGCCGTCATCAAGGCCTCCGTCCGGTTCGGATTTAAACCCTACCATCACGTTAGGGTAGGGTTTAGCTGGTGGGGTGAGACCTTCAAGGCTAATTCCCCCACTTCCCGGCGCGACGCTGCGCCCCCTCAATCATTAGCAAAACGAAGACGCTGCCGCGCGTCTTCTTGACCATGAACGGAGCCAGTAATGGCCGTCAAAACCGCCGGGGAAGCCCCCGCCTTCACACCTGAGCAACTTCAATCCGTGCGCGGGACCCTCATGTCCCCGCGCCGACTGAAAACCGAAGTCCTGGCCGGACTCGTCGTCGCCCTGGCCCTCATCCCCGAAGCCATCGCCTTCTCGATCATCGCCGGCGTCGATCCGCGGATCGGGCTCTTCGCGTCGTTCACCATGGCCGTCACCATCTCGATCGTCGGCGGCCGGCCGGCGATGATCTCCGCCGCCACCGGCGCCATCGCCCTGGTCATCGCCCCGCTGGTGAGATCCCACGGCGTGGACTACTTCATCGCCGCCGTGATCCTGGCCGGCATTTTCCAAGTCGTCCTGGGCCTCTCCGGGGTTGCCAAGCTGATGCGGTTCATCCCGCGCTCCGTGATGGTGGGCTTCGTCAACGCGCTCGCCATCCTGATTTTTATGTCCCAGGTCCCCGAGTTGCTCGGCGTCCCGTGGCTTGTCTACCCGTTGACGGCGCTGGGCCTGCTGATCGTGTTCGGCCTGCCCAAACTCACTAAGGCGGTCCCGGCCCCGCTCGTCGCGATCGTGGTGATGACCCTGATCACCGTTTTCGCCGCCGTCGCCGTCCCGACCGTGGGTGACAAGGGCGACCTGCCGGATTCCCTGCCGACACTGTTCATCCCGAATGTGCCGTTCAGCCTCGAAACACTCCAAGTCATCTTCCCGTTTGCGTTGGCCATGGCGTTTGTGGGGCTGCTCGAATCCCTGATGACCGCGAAGCTCGTAGACGATGTCACCGACACCCGCTCCCACAAGTCCCGCGAGGCGTGGGGCCAGGGTGTGGCAAACATCGTCACCGGGTTCTTCGGCGGCATGGGCGGCTGCGCGATGATCGGCCAGACCATGATCAACGTCAAAGCCTCCGGCGCCCGCACCCGGATCTCCACCTTCCTGGCCGGCGTGTTCCTGCTCATCCTGGTGGTGGCCCTGGGCGGCATCGTCTCCGTGATCCCGATGGCTGCGCTCGTGGCCGTGATGATCTTCGTCTCCGTAGCCACCTTCGACTGGCACAGCATCCGTCCGCGGACCCTGAAAATGATGCCAAAGAGCGAAACCGCCGTCATGGTGGCCACCGTCATCGTCACGGTGGCGACCCACAACCTGGCCATCGGCGTCGGCGTCGGCGTCCTTGTCGCGATGGTGATGTTTGCCCGCCGCGTCGCCCACTTCGTCACCGTCGAGCGGACGGTCAAGACCATCGGCGGCCACGAAACGGCCACCTACGTGGTGGACGGCGAGCTGTTCTTCGCCTCCTCGAATGACCTCTACACCCAGTTCGAATATGCGCTGGACCCCGAGCACGTGGTTATCGACATGCACGCCTCGCACCTGTGGGACGCGTCCACTATTGCCGCGCTGGACGCCATCACGGAGAAATACCACCACCACGGCAAGGACGTTCAGATCGTCGGGCTCAACGACGCCAGCGTCCTCATGCGCGAACGCCTCGGCGGCAAGCTCGGCGCCGGGCATTAGCAGCAGGGCACTAGCAGCACGACACCAGGAGGCTGGCCTACGAGGCCGCCTCTAGGAGGCGGGCCTCGACGCCTTTCCGTCCAGCCAGAGCGTGTCCGACGCATCGCTGTGCGCGCCGGTGGCCCCCACGTGCTTGCTGCTGATCCCCGGCCCCTGCCGGATGACGTGGACCAGGGCCATGCCGTGGCCGCGGCCCAGGCCGTAGTCAGTCTTCAGCCAGTCCAGGATCTCGCCGGCCTTCGCGGACGTACCGGCGAAGCCTTTCTGCCGGGCGAGTTCGAGAAGTTGGCGGGGAGTGAGGCCGGTCTTGTCCTCGATGGTGTCGAGGTACGCCTGGAATGACATCCGCGGATTCCTTTCTCCGGTTTGTGGGGCTCGTGGGGTTGTTGGGGCTGGGGTCACTTTAGGGTCTGGAACCGGCCACCGGTAGGCCCGTGCGGCCCTATTTGCGGCGGCATATCTGGCGGCCCGGGCCGGGCTTCAACGGGCACACCGCGGCGGCTACGCTCGGGAGTATGGCGCAGACATGGGAGCCGGGCCAGCCCGGTGTGCTCAGTCTTCCTTCCGGACGCCTCATCCGCGGCCGCGGCCTGCTGGCGCCGTTTCCGCCCGGCCCGCGGCCCGAATTCGGACTGTATATGCTGGGCCGTCGTCCGCGGCCGGTGGAGTGGGACTTCCGCTGGGTCCGCTGGCGGGACCTGCATGTGCCCGCCGACGACGTCGACGCCCTGGACGCGTTCCGCGAGGCGTGGCGGCGCGCGGAAACCGAGCGGGTGGAGGTGGCCTGCTGGGCAGGCCGGGGCAGGACCGGCACGGCGCTGGCCTGCATCGCGGTGCTCGACGGCGTCCCGCCCGCCGAGGCCGTCGCCTTCGTGCGGCGGAACTACCGGCGCAGCGCCGTGGAAACACCCTGGCAACGGCGCTACGTGGCGCGGTTTCGCGGGGCAGGTTCCTGAGGCGCAAGCGCATCCGCGAGGCGCAGATTCCCCGCAGTTAGCCCTGCGTCAGCCGGTAGCGCTCAATCTGTTTGAGCCGGCGCAGCAGGCTGTCGCGCCGAGGGTGCGGGACGGCGTCGGCCGGTTCCGCGGTGAGGTCGATGTGCGCGGTTCCGTACTGCCACAGCAGCAGGTCGTCCAGCAACCTGTCCGGGCCGGGCGAGTAGCGGTGGTCCAGGGCCTTGCGGACCTCGGTGATCCGGTTGGCGCTGAGCAGGCCGGCGAGCTGCATGGTCTGGTTCAGGCCGTGCGCGGCCATCAGTTCGGCGGCCCAGCCCCAGTCGTCGTCGACCTTGCGGTCCACGTGCGGCAGCAGCGTCCGCCAGACGTCGCGGATCCGGTTGGGCGTGAGCTGCGCGGCGCCCTCGCCGTCCATATCCCAGTAACTGCGGACCTCTTCGTAGCGTTCATGCAGGTCGGCGAACGCCCCCTCCACGGTTTCCAGCATGGCGGCCGTGGCAGTGAACTGCCGGTCGAAATGCGGGGTCCAGGCGCGCGGATCCTCGGCCTTGAACCGGATGTCGTGCTCGATTTCGCTCCAGGCGTGCGCAAAAACCGTCCGGATCTGGCACTCGAAGAAGTAGCTGCCGTTGGGCTGCACGTCCGGGTTGAAGACGTGCTGGTACTCCTTGACGACCTCGTTCTGGATGGTTCGCAGGATCAGGTGCCGGCTCGAGTAGCCGTAGGTCCCGGATTCAATCGAGCCGATGTCCTTCTCGCGGTCGCCGCGGCAGTCGAAAAGCTGGCGCTGGCGTTTGATCAGGTTGGCGACTACGGCGTTTTCGGCCGGGAGCTTGGTGATGACGCGGATGCCGACCATGTCATTGAGCGTGCGGAACGGATCTGGAAATTTCAGCACCGGCGGCCCGCCCGGCTCCAGGGGCTCCTCGATGCGGGAGATCTTCTCGCGGAAGGACTCCACGGTCTTGGTGCGGCCGGTCACAAACAGCGGCGTCACCTCGGTGCCCTTGAGCATGGCCCGCAGCGACAGCAGCACCTCCCGGGTGACCAGTTTCAGGGCAGGGCGGACCCGCTCGTAGAGTTCCACGTTCTCCTGCACGGAATCGCGCAGTGCGGGGTCCAGGCGGTCCCAGTTGCTAGCCATGGGCCTAGCTTACGGCGCGGCTGTGACATCTACCCGGGAGGCGGCGGTTCGGCGGCAAAGCAGAGCCGCGTTCAACGGTGCCGCGCGGTGCCCACGGTAGGCTCTGCACATGGCTGATGTGCGGCGTCGGACTTTCTTCGCGGCCGCAGCGGCGGTGACACTGGGGGCGGTCGCTGCTTGCTCACCGGGCCCCAAGGAGGACACAGTGAAGCGGCAGAAGTACCACTACGGCGACGACCCGAGCCAGTGGGGGGAACTCTTCCTCCCGGATGCGGCCGAGCCCAGGGGAGTGGTAGTGGTCATTCACGGCGGCTACTGGCGTTCGCAGTACGGCGCCGAGCTCGGCGAACCGCTGGCCAAGGATCTCGCCGCCCACGGGGTGGCCGCCTGGAATCTCGAGTACCGGCGTGCCGGGAACGGCGGCGGCTGGCCGCACACCTTCGCGGATGTCCTTGCCGGGATCGACAAGCTCCGGGACGTCGCCGGCGAACACGGCCTCGGCCTGGACCGCGTCGTCGCGCTCGGCCACTCCGCCGGCGGTCACCTGGCCGTGTGGGCAGCCGGCCGAAGCCGGCTCGGACAGCTCGGCACCCCGGACGCTGACCGCCAGCTCCTGCGCAAGGACGACGACGCGGCGGTGCACCTCACCGGGGTGGTCAGCCAGTCGGGCCTGCTGAACCTGGCCGAGGCCGAGCGGCTCAACCTGAGTAACGGCGCGGTGAGCAACTTCCTGGGCGGCTCCTCGGAAAAATACCCCAAACGGCATAAGTTCGCTGACCCCATGAGCGCCGTGCCGCTGCGGGTTCCGGTGTACGCCGTCCACACCACCGACGACGACACCGTGCCGGTCAGCCAGTCCGAGGCCTACTCCGCCGCGGCCAAGGCCGGCGGCGCCCCGGTCCAGTTCCTCAAGGTCCCCGGCGACCACTTCTCCCTGATCGACCCGAAGGCTGCCGCCTACCGGAAATGCCGCGAACTCGTCCAGCAGTTGCTGGGCTGAACCGGCTGAACCGGCTGAACCGGCTGAAGCGGCCGGGCGCCGGTGATAGCGTGGCCCCATGCATGTGAAAGTTCCCGCGGTGCTCCGTGCCCCCGTGGCGGGCTTCACCAAGTTTGCGCGCGCTTTCGCGCCCCGCCATCCCGCCCAGGTGATCGTCCTGGGCTTTGCCGGCGCCGTCGCCGCGGGGACCGGACTGCTGTCCCTGCCGGTGGCAAAGACCGGCGACGGCGGGGCCACCTTCCTGGAGGCCCTCTTCACGGCCACCTCAGCCGTTTGCGTGACGGGCCTGAGCACCGTGGACACGCCGGTGTTCTGGAGCGGCTTCGGCCAGGTGGTCATCCTGGTGCTGATCCAGATCGGCGGGTTCGGTGTGATGTCCTTCGGCACCCTGCTCGGGGTCCTGACCGCCCGCCGGCTGGGCCTGAAATCCCGGTTGTCCGCCGCCGCGGAGACGAAAAGCACCGGCTTCGGCGACGTCCGCGGGGTGCTGGTAGGCGTCCTCGGCATCAGCCTGATCGTGGAAACACTATTGGCCGTGATCCTCGCGGCCCGCTTTATGGCCAGCTACGGCTACCCGCCCGGCGAGGCCGTGTGGCGCGGCATCTTCCATGCGGTGTCAGCCTTTAACAACGCCGGTTTCGCCCTGTATTCAGACAATCTGATGGGGTTCGTCGGCGACCCCTGGGTGTGCTTGCCGATTGCCGCGGCGGTGATCATCGGCGGCCTCGGCTTCCCCGTCCTCTTTGAACTGGTCCGGCAGTACCGGCGCCCGATCTTCTGGGGCATGAATACCAAACTGGTCCTGGTCGGCACCGCGGTGCTGCTCACCGGCGGAACCGTGTTCCTGACTGCTGTGGAGTGGACCAACACGGCCACACTCGGCGCGCTGCCGGCCGGCGACCGCGTGCTCGCCGGCTTCTTCCAGTCCGCCATCACGCGCACCGCCGGTTTCAACAGCATCGACATCTCGCAGATGCATCCTGTGTCCTGGCTCGGCATGGACATCCTGATGTTCATCGGCGGCGGCCCGGCGGGAACCGCCGGTGGCTTGAAGATCACCACCTTCGCCGTGCTCTTCTTCATCCTCACCACCGAACTCCAGGGCGGCACGGCCGTGAACATCTTCGGGAAGCGGCTCTCCCGCGCCGTCCACCGCCAAGCGATCACCGTGGTGCTCCTCGCGATCGCCCTGGTGGTCGGATCCACCATGTTCCTGATGCTGATCACCGACTTTGGCCAGGAGCGGATCCTTTTCGAAGTTGTCTCTGCCTTCGCGACGGTGGGCCTGTCCACGGGCATCACCGCCGCCATGCCGCCGGCCGGCCAGCTGGTCCTGATCCTGCTGATGTTCGTGGGCAGGCTGGGACCGGTGACCCTCGGCGCCGCCCTAGCGCTGCGCGAACGGCCGCTGCTCTACGAATTCCCCAAAGAAAGGCCGCTCATTGGCTAAGAACATTTTTGCCGCCCGCACGGCGGCCGCCAGCGTCAAGGCGTCCTCGGTGGTGGTCATTGGCCTCGGCCGCTTCGGCGGTGCCCTGGCCCTGGAGCTCGAGGCACAGGGGACCGAGGTCCTCGGGGTGGACGCCAGCGAGGAAATTGTCCAATCCTTCAACGGCCGCCTCACCCACGTGGTCAGGGCCGATTCGACCAAGGAAGAGGTGCTGCGCCAGCTGTCCGTGCACGAGTTTGACCGCGCGGTGGTGGGCATCGGCTCCGACATTGAGGCCAGCATCCTGACCACCTCACGGCTGCTGAAATTCCAGCGCCCGCAGATCTGGGCGAAGGCCATCAGCGAGCCCCACGCCGAAATCCTCGCCCAGCTCGGCGTCGAGCACGTGATCCGGCCCGAGCATGACATGGGCAGGCGGGTGGCCCACCTGGTCCTCGGCTCCATCCTCGACTACGTCGAATTCGAGGACGATTTTGTGATGATCCGGACCGGCCCGCCGGCGGTCGTCCGGGACCGCCCGCTTGGGGTCGTGGGACTGCGGGAGAAATTCGGCGTGACCGTGGTGGCCGTCAAGCGCCCCGGCGGAACCTGGGGCCACACCACGGCGCAAACGGTCCTCTACGAGGAAGACCAGATCATCGTCCAGGGCGCCAAGTCGCAGGCGGAACGATTCAGCACGATGCCGTGACCGACGTAGACTGGGGACAGGTGCGCCGGGAAGTCTGGTCGGCATAGTTCAGTCGACCCAAATTTTAGGACTCCCGCATGAGCCACACCCCTCCTCCCGCGCCCCGGCCCGGCAAACCGCGCCTGACCTTCTTCAGCCGCGGGAGCTATGCCGAATCCCTGCGCATCGGCGAAATCCTCCGCAAGGAAACGGTCGGCGGCGCCCTGCTTGTGCTGGCGGCCGCCGCCGCGCTGATCTGGGCCAACTCGCCGGCCTCCGACAGCTACTTCGCGCTCCGCGACTTCAAGGTCGGCTACGAACCCTGGCACCTAAACCTCAGTCTCGGGGCGTGGGCCGCGGACGGGCTGCTCGCCATCTTCTTCTTCCTGGTCGGCCTGGAGCTCAAACGCGAATTCGTGGCCGGCGACCTCCGCCAGTTGAACAAGTCGATCGTGCCGGTCGCCGCGGCCGCGGGCGGGGTGATCGTCCCGGCGGCGATATACGCCGTCGTCAACCTCGGCAGCCCGGAGACCCTGCGCGGCTGGGCGATCCCCACCGCCACGGACATTGCGTTCGCCGTCGCCGTCCTCGCGATCATTGGTTCGCACCTGCCCAGCGCGCTGCGGATCTTCCTGCTGACGCTCGCCGTGGTGGATGACCTGATCGCCATCACCATCATCGCTGTCTTTTACTCCAGCGATCTCCAGATCGTCCCCCTGCTGCTGGCCCTGCTTCCCTTGGGGTTGTACACGTATCTGGCGCACCGGTACCGGCGCTTCTTCGGGCTGAAGGCCCCCGCGGCGTGGTTCATCCTGCTGCCGCTGGGCCTGGCCACCTGGGCCTTGGTGCACGCCTCGGGCATCCACGCGACGGTGGCCGGTGTCCTGCTTGGTTTTGCGATCCCGGTGCTGCGCTCCCAGGCCAGCGGGGGTCCGGAGGCCGGTCCCGGACTGTCGGAGATCTTCGAGCACCGCTTCCGGCCGATTTCGGCCGGCGTCGCCGTGCCGGTCTTCGCTTTCTTCTCCGCCGGCGTCGCCGTCGGGGGCTGGGAGGGGCTGGGCTCGGCGCTGACGGATCCGGTCGCCGTCGGCATCATCCTGGCCCTGGTGCTGGGCAAACCCGCCGGCATCCTGGGCACCACGTGGCTGCTGACCAAACTGACCCGGGCCCGGCTGGACAGCTCGTTCAAGTGGATCGACATTTTCGGCGTCTCAATCCTGGCCGGGATCGGTTTCACCGTTTCGCTGCTTGTGGCGGAACTCAGCTTCGGCCACGGCAGCATCCACGACGACCACGCCAAGGTGGGCATCCTGGCGGCGTCGCTGCTCGCTGCCCTGCTGGCCAGCGCGGTACTGAAGACCCGGAACCGGCAGTACCGGCTGGCCGAGGAAGAGGAGCGGCGCGACTCGGACAACGACGGCATCCCGGACGTCTACGAAAAGGACGCCGCGGAGTCCTAGCGGCCCGGCCGCCGGGCTAGGCGTGGTGGTCGGTGCCGCGCATCCGGACCGCTACGACGACGCCGGACAGTCCGGTCACAACGGCGACGACGGCGATCGCCGCCGGGATGCCGTAGGCGTCAGCGAGCAGCCCCGAGAGCAGCGCGCCCACGGCGAAGCCGCCGTCGCGCCACAAGCGGTAGATCCCGACCGAACGGGCCCGCCACTGCGGGTGGGCAACGTCGCCGATGGCTGCCAGCAGGGTGGGGTAGACCATGGCCGTGCCGACGCCGAGCAGGATGGCGGCGACGAGCCAGATGTCGAAGCCGCGGCCGGCCGCCACCATCCCCAGGCCCACGGCCTGGACAAACATGCCGCCGGCGATCAGCCATTTGCGGCCCACGCGGTCCGAGGCGGCGCCGGTGACCAGCTGCACCGCGCCCCAGACTGCCGGGTATACCGCGGCGAGGATGCCGATGCGCTCGATCGAGAGGCCGGCACCGGCAAAAAGCACCGGGAACAGGCCCCAGGCCAGGCCGTCGTTGAGGTTGTTGACCAGCCCGGCCTGGCTGACCGAGGAGAGCGAGCGGTCCCGGAAGCTGGTCAGGGTAAAGATTTCGCGGGTGCTGAGCGACGCGCCGGCGCCGCTGTGCGCGTCGACGTGGTTGGCGGCCTCGGTTTTGGCGTGGTGGTGCGTCTCCTTGACGGCGAGCACGGACAGGCCCAGTCCCAGGGCGATGTAGGCGGCGCCCAGCAAGAACGGCGCCGGACGCAGCCCGTAGGATGCGGCGAGGTAGCCGGTGAAGAGGGCGGTGCCCGCGACGCCCAGGTAGCCCGCGGCCTCGTTGAAGCCCATCGCAAGGCCGCGCCGGTTCGGCCCCACCAGGTCCATCTTCATCACCACGGTGGTGGACCAGGTCAGCCCCTGGCTGATGCCGAGGATGACGTTGGCGGCCACAATCCAGGACCAGCTGGTGCCGAAGATCAGCAGCAGCGGGACGGGCAGAGCGATCAGCCAGCCGGCCACCAGCACCGGTTTGCGCCCGAAACGGTCCGAGAGGGTTCCGGCGAAGTAGTTCGTGGTCGCCTTGGCCAGCCCGAAAGCCACAATGTAGGTCAGGGCGGAGGTGTACTTGTCGAGGTGGAACACCTCGCTGGCGAGCAGGGGAAGAACGGTGCGTTCCTGGCCCAGGGTGCCGCCTACCAGGGCGTTGACCGCCACCAGCAGCATGAACTGGGCAAGGTTTTGGCGCAGCCCCAGGACGACGGCGTTCCGCCCGCCGGACCGTGGTGCAGCGGGCATGCCGGGGCGTGTGCTCTCGATCGGGGCCATGCCCTAATTTTATACCCCCTGGGGTATCCAGCCAAACCGCCCTGCGGGGGCCGGGTCCTTGCGTCCATACCCCCGGGGGTTTCATGATGGAAACGGTGACTTTGTTGTACCCACGTTGCCCGCGCAAGGGTGGCGCGCCACGCGCCGCCGGACCTTGAAGGAGAAACCATGGATGTCATCGTCATTGATACGCCGCAGCTCGGGGACCGCAGCTACCTGGTCCACGACGGCGCCGTCGCGCTGGTCATCGATCCGCAGCGCGACACGGACCGGGTTGAGCAGGCCGCCCGGGAGGCCGGCGTCGCCATTACGCACGTGGCGGAAACCCACATCCACAACGACTACGTCACAGGCGGCCTCGAACTCGCCAAGACCCACGGCGCCAGTTACCTCGTCAATGCCGCCGATCCGGTGAAGTTCGAGCGCACGCCGATCACTGACGGCGAGACCGTGCAGGTCGGCGCGTTCACGGTCAAGGCCGTGGCCACACCGGGCCACACCCACACGCACTTGTCCTTCATCGTTGAAGACGGCGAAAAGCAGGCCGTCTTCTCCGGCGGAAGCCTGCTCTACGGCTCCGTGGGACGGACCGACCTCGTGGCCGCTTCGGACACCGTCGGCCTGACCCGCGACCAGTACGCCTCGGTCCGCCGCCTGGTCGAGCAGGCCGACCGGGACGCTGCGCTGTTCCCGACGCACGGGTTCGGGTCGTTCTGTTCCTCGGGTCCGGCCACCGGGGCGGACGAATCCACGATCGGCGAGCAGCTCACCGCCAACCACGCCCTGACGGACCCGGATGAAGAGCATTTTGTCCACGAACTGATCGCCAACCTCACGGCCTACCCGTCGTACTACGCCCACATGGGCCCGTCCAACGCCCAGGGCCCCGGCGCCGCGGACCTGTCGGTTCCGGAGTCGGTGGACCCGGCGGAACTGAACCGCCGCCTCGAAGACGGCGAATGGGTTGTTGACCTGCGCAACCGGGTGGCGTTCTCCAGCAGCCACCTGAAAGGGAGCGTCAGCTTCGAATACGGCGACGGCTCGAGCTTCACCACGTTCCTGGGCTGGGTGCTGCCCTGGGACGAGAAGCTGACCCTCGTGGGCTCACTCGAGGACGTCGAAAACGCCATCCGCGACCTTTCCCGGATCGGCATCGATTCCCCGGACGCCGCCGTCGGCACCGAGCCGCACGCGCTGGCCCCCGATGCCGCACTCGCCTCGTATCCGCGCGTCGGCTGGGACGGGCTGCTCAGCGGCCGGGCCGAAGGGGATGCCGTACTGGACGTGCGCCGCACCGACGAGTTCGCCGGGTCGCGCGTGGCCGGCGCCGTGAACGTGCCGCTGCACGAACTGCTCGGCCGGATGGATGAGGTGCCCGACGGCAGGCTCTGGGTGCACTGCGCGTCCGGCTACCGGGCCGGCGTCGCCGCGAGCCTGCTGCAGCGGGCCGGCCGGGACGTCGTCCAGATCGACGCGACGTTCGAGGACGCCGAGACCTCCGGGGTGCCGATGGACAAATCGACCCTCCAGGCCGCGGACTAGGCCGCCGGGCCGGACCGGGCCGGGCCCCCGCGCGAAACACAGCGGCGCCCGGCCAGGTTCTCTGGCAGAGTATGAGCATGCTCACAGTCATTGGTGAGGCCCTGGTTGATGTTGTCCAGCGCTCCTCAGGTATCCAGGCCCACGTCGGCGGCAGTCCCTTGAACGTTGCCGTGGGACTGGCCCGGCTGGACCACCCGGTACAGTTCATCGGCCGCTACGGCCGGGACGCCTACGGCGAATCCGTCGCGGCCCACCTGAAGTCCAGTTCGGTGCTGCTGCCGCTGGGACCGGATGAGCTGCCCACGTCGGTGGCCACTGCGCTGATCGACGACGACGGCGCCGCGAGCTACACCTTCGACCTCGCCTGGGAACTCCCCGGCCTCGCGGACCGGCTGCCTTTCATGCTGCAGGGCAGCACCCTGTTGCACACCGGGTCGATCGCCACCATGCTGGCGCCGGGCGCCGCGGACGTGCTCGCCGCCGTCGAGCATGCCCATCCTTCGACGACCATCAGCTTCGACCCCAACTGCCGTCCCAGCATCATCACCGACGCCGACTATGCGCGCCACCAGACCGAGAAGTTCGTCAGCCTCGCCGACGTGGTCAAGGCCTCCGACGAGGACCTCGAATGGCTCTACCCCGGCGTGGACCCGCTCGAGTCGGCCCGTCGCTGGCTCTCGTTCGGCGGCTCGGAGGGCCCCGCCATGGTGGTGGTCACGCGCGGCGCGGCCGGCCCCTGGGCCATTAACGCTGCCGGCGAGGCGCACGCCCCGGCCCCGGCAGTGAAGGTGGCCGACACCGTCGGCGCCGGCGATTCCTTCATGGCCGCCCTGCTCTCCGGCATCGTGGACCTGGGCCTCAACGGGGCGCAGAACCGCCCCGAACTGCGCGGCCTCTCCGCGGAGAGCCTGCGTGAACTCCTGGTCCACGCCGCTGCGGCCGCCGCCGTAACGGTCTCCCGCGCCGGCGCCAACCCGCCCACCCGGGCCGAACTGAACCGGATGGAACTGAACCCTGAAAGTGCGGGCCTAACCAGCAACTGAGAGGCAGCCATGGCAACCTTCACTCTGCGCAGCGACACCTTCGAGGACGGCCAGATCCTGCCGGCAGCCCAGCGCGGCGCGGCGACCGGCCCGGGCGGCAAGGATGAATCACCGCCGTTGCACTGGAGCGGAGCCCCGGCCGGCACCCGGAGCTACGCCGTCACGATGTTCGATCCCGACGCCCCCGGCCATGGCGGCTTCTGGCACTGGGCCGTCCTGGACCTCCCCGCGGACGCTACCTCGTTGCCCGCCGGTGCGGGAGCACGGCACGGCGGGGGCCTGCCGCTCGGCGCCTTCCAGCTCCGGAACGACGGCGGTTCCGCCGGCTACCTGGGGGCTGCCCCGCCCAGGGGGCATGGACCGCACCGCTATGTCATTACGGTGTTCGCCCTGAATGTGGAAAAGTCCGGGCTCGACGCCGGTGCGTCCCCGGCCAAGCTGGAAGCCAAGCTCGGCCCGCACACCTTGGCCCGGGCCACGCTGACCGGACTCTACGAACGGCACTGACCCGCCGCCGTCGTCCGCCCCGGAAGCAGCCCGCCCAGCTCCCCGTTTTGACGGTTCCCCGCGCCCTCGACGTTTCCGCTTACCCTGCGGGCAGGGAACCGTCGAAATGGCCCCGCTGCAGCCAACGTAGACTGGCAGTATGCGGCTGGTAGCAAGTGATATTGACGGAACGATCCTGGGCCACGACGGTCAAATCAGCGACCGGACCGTGCGCGCTTTCCACGCCTGCCGCGACGCCGGGGTGGAGCTGGTGTTCGTCACCGGCCGCCCGCCGCGCTGGCTGCATCCCCTGCAGGAGCAGCTGGGCCACACCGGAACGGTCATCTGCTCCAACGGCGCCGTGGTGTGGGACCTGGAGGCCGACAAGATGGTGTCCGCCCGCGCCCTGGAGCTCGACGCCGTCTTCGAGGCCCGCCGGATCATCCAGCGGTTGCGCCCGTCCGCGCTGTTCGCCGCGGAAACCCTGACCGGCTTCCACTTGGAACCGGGCTTCCTCGGAACCGGTTCCAGCGGCCTGCTCGCCGAATTCACCCCGGCCCCGCTGCAGGACACGCTCACCCCGGACGACGCCGTGGTGAAGTTCCTCGCGATCGTCCGGGAAGGAACCGCAGACGACTTCCTCGCCGAGGTGTCTCCCGCGGTGGCCCACCTGGCCGCCGCCACGCACTCCGCCCCCAACATCGCGCTGCTGGAGCTGTCGCTGCCGGGCGTCAACAAGGCCGTGACCCTGGCCGAATACGCCGCGTCCCTTGGCGTCGAGGCGCAGGACGTGGTGGCCTTCGGCGACATGCCCAACGACATCGAGATGCTGCGCTGGGCCGGTCACGGCTACGCCATGGCCAGCGGCCACCCGGAGGCCATCCGCGCCGCCGGCCGGCAGGCACCGCATTTCGACGACGACGGCGTGGCCCAGATCCTCGAGGCCAAGCTCGCCGAGCTGGGAGTCCGGCACCCGTAGCCGGCCCCGGCTGCCCGCCGCGGCCCGCGCGGCCATGGGATTCCCAGCTGACGGACAACTGCCGTTCACCTTGGCCTCTTAGGCTGGCGGGACCGAACGGATCTCTTGACTGATGGTGGGGCACTCATGGCCAGATACGGCAACCGACATAGTGATGACCAGCCGCTCCGGCGGGTCGATCCGGACGCGCACTGGAAGAGCCTGCGCCAGGGTGACCGGGTCCGGGTGCGGCTCACGCCTGGGTTCGAGACCGGCGGGTTCGTGGACGCGGTGACGCCGGACCACACCACGGTGTGGGTGGACCTCGACGGCGGCGGCCGCACCCTGCTGCACTGCAGCGACGGGGTGGAGATCCTGCCGCACGGCTGAGCCTGATCCGCAGCGGCCAGCCCGAGGTTCTGCCAGCCGGACGCCCCCGGCCACCCGGTCGCCCCCGGCCAGCCGGGCGTCACCGGGCTGGGCTCCGGTACGCTTCAGGAGTGACCGCCCCGCACCCTTTCCTCGCCCATGGCGGCGCCGCCGGAGCGCCCGTGCCGATGGCCCACCGCGGCTTCTCTCCGGCAGGCGCCGAGAACTCAATGGCCGCGTTCCGCGCCGCCGTCGCCCTCGGGTACCGCTACCTGGAGGCGGACGTGCACACCACCGCGGACGGTGTCCTGCTGCTGTTCCACGACGAAACCCTGGACCGCGTGACCGACGGCAGCGGGCGCATTTCCGAGCTGCCCGCCGCGACGGTGGCCCGGGCCCGGATCGCCGGCGCGGAGCCGATCCCGCTGCTGGCCGAGCTGGTCGCGGAGTTTCCCGACATCCGGCTCAACCTCGACGTCAAGGACTGGAACTCGGTGGCCACGCTGGCAGCCGCGATCGAGCAGCACGGCCTGCATGACCGAGTCCTGATCGCCAGTTTTTCCGACCGCCGGCGCCGCGCCGTGCTGCGGCGCCTGAGCCGTCCGGCCGCCAGTTCGGCCGGCATGGCGTCCAACGCCCTGTTCGTGCTGCTGGGTCCGCTGCTTCCAGCGGGCCTGCTGCGCCGGGTGACGGCCCGTGCGCTGCGCGGCGTGCACGCCCTGCAGGTCCCGGTCCGTTACGGGGCCGTGCCGGTGGTGACGGCCGGGTTCGTCCGCCGCGCCCACCGCCACGGCCTGCACGTCCACGTCTGGACCATCAATGAACCGGCCGAGATGCACCGCCTGCTGGACCTCGGCGTGGACGGGATCGTCACCGACCGCGCCGACCTGCTCAAGAGCGTGCTGCAGGAGCGCGGCCAGTGGCAGGACTGAAGCCCTGAGGCTCCTTCCCTGACTGGCGACGGCCGGCCGGGGAAGGAGCAGTGCGCGGGTGCCTAGCCGCGCCCCATGCTGAGGGTGGGGTCGCCGTCGCCTTCGGAGGGATCGGCCCGGAACTGGCCCGGCTGGGTCTCCGGCAGGCCCCCGGGCCCGGGTACGCTGCCGGGGGCACTGTCCGGCCCCGGAGCGGGGTCGCCCAGCGGGGGAGCGTTGTCCGGGTCGTTGACAGGGTTGTCCAGCGGGCCGCCCGGTGGCTGCGTGGGGTCCGCAGGCCGCTCGCCCGGCGGGGTGGAGGTCGGATCGGTTGCGGCGCGGCCGCCGGTCAGCGCGCCGTCATTGTCGTCCCGTTCTGCCTCCATCGCATTTGAGCCCTCGCTGATCGAGGAATGTACCTGGACCTCGTCGCGGGGATCTCCCGGGTCCGGGGTGTGGCCGTCATCGGACTTCTTAGCCGTCCCCGCGAGGTCTTCCATCGCGTACTCGGCGCCCTTCTTGATGCTGTCTCCGATGCCCATCGCGTACTCCTCACTCTCAATTTCGCCGCGGCCGGAAGAACCGGCCCTGCCCATCCAGAATTATCAGCAGGCTTAGGATTAGTCCAGCCTCGTTCAGCTGCTCAGTTCCACCATCAGGGCCGGCAACTCGTCGCAGAGCTCGCGGGCCAGGTAGCCGAGTCCCCCCAGCCTGCTGGCGAGCCGGTCGCCGGCGGCGGCGTGCAGGTGGGAGCCCCAGCAGGCGGCCTGCTCATCGGTGGTGCCGCGTGCCCGCAGGCCCGCGATGGCGCCGGCCAGAACGTCGCCGCTGCCCGAGGTCCCCAGGCCGCTGTGTCCGGTGGTGATTTCCCAGCTGTCCCCGCCCGGCGCCGCGATGATGCCCTGGCAGCTCACGACTGCCTGGTAGGCCTCGGCGATCTTCGGCACGTCCCGCTTGAGGTCCTCAACATCGTACCCCAGCAGGATGCCGGCTTCGGTCACGTTGGGGGTCAGGATCAGCCGGCCCGCCCAGGGCTTCAACTCGCCGGCCAGCTCGGGCAGGCAGCCCAAGGCGTAGGCGTCGAGGACGACGGCGGGACCTCGCTTGGGCCGCGACCGTCCCGGCAGCAGCAAGCCGCGCAGCAACGCCAGGGTCTCGTCCTTGTCATCCAGGCCGGGCCCGACCAGGATGGCGTCGGCGGCGCCAACCTCGTCCGCCACCAGCGACGCCCCGGAACCCTTGACCGATCCGCGGGCGGTCTCCGGCAGCCCCACGACGCCGGACTCGGGGAAGGCAACCGCCAGCTGCACCGCCGTCGACTCCGCCACCGCCAGGGTCAGCCGGCCGGCGCCGGAGCGCAGGGCAGCGACGCCGGCGAGCAGGGCCGCGCCCGGCGTCTTGCGGGCACCTCCCACCACCAGCACCGAGCCGCGGTCATCCTTGCCGGACCCGCCGCCCGGCAACGGCCAGCCGCGCAGCAGCGTCGGTGTCACCTGGACCACGGGCGAGGACTCAGCGCGGGTGGACATCGGCATCTCCTGCGTGTTCGGTGACGGGCACGCCCTGCTCCGCCAGGTGGTCCGCCATGTTAAAGCTCTCCAGCTCCCAGGCCCCGTCCCCGCCGGCGCGGACGAAGCGGCTGACGGAGGCATTGAGGACACTGGTCGTGGCGGCAATGTCCAGCAGCTCGGACTCCGAAAGGCCCTGCAGGATGTAGCGGAACAGCACGATCAGGGCGTCATGGCAGACCACCAGGACCTCCTCCCCGGCGTGCTCCCGGTCCAGGTCGGCCAGCAGCGAGCGGAGCCGCAGCACTACGTCCGCCCATGATTCGCCGCCCGGCGGCCGGTAGTAGAACTTCCCCAGCCACCGCCGTCGCTGAGCTTCCTCCGGTAGCCGCGCCTCCACGCCGGCGGAGGTCAGCATGTCCAGGATCCCCAGCTCGCGGTCCCGGAGCCGCTCGTCCAGCCTGATCTGCCCGCGCCATCCGCCGGTCTGGACGGCCAGTTCGGCGGTCTGCCGGGCGCGGGCGTAGGGGGAGGACCACACGGCAGCGCGGCCCTGCTCGGGGACGCGGGCCAGCAACCGGCCCAGGGCCAGCGCCTGTTCCCGGCCCGTGTCGGAGAGGCCGACGTCGGCGTCGCGCGCCGGAACGTTGATGACGTGTGACCCGGCCTGATGCGCGAGCGTGGCGGCCACGTTGCCTTCGCTTTCCCCGTGCCGGACCAGGACCAGCCCCGTAATACCCGGCCGGCCGCCGCCGGCGTGTCCCATGATGCTCACCGTTACCTCCTGCGCGCTGGGCCCGCGGCGCGGGCCGGAACTGCCACGGCCGTCCACGGGAGAATCCCCGGGCGGCCCGGAAGTGCCCACGTTACTCCCGCCCGCGCGGCCTTGTCTCGGAAGCGAAATGTCCGCGCCGGCTGGCAGGATGGAACCATGCGTATCCTGATCGCCCCGGACAAGTTCAAGGGCTCCCTGACCGCGGCCGAGGCCGCCGCCGCCATTGCCGAGGGCGCCCTGCGCGTCTATCCCGAGGCCGAGGCCATCCAGTTCCCGGTGGCCGACGGCGGCGAGGGCACCCTGGAGGCGGCCGTCGCCGCAGGCTACGAGGAGCGCCTGAACGCCGTCGTCGGGCCGATCCTGGCGCCGATCGGGGCGGCCTGGGCAATCCGCCAGGACGCCTTCGGCGGCGCCACCGCCGTCATTGAGACAGCACAGGCCTCCGGACTCGCGCACATGGAGCCGACGCCCGCCAACGCCCTGCGCGCCCACAGCTACGGGTGCGGCCAGCTGATCGCTGCCGCGCTGGACGCCGGTGCCACCGAAATCGTGCTGGGCGTGGGCGGCTCGGCCATGAGCGACGGCGGCAGCGGCGCCCTGCGCGCCTTGGGCCTGAAGCCCGTGGACGCTGCCGGCAACGTGGTGCCGCTCGGCGGCGGGTCGCTTGGCGAGGTGGCCGCCGTGGACGTCAGCGGCCTGGACCCGCGGCTGGCCGCCGTGAAGTTCCGGATTGCCGTGGACGTGCAGAACCCGCTCTACGGACCCGACGGCGCCGCTCACGTGTTCGGCCCGCAGAAGGGCGCCGACCAGGAGGCCGTGGAAGTGCTCGACGCCGGGCTGCGCAACTGGGCCTCGGTGCTGCGGCAGGCGACCGGCCGTGACGTCAACGTCGCGGGCGCGGGCGCGGCCGGGGGATTCCCGGCGTCGTTCCTGGCCTTCGGTGGCGCCTCGCTGGAAGGCGGGTTCGAACTCGTCGCCGGGCTCACCGGACTCGCCGCAAAGCTCGCGGACGCGGACCTGGTGATCACGGGGGAGGGTTCACTGGACTCGCAGTCGCTGACCGGCAAGGCGCCGATTGCCCTCGCCGACGCCGCCCGCGAACTGGGCATTCCGGTGATCATGGTCGCCGGCCGGATCCTCGTCACGCCCGAGGACCTGGCCCGGCACGGGGTGGTCGCCGCCGCCCAACTGCTGGACGTGGCGCCCAGCCCGGCCGAGGCCATCGCGAAAGCAGCGAAGTACCTGGCCTGGGCCACCAGCCAGGTACTCGAAGGGGCCTGAGCCGCCCTCGCCGTTAGCGGGGACTAGCCCCGGACGTTTGCGGGGTCGTTGCCGTAGCTGTTCTTGCTGGCGATCTGCCCGTCCTGGTTCTTGATGACGTGCTCAACCTCGTCCTGTTTGGCGGCTTCCCGGCCCTCGGCGACCGCCTCGTCTTTCGTTCCGCTGGTGGAAAAAGCGCGCCCGGTTCCTTCGCGCTTGTTCTTCCACACGCCGTCTTCGTAGTACGTCTCGATATCGCCCTTGGCCATGGAAAGCTCCTTCTTGATCACGGTCTGCTGACAACGGTCACGCTACACAAGACGGGCCACGCAATGGGGCAAGCGCTGCCGAAAGGCGCGCCCGCCCGAGGTCAGGCCCCGGTTTCGTAGTGCGGTTCGGCGACGGGCTTGGACTCCGGTGAGCCCTTTTCCCGCAGGTAGACGGAGGCGCCCACCAGCACCGCGACGGCCAGGAACTCGCTTTGCCAGTTCTGGAACGACTCGAACCAGAATCGGCTCGTCGCGAGATAGCCCAGGACACTGACCGGCGGCTGGCCGTGCGCCTGCTGCTCCTCGCTGTATTCCTCGCTGCCGCCAACAGCGTGGAGTCCCACCGACATCAGGAACAACAACAGGAACATAATGGAGAGCGAGTGTTCATAAAGCTTGAGCATCCATCCGCCACGGCGCACCGGCCAGGGTGTCGCCGCCTTGATCGGGGCGTCCCGCGGATCCTCATCCTGCGGGGCCTTTTTGTTCATCGGCTTGGACTCCGAGGAACCCTTCTGGAAGAGGAACACCGTCAGGATGACGTACATGCCCATCTGGAGGAACTCCGACTCCCAGTTTTCGAACGTCGCCTCCAGGAAGGCGCCCGTGCCCAGATACTCGAAGATTCCCACGGCGGACTGGCCGTGGGCGAGCTGGTCCTCGCTGTAATCGGCCGCGCCGCTGACGACCATGCCGCCGAAGAAGACAACAAAGAGTCCAGTGTTGGCTAGCAGCAGTCCGTGTTCCTTGGCCCACTTGCGCATCTTTGCTCCCGGCTCTGGGTGGTTGGTGTGACGTGTGGTTTCCGTCAAGGCCTAGTCCTGGCGGGCCCGGTGGCGAAGCATGTTGGGAATCAGCACCAGCAGGACCAACAGTACGGCGAGCAGGGCGGCGCCGGCCGTAAGCCCGGCGGCACGTCCGGCCGTCACATCGAAGACGAGCGCGGAGGTGCCCACGCTCAAGAGCGCGACGCCGGCCAGTGCCACTTTCGCGATGCGGTCCGCGCTGGCCACCAGGGTGTCCTTGAGCCCTTTGCGGAAGAGCCGCCGGTGCGTGCTGACCGGCAACAGGATCAGTGCGGTGGTCAGCGCCGCCAGGATGACGTTGGCGAGATAGAGCGTCACCTGGAAGTCGTCCAGCGTCTCGAAACGGCTCTGGAACGGCAGGGTCAGCAGGAAGCCCGCGAGGATCTGCACGCCGGTCTGCAGCACCCGCAACTCCTGCAGGAGCTCCGCCCAGTTGCGGTCCATCTTCTCGTCGAAGCTCTCGTCCCGGTCGTCTTTGCGGGTCTCCTCGGCGTTTGGCATCATCGCTCCTAACGTGGATCAAAACTTGGTACTAAGCTTACTGACGATTTTCGGGTACGGTGGAGGAACAGGAAAACCGACACATTTGGGTAGGTGGACTATTGAGCAACTCTAAACAGCAGGACCAGCCAAAAGACCCCAGGGGCGGCTACCACGCCGGGCCCTTTCCCGAGCAGGTCCAGGAACAGCCCGGACTCACAGCTCCGATGGAGCCAAAACCCGATCACGGCGAGCACAGTTATGAGGGCAGCGCGGCGCTGAGTGGCAAAGCTGCGCTGATCACTGGCGGGGACTCCGGAATCGGTAAGGCAGTGGCGATCGCCTTTGCCCGCGAAGGTGCCGACGTCGCCATCTCCTACCTCCCGGAAGAGGAGGACGATGCCCGGGATACGGCCGAGTGGATCCGGAAAGCCGGCCGCAAGGCGCTCCTTCTCCCGGGCGACGGGCGCAGCGAGGAGTTTGCCGCGAAGATCGTCGAGGATGCGCTGGCAGAGTTCGGACGGCTCGACGTCCTGGTGCTGAATGCGGCTTACCAAAAGAACCGCGAGAGCTTCGAAACGTTGCCCACCGAAGAGTTCGACCGGGTCTTCAAGACCAACCTGTACTCCCTTATGTGGACCGCGCGCGCGGCGGTCCCGCATTTGAAGCCGGGTGCGTCCATCATCACGACGGCGTCGATCCAGGCCTTCAATCCGTCGCCGGAGCTCATCGACTACGCCATGACCAAGGCGGCCCAGGTGGCCTTCACCAAGGCCTTGGCTCAGGAATTGGGACCGAAGGGCATCCGGGTCAATGCCGTGGCTCCCGGCCCCATCTGGACGCCGCTGATTCCGGCGACTGAATGGCCGGACAAGCTCCCCAGCTTCGGCCAGGACACGCCCCTTGGCCGCGCCGGCCAGCCCGCGGAGCTCGCCCCGGCCTACGTGCTGCTCGCGTCCGACCACGGGTCCTATATTTCCGGTGCGGTGCTGCCAGTGACTGGCGGCAAGGGCCTGTGAACAACCCCCTAGATCCGACCATCCAGATTCGACCGGCCACATGCCAGGAAGCAGGAGGAACGACATGACTGAGGAAAACCACCAGGGACGCGCCGTTGAGGAAGAAGCAGGCGGCTACGGCACCCCCACCGCGGAGCAGGAACTGCCGGACGGGGACGCGAAGACCTTCGCCCAGCCGCGCGACGAGGAGGCCTTCGACGCCGCGGGCCTCAACCAGGACAGCCCGGACGGCGAGACGTACCCGGCCGGAGCGCCGGACCTGAGCCAGTTCGGCGCCGAAGACCAGGACAGTGCAGGAGAACCCGGAGCCGGACGCTTCGGAGGAACAGAGGAACAGATGAACGCGGAAAACGAAAGCATCGACGCCGGCTTCGAGCCGGGCAACGAAGCGGCAGCCGAAAGCGGCGGCGCTGTGCCCTCCTCGGAAGCGGATATGGACGCGGCCAACACCGAAGAGCCCGAGCCGGGCCGGCCGTTCTCCTCCGAATCCGGCCAGGACGCCGCCGGGATTCCGGACGGCAGCGGCACGGACCTGCCGGACGAGCAGTCACCCAAGGACCGCGGCCGCGATGACGCAGAGTCGTTCGACGCCGGCTAGACGTAACTAGACCGCCGTCTTCACACGAAAGGCCGGCGCCCTGCCAGGCGCTTTCTAGGGGTCGTTGCAACACCTGTTGGTTAGGTGGTTAGTAGTAAATCACGCAAACGCTCGGCTGGAGTTTTCCAGCCGAGCGTTTTGCGTGGGCGGCCGTTGAGTTCCTGGGCGACGTGTTCGAGGTCTTCGGGTCCGTAAACGGAGAGATCAGTGCCTTTGGGGAAGTACTGGCGCAGCAGCCCGTTGGTGTTCTCGTTGGAGCCTCGTTGCCATGGGCTTGCGGGGTCGCAGAAGTAGACCTGCATGTCGGTGGCCATGGTGAAGGATTTGTGTCCTGCCATTTCGGCCCCCTGGTCCCAGGTCAGAGAGCCGCGCAGATGCTCCGGGAGCGTTGCCATGGTCTTGATTAGTCCGTCGCGGACTGTCTCGGCGGTGTGGTCATTCGGGAGGTGAACGAGCATCACGTAGCGGGTGGTGCGTTCGACCAGGGTCGCGATCGCTGACTGGTTGTGAGCGCCGGTGATGAGGTCTCCTTCCCAGTGGCCTGGGATGGCGCGGTCCTCAATTTCCGGCGGGCGCTCGGAAATCGTGACCATCGGGTCCACAAACCTCGGGGTTCGCTGCTCACCGCTTTTCTGAGGTTTGCGGCGGGTCCGGCCGGTGCGGAGCGCTGCCTGCACCTCACGTTTGAGCCCTCCTCGCGCTTGGATGTAGAGGGCCTGATAAATCGTCTCTGGGCTCACGCGCATCTCCGGGTTGTCGGGGAACTCTTCGACCAGCGTGCGGCTGATTTGTTCCGGTGACCAGCGTATGAGCAGTTTGCCCTTCACGTAGTCGCGCAGGTCCGAGTCGACGGAGAGTTTGGCTGTTTTCGGCCGTGCCCGCCGGGCAGCGGCTTTCCGGTGAGCCCCGTGGGGCAGGTAGCTCATCACCGCGTCGGTGTTCCGGCGCAGCTCGCGGCTGATCGATGACGGTGCACGGCCCAGAGTTAGTGCGATTGCCCTGATCGAGGACCCTGCGGCCTGCAGATCCCTGATCAGTTCCCGCTCCTGCACATTCAGGAACCGCGGATCGATGGGCTTCTCCAGCGCCGACACCGGCATCGGAGGAATGTGCACCATTCCGGGCGCAGCAGCGGGCGTGGTCATTGTGGTCACACCTTGTTTGTAATCGACTAGGCGCCCATCCGAGTAAATGCGTCGACCGTTGGACTTACGGATCCCGAGGTCCCACTCCGCCGCGGTCTTAGGATGCACGCCTACCGCCGAGGCCGCCTCCCGCCGGTTCACGCCGGTACCGCGCAGCCGGAAGTACTCATCCCGCCCCGGGTGAGGAGAAGCCCCCGGTTTCCCATGACTTTTCAAGCCGGCTTTACGGACCCAGGCGGCGCAGGTGTCGGGACTGAATCCGAGTTCCCTGGCCGCTGCCCGCGTGTTCTTCAGCCGATCGAACACGATGAAGAACTGATCCTTCTGGTCCTGCGTGTATTTCTTGCTGGCTCGTGGTTTCCCCGTTAACGACGACACGGTCGTTGCAACTCCCAAAAGTTCTGGGTGTTGCAACGACCGCTAGAAGCCAAGCCACCACATGGTGGCAGGGCGCCGGCCTTTCTGTGCGGCGGCGGCGGTTAGCGGCGCTTCTTGGGCGCGCGCTTCGCGGCGGCGTTGACCGCGGCTTTGACGGCCCCGACGGCGGCTGCGTCCTCGGTTTCCGGTTCGGCCACGGTGCCGCGGGCCTTCGCGATGGCTTTCATGCCGTGGTAGATCACCAGGGCGGCGGCGGAGCCCAGCGCGATGCCGGTGAACTTCAGGTCCCCGATCGTCCAGGTGTAATCCGCGATGCCAACGATCAGGGCTACGGCGGCGGTGGTGAGGTTGATCGGGTTCGAGAAGTTCACCTTGTTCTGCACCCAGATCTTCACGCCCAGGACACCGATCATGCCGTAGAGCATGGTCGCAGCGCCGCCAAGCACACCGGCCGGGACGGTGGCGATCAGTTCGCCGAACTTCGGCGAGAAGCTCAGCACAACGGCGAAGATGCCGGCCACCCAGTACGCCGCCGTCGAATAGACCTTCGTTGCGGCCATCACGCCAATGTTTTCGGCGTAGGTGGTGGTGCCGGATCCGCCGCCCAGGCCCGCGAGGACGGTCGCGGCGCCGTCGGCCATCAGCGCACGTCCCGAGACGCCGTCGAGGTTCTGCCCGGTCATGGCGGACACCGACTTAACGTGGCCGATGTTCTCCGCCACGAGCACCAGCACCACCGGCACGAACAGGCCCACAACGCCGAGGTGGAATTCGGGGGTCTGGAAGTGCGGGAGCCCGACCCAGGCGGCGGCGTCGACCTTGGCGAAGTTGACCTCGCCACGGATCATCGCGACGAGGTAGCCCACCACGACGCCGACCAGGATGCTCAGGCGGCCCAGGATGCCGCGGAAGAAGACGCTGACCACGATGATCACGGCGAGGGTGATCAGGGCGGTGATGGGGGCGGCGTCGAAGTTGTTCTTGGCGGCGGGGGCCAGGTTCAGGCCGATCAGCCCCACAATGGCGCCGGTGACGATCGGGGGCATGAGCCGGTTGATCCAGCCCGCACCGAACTTCTGCACGACGGCGCCAATGATGGCCAGTCCGACGCCGGCCAGCACCACGCCGCCCAGCGCGCCGGGGATTCCGAACTGCTGCTGCGAGGCCATGATCGGGGCGATGAAGGCGAACGAGGAGCCGAGGTAGCTGGGCACCCGGCCCTTGGTGATGACCAGGAACAGCAGGGTGCCGATGCCGGAGAAGAAGAGAGTGGTGGCCGGCGGCATGCCCGTGATGATCGGGACCAGGAAGGTGGCGCCGAACATGGCGACCACGTGCTGCATGCCTACCCCGATGGTCAGGGGCCACGCGAGGCGCTCATCCGGCCTAACGACCTCGCCGGGGCGGATGGACCTGCCGTTTCCGTGGATCTTCCATTTGGTGCCGAGCATGCTCATTGCAGCGAGCCTTTCAAGAATGTGTGGCGGGACCGGGAAGGAATCTTCCGGTGCCACTTTACCGCGCCGGCCGGGCCCGCCCCGCTGAGAGCCCCGCGATGGCGCTACTCGGCGGACGGCCGCCTGCGCTGCCGTTTCGTCTCCGACCGCTGCCCCTTCGCGGCCAGGCGCCGCCGGTTCGACCCGCGGGTGGGTTTGGTAGGCCGGCGTCGGGGACCGTCCGGCGCCAGGGCCTCCGCGACCAGATCGGCGAGTTTCACCAGGGCGGTTTCGCGGTTGCGCAGCTGGGAGCGCTGCTCGGAGGCGGTCACGGTGATCACTCCGGCGACCAGGCGTGATCCGAGGCGGGTCACCAGCATCAGCCGCTGGCCCTCGGAGAGCACCGCAGAGGTGCCGATGTCCCAGGACAGTTCGACGCGGCTGTCAGTGGTGTTGACGTGTTGACCGCCCGGACCGGACGAACGGGAAAACCTCCAGCGCAGTTCTGCCGCCGGGATGGTGAGCGCGGGGGACACCTCCAAATCCATGTACCCAGCGTTTCACGATCCGGGCGGGATGGAGCACTTCGCTGTTTGCGCTAACTTTCGTCGCGGGTCTGGAACTCCTCGTCCAGCTCATAGTGCCGGAATTCCGTTTCCGGGTTTGGCTCGCCCTCTCCAATGATCTCAACGTCCAGCTGGCGCTGGATCTGGCTGTCGAGGACCTGCAGCTCCTGGTCCTCGACGGCAGTCAGATCTTCCGGAAACTCTTCGTCCGGGGTGAGACGCAGATTGTCGCTCATCATGCCTCCGTGCCGCCATGCCGGGGATCTGCGCCCGGCCCTGAGTGTCCGATCCTACAGGGAGATTGCGCGTCCGGGACAGCGCCGTCAGGTGGGCTAGCGGCCGGGCTGCGGGTCGCGCCCGGTGCCCTTGTCTAGGCCGCGCTCCGTTCCTCCGACGACCACCTGCGCCGGGCTGTGGAAGATGTAGCCGTTGAGCCAGGAAAACAGCGCGCGGACCTTCTGCTGGGTTCCGGAAAGGAGGGCCAGGTGCACCAGGAGCCAGGACAGGAACGCCAGGGGTCCCTGGAGCTGGAGCCGTTTGCGGCCAAGCTCCGCGACAGCGGCGCCCCGTCCGATCATCGCCATGTATCCCTTGTCGGTGTAATGAAACGGTTGCCGGGTGCCGCCGGTGATGTCCGCGTAGATGTTGCGGGCGGCCCAGTTCCCGGCCTGCTGGGCGACTGAGCCCAGCTGCGGCAGTTTGGCACCGGACGCATCGGTGATGTTGGCCGCGTCGCCAAGCACATAGACACCCTCGGCGCCGGGCGCCGTCAGGTCCGGCCGGACGTCGACGCGTCCTCCTTTGCCCTGCGGCAGTCCGGAGCCGGCCAGGAGGTTGCCCGCCTTGAGCCCACCTGCCCATACGACGATCCGGCTGGGTATCTCGGTTCCGTCCGCCAGCGTCACGCCGTCGGCCCGGACCTCGGTGACGCCGACTCCCATGTGCAGCTGCACCCCGATTTTCTTCAGGCGCTGGGTTGTGTATGCCTGGGACTTCGACGAGAACATGGCGAGCACGCTCGGAACCATGTCCACCAGGTGCACCCGGCACCGCGCTGCGAGCTCGGGGGAGAAGTACTTGGTCACCACGAATTTGATGTTTTCGGCCAGCGCCCCTGCGGTTTCCACCCCGGTCGGGCCTCCGCCGACCACGACGACGTCCACCGGCACGCCGGGCTCCCGGTCGGCCCGGTCAAGCAGCCTGGTCAGGCCGGTGCCGAGCGTGGTCGCGTCGGTGACCGAATACAGGGGCAGCGCGTGGTCTTCCGCGCCGGGGGTGTTGAAAAAGTTCGGTACGGCCCCGACCGCGATGACGAGGATCTGGGCGCTGAACGTCTCGCCGTCAACGGTGGTGACCGCATGGTTTCCGACGTCGACCGACGCGACGTCGGCGGTCAGCACCCGCACGCTTCGGAGCCGCCGGACTACGGAACGGATTGGCCGGGTCACGGCCGAGACCCCGATCTGCGAGGTGGCCACCTGATAGAGCAGCGGCTGGAACTGGTGGTAGTTATTTGAGTCGATGAGCAGTACGCGGACGCCCTTCCGACCGAGTTCTTTGGCGGCCGTTAGACCCGCGAATCCGGCACCGACCACAATGACCTGGTACGTGTCCTCCATCCGAGCAACCTACTCCTCCCGCGGCCCGGGCAACAGTGCCTACGGAAACCGTGGCCCCGGACTCAGCCCCTGAGTCCGTGTGGCGCCCGCAACTCCGTCACAGGAACACCGGGGCGGGCCTCACCTTCGCCAACGAAGGGCCGCACGGACTGCCGCGGTCGCCAGAACGGCGGCCAGGGCTGCCGCGGAAAAACGCAGCAGCCCGCGCAGGGAGGTGTCGGCAGCCCGGGGTGTGGGGGCAACCGCGCCGTGTCCTGAATCTGCACCGGGTATGGATTCCCGGAGCAGCCGGCGCTCGCCGAGCCTGGCCTCGACGAGCCGGTCGGGGGCGGAGGTGATGCTGTCGGCGGCCACTGCGGCGGGGAGATCCACGATGTAAGGCTTGCCATATGACGCTTCCGCTGCCACAGCGTCCAACCAGGGTTCCGGCTGCCGGGACAGTCCCCGTTCTGCGAACGCCGTGGTGAGCATGGCCTTGACCTCCGACAGGGTCTTCCCACGTCCGCGTCTGACTACGTCAAAGATCGCTAGTTGTCGTTGGACGTTATCCGGATTGGCCGGCGTAGGCTGCTGCACGGCGGGGCCTCCTCTGTATTGACGGCTTGCTGGTCCTGGGGCGAGGGTGAGCGCCTTGCATCAGCCCGTTCATTGACGCTGACGCTGCTCTTCCGTCAGTCTGCGGCATCGGCCGCTCTCCGGCAATGGCGACAGGTACGGGACGGGCCGGCTCACTGGCACCAGCTTCACGGTAACGGGGCCGGCGGTTTGGCCACAAGGAGGACCGCCTGCGGGTCTTTTTCCATGGACCGGGCCGCGCGGAGCAGTTGCGCGCGCAATACGAAGCCCTGTTCCGTGAAACGGAGGGCCACGTCGTCGGGCGCGTGCAGTTCTGCCCGGAGTTCGACGTCGTGCCCGTAGGCGCGCTCGATGGTGCGGCGGCCGCTGCCGGCCTGGAAAGCGATAAGCGCCAGGCCGCCGGGACGGAGCACCCGCCAGAACTCGCGGGCGATCGCGGGCAAGGCTGTTGGGGAGGAATGGATTATGGAGTACCAGGCGAGGATGCCGGCCGCGGCGCCGTCGTCGGCGGGGAGGTCAGCCAGCTCGCCGACGTCGAACGTGAGAGCGGGGTGAAGCCGCCGAGCGGTCTGGACCATTACCCGCGAGAGATCCACTCCGGTGACCACCAGTCCAGCGTCGCTGAGGTGCGCGCTCATCCGGCCGGCGCCGCATCCGGCGTCGATTACTTTCCGCCCGGGCGCGCAGCGCAGCAGAGCGGAGAACTCGTCGATCATGGCCACATCAAGGGGTGACTCGAAGCTGGTATCGGGAAGCGCCGCCGCATAGGTCTCGGCCAACGCGTCGTAGGCGGATCGGACGTGGGCGAGGGTTCCGGGGTTTGCCATGGTGTGAGCCTACCGATCAGGGACCGCCGCCCCGGTCCTTTTAGGGCGTATGGGCGGTATGGCTGCCGTTCCCGCTGCCGGGGCTCGCCGCGTCAACCACCCGGTAACGGACCGACATCCCGGCGCTGAGGTGGTCGTTGACGTGGCAGTGGAACAGCCAGGTGCCGACGTCGTCGGGGACCATATCGGCTACCACCATGCTCGCTGGCAGCAGGTTCACGACGTCGGTGCGCATCCCCAGCGACGTCGCGGTGTTTCCGTGCCAGTGCGGGGTGTGCAGATCGACCTCGGTGCCCATGCCCATGAGGTACCAGCGGATCCGTTCGTCTTTCTTCATGGTCAGCGCATCCAACGGCAGGTTGCCGAAGACATAGCCGTTAATGGAGTGCATCAGGTTGCTTTCGCGGAACTCTTCATTGGCCGGGTCCACGGAACCCGGGGCGCCGGCGAAGCGTCCGATATTGCGTTTCAGGTACGGGCTGGCGTTTTCATCGCTGACCTTGAACTGGACGAAGAATTCCCGGTCGACGTCGTTGGGGGTTCCGTCCGCGCGGGCCGCGTCGGACTTGGTGATGACCATCGGACCGACGAGGCCGGCATAGTCGTCTCCGACCTCGTCCTTGTGCGAGTGGTACATCCACATCACCGAACTCCCGTCCATCGGGCCGGGGCCGGCCCTGTCCGGGACCTTGTAGTTGTAGGTGTAAACGGTTCCCGGCGGGACGGCGTCGTCACCGTGGTCCGACGCCCCGGTGCCATCCTCGTACGGGGCGCCCTCGTTGGCCTTGTCGTAGAACACTCCATGGACGTGCACCGACGCCGGGCGGTCAAGGTTGTTCTTGAAGACCACCTTGATGGTGTCGCCCACGACGCCTCGGATGACCGGGCCGAGCATGCCGAGATGCCTGTCCGCGTCGCTGCGCGGCTTGAGCTTCGTGAAGGACGCGTCCGTGTAGTCACGGTACAGCGACTTCACGTACGTGGTGCCGATCCTCTGCGGGCCCTGCTGTGTGAAGACGGCCGCGGTTTTGTCGAAGGGTGTGCCCGCATTCTGGTTTACTCCGGAAGGCGCATAGTTCCAGTCGACCTCGTCCGCTCCGATGAAGTAGGTCCGGGTCTGTGGAACGTATCGTCCCTCGGCGGGCATTGCCGTCGCCGTACAGCCTGCGAGGGTCACAATCGTAGCCAGAGCCGCGGCCATGGCGACGTAAAGCGCAACCAGAATCCTTCGCGGCCAGAAGAGAGGCCCGCGGCGCGCTTGCTCCAGCGTCATGACATGACTGCCCATTTGTTAGCCTGCCTTCGCTGCCTAACGGAGAGACTTGAGGCTTAGCGACTTAAGCGTAGGACGGAGACCCCGTTAAGCGTAGGGCCGGGACTCCGGATCTTATGGCCAAAGATGTCTCGGGAGCGGGCAGCCGGGCAGAACGGCGACTGTCGCGCGATGAGCCGATGAGCCGATGAGCCGATGAGCCGCTGAGCCGCATGGTCCGGGTCTCGACGACGACGCCGTACCGCTGACGGCGCTGAGCGCCGAAATGCC
Organism: Arthrobacter sp. BI5; assembly: GCF_056680065.1. Lineage (NCBI taxonomy): Bacteria > Bacillati > Actinomycetota > Actinomycetes > Micrococcales > Micrococcaceae > Arthrobacter > Arthrobacter sp. BI5. The sequence goes on from NZ_CM155264.1 coordinate 266,216, forward strand.
GCGGCCTGGCTGTCTCCGGTTGCGACCTCGAAGTCGATACGCGGTTCGTCGAAATGCTGAGTCCGCAGCGGAGGGCCGAGGAGCCGGACGGGAACTTGGTTCCAGGCTCGTGACGCCCGGCGCCTGCCCTAACGCACGGGTTGGCGCGCTCCCTCCTCAGCATCTGAAGTAGTGGTTTCTTTGGGGTGTTTGGTGGGGGTCGAGGTGGGGTGGGGGGATGAACCAGGGGATTCCGGTGCGGAGTTGGATGGTCCATTGTTCTTTGTGGATCAGGTGGTGATGGTGGGAGCAGAGGAGGACGCCATTGTCGGTGCTGGTGGTGCCGCCGCGGGACCAGTAGGTGATGTGGTGGGCTTCGCACCAGGTGGCGGGCATGGTGCAGTTGGGGAAGGCGCAGCCTTGGTCGCGGGCGGTGATGGCTTTGCGGATGTGGGGCGGGAAGATCCGGGTGGTGCGGCCGATGTCGAGGATGCGGCCCTGGCTGCCGAGCAGGATGGGGATTATGTCGGCGTCGCAGGCGATTTTGCGGATGGTCGCGGCGGTGACGGAGCCGGTGAAGGCCAGGGTCCCGGTGCCGGTGAACCCGAACGGGCCTGTGCGGCGTCCGCTGGCGTCCCCGGTGCCGGTGAACCCGAACGGCCCGGCGCCGGTCCCGGGGATGCGGCCCCCGGCTCCGGTGAACCCGAACGGACCGGTGCCGCGTCCGCCGGCGCGGGCGTCAACGGCCCTGGCGAACGGGCCTGTCTGGCTGTCGGTGGCAGGGTCAGCGTTGGTGTTGGTGGCGTTTAGGAGGCGTTCGAGGAGGTCGCGGTAGTCGATGGTGACCATGATCTGGGGCCGGTGCCCTCCGGTGGCGGGCAGCCCGCCGGACGCGAGGGCTATTTTGCAGCCGCCGACCAGGCCGTCGAGGTATTTCTGCGGCCGGGACCGCCAGTCCAACCCGCCCGGCACGAACCCCTCCGCCCCGGTAACCTCCCCGGCCACGTCCACCTTCCCGCCGCCGTCCGCCCCGGCCTCCACGCCGCCATCCGCCCGGCCACTGTCTGTGGCGGCCGGGCTGCTGTCGGTGCCTGTCTGGGCGGGGGTGGTGCGGGGGTTGGTGGCGGTGTTCATTACGGTGAGGAGGGTCTCGAATTGTTCGGTGGTGGCGAAGATTTCCAGGTGGTGCAGGCCGTGGCGGGGTTTACGGATGAACGCGCCCTGTAACTGGCGCAGGACCTCCTCGGAAGGTTCGGCGCCGTCCTGGTCGATGGCGTCCAGCCAGCGCCGGGTGACCCGGGCCAGGAAGTCCGGGTCGTGCTCGGCTGCGGTGGCCGTGAGGGAGTGTTCCATCCGGGCGGTCGTGGCCGGGTCGCACAGGGGCCGGACCCGGTCCAGGGCCTGGGCGATGATGGTCGCAGACCGGGACGGCACGGTCCCGGCGGCCACGGCGGCGGCGAGTTCCTCATGCAGCGGCGGGAGGATCTGCCCGGTGATCCCGGTCCGCGGCAGGACCGCGGCGGTCAGGGACAGCCTCCGGTGCGCTTCGGTGCCGGTGATCTGCAACCGGTCCCGCAGGAAGTCCCCGCTCTTGCGGTAACCGTCATCCAGGACCGGGGAGTCCGCGGCGGCGGCTTCCTTCCGGGTGCGGTCCACTGCGGCCGCGCCGACAAGCTGCAGGAACTCCAGCCCTCGGGAGAGTTCCTCGACCCCGGCGGCGTACTCCGCGGCCTCCGCGAACCCGAACCGCGCCGCGTCGCCGATCGCCGTCGCGCACAACTCCCGCACCTGCCCCAGAACACTCCCCAGCGACGGAACCCCCCGCGCAGTATCACCGGCCCGGGAGACCGGAGAAACGCTGAGAGCTGCGCTGGATCCCATGAATCAATCCTGCCGCGGACCTACGACACTAATACCCGCACCAGAAGCCGCCGCAATGAAACAGCCGGCACCATCGCCGTACCGGAGCAACACGCCCCGCGCCACCGGCACCCACCGCGCAGCACCACCGGGCCGACTGGCCGGAGGAATGGCGAGAGCTGCACTGGATCCCATGAACCCATCCAACCAGCGACCTACGACACTAAACGCCGCAACGAAACAGCCGGCAAGACCGCCGCGCAGGAGCAACACGCCCCGCACCACCGGCACCGCTGGACAGCATCACCGGCCCGGGTGGCCGGAGGAATGGCGAGAGCTGCACTCGTTCCCATGAACCCATACAACCAGGGAGCTATGACAGTATTAGCGGCACCCAGTATCGGGCTGCAGCTGTGCTTTGTGGCTGCTACTGACGCCCACGAAACTGTGACGTCGGACGGCGTGGTTACGTCGTCTTGGGGCGGTACTCGCGGCAGCACCCGTTCAGCCGGACCATTTCTGTCCGCGACGCCCTATATCCGCAAATCAAGGGTGAAACCCGGATGGTCCGGAAAGTCGCCGACATGGTCCGCCCGGAAGCCCAGGGCTTCGTAGAAGTCGACCGCCGACGGTCTTGCCTGCCAGTCGAGGATCATCGGCTGGGGCCGGTTTCTCGACCAGCTAAAGATGAAGTTCATCAACGACTTACCCGCGCCGAGCCGCCGCACCTCCGGATCCACGTACAGGTCATGCACCCGGCCCGTAGTAAAGGTTGTGCGTAGGCCCGGTCCGAAGTCCTGAGCCAAGGCGTAGCCGAGCAAGCGGCTGTCCGACTGGGCTACCGCAATGCACCAAGTGTCGTCGGAAACGGCGCTTGCGTAGCGGCTGTCGAAGTCCTGCTGCGGCACATCCCGGGCGCCGGGCGTGAAAGCGATCGACAGCCGTCGAACCTCCCCAGCGTCTTCCGGCGCAGCCGGGCGGACGGTTAAATCCGCAAACATCATTCGCCGGTCCTTCCTCTAGAAATCCCGCGGACTTCCGACCAACATATCGCCCTTGGCCGCCGTCGTCGGCCCTAGACAAGCAGTCCTGTCGCAAGCAAATAGGAGCGGCCGCGCACCACAGGGTCACCGGCGTCGAGTCCTCGCCTTTTGCAACGCGTCCCTGCTATGCCCCCTTGGCGGGACCTATGGCAGGTTACAACCGGCCCGAGCTTCCAACAGACTGGGGCGAGGAAGGTAGGAGGTTCAGCCATGAAGGTTCTCGTTGCCTATGCAAGTGCTCTGGGGTCCACCCGCGAAATTGCCCAACACATAGCTGACCGCATGGCTGTTGCGCTGGGCCCGGTGGAGTGCCGGTCCGTGGAGGAGATCGAGGCTGTCTCCGGCTACGAAGCCGTCGTGGTCGGCAGCGCGATCCACAACCAGGCGTGGCTCCCGCCGGCTTTGATGTTCGTCTCACAGCACGCGCACGAGCTGGCCCAGCGGCCTGTCTGGGCCTTCAGCGTCGGAATGTCCGACGCCCTGCCTAAGCTGTTTCGCAAGCGTGGTGCGCTACTGCAGCAGCAACGCCTGGAACGATCTCAATTTCAGGACGTTCCACTTCGCGGCCACAAAGTCTTGTCGGGTGTCTACGAAGCCGGCCAGATGCCCGCGCCGCTCCGGCTCCTCTTCCGGCTCACCGGCGGTCGCTTCGGGGACCTGCGGGACTGGGCGGCCGTCGACAGCTGGACAGATGAAATCACCGCCCAACTCGCTCAACTCGCCCCGTCCACCCCTTCAGAGGACGCCGACGTCGAGGGTCTCCCGCCAGACCGGCCGACCGGCGGCTGAACGAAATCCGGGCGAAGGGGACGGACCCGGTGAGGGTCCAGACGGTTGAGCACTCCCGCCACGGACAGGCCAGCGCCCACCGCGAGCTCTCGTCCTCCGTCCAGCACGACGACGCCTAGGCGCCCCGGGCGCCGACGGGGCACCGCCGCGGCTGGCCACTGCCCGTCGTCTAGATTTGGATGGATGGGGAACGAAGAGAACCTTACCGGCGGCAATTCCAGCGTCGTGGTGCGCGTGGGGGACACCGTTCGCAGGAATTCGGGGCCGTGGACGCCGGCCGTTCACGCCTTGCTGGACGCGCTTCGTGCCAGCGGAATCAGCCGGGTTCCGGCGGCGGCCGGCCTCGACGAGCAGGGACGCGAGATCCTGTCGTTCCTGCCGGGGGATGTGGTGCAGTATCCGCTGCCGGCATGGATTTGGCACCGCTCGATCCTGCGGGACGCGGCGGCACTGCTCCGGCAGCTGCACGACGCCAGCGTCGAACTGGCCCAGGAGCCGCTGAGCTGGCAGTTGCCAACCCATGAACCGGTTGAGGTGGTCTGTCACAACGACTTCGCCCCCTACAACATGGTGTTCCGGGACAAGCAGTTTGCCGGCGTCTTCGATTTTGATGCGGCGTCGCCCGGGCCGAGGATCTGGGATCTCTGCTACCTGGCCTACCAGCTGGCGCCGCTGATCGAAGGCGGCGGAGCGGGTGCGCCGGAGGGTCCGGAGGTGCTGGCCCGCCTGGATGAACTGATTGCGGCCTACGGTTTCCCCTTCTCTCGCCGGGACGTGCTGGAAACTCTTGGGGCCAGGCTCCGCGAGCTGGCCGACTACTCCGACGGACGGGCGGCCGCGACCGGCCGCCCGGAACTGGACGACCATGCCGCGATGTACCGCCGCGACAGTCTCCGAATGGTGCGGCTCGCGGAACAGGAATGACGACCGGTCCGGACAGTGCCGCCTGAGGTGGTCCTTCCGGGGAAGTGGGCGACGTCACCCGGTGAGCCGGGAAGGAGCCGTCCCGGGCCTCCGTTGAACCTAGGGACAGCAGAAGCGCCCGGACGGGGCGAGCCCAGCGAAAGGGACGCGAATGACGATCGCCCATGAAGAAGCAGTAATCGACGCCGCAGCAGTGGACGCCATCTTTGCCCAGGCGCGCACCGCCAACGCCTTTACCGGGGAAGTCACGGACGAGCAGGCCCGGGCCATTTACGAGCTGACGAAGTTCGGCCCCACCGCTTTCAATTCCCAGCCGCTGCGCGTCACCTATGTCCGCTCGGAGGAGGCCCGCGCCGCGCTGGTGGAAGCACTGTCCGCCGGGAACCGCGCCAAGACGGCGACCGCGCCGCTGGTCGCGATCCTCAGCGTCGATACCGCCTGGCATGAGCAGTGGGATACCTTCCTTCCTGGCTACAACGCCCCCAAAGCCATGTACGACGCCGCCCCGGACCTCGCCGCATCCACCGGGAACGACAACGCCCACCTGCAGGCGGGTTACTTCATCCTCGCCGTACGGTCGCTGGGACTCTCCGCCGGGCCGATGACAGGGGCCGACTTCGGCAAAATCGACACAGCGTTCTTCCCGGACGGCGGCCAGAAGAGCTTCATGGTGGTTAACATCGGCCAGGCCGCCGAGGATGCCTGGGGCGCCCCGAAGCCGAAGTTCGCTTACGAGGACGTTGTTCGCACCGTCTGAGGCCCGCATGTCGCCGCCCGTGTCAGAGGGCGGTGGCAGACTATGCCCATGCGGAACCTGATTGTGGTCGCTTTTCTGGAGCCCGTCACCGAGGGGATGGAATTCCCGCGGGACGCCTGGCCGCTGCACATCACGCTGGTGAAGTTCGACGTCGTCGATCCGCTTCCGGCCGACGCCGACGCCGACGCCGACGCCGGCGACGGTGACGGTGACTACGACGCCGACGCCGGCGGCGGCAAATCTGCTGGCGGCACCGCCGTCGCCGGGGACAGCCTGGCCAGCCAGGTGGCCGGGCGCATGGATGCACCCGTGCGGGCCGCGCTGGGCTCCGCCGTAACCGTTGGATTGGAGGCAGGCTTTGGCCGTGCCGGCTCCATCCCGGTCAGCCTGATCGAACCCAGCGCACCGCTCCAGGCCCTCCACGAAGCCCTCGTCGGAGTCGTCGCGACGCTGCCCGGACGCATCGCCACCCCCGGCTACACCATGGCGGGTTACCGCCCGCACGTGTCGCACCGCGGCGGCAAGGCGCTCCGTGCAGGCGGGCAACTGGCGCTGGACCGTATCGCCCTGGTGGATATGGCCCCCGACGGCGGACACGCCACGCGGCGCGTGCTCCGGCTTTGGGAGGCCACATTGTGAATGAACCTCTTCATTTGCGGCCCAAGGTGCAATACTGGGGTCAAATTGGGACTGACACCGACGAATACTGGGGTCACTGGGTGCGTGCTGGGGGAGCCACAGGATGATGCTTGACACCTCCACGTTGCGTGTCGCCTTGGCGGTCGTGACCCTGACGCTGCTGTGCCTCTTCTACTTCATAACCTACCGGCGGACCCGTTCTCCGTTCAGCGCCTGGTGGTGCTCGGCGCTGTTGCTCTTCCTCACCGGATCCGCGTCCTACCTGCTGGACGGCACCTCCCACCAGGCCTGGGCAAACCCGCTCGGCAACACCCTGCTGGTAGGCGGAGCCGGAGCCATGTGGGCCGGCGCCCGCTCACTGCGCAGCGGAAACCCCCGGCTGTGGTTCCTGCTGGCAGGGCCGGTGGTGACCGGCGTCGTGTCGGTCCTGGACCACCCGGCGACAAACAACTGGTCCGGCGGGCCGGTGCTGCTGGGCATGATGGCGCTGATGCTCGGACTCTCCTCCCGAGAGCTTTTCCTGCTCGACGTCGACTACTCCCGGGTGCACCGCCCGCTCGCCTACGGCTCCGGCCTCCTGACCGTCTTCTACGCGGGCCGGCTGGCCGCGTTTCTCCTGGACGGTCCGGAGGGACCCGTGTTCGTCGCCTATTTCGGGTCGGTGGTGACCACGCTGCTCACCTCGATGGTCCTGGTGCTCGCATCCTTCACCATGGCTGAGCTGAGCAACGAACAGCTGACCCGGGACCTCCGGGCTCGCGCGACGGTTGACGGGCTCACTGGCCTGCTGAACCGGACTGCCTTTATGGACCTGGCCGCGAACGAACTGCGCAGGCTCGGCAACGCCCGGACCACCGCGGCGCTTGTGCTGGCCGACCTGGACCACTTCAAGGCCGTCAACGACCAGTACGGGCACGCCGCCGGGGACGCCGCGCTGCAGGCGTTCGCCGCCGCGTGCACGTCCTCGGTGCGCTCCACCGACCTCGTGGGGCGCTACGGGGGCGAGGAATTCATCCTGCTCCTGCCGGGCGTCTCACCGGAACGCGCCGGGGAAATGGCAGCCACCATCAGCCGCCGGCTGCAGGAGGCGCAGCCCAGCGTCGAAGCCCGGCTGCCCACCGTTAGCTACGGCATCGCCACCACCGGCCCCGGCCGGACTGATCTGGAGGCGCTGGTCGCCTCGGCCGACGCCGCTCTGTACCGCGCAAAGACGCTGGGACGGGACCGGTCCGTGCTGGCCGCCAGCCTCCGCGAGGAGCAGACGGCCTGAGGCCGGCGGGCTAGGAAATCACCCCGTCCACCAGGGCCTTGGCCTCGGCCTGCACCTGCTTGAGGTGCTCCGCGCCCTTGAAGGACTCGGCATAGATCTTGTAGACGTCCTCGGTGCCCGAGGGCCGGGCCGCGAACCATGCGTTCTCGGTGACCACTTTGAGTCCGCCGATGGCCGCGCCGTTGCCGGGCGCCTCGGTCAGCTTCGCGGTGATGGTCTCGCCGGCGAGTTCCGTCGCGGTGACGTCCGCCGGCGAGAGCTTGCCCAGGGCAGCCTTCTGTTCCCGCGTGGCGGCGGCGTCGATGCGTGCGTAAACGGGATCGCCGAACTGGTCGGTGAGGCCCTTGTACAGCTGCGACGGCGACTTGCCGGTGACCGCCGTAATCTCGGAGGCCAGCAGTGCCAGCAGGATGCCGTCCTTATCGGTGGTCCAGACGCTGCCATCCATTTTGTTGAAGGAAGCGCCGGCGGATTCCTCCCCGCCGAAGGCGCCCTCGCCGGACAGCAGCCCGGGCACAAACCATTTGAAGCCGACCGGCACCTCGACGAGCTTCCTGCCAAGGCTTTCGGCAACCCGGTCGATGATGGACGAGGACACCAGGGTCTTGCCGATCACCGACTGCGGGTTCCACCCGCCCCGGTGCCGGTACAGGTAATCGATCGCGACGGCGAGGTAGTGGTTCGGGTTCATCAGCCCGCCATCCGGCGTGACGATGCCGTGCCGGTCGGCGTCGGCGTCATTGCCGGTGGCAACGTCGAAGGGTGCGGACCCGTCCGCACCGACAGCCATGCGGTTGATCAGGGAGGCCATGGCTGAGGGAGAGGAGCAGTCCATCCGGATCTTCTCGTCCCAGTCCAGCGTCATGAAGGCCCACTGCGGGTCCACGGTCGGGTTCACCACGGTGAGGTTCAAATGGTGGCGTTCGCCGATTTCGCCCCAGTAATCCACCGACGCGCCGCCCATGGGGTCGGCGCCGATCCGGACGCCCGCCTCGCGGATCGCGTTCAGGTCCAGCACCGAGGGCAGGTCATCGACGTAGCTGCTCAGGAAGTCGAACTTGCCGGTGGTGTCCGCGGCCATGGCGTCCGCGATGGGAACCCGCTTGACCCCGCGCAGTCCGTTCTCGAGCAGCTCGTTGGCACGGTTGGCGATCCAGCCGGTGGCGTCGGTGTCGGCCGGGCCGCCGTGCGGCGGGTTGTACTTGAAGCCGCCGTCGCCGGGCGGGTTGTGGCTCGGCGTCACCACGATGCCGTCGGCCTGCGGCGCTCCGGCGGCGGAGTTGTTGTTGTGCGTCAGGATGGCGTGGCTCAGCGCCGGGGTGGGCGTGTAGCCGTGGCGGGCGTCGATCAGCACGTGCACGCCGTTCGCGGCGAGGACCTCAAGCGCGGAGTTCTGCGCTGGCTCGCTCAGGGCATGCGTGTCCTTGGCGAGGTACAGCGGCCCGGTGATGCCCTGGCCGGCGCGGTATTCCACGATGGCCTGGGTGATGGCCAGGATATGCGGTTCGTTGAACGATGCCTTGAGGCTCGAACCGCGGTGGCCGGAGGTCCCGAACGCCACCCGCTGGCCTGGGTCCCCCAGATCCGGCGAAACGTCGTAGTACGCGTCCAGGAGCGCAGTGAGGTCAACAAGGTCTTGGGGTTGGGCAACTGTGCCCGCGCGGCTAGCCATGGCTCCAGCATGCCAGACGAGGGGGCCTGGCAACATGATTTCGCTGGAAACGGGCCCGCTGTGACGCTGCAGCTACGGCCGGGAAATCGGCACGGCGCTAGTCTGGACGTATACATGTCAGAGGGGAATTTCATGACCGAGCAGCCCAGGCCCGGGAACGGCGAGGCGTACCGGGGCTACCAGCCGCCGCCGTACCGTCCGCCGTACGGAAGCGACGGCCACGTTCCGCCGATGCCGGCGGGGGCGCCGCACCTGGGGCAGCCGGCGGGCAACTACGACGCCTATGGCCAGCAGGCGGGTCCCTACGCCGACGCCTACGGCCAGCCCTACTACTACGGCGTGGCTCCCGCTCCGAAGGGCCTGAGCATCGCGAGCCTGTGCTGCGGCATCGCGGCTTTCCTGGGCTTCGGCTTCTTCCTGCTCCCGCAGCTGGCCGCCGTCGTCCTCGGTCACCTGGCGCTCAACCGCGAGCCAGGCGGCAAGGGCCTCGCCATCGCGGGCCTGGTCCTCGGTTATGCCGCGATCGCCATCACCCTTTTGGTGGTGGTCACGCTGGGCGTCGCCTTCGCAAACGCGGATTTCATCACCCGCTAAGCGCGGCCACCAGCCGCTCCGCGTTGGCCTCCAGCCAGCCGCGGCGGCGCAGGATCAGTCCGCCCACTCCGTCGTTCCACATCCGGGCCCAGCCCCCGCCGAGCACCGCCGCGTTGTGCCGCATCCGTTCATAGCTCAGCGCCGTTGCCTCGATCCCGAAAGCCGGCAGCGCCAGCCGTTCCTCCTCGCCCCAGCCGTATGCGTCGGCGAAAATCCGGAGCCGCCGCAACGGGTCCGTTCCCTCCCAGCCCGGCCACGCGTCCGCCGGGTCGCGGAGCGGCGCCCAGTGCATGGCGGTATTAAAGGCGTCCTTGAGGGCCGTGCTGGGGCCGGCGAGGTCGAAGTCCACCAGCCCGGCGGCGAGGCCGTCCCGGACCACCACGTTCTGCGGCGTGACGTCAAGGTGGCACACGAGTTCCACAGGATCCTGGCTGACTGCGCCCGCTGGGATAAAGCGGGGCGGAAACGGGTGGGTATCCGGCACAAAACCGGCAGAGGCGGTGTGGAGCCGGCGCAGCAACCGCGCCACCGAGGCCAGCAGCTCCTCGGATTGCACCCAGGTCTCCGGGAGCGGGCCGGCGCACTGCCCCGGCAGGAAGGTCAGCACGTCCCGGCCGTCCGCGTCCCGGCCCAGGTACCGCGGGGAACCGTCAAAACCGGCGTCCTCGAGCCAGTCGAGGTAACCGGCGACGGCGAGGCTCTGCGGCTGGTGCGGGCGGCGGATGGTCCCGCCAACCCGCACCACGCCTTCAGTGACATCGCCCGCAGGCATGAGTTCGACGTCGGACGCCTCGCCGGGGGCGGGGACGTAGACGCGCGCCTCAACCGGCGGGCGATCTCGGGTGCTCATTCAGCTCAGCGTACGCCGCCCATGAGCTTCTTGATGGCAGGCGAGGCCGCGGCCAGGCCGACGGCTAGAAGCATCGCGGTGCCGCCGACGCCGATGAAGTACGGCAGTTCGTCGTCCGGGTTGTAGAGCCCCGACAGCAGGCCGGCCAGCGTGGTGCCCAGCGAAACCGAGAGGAAGAACAGAGCAACCATCTGGGTGTGGAAGGCCTTGGGGGCCAGCTTGGTGGTCACGGACAGGCCGATGGGGGAGAGGAACAGTTCGGCCAGCGTGAACAGCAGCAGGATTCCCACCAGGGCCAGCAGCGGCGTCTTGCCCTCGCCGGCCAGCGGGATGAAGGCCAGGAACGCCAGGCCCATCACGAAGAGGCCGATCGAGAACTTCAGCGCCGAGCCCGGCTGCCTGCGTCCCAGCCGGGTCCACAGGGCGGCCATCACGCCGGCGAAGATGATGATGAATACCGGGTTGATCGACTGGACCCAGGCCGCCGGCATTTCCCAGCCGAACAGGTTCCGGTCCAGTTTCTCCTCCGAGTACACGGCAATGAAGGTGAACTGCTGCTGGAAGAGCGCCCAGAAGGCGGCGGAGGCAATGTACAGCGGGATGAACGCTGCCACCCGGCTGCGCTCGGTGGCGTTGACCTTCTTGCTGCTGAAGATCAGCACGAAGTACAGCACCGACGCGCCGATGGCCGCGTACGCCATGGAGAGGGCAAGGTTGCCGGCGTTGACGGCGCCGGTGGCCAGCAGCACGGCGATGACCACGGCGAGACCGGCGAAGATCAGGCCGTAGCGGGTGCGTTTGGCGGCGGGCAGTGCGTTCGGTACCCGGTGCGCCTCTTCAGGCAGCTTGTTGCGGCCGAGGGCGTAGATGCCTAGTCCCACGGCCATGCCGACGGCGGCGGCGCCGAAGCCCCAGTGGAAGCCCTGGCTTTCCTGCAGCCAGCCGGTGACCAGCGGGCCGATCAGGGCGCCGGCGTTGATGCCCATGTAGAAGATGGAGAACCCGGCGTCGCGGCGCTCGTCCTTCTCGCGGTACAGGCTTCCGACCAGCGCGGTGGCGTTGGCCTTGAGGCCGCCGGATCCGACGCCGACCAGCACGAGGCCGGCGACCAGGCCCGGGATCCCCGGGATGAGGGCCAGGGCGATGTGGCCGGCCATGATCATGATCGCGGAACCGAAGAGCACACGCTCGGAGCCGAAGAGCCGGTCCGCGAGCCAGGCGCCCAGGATGGTGGAGAGGTAGACACCGCCGCCGTAGGCGCCGACCAGGCTGGCGGCGAGGGCCTTGTCAATCTCAAGGCCGCCCTCGGCGGCTGTGAAGTACATGTAATAGAGGAGGATCCCCTGCATTCCGTAGAAGGAGAAGCGCTCCCACATTTCTACGGAGAAGAGGCTGGCCAGCATCTTTGGGTGGCCAAAAAACGAGGTATCGCCCGGCGTTGTAGCGGGGGGATCGGCTAAATGAGTTGTGCTCATTTACTTAATGCTGACACCGCGGCGGGCGATTGTCACATCCGCGGCGGTCCGGGGCAAGTCAATCCGCGGGTGTTTCGCGGCCCGGCTCGGCCCAGGCTGCGGGAGGGGAGGCACCCTCGGCCAGGCTAGCCGGCGTCGAACATGATGACCTGGCGGACCGCTTTTCCGTCCGCGAGCTGGTCCATGGCCTGGTTGATGTCCGCCAGGGCGATCCGGGACGAAATGAGCTCCTCGACGGGGAGTTTTCCGTCCCGCCAGAGCTGGGCGTACTTGGGGATGTCCCGGGCGGGCACGGCCGAGCCGAGGTAACTGCCGATGATCGTGCGCGCCTCCGCCGTGATGGTCAGCGGGGAGAGCTGGGCGCGCGCCTCAGGTGAGGGGAGGCCGGCCGTGATCGTGGTGCCGCCGACGTCGGTCGCCGCGAAGGCGGTCTCGAACGCCCGCGCACTGCCGGCGCATTCGACGACGAACTTGGCCTTGACGCCTTGTTCGGCCAGCTGCTGCGGGGTGTACGTTTCGTGCGCCCCGAGACGGCGGGCGTGCTCCAGTTTTTCGTCCAGGGTGTCCACGGCGACGATCCGCGAGACGCCCTGGGAGACCGCGGTGATCAGCGCGGCCATCCCGACGCCGCCGAGCCCGACGATCATGATGCTGTCCTCGGGCCCGGGTTTCGCGGCGTTCAGCACGGCGCCGCCGCCGGTGAGCACCGCGCAGCCCAGCACGGCCGCGATGTCCGGCGGGATGTCGTCGCCGACCGGCACCGCGGAGGCCCGGTCCACGACGGCGTGGCTGGCGAAGCCGGAGACGCCGAGGTGGTGGTAGATCTGTTCGCCGCCGCGGCTCAGGTGCATGGAGCCATGCAACAGGGTGCCCTCGTTGTTGCTCTTGGAACCGGCGCTGCACGGCAGCCGGCCGTCCGCGGCGCAGTTGGCGCACTGCTCGCAACGCGGCAGGAAGGACATGACGACGCGCTGGCCGGGCTGCAGGTCGGTGACCTCCGCGCCGACCTCGACGACGCGTCCGGCGGCTTCGTGGCCCAGCAGCATGGGCACCGGGCGCACCCGGTTCCCGTCGACGACGCTGAGGTCCGAGTGGCAGATGCCGGCGGCCTCGAGCCGGACGAGGATCTCCGTGGGCCCGGGGGCGGAGAGCTCCAGTTCCGAGATACTGATCGGCTTCGACTCCGCGAAGGGCCGGGGGCGGCCGATTTCCTCAAGTACTGCACCGGTGATCTTCATCGATCCCTCTCGTGTCGTTAAACCGCGTTTGGACCAGTAAACCGCACGCGGCCGGACCCGGGAAATCCCGGCCGGCGGCTGCCTAGAAGCCCAGTTGCCCGGCCACTTGGAGCAGTAGCGCCTCGGAACCCATCGGCCCGACCAGCTGGATGCCCATCGGCAGCCCTTCACCCGGCGACCCGCCCGTCCAGTGCACCGGAATGCTGATCGCGGGCAGCCCGCAGACGTTGACCAGCGAGGACCACGGGGCAAACTCGCACTGCTTGCGATAGTCGTCGTCGGCGTCGGCGGGCCACTCGGCCGGCCAGTAGCCGTCGCCGTGCGCGGCGCCCGTGAACCAGCCCACCGGCCGGGGCGTCTGTGCCAACGCGGGGCTCAGCACCAGGTCCCAGGCCGAGAACTGGGCGACAGTGTCCCGCTGGAACTGGCGCAGGAACCCGAGGGCCTCGTTCAATTTCGCAGCGCTGCGCTGCTGGGCGCGGCGCCGGAAGGTCCGGGTTAACGGGGTCAGGAGGGCCTCGCGCTGCGGCGCGATGCGGGCGCTCCCGACGCCGGCGGTCCACGCCGTCGTAAACGCGCCGGGGTAACGGTTGTCGTAGCGGATGGCCGCCTCGCCGGTCTCATGCCCGGCCGCCTCCAGCAGCCTGATACCCGTGTTGAGCGCATCGAGGGCTTCGCGGTCCGGGGTGAAAGGGAAGACCGCCTGCCAGGGGCTGTCCAGGCTGATGCCGATCCGCAGCCGGGGCGGGTCCTGGCCAGCCAGTTGGAGGTAGCTGCCCCGGCTGCCGGCTGGTTCTCCCGGTGATTGGCGGGTCGGGCGCGGCGGGACGAGGGCGTCGAGCATCAGGGCGGCGTCGGCCGCGGAGCGGGCCAGCGGGCCGGCGACCACTAGTCCGGCAGGGTCGCCGGTGCTTTCCCCGGACGGGACCAGCCCGCGGCCCGGCTTCAGGCCCACCAGGCCGCATGCGGCGGCGGGAATCCGGATGGAGCCGCCGCCGTCGGACCCTGGCGCGAAAGGAAGCAGCCCCGCGGCGACGGCGGCAGCGCTGCCGCCCGAGGAGCCGCCGGAGCTCCGGCTCAGCGCGTAGGGGTTGCGTGAGGGCGGGGCGATCCGGTTCTCGCTGTAAGCCGTCAGCCCGAACTCCGGGACCTGCGTCTTACCCAGCGAAACAACCCCGGCGCCCTTCAGTGTGGCGGCGAGGGCGCCGTCGGCCGGGGCCGGCCTGTGGTCCAGGGCGGCGCTGCCGTGCGTGGTGGCGACACCCGCGACGTCGGTCAGGTCTTTAAAAGCGGTCGGCATCCCGTGCAGCAGCGGCAGGGCCGGGCCGCCGTCGTCGCTCGTGGACGCGGCGGAGGCGCGGGCGTGGCGGCTGTCCGCGGCGTTGGCGTCCTTGAGCGCCTGCTCAGCGGTGACAGTAATGAAGGCGCCAAGGTGCGGGTTCTCGGACGCAATGCGGTCCAGGTAATGCGCCGCGGCCTGTCGGGCGGAAAGTTCGCCGGAGCGCAGGGCATCCCGGAGCGCGACCGCCGACAGTTCGTGGATCTCAGCCACGGTGGAGGGGCTTCCGGTGGTGGCGGGCCGCGCGGGCTTCCGCGCCCGGGGGACATGCCCATTCTTCGGGCACGGCGTTGGACATAGTGGCTGCATGTCCAACCGGGGCGGCCGGGGGAGGGCATGCCCGGTGGTGGCGGTCCGTGCGGACTTCCGCGCCCGGGGGACATGCCCATTCTTCGTGGCCAGCATTGGACATTGTGGCAGCATGTCCGACCGCGGCGGCCGGGGGAGGGCATGCCCGGTGGTGGCGGGGTGGCCGAGGGGCCGGAATCGTGCGCCGTGCGGCTGCCATGGGTCTCCTTTGCGCTCTCCAGAAGCGTAACCTGCCGCTGGTTTGGACCTGGCTCCGACGGCTGGCGATACGCTGGGGGAAGAACCCTGGTACCAGCGGAGAGGACGACCATGAGCGATATCGACACCGTGACCGTTTCCGATATGCCCGAAGCGGCGCGCATTCTGGATGTACGCGAGGACTACGAGTGGGCTGCCGGCCACGCGGAGGGCGCTGTGCATATTCCCCTCGACCAGCTCCCGGCCCGGCTCGACGAACTGGACCCGGACGAGGACCTCTACGTCATCTGCCGCACCGGCGGACGTTCTTTCCGCGCCGTGCAATGGCTCGTCGGCCAGGGCTATTCCGCGGTGAACGTGGCCGGCGGCATGGACCAGTGGCTTGAGAACGGCCTGCCGCTCGTGTCTGACAACGGGCTCAAGCCCGTCATCCTGTAAACGAAGGAAGAACCCATGCCCGCGTCCCCTGTCACCTACACCTTCCTCGGCCCCGAAGGCACGTTCACCGAGGCGGCCTTGATGCAGGTGCCCGGTGCCGCGGAGGCGGTCCGCATTCCGTCCTCGAACGTGAACACGGCGCTGGACAAGGTCCGCGACGGATCGGCGGACGCGGCGATGGTGCCGATCGAGAACTCCGTCGAGGGCGGGGTCACCGCGACCCTGGACGCGATCGCCACCGGCCAGGAGCTGCGGATCCTCCGCGAGGCCCTGGTGCCCATCAGCTTCGTGCTGGTGGCCCGGCCGGGCGTCCGGATCGAGGACATCCGCCGGGTTTCCACCCACGGCCACGCCTGGGCGCAGTGCAGGCTCTGGGTCGACACGAATATTCCTGATGCAGAATATATCCCGGGGTCTTCCACAGCCGCAGCGGCACTGGGCCTGCTGGAAGGCGACCCGCACTATGACGCCGCCATTTGCGCCCCGATAGTCGCCGCCGAGCAACCCGGCCTGGCCGTGCTGGCCGAAAACATCGGCGACAACCCGGGAGCGGTCACCCGCTTTGTGCTCGTCGGCCGGCCCGGTGTGTTGCCGGAACGGACCGGGGCGGACAAGACCACGGTGGTGGTCCCGCTTCCGGAGGACCGGCCCGGCGCACTGATGGAGATCCTGGACCAGTTCGCCACCCGCGGCGTGAACCTGAGCCGGATCGAGTCGCGGCCCACCGGCCAGTACCTGGGCCACTACTTCTTCAGCATCGACGCCGACGGCCACGTGGGCGACGCGCGGGTGGCCGACGCGCTCGCGGGGCTGCACCGGATCAGCCCCGC
The DNA here is from genome assembly GCF_056680065.1 of Arthrobacter sp. BI5. NCBI lineage: Bacteria > Bacillati > Actinomycetota > Actinomycetes > Micrococcales > Micrococcaceae > Arthrobacter > Arthrobacter sp. BI5. The sequence goes on from NZ_CM155264.1 coordinate 282,420, forward strand.
GACCAGGTTTCTGGGCTCCTACGGCCGGGCCGACGGCCAGCGCGCAGATGTCGCGCCGCACACGTCGGACCAGGCATTCCGGGCCGCCCATGCCTGGGTCGAAGACATACTCACCGGGGCATCTGTGGTTCCGGAATATAAGCCGGAGGCTTCGCCCACAGCGTAGACAAACGCCACATCCGGCACTTCCTCCCCATGGAAACTGTGCGTATGCTTGCCTGATCCATATTTGGGTAGCCCTCTACCGGAAAGAGCAGGTCATGTCAGGCACCAGCACAGAAAATGACGGCCAGGGAATGATTGTTAATCCCAAGCCGACTGCTGAAAACCAGGACTGGGACGGCGACGACGCCGATCGTGCGGACCGGCTGCGCTTCGAAGAGGAGCAGGCGATGATCCGCGAACAGTCCGAGGCCCGCGCCGCCAAGGCGGCCGCGGATGCGAAGAAGGAAGCAGACGCCAAAAAGGAAGCCAGCTAGGCCAGCCAACTCCCCGTCGGGGCGCCCGCCAGGCTGCCCGCCAGGCGGCCCCGCTAGGCTGCCCGCCAGGCGGCCCTGTCGGGACGCCGGCCGGCCGGGGTGCTGCGCCTAGTTGGCGTCCCGCCCCGGCTGGCTGCCGGCCCCGCCCGCCGTCAGCGCGGCGTCCCTGGCTTCGTCCTCTTTGACCCGGACCAGCAGCGAGCGGGGGGCCACCCGGACGGTGACCGTGGTGGCCTCGCCGGACGGATCGCCGTCGACCTGAGTGGGCATCGGTTCGGCGCACTTGATCACGATTTTGCCGGAGCGGTAGTACGTCATCACCGGCAGGTTTCTTTTGTGCTTCAGCACGATCTTCCAATACATCGCCAGCCAGCCAATGGCGCTGCGTGGGCTCATCACCACCACATCCAGCATGCCGTCGTCGATCATGGCCTGCGGGATGAAGTCGATTCCGCCGGGGATCAGGCCGCAGTTCGCGAATAGCACGCTGCGGATTTTCCGGGACTGTTCGGGCTGGTCGTCCAGCGAGATCGAGACCCGCTTGCGGCGGCCGGGAAGATGCCGCACCCCGGCCTCCGTGTAGGCCAGCCAGCCCACCGCTTTCTTGAGCCCGTCGTTGGTGTCGCCCACCACCTCGGCGTCCATGCCGATCCCGCCGATCACCAGGAAGGCGTGGTCCTCGGACTGGCCGGTCAGGGCGTTCTCCACCCTCATGCGGGCGGTGTCGATGAAGCGCTGGTGGCCGAACAGCGCAATCTCGACGCAACCGTGCAGGTCCCCGATGTCGAGATGGACGTTGCGGGCCAGCAGGTTGCCCGTGCCCAGCGGGAGGAGCCCCATGGCGATGTCAGTGTGCGCAAGGGCGTCTGCCACCACGCGGACGGTGCCGTCGCCGCCGCCCACAAGGACGACGTCGGCCCCATAGTCGACGGCGGCCCGGGCCTGCGAGAACCCGGGGTCCTCGGCAGTGGTTTCGAAGAAGCGAGGGGCCTCCCAGCCGGCCGCGAGGCAGGCGCTTTCGACCAGGACCCGGGCCTCCGCCGACCTGGACTTGATCGGGTTCATCACGACGGCGACCTTCTGCCTGGCCAGGCCGGGGTTGTGCGTGTCTTCCCAGACGGCGCTGCGGGTGTGCTTGGCCTTCAGCCGGCGCACGCCCCACCAACTGGAGAGGGCAAATACCAGGGCTCCAGCGATGATGAGGTAGAGCAGCCAGTCGCGCATGATGCTCCAACACTATCCCGCGCCCGCGACCCGGCAGGACTGCCCGGTCGCGGCCCCCGGATTCGATACTCTTATCTGGTGATCGACGTAAAAGACCTCAGCGAAAATCCGGACAAGTTCCGTGCCAGCCAGCGCGCCCGCGGCGCCGATGAATCCGTGGTGGACGCGATCATCGCCGCGGATGCGGCCCGGCGCGCGGCACTGATCCGATTCGAAAACCTGCGGGCCGAGCAGAACGCCTTCGGCAAGAAGGTGGCCCAGGCCAAGGGCGAGGAGAAGCAGGCCCTGCTCGCAGAGGTCAAGGTGCTCGCCGCTTCGGTCAAGGAAGCCTCGGCCGAGGCCGACGTCGCCCAGGCCGCCCAGGAGGAGCTCCTGCGAGGCATCCCCAACCTGGTGGAGGACGGCGTCCCGGCGGGCGGCGAGGATGACTACGTGGTGGTTAAGACGGTCGGAACGCCGCGCGAATTCCCCGACTTCGAGCCGAGGGACCACCTGGAGATCGGCGAGCTGATCGGCGCGATCGACATGGAACGCGGCGCGAAGGTTTCCGGATCGCGCTTCTACTTCCTGCGCGGCGTCGGCGCCCGGCTCGAAATGGCGCTGCTCCAGATGGCCATGGAACAGGCCATCGACGCCGGCTTCGTCCCCATGATCACCCCGACGCTGGTCCGTCCCGAAACCATGCAGGGCACCGGATTCGACGTCAAGCACGACGCCGAGATCTACCGCCTCGCCGAAGACGACCTCTACCTCGTGGGAACGTCCGAGGTGGCCCTCGCCGGCTACCACGCGGACGAAATCCTGGACCTCACCGGCGGCCCGATCCGCTACGCCGGGCAAAGCTCCTGCTACCGCCGCGAAGCCGGTTCGCACGGCAAGGACACCCGCGGCATCATCCGCGTCCACCAGTTCAACAAGGTGGAGATGTTCATCTACACCACGGTTGAAGAGGCCGCCGCCGAGCACGCCCGCCTGCTGGCCTGGGAAGAGGAAATGCTCGCCAAGTGCGAGCTGCCCTACCGCGTGATCGACACCGCCGCGGGGGACCTTGGCACCTCGGCGGCCCGCAAGTTCGATTGCGAAGCCTGGGTCCCCACCCAGGGCGCCTACCGCGAGCTGACCTCCACCTCCAACTGCACCACCTTCCAGGCCCGCCGGCTCAACATCCGCGAACGGGTGCTCAACGAGGACGGCGCGCCCAAGGGCACCCGTGCGGTGGCCACCCTCAACGGCACCCTCGCCACGACCCGCTGGATCGTCGCCATCCTGGAACACCACCAGAACCCGGACGGCTCGGTCAACGTCCCGGCCGCACTGCAGAAGTACCTCGGCGGCATGACGGTACTTCCCGTCCTCTAGCCCACCCGCCGTCGGCAGCTGTTTACCCAGGCTTCACGCGCCGCTGTGGCGCGCGTCCTAGCAGCTGTCGGCGGTGTCTGCTCTACTTATTGGATGACTACATTGACTGAAGCCTCAGTCGCTGGCAACGATGACCAGCGCGAAGCAAACGAAAAAATGATGATCGCCCTCGACGTCGACGGAACCCTCGTCGACCACGACGGGCACATGTCCGTTCCCGTCCGGGAAGCCGCGCAGGCCGTGGTGGCTGCCGGGCACGAGGTCATGATCGCGACGGGCCGTTCGCTCAACGCCACCCTGCCCATCATCGAGCACATCGGCATCGAGACCGGCTACGCGGTCTGCTCCAACGGCGGCGTTACGCTGCGCGTGGATTCCGGGCTCGCCGACGGCTACCAGGTGCTGCACAAGGCCACCTTCGACCCCGGCCCCGCGCTCCGGGCGCTGCGCAAGCGGCTGCCCTCGGCCAAGTATGCGCTCGAGGACGAGAACGGCAACTTCCTCTCCACCGAACGCTTCCAGGACGCCAGCTTCGGCGTCGAGGCGATCGGCGTCGACTTCCAGACCATGCTGGAGGCCACCGCCGTCCGCGTTGTGGTGTTCAGCTCCGAGAACACGCCTGAGGAGTTCAACGCGGCGATCCGCCACGTGGGCCTCGCCGGCGTCACCTACTCCGTCGGCTGGACGGCCTGGCTGGACATTGCCGCCGCCGGCGTCACCAAGGCCAGCGCCCTGGAGCAGCTGCGCGGGCGCCTCAGCATCGGCGTGCACCGCACGGTGGCCGTCGGCGACGGCCGCAACGACATCGAAATGCTCACCTGGGCGCGCCGGGGCGTGGCGATGGGACAGGCGCCGGCCGAGGTGATCGCCGCCGCTGACGAGGTCACCCACTCGGTATACGACGACGGCGCCGCGCACGTGCTGCGCAGCATCCTCGGCTAAGGCGGCTGCGGGAGGCTGCTGCGGGGCGGGTCCGGCCTAACGGACTTCGAGGATCAGGCCCAGCAGCCGGGCGGCGGCGGGCCGGGCCGCGTGCTCCTCATTCCACTGCGACCGGGCCACGGCCTTGCTCACGGCCTGGGTGGTGATCCCCAATTCCTCGGCTACGGCCTTCTGCTGGCCGCGGACGCCGGGGGTGAGCAGGTCCAGTACCCGCCACTCGGCGGCGCTTCGGTCGTGCACAATATGGCCCAGCAGCCGCAGCACGGCCTCGGCTTCCGCGGCCAGGTCCGAGTACGGGCCCTCAACCGCCACCGGGATGCGTTCCTTGCTGTTCCTCAGCCGGTCCACCGCCCGGCGCGCATAAATCAGTCCGTGGCCGGAGGCGTCCTTGATCTGGTTCGGCAGCGGTTCGTTGACCGGGCCGACTCCGATGCCGACGTACCAGGCACCCGTCCGCAGGGCGATCAGCGCCGCCTCGACGGCCTGCCGCGGGCAGTCCAGGATGCCCTGGACCTCATCCTCCACCGAGCGGTCGAAGTCGAGGCGCGCGGGAATGTGCCGCAGGTCCTTGAGGAGCTGCGGCACACGGTCGCCGTCGCGCCGGCTGTCGGTTTGGTTGATGGTCAGCGTGAACATACTGGATGCCACACTACCGCGTGGCAAACGCGAGGCAAGTACCCGGGACAGCCCCCGTCACAGACCCGCCGCGGCCCCCGCCCGGACGCGCGGCGGGCTTGTCTCGGGCCGCCGGAAATGTTGCGATGGATCAAGACGCTGCCGACGGCGGCACGAACCGGGGCGGAGTGCAGCAGTGGCTGATGGGTTGGAGCAGGGGACAGGGCAGCGGACCGCGGAGACGGCCGGCGCGGACGAACTTGGCCTGGTGGACCGGTGGTGGCGGGCGGCCAACTATCTGTCCGTGGGCCAGATTTACCTGCGCTCCAACCCGCTGCTGCGCGAACCGCTGAGCGCCGCGGACACCAAGTCGCGCCTGCTCGGCCATTGGGGGACCACGCCGGGGCTGAACTTCATCTACTCGCACCTGAACCGGGTCATCCGGCGGGATTCCCAGGAGATGCTGTTCGTTGCCGGCCCCGGCCACGGCGGGCCCGCCGTCGTCGCGAACGCATGGCTGGAGGGCACCTATTCCGAGATCTACAGCAACGTGGGCCCGGACGAGGACGGCCTGGCCGAGCTGTTCCGGCAGTTCTCCTACCCCGGCGGCATTCCCAGCCACGCCGCCCCGGAAACCCCGGGCTCCATCAATGAAGGCGGCGAACTCGGCTACTCGCTGGCGCACGCCTACGGCACGGTGTTCGACAACCCGCAGCTGATCACCGCCGTCGTGATCGGCGACGGTGAGGCGGAGACGGGGCCGCTGGCCGCGAGCTGGCACTCGCACAACTTCCTGGACCCGGCCGCGGACGGTGCCGTGCTGCCGATCCTGCACCTGAACGGCTTCAAGATCGCCAACCCCACGATTCTGGCGCGGATGCCGGAGGCCCAGCTGGAGCAGCTGCTCCGCGGGTACGGCCATGAACCGCACTTCGTGACCGTCACCGACCCGGAGGACACCGCGGCCGCGCACCGCGATTTCGCCGCGGTGCTGGACCGCTGCCTGGCCGACATCCGGGCGATCCAGGCGGCCCGCAGGACCGCAACAACAGCCGGCGGGGCCGGCGGCAACGACGCGCCAGCCGCCGCGTGGCCGATGATCGTGCTGCGCTCACCCAAGGGCTGGACCGGCCCGAAGACGGTCGACGGGCTGCAGGTGGAAGGCACCTGGCGCAGCCACCAGGTGCCCCTGGCCGAAGTCCGTACCAACCCCGAACACTTGGCGCAGCTCGGCCGGTGGCTGGAGTCCTACCGCCCGGACGAACTGTTCGACGGCGAGGGCCGGCTCCGGCCCGACGTAGCCGCGAACGCCCCCGGCGGGAAGCTGCGGATGAGCGCCACCCCGCATGCCAATGGCGGCGTCCTGCTGCGGGACCTGTTGCTGCCCGGCTACACGGACCACGCAGTGGACGTCGCCCGGCCGGGCCAGGAGCGGGTCAGCGCCATGCTGACCCTAGGCGGCTGGCTGCGGGACGTGATTGCGCTCAACCCGGAGACCTTCCGTCTGTTCGGTCCGGACGAGACGGCGTCCAACCGGCTGCAGGACGTGTATGAGGTGACGGACAAGGTCTGGCAGTACCGGATCGAAGAGATCGACGAGCACCTGGCGCGCGCCGGCCGGGTGATGGAGGTCCTCAGCGAGCACCTGTGCCAGGGCTGGCTGGAAGGCTACCTGCTGACCGGCCGGCACGGGGTGTTCAGCTGTTACGAGGCGTTCATCCACATTGTCGACTCGATGTTCAACCAGCACGCCAAATGGCTCAAGGTCCACCGCGAGCTGCCCTGGCGCCAGCCGGTCGCCTCGCTGAACTACGTGCTTTCCTCCCACGTCTGGCAGCAGGACCACAACGGCTTCTCGCACCAGGACCCCGGCTTCATCGACCACGCGGTGAACAAGAAAGCGGAGGTTATCCGCGTCTACCTGCCGCCGGACGCCAACACCCTGCTCTCCGTGATGGAGCACTGCCTCGCCTCGCGGGACTACGTCAACATCGTGGTCAGCGGCAAGCAGCCCTCACCCACCTGGCTGGGGCCCGCCGAGGCGGCGCACCATTGCCAGCGCGGCCTGGGGATCTGGGAATTTGCCGGGTCGGAGGTTCCGGGCGAGGAGCCCGACGTCGTGCTGGCCTGCGCGGGGGACGTCCCCACGGTGGAGACGGTGGCGGCGGCCGAACTACTCAAGGAAGGGGCGCCCGGGTTGAAGATCCGGGTGGTGAACGTGGTGGACCTGATGCGGCTCCAGGACGCCGCCGAGCACCCGCACGGCCTCTCGTCCCGGGACTTTGACGGCATCTTCACCGCGGACAAGCCGATCATTTTCGCCTATCACGGCTACCCGTCGCTGATCCACCGGCTGGCGTACCGCCGGACCAACCAGGACGGCCTGCACGTGCGCGGCTACAAGGAGGAAGGCACCACCACGACGCCGTTCGACATGGCCATGCTGAACGGGATCGACCGCTACCAGCTGGCCATCGACGCGATCGACCGGGTGCCGGGCCTGGCGGAACGGCACTCGCTGCTGCGCCAGTCGCTGCAGGACCGGCGCATCCGTGCGCACAACCACACCCGGGAGCACGGCGAGGATGCGAAGGAGATCAGCGGCTGGACGCTCAGCTCTGAATAGCCGCGTACCTAAATAGCCGCGTCCCGGCCGGCCCTTAGCCGGGTAGCAGCCCGCGCCGCGGGCCGGCTAAGGGCCGGTGAGCCCGGACAGCCCCCCGGTGGGCAGATGGATCCAGCCCTCGGACCGGGCGGCCCGGGCGTGGCCGGCGTCGGGACGAAGGGTCGCGCCGAGGGCCACGGCCCGCGCGGTCAGCGAGGCGATCAGCGCGTCGAACATGTCGTCCGAGCCGGCCAGCTCGTCCTCATGTTCGGCCAGGTCCAGCCACGGTGCCGCCTGCCGGAGCCCGTCCAGGAGTTCACCCAGCCGCTGCGTTTCCGCGCCGCCGCGGCCCTTGTAGCCGCGGGCCAGCAGGCCCCAGGACTTCAGCGACGCGGCCGGGTAGACCTCGGCCAGCCGGCCGCTGCCGTCCCTGGCCTGGAGCCCGTGGGCCAGGGCGATCTTGGCCTGGATGACGGCGCAGCGCATCGCCGGGTGCGCCAGCCGGTCGGCGGAGACGCTGAGCGGGATCAGCCCGGTCCGCGCGGTGACGAAGCGGTCGGTGTCGCGGTAGGCCAGTAGCCGGCGGCCCTCGATACCGTCGTAGTCCAGCACCGGGTGCGCCTCGCCGGCCAAGTGTCCCGCGATGAACGGCAGGAACGCGTCCGGCCAGCCCACGGGGCAATCGATCCCGGTCATGTCGCTGGCGCCGAAAAGCCGCACAATCTCGTCGTCGTCCACGCCGAGCGACAGGTGCGACAGGCGGGCGGTGCCCCCGCCCCACTCGATCACGGCTGCCGCGGTCTTTTTTGTGGCCGCGGCGAGGTCGACGCCGAGGGTCAGCATCCGCGGCCCGTCCGGGGTGTTCGGCGACACGGTCACGGCATCAGCCCTTCGTCCGGCTCACAGCGAGCGGTACCGGAACGCGCCGGGAATCCCGCCGCGGCGCTCCAGGCCCTTCCCCGAGGCAAAGCGGGCCCACACGGCGCGCAGGGCCCGGCCGTGGGCGTTGATGTCCTCCCAGCTGGCGCCGGTGAGCAGCCCGGCTCCGGCCCAGGTCTGCCGGTCGCCGAAGAGCAGCGGCAGGTCCACGGTGTGCGCGGCCCCGTAGAAGTTCCCCGGCGCGGCCCAGGACAGCACATAGCTGTACGCCGTGCCGCCGGCCCGCGCGTGGCGCCGGGCGAACCGCCTGGCGGACCGGCCGTATACCGCCTCGGTCACGGCCCAGTTGATGGCCTTGACGGCGGCGGTTCCGAGTACCGGGACCTTGGCCAGGCGGCTGACCGCGCGGTTGCGGGGCAGGAACATCCGGGCCTCCTCGGAGGTGTGCCCGATCAGGACCTCGATGCCGGGGGCCGTGCTGTTCCAGGCCTGCTCAATCCCGGACTCCGGCGGCAGGGGCGCGTGCCCGTACTGGGTGCCGAAGGGCATGGCCGCGATCAGCCCGAACTTCCGGGCCACCTGCGACACGTGCTCCTCGATCTCCACGACGTCCATCGCCGGGGTGTCTTCGGTGACGGCTTCCGCGGCGACGCCCATGGCGCGGCTCATCTTGTCCCGGCCCCGGGTGATGCCCAGCGGCGCGCTCTGGATGATGGCGCGCCGGAACAGGGCGGGCGCCTCCGGCGTCGCCATCAGGTGCGCGACGGCGTCGCCGCCGGCGGACTGCCCAAAGGCCGTGACGTTTTCCGGATCCCCGCCGAAAGCGCTGATGTTGCGCTGCACCCAGCGGAAGGCCTCCAGCTGGTCCAGCAGGCCGAGGTTGGCGGGCCGGCCGGTGCCGGTGGCCAGATAGCCGAACAGGCCCAGGCGGTACGTCACGGAGACCACAATGACGCGATTTTCGGCGACGAGGGCCCTGGGGTCAAAGATCGCCAGGTCGCCCGAGCCGGAGGTATAGGAACCGCCGTGCAGCCAGACCATCACCGGCACGCGTTCGCCGTCGTGCAGGTCCTCCGGAATGGTGATGGAGAGCCGCTGGCAGTCCTCGCTGCCGGGAAGCTCCCCGTAGCGGGTGCCGAGGATGTCGTCCAGGAACGGCACCGGGGCCTGCGGGCAGGCGGGGGAGAGCGAGGTGGCGGCCAGGGTGTCGGTCCGGTCCGGCGCGGGCGCCGGCGGCTGGAAACGTGCGGCGGTGGCGTACGGGATTCCGGTGGCGCGCAGCACGCCGCCGTCGCGCCACCCGGTGACCGGGCCGCAGGGCGGGCTAAAGGCAGGCTCGGCGTTCATGAACCAACGATTTCACACATTCCTGATCCACGGCTGGCAGAGCGCGAACGTACACTTGAGGCCCCAAAATCCGCGGATTCGGGGGCCTCAAGTGTACGTTCGCGCTCTGAAGGGGGCGGGACTAGTGTCCGGCGCCCGGGACGAAGCGCTTGATCGAGGCCTCGAGTTCGGCTTCGGCCGCGGCACGGTCGCCCCAGCCCTCGGCCTTGACCCACTTGCCCGGCTCCAGGTCCTTGTACCGGGTGAAGAAGTGCTCGATCTCCTTGATCAGGAACTCGCTGACGTCGCCGATCTCGTTGATGTGGTCGAAACGGGCATCCGTCGGGACGCAGAGGACCTTGGCGTCGCCGCCGCCGTCGTCGGTCATGTTGAAGACGCCGATCGGGCGGGCCTCGACGATCACACCGGGGTACAGGTCGAAGTCCTGCAGGAGCACCAGGGCGTCCAGCGGGTCGCCGTCCTCGCCGAGGGTGTTCTCAAAGAAACCGTAGTGCGTGGGGTACTGCATGGAGGTGAACAGGACGCGGTCCAGGCGGACGCGGCCGGTCTCGTGGTCGACTTCGTACTTGACGCGCGATCCCTTGGGGATCTCGATGGTCACGTCATGCTTCATGGAATGCTCCTCGACGGATTCAGGGGGTGCGCGGCACACACGACCAGCAAAAAATCAGTGCCGGTGCCGCCGACTACTATTGAGGATATAGCGACAGGCCCTGGTTTCAGGAACTAGTGGGGACATTTCAGGACTAAAGGACCAGCAGCAGCATGAAACCCAGAAAGAGCCGGGAGGGCACGGCTCACGCGCCCGGAACGCTGGGGCGCACCATTCCGATGCTGCTGCTGACCCTTCTGGTCATCGCGCTCGCCGTCCCCGCCGGCGTGGCGGTCAGCCCCGGATTCCGGGGTCCGGCCCGGCCCCCGGAACCCGCCGCGGCCGGACCCTGGCAGCAGTTGCCCGCCAGCCTCAGCACGCCCGACGGCGGTCCGGGAACCGCCGGCGCCATGCGGCCGCTCAGTGACGCGGCACCGGTACCGGAAGCCGCGGTCCTCACCGCAGCCCTCACCGCCACGCTGAAGACCGACGGCGCCGGATCCTTCAGCGGCGTGGTGCAGGACGCCATTACCGGCAAGGTGCTCTTCGACCGGTCCGGCGACGAGGTCCGCGCCCCGGCATCCAACATCAAGCTGCTGACCGCCACCGCCGCGCTGCGCACGCTGGGCCCGGACCGGCGCTTCAGCACGAGGGTCGTGGCCGGCCCCAAGCCCGGTTCCGTGGTCCTGACCGGCGGCGGAGATGTGCTGCTGGGCGCCGGCAAGTCCGCGCCGGACGCGGTCCTGGGCCGTGCCGGGCTCGCCACCCTGGCGGAGTCCACCGTGGATGCCCTGCGGAAAGCCGGCACAACCGGCCCGGTGTCCGTCCTGCTGGACGATTCGCTCTTCACCGGACCGTCCCTCAGCCCGGCCTGGAGCCCGGAGGACGTGGCCGCCGGCGAAGTGGCGCCGTTGTTTCCGCTGGCACTGAACTCGGCCCGCTTCGACCCCGCCGTCACCACCGGAGCCCGTCCCCGGGACGCCGCCATGACCGCGGCCGAGGCGTTCGCCGCCCGGCTCTCGGCCGCCGGCGCCGCCGCGGGGCTCACCGTGGCACCCGGCGTCGCCAGGCTGCCCGCGGCGCGCAAGCCTTCCCCGGCCGCCGGCGGACAGGCCGGCAAGGTCCTCGCCGAAGTGCAGTCCGCCACCGTCAGCCAGCAGGTCGACCTGATGCTGCGCACCTCGGACAACTACCTCGCCGAGGTGCTGGGCCGGATGGTGGCGGTGGCCAGCGGGAAACCCGCCAGCAACGCCGGCGCCGTCGCGGCCGTCCTGCGGCAGCTCCAGGAACTGGGCATTCCCGCGGCCACGCTCCGGGCAGCCGACCTGGCCGGACTGACCCTGGACAACAAGGTCTCGGCGCGGCAGCTCGCCGCCGTCGTCCGCGCGATGACCACCGGCACGGACACCCGCCTCCGGTCCGCCCTGGCCGGGTTCCCCGTGGCCGGACTGACCGGAACACTGGGCAGCCGGTACACGGATACCAGCACCGCCCGGGGCGCCGGCCTGGTCCGCGCCAAGACCGGGACGCTGAACACCGTGATCGCCCTCAGCGGCTACGTCGTGGACGCCGACGGCCGGCTCCTGGTTTTCTCCTTCATCGGCAACGGCCTCACCCCCGGGGCTGCCGGCAACAAGACGGCCCTGGACCGGACAGCCTCGGTCCTGGCCGGCTGCGGCTGCCGCTGAGGCGGCGCCGTTTCGACGGTTCCCTGCGCTTTCGTGGGGCGAAACGTCTAATCGGCGGGGAACCATCGAAACGGCGGGCACCGGCTGCCCGTTCGCTCCGCGACGAACTTAAGGCGCATCCCCGGTCCGCTGTGATCTGATGGGGCTATGGAGTCCTCTTCGCGCGAGACAGCAGCCCAGACGCCAGGCCAAACACCGGCCCAGGCCCTGATCAACTGGGAGCTCGCGGCGTCCACGGCCGCGCGGCTCACGCCGGCCGGGCCGTCGCTGGGGTCCGCGGAGATCGGCGCCGCCGTCGAAAACCTGCGCCTGATGGCCGACATTTCCGTGCCGCACGTCCATGACATCACCGGACTCGAGGCGGCCCGGGACCTCCGCGACTCCTCCGTCCTGGTGGTGGACCGTGCGTCCTGGGCGAAGGCGAACACGCAGAGCTTCGCCGTGATGCTCCAGCCCGCCATCGAGAAAATGCTCGAAGGCCGCCGTGGAAACGTGGGCCCGGGCGCCGCCAGCGTCAGCGGCGCGATCACCGGCAGCCAGCTGGGCGCCATCCTGGCGTTCCTCTCCAGCAAGGTCCTGGGCCAGTACGACCCTTTTTCCGCGCTGGCTGAAAATTCCACGGCCCCCGCCGCCGGCCGGCTGCTGCTGGTGGCCCCCAACATCATCGCGGTGGAACGTGAGCTCAACGTCGCGCCCGAGGATTTCCGGCTCTGGGTGTGCCTGCACGAACAGACCCACCGCGTGCAATTCGCCGCCGCCCCCTGGCTCCGTCACCACATGCTGGACCAGATCGAGGACCTCAGCGCCCACCTGCTGGGCAACGTCGACTCGATCATGGAACGCGCCGCGGCAGCTGCGAAGGCCCTCAAGGACCGGTCCACGCCCGGAGCGGCCCCCGGCCGCGGGGCAATCCTGGACCTGTTGCAGGACCCGGCCGAGCGTGCGGCGATCTCGCACCTCACCGCGGTCATGAGCCTGCTGGAAGGCCACGCCAACGTGGTGATGGATGCGGTGGACGCCAGCATCGTCCCGTCCGTCAAGACCATCCGGCAGCGGTTCAACGCCCGCGGCAAGGACCGCGGAGCGATCGAGAAGTTCATCCGCAGCCTGCTCGGCCTGGACGCAAAAATGCGGCAGTACAGCGACGGGTCGAAATTCGTCCGCGAAGTCGTTGACGCCGCCGGCATGGAAGGCTTCAACAAGGTCTGGGAGTCCGCCGACCACCTGCCCACTGAACCCGAAATCCACGACTCGAAGCTCTGGCTCGAACGGATGGGGCTCTAGTCCGCGTGCCGGCCACCAGCAACCCGGATCTCCCAGCTGCCTCCGGCGGACGACGACGGCCCGGCCGGCTGGCGCCCGTCGTCGGCAAGGCGCGGAAAATGCTGCAGGACGCCCTCGCCGACGCCGGCTACCCCGCGCGGGTGCTGGTGGCCTGCAGCGGCGGCCCTGACTCGCTGGCGCTCGCCGCCGTCGCGGCCTACTTCGGCCGCCGCGGCCACGTGGACGGGCACCTGGTGTCCGTCGGCGCCGTCGTGGTGGACCACCAGCTCCAGCCCGGCTCGGCGGAGGTGGCCGCCGCGGCGGCCGCGGCGCTGCAGGAGCTGGGACTCGCCCCTGTCCAGGTCTGCACGGTCGACGTCGCCCCCGCCGGGATGGGCCCGGAAGCCGCCGCGCGGGACGCCCGGCACGCCGCCCTCGAAGCCGCCGCCGACGGGACCGGCGCCGGAGCCATCCTGCTGGGCCACACCCTGGACGACCAGGCCGAGCAGGTCCTGCTGGGGCTGGCGCGCGGCTCCGGGACCCGCTCGCTCGCCGGGATGCGGCCGGTGCGCGGCCGCCTGCTGCGGCCGTTCCTGGGCCTGCGCCGGGCCGACACCCTGGAAATCTGCGCCGTCGAGGGACTGGACCCCTGGCACGACCCCAGCAACGAGGACCCCTCGTTCGCCCGGTCACGGACCCGGGTGGAGGTGCTGCCGATGCTGGAGGACAAACTCGGCCCGGGCGTGGCCGAGTCGCTGGCCAGGACGGCGTCCATCCTGCAGCTCGACGCCGACTACCTTGAGGATGTGGCAAACGACACTTTTGCCCGCCTGCAGGAGCGCGCCGGCACGGAGCTCAGCCTGCCCGAGGCCGCGCTGCGCGAACTGGCGCCGGCAGTGAGGTTCCGCGTGATCGCCAAGGCGGCCGCCGCCGTCGGCGGTCAGCAGCCGAGCTACCAGCGGCTGCTCGCCGCGGAGGCGCTGCTGCGCCGGCAGGGCTCCGCGGGGCCGGTGGAGTTGCCCGGCGGTGTCAGCGTCTACCGGCTCTCGCTCGCCCAGCTGCTCGCGGCGGAGCGGTCCGCCGACGCCGGCGGTCCCCGTGAGGGCGCCCGCTGTGGGAAGCTTGTATTCCGGCCTCAAAAACCGCCCCAAGAATAGTCGCACCCGCATCTACACAGGAGCCATTGGTGGATTCAAACGACGTCCAGGCAGACCTCAAGCACGTTCTTTACTCCAAGGAGCAGATCCAGTCCCGGATCACCGAACTCGCTGCCCAGATCGACAAGGACTACGAAGGCCGCGATCTGCTGATCGTCGGTGTGCTCAAGGGTGCGGTCATGGTCATGGCGGACCTGGCCCGCGCGCTGCACAGCCACGTCTCGATGGACTGGATGGCCGTCTCCTCCTACGGTTCCGGCACGCAGTCCTCCGGCGTGGTCCGCATCCTCAAGGACCTGGACACGGACCTGATGGGCAAGGACGTCCTGATCGTCGAGGACATCATCGACTCCGGCCTCACCCTCTCCTGGCTCAAGACCAACCTGGAGTCCCGCGGCCCGGCCTCGGTGGAGATCTGCACCGCGTTCCGCAAGCCCACTGCCGCCAAGGTCCAGATCGACGTCAAGTACGTCGGCTATGACATCCCCAACGAATTCGTCGTGGGGTACGGCCTGGACTACGCAGAGAAGTACCGCAACCTCGACTTCGTGGGCACCCTCGCACCGCACGTCTACGAGTAGAACCGGCGGCACCGCCCCGGCTCGACGCTGAGCCCGTTCTGCCCCCGCACAGCCCTCCGCTACGCCGATAGGGAACTTTTACCCTTGACCGTGCGTGAGTTACTGCGACGGTGTATAGCTAGAACCTGACGCAGCACCACACGCGCGCAGATCGGTCGCCGTGCAGCACTACCAGGAGGGACGGGGCGAGCCCCCGATCAGATGAAAGCTAAGAGTTTCTTCAAAGGCCCGGGCATCTGGATTGTCGTTGTTATCGGCATGCTCCTGCTGGCCTTTGCCACCCTGGCCCCGGGGGGATCGGTCCGGATCGACACGGACAAGGGCCTGGAGCAGTTGTCCACCGGCAAGGTCGAGCAGGCCAAGATCTTCGACGCCGAGAACCGCGTGGACCTGGTGCTGCGGGACGACTACCAGGCTGACGGGCAGAACAAGGGCAAAAACGTCCAGTTCTACTTCGTCAACGCCCGCGCCGCCGACGTCGTCAAGGCCGTGACCGCTGCGAAGCCGCCGAGCGGCTTCACCGACCAGCCGGTCGAAAGCAACTGGTTCTCCGGCCTGTTCTCGCTGCTGGTCCCGGTGCTGCTGCTGGGTGTGCTCTTCTGGTTCCTGCTCTCCCGGATGCAGGGCGGCGGTTCCAAGGTCATGCAGTTCGGCAAGTCCAAGGCCAAGATGGTTAACAAGGACATGCCGCAGGTGACCTTCAGCGACGTCGCCGGCGCCGACGAGGCCGTCGAGGAACTCCAGGAGATCAAGGAATTCCTGCAGGAACCGGCCAAATTCCAGGCCGTGGGCGCCAAGATCCCCAAGGGCGTCCTGCTGTACGGCCCTCCCGGCACCGGCAAGACGCTGCTGGCCCGCGCCGTCGCCGGCGAGGCCGGCGTGCCGTTCTTCTCCATCTCCGGTTCCGACTTCGTTGAAATGTTCGTTGGCGTGGGTGCCTCCCGGGTCCGTGACCTGTTCGAGCAGGCCAAGGCGAATTCGCCGGCCATCATCTTCGTGGATGAGATCGACGCCGTCGGCCGGCACCGCGGTGCCGGCATCGGCGGCGGCAACGACGAACGCGAGCAGACCCTCAACCAGCTCCTGGTTGAAATGGACGGCTTCGACGTCAAGACCAACGTCATCCTGATCGCGGCCACCAACCGGCCCGACGTGCTCGACCCCGCGCTGCTGCGGCCGGGCCGCTTTGACCGCCAGATCTCGGTCGAGGCGCCCGACCTGATCGGCCGCGACCAGATCCTGAAGGTGCACGCGAAGGGCAAGCCGATGGCTCCCGGCGTCGACCTCAAGGCCGTCGCGAAGAAGACCCCGGGCTACACCGGCGCGGACCTGGCGAACGTGCTCAACGAAGCCGCACTGCTCACGGCCCGCTCCAACGCCAACCTGATCGATGACCGCGCCCTCGACGAGGCGATCGACCGCGTCATGGCCGGCCCGCAGAAGCGCAGCCGCGTGATGAAGGAACACGAGCGCAAGGTCACCGCCTACCACGAAGGCGGCCACGCCCTGGTCGCGGCGGCGCTGCGCAACTCGGCGCCGGTCACCAAGATCACCATCCTGCCGCGCGGCCGGGCCCTGGGCTACACCATGGTGGTTCCGGAGAACGACAAGTACTCCGTAACCCGCAACGAACTGCTGGACCAGATGGCCTACGCCATGGGCGGCCGGGTGGCCGAGGAACTCGTCTTCCACGACCCGTCCACGGGCGCCTCCAACGACATCGAAAAGGCCACCGGGATCGCCCGCAAGATGGTCACCGAGTTCGGCATGAGCGAGCGGGTGGGCGCGGTGCGCCTCGGACAAGGCGGCGGCGAGCCGTTCCTGGGCCGCGACGCCGGCCACGAGCGCAACTACTCGGATCAGATCGCCTACGTTGTGGACGAGGAAGTGCGCCGCCTGATTGAGGGAGCGCACGACGAGGCCTACGCCATCCTGACCGAGAACCGCGACGTCCTGGACCAGTTGGCCTTGGAGCTGCTGGAACGTGAAACCCTGAACCAGAACGAGATCGCGCAGGTCTTCACGAATATCCGCAAACGCGATTTCCGTGAGATCTGGCTCTCCAAGGAGACCCGGCCGATCCAGGCCGTCGGCCCGGTCGAGTCCCGCCGTGAAAAGGCAGAGCGCGAAGCCCAGGAGGAAGCCAAGGAAGCCCGGCTCGAGGAACCGCTGGACACCCGGCCGCCGCACGCCCAGGGCGTCCCCGGGCAGGAGCCCTTCCAGGGCGGTGTTACGGATCTGGGGCCTGACGGCCATCCCGGCTAGGCTTCTTCTGTGACTTCCTACTTCGACGACGACGACGTTCCCGCCACCGCCGGCCCCTTCCCCGCGGAAGGGGCGGCGGCCCCCGGCCAGAACACCACCACCGTGGACCACCCCCGGATCCAGGCGGCGGTGCGCGAGATCCTGCTCGCGATCGGCGAGGACCCGGACCGCAGCGGCCTGCAGGACACCCCCAAACGCGTCGCCAAGGCCTACGCGGAGATGTTCGCCGGACTGCACCACGACCCGGCCGAGATCCTCGCCACCACCTTCGACCTCGACCATGAGGAACTGGTCCTGGTCAAGGACATCCCGTTCTACTCGACCTGCGAGCACCATCTGGTGCCCTTCCACGGCGTCGCCCACGTCGGGTACATCCCCTCACACGACGGCAAGGTCACCGGGCTGAGCAAGCTGGCCCGGCTGGTGGACATGTTCGCCCGCCGCCCGCAGGTGCAGGAACGGCTGACCACGCAGATTGTCGAAGCCCTCGTCACCCACCTCAAGCCGCGCGGCGCGATCGTCGTCGTCGAATGCGAACACCTGTGCATGTCGATGCGCGGCATCCGCAAGCCCGGTGCGAAGACCGTCACCAGCGCGGTCCGCGGGCAACTGCATGACCCGGCCACCCGCGCCGAAGCCATGAGCCTCATCCTCGGAAGGTAAGAAAAAACACACTATGGATTCCCTCGCCGCAGCCCCTGGAACAGGTCCTGCCACCTCGCCGCTGCCCGTGCTGCGCAAGCCGCGCCCGGCCGCGAGTTTCAAGGACCTGCCGACGGACCGGACGCTCGTGATGGGGATCCTGAATGTCACCCCTGATTCGTTCAGCGACGGCGGCCGGCACGCGACGCCGGACACAGCCATCGCCGCCGGACTGCGGATGTTCTACGCCGGCGCGGACATCATCGACGTCGGCGGGGAATCCACCCGTCCCGGCGCGGCCGGGGTCAGCGTCGAGGAGGAGCAGCGCCGGGTGCTGCCCGTCGTGGAGGCGCTGGTCAAGGCCGGAGCCCTCGTCAGCATCGACACCACGCACGCCGCCACCGCCGAGGCCGCCCTGGCCGCCGGCGCCGCGATCATCAACGACGTCTCCGGCCTCACGATCGAGCCGGAAATGCTCGAACTCGTGGCGCGGAGCAAGGCGCCGTACATCCTCACGCACCGCCGCGGCGACGCGAACACCATGGACTCGCTGGCCGACTACAACGACGTGGCAGCGGAAGTCGCCGCCGAACTCGCCGGTGTCCGGGACAAGCTGTACGCGGCCGGCGCCGCGCCGGAGCAGATCATCCTGGACCCGGGTCTGGGCTTCGCTAAGAACGAGTCGCAGAACTGGGAACTGCTGCACAACATCGACGTGCTGCAGGGCCTGGGCCACAAGGTCCTGGTCGCCGCGTCCCGGAAGCGCTTCCTGGGCAGCCTCCTGACCGTCGCCGGCAAGGCCGCCGCACCCCACGAACGGGACTCCGCCACCGCGGCCGTGACCGCCATCAGCGCGTACCGCGGCGCCTGGGCCGTCCGGGTGCACGACGTTGGGCCCAGCCTCGACGCCGTCAAGGTCGCCGCCCGCCTCGCCCCGGCCAGCAGTCCGGCCCGCCCGGCCCTCCCGGCCACCGGCCCGGCGACTCCGGCCGCACCCGGCGACAGCTGAACCGGCGCAATATGGACCGGATCACGCTGAGCGGTGTTACCGCCGTCGGGCACCACGGAGTGTTCGACTTCGAACGCCGGGACGGCCAGCCGTTTGTCGTCGACGCCGTGCTGCACCTGGACTTTTCCCAGGCCGCCGCGAGCGACAACGTGCGGGACACCGCGCACTACGGCGAGGTGGCCGAGTGTATCCGCGGCTGGATTACCGGTACCCCGCTAAACCTGATTGAAGCCCTCGCGGTGCGGATTGCCGACGATGTGCTGCTGCGCTTCCCGGTGGCAGCGGTGGACATCACCGTGCACAAGCCCAAGGCCCCGATCCAGGTCGACTTTGGCGACGTGTCCGTCAGCGTGCACCGGGAACGGCCATGAGTCCGCACGCCGCCCCCTACACGCGCGCCGTAATCGCGCTTGGCAGCAACCTGGGGGAGCGCAACGATACGCTTTCCGCCGCCGTCGCCGACCTCGTCGACCCGCCCGAGGTACGGCTGCTGGCCATCTCGCCGATCGTGCAGACCAAGGCCGTCGGCGGCCCGCCGGACCAGCCGGACTTCCTGAACATGGTGATCGCCGTGGAAACCTCGCTGTCCCCGGAGGACCTGCTGCGGCACTGCCACGCGGTGGAACAAAAGCACTTCCGGGTCCGCGAGGTCCGCTGGGGTCCGCGCACCCTCGACGTGGACATCATCACCTACGGCGACGTGGTCAGCTCCGACCCCGACCTGACGCTTCCGCATCCGCGCGCCGCGGAGCGCGCCTTTGTGCTCTATCCCTGGTCCCTGATCGAGCCCGCGGCCGAGCTGAACGGGGAACGGGTGGGCGACCTCGCGGCCAAGGCCGCCGATTTTCCGGACCTCGTGCCGTTCGACGGCTTCGAGGAACTCAAGGGCACGGCCGGCGTGGTGGAGGCGCCGTGAAACTGATCAGCCCGCTCCTGCTGCTCGTCATCGGCGTCGCCCTCGCCGTCCTGGGCTGGCTCGCCAGCCTGATGACCGCCCGTTACGGGTTGAACACCCCGGTGCTGCCGCTCACCGGTCTGATCACCATGGGCGTGATCGTCGCCGTCACCCTGTTCCTCGGCATCCGCGTGCTGCGCTGGCGCAACGGGAAAAAGAAGAAAATGCTCAACCCGATCCTGGCCGCGTGGACCCTCGTCCTCGCCCAGGCCTGCGCCTACACCGGAACCGTGCTGCTGGGCTGGCACGCCGGGATTTTCCTGGACCAGCTGCGGCTGTGGTCTGTGCGCAGCGGGCAATCCATCACCTGGGAAACGCTGTCCATGGCCGGCGGCGGCCTCGTCATGGTGGTGGTGGGCCTCGTGGTGGAGCGGTTCTGCCGGATTCCCCCGGAGGACGGCGACGCCGAGGGAACCCCCGGGCTGCAGGGCAAGCGCGGCAAACCCGAGGCCGAAGGCGAATATGCGTACCGAGGCGATTGACCCTCCGGGGGTGGCCTGGCTGCGGGTTTCCCCGCGCTACGTCACCGTGCGGGTGGCGGCCTGGGCCCTGGCCAACGTGGCCGCCGTCGCGGTCCTCTCGCTGCCCCTCGTCCTGGTCCTCACCGGCGTGTGGGACTGGCCACCGCTCTGGCTCGGCGTCGCGCCGCCCGCCGCGGCCCTCGTGCTGGCCCTCTGGCGGCTGGTCCTCATCCCGCGCCAGGTGCGGTCCATCGGTTACGCCGAACGCGAGGACGACCTCCTGATCCGGCGCGGCATCTTCTTCCAGCGCGTCCTGGTGGTGCCGTACGGCAGGATGCAGTACGTGGACATCGGCGCCGGCCCGGTGGAACGCGGACTGGGCCTGTGTACCCTCAAGCTTCACACCGCCTCGGCCGGGACCAGCGCGGAGATCCCCGGCCTGCCCGCGGCAGAGGGGGCGCGGCTGCGCGAACAGCTGTCCGCCCGCGGCGAGGCCCGTCTGGCCGGGCTGTGAGCGCCGCCGGGGACGGCTGGCAGCGCGTTCATCCGGCCTCCCCGTTCGTCCGGGGCTGGGTGGCGCTGGCAGCGATGTTCTTCTTTTTCGGCCGCGACGCCTTCGAACGGCTGCTCCAGGGCGGCCCGGTCTTCGACGAGCGGCTCGCCGGGCGGGCGCCGTGGCTGGTGCTCGGCGGCGGCACGGTGTTCCTGCTGACCGTGATCGGCTTTGTCCTGAGCTGGTACTTCACCCGCTACCAGGTGGCAGGCGGGTATGTGCGCGTCAACACCGGGGTGCTGTTCAAGCAGCAGCGCCAGGCCAGGCTGGACCGGGTCCAGGCGATCGACGTCGTGCAGCCTTTGCTGGCGCGGATTTTCGGGCTCGCTGAGCTCCGGTTCGAGGTCGCCGACGCCGGAGCGTCCGCGGTGCACCTGGCCTACCTGCGCGCGGACGAGGCCCGCCAGTTGCGCGCGACCATCTTGGCTGGCGCCTCCGGTGCCGCTGGTGCCACCGGAGCCGCCGGTTCCGCGGCGGCGGCAGCACCGGGCCAGCCGGCGGCAGCCGCCATGGAGGCGCCGGAACGGGTGGTGCTGACCGTGCCGCCGCGACGCCTGGCGGGGTCGCTGGTGCTGAGCGAGCAGAGCGTCTTCATTGTCCTTGGTGCCGTGGCCTCGGTGCTGCTCTCGGCCGTCACGGAAAACCACAGCTTCTATTTCTACCTGATCCCTGCCGGGCTGGGCCTGGCCGCGGCGTACTGGAACTCCTTCAACAAGGGTTACAACTTCACCGCTGCCATTTCCCCGGACGGCATCAGGCTCCGCTACGGCCTGCTGGACACCCAGGCCCAGACGCTGCCGCCGGGCCGGGTCCAGGCCCTGCGCATCAGCCAGCCGCCGCTCTGGCGGATCTTCGGCTGGTACCGGATGCAGGTCAACGTGGCCGGTTATGGCACGACCGGCGGCAACGGCGAAGGCTCCTCCAGGACCACCCTGCTGCCGGTCGGAACGCTGGCGGAGGTCTTCATCATGCTCTCGCTGGTCCTGCCCGACCCCGGCACACCGGACCCCGTGCGCGTCTTCACGGCGGGCCTGAAGGGCCTGGCGCCCTCCGGCGGTCCGGCGGCCCGGGATGACGACGGCGGCTTCGTCACCACACCGGCGCGGGCGCGGCCGCTCGCCCCGCTGGGCTGGCGGCGCAACGGCTTCGCCGCCACCGACACGGCGCTGCTGATCCGGTCCGGCCGCTGGTGGCGCCAGCTCGTGCTGGTCCCGCACCAGCGCACCCAGTCGATCGCGCTGCAGCAAGGTCCGCTGGCCCGGCGCTTCCGGGTGGCGGACCTCGTCCTGCACACCACCGCGGGGCCGGTGGCGCCGCGGCTGGTCCAGGCCGGCCTGGACGAGGGCCGGGCCCTGCTCGACGCGCAGGCGGCCCGGGCCCGGAGCGCGCGGAAACTGCAGACCAGCGAACACTGGCTCGACACGGCCGCACCGCTCGTATACGAACCAGTCGAACACGAACTTCTCGACCACGAACTTCTCGACCACGAACCGAAGGAAGGGCCGCAGCATGGCTAAGCCAGGACGCCTCGGCGTCGGAATCATCGGAGCCGGCAAGGTGGGCGCCGTCCTGGGCGCGGCGCTGCGGGCCGCCGAGCACGCCGTCGTCGGGGTCTCCGCCGTCTCGGAGGCGAGCCGCGAACGCGCGGAAACCCTGCTGCCCGGTGTCCCCGTCCTCGAGGTGCAGGACATTGTTGAGCGCGCCGAACTGGTGCTGCTGGCGGTCCCCGACGATGCGCTCGGCCCCCTCGTCGAAGGCCTCGCGAAGCTCGGCGCCTGGCAGCCCGGCCAGCTCGTGGCCCACACGTCCGGGCGTTTTGGCGTCGGCATCCTGCGCCCGATCCGTGCCGCGGGCGCAATCCCGCTGGCGCTGCACCCGGCCATGACCTTCACCGGCATGAGCCTGGACCTCACCCGGCTGCTGGACTGCAGCTTCGGCGTGACGGCCGACCCGGCGATGCTGCCCATCGCGCAGGCGCTCGTGGTGGAGATGGGCGCCGAGCCGGTCGCGATCGCCGAGGGCGACCGCACGCTCTACCACGCGGCCCTGGCCCACGGCTCGAACCATCTGGTCACCCTTGTTGCCCAGGCGTCCGAACTGCTGCGCGAGGTGGGCGTAGAAGCACCCGAGCGCATGCTTGGCCCCCTGCTGCGGGCCAGCCTGGAGAACGCCCTGGCCTCGGGCGAGTCTGCGCTGACCGGACCGGTGTCCCGCGGCGACGTGGGAACTGTCGCCGCGCACTCGGAGGCCCTGCGGGAACTCGACGGTGGGTCCGGCGGCGATATTCTGGAGGCGTACCTGGCCATGGCACGGGCAACGGCCCGCCGCGCGGGCAGCCGCGGGCTGTTGAAGCCGGACCAAATTGAGGGCATCCGGCGGGCTCTCGAGGGCCCCGACGCCAATGGCCCGATTCCTGAGGAAGGACCCTGAGATGGCAATCCAGCTCGTGACCACGGCTGCCCGGCTGCGCGCCGAGAGCGCCCGCCTGCTCACCGAGAAACGCGGCACCTCGCAGGGGCTCGTGCCGACGATGGGCGCCCTGCACGAGGGACATGCCCAGCTGGCGCGCACCGCCGTCGCGCAAAACGACGTTGTGGTGGCGAGTATCTTCGTCAACCCGCTGCAATTCGGCGAGGCGGTGGATCTCGAACGGTACCCGCGCACACTGGAGGCGGACCTGGCCCTGCTCGAGGCCGAAGGCGTCGACCTCGCCTTCGCGCCCGCGGTGGAGGAGGTGTACCCCGGCGGGGAACCCCTGGTGCGGATCACCTCCGGTGTGCTGGGAGACAAGTGGGAGGGCGCCTCCCGGCCCGGGCACTTCGACGGCGCCCTGACGGTGGTGGCGAAGCTGCTGCACTACGGGCTGCCCGCGCTGGGACAGAGCACGTACCGGGCCTACTTCGGCCAGAAGGACGCCCAGCAGCTGGCCCTCGTGAAGCGCATGGTGGCGGACCTGAACTTCCCGGTGGAGATCGTCCCGGTGCCGATCGTGCGGTCCCCGGACGGGCTTGCGCTCTCCAGCCGGAACCGCTTCCTCTCGGCCGAGGAGCGCGAGGCGGCCCTGGTGCTGTCCCGGGCACTGCGGCTGGTCGAGGAGCGGGCCAACGCGCACGAACCCCTTGACCTGGACTCCGCCCGGGCCCTGGTGGAGTCCCAGCCCCTAGTGGACCTGGACTACTTCGACGTCGTGGACCCGCGGACCCTCGAGCCGCTCGCGGAGAACTGCCGGGAGACCCCGTTCCGCGGCGAGGGCCTGGTCCTGATCGCGGCCAAGGTCGGCCCGGTCCGGCTGATCGACAACGTGCCGCTGGCCTCCTGAGGCCCCTAACCCCAGCTCCTACTGCTGATAGCGCGAACGTACACTTGAGGCCCCCTCCCGAGGGCCGCAAGTGCCCGTTCGCGCCGTTCCGGGGGCCCAGGCCAGGCACTTTTGCGGGACAGGGAATTACTGCCGCGCGGCACGGGTTGGAAATCGTAGTGGCGACATAGTTCGCCGAAACCCAACGTCGACTCCCAAGGGGATTCCCATGCCAGCAGATGCCCCTTCCAACGTCCAAGAGGGCCTGGCGCAGCCGGCCCGGACCGCCGTCGTGCCCCCGGCGACCGTCCAGCGCTCGGAGACCCCGGCGCCGGAGAAGCTGTCCCGGGAATCCGTCACCATCATCGCCACCCTGCTGGTAGCCACCTTCGTGGTGATCCTCAACGAGACCATCATGAACGTCGCCCTGCAGCGGCTGATGGTGGACCTGCGGGTGGATGCCCCCACCGTGCAGTGGCTTTCCACCGGCTTTATGCTGACCATGGCCGTGGTCATTCCCACCACCGGTTTCATCCTGCAGCGGCTCTCCACCCGGGCGGTCTTTATGCTGGCGATGGGGCTGTTCTCGGCGGGCACCCTGCTGGCGTCCCTCGCCCCTGGTTTTGAAGTCCTGCTGCTGGCCAGAATTATCCAGGCCGGCGGCACCGCCATCATGCTGCCGCTGCTGATGACCACCATCCTCACCCTGGTCCCGGTCTCCCGCCGCGGCGCCGTCATGGGCAACGTGAGCATCGCGATCTCGGTGGCACCGGCCATGGGGCCCACGGTGTCCGGAATGATCCTGCAGCACTTTTCCTGGCGGTTCATGTTCGTGTTCGTGCTCCCCATCGCGCTGCTCGCGTTCGGCATCGGTGCCCGGTTCCTGAGGAACATCGGCGAAAACGAGAAAACCCGGCTCGACGTGCTGTCGGTCGTCCTTTCTGTCCCGGCCTTCGGCGGGGTCGTTTACGGACTGAGCCAGATCGGCGGCGGCGGGGGCGGTGCCGGCGCCCCGGCGGTCGCGGCGCTCGCCGTCGGTGTCGTGGCCCTGTTGGCCTTTGTCCTGCGCCAGCTCAGGCTGCAGAAGGCCGAGGCGCCATTGCTGGACCTGCGCGCGTTCAACTTCCGGATGTTCACTGTATCCGTGCTGCTGCTGGTGGTGGCGATGATTGCCCTGTTCGGGGCCGTGATCCTGCTGCCGCTGTACCTGCAGGAGATCCGGGGCCTGAAGTCGCTCGAGACCGGCCTCGCCCTGCTGCCGGGCGGCCTGGCGATGGGGCTGCTGGGCCCGGTCATCGGCCGGCTCTTCGACAAGGTGGGCCCGTTGCCGCTGACCGTGACCGGGTCGGTCATGATGGTGCTCTCACTCTGGCAGTTCTCCCGGCTGGACGCCCAGACGCCGGTGGGCTGGATCATCGCGCTGCACGTGGCGCTGAGCCTGGGCCTGGCGTTGCTGTTTACCCCGGCCTTCACCACGGGGCTGAACCCGTTGCCGCCGCACCTGTACTCCCACGGCTCGGCCATCATGAGCACCCTGCAGCAGGTCGCGGGGGCGGCGGGCACAGCGCTGCTGGTCTCCATCTTCGCGGTCGTCTCGGCCGGCTCCGGCATCGTCGCCGGCATGCACGCGGCCTTCCTGACCGCGGCCGCCATCGCACTCGCCGCCGTCGTGCTGTCCCTGCTGATGCGCAAGACCGACGGCGCGGCAGCCCCGGCCGCCCACTAAGCGGGCCGACTTTTCGCGCGAACGGACACTTGGGGCCCTAACACAAGGGCCGCAAGTGTCCGTTCGCGCTTGAACGCGGGCCGCAAGTGTACGTTCGCGCTTGAATGCGGGCCGCAAGTGTACGTTCGCGCTTGGGGAGGCCGGGGCTAGCCGGCGAAGAAGTCGCTGAGTTCGGCGATGAGCTTGTCCGGCGCCTTGTTGACCCCGTCGTGGCCCATGCCCGGCAGGATGGTGTAGCTGGAACCGGAGAGCACGTCGTGGATCTGCCCGCAGGCCACACCGAAGTACGCCGGGCTCTTCTCGCCCACGATGATCAGCGTCTCCAGCGGCAGCTCCAGGAACGGCTCGGCCGGCATGTCCGCGGCGATGATCGCCTTGATCTCGCGGACGCCGGTCTTCATCAGCTCGCGCAGCTGCTTGCCGACCGGGGTGCCGGCGGTGAGCTTGTTCGCCAGCGTCAGCATCGACAGCGGCATCCGGGACAGCGCGCTTCCGGTCTCCAGGCCGCGGACCAGCACGGCGAGGGCGCGGTCGTCGTCGCCCGCCGCCGTCAGCCGCTCGTATTCGGCAGTCCAGTCCGCCGTGACGCTGTGGTTCACCGAGACGGCCGGGTCGTACACGGCCAGCCGCTCCACCGGCAGGGTACGGGCCGCGTGCAGCGCCACCGCGCCGCCGAAGCTGTGGCCGAAGACGTCGGTGCTGGCGGTGTGCTTCATCACGGCATCCAGGTCACGGATGTCCACGTCCAGCGTGTAATCCTCCGGCTGCGGTGAGGACGAGCCGCGGCCGCGGCGGTTGAACGTGTGCACCGGGCGGCCCAGGGCGGCGCTGAGCTTCTGGGCGAACCGGGTGTAGTCGGCGGCCGTCACCATTGAGGCCGACACGACGACGACGCCGGAACCCGCCGCGGCGAGCTCCGCGCCCGTGCTGAAAAGCTCAAGGGTTCCGCCGTCGGGGGTTCTGATGTTCTCGCGGGTCATGCTCCGAGCCTAGCCGAGGCGCCCGGAACCGCACAGCGGGGAGCGGCTAGCCCAGGCGGCCGCCGGAGATCTCCAGGTAGCAGGATCCGCACAGCGACTCGTACCAGGCGTCCTGCCCGTCGATGGCCACCTGGTCGCCGTCGAACACCACCTCATCGCCGATCCGGCGGGTGTTGAAGATGGCCTTGCGGCCGCACCGGCAGATCGTCTTGAGCTCCTCCAGGGTGTGCGCAATTTCCAGCAGCCGGAGCGAACCGGGGAAGGCGCGGGTCCGGAAATCGGTGCGGATGCCGTAGGCGAGCACGGGGACGTTGTCCAGCACCGCGATGCGGAACAGATCGTCTACCTGTTCCGGCTCGAGGAACTGGGCCTCGTCCACCAGCAGGCAGGCCACAGGCGGCGTGTCCACGTGCTGCAGCAGGGCGTCGGGGTCATCCCCGTGGGCGTGCGCGGAGAACAGCTGGCGGGCGGACGCCCCGGCGGGGATCAGGAAGTCCACCGAGCGGGTCATCCCCAGCCGGGACACGACGTCGGCGTCGCCCTTGGTGTCGATGTCCGGCTTGGCGAGCACCACTCGCTGGCCGCGCTCCTCATAGTTGAACGCTGCCTGCAGCAGGCCCGTCGACTTGCCGGAGTTCATCGCTCCGTAGCGGAAGTAGAGCTTGGCCAAGGGGGTCCTTTCGACTTAGGTCGCCCCCGATTCTAGTGCCAGACGTCCAATGACAGACGTCAGCGGGCCGGCCGCAGCCGCCGCCGCACCTGCAACCGCGCCGGGCCGGAAGCGTCGCCGCCGAGCAGGAACCTGGCAGCGATGACCGCCAGCCGCCGGTTGCCGGGGCGGATCGGTCCTTCGTGCAGCTGGCCCGGCACCACCGCGAACTCGATCGCGGGGACCGCCGCCGCGAGCTGCCGCCCGGTTTCGGCGAAGTAGTCCGGGCTCCAGCCCCCGGTGAGCATCAGCGTGGGGGTCCCGACGCCGGCAAAGTCGCCCAGCTCGGCGTCGGCGGCCAGCACGGCGCGCATTTCCGCCACGGCGGTGGGCAGCAGCGCCCGCATTTCCGCGCCCAGGGTGGTCCGCGCGGAGAGAATGCTGAGCATCCGCAGGGCACCCAGCGGCAGCCGGGACACCGGGCCCGCGGTTTCCAGCCCCTGGACCAGGTGGGCCCAAGCGTGGTCCAGTTCCCCGGCGGCCACCGACCGTTCCAGCTCCGGGCGCCAGCGGCTGGTCAGGTTCCCGGCCAGGGACACGGCCGCGTCATAGGTGACCAGGCGGCGGATCGGAACGCTGCGCGCGGCCTGCAGCGCCACGAAACCGCCGTAGCTGTGCGCGACGACGTCCGTGGAGCCGGTCCGGCGCAGCACGGCGGCTAGGTCGGCCACCTCCGTGGCGGCGGAGTAGTCCGCGGGCTGCGGCGAGGAACCGGCCCGGCCGCGGCGGTTGTAGCAGTGCACCGGGCGGCCCAGCAGCCGGCCCAGGCTCCGCGCGAACGAACGGTACAGTGCGTCCGTAACCAGGGTCCCATGCACCAGCACGACGCCGGTCCCGACGCCAGTCCCAGCCGCCGCTTCCGGCGCCGGCTCAGACGCGCCGGCGGTGCGCTCCGGATGCGGTTCCGGGGCTGCTGCCGGGGCGGGCCGGAAGGTGTGCAGCTCGAGGTGCCCCTCGCCGTCGTCGGTCCGAATCGTCCACGTCTCCATAGTTGTGAGTCTATTCCCGGCCCATTCCCGCCCCCGCCGCACCGGCGGAGGGCGAACTCCCGGTAAACTTGGGGATTGTGACTTCCCAAAACACCCCCGCCCCGAACTCCGCCGAGCACTCCGACGCCAGCGAACAGACGCTGGTCCGCATGGAAAAGCGCGCCAAGCTGATCGAACGCGGCGTTGAGGCGTACCCGGTGGGAGTCGAGCGCACCCACTCGCTGACGGAGATCCGCGAAAAGTACGCGCACCTCGTGGCCGACGAGACCACCGGCGACGTCGTCGGCGTGACCGGCCGCATCGTCTTCATCCGCAACACCGGCAAGCTCTGCTTCGCCACCCTCCAGGAAGGCGGCCTCGACGGCAAGGCCGTGCGGCTGCAGGTCATGCTCAGCCTGGCCAACATCGGTGAGGAAGCGCTCGCGGACTGGAAGTCCCTCGTTGACCTCGGCGACCACGTCTTCATCAAGGGCGAAGTCATCTCCTCGCGCCGCGGCGAGCTCTCCGTGATGGCCGAATCGTGGTCCATGGCGTCCAAGGCGTTGCGGCCGCTGCCGGTGCTGCACGCGGAGCTCAACGAGGAAACCCGCGTCCGCCAGCGCTACGTGGACCTGATTGTCCGCGACGAGGCCCGCGAAATGGTCTACACCCGGGCGGCGATCACCCGGTCCATCCGCGAAACCCTGCACCGCCAGGGGTACGTCGAGGTGGAAACGCCGATGCTGCAGCTGGTGCACGGCGGCGCCACGGCCCGTCCGTTCGAGACCCACATGAACGCCTTCGACCAGAAGATGACCCTGCGGATCGCCACCGAGCTGTACCTCAAGCGCACGGTGGTCGGCGGCATCGACCGGGTCTACGACATGGGCCGGGTCTTCCGCAACGAGGGCGTTGACTCCACGCACAGCCCCGAATTCACCACCCTTGAGAGCTACGAGG
The DNA here is from genome assembly GCF_056680065.1 of Arthrobacter sp. BI5. Classification (NCBI taxonomy): domain Bacteria; kingdom Bacillati; phylum Actinomycetota; class Actinomycetes; order Micrococcales; family Micrococcaceae; genus Arthrobacter; species Arthrobacter sp. BI5. The sequence continues at coordinate 311,677 of NZ_CM155264.1, forward strand.
CGTGGGCCGACCAGTTCGTTATGGCGGACCGCATCAAGGAGATCATCCTCGACGCCGCCGACGCCGCCGGCGTGGGCCGGGTGCTGCAGACCGAGGCCGGCGAGATCAACCTCGACGGCGACTGGGCCTGGATGGCCGTCTACCCGGGTCTGTCCGACTTCGTCGGCCAGGAGATCACCCCGGAAACGCCGGCCGCGGACCTGCTGGCCCTCGCCGCGAAGCACGAGGTCAAGGTCGACGCCGGCTGGGACGCCGAGAAGCTCGTGGTCGAGCTCTTCGGCGAGCTGGTTGAACCGACCCTGCTGAACCCGACTTTCGTCTATGACTACCCGCCCTCCGCACAGCCGCTGGCCCGCCACCACCGCGAGGACAACCGGCTGATCGAAGCCTGGGACCTGATCATCGGCGGAATGGAGCGCGGCACCGCGTTCTCCGAACTGATCGACCCGGTGATCCAGCGCGAACGACTCACCGAGCAGTCCCGCCGTTCGGCCGCCGGCGACGTCGAGGCCATGCAGCTGGACGAGGACTTCCTCCGCGCCCTTGAGTACGGTGCGCCGCCGATGGGCGGCATCGGCCTGGGCATCGACCGGCTGGTCATGCTCTTCACCGGCGCGGGTATCCGCGAGACCATCCTCTTCCCGCTGCTCAAGCCCGAGGGCCACTGATCATGGAATACATTGCCGTCCTGCTCCCGTCCGTGGTGGTCGGGCTCATCTTCTGGTTCGCCATGAAGGCAATTTTCAACGCCGATAAATCCGAGCGACAGGCGGAGGCCCGAGCCCAGGCGGAGGCCGCCGCCCGTGGCCCGGAAGAGAAACCCGCCCCCGGAAACGGGCATTCCCCCGACCAGCGCTAAAAGCGCGGGCGATTCCCTTCTGCGGATTTTCTTTGCGAGGGCATTTCCGCTTTGACTCACGGCCATAAAACGATGGATACTTTTTACAGATACATCCTGCTTTTCTAAATACTCATCCTTTTGAAAAGAGAGTTTTTATGGCACAGAAAGTTAAAATCATCCTCGTTGATGATCTGGATGGGGGATCCGCGGACGAAACTGTCCGGTTTGGCCTGGACGGCGTCAGTTACGAAATTGACCTGTCCTCAAGCAATGCGTCGGAGCTCCGCTCGGCAGTCGAGCGGTACGTAGCCCACGCCCGTAAAACGTCAAGCGGCCGCGCAACCCGGACAAAAGTCTCGGGCGGCCGTAATCAGGACTCGGCACAGATCCGTCAATGGGCCCGGGACAACGGCTATGCGGTAAACAGCCGCGGCCGTATCCAGGCCGAAATTCAGGAAGCCTACCAAAAGGCAAATTCCTAGCACGGCCTGGCTGCCCGCGGCGTCGAACCGGTGCCGCGACGCAATTGACATCAACAAAGCCCCCGTCGTCCGGCGGGGGCTTTGTCATGTCCGGCCGCGGGTGCCGGCCGGGTGTGCTGACCGTGCTGCTGCGTTCCAGCCCGGTTGTTGGCCGACTAAGCGGCTGAAACGCCGGGACACGCCGGGGCCCCGCCGGTTCCGGCAGGAAGAACTGGGCAGGAGCGCCGCCAGGGCCGGGCCGCGGGTGGCTGCGGGCGGGCTGCGGGCCGTGGGCCGCCGCGTGGGTCCGGAAGGCGGCCCGCAGGGTGTCCCGGTTTCCCCCGTGGCGAACAAGCCACAAATCTGCAACTCCGCCACGTAGCATCAAAGTACGTCGTAGCTAGGAGTGTGGCGAAATGTTTGAGCGATTTACGGACCGTGCCCGTCGCGTAGTTGTGCTTGCCCAAGAAGAGGCACGCATGCTGAACCACAATTACATCGGTACCGAACACATCCTCTTGGGCCTGATCCATGAGGGTGAAGGTGTTGCCGCCAAAGCCCTCGAGTCCCTGAGCATCTCGCTCGACGGTGTCCGCGAGCAGGTGCAGGAGATCATCGGCCAGGGCCAGCAGGCCCCGTCCGGCCACATCCCCTTCACCCCGCGCGCCAAGAAGGTGCTGGAGCTCTCGCTGCGCGAGGCCCTGCAGCTGGGCCACAACTACATCGGCACCGAGCACATCCTGCTCGGCCTCATCCGCGAGGGTGAAGGTGTGGCAGCGCAGGTGCTGGTCAAGCTCGGAGCGGACCTGAACCGCGTCCGGCAGCAGGTCATCCAGCTGCTCTCCGGCTACCAGGGCAAGGAAACCACCGGCGCAGGCGTCGGCTCCGGCCAGGCCGAAGGCACCCCCGCCGGCTCGGTCGTCCTTGACCAGTTCGGCCGGAACCTGACCCAGGCCGCCCGGGAGAACAAGCTGGACCCGGTGATCGGCCGCGAGCAGGAAATGGAACGCGTCATGCAGGTCCTTTCCCGCCGCACCAAGAACAACCCGGTGCTGATCGGCGAACCCGGCGTCGGCAAGACCGCCGTCGTCGAGGGCCTGGCCCAGGCGATCGTCCGCGGCGACGTGCCGGAGACCATCAAGGACAAGCAGCTGTACACGCTGGACCTCGGGTCCCTCGTGGCCGGCTCCCGCTACCGCGGTGACTTCGAAGAGCGCCTCAAGAAGGTGCTCAAGGAGATCCGTACCCGCGGCGACATCATCCTCTTCATCGACGAAATCCACACCCTCGTGGGCGCCGGCGCTGCCGAAGGTGCCATCGATGCGGCTTCGATCCTGAAGCCCATGCTGGCCCGCGGCGAGCTCCAGACCATCGGTGCGACCACGCTGGATGAATACCGCAAGCACATCGAGAAGGATGCCGCCCTGGAGCGCCGCTTCCAGCCGATCCAGGTCAAGGAGCCCTCCGTCGCCGACGCGATTGAGATCCTCAAGGGCCTGCGTGACCGCTACGAGGCGCACCACCGCGTCACCATCACCGACGGCGCCCTCGCCTCGGCGGCCAGCCTCTCCGAGCGCTACATCTCGGACCGCTTCCTGCCGGACAAGGCGATCGACCTGATCGACGAGGCCGGTGCCCGGCTGCGCATCCGCCGGATGACCGCCCCGCCCGAGCTCAAGGTCATGGACGAGAAGATCGCGGCCATGAAGCTGGAGAAGGAATCCGCGATTGACGCGCAGGACTTCGAAGGTGCCGCCTCGTTGCGCGACAAGGAGCAGAAGCTCATTGCCGAGCGCGCCGAAAAGGAACGCCAGTGGAAGACCGGCGGCATGGACGACATCTCCGAGGTGGATGAGGATCTCATCGCCGAGGTGCTGGCGAACTCCACCGGCATCCCGGTCTTCAAGCTGACCGAGGAAGAGTCCTCGCGCCTGCTGAAGATGGAAGACGAACTGCACAAGCGTGTGGTCGGCCAGAACGAGGCTATCAAGGCCCTGTCCCAGGCGATCCGCCGCACCCGTGCCGGCCTGAAGGACCCGAAGCGTCCGGGCGGCTCGTTCATCTTCGCCGGCCCCACCGGCGTCGGCAAGACCGAGCTGGCCAAGGCCCTCGCCGAGTTCCTGTTCGGCGAGGAAGACGCGCTGATCACGCTGGACATGTCCGAATACTCGGAGAAGCACACCGTCTCCCGGCTCTTCGGTGCCCCTCCGGGCTACGTAGGCTACGAGGAGGGCGGCCAGCTGACCGAGAAGGTCCGCCGTCGTCCGTTCTCCGTGGTGCTGTTCGACGAAGTGGAGAAGGCGCACGCCGACCTCTTCAACTCGCTGCTGCAGATCCTGGAAGACGGCCGCCTGACCGACTCCCAGGGCCGCGTGGTGGACTTCAAGAACACCGTGATCATCATGACCACGAACCTCGGCACCCGGGACATCTCCAAGAGCGTCGCCACCGGTTTCCAGTCCGGGACGGACACGCAAACCGGCTACAACCGGATGCGTGCCCGGGTCACGGAGGAGCTCAAGCAGCACTTCCGCCCCGAGTTCCTGAACCGTGTCGATGACGTGGTGGTCTTCCCGCAGCTGACCCAGGACGAGATCATCGAGATCGTGGACCTGTTCGTCACCCGCCTGGAGAAGCGCCTCAAGGACAAGGACATGGGCATCGAGCTCACGCCCGCGGCCAAGGTGCTGCTCGCCACCCGCGGCTACGACCCCGCGATGGGTGCCCGGCCGCTGCGCCGCACCATCCAGCGCGAGATCGAGGACCAGCTCTCCGAGAAGATCCTCTTCGGTGAGCTGCACGCCGGCGACATCGTGGTGGTGGACGTGGAAGGCGAGGGCGACGACGCGAAGTTCACCTTCGCCGGCAACGCCAAGCCGCGCATCCCGGAGATCGCTCCGAGCGTCTAGGCGCCAGGGATAAGGTTCCAAGCAGAAGGCTCCGGCCGTTTCCTTCAGGGAGGCGGCCGGGGCCTTTTTCGCCGCCCGCGCGCGGCGCGGCTTTGCCCGGAGCGGCGGGATCAGGCGGTAACGGTGATCCATTCGCCGTCGATGGCGGCCTTCAACTTACCCAGCGGCGCCTGGGCCGGGCCGTTGACCACGCTGCCGTCGGATCCTTTGAAGGAGGAACCGTGGCACGGGCAGTCGAAGTCTTCGCCCGCCGGCGCCACCGGGCAGCCGGCATGCGTGCAGGCCGCGTCGTACGCCAGGACGGTCTTATCATCCTGCCGGAAGATCACCACCGTTTTGCCGTTGACGTTTCCGGTGGCCGTGCTGCCCACCTTCACCTCACTGAGCTTGCCGACCCGGACGGCGGTGCCGGCCGGGACTGAGGGGCCGGCCGCGGTTTGAGAAGCGGTAGCGCCGGTGGGCGAGGCCGCGCACGCCGAGAGGGCCAGTGCGCCGCCCCCGACGGCGCCGGCACCAAGCAGAATCGAGCGTCGGGGCAGGGACTTTTCAGGGTTCATGCCCCCATCATGCCAACCCTGCCTGAAAGCCCGCTGCGATTTCCGGGCAGATCCAGTCTGAAAGCACTGTTTCACTCTGAGTGAACGGGGTGTGATCCGGGGCACAAGCGGTGTTGAATCGGGGGCATGGCTTCTTCTGACACGCAGACCCCCGGCGAACACCCCGAGACCCCTTTCCACGATCTGGACCACTACCTCGCCATTCCGAGGGTCAGCGGCCTGGCGTTGAGCCCCGACGGCGGACGGCTCGTCACCACCGTGGCCACGCTGAACGACAAGGGGACGGAGTTCCGCACGGCGCTGTGGGAACTGGACCCCGAGGGTAAAAAGCAGGCCCGGCGGATCACCCGCAGCGCCAAGGGCGAGGCCGGTGCCGTGTTCGCCGCGGACGGCAGCCTGTACTTCGCTTCCGCGCGGCCGGACCCCGAGAGTCCGGAGGCCGAGCCGGTCAACGCGCTCTGGGTCCTGCCGTCCGACGGCGGCGAGGCCCGCGTTGCGCTCTCCCGCGCCGGCGGCGTCGGGAGCCTGCTGGCCGCGAAGGAGGCGGACGCTCTCTTCCTGACGGCGTCCGTGCTTGCCGGATCCACCGATGAGGACAACGACGAGGAGCGCCGCAAGGACCGCAAGGACAATAAGGTCGCCGCGATTCTGCACAGCGGCTACCCGGTGCGGTACTGGGACTCGGACCTGGGCCCCGCGCAGCCGCGGCTGTTCGCCGTCGAGCCCGGCGCGGAGCCGGAGCCCGGCAAACCCGCGACGGTCGACGCCGTCCCGCCGGTCACACTGCGCAACCTGACTCCGGACGCCGGGAACGGGCTCCGGGAGGCCGAGACCGTCGTCAGTCCGGACGGGAAAACCCTGTACAGCAGCTTCACCAAGCCGCTCGCCAACGCCGACTCGCGCACCGTGCTCGTGGCGGTCGACGTCGCCACCGGCACCCGCCGGACCCTGCTGGACACCGAGGGCATGAGCTACTTTCCCGGTCCGGTCAGCCCCGACGGCCGCACCCTGGCGGTGCTGAGCGAGACCGAGACGACCCCGGAGCAGGCACCGCAGATCAGGCTGCACCTGCTCGATGTCTCGGGCGTCGACTCGGGCGGCGGTGCCGACGGCGGCGCGCGCCTGACGCCGCTGGCGCCGGAGTGGGACCGCTGGCCGCACCCGGCGGCCTGGCTGCCGGACGGCTCGGCTCTGCTCGTGACGGCCGACGAGGACGGGGCGTCCCCGGTGTTCCGGATCAGCGTCCCCGGGACGGACGGCGGAGACTCCGCGCCGGTGCGGCTGACGGCCGATGCGGCCGCCTACACGGACGTCGCTGTCGCCCCGGACGGACGCACCGCCTACGCGCTGCGCAGCTCCTACGAATTCCCGGCGGAGGCCGTCCGCATCGACGTGGCAAGTGGCGACGTCACCCGGCTGCCGGCCCCGGCGGAGCGCCCGGCCTACCTCGGCACGCTCGAACGGGTGGAAACGACCTCGGCCACCGGTGACCGCGTCCCGGCATATCTTGCGCTGCCGGAAGGCGCCTCGGCCGGAAACCCCGCTCCGCTACTGCTCTGGATCCACGGCGGCCCGCTGGGGTCCTGGAACGCCTGGACCTGGCGCTGGAACCCGTGGCTGCTTGTGGCCCGGGGCTACGCGGTGCTGCTCCCGGACCCGGCCCTGTCGACCGGCTACGGCCAGGACCACATCCAGCGCGGCTGGGGCGAGTGGGGCAAGGCGCCCTTCCTGGACCTGATGGCGATCACCGATGCCGTCGAGCAGCGCCCCGACATCGACGAGACACGCACCGCGGCCATGGGCGGATCGTTCGGCGGCTACATGGCCAACTGGGTGGCGGGCCACACGGACCGGTTCAAGGCAATCGTCACGCACGCCAGCCTCTGGGCCCTGGACCAGTTCGGCCCCACCACGGACTCCGCGCACTACTGGCTCAAGGAAATGACGGCCGGGATGGCTGCGGAGAACTCGCCGCACCTGCACGTGGAGAACATCCGCACGCCCATGCTGGTCATCCACGGCGACAAGGACTACCGGGTGCCGATCGGGGAGGGGCTGCGGCTCTGGTACGAGCTGCTCTCCAAATCCCAGCTTCCGGCCGACGAGAACGGCGAGACCGACCACCGCTTCCTCTACTTCCCGGACGAGAACCACTGGATCCTGCAGCCGCAGCACGCCAAGGTCTGGTACGGCGTCGTCGAACACTTCCTGGCCAAAAACCTGCTGGACAAGGACCTCCCCGTCCCCGACGGGCTCGGCCTCTGATTCCTGCCCACCCCGGCCCGGCCCGGGTTGGGCCCCCGGCCTGGGCCCTCGGGTGGGGCTCCGGGCGGGGGCGGGGCGGACCTGCGCCGTAGGATTGGGCTGTGACTGAGACGATCCGCATCCGCCCTGCCCGCACCGGCGACGTCGCCGCCATCAAGACCCTGGTGGCACCCCTGGCCGACCAGCGGATCCTGATGGCCAAGGAAACCGTCGCCTACTACGAAAGCCTCCAGGAGTTCCGGATCGCCGAGGCGCCCGACGGCGAGGTGATCGGCTGCGGGGCACTGCACGTGATGTGGGATGACCTGGCCGAGGTCCGCACCCTGGCAACCTCGGACGCGTGGCGCGGCAAGGGTGTAGGCCACCTGCTGGTGGAGCGCCTGCTGGAGGACGCGAAGGCCCTCGGCGTCTCCCGCGTCTTCTGCCTGACCTTCGAGGTGGAGTTTTTCAAGAGGCACGGCTTCGACGTGATGGCCGACCAGACAGCCGTGGACCCGGTGGTGTACTCGGAGCTCCTGCGCTCGCATGACGAAGGCGTTGCCGAATTCCTGGACCTCGCCCGGGTTAAGCCCAACACACTCGGCAACACCCGGATGATCCGGACGCTCTAGGCTGCGCCTGAACCTGCCGCCGCGGGGTCTATCGCCAAATCAACTTGGTGGATAAACTGATCCCGGCCCGATGGGGCGGGCCGCCAGCTTCCGGAGGCAGAAATTGCAGAATCGCGTGATTTTTCCAGATTTCTCCGCATTCCAAATGACGGTCGACGCCGTGCCGGTTCTGCCGGATTCATCCGGTGCGGGCGGCGGCTCCGGCGGTGCGCCCGACGACGCCTCCTCCCGCCGGCTCCGGGCCCGGGCCGCGCTTGGCCCGGACGCCTGGCCGAGCTTCGCGCCGGAGGCTGCGGCCGGCCCCTGAGCCCGTTTTGGCGGCCGCACCGGGAGCCTACCGCTGGCAGGGCCCCGGTAGTAGGGTCTAAGCAAGCAGCCAGGGCAACCATCCAGGGAGCACAGCCATGAAGAAACTCATCAACGATCCCAAGGCCGTGGTCGACGAGTCAGTGGAGGGGTTCGGGCTTGCGCACGCCGACCTCGTGACCGTCTACCCGGATCCCAAATACATCGTCCGGAAAGACGCCCCGGTGGCGGGGAAGGTTGGTCTGGTCTCCGGCGGCGGCAGCGGCCACGAACCCCTGCACGGCGGCTATGTCGGGATGGGCATGCTTGACGCCGCGGTTCCCGGGGCTGTGTTCACCTCACCCACGCCGGACCAGATCCTGCCGGCGACGCTCGCGGTGAACTCCGGCGCCGGCGTCGTGCACATCGTGAAGAACTACACCGGTGACGTACTGAACTTCGAGACCGCAGGTGAACTGGCGCAGGCCGAGGGGGTGGAGGTCCGCACCGTGCTGGTCAACGACGACGTCGCCGTGCAGGACTCGCTATACACGGCGGGGCGCCGCGGCGTGGGCGGAACGGTCTTGGTCGAGAAGATCGCCGGCGCCGCGGCCGAGCGCGGCGACAGCCTCGACGCCGTCGCTGCCATCGGCGACCGCGTCAACCAGAACGTGCGCAGCATGGGCGTGGCCCTCAGTGCCTGCACCGTCCCGCACGCCGGTGTGCCCAGCTTTGAGCTCGAGGACAACGAAATCGAGATCGGCATCGGCATCCACGGCGAACCCGGCCGGCACAAAATCCCGATGGAGGCCGCCGACGGCATCACGGACCGGCTGCTGGACCCCGTGGTCAGCGACCTCGGCCTCGCCTCGGGGGACAAGGTGCTGTTGTTCGTCAACGGCATGGGCGGCACACCGCAGAGCGAGCTGTACATCGTCTACCGCCGGGCCGCGCAGCGGCTCGCCGAACAGGGCGTCACCGTGGAGCGCTCGCTGGTCGGGAACTACATCACCTCGCTGGAGATGCAGGGCTGCTCCATCACCGTCCTGCGCCTCGATGACGAAATGACCGCCCTCTGGGACGCGCCCGTCCACACCGCCGCCCTCCGCTGGGGCGTCTGAACGTGGGCCTGGATGTCGACTGGGCCGTGCGGTGGCTGACGCTTTCCGCGGAGGCCATGGCAGAGCACCGCGTCGAACTCATTGAACTGGACCGGCCGATCGGGGACTCCGACCACGGCGAGAACATGGACCGCGGGTTCAAAGCCGTGATGGACAAACTCGCTGAATCGCCCCCCGAAACCGCCGGAGCGGCGCTGAAGCTGACCGCCATGACCCTGATGTCGAAGGTGGGCGGCGCCGCCGGGCCGCTGTACGGAACGGCTTTCCTGCGCGCCGGCACGGCACTCGGGGACGCCGCCGACATTGACGCCGCCACGCTCGCCGGCGCCCTGCAGGCGGCCCGCGACGGCATTGTGGCCCGGGGCAAGGCCGAATCCGGGGATAAAACGATGGTGGACGCCTGGACGCCCGCGGTGGATGCCTCCGCGGCCGCGGCCGGCGACGGCGACGTCCGCAAAGTCCTGGCCGCGGCGGCCGACGCGGCCGAAGCCGGAGCCGTGTCCACCGACCCGATGCTGGCCCGCAAGGGACGCGCCAGCTACCTGGGGGAGCGCAGCATCGGTCACCGCGACCCCGGTGCCGTCTCGAGCGCCCTGATCCTGCGCGCCGCCGTGGGGGCCGCCGGATGACGGTCGGGCTGGTCGTCGTCTCGCACAGCGAAAAGATCGCCGACGGCGCCGTCGAACTCGCCGCGCAAATGGCCCCCGACGTCGTGATTGTCGCGGCGGGCGGCACCGACGACGGCCGGATCGGAACCAGCCTGGAGAAGGTGATGGCAGCGCTGGAACGGGCGGCCGGGGAAAGCGGCGTCGTGGTGCTCACCGACCTGGGTTCCGCCGTCATGACCGCGGAATCGGCCGTCGAGTTCGCCGCCGACCCGGAGTCCATCCGGCTGGCCGACGCCCCGCTGGTCGAGGGGCTCGTCGCGGCAGCCGTTTCCGCCCAGGCGGGGGCCGACGCCGGGACGGTGAAAGATGCGGCCGAAGCCGTTTACCGGCCCCCGGCCCACCCGCACGCGCCCGGGCACGAGCACCAGCAGCCGCCGGATGCCCAGGGCGACTTCGAACTCGTCAACCAGGCCGGCATGCACGCCCGCCCGGCGGCCAAGATTGCCGGCGGGCTGGCCGGAATGGACGCCGAGGTGACCGTCAACGGCGTCGACGGCGCCTCCATGACGGAGCTCATGATGCTCGGCGCCGGCAAGGGGACCGTGCTGCATATTGAGGCCAGCGGCACGGACGCGGCTAAAGCGGTGGACTACCTCGGCGGACTGATCAGCGCCGGCTTCGGCGAGCCCTAGGCCCGCGCCCAGGGTAAGGAAGCCAGGGACAGGTCAGCCCGGGAGCCGCAGGCCGCCTGGGTGCAGCTCGGCCAGGCCGTCGCCCAGCAGCCCGGCCACGGCGCGCTCAAGCTGCTCGGGCGCAGTGTTCAACCGGTGCAGCGCCGCCAGCGGGACGCCGATCCCGTCGGCGGCGAACCCCAGGTCCGCCGGGGGGCGCTCCAACAGCTCCCGGGCCACCGGCGCCTCGGCCATCCGCAGCACCGCCATCACTGCCCCGCGCACCTGCCGGTCCGTCCCGTGCCAGGCCTGCCCCTTGGGCGTGTAAGTGGGCGGCGGCTCACCGGCAGCGAGCCAGGCGCACGCCGCGCGGACAGGGCACTCGCCGCATTTCGGCGACCGGGCGGTGCAGACCAGCGCCCCCAGTTCCATTACCGCGGCGCTCCAGCGGACCGAGGCGGCATCGTCGTCGGGCAGCAACTGCGCGGCCAGCCGCATCTCCCCGGCTGTCAGGGCCGGCGCCGGCAGCGCGGCCCCGGTGAAGAGGCGTGCGTGGACCCGGCGGATGTTGGTGTCCACCACCGTCTCCCTGCGGCCGAAGGCAAACGCGGCGACGGCGGCCGCCGTGTAGCTGCCCACGCCGGGAAGTTCCAGCAGGTCCGGGTAGCTGCCGGGCACCTCGCCGTCGTGGTTGTCCACAATCGCGACGGCGGCCGCATGGAGCCGGAGCGCCCGCCGCGGATAGCCCAGCCGTCCCCAGGACCGGACCGCCTCGCCGGCGGGCTCCCGGGCGAGATCGGCCGGGGCGGGCCAGCGCAGCAGCCATTCCTCCCAGACCGGCAGCACCCGGACCACGGGTGTCTGCTGCAGCATGATTTCGCTGACCAGCACGCCCCAGGCTGAGCAGTCGGCGGCCCGCCATGGCAGGTCCCGCGCGGTGTCGGCGAACCAGGACGCCAGGGCGGCGTGCAGTTCCTGGAGCGGCACGGCCGGCTGGGCGGGGACGGGGCCGGGGGCGGTGGCGGTGGCCGGGAGGGCGGGGGAATCGGCTAAGGCTTTGATCGAACCAGCTTAATAGAGATGCGGACCATAGTGCGGCCGGCGGCGTGGTGGGCCAGCCCGGGCCGCGGCGTTCTCTAACCTAGGAGGATGGTCAGGCAAGGCAATTCAGGAACTCACGGTTCGGGACCGAAGGCTTCCGCCAAGGCAAAGGCCAGCGGCAGGCAGGTGCGGAAGCCCGTCAGCCCCGTTTACCGACGTCGCCGGCTCTTCGCCGCGGCGATCCTGCTGCTGGTGCTTGCCCTCGCGGTGGGTGGATTTGCCGCGATCTCAAACGCCATGAACGGGGCAACACCGCAGCCCGCCGCCAGCGGCTCGGCCCGGCCCGAAACGCCGGTGGTTACCGGCACCGCAAGTCCGCAGGCCTCCGCGACGTCCAGCCCGAGCGCCGGTTGCGACCAGAAGCTGCTGACGGTCTCCGCGGCCACGGACAAGGCCGCCTACGCGGCAGGTGAGAACCCGCTGCTCACCCTGAAGGTCACCAACGGAAACCAGGTGCCCTGCGAGGTCAACATCGGGACCTCGCAGATGGAATACCTGGTCACGAGCGGCTCGGACCGGATCTTCTCGTCCAAAGACTGCCAGGCGGAAAGCAGCGACCTGGTCAAGACCATCCGCCCCGGCCGCAGCGAGACGGCGAACTTCCCGTGGCAGCGCAACCGCACGGTCCAGGGCTGCGCGGCGGTAGACGCGAAACCCGCGGGAGGAACCTACGTCTTCACCGCCCGGCTGGGAAACAAGACCAGCCCCAGGGCCGTCTTCCAGCTCGGTTAAGCCTCTTCGATTGCTCCACAGGTGCCGTTTCGGCGGTCCAAAAGGGCGGTTACGGAGCAGCCGGCGGGGCTTAGAGGAACCGGTCCAGCAGGCTGGCCTCGGCCATCCGGCTCAGGCCCTCGCGGACGGTCCGGGCACGCTGGTCGCCGATGCCGTCCACTGTCATGAGGTCATCAATGGTGGCGGCCATCAGGAACTGCAGCCCGCCGAAGTGGTCCACCAGTCGGTCGGCGACGGCCTTCGGCACCGCCTTGAGGCCGGAAAGCAGGCGGTATCCGCGCGGCTGCACCACGGCGTCGAGGTTCGCCTCGCCGCCGGCGAAGCCGACGATCCCCGCGATTTTGCCCAGGTCGATCAGCTCGGTGGGGCCCAGGTTCACGAGGGCCTTGACGGCGTTGTCGATGTCCGCGGCGGACGCGCTGGGACCCGAGTAGTCCCGGATGATCACGTCGCTGCCCGGCCCGCGTCCCACGGTCAGTTCGTCGAGCTGCAGCGAGAGCAGTCGGCCGTCCTCGCCGAGTTCCAGCACGTACTGGGAGATCTCTTCGGAGATGCGCCGCACCATCTCCTGGCGCTGCAGGGTCACGGCCACGTCGCGGACCGTCACCATGGCCTCGATCTCCAGGGCCGAGAGCGAACTGGTGACCTGGTCCAGGCGCGAGCGGTAGCGTTCCAGGGTGGCAAGGGCCTGGTTGGCGCGGGCCAGGACCTTTTCGGAGCCCTCCAGGACGTGGCGCAGGCCGTTCACGTAGAGCGCGATGATCTGCATCGACTGGCTCACCGAGATCACCGGAACACCGGTCTGGATGGCGACGCGTTCGGCGGTCCGGTGCCGGGTTCCCGTCTCCTGGGTCTCGATGCTTGAATCCGGGACCAGCTGGACTCCGGCGCGCAGGATGTTGCTCGCGTCCTTGTCACAGACAATGGCGCCGTCCATCTTGGCCAGTTCCCGCAGCCTGGTGGGGGAGAAGTCGATGCCGATCTCGAAGCCGCCGGAGCAGATGGATTCGATGGTCCGGTCGATGCCGAGCACGATCAGGGCGCCGGTGCGGCCGCGGAGGATACGCTCCAGTCCGTCCCGCAGGGCAGTGCCCGGTGCCACCCTGGCCAGCGTCGCCTTCAGCGCATCCTCGGGACTCCGAGCCATAGGTTTTCCCTTCAAAGGTGCAGGTCGATGCCCGCAAGTACACCGGTTTTTATCGGTTTTCCACCGCTGGCCGGCAAGAACAAAAGTGCCCGGTTTCCCGTATGCACCATCATAGGGGCAACGGCGGGCGGTTTCCGCACGGTCAAGCCTCAAAGTGGCCCATTCCCGCCGTGCCCGGGGCACCGCGCAGACGGGTATCCGCGTAGAAGCCGGAAACCGCATTTTCGCCGGCCAGTCCGGGCCTGCCGCGGCCTGCGATAAACTTGGAGCCTTGGGTGTACCGCGGGCTCTCCGCGCCGTGACCCGTCCACAGCCGCAGCGAAAGTAGCACCGTGTCTCAAGAAGTCCACAGCCCCGCCCGAGTCCAGGAGATTCACAAGCAGGCAGCCCGGCGCCGGACCTTCGCAGTGATCTCCCACCCCGACGCCGGCAAGTCCACGCTGACCGAGGCGCTCGCCCTGCATGCGAAGGTGATCGGCACCGCCGGCGCGTCCAGCGGCAAGGCCAACCGCAAGGAAACGGTCTCCGACTGGATGCAGATGGAAAAGGACCGCGGCATCTCGATCAGCTCCGCGGCGCTGCAGTTCGCCTACCGGGACACGGTGATCAACCTGCTGGACACCCCGGGCCACGCGGACTTCTCCGAGGACACCTACCGGGTGCTGGCCGCCGTCGACTGCGCCGTGATGCTCGTGGACGCGGCCAAGGGCCTGGAAACCCAGACCATGAAGCTCTTCGAGGTCTGCAAGCAGCGGAACCTGCCCATCATCACCGTGATCAACAAATGGGACCGTCCCGGCCTGGACGCCCTGGCCCTGATGGACGAGATCACCGAGCGCACCGGCCTGCAGCCCATGCCGCTGACCTGGGCGGTGGGCATCTCCGGCGACTTCCGCGGCGTCTGGGACCTGCGCAATGACCGCTTCGCCCAGTTCAAGCGCAACAACGCCGGAGCCAACATCGCGCTCACCGAGTACTTCACCCCGGAGGAGGCCGCCGCCAGCCAGGGCGGCGACTGGTCCAACGCCGTGGACGAGGCCGGGCTCGTGATCGAATCCAACCTCGCGTTCGACGTCGACGCCTTCCACGCCGGCAAGGCCACGCCCATCCTGTTCAGCTCCGCCGCGCTGAACTTCGGCGTGAAGGAAATCCTCGACGCCCTGGTGGACTTCGCCCCGCCGGCCGCCCCGCGGCCCGACGTCGACGGCGCCGCGCGCCCGGTTGATGACCCGTTCGCCGGGTTCGTCTTCAAGGTCCAGGCCGGCATGAACAAGGCCCACCGCGACCACGTCGCGTTCATCCGGGTCTGCTCCGGCGTCTTCGAACGCGGCATGGTGGTCACGCAGGGCCGCACCGGGAAATCCTTCGCCACGAAGTACGCCCAGCAGGTCTTCGGCCGGGAACGCGAGGTGATCGACGAGGCCTTCCCGGGCGACGTCGTGGGCCTGGTGAATGCGTCCTCGCTGCGCGTCGGGGACAGCCTGTTCCTGGAGAAGCCGGTGGAGTTCCCAGCCATCCCGCTGTTCGCCCCCGAACACTTCCAGGTGGCGCGATCCAAGGACCCCAGCCGCTTCAAGCAGTTCCGCCGCGGCATCGAGCAGCTCGAGCACGAGGGCGTGATCCAGGTGCTCCGCTCCGACATCCGCGGCGACCAGGCCCCCGTGCTGGCCGCCGTCGGCCCGATGCAGTTCGAGGTGGTCGAGGACCGGATGGCGCACGACTTCAGCGCCCCGATGCGGCTCGAGCGGCTGCCGTACTCGCTGGCCCGGATCACGACGGCGGACGCCATGCCGGCGCTGGCCAACGTTCCCGGCGCCGAGGTGCTGCTGCGCTCCGACGGCGAGTACCTGGCACTGTTCAACGACGTTTGGGCCCTGCGCCGGATCGAGAAGAACCACCCCGACCTGACGCTGGTGCCGATCGGCACGCACAACCCCGCAAAATAGCCGGAAACTTCCTCACCCCAGGTCTTCCTGAATCCGCATTCCGCGGTATCATAAGTAACCTTGCTAATTTCGCGGGCGCTGGCGCTGGGGGCCGGCTTTGAGGACTGATCCGTCCGATTCCATGTGCGGACCCATATCGAGGGAACACGAAAACTCGTTGACAATAACTATGGAATCCGGCTTTCTGCTCAGCGGACGGTACCGGATCGATGCCCTCCTTGGCAGGGGAAGCCAATCGACTGTTTACCGCGCGCACGACGAACTCCTGCAGCGCGAGGTGGCAGTCAAACTCTTCCGCAATGACGCGGACGACCTTGAGCACACCCGCCGGCAGGGCCAGGAAGTGCGGATCCTCGCTGGAATGAGCCACCACGCCCTGGTGACACTATTCGACGCCGGCGCAGACCTCAGCAGCCCGGACTCCAGGCTCACCTACCTCGTGATGGAACTTGTGCGCGGGCAGGACCTGCGCCACCGGTGCCTGCAGGGGCCGCTCTCCGCCGCGCACATGGCCCACATCGGCTACGACCTCGCGGACGGCCTGTCCTACATCCACCACCACGGGATCGTGCACCGGGACATCAAGCCGGCCAACATCCTGCTGGTGGACTACAGCAATGACGACCGCCGGCCCCGGGCCAAGCTGACCGATTTCGGCGTCGCCGCCATCCTGGGGCACAACCGCGCGGACGACGACGGCGGCACCTCCGGGACGCCGGCCTACCTGAGCCCGGAACAGGCCGCCGGCGAACCGGCCGGCCCGGCCAGCGACATCTACTCCCTCGGGCTCGTGCTGCTCGAAGGCCTCACCGGCAAGATGGCCTACCCGGGCGCGCCGGTCCAGTCCGCCGTCGCACGGTTGCTGCACGACCCGCAGATTCCGGAGGAGCTCGCGCCGATGTGGGTGGCGCTGCTGTCCTCCATGTTGTCCCGGGATCCGGCCGCGCGGCCGCTCGCCCGCGAGGTCTCCCTTGCCCTGCGCCAGGAAGTCATCAACGGCGCCGGCCGCCACCGGCAGCTCCCTAACGCCGCAACGACGGACGAGGAGGGCCGGATGCGCGCCGTCGAGCGGTACCGGATCCTCGACACCCCCGGGGACGGGGCGTTCGACCGGATCGCGGCGCTCGCGGCCCGGGTGTTCTCGGTGCCGGTCGCGATCGTCAGCGTCGTGGACCACGACCGGATCTGGTTCAAAGCCCACCACGGCACCGACGTCACCGAGATCGGCCGGGACCCGGGGCTCTGCGCCTCGGCGATTCTGCAGGACGGACCCTGGATCGTCGAGGACGCCCTAACGGACCCCCGGACCCTGTCCAACCCGCTGGTGGCCGGCGAGTTCGGGCTGCAGTTCTACGCCGGCGTGCCGCTGCGCACCCCGGACGGCCACAACCTGGGCACCTTCTGCATCCTGGACCGGGAACCGCGGGAGTTCACCGCGGAGGACACCCGGACGCTCGAAGACCTCGCCGCAATTGTCATGAACGACCTGGAGATGCGGCTGCAGAGCCGCACGGCAATAGCCAGCTAGCGTCAGCGCCGGCCGGCGTGCAGCGCGAGCTCCAGCTCAAACCGGGCCACCGGGTCCTCCAGCGCGTCGCCGAACAGCTCCCGCAGCTGCGCCGCCCGGTAGCCCACGGTCTGCGGGTGGATGCCCAGCTCGGCGGCCACGGGTGCGCGCTGGCCCCAGTGACGCAGCCAGGACAGCAGGGTCTCGGCGAGCCGCTCGCGCTGCGCCGGGCGGAGCCCCTCCAGCGGCGCGAGGCGGCGGTTGGCCAGCTCGGTAATCGCGGACGGCTCGGCGCCGAGGATCACCGCCGCAAGGTGCTCATCGGCCCAGATCGGCGGATCCTCAGGCCCGTCCCGGTGCGGCAGGACCGAGGCGGCCAGCACGGCCAGCCGCAGGGATTCGGGAACTTTCTCCCAGCCGCCGGCCGGGCCCACGGCAGCGCCGCGGCCCCGCAGCGCCTTATCCAGGTCCTTCCGCGCGGCGGCGGAGTTGCGCGCCGGCACCAGCGCGACGGCGTCGGTCTCGCGTTCGATCACCAGTGTTCCCGGGCCCAGCCGCAACCGCAGTCCGGCGGCCCGGTCCACCGGCAGCGTCACCACCGTCATGCGCTGCGGCAGCGACCAGTCCGCCATGGCCGCCGTCTGCCGCAGCGCCGCCTCGTCCGCCTGCCCCAGAAGCAGCAGGTCCAGCAGCTCGGTGCGGCGCCGGTCCACCGCACCGGCGCGTTCGGACTGCTCAAAGGCATAGGCCTCGGCACTGACCGCGGAGAGCTCGTCGATGTAGGCGAGGATCGATTCGCCGAGGTCCACCACCACGTTCTGGCCCAGATGGTGTTCCACCGAGACCTTCGACATCTCCCGGAATGTCACCCGGGCGCCCATCCGGTAGGCGCTGAGCAGCGCGTCCATGCTCCTGCCCTGCCGGAACTCGCCGCTGCCCAGGCCGGCGACCAGCTGCCGGCTCTCCTCTGAGAGCGCCGGCAGCGTGGTGCCGGGCAGCTGCAGGAAACGGTCCAGCGCCGTCGCCACACCGCGGCGCAACCCGCGCCCGAAGCGGCCCTCGATCGGCCGCGCATAGGCGGGGACCAGCTGGGGCACGGCCTCGATGATGGCCTCCACAATGCCGGGCATCGTGGGCCGAAGCATGTCGCTGACCTCCTTGGGCAGCGCCAGCCACGGCGGGTCGTAGGCGGGGTAACCGGGATGGCCGGCGGGCGAAGTTTCCATGGCGGGATTCCAAAAGTTGTTGTGCGGCGATAGTTTCTTCGAGTCGATCGTATGCCTTGGGTGAAGAAGTATGACGCAGGTTGACATAGGCTAGGTAGATGATCCGGCTCCGTAAGCTGGCGCGCGCCGCATCTCTACTGACCACCCCCTTAGCTCCAGAAGACATTCTGTCGCTGTTCAACCCCGTGTTTTCTGCCCGCCAGTTACGCGGCGTGGTTACCCGGGTGGTTCCAGAAACGGCCGATTCCGCCACCATTTTCTTCCGTCCCGGCCGAGGCTGGCAAGCGCACCGCGCAGGCCAGTGGGCCCGCATCGGCGTCGAACTCAACGGCGTGCGCCACTGGCGCTCCTACTCGCTCAGCGCACCCGCCGGCAAGGACCCCGCCATCACCGTCACGGACATGGGCGCCGTCTCCGGGACCCTGGTCCGCACCACCAAGCCGGGCGATGTCCTCTTCCTCGCGCCGCCGCAGGGCGACTTCGTCCTGCCCGAGCATCCGCGCCCGCTGCTGATGCTCACCGCGGGCAGCGGCATCACCCCGGTGATGTCCATGATCCGCACCCTGGTCCCGCACCGCCCCGACGCCGACGTCGTCCTCATCCACACCGCGCGGACGGCGGCCGACGCCATCTTCCGCGAGGAACTGGCCGAACTCGCGGACCAGTTCCCCAATTTCAAGGTCACGCACTGGTTCACCGGCGAACGCGGGCGGCTGGATTTCAGCACCGCGGCCGGGCTGGACGCGCTGTGCCCGGACTGGCGGGACCGTGCCGCCTACGCCTGCGGTCCCGAGGGTTTCCTCGACGACGCCGAGGCGCTCTGGGAAGCCGAGGCGGCTCCGGGGACCTCCGAGGCGGCCGCAACCCTCACGATCGAACGTTTCAGCACCAGCCTGGCCGGCGGCGAAGGGCACGACGGCGGGCTGGTGACCTTCGAAGCCTCGGACCGCGAAGTCGAAGCGGACGGCGCTACGCCCCTGCTCGACGTCGGCGAGGACGCCGGGGTGCTGATGCCCAGCGGCTGCCGGATGGGCATTTGCCACAGCTGCCTCATCCCACTCCGCGCCGGCCAGATCCGCGACCTGCGCACGGGCGAAGTCCACGGCGAGCCCGGCCAACTAATCCAGACGTGTGTCTCGGCAGCCGCCGGACCCGTTAACCTCGACCTCTGAGGAGAACCCACATGACCACACTTGCAGACAAGCCGGACCTTGCCGAAGGTTCCAGCACTGGCACCGAGTCCGGCTCCGCCGGGACGCCCGCCGCAGCCGTAAAGAAGCGGCCCGGGGCGCTCGCCGAGACCGGCAGCCCGCTGCTGCGCCCGCCCGCCGCGGCGCACCTGTCCGACGAGCAGGTCGCCGAGCTGGGCCGTGAGCTCGACGCCATCAAGGACGACATTCTCGCCAAGCGCGGCTCCTCCGACGCCGCCTACATCCGGCGCATGATCAAGATCCAGCGCGGCCTGGAGATCTCCGGCCGCGCCGCCCTGCTGGTCAGCAAGAACAAGGCGGCCTGGGTCACCGGCACCACGCTGCTGAGCTTCGCCAAGATCCTGGAAAACATGGAGCTGGGGCACAACATCCTGCACGGCCAGTGGGACTGGATGCGGGACCCGGACATCCACTCCACCACCTGGGAATGGGACTTCGTCACGCCGGCGCGCTCCTGGCAGCACACCCACAACGACCTGCACCACCGCTGGACCAACGTCGTCGGCAAGGACAACGACATTGGGTACAACCTGCTGCGGATGGACCCGCAGCAGGAATGGAAGCCCTTCAACCTGGGCAACCCGCTGTACAACGCGCTGCTGGCCCCGGTCTTCGAGTGGGGCATCGCGATCTACGACCTCGAACTCGTGGACTACAAGGAGGGCAAGAAGTCCAAGGAGGCCCTGACCAAGGACCTCAAGGCGCTCGGCCGCAAGGCCCTGAAGCAGTTCACCAAGGACTACGCCGCAACGCCCGCCGTCGCCATGCTCACCGGCTCCGGCAAGCAGGCCCTGTACGGCACGCTTACCGCCAACGCCGTCCGCAACGTCTGGGCGCACGCGGTGATCTTCTGCGGCCACTTCCCGGACGGGACGGACACGTTTACCGAGGAAATGGTCGACGGCGAGACCCGCGGTGACTGGTACGTGCGCCAGATGATCGGCTCGGCCAACATCTCCGGCTCCAAGTTCATGCACCTGATGACCGGCAACCTCTCGCACCAGATCGAGCACCACCTCTTCCCGGACCTGCCGTCCAACCGCTACGCCGAGGTGGCGCCCAAGGTCCGGGAAATCTGCAAGCGCTACGGCCTGCCGTACACCACCGGCCCGATCTGGAAGCAGGTCGGCTCCACCTGGGCCAAGATCTTCAAGCTGGCCCTGCCGCCCAAAAAGGCCTAGGCCCCCGCGGGTCCCGCCGCTGCGTTCCGTTCTTGAGCCGGGCCGGGCTAGGCCTTGACCGCCACCCCAAGAACGTGCGCCAGCGGCGGGTTGCCGGGCAGGACCGCGAAACCGAAGCGCTCCACGGCCTCCACGGCCAGGCCCGCCTCGACGATGCTGGCGGCGGTGTCCCGGTTCGGGTGGCAGCCGCCGGCCAACCGGCTCCAGAGCGGAGTGATCAGGTCCTCGGCCGCGGCCAGCACGCGGTGGGCGGAGCGGACGTGCTCGTAGAACAGCAGCCGGCCGCCGGGTTTCAGGACCCGGATGGCTTCGGCCAGGACGGCGGACGGTTCGGCCACGCTGCAGAGCACCAGGCTGGAGACCACGACGTCGACCGAGGCGTCCGCGGCCGGCAGCGCTTCGGCGAATCCGTTCCGCACTGTGATCGGCACCGGCGCGGACGCCGCCGCGGCCACGGCCAGCGCCCTGAGCGTGGGGTCCGGTTCGAGCGCCAGCACCCCCGACACCGCCGGCGGGTAGAACGGGAACGTGGCGCCGTAGCCTGCCCCGATTTCGACGACGGCGCCGTGGGCTGCCGCCACGAGCCGCCGCCGGTGGGCCGCGGCTCCCCGGGCGTCCATCCGCGGCCCCACCCGGGCGTAGGAGCGTCCGAAAGACGGGGCGTGCTCCCCGGCGTCCATGGGCAGCTGTCCGCTCAACGGACCTCCGCCGAATTGAGCTTCAGCCGCCGCAGCAGCTGGGCGTTCAGCGCCACCACCACGGTGGAGGCGGACATCAGCACCGCTCCCGCCGCGGGGGACAAGACGATTCCGGCGAAGGCCAGGGCGCCGGCGGCCAGCGGGACGGAGATGACGTTGTAGCCGGTGGCCCAGATGAGGTTCTGCCACATCTTGCGGTAGCTGGCCCGGGAAAGGTCCAGCATCGACAGGACCGCCCGGGGGTCGTTGCCGGCCAAGACGACGCCGGCGGATTCCATTGCGACGTCGGTACCGGCGCCGATCGCGATGCCGACTTCGGCCCGGGCCAGCGCGGGGGAGTCGTTGACGCCGTCGCCCACCATCGCCACCTTCAGGCCGCGGGACTGCAGTTCGGCGACCTTCTTGTCCTTGTCGGCCGGGAGGACCTCGGCGAAGACCTCATCGATGTTGAGTTCCTCGCCGACAGCGTGGGCGACCTGCCGGGCATCGCCGGTAATCATCGCGACCTTGATGCCGCGGTCCTGGAGTGCCTTGACGGCCTGCCGGGACTCGCTGCGCACGGCGTCCTCAAGACTGACGGCCCCCAGGATTTTATGCCCGTCCATGACGTGCAGCACGGCCGCGCCGCGGTCCATCCAGGCCCGGGTGGCCTGTGCCAGTGCCTGCGGTTCCTCCGCCCCGAGGTCACGGAGCAGGGCCGGGCCGCCGACCTGGATCGTTTTTCCCTCGACCGTGGCGCGGACGCCGCGGCCCGTCATGGACGAAAAATCGGTCGCCGCGGGAATCTGCAGGCCCTGCTCCCGCGCTGCCCGGACGATGGCCCGCGCCACCGGGTGCTCACTGTCAGCCTCCACGGCCGCGGCCAGCGCCAGGAGGCTGTCCCGGTCCACGCCCTCGGCGGCCGCGACGTCCTTCAGGGCGGGTTCGCCCTTGGTCAGCGTTCCGGTCTTGTCGAAAAGGACGACGTCGACGGTCCGCATCCGTTCCAGCGCCATCCGGTTCTTGATCAGGACCCCGGCCCGGGCGGCCTGTTCGGTGGAGATCGCGATGACCAGCGGGATGGCCAGGCCCAGGGCGTGCGGGCAGGCGATCACGAGCACCGTGACGGTGCGGGTGACGGCGTCGGGAATGCTGCCCAGCAGGGACCAGACGATGAACGTGATGACGCCGGCGCCGGCGGCAAAATAGAACAGGAACGCTGCGGCCCGGTCGGCCAGGGCCTGGGCCTTGGACGAGGAAGCTTGCGCCTCGGCCACGAGGCGCTGGATCCCGGCCAGTGCGGTGTCATCCCCGACGGCGGTGACCTGCACGCGGACGGTGTTGTCCGTGGCGACGGTCCCGGCGACGACCTTGTCCCCGGGTGAGCGGAGGACGGTCTTGGATTCGCCGGTGATCATCGACTCGTCGACCTCGGCCTGGCCGTCGACGACCACGCCGTCGGCCGGCATCCGGGCGCCCGAGCGGACCAGGACCGTGTCCCCTGCGACGAGTTCGCTGACTTTGACGGTTTCCGTCCCCGCGGCGGTGATCCGGTCCGCCTCGTCCGGCAGCAGGGCGGCGAGGGCGTCGAGCGCGCCCCGCGCCGAGCCGAGGGCGCGCATCTCGATCCAGTGCCCCAGCAGCATGATCGCCACCAGGAGGGCCAGCTCCCACCAGAAGTCGAGGTCGAAACCGCCGATCCCAAGGCTGGTGACCCAGGAGGCGACGAAGGCGACGCTGATGGCCATGGCGATCAGCAGCATCATGGCCGGTTTCCGGCTCTTCAGTTCGTCCAGGCCGCCCCTGAGGAAGGGCTGGCCGCCGTAGAAGAAGATGACCGTTCCCAGCACCGGCGGGATCCAGGCCGAGCCGGGGAAGACCGGCGGCACGTAGCCGAGCAGATGCCCGAACATCGGGCTGAACAGCACCACCGGCACCGACAGTGCCAGCGTCAGCCAGAACCTGTTCTTAAACATCGCGACGCTGTGGCCGGCGTGCTGGCCGTGGCTGTGCACCAGATGCTCATCGTCCCCGCCGGGCTGCGGCCGGTGGTCGTGGCCGGAGTGGCCGGGGCCGGCGCCGGCCGGGAGTTGCTCGGTCTTTACGCTGTGCTGGTGTTCCATGGTTCCTGCCTCCGGAGAAGTCGCGGCTGGTCCTGATTCCAGTTCCCAACATACCCCTGGGGGGTATGCTTGGCAATACTGCCGGTGCGCAGTCCGCGGCTGCCGGGCCGGGTCAGCGCACCTCGATGACGCCCATCATGCCGAGGTCCTCGTGGTCCAGGATGTGGCAGTGGTAGACGGTGCGGCCGGTGAAATCCCGGAAGTCGATCCGGACCGTGACCTGCCCGTTGGCCGGCACGTTGACCACATCCCGAAGGGTGGCCTTTTCCACGGCCCGGCCGTTCTCCGCGATCAGCTGCATCGGCCACACGTGCAGATGGAACGGGTGGTCCATCGTGCTGCGGTTGACCAGGATCCACTCCTCGACTGTCCCCGCGGCCACAATGGTGTCCGTCCTCCGCTCGTCGAAGGCCAGTCCGTTGATGGTGAAGTCCATCCCCATCCCGGGCCCCATCCCACCGCCCTGCCCCGGCCCCATCGGCGTGGCAAGCACCAGTTGCCGGCGCGCGGCGACCGCGGCGGAGCGCAGCTCGGGCGGTGCCGGTCCGGCTGCGATGACGGGTGCCGGCGGGGCGGGATCGCCGGCCACAACCAGCGTGGCCAGGGTGGTGCCGGCCGGATCTTCCGCCCCTTCCTGCCCCGCCGGCCCGCCGGGCCCCATGCCGCGCCGGCCCATTCCGGGCATGGCTCCACGGTCGTAGGGCACGGCCTTGAGTTCGGATTGCCCGAGGGCGGCCGTGACCAGCAGCTCCGCCCGGTTCCCCGGCGCCAGCAGGACTTCCTGAACGTCCGACGGCGACTGGGCCCGCCCGGAGTCCATGCCCAGGAGCTGGAGTTTCTGCCCGTCCAGCCGCAGCCGCAGGTACCGGGCCACGCAGCAGTTCACGATCCGCCACCGTTCCCGTTCCCCCGGCCGGGCCGTCATGCGGGGATTGGACTGGCCGTTGACCAGCAGGAGCGCGCCCACGCGTCCGGCCATCCGCTCCGGCAGGGAAGCCTCGGCCACGTTCCCGGCCCCGTCCAGGCTGGTGTCCGAGACCAGCAGCACGCGTTCCGTGCCGGCGGCTACGGGCACGGGGTCTTCGACGATGATGGCGCCGAAGAGACCGCCGGACACCTGGGCGGCGACCCGGCCGTGGTGGTGCGGGTGGTACCAGTACAGGCCTGGCGGGTGCCCGGCCGGGAGCCGGTATTCGTAGTCGAAGCTGCTGCCGGGGTCCACGGTCACGAACACGTTGTCGCTGTTGCCCTGCGGCGAAACGTGGAGCCCGTGCAGGTGCAGGTTGCTGGGTTCGGCCAGCTTGTTCACCAGTTTGAGCCGCAGCGCCTCGCCGGCCCGGAGCCGGAGGGTGGGACCGGGGATGCCGCCGTTGTAGCCCAGGGCCCCCGCCTGCAGCCCCGCCAGCGGGAACCGGCCCGGGGCTGCCTCAAGGCTGGCCGCCAGGGCGCCTCCCGTGCTGGTGAGCGTGGCCGGCTGGCCCAGGGACTCTCCGGTGACCGGCGCCGGTTGCGAATTGAGCGACCGCCACAGCCCGACGCCGCCGGCGACGGTGCCGGTCACTCCGAGTCCGCCCAGCAGCAGGGCGCTGCGGCGGCTGATGGGTGGCACTACGGACCCTCGCCGAGTTCCTTAACATGCTCGCGGTACTGCTCGGCCGTCAGCTCGCCCTTCGCGAAGCGCTCGTCCAGGATGAGCCGGGCGGGGCTCTTGCCGCCGGGTATGCCAGGCGCCCTGCCCGGAAAGCCCGGCTGGCCGTAGGGCCCGGGATGTCCTGGCTGCGGTCCGCGGCCGGTGCCGCTGAAGACCCGCACCGCGAGCAACACGAGCACAGCGACTCCGATGAGGAGGAGCACGCCCCAAAGCCACATCCACCACAGGTTCTGCCCGTAACCCCACATCATGACTGTTCCCTTCGCCAATGGAAGCTACTGCTCCCATGGTGCGCCCGCCGGGGCGGCGGCGCTAGGGTCCTAAGTCGCGCCCGCGCAATGCTCCCGGCGCGGGAGCGCGCACGGCTGATCCGGCTGCGGCGCAACCAGCTGCGGCGCAGCTCAGCTGATGAGCAGGCCCAGCGCTTCCGCCAGGTGGCTGACCTCGCGGACCGAGAAGCCGGCCGGGACGGGGCCGGGCCCGTTGGGGCTGGCGGGCACCACGGCGTGCGTGAACCCCAGCCGGTGGGCCTCCTGGATGCGCTGGTTGATCCCCGGCACCGGACGGACCTCGCCGGCCAGGCCCACCTCGCCGAAAGCGATGAGCCGCTGTGGGAGCGGTTTTTTGGCCTTCGCCGAGGCGACAGCCAGGGCCACGGCCAGATCCGTGGCTGGTTCGCTGAGTTTGACCCCGCCCACGGTCGCCACGTAGGAGTCGTCCTTCTGCAGCAGGCAGCCGGCGCGTTGCTGCAGCACGGCCAGCAGCATCGCCACCCGGGAACTGTCCAGGCCGCTGGTGGCCCGGCGGGGCTGCGCGTTGGCGCTTTCGGCGAGCAGGGACTGGACCTCGGCGAGCAACGGCCGGCGGCCCTCCAGGGTCACCGTGATGCAGGTACCGGAGACGGGGTCCTTGGTGCGGGAGACGAACAGGCCGCTGGGATCGGCCAGTCCCACGATGCCGTCCTCATTCAGGTCGAAGCAGCCGACGTCGTCGGTGGGTCCGTAGCGGTTCTTGACGGCGCGCAGCAGCCGCAGCCGGGAGTGCCGCTCGCCCTCGAACTGGCAGACCACGTCCACCAGGTGCTCGAGCAGGCGGGGACCGGCGATCGAGCCGTCCTTGGTCACATGGCCCACCAGCAGGGTGGTCATGTTGCGGCGCTTGGCGGCGGCGATCAGGGACGCCGCGACCTCGCGGACCTGGGAGACGCCGCCGGCGCTGCCTTCGACGTCGGCGCTGCTCAGCGTCTGGACCGAGTCCACGATCAGCAGCCGCGGCTCAAGCTTTTCCACCTGGCCCAGCGCCTGGCCCAGGTCCGTTTCGGCGGACAGGTACAGCGATTCGGCGACAGCGTCGATCCGGTCCGCGCGCAGCTTCACCTGGGCCGCCGACTCCTCGCCGGTGACATAGAGGACATCCTGCGCGGTGCGGGCAAACTTGGCCGCGACGTCCAGCAGCAGCGTGGACTTGCCCACACCGGGTTCGCCGGCCAGCAGGATCACCGCGCCGGGAACCAGGCCGCCGCCCAGCACACGGTCCAGTTCGTCCACGCCGGTGGGCAGGAACGCGGCCGTCGTGGCATCCACCTCGGCGATCCGGCGGGCCGGCTCCAGAACGGTCGTCGCCGCCGTCGTGCGCGCCACGGCTGCGCCGGTTTCTTCAACCGTGCCCCAGGCCTGGCACTCACCGCACCGGCCCACCCACTTGGCCGTGGTCCAGCCGCATTCCGCACACTTATAGCCCGGCGCCTTGGCGGCGCGGGAAGTCTTTGTAGCCATTGCTCCACCCTAACCGGGGGCACTGACATTCAGGCCCCGTCCCCGGCCCAGGCGGCCAGGTCCCGGCCGCACCCCGGCCGCGCCGGCTACAGGGCGGGCAGGATGTCCCGGGCCTCGTGCGGATCCACGCCCGCGGCTTCGAGCAGGTCCACCATCAGGGGCCGGAAGAGCATCACCACTGTTTCCCCCTCGAGCCGCTGCACGTCCAGCAGGCGCGGGTGCAGCCGGCCGGCTGTCTCGCTCAGCGCCGCCCTGGCGGTGCGCAGGTGGGCGCGGCGGACGCCGTCGTGCACCTCCGCGAGCCCCAGGCCCAGCTCATCAATCGCGGCAGCGGTTTCCTGCAGCACCTCGGCAATGTTCTCGGTGGCCTCGTCCGAGAGCGCCGCGTGGTTGATCGCGCTGGTCAGCCGGCGCGCGAACACGCGGCTGTTGCGCAACGCCAGGTCAATGAAGTCCACCGACTGCGCCAGCCGGTCCAGCTCCTCGCGGTGCCGCCGGTAGGCGGGGGCCAGAGTAGCGACTTCACCGGAGGCGCGGAGCGTCTGGCGCATCGCGTCGACCAGAGGCTGGCAGTTGCGGCCGCGGATCAGCGCGTGCCAGGCCTGGGTGGAGTCGCTGTGGGTCAGGGCCGACGAGCACTCGCGCAACACCTCCGCCAGTTCATGCAGCAGCTTCTTGACGTCGTTGCGGGGCTCGCGGCGCGGATCCTTGGGGATCAGGAAGGTCACCAGCAGCGCGAACACGCCGCCCACCACGGCATCGATGCTCCGGGTGAACGGTCCGCCCGCGGGGGCCGGCAACAGCACCACCAGCAGGGACTGCAGGCCCAGCTGGGTAGTAAAAATTGTTCCGCTGTCCAGGAAACGGGCCAGTAGAATCGAGAAAAGGAGCACGACGGCGGCCTGCCAGATCCCCGCGCCCAGCCAGTGCAGCAGCAGGTCGCCCACCACGATGCCGATGGTGCAGCCCAGGCCCACCTCCACGACCCGGCGCAGCCGCGGATCGCGGGAAAAGCCCAGGGCGATCAGGGAGGAGGTGGCGGCAAAAAGCGGTCCGGTATGGCCCAGCACGTACTCGGCGAAGGCGTACGCGCCCACGGCGCAGGCCGTCATCTGGACCGCCGGCAGCAACGAGTTGCGGCTCCGGACAAAGCCGGTGCGGACCCGCCCGCGCAGGAATCGTGCGCTTGCAGTGAATCCAGTCGCGGAGGCCATGTCCACCAGTCTATTTGCTGTCCGCGGTGCCACGGCCGCTCGCCGCGGCCCTACGACCGGGACGCCGCTTACGCAATGGCGACCCGTCAGATGTCGACCAATGGTCCGGCGTCGTTAACCCTCCGTTCACTTTGGACCCCAATGCTCTTCACCTGGGGCACCTAACTTCGGTAAAGGTACAAACCGTATCCACCGTCTTTTCTGCTCGGACGTCTCCGGTCCGGCACGCATCTGAATAACCCTGGAAGGGGTACATCTAGTGAAGGCATCACGCTTCGGCCGCAACGCGGCCATCGCTGTTATCGCAGCCGGCGCTCTCGCGCTCACCGCTTGCGGCTCGGACAACGCAACCAACACCGCTGCGGGCACCCAGTCGGCCGGCGGCCCCAAGGTCACCGGAACGCTGACCGGCATCGGCTCCTCCGCGCAGGGTGCAGCCATGGACGTGTGGAAGACCAACTTCGCCTCCGCCAACCAGGGCGCCAACGTGCAGTACTCCCCGGACGGTTCCGGCGCAGGCCGCAAGGCCATCCTCGACGGCTCGGCCCAGTTCGCCGGCTCCGACGCCTACCTCAAGGATGAAGAGGCCGCCAAGGCCAAGGACCAGTGCGGCCCGGACGGCGCGATCGAGGTTCCCGTCTACATCTCGCCGATCGCCATCGCGTTCAACGTGCCGGGTGTGACGGACCTCAAGCTCGACGCCGCCACCGCGGCCAAGATCTTCCGCGGCGAGATCGCCAAGTGGAACGACCCCGCCATTACCGCGCTGAACCCGGACGCCAAGCTTCCGGACCTCAAGGTCACCCCGGTCAACCGCTCTGACGACTCCGGCACCACCAAGAACTTCACCGAGTACCTCGCCGCCGCGGCCCCGGCCGTCTGGAAGGACAAGGCTGACGGTGTGTGGCCTTCCTCGCTCAAGGGCGAGAACGCCAAGGGCACCTCCGGCGTCGTCAAGACCGTCACCGACACCGCCGGTGCGGTCACCTACGCCGATGACTCCGCCGTCAGCGGCAAGATGGGCACCGCCCAGATCAAGGTCGGTTCCGACTTCGTCAAGATCTCCCCGGAAGCTGCAGCCAAGGCTGTGGACCTGGGCAAGCCGGTCGAGGGCCGCGGCGCCAACGACCTGGCCATCAAGCTGGACCGCACCACCACGGAATCCGGCGCCTACCCGCTGGTCCTGGTTTCCTACCACATCGTGTGCAGCACCTACGACAAGCAGGAAACCGTCGATCTGGTCAAGGGCTTCGAGAAGTACGTGCTCTCCGAAGAGGGCCAGAAGGCTGCTGCCGAGTCCGCCAAGTCGGCTCCGCTGTCCGCCACCCTCTCCGAGAAGGCCGTCAAGGCCATCGAGGCCATCAAGGTCAAGTCCTAACGTTTGATCTCTTCCGCTAAGTTCCCCGCCCCGCCGTCTGGCGGGACGGGGAACTTAGCGGCGTTTTCCCGAGTTTCCGTGTTTTCCGCAGTTTTCGCAGTTTTCGTAGTTTCCGATAAGTGCGGCCCGGTAACGTTCAGTACATCCGCACCATCAACACCGAAGGGCCAGGTATGACCTCCACCTCCCTGACCAAATCCCAGGGCGCAGGCCGTGCCGGGGACAAAGTCTTCTCAGGTGCCACCCTGGCAGCAGGCTGCCTGATCCTCGCCGTGCTGGTTGGCGTCGCTCTCTTCCTCGTCATCCAGGCGATTCCGGCCTTCACCGCCCCGGCCGAGGACATCCAGGGCGGCAAGGGGTTCTTGGCCTACATCTGGCCAATCGTCGTCGGCACCCTGATCGCCGCCGTGATCGCCCTGGTGATCGCCACGCCGGTCGCCATCGGGGTCGCCCTCTTTATCTCGCACTACGCCCCGCGCCGGCTGGCGTCCGGCCTCGGCTACGTGGTGGACCTGCTGGCCGCCATTCCGTCCGTGGTCTACGGCGCCTGGGGTGCCGCCTTCCTGGCCAAGGAAATCTCCCCGGCCTACAACTGGCTGGCCACCAACCTGGGCTGGCTGCCGATCTTCCAGGGGCCGGCCTCGGCCACCGGCAAAACCATCCTGACGGCAGGCATCGTGCTCGCCGTCATGGTCCTGCCGATCATCACCTCGCTCTCCCGCGAAATCTTCCTGCAGACCCCCAAGCTGCACGAGGAAGCGGCCCTCGCCCTCGGCGCCACCCGCTGGGAGATGATCCGGATGGCCGTGCTGCCGTTCGGCCGCCCCGGCATCATCAGCGCCGTGATGCTGGGCCTGGGCCGCGCCCTCGGCGAGACCATGGCCGTGGCCCTGGTGCTCTCCTCAGGGGCCCTCACGGCAAGCCTGATCCAGTCCGGCAACCAGACCATCGCCGCCGAAATCGCCCTGAACTTCCCCGAAGCCAGCGGCCTGAAGGTCAGCACGCTGATCGCCGCCGGCCTGGTGCTCTTCGTCATCACCCTCGGCGTGAACATGATTGCCCGGTGGATCATCACCCGGCACAAAGAATTCTCGGGAGCCAACTAAATGACCTCCACCCTGACCCCGGTCCGCAAACGCTCGGCCCTGACCAAGGGACAGCTGCCCAAGGCCGCGCCGTACATCGTGCTGGCCCTGGCCCTCGTCATCGGTGCCGCCATCCTGGCCCTGGTCGGCTTCAACCCCCTCGGTTGGGGCATCGTCTCGGCCCTGCTCTTCACCGCCGGTCTCGTCGGTTGGAGCGCCGTCGTTGAGGGCTCCCGCAAGGCCAAGGACAAGCTGGTCACCTGCCTCGTGGTCGGTGCCTTCCTTGTTGCACTGCTGCCGCTGATCTCGGTGATCTGGACCGTGCTGGTCAAGGGCCTGCCCGGTCTGGTGGACCCCGGCTTCCTGAGCACCTCGATGAACGGTGTTACCGGCGCGTTCGACAACAAGAGCGTCGAACAAGGCGCCCCCGTGCTGGGCGGCATCTACCACGCGCTGCTGGGCACCGTGCAGATCACCCTGTTGGCCACCGTCATCTCGGTCCCCGTAGGCCTGCTGACGTCGATCTACCTTGTCGAGTACGGCCAGGACCGGCCGCTGGCCCGCGCCATCACGTTCTTCGTCGACGTCATGACCGGCATCCCCTCGATCGTGGCCGGCCTGTTCGCCGCCGCGTTCTTCTTCGCCGTCGTCGGCCCGGGCACCAAGACCGGCGCCGTTGCCGCCGTCGCACTCTCCGTGCTGATGATCCCGGTGGTGGTCCGATCCAGCGAGGAAATGCTCAAGATTGTGCCGAACGAACTCCGCGAAGCGGCGTACGCCCTCGGCGTCCGCAAGTGGCGGACCATCCTCAAAGTGGTCATCCCGACGGCGATCTCCGGCATCGCCTCCGGCATCACCCTGGCCATCGCCCGGGTGATCGGGGAAACCGCACCGATCCTGGTCACCGCCGGCTTCGCCACCTCGATCAACAACAACGTGTTCGGCGGCTGGATGGCCTCGCTGCCTACCTTCATCTACACGCAGATCCTCAACCCGACGTCGCCGTCCAACCCTGGTCCGTCCGACCAGCGCGCCTGGGGCGCGGCCCTGGTCCTCATCATCCTCGTGATGCTGCTCAACCTGGCCGCCCGGCTGGTGGCCCGCATCTTCGCACCGAAGGCCGGCCGCTAGGCCGCCGCCGGCACCCGGTCCCTACCTCCACAAGTGAAGGAACAGCATGTCTAAGCGCATCGACGTCAAAGACCTGAACGTCTACTACGGCAAATTCCTGGCCGTCGAGGACGTCAACATCAACATCGACGCCAAATCCGTCACCGCGTTCATCGGCCCGTCGGGCTGCGGCAAGTCCACTTTCCTGCGCACGCTGAACCGGATGCACGAAGTCATCCCCGGCGCCCGCGTCGAAGGCGAAGTGCTGCTCGACGGCGACAACCTTTACGGCCCCGGCGTCGACCCCGTGACGGTACGCTCGCAGATCGGCATGGTCTTCCAGCGCCCCAACCCGTTCCCCACCATGTCCATCCGGGACAACGTGCTGGCCGGCGTGAAGCTGAACAACCAGAAGATCTCCAAGGGCGAGGCCGACTCGCTGGTGGAGCGCTCGCTGCGGGGCGCCAACCTGTGGAACGAGGTCAAGGACCGCCTGGCCAAGCCCGGCTCGGGCCTGTCCGGCGGCCAGCAGCAGCGCCTCTGCATCGCCCGCGCCATCGCCGTGGAACCCCAGGTGATCCTGATGGACGAGCCGTGCTCCGCGCTGGACCCGATCTCCACGCTCGCCATTGAAGACCTCATCAACGAGCTCAAGGACGAATACACCGTGGTGATTGTTACCCACAACATGCAGCAGGCCGCCCGGGTCTCGGACAAGACGGCGTTCTTCAACATCGCCGGGACCGGCAAGCCCGGCAAGTTGATCGAATACGGCGACACCCACACCATCTTCAGCAACCCGACCGAGAAGGCGACCGAGGACTACGTTTCCGGCCGCTTCGGATAGAGCCGGGCGCCTAGAGCCCGGCGAGGGGCGAGAGGGCGAGTTCCAGC
Source organism: Arthrobacter sp. BI5 (assembly GCF_056680065.1). Lineage (NCBI taxonomy): Bacteria > Bacillati > Actinomycetota > Actinomycetes > Micrococcales > Micrococcaceae > Arthrobacter > Arthrobacter sp. BI5. Next base: position 343,964 of record NZ_CM155264.1, read on the forward strand.
ACGAAGGCCGCCGCAGCGGTGACCAGCGGGGTCAGCGCCCAGAACGCCAGGATCCGGAGCACCAGCCGCCGGTTGGTCCCCGCGTAGCCCTGGTTGGCGCCGGCCCCCAGGACGGCTGCGGTGACCGTGTGGGTGGTGGAAACCGGCCAGTACAGGCCGATTGCCCCCACCAGCAGGATGGCGCTGCTGCTGAGCTGCGCCACGAACCCGCGCAGCGGATCCATCCGGATCATCCGGTAGCCGATCGTGTAGGAGATCCGCCAGCCGCCCGCCAGGGTGCCTGCCGTCAGCGCGGCAGCGGTCAGCAGGGCCACCCAGACGGGGGTGGAGTCGCCGACCGGCAGTCCCGCGGCGAGCATGCCCAGGATCAGGACCGCACTGGTGCGCTGACCGTCCTGCAGGCCGTGGCCAAAGGCGACGGCGCCCGCTGCGATCGACTGGGCGCGCCGCGACCTGCTGTTCACCACGCTCGGCGGGGTGTAACGAGCCGCCCAGGTCGCCGGCCAGACCAGCAGGTACGCGGCGGCGAAGGCGATCACGGGGGAGAGCAGCAGCGGCAGCACCACCTGGAAAAGTAGCGACCGGTCAGCGCCCAGGACCGCGTTCCCCCCGACGGCCACGCTGGCGACGCCGGCGCCGGCGAGGCCGCCCACCAGCGCGTGGGTCGAGGAGGAGGGGATCCCGCGCCACCAGGTGTAGATGCCCCACACCACGGCGCTCAGCAGCCCGGCCATCAGGATGGTCAGGCCGTTGCCGCCGGACGGAAGAACCACCCACGTCCGGCTGACCTCCAGCGCCAGGGCTGCGCTCAGGCCGGCTCCGATGAAGTTGAACAGCCCGGCCAGGAGCACCGCGACGGTGGGAGTCAGGGCGCGCGTGCGGACCGCGAGGGCAACCGAGGAGGAAGCGTCGCGGAAACCGTTGAGAAACGCAAACGCCCCGGCGAAGACCACCACCACGGCGAAGAAGAGGATGGACACCTCAGGATTCCTTGACGATGATGCTGCCCACCTGGGTGGCGATCCGCCGCATGTCCTTCGTGACCTCTACGAGCTGGTCCGCGATGTCGCGGTTGCGCGCGTACTGGGCCGATTTCATATCCTTGAGCATGTCCGCAACCCAGACCCGGTGGGTGCGTTCCGCGCGCTTGGTGAGGCGGAGGACCTCGATCCAGTAGTCCTCCAGATCATCCAGGTTGTTCAGCTGGCGCATGGCGTCCACGGTGAGCTCGGCCTGCCGGCTGATGATTTCCAGCTGGTCGGCGGCGCGCTTGGGCAGCCGCTCCAGCTTGTAGAGGAAGACCAGGTCCGCGGCGGCGTCCAGCTTCTCCATCGCCTCGTTGAGGTAGCGGGAGAGCGCGTACATGTCCTCGCGGGGGAGCGGGTTCAGGAAGCTCGTCCGCATGTGCGTCAGGAGGGCGAAATGCAGTTCCGCGGATTTCGCCTCGTGGTCGTGCATGTCCTCCACCAGGCGCGAATGCTCACTGGCGGGGGCGCCGAGGATCTCCGAAAGGGTTCCCGTGGCCAGGGCTATCTGGCGGGCCATCTGGGAAAGCAGGTTCAGCCCGGCGGGCTCCTGGGGGAAAAGGCGCAGCTTCACGTGGGGTTACCGGTCTCCGGACGAGGCTTACACGGGTGTTGTCCGCCGGCCCTGGAACGTGACGATGACCCGCGCATGGGGATCACTTTACCGCCCGTACTTCGCCCGCCGGGAACCGCGCCCGGAGGCGGGCATGAAAATGGTGCCGAACCGGATACGCCTCTCGGCGGTAGGCCGCTCTAGGCGGCTAATTGTTGAAGCCCGGGGGTTTCGCGGCTCGGCACCGCCTTTAGTTTTCTACGTCGGCGGGACCAAGTCAACATTGACAGCCGGGCGCCGGCGTGTGTATCGACAGGGCCGCCACGCGGGCCGCCGGGGCCGGGGTCCGGCACTTCCGGGCTCTCAAGAGAGCTCAGTCCAGTTCGCCCAGCCGCCAGGCGTTGGCGGCGTGTTCGAGGTCCTCCGCGGTCTTGACCAGAAGGTGCGAATTCCGGGTGAGTTTGCTCGCGTGGTTGGCGTTGCTGTGCTCCGCGCCGTCGGCGAGAGTGGCCTGGCCCAGCGCCACCACCCGGCAGAACGCCGCCGAGCGTTCCAGCGCGACGTCGAACTCGCCGTCGAAGGCGCCGGAGAGGATGGCGTCGGCCATGGACTTCATTTCCTCGGCGCCGGGAGGCTCGGCCGCGCCGGCCACCACGTGGGAGACCTGCGCGGTGTCTTTGCCCGCCCTGAAGTAGACCGAAATCCGTTCCGGATCCCGGATGGTGGCGGCGCGGAGGGCGTAGAGCCGCCAGAGGGCGCCGGGGAGCGAACGCGCCGGGCTTTCGGCCCACATCTCGGCGATGGCGTCGAGGCCTTGTTCGTCGGCGAGCTTCACCAGCCGCCGGGTCACCGTGGGGTCGTCGCTGTCGCGTCCGCGGCGCACGAGCGCCTGGGCCGCCAAGTGCGCCGCCTCGGACACCCGCGCGGGGTCCGCGCCGCCGGCGAACGGTTCGAAGTCGATGGGCGCGAAGGGCTTCGGCTTGTGGTGACGGTGCGGTCCGGGGCTGCTGGCTCCTGTTTGCTCGCTCATGCCACCACGCTACTCCTGTGCATTCAGGGAATCGAGCACAGCGCAGCCGCGCGCGAGGGGGCCGTAAAGGAGCGCGACGGCGGCGTGCCGGGTCCGGTGACGAAGCCCGCCCGCGTCTGGGGTACAGTGTTAACGTCCAGAAATGGACTGGGCCGACGCGCCTGCCAACGGGGCGGATTTCCGCCCGTTGCGGCTGTCGGCTGGGGCCTTTAGCTCAGTTGGTAGAGCATCGGACTTTTAATCCGTGGGTCGTGGGTTCGATCCCCACAGGGCCCACTCTTTTAGCGAAGAGTGGAACAACCCCCGGCAGCCTGGCAACAGGAAGCCGGGGGTTTTTTGCGCCCGGATTGCGGAGCCGACGGACCGCGTGAGACAAGCAAGCCTGCCTAGTAGTTAGTTCGGCTAGGATAATCGGATGAACTCGGATACCGCGGCAGGCTCAGGCTACTGGTACGGCCCCGATGAGCGGGTCGACCCGCCCACCGCGGTGCTGCAGGCCCTGCGCGGGTACCGGGCGGCCGAGGTCGCCACCCGGCGCTCCACCCGGGACTCCATGGGCATGGGGGAAACCGATCTGCTGGCCCTGCGGTACCTGCTGCGCGCGGAGGCCGCCGGGGAGCGGATGGGACCCAAGGACCTCAGCCGCCTGCTGGGCATCACGACGGCGTCCACCACCTCGCTGATTGACCGCCTCGTGACCAGCGGCCACGTGCGCCGCGAGCCACACCCCACCGACCGGCGGTCACTGGTGATCGTTCCCACCGCCGCGACGGATTCCGAGGTGCGCGCCACCCTTGGGGAGATGCACCGCAGGATGCTGGCGGTCGCGGAGGAGCTCACGGCGGAGGAGAGCCACGTCATCGTGGCCTTCCTGCAGCGCATGACCGAGGCGCTGAGCGAGCACACCGAACGCCACTGACCCCGGGCCCCGCACGTGCGGGAAATATCTGCGCCTAGCAACTAGCTAGTTCGACTAGTGATATGTATGCTTACTACTTGTGTCAGATAATCGTTTGCGTGGAGGAGTCGTGGCTGAGTTGTTGACGATCACCGGAACCCCGGGAGCCGGTGCGGCCCCGCTGGTCTCGCCCCGCTCACCGCTCCAGCCGGGTGCCGTTGCGCCCACGCTGCCCCCAAGCACGCACAGCCAGGCGCCCAGCCACTGCGGATCCCCGATGGAATGGACGGCTCCGGCGCTGGATACGATGTCCGTCCATACCTTCGACGCCGGCTTCGCCTCCGCCGGACTCCCGCCGGTGTGGCGCTGCCCCTGCGGATTCCAGCTCGATGGCATCGTCCACACCTCCAACGCGCTCGCCGCGCTCTCGTGAGCGCCGTCCCCGTGCCCGCGGCGGCGCAGACCCACCCCGCATCCGGCGACGCGGCGTCCACCGGCCTCAGCGGCAGGATCCTGCCCCTGCCGGAGGCTCCCGAAGGCCGCTTCCTGGTGCACGAACTCCTGGGCCGCGGGGCGACCGCCACGGTCTTCCGCGGAACCGACTTGGTCAACGGCAGGCCGGTAGCCCTCAAGGTGGCCCAGGGTCCCACCGAGAAGCATGCCCGCCGGATCCACGCGGAAGCGGATATTCTCGCCAGCCTGGACCACCCGGCCGTTGTCGGCTTTGTCGCCGCGGGCACGGTGCCCCCCGGTGACCAGTGGGCGGGCCGCCCGTTTCTGGTTGAGGAGTTCGCCTATGGCGGCAGCCTGGCGGAGCGGATCCGCGGCGGGGTGTCCGGACCGGAGGAAGTGGCCGGCTGGGCAGCCGCCGCATTGTCCGGGCTCGGCCACGTCCACTCGCGCGGACTGGTGCACCGGGATATCAAGCCTGCAAACATCCTGCTTAGTGCGCTCCGGAGGTGTTCGGTCCGAATCGCCGACTTCGGGATCGCCACGCAGGCCAGCGCAGCGCCTGAACCCGGCGAATCGTCGGGCACCGTGCATTACATGAGCCCGGAGCAGGCTGCCGGCGAGCCCCTCGGCGCCGCCACCGACATCTACGCGCTCGGGCTGGTGCTGCTGGAGTGCCTCACCGGGGTCAAGGCGTACCCCGGAACCCCGGTCGAGTCGCTCGTGGCGCGCACCCTGCGCGGGCCGGAGATCCCGGCGGAACTGGGGACCGGCTGGGTGATGTTGCTGACGGCCATGACGGCAATGGACCCCGCGGCCCGCCCCACGGCGGCAGCCGCCCACAAGCTGGCCGCCAGGCTCACCCGGGCCCTCCCGCCGCTGCGCCTGGTCGGCTGAGGCGCCGGCCCGACTACAGCCACACGGCCGAGGGCCGGCACGCACTCTGAGTGCATGCCGGCCCTCGGCTGTTGTCGCGGCGCCGTCGCGCCTGGGTGCTACCCCGCGGCGCTGATCAGGTGCGTGAAGTGATCGTACCGGAACGTGACCGGGCCGCCGTCGTGCACCATGCTGAGGTTGCCGCCGCCGGCAACCCCGCCCGCGCCGTAGTTCTCTGCCCAGGAGCGGTTGAGGGCGGCCTTGAAGGAGTAGTTGCCGGCCGGAAGGTCCGGGAACGTCAGCTTCCAGACCAGGTCCGCGGGATCCAGCGTGAGCTGGGCCTGCGGGCACTCCGGCATCCAGTCAGCCGGGCAGCCCAGCTCGGAATCGAGGTCCCCGGCGACGGCCACCGCCGCGGGCTGCTGGGCGGCGTAGGCCGCGCTCATCACATGGGTGCTGTGGTCGTAGCGGAACGTCACCGCTCCGCCGGGGTGCTTCAGAACGATGTTGCTGCCGTTGGCCCCGCCCCCCGCACCGTAGTTCTCGTCCCAGGAGCCGTTGATGGCGGCCTTGAATTCGTAGCTGCCGGCGGGCAGGTTGGGAACGGTCAGCCGCCAGACCTTGTCGGCCGGATCAAGCTTCAGGAACGCCGCCGGGCAGGCCGGCTGCCAGTCACCGGGGCAGCCCATTTCCGAGTTGAGGCTGCCTGCCACGGTGACCGAATCAGGCTGCGGCAGCTCGCCCGCGACCACGGTACGGACCTCGCTGACCACCTCGCCGGCGCCCGGCACGGTCATCAGGGCGCGGTACCGCAACTGGGCGCCGTCCGCGACGGACAGCGCGGCCAGGTCGTCCACCGCGGTGTAGGCGGGGGAGGAGCTGTCCTCACCGAACTTGGTCCAGGCTCCGCCATCGACGCTGCGCTCGAAGCGGACCACGTAGTCGGCCTTTTCCGGACTCGCGACGGCGCTGACCTCCACCTTGCCGCGGACGCTGCTGCCTTCCTTGGGGCTGACGATGCTGAGCAGCGGGGCCGGTACGGTGCCGCTGCGGGGCCGGCTCACGGACGTGTGCGCGCCGTTGTCCAGCACGACGGCGCGGTACTCCACGGCGGTGCCGGCGTTCAGGGCCGAGACGTCGTGGAAGACCTGGTACGGCGCCGTGTCATCCGTGCCGATCGAAGCCCATTGCCCGCCGGCCGTGCGGGCCTGGAAGGTGACCTCATAGAAGGAACTGCCGTCGACGTCGGCCGCGACCCGTACGCGGCTGTTGTCCGCGGCGGAGGCCGCTGGCTCCTGCAGCGTTACCGCGGGCGCCGCCTTGGAATGCGGGATGCGCCCCGCGGACTCGTAGACGACGGCGGAGAGCGGCGGCACCGTGACCGTGAGTTTCCCGTCTGCGGCGGTCTTGACCTCGGCGGCCGCTGCTCCGTAGATCCGGTTGTAGCTGCGCTTGGCCACGTAGGTGGGGACCGCCGCCGTCTGGGCCTGCGTGCTGTTGTTGACGGAGACCACGTACTCGCGCTGGTCCTTGGCGTCGGTCCGGGAGAAGGCGTAGATGCCGGGCCCGTCGGAGGCGTAGCGGTTCTGGTGCGCGCCGTTGCGCAGCGCCGGGTGTTCGGTGGTGAGGGCGGCGAGTTCACTGATCCCGCGGTACAGCGGGTGGGCGGTGTTGAAGTTGTCGCCCGCGTGCGTGGCGTCGGTGCCCAGCAGGTCGTCGTCGAGGTAGTCCGGGACCTTGCTCGCGAACATCGTCTGGCGGGCGTCCTGGTCGCCGCCGGGGCCGGTGAAGCCCTGTTCATCGCCGTAGTAAACCACGGGGTTCCCGCGGGAGAGGTACATCAGCTCGTGGGCGAGCCGGTCCCGGGCGACGCGTTCGGCGTCGTCCGCGCCCGGGTTGTCCGCGCTGATGAAGCTGCCGATCCTGCCCATGTCGTGGTTGCCCAGGAAGGTGGGGAGTTCGTAGACGTTGGAGTCCGCGTCGGTGTACCAGTCGTCGCCGGCGAAGAAGGTCTCCAGTTCCTTGGCGCCCTGGCCGCGGGAGGCGAAGTTGCGGGCCGCCTCCTGGAACGGAAAGTCGAGCACGGCCTGCATCTTGTTGCGGGTGGTGAACTGCGAGGTGAAGCTCTTGGAGGTGTCGAAGACCTCGCCGAACATAAAGAACTCGTCCTTGCCGTGCGCCTTGGCGTAGTCGAGGACCCGGGGACCGAACTGCTGCCAGAACTCGTCGTTCACGTGTTTCATGGTGTCGATCCGGAAGCCGTCCACGCCGAAGTCGCCGATCCACTTCTCGTAGATGTCGACCATGCCGTTGACCACCTTGGGGTGTTCGGTGAAGAGGTCATCGAGGCCGAAGAAATCGCCGTAGAAGGAGTTTTCACCCTCGAAGGTGGTGTCGCCGCGGTTGTGGTACAGGGTCGGGTCGTTGAGCCAGGCGGGGACCTTGAGGTTCTCCTCGCCGGGCGCCAGCTTCGGCGTGTAGGGGAAGGACTTCGCCGCGTCCAGGGCGGGGAAGGTGCCGGTGCCGGCGTAGTCCCGGTCGTCGAACGGTTCGCCGGCGGCGGTCAGGTACGGGGCGGCGTCCTTGGACTTGTAGGCGGTGCGGTCGCCCTGTTCGTACCCGATGACGTCTGCCGTGTGGTTGGTGATGATGTCGAAGTAGACCTTCATACCGCGGGCGTGGGCCTCGTCGATGAGCGACTTGAGCTCATCGTTGGTGCCCAGGTGCGGATCGATCTGGGTGAAGTCCGTGACCCAGTAGCCGTGGTACCCGGCCGACTTGTCCTCCGGCTGGACCGCCTTGTTCTTGAAGCTTGGGGTCAGCCAGATTGAGGTGGTTCCCAAACCCTGGATGTAGTCGATCTTCTCCCGCAGGCCCCTGAGGTCCCCGCCGTTGTAGAAGCCCTTCTTCGTCGGGTCGAAACCGGAGACCATCGGGTCGGCGCCCAGGCCGCCGTCGTCGTTGGCGGTGCTGCCGTTGCTGAAACGGTCCGCCATCACAAAGTAGAAGCGCTCGTCCGTGACCGGCCCGCGGAGGGAATGCGACGCCGACGGGGCGCCCGGCCCGCGAGGGTCCGGCGCCGCTTGGGCGGGGACGACGCCGACGGCGGCGGCGGCCAGTGCCGCTGCCAGGGCGACGCCGGCGCGAACGGTGTGGGGGCGTCCTGCGCCGCGCCTCAAACGGGACGGCCAGGGCAGGCTGGAGCTGCGGGTGTTCACGATGGAGACCTTCCGGGTGAGCGACGTTGCCTAAACGAAGGGAGGGATGCGGGAGACCGGCTACTGAGAGCCAAGTCACAATTGTAAGCGCTTGCATGGGGATTTTCCAGCGAATCCTCAGCAAACTGATGACCCGCGTCCGCGGGCCGCAGCCACCCGCATACCGGCAGCCTGCCGGGGCTGCGCGCCGCGGCTTGGATAGCATGGGGCTTCCAGGGCCGCGGCGGGAACCGCGGCACTATCCGCGCCGGAAAGTGGTGATTCCATGCAGGCCTTGCCCTTGCCGCAGTCCGGTGTGGTCGAGCGGCTGCGCGCCGCCGGCTGCGTGTTCGCCGAAGAGGAGGCTGCCCTGCTGGCCGCCGCCGCGGCCACGGACGGAGAGCTGGAAGCGCTGGTCCGGCAGCGCGTCGCGGGGTTGCCGCTGGAGCAGCTGCTGGGCTGGGCGGAGTTTTGCGGCCTCCGCATCGCCGTGGACCCCCACGTTTTCGTTCCCCGGCGCCGCACCGAGTACCTCGTCCGGCAGGGGGCAAAGCTCGTGCGGGCAGGAAAATCAGGGGAAGCTGGTCCGGCGGGAGGGCTGCCCGTCGTCGTCGACCTGTGCTGCGGCTCCGGCGCCGTCGGCGCCGCGCTCGCCGCGTCTGCCGGGCCGTTGGAGCTGCATGCCGCCGACATCGACGCCGCCGCGGCGGCCTGCGCAAGGCGCAACCTGCTGCCGCTGGGCGCGGAGGTGCACGAGGGCGATCTTTACGGAGCGCTGCCGGACCGGCTCCGCGGCCGGGTGGACCTCCTGGCCGTGAATGCGCCCTCTGTTCCCTCGGGGATGATCGGGACCATGCCGCCGGAAGCGCGGCTGCACGAGCCGCGCGTTTCGCTCGACGGCGGCCCGGACGGACTCGAGTTGCAACGGCGGGTGGCCGCCGCGGCGCCGGAGTGGCTGGCGCCGGGCGGCCACCTGCTGATCGAGACGAGTCGGCGGCAGGCGCCGCAGACGGTGCAGATCTTTGCCAGGAACGGGCTTTCCGGCCAGGTGCTCAGCTCCCGGAAGCGGGACGCGACCCTGGTGCTCGGTGCCGTCAGTGCCGGTGCCGCGGGCCGAGGCCGCAGCTGAGGGAGCCCGTCCCCGGGTGTGGCGGAGCCAGCCCGGTCAGTGCTTGTCCGGATCGATGTTGGTGGCCGGTCCGGCGGGGGTAGCGCCGCCCTCGTCGGACCAGTCCTGCCCGGTCTCGTCATTCAAGGCGGGATCCGAATGGACGTCCGACGCGGCGTCGGCACTGTTGTCCACGGCGACGTGGGCGCCGCCGGAGGTCCCCAGGTTCGCCGTGCCGGGGTGGGTGCTGTGCGCCGGGATGGCGCCGCCTGAGGGGGTTGCCTCGGTGCTTTTCGCCGGGCTTTCCGCGGCGGAGGCACTGCGGGACGGGGTGTCCTCCCGGTGGACCGCGGAGCTGATAACGGTGCCGGCGCGGCGGGCCGCCTCGGTGAGCTGGCTGGACACTTCGGGTGCCTTTTCCTTGACCGCATCGGCTGCGGCCGCCACCTTGTCCTGGACCGGCTTGCTTTGCCAGAGGCCTGCTGCCCGGGCCTTCAATTTTTCGTAGGCGGCCCGGCCGGAACGGGATCCCAGGACGTAACCTGCCGCAAGGCCGGTGCCGAAAAGAAGTTTGGCTTTCATGCTGTACTCCTGCTCTTGGTGCTCTGGAAGAGTTCGAAAAGTGGTCCGGTACCAAAAAACCGGCCCCAGGAAAGAATCCCGGGACCGGTTTTCCGGTCACACCGTTTTAGCGGTGCGAGCGCTTGGTGATCATGCCGTAGACCAGCAGTACGATGATCGCACCGCCGATCGCGAGCAGCCACGTCGTCAGCGAGAAGAATTCCTGCAGTCCCGTGCCGAAGATTGCGCTGCCGATGAGGCCGCCCAGGAGGGCGCCCACAACACCGAGGATCAGCGTGATGACCCAGCCACCGCCCTGACGTCCCGGCAGGATAGCCTTAGCAATTGCGCCGGCAATAAGACCCAGAATAAGAAATGCGAAAAAACCCATTTTATCGGCCCTTCTCTTTCATTGAGGAGACACCCGGGTTGCCGGGTGCGCTTCATCCTTCTGCCTAAATACTAATCATGCTTACTATCAAAACGCCACTCGGCACACGGAAAAGTTTCAAAAATCCTTGTATTCACCGGGAATTTACGCGTCCGTAGCGGGCCGGTAATCCGCGGACGGGCGGCAGCGCCAGGCGGGTGAAAGGACGCGGCGGGGCTCACCAGGCGTAGTCTTCCGGGGCGGTCCGGGGGCCGGGGAAAATGGTGTCCAAGCGCTCAAGGGCCGAGGCGTCGAGGTCAATCTGCAGCGACCGGAGGGCGGCGTCCAGATGCTCCCGGGTGCGCGGGCCGGTCACCGGCGCCGTCACGGCGGGCTGGTGCAGCAGCCAGGCCAGCGCCAGTTCTCCGGGCTGGTGGCCGAGCTCGTCCGCGAAGTCCTCATAGCGGCGGATCTGGTTCCGGTGCTTCTTGAGGGCCTCCGCAGCGCGGCCCTCGGCCCGGCGGACGCCGTCGTACTCCTTCTTGAGCGCTCCGCCGAGCAGCCCGCCGTGCAGCGGCGACCATGGCAGGATCCCCAGCCCGTAGTGCTGCGCGGCCGGAATTACCTCAAGTTCCACGTTGCGGGTCAGCAGGTTGTAGATCGACTGCTCGCTGACCAGTCCGTTTGAATGCCGGTGCGCCGCGGCTTCCTGCGCCCGGGCCAGGTGCCAGCCGGCGAAATTGCTGCTGCCCGAGTAGAGGATCTTCCCCTGCTGCACCGCGACGTCCACGGCTTGCCAGATCTCTTCCCAAGGCGTGTTCCGGTCCACGTGGTGGAACTGGTAGAGGTCGATGTACTCGGTCTGGAGGCGCCGCAGGCTTGCGTCGAGGGCGTGGCGGATGTGCAGCGCGGAGAGCCTTGACTCGTTCGGCCGGTCCGCCATGGTGCCGTAGACCTTGGTGGCCAGCACCGTCCGTTCCCGTCGGCCGCCGCCCTGGGCGAACCAGCGGCCCAGGATTTCCTCGGTCCAGCCGCGGTGCTTGGAGCCTCCATAGACGTCGGCGGTGTCGAAAAAATTGATGCCCGCCTCCAGGGCGGCGTCCATGATCGCGTGGGCGGCAGGCTCCTCGGTCTGCGGACCGAAGTTCATGGTTCCCAGGCACAGCCGGGAGACTTTGAGGCCGGAACGGCCCAGCTGGGTGTATTGCATGCGCCGCCCTTCCGGACGTCAGCGCTCCAGCCGGAACCCGAGCTTGATGGTCACCTGCCAGTCAGCTACCTGGCCGTTCTCGAGGTGCCCGCGGATTTCCTTGACTTCGAACCAGTCCAGGTTGCGCAGCGTCTTTGCGGCCTCGGCAATGCCGTTGCGGACGGCGGCGTCCACGCCTTCATTCGAGGTCCCGACAATTTCAGAAATGCTGTAGGTGTGATTAGACAACTTCGCTCCTCGTGATCGTCATCGGTCTGCTGTGTCCGGCCTGGGGCCGGGGGGCCGTCCCTGCAGAGTAGCCGACAGATCCCGGCCGGACTAGGGGTGGGCGGCAGGGGCGGGGGAGCCGAAGACCGGCCCGGGCTGGGGCCGCTTGGGTGCGGGCGGCGCGTCGCCGTCGCGCGGCCGGACGCGCCGGATCATCCAGGGCAGCAGATAGTGCGTGGCCCAGGCCAGGTCCCCGGCCCGGGTCTCCCGCCAGTTGCCGGCCGGCAGCGGTTTGGGGTGCAGCGGCTGCAGGCCGTGCGGGACCTGCAGTGTGTCCAGGACCATGCCCGCGATCGTATGGTGTCCCAGCGGGGAGAAGTGCAGGCGGTCCGGATCCCACATCCGGGGATCGCTCAACTGCCGCAGCGTCCACAGGTCCGCAATCACGCCGTGGTGGCGGGCCGCGATGGTCCGGATGTTCTCGTTGAACACGGCCACCTTGCCCCGGATGTGGCCAAAGACCGGGGTGTCCCCCCAGTCCGGCCCGGTGAAGAGCACCACGGTCGCCCCGGCGGCCGAGAGCGCCGCGACGGCCGCGTCAAGGCTCACCGCGAGCCGGTCGGGATCCCGGCGGTGGAACACCAGATCATTGCCGCCCGCGGAAAGTGTCACCAGGTCCGGTTTCAGGGCGATCGCCGGGCCGAGCTGCTGGTCCACGATCTGTTGCAGCACCAGGCCGCTGATGGCCAGGTTGGCGTAGGAGAAATCCCCGCGGGCGGCGCTGAGTTCCTCGGCGATCCGGTCCGCCCAGCCCCTCATGCCGCCGGGGCTCAGGGGCTCGGGGTCGCCGAGGCCGGCGGTGAACGAATCCCCCAGGGCGACGTAGCGTTTCCAGGGGCCCGGGCCGGTGGTGGCACCTTTTCGGGCCCTCGCCGGATTACCGAAGCTGGCCGCGTTCACATCTTCAGCAATACGCCCCCCTTACCGGCCTCCGGTAGGTACTTATGTCCCTACCGGAGGGCATTCGCGTCCGTTTGGCCAACGGCTGCTCCGTGACGGCCCTGGTGGGCCCCGGAACGGCGCCTGCGGACAGTCGGAGCCCCCTAATACCACACCGGGTATGGAAAATACCAAGGGGGGTATATCATAGGAAGGAAACCATTTACTCCGGGAGGCCGCCATGGAACTCGATCCCACGGACATGAAGTCCGTCATTAACCGCTTGCGCCGGGCCCAGGGCCAACTCGCTGCGGTCACGCGCATGATCGAAGAAGGCCGGGACTGCAAGAGCGTCGTCACGCAGCTCGCCGCCGTCTCGAGCGCCCTGGACAAGGCGGGATTCTCCATCATCGCCACCGGGCTGCAGCAGTGCATGCAGCAGGAGGATCCGAGCCTGGACCGTGCCGAGCTGGAGAAGCTTTTCCTCTCGCTCGCCTAAGCGCATGCCATCGCCAAGAGGCCGGGATCAGCTGATGATCCCGGCCTCTTGCGTTCCCTCCTGCACGGCCGACAATGGAGGAAGCGCGGCCGGGTGACCCTGCCGTGAGGCTAAGGAGTTCCATGCAGCAGCCCGCAGACGGACCGGCAGCGGCCGCGCCGGAGCGCGACCTGGTCATCGACCTGGCCCGCTTCTTCTGCCTTGCGCTGGTAGTCGTCGGCCACACGATGATGGTGAGCCCGGTCCTGCATCCGGACGGCACCGTGAGCACCGAAAACACCCTGGGCAACCAGCGCTGGTTCGAGCCGGTGGTCTGGGTGCTGCAGGTGATGCCGTTGTTCTTCGTCGCCGGCGGGGTCACCGGCCTGTATTCCTGGCGCCGGCTGCGGGACCGGGGCGGCAGCGCCGTCGAGTTCGTCCAGGGCCGGCTGCTGCGGCTGATCCGCCCGGCGGCGGTGCTGCTGGCCGCCATGTTCACAGGCCTGTGGGTCGCCAGGCTCAGCGGAGTGGACCCGCAAGTCATCGCGCTGCTGGCCACGGGCGCGGGCATGCCCCTGTGGTTCCTGGCCGCCTACCTCGCCGCGCAACTGAATCTGCCCTGGCTGGCCGCGCTCCATGACCGGGCACCCTGGTCCACCCTTGCCGGACTCGTCGCCCTTGTGGTGGCGGTGGACTGCCTCCGCGGCGCGCTGCCCGGGCTGGCCCACGCCAACATGGTCTTCCTCTGGTGCGCCGTGCAGCAGCTCGGCTTCCTCGTGGCCGACGGGACATTGCAGGGCCTGGCGCCGCCGGGACTGCTCGGCATCATTGCGGCGGCCAACCTGCTGCTCGGTGTCCTGGTGGTGCTGCGGCTGTACTCCGGGAACATGCTGGTCAACCTCAACCCGCCCAACCTGACCCTGCTCCTGCTGGCCGCCGCCCAGGCCGCCACGCTGCAGCTGCTGCGGCCGCTGCTTTCCCGGCTGGCGGACCTGGGCCGGATCCGCAGCGTCTTGGCCCGGGTGGGGCGGCGCTCGATGACCGTCTACCTTTGGCATCTGCCGCTGCTGGCAGCGATGTCCGGCCTGCTGCTGCTGACTGACCTTCCGCAGCCGGCCGGCGGGAGCGCGGTGTGGTGGTGGACCCGCCCGCTGGTGCTGCTGGGCGTCGTCGTCCTGCTGCTACCGGTGCTGGCGGTGTTCGGCCGGCTGGAGGAGCGGCCGACGGCGCCGGGCCGGTCCCGCCCGCGGCCGGCGGCCGCCGTGCTGACGGCCGCCGTCGTCGTTTTCATCCCGGTGGCCGACGCGGCGCTCAATGGCCTCACCGTGGGGCTGCTCGGCGGCGGGGCGGCCTGCTTCGCGCTCGCCGTGCTGTTGCTGGGCCGCGTTCCGGTCCGCGGGGCGGCCGGGAACCCCGCAGGAGGCTCGACGGCAAGCGGGCCGGACGGATCCGGACTGCCATTGCCACACCCGCCATTAAGTGCCAATCTCGAACCATGACGGAGAACTCGGCAGCTACTGAAGACACGTTCAGCCCGGACGTCTCCACCACCCGCAATGACGCCCTGCACCGCTACGAGCTCCACGTCGGCGGCAAGCTCGCGGTCCAGGTGCGCTACATTGACCGGCCGGGCCATGTGGACTTCATCCACACCGAGACGGCCGAGCAGTTCACGGGGCAGGGGCTGGCCGGTGTGCTCGCCCACTTCGCCCTGGACGATGTGGTGGCCTCGGGGAAGCGGATCATCCCGCACTGCCCCTACATCTACCGCTACCTGCGCAAACACGACGCCTACAACCAGTGCATCGACTGGCCGGAACAGGCACCGGCAGGGGCGTAGCCGCTTGTGAGCGGGGCGACAATTTCGTATGGTTTAGCTTGAGTTATGCAGTTGGCTCAAGGACGTGTCATTTGGAGAACCCCGTGAACCACAAACTGCGTGTGCTTGTCCGTGTTGATGTCGATCCCGGACACGTGACTCTCGAAGTTACCGGTTGCCTGACCCAGGCGAACTACCCCGCCCTGTTGCACATCGTGCGCCGCGCCAGCCGTCTTGCCGCCGGCTCGGACGTGAGCATCGATCTCCACGGTGCCTCCCACCTCGACCCGGAGATCCTGCTCTACCTCCGCCAGCTCGCCGCAACCAAGGACCCGGTGGCCACCCCGGACGCCGTGGCGGCCGCCGTCGGGATTGCCCCGGGCGGCTCCGAGTCCTTCCGGGTCCGCCTCCAGGAACCAGCCGAGCTGCCGATCTGCCTGCTGCACGTCGGCTCCGACGGCGAGGCGCTCGCGGGCCTGGACGGCGAGATCAGCGGAGCCGTAAACGGCCGGCTTCTCGCGGAAGTCGACACCATCGACGGCGCCGCTCCCGCGCCGGACGGTACCGGCTGCGCCGATTCGGAGTTGATCGAAGGCCTTGAGCTCTCCGATTATTTCGAGGGGACCCTGGATCCGGCCGCCACCGTGCAGGCACTCTCCGACGAGGCCCTCGGCCAGCTGGCCGACGCGCTGTACCGCCACTTGGACACCCCCAGCCCCTCCTTCGGCGCCCACACCTGGTACGAGCTCGCCGCCGAAGAGCTGCAGCAGCGCTATCGCGCCTCGGACGCGGCCGGCGCCGGGCAGGACCCTGCCGACGTGAACGGCGCCCCGGACGGCCCGGCGGACGGCGAACTCGCCGCCGGTCCGGTGCCCGCCTGACTCCCCGCAGGCCGCGCCGCTAGGCTGTGGTTATGAACACACCCGCGCACGGATCGTCAGCCACCCCCGGCACCGCTTTGGTCACCGGCGCTACCGCCGGCCTCGGGGCCGAATTCGCCCGCCAGCTCGCCGAGCAGGGCCACCCGGTCGTTCTCGTGGCACGTGACGAGGCGCGGCTGCGGGACCGCGCAGCGGAACTGGAAAACCGCTACGGCGTCCGGGCCGAGACACTGGCCGCCGACCTGGCTGACGACGCCGGTGTGGCCGCCGTCGTTGCACGCCTGAGCGATCCGGCACGGCCGGTGGACATCCTGGTCAACAACGCCGGGATCGGGCTGCTGCAGTCCTTTGCCGACAACGCCATCGCGGACGAAAAGCGGCATCTCAAGCTGCACGTCGAGACGGCCATGGAACTGACGCACGCCGCGCTGCAGGGCATGCTGCAACGGCGTTCGGGCCGGATCATCAACGTGGCGTCCGTGGCGGCGTTCCTGCCCCGCGAAACGTATTCCGCCGCGAAGTCGTGGCTGCTCAGCTTCAGCCGCTGGGCCAACCTCGCCTATGCCGGGCGCGGGGTGAAGGTGACGGCGGTGTGCCCCGGCTTCACGCACACCGAATTCCACGACCGGATGGGCATGGACAAGACGGTGGCGCCGCGCTGGATGTGGCTGCAGGCCGACCAGGTGGTCCGCGAAGGCCTCGCCGACAACGAAAAGGGCAAGGCCGTCTCGATCCCGAGCAGGCGCTACAAGATTCTCACCGCTGCGACGCGCGTACTGCCCGCCCGGCTGGTCGCGGGGCCGCCGCGGCGCGCGAAGTAGGCGCGGGCGCGCTACCTGACCGTTGCCGGGGCGGCCGGCCGGCGGCGCCGGATCAGGACCACCACGGCGATCCCGGTGCAGGCGCCGATCAGGGTTTCGACCGCCCGTTCCGCCACCAGCAGCCGCGGGTCGGCGGGGAAGGCCAGCTGCGTCATCAGCAGGATCACGGGGGTGAATGACACCATGGCGAGGCCGTAGTGGCGGGCCATAAAGAGCTCGGTGGTGAACTGCAGGACGATCACCAGGACCGCCACGGCCGCCGTCTCGTGCCCGGGAAAAAGCCGCAGCGGTGACCCCGCCCAGGGGAACAGCACGACGGCGACCACCACCAGGCCCAGCAGGGTGCCGACAATCCGGTGCAGCCCGCGGTAGACGCTGCTGGGCAGGTCCGCGCCCGCCAGGGGGACCGCCGCCGCGGCCATAGCCCAGTGCGGGTGCCCGCTGCCGCTCATCACCCCGATGCTGCCGGCCGCCGCTACCGCGGCCAGGTACCGCGCCGCGTGGATCCAGGCTGCGCGGCGGCGGACTCCGCGCAGCGGCGGTACGTCGCGTTCCGCGCCGCGTTGCCAGGCCCGGCCGCGGACCCAGCCGCCGAAGCCGACCACCATGGCGAATGCCGCGGACCCCGCGCCGATCAGGACGGCGAGCGGCCACGGGTCCGCGGTGGGGATGGAGGCGCAGGCCCCCAGCGCCAGGATGCCGAAGAACGGGCCGTTGGGCCGCAGCCCGACCCTGTCCGCGAACAGGGATCCCGCGGAGGCCAGGACCGATTCCACGGCCACGAGGGCCCAGGAGTGGAGCTGGTTCACCGAGAGCAGGACGCCGACGCCCAGCCCGCCCACCAGAACGAAGGCCGCCTGCAGCTGGTGCTTAAGCCTGAGCTGGTGCGGCTCCGAGCGGCCGTACATCCCGGTGAGGGCGCCAAACACGGCGTAGATGATGAGGTCCGGTCGCCCGGCCGCGAGCAGCGCCAGGGACGGCACCGCCACACTGACGGCGACGCGCAGCGCCGAGACGCGGTCGCGGTTCGCCGGGCCTAGGCGGTGCAGGACACGGACGTGCCGCAACAGGGACTGCACGCGGACCTCCTCGGGGTGCGGATCGGGGTGGGGATGGGGCGGTTGGGGAGGGGTGTCGCCTGGGACGCTGGCGGCGGCCAGCGAACGCGCCAAAGGCCTGCCCCGGGTGCTTCCCCCAATGGAAAAGTACGCGGGACAGGCCTCTCTGGGCGGGGCGCTGGTTAGGGCGTTCCGGGCCGGCGGGCCCGGACTAGGCCCGGGCCGGAACCTTGCCGGCGTCTGGGCCGTTTGCGTCGGCCGAGGTGAGCGGCATGTCCATGTGCTCCAGGTCGATCAGCGGGTTCTCGTCCTGCGTCTCGACCAGTTCGCGGGCCTCGGCCTGGGTGTCGACGCTCGGCATGGAGCCCGGCAGCGGCATCTGAGCCGATTCCTTCAGGAAGTAGATCGCCACTGCGCCGATCGCCGAGGTGGCCATCAGGTAGTAGGCCGGCATCATGTCGTTGCCGGTTGCGTTGATCAGCGCGGCGACGATGAACGGGGTGGTGCCGCCGAAGATCGCAACCGAGAAGTTGTACGCAATTCCCATGGCGCCGTAGCGGCTGGCCGTCGGGAACTGGGCCGGCAGCGCGGACGCCAGGTTGGCCACGTAGAACGTCACCGGGAAGGCGATCAGGGCGAGGCCGGCCAACGTGGACCAGATCTCACCGACGCCGATCAGGAGGAACGCGGGGGTGGCCAGGACGACGGTGCTCAGGGCGCCGATCCACAGCACGGGGCGGCGGCCGATCCGGTCGGAGAGCTTGCCGGTGAGCGGGATGCAGAGGCTCATGATGACCAGCACGGGGATGGTCAGCAAGGTGCCGTGCAGCTCGTCGTAGCCCTTGGACTCGGTGAGGTAGGTCGGCATGTACGAGGTCAGGGCGTAGCCTGCGGTGTTGGCCGCGGCTACCAGGATCATCGCGACGATGATAGAGCGCCAGTAGGCCTTCACAATGCCCACCGGGCCCTTGGATGCGGCCGCGTCGGCGGCGGTTGCGTCCTTGGCGAGGTTTTCCTGGGCGTCCAGGGTGGCCTGGAACTGCGGGGATTCCTCGATCTTGCTCCGGAAGTAGACGGCGATCAGGCCCAGCGGACCGGCCAGCAGGAACGGGATACGCCAGCCCCACTGCTCCATGGTGTCCTGGCCGAGCGTCAGCTGCAGCACGGAAACCAGGGCGGCGCCGGCCGCGAAGCCGAGGTAGCTGCCCATGTCCAGGAAGCTGGCGAAGAATCCGCGCCGCTTGTCCGGGGCGTACTCGCTCACGAAAGTCGTGGCGCCGGCGTACTCGCCGCCGGTGGAGAAGCCCTGGATGACCTTGAACAGGACCAGCAGGACCGCGGCCCAGATGCCGATCTGGGCGTAGCCGGGCAGCAGGCCGACGGCGAAGGTGCTGGCGGCCATGATCATCAGGGTCGCGGCGAGGACCTTCTGGCGGCCGATCTTGTCGCCAAGCCACCCGAACACCACGCCACCGAGAGGGCGGGCGATGAAGGTGGCGGCGAAGGTGCCGAGCAGGAAGAGGGTCTGGACGGACTTGTCCGCCTCGGGCAGGAAAACCGGCCCCATGGTGGTGATCAGGTAGCCGAACACGCCGACGTCGTACCATTCCATGGTGTTACCCACGATGGTGCCGCCGAGCGCTTTTTTCAGCATCGGCTGGTCGACGACGTTGACGTCGGACTCACGGAGCCGACGTCGGCGCAGCTTTGGTTTCTTGGCGCCCCTGGGTGCGCCTTGGTTGGTTCCGCTGGCGTTCAAAACGCCAGCTGAAGAGTCGGTCGTGCTTCGGTCTTTGGGCATTTGGGCAACTCCTGTGGAGGTCATTTGCTTGCGACTTGTAGCTGCCCCGCTCCGGGCAGGCTTTCAATTTTACGCGATTTCCATGGCGTTTCCGATTCTGGTGCCGTATGATCAGCCGATTCCGGCGCCAAAGGGGCACTATCGGCGGTGACTTCGTGCCGGATTTATCCGCGCCGCTCTTGGGAAGAAGCCGTGTCCCGGAACTTTCCGCCAAGTTTTTTCGCATCGGCCCGCATTTGGGCGCTTTTCGGGACTATCCGGCAGCCTTTCGGGGCCTTCCGGCCGGCCGCACCAGACGTATCTCGGGCAGTTCGAACCAGTCGGCCGGCAGCAGTTTGCGTTCCCCGTCGGGCCGGAACCCGTGCTTGGCGTAAAAGGCCCGGGCCCGTGGGTTGTCTTCGAGCACCCACAGGTAGGCGGGGGAGTGGCCGATGGCGGCTTCCAGCAGGGCGGCGCCGAGCCCGCTGCCGTAGGCGTGGGTCAGCGTGTAGAGGGAATACAGCTCCAATTCCCGGGGCCGGTCCGCGTCCCGCCCCGGTCCGGCGTCGGCGAATCCAATGATGTTGTCGCTGGCGTCCACGGCGATGATCCGGGGCTCGGCACCGTCCAGGTGGGGCCGGCGCCGTTCCACCCGCTCGAGGAGGTTGGCGCGCCGGGCTTCAAAGAACGCCGCGGGCAGCTGGGCTGCGTAGCACTGCTCGTGAGCCAGGGTGTGCATCCGGACCAAGGCATCGGCGTCGTCGGCAGTGGCGTGACGAATGGTGTAATCCATGCCCCAGCCTAACTTTTCCTGTCTCTGTCCAACGGGTGCGGACGCCGCCTATGGTTGACTCATCGCCGGCGTCGTTGCCGGTGTTGGCAACAGCCGAGCCGAGGAGAGCTTCCCATGACAGAGAACACCGGCAAGCGCGAAGAGCCCGGAACGCCCGGGGCGGATGAACCCGGCGCCGCGGCAAAGCCGGAACAGGGCGTCAAATCCCGCCTCACCGATGCCCAGCGGGAAATGCTGGCCAGCAAGTCCCGCGGCGGGGCCGGGTTGCCCAGTGTCGGCCGCAGCCATAAGCCCACCCATGCCAGCGGCAAGCAGGGTCCCGCGCAGAAGAAAGTCCGCTGGTAGGACCTAGAGACATCTCAACGGCGCCGACCTACGATTGGGGGACGCTTCATTTCATCGCAGAAAGGAAGAGCCATGGCGGATCATCACTCGAAAGAAGAGATCGAGCCGGAGGTTGCAGGTCACCTGGCGGAGTCCATGGACGAGGTGCCCGGGCCCGAGAGCAAGCGCCCGGAACCGCCGTCGCCCGCGGACGGCCATGAGTGGCCTGACGGCAGCGGGAAGCACCGTCATCCCAAGGACCGCGATGTTGTCCGCGGTCAGCAGGCACAGCAGGTGGCAGACGCGGCCATCCACCGGCAGAGCCGCCCGCAGATCCCGCATCACGACTAAACACCCTGGGGGTCCGCCACGGCGGGCCCTCAGCCACGTTCGACGACGACGTCGGCCGGGGCTTTGTCCAGGCGCCAGCCGCGCCAGACCGGGTGGCGGAGCTTCCCGCCGGCTGTCCATTCGCCGAACGTCACCTCGCCCACCAGCTTGGCGGACACCCACTGGGCGTCCGAGGCGTCTTCGGCGGGGACCTCCGCGAAGGGCGAGGTCTTGCGCGGCAAAGCATCCAGCTGCTGGCGCAGTTCCCTGAGTTCGCGGCCGCTGAAACCGCTGCCCACCCGGCCCACGTAGCGCAGCTTCGTCCCCTCCGGGATGCCCAGCAGCAGCGAACCGACCGTGTCGCGGCGCCCGCCGTTGCCTGGCCGCCAGCCGCCCACCACCACTTCCTGGGTCTTCCCGAGCTTGAGTTTGAGCCAGGACCGGCTTCGCTGGCCGACGTAGCGCCCGCCGGTGCGCTTGGCCATCACGCCCTCGAGCCCCAGCTCCTCGGCGCTTTCCAGGATGTGCCCGACGTCGGCGTCGATCACCTCGGACAGTTCAACCGGGCAGGCACCGTCGCGGGAACCGGCCCCGAAGAAGGCCTCCAGCCGGTCCCGCCGCTCCCGGAGGGGCCGGCGCCGCAGATCCTCCCCGCGCTCGGTGAGCAGATCGAAAAGCATCAGGCGCACCGGGGTGGAAGCCCGCGCCTTCGCGACGTCGGCGGCCTTGCTCAGCTTCATCCGCCCCTGCAGCAGCCCGAAATCGGGGCGGCCGGACGGTCCGACGGCGATGATCTCGCCGTCGGCGGCGAAGTCCTGCGGCGGCCAGCAGGAGCGCTCCGTGAGCTCCGGGTAGCTGGCGGACATGTCCTTGCCGTTGCGGCTGATCAGCCGGATGCGGTCCGCGTCGCCGAGGATCAGCGCCCGGATACCGTCCCATTTGAGTTCAAACTGCCAGTCCTTGTCCGCCAGGTCCGCAGGGGTACCGGCGCTCGCCAGCATCGGCGCGAGCTCCGCCGGGTCCGGTGCGGAGCCGGCCGGGCCGGCGGCGGCAGGGCCGCGGGCGGAGCCGGCCGGGGGGTCTGCAGCCGCCGGCCGGCGGCCCGCCGGGGCCGGTTGGCGGCCGGGCCCGGCGTCGGGGGTGTCCATGAGGTGGATGAGCCACTGGTCGTTGGCCTGGCCGGTGTGGATCAGTGCGAACCTCCGGGTGCCGCCCAGCCCACCGCCCTCCGCTCCGGTGAGGGTGGCGATGACCTCCTTGCCCGCGATCCACTTCTCGCACTCGTAGTGGCCGCGGTCCCAGATGCTGACGGTGCCCGCCCCGTACTGGCCCTTGGGGATGGTGCCCTCAAAGTCCGCGTAGTCCATCGGGTGGTCCTCGGTCTGGACGGCGAGGTGGTTTTTGGCCTTGGTGGTGGGGACGCCTTTGGGCAGCGCCCAGGAGACCAGCACGCCGTCGCGCTCGAGGCGGAAATCGAAGTGCAGCCGGCTGGCGTGGTGTTCCTGGATGACGAAGCTTTCCCGGAGCGTGCCGCCGTCCGTCCTGCCGCGGTGCTGTTCGGCCGTGAACGGCTCCGGCGTGGCCGCCGCGTCCCGCTTGGCCCGGTAGGTCTCCAGCCGGGGGTCGGTATCGCCGCCGTCGCCGGTATTGTCCGCGGTGTGGGCGTCGGCCCCGGACCGGGCCCCGGCGCCAGCGCCGGCCGCCGGCGCGCCGGGGTGAGTGGCGGAATGGGCGGCGTGGGCGCCGCCGGAGATGGCCGCGAACGGGTCCTTGCCTGCCTGCACCCGCTTCATCACCTCCCGGTAGTCGAGCTGGCGCAGGGACGGCGAGCCGAGCTCCCGCCAGGTCCGCGGCGCCGCCACGGTGGGCCGGAGCCTGCCGCGCAGCGAGTAGGGCACGATCGTGGTCTTCGCGGCGCTGTTCTGGCTCCAGTCCACCAGGACCTTGCCGGTGCGCAGGGTCTTCTTCATGTCGCTGACCGCCAGGTCCGGGTGGTCCGCCTCCAGCGCCCTGGCCAGTTCGTGGGCAAACTCCGAGACCTGGTCCGAGCTCTGGGTCCCGTCCAGCGCGGCGTAAAGGTGGATGCCTTTGCTGCCGCTGGTCACGGGAACGGGCTCCAGGCCCACGTCCTGCAGGATGCTGCGGGCCAGTTTGGCGACTTCCACGCACTCGGCCAGGCCTGCGCCGTCGCCGGGGTCCAGATCCAGCACCAGCCGGTCCGGCGGCATGGCGTTGCCGTGCGAATCCACCCGCCACTGCGGCACATGGATCTCCAGCGCCGCAATCTGGGCCAGCCAGGTGAGCGTGGCCGGATCGTTGACCAGCGGGTACTGGATGGTGCGCTCCTTGTGCGTGATGGACGCCCGCGGCACCCACCCCGGCGTGGAGTGGTCCAGGTTCTTCTGGAAGAACATCTCGCCCGGCGCGCCGGCGGTGCCCACGCCGTGGACCCA
The DNA here is from genome assembly GCF_056680065.1 of Arthrobacter sp. BI5. Lineage (NCBI taxonomy): Bacteria > Bacillati > Actinomycetota > Actinomycetes > Micrococcales > Micrococcaceae > Arthrobacter > Arthrobacter sp. BI5. The sequence continues at coordinate 367,125 of NZ_CM155264.1, forward strand.
GCGCTTCCGGGTGGCCGGACGGTTCGCCGCGGCCGGGATCAGGACGGGGGCCACCGCGGCGTAGTAGGCGAGTACATCGGCCTTGGTCGTCCCGGTCTCCGGGTACATCACCTTTTCCAGGTTGGTCAGCACCAGTTCCCGGCCGTCAACGCGGACGCGTTCCTTGCTGTCAGCCAAAACACTTCACCTCCGTCCGGCTCTGGTGTTCACTTGAGCCATGAGAGCCATCTGGAAAGGCGCGATAGCGTTCGGGCTGGTCAACGTCCCGGTGAAGGTCTACAGCGCCACCGAGGACCACGACATCAGCCTGCATCAGGTCCACAACGCCGACGGCGGCCGGATCCGCTACCAGCGCCGGTGCGAGGTCTGCAGCAAGATCATCGACTACGAGGACATCGACAAGGCCTACGAGGACGAGGGCCGCACGGTGATCCTCAGCCGCGAGGAACTCAAGTCGATCCCGGCGGAGAACAGCCACGAGATCGAAGTGGTGCAGTTCGTCCCCGCCGAGCAGCTCGACCCGATGATGTTCGAGAAAAGCTACTACCTCGAACCGGACGCCAAGTCGCCCAAGGCCTACGTGCTGCTGCGCCGTGCGCTGGAAGATACCGACCGGGTGGCCGTCGTGCAGTTCGCGCTGCGGGAAAAGACCCGGCTGGGGGCGCTGCGGATCCGCGGCGATGTGCTGGTGCTGCAGGGGCTGCTCTGGGCCGACGAGGTGCGCGAGGCGAGCTTCCCCGCGCTGGAAACCAGCGTGCGGATCTCGGCGCAGGAGCGGGAAATGTCCGCAGCCCTGGTGGACTCGATGGCGGCGGACTTCGAGCCGGAGCAGTTCACGGACGAGTACCAGCTCCAGCTGCGGCAGCTGATCGACGCCAAGATCGAACAGGGCGAGTCGCTGGATACGGAGGAGACCTTCGGCGCCCCGGCGGCGGAGGCCGGGACCGGCGAGGTGATCGACCTGATGGACGCGTTGAAGCGCAGCATCGAGCGCAAGCGCGGAGCCGCTGCCGGTTCCGGTGCCGGTTCCCGCGCCGCTGCGGACGACGCTGCAGACAACGACGGTGGTGCAGGGGAGGACGACGGCGCGGCGGGCGGCAGCAAGCCGAAAGCTGCCCCAGCCCGGACCACCAGGTCCAAGGCGGCCCCGAAGGCAACCAGCGCGAAGGCGGCCTCCGGCGGAGCCGGCGGTACCGGGAGGGCGTCCAAGACGACCTCCGCGAAAACCCCCGCGGCCAAGGCGACGGCGTCGAAGAGTGCCGCATCGAAAACCGCCACGTCCAAGACCGCTGCCGCCAAGACAACCGCCGCCAAGACGACCGCGGCGAAGACAGCTGCGACAAAGGGGGCGGCGCGCAAGGGCGCCTGAGCCGGGGGTAGCCGCCTGCGGCGCTGCCGTCATCGGCTCAGGAGTTCCGCAGCGCGGAGATGAGTTCGCTCTTCTTTTTCGCCGAGTAGCCCTTGAGCCCGATTTCCTTGGCTTTTTCCTTCAGCTGCGCGACCGTCCAGTCCTCATAGTCGCCGGACTTGCCGCCCTTGCGGCCCACCGAGGACCGGCCCCGCTTCGCCGCCGCGTTGGAGATCCGGGCAGCCTTCTGCTTCGAGGCGCCGTCGTCCAACAAGGCCTCGTAGAGTTCCGGGTCCTTGATGCTGGGGCTTTCGGAACCCTTCGGCTCACCTTTCTTCGTGGGCATGGCTACCGCGGCCCTCCGTCGGCGGGATCAGCCGGCTGGACGTCGTCGACCTCGCCGCGGTCAACGGAAGAGCGCCACCCGCCGGTTTCGATGCCGCGGGACTCGATGAACTCCTTGAAGCGGCCGAGGTCCGCGCCGACCTGGCGGCTGTCCGCACCGAGCGCGGAGCCGGCCTTCTCCACCATGCCTTCGGGCTCCCACTCCAGTTCGACGCTGACGCGGGTGCGGTCGGCGCCGAGGGAGTCGAACGTGACGGTGCCGGTGGTGCGGGGTTTGTCCGTGCTGACCCAGGCGATCCGGTGGTCCGGTGTTTGCTCGGTGATCTGGGCCAGGTATTCGCGCCGCACGCCGGCGATGTCGGTGCGGAACTGGAGGGAGGTCTCGTCGATCTGCTCCACGGCCTCAACGCCCCTCATGAACACCGGGAAGGTCTCGAACTGGGTCCACTGGTTGTACGCGGTCGACACGGGGACGTCGACGTCGATGCTCTCCTGCACGCTTGCCACGGTTCGTCTCCTTAAGGCGGGAACTGGTCCTGGCGGCTGCCCGTCCGGCAGCCGCGTTTTCCAAGCTATCGACGCGGGGAGGGGAACACAAGCATCTACTAAGGCCCCTTACGGATGCTGCGGGGGGAGTGGCCGGGAGCGGAAACGACGGCGGCCCGGTGCTAGCCCGTCACTACCCCGTCATCGGTGCCACCACTGGACATGCCCTCCGGTCAGGTCCGCCAATGGACACTGTGCCCCTATGCCCACGCGCCGCGGCCAAGGATGGACATGTCCCGTCGGGCGCGGCGTTGGGGACTGGACATGCTCCCGGGGTATGCGTGATGGCTGGGAACGCGCTCCCCTCGAGGCCGGCTGCGAGAAACCACGGGACATGCCCTCCGGTCAGGTCCGTCGATGGACACTGTGCCCGTATGCCCACGCGCCGCGGCCAAGGATGGACATGTCCCGTCGGGCGCGGCGTTGGGGGACTGGACATGTCCCGCGGGCCGGCATCGGCGGAAACGACGGCGGCCCGGCACCACCCCGCGAAGGGTGCTGCCGGGCCGCCGCGGCGGGCCGCTATTCGGCGTCGTGGTCCGTTTCGAGGATCTGGACGAGGCGGTCCAGGGCGGCGTCGGCGCCGTCGCCCTCGGCACGCAAAACCACAACCTCGCCGTGCGATGCGCCGAGGCTCATCAGCGACAGGATGCTGGCGGCGTCCATGGCCTCGTCTTCCGGTTCGCCGAGCCGGGCGATGGTGATTTCGAGATCGAACTCGCCTGCAGCCTCGGCAAAGATGGCGGCCGGACGGGCGTGGAGCCCCACGCGGCTGGCAATGGTGGCGTTACGTTCGGTCATTTCTGCTCCTTGATTTCAGCTTTGGATGATCAGCTTGGGAAGGTCTGTTCGGACCGGCTCAGACGGTTACGGGAACCGGTTCAACCGTATCAACGGTCTTCTTGACTGCCCAGCGCTTGAGCGCGATCACGGACAGCGCGGTGACCACCGTGCCGACCAGGATCGAGACGACGAACATCAGGAAGTTGTCGATCGCGAAGAAGACGAAGATGCCGCCATGCGGAGCCTTGGAACCGACGCCGGCCGCCATCGAAATGGCGCCGGTCACCGCGCCGCCCACCATGCTGGCGGGGATGACGCGCAGCGGGTCGGCCGCGGCGAACGGGATGGCGCCTTCGGAGATGAAGGAGGCGCCCAGCAGCCAGGCGGCCTTGCCGTTCTCCTGCTCGGCGAGGCTGAACAGCTTCTTGTTCAGCACGGTGGAGGCAAGGGCCATGGCCAGCGGCGGCACCATGCCGGAGGCCATCACGGCCGCCATGATCTGCCACGGGGCCTGGTTGTCCATGGATGCGGCGCCGAGCCCGGCGACTGCGAAGGAGTAGGCCACCTTGTTGACCGGTCCGCCCAGGTCGAAGCACATCATCAGGCCCAGGATCACGCCGAGGGCGATGGCGCTGGCGCCGGTGAGGCCGGACAGCCAGCCGTTCAGGCCCTTGGTGATGGCGACGATCGGGCCGCCCAGGATCAGGAACATCAGTCCCGAGGCGACCAGGGAGGCCAGCAGCGGGATGATGACCACCGGCATCAGGCCGCGCAGCCAGCGCGCCACTTGGAGCCTGCCGATCATGTGAGCGACGTAGCCGGCGAGCAGGCCGCCGACGATGCCGCCGAGGAAGCCGGCTCCCATGAACCCTGCCACGGCACCGGCGACAAAGCCGGGGGCGATGCCGGGACGGTCGGCGATCGCGTAGGCGATGTAACCGGCCAGGGCCGGGACCAGGAAGCCCAGCGAAAGCGCACCGATCTTGAACAGTACGGCCCCGAGGTAGGCGCCCAGCGGGCCCCAGGCGTTGTCCGGGAACTCCGTGGGCAGGTTGAAGAGGCTGTTCTGCACCACGATGTCATCGGCGAAGTTCGTGATCAGGTAGCCGCCCATCAGGAAGCCGAGGGCGATCAGGAGGCCGCCGCCTGCCACGAACGGGATCATGTAGCTGACGCCGGTGAGCAGGGCCTTCTTGAGCTTCTGGCCGATGTGCTCGCCCTTTTCCTCGGCCTCGTGCTGGGCCTGTTCCTCGGCGCCGAAGTGCGGCACGCGCCGGGCGTTGGGGTTGTCCGCCGCGGCGAGGGCCTCCTGGACCATCTTGTCCGGCTCGTCAATGCCGCGCTTGACCGGGGCGTTGATGACCGGCTTGCCGGCGAAGCGCTCCTTGCCGCGCACGTCGACGTCGACGGCGAAGATCACGGCGTCAGCCGCGGCGATCACGGCCGGATCCAGGGCCTTGGCGCCGGAGGAGCCCTGGGTCTCGACCTGCAGGTCCACCCCGACTTCCTTGGCGGCCGCCACGAGGGAGTCGGCGGCCATGTAGGTGTGGGCGATGCCGGTGGGGCACGCCGTGACCGCGACGAGGCGCTTGGTGCGGGGAGCCCCGGCGGGTTCAGCCGCGGCGGGTGAACCGCTGGCGCCGGCCGGCGCCGCGCTTGCTCCGGCCGCCGTGCCTGCCCCGGTGGGGACGGCAGCGTGGCTGGCGGGCTTGTCCGCCAGCGCGCCCTCGACCAGCTCCACGACCTCGGCCTGCGTGGCGGCGGCCCGCAGCGCTGCGGTGAAGTCCTTTTTGATCAGCGACCGGGCCAGCTTGGAGAGCAGCTTGAGGTGCTCCTGGTCCGCGCCCTCCGGGGCGGCGATGAAGAAGATCAGGTCTGCCGGGCCGTCCTTGGCGCCGAAATCAACCGGCTGGGACAGTCGCGCCATGGCCAGCGTCGCTTCCGTGACCGCCGTCGAACGGCAGTGCGGGATCGCGATGCCGCCCGGCACGCCGGTGGCGGTCTTGGATTCGCGGGCGAAGGCATCGGTGAAGAGCCCTTCGACTTCGGTGGCGCGTCCGTTGGCTGCAACTCTGCCTGCCAGGTGCCGGATCACGTCCTCGGGCGTATTGCCTAGATTCTGGTCGAGCTCGACCAGTTCGGTAGTAATGAGCTGGGTCACTGTCAATCCTTCTTCAGGGCCGTGATGGTTACGGCGGCGGGGGTTGTTTGGTGCACTGCCGGGACGGTGGAACCGGGCAGGGAAGCAGCGGCGGCACCATGGGCCACCGCCTGACGCAGGCAATCGGCCGGGGCGGCGCCCTGGCTGGAGGCGAGCAGGTAGCCGGCCAGCGAGGAATCGCCGGCGCCGACCGTACTGACCGCCTTGACCGGCGGGTGCGTGGCCAGCCACGCGCCGTCGGCCGTCACAAGCACCGCACCCTTGGAACCGAGGGTGGCGAGCACGGCACCCACCCCGGAACGCACGACGGCGGCGGCGGCTGCCGCGGCAGCCTCCGGATCGGCCTCGAGTTCCTCGGCGGACTTATCCGTGGCGAACCCGGCTGCGGCAGCCAGCTCCGCCAGTTCCTCGGCGTTGGGTTTGAGCAGGTCCGGTTTCCCCAGGGCGTCCCCGGAGATCGCGGCGGCAAGCGGTTCGCCGGAGGAGTCGACGGCGATGAGGGGTGCCTCGGTACCGTCGTGCAGGGAACGCAGCCGCCGGGTCACGGTGGCGTAGAAGTCGGCCGGGACTCCGGGCGGAAGGGACCCGGCCAGGACAACCCAGCTGGCGCCGCGGGAGGAGTCCAGCAGCAGCCCGATCAGGGCCTCCTGCTGTTCGCCGCTCAGTGCCGGGCCGGGCTCGTTGATCTTGGTGGTGACGCCGCCGGGCTCGGTGAGCGCCACGTTGCTGCGCAGCGGCTCGCCGATGGGCAGGGCGGCGAACGGCACGTCGCTGTCCCGCAGCCCGGCGAGCACCGGGTCCGCGTCCGCTCCCGGCAGCACGGCAAGGGTTTTCAGGCCGGAAGCCACGAGGGCGCGGGAGACATTGACTCCCTTGCCGCCGGACTCCTGCCGGACGGAAATGGCGCGCTGGACTTCGCCGCGGAGCAGGGGGCCGGGCAGCGCCACGGTGCGGTCCAGGCTGGGATTGGCCGTGAGGGTGACGATCATGCGACCACCACCTCCACTCCGGCGTCCGCGAGGGCCGCGGCGAGGTCCGGGCTGGGTGTCGTGTCTGTGATCACGGTGTCCAGATCTTTCAGGGAGGCGAACTGGACCAGCGTTTCCGCGTCCAGCTTGGAGGAATCAGCCAGCACCACAATGCGGCGCGCTGAATGGACGAAGGCGGCCTTGACGGCCGCTTCTTCAGGATCGGGAGTGCTCAGCCCGAAGGCCGCGGAAATGCCGTTGGTGCCGATGAATGCGATGTCGGGCCGGATCCGCCCGGCGGCTTCGACGGTGGACTGGCCGACGGCGGCCTGGGTCAGGCCGCGGACCTTGCCGCCGAGCAGGTGCAGGGCGATGCCGGGGCCGCCGGACAGCTTCGCCGCGATGGGCAGGGCGTGGGTAATAACCACGAGTTCGGCGTCGCCCGCGGCGCCAGTGGCGGCCGCCGCTCCGGCGGATCCGGCCGCGGCCGTGCGGGCCGCGAGCAGATCCGCGAGGGCCTCGGTGGTGGAGCCGGCGTCGATCAGGATGCTGCCGGACCGGCCCTGCGGAATGAGGGCCAGGGCCGCCTCGGCGATCCGGGTCTTCTCGGGCTGCCGCTGCACGGTGCGCTCGAGGATGCTTTCTTCCGTGGTGCTGATGCGCTCGGGGGAGACCGCGCCGCCGTGGACCCGGCGGACGGTGCCGGCGATCTCAAGGGCCGCCAGGTCGCGGCGGACGGTCTCGGTGGTGATGCTGAAGCGCTCGGCGAGGTCGGTCACGCTGGCCCGGCCGCTGGCGGCGACGAGCTCCACGATCAGTTGCTGGCGTTCCTCGGCGAACACTTGCCCTCCATTGCGACGTTTAATTCGGGTGCTGCTGCTCCACGCGCCGGGGCTCCGGCTGCTTCGGTGACCCCCATCACATGAAGTGGAATTGATTGACTTTATCTTTGTTCATGTTGCTTTGTCAACGAAAAACCACATGAACGCAGAAACGGATCTCGGATGGGTCCGGGGACATGCCCAGTTCGTGCGCTTTGAAGGGGACATGCCCATTCCTCGCGGCCCGCAGCGGGGGACATGCTCATCCCTCGGGTCGAAACGTGGGCATTTCGGGTCTATGTCCACTCGCCGCGTCCGAGGCTGCGCATGTCCGGACGAGCGTTGGGCATGTGCGGACGTAATACAGGGGATTGAGCCTGGCTGTCGGGCCGAAGGGTTGGCATGTCCATTCGCCTTGTCCGGGGCTGGTCCTGTCCACTCACCGCGTCCGAGGCTGGGCATGTCCCGACGGGGGCGTTCGGCGGCTGCAGCTTAACCGCCGGACGCCCGGCCCGACCTCAGAGGTCCGGCCCGGCGCCCGGGTCAGTTGGGTAGCGCGTTGCTGCGCCCGAGGATCAGATCCCGGCGTCGCGGCTTTCATTGCGGGTGATGGTCTCGCCGGTGTTGGGGTCGACGACGGAGCGGGTTTCACTGACGCGGCGGGTGCGGCCACGGCCGGGGGAGGCCAGGATCAGGGACGCGACCAACCCGATGACGCCCACCACCATCAGGATGTAGCCGACCATGGTCTGGTCCACGTTGGGGATTAGGCCGGGCGCGATGGCCCAGGCCAGGATGGCGCCGATGGCGATGAGGAAGATGGAGGAACCGATTCTCATGACTTGCTCCTTGGTGTCCGGTGGGACCGATAGGTATTGCTAAGCATGCTGTCAAGCGTCACGCTACAGCCAGGTACGTGTCCTTTCAACGATTCCGCGGCCGCCCCGCCGGGGGAATCCGCAGGTGAGGGGCTGAATCGGGCCATGCCGGGTCCATTTCCGCGGCGTTTCCGGACGACGGCGTCACTTCCGGACAGGCGCGACGCGGATCCGGGGTGCATCTGTCCGAATCCGCAGCGGCAATCCGGGGCCGCAGCGGAAACCCAAGCCCGTAGCGCAACCCGTGGCGGGACCCGGCAGCCCGGTGCCGGACCTGGCGCGCCGCCAGCCCGGCCGGGCTGGCTAGGCTGTCCCCATGGATACTGTCGTCTGGTCTAAGCCGGAGGCCGAGCGCGCCGGCACGCCGCTGCTGGTGATGCTGCACGGCTACGGCACGGACGAGACCCGCATGGCGGCCCTGTTTCCCAACCTGCCGCCCGCGTTCACCTGCGCCGCCCTCCGCGGGCCTAAGGTGATCGGCGACCACTACGGCTGGTTCCTGCTGGACTACTTCCTCACCCACGACTTCGCGGACGTCATCGCCGCCACGAATTCGGTCTTCAGCTGGATCGACTCCGTCAAGGACCGGCACAGCAGCGTCAGCCTGCTCGGGTACTCCCAGGGCATGGCCATGGCGAGCACCCTGCTGCGGCTGCGGCCGGAGGGCTTCCGCGCCGTCGTCGGGCTGTCCGGCTTTGTGCTGGACAACGAACTGCTCGCCATGAGCGAGGCCTTCGACGCGCGGCCCCCGTTCTTCTGGGGGCGGGATAAGGCGGATCCGGTGATCAACGACGCCGCGACGGCGCACACCGAGGACTGGCTGCACCGGAACACCCAACTCACGGCGCGCAGCTACCCCGGAATGGGCCACTCGATCTCCCCGGCCGAGCTCGTGGACGTCGGCGCGTTCCTGCGCCATTACGTGCTGCGCTGAGGCTCCTCCCGAGGCGGCCGACGCCGGCTCCCGCGCCGCCGGACAAGTCCATTCGATGGAACACCGCGGCCACTTGCGCGCCGAATTTATAAGCGCTTACACTCATCTTTGGCCAATTTGATCGGCCCACTACTGCAGGGGGAAGAAAGGTCCAGGCCCGTGTCGCATGGCTAAGGCTCCACGCGTGACCATCCAGGACGTCGCAGCCCTTTCCGGGCTCTCCATCTGCACCGTCTCCCGCGCCCTCCGCGACCTCCCCAACGTGTCCGAAAAGGCCCAGGCCAAGGTCGCCGACGCGGCCGCCAAGCTGGGCTACAAGGCCTCACCCGCGGCCGCGCGGCTGGCCGGCGGCAGCACGGGGTCCGTGGCCATCATCACCCCCACTGCCACGGCCTGGTTTTTCGCCCGGGCCGTCGAAGCCGCCGAGGAGGTCTTCGCTGACAGCGGCTTCGACACCGTGCTGATCAGCCTGCGGAACCGGCCCAGCGTGCAGCGCAAGCTCTTCTGCGACCTGGCCGGCCTGGCCCAGCGGGTGGACGGGGTCCTGCTGCTCAATGTCGCCCTCGACGGCGATGAGATAGCCGCCCTCAAAGCCTCCGGCCTCGCCGTCGCGAGCGTGGGCATGCGCGGCGTGCCGTGGGACAACGTCGGGATCGACAACCAGGAGGCCGCCCGGCAGGCGACCGGCCACCTGCTCGGCCTGGGCCACTGGGACCTGGCGATGCTGGCCGGCCGCGAGCCCGGGGACCGCTCGGTGGACACCGCGGACGCGCGGCGGCGCGGCTTCGAGCTGGCCCTGGCCGAGCACGAGCTGACCGTCGACCCCGACCTGGTGCTCGACGCCGGCTCCAGCATCGAGGGTGGACGCCGCGCCATGACGGAGCTGATCGAAAACCGCCGGATGCCCTCCGCAGTGTTCGCCGGCTGCGACGAGACTGCCTTCGGGGCGCTGATGGCCCTGCGGGACCTCGGTTTGTCAGCACCGAAAAACGTCTCCATCATTGGAATAGACGATCATCAGATGAGCTGGTTCCTCGGGCTGACCACTATTGCCCAGCCGGTCGCCGACCAAGGCGCGTTCGCCGCCAACCTGCTGATCGAAAGGCTGCACCGCTCGGGGCTTCCGAATCCCCCCGCCACGCACCTGCTGGAGACCAAGCTGGTCGAGCGCAGGACCACCCGCCGCCGGCGCTGATGCCGGACAACGCCCCCAGAAAAGCGCCCGGCCCCGGAGCGCCGTCCCGCGGGGCCACCACCCTTCCCAAGGCTTTACCGGACACGTCTGAAAGGACCCCCAATCCATGACCGAGAATTCCCCCGCCACGCCCGGCCACGCCGGCGTGCTCGCCGGCGCCTCCGCCATCCTCTTCGACCTCGACGGCGTCCTGACCCCCACCGCGGTGGTGCACGAGCGCGCCTGGCAGGAACTCTTCGACGGCTTCCTCAAGAACGTCCCGGAGGCGCAGGGCTACCGCGAGAGCGACTACTTTGACCACATCGACGGCAAACCCCGCTTCGACGGGGTCCGCGACTTCCTCGCCTCGCGGAACATCGTGCTGCCCGAGGGGCCGGCCGACGACGACCCGGCGCACGACACGGTGCACGGCCTCGGGAACCGCAAGAACAAGGTCTTCAACGACATCGTCGCCGCCGGCGGCGTGAAGCCTTTTGAGGGCTCCGTCCGCTTCATTGAGGCCGCGCTCCAGCGCGGACTCAAGCTCGCCGTCGTCTCCTCCTCCCGCAACGCCGTCCCGGTGCTCAAGGCCGCCGGGCTGTCGGACTACTTCCCGGTGGTGGTGGACGGCGTCGTCGCCGTGTCCGAGGGGCTGCCGGGCAAACCCAGCCCGGCCACTTATCAGTACGCCGCCCGGCTGCTGGGCCTGCCCAGTGAAGAGTGCGTCGTCGTCGAGGACGCCGTCTCCGGTGTCCAGGCTGGAAGCGCGGGGAGCTTCCATTCGGTCATCGGCGTGGACCGCGGAGCGGGCCGGAAGACCCTGCTCGACGCCGGCGCCACGATCGTCGTCAACGATCTGGCCGAACTGCTCTAGCCGGCCGCCGCCACCCCCCACCCGCACACCGTCACCGCCAAAGGACCCCAACCATGGCTCTCATCACCTCGGACCGCGCCAGGTTCCCCAACGACCCCTGGCAGCTCGTGGAAACCGTCCACCTGCCGGGCAATGCCGGGACGCTGGAGACCCTCTTCAGCCTCGGCAACGGCCACCTCGGCATCCGGGGTGCGCACTGGGCCGCCGCCGACGCCGAGCTTCCGGGCAGCTTCATCAACGGCTTCCACGAAATCTGGGACATCAAGCACGCGGAAAACGCCTACGGCTTCGCCCGCACGGGCCAGCGCATCCTGTACGTCCCGGATGCCAACAACTTCGTTGTGGTGATCGACGGCGAGATGCTCAGCCTTGAGGAATCGACCGTGCTGGACTACCGGCGCAGCGTGGACTTCGCGACCGGCGTCTACGAATGCCGGATCGTCTGGCAGTGCCGTTCCGGCGCGACCGTGACCACCACGGAACGCCGCGCGGTGGGGTACCAGGCGCGCGGTGCCCTCGGCATTTCCCTGGAAGTCGCGGCCGACCGGGACATCTCCGCCGACGTGACCTCCGCCGTCGTGAACCGGCAGGACCAGCCGGTGGAAGACCACTCCGCCCATGACCCGCGCCGCGCCGGCCGGCACGCCGGGCGGGTGCTGCTCCCGGTAAGGCTCGACGGCGGCGACGGCTCGCTCCGACTGTCCTGGGAGGCCGCCGAGTCCAAGCAGCGGCTCGGCATGGCCGTGGACCACTGGACCTCGGCCGGGGTCCAGCCGTTCGACACGCAGGTGGACCAGGACGACAGCAGCGTCCGCTACGTCCTCGCCGTCAGCGCGGACGCACCGTTCGTGCTGGAGAAAAGCGTCAGCTACGCGGTGGGGCCATCCCCGGACGAGGACCTCGCGGACACCGCCGAGAGGTCACTGCTGCCGCTGGCCGAGATCTTCGCCCAAAGCGAGGCGCATTACCGCGAGTACTGGACCACCAGCGACATTGTGGTGGGCGGGCAGGCCGAGCTGCAGCAGGCCATCCGCTGGAACCTTTTCCAGCTGGCGCAGGCCACGGCCTGCGCCGACGTGGCCGGCATCCCGGCCAAGGGCGTGTCCGGCTCGGGCTACGACGGACACTACTTCTGGGACCAGGAGGTGTACCTGCTGCCGTACCTGACCTACACCAGCCCGGGCAACGCCCGCCAGGTCCTCGAATTCCGCCATGACCTGCTGCCCGAAGCCAGGGTCCGCGCCAAGGAGCTCAGCGTCGACGGCGCCCTCTTCCCGTGGCGCACCATCAACGGTCTGGAGGCCAGCGCCTACTACGCCGCCGGCACCGCCCAGTTCCACATCGCCGCCGCGATCGCCTTCGCCACGAACCGCTACATCTGGGCCAGCGGGGACACCGGGTTCAAGGAAACCCTCGGCTCCGAACTGCTGATCGAGACCGCACGGATGTGGGCCTCACTGGGCTTCTTCGGCAAAGACGGGCTCTTCCACATCCACGGCGTCACCGGCCCGGACGAGTACACCGCCGTCGTCAACGACAACCTCTACACCAACGTCATGGCCCGCTTTAACCTGCGCGCCGCCGCGGCCCTGGACCACCCCGCGATCGACGACGCCGAGCGGGAAGTCTGGGAGCAGGCCGCCAACCGGATGCAGCTGCCCTTCGACGAGGACCTCCAGGTCCACTCGCAGGACAACGACTTCATGACCCTCGAGCCGTGGGACTGGACCACGCCGCGGTCCAAGTACCCGCTGCTGCTGAACTTCCACCCGCTGGTGATCTACCGGCACCAGGTCCTCAAACAGGCCGACACGGTGCTGGCGATGTTCCTGCAGTGGCAGGACTTCACCGCCGAGGAAAAGCGCCGCGCCTTCGACTTTTATGACCCCATCACCACCGGCGACTCCACCCTGTCCGCCTGCGTGCAGGGCATCATGGCCGCCGAGGTGGGGTACGGCAGGGCCGCGCTGGACCACTTCATCCACGCGCTCTACATCGACCTCGACGACACCCACGGCAACACCATCGACGGCGTGCACATCGCCTCGACCGGCGGGGTCTGGAGCTCGCTGGTCAGCGGCTTCGCCGGACTGCGGGACCAGGGCGACGTGCCCTACTTCGATCCGCGGCTGCCCGCCGAATGGGACAGCCTGTCCTTCCACCTGAAGCTCCGCGGCGGGCTGCTGCGCGTCGAGCTGGACCATGCGGCGCTGCGGCTGAGCGTTCCGGACGGCGCGCCGCTGGACGTCGACGTGCGGGGCGAACGGTTCACGGTCGGCAGCGAGCCGGTGGACGTGCCGCTGCATGCCGTGGTGAGTCCGGAGCCCACGGTGTTCCCGGGGCCGGCGACGGCGTCGATCCCGGTGGTGCGCGCCGTCAATTAGCGGCCGGGCCGCCGGCGGGCGGGCGGCGGGCTTGTCCGTCTGGCAGGAGGCGGCCGCCGTCGCGGTGGAATGCCGGCTCGGCCGTGGGAACGCTTCGCTCCGTCCGCCAGGGAGTCTAGAGTCGGATCCAACGAGGGAGAGGAATGCCAGTGCCTGTTGTTTTGTATGCCGAATTTACGGTCAAGACCGGGGCCGAGGCCCGGGTCGCGGAGATGATGGCCGAGCTGACCGCCAAGGTCCGCGGGGAGAGCGGAAACCTTGTTTTCGATCCGCACACCAGACGTGAAAATCCGAACGCCTACTTCGTGTACGAGATCTACCGCGACGAAGAGGCGTTCCAGGCGCACATCACCGCGGAGCACAGCAAGATCTTCAACACCGAACTGGGCGGACTGATCGAGGAAGACGGCTCGCAGCTTAGCTGGCTGACCCCGGCGGCGCCGGTCGACCCCAGTCGCTCTCGCTCCTAGGCGCCTCCGGTTCCAGGCGCCCCGGCGCGTTGGCGGCCGGAAGCCGCGATAACCGCGTGCAGGTCCAGGACGCCGCGGCCTTCAAGGGTGGGCCAGATGGTCAGCCCGTCGGCGGCTGCCAGCGGCGCGAGGTGCGGAACACCGATCGTCGGCAGTCCGGCCGCGCGGGCCGCCCGGGTTCCAGGCAGCGAGTCCTCGATGGCGATGACCCTCCGGCTGGACAGCCGCGGGCGGGTGCGTTCGAGGTGGCGGAACGCGGTCTGGTAGGCCTCGGGATGCGGTTTTCCCTGCGAAACCATGTCGCCGGTCACGGCCAACTCGAAGCTGTCTGCCGGAAAGTGCTGCAGGATGTCGTCGACAATATGGCGGTGGGACATGGTTACGAGCACGCACGGCACGCCTTCTGCCCGAAGTCCGGCCAGCAGTTCCGGGGCGCCGGGACGCCAATGGACCGTTTCGCTGATGCAGTGCCGGACGCCTGCGGTGACGCGCAGGGCGATCTCCTGCGCGGAGAGCCGCACGCCTGCACGTTGCAGGACCTTGATTGACTCCGACTGGGAACGGCCCATGATCGACAAGGCCTGGGCTTCAGTCCAGGTTCCGCCAAAACTCTCGACCAGTTCGGTCTGCGCCGCGGTCCAGTGGCGTTCCGTGTCCACCAGTGTGCCGTCGAGGTCCCAGAAGACTGCTTCGAGCCCGATCTCCTCGCCGCGTATGGTTGCCGCCATGCTGCTCCTTGCCTCTGTGCCTGGTCCGGATCGCCCGCATTGGTCCCTTCCGGCGGTGAACTATGCTGGGCGAATGGCCCTAACGGATGATGCGATCGCCAGAATCAAGGACATGATTCTCACCGGCGAGTTGTCGCCCGGAGACAAACTGCCTCCGGAAAATGAGCTGAGTGAGAAGCTCGGGCTCTCCCGCAGTTCACTGCGGGAAGCCGTGAAGGCTCTCGAGACCATCAGGGTACTGGACGTCCGGCGTGGTGACGGCACCTACGTCACGAGCCTGGAGCCGGCCCTGTTGAAGGAATCCGTGGCGTTCATGGTCGACCTCAGCCGGGATTCGTCGGTCCTCGAACTGCTCGAAGTGCGGCGGATCCTGGAAGCCTCGGCGGCCTCGCTGGCGGCGCAGGCAATCTCGCCGGAGCAGCTCGCGCTGCTCCACAAGGAGATCGACGACGTCGACGTCGACTCGGCGGAAAACCTGGTTGAGCACGACCTGACCTTCCATGCCCTGATCGCGGAAGCTTCGGGAAATTCCTATCTGGCCAGCCTGCTTTCCGGCCTGAACAGCAGGACCGTTCGTGCCCGGGTGTGGCGCGCGCTGACCGAGGAAGACGCCGTCGCACGGACGCTCGCTGAGCACCGCGCGATCGCCGATGCCCTGGCTAACCACGACGCCGATCTGGCCCGGGCGCTCACGATCGTCCACGTCAGCGGCGTCGAACACTGGCTCAAGCGCTCGCTGCCGGCCAAGTAGCACCGCCTCCTAGCCGACCACGCTCATCCGGGCGGATTCGGCTTCGAAGACCTCCACGGCGGCGGCCGTGAGCGGGTCGGAAAAGAACTTCCGCCACGTGGCCGGGGCCAAGGTGAAATGCGAGACTCCGAGCCGGGCCAGCGCGGAGATCTGGGCCGTTTCCCGCAGGCTTGCCACGAGGAGCTTCATCGGCGAACCTCCAGCCGTGATGCACTGCTGGATGGCTGCGATCTCTCCCGTCCCGTCACGGCCAGCGTCGTTCATCCTGCCCAGATACGGGGCCAGGAACTCAGCTCCGGCAGCCATCGCGGGCAGCGCCTGCTCACGCGCGTAGACGGCCGTGACCAGCACCCGCACGCCCCCGGCTGCCAGCGCCCGGGCGGCCACCACGCCATCGGCCGTGGCGGGAACCTTCACCACGAGGTTGTCGCCCAGAGAGTGGATCCAGGCACCCCGGTCCTCGACTTCGGCCGCGGTGGCGCCCCAGGCCTGGACGAATACCGTGCCAGCCCCGGCGGCCCCTGCCCAGTCGACCAGCTCAGGAATCTGCCGGTTCAGCACTCCGGCGCCGGCGAGGATGCTGGGGTTCGTCGTCAGGCCCGCGAACAGGCCGCTGCGCAGCAGCGGCTCGGCCTCGGCCCGCGACGCCGTGTCTAGATAGAAATACACCGACCCTCCTAGTCCTGTGCCGAGCCGTATGCGACGCCTGCATGCAGGATCACGTTCGCGTAAGGGGTGAACTCCCCGGAGCGCACGGCCGCCCGTGCGCTCGAAGTCTGTGCCTTGAACTCGGCATGGGGAACGAACTCCGGGACAACACCCGCCGCCTTGAGCCGTTCCAGGATCCGGGCCAGCATTGCCGGGCTCGCCTCGCGGAGCTCCTCGGCCAGGGTCGCGCCCTCGATCACCACCTCCGCGAGTACGGCATCCAGGACCTTGAGGAACGGCGGCTCGGAGGGGAAATAGGCCAGGTCCACGCGTTCGACCCCGGCGGGGATGGGCAGCCCGGCGTCGGTGACCACCAGGGTGTCTGTGTGGCCGGTCTCGGAAACAACGCGTGACAGCTGCCCGTTGAGGATTCCGTGGTTCTTTCTCATGTGCTGCTCCTAATGGCTCGGGACGTTGTCGGAAAGGAAGAGCTCGACGTCTGCCGCGCAGGGCAGGCTGGGGGACGCGCCCTTCTTGGTCACGGCCAGTGCGCCCGCGGCCATCGCGCGACGGATTGCGGCGTCAATGGACAGGCCGGCGGCGAGTGACGCGCCAAGGTATCCGGAAAAGGCATCCCCGGCGGCCGTGGTGTCCACCGCGGTGACGGGGAAGGACTCGAAAACGGCCTGCCGGTCTGCGGTGACGAGGACGGCCCCGGCTGAGGCGAGGGTGATGATGGCGGCCCCGGTTCCCTGCGCGAGGAACCATTCCCCGGCGCGAATGGCGCTGGCGTGGTCGGTCACCGGAATTCCGGTGATAAGGCTTGCTTCCGTCTCGTTGGGTGTTACGTAGTCCACGCTCGCCCACGTCTCGCGGTCCAGTGCCGCGGCGGGTGCCGGGTCCAGGATGACCGTCAGACCTGCGGCCCGGGCGGCCCGGACTGCATGGGCGGCTGCTTCCCGGGGGATTTCCAGCTGGGTCAGCAGCACCGATGCTCTGGGGGCCAGCCGGGTGATCGCGCCGCTGATCTGTTCCGCCCCCAGGTGATCGTTGGCCAGCGGCACCATCACAATGTCGTTTTCGCCTGAATCGTCCACCCTGATGTGGGCGATCCCTGTGGGGGCCTCCACCACACGGAGCTCGCTGGTGTCGACGCCGTGTTCCTGCAGGCCTCCCGTGACCAGCGGCCGGAAGATGTCGTTGCCTACGCACCCCACCATGAAGGACGGTGCCCCGGCGAGTCCGCTCGCCACGGCCTGGTTGGCGCCTTTGCCTCCCAGCAGCAAGGTAAATTCCTCGCCGAGGATGGTTTCGCCTCGTTTCGGCAGCCTTTGGGAGAAAGTTGTGACGTCCGCGGTGATGCTGCCAACGATGATGACGCCTTCTCGGCCTTGTCGGCTCTCGTTTGTCATATGTTAGTCCTTATAGGTCGGATGTTTAGTGTTTATCGATGGAGGCGACCGATGCCAGCTGGCTGCGAATGAAGCCGTTGGCGTGGGCGCCCAGGTCGGCCGAATCGTCCCACAGGTTCCGCCACACGCCCAGCGTGTTGCTCAGGTTGCCGTCGACCACAGCTGAAGAGAAGGACTCGAAGACCACCGGACCGGTGTATCCGATCAGGGCGAGGCCGCGGAAGAACGCACCGAAATCCACACTGCCGGACCCGAGGTAGCCGCGGTGGCTCTCCCCAATGTGCACGTACCCCAGCTTGTTGCCGGCGGCGAGGACGGGGCTCAACAGATCCGGTTCCTCGATGTTCATGTGGTAGGTGTCCAGGTGCAGGTAGACGTTCGGGTGGCCGATCTCCTCGATGAACGCCAGGGCCTGCCGGCCGGTGTTGAGCAGGTTGCTTTCATACCGGTTCACCACCTCCAGGCCGAGGCGGATGCCCAGTTCCCCGGCGCGTTCGGCGAGCCGCCGCAACGCTTCGGCGCTGTTCCGCCGGCCCGCTGCGGTGGCGGGCCGGGAGTACTTCTGCATGGCACTGTAGATGACGCCGCACAGGTAGTCCGCGCCGAGGTCGTGCACGATTTCCAGGCACTTCTTCAAGGTTTCTTCGCCTCTGGCGACCACGGACGGGTCCTCGCTGCTAAGGTCCGTCTGGGCGGTCAGGCCCAGGGACGCCGTTGCGGCCAGTCCATGCTCCGCGAGGGTGCGGGAAGCTTGTTGCGGCTCGAAGGACCAGGGGTCCATGAGCGGGATTTCCAGCAAATCGAAGCCGGCCTCGGACGTCATGCGCGCTGACTCCGCAAAGGAAATCGGGTCCAGCGAGCCGTTCCAGACTAGGCTGTGGCAGCCAATCATCATATGTTTCTCCCATAACGATTTCTAAACATCCGACCAAAGGGTGTGTTTTAGGTCATATTTGACCTTACTCTAGTTATGGACCAAGGATAGATACATCGAGATACAAGTTGGCGGTCGGCAGTGCTGCCGACCGCCGTCCAAAATCCACGAGTACCGGCCGTAAGGCACCAGCGTTATCTCCGAAGAAGTAGGTGAGACAGTGGGTGAACCACTACTGAAGGTCGAAGGGATCAGCAAAAGCTTTCCCGGCGTCCAGGCTCTGAGTGATGTCCACTTCGACGTCCATAGGGGCGAGGTTATCGCGCTGGTCGGCGAGAACGGAGCGGGAAAGTCCAGCTTGATGAAGATCCTGTCCGGCATCTATCAAAAGGACGCCGGGACCATCTACCTCGAAGGCGTCCCGGTCCAGATTGACGGCCCCAGGCATGCCCAGGAACTCGGCATCATCATCGTCCATCAGGAAATGAACCTGATGTCCCACCTCACGGTGGCCCAAAACATCTACATCGGCCGCGAGCCGAGGCGCCTCGGCGGGCTCTTGCTCGATGAAAAGAAGCTGAACCGGCAGACCGCCGAGTTGCTTGGCCGGCTTGGGATCAAGGAGTTCGCGCCGACCGACCTGGTCGAGAACCTCACGGTGGCAAAGCAGCAGATGGTGGAGATTGCCAAGGCATTGTCCTTCGATGCCAAGGTTGTCATCATGGATGAGCCGACGTCGGCCCTCACCACCGCCGAAACTGAGACGCTTTTCCGGCTGATCGGCGACCTTCGGGAGCGCGGCGTCGGCGTGATCTACATTTCGCACCGGATGGAGGAGCTGAAGCGGATCACCGACCGCATCACCATCCTCCGCGACGGCAAGTACATCGCCACCATGGACACCGCGACGGCCAGCCAGCATGAGGTGATCAAGCTGATGGTCGGCCGGGAGATTGACGAGAATGCCCGCCCGGAGAACGTTCGCCGGGACAACACGGACGACGTCGTCCTCCGCGTCGAGAACCTCAGTACGCGGAAACTGCTCAAGGATGTCAGCTTCGAGCTGCGGCGCGGGGAGATCCTGGGATTCTCCGGACTGATGGGGGCGGGGCGGACCGAACTGGCCCGGGCCATCATCGGCGCAGACCGGATGACGGCGGGGCAGATCTTCGTCAACGGCAAGGAAGTGAAGATCGGCCAGCCTGCGGACGCAGTCAAGCACGGGATTGGCTATCTGTCCGAGGACCGCAAGAGCCTGGGGCTGCTGCTGGATCGGGACGTGAACACCAACATTCTGCTGTCGTCGCTCGGAAACTACACGAATCCTGTCGGGTTCATGAAGTCGGGCTCGGGCAAGGGTACGTCGCAGAAATACATTGACTCGCTCCGGATCAAGACCCCGTCGATGTTCGCGACCACGAAGAACCTCTCGGGCGGAAACCAGCAGAAGGTCGTCATCGCCAAATGGTTGGCCCGGGACTGCGACATCCTCATCTTCGATGAGCCGACGCGCGGCATCGACATCGGTGCGAAGGAAGAAATCTACCGCTTGCTCAACGACCTGGTGGCGCGGGGCAAGTCGATCATCATGATCTCCTCGGAACTGCCGGAGGTTCTCCGGCTGTCCCACCGGATCATGGTCATGGCCGGTGGCCGCATCACGGGGGAAATCGACAGCGATGGTGCTGATCAGGCAACAATCATGGACTACGCCACACGGGTGGAGCAGCAGGGAGCGGAAAAATGAGCGAAGTAAAGTCTGTACCGCGCACAGAGGCGCCCGCGGGCGCCGTGAAGCGCGAATCACCCAGGGGATCCTTCCTGCGCCAGCGGCTCCAGCAGTCGCTGGCCTTCGGAACCCTGATCGTCCTGCTGGTCTTCTTCTCCTTGGCCAGCAGCAACTTCTTCACCTGGACGAACATCTCCGGAATCCTGCTTTCCACAGCGGTGATCGGCATCCTGGCGTTCGGCACCACACTGGTGATCATCACCTCCGGCATTGACCTCTCGATCGGAACGGGCATGACGCTCTGCTCGGTGGTCACGGGCCTGCTATTGGTGAACTTTCAGCTCCCGCTGATTGTAGGCGTGCTCGGCGGGATCGCGACCGGCGCGTTGATGGGTCTGATCAACGGGCTCAATGTTTCGATCCTGAAGCTACCGCCGTTCATTGCCACCCTGGCCATGATGCTGATCGCCCAGGGCCTTGCCCTGGTTCTGTCCGGCGTGCGGCCGATCTACTTCAGCAAGGTCAAGGGATTCAAGGACATTGCGCTCGGCCAGCTCATCCCGGGCCTGCCCAACGCTGTCCTGATCCTTATCCTTACCGGCATCGCGGCGTACCTGGTGCTTGGCAAGACCCTGCTGGGCCGCTACATCTTTGCGATCGGCAGTAACGAGGAGGCCACCAAGATTTCCGGCGTGAACACCGGCAAGTGGAAGATCCTCGTCTACACCGTGGCAGGCATCTTCACCGGCGTGGCCGGCGTCGTCATCGCGGCGCGCCTCGATTCCGCCCAGCCCCAGCTGGGATCCGGCTATGAGTTGCAGGCCATCGCGGCCGTCATCATCGGCGGAACCTCCCTCCTCGGCGGGCGGGGCTCGGTCCTGGGCACCCTCATCGGCGCCCTCATCATGAGCGTGCTGATCAACGGCCTGCGCATCATGTCGGTGCAGACCGAGTGGCAGACCGTCGTGGTGGGAATCGTGATCCTCGTGGCCGTCTTCACCGACTCGCTGCGCCGCCGCCGGGAGGCCTAGGCGGGGCCCGCGGCGCCGCCCCGACGCGGATGCGGGGGCCACGGAGAAATTAGTCCCAAAAATAACTTGTATCTACCTGTACTTAACGTTCGAAACCAACAACAATGGTCAAGGGCCCGCAATGTTGCCGGCCCGCTCACTGGATGGAGATCTACATGAAACTCGGCAAAAAGACCCTCGCGGCGGGCGTCCTCGCTGCAGCTCTTTCCTTGACCGCCTGCGGCGGCGGCTCCGGCAGCGCGAGCCCCAGCGGCGGCGGCGACAGCGGCGGTACCCCCTACGTGGCCATGATTTCCAAGGGCTTCCAGCACCAGTTCTGGCAGGCTGTGAAGAAGGGGGCCGAGGACAAGGCCAAGGAGCTCAACGTCAAGATCACCTTCGAGGGCCCGGCTGCCGAAACCGAAGTCGACTCGCAGCTGCAGATGCTCCAGGCCGCTATCGACAAGAAGCCGACGGCCATCGCCTACGCAGCGCTGGACCCGGAAGCTTGTGTTCCGGCGATTGAGCAGGCCAAGGCCGCCAACATCCCGGTGGTCCAGTTCGACGCCGGCTGCAAGAGCGACTACCCGGTGAACCTGGCCAAGACCAACAGCATGGATGCCGGCGCCATGGCGGCCGACCACATGGCCGAGCTGATCGGCAAGAGCGGCGAAATCGCCGTCGTCGGCCACAGCCAGATCAACAGCACCGGCGTGGAGCGCCGTGACGGCTTCCTGAACGAGATGAAGGCCAAGTACCCGGACATCAAGGTTGTCGACGTGCAGTACGGCGACGGCGACCACCTGAAGTCCGCTGACATTGCCAAAGCGATGATCCAGGGCCACCCGAACCTCAAGGGCCTCTACGGCACCAATGAAGGCTCGGCCGTGGGCATCGTCAATGCGGTCACCGAACTCGGCCTCAAGCCGGGCAAGCTCACCGTCATCGGCTTCGACTCCGGCAAGGCCCAGCTCGACGCGATCCGCAGCGGACTGATGGCCGGCGCCATCACGCAGGATCCGATCGGCATGGGTGCAGCCACGGTGCAGGCCGCGATCGACGCGTCCAAGGGCAAGTCCCTGGAAAAGGTCACCGACACCCCGTTCTACTGGTACGACAAGAACAACATGGACGACGCCAAGATCGCGGCTGTGCTCTACCAGTAAGGTGCTGCACCGCTAAGTTGCTTCACAACTGAGCTGCTGCGCTCTATAGGGCGCACACACAGAGAGAGGCCCCGGAAGGTTTCGGGGCCTCTCTCTGTGTGCCGTGCGTACTGCAGGCGGCCGGCGCTGCCTAGTCCGGCTCGGGACCGGCGCGCCACTGCAGGACCCGGGCGGCATTGTCGCCCAGGATCCGGTCCACGGCGGCTGCGCCGACGCGGTCGGCCAACCGCGGAACGAAGCGTTCCGGCAGATATGCCAGGCCCGGCATCCCGCCGTAGGAGACGTACCGGGTGCGTCGGGCGACGTCACCGCCGAGGAGCAGCCGGCCGCCACCGCCGCCCGCGATGACCTGCTCGGCGAGGGTGATGATCTCCGCATCCGTGCGGCCCTTGGGGCGGGCCATGCCGTCGTAACCCAGATAGGCGCCGCGGGACGCCAGCTCGAGGTGCAGGGCGGCGTCGGGGTTGCGGTCGGCATGGGCCAGGATCACCCGGGACTCCGGGACGCCGGCGGCGGACAGGAGGTCGAGCAATTCATGGGCCGCGGTGCAGAACTCCAAGTGCACCATGACCGGGGCGCCCGTGACGGTGTGGGCCACCGCCACAGCCGTCAGCACGCGGCGTTCGAAATCGGTGATTGACCAGTAGCCGATCCCGGCCTTCAGCATCCCCGCGCGGACCGGCACGGTGTCGTCGGACGCCTCAGGGCCGTCGACGGGACCTGGGCGTTCCGCGGATTCTTCGGGTATCCCGCAGCCCGCCGTGAGGTCCAGCGTGAACCGCCGGGCGAGCTTCTCTTCAGCGACCCCGCGGAGCCAGTGCTCCGCGGGGTAGTGAGCCTCCCGGTGGGCACCCGTGGTGGCGACAATATCCAGCCCGGAGGCCGCGGCGATGCGCGCCGTTGCCGCGGGATTGCGGCCTAAGCCGAGCGGGGTCGCCTCCACCATCGCCGCCATGCCGGCGTTGCGCAGCAGGGCTGCCTCGCGGCCGGAAAGCACCTCGTCGTCCAGCTCGTCTCCCGGCAGCAGCGGAGAGGACTGGAACAGGTGCTCATGGTAGTTCGTCGGGCCGAGGGACGCGGGCTCGATGTCTCCGAGGACCGTGCGGACGAAGTTCATCTCGCGCTGGCTGCGGCTTCGGCCAACTGGTCCAGCAGCTGGTCCGTGAGTTCGACGTCGAACACCTCGGCGATCACCTGACTCCAGCCATGGATGAAGTAGCGCCAGCCGTCCACGATTGTCAGCTGCCGCCGTTTCGCCTGCACGCGGGCCTGGGCAAGGAATTCCAGGGAGCCGCGGTAGTTGAACTCCCATACGATGGCGTCCGGCGGAAAATCGACCCCGTCCGGGACGGGGGATCCCGGCCGGTCCTTGCCGAGGCCGCTGGCGTTGACCACCAGGCTGCCCGACGGGGCATCAGCCAGCACGCGCGCAGTGTCTTCAGGGCGCTCGATCAGGCAGTACTCGAAGAGGCCGGCGGGGAGCTGGCCACGGGCGTGGACGTCGGCGAGGTGCTGGAGGCGGGCCGGGCTGGTGTCAGTGCAGACAATCTTCTCCGGCGCGTCGGCGTGGCCCGCCAGGTACCACGTCAGAGCCGTCCCGGCGCCGCCCGCACCGAGGCAGACCACATGGGCGCCGGTTTCCTTGAAATGGCCCGGCGGCAGGAATTCCTCGAGCGCCAGGCCCGCGGTGATGGGGTCCTTGGCGTGGCCGATCAGCCGGCCGTCCCGTTTGGAGATGCTGGAGATCTCGCCGCAGAGCCGGCCGAATTCGTCGATCTCGTCAAAGAGGTCGTGGGCGGCCTGGTACAGGTCCATCTTGTGGGTTGTGACCAGAGCGCCGCGGTGGTTCTTGTCGTCACGGATCCGGGTGACGAGCTCGCGGTACTGTTCCCTGCTGGCCCCCAGGGGCAGATCGTGGCCGGTGAGGCGGTTGGTCGGCAGTTGGAGGATCCGCGCCCACTCCGGAAAAATCTTCATGATCGAGGACCCCGAGGTGGTCACACCAACAAATCCCATGTAGCCGTTCATGCAAGCGTCCTTTCCAATGCGGCGCTGAAGTTGAGCGCTTTCTCGCGGACCAGGTCATAGCGGCATGCTGCGAGGTCGGCGGTGGAGCAGAGGTCGCTGCCGGCGCCGACGGCGACGGCTCCGGCGTCGAACCATTCGCCGATGTTGCCGGGGGCGACGCCTCCGGTTGGCATCAGTGGTACGTCCGGCAGCGGGCCGCGGAGCGCCCGGAAGTAGGAAGGGCCGCCGAGTGAGGCGGGGAAGATTTTGACGACGTCGGCACCCAGGGCCACTGCCGTGAGGATCTCGGTGGGCGTCAGGGCGCCGGCCATGACGAGGGATCCGGTGGACTTCATTGCCGTGACGGTTTCCGCGACGGTGCCGGGGCTGACCAGGAACTCTGCGCCGGCGTCGGCGGCGTCCTCCGCCTGGGTGCTGGTGAGCACCGTGCCGGCACCCAGGTAGATGCGGTCGCCGTATTCGGCGCGCAGGGCGCGGATGACGCCGGGGGCGTCCGGGGTGGAATAGGTGATCTCCAGCCCGGTTACGCCCCCCTCCAGCAGGGCGGCGGCGCCGCGGAGGGCGCTCTCGGCGCTGGGAGCCCGCACAACGGCGAGGATCCCGGTCTGCCTCAGTTTGAGAAGGTCGGCCATTAGTTCACTTTCATAGGAGTCGGGCTGACGGGGTTGGGCGGAGTGCGTCCTTCCAGGACGGCCAGCAGGTTGTCCACGGCGATGGATCCCATGCCGTCAACTGCCTGCACGGTCTGCGCACCGAAATGCGGAGTGATGACCACCCGTGCAGTGAGCCGCGGATCCAGCACGGGGGAGTCCTGCCCGCTGGTGTCGCCGCGCAGGGTGTCCGCTGCGAAGCCGGCCAGCGCTCCAGTGCGCAGGGCCTCGGCGACGGCCTCCTCGTCCACGAGTTCCGGGCGGGCGGTGTTGACCAGGACGAGCGGTTTGGCCGCCCCGGCCAGCCAGGCCGCGTCGATTAGCTGCTGGCCGCCGGGCGCGTGCAGCGAGATCACGTCGCATCTCGCCGCCATGCCCGCCAGGTCCAGCGGTTCGGCGCCGAGGCTCCGGATCAGTTCGGGGCCCATCAACGGGTCGGAGGCGTAGA
This sequence comes from Arthrobacter sp. BI5, assembly GCF_056680065.1. Classification (NCBI taxonomy): domain Bacteria; kingdom Bacillati; phylum Actinomycetota; class Actinomycetes; order Micrococcales; family Micrococcaceae; genus Arthrobacter; species Arthrobacter sp. BI5. Next base: position 392,255 of record NZ_CM155264.1, read on the forward strand.
CGGTGGAACCGAAACCGGAGAGCAGCCGCGCCACGATCTGCCCGATCCGGCCGAAGCCGACCAGGCCAACGGTCAGCGAGCCCAGCTCACGGCCACGTATGACGGACCAGTCCCGGTCGCGCACCTGGCGGTCGCCCTCCGGGATGGTGCGCAGGACAGCCAGCATGAGAGCGACGGCGTGCTCGGCGACGGCGTTGGAATTCGCGCCGGGGGTATTGGTGACCACCACCCCCCGGTCCGCTGCGGCCTGGACGTCCACGGCTTCGAAACCCACCCCGTACCGGGCCAGGACCCTCAGCCGCGGCGCCGCGTCCAGGTGGGCAGCGGTGACTTCACCCGTTCCGGCAATCCACCCATCGGCCACCGCAAGATCGGCTCCGATGGCGTCCAGGGAGTGGTCCGCCGGCCCCCGCCGGACGGTGTAGCCGCGGCCTTCCAGCCGGGAGACCAGGTCTTGTTCACCGGAGGAGAAGGAACGGGAGGTGACGAGGATAACCGGCATCAGTGCTTCCCCCGCCGGGTGGGGAACCACGGTTCGAGCTGGCCGTAGGCGTCAAGGAACGTCTGGTGGCTGGCGGCGTAGCGTTCGTGCGCTTCGCGGTCCGGCTGGAATTCGGCGGTCACCCGCGACAGGTCCCGGGCGACGCTGAAGTCGTCCACGAGCCCAAGTGCCACGCTGGCGGTGACGGCGGCCCCGAGGCTGTTGGCCTCTTCGACGATGCTCCGGCGCCGGACGGTCACGCCCCAGACATCGGCCATGATCTGCAGCCAGGTATCGCTGGCCGCACCGCCGCCGATCGCGTCGATCCGGCTGATGGCTGCCCCGGCCCCGTTGAAGGCGTCGACGCAGGTCCCCAGGTTGAAGGCCACACCTTCAAGGACGGAGCGGATCATGTTCCCGCGGCCGTGGTGCATCTCAAGACCCACGAAGGCGCCGGCGGCCTGCGGGTTCCAGTACGGCGAGCGCTCGCCGAGCAGGTGCGGCAGGAAGTACAACCCCGACTCGCTCGCGGTCGCCCCGGACGCTTCGGCAATAAGCCGGTCGAAGCGGTCCTTCTCGGCGCGGTCGGAGAACAGCCCGACGGCCCACTGTAGGGACGCCCCGCCGGCCTGCATGGTCGCGGTGGGGACGTACTTCCCGTCGATGACGTGGTCGAACGTCATGGTCCGGCGGAGCGGGTCGATCAAGGGCGCGGCAGTGACAATCTGCACCCACGAGGAGGAGCCCAGGTACACGTACGCCTGGTCGGCCTCGGAGACGACGCCTGCGCCCACGGCCGCCACCGGGCCGTCGCCGCCGCCCATCACCACCGACGTCGCGGGTCCGAGGCCGGTGGCCGCCGCGGCGGCGGGGGTGAGGGTGCCGACGACGTCGGTGGACTTGAGGATTTCGGGAAACAGCGCCGGATCGATCCGGGCGGCGGCCAGCATCCGTTCGGACCAGGTTCCGGTGGTCTGGTCGTAGGCGTTCGTGGCGGAGGCATCAGAGTGGTCCGTCGCGAGCCGCCCGGTGAGCCGGTGCACCACGTAGTCCTTGGCGAGGCAGACGTGGCGGACCCGGCTGAAGGCCTCGGGTTCGTTGTCCCGGACCCACATGACTTTGCTCAGCGAATACGTGGGGTTAATCCGGTGGCCGAGCATGGCGTAGGCCTCCTGCTCGTCGAAGGCCCCCGCCAGTTCGTCGGACTGGGCGACGCTCCGGTGATCGGCCCAGATCAGGGCGGGCCGGACCGGGGCATAGTTGCCGTCGAGGAGCACGGCCCCCATCATCTGACCGCCGACCACGAGGCCCTGCACCGACGCCGGATCGACCCCGGTCTCGGCCAGCAGCTTTTGCGTGGCCTGGACCACCGCATTCCACCAGACATCGGGATCCTGCTCCGCGCGGCCGCCGGCAGCGAAATGCGGCTCGTAGCTGATGGTGACGGCCCGCAGGAGGGTTCCGTCAGCCTCGTGCAGGGATGCCTTGTTGCCCGTCGTGCCGAGATCGTGAGCGATGATCATGGGACCGGTCCTTCCGTCCTAGGCCTGTGCTGCGAAGAAAGGTGCGAACTCGTGTCCCGAGTCGGCGGAGTAGATGCGCTGGCCCATGCCGTGCTCCAGGACCCAGCCGTAGTCGTGGCCGGCGCCGCCGGGGTAGACCGCGAGGAACTTGTAGGGCTCGGAGCCGACGTTGATGCTGCGGTGTGCCCAGCCCGGCGGGATGTAGCCGATCACGCCAGGCGCCATGTCCACCCAGGAGGTGTTCTCACCATCAAACATCAGCAGGCCGCCTTGGCCGGAGATGCCCAGGTAAATCTCGCCCTGGTGGTTCGGGTGCTGGTGGCCCTTGGTCATCCAGAACTCCCCGCCGGTGGTGCCGGGCTCAATCGTGGTGATGGACTGCGGAAGTTCCCGGTCCGCTTCCGGCACCGGGGTCGAAACCACCGAGTAGACCACGGGATTGCCGTTCGCCACGGCCTCGTTCCAGGCGTCCCTGTCCGCGAACAGGCCCTCCAGGTCCGACATGCGGCGTTCCAAGGTGGGGCCCTGCGGCGACAGAGTGCCGGCCTGCGCGTCGAACCGGATGGTCATGGGCGGAACGGGGGGTGTGATGAATTCGCTCACGGGCAGAAGTCTCCTGAGAATCAGCAAATAGTCCGTTGCCGAAGCGGCAACCTGTAATTACAGGTTACATGCCAAGGGGGTCCTTGGGAATCGTCAGGAGGAGCGGGCCCGCGCGGCCCGCAGAGCTTAGCCGGTGGTGACGCGGTGGAAGCCGGCCGTGCCGGAGCCCGCCGAGGCGGCGTCGATGACCACTTCAAAACGGCTCTGGTCCCCGCGGTGGTGGGCCACAAAAAACTCCAGCGGCCGGTCCGCCGCGTCGTAGACGATGCTCCGCAGCTGCATCAGCGGGGCGCCCTTGACGATGCCCAGCGCCTCGGCCTGGGTCTTGTTCGCCACCGTGGCCTCAACCGAGCGGATGCCGTGGTGCGCCCGGATTCCGTTGCTGGCCAGCAGTGCGTAGAGCGACTGGTTCCGGAAGTCGGCGCCGAGCACAATCTCCGCCATGTCGCCGGGGAGGTAGGTGGTGGTGAGGGACCACGGGGAATCTTCGACGTAACGGAGCCGCTCGAGGGCGACGACGGGTTCACCCTTGGGAATCCGGAGCGCGTCGGCCACTGTTTCGTCGGCCGGGACCAGTTCCAAGCGGCGCACATCGCTGTAGACGCGGCCGCCGCGGGATTCCACGTCCGCGTAGAGGCCGCGGAGGGTGTGGACCAGGCTTTCGGAGACCTTGCGGGGAGCCACGAAGGTGCCCTTGCCCTTGACCCGTTCGATCACGCCGTCGTGCTCGAGCTGCCCCAGCGCCTGCCGGACCACGGTGCGGGAAACCCCGTACAGCTCGCACATGCCGTGCTCGCCGGGGAGCCGGTGACCCGGGGCCAGCTTGCGGGTCGAGATTTCGCGGATCAGCTGGTCGCACAGCTGCTTGTACATCGGCAGCGACGCGTCCTTGACCATCTTGGCCGGGGCGGCATCGCTCTGCGCGGCGGTGGCCGCGGCTGGGGGGTTTGTCATGGAAAGCGCCGTTCTATGCATCCGGCGTCGGCACGCCTGAAAAACATCTTAGACCCGGTCATCTCGGGCCCGGGCGCGAGGGGATCAGGCCCCTGCGGCGCGGCGGTATACGCGGTGCGCCGTGGCGGCGAGGATGTCATCCTGTTCAGCCGTGCTGAGCGTGCAGATTAGTTCATGCAGCACCTGCCAGGTGGGCTGGTAGCCGCCGGAGATGACCGACACGGGCCAGTCGCCGCCGTACATGAGCCGTGCCGGGCCAAACAGCTCGAGGGCGTCCTGGAACACCGGCTCCAGCGCGGCGACGGTATATTCCGCACCGGGAATATGAAGGCCGGACAGCTTCGCCACGGTGTTGGGGCGGGCGGCGCACGCGGCGAGTTCGCGGCGCCACAGTGCCATCGCGGCCGGGTCCGGGAGCGGCGGCTTGCCCAGATGGTCCACGACGACGGTGAGTTCCGGAAGCGCCCGGGCCAGCTCCGCGGTGGCTCCGAGGTGGCGCGGAAACGCGTCCGGGACATCGAAGGGCAGGCCGGCCGCGGCGAGCAGGGCGAGTGATTCGCGGACCGGGGCAAGGGCGAGGAAGCCGTCCCGCGGATCGTCGTGGACCAGGTGCCGGACCCCGCAGAACTTGTCCGATTCCAGCCACAGGTCCAGCTGCGCTGCCGCATGGGCAGGGGAGTCCAGCTTGATCCAGCCGACTACGCCGCGAATCCACGGTTCCGCGGCGGCGGTTTCCAGCAGGAACGCGGTGTCCTCCAGCGTGTCGTCGGCCTGGACCAGGATCGCCTCCGCCACTGCCGCCGCATCGAGCTCGGCGCGTGCATGGCCGGCCGTGAAGTCCTGTTTCAGCTCCGGCACCGAATCCAGCCACCGGTACCGGCTGCGGCCAAGGCTCCACAGGTGCAGGTGCGAGTCGATCGTGGGCAGCCCGCTCATCGGGGAATCAGCTCCTCCGCTTCGAGCGCGTCCCAGAGCTCCAGGGGGAGCGGTCGGTCCATGCCGGCGATATTGGCGTTGATCTGCTCCGCGCCCCGCGCCCCGATGACCACGTTGCGCACGGCCGGGTGCCGCAGCGGGTACTGGATGGCGGCGTCGGGCAGAGCCACGCCAAACGTGGCGCAGACGGTGGCCAGGCGCCGGGCCCGGGACAACAGCTCCCGCGGCGCCGGTTCGTAGTTGTAATGCGCGGTTGCGGGCACTTTGGCCTTGGCCAGGATGCCCGAGTTGAACACTCCGGCGGCAACGACTCCGACGCCGAGTTCAACGCACCGGGGCAGCAGGCCGGCCAGGGCAGGCTGCTCGAGCAAGGTGAAGCGGCCGGCGACCATGACCAGGTCCAGTTCGCTGCGGTCGATGAGCGTGCGCAGGGCTTCCGCGGAGTTGGATCCCACCCCGATGGCCCGGACGAGACCTTCGCCCTTCAAGCGCTGCAGTGCAGGCAGGGCGTCAGTGAGCGCTGCGCCCATGTTGTAGGCGTCGGGGTCATGCAGGTAGAGGATGTCCACTTGCGGGATGCCCAAGCGGTTCAGCGAGTCCTCGAGGCTCTGCCGGATGCCGCGTTCGGTGAAGTCCCACCGTCGTTTGCTGCGGGCGGGTACCGCGAAGCCCTCGGTGTCCAGCTCGCCGGGTCGGTACGTCGGGTTCGGCTCCAGCAGGCGGCCGGCTTTGGTTGAAATGACGTAGTCATCCCGGGGGCGGGTGCGCAGGAAGTCACCGAGCCGCCGTTCCGAGAGCCCGAGTCCGTAGTGCGGCGCCGTATCGAAATAGCGGATACCGCCGAGCCAGGCGGCCTCCAGGGTGCGCCGGGCGTCGTCGTCGCCCATGCTCGAGTAAAGGTTCCCGAGAGCGGCGGCGCCGTAGCCCAGCCGGCCGAGAGGCAGTTGCGTCATTGCCGTGCAAGCTCCCACACCATCGGGATGCCGCGGTCCTCGCCCGAATAGTCGTCCTCGACCTCGAGGAGCTCGGCCATTTCCGCTTGCCAGGGGATGTTCGCGGGATGGTCGGCCAGGAACTTGCGCATTTTGGCGTAGTCGTCGACCTCCACGACGTGGAAAAGTTCGCGCCCGCTGCGCCAGATCCGCCAGCTGTGGACGCCGATCGCGCGCATGGCAGCCGCGAGCTCGACGGGGATCCGCGCGTGGATCCGGTCGTAGTCGGCCTCGCGGCCGGCCTTGAGCCGGGTGTGCAATGCGATGCGTTCCGGGGCTGTGCTCATTGGATTAGCCTGCCACAGCTTCAACCGGAGCGGACCACGCCGGACCGGCGGGGAAGGCGAACTCCGCGAGCGAGTGCGCTTTCATTTCGCTTCCGCCACCGGGAGCGGCAGGCGGCCAGTAGCGGCCGCCATGGACGTCGACGGGGACGACGAAGTGCTCGTGCAGATGGTCGACGAACTCGATCATCCTGCCCTCCAGCTGCCCGGAAACCGCCACGAAGTCGAACATCGAGAGGTGCTGGACGGCTTCGCAGAGCCCCACGCCGCCGGCATGCGGGCAGACCCGGACGCCAAATTTCGCCGCGAGAAGCAAAATGGCGATGTTCTCGTTCACGCCGGCCACCCGCGCCGCGTCAAGCTGCAGCACCTCGAGCGACCCGGCCTGCAGCATCTGCTTGAACACCACCCGGTTCTGGACATGTTCCCCGGTCGCCACCGGAACCGGCGCGATGGCGCGGGCGATTGCGGCGTGCGCCAGGATGTCGTCCGGGCTGGTGGGTTCTTCCACCCAGGCAAGGTTGGGGTCGCCGAGGCCGCGGATCCATTCGATCGCTTCTGCCGTGTCCCAGCGCTGGTTCGCGTCCACGGCAATATCGATGCCCGGACCGCAGGCGTCCCGGGCAACGCGCAGCCGCCGTACGTCATCTTCCAGGTTGGCGCCCACCTTGAGCTTGACCAGCGGGAAGCCGTCCGCGACGGCCTCGCGGCACAGTCGGGCGAGTTTGGCGTCGTCGTAGCCGAGCCAGCCCGGGGTGGTGGTGTATGCCGGGTAGCCCGCCCCGAGCAGCTCTGACTCGCGGTCCGCCCGCCCGGCCGCCGCGCTGCGCAGGAGATCGAGGGCCTCATCCGGAGTGAGCGCATCGCTGAGGTAGCGGAAGTCCACCAGGTCAACGAGCTCCTCGGGGGACAACCGGGAGAGCAACTGCCACAACGGCAGCCCGGCGCGTTTTGCCTTCAGGTCCCACAGGGCGTTGATGGCGGCTCCGATGGCCATGTGCATGACTCCCTTTTCGGGACCCAGCCAGCGCAGCTGCGAGTCGTGCACCATGGAGCGCCAGGTCCCGCCCATGTCGTCCAGGAGCTCCTCGGTGTTCCGGTTCTGGAGGTATGGAGTCAGGGCCGTCAGGGCGCTGGCGACCACTTCGGTGCCGCGCCCGATGGTGAAGACGAAGCCGTGGCCCTCGAGGCCGTCCCCGGCGTCGGTGCCGATTACCAGGTACGCCGCAGAGTAGTCCGGGTCGGGGTTCATGGCATCCGAGCCGTCCAGGGACGACGAGGTCGGAAAGCGGACGTCACTGACCGTGACGGCGGTGATGGTACTCACGTGGGAACTCCTCATGCTCCGGGCAATGCCGGGGATGTCGCGTCGCCCGGTCGGGCGGTGATTTCGACAGTAAACATCCGATGTATGGCTTGTCAACGACGGTGTGGTCTGTATTGTGGTGTGCGACACCTTTCCGTGCGGCCGGCCCGGCTGCCGGGTTAGCGGCGGGCAATGATGCCCGATTTGGAGGAAGTGTGAAGTTGGTTCGCCTGGGCGCCGCGGGAGCGGAACGACCCGCCGTTATTGCCGTTGATGGCGCAGGAACGGAAAAGACATATGATCTATCTTCCCTGACCCGGGACATCACTGGCGAGTTCCTGGCCAGTGGGGGAATCGCGGCCGCACGGCGCGCCCTGGAGCGCGGGGAACTCGAGCCGCTGGACGCGGCGGGGGTCCGGACCGGTGCCCCGATCGTCCGTCCCTCCGCGGTCATCTGCGTAGGGATGAACTATGCCGCGCATGCCGCGGAATCCGGAGCGCTCCCGCCCGAGGTGCCCATCATCTTCCTCAAGACGCCCAACACCGTCGCGGGACCGGACGATGCGGCGTTCATCCCGCGCAACTCCACCAAGACCGACTGGGAGGTCGAACTCGGGGTGGTGATCGGCCAGCGCGCCAGCTACCTCGGGTCGCCGGCGGAGTCCGCGGCGCACATCGCGGGCTACCTGGTTGCCAACGATCTGTCTGAACGCACTTTCCAGATCGAGGAGTCCGGCGGCCAGTGGTCCAAGGGCAAATGTGCGCCCGGATTTTCCCCGCTCGGCCCCTGGCTTGTGCCGGCCGACGAGGTGGACCCGGGCAGGCTCCGCCTCCGAAGCTGGGTCAACGGCGAGCCGCGGCAGGACTCCAGCACAGCGGACATGGTCTTTCCGGTCGACTTCCTGATCCACCACCTCAGCCAGTACATGACTCTGGAGCCCGGTGACGTCGTCCTGACCGGCACGCCCCAGGGCGTGGCGCTCTCCGGCAAATTCCCGTACCTCAAGGCCGGCGACGTCGTCGAGGTAGAGATCGAGGGCCTCGGCCGCCAGCGGCAAGTCTTCGCGCAGGCCTGAACCGGCGGTCCGCGCCGTGCCTGCCGGCGCCGGCCGGCGCAGCGCACCTGAATCAACATCTTGGAAAGGAAAAACATGACAACGGAGATGGACGGGCTGGTCGCGATTGTGACCGGCGGCGCCTCCGGCATCGGGGCCGCCGCGGCGGCGCGGCTCGCCGCAGCCGGAGCCGCAGTGGCGGTCCTGGACCTGAACCCGGAGGACGCCGCCGAAGGGCACTTCGCGGTGCGCTGCGACGTGGCCGACGACGCCTCCGTAGTCGCGGCCGTCGATGCAGTGGCCGGGCGCTTTGGCCGGCTCGACGTCGTCGTCAACAACGCCGGGATAGGCGCCCAGGGCACCATCGCCGACAACGACGACGAGGAATGGCACCGCGTGTTCGACATCAACGTGCTCGGCATGGTCCGGGTCAGCCGCGCCGCACTGCCGCATTTGCGCCGCTCGCCGGCTGCCGCGATCGTCAACACGTGTTCCATCGCGGCGACGGCCGGACTGCCGCAGCGGGCGCTGTACGGCGCCAGCAAGGGCGCTGTCCTGTCCCTGACGCTGGCCATGGCCGCGGACCACATCCGCGAAGGCATCCGGGTCAACTGCGTGAACCCGGGCACTGCGGACACGCCCTGGATCGGCCGCCTGATGGACCAAAGCGATGATCCGCAGGCCGAACGCGCCGCGCTCAACGCCCGCCAGCCTCACGGCCGCCTGGTCACGGCGGACGAGGTGGCGGCCGCCATCGCCTATCTGGCCTCGCCCGCCGCCGGCTCCACGACCGGAACGTCGCTCGCGGTCGACGGCGGCATGCAGGGCCTGCGCCTGAGGCCGGTAACGTGACGAAGCAGCCGGCCCGGACGCGGGCGGTGCTCGGCGTGGACATCGGCACCAGCAGCAGCAAAGGCGTCGTCGTGGACCTGGACGGCCGGGTGCTCCGCTCCGCGTCGCGCAGCCATGATGTGAGCCGGCCCAGGCCGGGCTGGGCTGAGATGGACGGGCGCCTGTGGTGGGAGGAGTTCACCGCGATCAGCCGTGAACTGCTGGCCGGTGCGGGCGAGGCCGAGGAAATAGTCGCCGTCGGCGTCAGCGGCATGGGTCCCTGCGTCCTGGTCACGGACGCGGAGGGCGCCCCGCTGCGCCCGGCCATCCTCTACGGCATCGATTCGCGGGCCACCGAGCAGATCGAGTCGCTCACCGCCCGGCTGGGCGGCGGCGACGTCATCATGGAACGCTGCGGTTCCGTGTTGTCCACGCAGGCGGTCGGGCCGAAGCTGGCGTGGCTGGACCGGCACGAGCCGGCAGTGTTCGCGATGAGCCGCCGGCTCTTCATGCCCTCGTCCTGGCTCGCGTACCAGCTGACCGGAGCGTACGTGCTGGACCACCACTCGGCCAGCCAATGCACACCGCTCTACGACACGGGGGCGCTGGAATGGTATCCCCCCTACGCGGACCAGATCGCCCCCGGACTGGAACTTCCGCCGCTGCTTTGGCCCGGCGACACCGCCGGACACGTCACCCCGGACGCCGCCGCCGCCACCGGGCTGCCGGCCGGGGTGCCGGTCATTGCCGGAACGATCGACGCCTGGAGCGAAGCCGTCAGCGTGGACGGCCAGAACAACGGCGACCTCATGCTGATGTACGGCACCACGATGTTCCTCGTGAACACCGTGCCGGACCGGGTGACTTCTCCCCAGCTGTGGGGAACGGTCGGTGCCTTCGAGGGAACCCGCAACCTGGCCGGCGGGATGGCCACCTCCGGGGCGGTCACTTCGTGGCTCAAGGAACTCTTCGGGTCCCTCGACTTCCCGGAACTGCTAGAGCTGGCGGCCGCGTCCGGCCCGGGCGCGCGGGGACTGCTGATGCTGCCCTACTTTGCCGGCGAAAGGACCCCGGTGGCGGATCCGCAGGCCCGCGGCATCATCGCCGGGCTGACCCTTTCGCACACCCGCGGGGACCTTTACCGGGCTGCCCTGGAGGCCACGGCGCTCGGCGTCCGGCACAACATCGAATCCATGGAGCGCGCGGGCGGGAACATCCGGCGCATCGTGGCGGTGGGCGGCGGGACCCAGGGCGAGCTGTGGACCCAAATCGTCTCCGACGTGACCGGGCAGCCGCAGCTCATTCCGAGCCAGACAATCGGCGCCAGCTACGGTGCAGCGTACCTGGCCGCAGGGGCCGTTGCTGAGGTCAGCATCAGCGAATGGAATCCGCCGGCCCGGACCGTGCACCCGAACCCCGCCCTCACCGCGGACTATGACGAGCTGTACGACCTCTATTTGCGGCTCTATCCGGCCACGCAGGACATCGCCCACGCCCTGGCCGGACGCGAGGAGCGCCTGAGCCCCCAAAACCTCGAAAGGGAACCCACACCATGAGCAACTACACCTTCCCGGCCGTCGCGGAGACCCCCGCCGCTGAGGCCAACACGGTCTACACCATCAGCAGCGGCGACCTCCGGCTCGCCGCGAACACCAAGTGCTGGCCCACCCAGCAGCAGCTCGAAGGGCACTTCGCCGCGGCCGTGGAATCGCTCGGCTACCAGGTGGTCCGTGCGCACGGCGTCAACCCGGACACCGGGCACGGCTTTATCGACAGCCAGCGCATGGGCATGGAGGTCTTCAAGAATATTCCGCCGACGGCGCCGGTGGTGGTGGTGGAGGCCGTCTGGCAGTACAGCCACCACGTCCTCGCCGGCCTGCGCACGCACCGCGGTCCGATCCTGGTCGTGGCGAACTGGGCCGGTGACTTCCCCGGGCTGGTGGGCCTGCTTAACCTCACCGGAAGCCTGACAAAGGCTAAAGTCGACTACTCCGCGCTGTGGAGCGAAGACTTCACCGACGAATGGGCGGTGGGCAAGCTGAAGGACTGGCTCACCTCCGGCAGCATCACCCACGACACCAGCCACGTCCGCGAGCTGCCGCCGCTGGCGGACACGGAAGAGGTCCGGCTGGGACGCGCCCTGGCGCAGCAGCTGATGGCGGACAAAGCAATCATCGGCGTCTTCGACGAGGGCTGCATGGGGATGTACAACGCCATCATCGACGACGAAATGCTCAACCCGTTGGGCATCTACAAGGAGCGGCTCTCCCAAAGCGCCCTCGTGGCCGAGATGCAGAAAGTCCCGGACGCCGAGGCTGACGCGGTGAAGAGCTGGCTCGACGACGCCGGCCTTACCTTCCACTTCGGCACCGACCCGGCGACGGAACTGACCCCCGACCAGGTCCACAACCAGCTCAAGATGTACATCGCGGCGCTGCGGATCTCGGACGACTACGGAGTCGACGCCGTCGGCATCCAGTACCAGCAGGGCCTCAAGGACACCGTCCCGGCCTCGGACCTGGCCGAAGGCCTGCTCAACAACGTCCAGCGGCCACCGGTCTACTCCCGCGACGGGGGCCGCGAGCTGTTCGCCGGCAAGGCGCTGCCGCACTTCAACGAAGTGGACGAAGGGGTCGCCGTCGACGCGCTCATCACCAACCGGATCTGGACCGCGATGGGCCTCGACCCCGCCACCACGCTGCACGATGTGCGCTGGGGCGCCGACTACGACGGCGAATTCGTCTGGGTCTTCGAAATCTCCGGCTCCGTGCCGGCCTCCCACAACGGCGGGTACGACAAGTCCTACAGCATGCGCCAGCCCGCCATGTTCTTCCCGCTGGGCGGCGGTACCCTCAGCGGCGTCTCCAAGCCCGGGGAGATCGTCTGGTCACGGGTGTTCATCATGGACGACCGGTTGCACGTGGACCTCGGCCGCGGCCACGTCGTCGAGCTTCCGGAGGAGGAGACCCGCCGGCGGCTGGACGCGACCGACCCGCAGTGGCCGATCATGCACGCCGTCCTCAATGGGGTCAGCCGGGACCAGCTGATGGCCCGCCACAAGGCCAACCACGCCCAGGTGGTCTACGCCCCGGACGCCGCGACGGCGGACAAGGCGCTGGAAGCCAAGGCTGCTTTCTTCGCGGAGTTGGGCGTGCAGGTCCACCTCTGCGGCGACGTGTCGCTGTAGCGAAAGACCTGAGGGTGGCCGCCGCCGGACAGGAGGCGGCCGCCGCCGGGTGCACGGATGGAATAGTCCGGGGTAGGTGCCGGTTGGCGCCTATGGGACCCGGTGCTGCCTTAGCGGACAGGCCGGCCCCACGCACTGGGCGGGAACCGCCGTCGGCGCCGTACCGGGCGCCACCTGCGGTCCGCGCCCGAACCGGCTCAAACCAGCCAGAAACGGAGATGGTGGACCTATGACTGCCTACAAGACAGTGAACCCCGCAACCGGAGAAACGGAAAAGGAATTTCCGCTCGCGACGTCGGCCGAAGTTGAAGAAGCGCTCGCGGCCGCCCAGCAGGCATTCCAAGAATGGCGCGCGGCCCCGGTCGAGGAACGCACCAAGGTAATCGCCCGGGTTGCCGAGCTTTACCGGGAACGCCAGGATGAGCTGGCCCGCTTGATCGCGACCGAAATGGGCAAGCCCCTCGCCCAGTCCCGCGGCGAAGTGCAGCTGGTCGCCGACATTTACGACTACTACGCCACGGAGGGCCCGGACTTCCTCAAGGACGAGCCGCTGGACGTCAAGGGCGGCGGCTCCGCCGTTGTCCGCTCCGCCCCGATCGGGCCCCTGCTGGGCATCATGCCGTGGAACTACCCCTACTACCAGGTCGCCCGGTTCGCCGCGCCCAACCTGGTGCTGGGCAACACGATCCTGCTCAAGCACGCCGGCAGCTGCCCGCAGTCGGCCCTCGCGATCGAGGACATCTTCAAGGACGCCGGCCTCCCGGAGGGCGCCTACACCAACCTGTTCCTGGACAACGACCAGGTTGCCGAGGTCATCGCCGACACCCGGATCCAAGGTGTTTCCCTGACCGGCAGCGAGCGGGCCGGCGCGGCCGTGGCCGAAGTCGCGGGCCGGAACCTCAAGAAGTACGTGCTGGAGCTCGGCGGCAGCGACCCCTTCATCGTGCTGGACTCCGATGACCTCGACGCCACCGTCAAGGCCGCCGTGGGCGGCCGGATGGGCAACGCCGGGCAGGCCTGCACCGCGTCCAAGCGGTTCATTGTGCTCGAGGACCTTTACGAACCCTTCGTGGAGAAGTTCACCGCCCGGATGGCCCGGATCAAGCCGGGAGATCCGCAACAGGAAGACACCAAGTTCGGTCCGCTCTCCTCGCAGAGCGCCGCGGACGGCCTGATCGAACAGATCCAGGACGCCGTGGACAAGGGTGCCACCCTGCGGACCGGCGGCCACCACGTGGACGGCCCCGGGGCCTTCGTGGAGCCGACCGTGCTGACCGATGTCACGCCGGAGATGCGCGCCTTCTCCGAGGAACTGTTCGGCCCGGCCGCGGTCATCTACAAGGTGGCCAGCGTCGAGGAGGCCATCGAACTGGCCAACGGCTCCCCGTACGGCCTCGGCGGCTCGGTCTTCAGCGCGGACGCGGACAAGGCCCGGGACGTCGCGGACCGCCTGGACACGGGCATGGTCTTCATCAACTCCGTGGCCGAAACGCAGGCGGACCTGCCGTTCGGCGGCGTCAAGCGCTCCGGCGTCGGGCGTGAACTGGGCCGGTTCGGGATGGACGAGTTCGTGAACAAGAAGCTGATCCGCACCCCGCGGTAAGCATCGCCCCGCGCCACCCCCGCCCAGGCGGGTAACCGCCAGGCGGGAACGCCAAGCGGGACCCAGACCGGCGGCAAAAACGCTGCGGGACACGGCTGCGGCCGGAGGCAGGGAGCTTCCGGCCGCAGCCGTTGCCGTCCCGTTAGGCTCCTGCCATGGAGAAAACGGCCACCGCACCGGCGCGGCGCAGCCTGGCACTGGTGGGGATCAACGCGGGCCTGGCACTGCACCCGGTGGACTCCCGGGGAGCCCAGGTTCCGGGCGAACCGGCCAGTTGCTTCGCCACGTTCTGGCAGGCCGACTGGTCCCGCTGGGGTGCCGGGAGCGCCCTGCTGGTGGCCACCCTGCAGGGCTGGCGCAGCTACGGCGCCAATGCAGCGCTCGCGGAGACTCTGGCCACCGAACTCACCCGCCATTTCCCGGAGGCGGCACGCTTCCCGCTGGCCGGGATCAGCCACACCCACGACGAGTTCACCGTGCAGGTGGACCCGGCGTCGGGCTTCCGCGCCACCGGCCACAAGGCGGAGCTGGCCATCACCGGCGTCCTGGACCGGCGGCAGTTCGCCGCCCCCGACTTCCAGCTCGGCGAAACCAGCGCCGCCCTGAGCAATGTGTACCTGCCCTGCAGCTCCGGACGGCTCGCCGAATTCGGGGTGGAGTGGCCGGGCGGGCCGTCGGTCTACCCGGGCCCGCTGGGCCCGTCCTCCTCGGCCTTCATCGCGCTGGCCGAGTCGTGGGCGTTTTAGCGGCCGTCCAGGCGCGGCCGGCGGGCACGTGGCCTAGTGTTAAGGCTGGACGAAGTTCAGCACCCTTATGGTTCACGGAGAGGCGATGATGGCCAAGCGCAGCAACCCGGCAATGAAGATTGCCCAGAAGACCGCCCACAGCGCCATGTTCGACGCCGACGGCAAGCCCAAGCCCGGCGTCCACAGCATGCTCCTGCGCGCGGTGGAAATCCAGCGGCCACTGGTCCTGGCGAACCTGCGCCGGCTGCAGCGGAAGCACCCGCAGGCCACCGCGGCGCAGCTCGCAGCCATCCTGGAACGCAACTACCTGACCGCCGTCACCGGCGGCGGTGCGCTCGTCGGCGGCTCCGCCGTCATCCCCGGCGTCGGCACTGTCGCCGCGCTGGGCCTCTCCGCCGCCGCAACCGTCGGCTTCCTGGAGGCCACCGCGCTGTTCGCCACTTCGCTGGCGGAACTGCACGGGGTGCGGATGGTGGATCCGGAGCGGGCCAGCACGCTGGTCATGGCCATCATGCTCGGCGAAGAAGGCACGGCCCTGCTGAGCTCCCTCAGCGGCCAGGCCGCCGGCCAGGGCAAAGGGCCCACGCAGGCCTGGGGCACGCTGTTCGCCCGCCGGGCGCCGATGATCGGTTTTGGCTCGGTGCGGGAGCGGATCCAGCGGGCCTTCCTGCGGAACCTGCTCAAGCGCCAGGGCACGGCGCTGCTGGGCCGGGCCCTGCCCTTCGGCGTCGGCGCCGTGGTGGGCGGCGTCGGCAACCGGATCATGGGGCGCGCCGTCATCGAAAACGCCAAGGAGGCCTTCGGCCCTATGCCGGTGACCATCCCCGGCGAGCTGAAGCCCGGCGCTCCGGCCGCTGACGCCGGCCCGGATCTGGAAGGCGGAACCGGTGGATCTGAACGCTGACCTGGGGGAGTCCTTCGGCTCCTGGACCATGGGCGATGACGCCGCGATGTTCCCGCTGATCACCAGCGCCAGCGTGGCTTGCGGTATGCACGCCGGGGACCCGGTCACCATGCTGGACACCTGCCGCGCGGCCTACGAACTCGACGTCAGGGTGGGCGCCCACCTGGGCTACCCGGACCTGGCCGGCTTCGGCCTCCGCGCCATGGACATGACCTTTGACGACCTGTTCGGGGTGGTCCTCTACCAGCTGGGGGCGCTCGACGGCGTCGCCCATGCGGTGGGCGCCTCGGTGGACTACGTCAAGGTGCACGGTGGCCTTTACGACCGCACCGTGCACGACGAAGAGCAGGCCGCCGCCGTGGTCGCCGCCATCCAGGCCTACGATCCGGGCCTGCCCATCCTGGGCCTGGAGCGCTCGGCCCTGCTCCGGTTTGCCCGCGAAGCCGGCCACCCTGTGTTCCACGAAGCCTTCGCTGACCGGACCTACCTCCCCGACGGCACCCTGGTGCCGCGCCTGGAGGAGGAATCGGTGATCGAGGATCCCGACGAGATCGTCGAGCGTGCGCTCCGCCTGGCGCTCAAGGGCGAGGTCGTGGCGGTCGACGGCACCGTGGTGACGCTCTCGCCGCATTGCCTGTGCCTGCACGGAGACACCCCCGGCTCGGTCGCGGTGGCCGCCGCCGTCCGCGCAGCGCTGGAAAAAGCCGGCGTCGAGCTGGAACCCTTCGCCTAAACAGGGCCAACAAAGCGCGAACGGGCACTTGCGGCCCCTCGCGCTACCCCGTGTCCTAAGGCCCTAGCCGGGCCCAATCGCGGCCCATAGCTTTGGGGGCATGACTGCCGGAGGCTCCGCGGGGTTGGACGGACCCGCCTCGGACGCAATGTTGAAGCTGGGCCGATTTTTCACGAAATGGGACCAGACCGACGACGGCAGGGCGGTGTTCAGGGAAGGCGGCCGCAAGGGCGACATCTTCTACCGGGACCGCTGGAGCCACGACAAGGTGGTCCGCTCAACCCACGGGGTCAACTGCACCGGCTCCTGCTCCTGGAAGGTGTACGTCAAGGACGGCATCATCACCTGGGAATCCCAGCAGACGGACTACCCCTCGGTGGGCCCCGACAGCCCGGAATACGAACCTAGAGGCTGCCCCCGCGGGGCGGCTTTTTCCTGGTACACCTACTCACCAACGCGCGTCCGGTTCCCCTACGCCCGCGGCGTCCTGGTCGAGATGTACCGCGCGGCGAAGGCCCGGCTGGGCGATCCGGTACTGGCCTTCGCCGACGTCGTGGGGGACCCGGAGCGGCGCCGCCGCTACCAGCAGGCCCGCGGCAAAGGCGGCCTGGTCCGCGTGTCCTGGCAGGAAGCGATCGAAATCGCCGCCGCCGCGCACGTCAACACGATTAAGACCTACGGTCCGGACCGCTGCGCGGGATTCTCCCCGATCCCCGCGATGTCGATGGTCTCGCACGCGGTGGGGACCCGGTTCATCCAGCTTATCGGCGGCGTGATGACGTCCTTTTACGACTGGTACGCCGACCTGCCGGTGGCCAGCCCGCAGGTCTTTGGAGACCAGACGGACGTCCCGGAATCCGGTGACTGGTGGGACGCGCGCTACCTGATGATGTGGGGCTCCAACGTCCCCGTGACCCGGACCCCGGACGCGCACTGGATGGCCGAGGTGCGGTACCGCGGCACCAAGGTGGTCACGGTCAGCCCGGACTACGCGGACAACACGAAGTTCGCCGACGAATGGCTCCCCGCCCAGGCCGGCACCGACGCCGCCCTGGCGATGGCCATGGGCCACGTGATGCTCAAGGAGTTCTTCGTCGACCGCGAGGTGCCGTTCTTTGCCGACTACGTCCGCCAGTACACCGACCTGCCGTTTTTGGTCCGGCTGGAACGGCGCGACGACGGCTCCCTCACCCCGGCGAAGTTCCTCACCGCCAAGGACCTCCCGGCCGAGTCGCTGGCTGAAGACGCGGCGTTCCGCACCGTGCTGTTCGACAAGAAGACCGGACGACCGGCCGTGCCCAACGGCTCAATGGGCTTCCGGTATTCCGGCAGCGGCGAGGGCAAATGGAACCTGGACCTGGAGGGGATCGAACCGGCGCTGTCGCTGCGCGAGGTCTCCGCTGGCAGCGCCGAGATCCTGCTGCCGTGCTTCGAGGACGCAAGCGGTGAGGGCAGCGTGCTCCGCCGCGGCGTGCCCGTCCTCGAGCTGGAAGGCCAGCTGGTCACCACCGTGTTCGACCTGATGCTGGCCCAGTACGGTGTGGGCCGTGACGGGCTGCCGGGGGAGTGGGCCGCCGGTTACGAGGACGCCGCGACGCCGTACACCCCGGCCTGGCAGGAGGAAATCACCTCCGTTCCCGCGCAGGCCTGCATCCGGGTGGCACGGCAGTTCGCCCGGAACGCCGAAGAGTCCAAGGGCCGGTCCATGATCATCATGGGCGCCGGGATCTGCCAGTGGTTCCACGGCGACGCCACGTACCGGGCCGTGCTGGCCCTGGTGATGCTCACCGGCTGCATGGGCCGCAACGGCGGCGGCTGGGCGCACTACGTGGGCCAGGAAAAGACCCGCCCCGCCACCGGCTGGGTCTCGCTGGCGAACGCGCTGGACTGGTCCCGGCCGCCGCGGACCATGATCGGCACCGGGTACTGGTACATGCACACGGACCAGTGGCGGCAGGACGGCTACTCCGCCGACGCGCTGAAGTCCCCGCTATCCACCGGCGCGCTGGACGGCATGCACACCGCGGACGCGATGGCCCAGTCCGCGCGGCTCGGCTGGATGCCGTTCTATCCGCAGTTCGACCGGAACCCGCTGGACCTCGCGGACGAGGCGGAAGCCGCCGTCGCCGCCGGCACCGCGCAAGACACCCCCGGCTACATCGCGGACGCCCTCAAAAACCGCACCCTGAACCCTGCGATCGAGGACGTGGACGCCCCGGAGAACTGGCCCCGGACCCTGGTGCTGTGGCGCTCCAACCTGTTCGGCTCCTCGGCCAAAGGCAACGAGTACTTCCTGCGGAACCTGCTGGGCACCCACAACAACGTCCTCGGCAAGGACCATGCCGAGGGCCTCAAGCCCAGGGATGTGAAGTGGCACGAGCAGGCGCCGGAAGGAAAACTGGACCTGCTGGTCTCCGCCGACTTCCGGATGACCTCCACCACGCTGCTGTCCGACGTCGTATTCCCGGCCGCCACCTGGTACGAGAAGCACGACCTGTCCTCCACCGACATGCACCCCTTCGTGAACGCCTTCACACCCGCGATCGACCCGCCCTGGGAAACCAAGACGGACTTCGACACCTTCCACCTGCTGGCCCAGGAGTTCTCCCGGCAGGCCAGAACCCACCTGGGCGTCCGCCGGGACCTGGTCAGCGTGCCGCTGCAGCACGACACCCCCGGCCAAATCGCCCAGCCCGGCGGGATCGTCCGGGACTGGCGGGACGCGTCCATCCCCGCGGTCCCCGGGCAGAACATGCCCGTCTTCTCCGTGGTGGAGCGCGACTACACCGCCATCGCTGACAAGCTCGCCGCCGTCGGGCCGCTGGCCGACAAACTCGGCTTCACGGTCAAGAACGTCACCTACAAACTCGCCGGACCGTTGGAGCGGCTGAGCCGCTCCAACGGCGTGATGCTCGGCGGCGCCGCGGACGGCCGCCCCGCCATCGACACCGACGCGAAGATGGCCGAGGCGATCCTTGCCTTTTCCGGCACCACCAACGGTGCCCTCTCCGTCCAGGGCTTCAAGGACCTGGAAGTGCGCACCGGCCGGAAACTCGCGGACCTGTCCGAAGGGTCGGAGGAAAAATTCATCACCTTCGCGCAGACCCAGGCAGGCCCGGTCCCGGTGATCACCTCCCCGGAATGGTCCGGCTCCGAGACCGGCGGACGGCGCTACTCACCCTTCACCATCAACGTGGAACGGCTCAAGCCCTTCCACACCCTGACCGGCCGCATGCACTTCTTCCTGGACCACGACTGGATCCGGGACATCGGCGAGGCGCTGCCCATCTACCGGCCGCCGCTGGACATGCACCGGCTCTTCGGCGAACCCAGACTCGGCCAGGACGGGGCCATGGAGGTGGTGGTCCGCTACCTGACGCCGCACTCCAAATGGTCCATCCACTCCGAATACCAGGACAACCTGCTGATGCTCTCGCTCTCCCGCGGCGGCCCCACGGTCTGGATGAGCCCCGCGGACGCGGACGCCATCAAGGTCAAGGACAACGACTGGGTGGAGTGCGTGAACATCAACGGCGTCCTCGTGGCCCGCGCGATCGTCAGCCACCGGATGCCGGCCGGTGTCGTCTACGTCCACCACGCCCAGGAACGCACCATCGACGTGCCCAAGTCCGAGGCCACCGGACGGCGCGGCGGCATCCACAACTCGGTGACCCGGCTGCTGGTCAAACCCTCGCACCTGATCGGCGGCTACGCCCAGCTGGCCTACGCCTTCAACTACCTTGGCCCCACCGGAAACCAGCGCGACATGGTGGCCACCGTCCGCCGTCGTTCCCAGGAGGTGCAGTACTGATGCGTGTGATGGCTCAAATGGGCATGGTCATGAACCTGGACAAATGCATCGGCTGCCACACCTGTTCCGTGACCTGCAAACAGGCCTGGACCAACCGGGCGGGCACCGAATACGTCTGGTTCAACAACGTCGAAACCCGTCCCGGGCAGGGCTATCCGCGCCGTTACGAGGACCAGGAGCGGTGGCACGGCGGCTGGGTGCTGAACAAGCGCGGCAAGCTGGTGCTCAAGGGCGGCGGCCGGGTCAAGAAGCTGCTGGGGATTTTCGCCAGCCCGGTCCAGCCCGAGCTCAAGGACTACTACGAGCCGTGGACCTACGACTACAAAACCTTGGTGGACGCGCCGCTGGGCGATGATTTCCCGGTGGCGCGGCCCAAGTCCCTGATCACGGGGGAGGACACCAAGATCACCTGGTCCGCGAACTGGGACGATGACCTGGGCGGTTCCATGGAGAACGGGCACCTGGACCCGATCGTGGAGAAGGTCCGGCGCGAATCCGAGGACAAGATCAAGTTCGCCTACGAGCAGACCTTTATGTTCTACCTGCCGCGGATCTGCGAGCACTGCCTGAACCCCTCCTGCATGGCTTCCTGCCCCTCCGGCGCGATCTATAAACGCGTGGAGGACGGGATTGTGCTGGTGGACCAGGACAAGTGCCGCGGCTGGCGGCAGTGCGTGACCGGCTGCCCGTACAAGAAGATCTACTTCAACCACAAGACCGGCAAGGCCGAGAAGTGCACGTTCTGCTACCCGCGGGTGGAGGTGGGGCTTCCGACGGTGTGTTCGGAGACCTGCGTGGGCCGGCTGCGCTATCTGGGGTTGTTCCTGTACGACGCCGACGCCGTCACCGCGGCGGCCGCCGTCACGGACCCGCAAGAGCTTTACGACGCCCAGATGGACGTCCTGCTGGACCCGAACGACCCCGCCGTCCAGGCCGAGGCGCGGACCCAGGGCATCCCGGAGGACTGGATCGACGCGGCCCGGCGCTCGCCGGTCTACGCCCTCGCCAAGGTCTACAAGGTGGCCCTGCCGCTGCACCCCGAATACCGGACCATGCCGATGGTCTGGTACGTCCCGCCGCTCTCACCCGTCGTCGATCTGCTGCGGGACCAGGGGCACGACGGCGAGGACACCGGCAACCTGTTCGGCGCCATCGATGCGCTGCGCATCCCGGTGGAATACCTCGCGGAGCTCTTCACCGCCGGCGACGCGGACCGGGTCACCGCGGTGCTGAAGAAACTCGCGGCGATGCGCTCCTTCATGCGCGGGATCAGCCTTGGCAATGATCCGGACGACTCGATCCCGGAAGCGGTGGGCATGGACAGCCAGACCATGTACGAGATGTACCGGCTGATGGCGATCGCGAAGTACGAGGAACGCTACGTGATCCCCAAGGCCCACGTGGAACAGGCACACGACCTCGAGGAAATGGGCTGCTCGCTGGACTTCGACGGCGGGCCGGGCATGCAGGACTCCTCGCCGTTCGGCGAGGCCAGCGGCAGGCCCGTCCCGGTGGCGGTGGAAACCTTCAACGCGCTGAAGGACCGGCAGACCTCCGGTGCCGCGCCCGGCGAAACGACGCTGCGGGGACGGGTGAACCTGCTGAACTGGGACGGGACGGGGGCGCCGGCGGGGCTGTTCCCCGAAAAGCAGCCAGGTGCCGGAGCCGCACCTGGTCCCAGCAGCCGGCCGGGGGAGCGGCAGTGAGCCGCCGCGAGCAGGTCGTCTACCTCGCCGCCGCCTGGTGCCTGTCCTACCCGGACGAGGAACTGATCGGCAGGGTCCCGTTGATGCGGGACGCGCTGGCCGAGTCCCCCGGCGCCGGTGCGGACTTCGCCGAGGTGCTGGACCGGCTGGAATCCTTGCCGCCGCTGGAGCTCCAGGCGCATTACGTGCGCGAGTTCGACCTCGGCAAGCGCCACGCCCTGCACCTGTCCTACTGGACCGACGGGGACACCCGCCGCCGCGGCGAAGTCCTGGGGAACTTCAAGAAGACCTACCGGCAAAGCGACATTCTGGTGGACACCCACGGCGAACTGCCCGACTACCTTCCGATGGTGCTGGAATACGCCGCGCTGGTGGATCTCGCGGCCGGCCGCGAGCTGCTGAGCCGGTTCCGGGCCAGCCTAGAGATGCTGCGCTTCGGCCTGCTCCGGGACGAGCTGCCGCACGCCCGGATCCTGCAGGCTATCTGCGCCACCCTGCCCGGGAAATCGCCGGCGGACGAGCAGGCCGTGATGCGGATGGCCGGCTACGGTCCGCCCACCGAGGCGGTGGGCCTGGACCCGTACGATCCCCGCCTGCTTCCCGTAAAGGGGGCCTGACCATGCCGGCCTTCGAAGCTGAGCCCGGATCCGCCGTCGAACTTTCCACCCTGGACATCGTCCTGTGGGGCGTGCTGCCCTACGTTATGGTCGTGGTGCTGGTCGGCGGCCTGGTCTGGCGGTACAAGTATGACCAGTTCGGCTGGACCACCCGTTCCTCCCAGCTCTACGAATCCCGGCTGCTGCGGATTGCCTCGCCGTTGTTCCACTTCGGCCTGCTCGCCGTGATCGCCGGGCACTTCTTCGGCCTGGTCATTCCGATGGCGTGGACCCAGGCCGTGGGTATGAGCCAGGACTTCTACCACTTCAACGCCCTGCTGGTGGGCGGCATTGCCGGGGTTGGCACCTTGGGCGGCATCATCCTGCTGATCTACCGCCGCCGCACCACCGGGCCGGTGTTTATGGCCACCACCAAGAACGACAAGACCATGTACGTGGTGCTGACCGGTGCGATCGTGTTCGGGCTCTGGACCACCCTTGCCAGTGTTTTCGAGGGCGAGCACGGGCACAACTACCGCGAGACCGTGGCCCCGTGGTTCCGCTCGCTGTTCATCTTCCAGCCGGACATCGCGGCGATGGCGGCGGCGCCGTTCTCCTTCCACCTGCACACCGTGGTGGGCATGGCGCTGTTCGTGATCTGGCCGTTCACCCGCCTCGTCCACGCCTTCACGGCACCGTTCCACTACCTCTTCCGGCCCTACATCGTGTACCGCTCCCGGGACCGTGACCGGGACGGCGCCAAAGCCGGCGCGGCCGCGGCACGGTCCTCTTCCACCGCCGCCCGCCGCGGCTGGTCCGCCGTCGGAACCCGCGACCGGGATACCCGGAACCGGTGACCAGCTTGCGTTGCTGAACGCGCATCCCTGAACCCGCCCGCCGAACCTGCCCGTCCGAATCGAAAGGAGACCCCAATGGCCGGAACAGTGTCCCCCTCCGCGGCCGCCCCGGGCGGCCGGACCCTCAACCTGGTGCTCGCCACCGTCGCCTCGGTGGCCGGATTCTGGGCGTGGAACTCGGTGGCTACCCTCGGGGCCTTTTACACGCAGAACCTCCAGCTGAACCCGGCGACCACGGGCGTCCTCGTCGCGATGCCGGTGTTCGTCGGCTCGCTGGGGAGGATCGTCGTCGGCGCCCTCACGGACAAGTACGGCGGCCGCGCCCTGTTTACCTTCGTGCTGCTTGCGGCCATTGTCCCCATCCTGCTGGTGGCCGTCGGCGGCACCATCCGCTCCTTCGCGCTGGTGCTGGGCGCCGGGCTGCTGCTCGGCGTTGCCGGGACGGTCTTCGCCGTCGGTATCCCCTTCGTCAGCGCCTGGTACGAACCCTCACGGCGCGGTTTCGCCACCGGGGTCTTCGGCGCCGGGATGGGAGGCACCGCGCTGGCTGCTTTCCTGAATCCGCGGCTGGTCGCCTGGATCGGGTACTTCCCCACGCACCTGCTGATCGCCGGGGTTCTGGCCGTCATGGCCGCGCTGGTCTGGTTCCTGATGAAGGAGTCCCCGGCCTGGCACCGCACCGACGCCCCGGTCCTGCCCAAGCTGTTGGACGCCGCGAAGACTCCGGTCACCTGGAAGATGTGTTTCCTCTACGCCGTCGTGTTCGGCGGCTTCGTGTCCTTCGCAACTTACCTTCCCACCTACCTCCGCGACATTTACAGCTTCGACCCCAGCGCCGCCGGTGCGCGCACGGCCGGGTTCGCCCTGGCCGCCGTGCTGGCCCGGCCGGTGGGCGGCGTCCTCGCGGACCGGTTCGGACCCAAACCCGTCGTGATGGTGTCGCTCGCCGGCGTCGCCGTGCTGGCCTGGGTGGTGAATCTCCAGCCCGACGGCGATGTCCCCGCCGGCCTGACGTTCGTCGCCATGGCGGCGGCCCTGGGACTGGGCACCGGCGGCGTCTTCGCCTGGGTCGGGGTGCTCGCCCCGGCCGGGAAGGTGGGCAGCATTGCCGGGGTGGTCAGCGCCGCCGGCGGCCTGGGCGGCTACTTCCCGCCGCTGGTGATGGGCGCCACCTACGACGCCGCGACCCGCAGCTACTCGATCGGGCTGATGCTGCTCGTGGTCACGGCCCTCGCGGCGCTGGCGTTCACGGTCTTCGCCATGCATGGCCGGGCCGCGGCCAGGGTCGCGCACGTTTAGCGGGCCTGAAGTGTCCGTTCGCGCGTTGGTGGCGGCCTGAAGTGTCCGTTCGCGCTGGGGGGTCAGCCGAAGAGCAGGTGCGCCACCGTGAAGATGGCGAGCCCGGCCAGCGCCCCCACCACGGTGCCGTTGATCCGGATGAACTGCAGGTCCTTGCCGACCTGGAGTTCGATCTTCTGCGAGGTTTCCTCGGCGTCCCAGCGGGCCACGGTATCGGTGATCACTCCGGCAATGTCGGCGCGGTAGTTGTTCACCAGGTAGCCCGCGGCGTCGCCGATCCACGTGTTCACCTTGCCGGCCAGCTCCGGGTCGACCACCAGCCGGGTGCCGAAGTCGTGCACGGCGGCCTTGAACTTCACCGTCAGCTCGCTGTGCGGATCGTCGACGGCGGCCAGCAGGGCGGCTTTAACAGTGCCCCAGGTGCGGGAGGCGAGGTCGCGGACCTCGGGGTCGCCCAGCACCTGGGCTTTGATGCCCTCGGCCCGGGCGATCATGACCGGATCGTGCTGCAGGTCCTGGGCCAACTCCTTGAGGTACTTGTCGATCGAGAGCCGGACCTGGTGCTGCGGATCGCCCTGCACCGCGCGGGTGAACTTCAGGATCTCCACATAGACCTTGTCGCCCACGAGCCCGTCCACGAAGGTGGGCACCCAGGTGGGGGAGCGGTCCGTGACCAGCCGGTTGACCGTCTCGTGGTTGTCCCGCACCCAGTCCACCGCGCGGTCCACCAGCAGGTCCACCAGCGCGTGGTGGTGGCCGTCGTCGAACACGCGCTCAGCGAGCCGGCCCACCGGGGGTCCCCACGGCGGCGCCAGCAGGTGCCTGCGGACCATGCCCTCGATGACGGCCTGGACGTCGTCGTCGTTCAGCACCGTGAAGGCGCCGCGGATCACGGCGGCACCCTCCTTGGCCACCCGCTCGGGCCCGCCCGGACCGGACAGCCAGCCGCCGACCTTCCGCGCGATGTCCACGCTGGCCAGCTTCTCCTTCACCACCTGTTCGGAAAGGAAGTTGGTCTCCACGAATTCGCCCAGCGACGCCCCGATCTGGTCCTTGCGCCGCGGAATGATCGCGGTGTGCGGGATCTTCAGGCCCAGCGGGTACTTGAAGAGGGCCGTCACTGCGAACCAGTCCGCGAGGGCGCCCACCATGCCGCCCTCGGCCGCGGCCCGGACGTACTGAAGCGCCGGGTACTGCTTCTGCAGGGCGAAGGCGACCACAAAGATGACCGCCATGCCGATCAGCAGCGACACGGCCAGCAGCTTCATCTTCCGCAGCGCCGCGGCCTTTTCTGCGTCCGCGGGGGAGAGCCGGTGTTCGGTGCTGGCCCGGGGGACGGCGGTACTGGCGGGTCGTTCAGTGTTCACCTGCATGTGCCCAGCCTAGCCGCGCATCCGCAACCCACGTCCGCTAACGTGTCAGCATGACAATCGAGGAGTCCGCCGCCGCCCGCCCCCTGGTCTACGCCCACCGGGGCGCCAGCGGAGCTTTCGCCGAGCACACCCGTGCCGCCTACCTGCAGGCCATCGCCGACGGCGCCGACGGCGTCGAGTGCGATGTCCACCTGACCCGCGACCAGCACGCGGTGCTGCTCCACGACGCCAACCTCGACCGCACCTCGAACGGCACCGGCCCGGTTGCGGACCGCACCCTGGAGGAGCTGCGGCTGCTGGACTTCTGTTCCTGGAAGGGCGCCCGGATCCCCGAAGAATACGGCGCCCCCTCCGAGCAGTTCCTGACCCTCCCCGAACTGCTGGACATCCTGCGCCTGGCCGGCCGCGAGATAGGGCTGGCGATCGAACTAAAACACCCCAGCCCCTATCAGCTCAAACTCGAGGACCGGGTCCTGGCAGTCCTCGAGGCCGAGGGCTGGGACCGGGCCACCTCGATGCTGGACAACATCCGGGTCTCCTTCATGAGCTTCAGCCCCGACTCGGTGAAGCACCTGCTCCAGTCCGTACCCGCCGCGGCCATCTGCCAGCTCGTGGACGACGTGAACGTGGAGGAAATCCGGGAGGAGCTGGGGCTCGGAGCCATTACCGGGGGCGCCCTGGCCAACGTCATGAAAGCTGCACAGACCGAGGGGGAACGGATCCTGGACGACTGCGAGGTGGGCCTGGCCGGCCCCGGCATCAGCTACGTCCGCGGGCACTCCCGGACGGTCCGGCGCTGGCTGGCCTCGGGGCGCCGCTTCCGGGTCTGGACCGTGGACTCGGCGGAGGACGTCGCCCTCTGCCGGGAACTCGGCATCCAGGAGATCACCACCAACCGCCCCGCCGAGGTCCGCGCCCAGCTGCTCGCCCCGCTGTAGGGAATTGCTGCGGGCCGGCGGTGTCAGCCGGTGGTCTGGTGCGGTTCCGCGGCCGTGCGTCCGCTGGCGCCCCAGCTGGCCAGCAGGCGGAGCCGTTCTGCCGACGGGGAACCGGGCTCCGCGATGTAGATCATCAGGACCAGCCCAGGCTCCGCGGTGATGGCGAGCTCTTCGTACGCCAGAGTCACTTCGCCGACCACAGGGTGATGGAAACGTTTCGTTCCGGAGCCGTGCATACGCACGTTGTGGGCACCCCAGAGGGCGCGGAAGGTCTCGCTCCGCGTCGAGAGCTCTCCGACCAAGTCCTGCATGGTGCGGTCGTGGGGGTCGCGGCCCGCCTCGGCCCGCATGATGCCCACGCACATCTCGCTGAACAGCTCCCAGTCCGGGTAGAAATCCCGCGACGCCGGGTCGAGGAATTGGAACCGCGCCAGGTTGGGCACACGGCCGCCGTCCCCGAGCACCGGCGAGTAGAAGGCCCGCCCGAGGGCATTGGTCGCGAGCAGGTTCTGGTACGGGTCGCGGACGAAGGCGACGCCCTCGGAGATCGCCTCCAGCGCCCACTGCAGGCTCTGTCGCGCCGGGGCCTGGGTGGCGACACGTTTCCGGGGCCTGCCGGAAGTGGGAATGCCGTCTGCCGCCCGGGCCAGGTCGAACAGGTGCTCCCGTTCGGCGTCGTCAAGGCGGAGGGCACGGGCCAGGGAATCGAGCACGGACGAGGACGCCCCCGCGATGGAACCCCGCTCAAGCTTGGCGTAGTACTCGACGCTGACGTCGGCGAGGAGCGCGACTTCGCTGCGCCGCAGCCCGGCCACCCGGCGATTCGCGCCGGCGACGAGGCCGGCTTCTTCCGGGGTGAGCCGTGCGCGCCGCGACATCAGGAACTCACGTACTTCAGCCCGGTTATCCATGTTTCAAGGATAAATCGGCACCGGACGAGAAGGGGGTCCCTCCCGGTACACCCCTTGACAGTGACTCCCGCGCGGAATGCATCGCCGGTTGACTGGATGAAGATTCCCAGCACGTAACCCGTCCGCTTCCCCTGCGGGCAAGGAGATCCTATGGACACCACCACCCTCCCGGCGCCGGCCCCGGCAGCTCTTGCACCGGCGAAACGACTGCCCCTGGCCACCCTGGCGGCGCTGGCCGTTATCGGCTTCGTCCTCGTTGCGATGGAGACCATGCCGGCCGGCCTCTTGCCGTCTATCGCCGCCGGAATGGGGACCAGCGAAGGAACCGTCGGACTATTCGTTAGCGCGTACGCCCTCGGCACGGTGATCATCACGATCCCGGCCATCACCCTGACAAGGGGCATGCGCCGCAAGCCGTTGCTGCTCGGCGCGGTCCTCGGCCTCATCCTGGCCAACAGCACCACCGCCCTCTCCGGCGACGTGACCTTGTCACTGGTGTCGCGTTTCGTTGCCGGGGCGTTCTCGGGAATCATCTGGGGGATGCTGGCCGCGTACGGCCGGAAGATCAGCCCACCCTCCCGTGCAGGCCTGTCACTGGCGATCGTGTCCGTGGGGGCGCCCGTCGGATTCGCCCTCGGCACACCACTGGGGTCCTGGCTCGGAACGACCTTCGACTGGCGCTGGGCGTTCGCCGGACTTACCGCGGTGGCCGTCATTGCCGGTGTATTCATTGCTGTTATCGCACCCGATGCCGATGGGCAACCTGGCGCCACCCGGCTTCCCCTGGTCAGGGTGTTCCGCATCCCCGGCATCGCCGTGATCCTGGCCGTCATTTTCACCTGGATGCTGGCCCACAACACCATCTACACGTACATCGCCCCGTACCTGCGGACCACCGGCACCGGCATCACCGTCGACGTCGAACTCTTCATCTTCGGAGTCGCCTCGATCGCCGGAATCATCATCACCGGCGCCCTCCTGGACAACCACCCCCGCCCGCTCCTGCACGGCAGCGTGGCCCTGTTCATCGCGGCCGCGGTAGTGCTGCTGGTCGGCTACGCCTCGGCCCCGGCGGTCATCGCCGCGACCATCCTGTGGGGGATCACTTTCGGCGGGGCCGCCGCCCAGCTCCAAGCCGCCCTCACCACCACCGGAGGCGCGGACGCCGACGTCGCCAACTCATTCCTGCCGGTGGCGTTCAACCTGGCCATCTTCACCGCCGGCATCCTCGGCGCCGCCCTGCTGACGAGTTTCGGCGGCCTGGTGCTGGCGGTCGTGATGATCGCCGCCGGACTGGCCGCGCTCATGCTGACCGTCTACGGGCGCCGCACCGCGTTCCCCGCCCGCCTCTAGCCGTACCGGCGGTGCCCAAATTCACCGCCCCGCCCGGAAAGGATCCACCCATGAACACTGGCAACCGTTTTTCGCTGGGAAAAGCCTTGCAGTCAGGCCTCCTGGTGCCAGCGATGGTCGGGATCGCCATCGCCGTGGCTGGCTGCAGCCATAACGCCGGCGGCAGCGCTGAAACACGGCCGCCCTCGCCGGGCACACCGGCGGGCGATCCGGCTGCCGCCCGGACCGCAACGTCAGCCACCACGCCAATCGTCATCGAGCTCCAGGGCCGGAGAATTGCAGGAGAACTCGACGGTAGCGCCACGTCGGCATCCCTCCTGGCCCAGCTTCCCCTGACCCTGGCGTTCCGGGACCACGGCGGCCAGGAAAAGCTAGCGCGGCTGCCGGTCCCGCTGGACCTCGCGGGCGCACCAGCAGGAAGCGAGGCCGCGCCGCTCACGATTGGGTACTACGCCCCCGATCGAAGCCTCGTCCTTTACTACCGGCACGTCGGCTACTTCAACGGGATCGTGCCCATCGGCACTTACCAAGACACCAACGCCATCGAAAACCAGACGGACGGATTCGCAGCCACCATCCGCAAAGCCGACTGACCGGCGCAGGCCGCCTGAGCCTCCACGCACCCACCGAAATAAGGTACACATCACGCTCTACGCCGGCTGGCCCAAGGGTATGGCTGCAATGGGCGTGGCCCAGCAATTCCTGACCGACAACAAGTAGGGAAAATCATGAACATCGAACCCACCGTGCCCACCTCGAAGAACCCGGCCGAGCAGTTCGCCGGCGACGTCTGGCTTGACCCGATCGCGCTGCCCCACGAGCCGGACCAGACGATGGTCGTCGCCACCGTCCGCTTCGCCCCCGGAGCCCGGACCGCCTGGCACTCCCACCAGCACGGCCAGTACCTCCGGGTCACCCAGGGCGTCGCCCGCTTCGGCTCCCGCGACGGCAAGATCATTGAAGTCCACCCCGGCCAGACGCTTTACACTCCGCCCGGCGAGGAGCACTGGCACGCCGCCGCCCCCGGCTGCTTCATGGAACACATCGCCATGCTCCAGAACGGCGAAGACCCCGCCGCCACCACCACCTGGGGGGAGCACATCACCGACGACGAATACAACGGTAACTAGCAGCGCGATGCAGGGCGCAGGCGCACGATAAAGGACTGCAGCCAGGAAGCTCACGGCCAGCGGGTCGGCGACACTTACTGCCGTTCTTACCTTGGCAGCGAGGATTCAGCCTGACACTATGGCTCCCAATTGAGTGACGCGGCGTGCCCTGACGGTTCCCGAACTGCCTTGGAACGGGAGAGCCACGAAAACCGCACCCGTCGAGTGTGACCGAAGGAGCCCCCGATGATCCCTGACGCATCCGGAAGCGTGCGCACCTTGGGCGCCCTGCGAGCGGCGGACGGCAAAGGGATCGTCCGACTTGAAGACCGGTTCGACGCCGGGAGGGAGGACCTTTGGTCAGCTCTCACCGACCCCAGCCGCCTCGCGCGCTGGCTTGGCGAGGTGGAAGGCGATCTCCACCAGGGCGGTGACTTCCGCGCGCACTACTTTGCCAGCGGATGGGAAGGCACCTGTCGCGTGCAAGTGTGCCAGCCCCCACACCGGCTGCTGCTTCTGACCGAATCCCCGGACGAACCGGACGGCGTGATCGAGGTGACGCTTACCGCCGTCGGCGACCAAACCATCCTGGTCATCGAAGATCGTGGCTTACCCCTGGAGCAGATCGCCGCCTATGGGGCGGGAGACCAGATACACCTCGAAGACCTCGCCGCCTACCTCGCCGGCGGTGAACCCTGCGATGCTCGGGCACGGTGGCAGGAACTCCACCCCGCCTACCAGCAGCTGGCCGCAGGCCTCACCTAGCAGACGGCAGATCTGTTTGCGCCACCAGCAGGTGCCGACGGTGGTGCCTTTACGCGGCCAGGTCCCGCCGACGCCAGCCGAGGAAACCCAGCACCGCCAGCCCGGCGGCGACGGCGGTCAGGGCCGCCAACGCGGGCACCGCGTCCGACCCGACCGGCAGCAGCGGGGAGTGCCGGAACGGGGAGAGGTCCATCAGCCAGCCGGGGGCGTTCCAAAGAACCCCAAACTCTCCGAGCGCCACGAACGCCAGCAGCACGCCCCAGACCGCCCCGGCCAGCCGGGGCGCCCAGCCGAACACCGCCAGGGCCACGCTGGTCAGCACCCACGCGGCGGGAATCTGGGCGAGCGAGGCGATCGTGGCGCGGCCCACCAGCCCGGCGTCCTGGACGGCGGTTGCGGCGCCGGCGCCGATCGACACCCCGGCCAGCACCATCAGCACCGCTACCCCGGCCAGCGCGAACACGTAGTGGCTGCCCGCCCAGCGGATGCGCGTGGTGGCCGTCCCCAGCAGGGCCTCGGTGTGGCCCGCGGATTCCTCGCTGCGCAGATGGTTCGCCGCCGCCACACCGTAGGCTGCGGCCAGCAGGCCCATGATGCTGATCTCCGCGGCCAGGAAGGCGTCCGTGAGAGCGTTCGTGCCGCCGATCAGCCTGACCAGGTCCTGGGCATTGGCGGAACTCAGCATTTGTGCCACGTTGCTGACCAGGGACCCGATCACCACGCCGAAAACGACGAAGGCCACCGCCCAGGCCAGCCACACCCGGTGCTGCAGGCGCACGGCCAGGGCCCAGACCCCGGTGAGGGAGCCGACGGCGGGTCCGGGCCGTTCGTCGCGCAGCCCCGCGCCGAGGTCCCGCCGGGCCCGGAGGGCAAAGGCCGCCGGAACGAGGAGGACGCACAGCGCCACCGGCAGCGCCAGCACCCACCACCGGTCCCCGGCGAACGCCCGGATCTGCTGGTTCCAGCCGATCGGCGAGAGCCAGGAAAGGAACGACGGCCCCGGTTCGGCGAGGTCCCCGACGGCGCGCAGCCCGTACGTGACCGCGATGACGCCGACGCTGAGTCCGGTGGCGGCGCGGGCACTCGCGGTCAGCTGCGCCGCGACGCCGGCCACGGCGCTGAAGGCCATCCCGGTGGCGGCCCAGCCTAGGCCGAAGGCCAGCGACCCGGCGGGCGGCAGGCCCCCGGCGGCCAGGCCGGCGGCGGACAGCAGTCCTACGCCCAGGCTGGCGCCCAAGCCGATGACCAGGGCGGCTGCCAGGGCCGCGTCGCGTCCCAGCCGGCCGCCGCCAAGCAGTTCCAGCCGTCCGCTCTCCTCGTCGGCCCGGGTGTGCCGGATGATCAGGATGGCTATCAGGACCGCGAGGATGGCGGTCATAAACGCGGTGTATTTGATCAGCGACAGCGCCCCCAGCGAGGCGGGATCATAGATGCGGCCGAACATCGCCACCATCGAGGCGGTGGCATTCAAGGCGTTGGCGGCCTCGATCCTGCTGCGGACATCGGGATAGAGATCCGCGCCGGCCGCCGCCGTCGAATACGCCACGACGGCGAAGCCGAGCACCCAGGCGGGCAGCAGCCAGCGGTCCCGCCGCAGCCCCAGCCGGACCAGGATCCCGGTGCCGGCCAGCGTCTCAGGCATTGCCGGCCCCGGGACCGGTGGAGCGTGTCCCGGGGGAACCCGGCCCGGCGGAGCTCCGTCCGCCGGTGCCCGCAGCGGCGGAGCCCACGGCTTGGGAACCTGCGCCTGTGGAGGCTGTCGTGCCCGTCCCGCTCCGGGAGACGCCGTTCCCGGCGCCGTAGTGCCGCAGGAACAGGTCCTCCAGCGTCGGCGGCTGACTGGTGAGTGCCCGCAGGCCGGCCGCGGTCAGGGCCTGCAGGAACGGGCCGAGGCCGGCGGGATCCACCTGGGCACTGACCCGGTGGTTGGCCACCACCACATCGTGCACGCCGGCCAGGAGTTCCAGCCCCGGCGGCACGGCGGCGACGTCGGCGGTGACGGACGTGCGGGTCAGGTGCCGCAGGTGCTCCAGCGGGCCGGTCTCCACCACCCGGCCGGCCCTGATGATACTGACCCGGTCGGAGAGCGCCTCGGCCTCGCTGAGGATGTGGCTGCTGAGCAACACGGTGCGGCCCTGCGCCCGGAGCTCGCGGACGCAGCCGCGGAAGGCGTCCTCCATCAGCGGATCCAGGCCGCTGGTGGGTTCGTCCAACAGGAAGAGTTCGGCGTCGGTGGCCAGGGCGGCGACGAGGGCCACCTTCTGCCGGTTGCCCTTGGAGTAGGTGCGGGCCTTTTTGGTCGGGTCCAGCTCGAACAGCTCCAGCAGCCGGTCCCGCCGCGCCCGGTCCTGGCCGCCCTGCAGCTTGCCGAGGAGCTCGATCACCTCGCCGCCGGTCAGGTTCGGCCACAGCGCCACGTCGCCGGGCACGTACGCCAGCCGGCGGTGCAGCGTCGCGACGTCGCGCCAAGGGTCCAGTCCCAGCACCCGGATGCTTCCGGCGTTGGACCGCAGCAGGCCCAGCAGCAGCCGCAGCGTGGTGGACTTGCCGGACCCGTTGGGCCCCAGGAAACCGTGTACCTCCCCGGCGGCCACCTCGAAGTCCAGGCCGTCGAGGGCGGTCACGGCCCCGAACCGCTTCACGACGCCGGCCATCTCCACGACACTGCTCATAGTCAACAAGGTACTCCGGGCCGCCGCCGCCGGACCCCTGCGGAAAGTCCCGTGTTCGCAGCCCGCGGCGCAGGTTACGCCCCCCGGTTACCGGGCACCGCGCGGCTGTGGTTGCATGGTTCCATGCCTTTTTGCTGGTCCCCCCGGGCAACCCAGACACTCTCCGCGGCCGCCCTGAGCGGACTGCTGCTGGCCAGCGCGGCAAAACACTTCCGCGATCCCGGGTTCTTCGCCCCGGTGGTCCCGGATTTCCTCTGCCGTGATGACTCCGGCATCCGGCGCAACGGGCCGCTCGCCGTGCTGTCCCGCGAGGAATGGGTGGCGGCGAGCGGGCTGCTGGAGGCCGGCGCCGCCGTCGGGCTGCTGCTCCCGCCCACCCGCCGTGCGGCCGCCGCGTGCGTCACCGGCATGTTCACCGCTTTCCTCGCCGGACACCTGGATGCGCTCCGCACGGCGTTCGGCCCCGACGGAACGCCCTCCCAACGCCGCATCCACAGCCTGCGCCTGCCGCTGCAGGCGCCGCTCATCGCCTGGGCGTGGAGCCTGGGCAGGCCGGTCCCGAAGGGGCCGCGCCGTTGAAGTTCACGCAATCCCCGGCCGTCCGCGTCGGGCTGTCCATCAGCATCGCCACCGGACTGTACGGCATCTCATTCGGGGCCCTGTCCGTGACGTCCGGGCTGGATTTCTGGCAGACCATGGCGCTGAGCCTGCTGCTGTTCAGCGGCGGCTCGCAGTTCGCCTTCATCGGCGTCGTGGCCGGGGGCGGCTCCGGCGTCGCGGCGATGAGCGCGGCTACCCTGCTGGGCATGCGCAACGGCATCTACGGCATGCAGCTCAACGCCCTGCTGCAGCCGCGGGGCTGGCGCCGGTTCGCCGCCGCCCATGTGACCATCGACGAATCGACCGCCACGAGCACCGGCCAGACCGACCCGGCGGAGCAGCGCCGGGGCTTCTGGACCGCGGGGATCGGCATCTTTGTGCTGTGGAACCTGTTCACTGCGGTGGGGGCGCTGGCCGGCAGTGCCCTTGGAGACCCGAAGCAGTGGGGGCTCGACGGCGCCGCGGTGGCGGCGTTTCTGGGCCTGCTCTGGCCGCGGCTCAAGGGCCGCGAACCGGTCGCGATCGCCGTCGTCTGCGCTTTAGCCACCGTCCTGGCCGTGCCGTTCGTGCCGGCCGGGGTGCCGATCCTGGTCGCCGCGCTCGTGGCGGCGGTGGTCGGCTGGTTCAGCCACGGTCGCAGCGACGAGGGACTGGAACCGGACGTCGACCCGTACGCCGAGGAGCATGAGGTTGCCCGCCGTTCCGGCCGCGGCCCGGGGGAGGGATAGTGACGCTCTGGTTCTGGCTCCTGCTCTCCTGTGTGCTGGCCTACGCCTGGAAACTGGTGGGGTACCTGGTGCCGGCCAGCCTGCTGCGCAATCCGCGGATGTCCCGGATCGCCGGCACCATGACGATCGGCCTGCTGGCCTCCCTGACCGTCGTGAATACGGTGGCGTCCGGGCAGTCGCTGGCGCTGGACGCCCGGCTCGGCGCCCTCGCCGCGGCGGCCGTCGCACTCTGGTTCCGGGCACCGTTCCTAGTGGTGGTCCTGGCGGGGGCGGGCGCCGCGGCCGGGCTGCGGCTGCTCGGCTGGAACTGAGGGCCGCCGGACGCTGAACGGTCTTTAGCCCCTAGTTCCGCCCGGCGGGCGGTGCGAGCATTCGATCATGAGCGACAATGACGCGCCGAATGCCGCTGCCTCCGGTCCGGACGATCCGGAAGCGGTGAAGCCGGATGATCCGGAAGCGGTGAACCCGGAAGCGGCCGGCAAGGCGCACCATTCCAAGACGCACGAACATTTTGTGTCCCCCGGGGCCGAGTCGACCCGGGAACTGCGGGAGATGGCGCGCCGCCGCCGGGAGGCCGAGGAGAAGCTGCAGCAGCATCTCCAGGAGGCACACCACCTGCACGAAGCCAAGGAAAAGCCCGACCTCCACGAAGCCAAGGACAAGCCCGCGGACGGCTAACCGCCCCGGATCAGGCGGCCCTAGTCGCCGTCGACCGTGACGACGATCTTGCCGCGGGTATGGCCCTCCATGTTGAGCCGGAAGGCATCGGCAGCCTGCGCCAGCGGGAAGGTCTGCGCCACCTCAACCCGGAGCTTGCGCTCGTCGACCAGGTCGGCGAGCTTCTGCAGTTCGGCGCCAACGGGGTTCACCCACATCCAGGTGCCGCCGTGCTGTTCTACCTCGCTGTCCGCGATGGAGGCGTGGCGGCCGCCGTCGGCCAGCACCGCCAGGGTGGCCTCGAGGTTGCCGCCCACGAAGTCCGCGACGACGTCGACGCCTTCCGGGCGCAGGGCCCGTACCCGCTCCGCGAGCCCCTCTCCGTAGCTGACCGGCTCGGCCCCGAGGGAGCGGATGAAGTCGTGGTTCTTTTCGGAGGCGGTCGCGATGACCCTGGCGCCGAGCGCCGCGGCGATCTGGATTCCCAGCGACCCGACGCCGCCGGCGCCGCCATGGATCAGCAGGGTCTCACCCGCTGTGAGGCCCAGCCGGGTGAGGACCTGGTAGGCAGTCAATCCCGCCAGGGGAAGGCCGGCGGATTCGTTCCACCCGAGGGACGCGGGCTTGCGGGCCAGGAGCCGTTCCGGCAGGGCAATGTATTCGGCGAAGCTTCCGCCGTGGACGTAGTCTTTGCGGCCGTAGGAAATGACTTCCTCGCCGGGCTGGAGATGCGGAGCATCGATGCCGACCGACTCGACGATGCCGGCCACGTCCCACCCGGGGATGGCCGGGAACTGCAGATCCATGGCTGCGTCAAGGTAGCCGGCCATGATTTTCCAGTCGACCGGGTTGACCGACACCGCCTTGACTTTGACCAGGACCATCCCCGGCCCGACCTTCGGCAGCGGCTGCTCCGTCAGCTCAAGGACGTCCGGACTTCCGTATTCGCTGTAAGTTATTGCCTTCATGCAGCCCATAACAGCGGCCGCCGGGGCGCTATTCCGCACCCCGGTCCAGGACGGCCGGTGGCGGCGGAGCCTCAGCGGGCGGTGCCGAGGCCTGCGAGCTTCAGGATGAGCTGCAGGCCCTCCGGGGTGCCGGGCCAGTTCCGCTCCACCGCCTCCACGCCCGCCCGGGCGACCACGGACCGCAACACAAGGGCGACGATCACGACGTCGTCCGCGTAACCGATGACCGGCAGGAAGTCCGGCACCAGGTCGATCGGGGAGAGCAGGTACGCCAGCAGCAGGCCCAGCCGGACACGCACCCCCACCGCGACCGTGCGGTCGGCCAGCAACCGGCGGATCAGCCGGAGCAGATCCGGGAGCAGACGCAAGGCGTCCTTCATGGTGACGGTTTCGGGATGCCGCCGTGCGTAGCCCCAGAGGAGGAGCAGCAGCACGGCATACAGCAGCAAGAGGCCGCCGAGTACGCCGGCAGCGGTTTCCCAGGTCATGGGCCCAACGCTACTTGGTACCGTAGGCAGACCCGAAGCCGACGCCGAATGCGGTGCCGTACGTCGTCCCCGGCACCAGCGACTGGGGCGGCAGGGGACGGTCGGGCCGCTCGGCACGGATGGCGTCCTCCATCAGTGCCACCGGACGGCGCCACGCGTTCGATCCGGCCTCCATCGTGTCCACCACGCCGATCAGCATGGCCAGCAGCCGAATCATGTCCGTCATCGAGATGTCGCTGCGCAGCGTGCCCTGGCCCTGCCCGCGGCCAAGCAGCACGGCGACGGACTCGATCAGGTCTCCGGTGATCCCGGTGAGCACCCCGCGGCGTCCCGCCACCGCGCCGAGGAGGTTGGCTTCGTCGCTGGCAACCCCCATCAGGGCGTCGACTATGCGGAACAGGCCTTCCGCCGCGTCCTTGCCGGCCAGGGCCTCCTCGATCACCGGATTGACCCGCAGCTTCAACTGTTGGTGCAGGGCGGCGAGGACGAGTTCTTCTTTGTCGGCAAAGTTCCTGAACAGCGTGGCGGGGCCCACTCCGGCGGTGACGGCGATGGTCTGCAGCGGGACTTCGGGGCCGTGCTCGCGGAAGCACTGGCGGGCCGCGGCAATGATCTTGTTGACGTTCCGCGCGGCGTCCGCACGGAGCGGCCTGCGGTCTACTGCCCGGTTCATTTGCTTAGGGTAGCAACGGGAAGGCGGAGGAAACCTGTTACCGGCGGGTACTTCTATATGTGACGTGTTGGGCCGCCGTTCCGGGCCCTGGCGTGCCCCGGCCCGCGTGGCAGACTGGAGCCATGTTGCTTGCATTTTCTGTCGCACCCTCAGGCCGCCCCGCAGACGCCCCGGCCGGTTCCGAAGCCGACGACGCGTCGGTCCACCACGCCGTCGCCGAGGCGGTGCGGATCGTCCGCGAATCCGGCCTGCCGAACCACACGGACTCGATGTTCACCACAATTGAGGGGGACTGGGATGAGGTGTTCGACGTCGTGAAGCGCGCCACCGAAGCCGTGGGCCGCTACGGCAGCCGCGTCTCCCTGGTGATCAAGGCGGACATCCGCCCCGGCTACACGGGCGAACTGACCGGCAAACTGGACCGGTTGGAACAAGCCCTGGGCGGTTAGCGCCCTCTGCCGTGGCCGGCGGCGCCGAAGCCCGGCCCTACCGTCGGGCGGGGGCAACTGGAAGACTGGCCGCATGATCGAGCACCAGCCCACCTCCCGCTGGATCGCCGTCGAGGAGTACCTCTCCGGCGTCGTGGTCCGGCCCGACAACTCGCTGCGGCACGCGGTGGCTGCCGCCCTGGCGGCGGGAATGCCGCCCATCGAGGTTGCGCCCAACGCCGGCAAGCTCCTGAAGCTGCTGGTCCAGATCTCCGGAGCCCGGCGGGTGCTGGAGATCGGCACCCTGGCGGGCTTCAGCACCATCTGGATGGCCCAGGGCCTGTCCGACGGCGGCCGGCTCACCACGTGCGAATTCGTGCCCAGGCACGCCGAGGTGGCCCGCGCCAACCTCGACCAGGCTGGACTGGGCCACCTGGTGGAAATCCGGGTGGGCGCCGCCCTGGACACGCTGCGCGCGCTGGAAGGCGAGGGCGCCGAGCCGTTCGACTTCGTGTTCATCGACGCGGACAAGGAAAACAACCCGCACTACCTGGACTGGGCCATTCGGCTGGGCCGCCCCGGTACCACGGTGGTGATGGACAACGTGGTCTGGGAAGGGGCAGTGCTGGAACCGGCCCTGGACGCCGTCAACGCGCCGGGGATCGTCGCGGCGCTGCAGATGATGGGTGAGGATCCGCGGCTGGACGCCACCGTGATCCAGACCGTGGGATCGAAGGGCTGGGACGGTTTCGCCCTCGCCCGCGTGCTCTAGTGCGGGATGGTGTGCGCAGTGCTGCTGGCCGGCCGGCAACGACAGTGGGCAAGGACCGGCCAGGTGCTAAGTATGCTTAGATTTACCCAGCGGCGGCTTCGGCCGGCAGCTGCAGGCACGGACAACACCAGGCGCACTTCGCAAAGGACACGGACCAGGCAATGAACGCGACCCAGGAAGCCCGCCCTCCCCAGGCCGTGCGGATCAGCTCTACGCCTGGCGACTTGACCGGGCTGAATCCGCTGCTGCAAGCCGCCGAGGCCGGCATCGGTGACGTCCCGGCCCTGCTGGCCCTGGCCAAGGACCTGGGCGGGACCGCACCCAAGCCGGGCGCAGGCCGGACCGGCTACCTCTGGGAGATCCTCGCCTCGGTGACCGCCGTCGACGTCGCCGCGGGCCGGATCTTGGAACCCCACCTCGACGCCGCCGCCATCCTCACCCAGGCCGGCACGGTCCCGGGTTCGACCGGCGTTTCCTTCGACGGGACCTGGGGTGTCTTCGCCGCCGAGGCTCCCGGGCTGAAGCTGGAAGCCAAAAGCGCCGGCGGCGGCGTCGTCCTGAACGGCTCCAAACCGTGGTGCTCCATCGCCGCTCAACTGGACCACGCCGTGCTCACCGCGCACCTGGACGACGGCGGCGGCCGCGCCGCGTTCGCCGTCGACCTACACGCCGCCGGGGTCAGCTTCGCCGACCCGGAATGGACCAGCCTGGGCCTGCGCGAGGTCCCCAGCGGCACCGTACACTTCGACGCCGTGCCGGCCGTCCCGCTCGGCCCGGCCGGCTGGTACTACCAGCGTCCCGGCTTCGCCTGGGGCGGCATGGGGGTCGCCGCCTGCTGGTTCGGCGGCGCCGTCGCGGTGGCCCGCAGCTACGTGGATTCCCTGCAGAAAGCGGCCGACGGCGGCCGCGAACCGGACCAGCTCGCCCTCGCCCACCTCGGCGAAATCGACCGCACCCTGACCGGACTCACCCAGTACCTCGCCCGGACCGCGGCCCGGATCGACGCCGGCGAGCTCTCCGGAGCCGGCGCGTGGAGCGAGGCGCTGCGCGTCCGCGGCAGCGTGGCCGCCGCCGTCGAACGCGTCCAGGCGCTGGTGAGCCAAAACCTCGGGCCCGCCCCGCTGGCCTTCGACGCGCGCTACGGCAAGCGCATGGCCGACCTCTCGCTCCACATCCGCCAGCACCACGCCATGCGCGACGACGCCCAGCTCGGCGCACTGGCCTTCAAGGGGGACTACCCATGGTGAGCTTCACCCACCACGACGCCGGAACGCCCGAAGAGGACTGGGCGCGCAGCGGCGCCGCCGCCCTGCCGGAGCTCCCGCTCGACGCCGGCGAGCTGGCCGGCACGGCGTTCATCGTCCTGGCCGCCCACCCCGACGACGAATCCCTGGGCGCCGGCGGGCTGATGGCCCGGCTGCACGGCCTCGCCGCCGACGTGCGGCTGCTGCTGTGCACGGCAGGGGAGGCTTCGCACCCCGACTCGCCCAGCACCACACCGGAACAGCTTGCCGACCTGCGGCTGCGCGAATTCGCCGGCGCAGTCGGACGGCTCGTCCCGGACGCCGGCTGGCGGTACCTTGGGCTGCCGGACGGGCAGGTCGCCGGGCACCGGGAACAGGTCCTGGCCGCGATCACCGAGGCCGCTGCTGCCACCGGACGGACCGCGGACCGGGTTGTCCTGGTAGCGCCCTACCGCAACGACGGCCACACGGACCACGATGCGCTGGGCGCCGCGGCGGCTGAGGCGGCCGCCTCCTCCGGCTACGGGCTGCTGGAGTACCCGGTCTGGTACTGGCTCTGGGCCAACCCCGAGGACCCGGCCTGGCAGTCCTGGCTGCGGCTGCCGCTGACCCCGGCCGAGGAGCAGGCGAAAGCGCAGGCCATGGCGGCGCACACCTCGCAGGTAAAGGCGCTCTCCGACCAGCCGGGCGATGAAGTGCTGCTCCCGCCGCCCTTCCTGCAGCACTTCTCCCGGCACTGGGAAACGTTCGCCTGGCAACGGCCGGCCGTACCGCCCAACGGCCCAACCGACGGCCCGGGGGCCGGTGCACTAGCAGGCGCTGCACGCGCCCGCGCGGGCTTCGCCGCGGCGGACGCCGAGGGACTCTTCGACACCGTCCACGCCCGCAGCGAGGACCCCTGGCAGTACACCACCAGCTGGTATGAACACCGCAAGCGGGCCCTGACGCTCGCGGCGCTGCCCGGCCGCAGCTACAGCGCCGGCCTCGAAATCGGCTGCTCGATCGGCACCCTCAGCGTGGAGCTCGCGGAACGCTGCGGCAGCTTCCTGGCCGTCGACGCGAGCAGCGCGGCGCTGGCCCACGCCGCCCGGCGGCTCGCGCACCTGCCTGCCGCGCAGACCCGCCACCTCACGGTGCCGCAGGACTGGCCGGAGGGCGCCTTCGACCTGATCGTGGTGTCGGAGGTGGGCTATTACCTCAGTCCGGAGGAGCTGGCCGCCCTGTTCGAACGGGTCGAAGCGGCGCTGCTGCCCGGCGGCACGCTGGCGCTGTGCCACTGGCGGCACCCGATCGAGGGCTGGGAGCTCGACGGTGACACCGTCCACGCCGCCGCGCGCCGGCAGCTTCGCTGGGCCGACGCCGGGCTCTACCGAGAGCGCGACTTCGTGCTGGAAATCCTCCGCGCCCCGGAGCCGCAGGGGTGAGCGGCGCGGCCGCTGCGGCCCGGAGCCCGCAGCGCCGGCCGGGCATTGACGCCGTCGCGGTGGTCATGCCGGCCCACAACGAGGACCAGCACATCGACCGGGCGCTGCGGGCGGTGCAGTGCGCCGCGGACGAACTGCAGCGCCGCCGCCCCGGCGTCGCCGTCCGGGTGATGGTGGTCCTGGACAGCTGCACCGACCAGTCCGCGGCGATCACCGCCGGGTACGTCGACGCCGACCCGCGCTTCAGCGCGCTCCCTGTCCGGCTGCGCAGCGCCGGCGCGAGCCGGGCGGCAGGCGTCCGCGCCGCCGTGCTCGGCCCGCAGCGGCGCGCCCCGGGCCAGCGGTCCGCGCCGCTGCCCTGGCCGGGACGGACCTGGCTGGCCAACACCGACGCCGATTCGCAGGTACCGGTGAACTGGCTGGTGCGGCAGCTTGAATTCGCCGAAGCCGGGGCCGACGCGGTGCTGGGCTCGGTGGAACCGGACCCCGTCGGGATGGACCCGGAGCTGCTGCGCCGCTGGCTGGAGCGCCACCCCTTCGAGGAAAACCACCCGCACATCTACGGCGCCAACTTCGGCGTCCGGGCCTCCGCCTACCTGGCCGCCGGCGGGTTCTCGCACCTGGAATCGCACGAGGACCGCACCCTGGTCCAGAGCCTGCGGAGCCTCGCCTTCACCGTCCTGGCCACGGACAGCATGCGGGTGCTGACCTCCGGCCGGACCCACGCACGGGCGCCCCAGGGTTTTGGGACCTACCTGCGCTCGCTGGGCCGGCAGCGGCCGCCGGCGGCCACCGGCAGCTGAGCCCGGCTGCCGGGTCCTGTTGCTGAGCCTCAGTGCTGAGTCCCGCCGCGGTGACCTTTGGCCCTAACCGGCCGAGCCGCGCCGGCGCATCCTCGGAGGCATGAGGGACCTGGGCAGGGCCGGGGCTGGGTGCTGCACGTGACGGGCGGCGGGCGGTGATCCCGGCCGCGGGCGCCGGGCCGCTGCAGGATATTTCCGGCCTCACTTCGGCGGAGGCCGCCCGGCGGCTGGAACGCAGCGGACCGAACCGGCTGCCCCAGGTCCGCGCGGTTCCGGGCTGGCGCCGGCTGCTGGCAGAGCTGACCCACTTTTTTGCCGTCATGCTCTGGGCCGCGGCGGCCCTCGCGTTCGTCGCCGGGATGCCGCAGCTGGGCGTCGCGATCGTTGTGGTGATCCTGGTGAACGGCGTGTTCGCCTACATCCAGCAGGAACGTGCCCAGCACGCCGCCGCCAAGCTGCGGGAACTGCTGCCCGCCATGGTCTCGGTGCGCCGGGACAACCGCGTCATCAAGGTGCACACCACCGAGCTTGTACCCGGTGACGCCGTCGTGCTGGTTGCCGGGGACCGGGTCCCCGCGGACCTGCGGCTGGCGCTCGCCGCAGGCTGCACGGTGGACGAATCGATGCTCACCGGCGAAAGCGAGGCGGTCACCAAGGCGGCCGGGGACACCGTGTTCGGCGGGACCTTCCTGGTCATCGGCACGGCGGAGGGCCTGGTGGCCAGCACCGGGGGACAGACCCGGCTCGCCGAGATCGCCTCGCTCACCGGCAAGGTCGAGGCGCCGCCGAGCCCGCTGGCGCTGGAGCTGCAGCGGATCGTCCGGATCGTCGCCGGCGTCGCGCTGGGCATCGGCGCGCTGTTCTTCATCCTCTCGCTGCTGGTCGGCATCTCCTGGCGGGACGCGTTCCTCTTCGCGATCGGCGTGGCCGTGGCGCTGGTGCCCGAGGGGCTGCTTCCCACCGTGACCCTGTCGCTCGCCATCGGTGCCCAACGGATGGCCGCCC
This sequence comes from Arthrobacter sp. BI5, assembly GCF_056680065.1. Lineage (NCBI taxonomy): Bacteria > Bacillati > Actinomycetota > Actinomycetes > Micrococcales > Micrococcaceae > Arthrobacter > Arthrobacter sp. BI5. Next base: position 435,573 of record NZ_CM155264.1, read on the forward strand.
GCAACGCCCTGGTGCGGAATCTGCAGGCGGTGGAGACGCTCGGCTCCACCACCTTCATCTGCACCGACAAGACCGGAACCCTCACGCAGAACCGGATGAACGCCGTCGAGGTCTGGACCCCCGCGGGGCTGCTTGGCATCACCGGGCCAGGCTACGGGCCGGAGGCGCAGGTCAGCGGCGAGGACGGTGTGGACGCCGGGCCCGCGGCGTTCCAGGCGGGGCAGCGGCTCAGCGCCGCCGCGCGCGCCGCCTCGGTGGGCCGGGCGGTGCTGCACGAGGGCCAGTGGATCGCCGAGGGCGACCCGATGGAGGCCGCCATCGATGCGCTGGCCACCCGGCTGGCCGGCCGCGGCAGACGGCTGGCCGAGCCGGCGCCGTCGCACCGCTTCGCCTTCGACCCCCGCCGGCTGCGGGAGTCCGCCATCGTCGGGACTGAACTCCTGGTCAAGGGCGCGCCGGAGTCCGTGATTCCCTTATGCAGGCGCGACGACGCCGCCAGTGTCGGCAGCGGCGGTGACGGCGGCACAGACGGCACTGACGGCGCGCTGCGCATGGTGGACCAGATGGCCTCGCACGGGCTCCGGGTGCTCGCCGTCGCCGAGCGAACGCTGCCGGGGCCGGTGCCGGACAGCACGACGGCGGACGAAGTGGAGACCGAGCTGACGCTGCTGGGCCTGATCGGCCTGCACGATCCGCCCCGCGCCGAGGTCCGGCTCTCGCTGCAGGCAGCCCGCGAGGCCGGTATCAAGGTGGGCATGGTCACCGGCGACCATGCCTTCACCGCCGCGGCCATCGCCCGGGAGACCGGCCTGATCGGTTCCCCGGAAATGGTGCTGGAGGGGCACACCCTGCCGGAGGACGACGAGGTCCTGGCCGCGCTGCTGGACCGCGACGGCGTCGTCGTCAGCCGGGTGACGCCCGAACAAAAGCTCCGGGTCGCCAGGCTGCTGCAGCACCGCGGGCATGTGGTGGCCATGACTGGCGACGGCGTCAACGACGGCCCGGCGCTGCAGCAGGCGGACATCGGCGTCGCCATGGGCCTGAGCGGCACCGACGTGGCCCGCGAAGCGGCGGACCTTGTGCTGCTCGACGACGACTTCGCGACGATCATCGCGGCCGTGGAGCAGGGCCGCGCCACCTACGCGAATATCCGCCGCTTCCTGACCTACCACCTCACGGACAACGTCGCCGAACTGACCCCGTTCGTGTTCTGGGCCCTGTCCGGCGGGCGTTTCCCGCTGGCGCTGAGCGTTTTGCAGATCCTCGCCCTGGACATCGGCACCGACCTGTTGCCGGCCCTGGCCCTTGGCAGCGAGGCGCCCAGCAAGGGGGCCCTGAAACGCCCGCCGGAACGCCGGCACCTGATGGACCGCGCCCTGATGTTCCGGGTCTTCGGTCTGCTGGGCCCGGTGGAGGCGCTGCTGGAGATGACGGCGTACACCGCCGTGCTCTTCGGCGCCGGCTGGAGCCCTGGTGCCGCACTGCCGCCGTCGGATGTGCTGATGGCGGGCTCCGGCGCCGCGTTCACCACCGTGGTGCTGGCCCAGCTCGCCAACGCCTTCGCCTGCCGCAGCGCCACCTCCCCGCCCTGGCGGCTGGGCTGGTTCACCAACCGGCTGCTGCTCTGGGCCGTGCTGGCGGAGCTGGGGCTGCTCTCCGTCTTCCTGTTCCTCGGCCCGGTCGCCGGCCTGCTGGGCCATGCCCCGCCGACCCCCGGAGGACTGGCGGTTGCCCTGGCAGCCATTCCGGCGGTCCTGCTCGCCGACTGGCTCTACAAGGTGGCCCGGCACCGGCGGTCCGGCACCGCCAGCCAGTCCGGCCGTGCCGCCTAAAAGGTCGAAAGCCTCTGACCATGCGCGCCCCGCGGCCGCAGGATCGGACCATGGATGACATACGCCCCAAAGGAGCGCCGGCATGCCCGAACACGTGAAGTGGTTTGAAGAAATCGGCATGGGCGACGTCCCCCAGGTCGGCGGCAAAAACGCCTCCCTGGGCGAACTCATCCAGTCCCTCAAGGCCCGGGGCGTGCGGGTCCCGGACGGCTTCGCCACCACCGCCGCGGCCTACCGGACCTTCATCGCGGCGAATGGGATCGAACCGGCCATGCGCTCGCGGATCCTCGCCTATCGCTCCGGGGACGCCACGCTGCGCGAAACCGGCGAAGCCATCCGGGAACTGTTCCTGGCCAGCGATTTCCCGCCGGACATCGCCGACTCCATCCGCTCGCACTACGGCGAACTGGGGCAGCGCGCCGGGCGGGAGCGGCTTTCCGTCGCGGTTCGAAGCAGCGCCACGGCCGAGGACCTGCCCGATGCCAGCTTCGCCGGCCAGCAGGAAACCTTTTTGAACGTCGCCGGCGAGCGGGAACTGATGGACGCCTGCCGGCGCTGCTACGCCTCGCTGTTCACCGACCGGGCCATCAGCTACCGGGAGGTCAAGGGCTTCGACCACCTCGACGTCGCGCTCTCGATCGGGGTCCAGCGGATGGTGCGCTCCGACGTCGGCGCCTCCGGGGTGATGTTCTCGATCGACACGGACTCCGGATTCCCCCGGGCTGCCGTCATCAGCGCCGCCTGGGGCCTTGGCGAGACTGTGGTGCAGGGCACCATCAACCCGGACAAATACCTGGTCTTCAAACCGCTCCTAACCGAGACTGCGGCCGCCGGGGGACCGGCGGAAGGACCGGCGGAAAGACCGGCGGAAAGAATCAGCCCGATCATTGAAAAGACCCTCGGCTCCAAGGCGCAGAAGATGGTCTACAGCCGCGGCGGCCACGCCCGCACCCGCACCGTGGACACCTCGGAAGCGGAGCGCCGGGCCTTCGTCCTGGCCGACGCCGAGATCCTCGCCCTGGCCCGCTGGGCCGTCTCGGTGGAGGAGCACTACGGCCGGCCGATGGACATGGAATGGGCCCGCGACGGCGAGACCGGCGAGCTGTTTATGGTCCAGGCCCGGCCGGAGACAGTGCAGTCGCTCAAGACCGGCTCGCGGTTCACCCTCCACCACCTCCTGGAAACCGGGCCGGTGCTGGCGGCCGGGTCCGCGATCGGCGACTCGATCGCGCAGGGGACGGCGTGCGTGATCCGGAGCGCCGCGGACATCGAGAAGTTCCGCGACGGCGCCATCCTGGTCACCGAAATGACCGACCCGGACTGGGTCCCCATCATGAAGCGCGCGGCCGGGATCGTCACCGACCGCGGCGGACCCACCAGCCACGCGGCGATCGTAAGCCGCGAACTGGGGGTGCCCGCCGTCGTCGGGACCGGCAACGCCACCTCCGCGCTGGAGGAGAACCAGGCCGTGACGATTTCCTGCGCCGAAGGCGATGTGGGACGCGTCTACGCCGGCAGCCTCGCGTTCGAAACCGAAGACGTGGACCTCGGCGAGCTGCCGGCGACGCGCACCAAAGTCATGGTCAACATCGCCAGCCCCGCGGCCGCCTTCCAGTGGTGGCGGCTGCCCGCGGACGGCGTCGGGCTGGCCCGGATGGAGTTCATCATCAGCGCCCTGATCCGGGTCCATCCGATGGCGCTGGTCCATCCGGAACGCCTTACCGACCCGCAGGAAGCGGCGCAGATCCGGGAGCTGACGCGCGGCTACGCCGATCCATGCGACTACTTCGTGGACACCCTGGCACTGGGCATCGCGAAGATCGCCGCGCCGTACCATCCGAACCCGGTCATTGTGCGGCTCAGCGACTTCAAAACCAACGAGTACGCGCACCTGGTGGGCGGTTCAGCCTTCGAGGAGGCCGAGGAGAATCCCATGCTGGGGTTCCGTGGTGCCTCGCGGTACTACGACGAGCGGTACCGGGAGGGGTTCGCGCTCGAATGCCGGGCCCTGAAGCGGGTCCGGGAGGAGCTCGGTTTCAGCAACATCATTGTGATGATCCCCTTCTGCCGGACCCCGCAGGAGGCGGACAAGGTCCTGGCGGTGATGGCGGAGAACGGCCTGGTCCGCGGCGAGCACGGCCTGCAGGTATACATGATGTGCGAGATCCCCTCCAACGTGGTCTTAGCCGACAAGTTCGCCACCCGCTTTGACGGTTTCTCGATCGGCTCGAACGACCTGACCCAGCTGGTCCTGGGGGTGGACCGCGATTCGGCGCAGCTGGCGGCGCTGTTCGATGAGCGCGACGAGGCCGTGATGGCGATGATCAGCGAGGCGATCCGGAAGGCGCACGCGGCCGGGATCAAGATCGGCATCTGCGGGCAGGGCCCCAGCAACCACCCGGAGTTCGCGGCCTTCCTGGTGGGCGAGGGCATCGATTCGATCTCGCTGAACCCGGACAGCTACCTCAGGACCGTCCCGCGGATCGCGGAAGCCGAGAAGCTGGCGTCCGGGGGCTAGGCCCGCCGGCCGCTGCGCCGGGCACCGCGGGCCGCCCGGAACCCAGGGCGCGCAGCGCGTTCAGGATGGTGGCAAGATCCACCACCTCCTGGGACAGGGCTCCGGCGATGGCCGGGACGTAGCCCGCGGCCGCGGCGAGCATCAGCGCCACGCTCAGCGCGATCCCGATCCATATGCTCTGCAGCGCGACCTTTACGGTGCGCTGGCCGATCCGCACGGCCGAGGCCACCTTGGACAGGTCATCGAGGATGATCACGACGTCGGCGGACTCACCCGCCGCCGTCGATCCCCGCGCGCCCATCGCGATCCCGACGTCGGCGACGGCCAGGACGGGGGCGTCGTTGACGCCGTCGCCCACCATCATGACCGGGCGGACGGGGAGGGCCCGGACGGCTTCGACCTTGTCCGGCGGCAGGCACTCGGCCCGGACATCGGTCAGCCCGGCGGCTGCCGCGATGTGCTCGGCGGTGGCCAGGGCGTCGCCGGTCAGCATGACGGTCCGGGTGGCGCCGAGTTCCCGGAGCTCGGCCACGGTGCGGCGGGTTTCCCTGCGGATGGGGTCGCTCATCACCAGGGCCCCGGCGAACTCCCCGGCCACGCCCACGTAGATGGCGAGTTCGCCGCTGGCCAGCCCGGTCTCCATGACACCGGCGGCCGAGTCCGCCACGAAATTGGGCTTGCCGACGACCACGTCCCGGCCGTCGAAGCGGGCCCGGACGCCGTGCGTGGCGAATTCGGTGGCCTCCGTGGCGGTTTCGAAGACCAACCCGCGGCTCCGGGCCGCGTCCATCACCGAGGCGGCGAGGACGTGGGAGGAATATTGTTCGGCGGACGCTGCCAGCCCCAGGACCTGGTCCTCGGTGAAGGACCCCGCGGTCCGGATGCCGACCAGGGAGGGCCGGCCGTAGGTCAGGGTGCCGGTCTTGTCGAAGGCCACCGTTTTGATCCGGCTCAGCTGTTCCAGGACACCGGCGTATTTGACGATGATGCCGCCGCGCGCGGCACGGCTCATGCCGCCCAGGAAGGCGACGGGGGCGGCGATCAGCAGCGGGCACGGCGTGGCCACCACCAGCACCTCTGCGAACCGGACCGGGCTGCCGCTGATGATCCAGCCGATCGCCCCGAGAACGTAGGCCAGGGCCGTGAACGGCACGGCATACCGGTCGGCGAGCCGCACCATCGGGGCCTTGCTGTCCGCGGCTTCCTTGACCAGCGCGACGATGCGGCTGTACTGGGAATCCTCCATCCGTGCCGTCACCTGCATCCGGACCGCCGCTTCGCCGTTGAGGGAGCCGCTCATCAGCCCCTCGCCGGCCACCCGCTCCACCGGAAGACTCTCCCCGGTGAGCGAGGACTCGTCGAAGGTCCCGGACTCGGAAAGCAGGACGCCGTCCAGCGGCACCACCTCACCCGGCCTGACCAGCAGGATGTCACCGATCCGGACGTCGGTGGCGGCAACATCCTCGTGCTGGCCGCCCGCGTGGGTGGCGGTTTCGGTGGTGGCTTCGGCGGCTCCTTCGGTGGTGCTTTCGGTGGTGCCTGCTGCGTTGGTGGCGGTGCCCGAGCCGCCGTTGGCGGAGTTGCCGTTGCGTTCCCGGTGGGCCGTCTGAGGGACGCGCTCCAGCAGGGACGTCAGTTCCTTCTTGGCCCGGCCCGCGGCGTAGTCCTCGAGGGCGGTGCCGCCGGCCATCATGAGCACGATGATCATCGAGGCGATGAATTCGCCCACCAGTACGGTGCTGACAATGGCGGTGACGGCCAGGATGTCAATGCCCCACTGGCCGCCGAGCAGCCGGCGGACCATACCGATGGCGAGGTAGGCGGCCACGGCCAGCGCGTAAATGCTTGCCGCGATCCGCGCGATGCCTTCCTGGCCCGAGGCCAGCAGCAACACCACCGCCAGGAGGGCGGCGACCGTGCCCATCACCAGCGGATACCGGAGCGCAATTTTCACGGTTGTCCCGCCTCGTCCTCCGCGCAAGACCTGGCGTCTGCGACTACTTGCATCCTACTGCGCCACCCCGCCCCGCCCCCGGGCCGAACGTACACTTGCGGCCCTACCCTGAGCCCGAACGTACACTTGCGGCCCTTGCGGCGTGGGGCTTGCGGGGCCCCAAGTGTCCGTTCGCGCGTGGTGTGGGTTGGCTGCCCTGAGCCCGAACGTACATTTGCGGCCCTTGCGGCGTGGGGCTTGCGGGGCCTCAAGTGTCCGTTCGCGCGTGGTGTGGGTTGGCTGCCCTGAGCCCGAACGTACATTTGCGGCCCTTGCGGCGTGGGGCTTGCGGGGCCCCAAGTGTCCGTTCGCGCGTGGTGTGGGTTGGCTGCCCTGAGCCCGAACGTACATTTGCGGCCCTTGCGGCGGGGGCTTGTGGGGCCCCAAGTGTCCGTTCGCGCATGGTCCGGGCGCGCGGCGGGTCTTTCAGCCCTACCCCGCGCGGGGCCGGTGGTGCCACGGTGAAGCATGTGGTCGGTCTTCGCTGGCGGACGACGCCGGCTGGTTGCGCTGGCGGCCGCGGTGCTGCTGCTGGCCGCCGCGGTCGTCACGGCGCTGGTTCTCTCCCGGGAACGCCCGGCCGCCGCACCGTCGACGGCTCCGGCTGCCAGCCCCTCCACCGCAACCCCGCGGACGGCCACTCCGACGCCGACGCCCACCCCGACGCCGAGCCCGACGCCGACCGCCAAGCCCGCCCCGCCGTCGAGCGCCGCCCCGGTCCCGCCGCCGGTCACGACCCAAGCGCCGCCCCCGGCGCCGCCCCCTGTACCTCCGGCCCCGTTCCCGGCGGCGCTCCGGGGAGCCGACGTCGAGATCATCCCGAATGCCGGCCGTGCGGTTGCCCTGACTTTCGACGCCGGGGCCAATTCGGCCGGTCTGCCCAGCATTCTGCGCACCCTCGGCGCCACCGGGGTCCGGGCCACCTTCTTCCTCACCGGCAACTGGGCCAGCGCCAACCCCGCGGGCGTCGCCTCGATCGTTGCCGCCGGCCACCGGGTGGGCAACCACTCGATGACGCACCCGGGTTTCACGACCCTCTCCGATGCCCAGATCGCCCAGCAACTCTCCGCTGCGCAGGCGGCGATCACGGCCGGGGGAGCCGACGCCCGCCCGCTGTTCCGCTTCCCCTTCGGCGAACGCGACGCGCGGACCATCGCGGCCGTGAACGCACTGGGCTACGTGCCGGTGCGCTGGACGGTCGACACCCTGGGCTGGAAGGGCACCAGCGGCGGCGTCACCGCCCAGATCGTCGCCGACCGTGTCCTCGCCGGCCTGCAACCCGGGGAGATCGTCCTGATGCACATCGGCTCCAACCCGGACGACGGCAGCACCCTGGACGCCGACGCGCTCCCGCAACTGATCAACCGGATCCGCCAGGCCGGCTACGGCTTCACCACCCTCGATGCGCTCCTCGGCTGAGCGGCGCAGCCGGGCCGCGCGCCACTGTTGCCGGCTCCGGATGACTGGTACGAATAGCCCATGACGGAGTCGCCCACGGTTGCAGCTGCCCTGGCGCCCGTCGACGCGGTGGTCTTCGAACTGGACGGCGTTGTGCTGGATACCGCCGAGCTCCGTGCCGCCGCGTGGAAACGGCTCCTGGCTGACGTTTTCCAGGACCCCCGGCTCCCGGCGCGCGCCCGCCGGGACCCGCTCACCGACGCCGACTACACCGGCTACATTGAGGGCCGGACCCCCGCTGACGGCGCCTCGGCGTTCCTGGCCTCACGGGGCGTTTCAGTGCCGGCCGGCTCACCCGCGGACGCTCCGGGCGGCTGGACGGCGTTCGGGCTCGGGAAACGCCAGGACGAACTCTTCGGGCAGATGTTGCGCGGCCAGCCGCCGCGGGCCTTCCCCAGCACCCTGGCCCTGCTGGAACGGCTCCGGGCCGGCCGGATCCCGGTGCTGCTGGCTACCTCCGCTCCCAATGCGGGCACGCTCCTGGCCGCCGTCGGCCTCGACGGGTTCTTCGACCATGTGGCGGACGGGCAGGCGGCGCTGCGCCAGGCCATCCCCGGCAAACCGTCCCCGGCCCTGGCCCTGGAGGCGGTGCGGCGGCTGGATATCCCGCCCGCGCGGGCCATGGTCATCGAAGCGTCCGTCGCCGGGGTCGAGGCTGGCCGCCGCGGCGGATTCGGGCTGGTCGTCGGCATCGACCGGACCGGCCGGCGGGCCGAACTGGAGAACGCCGGCGCGGACATCGTGGTCGAAGACGTCAGCGAACTGGACATCGGACTGGTCATCACCCACCCGTGGATGCTGGTCTACGAAGGCTTCGATCCGGCCCACGAAGGGCACCGGGAGGCGCTGACCACCCTGGGCAACGGCTACCTGGCCACCCGTGGCGCGGCTCCCGAACACCGCGGCGGCGAGATCCACTATCCCGGAAGCTACCTCGCCGGCGTCTACAACCGGCTGGCCAGCGTCGTGCAGGGGCAGCGCACCGTGGACGAGCACATGGTGAACATTCCGGACTGGCTGCACCTGGACCTCCGGATCGGGGACGGCGCGTGGTGGTCCGAAGGCGGCCTGAAGCTCCGGAAGGAACGCCGCACCCTGGACCTTAAACGCGCGCTGCTCACCCGCGAAGCGCTGCTGGAGGACGACGCCGGGCGGCGGCTGCAGCTGGTGCAGCGCCGCATTGTGTCGATGGCGGAGCCGCATCTGGCAGCGCTGGAAACCGTCCTCACCGCGGACGGCTGGAGCGGCAGCATCAGCGTCCGTAGCGGCTGCGACACCGCGGTAACCAACTCCAACGTTCCCGAGGATGCGCAGCTGTCCAACCGGCACCTGACGGCGGTGCAGGCAACCGAGTCCGCCGGTGGGGAGCCCGCCGGTGGGCGGAATACAGCCGGACGCGGCGCCGTCGGACTGAGCGTGCAGGTGCAGACCAGCCAGAGCCGCATTGGCATCGCACTGGCACTGCGCACTGAGGTGTCCGGGCCGGCCAATTCCACCTTCGAGCAGCTGGACGGCCTGTACGCGCACCGCTTGGAGGTCCCGGCCGCGGACGGGACCGCTGTGAAGGTTACCAAGACGCTGGGGGTCGCCAGTTCCAGGGACCACGCGGTCTCCTCGCCGCTGACGGCTGCCGAGGCGGTGCTCGCGCGCTCGGGCGGCTTCGAGGCGCTGCTGGCGGACCACGAGCGGGCATGGTCGCTGTTACTGGCCCCGTTCATCATTGAGTCCGATGCCCCCTCCCAGGCGCAGCTGATCCTGAACCTGCACGTCTTCCACCTGCTGCAGACGCTGACGACGCACACGGCCGAGCTGGACGCCGGGGTGCCGGCCCGCGGGCTGCACGGGGAGGGCTACCGTGGCCACGTCTTCTGGGACGAGCTGTTTGTCCTGCCGGTGCTGAACTCCCGGCTGCCCTCGCTCGCCCGGGAGCTGATCGACTACCGCTGGCGGCGCCTCGGCACAGCCCGCGACGCCGCGCGGGCGGCCGGCCTGCGGGGCGCGCTGTTCCCGTGGCAGAGCGGCAGCGACGGCACCGAGCAGACCCCAAAGCTGCTCTTCAACAAATTGTCCGGGCACTGGATGCCGGACTACTCCCACCTCCAGCGCCATGTGGGGCTGGCCGTGGCCTACAACGCGTGGCAGTACTTTGAGGCAACCCAGGACCGCGGCTGGCTGACCCAGCATGGCGCGGAACTGATTGTCGACGTCGCCCGGCTGTTCGCCTCGATGGCGGATTACGATGCCACCGACGACCGGTTCCACCTCAGGGGCGTGATGGGCCCGGACGAGTACCACACCGGGCCCCCGGGCAACCCGGGCGGCGGCCTCGATGACAACGCCTACACCAACATCATGGCCGCCTGGGTCTTCGACCAGGCCGAATGGATCATGCACTCCGTCCGGGGCTTTGACATGGAGGACCTCCGTGCCCGGCTCGGCATCACGGCCGGAGAGATTGCGGCCTGGGCCCGGCTGAGCCGGCGCATGTTTGTGCCCTTCCACGGCGACGGCATCATCAGCCAGTTCGCCGGCTACGGCGCGCTCCGCGAGCTGGACTGGAACCACTACCGCCGCAGCTACCGGAACATCGAACGGCTGGACCTCATCCTGGAAGCGGAGGGGGACAGCACCAACCACTACCGGCTGGCCAAACAGGCGGACGTCCTGATGCTGCTGTACGTGCTGGGCGAGGACCAGCTCGTGGGGTTCCTCGGCCGGCTGGGTTACACCGTCACCCCCGCGCAGATGGCCGCGACCGTGGATTTCTACCTGGCCCGCACCGCGCACGGCTCCACGCTGAGCCGGGTGGCGCACGCCTCGGTCCTCGCGCAGCGCGATCCGGAACGCGCCTGGGCGACGTTCCGGGAAGCCCTGGACGCGGACCTGGACGACACCCAGGGCGGCACCACAAGCTCGGGCATCCATCTGGGCGCGATGGCAGGCTCGATCGACGTCGTCCAGCGCAGCTTTGCCGGGCTGCGGATTACCCGCGACGCCCTCGACTTCACCCCCCGGCTGCCGGCGGAACTGCGCCGGGTGGACTTTCAGGTCCGTTACCGCGACCAGCTCCTGTCCGTGCACCTGGAAACCGACCGGCTTCTCGTCTCCGCCGCCCCCGGCGACGCCGCTCCCGTGCTGGTCCGGGTCGGCGCGCAAAGGGTGCTGCTCCGGGCCGGCGAGCAGCACGAATTCCCCCGCAACGCCCCGCGCCCAACTGACTCGCATTAGGTGGCCGGGGACTGGGTCAGGGGGCGACGCGGATGACGGCGGCGCCGGTGACCCGGTCCGCGGCCAGGTCACGCAGCGCCTGGTCGGCAGCGTCGAAGGGGTAGGCGACCGTGGTGGGGCGCAGGGGAATCTCTGCGGCGATGCGGAAGAACTCCTCACCGTCGGCCCGGGTGTTGGCGGTGACGCTGCGCAGCTGGCGCTCCTGGAACAGCTCCTCGGCATAGTGCAGGGCCGGAATGTCGCTGAGGTGGATGCCGGCGACGGCGAGGGTCCCGCCACGGTCGAGGGCACGCAGCGCCGGCGGCACCAGAGTCCCGGCGGGAGCGAAGAGGATGGCGGCGTCGAGCGGGTCCGGCGGTTCCTCCTCGGCCCCGCCGGCAAAGGTGGCGCCGAGGTCCAGAGCCAGCCGCCGCGCCTCCGGAGACCGCGTCATCACATAGACCTGGGCCCCCTGGTAGAGCGCAATCTGCGCGGCGAGGTGGGCGGAGGCGCCGAAGCCGTAGATGCCCAGCCGGCCGCCGACGGGCAGCTCGGCCCGGCTCAGGGCGCGGTAGCCGATGATGCCGGCGCACAAGAGCGGTGCCGCTGCCTCATCGTCGAAGGCTTCCGGAACCCGGTAGGCGAAGTCCTCGGCGACGGTAATGAGTTCGGCGTAGCCGCCGTCGCGGTCCCAGCCGGTAAAGGTGGGGGACAAGCACAGGTTTTCCTGCCCGCGCAGGCAGAACCGGCAGGTTCGGCAGGTCCCGCCGAGCCACGCCACCCCCACCCGCTCACCGCGGCGGAACCGGTCCGCGCCGCGGCCGCGTCCCACCACCTCACCGACCACCTCGTGGCCCGGAACCACACCGGGGCGCCTGGGGGCCAGCTCACCCTCGGCCAGATGCAGGTCTGTCCGGCACACACCGCACACCCGCACGCGCACCAGTACTTCGCCGCGGCCGGGGACGGGGTCCGGGCGCTCGCCTGAAACCAGCGGACCGGTGGCGATCGGTCCCGGCTGCGCAACCCACCAGGCTCGCACTGAGCCTCCCTTTCTGGCTCCTCGTCCGGCCCCGGGGCTGGACGAGGCACTGGTCCCGGGGCCTAAGAATCAGCGTGTAATCATGACATTGCAGGCGGCCTTGTGCAGCACAGCGGAGACGGTATTGCCGACGCCTCCGGCACGGTTATGGGTGCCCAGCACCAGCACGTCCGCTTCGTCGGCCGCCTCCACGAGTTCCTTGGCCGCGGAGTGGTCTTCCTTCAGGATCCCGGAGACCGCCAGCCCGGGGGCGAGTCGACCGGCTTGGTCGAGGGCGTGCTCCAGGAGGTCCGAGCCGTGCAGCGGGGCGTGCCGGCCGTGCGGCTCCGCGTTGCCGCCCCGGCCCGGGTCCACGTGGACCAGCTGCAGTTCGGCACCGACGGCGGCGGCCAGCCGGGCGGCCTCGGCCAGCACTGCCGGGCTGCGGGCCGCGGCATCGACGCCCACGACGACGGGCTTGCCGGGCAGGTGCGGGCGGCGGACCACCATGAGCGGACAGGGGGCGGAGCCGGCCAGGTCCAGGCAGACCGAGCCGGCCAGGTGCCCGAGTACGCCGCCGATGCCGCGGCTTCCCACCACGAGCAGGGCGGCATCCCGGGCGGCCTGCCGCAGGATCTGTGCGGGCAGTCCGGCCTCCATCACGCCCTCGACGTCGAGTCCCGGGTCAACGCCGTGGGCCAGCCCCACACCTTCAGCGATGATGGTCTCGGCGGAATGCCGGAGACCGCTGCCGGCCACTCCCTTGACCGGGCCGAGATCTTTGGTGAACATCGGCCAGACCCAGGCGTGCACCACCCGCAGGCGCAGGCCCAGTGCGGCGGCATGTTCGGCGGCCCAGCGGACGGCGAGTTGCGAGGATTCTGAACCGTCGTAGCCCACGGCGACGGCGGCGGGCGGGGGACCAACTGCGGGTGCCGGCATGGATCCTCCCGGTAGGCGGACGCAGCACCCCCAGCGGTGCGTCCCCCCAGTACAGCGGGTCAGGCGGCGCGGCGGCTAGGGGCTTTGGTCCCGCGCCCGACGCCGGGACCCCTGGGCTGCGGGGTGCGCACCGGACGCCGTGACCCGACGCCGGACGCGGAAACGGCGCCGGCCGGCGGGTATCCCGCGCGTCCGACGCCGTTCGGCGCTTCCCCTCCCGGTACTAGCTTTCGCGGCGCCCGTTCCGGTCGGTGGAGCTGTAATCCGTGGAGGGCTGCCCGCTGCCGCTGTGCTCTTCGCGCAGCTCGCGGCCGCGGCGGATGTCCTCTTCCTCCTGCGCCTGCAGCTTGTCGCTCTTCTTCGTGTCGCGCGGCGGCAGCTGGATGGTTTCCTCCGCTTCGATGCCGGCCTGGAGCTGGCGTCCGCGCTCGGTCTCGGCGTCGAACTCGGCGCCGAAGAGCAGCGACATGTTCAGGATCCAGAGCCAGAGCAGCGCGATGATCACGCCGCCGATCGCACCGTAGGTCTTGTTGTAGCTGCTGAAGTTGGCCACGTAGAAACCGAAAGCGAGGGAGGCCAGCAGGAAGACCACCAGGGCGATGGCCGAGCCCATGCTCATCCAGCGAAATTTCGGCTGCTTGACGTTGGGGGTGGCGTAGTAAAGGATGGCGATCGCGAGGACGACCAGCACCAGCATCACCGGCCATTTGGCGATGTTCCAGACGGCCAGGAAGGCGCCGCCGAGGCCGATCATGTTCCCGACGGATTCCGCCACCGGGCCGCTGAGCACCAGCATCGCGGCCAGCACGACGACGATCAGCAGGTTGACGACCGTGACGCCGAGCATGGTGCCGCGCAGCTTGAGGAACGGCCTGCCCTCATCGATCTCGTAGACCCGGTTCATGGCCCGGCCGAACGCGCCCACGTAGCCGGACGCGGACCAGAGAGCGGTGAGCAAGCCAAGGATCAGGGTGAAGCCGGCGGCCGGCGAGCTTGCCAGGTCCTGGACCACCCCGCGGATCGTGTCCACGGTATCGCCCGGGGCGATGCCCTGTGCGATATCGAGCAGCGCCGAGGTAGTTTTCTGGGGGTTCCCGAAAATGCCCAACATGGACACCAGCGCCAGCAGCGCCGGGAAGATTGAGAGTACCGAGTAATAGGTCAGCGACGCTGCGAGGTCGGGGCACTGGTCCTTGGTGAACTCCCGCAACGTCTTTGTCGCGATGTACTTCCAGGACGGCTTGGTGACGTCCCCGGGGCTGTCCGGCTTGCGGGCATCGTCCGGCGCGGGTGCGGTCCGGGCTTTGGCGGTGCTGCTCTTCGCGGTTTCGGCGTCGTCCATGGAGCCAGTGTCCGCCTTGGTGAGGTTCTTGGCCATCGGAATCTTCTTTCGTGGGTTAAGCGCAGCGGCCGGCTGCCCAGCGCGTCAGCGAGGGCAACCGGCCGTCTTCCGGGTCGGGCTAGGCCTGCTGGACGTTGTCCTTGGCGTCGGCCGCGCGGTCCTTCACGTCGGAGACGGCGCTCTGGCCTTCACCCTTGACGTTCTGGGCGGCGTCCGTGGCGGTTGCCTTGACGTTCTCCATAGCCGCCTGGGCGGGCTCCTTGAGCCCCTCGGCCACGTGCTGGGCAGCCTCGGTCAGCTCGGTGGTGAGCGGCTCGGCGGCAGTCTTCAAGGCGTCCGCCGCCTCGCGTTCCTTCTGGCTCGCCGGAATCAGCGAGGACACCAGCAGGCCGGCGCCGAAGGCGATCAGCCCGGCAGCAAGCGGATTGCCCTGGGTCTTGGTCTTGGCAAGGTGCGGTGCGTCGGCGACGGCGGAGCCGGCGTCGTTCAGGTGCGAGGCGGCGCTGCCGCCCGCGGAATGCACGTTGCCGGCGGTGTGGTCGGCTGCTCCCATGACTTTCTCCTTCACTCCGAAGACGGCGTCCTTGACCTTGTCAGTCTGGCGCTGGACGATGTGCGACGGGGTGACCTTGTCGGCCACGGCGTCGACGTTCGTGCCGAGCCGGGCGCGGGTTGCTTCAATGTCGGCGCGGATGGCATCCGGGTTTTCACTCATTGTGTTTTCCTCGCTCTAGTGGCTGGGCTTGAGGGTGGGGGGAATTTCCTGGATCGTCTCGGCGGTCTGGGGCATGCCCTTGATCGCTTTGAGTTCCTTGCGGCCCATCGAGGCCAGTACGGCGCCGATGACGCCCCAGATGATCGCGACGACGACGCCGGACCATCCCAGCCCCATCAGCGTTCCCAGGCCCCACCAGAGGGCAAGGGAGAGGAACAGCAGGACGAAGTGGCCAGCGACTCCGGCGCCGGCAAGCATACCGCTGCCTTTGCCGGCCCGGCTGGTGGTCTGCTTCAGTTCGGCCTTGGCAAGTTCCACTTCCTGACGCATCAGGGTGGACATGTCCCGTGTGACGTCACCGAGCAGATCGCCCAGGGAACTGGTCTCCGCTTTCACGTGGGCCTCCGAGGGAGGCATCGGGGCGCCCGTGGGCATCTCGCTGCTCATCGACGGCCTCCGTCGAACGGATCCTTACGGTCGGGATCGACGGTGGGATCGATCCGGTACGGATCGGCGGCCAGCGGGTCGTTTGCCCACTGGTCGGCGTGCGCACCGGTGCCCTCAAGCGGGCTGGGCGGGTAGGTATCGGCGACGCCGGCGGTCGTGGCTTCCGGGTAGGTTACCGGCGGCGGGGGGACCGCGACGCCGGTGTCCGGGACCCGGGTGACCGGTGCGCTGTACTGCGCCGGGGTGCCGGTGGTGCCCGTGGTTGCCGTGTCAGGGGCGCCCGCGCTGAGGCTGCGGCTCAGGCGTCCGGCCAGGATGCCGGCACCGGCAGCGGCCAGCAGGAAGGTGCCGGGGCGCTGGCGGGCAAAGGACTTCACTTCGCTGAGCAGCGAACCCGGGTCGCGGTTGTCCAGCCAGGTAGCCACGGACTGTGACCGTTCGGCGGCCTGCCGGATCAGGTCGGTCGCGACGCCGGGCTGGTCGGAAGCATCAGCCATCGTGTGCAGTTCGCTGGAGATAGAGCGCAGGCCCTGGGCAGCCTTCTGCTGCTGCGTGCCGGCCTGGGCGGTGAGGTCCGTGCGCGCCTGGTTGATGAGGTCCTTTGCGTTGCTCTTGACCTCACCGGCCACGTTCGCCGCTTCGGCCTTCGCCGTTTCGGTGACGTTCTGGGCCGATTCCGCGGCCTGCTGCTTCACTTCGCTGGCTTCGCCCTTGGCGGCCTCGGTCTTTGAAGACGTCCCGGTTGAAGTCCCGGTGGAAGCGGGCGGGAACGTCGAGCTCTGCCGCAGGTCCGACTCTCCCTGCGCCACACCGGGGGTGCCGTAGGTGGTGTCCTGGGGCCATTGGTTCTCTGTCATCGTCGCTCTCTTTCCTTGTAGATCTGCTGCCGGTGGAAAGACCAGCAGCGCCGAACGCGAATAGTAAGCATGATTACTAATGAATAGTAAGCACGCTTTGCATCCGATTACAAGAAGATCCTGAAATTCGGGGAATCCCAGCCGCTAGGGTTGGACCATGAGCGAAACGGCGCACGGCTAATGGCCAAACGGGGCAGAGCGGCCAGCCGCAACTCCGGAACCGGGACGCCGGGAGTGGTGGAAGTGCCGAAAGGCTCGCGCCCGGACGGCCCCGTCGCGGGCGTCTATTACATCGACACCGGCGATTGCGAGCTGATCCCGGACCAGGACAATTCAACCGGCTGGCTGCTGCGGATCAACGGCGTTATGAGCTCGCACATCGACCTGGCCGACCCGCTGTTCCTCGACTTTGAATACATGCGCTGGATCGCCGCGCTGGTGGAATCCCGCTGGCCGCCGGCGGCCCGTCCCAAGCTGCGTGCCCTGCACCTTGGCGGGGGAGCCTGCTCACTGGCACGCTACTTCCATGCCGCCTATCCGGACGCCCGCCAGGTGGTGGTGGAACTGGACGGCAAACTCGCCGAGTACGTCCGCGGCTGGTTCGACCTGCCCAAGGCGCCGCTGCTGCGGCTGCGCGTGGGGGAGGCCCGCGAGGTCACCGAGAGCCTCACGCCGCAGACGCGGGACCTCATCATCCGCGACGTCTTCGCCGGTTCACTCACCCCCCGGCCGCTCACCACCAGCGAGTTCACCGAGCACGCCCAGCGCGTCCTGGCACCCGGCGGAATTTATTTGGTGAACTCCGGCGACGCCCCCGCCCTGGCCAACGCGCGGGAGGACGCCGCAACGATCGCAGCCGCCTTCGAACACACCGTGATCATCGCCGACCCGGCCATGCTCAAGGGCCGGCGCTACGGCAACATGATCATCGCCGGCAGCGACTCGCCGTTCGACGACGACCCCGGCCTCGCGCGCCGGCTGCTGGGCGGCGCGGTCCCGGCCCACATCTGGCACGACGACAGGGTGCGGGCGTTCGCCGCCGGCGCCGCCGTCCGTCACGACCCTGCGTCGGCTGCTCCGTAGCGCCCTTTTGCGGCCCCAAAACGGCGCCTACGGAGCAATGGCTGCGTACCCGGCCCGGCCCATCAGCGCCTCGCGGTGCGCGTCGGTCTGCTCGCGCAGGGCCTGGACGAGCGCGGCGACGGCGGGGCGGCGCATCGAGTCGGGCCGCAGGACCATCCAGTAGGGGAGCAGTTCCGCGAACTCGTCCGGCAGCAGCCTGACCAGGTCCGGGTGCAGGTCCGCGGCGAAGCAGGGCAGGAAGCCGATGCCGGCCCCGGCCCGCGTCGCCTCGACGTGGACAAAAACGTTGGTGGAGCTCAGCCCGTCCCGCATGGTCGGCACCAGCCGCCGCGGGGCGTCCAGGTCGTCCACCTGCAGCATGGAATCGACGAAGTAGACCAGGGGATGGGCCTTCAGTTCGTCCACCGACCGCGGCGTCCCGTACTCGGCCAGGTAGCTCCGTGAGGCGTACATGCCCAGCATGTATTCGCCGAGCCGGGCCGCCTCGGCCCGGTGCACCTGCGGCTCGCCGACCACCACCTCGATATCCAGCCCGGAGCGCTGCTGCAGCGCCCGCCGGGTCACCGTGATGATCTCCACGCTGAGCCCGGGATGGTCGCGGCGCAGCCGGGCCACCGCAGGGGCGGCGATATAGGCGCTGAACCCGTCGGTTGCGGTCATCCGGACGACGCCGGTGACCGGGTCCGGCGTCGATCCCGGCTTTTCGAGCGAGCGCACCGCGCCTTCGACCTGTTCGGCGACGGCGACCGCCGCGGCGCCGAGTTCGGTCAGTTCCCAGCCGCCCGAGGCGCGAGAGAGCACGCGTCCGCCGAGGGCCTTCTCCAGGGCCGCGATCCGGCGCGAAACCGTGGTGTGGTTCAGGCCGAGGACCTGGGCCGCCGTCGTAAATTTCGCCGAGCGGGAGACCGCCAGCAGCACCAGCAGGTCATCAGGATTCGCATTCATATCTGCAATTCTGCACACACATCGTGCCGCTTTGGCCATTGAGCAGCCCAGAATGTGCGGCGATACTCGATGAGGCCCATTTTCAGTGCCGTGCATCACAGCGCGTGTCATCGTGGACACTAAGGAGAACCAGATGAGCGTAGATCAACGCTCCGCAACACCCCCCGCCGCACCCGCCAAGGGCGCAGGCCTCAAGAAGATCGTCGCCGCATCGATGGTCGGCACCGTCGTGGAATGGTACGAATTCTTCCTCTACGCCACCGCCGCCACCCTGGTGTTCGGCAAGTACTTCTTCCCCGCCACCGGCAATGAGCTGGACGGCATCATCCAGGCATTCCTGACCTACGCTGTCGGCTTCGTCGCCCGCCCGCTCGGCGGCATCGTCTTCGGCCAGATCGGCGACAAGCTGGGCCGCAAGCCCACCCTGCAGCTGACCATCGTGATCATCGGTGTGTCCACGTTCCTGATGGGCTGCCTGCCGGGCTTCGCCGAGATCGGCTACCTCGCGCCGGCCCTGCTGGTCGCGCTGCGCTTCATCCAGGGCTTCGCGCTGGGCGGCGAATGGGGCGGCGCCGTGCTGCTCGTCGCCGAACACAGCCCGAACGAGTCCCGCGGCTTCTGGTCCAGCTGGCCCCAGGCCGCCGTCCCGGTCGGCAACCTGCTGGCCACCCTCGTCCTGTTCATCATGTCCAATGTCCTCAGCGCCGCCGATTTCCTTGGCTGGGGCTGGCGCGTGGCATTCTGGCTCTCCGCGGTGATCGTGTTCGTCGGCTACTACATCCGCACCAACGTCTCCGAAGCCCCGATTTTCCTTGAGGCCAAGGCGCAGCTGGAGCAGGAACAGGCCGCCAGCTACGGCGTCCGCGAGGTGATCCGCAAGTACCCCAAGGGCATCCTGCAGGCCATGGGCCTCCGGTTCGCGGAAAACATCATGTACTACCTCGTGGTGAGCTTCGCGATCGTGTACCTCAAGAGCGTGCACAAGTACGACACGTCCTCGCTGCTGCTGGCACTGCTGATCGCGCACCTCATCCACTTCCTGGTCATCCCGCAGGTCGGCAGGCTCGTGGACAGCTGGGGCCGCAAGCCGGTCTACCTGGTCGGCGCCATCACCGGTGCCACCTGGCCGTTTTTCGCCTTCCCGATGTTCGACACCCGCAACCCGGTGGTCATTGTGCTGGCCGTGACGATCGGCCTGTGCCTCCACGCGTTCATGTACGCCGGCCAGCCGGCCCTGATGTCGGAACTGTTCCCCACCCGGATGCGCTACGCCGGCGTCTCGCTGGGCTCGCAGGTCACCTCGATCTTCGCCGGCTCGCTGGCGCCGCTGCTGGCCACCGCCTGGCTCAAGGACACCGGCTCCTGGCTGCCCACCGCCATCTACCTTGTCGTGGCCTGTGCCATCACCACGGCGGCGGTGCTCAGCCTCAAGGAGACCAAGGGCATCGCCCTCGAGGACGTGGACCGGGCCGACGCGGAACGTGAAAGCCTCGCCGTCGCGGGCACCCGCTGACTGCTCGACTCTGACCTGCTTGAATCTGATCACCGTGAATTTCTGAACTGGAGGGCTGGGAAATGGAAAATACGCTCAACGGCCGCAAGGCACTGGTCACCGGCGGCGCGGGCGGGATCGGCGCGGCCAGCGTCCGTGCCCTCGCCGCGCGGGGCGCGAAGGTGGTGGTTGCCGACGTCGACGAAGCCGCCGCCACCGCCCTGGCCGACGAGGTCGGGGGGACCGCGTGGGCGGTCAACCTGCTCGACGTCGAAGCGCTGCAGACGCTCAGCCTGGATTGCGACATCCTGGTCAACAACGCCGGGATCCAGCGCATCAGCCCGATCGAGGACTTTGATCCGGCCGACTTCCGGCGCATCGTCACGCTCATGCTGGAGGCCCCGTTCCTGCTGATCCGGGCCGCGCTGCCGCACATGTACGCCAACGGCTTCGGCCGGATCATCAACCTGTCCTCGGTGCACGGACTCCGGGCCTCGCCGTTCAAGAGCGCCTACGTCTCGGCCAAGCATGGGCTGGAAGGGCTGAGCAAGGTCACGGCGCTGGAGGGCGGCGCCCACGGCGTCACGTCCAACTGCATCAACCCCGGGTATGTCCGGACTCCGCTGGTCGAATCGCAGATTGCGGACCAGGCCAAGGTGCACGGCATTCCGGAGTCCGAGGTGCTGAGCAAGATCATGCTCACCGAGGCCGCCGTGAAGCGGCTGGTCGAACCGGAGGAGGTCGCCTCGCTGGTGGCCTGGCTGGCCTCGAACGACGCCGGCATGGTCACCGGTGCGAGCTACACGATGGACGGCGGCTGGTCCGCGCGTTAGGCCGCTAACTCTGACCTGCCGGCTCTGACGCGCTGGCTCTGACCCGCCCGGGCGCAACTGCCCGGGCGGGTCCGTTGTCTGTCAGTCCCGCCCGGCTTGGCGGCCGGGCATGCTGGCCGGGGCGGGATTGCCGGCGGGGGCGTGCCGCTAGGCTGGGGGCATGCGCAAGGATTTCAGCCCCGCCGACCTGCCCTCCGCAGAGTTTTACCGGCTGCTGACCGCCGTCGTCGTTCCCCGTCCCATTGCCTGGGTGTCCAGCACCTCCGCCGACGGGGTGGACAATCTCGCTCCGCATTCCTTCTTCACTGTTGCGTCGGTGACACCGCCAATCGTCCAGTTCACCTCGGTGGGCCGGAAGGACACGCTGCGGAACATCTCCGCGCGCGGCGAATTTGTGGTCAATCTTGCGCCGGCTGATTTCATCGCCGAGGTCAACGCGACCGGCACCAACTTCCCGCCGGAAGTCAGCGAGTTCGACGCCGCCCACGTCACCCGGGAGGCCAGCCTGACCGTCAGCGTGCCGCGGGTGGCGGAGTCGCCGGCGGCACTGGAGTGCCGGCTGCATTCGATCCTGCCCATGGGCGACTGCGTCCTGGTGTTCGGCGAAGTTACCCACGCCGCGGTCTCTGCCGATGTCCTGGAGGGCAACCACCCGCGGATCGACCTGCTCGGGCCGCTGGCCCGGCTGGGGCGCGACGAGTGGGGGCACCTGGGGCCGGTTCAGGAACTCGGCCGGATCCGGAAGTCCGACTGGCCGGGCGACTTCCGGCGGAGGGGCGAACGGGAGGCGTAACGCCCGCACCGGCGCGGGCCGCCGTCGACCGCCGGCCTGATGCTGTCAGGAGGCAGGTGTGGCGGTCTGCCGGATGTAATCCCGGACCGCCGCTTCCGGGATGCGGTAGGACTTTCCGAAGCGGACTGCCGCCAGGGCCTGGGATTTGACCAGTCTGTAGACGGTCATCTTGGACACCCGCATCATCACCGCCACCTCGGCGGCGGTCAGGTAAACGGGCACGGCATCTGCAGCGAACATGGACATGATCTCCTTAATGCGAACGGCATACCTTGCCCCCGGCCGCCCCTTTGCCCGGCACGGGCAGGTGCGCGGTGTGGTGTGACCGTGGACGGGATCTACTCGGGGCGCCGTACGTTCCGGTGGTCGAAGAAAACCAGGCTTCCGGCCGGTGTGCCGGGGATGCGCAGCCCGACGTACGGGGCCCGGATGACCTCCACCCTCCCCTCCCTGCGGCCGTTGAAAGGGTCGTCACCCACCACCACCTCGCCGATCCGGAACGGGACGCGGCCCTCGCGCAGGCGGTGGACGGCCTGCCTGAGTGTCCGGCCAATACGCCCGGCCGGCCGCGGACGTGCTGGTTGTGCTGGGCTGATTGGCTGTGCTGGGGAAATGCTCATCGGAGTGCTCCTTGCCTGCGAACCGAACCCCTTCGCGGGGGAACCGGCGGGGCCGGGCCCCCAGCCCGGCCATCCCTGCTCCGGTGCCCCCGTCACGCCACTCTAGGGATTACTCCCTCCAGTAACACGAGTAACATTTACCTCATCTTCACCACGGACTACTTGGACGGTCGCAGCTGATACTCGCGTGGCAGCGCCGCGCCGGCCGAGCGGTGGCAGACGGCGGAGGTTGCGCCAGTGGAAAGATACTGCCAGCACGATCAGCGGGACGTGGATCGCCGGGAGGTTCCGGGCAAACCACTTCGGCAAATAGATGTCGGTGACGGATCCGGTGGCATCGCCCAGTCGCTTAGCCACCGCCGTCAGCGGGCAATGGAAGCCGTTGCCCGCAAAGACCGCAGTTTCGGCGAGGACGATGGCGCCAGCAAGGCCCGCCCTCCGGTCGGAATGTCCCCGGAACCCGGCGTACAGGACATAGACCATCGCCGATTCGATCGTGAACCACGCAAGGGTGTGGACCGTCTTCACCGCTCTCAGCCCCGCCCCCTGCAGCCCTGGCCGCACGCTTTTCACGCCCGTCACCCGGCCTGCTGCATGGCGAGCACGATGATGGCTGTGTTGATGCCCAGCCCGATCAGCCACCACGGGTTGAAGGTGAGCAGCAGCAGCGCGGCTGAGATTGCTGCCCCGGCGACCGTGACCGGGATCCACCACGGCGCCGCCACCAGGACGCCCAGGCCGGCCAGCCCCAGCACCGCCGCGGCGGCGACGGCCAGGGCAACAGCGAGCCGGCGCACCTCCCCAGCGAAGGGAGACCGGCCGACGTTGAACGGCGCCTTCGCGTCCGGCCGCGGCAGCCAGATGGCGAGGTGAACGAGGCCGTGGGCGATTAAGAACAGTCCTGCGATCCAGCGCACGGCGGTCCTCCTGGTGTTCCGGCGGCTCCTTTCAGTGAAGCGCCGCCCCCGCGGCCGGGCTAGGGGCGGAAGTCCCGCGGGCCGGGCCCCGTCACGTACCCGGCGAAAGTCCGGTATCCCAGACAGGAGGGTGCGGCGATGCGATCCCGGCGGCAGCGGGCCGGGTGCATGCTTGAGTACGGGATACCGGACACCGCCCGACGTCGAAGAGGAACACATGCCTGCCGCCAGCCGCACTGCCCAGCCCGGGGAAGCCACCAGCCCCGTACCGAACGCGGCCGTACCGAAGCCGGCCGCCGCCAGGGCGGCGTCCAAGGTACCTGCTGCCGAAAATACGCTGCGCATCCTGAAACTGCTGGCCTCCAAGCGCGGGCCGATGGCGGCGTCGAACATTGCCACGTCCCTGGGCCTGCCCCGCTCCAGCGTCTACCACCTGCTGGGGGTGATGGAGGCGAACGGATTCGTGCTCCACCTGCACGAAGAACAGCGCTACGGCCTCGGCATCAGCGCCTTCGAGCTCAGCTCCGCCTATTCACGCCAGGAGCCGCTTTCCCGGCTGGGCCGGCCCATGCTCGCATCGCTCGTGGACGTGATCGGGGAGAGCGCGCACCTGGCCGTGCTGCACGGCCGGGACGTGCTCTACATCGTCGAGGAGCGGGCCAAGAACCGCCCCTCCCTCGTGACCGACGTCGGCGTCCGGCTGCCCAGCCACCTCACCGCGAGCGGACGCGCGATCCTGGCCGCGCTGCCGAAGTCCCAGGTCCGCGCGCTGTACCCGAACGCCGCGGCTTTCAGTGCCCGGCACGAGACCGAATCACCGATCACCAAGTACTCGGCCTTGTCCTCCCACCTGGACCAGGTCCGGCAGCGGGGCTACGCCACGGAACACGGCGAGGTGACGCCGGGCTTTGGTTCGATCGCGGCCGCCGTCACGGACCACGCGGGCTGGCCGACGGCCGCCGTAGCCGTGACGTTTCTGGAGGACAAGCTGCCGGCGGACCAGTGGCCGGTGCTGGCCGCGCGGGTCAAGAAGGTGGCGGACGATCTCTCGGTCCGGATCCATGGGCGCCCCAGCCTAACCAGCTCGCTCTAGTTGCCGTTCCGGGCGCTCAAATCGACGCCAACCGCGAGCCGGTCGGGTCTGGAATCCCGGACAGCACCCGCCGGAAGCCCCTGTTTCCGGGGCTGCGGACAGGCTTTAGTTGATACAGAACCTCTTGCCAGGAACCACCCGAGACAACAAAGGAGCCCCTCATGGCACCCGCCGACTTCACCACCGGTGCCCGCCCGGTCAAAGCAGCCCGCGGCACCGAGCTCACCGCCAAGAGCTGGCAGACCGAAGCCCCGCTGCGCATGCTGATGAACAACCTGGACCCCGAGGTGGCCGAACGCCCTGATGACCTGGTGGTCTACGGCGGCACCGGCCGCGCCGTCCGCAGCTGGGCGGCGTTCGACGCGATCACCCGCACCCTGGAAACCATGGAAAAGGACGAAACCCTGCTGGTCCAGTCCGGCAAGCCGGTCGGCGTTTTCCGCACCAACGAATGGGCGCCCCGGGTGCTGCTGGCGAACTCCAACCTCGTCGGCGACTGGGCGAACTGGCCCGAATTCCGCCGGCTCGAGGCCGAGGGGCTGATGATGTACGGCCAGATGACCGCCGGGTCCTGGATCTACATCGGCACCCAGGGCATCCTGCAGGGCACCTTCGAGACCTTCGCCGCGATCGCCCGCAAGCTCACCGGGGACGAAAACGGCACCCTCGCCGGCACCTTGACCCTCACCGGCGGCTGCGGCGGCATGGGCGGCGCGCAGCCGCTCGCCGTCACCCTGAACGAGGGCGCCTGCCTGATTGTCGACGTCGACGAGAGCCACCTGCGCCGACGCGCCGGCAAGCGCTACCTCGACGAGGTGGAGACCGACCTCGACGCCGCCATCGCCAAGGTGCTCAAAGCCAAGGAAGAGCGCCGCGGCTGGTCCGTCGGCTATGTCGGCAACGCCGCCGAGGTGTTCCCCGAGATCCTGCGCCGCCACAACGCCGGCGAGCTCACCGTGGACATCGTCACTGACCAGACTTCCGCGCACGACCCGCTGAGCTACCTGCCCGAGGGCATCACGGTCGAGGAATGGCACAGCGAGGCCGCAGCCGATCCCGAGGGCTTCACCAAGAAGGCCCAGGCCTCGATGGCCAGGCACGTGGCGGCCATGGTCGAGTTCCAGGACGCCGGCGCCGAGGTATTCGACTATGGCAACTCCATCCGCGACGAGGCCCGCAAGGGCGGCTACACGCGCGCCTTCGAATTCCCCGGCTTCGTCCCGGCGTACATCCGGCCGCTGTTCTGCGAGGGCCTGGGCCCGTTCCGCTGGGTGGCACTCTCCGGTGACCCGGAGGACATCGCGGTCACGGACAAGGCCATCAAGGAACTCTTCCCGGAGAACAAGCACCTGCACCGCTGGATCGACGCCGCCGCCGAGCGCGTGGAGTTCGAGGGCCTGCCGGCCCGGATCTGCTGGCTGGGCTACGGCGACCGCGCCAAGGCCGGACTGCTGTTCAACCAGCTGGTCAGGGAGGGCAAGGTCAAGGCGCCCATCGTGATCGGCCGCGACCACCTGGACTCGGGCTCAGTCGCCTCCCCGTACCGTGAGACCGAGGCGATGGCGGACGGCTCCGACGCGATCGCCGACTGGCCGCTGCTGAACGCGCTGCTCAACACGGCGTCCGGCGCCACCTGGGTCTCCATCCACCACGGCGGCGGCGTCGGGATCGGCCGCTCCATCCACGCCGGCCAGGTCTCCGTGGCCGACGGCACGGACCTCGCTGCGGAGAAGCTCGAACGCCTGCTCACCAATGACCCCGGCATGGGCGTCATCCGCCACGCCGACGCCGGCTACGAGCGCGCCGTCGAGGTCGCGAAAGAACGCGGCGTCCGCATCCCGATGCTCCCCACGGACTCCGCAGAAGCAAAGAAGTAGGAATCATGACCCTGACAACGCAAGCTCCGCTCACCGTCACCCTCGGCGCCAGCGGCGTCACCCCGGAGGACGTCGTCGCCGTCGCCCGCCACGACGCCAAGGTGACCATCGCCCAGGACGCCCTCGACGCCGTCGCCACGGTGCGCGCCCACATCGACGACCTCGCGCACAGC
The DNA here is from genome assembly GCF_056680065.1 of Arthrobacter sp. BI5. NCBI lineage: Bacteria > Bacillati > Actinomycetota > Actinomycetes > Micrococcales > Micrococcaceae > Arthrobacter > Arthrobacter sp. BI5. The sequence goes on from NZ_CM155264.1 coordinate 461,731, forward strand.
GAGACCCCGGCCTACGGAATCTCCACCGGCTTCGGGGCGCTGGCCAACCGGCACATCCCCAACCAGCTGCGCACCCAGCTGCAGAAGTCGCTGATCCGCAGCCACGCCGCCGGCATGGGCCCGGCCGTGGAACGCGAGGTGGTCCGCGGCATCATGTTCCTGCGCGCCAAGACTCTCGCCTCCGGCCGCACCGGCGTCCGCCCCGTGGTGCTGCAGACCATGGTGGATGTCCTCAACGCCGGCATCACCCCGGTGGTACGCGAATTCGGCTCGCTGGGCTGCTCGGGCGACCTCGCGCCGCTGTCCCACTGCGCCCTGGTCCTGATGGGCGAGGGCGAAGCGTTGGGTCCCGACGGCGAGCTGTACGGCGCCAAGGACGGCCGTCCGGTCGCGGAGCTCCTCGCCGCGCACGGCATTGAACCCGTCACCCTGGCAGAAAAGGAAGGCCTGGCCCTGGTCAACGGCACCGAGGGCATGCTGGGGATGCTGCTGATGGCCATCGCGGACCTCCGCCAGCTGCTCACGACGGCGGACATCACCGCCGCGCTCAGCGTCGAGGCGCTGCTCGGCACCGACCAGGTGTTCCTCCCCGAACTGCACGCCGCGCTCCGGCCACACCCGGGCCAGGCCGCCTCCGCGGACAACATGCTCCGGGTGCTGTCCAACTCCCCGATCGTGGCCTCGCACCGGATCAACGACACCAAGGTCCAGGACGCCTACTCGCTGCGCTGCGCCCCCCAGGTGGCCGGCGCCGTCCGCGACACCGTGGACCACGCGGCACTGGTGGCCTCCCGCGAACTGGCGGCCGCGATCGACAACCCGGTGGTCCTGCCAGACGGCCGGGTCAGCTCCAACGGCAACTTCCACGGCGCCCCGGTGGCCTACGTGCTGGACTTCCTGGCCATCGCCGTCGCGGATCTGAGTTCCATTGCCGAGCGTCGCACCGACCGGATGCTGGACCCGGCCCGCTCGCACGGGCTTCCCGCCTTCCTCGCCGCGGACCCCGGCGTCGACTCCGGCCTGATGATCGCGCAGTACACCCAGGCCGGGCTGGTCTCGGACAACAAACGGCTGGCCGTGCCGGCGTCGGTGGACTCGATCCCCAGCTCGGCCATGCAGGAGGACCACGTGTCGATGGGCTGGCACGCGGCCCGCAAGCTGCGCCGCGCGGTGGAGAACCTGCGCCGCGTCCTGGCGATCGAGCTGGTGACTTCCGCCCGCGCCCTGGACATCCGCACGCAGCTCTCCGGCGGTGAACTGACGCCGGGACCGGCCGGCGCCGCGGTCATCGCGGTGTTGCGCGACGTCGTCGACGGCCCGGGCGCCGACCGGTTCCTCTCGCCAGAACTGGAAGCCGCGGACCGGCTGGTGGCGTCGGGCAAGGTGCGCGCCGCCGCCGAATCCGCCGTCGGAAATCTGGCCTGACGGCAAACAAAATACGCGGTACCCGGGATTTCCTGAGGGCCTCCGAAATGTTCGGCAACACGGCGGGCGGGCCCGGAGGAATTGTAGTAAAAATATGATCAAGCCCACACCAACGATGTTGTGGCAAGAACCTACAAAGGGGTAGAAGTTCATGAAAGCACGCGGGACGGTTATGTCCAGGCGCACGGCATTCGCCGCCACGGTTTCCGACTGGAGGAGCCTCAAGACGGGGGACCGGGTGGAAATCCTGAAGCACGCGCAGCTTCTGGCAGCCGGCGAAGTCGAAGAGGTTTCCTCCAGCGGCAACGTGCTCTGGCTGGTGCCGGCAGGGCCGTCGGAGACGCAGCTGTTCCTGAAGTCCGACGGCGTCCAGGTGCGGCGGAGCTAGGCGCCCCGCCCCGCCAGGGGCAAGGAAAAAGGGCCGGTGAGGGGTGCATCCCTCACCGGCCCTTGGCCTGTCCCGGCCCGCGCAGGCTAGGCGGCGACGTCCTCGTGGGTCTCGCCGAACGGCACGGTGTCATCCAGTGCCACGGTGTAGGCGCCCGGCTCGTGGCGGGTAACCCGGATCCCGCAGCGGCGGTCCTGGACGGCCGAGGCGATCAGGGTGTTGACGGCGTTTTCGAGGCCGTAGTGGACCTCGTGGGCACTGGCGAACGAGAGCTTGATGGACGTTGCGTCAGAGGCCTGGGTCCGCATGGTGTGTGTGTTCATTAACTGGTCTTTCCTAGAATCCGGCCGGTTGGCCGCCCTCCATTCTAGTCTGTCCGGCGTGGCGTCCCGGCCCGGAGCCGATAGTGTGCAGGTGGCGGTATATCTTTTAGGCGAGGGGCGCCGTTCTTTTGGGAACGGCGCCCCGACCCATTCCGGGCCTGCTCCCCGGTCGCGGCAGGAGGGCGTGCAGATGTTTGAGGGTTCCAGTATTGTCTTCGTCGCGGCCGGAATCGCCGTCTTCATCGCGGCGGTGCTGCCCAAGCTGCTGCGCAACGCGCCGCTCTCGATGCCGATGGTCTTCCTGGGCGCCGGCATGCTGGCGTTCACGCTGATGCCGGCGCTGCCGGACCCTGATCCGCTGCAGCACGGGGAGTTCGTCACCCACCTGACCGAAGTCTGCGTCATCATCTCGCTGATGGGAGCCGGGCTGGCGCTGGACCGGCCGCTGGGGCTCCGGCGGTGGTCCACGACCTGGCGGATGCTGGGACTGGCCATGCCGCTGTGCATCATCGGCCTGACCCTGCTGGGGCTGTGGTTCCTGGGCCTCGGCCTGGGCGCCGCCCTCCTCGTAGCGGCCGCGCTGGCACCGACCGACCCGGTCCTGGCCTCCGAGGTGCAGGTGGGGGAGCCCGCCGACGAGGAAGAGGAAACCGAACGCGAGGACGAGATCCGCTTCGGGCTGACCTCCGAAGCCGGCCTGAACGACGGCCTGGCGTTCCCGTTCGTCTACCTCGCCATTGCCATCAGCTTTGTCGGGGCCTCGCCGTCCGGCTGGCTCGGTAACTTTCTCGCGGTGGACGTGCTCTGGCGGATCGGCATCGGCGTCTTGCTGGGCGTCGGGACGGGCAAGCTGCTGGGCCGGCTCTTCTTCACGGCCCGGCACGAGAGCATCCGGCTCTCCAACCACTCCGAGGGGTTCGTGGCACTGGCGGCGACGTTCCTGGCCTACGGGGTGACCGAGCTGATCGAGGGCTACGGCTTCGTCGCGGTGTTCGTCTGCGCCGTCACCATCCGGGCCGCGGAACGCACCCACGGTTTCCACCGGGTGATGCACTCCTACGTGGAGCAGTTGGAGCGGCTCCTGACCGTGGTCATCCTGGTCCTGCTGGGCGGCGCGATCGCCCGCGGCCTCCTCGCCGGGATCGGCTGGACCGAGGTGCTGGTGGCGCTGGCCTTCCTGCTGCTGGTGCGTCCGCTGGCGGGCTGGCTCGGGCTGGCGCGGGGCAAGACCGGCCCGCGGGAACGGATCGCCATCTCCTTCTTCGGCATCCGCGGCATCGGCTCGCTCTACTACCTCGCTTACGCCCTGGGCCACGGAAACTTCGGCGCACAGGCGCAGGAACTCTGGGCCTTTGTGGGGCTGGTCGTGGCCATGTCGATCGTGCTGCACGGCGCAACGACGGCGCCGGTGATGAACCGGCTGGATCGGCTGCGCGAGCGCCGCGCGGTGGAAGAGCACGGCGACGAGGGCCAGGCCCCGCACACCGCCATCTGAGCGGCCCGGCTTCAACTCCGCCCCGCCCTAACCCCGCCGGCCGGCTACCGCAGCAGCGTATTGATCAGCCGCGCGGCGACCGTGGCGGTGCGGCCGTCGACGTCGAACTCCGGGTTCAGCTCCGCGACATCAAGGTGCAGCAGTTTCCCGCTCGCGGCCACCTGCCGGCAGACCGCTGCGATCACCGGCAGCGGGACGCCGTAGGCGGCAGGGGCGCTCACCCCGGGTGCCACCGACGCCGGCAGCACGTCCAGGTCGATCGTCAGGTACAGCGCGTCCACCTGGGCCAGGAACGCGGCCACGAACGCCTGCGCGGCGTCCGCGGAGCAGTCCTCGTCCAGCAGGTAGTCCACGCCCAGATCCGCCGCGGTCCGGAACAGCGCACGGGTGTTGTTCGGTTCGGAGATCCCGACGACGGCGTACTTCAGTTCGCGGCCCGCGGCGGCTTCCGCCCGGGCCATCTGCAGGAACGGGGTGCCGGAACTGGGCACGGGCTCGTCGCGGAGGTCGAAGTGGGCATCCAGGTTCAGCACCCCCAGGCTCAGGCCTTCGCGGACCGCGGCGGACCCGGCGACGCCCAGGTAGCTGGCGAACGCGGTTTCATGGCCGCCGCCCAGGACCACGGGCAGGGCGCCGGCGTCGAGCAGCCCGGTGATGGCCAGTCCGGCCCGCGCCTGCCCGGCCTCGAGCGTGTCCCCGGCCACGGTGACATCGCCGGCGTCGTGGATTTCCCGGTCCAGGTGGAAGGCGAGCGGGCCGAGCGCGGCGCGGATGGCGGCGGGTGCGGCAGCCGCCCCGACCCGGCCCTTGTTGCGCCGCACGCCGGCGTCGCTGCCGAAGCCGAGGATGACGGCGGGCCGGGCGGCGGGGGAGCGGGCCGGCTGCGGGTGCGCAGCCGGGTGCCCAGTGTGGGGCGTTACCGCCTGCCACCAGCGGCGGTGGTCGGCGCCGTCGCCGTCGAACCTTCCGGTCCAGGGCTGCGGCGGGACATCAACGGCGGGGTTGGCGGAAGGCATGTCCCTAGCTCACCGCAGCCCGGGGCGGAAAACCAGCAGCGCCGCCGTCGGGGTGTCCGAAATCCCGGAAACCCCGGCTTAAACGCCGCCGAGATGACATTTGGCGGCAATGTTTTCCAAAAACACTGCCGCCAAATGCCATCTCGGCGGAGGGGGAGGGCCGGGATCCTTAGTGCAGGCCGAGCGCGGCCTCGATCGGGCCGATCCCGAAGAACAGCAGGAACGCGGCGGCCACAACCCACATCAGCGGGTGCACTTCGCGGGCGCGGCCCTGGACCAGGCGGATCAGCACAAAGGAGATGAAGCCGGCGCCGAGGCCGTTGGCGATCGAGTAGGTGAACGGCATCAGCGTGAAGGTCAGGAACGCGGGGATCGCGATGCCCCAGTCCTGCCAGTCGATCTTGCCGACCTGGGAGACCATCATGAAACCGACGACGACGAGCGCCGGGGCCACGGCTTCGAACGGGACCAGGTTGATCAGCGGGGTGAAGAACATGGCGACCAGGAACAACAGGCCGGTGACGATCGAGGCCAGGCCGGTGCGGGCGCCTTCGCCGATGCCGGCGCCGGATTCAACGTAGATCTGGTTGGAGGAGACGGACGCGCCGCCGCCCACGATCGCGCCCAGGGCGTCAATCTGCAGCACGCGGTCCACGTTGGGGATGTTGCCGTCCTTGTCGATGGTGCCGGCCTCGGTGGCCAGGCCCACCATGGTGCCCATCGCGTCGAAGAAGATGCTCAGCAGGATCACGAACGCCAGCAGGGTCGCGGCGACGAAGCCGAGGTGCTCGAACGCGCCGAACGGGTTGGCCTTGCCGATCAGGGACAGGTCCGGGGCGGCCCATTCGGTGAACTTGGGCGCCACCAGGGACCAGCCCTGCGGGTTGAAGTTCTTGCCGTCAAAGCTGGGCCCGATGTGCAGGGTGAATTCCAGGATCACGGACAGGATGGTGGAGGTGATGATGCCGATCAGGATCGCGCCCTTGACCTTGCGGACCACCAGGGCGATGGTCAGGATCAGGCCGACCACAAACACCAGCGTGGGCCAGCCCAGCAGCTTGCCGTCGAAGCCGAGGCCGACGGGCACGGTGGTGCCGGCGACGTCAGGGATGCGGCGGACGAAGCCGGCGTTGACCAGGCCGATCAGGGCGATAAAGAGGCCGATGCCGACCACGATCGCGGTCTTGAGCCCTTCCGGGACGGCCTTGAACACGGCGGTCCGGAAACCGGTCAGCACCAGGATCAGCATGGTGACGCCGGAGAGGACCACCAGGCCCATCATGTCCGGCCAGGTCAGGCCCGGGTTGGTGGCGACGGTGACGGCCACGAACGCGTTGACGCCCAGGCCGGTAGCCAGCGCGAAGGGGTGCTTGGCCCAGGCCCCCATCAGGATCGTCAGGATGCCCGCCGCGAAGGCGGTCACGGCGGCGACAGCCGGGAAGCCGAGCGTCCCGCCGGACGAATCCGGGCCGGAAAGGATCAGCGGATTCAGCACCACGATGTAGCTCATGGCAAAGAACGTGGCGAACCCGCCACGGATCTCGCGCGAGAAGTTCGACCCCCGCTCGGAAATCTTGAAATACCGGTCGAGTGCAGAGCCCTGCTTAAGCATTGGTCCTCCGGGAGGGAAAGGGGGTGTTAGCTAAATCCTATTAGGCGTGACGGCGCCCACCTGCCAAATTCGCCTAGTCTGTAAGGAAGCCAACACAAGGAGCAGTTCTTCCATGCGTTCAATCCGAGAACTTCCGGGCGCCTTGCTGGGCCTGATCACCGCCGTGGCGGTCCTGCTGGGCATCGCGCTCCTGGGTGCCGCTCCGGCGTTGGCCCACGACGCCGTGGAGTCCACCAGCCCGGCCGCCGGCGCGACGCTGCCCACCCCGCCGGCCTCGGTGTCACTCACGCTCACCAACAAACCGCTGGCGATCGGCACGCAGATCAAGGTCAGCGACGCCGCAGGGACCAACTGGGCCGACGGCGCGGTGGAGATCGTGGACAACGTGGCGTCGCAGAAGCTCAAGACGGGCGCACCGGCAGGGTCCTTCACCGTGCAGTGGCGGGTGGCCAGCGCGGACGGTCACCCGATCGAGGGCACCTTCACCTTCACCGCCGCGGCGGCGGCGGGCGCAGGTTCGACGGCGGTCGGCACGGCCCCGGCGTCGGGATCGGTACCGACGCTGGGTACCGCCCAGCCGGGAACCACGGTCGCGCCCTCGTCCCCGGCCCCGGACGCCTCGCAGCCCTTCCCGTGGAGCATCGTGATCTTCGTGGCGGTGGCGGTGGGCATCCTGGTTGCCTTGGGCCTGATGGCGAAGCGGCGGCTTAAAGACGGCGCCGGCCCCAACGGAGACGAGAGCGCCGGAACCGACGGCGAAGCCGGCTCCTAGGCCGGCAACGCCAGGCCCGCTGGCAGCAGCGACGGCATACCCTCCGGGTGGACCTTGGCGGAAATCGCCTGGCCCACCAGCTTGGCCTGGCGCAGGACTTCCTTCGGCGTGGGAGTGATCAGCTCGCCGACACCGACGAGGTACATGCCGAGCGCGTGCATGGCCGCCATCAGGTTCTGGCCTGCGGCCACCCCCATGTCGGCAAGCATGCGGCGCAGTTGGCTGTGCGCGCAGCGGGTCAGCACCAGATGGTCGGCGTACAGGATGCCATTGGGCGTGCTGACGGCCCACTGCTGCGCCGGGTGTCCGGCTTCTTGGAAGTCAAGGCCCTCGACCGCCCGGCCGTCCGCCTCCAGGTGGTCCAGCTGCAGAGCCCGCACGTTGTTGCGGATGTCGAGGCTGTGGCTGGCGGCGTAGTTCCGCAGGTGGCGCAGGATTTCGTTGCGCTCCCTGAGGGTGGCAGCGTCCGCCGCGTCGCAGCGCTGCAGCGAGGAGGTATTGGCCGGGTTTCCGGCACCGAGCAGGTCCAGTCCGTCAACCACGATGGCTCCGACACCCCGGCGCTGCAGTTCGCTGGCGACCGCCAGTCCGGACAGGCCCGTGCCGATGACCACAGTGCTGGTCCGTTCGATACCGCCGTACACAGGCATGCTCGACACTGCGGGGTCCCTCCTCGAATGGTGCGGATTCCGGGCCGATGCCCGGAACGCTGGTCCGGCGATCCGTCCTGACGCGCCCCGCAAGGGAGCCGGCGATCTGAAAGACGAGTCTCGGTTCAGCAATGCCTCAGAGGATACCCAAGATTGCGGGCTGTGAACAGGGCCTGTCCGGCTTTGCTATTTGCGCGGCTTTACGGCGTTTTAACCAGGCTCCGGCAGGCCCGGCCGCCGCCGCTGCGCGGGTTTCGGGCCCGGGCACAAAGTATGTAAACACCTGGTAAATCCTGCCTGCGCCTCCAGTGGACGCCGCACCCTGACACTTCTGGCAGAATAGCCGCAACACAGCCACGTAACGCGAGGAGGCGGACCCCATGGCCCGAGAACAGGTGTACCCGGATCCGGCGGGGGACGACGCCGGCGAGCGGTCCGCTCCTCGGGGGATCGTCGTCGGCGTGGACGGCTCGGAGCACAGCCACTGTGCCCTGGTCTGGGCCGCCCGCGAAGCGGCGCGACGGGGCAGCCCGCTGCACATCGTGACCGCCTACTCGGTGCCCGTCTTCGCCGCCTCCGGGCTGGATGGCGGGTACGCCACGGTCGACGATTCAGTCATCCGGGAGGGCGCCGAAGCCATCCTGAAGCAGGCAATGGACAAGGTAGCCGGCTACAACATCGACGTCGATGCGTCGGTGGAGAACGGGGACGCCTCCGGGGTCCTGCTGGACATGACCGAAACCGCCGAACTGCTGGTTTTCGGCACCCGCGGCCGGGGCGGCTTCGTAGGCCGGCTCCTCGGATCGGTCAGCAGCGCGCTTCCCGCGCACGCCAAGTGCCCCACGGTCACGGTGCCGCTCATCTGCGGCGACCGGCTGGGCGAAACCACGCAGGACAAACACGTCCGGGCCGAACGGGAAAAATCCGGCCACCAGCCGGTCGAAAACGTCGTGGTGGTGGGCGTGGACGGCTCCGAGCAGGCCCGGGTGGCGGTCCTGGAGGCGGCGGCCCAAGCCGAACGGCTCTCCGCGCCGCTGCGCCTGGTCTGCGCGGTCCCGCAATACAGCGGCTCCCTCGCCTGGGTCCCGGCCCCGATGGACCGCGAAGCCCTCTTCGCGGATATCCGCGTCCAGCTCGACGCCGGCGTGGCGTGGCTCAAGGGCCACTTCCCGCGGCTCGAGGTTGAAACCCAGCTTGTGGACGGCTCCCCGATCGACATCCTCGTCGAGGCCAGCCGGCACGTGGAACTCGTAGTGGTGGGCACCCGCGGCCGCGGCGGCTTCACCGGGATGCTGCTGGGATCCACGTCCGACGGGATCCTGCACCACGCCAAGGGCCCGGTGATGGTGGTCCCGGACCGTGAGGACCCGCGGCTGGCCGACCGGGCCAGCTTCGGCCCGATGCTCGGCGACTCCTAGCCCACCGCCGGGACCGCATGCTTCGTCGTTGAAGGGGGCCGGCAGATGGGGCAGCTACCCGATCCAGGAGCGCCGCGGCGGCGCCCACCGCAACCGCCGGAACCGACGCCGGGGCTGGTGGTCGCCCTGGAGCAGGCCGGCGCGGAGCTGCTGCCCGCCGTGGGCGGCAAGGCGGCCAACCTCGGCGAACTGCTGCGCGCAGGGCTGCCGGTTCCGCCGGGTGTCTGCCTGACCACCCGGGCCTACCGGCAGGCCACGTCCACTGCCGCGCTCGACGCCGTCCACGCAGAGCTGGCCGCGGCCGCGCCCCGGGACCTCGCCAGGCTCGCCGGACTGGCCGCCGCCGCCCGCCGGCTGGTCCTGGCCGCAGAAGTTCCAGCGGAGATTAACGCGGCCGTGCAGGACGCCTACGCGGCGCTGGGCCCGGACGTCCCGGTGGCGGTGCGCTCCTCCGCCACCGCCGAGGACCTGCCCTTTGCCAGCTTCGCCGGCCAGCAGGACAGCTTCCTCAACGTCGTGGGCGTCGACGCGGTCCTGGCCGCGGTCCGGCAGTGCTGGGCCTCGCTCTGGACGGACCGCGCCGTGAGCTACCGCGCCGCCCACGCGATCGGCCCCGGGTCGGTGGCGCTTGCGGTGGTGGTCCAGCGGATGGTGGACGCAGCGGTGGCCGGAGTCCTGTTCACCGCGAATCCGGTCACCGGCCGGCGGCACGAAGCGGTCATCGACGCCAGCCCGGGCCTCGGCGAGGCGGTGGTGTCCGGGGCGGTCAACCCGGACCACTTCGTCGTCGACAGCGCCACCCGGCGGATTCTGGAGCGCCGGATCGGCAGCAAAAAACTGGTCATCCGGCCGCTGCCGGGCGGCGGAACCGAACGGATCGTCCAGCCCGACGCCGGCACGGCGCCCTGCGTCGACGACGCCCGGCTGCTGGCGCTGGAGCTGCTGGGCCGCCGCGCGGAAGTGCACTTCGGCGCGCCGCAGGACCTCGAATGGGCGATCGACGGCGCGGCGCGGCATGGTTGACGCAGTCCCGGGCCATCACCACGCTCTACCCCTTGCCCGAGCGTGCGACGGTCCGGGACGGGACCCGCGTCTACCTGTGTTTCAGCCTGGCCCAGGGCCTGACCCGCCCGCTGACCCCAATGGGGCTGGCGGCCTTCCGGCTGATCGCCTCGTCCGTGGCCCGTGCGGCGCAGTTCGAGGTCCCCGCCCCGCATGACGGGCCGGCGCCGTACGTCCAGGCCGGGCAGCGGCTCTTCTTTGACCTGACCCCGGTGGTGCGCAGCGCCGTCGGACGGGCGATCGTTCCCCGGGTGTTCGACGTGATGGAGGCCCGCTCCGCGGCCGTGTTGCGGCAGCTGTTCCAGGACCCCCGCTTTTCGGTTACCAGCCGGTCCCCGTGGCGGGTGCTGCGGCACATCGGCCCGGTGGCGGTGCGGGCCCGGGTCCCCGGCTCGCTGCTCCGGGCACTGTTCCGGCCGGAGGCGGCGCTGCGCCGGGCGGAGCAGTTCGGTAAACGGTTCCGGGCCGCCCTGGTAGTCCCGGCCGGTGCCACCGCGGAGCAGCGGCTGGACCACGTGGAGCGGATCCTTGGCCGGGAGCTCTTTCCGGTGGTGCCCAACATCCTGCCCCTGCCGGCCCTGGGCTTCGCCCTGCTGGCGGCCGCCGGCAGGCTGCTGGGCCCAAAACCCGGACCGGGGGCGCTGCAACAGGTGCTGCGGGGACTGCCCCGCAACGTCACCACGGAAATGGACCTGGCGCTCTGGCAGCTCGCCGCAGCCATCCGGGCCGACGCCGAGTCCGCAGCGGTGTTCGACGGCGCGGCGGTCACCGACGACGGCTCCCGCGACGGTGCGGCGGTCCCGGACCGGGTCCGCCGCTACCGGGCGGGAACGCTGCCCTCCGGCGTGCAGTCAGGGCTCACCGCTTTCCTGGGCCGCTACGGCCACCGGGCCGTGGCGGAAATCGACGTCGGGATGCCGCGCTGGTCCGATGACCCTGCCTACATCTTCGGAGTCCTGGCCAACTATCTGCGCCTGGAGGACCCCGGCCAGGCCCCGGACCGTCAGTTCAGCAGGGCCGCCCGGGACGCCGAGGCCCAGGTGGAGCGGCTCGCCGCGGCCGCGGGGGAGCGAGGCAGGCTGCGTGGCGCGGTGGTGCGGGCGGCGCTGAGACGCACCAGGATGTTCGCCGGGCTGCGGGAACTGCCGAAGTACCACATCGTGGAGGCCCTGGCCGCGGTCCGGGTCCAACTTCAGGCCATCGGGACGGAGCTGGCGGCGGCCGCCCGCATCACGGATCCGGACGATGTCTTTTTCCTGGACCTGGTCGACGTCCGGCAGGCCCTCGCCGGGGCGCCGCTGCAGGACCTGGTGGCGCAGCGCCGGGAAGCCTACGTCCGGGAACTTGGCCGCCGGCACATCCCGCGGGTGCTGCTCTCGGACGGGACGGAACCGGAGGCGCGGCCGGGCGGTGCCGGCCGGACAGCAGCGGGAAACCCGGGGCTCCTGACCGGCAGCCCGGCCTCGGCCGGCACCGTCACCGCCAGGGCCCGTGTCATCCTGGAGCCACAAGGGGCGCAGCTGGAGCCCGGCGAGATCCTCGTGGCGCCCTCGACGGACCCGGGCTGGACGCCGCTGTTCCTGACCGCCGGCGGACTGGTGATGGAAATGGGCGGCCCCAACTCGCACGGCGCCGTCGTCGCCCGGGAATACGGGATTCCCGCCGTCGTCGGGGTTCCGGAGGCCACCTCGCTGATCGCCACCGGGCAGGACATTACGGTTGACGGCGGCGCCGGCACCGTGCTGCCGGCGGTCCCGCTGCAGGCTCCGGACGGCGGTGCGGAAGAATCTGCCGGCGCCCGGTGATCCCTGCCGATTCCGGGCGTAACCTTGAATGATGAGCCATATTGGAGCGCGGTCATAATGACCCGTACCTGGTTGCGCTGGCTGCCGGCCGCAACCGTCCCTGCCGTGATCGCCGCCGGCGTGCTGACGGGATCCCTGCCGGCCAGCGCGCAGGATCCGCTGCCGGCCAAATCCCCCCAGCAAGTGCTGGAGCTGGTAGCCCAGCACCGCCAGACATCCTTCTCCGGGACCCTGGAACAGACCTCCGAGCTGGGCCTGCCGGAACTTCCGCAGACCGGTCCGGGAACGGCCTCGGCCGACACCGCCTGGCTGGAACTCCTGACCGGACCGCATACGGCCAGGGTTTACCGCGACGGGGCGCAGAACGCCCGCGTCCAGGTGATGGACCGGCTCGCCGAGCGCGACGTCATCCGGCACGGCAACGAGCTTTGGTTCTACAACTCCAAGGACAACACCGCCGCGCACGCGGTGCTCCCGGCCCGGTCCGGAGACCGCCACCCGTCCGGCCAGGAGTCCGTGCCCACCCCGGACGTGCTGGCCGCGAAGCTCCTCGCCACGCTGGACCGCAGCAGCGATGTGAGCGTCGGCGCGGACGTGGAGGTCGCCGGGCGCGCCGCCTACCGCCTGGTGCTCACGCCCCGCTCCTCGACCACGCTGCTGGCCTCGGTGGCCGTTTCGGTCGACGGCCAAAGCGGCATGCCGCTCGGCGTCGAGCTGAGGGCGCGCGGCCAGGCCGAACCGGCGTTCAGCGTCGCCTTCACCAAGCTTTCGCTGGAGGCCCCGGACGCCGCCATCTTCCAGTTCAGCCCGCCGCCCGGCGCCACCGTCAAGGAGCTCCCGGTTCCGGACCACAAGGCAGCCGGCGCCAAGGAACGGCCCGGTCCGGCCACGAAGGCCCCCGCCGCGGCTGCGCAGGACAAAGCCAAAATCAGCGGGACCGGCTGGGAGTCCATCGTCGAACTGCCCGCCGGCACCGTGCCCCAGGCAGCGCTGGGCAACGGCACCCCGCAGCAACAGGGCAAACCCGGAAGCGCGGCGTCGCTGCTGGCCCAGGCCGCGGTCCCCGTGGCCGGTGGCAGGCTCCTCTCCAGCGCCCTGCTGAACGTGCTGATCCTGGACGACGGCCGCATCCTCGCCGGGTCGGTCCCGCTCGAGCGGCTCCAGGCCGCAGCTGCCGCCCGGTGACCGCCGTCGCGCCTTCCGCCGAACTGAGCATCGAGACCCGGGGCCTGAGCAAGCGCTTCGGCCGGCAGCTGGCGGTCGACGGCGTCGACCTGGCGGTACCCAAAGGCTCGGTCTTTGGTTTCCTGGGCCCCAACGGCTCGGGCAAGACCACCACGATCCGGATCATGCTGGGCCTCGCGGCGGCGTCGAGCGGCTCGGTCCGTGTCCTGGGCGAGGAGATGCCGCGGCAGCTGCGCGCGGTGCTGCCCCGGGTGGGCGCCCTGGTGGAAGGGCCGGCGTTTTACCCCTTCCTCTCCGGCGCCGCGAACCTGCTGCGCTTTGACGCCGCGGATCCGGAAGCCCCCGCCGGGACCCGGCGCGCCCGGGTGCACGCAGCGCTGGAACGGGTGGGCCTGGCGCACGCCGCGGACAAAAAGGTCCGGGCCTATTCGCTGGGCATGAAGCAACGGCTGGGGATCGCCAACGCGCTGCTGGCACCCCGGGAGCTCCTGGTGCTGGATGAGCCGACCAACGGCCTGGACCCGCAGGGTACCCGCGAGGTGCGGCACCTCGTCCGGTCCCTCGCCGCGGACGGCGCCACCGTGTTCGTCTCCAGCCACCTGCTGGCCGAAGTGGAACAGATCTGTACGCACGCCGCCATCATGAGCGCCGGCCGCCTGGTGGCCCAGGGCCCCCTGCCCGAACTGCGGCAGGCCGGGCAGGCCAGGGTCCGGCTGCTGACCCCGGACCCCGGCGCCGCCACCCAGGTGATGGCCGGCCTGGGACTGCAGGTCGACGGCGGGAGGCCCGACGGCGGTGCTTCCGTCGGCGGGACCGCCGGGACCTGGGGCGAGGTGCTGTATGCTCCGCTGCCCGCCGGTCCCGGCGCCGGCGCCCCCTCGCCGGAGAAGCTGGTGGCGGAGCTCGTGGCGGCCGGCGTCAGGGTCCGCGGCTTCGCCGTCGAACAGGGCAGCCTCGAGGACCGCTTCGTCGAATTGACCGGGGAGGGGTTCGACGTTGCGCAATGATCCGCCCGCCCCGAGTCCAGGCGACCCCGCCCCCGGGGAGCCTCAGCTGACGGCTGCCCCGCCGGCCGCTTCGGCGCCGGCCGCTGCCGCTTCAGCGCCGGCCGCTTCGGCGCCGGGGGTGGCCAGGGCACCGGGCCTGCGGCTGCTCGGCTCCGAGCTGAGTGTGCTCTTCCGCCGCCGCCGGACCTGGGCCATGTTGCTCGCCCTGGCCGCCATCCCGGTGCTGATCGCCGTGGCCGTGCGGCTCTCCTCGGCGGTGCCGGCCGGCCGCGGGCCCGCGTTCCTGGACCGGATCAGCCAAAACGGCCTGTTCGTCGGCGTTACGGCCATGCTGGTCGCCGTCCCGTTATTCCTGCCCCTCACGATCGGGGTGGTCGCAGGCGACACCTTGGCCGGCGAGGCCGGGCTGGGGACGCTCCGCTACCTCCTGGCTGCCCCGGCGGGGCGGGGTCGGCTGCTGGTGGTCAAGTACGCCGGGGCCGCCGTGTTCGCCGTCGCAGCTCCGTTCACGGTGGCCCTGGTCGGGGCAGGCATCGGAGCGGCGCTGTTCCCGGTGGGGCCGGTGACCCTGCTTTCCGGCGACTCGATCGGCGCCGGCGAGGCGTTCGGGCGGCTGCTGCTGATTGCCGCCTATCTGGCGGTTTCACTTGTGGGACTGTCCGCCATTGGCCTGTTCATGTCGTCCCTGACGGACGTGCCCGTCGGTGCGATGGCGGCCACGGTGGTGCTGGCCGTCGTCGCCCAGGTTGCCGACGCGCTGCCGCAGCTGGAGTGGCTGCACCCGTGGCTCTTCACGCACCGGTGGCTCGACTTCGCCGACCTGTTGCGCCAGCCCGTCGCCTGGGAATCGTTCGCCGCCAACGCGCTGCTGCAGGGCGGCTACCTGGCCTTCTTCGGCGCCCTCGCCTACGCCTGCTTCACCACGAAGGACGTGCTCTCCTAGGACCGACGAGATCCCGGGGACCCGTGAACGGTGCCGACTGCCAGAACGGCCTAACCGCGCGGAGCGCCGAGTGATGTGCCCTCGGGCATCGGGGATTGCGCGCCGGCCATGAGGGCAAAGTAACCCGGAACCCGTTGCGGCCGGCCGGCGGGGTTCATGGGGATGACCTCGATGTCGATCGGTCCGTCCGCGAGGGTGCCCCACCTTGTGTCGGGGAAGACGCTGCGTCGCTCCGCGGCGCCGAAACGCCCCGGGCGGGGCAGGTTTTGCAGGGCCCGCTGCAAGGGTGCGGGTACGTGTCCTCTTGTTGCACCCAGTTCGGCCAGGTAGTCGAGGCTGTTTCCGGGGAAATTTGTTTCGGCTAAAAACACGCGTCCGGCTCCCCCGACGATGGTGCTCAGGTTGTCCGCCAGCGCGGCTTGTTTGGCTGGTTTGAGGACGTGAAACACTCCGCGGATGAAAACGTTCGCGGGCCCTAGTCGCTCCAAGAGGAGTTCTCCGGCGCCCGCCTCCGTGGCGTCCAGGACTGCGTAAGCGGGGTTCTGGCTGTCGCTGGTTTCCCCAGTGGCCCTCGCAACGGCGCTGGCGGAGACATCAACCCCGAGGACCTTGGGGAAAAGGGAGCCAAGCCATCTGCTGTACGTCCCGTTGCCGCATCCGATGTCGATGACGGGCAGGTCCGGATCAAAATGCGCGAGAACTATCTCTGTGTACTGTTTGCGCTCGGCCGCGGAGCCGGCGTCCCAGAGAACGTCTCCTTTGTCACCCGTGGCACGTATGCCGGTCCAGTATTGTTCCCAGGCTGCATGCGGGTCTTTCGGCGCACCGGACACCAGGCGCGATACGGTCGGGACTAGCAGCATTCGGTCCCAAAACTTCGGCATAGACAAACATTACCGCCGGGGCTCGGAGCCGCTGATCCGTTCGAGTATCGCCGCGGCGGGGCCGGGGCGTCCCAAGTAATAGCCCTGCCCGTAGAGGCAGCCCATTGCTTGCAGCTGAGCGGCCTGTTCGGCGGTTTCGATGCCCTCGACGATCGCTTCCAGTTCGGCTGCCGATATCAATTGCAGGATGGCAGCAACGAATTTCTGTTGCTGGAGGTCGGATTCGAGGTTTTTGATGAGGGAGTGGTCAACCTTCACTGTGTCGGCGGGAAGGGTCCGAAGGTAGCTGATGGATGAATAGCCGGTGCCGAAGTCATCGATCTGCAGCCCGACGCCGAGGGCGCGGAGTTTTTCCAGTACCTGTTCTTCTCCCGTACCCCGGGACATAAGTACGCTCTCGGTAATCTCGAGGACCAGGCGGGACGGTTCGATGTCATTTTTCGCCAGGGTCCCGCTGACGTCTTCGAGCAGATCGTTTCGAAGGAGTTCGGCGGCCGAGAGGTTGATGTGCAGGCAGAAATCCGATAGCTCGGGTGCGGCTCGTTTCCAGCGGCCCAGTTGGGAGATTCCTTCGTGGAGCACCCACCGTCCAAGTTCCTGGATCAGGCCGGTTTCTTCGGCGATCCCAATGAAGCTGTCCGGCATGATTGTGCCGTGTACGGGGTGGTGCCACCGGACGAGGGCCTCGACACCGGCGACTCTGCCGGACGCTAGTTCGACTACCGGCTGGTAAAGCAACGCCAGCTGGCCACTATCAGCTGCCGTTCGTAGTTCGGCGGTGATCCGCGATCTTTCCTGAACGGCATTGAGCATATCCGGGTGGAAGAGCTGGACCTTGTTCCTGCCCTGGGCTTTGGCTTGATACATCGCAATGTCGGCACCACGCACCAGTTCCTCTGCCGAGTACCCGGCGCCGCGGATACAGATGCCGATGCTGCCCGTGCTCCAGACCGTTTCTGTGCCAATATCCACGCTTTCCTGTAGGGCTTCCCAGGCCCGGTGCGCGATGAGCATGATTTCTTCGGTGCTGGCTCCGACGATGAGGACCGCGAATTCATCGCCGCCGAGCCGCGCCACGGTGTCGCCAGCCCGCACGACGGAACGCAGTCGGCGGGAGACCTCGACCAAAACGGCGTCGCCGGCGCTATGGCCCAAGGTGTCGTTGACAGCCTTGAATGAATCCAGATCCAGTATGAGCACGGCGGGGGCATCTTCGCCGACCGGGCCGGTCTGGATTGCCTCGTGGATCCGCTCGTTGAGTAAAGTCCTGTTGGCCAGACCGGTCAGAGCATCGGTCTTGGCCATATGCTCCAGTTCCACCTGCGTTCGACGCAACATGGCCGTTCGGGCCGCCACGCGATCCTCAAGGTCCGAGTAGATATACCCGAGCTCTTCGGCCAGGAGATTGACGCCGGTAATGACGGCGTCGATGGCATCTCTTTGTTCTGAGGGCTCGATACGCGCGCTCAGCTCTCCGGCGGCCAGCCGGACAATGCCGTCAACCAACTGCTGCAGGCGCGGGTCCTCGATGCCCTCCTCAGGGCTCATGTGTCCCGGACCGAGGAAAAATACGGTGAAGTCCGGCGCGCCGCTGGTGCTGCTGCTGAGTCGCCAGATCCCGACCTCTACGGCTCGGCATAGAGCCAGTCCGTCGCCTCGTCGCGGGAGGTGAAGAAGCGCGTAGGGCAGGGAGGTATATGCACGCCGAGAAAAAAGTTCGCCAGGACCCGGTCCACCGGTGAACGCCCCAACAAAGCGATCCGGGCGGCGTCGCAGGGAATCGACCAGATGCTTCTGGCTTCCCGGCTCACCGAGGCGACGGTAGCCATGTCGACAAGCATCGGGTGAGGCACGCCGCGGCATATTTCATTGACTTTCGCCATTGCGGCCCTGGCGTCCTCTACCTCAATGTTGATCCCAGGCGACCACAGCAGGTGAACGAGGCCGTCGTCGCGCAGTACGACGCTGCCCTTGCCGCCGTCCACGGTCTCCGGTGCTACGACCACGTCACCTCCTGAATGGACCGCCGAGCTTTTCGACAGTGTCTCAAAGGTACTCCGGAGTTCCGGGTGCCCTGTTGCAGCGGACACGAATTGATGAGCGCATTTTTCGGCCCGTTCCTGAGCAGCCGCCCCGAATGCGCCGACTCAGTACCGGGCGGCGTACGGGTACAACTGCATCCCGGACATGGATGCAAGGTCCGTCACGGTAAGCCCGCTCTCCGGGTTCAGCGCCTGGACCACGCGGCCGCCACCCAGGTAGATGGCCACGTGGTAGAAGCCCGGGGCGGAGCCCCAGACCAGCAGGTCGCCGGGCTGCGCCGCGGAGAGGGGCACGTGCACCGGAGCCTGCGCGTACTGCTGGGCAGCCGTGCGCGGCAGCTGCTTGCCGGCTGCGGCGAACGCGTTCTGGACCAGGCCGGAGCAGTCGAAGCCGTAGGCGCCGGTGCCGCCGTACTGATAGAAGTACGGCGAACCGACCTTGTTCAGGGCCGCGGAAATTGCCACCTGGTTGGAACCGCCCGGCGCGGGAGCAGGAGCAGGAGCAGGAGCAGGAGCAAGTACGGGCGCCGGAGGGGCGGGACGCGGCGCGGGTGCCGGTGCCGGACGGGGTGCCGGCGCGGGAGCGGGCCGGATGGGTGCGGGCTGGACCGGTGCTGGCTGGACGGGCACCGGGACGGTGGGAACCGGCTCCGGCACGGCCGGTGACCGGGGCGCCGCGGGCGGCGTCGGCGTTGTACCGGCCGGGCGCGCCGGCGAAACCGGCCCAGGCTCCGCTGCCCGGGCAGGCTCCGGGCCGGCGGCAGCCGCCGCGGTAAGTGCCGCGAGCCGTGCCTGCTGGCGTTGCCGGTCCAAAGCATCCACCCGGGCGGACTCCAGTGCCACGGTGGTGTTCCGCAGCGAGGCCAGCTGGCCTACCAGGATTTTCCGCTGGGCGGCGGCATCGGACACCGCTTTTTGCCGGTCCTTGTCGGCGCGTTCGGCGTCGGTCTTGCGGGACTCCGCGGTGCGGGCAGCGTCGTCGGCGGCGCGGTCCGCGTCCGCAGCGGCGTCCTTCGATGACCGCGCGGCGGCGGCAGCATTCTCCGCGGCCTGGAAGGCGCGGTTCCGGCCGGCAGCCACCGCCTCGAGCGTGGCGGCCTGCTGGAGCGCCTCGCCGTTCCCGCTTACCAGGCTGAGCGCCGGTGTCATGCCGCCATTGCGGTAAAGGTCGCCGGCGAGTTGGCCGATCAGCCGGCGGGCTTTCTTCTGCTCGGCCTCGGCGGCCGCGGCCTTGGCCTCCGCCAGGGCGGCGGCGTCCCGCCTGATCTGCAGTTCCACCAGGGCGTCCGCATAGGCGTTGTTGGCGGCGAGTGAGGTGGCCAGGCCAGCTTCCTTGGCCGCAGAGGCGTCCGCCAGGATCCGGTCGATCCGGGTCACCTGGTCCGCCGTCGCGCGTTCACTGGACTTGGCCGCGGCGATTTCCCCGGGCGTGGGCAGCTCCGGCGCGGCCGGCACCCCCAGGGACGGAGCGGGCCGTGCGGCCCCGGGGGAGGCCTGGGCCGGGACAGCAAGTGCGCCGAGCAGTACGACGGCGGTGCAGAGTGCCGCAGCCTTGCCGCCGGATCCGGTCCAAGCCATGGAAAACCTCGTTGCAGTTAGGCTGGCGCGAGCGAGGTAGGAATGTGGCACGTGAATGGCCCCTCTGCGGATCGCCCAGCAGGGACGAGGCTACGTGCCATACGCCACTTTGGCAACAAAGGGCACATCAGTAACATAAACAACAAGCATGTGATTTGGGCACACCCTACGGGGCGTGTCGTGCCGTTCGACGGTGGTTCCGGGCCGCCGAAAGCAGTTCCGGGCAGTGCCGGCCGTACAGGCGACGGGCCGTCAGGCGTGCTGGTGGGCCTCGTGTTCCGCGTGGGTGACCGGTTCGAGCTGGAAAGTGCAGTGCTCGGTGTCGAAGTGTGAGCCCAGGCAGCTGACCAGCTTGTCCAGCACCCGGTCCGCCCCGCGGGCTCCGAGCGCCGCATCCTCCACCACCACGTGGGCGGAGAACACCGGCACCCCGGAGGTGATGGTCCAGATGTGGATGTCGTGAACGGACACCACGCCGTCCACGGCCAGGATGTGCTCGCGGATCATCTGGACATCCACTCCCTTGGGAGTGGCTTCGAGCAGCACGTCCACGACGTCGCGGAGCAGGTGCCAGGCCCGGGGCAGGATCATCAGCGCGATCAGGATCGAGGCAATGGTGTCCGCGGCCTGGTAGCCGGTAGCCATGATGACGATCGCGGCGACAATGACGGCGAAGGAGCCCAACAGGTCGCCCAGGACCTCCAGGTACGCGCCGCGGACGTTGAGGCTTTCCTTCTGGGCGCCGCGCAGGATCAACAGCGAGACCAGGTTGGCCACCGCACCCAGGACGGCGGCGGAAAGCATGACGTCGGTCTGGACCTCGGGGGCCGAGCCGAGGCGCCGGATGGCCTCGGTAAAGATGACCACGGAAATGACGATCAGGACCAGCGCGTTGGCCAGCGCGGCGAGGACCTCGGCCCGCTGGTAGCCGTAGGTCCGCGCATCATTCGCCGGACGCGCGGCGATCCAGGCGGCGAGCAGCGCGATGAAGACGCCGGCGGCGTCGGAGAGCATATGCCCGGCGTCGGCGAGCAGCGCCAGCGAGCCGGAGACCAGGGCGCCCACAACCTGGATTAGGACCACGGATAGGGTGATGCCCAGCACGGCGATCAGGCGCTTGCGGTGCCTCCCGGTCGCCGTCATCCCGTGCGAGTGGCTGTGGTCGTGTCCCATGCCTCCAAGGCTAGTCGTACTGGAGGCGGCTAGCCCCAGCCGAGTTCGTGCAGCCGCTCGTCGCTGATGCCGAAGTGGTGCGCGACCTCGTGGACCACGGTGACCGTCACTTCCTCGACCACGTCCTCCCGGGAGGCGCAGAGCTCCAGGATCGGCCGGCGGTAGATGGTGATCCGGTCCGGCAGCGAGCCGGCGTCCCACCAGGAGTCCCGCTCGGTCAGCGGCACGCCCTCGTAGAGACCCAGCAGCACCGTGTCCGGGTCCTCGCCGGGTTGCGGGGTGTAGTCGTCTTCGATGAAGACGGCCACGTTGTCCATGGTCTTCGCCAGTTCCGGCGGGATGCGGTCCAGGGCGTCGCCCACCGCGGCTTCGAACTCGTCCTCGGACATCGGGAACGGACCGGGTCCGCCGTCGTGGACGGTACCGTCGTTGTTGTTTCCGCCGGGAATGATCGGCAGGCCGGGCGGAAGGGAGGCGGACATCTCCCTGCCCCTAGGACCTGGCCGGAGTGCCGGGCAGGGCCCGGGAACGGCGCCGGGTCAGGGCCACGCCGGCGAGGCAGATCATGCCGCCCACCAGGCCCCAGACGGTGGGAATTTCGCCCAGCACCAGCCAGGAGATCAGGATGGTGGTGCCGGGCACCAGGTAGGTGGTGGCGGCAAGCCTGCCGGCGTCGATCAGCGAGAGCGCGTACGCCCAGGTGGTGAATGCGATTGCGGTGGGGAAGACGCCGAGGTAGACCAGCCCCAGCGTTGCGGGCAGCGGAGCGGCCTGCAGTTCGGCGACGAGCTGGCCGCTGAACGGCAGGCAGCACACTGCGCCGACCATGATGCCGAACCAGGTTGCCTGGGCCGCGGGGAATTTCCGGAGCACCGGCTTCTGCACGATCACGCTCACCGCCGCGAGGGCGGCCGCGAGCAGGCAGAGCAGCACGCCGGCTAGGTCCGCCGTCGACCGCTGGCCGGAGCCGAGGGCGATTACCGCAACTCCGCCGAACGCGACCAGGCTGCCGATGATCAGCCAGCGCGGGAAGCCTTCCTTCAGGATGATCCCGGCCATCACGGCGACCAGGATGGGGTTGACGTTGATCAGCAGGGCGGCGGTGCCGGCGTCAAGCAGGTGTTCGGCGGCGTTCAGGGCGACGTTGTAGCCGCCGAACCACATCACGCCGTAGGCCAGGATGGGCCACCACTCGCGGCCCCGCGGGAGCACGGCGGCCCTGCGGAACTTGGGCAGGACCACCAGGCCCAGCACGACGGCGGCCACGGCAAGCCGCCCCAAGGTTAGCGGCCCGGGGGAGAAGCTGGGGCCGACGGCGCGGATGCCCACGAAGGCCGACGCCCAGAGCACCACGGTGATAATGACGGCGGCGATTCCCAGCCCGCTGATCTGCCCGGGCCGGAGGGCCGCGCGTGCTGCGGCCTGCGGGGCTGCTTCGTGGGCGCTGCCGGGGTGGGTAGTGTCCGGGTGCGTGCTGTCCGGGGAGGGGGAGCCGGTCTCGGCTGTTGTTGCCATGCTGCCAATCTAGCCGGTGCGGCGGCCCGGCAGCTGGCGGAAATCGGCCAGGTCTAGTCGAGATCCTGCCAACCTGTAGCCAAGCCCAGCTCCGTACCCGGCCCCGTCACCGGCCCGGAGTTACCGGAGCGGACGGGCGGCGGCCTGGATTGCCGCGGCGACCTCGTCAAGTGCGGCCGATCCATGCCGCCATTGCTGCCAGTGGAGCGGAACATCCACGTGCCCCGCTGGATCCAGGGCCACCACCGTGCCGTGTTTCAGCTCCTCCGCTATTTCAATTTCGGGGAGCAGCCCCCACCCCATTCCCCAGCGGATGGCCTCGCCAAACTCGTTGGCGGCCGGTATGTAGTGCCGTGGCGGTTCCAGTGCCGCGCGGCTCACCGACCGAAGGTACCGGTCCTGCAAATCATCCTTGCGGTCGAAAACGATGACTGGTGCGGCGGCGAGCGTTTCTGCCGTGGCGCCGTCGGGAAACCACCGGGCGGCAAAGCCGGGCGTACAGACCGGGAGGTAGCGCATCACGCCCAGCCGCCGGGAGGAGCACCCGGGCGCCGCCTTGGCCGTGGTGGTGATGGCGGCGGCCGCGGCGCCGCTGCGCAGGAGCTCCAGCGAATAATCCTGGTCCTCGCGGAGGACTTCGAGCTGGACCCTTCCCGCCACCGCGGCCAGGCCGGCCAGCGCCCAGGTGTGCAGGGAATCACTGTTGATCACCAGCGTCAGTCGAGTCCGCCCTTGGGGTTCCTCCGGCTGCAGCTCCCCGGTGAGGTCCGCGGAGAGCAGCTCCAGCTGCCGGGCGAAGCGCACCACGGCCTGGCCGGACTCCGTGAGTTCCGCCGGCCGCGCCCGGGTCAGCACCGGGCGGCCGACGGCCGTCTCGAGGGCGCGGATCCGCTGGCTGATGGCCGAGGGCGTCACGGATAAGTGGGCGGCGGCGGCATCAAAACTTCCGTGAGCGACGATCGCCGCCAGTGTCCGTGCCTGCTCCGGGGAAATGTCGATCATTAGCTCATCTTATGTAGGAACAGAAAGATTAGCTGTCTTCATCTCTATTCGGCGCTTACCGTCGAAGGGTGATCCTCCCCGTGTTTGCCGGCCTCTCCGCCGGCCTGTCCCTCATTGTTGCCATCGGTGCCCAGAATGCGTTCGTCCTTCGCCAGGGTATCCAGCGCTCGCATGTGGCCATGGTGGTGGCCGTCTGCGCAGTCTCGGATCTGGTGCTGATCCTGCTGGGCGTCGCGGGCATCGGCGTGCTGTTGGACCAGGCGCCCGCCGCCCTGGTGGTGATCAGATGGGCGGGGGCCGCCTTCCTGCTGGTCTACGGGGCGCTTGCGGCCCGGCGCGCGGTCCGCGGGGAACAGCTGGACCTGCCCGGAGACAAGCCCCCGGGAAGCAGGGCGGCCGTGCTGGCCACCTGCCTGGCCTTCACTTGGCTGAACCCGCACGTCTACCTGGACACCGTCCTGCTGCTCGGCTCACTCGCGGCCGCCCAGGGCGAGACCGGCCGCTGGTGGTTTGCCGCCGGGGCCGGACTTGGGAGTATCGCCTGGTTCACTGCCCTCGGTGCGGGGGCGCGGTTCCTGTCGCCGGTGTTCCGGCGCCGGGCGGCCTGGCGGGTGCTCGACGCCGGAATCGCCGTCGTGATGGTCACCCTCGCCGTGTTGCTGCTCGCCTGAGTGCCGTGCCGGCAGTCGCTACGTGCCGCGTCGGGACCACTCGAGGAGCCGGTCCACCGGCCAGGTGGTGATGATCCGCTCCGCAGGAACGCCGTTCCGGGCGGCCCGTTCCGCACCGTATTGCAGGAAATCCAGCTGGCCAGGCGCGTGCGCGTCGCTGTCGATGCTGAACAGGCACCCGGCGTCGAGGGCCACTTGGATCAGTTCGTCCGGCGGGTCCTGGCGTTCCGGGCGGGCGTTGATCTCGACGGCGACGCCGCCTTCCGCGCACGCCGCGAACACCCGTTTCGCGTCAAACTCCGACGGCGGCCGCGTCCCGCGGGAGCCGTTCAGGAGTCGGCCGGTGCAATGGCCAAGCACCCGGGTGTGCGGGTCCTCGATGCCGGCCAGCATTCGCCGGGTCATGGTCCGGCGGTCGGAGCGGAGCTTCGAGTGCACGCTGGCCACCACGATGTCGAGGCGGTCCAGCAGTTCCGGAGCCTGGTCCAGCGTCCCGTCCTCCAGAATGTCGACTTCGATGCCGGAGAGCAGCCGGACCTGGGGGTGGTCTGTGCCGTTTCCTGCCGATCCGGTCCCGGCGCCGATCCCGGCGATCACCTCCAGCTGTTCGGTGAGGCGCTCGGCGCTCAGGCCGTTCGCGATCCTGAGCGTGGGGGAGTGGTCGGTCAGGGCCAGGTACTCACGGCCCAGCGTCCGGGCCGCGTCCAGCATGGCCTCGATCGGCGAACCGCCGTCGGACCAGTCGCTGTGCGTGTGCAGGTCGCCGCGGAGGCTTGCCAGCAACTCCTGCCCGCCGGTGGCGAGCGGTTCGGCGCCTCGTTCGCGCAGGGCCGCAAGGTAGTCGGGAACGCCGCCGTCGACCGCTTGGGCGATCACCTCGAAGGTCCGGTCGCCGATCCCCTTCATCCGCTTCAGCCGGCCATCCGCCCGTCGTGCCGCCAGTTCCGCGGGGGAGAATCCGCCAATCAGTCCGGCCGCCTTGCGGAAGGCCTGCACCTTGTAGGTGGTGGCGCGTTCGCGTTCCAGCCAGAAGGCGATCTCATTGAGGGCAGCAAGGGCGTCCATCCGTCCATCATCCGCACAGCCCTACGGGCCCTGTCCAGAGCTTATTACCGTTTGGTGGAGCGGATTTTGGAGATTCCGGAAGTTGGCCCTATAGTTTTATAGGTCCAGTTCGGAGGAACCCGAAGGGAACAAAAACGAAGGCTTCGGCCCTTAATTTTTGCCCTTGGTTCAGTGTTTTTCCGGATGGCGTCCTGGCCCCCATCGTCTAGCGGCCTAGGACACCGCCCTTTCACGGCGGCGGCACGGGTTCGAATCCCGTTGGGGGTACGCAAGGAACTGGTCAAGCCGGATGAAAAAGTCTGGTAGGCTAAAGGCCTTGAAAAATTGCAGTAGCGATACTGCAGACAGCAAGAAACAGCAGTAAACAAGCAGCAAAAGCAAGGCCCTGTAGCGCAGTTGGTTAGCGCGCCGCCCTGTCACGGCGGAGGTCGCGGGTTCAAGTCCCGTCAGGGTCGCTCTGATTGCCAGAAGAAATTCCGGCCGTCATGGTGACACGTCACCTAGGCTCTGTAGCTCAGTTGGTAGAGCGTTCGACTGAAAATCGAAAGGTCACCGGATCGACGCCGGTCGGAGCCACCACTGGGAAGCATCAGTTCTTCGGAACTGGTGCTTTTCTTCTTTAACCCTATCGAGTGCCCCGAATCCCATCGACTGCTGGGTAGCCGCCCTTTTGAAGCCTCAAAACGGCGGTTAGGGAGCAATCGATGGGAGTTCGACGACGTCGCGCGCGGTTGCGGACCCGGCGACGGGCCCGGCTAGACTCGCACGCTGGGGAAGAACGCCATTGCCGCGAACCGTCCCTGACAGGTCCGCGGCGCAAGCCCGACCAGGAAGAGTGATTTTGAACAGCATTATGCACAAGACCCGCCGCCCGTTGACCGTCACCGCCCTCCTCGCCGCCGCGGCCCTGACCGGCTGCGCCGCGCCGGAAGCCGCGGCCCCGTCGTCGTCGTCGTCGTCCCCGGCAGCGTCCGCCACCGCCTCCGCGACGGCCAGCCCCACCAGGACGTCCGGCCCGTATGGCGACTTCCCGACGGCGGCGGAGGCGTGCAGGACGATCTCGGAGCAGGCCACGGGCGCCTCGCTGTTCCCGCTGTCGGCGGCGCAGGGCAAAACCGCCGAACTTGAGCAGCTCAAGGCCGAACTCAGCCGCACCGCAGAGCGGGTTCCGGACAGCCTCAAGGCCGACTTCGCCAAACTCAACCACGTCGCCGTCGCGGGCCTGAACGACCAGACCGTCTACTCCAGCGGCAAGTTCCAGGACGCCATGGCTCCCGTGACCGGTTGGATTGCGGCCAACTGCAAGTAGGCCATGGAACGAGTGGCGCCTGAGGTTTGGACGGCCCCGGAATGCCCGCCGACTGCTCGCCGACGGGCACCGAAGGACTGGCTTCCTTGGCCTCCGCCGGGTGACATTTCACACTAAATCTGATTTGTGGGGCGGTATTTGACGCACCTATTCTCCTGTGCCACGCGCGCGGGTTGGACAATGCAAGCGCTTGCATGGGTGGAGCAAAACACGGTTCTTCGGACCTCGAATCACGGTTTGATAAGCAGGCTTCGGCCTACATAGCGTAGAAACCGGCACAGGAAAGGATCCCTTTCCGAATCGCCAGCCGGGGCCCTACCCAAGCCCCGCCCCTCGACACGATGGCGTCCTCGATGACGCCTGCGGTGTCGTCGGGACCGTCGGAGTTCGGGGATTGAGGGCACACGCCCGTCATCCACGACTGGTCTTAACTCCGTGAGAGAAGCAAGAATGCACAAGCACCCCAATACACCCATGATGCTGAGGTGGCGCCCTGCCGCCGCGGCGCTGGCAGCCGCCCTCGTGGCCTCAGCATTTTTGGCCGTTCCGTCGGCCCAGGCCAACGAACCCTCGGACCCGCCCGCCGCCCAGCAAATGCCGGCGCCCACCCCCGGTTTCCCGCTGCCCACCGATCACAGCCAGACGTCCTACGATCCGGCGGCGGACTTCACCTCCAAGTGGACCCGCGCCGATGCCAAGCAGATCATGGCGCAGAGCGACTCCACAGTGACGCCCGGCCAGAACTCGATGAGTCCGGATGTCACCATGCCGGAAATCCCTGAGGATTTCCCCGCGATGAACGATGACGTCTGGGTCTGGGACACCTGGTCCCTGACGGACGAGAACGCCAACCAGATCAGCTACAAGGGGTGGGACGTCATCTTCTCCCTCGTTGCCGACCGCCACGCAGGCTACGGCTTCGACCAGCGCCACTGGAACGCCCGGATTGGCTACTTCTTCCGCAAGACCAACGCCGATCCGGCCAAGGACAAGTGGAACTACGGGGGCCATGTCTTCGCTGACGGCGCCTCGATCGGCAACACTGAATGGTCCGGCTCCACCCGCCTGATGCAGGGCAACCAGGTCAACGTCTTTTACACGGCCACCACGTTTTACGACGTTGCCCAGCGCAACGCAGGCGGCGGCGGCATCGCCCCGGACGCGGCCATCGCCAAGGCGCTGGGCAAGATCCACGCCGACAAGAACGGCGTGACCTTCGACGGCTTCAAGCACACCAAGCTGCTTGAGCCGGACGGCAAGATGTACCAGAACAAGGCCCAGAACCCCGGCTTCGCCTTCCGCGACCCCTACACGTTCGCTGACCCGGCCCACCCGGGCAAGACCTTCATGGTGTTCGAAGGCAACACCGGCGGAACGCGTGGACAGTATGAATGCAAGGCCGAGGACCTCGGCTACAAGGCCGGCGACCCGAACGCGGAAAGCGTCAACGAGGTCAACAGCAGCGGTGCCTATTACCAGACCGCCAACGTGGGGTTGGCAGTGGCGGACAACAAGGACCTGACCAAGTGGTCCTTCCTGCCGCCCATCCTCTCGGCCAACTGCGTCAACGACCAGACCGAGCGTCCGCAGATCTTCATTCAGAATGAAGGCGGCAAGAACAAGTACTACCTGTTCACCATTAGCCACCAGTTCACCTACGCGGCCGGCATGCGCGGTCCCGACGGCGTCTACGGCTTCGTGGGCAACGGCGTCCGTTCGGACTACCAGCCGATGAACAACAGCGGCCTGGCCCTGGGCTCGCCCACGGACTTGAACCTTCCGTCCGAGTCCCCCGAGGCGCCCACCCCGAACCAGAACGGCCGCCAGTTCCAGGCCTACTCGCACTACGTGCAGCCCGGCGGCCTGGTGCAGTCCTTCATCGACAACGTGAACGGCGTCCGCGGCGGTTCCCTGTCGCCCACCGTGAAGATCAACTTCCGTGACGGTGTCTCCCAGGTTGACCGCACCTTCGGCAAGAACGGCCTGGGTCCGTTCGGCTACCTGCCCACCAACGTCAAGGTTGGCGGCGAAGGCCTCTACAAGTAGTTCATCGAGGCAGTAACAGGGATGGAGGCGCCCGGAAAACCGGGCGCCTCCATCCTCCGTTTATGCGGGCGTC
This sequence comes from Arthrobacter sp. BI5, assembly GCF_056680065.1. Lineage (NCBI taxonomy): Bacteria > Bacillati > Actinomycetota > Actinomycetes > Micrococcales > Micrococcaceae > Arthrobacter > Arthrobacter sp. BI5. Next base: position 490,190 of record NZ_CM155264.1, read on the forward strand.
AGAGAACGGCGTCGACTCCCCACCAAAGCCAGGAATGTTGAAATTGTGAGAGACCTTGTACGCCCGCTGGTGCCACAGAAACTGAGGCAACTTCGTATCGCAGAACGTTTCCCGCCCGGAACCCTGAACCTCCGCACGATCTGGATTGCTGTGGCTGCAGCGGCCGCGGCGGTTCTGGTCGCGGTGGCGCTGGTCCCGTCGACGACCGGTCCCCGTCCGGCAGCCGGCGGCCAGGCCCAGCAGGCACTCGAGGGGGTCGCCGCCGCCCAGGCCGAAGCCATGACATCCCACGGCCGATACGGCTCCTACTGGCTCAGGGGCGGGGATCGCACCCTTGAGAAGCTGACGCAACCGCTCCGGGCCGAAGGTGTGGCGGATCTGCGGAGCATCGAATGCCCCAGCGGGTGGGTGGCAGCCGCGCGGAGCGGAGACGACGTCGAGGTCAGATCCAGCATGGAAGACCGGGTCGTCCGGGCAGGGACAGGTGAAGTCGTCCGTCCGGGGTGTATATCTTCCGAAGCCGTGGCGTCCATGGTTTCGGATCTGGGCGTGCCGCGGCAGGCGTCGTCGCTCCCGGCTTCGGCGTTTGACCGGCCGGAAGGGGCGTCCCGGTTCCGGCCCAGCTATCACATCACGCCCCGAACGAAGTGGATGAATGATCCGCAGCGTCCGATCCTGGTGGACGGGCTGTGGCACTACTACTACCTCTACAACGCCGGCTTTCCCACGGAAAACGGCACCGAGTGGTACCACCTGACAAGCACGGACCTGGTGCACTGGAAGGACGAAGGGGTGGCGATCGGCAAGTACAAAGACGGGCTGGGCGACATCGAGACCGGAAGCGCCGTGGTGGACTATGACAACTCGGCCGGCTTCGGCAAGGGGGCCGTCATCGCGGTCATGACGCAACAGGACCAGGGCGTCCAACGGCAATCCCTGTTCTATTCCACCGACAACGGATACTCGTTTACCGCCTATAAGAAGAACCCCATCATGGAGAACCCGGGCGAACCGGACTGGCGGGATCCCAAGATCATCCGCGATGAAGCCCACGGCCAATGGGTGATGGCCCTGGCCGAAGGCGAGAAGATCGGCATCTACACCTCGACAGACCTCTTGGATTGGCACTACTCCTCGGGCATCGAACGCACCGGTCTGGGCACCCTGGAATGCCCGGAACTCTTCCAGCTCGATCTCGACGGGGACCCGTCCAAGCGGACCTGGGTCCTGGCCGCCAGCGCCAACGGGAGCGAAGAGGGATTCACCACGGGCGTCGCCTACTGGACTGGCTCATGGGACGGAACCCGCTTCACCGCCACCGACGCGGCGCACCAGTGGCTCGATGCCGGCTCCGACTTTTACGCCGCCGTGACGTGGGACGATCCCCGGCTCACCGAAAGCCAGCGGATGTCCTCCCGGCACGCCATCGGGTGGATGAACAACTGGACGTACGCACGGCAGCTTCCCACCGAGGACTGGCACGGCGGTGCCGACTCCATGGTGCGCGACATCAGGCTAAAAACAATCGCAGGCAAGCCGACCCTGGTCTCCAGCCCCACCGCTGCCATGACGTCGATTGAAGGACCGGTGGCAACGGTTGGGGAACGTCGAATGACGCAGGATGGCGCCGGGCAGCTACCGGCTCCGGAGGGCGGGGCCTACCGGCTGGATATGACGCTTGAACGCAAGGGTGGCGACGACGGATCCGAGGCGAGGATCGAGCTTGGAGGCGGTAAAGGAACGTTCGCAACGGTCGGATACGACTTCGCGAGTGAATCTGCATTCATTTCCCGCGCTGCCGGTGCTGCCGCCGCCGGCGAGGCCGGACTCCAGCCGAGTTATCGGGCACCGCGACGTACCGTCAGCCCACCGCGTGAAGGGAAAGTCGAGCTGACAATATTCGTCGACTATTCCTCAGTGGAGGTTTTCATCAACGGCGGGGAAAAGACCATGACGTCACTCGTTTTCCCAACTGCGGGGGCGCCGACCGTCAATGCCGTCACGGCAGAGGGGTCGCTGACGCTCAAGTCCTTTAGCTACAGGCGGCTGGCCCCCATCCACTGACCAACTTGATCCTCATGGGCAGCGGCGATGCGTTGGAGGTGCGTTCCCCGGTCAAACAGCGGCTGTGGGCGGCTGACTATATCCCGCGGCTCCGACTGCTGCAGGTCCGGGCAGGGGATCCGGGTGGCCTGCCGGGCCAACCGGCCACCATATCGCTGGCAGGTACTAGGGTGGTGACAAAGAGAAGGGGGAGTGCCACATGGAATACCAGAATCCTCAGTCCGCGGTTCCGGAGGCCGGCCTGTCCGACGCCGGGCTGCCGGGTGCGGCCCGCGCCGCGACCGGCCGCACCGTGATTTCCGAAGCCGCCGTCGCCAAGGTGGCCGGGATCGCAGCCCGCGCAGTCCCCGGCGTGTATTCCCTCGGCACCGGGCCGTCCCGCGCCCTGGGCGCCATCCGCGACGCGGTGGGCAGTTCGGATCACGCAGCCGGGGTACGCGCCGAAGTCGGCGAGACCCAGGTGGCCGTGGACATCGACCTCGTGGCGCTCTACGGCACCCCGCTGCACCCCCTGGCGGACCAGATCCGCGCCGCCGTCTACGCCGCCGTGGAGGAGCTCGTCGGGCTCCAGGTCATCGAAGTAAACATTGAAATCCATGACGTCTTCGTCCCCGGCCCGCCCAAGCCCGCGGCCTCCGGCGAGGTACGGCCCGTGAGGGAGGCCCTGCAGTGAACCTGACCGTAGTCGGCATAGCGGCCGGCGCCTTCCTGGCGTTCATGTCCTTCGCGTTCGGCGTCTGGGGCTTCCTGGGTTCCCTGCTCTTCATGGCCCTCGGAGCCCTCCTGGGCCGCGCCGCGGAAGGGAAACTGGACCTGCGCAGCGTCATCGACGCCCTCACGGGCCGGCGTTCCTCCTCATGAGTGCCGCCGCCGGACGGCTGCTGGCCGGACACAACCGGATCAGCACCCAGGCCCTCACCAGCGTGGCGCGCGCCGCTGCTGCGGAGGCGCTCGGTGTGCCGCCGCAGGACGTCCGGGCCGACTGGGCCGACGACGACGGGCTCCTGGCGCTCTCGCTCGTCGCCCCCATCGCCGTCCCGTCGCTCACGGCGGTGCTCAAGGACCCGGCGCGGGTCACCGCCTTCGGCGGCCCTATCTGGGACCGCGCGGTGGCCGCGAAAGCGGAGATCCTGCGCCGCGTCACGGAGCTCAGCGGTGCGCAATTGAGCCGGGTGGACATCCGCATCAGCGGGGCCAGCGTCACCGAGGGAGGCCGGGTCCGGTGAGCGAGGCCGCCGAACGCCACTACAGCGACGCCGGGACCGGGCCCGCGGTCCCCGTACCCGACGCCGGGGCCCGGCCTGCCGGATCCGCTGCAGGCTCCGGCGCTCCCGGGATGGAGAAAGTCCTGGCCCGCGAGACCACTTCGTCCCGGGCGGCCGCCGCCGTCATCGCAGCCCTCCTGGTCATCGGATTGTGCGGCTACGCCCTGCTGGAAACGGCGGTGCGGGCCGTGGGACAGCCGCCGTGGCTGATTGACCCGCAGACCGCCGCGGAGCGGGTCACGGCCCTCCCCGGCGGGATTCCCCCGCTGCTGCTCGGCGTCATCGGCGCGGTGCTGTTCGCGGCCGGGCTGTTCTTCTTCCTTAACGCCGTGCTTCCCGGACGACGGGCCCGGCACGTCCTCGCAGACCCCCGTGCCGGCGTCGTGGTCGATGACGAGGTCATCGCCTCGGCCCTGGCGCGGCGGGCGCGGCTCGCCGCCAACGTGACGCAGGAGCAGGTGATGGTAGTGGTCTCCCGGCGGCAGGTGCTGGTCAACGTCCGGCCAACCTCCGGCGTGCCGCTCCGCGCCGCGGACGTCCAGGCCGCTGTCCAGGCCGAGCTCCGGGAGATGGCGCTCTCGCCGATGCCCGAGGTCCGGGTCAACCTGGCCTCCTCGGGGGTGATCGGCGCATGAACGGCACCCCGCGGATCCTTAACCGGCTCCTGATCGGCATCCTCGGCGTCAAGCTCCTGGTGATCGGGGGCCTGCTGGTCCTGCTGGCCACCGTGCCGGCCGTCGGCCGCTGGTGGCAGGGGTGGTCCGCAAACATCTGGAGCGATGTCCGCGGCGTCTTCGACCGCACCCGCTTCCCCGGTCAGACGATGAGCTGGCTGTGGATTGTCATGGCGCTGTTGCTGCTGCTCGTCATCGCGCTGATGGTGGCGTGGCTGGCGCAGCAGGGCAAAGGCCGGGCGAACCTGCTTGTCGCCGAGGACGACGCCGGTGACGTGCCGGGCTATGTCCGGATCGGCGGCGGCGTGGCCGAGCAGGCACTCCGGGCGGCGCTGGCCGACCGGCCGGATTTGGCCGGCGCCACGGTGGCAACCTACGAATTCAGGGGCGAGCCGGCCCTGCGGATCCGGGTGCAGCCGCGCCAGGGGGTTGCCCCGCACAGCCTCGCGGCAGAAGTCTCGGCCCTGGTGGGGGCCCTGGACGCCGTCGTCGGCAAACGCACGCCGGTGCTGATCCACGTCGGCTCCGGGGCGCGGTCCCGGTTCGGCCGGGCTGAACGCGTCCGCTGACGCGGGGCGTCATGGTCCGACGCATTCCCACGCGGTCCTCTGCAACCTGCGGGGCGGCCGGTCCGTGCTGTGCCCGGTGAGGTTTTAGAAACTTCCGCCCCACCCGAACCGCGGGTCCCAGGGGTTTCCGCCCCCGCAGGGCCGTGGGCTGCGCGGCGAAGTCCACCACCGCAGGCGGTCTCCGTTACGTAAAGGTTTAATGTAAACGCTTGCATTCCTCACCACTTGCTCGCTACTGTGATTGGCACCACACCAACTGCACCACCGGTCCACGCCGGTACTCAGCGAGGAGCACCTGTATGAAAAACCGTAAGTACCTACTTCCTGCGGCCGCGGCCGGTGTCCTGGCCCTCTCCCTCACAGCCTGTGGAGGCGGCGGCAGCACGGGCGGTGGCGGCGGCTCGGCCGGCGGCGGCGATGCGGCAGCCAACCTGGACGGCCGCGGCCCCATCACCTACGTACAGGGCAAGGACAACAGCAACGTGGTCCGGCCGCTGATCGCCAAGTGGAACGCCGCGCACCCGGACGAAAAGGTCACGTTCAAAGAGCAGACCGACCAGGCCGACCAGCAGCACGATGATCTGGTACAGAACTTCCAGTCCAAGAACGCCAACTACGACGTGGTCAGCGTCGACGTCGTGTGGACCGCCGAGTTCGCGGCGAAGGGCTGGCTCCAGCCGCTTAAGGACAAGATGGCGCTGGACACCTCCGGGATGCTGAAGCCGACCGTCGAGGCGGCGTCCTACAAGGGCACCCTGTATGCGGCCCCGGAATCTTCCGACGGCGGCATCCTGTACTACCGCAAGGACCTGGTTCCCACGGCGCCCAAGACCTGGGACGAGATGATGGGCATGTGCTCGATCGCGAAGTCCAAGAACATGGGATGCTACGCCGGCCAGTTCTCCAAGTATGAGGGACTTACGGTCAACGCCTCCGAGGCGATCAACTCCTTTGGCGGTTCCGTGCTGGACAAGGACGGCAAGCCGAGCCTGAACACGGAAGAAGCCAAGACCGGCCTCTCCAACCTCGCCAAGGCCTACGCGGACGGCAACATCCCCAAGGAGGCCATCACCTTCAAGGAAGAGGAATCCCGGCAGGCGTTCCAGGACGGCAAGCTCCTGTTCCTGCGCAACTGGCCGTACGTGTACAACCTGGCCACCACCGAAGGATCCTCAAAGGTCAAGAACGTGCTGGGCATGACGGCACTTCCGGGCAAGGACGGTCCCGGCGCATCCTCGCTGGGTGGCCACAGTGCCGGCATGAGCGTCTACTCCAAGAACAAGGCCACCGCCCTGGACTTCCTGAAGTTCCTCACCACGGAAGAAACGCAGAAGTTCTTCGCCACGCAGGGTTCCCTCGCTCCGGTGCTGACCAACCTCTACGACGACAAGGAACTGGTCGCCAAGCTGCCGTACCTGCCGGTGCTGAAGACCTCGATCGAGAACGCCGTCCCGCGTCCTGTGACCCCGTTCTACCCGGCCGTCACCAAGGCCATCCAGGACAACGCCTACCCCGCCATCAAGGGTGAAAAGCCGGTGGACCAGGCGCTGTCGGACATGCAGAAGTCCATCGAAACCCAGTCAAAGTAGTCCACCATGGCAACTGAATTGGGCCCGACGCCGGTTAAGAAGCCGGCGTCGGGCGGGACCGAGCTCCACCACGCACCCAAGGGGGTGGGGGAAGACAACATCATCGCCAGCCAGGGCAAGTGGGCGTCATGGCTGTTGGCCCCCACCATCATCGCGCTGGCCGTCGTCATCGTTTACCCGATCATCAGCGCCATCGTGATGTCCTTCCAGGCCGACGCCGGCCTGGATCCGGCCACCGGCCTCTTCACCGAGGGCGGCCCGGCCGGGTTCTCGAACTACGTCAACTGGCTCGCCCAGCAGTGCAGCGCACCCGCCGGCGGCACGGTGGCCTGCCCGCCGGGTACCCTCGGATCCCAGTTCTGGTCCGCGACGGCCACAACCTTCTTCTTTACCGTCGTGACCGTGGCGCTGGAGACAGTGCTCGGCTTCTGGATGGCCATGATCATGGCCCGCACGTTCAAGGGCCGCAGCCTGGTCCGCGCCGCCGTGCTGGTGCCGTGGGCCATCCCCACCGCCGTCACCGCCAAACTGTGGCTGTTCATCTTCGCCTTTGAGGGCATTGCCAACAAGCTCTTCAACACCACCATCCTGTGGACCGGCAGCGAATGGCCGGCCAAATGGGCGGTCATCATCGCCGACGTCTGGAAGACCACGCCGTTCATGGCGCTGCTGATCCTGGCCGGCCTGCAGATGATTCCCGCGGAGGTGTACGAGGCGGCCAAGGTCGACGGCGCCACGGCCTGGCAGCGGTTCCGGATGATCACCCTGCCGCTGGTGAAGCCGGCGCTGATGGTGGCCATCCTCTTCCGCACCCTCGACGCGCTGCGCATGTTCGACCTGCCGTACATCCTGACCGGCGGGGCGAACAACACCACCACGCTGTCCATCCTGGTGATCAACCAGATCAGGCAGGGCTTCAACGCGGCGGCGGCGCTATCGACCATCACGTTCATCATCATTTTCCTTGTCGCCTTCATCTTCGTGCGCTTCCTTGGCGCGAATGTGGTGGAGCAGCAGACCGGCGCTAGTAAGGGGAAGAAATGACCACGGCCGCGACCGAGCTGCGCGCGCAGCAGGACCGGGGGCGCAAGGTCGCCCAGAACCGGGAAAAGTGGGCCCAGGGCCGCACGTACATCAGTGCCCTGGTGATCCTCATCTGGTGCCTCGCCCCCGCGTACTGGATGGTGGTGACCGCCTTCCGCGACGTCGGGTTCACCTACGACACTTCGATCCTGCCCACGCACGTCACGCTGGACAACTTCAATACGGCGTTCGACACCTCCTTCGGGAACCGCTTTGGCCAGGCGTTGCTCAACAGCGTGTTCATCGGCGTGGTGGTGACCGTGGTCTCGCTGCTGATCGGTGTGTTCGCCGCGTACGCCCTGGCCCGGTTGAACTTCCGGTTCAAGTTCCTGGTGCTGGGCTTCATCCTGGGGGCCTCGATGTTCCCCGGCGTCGCCCTCATCACCCCGCTGTTCCAGCTGTTCACCAACATCGGCTGGATGGGCACGTACCAGGCCCTGATCATCCCGAACATCTCGTTCGTGCTGCCGCTGACCGTCTATACGATGACGTCGTTCTTCCGCGAAATGCCGTGGGAGCTCGAGGAATCGGCGCGGGTGGACGGTTGCACGCAGGGCCAGGCCTTCCGGAAGGTGATCATGCCGCTCGCGGCCCCTGCCATCTTCACCACGGCCATCCTGGCGTTCATCTCCTCATGGAATGAATTCCTCATCGCCAGCCAGCTCTCGTCCGACGCGACCCAGCCGGTCACCGTCGCCATCGCGAGCTTCGCCGGCGCACAGCCCAACCAGATCCCGTACACGGCGATCATGGCGGCTGGAACCATCGTGACCATCCCGCTGGTGATCCTGGTGCTGGTGTTCCAGCGCAAGATCGTCGCCGGCCTGACGGCCGGCGCCGTCAAGTGACGGTTTCATGATGGCGGGTTCCTGATGGCGCGCGGCCAGAACCAGGGCGAGATCCACCCCACGCACCGCAGGGTGCGCTCGGGCGAGGACTTCGACATCATCATCGGGTTCCTGGGCTTCTGGGCGCTGGTCCTGCTGGCGGTCACCGTCTGGATGGAGGTGACCGCCCAGCCGGCCCTCGGCTGGGCACTCGGGCTGCTCGCCACGCTGCTCGCACTGTACGGAATGATCCGGCTACGGCGGCGTTTGCCCGGCCGGACGGCCGCCCGACGGCGCTGAGGCGCCCGCCGGGGGCGGGCCGGATACTGGAAGGGATCGGCCGTGGGGGCGGCACGCTAGACGCGATTTGCGGATAGCCGACAAGGGGACACGGTGGCAAGGACAACTGACAGGGCGCAACGCGGCGGCCATTCCGGCGTCAGCATTGAGGATGTGGCGGCCGCCGCGGGCGTCTCCACCGCCACGGTCTCCCGGGCCGTCCGCGGCCTGCCCAGGGTTTCGCCCGCCACGCGCCAGAAGATCCTCGAAATTGCGGAGGCCCTCGGCTACGTGGCCTCCTCCTCGGCCTCGGGCCTGGCCACCGGGCGCACCCGGACCATTGGGGTACTGGCACCCTTCGTGAGCCGCTGGTTCTTCTCAAAGGCCATCGAGGGCGCGGACCGCGAACTGCACGGCCGCCAGTACAACCTCTCGCTGTTCAACCTGGGCGGGCACGGCAGCCACCGCGAGCGGCTGTTCAGCAAGACCATGGTCTACAAGCAAATCGACGCCCTCCTGGTCCTCTGCATGGCCCTGAGCCGGGAGGAACTGGAGCACCTGCAGAAGATCGACATCCCGCTGGTCGTCGTGGGCGGCCACGTCGAAGGCTGCGCCTACATCGGGATCGACGATTACGAGGCGGCCTCCACCGCGGTGCGCCACCTGATTGGACTGGGCCACCGGGACATCGCGTTGCTGCACGGCGACGACGAAACAGACCTGAACTTCGACGTCCCGCGGGTGCGGATCAAGGCGTTCCAGGATGTCATGACCCAGGCGGCGCTGGATGTCCGGCCGGAGTGGGACGAGTGGGGGGACTTCACCGTCCGCAGCGGCCAGGCCGCGTTCCAGCGGCTGTGGGACCGTCCCGGACCGAAACCCACTGCAATCTTCTGCGCCTCGGACGAGATGGCGATGGGGGTGATCTTCGAGGCCCGCCGGGCCGGCGTCCGGATTCCGGAGGATCTGTCCGTCGTAGGGATCGACGACCACGAATTCTCCGCCTCGATGGGCCTCACCACGGTCGGCCAGCGCCCCGACGAACAGGCCGAGCTTGGCACCAAGATGCTGCTGGATGAACTCGACGGGATCGCGGGGGCGGTGCGCTCCACCGTGGCCCCGCACCGGCTGATCGTGCGGGACACGACGGCGGCGCCGCGGCTCGCGCAGCCGCTCGCCCCGGCCCCCGGCTAAGCGGTCCGGCGAAAAAACCGAACCCGGAACCCGGGACCTCGCGGAGATATGCCCCGGCAGGCATACCTCCGGCGGGGCGGGCTTCAGGAGGCGCGCGCCAGCTGCCGGATCGGGATCCAGCGGGAGGCGAGCCGCCGGTACGCGGCGGCCGCCCCGGTCATGTCGCCCTCGGCAAGGCACTCGATGCCCAGCCTCACGTCCAGCGGGGAATCGTCCGGGTAGACCTTGTCCGCCACGGCGCCGTAATCGAGCTCCACGACCGAATCCGCGTGAAAGAGCTCCAGCCACTCGGTGAGCTGGGTGAGGTCCTCGAGCATGTCCAGCTCGGGGGCCGCGAGGGCCAGGTGGGCCACGGCGTGCCGGACCCGTTCCAGCGCGGTGCCGATCGTGGCCCGGATGCGCACCGTGATGATCCGGCCGCCGGACTCCACCACATCCGTGGGGTCTGATTCCTGGAAAAGGCAGAACCAGCTGAACGGAATCCCCCAGGTCGAGGCCCGGGTGTGGACCCGGCCGGTTCCCTCGCGCGCCTTCACCTCGTCGATGCGTTCCTGGTGCCGGTCCCGCTGTTCCTCCGGGATCAGCAGCTGGGCGAGCGGGCCGTGGATCCCCTCCATCAGGGCGTTTGCGGCCAGCCCGGCGCGCAGCACCAGCTGGCTCGGGCAGTACAGCAGCCTCGCCGGCAGGACCTCCTTGGCGGCTGCACTGTCTGCCCCGTCGCCGACTGCACCGTCGCAGTCGGCGGGGCCGGCGGGCCTACCGGCGGGTCTGCCGGCGGAGCTGCTGACGGCCAGCACGCGGACCAGGTCGGTTTGCCCGGTGGGAAAGGGATCCCCGCCGGGGCGGGTGATGCGGCCCAGGGACGCCAGCAGTTCGGCATTCTCCACCGCGGCCCGGGACTCCGAGCGGGCGCCTGCGGCCCGCAGGGCCTCCTGCTGTTCGGCGGGGAAGGCCTCCAGCGGCTCGTAGACCCGCAGCGTCGAGGAGAACGGCAACCCCGCCTGGCCGTGGTAGAGGTTGCCTGTCATCGCAGACCGGCGCTTCCCTGGCGGGCGTCCATCAGCCTGCCAGCTCCACGACGACCGGGGCGTGGTCCGAGGCGCCCTTGCCCTTGCGCTCCTCGCGGTCGATCGAGGCGCCGGTCACGCGGGCCGCCAGCGCGGGGGAGGCGAGGACGAAGTCGATCCGCATCCCCTCCTTTTTCGGGAAGCGCAGCTGGGTGTAGTCCCAGTAGGTGTACACGCCCGGTCCGGGCGCGTGCGGCCGGACGACGTCGGTGAATCCCGCCTCCTCGAAGGCACGGAACGCCTCGCGCTCCGGTTCACTGACGTGCGTCAGCCCTTCGGTGCGGAAGTAGTCGATGTCCCACACGTCCTCGTCCCGCGGGGCGATGTTCCAATCACCCATCAGCGCGATCTGGGCCTCCGGGTCGGCCTGGACCCACCTCTCGGCGTGGGCGCGAAGCGTGTCCAGCCAGCTGAGCTTGTAGGGCATGTGCTCATCATCGAGCGCCCGGCCGTTGGGGACATAGAGGCTCCAGACCCGGATGCCGCCACAGGTGGCGCCGATCGCACGGGCCTCCTGCACCTCGTCCTTGCCGCCCTTGCCGAACACCGGCTGGTTCATGAAGGTGCGTTCGACGTCGTCGAGCCCCACCCGGGAGGCGATGGCCACGCCGTTCCACTGGCTCAGGCCGAAGTGCGCGACCTCGTAGCCCATCCGCTCGAACAGTTCCCACGGGAAGTTGTCGTCTTTGCACTTGGTTTCCTGGATGGCCAGGACATCACAGTCGGTGCGCTGGAGCCAGGCCTCAACGCGGTCGGCACGGGCACGGAGCGAGTTCACATTCCAGGTAGCAATCTTCACAGTCCCTAACTTACCTTTCCTTGGCAGCGCCGCGGCGCGGCCGGGACCCACAGGGCCGGGCACCCGCGGCCGCCCCGCACTCTGGAGATTAGTAGGAAGTCCGAGTATATTCGGGTGCAGAGATGATCTAGGTCACATGCAAAGGAGCATTCCATCATGGTTCGTGAGCTTTCCCATTACGTCGGCGGACAGCACGTGGAGGGCACCTCGGGGCGCTTCAGCGACGTCTACGATCCCTGCACCGGCGAGGTGCAGGCCCGGCTCCCGCTGGCCAGCGCGGAGGAGGTCCGCAACGTCATCGCCAACGCCGAGAAGGGCCAGCTGGAATGGGCTGCGATGAACCCGCAGCGCCGCGGCCGGGTCCTGTTGAAGTTCGTGGACCTGGTCAACCAGAACATGGACGAGCTGGCCACCCTGCTGTCCTCCGAGCATGGTAAAACCTTCCTGGACGCCAAGGGCGACATCCAGCGCGGCATCGAAGTGGTCGAGTTCGCCGCCGGCGCCCCGCACCTGCTCAAGGGCGAGTTCTCCGACAGCGCCGGCACCGGCGTCGACGTCCACTCGATGCGGCAGCCGCTCGGCGTCGTCGCCGGCATCACGCCGTTCAACTTCCCGGCCATGATTCCGCTCTGGAAGTCCGGCCCCGCCCTGGCCGCCGGCAACTCCTTCATCCTCAAGCCCTCCGAGCGGGACCCCTCCGTGCCGCTGCGGCTGGCCGAGCTGTTCACCGAGGCCGGGCTGCCGGACGGCGTGTTCAACGTGGTCAACGGGGACAAGGAAGCCGTGGACGCTCTGCTGGAGGACCCCCGCGTCCAGGCCATCGGCTTCGTCGGTTCCACCCCGATCGCGCAGTACATCTACGCCACCGCCGCCGCGCACGGCAAACGCGCCCAGTGCTTCGGCGGCGCCAAAAACCACATGGTGATCATGCCGGACGCGGACCTGGACATGGCCGCGGATGCCCTGATCGGTGCCGGGTTCGGCTCCGCCGGCGAACGCTGCATGGCGATTTCGGTCGCCGTCCCGGTGGGCCAAAGGACCGCCGACGCGCTGGTGGCGAAGCTGCAGGAACGGATCGCGGACTTGAAGGTGGGCCACAGCCTGGCCAAGGACTCGGACTTCGGCCCCGTCGTGGCCGCCTCCGCCAAGGAGCGGATCGAGGGCTACATCGCCTCCGGCGTCGAGGAAGGCGCCAGCCTGGTCACGGACGGGCGCGGGCTCAAGGTGGAGGGCTACGACGGCGGCTTCTGGGTCGGTCCCACCCTGTTCGACAACGTCACCAAGGACATGAAGATCTACCAGGAGGAAATCTTCGGCCCGGTCCTCAGCGTCCTCCGCGCCCAGGACTACGACGAGGCCCTGCGTTTGTGCAGCGAGCACGAGTTCGGCAACGGCGTGGCGATCTTCACCCGCGACGGCGACGCCGCCCGCGACTTCGCCAGCCGCGTCCAGGTCGGCATGGTGGGCATCAACGTCCCGATCCCGGTGCCGATCGCGTACTACACCTTCGGCGGCTGGAAGGCCTCCGGGTTCGGCGACCTCAACCAGCACGGCGCCGACGCGTTCCGGTTCTACACCAAGACCAAGACGGTCACCACCCGCTGGCCCTCCGGCATCCGCCAGGGCGCCAGCTTCGTGATGCCGGAAGGCAGCTGATGGCGGAGCAGACGGCCGGAGAGCCCGCCGAGGTCCTGTTCGAGCGCCGCGGCCGGCTCGGCGTCGTCACACTGAACCGGCCCAGGGCCGTCAACGCGCTGACCGCCGGCATGGCGGCCGCGATGCTGGAACAGCTGACCCTCTGGGCCGACGACGACGCTGTCGCCGCCGTGCTGGTCCGCGGCGCCGGCGAGCGGGGGCTGTGCGCCGGCGGGGACATTGTGGCGATCTACCGGGACATGCTCGACGGCGGCGACGCGACCGCGGACTTCTGGGCCGTCGAGTACCGGCTGAACCTGCTGATCTCGGAGTACCCCAAGCCCTACGTCGCCTTCATGGACGGGCTGGTCCTGGGCGGCGGGGTGGGAATCTCCGCGCACGGCTCAGTCCGGATCGTCACCGAACGCACCCGGATGGGAATGCCGGAAACCACCATTGGTTTTGTGCCCGACGTCGGCGGGACCCTCCTGCTGTCCCGCTCGCCCGGCGAGACCGGCACGCACGCGGCCCTCACCGGGGCGCATCTGAGCGGCGCGGACGCGTTGTTCCTGGGCCTCGCGGACACTTTAGTGCCCTCTGCAGAGCTCGCGGAGCTGGCGGCGGCCCTGGAAACCGAACCGGTGGACGCCGCCGTCGCCCGCTTCGCCGAACCGGCGCCGCCGTCGGTGCTGGCCGCCCAGCAGGAGTGGATTGACGCCTGCTACGCCGGCGACGTCGCCGAGGAGATCCTGGACCGGTTGCGGACCGTGGGCGGGGAGGCCACCGACGCCGCGGACACCATCGCGGCCAAGTCCCCGACTGCCGTCAAGGTGGCGCTCGCCTCGCTGCGCCGCGCCCACGGCCTAAACCTCGCCGAGGCCCTGGAACAGGAGTACCGGGTGGGCCTGCGGTTCCTCGCCGGCCCGGATTTCCGCGAGGGCATCCGCGCCCAGGTGGTGGACAAGGACCGCACCCCGCACTGGAAGCCCGCCAGGCTGGCGGAGGTCAGCCGCGACGACGTCGAGGCCTACTTCGCGCCGCTGGGCGCGCGTGAACTGAAACTTTCGAAGGAGCGCGACAATGTCTGAAGCATCGCCGTCCGCACCGGCCCGGCCCGGTGCGCAGGCCGGCACCATCGCCTTCCTCGGCCTGGGCCACATGGGCGGCCCGATGGCCGTCAACCTGGTCAAGGCCGGATACACCGTGGCCGGCTACGACGTGGTGCCGGCGGCGCTGGAAGCGGCCCGCGCCCACGGGATCACCACCGCGGACACCGCCGCCGACGCCGTGGCGGGCGCCGCCGTCGTGCTGACCATGCTGCCCAGCGGCAAGCACCTGCTGGACGCCTACCGCGGGACTTCGGAGGGGCAAGGCCAGCCCTCGCAGCCGGGCCTGCTGGCTGCCGCGGCGCCGGGGACCATGTTCCTGGACTGCTCCACCATCAACGTGGACGAGGCCCGGGAGGCCTCCGCACTGGCGGTCGCGGCCGGGCACCGGGCCGTCGACGCACCGGTCTCCGGCGGCGTGGTCGGAGCCGAAGCCGGCACCCTGACGTTTATGGTCGGCGCGCTGGAGGAGGACTTCGAAGCGGTCAAGCCGATGCTGGAGGTGATGGGCAAGCGGGTGGTCCACTGCGGCGGGCACGGCGCCGGGCAGGCCGCCAAGATCTGCAACAACATGATCCTGGGCGTCTCGATGATCGCCGTCAGCGAGGCCTTCGTGCTCGGCGAGAAACTCGGTCTGACGCACCAGGCGCTCTTCGACGTCGCCTCCGCGGCGTCCGGCCAGTGCTGGGCGCTGACCACCAACTGCCCCGTGCCCGGCCCGGTACCGACCAGCCCGGCCAACCGCGACTACCAGCCCGGATTCGCCGGGGCGCTGATGGCCAAGGATCTGAAACTGGCGCTCAACGCGCTCCAGAGCACCGGCGTCGCCGCCCGGCTGGGGCCGCTGGCCTCCGAAATTTACGATACCTTTGCCGCGGAGGGCGGTGCCGGCCGGGATTTCTCCGGCATCATCACCGACATCCGGGACAAATCCGAACACCAGCCGAGGGGACAGGCATGACCGAGTACGCAAACATTCTGGTGGAGCGCCGCGGGCGCGTGGGCCTGGTGACGCTCAACCGGCCCGAGGCGCTGAACGCCCTGAACAAGGCGACCATGGACGAACTCGTGGCCGCCGTGTCAGCGATGGACACCGACCCCGGGGTCGGCGCCGTCGTGGTGACCGGTTCGGCCAAGGCGTTCGCGGCCGGCGCGGACATCAAGGAGATGCAGTCCAAGGGCTACATGGAGATGTACGCGGCGGACTGGTTCCGCGGCTGGGAGAACTTCACCCGGCTGCGCATTCCGGTGGTGGCGGCGGTGTCCGGCTTCGCCCTCGGCGGCGGCTGCGAGCTGGCGATGATGTGCGACTTCATCATCGCCGGGGACAACGCCAAGTTCGGCCAGCCGGAAATTAACCTCGGCGTGCTGCCGGGCATGGGCGGTTCGCAGCGTCTGACCCGCGCGGTGGGCAAGGCCAAAGCGATGGACATGATCCTCACCGGCCGCTTTATGGACGCCACGGAGGCCGAACGCGCCGGGCTCGTGTCCCGCGTGGTCCCGGCCGCCGAGGTCGTCGAAGAGGCGGTCAAGGCCGCCGAAGTGATTGCCTCCAAGTCCAAGCCGGTAGCCATGGTGGCCAAGGAAGCGGTCAACGCCGCCTTTGAAACCGGGCTGGCCCAGGGTGTGCTGTTCGAACGGCGGGTATTCCACTCGCTCTTCGCCACCGAGGACCAGAAGGAAGGCATGGCGGCTTTCAGCGAAAAGCGGCAGCCCGACTTCACCCACCGCTAAAGCGGCGCCTGCTTGCTGCAGCGTTCCAATTTCGACAGCGAGGCGGTCATGCACGCAGGCTTTCTGGGGTTAAGGGCGACGCCGGAGGAGGTCCGGGCGCCTCTTCCCGGCGACGGGCTGGTGCCGGTCCCGGATGTGGTGATGGACCGGGGTTTCGGGCTGCCGGCCCCGCCCGTTTCCGTCTGGCCGTGGATCGTCCAGCTGGGCAAGGAACGTTCCGGCTGGTACCTGCCTGGCTGGGCGGAAGCCCTCATTCCGGCCCGGCGCCGCGCCCTCCGGATCATTGATCCCGCACTCCAGGACCTCAGCGCCGGGGACGTCATTGCCGATTGGGGCGGCCCCGGTGCCACGTTCGAGATTGTGGAGGTGGACCCGCCAAGGGCGCTGGTGCACCGCTCGCAACGCGGTGCGCTCGCCATCAGCTGGGCGGTTGTGCTGAGGCCAACGGCGGACCCGGCGACCGGGACGCGGGTGCACCTGCGGCTCCGGCTCGCCGGTGTAAAACGGCGCCGTCTCGTCGAACTCGGGGGCGGCCTGTTCGATCTCCTCACCATCGCCGGGCTCGCGGCCGGGCTGCGGGAAAGGCTGGGCGTCCGGAGGTGATGCGGGGGCGCTAGGCTCTGCGCCTGGCGCGCAGCACGGCATCCTGGACTGTGGCCGGGGCACCGTCGGAGTCCGTCGCGGACCGCGGCCGCGATGTGCAGGTCACGATCTCCCACTCGTCCGGATCGAGCTGCGCCGCGAGCTGCTCGGCGGTAAAGAGCAGCCCGGGGGCGGAAGGACGGCGCACGCTGGTTTCCAGGTCCGAGGGGTGGTGGCCGACGATCAGCAGCGTCCCGCCCGGCGCCACCGACGCGGCGAGCCGGCTGTAGACGCCGTCCCGTTGCGGTGCGGGCAGGTGCAGGAACTGGGCCGAGACGAGGTCGAAGGTCCCGGCCGGGGGCGGCGAGACGGTCAGGTCCTGGTGCTGCCACGTGATGCGGGCAGCGGTGTCCGGCTCGCCGTCGACCGCCGCGGCGGCCCTGCCCAGGGCCACGGACGAGATGTCCACCGCCGTGACCCGCCAGCCGCGCCGGGCCAGCCAGACGGCGTCGGCGCCCTCTCCGGCCCCGACGTCGAGCGCGGAACCGGGCACCAGGTCCGCCGCCTCGGCCACCAGCTGCGGGTTCGGCTGCCCGCTCCACACCGGGGCATGCTGGCCGTGCTGGCGGTACCGCTCATCCCAGAACGATTCGTCGAATTCCATGCAGCTCTCCTCCGGGGCCCGTGCCGTGCGGCAGGGCGCCTGCCGCCCATCCAGTGTAGGCACGCCCGCACCTTCCCGGGGCGCGGAACGGCAGCACCTGCCGCCGCTGACTGGCTACGCGGCGCTGATCCCAAACAGGCCGATAATCAGAGCCATCACCATCAGGGTGACGAGTTCGTGGGCGCAGTTGAGCACGGTCAGGCCCACGGGGCGGCCTTCGAACGCGTCGTGCGTGATGAAACGGGCCGCAGTGAACCCGGCCCAGAGGATCAGGGCGGTGACCAGCGTGTTGGCGAGGAAGTTGCCGCCGTAGAAGTGCTGCGAGATGGCGGCGGAGCCGGCCAGCACCCAGGCGCTGACGAAGCTGACCAGCAGGGTGATGAGGATGGGCTTGACGGCGTCCCTGGCATCCCCGCTGGGGCTGACCTTGGCGATGCGCATCCAGTAGTTGCCGAGCACTTTGGGCGTGTACCAGACGGACCCGACCACCATGCTGGACAGTGTGGCCAGCAGTACCGCCCAGATGTTGATCTCCGGAATCATGGGGCCCTCCTCGGCTCCGGGCCGTCCGGCTGACGGCCCCGCAAACGAAGTGTACGGCTCAGCCGCTGAAGTCCCCGGCATTGCGCCGGAAGTTGCCCAGGATGCGGATCAGCTGCTCCACGTCCTGCTCCTCGAAACCGGATTGGCCGAACACCTCCGCGTTGAGCACCGCCGTCGCCCGTTTGGCGAGAGTGCGCCCCTCCGAAGTGAGCTCGATCAGTGTGGTCCGCCCGTCGGTGGGGTGCGGGGAGCGGAGCACCAGCCCGGCGTCCTGGAGCCGGTCGACGGCGTTGGTCACCGAGGTGGGGTGGACCTGAAGCAGAGCGCTCGCTTTGTTCATGGGCAGCGCCCCGCTGCGGGCGAAGCTGAGCAGGGCCAGCAGTTCGTAGCGCGCGAACGTCAGGCCGAAGGGCTTGAGGGCGGTTTCGATCCGGGCCAGCAGGATCTGCTGGGTCCGCATGATGGCCGTGATCGCCGCCATCGGGGCGGCGACGTCGGCCCAGCCGTGCCGTTCCCAGTTCCGCTGGGCATCGGCGATCGGGTCACGCGGCAGCGGGGTGCCCATGGCTAGGCCTGCCCCTTCAACCCGGGGAAGTCCGCCTCCGAGTACTCCGTGCCGAGGCCCTCCGGAACGCCCCCGGCCCCGTGCCGCAGCTCCTCGCTGTGCCGCAGTTCCACCCGCCGGATCTTGCCTGAGATGGTCTTGGGCAGCTCCGCGAACTCCAGCCGGCGGATCCGCTTGAACGGTGCCAGGTGCTCGCGGCAGTAGCGCAGGATGTCCTCGGCCAGCTCCGGGCCTGGTTCGTGGCCCGCCGCCAGCACCACAAAGGCCTTGGGCACGGACAGCTTGAGCGCGTCGGGGGAGGGGACGACGGCGGCCTCCGCCACCGCCGGATGCTCGATCAGCACACTCTCCAGCTCGAACGGGGAGAGCCGGTAGTCGGAGGACTTGAAGACGTCGTCGCCCCGGCCGACGTAGGTGATGATGCCTCGTTCGTCCCGGCTCGCCATGTCCCCGGTGTGGTAGTAACCGTCGCGGAAGGCCTCGGCCGTCTTCTCCGGGTCCCCGTAGTAGGCCTTCATCAGCCCGACGGGCCGCGGGTCCAGGCGCAGGCACAGCTCGCCGTCGTCGGCCTCCTCGCCGGTGGCGGGATCCACGAGGACGACGTCGTAGCCGGGCAGTGGGCGGCCCATCGCCCCGATCTTGATCGGCTGGCCCGGGGTGTTCGCTATCTGCACGGTGGATTCGGTCTGGCCGAAGCCGTCCCGGATGGTCTGGCCCCAGGCGCGCTGGACTTGGTCGATGACCTCGGCGTTGAGCGGCTCGCCGGCGGAGACCACCTTGGTGGGCGGATTCTTGAGCAGTGTGAGATCGGCCTGGATCAGCATCCGCCAGACCGTCGGCGGGGCGCAGAAGCTGGTCACGGATTCGCGGTCCATCTGCTCCATCAGCGCCTTGGCGTCGAAACGCTCGTAGTTGTAGATAAACACGCAGGCCTCGGCGATCCAGGGCGTGAATACGTTGGACCAGGCGTGCTTGGCCCAGCCGGGGGAGGCCACGTTCAGGTGCACGTCGCCCGGCTCCATCCCGATCCAGAACATGGTGGACAGGTGGCCCACCGGGTAGGAGGTGTGCGTGTGCTCCACGAGCTTGGCCTTGGACGTCGTGCCGGAGGTGAAGTAGAGCAGCAGCGTCTCGTCCGCCAGCGTCGGCGCGTCCGGGGTGAAGTCTTCCGCGGCGCCCGCGGCTTCGCTGTACTGCAGCGCGGCGCGGGTGCCGGCGGTGTTTTCGGCACCGGCACCGCCGATTTCGAGCAGGGTGTAGTCACCCGGAACGCCGGTGAACTTATCGATGTTGGCGCTCCCGACGGCGGCCCAGTTGGCCCCGCCGCGCTCCACCCGGTCCTGCAGGTCCGCCGGCCCCATCAGGGTGGTGGTAGGGATCATCACGATGCCGAGCTTGATGCCGGCCAGCATCAGTTCCCACAACTCCACCTGGTTGCCCAGCATGATGATCATCCTGTCCCCGCGCCGCACCCCCTGCGCCCGGAGCCAGTTAGCCACCTGCGCGGAGCGCGCCGAGAGATCCGCGAAGCTGCGCCGGGTGGCCGTTCCGTCCTGCTCCACGATGACCAGGGCCGGCCGGTCCGCCTTGGCGGGATCCGCCGCGATCTGGTCGAACCAGTCCAGGGCGAAGTTGAACTCCTGGAAGCGCGGCCATTCGAATTCCTGGCGGGCGGCAGTGTAGTCCCCGCGCAGGGCCAGCAGCCTGTCCCTCGCAGCGCGGAAATCCTCAGTGACGGTCATGGTGCACCTTTCGCAGCCGGTCGCAGCCAGCGGGCCGGTGCCGGCCGCCGCTGGCCTAGTGATCCACATCACTGTGCAATATACTAGGACATCCAAGGGTTTGGAAGAGCCGATGTTGCTGCCGGTGCGTGGCACATTACGAAGGGATACGTGCCCGTGCAGTCACAAGGAAGTGCCAGCGGACAGACCGCCGTCCAGTCCGCCGCAAGCCGCAGCGGCGCCGCGGAAAGCCCAGCCCGGGTGCCGGCGGCACCCCCGTTCCCGGACGCGGACCTGATGTACATCGTGGACCTGCTGCCCGCGGACGAGCAGGCGCGCTACCAGCAGATCCGGGAGTTCCTGCAAACCCGGATCCGCGCCGCCTCGATCGACTACTGGAACCGGGAGGAGTTCCCTTTCGGGCTCCTCGCCGAACTGGGCAAGCACGGCCTCGGCGGCCTGCAGACGGACGGCAGCTCCAAGCTCTTCAAGGGGCTGATGTATGTCGAGGTGGCCCGCGCCGACGTCTCGCTCTCCGCCCTCGTAGGCATCCACAACGAGCTGATTGTCGGCATGATCGACGAACTCGGCTCGGCGGAACAGAAGGCCCGCTGGCTCCCCGGTCTCACCGCCTTCACCCAGCTCGGCGCGTTCGCCCTGACCGAACCGGACCACGGCTCCGACATTGCCGGCGGCCTGGCCACCACGGCGCGGCTGGAGAACGGGGAATGGGTCATCAACGGGGCCAAACGCTGGATCGGCGCCGGCACCATCGCGGACTTCGCCCTGGTCTGGGCCCGCGACGTCGCGGACCAGCAGATCAAGGGCTTCATCGTGGAGATGGACCGGCCCGGCTACACTGCCACCAAGATCGCGAACAAGATCGGTCTGCGGATCATGCAGAACGCGGACATTGTCCTGGACGAGGTCCGCATCCCGGAAGCCAACCTGCTGCCCGGTGCCACGGACTTCTCCCGGGCCAACGAACTGCTGCGCGACTCACGGGCCTGGGTGGGCTGGCAGGCCGCCGGCATCCAGCTGGCCGCGTTCGACGTCGCCCGGGCCTACTCGCTGGAACGCAAGCAGTTCGGCAAGGAGCTGGCCCGCTTCCAGCTCGTCCAGCAGCAGCTGGCCGAGATCCTGGGCAACGCCAGCGTCTCGCTGGCGCTGATGGCCCAGCTGGCGCGGATCCAGCAGGAGGGCAGGCTGGAAATGGTGCAGGCCGCCATGGCGAAGTCCACCACCACCCGGCTGGCCCGGGCCTCCGTCGCGATGGGGCGCTCGCTGATGGGCGGCAACGGGATCAGCAGCGACTACGAGATGGGCAAGCTCTTCGGCGACGCCGAGATCCTTTACACCTACGAGGGCAGCTACGAGATCAACTCCCTGATCGTGGCCAGGGCCGTGACCGGGAAGTCCGCCTTCGTCTAGGACGGGTTCAGCCGGCGGCGCCGTAGCGTTCGCTGCGGTTGCGGCCGGCGTGCTTGGCCGCGTACAACGCCCGGTCCGCGCAGGCCAGCAGGCTGTGGCTGCCGGCATCCCGCAGCTCGCAGACGCCGGCGGACACCGTGATCATGCCGACCTCGCCGAACGGCTCCGCCTCGATGGCCGTGCGGGCCCGTTCCGCTGCCACCAGCGCCTCCGGCCAGTCCGTCCCGGGCAGCAGCCAGACGAACTCCTCCCCGCCGAAACGGGCCACGATCTCGTCCTGGCGGGCGACGCCGCGGAGCCGGTTCGCGACGTCGGCGAGCACCACGTCGCCCATCAGGTGGCCGAAGGTGTCGTTGACCTTCTTGAAGTGGTCAATGTCGAGCACGATCGCGCTCAGGCTGGTGCCGCGGGATGCCGCCAGCTCGATCTCGTGCGAGAGGTGCTGCTCCAGGGCGCGCCGGTTGGGCAGGCCGCTGAGCTGGTCCGTGGTGGCCTGCAGTTCCAGGCTGGCGCGGGCCTCCGTGTTGCCGATGGCGATCTCGACCAGTTCGGCGAACTGGGCGAGCCGCTCCAGCATGTCCTCGGTGACGCCGGTGCTGGACTTCGAGGTCAGGCTGACCACGCCCCAAAGACTGCCGTGGACCCTGATGGGGGCGCCCGCCGCGGACTGGAAGCCGCCGGCGCGCATCTGGTCCGCGGCCGCGCCGCCTTCCGGTCCGTAGACCACCAGGGCGGGCTTGCCGGTGACCGCGACGCGGACGGTGGCCGAGGTGTCCGTGGGTGAAAAAACGTGCGTGCGGCTTAGCGTGGGAGGCAGTGCGGGGGCCATCGCCACGACTTCCGCCGAGAGCGCCCCGGTGAAGCGGACGACGGCGGCCGAATCCACGTGGAAGAGGTCCCGGACAATAAAGGCGACCTGCTCCGAGATGGCCGCCGGTGCGGCGTTGCGGGCGACGGCGGTGGCGATCTCGTGCAGCGCGGCCCACGTCTGTTCCTGCTGGAGCCGGTCGGTGACGTCCACGGCCACCACCATGCCGGTGGTGGCATCGTCCGCCGAGTGCACGGGGCCGGCCTTCAGCCGGTAGGTCCGGGGCCCGATCTGCCGGGTCCAGGAGACCTCCTGGCCGGACAGGGCGGCGCGGTAGCGGGGCTCGAGTTCGTTGGCCAGGGCGCCGTCGAGCACCTCATGGATGCGGCGGCCCTCCAGCTCGGCGGAGCGGTAGCCGAAGGATTCCAGCTCCTGGCCTTCGGCGATCAGGTAGCGCAGGTCCGAATCGAACAGCAGCACAAAGACGCCGGGGACGCTGCGCGCCAGCGCCCGGTACCGGTCGGTGTCGCGCTGCTGGCGGCGTTCGGCCAGCACCCGCTCGGTGATGTCCGTGACCATCACAAAGAACCCCTGAACCCGGCTGTCCGCCCCGCCGCCGCCGTCGCCGTCGCGCAGGTCGGGCATATACGAGACCTCGGCGAAACGCGTTGCCCCGGCGGCGTCGGTGAGCGTGCGCTTGAACAGTTGCGGCTCGCCGTCGAGCACCTTGGCGATGTAGGGATAGTTGGCCTCGTAGACGGCGTCGCTGAGCAGGTCCCGGATGTGGATGCCGTGCAGTTCCTCCGGCGTGACCCCGAACCAGTCACGGTAGGCGTCATTGGCCAGCCGGTTGCGCAGCCCGGAGTCCCAGTAGCCCACCATCGCCGGGATGCCGTTGAGCA
This sequence comes from Arthrobacter sp. BI5, assembly GCF_056680065.1. NCBI lineage: Bacteria > Bacillati > Actinomycetota > Actinomycetes > Micrococcales > Micrococcaceae > Arthrobacter > Arthrobacter sp. BI5. The sequence goes on from NZ_CM155264.1 coordinate 513,291, forward strand.
CGGCGCGCAGCTGGGCGGGCACCTCGGGCAGCAGCCGCGGGGGTTGTGCGTTCTCCCGGTCGAGAGCGCTGTGAATGTTCATTGCCCCAGTATCTATTGCGGTAACACCCGCCGTGAAACCGCCGGCGTTCAGGGCAGGAACCGGTAGCCGATCCCGGCCTCCGTGAGCAGGTGCCGGGGATTGCCGGCATCCGGCTCAAGCTTGCGGCGCAGCTGAGCCATGTACACGCGGAGATAATTGGTCTCCTTCGCGTAGGCCGGGCCCCAGACCTCGGACAGCAGTTGCTGCTGCGTGATGAGTTTCTCCGGGTTCCGGACCAGCACTTCGAGCATTTTCCATTCCGTCGGGGTGAGCCGGACGTCCTCGCCGTCGCGGGTGACGCGGTGCCGTCCCAGATCCACGGTGAAGGCGTCGGTGGTGATGACGGGCGGCTCCGGGCCGTCCGCGCTGCGGCGCAGGAGTGCCCGCAGCCGGGCGAGCAGTTCGTCCAGCCCAAAGGGCTTGGTGATGTAGTCGTCCGCGCCGGCGTCAAGGGCCCGGACCTTGTCCTCGGAGCCGTGGCGGGCCGAGAGCACCAGCACGGGCACTTGGCTCCAGCCGCGGAGTTTGGCCAGGACAGCCGTGCCGTCCATGTCCGGGAGGCCAAGGTCCAGGATGACCAGCGCCGGCGGGGTCCGTGCCGCCGCCGCCAGCGCGGACTGCCCGTCCTCGGCCACGGTCACGTCGTATCCGTGGGCCCGCAGGGTGATGCGAAGCGCGCGCAGCAGGTAGGGGTCGTCGTCCACCACCAGCACCGCGGTCACGGCACGTCCGTCGGGGAGGAGAGGATCGGCGGCGCGTGGTGGCGGCGGACCAGCGCGGACTGGGGCTCCAGCGGCGCCTGGTCACGGTCCTCCCGGAACGGGGCGCCCTCGGAGAGCGGCAGGCTGACCACCATGGTCAGGCCGCCGCCCGGCGTGGCCTCCGCCCCCAGCCGGCCGCCCATCGCCTCAGTAAACCCCTTGGCCACGGCCAGGCCCAGGCCAACGCCGCCGGCGCTCCCCGCGTCGTCGAGCCGTTGGAAGGGACGGAACATCTGCACCACCTTGTCCGCCGGGACCCCGGTGCCGTGGTCGATGATCCGCAACTCCCCGGCGGGCCGCCCGCCCACCATCGCGGGGCTGAGCCCGCCGGAGCTGCCCGTGATCACAATGTCCGAATCCGCGGCGTACTTGACGGCATTTTCAACGATATTGGCGATGACGCGCTCAAGCATTCCGGGATCCGCGTCAACCTCGGGCATGTTCGCCGGCAGCTCCACCCGGACCCGGTCGGCCGCGACCCCGTGCAGGCCGCCGCCCACCACCTCGTACCAGCGCACGGGCCGGAGCAGGGGTGCAACCGAATCGGAGGTGATCCGGGACATGTCCAGCAGGTTCCCCACCAGAGTATCGAGCCGGTCCGAGCACTCCTCGATGGTCTCCAGCAGCTCCTGTTCCTCTTCCCTGGAGTAGTGGACCCCGGGCTGCCGCAGGCCTCCGACCGCAAGCTTGATGCCGGCCAGGGGGGTGCGGAGGTCGTGCGAGACGGCGCGGAGCAGCGAGGTGCGCACGGTGTTGCTTTCAGCCAGGCGGGCCAGCTGACTCCGGCTGGCCAGCAGTTGCTGGTTCTCCAGCTGGGCCAGCAGATGCACGCCGAAGGCGCCGAGCAGGCGCCGGTCGCTGGCCGGCAGCACGCGGCCGGACAGCACCAGCCGCGTGCCGGCATTGATCTGCTCCACGTTGTCCCCGTGCGGGCCGGACGCCGCCGCGGGAGCGCCGCCGTCGGTGGCTGCCGCGGATGCAAACTCGCCGACGCCGGCCAGCAGCCGCCATTGCCCCGCCCCCTCGTGCGGCACCGCGCCTCCGGACGGCGCCCCGCCATGCGGGACCGCGCCCGGTTCGGCGTCGGCATCGCCGCCGGACAGGCCGAACAGGGCGGCGCCGCGGACCTGGAAGACGTCCAGCGCCTGTTCCAGCAGGCCCGTGACGGTGTCCTCGGAACCGGCCGCCCCGCGCGAGAGCTCGGCCAGGGTGGCGGCTTCGGCCCGTGCCCGGGCGGCCTCCTTGGAACGGCGTGCGGAGAGATCAACAACGACGGCGACGGCGGCTGACACCCCCACAAACACCGTCAGGGCGAGCACGTTCTGGGCGTCGCTGATGGTCAGGTTTCCCAGCGGCGGGGTGGAGAAGTAATTCACCAGCAGGCTGCTCCACAGCGCGGCAAGGATCGCCGGCCACAGCCCTCCGACCAGCGCCACGGCCACGGAACCCGTCAGCTGCACCAACATGGAGGTGGCCAGGTTCTTGTCCGGATTGACCGCCAGCAGCAGCTGGAGCAACGCCGGGACGATTACGGCCAGGCCGAAACCGACCCCCACCCGCAGCCGGCCCAGGTCCCTGTACCGGTTCCGGCGTGCACCGCTTGGCGCACGCTCCTGCGGCACCAAATGGACATCAAGTCCGGCGGAGGCGCGGAGCACCCTGGCGGTGGTGCCGCCGCCACGAAGGCGCGCCCCCAGGCGGGCGGCGCCGCCGTCGCGGGAGACCCCGAGGACCAACTGGGAGGCGTTGACGCTGCGGGCGAAGTCCAGCAGTGCCTCGGCCGGGTCCTCGCCGACCACCACGTGGTAACTGCCGCCGAGGCCCTGGACCAGCTGCCGCTGCGCCTCGAGCGCCTGCGGCGACTCGGCGGCGACCCCGTCCGCGGCCCGCACGTGGACGGCCAGCAGGTCGTTGCCGCTGACGCGGTTGAGCAGCCGGGCGCCGCGGCGGATCAGCGCCTCACCCTCCGTGCCGCCGGCCAGCCCGACGACGATGCGTTCGCGGGCCGGCCAGCGGGCATCGATCCGGTTTCCCTCCCGGTAACTGGCCAGGCCCTCGTCCACCCGGTCGGCCAGCCACAGCAGCGCGAGCTCACGCAGGGCCGCCAGGTTCCCGGGGCGGAAGTAGTTGGACAGTGCCGCGTCAATCCGGTCCGGCGGCACGATCTTGCCGGCCGCGAGCCGCTGCCGCAGGAGGTCGGGGGAGAGGTCCACCAGCTGCAGCTGGTCGGCCCGGCGGACGATCGCGTCGGGCACGGTCTCGGCGGGCCGGCCCTGGGTGATCGCGCTGACGACGTCGGCCAGGGAGTCAAGCTGGTGGATGTCGAGGGTGGACAGGACGTTAATCCCGGCCGCCAACAATTCGTCGATGTCCTGCCAGCGGTGCCGGTTCCGGCTGCCGGGGGCGTTGGAGTGGGCGTACTCGTCCACGAGGGCGGTGGCCGGCGCCCGGCGCAGGACCGCGTCCAGGTCCAGTTCCTCGACGTCGACCAGGCCAACGGGCACCCGCCGGGGCCCGATGGCCTCCAGCCCGGCCAGCAGTTCGCGGGTGTCACGGCGGCCGCGGTCGCGTGCGAAGGCGACGATCACATCGTCGCCGGTCCCCCGGAGCCGGTGCCCTTCCCGGAGCATGGCGTAGGTCTTGCCGACGCCCGGGGCGGATCCCAGGAAGATGCGCAGCGTTCCACGTGCCATGCAGCCATTGTTCCATTCCGGCCGCAGGCCGGCGGGGGAGCGCGGCGTCAAGGATTCATCAAGATCCGCGCCCGGGTGGCTGCCGGGGCCACGGCCGCTGCTAGCTTCGCAACTGGAGGGCAAAACGCAGCGCCCGCCCGTTAACCCACCCGTTAAGAGAGGCGCCGCGAAGAAAGGACGACATGACCACGCTGAGCAGGCCGCCGGCCGACCCGTCGGCGCCGAAACCGGACCGCCTCACCACGCTGCGGACCTGGCTGCTGGTGGGGCTGCAGGACAGCAAGGGCGCGCACCAGGGCCCGGGCGGCGTGCCCACCACCCACGAGAAGAAGCACACGTGGTGGCAGGTCATGTGCCTGACCGGCGTGGACTACTTCTCCACCCTGGGCTACCAGCCGGCCATCGCCGCGCTCGCCGCCGGGGTGATTTCGCCGCTCGCAACCCTCGTCCTGGTGGCAATCACCCTGCTCGGCGCGCTGCCGGTCTACCGGAGGGTCGCCGGCGAGAGCCACCGCGGCGAAGGCTCCATCGCCATGCTGGAACGGCTGATGCCGCGCTGGGGCGGGAAGCTCTTCGTGCTGGTGCTGTTGGGCTTCGCCGCTACGGACTTCATGATCACCATGACGCTCTCCGCAGCTGACGCGACAGCCCACCTGGTCGAGAACCCGATCAGCCCGGACTGGCTTCACGGCCAAAACGTGGCCATCACGCTGATCCTGCTGGCCCTGCTCGCCGCGGTGTTCCTCCGCGGCTTCAAGGAGGCAATCGGCGTCGCGGTCGTGATTGTGGGCGTTTACCTGGGTCTGAACGTCGTGGTGGTTGCGGTGTCGCTGGGGGAGGTACTGACCCATCCGCTGGCGGTCGGCAACTGGTGGCAGGCGATCTCCACCTCCCACGGGAATCCGTTGCTGGCAGTTGGGTTCGCGCTGCTGGTCTTCCCCAAACTGGCCCTGGGCCTGTCCGGGTTCGAGACCGGGGTCGCGGTGATGCCGCAGATCAAGGGCCACCCGGAGGACACCGAGGAGAACCCGGAGGGCCGGATCCAGGGCGCCCGCAAGCTGCTGACGACGGCGGCGCTGATCATGAGCACCTTCCTGATCATCAGCAGCTTCACCACCGTGGTGCTGATCCCGGAGCAAGAATTCCAGCCAGGCGGCCAGGCCAACGGCCGCGCCCTGGCGTTCCTGGCCCACGAACAGCTCGGCGTAGGCTTCGGCACCGTCTACGACGTCTCCACCATCGCCATCCTCTGGTTCGCCGGAGCGTCCGCCATGGCCGGGCTGCTGAACCTCGTTCCGCGCTACCTGCCGCGCTACGGCATGGCCCCGGGCTGGGCCCGCGCCGTCCGCCCCCTCGTCCTGGTCTTCACCCTGATCGGCTTCCTGATCACGTGGATTTTCGACGCCGACGTCGACGCCCAGGGCGGTGCCTACGCCACCGGCGTGCTGGTGCTGATGACGTCGGCAGCCGTGGCCGTGACCCTCTCGGCCCGCCGGCAGCGGCAGCGCAAGCGGACCGCGGGCTTCGGCGTCATTGCCGTCGTGTTTATCTACACCACCGTGGCCAACATCATTGAACGCCCCGAAGGTATCCGGATCGCGTCGATCTTCATCCTTGGCATCATCGTGATTTCCCTGCTCTCGCGTGCCCGGCGCTCCTTCGAGCTGCACGCCACCCACGTCCATCTGGACCGGCAGGCGCTGGAATTCATGTCCGATGAGCTGGAGGGTCCGCTGCGGATTGTCGCGCACGAGCCGCTGCGCCTCAGCGCGGAGGCGTACCGGCAGAAGCTGGAGTCCGCCATTGAGGTCAGCCATCTGCCGCTGGACTACCGGGCCCTGTTCCTGGAAGTCGTCGTGGATGATTCCTCGGACTTCGAAACCGAACTGGAAGTCCGCGGCATCACCCGGCACGGCTACCGGATCCTCGAAGTGCACGGACCCGCCGTCGCCAACACCATCGCCTCGGTGCTGCTGCACATCCGGGACGTAACAGGGCTGATGCCGCACATCTACTTCCGCTGGACCGAGGGCAATCCGCTCACCAACCTGCTGCGCTTCCTGGCCTTCGGCGAAGGCGAAATCGCGCCGGTCACCCGCGAGGTGCTGCGCGAAGCCGAACCCGATGTCACGCGGCGGCCCTGGGTGCACGTTGGCTAGGCGGACCGGGCGGCAACCTCGGTCAAGCCCGCGAGGGCGTCGGCAGGGTGAGGATTTCGGCTCCGTCGTCGGTGATGGCGATCGTGTGCTCGCTGTGCGCTGTCCGGCAGCCTGTCGCGCTGCGGAGCGTCCACCCGTCGGCGTCCGTAACAAGGGTGGCGGTGTCCGCCATCACCCAGGGTTCCAGGGCCAGCAGCAGCCCGGGGCGCAGCTGGTACCCGCGGCCGGGCCGCCCGGTGTTGGGAACGTGCGGGTCCTGGTGCATCGTTGATCCGATGCCGTGGCCACCGAACTGGGTGTTGATCGGGTACCCCGCCGCGCTGAGGACGGAACCGATGGCATGGGAGATGTCACCGATGCGGGCCCCGGGTCCGGCAGCGGCTATCCCCGCGCTCAAGGCCCGTTCGGTGGCGCTGATCATCGCCACGCTCTCCGGGGGCTTTGACGCGCCGACGATGAAGCTGACCGCCGAATCCGCAGCGACTCCGTCCTGGGAGACGGCGAGGTCGAGGGTCAGCAGGTCGCCGTCGGCCAGTGCGTAGTCGTGCGGCAGGCCGTGCAGCACCGCGTCGTTGACGCCCGTGCAAATGTAGTGGCCGAACGGCCCGCGGCCGAAAGACGGCTCGTAGTCGACGTAGCAGGACTGCGCTCCCGCCTCGAGGATCATGGCCCTGGCCCACTGATCGATCTCCAGCAAGTTGGTGCCGACCAGGCTCCGGCTCTTCAGTGACTGCAAAATGTCAGCGACCAGGGCGCCTGCGGCCTTTGCCCGGGTCAGTTCGGCGGGATTAAGGATCTCGATCATGCGGCGCCTTTCTCACGCGCGGCTCTTTGCCGCCAGCCTGTGTTTCCCGCCGGCGCGGCCGGGAACACAGCAGCCCCACCGGATATTTCTCCGGAGGGGCTGCTGTTCTTCTAGGAGAAGTAGTCCGGCAGGCCGGGCTTTCCTGAAAGCTTAGAGCGGGCGGATGTTCTCGGCCTGCGGGCCCTTCGGACCCTGGGTGACGTCGAACTCGACCTTCTGGTTCTCGTCCAGCGAGCGGTAACCGCTGGAAGCGATTGCCGAGTAGTGGGCGAAAACGTCGGCCGACCCGTCATCCGGGGCAATGAAGCCAAAACCCTTTTCGGCGTTGAACCATTTAACTGTGCCTGTAGCCATGCCTTTATCCTTCTGAAACGCTGCTGATCTCCGGCGGCCACGAGGCCAACGGCTGCGGAGACATTCGTCCGCTGTCCCCAACGTACGGGGCGCCGGGCCGCGGTGCAAGAGTCTGAGTGCGGGAGTTAGTCCCGGGTGGAAGCTATAGTCGGCTCACCATGTCAACAATTTCGGTGGTAATTCCCACCCGGAACGATGCGCAGCCGCTGGCGGTGTGCCTTGAGGCACTCGCCCGGCAGAGCCGCCGCGCGGACGAGGTGATTGTGGTGGACAACGGCAGCACGGACAACACTGCCGAGGTCTGCGCGGCCGCGGGGGTGCGGCGGATCGCTGTTGAGCTGCCCGGGATCGCGGCCGCCACCGCCCGGGGATTTGATGAGGCGGAGTCGGAGATCATCGCGCGCCTGGATACCGACTCCGTCCCGCCTGCGGACTGGCTGGAACGCGTCGAGGCCATCCTGGACCGGGCCGGTCCGCTGACAGCGGTGAGCGGTCCGGGGGAGTTCTACGGCGGGACGCGATTCGGCCGCTGGCTGGGCGGAAACGTCTGGATTCCCGGTTACCGCTGGGCCGTCGGGCTCCTGCTGGGGCACCCGCCGCTGTTCGGCTCCAATTTCGCACTGCGGGCCGGCGCCTGGGAGAAGATCCGGGGGCGCGTCCACCGGGGCTGGCCGCCGGTCCACGACGACCTCGACATCTCCTACCAGATTCCTCCCGAGGTGTCCGTGCTCTGGGAGCCCGCGCTGCGGGTAGGCGTTTCGGCCCGGCCGTTCGACAGCTGGCACGCCGCCGGGCGCCGGCTGTCCATGGCGTGGACGACGTTCGCCGTCGAGTTCCGGTCGGAACCCCCGCTGCGGCGACGCCGCCGTCGCGGGCGCTGGAACCGTACCCACCGGCGCTAATCGCCGCGGCGGTCAGCGGTCGGCGTAGAGGGCGATCAGGTCCCGGCTCATCTGGTGCGGGGACGTTTCACTGGGGCTGTGGCCGCCCCGGTAGACGGCGATCTTCGCGCCGATCGCCTGGGCGAAGCGGCGGTGCAGGGCGAGCGGCCACAGGTCGTGTTCGCCGACGGCAACAAACTTCGGCACCGCCGCCGCGGCCAGGACCGGCCGCAGATCCGGGGCGTGCTGCATCAGCCCGAAGATGTCCCGCACGGATGCCCGGCGGGTAAAGCGGAACCGGTACCGTACGAAACGGATCCGGTTCGGCGCCACACGGACCACGTTGCTGCGGATGCCCCACACCATCAGCGCCGCACCCACCCCGGCGCCGGCCCGGCCGCTGAACCGGCCGATCCGTTGGACGCCCCGGAAGCTGTTGCCGGGTTCGGGCGGACAGCTGAGCAGCGTCAGGCTGCGGAACAGCTCGGGCCGCTGCGCGAAGGCAAGCTGCGCGACGATCGCGGCGAAGGAGTAGCCGACGACGTGCGCGGCGCCTTCCCCGGCTTCCAGCAGGGCGATCAGGTCGTCGGTGAAGAGCCGGTAGTCGTAGTGTTCCCGGGGCGGGTCGAGCTGCTCCGGCCCGGCGGCGGCCGATTCGTACTGGCCGGCGATGTCGTAGCTGAGCACAAAATAGCCGGCCGCGGCGAGCTGGGGCAGCATCAGCGAGAAGTCTTCCTTGGAGCCGGTGACCCCGGGAACCAGCAGCACCCGCGGACGTCCCGGCTCGCCCATGGACAAGGTCGCCAGCGCACCACTGGGTGCCCGGAACTCGCCCCGGATGGAGCCCGGCGGCGGGACGGACCAGTCGACGTCGGGCAGGGCGGCGTCCAGCCGGGCGGCCTCGTCGATGAGCCCCGAGCCGAAAACCCCGGGGTCCGGTTCCGGTGCGCCCGGAAGATTGCGGCCTGTTGACGCCATGGACTAAACATAGACCCCGGGGCGTGGGCCTCAGGCGCCGGCCACCCGGCGCACGAACGCGTGCAGGCGGCGGTAGACCTCCTGCGACTCCGGGTAGCGGAAGTCCTGCTGCCAGGTGTGCTCGGTGTTCGGCGCGTCCCAGCCGTAAATCAGCGTGTCCACGTGTACTTGATGTCCGCGCAGGCGCTCGACGAAGTTCAGGTTCGCGGCGTAGAAGAAATCCCGTTCCGAGGTGGTCACGAAGACCGGCGGAAACCGCGCATCGAGCCATTCGATCGGCGACAGGAAGTCGGCCGCGGCGCGCAGCCTGGCAAGACGGCGGCGGCCGGGGCCGCGCGCCGCCCGCGGCAGGAGCATCCGGACGAAGTTCAAGCTGAGCACGAAGCCCTTGTCGAAGAATACGGAGAAGTCCGTCACGCTGCAGTGCTGCACCAGGCCCCGCAGGCTCGGGGCGGGGGTTGCCGGTTCCAATGCGTAGTGGCTGGCCAGTTCCGGGCGGAAGCTGGCCGCGGCGAGGAGGGCTGCGATCTGGCCGCCGGCGGAGTCGCCGCCGAGGACAATCCGCGCCGGATCCCCGCCGTAGCCGGCGATGTTGTCGCGGACCCAGGCCAGCGCCGCATTGGCGTCCTGGAGGACATGGCCCATGTGGAAGCGCGGCGCCCGGCGGTAGTTCACGTTGACCGCCACCATCCCGCCTTCGGCCTGGCTCGCGCAGTACTTGGTCAGCGAGGCCTTGTCGCCCGAGGTCCAGCCCCCGCCGTGGAAGTAGACGTAGACCGGGAGCGGGCCGGCGCCGTCAACCGTGCCGTCGCCGGCGCCAGTGCGGTCAACCGCCGCTGCGCCGGCGGGGGTGATCACGTCCAGGCGGTGGGCCCTGATGCCGTCCCCGACGAAGTCAATGTCGTGGACGTAGTCGACGCCGGTGATGGGCTGGGCGTTGAAGCGGGCCTTTTCGCCAGGACCCAACGAGTGCATCAGGGCCCGCCAGGCCCACACCGGAACCCGGCGCAGCACACCGCGCGCGCGGCGGGCCAGGCTGAAGGCCCCGCCGGCCGGTTGCGCAGGGTAATGCGCAGGGGGCATCGGCCGGGACGGAAGCGCGGGGGACTGCTGGGGTGGGGGCTGGACCGCCGGGGTCATGCTCCCATTCTAACTGGCACGGCTGTGCTACCAGGGTGAGGGCAACCTGTCCTGGCTCCGCAGCGGCCTGTTCCGTGCCCCCACGGCCGCGGCTGCGCTCAGTCCGGCAGTTCGCGGACCGTGCCGGCGGCGCCGTCGACGGTGACGCGTTGGCCGGTGTGCAGCCGCGTGGTGGCGTCCGGCACGCCGACCACCGCGGGGATGCCGTATTCGCGGGCGACGACGGCGCCGTGCGAGATAACGCCGCCCATCTCCATCACCAGCGCGCCGGCCGTCATGAACAGCGGGGTCCAGCCGGGGTCCGTCGAAGGGGCCACCAGGATCTCGCCGGGCTCGAGACGGGCGCCCACCGGGTCCAGGACCACCCGGACCGTCCCGGTTGCGGTGCCGGCCGAGGCCGGCGTCCCGGACAAGGCGCCCGTGGCCGGCCTCTTCGCCATCACGGCGGCCTCCACATCCGTCCCGTCGGAGAGCAGCAGCCGGGGAATGTGGCGCCGGCGCAGTTCGACGTCGTACAGGCGGCGGCGCCCGGCGACGAGATCCTGCATTCCGGCGCCCCGCAGGGCCACGCGGAGCTCGTCGAAGTCCAGGAAGAACACGTCGCCGGCCGCCGCCAGGGCGCCGGTGCGGACCAGTTCCGCGCCGACCAGCAGCAGCTGGCGGTGCATTTCGCCGAGGATCTTCACAATGTGGAACTTCGGCAGTTCGCGCAGGCCGGACAGCTCGCGAACCTGATGCAGCGACAGTTCCAGCAGCCGGGCCCGCCACTTGCCGTGCTCGGCGGCCCGGTCCACCAGGCTGCGGATCCTGTCCTCCGCATGCTCGGCGGCCCGGCGGAACTGCCGGTCCGGGGCCTGCTCGGGGTCCTCCACGCGCAGGTAGTTGGAGATCATGCCCAGGATGTGGTCCGGTTCCTCCGACCAGCGCGGCATGCCGAGGTCGATCTCGGCCACCGCTCGGTGGCCATACCGGGCCAGGAAATCCCGGACTCCGGCCTGCGCCGGTGCGGGGAGGGAGCCTGCGCGGTAGGCTTCAGCCAGCCGGGCCGGCTGCTCCGCCAGGAAAGCCTCCCGCGCGGCGGGAGCGGCGCCGATGTCCACGGCCAGCTGCCAAAGTTCAAGGTCCATCTCCGTGGTCACGTTGTGCGGCAGCCCGCGCAGCACCGCCTCCAGCTCGCGGGGCGGGGCAATGCCGCGCAGCAGCCGCCGGGCCACCGCCAGCATGATGTAGCCCACGGACGGGGCGGGCAGGGTGGCCCGGATCAGGCCGTCGATGGTCCGGTTCGTGATCTGTTCGGCGTAGTCGAGCCGCTGCAGCGCGGTGGCGGGCTCAGGCAACACCAGTTCCGCTGCGAGGCGTTTCCCGTAGGCGTCCACCCGGCGGAGTTCCGCCGCGGGCCGGAGCGCGGCGCCGATGAGCGCCGGGACCAGGCCCAGGACCATGCCGAGGCTGGCGCCGGTTTCGGTGCCGCGGGTCCCCGCCCCGCGAGCGGGGCGGGGCGTCCGGGGCCGGGACTTCCGCGGCTGCTCGGCGGCCGCGAACCGCGGGTCGGCCAGCAGTTCGGGGAAGATGGCGGCGGACCTGCCGTCCGCCAGCGGGAGGATCCGGGTCAGGTAGCGGCGGCCCCACTTGTTGTGCACCACCGCCGTCAGGTCCACGTACATCCTCAGCCCGGGGTTGATGTAGCGCCAGGGCCCCTTGCGGTTCCGCATCAGGCCGAGGGCGGCCAGCCCGATCGGTGTGATCGGACGGGTGAGCCCCTGCAGGAGTGTCCCGCACAGGTAGACCCGGGTTCCGCCGTCGGGATCCGGGTTCAGGGCGGACGGGTCGCCGGAGAGCGGATCCTCCAGCGGATACAGCGTGGTGATCGGCCGGGACTGGGTCAGCCACAGGGTGCCCGCGGCGTCGATGACCCACTCCACATCCTGCGGTGCGCCAAAGAGACGCTGGACGGCATCCCCCAGCCTGGTCAGTTCGCCGAGTTCCTTCTCAGCCAGGCTGAACCCACGCGCCGGATCGCCATGTCCGCGCACGCGGCGCAGGACCGCCGCCGTCGCCGTGTCCAGGGTGAACTGGTCCGGGTTCACCGCGCCGGACACCACTGCCTGTCCGGCCCCGGGACTGGCGTTGATCACCGTTTCGGTCCGGGTTCCGGTCACCGGGTTGGCGGTGAACATCACGCCGGCAGTGGCGGCGTCGGCCATGATCTGGACGACGACGGCGAGCCCCACCTCGCGGTGGCTGATCCCGTTGGCGGACCGGTACGCGACCGCCCGGTCGGTCCACAGCGAAGCCCAGCAGCGCCGGACGGCGTCGACGACGGCGTCGGCGCCGGTGATGTCGGTGAAGGAATCCTGCTGGCCGGCAAAGCTGGCGAACGGAAGGTCCTCGGCGGTGGCGGAGGAGCGCACCGCGACGGCCGGCTGGGCGCCCAGCGCCGCGTAGGCCGTCCGGACTGCCGCGTCGACGTCGGCGGGAACGGCGGCTGACACGATCAGCTCACGGGCGCTGGCCGCGAGCCTGTCCAGCTCCGCAGGGTCCGGCCCGGCCGTGGAACCGGCCGCTGTGTCGGTGCCCGGGCCACCGCCGTCGGCCTCCGCGTCGAGCCGGGCGGCCAGGGCGTCCAGCGCGGGTGGAACCGCCAGGCGGTAGGCACCGGTGGTCAGGCAGAAGCCCTGCGGCACCGGAAAACCCGCGGAAATGAGTTTCCCAAGGTTCAGCGCCTTGCCGCCGACCAGCCGCAGGGGCGCGGAGCCCGCCCGGCCAAGGGTCAGCACATAGTTGTTGAGTTCATCGTCGTCCGGTTCGGTGCGCATGGGCCGGCCGCCTAAGCGGTCGCCGCGTCGCCGGCGTCCTCCCACTGGACGTCCAGGTTGCGGAACACGGGCGGGGAGTCGCACAGGGCGGCCATCCGCGCCGCGAACTCGGAGGTCTCCGGCCGCCGGGAATTCTCCATCGCCGACTCGTAGGAATCGAATTCGACGATGGTGAGGTACGTGCCGGGCCGATCGCGGTCCGCCGTGTTCAGGATCCGGCGGAAGGTCGGGGCGGTGTCCCCCTCGGTCCGGGAAGGCCTGCCGAGGGCTTCGATCTCCTCGATGCGGGACGACTGGAATTCAATGATCTGCACAAACCTGGCCATGACGGCTCCTTGACGGCTGCGGGTGCTGATGCGCATCACGCTAGACCCGCCGCCCCGGCAGTGCAAGGGCCCCGGGACCCCGCCGAGGCACCCGGCTGACGGACGGCTGGAGAGCCGCCGGCCGTCCCGCGGCTACGGCGTGAGCAGGACCTTGATGGCCCGCCGTTCGTCCATCGCGCGGTAGGCCTCCGGCGCCTCCTCCAGCGGCATGACGACGTCGAACACCCGGCCCGGGTTGATGCTGCCGTCGAGCACGTCGGCGAGCAGTTCCGGGATGTAGGTCCGGGCCGGGGCCATTCCGCCGCCGATCGAGATGTTGGTGTCGAAAAGGTAGCGCAGCGGGATCTCGGCCCCGCCGGTCGGCACGCCGACAAAACCGAGGGCACCGCCCGGACGGACGCTGTGCAGCGCCTGGTCCATGGATTCTTTGGTGCCGACGCACTCCAGCACGGAATCGGCCAGCACCCCGCCGAGCAGTTCGCGGACTTTTGCGACGCCGTCGTCCCCGCGTTCCGCGACGATGTCCGTGGCGCCGAACTCCCGGGCAATGGCCTGCCGGTCGGCGTGCCGGGACATGGCGATGATCCGTTCCGCGCCCAGCCGCTTGGCGGCCAGCACGCCGCACAGGCCCACGGCGCCGTCGCCCACCACGACGACGGTCCGGCCGGGGCCGGCCTTCGCCGCGAGGGCGGCGTGGTGGCCGGTGGCCATGACATCGGAGAGGGTCAGCAGGCTGGCGCGCAGCGCGTCGTCGGGCTCGGTGACGCCCGGCACCTTGACCAGGGTGGCGTCGGCCAGCGGAACCCGGACCGCCTGGCCCTGGCCGCCGTCGATCGCGTGCCCTGTGTCGTCCTTGCCGCCCCAGCCGGCCAGGTGGTCGCAGGCGACCGTGACGCCGTTGAGGCACTGCGGGCACTTGCCGCAGCTGACCACGAACGGCGCGATCACCAGGTCGCCCACGGCCAGTTCGGTCACCGCGTCGCCGATGCTTTCGACCAGGCCGATGAACTCATGGCCGATCGCACGCGGCTCGTGCGTGGGCCGGACGCCCCGGTACGGCCACAGATCGGAGCCGCAGACGCAGGAGGCGGTGACCCTGACGACGGCATCGGTGGGCAGCTGGACGGTGGGGTACTCGCGGTCTTCGACCCGGATGTCGCCCGGGCCGTGGATGATGGTGGCGCGCATGAGGGCTCCTCGCCTGGTGGTGGATGGGGCTGAAAACGAGTCTAGTCCCGGACGTCGGAAGCGGTCCCGAGGCGGAGCAACCGGCTGATCCGGTCCTGGACCCTCAATTCCGGGGCAGACTCATGGTTGAACAGGATGCGGTAAATGACCGGCGCCACCACGGTGTCGACGATGTCCCGGGCCGCTGGCGCGGTCTCGCCGCGCGCTTGGGCCAGCCTCCGGATCTCCTCGACATGCCCCTGCATGAGTGCGAAATAGTCCCGGGTCACGGCGCCGTCCGCGAGCATGTCCCGCAGCACCTGCCGCCCCAACGGGGACGAAAATTCCTCGACGTACGGGACAAACCAGGCCTCCATGTCCCCTTTGAGCGACCCGGTGTCCTCCACCTGCTCCGGCAGCATCCGGTTGGAGGCGACGGCGGCGAGCAGCCGCGGCAGGTCCCCCCACCGCCGGTAGATGGTCGAGGAGTTCACTCCGGCGCGTTCCGCCACCAGCGGCACCGACAGGACCGAGCGGTCGCCGCCGTGCTCCTCCAGTAGCGCGCGGACCGCCTGGTGCACTGCCTGCTGGACCCGTGCGCTGCGGCCGCCCGGGCGCGGAGTCGCTGTAGCCATCATCACACCATGCTAAAGCAAAACCTCTGCTTTAGTGACGGTTTCCGGTGCTAATCTCTAAATGCACAGATTGTGCATTAGTCCTTCTTGATAGTAGGCAGGGAAAGCATTGAAGAACACCGGTACCGCCTTCTGGCTTCACGCGGCGCTCCTGACGGTCTTCATCGGGGCCTCGTCGGCGCCGTCGCCGTTGTACGAGTTTTACGCGCGGGAATGGGGGCTCGGCTCCGCCGCCGTGACGGTCGTCTTCGCCGTATACGCGGTGGCCGTGCTGCTGACGCTTCTGGTGGTCGGGTCGTTGGCGGACCATCTCGGCACGCGGCCCGTGCTGCTGGGGGCCGTGGCGCTGCAGATCGGGGCCATGATGACCTTCGCGTTCGCACCCGGTCCGGAAATGCTCCTCGCGGCGAGGGCCCTGCAGGGCGTCGCTACCGGCGCGGCCATGGGCGCGGCCGGGGCCGCGCTGCTGGCCTTCGAAGGCGCCGGCCGCCGGGGCCGCGGCTCCCTCGTGAACAGTGCCGCCTCGCCGGTCGGGCTCTCCATCGGCGCGCTCGGCTCGGCGTCCCTGGTCCGGTTCCTGCCGGAACCAACCAAGACCGTGTACTTTTTCCTCGCTGCCCTGCTGTTGGTCCTCGGGACCGCCCTGCTGTGGCTGCCGAGCGCGGGGCGGAAAGCCCCCGGCTGGCTCCGTTCTCTGGTTCCCGAAGCGAAGGTCCCCAGTTCCGCGCGCAAGACGATGGCTGCGACCATGCCGGTGGCGGCCGCGACCTGGGCGCTCGCAGGGTTCTATCTTTCCCTCGGGCCGGCCCTTGCGCATTCGATCACGAAGGACAGCTCCGTGCTGGTGGGCGGGCTGGCCCTGTTCGCTCTCTTCGTCCCGGGGGCCCTGGCGATCCTCGTCGTCCGCCCCTGGTCCGACCGGAACACGCTCCTGACCGGCGTCGTCTCCCTGATCGCCGGGATATCCCTGACCGTCCTCGCCGTCCAGTTGGGGTCCGCGCCGCTCTACTTCACCGGCACCATGGTGGCCGGCGTCGGCTTCGGCAGCGGCTACTTCGGCGCGATGCGGATGACGCTGCCGCTGTGCGGGCCGCACGAGCGCATCGGGATGCTCTCCAGCATCTACCTGATCTGTTACCTCGGCTTCAGCGTCCCCGCCGTGGCCGCCGGGCTGCTGGTCGCCGTGGCCGGCATGAAGGGTACGACGCTGATCTATGGTGCCGCCCTGGTGCTGGCCGCCGTCCCCGCCTTGGTGCTGACCGCCAAGGCGACGACCGGCAACAACCCCATCGACCTGGTTGCTGGAACGTCAGCAGCCTCCTGAAAGGAACCGACATGAGCTTCACCCTTCCGGCCGACATGGCAGGCCGCCCCATCACCGTGATCGGCGGCGGCACGCTGGGCCGCCGCATCGCGCTGATGCTCTCGCTCCGGGGTGCCGAGGTGCGCGTCTTCGACACCAACCTTGCCGTGGCCCAGGCCGCCGTCGATTACATCGGAACCGAGCGGCCCGGCGTCGCGAAGGAGTTCGGCGGCACACCTGAGGGCCGGTTCACGGCCAGCGACGATCTCGCCGCCGCCCTCCGGGACGCCTGGCTCGTCGTCGAGGCGGTGCCGGAAAAGCTCGAACTCAAGAAGAAAATCTTCGCCGACCTTGACCGGCTGGCCGCGCCCGACGCCGTGCTGGCGAGCAATTCCTCCTCGTTCGCGTCGTCGGAGTTCATCGACGGGGTGGACGCGCCGGAACGCGTCCTGAACCTGCACTTCTACATGCCCCCGGCGGTGCGCTCGGTGGAGCTGATGTCCAGCGGCCTCACTGACCCGGCGATCATTGAGCTGCTGATGGCCGAGCTGCCGAAGTACGCCCTGGCCCCGCACCTGGTCCGCAAGCAGAGCACCGGCTTCATCTTCAACCGCGTCTGGGCCGCGATCAAGCGCGAATCCCTGCTGGTCGTGGCGGAGGGGGTTGCCGAACCCGAAGACGTCGACGCCCTGTTCCTCGACGTGTTCAAAGCCGACACCGCACCGTTCCGCTTCATGGACCAGGTGGGCCTGGACGTGGTCCTCGACATCGAAAACCACTACTGCGAGCTGGCCGGCATGGAGAACAAGTCGGCGCCGCTGCTGCAGGATTACATCGGGAAGGGCTGGCTGGGGGTCAAGAGCGGCCGCGGTTTCTACAACGACTACTCCTGACCCCAACGCGGGCTCCTAAGAGTTGCCCTAGAAGCCCAGCGAAATGCCGCCGTCGACCCGCAGTTCGATGCCGGTGATGTAGGCGGATTCGTCGCTGGCCAGGAAGAGCGCCGCGTTCGCGACGTCCCAGGCCGTGCCCATGTGCCCCATCGGCACCTGGGCATGCCGCTTCTTCAGCATTTCCTCGCGCTTCCCCTCCGCGTAGGCGCCGGCCAGTTCGGCGGACTCCGTGACAAACGGGGTTTCCATCAGGCCCGGCAGGATGGCGTTGATCCGGACGTGCTTTGCAGCGTACTCCGCCGCCGTCGTGCGGGTCAGGTGGTTCAGCGCCGCCTTGGAGGAGTAATAGGTGGAATAGGGCACCCCGGTCCAGCGGATACTCGCCAGCGACGAAATATTGATGATGGAGCCGCCGCCCTGGGCAACCATGTGCGGAATAACATGCTTCATGGTCAGGAACGGGCCCTTTAAGTTGATGGCATGGACCCGGTCCCATTCGGCCTCGTCCAGTTCCACCACGCCGCCCACCTTGGCGATGCCGACGTTGTTGTCGAGGACGTCGATCCGGCCGAACTCGTCGATGACGGACGCGACGGCGCGCCCCACCGCACCGGAGTCCGTCACATCGAAGGCGAGATGCCGCGCCTGGCCGCCCTCGGCCAGGATCAGTCGCTCCGTCTCCTTGGCTGCCGCCTCGTTGACGTCCGCGCACACCACCGTGGCGCCCTCGCGGGCAAATGCGATGGCCGTGGCCTTGCCGTTGCCCATTCCCGGGGCGCTGGAACCGGCCCCCACCACCAAGGCGATCTTTCCCTGCAGTCTCTTCGTCATCAGTGTTCTCCTAGATCTTGGATTTCTCGTTGCGCCAAAAGGTTTCGCGGATGGTCTTCTTCAGGACTTTGCCGTTGACGCTGCGCGGCAGCGCGGGGACCAGGTGCACGGCTTTCGGCGCCCGGATGCTCCCCAGCTCCTGCTTGCACAGGGCGATGACTTCCGCTTCCGTGACGGTGCAGCCCTCGTTCAGTTCGACGACGGCGGTCACTGCCTCGCCCCAGTCCGGGTGCGGGGAGCCGACCACCGCGCAGTCGCGCACGGCCGGGTGGCTCCAGATCACCTGCTCCACTTCGCTCGGGTAGACGTTGAAACCGCCGGAGATGATCAGGTCCCGCCGCCGGTCGGTCAGGTGCAGGTAGCCCTCCTCGTCGAAGACTCCGATGTCGCCGGTGTGCAGCCAGCCGTCCCGCAGCGCCTGCGCCGTCTGTTCCGGGTTCTTGTAGTAGCCCTTCATGACCAGGTCGCCGCGGACACAGATCTCGCCGGGCGTCCCGGCCGGAACGGCCCGGCCGTCGTCGTCGCGGATTTCGACCTGGACCAGCGGATACGGCCGTCCGCAGGAGGAGAGCCGGGAGTCCGGGGCGATCGCGCCGCCCACGAAGTGCTCGTCCGGGCGCAGGAAGGTCACCGACGCCGGGGCTTCCATCTGTCCGTAGAGCTCCATCATCACCGGGCCGATCGAGGTCAGCGCCTGGCGCAGCTTCTCGACCGACATCGGGGCAGCGCCGTAGATCAGGTAATGCAGTGAGGAGAGGTCCCGCGGGTGGTCCTTGAGTACCTCCAGGAGCCGGTAGATCACGGTGGGAGGCAGGAACAGGTCTGTCACTGCGTACTTTTCGATCGCGTCGAGGACCGCGTGCGGGCTCGCTTTGGGCAGGACCACCACGGTCCCGCCGCGGGCCGTGGCGGCCAGGCTCAGCAGGCCCGCGGTGTGCGTCATGGGCGCGGCGGCGAGGTTCACCACGGCATCCTCCGAGCCGTAGTGAGCCGCCATCATCAGGTGCGCCACGAAGGCGGACAGGCTCCGGTTGGTGTTCATCACGCCCTTCGGCAAGCCCGTCGTGCCGCCGGTGGGGGCCAGTGAGAGCACGTCCTCCGGTGACGCGTCGACGGCGGGCTTGGTCGCCGGCTGGGCTGCGATCCACTGGGTAAAGGCGGTTGTCCCTGGCGCCGGTCCGGCCACCTGGGCGGCGACTTCGGCGGCCTCCGCACCGGCGTCGGGCCCGAAGCGGATCCACTGACGGACGCTGGGCAGTCGGTTCTGGAGCTGCCGGGCCGCCTCATCGAGGTCGGCATGGAAGATCACCAGTTCGGCGTCGAAGCCGGCTAGCAGGTGCGCCGTTTCAACCGTCGGGCTTGCCGGGTTGGCTGGGATCCAGGTCAGTCCGGCCCGCCAGATACCGAGCACGCAGATCCAGGCGAGCGGGTCGTTTGGAGAGAGCACCGCGACCTTGGCGTCGGGGGAGAGGCCGGAGTCCAGCAAGGCGTTGGCGATCCGGCAGGACAGTTCGCCGGCCTCGGTGAACGTGAAGGCGTTGTGTTCCTGCACGTAGGCCACGCCGTTCGGGTTGCAGCTCCAGCCGCGGTCAAAAAATCCGATCACGCTCACTGGGGCAGCCCCGTCCGGTAGCTCTCCTTGAGGCGCAGGAAGACGGCCGTGGTGATCGCCGCGAGGATGGTCAGGTACCAGCCGAAGGCGTCGATCATCTTGGCGTCGGCCAGCCAGGTGGCCACGTACGGCCCGGTGCCACCGACCAACGCCACGCCCAGGGCGTAGGGAAGGCCGATGCCGGCGGCCCGGATGCGGGCAGGGAAGAGCTCACACATCACGGCGGAAGTGATGGAGGTATAGCAGGCGAGCAGCGTCAGGGCTGCCATCTGCACCAGCAGCAGGGACAAAAAGCTGTTCTGCAGCATGTTGAGCAGCGGGATGGTCAGCACCGTGAAGCCGCCACCGAATGCCAGCAGCAGCGGCTTGCGGCCGATCCGGTCCGAGAGGATGCCCATCAGCGGCTGCAGGATCGCGAAGTAGCTCAGCGAGATCAGGCCGACGAAGAGCGCATTCTTCATGTCGAAGCCCACGGTGATGTGCGCGTAGGTGGGCAGGTAGGAGGAGAAGACGTAGAAGAACAGGGTGGGTGCGGCGTTGATGCCGAACACGAGCAGGCATTCC
This sequence comes from Arthrobacter sp. BI5, assembly GCF_056680065.1. NCBI lineage: Bacteria > Bacillati > Actinomycetota > Actinomycetes > Micrococcales > Micrococcaceae > Arthrobacter > Arthrobacter sp. BI5. Next base: position 533,291 of record NZ_CM155264.1, read on the forward strand.
TTGGGGTGGGTGCGCATGAATTCGAAGGCCGAGGGCCGGGCGGCCTTGGTCCCGGCCGGGAGTGACGGGTCGGCGTCGTCGTTGACCGCCAGCGTTTCTTCCGCGAAGCGGCGGATGAACAGGCCGGCCACGGCTCCGAGCGTGCCGATGGCGAACGGTACGCGCCACCCCCACTCGTGCATGGCGTCGTCCGGCAGCACGGCCACGAGCGTCGCCACCGACGCGATCGCCACCACGTTTCCGAGCGTCGCGCCGATGTAGAGGAAGCTGGAGAAGAAGCCGCGGCGGCCCTCCGGAGCCGATTCGACCAGGAAGGTCGAGGAGGCCGCGAATTCGCCGCCGGTGGACAGGCCCTGCAGAAGCCGGGCCAGGACCAGCAGGATCGGGGAGAGCACGCCGACCTGGTCGTAGGTGGGCGCCACGGCCACCAACAGGCTGCCGACGCCCATCAGCATGACGGTCGCGGTGAGCGCCTTCTTCCGTCCCATACGGTCCGCCACCATGCCGCCCAGCAGGCCGCCGAGCGGCCGCATGAAGAAGCCGACGGCGAAGATCGCCATGGCGCTGAGCAGCGGGACCACGGGGTCGCCGGTCTTGGGGAAGAACTGGCTGGAGAAGTACAGCGCCAGCATGGAATAGACGTACCAGTCGAACCACTCGACGATGTTGCCGACGGTGGCCGCCGCGAGTTGGCGGCTCCTGCTGACAGGTGGTGCTGCGGTGATGACGCTCATCCGGTGACTCCCAGATCCGATGGGTCCGGACGAGGGTGCCGCACCGTCCGGGCCCGGCAGGGCACAGGGTCAGCAGTTCGTCCGGCTGTGATGCAGACCACGTTACGGAGGCGCTGCAGCCCCGGACATGGAGCCACCTCAAAGGGATTCGGGGGGCGGTTGTGGATTCCTACAACGGCCTGTCGCCGGGGGCGGCGGTCCCGTCCTGGCAGCCCTCGAACGCCCAGCAGAGTTCCACAAGCGTCCCGGTCGCGTCGAGCCGGGAGCCGGTGAGCTGCTCGAACTTCTGCAGCCGGTAGCGCAGCGTGTTCTCGTGCACGGACAAGGCCCTCGCGGCGGCGGAAATCCGACGGTCGTGGGCCAGGTAGGACTGCACCGAGTCCAGCACGATCCGGCCGAATTCGGCGTCGTCGGCGAACGGCGCCAGGTAACGCCGGCGCAGCACCGCGGTGACGTCCAGATCGCTGGCCGCGGTGCGCCAGGTCAGGTCCTCCAGGCAAAACGACCCGCCGTCCAGCCGCCGCCAGGCGGCAGCGAAGACACGGTCTGCGACGGCGTCGGACTGGGCCAGGGCGGTGAGCGGGCGCGGGGGACCGACGGCAATGGTCGCCGAGGCGCGGCCGGCCGGGGGCTTGGCGGCGAGGAAACCGACGACGTCGCCGGATTGGACCGTCAGGACCCCGTCGCCGCTGCGCAGCGGCGCCACCAGCTCGCCGAGCAGCTCGTCCGGAGACGTTCCAGCCCGGGGGCGTGCGCGCAGGGCGCGGAATTCGCGCCGCGGATCGATGCGAAGTCGGCGGAGCGGGACACCAGTTCCGCGCCGGCGAGGGCCCCGGCCAGCACCGCGCGCAGGTAGGCCTGGCGCCGTTCGTGGTCGCGCACGGCCTGCTGCACGCTGCTCTCGCGGTAGGAGTGCACCAGCGCGGCGGTGTAGGAATCGCTGACGCCCCAGAGCACCCGGTGCGCGGCGAGGACCTCCCGGTCGCCGAGCCGGAGCTCCTGGGCGATGTCGAGGAACCGGTCCTGGATCACGGCCATGGACAGGCGGTAGCCGCGCAGCACGTCATCGATCCGCAGGCCCTGGTGGAACCGCACCTGCGCCACCCTGGCTTCGAGGGCGAGCTGCGACGACTCCGGCACGGTCCCGGATTTCACGGCCTGGATGGCCATCCGCAGATTCTGTTCCACGGAGGAGCTGATGTCCGCCTCGGCCACGCCCCGGTAGCCGGCCACCTCGGTGACGCAGCGCTCCACGCTGCCAGCCTTCAGGAACTGCAGGTCGCGGAAGAGCAGGTCAGCAACGTCTTCAATGCTGGTCTTCTCAGCCAAGATTCGCCCCGCACCACACTTGGGTGCCGTCGGCCTTGTGAAGCATGGCGCGCTCGGCCGAGGTCCAGTACCTGACCCAGAGGATCTTTCCGTCCGGGGTCGCGAGTTCCACCGTCGCGGGGGCGGGGACGCGGCCGGGCCGGCGCACCAGTACGGGTGCGCCGGCCGCCAGGCCAAGCCAGTTGGTGGCCTGCACCATGTCCGCGGGCGGCGCGTCAGACGGCTTCAAGCACGCTGACGTAGTTCGCAATGCCCACGCCGCCCATGTTCTGCACCGCGGCGCGGCGCGGGTCGGCCAGCTGCATGTCCCCGGCGGTGCCGGTGAGCTGCATGGCCGCGATGACGTGCTGCGAGACGCCGGTGGCCCCGACCGGGTGGCCCTTGGCCTTGAGTCCGCCGGAGACGTTGACCGGCAGCTTGCCGTCTTTGAAGACCCAGCCTTCCTTGACCGCGCGGGCGCCCTGGCCCGGCTCGGTCAGGCCCATGACCTCGTACATCAGCAGTTCGGCGATCGTGAAGCAGTCGTGTACCTCGGCGAAGTCCAGGTCCTCCAGCCCGACGCCGGCCATGGCCAGGGCCCGCTGCCAGGACGCGCGGGTCGCGGCGAAGGCGGTGGGGTCGCGGCGATCGGTCGGGAAGAAGTCGTTGGCCTGGCCGAAGCCGGCGAGCCGCACCGGCGCGGTGGCACCGCCGGTGGGGGCAACGCTCAGCACGACGGCGGCGGCGCCGTCGGAGACGGGCGAACAGTCGGTGCGGCGCAGCGGGTCGGCGACCATCGGATTCTTCTCCGAGACCGTCTGGCAGAACGCCTCGCCGAGGTCCTTGCGGAGCTGCGCGTAGGGGTTGTCCACGCCGTTGCGGTGGTTCTTCGCCGCGATCGTGCCCAGGACGTCCGACACCGGCCCATAGCGCTTCTCGTAGTGCTTGGCCACCTCGGCGAAGAGGCCGGTGAAGCCGGTGCTGGAGGGCTTGCCGGCCATGTCGTAGTCCGCGCCGAGCAGGGCCGCGCCCACGACGTCGGCCCCGGCCTGCGTCATTTTCTCGGCGCCGATCACCAGGACCGTCTTGGCGGTGCCGGCCAGCAGCGACTTGGTGCCCTGCTGGAACGCGGCCGAGCCGGACGCGCACGCGTTCTCGACGCGCGTGGACGGCACGTTGGCCAGTTGCTCGGAAACCTGCAGCGCCAGGGAGGACGGGAAGGCCAGCGGCATCATCCCGGAGTTGAACTGGCCCAGGTAGATCTCGTCGATCTGGCCGGGTTCGATCCCCGCGTTGCCGATCGCCTCGCTGGCCACCTGGACGATCAGGGACTCGAGGGTCTCCTCCGTGAGCTTGCCGAAGCGGCTGTGGCCCCAGCCGGTGAGCAGGACATCCTTGCCGAACTGGTCCTTGAGGCTCATGCCGTGGCTCCTTCCAGGCTGCTGGCGTCGTGGTCGGGGGTTCCGTCGAGGGAGGGGTCGACGTCGAACTCCGCCTCGGTCTTTTCGCGGATCTCCGCCACGGTGACGCCGGGGGCGAGCCTGGTGAGCGTGAGGCGGCGGCCGCCGTCGACCTTTTCCAGGTCAAACACCGCCAGGTCGCTGATGATGCGGTCCACGCAGCTCAGCCCGGTGAGCGGCAGGGTGCATTCCTTAACGATCTTGGCGGTGCCGTCCTTGGCGTTGTGTTCGGTGAGGACCACAACGCGCGGGGTGCCGGCGACGAGGTCCATGGCGCCGCCCATGCCCTTGACCATCTTGCCGGGGATGGTCCAGTTGGCCAGGTCGCCGGCGCCGGAGACCTGCATGGCGCCCAGGATGGCGACCTTGACGTGGCCGCCGCGGATCATGCCGAAGGAGGTGGCCGAGTCGAAGATGCTTCCGCCGGGCAGGACGGTGACGGTCTGCTTGCCGGCGTTGATCAGGTCAGCGTCTTCCTCGCCCTCGTAGGGGAACGGGCCCATGCCGAGCAGGCCGTTCTCGCTCTGCAGCACCACCCGGACGCCCTCGCGCAGGTTGTTGGCGACCAGCGTGGGGATGCCGATGCCAAGGTTGACGTAATCGCCGTCGTTAAGTTCTTCCGCCGCGATGGCGGCCATTTCATTCCGGGTCCAAGCCATGATGATTCTCCTGAAAGTGGGGGTGGCGGCGCTCAGGCCGGATTAGACGGTGACGGCGGAGGCGGCGTCGGCCGCTTCGGCTCGGGGCCGGACGGTGCGCTGTTCGATGTCCTTGACCCGGTCGCTGGCCTGGACCAGGCGCTGGACGAAGACGCCGGGGGTGACGATGTGGTTCGGGTCGAGCTCGCCGGGTTCCACGATCACCTCGGCCTCCGCGACGGTGACGGTGCCGGCCGTGGCGACCACCGGGTTGAAGTTCTGCGCGGTGTAGCGGTAGATCAGGTTTCCGTCGGTGTCGGCGGTGTGCGCGTGGACCAGGGAGACATCGGCCTTGATGGCACGTTCCTGGACGTACGTTTCGCCGTCGAACTCCGCCAGCGGCTTGCCTTCGGCGACGAGGGTGCCGACGCCGGTCTTGGTGTAGAAGGCCGGGATCCCGGCGCCGCCGGCGCGGAGGCGCTCGGCGAGGGTGCCCTGCGGGGTGAACTCGACCTCCAGCTTGCCGGCGAGGTACTGCTCGGCGAAGAGCTTGTTTTCGCCCACGTAGGAGGCGATGACCTTGCGGACCTGGCCCGCCTCGATGAGCACGCCGAGGCCCTTGCCGTCCACGCCCATGTTGTTGGAGACCACGGTCAGGTCCTTGACGCCGGAATCGCGGACGGCCTCGATCAGGTCCGCCGGGATGCCGCTGAGGCCGAAGCCGCCGACCGCCAGCGTCATGCCGTCCCGCAGCACGTCCTGCAGCGCGGAGGCCGCGCCGGATTTCACCTTTGACATTTGCATCTCCTCATTGAGCCTGTTGTCAGCGGCGGCCGGGCCTGGCGCCGCCGCCGTGATCCACGTTGTGGACTGTTCGCCTGAGGAAGGAGCCTATGGTGTGGCGTGGAGCACTGTCAACGCTGGAATTACGCTTCATGCGGTGCCTTTTTACAGTGTGGACGCTAGGCTTAGAGCTGTCCACAATGTGGATGTTTTGACGGATATTCTGAGGGATCGCGAGGAAAAAGATGAACCCAGTCCCCGTTCAGGGAGCGCAGGTGGTTAGCCGTGCCGCGGCCCTGCTGCGGATCGTTGGCCGGAAGCCGGAGGGGTCCCCGCTGGTGGAGCTGGTCCGCGAATCCGGGCTCACCCGGCCCACCGCCCACCGGCTGCTGACCTCCCTGGCGGCCGAGGGGCTGCTGGACCAGGACCCGCAGAGCGGCAACTGGGTGCTGGGTCCGGAGATCCTGCTGATGGGGTCGGTGGCCTCGGCGCGCTTCCCGCTGGAGGACATTGCCCGTCCCAGCCTGCGCCGGCTGGCCGAGGAAACCGGAGAGAGCGCCTTCTTCTCGATCCGGCGCGGCGCAGAGACGGTGTGCCTGCTCCGGGAGGAGGGCAGCTTTCCGGTGCGATCCTTTGTGCTGCATGAGGGCGTCCGCTTTCCGCTGGGCGTCGCCTCCGCCGGCACCGCCATCATGGCGTTCCTGCCGGCAGCGGAGCAGGAGGCGCTGCTGGCCGGCTGGGCCGCCCATGCCGGGAGCTTTGCCGCTGCCCACAGCGAGGAAGTGGTCCGGGCGAATCTGGAGGCGACCCGGCAGGCGGGTTATTCGGTTAACCCGGGCCTGGTGCTGGAAGGCAGCTGGGGGATGGGCGCCGCCGTCTTCGACCAGCGGGGCAGGCCTGCCTGGGCGCTGTCCCTGACCGGGATTGAACCGCGTTTCCGCGAAGACCGCCGGGAACACCTGGGCCGCCTGCTGATGGACGAGGCGCACCGGATCTCGCTGCAGCTTCAGGGCACCTAAACGGGCAGCGAGGGCCGCAGCGCCGCCCTCCTCTCGACAAACCGGCAGGCCCGGAGCACGATGGAAATTGCAGCCGCAGCTGCATGCGCTTTGGACAGCGCCCATTACCTAGTCCGGGTGGCGCGTCTGGCCCACAAACTACTTCCCCGCCTTGATGCTGGGGGACTGGGAGCAGGAGAAGAGCGCGGCGGACGCAGTCCAGGCCGGAGCGAACCGGTGTCGCCCAAGGCGGTGCCGGCGCACCCGACGAGCCGGTTCCCCGGCTGTCCCCCTGTCAGCCCCGCTATCAAGGAATGAGTCTCATGACTCTCCCAGCAGAACCCCACCACGCGCCGCGCTTGCTGCGCCTTCTCATCGCTTTCACCGCCGCCCTGCTGTTGCCAGTGGCGGTCAGCGGCGCCGCCGCCACCGACGACGACGACTCGCCTACGACGTGGACCGTCCAGGTCGGATCCGAATCCTCAAGTCAAGCCATCCAAGGTATGGCCTTCCTGCCCGCGAACATTTACATCAATGCGGGCGACAAGGTCACGTGGGAGGCGAACTCCGCGGAGATCCACACCGTGACGTTCCTGGCCAAGGGCCAGTCCCTGAGGTCCACCCAGCCCTTCAACCCGTCGTTGCCGCAGAACATCTTCCAGCGGGGCGGGAAAAGCTACGACGGGCACTCGTATTACAACTCCGGCGTCATGACGAACGTGTCCGACAGTGGCTTCAAGCAAGTCGAGAAGTACACCCTGGCGTTCCCTCACAGGGGCAACTTCACCTATTACTGCCTGGTCCATGGCGCGGCGATGAAAGGAGTGGTCCACGTCCGGGCAGCCGGAACCGACTACCCGTACAGCCAGTCCCAGTACGACCGCCAGGCCCAGAAGCAGGAACGGGCCATCCTGCGGGACGGTCGCCAGGCCTGGGAAGAGGCCCGGGACCAGGCGGACGAACACACCGTGATCGCGGGAACGGATAACGGAACGTCAATGGTGATGCGCTTCGTCCGGCAGAAGGTCGAAATCCGTGTGGGCGAGAAAGTGACATTCGTCAACAACGGTATGGGCGCTCCGCATACCGTCACCTTCGGCAAGGAACCCGCGAACGTCTTCGTCCCCCGAGGTAATCCGGCCAAATTTGCCGGCGGAGACCTCAACTCGGGAATCATGCCCCCGCACAGCAAGTTCACCGTGACCTTCACCAAAGCCGGCGAGTTTGATTACATCTGCGGCCTGCATGACTTCATGGGCATGGTGGGCACCGTGGAAGTCAGGAGGTAGCCGGGCGCTGGTCCGGCAGGAACACCTGCGGACGTGTTACTGCTTCCACCAGGTGTCGAAGATGGTGACCGGAACGGTGCGCTTGTGCCGGGTCCGCAGGTATTTCTGCTCGATCAGCTCGGCCGCGGCGTCGGGGACGTCCCGGCCTTCAAGGTAGTCATCGATGGTGTCGTAGCTCAGGCCGAGTTCTTCCTCGTCGGTGCGGCCGGGCTTGTGGTCCAGCAGGTCCGCCGTCGGGACCTTCTCCCAAATGCGCGCCGGGGCGCCGAGTTCGGCGAGAAGGGCCCGGTTCTGGCGCTTGTTCAAGCCGAAGAGCGGCAGGATGTCCGCACCGCCGTCGCCGTACTTGGTGAAGAACCCCGTGACGGATTCAGCGCCGTGGTCGGTGCCGATCACCAGGTAGTTGTGTTCCCCGGCCAGGGCGTACTGCGCGATCATCCGGGTGCGGGCCTTGGTGTTGCCCTTGTGGAAATCGGAGATGCCGTTGCCCACGGTCTTCTCGAATTCGTCCTCGAAGCCATCCACCGCGGCCGAGATGTTGAAGGTCCATTCCGTCTTGGCCCGCACGAAGTCCAGGGCCGCCTGCGCGTCGTCCTCGTCGTGCTGCACGCCGTAGGGCAGCCGCACGGCCACGAAATTCGCCTCCACGCCCTCGGCGTCGAGCTCCTCGACCGCCAGCTGCGCCAGCCGCCCGGCCAGCGAGGAATCGAGGCCGCCGGAAATGCCCAGGACGAAGCCCTTGGTGTGGCTGGCCTTGAGGTAGTCCTTGAGGAAGGTGACGCGTTTGCGCACCTCCCCGGCGGGGTCGATCCGGGGCTGCACGCCCATTTCTTCAATGATCTTCGCCTGGAGTTCACGCATGCCTCACAGCCTAGCCAGCCGTGTCAATGCGGCTCAACTGTTGCCCGGCGAGGCGCGGCTCCGGCGCTGGCTTCCGCCGCGTTCCCGGACCGCCGCTGCTCATCCGGACCAGCGCTACGCGGATCCCGGGCGCCCCGGTCCGGAACCGCCGCCCGTGACCGGAACCGCCGCGAAAACCCCTCCCGCGGCACCGGTGGCAGGCGTAGCGTATGGCCATGAAGACGACGGGATGCGTGGTGGTCGGCGGCGGTCCGGCCGGAATGATGCTGGGCCTGCTGCTGGCCCGGGCCGGCGTGCAGGTGACGGTCCTGGAAAAGCACGCGGACTTCCTGCGTGACTTCCGCGGCGACACGGTGCACCCGTCCACCATCCGGCTGATCGACGAGCTCGGCCTCGGCGAGGAGTTCCGCCGGCTGCCGCAAAGCCGGCTGCGGAGCGTCGTGTTCCCGGTCCCGGGCGGGCCGCCGGTGACCATGGGCGACTTTGATTCCCTGCGGCCGCCGTACAACTACATCGCCATGATGCCGCAGTGGGATTTCCTGAACTTCCTGGCCGCCGCCGCTGCCGAGGAGCCGGGGTTCACGCTGCTGATGAGCCACACGGCTACCGGGCTGGTCCGCGACGGGGGCCGCGTCCGCGGGGTCCGGTTCCGCGCCCCGGACGGCACACCGGACGAGCTCCGGGCCAACCTGGTGGTTGCCACGGACGGCCGCCATTCGGTTCTCCGGGCCGCCGTCGGGCTGGCGCCCAAAGAGTTTCCGGTGCCGTTCGACACCTGGTGGTTCCGGCTGCCCAAGTATCCCGCCGAAGCCGGCGAGGTGGCCGGGCTGGTGCCGGCCTTCGGCCCGGGCGAGGCGCTGGTGGCACTGTCCCGCACCGACTACTACCAGATGGGCTACCTTGCCCCGAAGGGCACCGACGCCAGGATCCGCGCGGAGGGCATCGAAGCGTTCCGGCGCCGGATCGCCGGGCTTCGGCCGGATCTCGCGGACCGGGTGGACGCGATCCGTTCCCTCGCCGACCTGCACTGGCTCGACGTCCGCCTGGACCGGTTGCAGTCCTGGCACATCAACGGCCTGCTCTGCATCGGCGACGCCGCGCACGCAATGTCCCCGGCCGGCGGCGTCGGCATCAACCTCGCCATCCAGGATGCCGTGGCGGCGGCGGAGCTCCTGGCCCCGGCGCTGCTCCGGGGCAGGGTCACGGCGGCGGATCTCAGACGCGTGGAACGACGACGGCGGCTCCCCACCGTGATCGTGCAGACCGGCCAACGGCTCATGCACCGCGCCGTCTTCGGCCCGATCATGGCCGGCAGACGCGCCACGTTTCCCGCCGCGGCCCTCTTCCTGGTCCGGCGCGTTCCGGCGCTCCGCAGGATCATTCCCAGACTCATTGGCTTCGGACCCCGCCCGGAACACGCCCCCGCGTTCGCGCGCCGTGCCGAGGCCCGGCCGCAGCCGCACCCCTGACCTCGACGGGAGGACGGGGCAGCGGATGCAGATCAGCCGTGCGCGGCGAGGTAGCTGATCAGGCCGTCGACCGTGGCGACCGCGGGATAGTCCCGCTCCGGGATGTCCACACCGGCGCCCTCGTCGATGGTCTCCACGAGCCGCAGGAAATCCAGCGAGTCCAACTCGAGGTCCTGCCGGAGCCGCGCATCGCCGTCGACGTCGTCCAGCTCCACCTCGGGTGCGACCTTGCCCAGCGCGGCACGGACCGCGGCCCGGGCATCCTGTTCGTTCATGGCGTCTCCGTCTCTACAGTTCGTCCGGTTTTTGCAGCAGCTCTTCGATCCGGGCCAGGAAGCGGCCGCCGCGCAGCCCGTCGCTGACCCGGTGGTCCGCGGACAGGGTGGCGATCGCGGCGGACCGGACGCCCAGCATCCCGTTCTCCGCCCAGGGTTGCTCCAGCACGCGGCCGAAGCCCAGCATGGCCACCTGCGGCGGATAGATCACGCCGTAGACACTGTCCACCCCGAGGTCGCCGAGGTTCGTCACGGTGATGGTGGGGTCTGCCATCTCGGCGCGCTGCAGCCGACCGGCCCGGGCACGGCCCACTAAGTCGCGCAGCTGTTCCATCAGCTCATCGAGTGGCAGGGTGTCGGCGTCGTGGATCGCCGGCGCCACCAGGCCGCCCTGGCGCAGGGCCACCGCCACGCCCAGATGCACCGCGGCGCTGGGCCGGTACACGCCGTCCACGTAGAAGCCGTTGACCTCCGGGACGTCCTTGGCGGCGAGCGCCGCAGCCTTGAGCAGCAGGGCGGAGGGCACCAGCCGGGATGCCACGGGCCGCTGCGCGTTGACGGTCTGCATCCAGCCGACGGCGGCGCGCAGGTCCAGGGTGGTGCTCAGGTAATAGTGCGGGATGGTCTGCTTGGAGCGCGACATCAGCGCGCCAATGGCCCGGCGCAGCGAGGCCACCCGGTCGCGCGCCTCCGACGCCGGTCCTGACGTCGGGGCCGCAGTCGCCGGTTCCGCCGCAGCCGGGGCTTCTGCCGCCGGAACCGCCGGCGGTGCCGCGGGAGGCACTCCGACCGCCGCCTCAGCCTCAGGGGGACCGGCCGGCGGGCGGGCCGCGGCGCGCTGGACGTCCTCCACGGTCACGGCGCCCTCCGGCCCGGTACCCGGAACTGCGGAAAGCTCGACGCCGAGCTCGGCAGCGAGCCGCCTGGCCCGCGGCGAGGACCGCACCCGCCCTGCAGCCGCCGGCCGGGCGGCCACCGCGTGTTCCACGTCGGCGCGGGTGATGGCTCCGTGCTTGCCGGTGCCGTGGATCCGTCCGGTGTCCACGCCGAGCCGGTGCGCGAGGTGCCGGACCGGCGGCGCGATCGGCGGCGCTGCCGGGGGAGGGGTGGGCGTCGCGGCCACGGGCCGCGGCGGCGCCTCCGGGACCGGAACCCCGACCTCGGCCGGGGTCTGCGTGATCCGGGCCAGCGGCGTCCCCACCGGCACGGTTTCGCCGATCTCCACCAGCAGGTCCGCGACCACACCCTCCTGGAAGGACTCGACATCCATCACCGTCTTGTCCGTGTCCACCACGGCCACCAGGTCCCCGCGGCGGACGTAGTCGCCCGGCTTGACCAGCCATTCGACGATCTTGCCGTGCTCCATGTCCGCCCCGAGCGAGGGCATCAGGAAATCAGCCACGCGTCCCTGCCGCCTCCCGCGCCGCCGCGACCACCCGTTCCACGGAGGGCAGTGCGGCGAGTTCAAGGTGCTTGGAGTAGGGGATCGGCACCTCCGCGCTGCAGACCCGGCCCACCGGTGCGTCCAGCTCGAAGAACGCGTGTTCGCTGATCCGGGCGCTGATTTCGGCCGAAATGCTGCCGCTGCGCCAGCCCTCATCGACCACCACGGCGCAGTGCGTCCTGGCCACGGAGGCGAGGATCGCGGCGTCGTCGAGCGGGCGCAGGGTGCGCAGGTCCAGCACCTCGGCGTCGACGCCGTCGGCGGCAAGCTGCGCCGCGGCCTCAAGTGTGAGCGGAAGCGTCCCGCCGTAGGTGATGAGCGAGACGTCGGTGCCCGGGCGCCGGATGGCGGCACTGGTGATGTCCACCGCGCCGGCGTCGTCGGCGAGCTCGCCCGGGACGTTGTACAGCGAGCCGTGCTCGAAGATCAGCACCGGATCAGGGTCCTGAAGCGCGGTCCAGAGCATTCCGCGGGCATCTTCGAGGGTGGCCGGGGTGAGGATCCGCAGGCCGGGGATGTGCGCGTACCAGCCCTCCAGGCTGTGCGAGTGCTGGGCGCCGAGCTGTCGGCCGGCGCCGGTGGTCATCCGGATCACGAGCGGGACGTGGAACTGGCCGCCGGACATGTGCAGCAGGGACGCGGCGTTGTTCACGATCTGGTCCAGGGCGAGCAGGCTGAAGTTGACGGTCATGATCTCCACGATGGGGCGCATCCCGCCCAGCGCGGCGCCGATTCCGGCGCCGACGAAGCCGGACTCGGACAGCGGGGTGTCGCGGATCCGTTCCGGCCCGAATTCCTCCAGCAGGCCCAGGCTCACGGCGAAGGATCCGCCGTAGGCCCCCACATCCTCGCCCATCAGGAACACCCGCTCGTCGCGTTGCAGCGCGTCGCGGATCCCGGCCCGGAGCGCCTCCCGGTAGCTGGATTTCATGATCCGCGCACTTCCGGCCAGGCGCCGGGCTCGCTGTACACGAAGCGCGTGAGGTCCTCGAGCGGCTCGGGCGTGCCGGCGTCCGCGAACTCGACGCCGGCCGCGACTTCCGCCTCGGCGTCGGACTGCAGCTGCTGCCACTGTTCCCCGGTGAGCTGGCCGGCGGACTCCATCGCCGAGCGCAGCAGCGCGATCGGATCCCGTTCCAGCCACCGGGCCACCTCGGCCTTCTCCCGGTACCGCTCCGGGTCGAACATCGAGTGCGCCCGGAAACGGTAGGTGCGCAGTTCCAGGAAGTGCGGGCCGCCGCCGGCCCGGACCGCGTCGACCGCGCGCCGGGTGGTCTCCTCCACGGCCAGCACGTCCATCCCGTCCACGGCCCACGCGGCGATCTCGTACCCGGCGGCCTTCAGCGCGATGTCCGTCTGCGACTCGGAGCGGCCCAGCGCCGTGCCCATCGCGTAGAGGTTGTTTTCGCAGCAGAACAGCACCGGCAGCTGCCAGAGCGCGGCCAGGTTAAGGCTTTCGTGGAACTCGCCTTCCGCGACGGCGCCCTCACCGAAAAAGCACACGGTGACCCGGGAACGCCCGGCCATCTTGTCCGCGAGCGCCAGCCCGACGGCGAGCGGCAGGCCCCCGGCGACGATCGCGTTCCCGCCGTAGAAGCGGGTGGCGGCGTCGAAGAGGTGCATGGAACCGCCGCGTCCCCGGCAGCAGCCCTCCACACAGCCGTACATCTCGGCCAGGATCGACCCCGCGGACACGCCGCGCAGCAGCGCGTGGCCGTGTTCCCGGTAGGTGGCGACGACGGCGTCCTCCGGCGACAGGGCCTCCAGCACCCCGGCCGCCACGGCCTCCTCGCCGATGTAGACGTGTAGGAAGCCGCGGATTTTGGCGGCGCTGTAGAGCTCGACGCACTTCTCCTCGAACCGGCGCACGCGCAGCATCTGCAGCAGCAGGTGCCGGCCGTGCGCGGCATCCAGCGGGCCGGCGGGCGCCGCCATGGGCCCGGTCACTGCGGGCCCTCCGGCGCTACTCCCGGCTGGCTGCCGGGCACCGCCCAGCCCGGTGCTGAGCCCGGCGCAGTGCCTTCGGGCACCGCCCCCTGCGGGGACTCGATGGTGGACGTGTCGCCCTCCGGCAGCCCCAGTTCGCGGGCCTTGAGCAGGCGGCGGAGGATCTTCCCGCTGCGGGTTTTTGGCAACGCCGTGGTGAAGTCCAGCAGCCGGGGCGCGACGGCGGGGCCCAGCCGTTTGCGGGCGAATCCGATGATGTCCAGCTGCAGCTGCTCGGACGGCTCCCAGCCGGGGCGCAGCTCCACAAAGGCCTTGACCACCTCGCCGGCGACCGGGTCCGGGACGCCGATGACGCCGGCCTCGGCGACGGCCTCGTGCTCCATCAGGGAGCTCTCCACCTCGAACGGGCCGATCAGGTGCCCCGAGGACTTGATTACGTCGTCGCCGCGGCCGACGAACCAGTAGTAGCCGTCGGCGTCGCGCTTGGCGAGGTCGCCGGTGAGGTACCAGCCGCCCACGAAGCACCGGCGGTAGCGCTCGTCCTCGTGCAGGTAGCCACGGAACATCGAGGGCCAGCCGGGCCGGAGGGCCAGTTCGCCCATGGTGTCCGGCTCGGTGACCAGTACCGCCCGCCCGTCGCGGACTACCGGCTTGTCCTGCGCGTCCCGGGCCACCAAGGCAGCCTCGATGCCGGGCAGCGGCCGGCCCATGGAACCCGGCCGGATCTCGGTGGCCGCGAAGTTCGAGATCATGATGCCGCCGGTTTCGGTCTGCCACCAGTTGTCATGCACCGGCTGGCCGAAGGCTTCCTTGCCCCACACCACCACCTCCGGGTTGAGCGGCTCGCCGACGCTGGCCACAAAGCGCAGGGCTGACAGGTCGTGCCCGGCGGCCCGCTCCGCCCCGGCCTTCATCAGCATCCGCAGCGCGGTCGGCGCGGTGTACCAGACCGTGACGTGCTGCTCGGCGAGGATCCGGTACCAGCGGTCCGCGTCCATTTCCTCCTCGTCCACAATGCTCGTCACGCCGTGGCTGAGCGGGGCGAGGACACCGTAGGACGTCCCGGTCACCCAGCCGGGATCGGCCGTGCACCAGTAGACATCGTCCGGATGCAGGTCCAGCGCGAAGGTGCCGGTCGCGTGGTGGGCGGTGACGGCGTCGTGCACGTGGATGGCGCCCTTGGGCGTGCCGGTGGTGCCGGAGGTGAAGTGCAGCAGGGCCATGTCCTCGGGCCCGGTCGCCGCGATCTCCGCGTCCGTGGGGGCTGCCTGCATCAGCTCTTCCAGGTCCAGGGTGCCCGGCTCCGCGACGCCGCCGGCGTCGGTCAGCAGCACATGCCGCAGCTCCGGCAGCGAACCGCGCAGCTGCGCCACCTTCCGCCGGTACAGCGCGCGGGTGGTGATGAGCACCCGCCCGGAGCCCAGCTTCAGCCGCTGCCGCACGGGCTCCGGCCCGAATGCCGAGAACAGCGGGCAGAACACGCTCGCGTTCTTGAATGTGCCGAGCATCGCGATGTAGAGGGAGGGGGTGCGGCCGCTGAGCGAGAAGACGCGCTCGCCGCGCCCGACGCCGAGGCTGCGCAACACCGCGGCGAACCGGCTGCTTTGCTCGGCCAGCTGCCCGTAGGTGAGCGCATGGCTGGTCCCGTCGGCGCGGATGAACCGCAGCGCCTCCCGGCCGCCGCGTCCGCCGGCCGCATGCCGGTCCGCGGCCTCGAAGGCGATGTTCAGGCCCCGGCCCCCGGGCAGTCCGGACAGTTCCCGGCGGGCATCCTCCCATGAAAAGGCCGCGCAGCTTGCGTCATAATCCAGCAGGTTGGGCCGGACCCGGAAGCTGCCCGGGTCCTTGGGGATCGCCGGCCAGCGGGTGGAAGGTTCGGTTCCTGCCGTCATGCTTACATCGGACGCCCGCCCCGCGCCGGCTGCCAGTGCCGTAAGTCCCGTGCACGCGCCGTGGCGTGCGGCCCGCCCCGACATCTGCGGTCCGGACTGGGATTCGGGCCGCGGCCAGCCACTAAACTGGGTCCCATGACTGCCACCAGTGACTTTGCAGCCGACGCTGCTGCCGCCCGTGCCCGCCTCCTGGAACTGATCAAGGAGCTGGCCGTCGTCCGCGGCAAGGTCATCCTCTCCAGCGGCGCCGAAGCCGACTACTATATCGACCTGCGCCGCATCACCCTGCACCACGAGGCCTCCAAGCTGGTCGGCCAGGTCATGCTGTCGCTGATGGACGACGCCGGGATCGACTTTGAGTGCGCCGGCGGACTGACCATGGGGGCGGACCCGGTGGGCACCGCCGTGATGCACGCCGCCGTCGACGCCGGCCGTCCGGTGGACGCCTTCGTGGTCCGCAAGGCGCAGAAGTCCTACGGCATGGGCCGCCAGGTTGAGGGCCCCTCGGTCGAAGGCCGCAAGGTCCTGGTCCTGGAGGACACCTCCACCACGGGCGGCTCCGCGCTCACCGCCGTCGAGGGCGTGCGCCGGGCCGGCGGCAACGTCGTCGCCGTCGCCGTGATTGTGGACCGCGACACGGGCGCCAAGGAAAAGATCGAAGCCGAGGCCGGCGTCCCCTACCTGTTCGCCTTCGGAAAGGATGAACTCGGCCTGAACTAGGCATTTCACCGGCGGCGGACACGTGTGGACGGTGCTATAGGGGTGACCTATCCTTTTGACATACCCCCAGTCGGTACATTCGTACCCGTAGTTGGAGAAACGCGCTATGCTCCCGCCCCAGGAATCCCCTGCATCCGTCAATACCGTTGACCAGGTCCAGAACCTGATCCTCGACAGCACCGACTTCGAAGAGTTCCTTAACGAACTCGCGCGCTTCTCCGCGCACCAGGTGGCCGGTGAGGGCGACGACGCGCTCTGCGGCATCACCCTGCTGCGGGACCGGAAGGCCGCCACCATCGGCTGGAGCAGCGACTCGGCCCGCGAAGTGGACGAAATCCAGTACCGGCTGGCGCAGGGGCCGTGCCTGACGGCGGCGCAGGAGGAACGCGAGGTCTACGTCCCGGACCTGTTCGAGGAAGACCGCTGGGGACCGGACTACGCCACCGCCGTGGCCTCCCACGGGCTGCGCTCGGTGCTGTCGGTGCCGTTCCACCTCCAGGGCGAAGCCCAGGCAGCCCTGAACCTGTATTCGGACGCGCCGCACAAATTCGACGGCGACGTCGCGGCGCGTGCGCGTGACTTCACCCGGCAGATCTCCCAGGCCCTGCGGATGGCCGTGCGCTTTTCGCTGCACACGGACAGCGCCACGAACCTGCGGGCCACGCTGGAATCGCGCACAGTCATCGACATGGCCATCGGGATTGTGATGGCCCAGAACCGCTGCAGCCAGGAGACGGCGGTGCGGATCCTCATGGACGCGTCAAGCAACGGCAACGTCAAGCTGCGCGACATCGCCACCTCGCTGGTGGAGTCGGTCGGCGGCTCCGCCACGCGGACCCACTTCCAGGAGCCCGGACGGCAGGCCACCGGATAAGGGCCGGTGAACGAGCGGCAAAAATAGGGGACTTGTGCCCTTTACATCGTGCAGATACGCTGAGTGAGGTTGAGCCGTCGGCCATAGACACTTTCTTTGGAGTACCTATGGACCACTCTCTTAACGCCCAGGTCAAGCTCGACGTCGCTTCAGATGTCATCCGGATTGATGTCCGGGGGCGCCTCAGCCAAACTTCCCGCCCGGCCCTGATCCAGCTGATCCAGCGCATCCGCCGCATGGGCATCAGCTCCCATATCCGGGTGGACCTCGGCCACGCCGAGTTCGTCGAATCAGCGGCCCTGGCGGGCCTGCGCAACGACTTGAACGCCATTGACGGCCGGTTCAGCCAGTTGGATGTGGCCGGCGCCCTGACCGTCGCGGCCGGAGTATCGCTGGAACTGCAGATGTTCGGCGATGACTTCGGCAAGGTGTTCCAGCCGCTGGACCTCTCCGGTGACTTCACCGCCTCCATCAACCCGTCCGGCACCCGGACGCTGGCCCGCTACTCCGACGACGAACTGCTGGCTGCCAGCGACTGCGTCTTCGGCAAGCTCGACGATCCCGCCACCGGTGCGCCCTCGGAACTGCTGGCCCGGTACGAGGACATCAGCCTGGAACTCAGCCGGCGCGAAGCCGGGCGCGAGCCCGAACCCGCCTGAGTCCGGGCCCGGCGCGGCCGCCGGAGCGGGGATCCACCCTGCGTTTTCTGCTGCAGCGGCACAATGGCTACGGTAGAGGTGTGCCGCATGAGACCGAAGCGAACGACGGGCGCGGACCCCGGAACGAGGAGGCCCGCGTGCTCCGGCACGCCGCCGAACTTGAGCGGTTTTCGCGGCGGAACTTCCTGATCGGAACCGGCGCTGCCTCCGTCCTCGCCGCGGACATGCTGTTCACCCGCCGGGTGCAGGCCGAGCGGCGCGTCAACAAGATCCTGATGGTGCCCGACGACGTCGCGGAGCTGTATTTCCCCCACGCCGCCTGGTTCCTCTTTCCCGGGTACAAGACCAGCTGGGAAGAAGCGCAGTGGATCCTGAACTCGCTGCGCGGTGCGCTGACCAAACGGGGCCAGCTGGCCGCCGTCGGATATTCCAACGTTGGCATGGACATCGACAAGATCGTGATCGCGGTCATCGAACACATCCGCGCCCACCAGCTGGACACCGTCTACTTCTATGGCCACAGCTTCGGCGGCATGGTGGCGGTGCAGGTCGCCGCCCGGCTCCTGGAGCTGCACGGCGTCCAGGTGGCGTTCATCCTGCTGGACTCCAGCCCGGCCAGCCGGTACGACGTGCTGGACCAGAGCTGGTTCGACGGGGTGGTGTTTCTCTACGAGAGCGGATTCCGGTTTCCCACCGTGCTGCGCGGCGGCTATGAACTCGGCGAGCGGGTGCTCAACAAGCACGAACGCAGCTGGGGCCAGATCCTGGACCAGACCATGGAGCAGCTCTCGCCGATCGCCCCGTCCAGTGTGCTGATCCAGACGGAATCGGCCTACATTTACCACTTCGACCTGAACCGGTTCGTCGGCCGGCTGGGGGACGCGAAGATGGCGTTCATCGGCAACCCCAGGGACAAGACCGTCAGTTACGAGACGGCCCGGGACACCTGGATGCTGCGGTTCAAGGCGAACATGGTCTCGGATTCGCTGCAAACCGACGGTGCACGGCCGGCCCACGCCAGCCCGCAGTGGAACCCCTTCGTCTACCGGCCGCTCATCGAGGAGCTCCAGGACGAGTTCCTGCCGCTCGCCTCCGGCGGGGGCAAAAAGACCGCGGTCTAGCCGAAGTAGCCCCCGGCCGGCACCCGGCGTTCGCTCAGATCTGGTTCTTCAGGTCCGCGACCGAGTTCAGGATCTGGTTGGGCCGGAACGGGTAGGCCGCGACGTCGTCCTTGTGGGTGATGCCGCTGAGCACCAGCACCGTGTGCAGCCCCGCCTCCATACCGGCGATGATGTCGGTGTCCATCCGGTCACCGATCATGGCGGTGGTCTCCGAGTGGGCGTCGATCTGGTTCATCGCGGAGCGGAACATCATCGGGTTCGGCTTGCCCACAATGTAGGGTTCACGTCCGGTCGCCTTGGTAATCAGCGCCGCGATCGCACCGGTGGCGGGCATCGGGCCGTCCTTGGACGGGCCGGTGGCGTCCGGGTTGGTCGCGATGAAGCGCGCGCCGCCCAGGATCAGGCGGATGGCCATGGTGATGGCCTCGAAGGAGTAGGTCCGGGTCTCGCCGAGCACCACAAAGTCCGGGTCCTGGTCGGTGAGGATGAAGCCCGCCTCATGCAGCGCCGTCGTCAGCCCGGCCTCACCGATGGTGTAGGCGCGGTTGCCGGATTCGGAGCCGCGCACCTGGTCCTTGAGGAACTGGGCCGTCGCGAGGGCCGAGGTCCAGATGTTCTCCTCCGGGATTTCCAGGCCGGAGCTTTTCAGCCGGGCGGCAAGGTCGCGGGGCGTGAAGATTGAATTGTTGGTGAGGACCAAGAACCGTTTGGACGTATCCACCCAGCGCTGGATGAGTTCCGAGGCGCCCGGGATCGGCTGGTTTTCGTGGACCAGCACGCCGTCCATGTCCGTCAGCCAGCATTCGATTTCCTGGCCGCTGCGGTACACCGAGGACGTGGACTGCACCTCGTCCGGGTCCGAACGCCGGTCTGTCCCGTGGTCTTCGTGCTGATCCGCCATGGTGCCCTCCGCCGATAGTGTGCCGCAACAGGTCCCAGTCTACTGTTGAGTCGTGATTGAACCCGAGACACCCAGCGAACACCCCGCCGGCACCCCGGCCGCTCCGGACGGTGAGGCGGAGCCCAAGGCGGAGGTCGGCGTCGGACCCTGGCAGGGTCAGTGGCCGGAGGGCGAACACTGGGACCCGGACCTGCTGGCGGACGGTGACCGCCGCAACGTGGTGGACAAGTACCGGTACTGGAAGCACGAGGCGATTGTGGCGGAGCTGGACTCGCGGCGCCACAACTTCCACATCGCGATCGAAAACTGGCAGCACGACATGAACATCGGCACCGTGGTCCGCACCGCCAACGCGTTCCTGGCCAAGGAAGTCCACATCATCGGACGACGCCGGTGGAACCGCCGCGGGGCCATGGTCACGGACCGCTACCAGCACGTCCGCCACCACGCCACTGTGGACGAATTTGTCGCCTGGGCGCAGGCGGAGGGGCTGGCCGTGATCGGGATCGACATCTTCCCCGATTCCGTCCCGCTGGAAACCTACGAGCTGCCCCGGGACTGTGTGCTGGTGTTCGGCCAGGAGGGGCCGGGCCTGACGCCGGAGGTCCACGAGGCCGCCGTGGCGACGCTCTCGATCGAGCAGTTCGGGTCCACGCGCTCCATCAACGCCGCCTCCGCGGCCGCGATCGCGATGCACGCCTGGATCCGCCGCCACGTCTTCAACCAGCTCCCGGGGTAACCGCCCCGGCACCCTCCGCTCCAGCGGTCCGCTCCGCCGGTCCGCGCGAGATGACACTTCGCGGCAGTATTTCCCGGAAATACTGCCGCGACATGCCATCTCGGCGCAGCGGAAGGCCGGACCTGTGGATAACCGGAGCAGAAGGGGCGAGGAGCGGCAAGAATGAGCCCATGCGCCGGGCGCCGCTTCCCCCTCACCTCTCCGCCGGGTCCTTCTCGCTGCGAGCGGCGGACAAGGCCGGCGTCACCCGGACGCGCAC
This sequence comes from Arthrobacter sp. BI5, assembly GCF_056680065.1. NCBI lineage: Bacteria > Bacillati > Actinomycetota > Actinomycetes > Micrococcales > Micrococcaceae > Arthrobacter > Arthrobacter sp. BI5. Next base: position 553,662 of record NZ_CM155264.1, read on the forward strand.
CCGCGCCGGCGACCTGGTCACGGTGTCGCGCGGCATCCGGATGCCGCTGGCGTCAAGGGCCGCCGGCACCGCGGCCCTGCGCGCCTATACGGAGCTCGACGACGGCTCCATCCTCGCGCTCGGCTCGGCCGCCCGCCTCTGGAAAGCCCCGCTGCCACCCTGGCAGGGCGAGGACTGGCGCATCCACCTGGCCCGCCGCCGGGGTGCCAGCATGCCGCGCCGGGTAAACGTCGTGGGGCATCTTCTGACGCTTCTGCCGGATGAAGTGGTGGAGCTCGACGGCGTCCGGCTCACCTCGCCGGCCCGGACTTTCCTGGATCTGGCCAGGATGCTGCCGGTGGAGGATCTGGTGGCAGTGGCTGATTCCCTGGTCTGCAAACACGGGCCGGAGCATCCCTTTCCGCGCCGGGCCCAGTGCAGCATCGCGGACCTGAGGGGGATGGTTGCCCGGCATCCGGGGTCCCGCGGTGTGCGCACAGCCAGAGCCGCCGTCGAACTCGTCCGGGTGGGGGCCGATTCGGCGCCGGAAACGCAGATGCGGCTGGCCTTGGTGCAGGCGGGGCTGCCCGAGCCGGTGCTGAACCATGTGGTCTGGGGTCAGGTTGAGTGGGGCGGGGGCGCAGCGCCTGTTCTCTGGCCCGACGCGGCGTACCCGCAGTGGCGGCTCGCGCTGCAGTACGAGGGGGCGCACCACAACGGGGACGAGCAGTACCTGAGGGACATTCGAAGGGCCGACACCGCAGCGCGGTCCGGCTGGCAGGAGCTCAGGGTTTCCCGCTTCGACCTGGCCGGCGACCGTCCCGCCGTCGTCCGGAAAGTCCGGGCAGCGCTGGAGAGCCGGGGGTGGCGCCCGAGATGACAGGTCGCGGCAGTGTTTTCCGGAAACACTGCCGCGACCTGCCATCTCGGCGGAGGCGGGCGGGCGAGTGTTACACCTCCGGCGTGACCGGAGACACTGCCGTGGCGCAGGAATGACTAGGATGGTTCGTAGCCGACGAGGTTCACTCCAGGGTCAACCCAGCCCGCAGACGAAATTCACTTTAGGAGTCAGCATGCCCATTGCAACCCCAGAGATCTACTCCGAGATGATCGACCGCGCAAAGACGGGCGGCTTCGCATTCCCGGCCGTCAACGTCACCTCCTCCCAGACCCTGAACGCCGCCCTGCGCGGCTTCGCCGAGGCCGAGTCCGACGGCATCGTCCAGGTCTCCACCGGCGGCGCCGCCTACTGGTCCGGTGCCTCCACCAAGGACATGGTGGCCGGCTCGCTGGGCTTCGCCGCGTTCGCCCGCGAGGTCGCCAAGAACTACGGCGTCAACATCGCCCTGCACACTGACCACTGCCCCAAGGACAAGCTGGACGGCTTCGTCTTGCCGCTGCTCGCAGCCTCCGAGGCCGAGGTCAAGGCTGGCCGCAACCCGCTCTTCAACTCGCACATGTGGGACGGCTCGGCCGAAACCCTGCAGGAGAACCTCCGGATCGCTCAGGAGCTGCTGGCGCGCACCGCCTCGGCCAAGATGATCCTCGAGGTGGAGATCGGCACGGTTGGCGGCGAGGAAGACGGCGTCGAGAACGCCATCAACGACAAGCTCTACACCACGGTCGAGGACGCCCTCGCGACCATCGACGCCCTCGGCTCCGGCGAGAACGGCCGCTACATCACGGCCCTGACCTTCGGCAACGTGCACGGTGTGTACAAGCCCGGCGGCGTCAAGCTGCGCCCGGAGATCCTCAAGGACATCCAGGAGCAGGTCGGCGCGAAGATCGGCAAGACCAGCCCGTTCGACCTCGTCTTCCACGGCGGCTCCGGCTCCTCGGAGCAGGAAATCGCGGACGCGGTCTCCTACGGCGTGATCAAGATGAACATCGACACCGACACCCAGTACGCCTACACCCGCCCGGTCGCCGACCACATGTTCCGCAACTACGACGGCGTGCTGAAGGTCGACGGCGAAGTCGGCAACAAGAAGCTCTACGACCCCCGCGTCTGGGGCGCGTCCGCCGAAGCCGGCCTGGCTGCCCGAGTGGTGGAGGCAGCCCAGCAGCTCGGCTCCACCGGCAAGACGTTCTAGCCGTGTCGGACGAATTCCGCCGGAACCTGATGGGACCCGAGCCGACCCTGCTGCCCGCCGAGACCGAGGTCAACGCGGGGCTGGACGCGGGCCAGGAGGCGCTGGACCTGGTGGAGAAGCACCCGACGTCCTCGTTGCTTTGGGCCGTGCTGGCCGAGGAAGCGTGGAAGGAAGGCCGGACCATCGATTCCTACGCCTACGCCCGGGTCGGCTACCACCGCGGCCTGGACTCGCTGCGCCGCAACGGCTGGCGCGGCGCCGGCCCGATCCCGTGGGAGCACGAACCCAACCGCGGTTTCCTGCGCGCCCTGTACTCGCTGGGCCGCGCCTCCGCGGCGATCGGCGAGGCCGAGGAGCCGGAACGGATCGAGAAGTTCCTCAAAGACTCCGACCCCACCGCCAGGGCGGCCATCGAAGCCCAGGGCTAACGGGTTAAACGACGACGGCGGGCGTCCACCATTCGGTGGGCGCCCGCCGTCGTTATTGCGGGCGGATTAGGCCTTGGCCAGCCCGGTGCGGGCCATGGCGTCGGCGTAGGCGACGCGCATTTCCTCGAGGTATTGCTCCTGGCGGGCCGGGGTGCCGGCGAACGCGCGGCCGCTGAGCGAGCGGACCTTGTACGTCTTCAGGCCGCGGCGCCAGATCATCGGCACCTCGGTCTTGAGCAGCAGGTTGGCCAGGCGGTTGGCCTCGGTGCCGTGCGCCACGATCACGGAGGCGCGCGGAACCAGGGCGAGGAACTTCAGCAGCGGCTTGAGGCCCGCCGAGATCTGGTCCGGCGTGAACTTGCCGTTCGGCTCGCCGTCCACGTGCCACGGGTGGACGTTCCACGGCATCACAAATTCCGGGCGCAGGCCCAGTTTCCACTGGATGCCCAGCATGCGGGTGGCGGCTTCGTCGTCGCCGGCGGTGATGAAGCCGGACGGATCGGCGGTGCCGATGTTGGAGAAGAGGCTGATGATGCGGCACTCGTCAATGTCGTGGGCGGGATCCACGTAGGGGACCGTGGTGCCAGCTTTGGCGGTCTGCAGTGTGTCGCACAGTTCGTTCACCGGCGCGACGTTAGCTTCGTAACGGCGGCTCAGGAGCTGTTCGCGGAAATTTTCAGTGGCCAGGGCTGTCATGTATTGCTGGGTCTCCTGCGGGATTGGTAAAGCTGCCAGACCGATCCCGGGCACGCCAAAGGGAGGGCGCGCGGAGGCCGGTGTGGTTTGAAAATGTGGTGTGGACCGATTCCTGTTCGGTCTTTACCAGTCTATCAAGCCCCGCGAAATGTCCGGCGAGTCGTCCGGGCAGCCGGCAACTGCCAACTGCCCGGACCGGTTAACACCGTCCGCTTAGACCGGTTACCAGAGCCGCTTGCTGGCCCGGCGGGCACCCTCACCGAGGGCATCGAGCTTGGCGAAAGCGATCTGCGGGTGGACGCGGCCGCCGAGGCCGCAGTCCGTGGAGGCGATCACGTTCTCACGGCCCACCAGTTCCGCGAAGCGCACGATCCGGTCGGCCACGAGGTCGGGGTGCTCCACCACGTTGGTGGCGTGCGAGACAACGCCCGGGATAATCGATTTGCCCTCGGGAAGCTTGGTGTCCTCCCAGACACGCCATTCGTGTTCGTGCCGGACATTGGCGGCCTCGAAGGAGTACGCACCGGCGTTGACCTGCAGGACGGAGCCGATGATGTCCGCGAACGGGATGTCCGTGGTGTGCGGTCCGTGCCAGGAGCCCCAGCAGACGTGCAGCCGGATTTTGTCCTGCGGGAGGTCGCGCAGCGCCCAGTTGGTGGCCTCGACGCGCAGCTGGATGAACTTCAAGTAGTCCTCAAGGCTCGGCTCGGGATTGATCTGGTCCCAGCTCTCGGCCAGGGAGGGATCGTCGAGCTGGACCGTCAGGCCGGCGTCGATGATGGCCTTGTATTCCTCGCGCATCGCGTCGGCGCAGGCGTAGAGGAGTTCCTCATCGCTCTTGTAGTACTCGTTGGCGACACGGGCGCAGGATCCGGGGGAGAGGGACGCGACGAAGCCCTCGGTGAGGCCGGCCGCGGCCAGGCCCGTCTTGAGGTTGGTGATGTCCGAGGCCACCAGTTCCTGCCCGGTGTAGGTCAGCGGGCCCGCGATCTTCGGCTGCGTGACGGCCTTGCGGTGGGCCAGGATCCCCGAGGAGGGGTCGTTGTAGGCGTCGTTGAAGGCCTGCCGGTCGCGGCGGTCCGGGAATGAGGTCAGGACGATGTGGCCGGGGCTGGAGCGGTGCACCGCGGCGTCGGCCCAGCGGTCCACGTCTGTCGGTTCCAGGCCGCCAAGCCGGGCGAACGAATAGTTCCACCAGGCGCCGTAGTCGACCGAGCTGGCCATGGAATGGCCGTACTCGCCGTCGTTGGGGATGTCGATGCCCAGGTCCTTCTGGCGCTGGACGACGTCCACCACCGAGGTTTCCAGCAGGTCCAGGAACTCGGGGGTGATGCCGTCGGCTTCCTTGGCCTCGTTGGCGGCGATGAGTTCGGGGGTGCGGGGCAACGACCCGGCGTGGGTGACGCGGATGTGGTCGGTGTTCTGGGACATGGTGCGGTTCCTTTCCATCGGTCCTGGCGGTAGCACCGTGGCCGGACGGGGCCGCACGTGGCGGGCCGCGTACGGCGGGGTTGCTGCGGCGTCAACGGTCCAGGTCCCTCGGCCGCTCGGGATGGTCACTCCCACTTAATTCCACGCCGTGCCCGCACCGCAAGTTGTGCCCACTATGTGTCGCGGCCCTCCACGCAGGGAGTCAAAACGGTGCCGCCCACCGTTTTCGGCTAAACTTGGGTGGTAAGAGCCCCGGACTCTGGCGTTGATGGTAAGAGCACAGCGGTAGATTCGGGGCATTCTCATGAACGGCGCTGAGCTGCGCTGACCACCCGGTCATTCACGTACAGTTCGGCCCGAACGAATGGGGGAGGATCCCATGCCAGCAATCGTGATCGTCGGAGCCCAATGGGGCGACGAAGGCAAAGGTAAGGCCACCGACCTGCTCGGCGGCCGCGTCGACTACGTCGTCAAGCCCAACGGCGGCAACAACGCCGGGCACACCGTCGTCGTGGGCGGTGAGAAGTATGAGCTGAAGCTCCTTCCCGCCGGCATCCTGAGCCCGAACGCAGTCCCGGTGATCGGCAACGGTTGCGTGGTGAACCTTGAAGCCCTGTTCCAGGAGATCGACGGCCTGGAAGCGCGCGGCGCGGACACCTCCAAGCTGCGCGTCTCCGCCAACGCCCACCTGGTGGCGCCCTACCACCAGGTGCTGGACAAGGTCACCGAACGGTTCCTCGGCAGCCGCGCGATCGGCACCACCGGCCGTGGCATCGGCCCGGCCTACATGGACAAGGTCGCCCGCCTCGGCATCCGCGTACAGGACGTCTTCGACGCCTCCATCCTGCGCCAGAAGGTCGAAGGCTCGCTGCGGCAGAAGAATGAACTGCTGGTCAAGGTTTACAACCGACGGGACATCGAGGTCGACGAGATCGTGGACTACTTCCTGTCCTTCGCCGAACGCCTGCGCCCGCTGGTCATTGACAGCACCTTCGTGCTGAACAAGGCGCTGGACGAGGGCAAGGTGGTCCTGATGGAGGGCGGCCAGGCCACGTTCCTGGACGTAGACCACGGCACCTACCCGTTCGTGACGTCCTCGAACCCCACCGCGGGCGGCGCCTCCGTCGGCTCGGGCATCGGCCCCACCCGGATCTCCCGCTCCATCGGCATCATCAAGGCCTACACCACGCGCGTCGGCGCAGGCCCGTTCCCCACGGAACTGTTCGATGAGATGGGCGTGTACCTGCAGAAGACCGGCGGCGAGTTCGGCGTCAACACCGGCCGGCCGCGCCGCTGCGGCTGGTACGACGCCGTCTTGGCCCGCCACGCCTCGCGCGTGAACGGCTTCACCGACTACTTCGTCACCAAGCTGGACGTGCTCACCGGCATTGAGCAGATCCCGGTGTGCGTGGCCTACGACGTCGACGGCGTGCGGCACGACGAGATGCCGATGACCCAGACCGAGTTCCATCACGCCAAGCCGATCTTCGAGTACTTCGAGGGTTGGACCGAGGACATCACCGGCGCCCGCACCCTGGACGACCTGCCGGAGAACGCCCGGAACTACGTGCTGGCCCTCGAGAAGCTCTCCGGCACGCGCTTCTCCGCGATCGGCGTCGGCCCGGACCGCGACCAGACGATCGTGGTCAACGACCTGATTAACGACTAACACCGGCCAACTGGCGTCCGACGGCGGCGGGTCACCTGACAAAGGTGGCCCGCCTCCGTCGGCGTTAGGGGCCGTCGCTAGGGGCGGTTTTTTAGGGCCGGAGACGGGTCCCCGCCGCGCCGCAGATGAGGAAACCAAAAAAATCCGACCGGTGCGTAACTTTTCGGGGTGCCCCGGCGATTACTCCTTTGTAAGCGCCGCCCGGGCCCTGGTCCCCCACCAGGTACGGACGGCCTTGTAGCGAAAGATCCGCCCGGCGCCTGCCCCCATCAGGCGCTGCGGACTTCGAGCGAGAGATCCGACGGGCGCCTGCCCCCATCAGGCGCCGACAGGACTTCGACCGTAAGTGCCGGCCGGCGCCTGCCCCCATCAGGCGCCGACAGGACTTCGACCGTAAGTGCCGGCCGGCGCCTGCCCCCATCAGGCGCCGGCCGGCCTTCAAACAACCAAAGGATGTACGTTTTACATGAAGAGTGTTAGCAAGACCACCAAGATTGCTGTCGGCGCCGCGATTCTCGCGGTCGGAGGTTTCTCCGGAATCGGCCTGGCCAACGCGGCCCAGACCTCCAGCACCCAGCAGGCTGAAGTGAACCACGCTACGCCCGCCACCCCCGCCGTGCCGGCTGTCCCGGCCACCGCGGAGCTGCCCTCCGCTCCGGCCACCCCCGCCGTTCCGGCTGCTCCGGCCACCCCGGACGTTGAGGACTCCGCCAAGGCAGACGCCGAGGGCACCGCCGACGTCGAGGGCACCGAGGAGACCGAAGGCGCCGCTGAGGGCGCCGTGTCCGCTGACAAGGACGGCGCCGCCGTCGAGGGTGCCGCCAACGCCAAGGGCGCTGCCGAAGCCAAGGCCCACGCCGGCGTGACCGTTGCCACCCCGGCCGTCCCGGCCGCCAAGGGCGCCCCGGCCACCCCGGCCACCCCGGCTGTCCCGGCCGTGCCGGCCGACCCGTCGGTTGAGCTGCCCAAGCTCGACAAGTAGGCAACAAACGCCTCTCTTCGGAGGCGACGGGGTGCGGCCGCTAAACTATCGGGGGCCGCACCCCCAGCAGTAAACGGAAGGAACGCTTCTTGGCAGAGCAGCTGAGCGATGACGATCTGTCAGCAGCTTTGGCTGGCGAGCCGTCAGGATTCAGCGCCGTCTACACCGTGCTGTCCCCGGCGGTGCTTGGCTACTTCCGGGCCAAGGGCGTTGACGACGCCGAGGCCCTCACCCAGGACGTCTTCGTGGACGTGTTGCCGAAACTGGCCAACGTCACCGGCGGCCACGCCGGATTGCGGACCTTCATCTTTTCGGTCGCCCACGCCCGGCTGGTCGACCACCACCGCCGCGCCGAACGGACACCGCAGCTGGCCGAATACGATCCGCTGAACGACGCCCGGTCTTCCGCCTCGGCCGAGGACGAAGCACTCGGTTCGCTGGGCGGTCTGTCCCACACACTCTCCCGGCTCAACGACGAGCAACGGGAAGTCCTGGTCCTGCGGATCGTCGCAGACCTCTCCATCGATCAGGTGGCCGGCATCATGGGCAAAACCCCGGGTGCCATCAAACAGCTTCAGCGGCGCGGGCTCAGTGCCCTGCGCGAACTCGTAACCGAAAAGGACCACGCAGCATCATGACCGGCACGCGCAACCCCCAGCAGGATGGCAGCATCCAGGCGATGCTCCGTGACTCCGGCCTCGACGCTGCCGGCGAACTGCGCAGCACCCTCGAGCAGCTGCAGGCCCTCGTCCCGGAGCAGGCGCCAGAGCCCCGGGCGGACCTCGCGGCGCTGCTCGCCGCAGGGTCGGCAGCCGGTTCGGCCTCCCCGGCCGCGGACTCCCATGCGGAGCCTGGCACCGGGGACCTCCCCACCGGTGTCAGCAGCCTGGCCGACCGCCGTCGGGCCCGCAAACGCCGGATGGCCCTCATCGGCGGCGCTGTCGTCGGTGCCATGAGCCTGGGCGCCGGCGCGGTGGCGGCCTCCAGCCACGACTTCCGCGAAAACGTGGGTCACACCCTGGGCGTCATTTTCCAGCCCGCAGCCCCCGTCCGGACGCCGGCGCCCTCCAGCCCCACGCCGTCGGACCTCCCCGCCGTGCCGGCAGCCCCGGCTCCGGTCCCGGCCGGCACCTCCCCGGCGGCGGTGGCGTCCGCCGCTGCGCCGTCACCCGAGGCGACCGTGAAGGCGCCAAAGCGCGGCGGCGCTGCCGTCACACCTCCCGCCGTCGGCCGCGGCGGATCACTGCCGACCCCGGACCGGCGCCCCGTAACGCCCCGGCTTCCCGGCGAGAACGGCCGGCGAGCGGCCCCCAGCCCGCTGCCGGCCGTACCGTCGCTTCCCGGCCTGCCGACGGCGGCCCCCACCACCAAGCCGTAGCCCGCCCCACCCGCGCGCCCCGGTTAACCCAAGTAGCTCGCCGTTGTGGCCGTTTTGAGCGCTCAAAACGGCCACAACTGCGAGCCAGTTGGTAACGGGTCACGAAAGGCTGGGCGGTTAGGCCAAGACCTGCCGCTTCGAGGAGATCACCCCGGTGTCGAAGCCGGCCAGGTGCAGTCCGCCGTGGAAGCGGGCGTGCTCGATCTTCACGCAGCGGTCCATCACGACGTCGAGCCCGGCCGCCTCGGCCTCCTTCGCCACGTCCTCGTGCCACGAGCCCAGCTGCAGCCAGAGCGTCTTGGCGCCCGCGGCGATGGCCTCGTCCAGCACACCCGGCAGGTCGTCGTGCTTGCGGAACACGTCCACGATGTCCGGGCTCTCCGGCAGGTCAGCGAGGGACGCGTACGTCGGCTGGCCCAGGATCTCCTTGACCACCGGGTTCACGAAATAGACCTTGTACCGGGTGGACGACTGCAGGTAAGTCGCCACGAAGTAGCTCGCCCGGGACGGCTTGTCCGAGGCGCCCACAATCGCGATCGACTTCGCCTGGCGCAGCAGGGCCAGCCGTTCCGGCGCGGACGGGCCGGTCCAGGTCCGGGTTTCTTCGGTGCTCATGCGTTTGCTCCGATCGTGCAGGTGTCTGCCGGCAGGGCGGCGGCGGCCTCTTCTGGCACCTCAGACGCTGCGTCCAGGGCCTGGTCGAGGTCCCAGAGGATGTCCTCAAGGTCTTCCAGCCCGATCGAAATCCGGACCAGGTCCTCGGGGACGCCGGCGGATTCGAGCTGCTCCGGGCTGAGCTGCTGATGGGTTGTGGAGCCGGGGTGGATCACCAGGGTCCGCGAGTCGCCCACGTTGGCCAGGTGCGAGGCCAGCTGCAGGGACTCGATGAACTTCTGCCCCGCGGCGCGGCCGCCCTTCACGCCGAAGGAGAACACCGAGCCGGGGCCCAGCGGCAGGTACTTCCGGGCCCGTTCGAAGTGCGGGTGCGAGGGCAGGCCGGAGTAGTTCACGTAGGCCACCCGCTCGTCGGCTTCAAGCCATTCGGCAACGGCCTGGGCGTTCTTCAGGTGCTCGTCGAGCCGTTGCGGCAGCGTCTCCACGCCCTGCAGCAGCTGGAAGGCCGACTGCGGGGAGAGCGCGGGTCCGATGTCGCGCAGCTGCTCGCAGCGCAGTTTGGTCAGGAAACCGTACTCGCCGAAGTTCCCCCACCAGGAGACGTTGCCGTAGGAGGCGACCGGTTCGGTCATGGTCGGGAACTTGCCGTTGCCCCAGTCGAAGCGGCCGCTTTCGACGATCACGCCGCCCAGCGTGGTCCCGTGGCCGCCGAGGAACTTGGTGGCGGAATGGATGACGATGTCCGCTCCGTGTTCGATCGGGCGCACCAGGTACGGGGTGCTCAAGGTGGCGTCGACGACCAGCGGGATGCCGGCGTCGTGCGCCACTTTCGCCAGCCCCTCAAGGTCCTGGACTTCCGACGACGGGTTGGCCACCACCTCGACGAAGATCGCCTTGGTGTTCTCCCGGACCGCGGCGGCGTAGTCCGCCGGATCGGTGCCGGCCACGAACGTGGTGTCCACGCCGAAGCGGCGCAGCGTGACGTCCAATTGTGTGACCGTGCCGCCGTAGAGCTGGGAGGCGGCGACGATGTGGTCCCCGGACTGGGTGAGGGCGGCGAAGGTGATGAATTCCGCGGCCATGCCCGAGGACGTGGCCACCGCGCCGATGCCGCCTTCAAGGGAGGCGATGCGCTCCTCGAAGGCCGCGACCGTGGGGTTGCCGATCCGGGAGTAGATGTTGCCGTACTTCTGCAGCGCGAAGAGGTTCGCGGCGTCCTGGGTGTCCTTGAACACGAAGGAGGTGGTCTGGTAGATCGGCACGGCCCGGGCGCCGTGCTCGGCGTCGGGGGTGCCGCCGGCGTGCAGGGCGCGGGTGCGGAAACCGAAGTTGCGGTCGGCCATTACGCGTTCACCTCAATCTTGGCCACGGGCGCGGCGGATGGGCCCACGCCCGCAGGGTTCCCTGGCCGAGCTTGCGAGGCTAGGGGGCGGGTGGGGACAAGTTCGGTGCCGTGCTTGCGGGCCAGGTCCGCCTCGAGCTCGCGCACAATCGGCAGGATGTCCGCACCGAACGCGGCGACCTCCTCCTGGAAGTGCAGGTAGCCGGTGAGGAACAGGTTCACGCCGATCTTCTTGTACTCCACGATCCGCTCGGCGATCTGCTCCGGCGTGCCGATCAGCTGGGTCTTGAACCCGTCGTTGTACTGGACCAGGTCCTCGAAGCTCGAGTCGGCCCACATGCCCTTGCCGTCCTTCGTGGACGCGCCGGCCTCCTGAACGGCGTCGCGGAAGCCTTCGACGGCGGGCTTGTGCGCCTTTTCGACGATCTCGCGGAGGGTGTCGCGGGCTTCCTTCTCGGAGTCACGGGCGATCACGAAGCCGTTCAGGCCAAACCTGGGGGTCGGGAGGGTTCCCTGGGTGCCGCGTCCGGTTTCACCCGCAGCGGCGACGACGCCGGCGATGTTCTCCTTGAACCCCTCCAGGTCCTTGCCGTTGGAGAAGTACCAGTCCGCCACCCGGCCGGCCGTGGCCTGCGCCGCGGTGGAGTTGCCGCCGAAGAAGATCTCCGGGTGCGCCCGTCCGGGCACGTCCACGGGCGCCGGCTGCAGGGTGAAGTCGGTGATGTTGTAGTACTTGCCGGACTGGCTGTAGCCCTGCTCGGTCCACAGCCCGCGCAGCACCCGGATGAACTCATCGGTCCGGACGTAGCGCTCGTCGTGTTCGAGCCACTCGAGGCCGAAGTTTTCGAATTCCGCCTTGAGCCAGCCGGAGACGATGTTCACGGCGGCGCGCCCGTTGGAGATGTGGTCCGCGGTGATGATGAACTTCGCCAGCACGCCGGGGTGCCACATGCCCGGGTGCACGGCGGAGATGACCTTGAGCCGCTCGGTGGCCGCCAACAGGGCCAGGCTGAACGAGGTGGCCTCGTGCTGCTTGTCCGCACCGTAGGACGCGGCGTAACGGGTCTGGGTCAGGGCGTATTCGAAGCCGGAGTTTTCCGCGATCCGGGCGAGCTTCTTGTTGTACTCGAAGTCCCAGCCGGTGCGCTGTTCGATGGTGGAAACCACCAGGCCGCCGGAGACGTTGGGGACCCAGTAGGCGAACTTGAGGGGTTCGGAAAGACGGGCGACGCTGCTGATGTCAGTCATGGGTGTTCCTTACTTCTGGGTATTTCCGGTGTTATTGCGGTTGCGCAGGACGGCCTGGATGCCGGCGATTGACGGTTCGTTCTGCAGGGAGGTGGTGTCACCGAGGGCGGTTCCCTCGGACAGTTGGGTCAGCAGCCGGCGCATGATCTTGCCGCTGCGGGTCTTCGGCACATCGGGGACGACGACGACGTCGCGCGGCTTCGCGATCGGCCCGATCCTTTCGCCGACCCAAGCCTTCAAATCGGCGGTGATTCCCTCCGTAGCCGCGCATCGCGCGAGCGAGGAACGAGCGAGTGAAGTGATCGGACCGGGGTCCCCGGGCGAGCTTGCGAGCTCGGGGGAGTCCGTGAACGCTAAGCGGCGGGAGGGGAGCACCGCCGAATCCTTCAGGACGACGAACGCGACGATTGCGTGGCCGGTCTTCGGGTCCGCGACGGGGCAGACCCCGGCCTCCACCACGTCCGGGTGCGCGACGAGCGCCGATTCGATCTCGATCGTGGAGAGCAGGTGCCCGGAGACGTTGAGGGTGTCGTCCACCCGCCCGAGGATCCAGATGTCGCCGTCGTCGTCGTATTTGGCGCCGTCGCCGGCGAGGAACCAGCCCTGTTCGGCGTACTGGCGCCAGTAGGAGTCGAAGTAGCGCCGCGGGTTCCCCCACACGGTCCGGGCAATGGCAGGCCCCGGCGCGTCGACCACGATGAAGCCCTGGACGCCGGGCGGGACGGTGTTGCCGGCCTCGTCTACGATCCGGGTTCCGACGCCGGGCAGCGGCCGCGCCGCGCAGCCGGGTTTGAAGGCGGCGTCGGTCGGGGCGGGGGAGAGGATGGTGGCACCGGTTTCGGACTGCCACCAGGTGTCCACCACGGGGGCGGTGCCGGCGCCGACGTTGTCGCGGAACCAGCGCCACGCTTCCGGGTTGACGGCTTCGCCGACGGTGCCGAGCAGGCGGATGGAGGACAGGTCGTAGCGGGCCGGGACGCCGTCCGGGAACCAGCCCATCAGCGAGCGGACCAAGGTGGGGGCGGTGTAGTACTGCGTGACGCCGTAGCGTTCGATGATTTCGAAGTGCCGGCCCGGGTGCGGGGTGTTGGGGGTGCCCTCGAAGATCACCTGGGTGACGCCGTTGGAGAGCGGGCCGTAGAGCTCGTAGGTGTGCGCGGTGACCCAGGCGAGATCCGCCGTGCACCAGTGGACGTCCTGGTCGCGGAGGGCAGGGTCCGGGTTGCTGAAGAGGTGCTCGAAGCTCCAGGACGCCTGCGTGAGGTAGCCGCCGGAGGTGTGGACCAGGCCCTTGGGCTTTCCGGTGGTGCCGGAGGTGTACATGATGAACAGCGGAGTCTCGGCGTCGAAGGCCTCGGCGTCGTGGACATCGGAGGCCTGCCCGACGGCGTCGTGCCACCACACGTCCCGGCCCGCGGTCATCGGGACGCTGTCCAGCAGCTCCGGTGCGGTGGTGCGGTTGACCACGAGGACGTGCTCGATGGCGTTGTCCCCGGCGACGGCCGCGTCGGCGTTCGCCTTGACCGGGACGGCCGCGCCGCGGCGGAACTGCCCGTCGGTGGTGACCAGCAGTTTGGCGCCGGTGTCCTCGACCCGGAACTTGAGCGCCTCGGCGGAGAAACCGCCAAACACCAGCGAATGGATGGCGCCGATCCGGGCCACGGCGAGGGTGATGATCACCGTTTCGGGGATCACCGGGAGGTAGATGACCACCCGGTCGCCCTTGCTGATGCCGAGGGCCTGCAGGGCGTTGGCGGCCCTGGCCACCTCGCGCTGCAGTTCGGCGTAGGTGATTTTCCGGCGGTCGCCCGGCTCGCCCTCGAAGAACAAGGCCACCTTGTCCCCGCGTCCCGCCGCTACATGGCGGTCGACGCAGTTGTAGGCGACGTTGAGCTTCCCGCCGTCGAACCAGCTGATCTGCGGGCCGGTGCCGGCGTCCGCGTCAGCCGGGACGCGGCGGTGCGCAGTGTGCCAGGGCTTGTCCTGGCCCGGCACGTCCTCCCAGTCGAGCCGGAGGGCTGCCGCTTCCCAGAAGGAGACGCGTTCAGCCTCGGTGGCCGGGTGGGCTGCCGGTGCTGTCTCGGAGGCTACGCCCATCGTTTCACCGCCCACCTTTCGGCCAGGCCCAGCAGCGCATCGGTGACCTTGCCGATCACGGCCAGCAGCACAATGGCCAGCAGGAGCCGGTCCGTGCGGCCGTTGTTCTGCGAATCCGTGAGCAGGAAGCCGAGACCCATCGAGGAGGCAATGAGTTCGGCCGCCACCAGGAACAGCCAGGCCTGGGCCAGCGCCAGCCGGAGGCCGGAGAACACGGCCGGCACGACGGCGGGGAGCTGGACCGTGGTCAGCAGCTTCACGCCTTTGAGCCCGAACGCCCGCGCAGCTTCCACGAGGTTCCGGTCCACGTGGCGCAACGCCACGGAGACCGTGGTGAAGACCGGGAAGAAGGCGCCGATCAGGATCAGCGTGATCTTGGAATCCTCGCCGATCTTCATCCAGAGGATCAGCAGCGGAACCCACGCCAGCGACGGGACGGCCCGGAGCGCGCCGACGGTGGGTGCCAGCAGGGCATCGGCGAACCGGGACAGGCCCACCAGCGACCCGAACACCAGCCCCAGCGCGGCGCCGGCCGCGAAGCCGATCAGCACCCGCTGGGTGGAGATGGCGATGTGCTGGCCGAGCTGGCCGCGTTGGAGCAGGTCCAGACCGGCTTCCAGCACCATGGCCGGCGGCGGGAGCTGGACCACGCTGAACACCCCGGCAGCCGTGGACAGCTGCCAGGCGGCCAGCACCGCTGCGGGAATGATCAATCCAAGGAGCAGACGCGCCCAGCCGTTGGCCAGGATCCCGGCGGGGGACCATCCGTTCGCCGGGGAGCCGCTTCCGCCCGTGAGGGGGGAAGCCGGCCGGGCGGCGTCTGCCGGAGTTGCGGGGACGGCTGCAGCGCGCCCGTCCGCAACACTGGTGCCGGTGAGGAGGGGATTTCCGAGGTGGCTCATCAGGAATCCTTGATGGCGGACGGGTCCGCCTTCTTCACCAGCGAGTCATCGAGAAGGCTCGCGACGGCGTCGTCGATCTGCTTCTGGCTCGCGACGTCCCCGGTCTCCACAAAGGTGGGGCCGATCTTGGCGAGGACCTTGCGCTGGGCCTCGCCCGGCGCCGGGTCGACGTCGAGGTTGCTGCGCTGCAGCACGACGGTTTTCGCGACGGCGGGGTCGAGGCTGGCGGCCTCGGCAAGGATCTGCGCTGTCTCATCCGGGTTGGCCGCGGCCCAGGCGCGGGCCTTCTCGTAGGCGTTGACGACGGCCTGAGCCTGCGCCGGCTTGTCCTTGAGGAAGGACTCGGTGGCGTTCAGGAAGCCGTAAGTATTGAAGGACAGGTTGCGGTAGAAGAGTTTGGCGCCCTTCTGCTCCGCGCCGGCCATGATCGGGTCGAGCCCGGACCAGGCATCCACCGAGCCGTTCTCCAGGGCGGCGCGGCCGTCGGCGTGCTGCAGGTTCTGCACGGTGACGTCCTTGGCGGACAGCCCGGCTTCGGAGAGGGACTGGAGCAGGAAGAAATACGGATCGGTACCCTTGGTGGCGGCCACCGATTTGCCCTTGAGGTCGGCGACCTTGGTGATGCCGGAGCCGGGCTTGGTCACCAGGGCAGCCCACTCGGGCTGGGAAAAGATGTCGATGGCCTTGATCGGGGACCCGTTGGCCTTGGCCAGGAGCGCGGCCGAGCCGGCGGTGGAGCCGACGTCGATCGCGCCGGACCGCAGCGCCTCGTTGGCCTTGTTGGAGCCGGCCGACTGCACCCACTTGACGTTCACGCCCTGGTCCTTGAGGGAGGCCTCGAGCCAGCCCTTCTTCTTGATCACGAGGCTCAGCGGGTTGTACGTCGCGAAGTCGATGTTCAGCGTGCTGCTCCCGGCTGCTGCGTTTGCGGCGGGCTGGCCGGAGCCTTCGCCGGCGACGCAGCCGGTGAGGGCCAACGCGGCGGAGAGGGCGGTGGCCGTGAGGAACGAGCGGCGGGTAGCCGGGCGGAGGCTGTTTTTGCGGAAAGACATAGAGGTTCCTTTGAGAACGGTGCGAACGGTGCGGAGGTGTGAAGAACGGTGCGGCGGGCCGCCCCGGCAGGCAGGGGGCGGGGCGGCCGGCGAGGTGCCGGCAGAGACGGTTGGGGCGGGGGCGGCTAGTGGCCGTCGACACCGAGGCTGGCCAGGAGCGAGGCCCGCATTCGGGCCAGCTCGGCCGAGGCCCGGTCCCGGGGGCGTTCGCCGGGGACGGCGACGGTGCGGACGATCGTGGCGCCCGGGGCCGCCTCCGTTTCCCTGCCGAGGACGATGATGCGGTCGGCAAGCTGAAGGGCCTCGTCGACGTCGTGGGTCACCAGCAGGACCGTGGTCGGCTCCGCCCGGTGGACATCCAGCAGCAGGTCCTGCATTTTGATCCGGGTCAGGGCGTCGAGGGCGCCGAAGGGTTCGTCGAGGAGCAGGACGCCGGGGTTGCGGGCCAGGGCCCGGGCCAGCGAGGCGCGCTGGGCCATGCCGCCGGAGACCTCGCGCGGCCGGTGCTTGGCGAAGTCCTGCAGCCCCACGAGTTCAAGGAGCCGGGCCACCTTGGCTTTGCCGTCCTTGGCGCTGACCCCGGGGGGCAGCCCGATGGCGATGTTGGCCTGAAGGGTGTGCCACGGCAGCAGGCGGGGCTCCTGGAAGGCGAAGGCGCAGCGGGGATCAACGCCCTGGACCGGGGCGCCGTCGATCTCGACGCTGCCGGCGCTGGGGGCGTCGAGGCCCGCGGCGGCGCGCAGCAGCGTGGATTTCCCGCAGCCGGACGTGCCGAGGATGGCCAGGACTTCACCGGCGCGGACGTCGAAGTTCACGTCGCGGAGCACGGTGTGCGCCTCGCCGCCGGAACCGAACGCGCGGCGCAGGCCGCGGAAGGACACCGGCAGGGCCGGGGTGCGGGTGGGCTCACCGGCGCGGGCGTCCGCGGACGCCTCTGCGGGGGAGGTGGACAGGACAGCAGTCATAGGGATACTCCATCGGTCCTGGCAGTAGCACCCTACGGAACGAGCCTTCGGTCCGGGTGGTCAGTCCGGCCGTTCCCATGGCTCAATACCTTGCTATCGGCGGATCCCGGGGAGGGAATCCGACGACCAGGGTTGCTGCGGCTTCATCGATCCAGGTCTCTCGGCCGCTCGGGATGGTCACTATCCACTAAAACGGATGCGGCGGATTCCCCCAAATCTGCCGCGTAATATTCGGACACCTGGCCGCTGCGCCCCAGGTGGTCATTCGATTGTTCGGACGGCCCCGGTTGAGTCGGGCCCTGCCGCTGTTCTGTCGGGGGCGGGACGTAGGCTGTGCAGATGACCCACGTGAACGACCCCGCAGTCATCGAACGCCTCCTGCGCACCAAGGGCAGGTGGGCGGTCGTGGGACTGACCACCAACCAGTGGCGCGCCGCCTACGACACGTCGTTATTCATCCGGGACCGGCTGGGCATGGAGATCATCCCGGTCAACCTCCCGGCCGACCCCGTCCACGGCGAGACGGGCTACGCGCGGCTTGCGGACATCCCGGCGGCGAAGCAACCGCTCGACGTCGTGGATTGCTTCGTCAATTCCTGGAAAGTGGGGGACGTGGTGGACCAGGCGATCGCGGTCGGGGCGAAGGCCGTCTGGCTGCAGCTGGGCGTCATCGATGAGGCCGCCGCCGCCCGCGCCAAGGCGGCCGGCCTGGACGTCGTCATGAATGCCTGCCCGGCGCAGCTGGCACCGCGCCTCGGGCTCTGACACCGGGCTTTGGTGCCCCGTCCCGGCCGGACGCTGACGCCGGACTCCTGCCGGCCACAACCGCCCCGGCTAGGCTGGGGGCATGGACGCAGCAGCACTCCGCGGGCTTTGCCTGGGTTTCCCCGGGGCCTTCGAGGACTACCCGTTCGGCCCGGACACCGCGGTCTTCAAGGTCCGCGCCGCGGTGCCCGGCGGGGCCCGGCACGAGGCGAAGATGTTCGCCCTGTCCGCACTGGAGCCGGATGGCCTGGCCGTGAGCCTGAAGTGCGAACCCGCGCTCGCCGAACAGCTCCGCGCCGCGCACCCGGAAATCACTGGAGCATGGCACCTGAACAAACGGCACTGGAACGGCGTCCGGCTGGACGGGGCCCTGCCGGATGCGATGGTCCGGGACATGGTCGAGGACTCCTACGACCTCGTGGTCGCCACCCTGAGCCGCCGCCAGCAGGAGCAGCTCGGCTGGGCCCGGCTCGCCCGCGGGGAGGGCCGGCCGTGACGGGGCCGCGGATTGCCGGCGGCGAACTGAACTATCCCGGAATCGGCGCCACCCAGAACGGCACGGCGCCGGAAGGCTTCCACCGGTTCCAGACCCGCGCCTACCTGGGCCAGGGGTACCGCACCTACCGCCGTGTTGCCGACGGGATCCTCGCCTGGCAGATCCAGCGCCGGTCCGGGCTAAGGGTCCGGACTGAAACCGAGTCGGTGGAGTCCGGCGCCCGGATTGTCAGCGGATTCGGCCTCGGACCGTTCAGAATCAACGCGCCGTGTGAGGTCGTGTGGGTCCACCGCCCGGACCCCGGAGACGCCCCGCAGTCGGCCGGATTCGGCTACGGCACACTGCCGGGTCATCCGGAAAGGGGCGAGGAGGCGTTTGAAGTTTCCATCGATGCCGCCGGCGCCGTGACTTTCACCATTACCGCGTTCAGCAGGCACGCCAACTGGTTCTATGCCGCCGGCGGGGCCGTGGCCAGGGCGGCCCAAAGACTCATCACTTCCCGATACCTTAGGAGTGCACAGGAACTGGCCGCAGGTGAGACCTGAGAGGAGCAGAACATGCTGAATCAACAGACCCTTGACCGATTCTGGAACTTTGACGATCCCGGCCTTTCGGAGGCCCGCTTCCGCACGGCGGTCGAGGATCCGGCCTACGACGACGACGAGCGGGCCGAGTTCGCCACCCAGCTGGGACGGGCCATCGGACTGCAGGGACGCTACGAGGAAGCCGACGCCCTGCTGGACGCCGTCGACGCTGACGAACCCACCGTGGCCGTCCGGGTGCTGCTGGAACGCGGCCGGGTGCTGAACTCCAGCGGCCACGCCGAAATGGCGGTCCCGCTGTTCGAACAGGCCGCCGAACTGGCCGACCACCTGGGCGAGGACTTCCTGGCCGTGGACGCCCTGCACATGCTGGCGATCGCCGACGCCGCGCACGCCGAGACGTGGACCCGCAGCGCGCTGGAATACGCGTCCACGGTGCATGACGCCCGGACCAAACGGTGGATGGTGGCGCTGCACAACAACCTGGGCTGGTCCCTGCATGGCGCGGGACGGTGCGCCGAGGCCATGGTCGAGTTCCAGCTTGCCGAGCAGTGGGCGGAACGGGTGGGCACGCCGCAGCAGCAGGAACTGGCCCGGGCGGCCATCGACGCCTGCTGAGCTCCAGGCCTGCAACTGCAAGAATGGAAGACCGATGTACCCCCCCCACCGAAAGGCCCCGCCGTGATCTTCATCGTCGTTAAATTCAAGGTCAAGCCCGAGTGGTCCGAGCGCTGGCTCGGCCTCGTGGAGGACTTCACCCAGGCCACCCGGCAGGAGCCCGGCAACCTGTGGTTCGACTGGTCCCGCAGCGTCGAGGACCCCAACGAATTCGTCCTGGTCGAGGCCTTCAAGGACGACGCCGCCGGGGACCACGTCAACAGCAGCCACTTCAAGCAGGCCATGGCCGACATGCCACAGGCGTTGGCCGAGACGCCCCGGATCATCAGCCGCCAGCTCGACGGCGAAGGTTGGGACCGGATGGGCGAACTCACCATCTAACCCCATCTGGGCCCACGCCGGCAGGGTTCCCTGGCCGAGCTTGCGAGGCTAGGGAGCCGGTGGGGAGCACTCGATAGGCTTGATCCATGTGGATCGGATGGATCGAATTCGACATCCTGCTGGGCGACGTGCACAGCCTCAAGGAGAAACGCTCCGTGGTGCGGCCCGTGCTGGCCGAACTTAGGCGCCGCTTCGACGTCTCCGTAGCCGAGGTCGGGGACCACGAGCAGCACCGGCGCACGCAGCTGGGCGCGGGTCTGGTCGCAGCCGACCGGGCCCATCTGGTGGACGTGCTGGGCGCCGTCGAGCGCTTCGTGGCCGGAAGGCCGGAACTTGAGCTGCTCAGCGCCCGGCAGCGGGAACTGCGCAGCGACGACTAACCGGCAATAAAGCGCGAACGGACACTTGGGGCCCTTTGGGAAGGGCCCCAAGTGTCCGTTCGCGCTTAAGCCGACGGGGTGGGGCTAGCCGAAGTGCTTCGGCAGGGTCCCTTCGTGGGCTTCGCGGAGCGCGGCCAGGTCCAGGGTGTCCACGCCGTTGATCTCCAGCTTGCCGCTCTCGGCATCCACGACGCCGATCCGGACGTGTGCGAAGCCGCGGGCGGTGCACATGTCCTTGAAGCGGATCTCCTCCGAGCGCGGCACCGCCACAATGGCGCGGCCCTGCGACTCGGAGAACAGCGCGGTGAACAGGTCCACGCCGTCGCGGTCCATCACATCCTGCAGCGAAATGCGGGCGCCGACGCCGTAGCGCAGCGCGGACTCCGCGAGGGCCGCCGCGAGGCCGCCTTCGGAGAGGTCGTGCGCTGAGTCCACCATGCCGTCGCGCGAGGCGTTGATCAGGATCTCACCCAGCTCGCGTTCGGCGGCGAGGTCCACCTTGGGCGGCAGCCCGCCCAGGTGTCCGCGCAGGTTGGACCATTCGGAGCCGTCCAGTTCCGCCGCCGTCGTGCCCAGCAGGTAGATGGCCTGGCCGTCCTCGCGCCAGCCCGAGGGGGTGCGGCGCGCGACGTCGTCGAGCTTGCCCAGCACGGCGACGACGGGGGAGGGATGGATCGGAACGCTTCCGGTCTGGTTGTAGAGCGAGACGTTGCCGCCGGTGACCGGGATGCCCAGCTCCATGCAGGCATCCGAGAGGCCGCGGATGGCCTCGGCGAGCTGCCACATGACGTCGGGGTCCTCGGGGGAGCCGAAGTTCAGGCAGTCGCTGACGGCCATCGGCACGGCGCCGGAGGTGGCCACGTTGCGGTACGCTTCGGCGAGGGCCAGCTGCGCGCCGTGGTACGGATCGAGGTAGGTGTAGCGGCCGTTGGCGTCGGTGGCCAGGGCCACGCCCAGGCCGGTTTCCTCGTCCACCCGGACCACGCCGGCGTCGTCCGGGAACGCCATGGCGGTGTTGCCGCCGACGTAGCGGTCGTACTGGTCGGTGATCCAGGACTTGGAGCACATGTTCGGCGAGGCGACGAGCTCGGTGACCGCGGCAGCGAGTTCCGCCGGGGCGGCGGGACGGCCGGTGTCCTGTACGGAGCCGGTGAAGGAGTCGGCCTGGACGGCGTCCTGCCATTCCGGGCGGGCGTACGGTCGGTCGTAGACCGGGCCGTCGTGGGCCACGGTGCGCGGGTCGACGTCGACGATCACTTCGCCGTCCCAGGTGATGATCAGGCGGCCGGTGTCGGTGACCTCGCCGAGCCAGGAGTACTCCACGGCCCACTTGTCCATGACCGCTTCAAACGCGGCGATGTTCTCCGGGGTGACCACGGCCATCATGCGTTCCTGCGACTCGGACATCAGGATCTCGCCCGGTGTCAGCGTGGGGTCGCGCAGCAGGACGGAGGTCAGCTCGACTTCCATGCCGCCGTCGCCGTTGGAGGCGAGCTCGGACGTGGCGCAGGAAATGCCGGCCGCGCCCAGGTCCTGGATGCCCTCCACCAGGGAACCCTTGAACAGTTCTAGGCAGCACTCGATCAGGACCTTCTCGGCGAAGGGGTCGCCCACCTGCACGGCGGGGCGCTTGGACGGCTTGGTGTCGTCGAAGGATTCGGAGGCCAGCACGGAGGCGCCGCCGATCCCGTCGCCGCCGGTGCGGGCGCCGAACAGCACCACTTTGTTGCCCTTGCCGGAGGCGTTGGCGAGGCGGATGTCCTCGTGGCGCATGACGCCGACGGCAAGCGCGTTGACCAGCGGGTTGCCCTGGTAGACGGAGTCGAAGACCATTTCGCCGCCGATGTTCGGCAGGCCAAGGGAGTTGCCGTAGCCGCCGATGCCGGCCACGGCGCCGTGCATGACGCGGGCGGTGTCCGGGTGGTCGATCGCGCCGAACCGCAGCGGGTCCATCACGGCCACCGGGCGGGCGCCCATCGAGATGATGTCGCGGACAATCCCGCCGATGCCGGTCGCGGCACCCTGGTAAGGCTCCACGAACGACGGCGAGTTGTGCGACTCGATCTTGAACGTCACGGCCCAGCCGTCGCCCAGGTTGGTGACACCGGCGTTCTCGCCGATGCCCACGAGCATGTCCTTCTTCATCTCCTCGGTCACCTTTTCGCCGAACTGGCGGAGGTGGTTCTTGGAGGACTTGTAGGAGCAGTGCTCGCTCCACATCACGGAGTACATGGCGAGCTCGGCGCCGGTGGGGCGGCGGCCCAGGACCTTCACGACCTCGTCGAACTCGTTCTGCTTCAGGCCCAGCTCGGCCCAGGGGAGCTCCACATCGGGGGTGCTGGCCGCGTTTTCCACGGTGTCGATGTTGAACTTCTTGGCGGTCTCCGCGGGCGCCGCCACTGCGGGTGTCTCCGTCATTTGTTGTCTCCCACGATCTTGTTCAGGACAGAGGTGAAGAAGCCGAGGCCCTCGGTGCCGGAGCCGAGCTCCGGGCCGAAGCCGGTCTCGACGGCGTGCTCGGGGTGCGGCATGAGGCCCACCACGTTCCCGGCGGCGTTGGAGATGCCGGCGATGTCGCGGCGGGACCCGTTCGGGTTCCAGCCGACGTAGCGGAACACCACGCGGCCTTCCGCCTCGAGGGCGTCCAGGGTCTTCTCGTCGGCGATGTACTGCCCGTCCTGGTTCTTCAGCGGCACGGTGATTTCCTGGCCCGGCGCGTAGTCGCGGGTCCAGTCGGTGGTGTTGTTTTCGACCCGCAGGACCTGGTCGCGGCAGAGGAACTTCAGGTGGTCGTTCTTGATCATCGAGCCGGGCAAAAGGTGCGACTCGGTGAGGATCTGGAAGCCGTTGCAGATGCCGAGGACGGGCAGCTTGGCGTCCGAGTTTGCGGCGTCGATGACCTTCGCCATCAGCGGCGCGAAACGGGAGATGGCGCCGGCGCGGAGATAGTCGCCGTAGGAGAAGCCGCCGGGGATGATGACGGCGTCGACGTCGCCCAGGTGAGTGTCGGCGTGCCAGAGGGCCACCGGGGTGGCGCCGGCCAGGCGCACCGCGCGGGCGGCGTCGCGGTCATCGAGGGTGCCGGGGAAGGTGACGACGCCGATTTTCGCACCAGCGAGCTGGGGGTGCGCGGCGACGGCGACCGCCTCACCGATCAGGGGGAGTTCAGTCATCTCAGGCCTCGACGACCTCGACGTTGACGACGTCTTCGATGACCGGGTTGGAGAGCAGGGTTTCCGCGGCGTTCCGGGCCTGGGCCAGGATCTCCTCGGTCACCTCGCCGTCGACGGTCAGTTCGAAACGCTTGCCCTGGCGGACAGCGCTGAAAGCGGTGAAGCCCAGGCGGGGCAGCGCACCCACGATGGCCTTCCCCTGCGGGTCGAGAATCTCGGGCTTGGGCATGACGTCGACAACGATCCGGGGCATCCGGCAACTCCTGTGCGTGAGCATTGGGTAAGGGCGCAGCGGAGTTGTGCCGTCTCACGCCGGTCCGGTGTGTGGTGACACCGTGTTTAAGAACAACATGGAACGGGCGCTCCGCGAGCTTGCATCCCCATTCTACCGGGCGCCGTGCACCACACCGCATTCGTGACCGGTCGGTGCTCCAGGCGGCCCGGGCCCTGGGCGGCTATGGTCTCCGCCCGGCGGGCTCAGTAGGATGGGCAGATGGCTGAGAAACCCAAATCCGTCCTGCTTCCCGTGGTCGCCGCCGCCGTCTTTGCCGGGCTTGGCCGGATGGTGTGGCAGAAGATCAGCGCGGACCGCGCCGCTAAGGAAAGCAAGATTGCCGGCCCCCTCGATGACAAGACGAAGGCCTGGATCAGCGAGGTCGTGCGAACACCCCGGCAGTAGCCCACCCCCGGCGGCCTGCGCCCGACCGCCCGGACACCCCAACCCCCAGCCGGGACGGCACTGCCGTCCCGGCTTTGCCACGCCCCCGGCGCGCTGCCTTGTCGAGGAGTGTGACCAATTCTGATTAGTCATCTGTGGCCTATGTCATATCTGGCTCTCAGTCTGTACTGTATGAATCGGCTGGTATCCGCCGGGGCGGGAGTCAACTCTTCATCCCGAACCCGTACCAGTCCGTCGTCCCCGGCAATGGCGCCGGGACCGTACCTTCTGAAAGGTTCAAACCACTCGTGAAATCACCAGGAAAGAGCTTCCTTCGAAGCGGGGGACTCCGGAGGGCCGTGGCACTGACCCTGGGCTTGCCGGTTCTCCTTTCAACCGTTGCCATTGCGCCCGCCATGGCGGCTCCCGGCCAGGGAGCGACAGTGGCCGAAGTCGCCCAGAAGAATCTGGATCCCGCCAGCTACCCGGACGGGCGTTACATCGTCCTGCTCACCGAGAAGCCGGCAGCCACCTACGAGGGCAGCACGGCAGGGCTGCCTGCCACGAAACCGTCGAAGGGCAAGAAGCTCGACGCCAACAAGGCCGAGGTCAAGAAGTACCGGGCCCACCTTGAGAAGAAGCAGTCGGACATCGCGAGCAAGCAGAGCGTCAAGATCCAGCGCCAGTTCTCCGCCGCGGTCAACGGCTTCAGCGCCACCCTCACCACGGACCAGGCCGTCAAGCTCGCCAAGGACCCCAACGTCCTGACCGTGGCCCGCGACACGGAAAACGCCCCGGACTACTCCAGCACCGATTTCCTCAAGCTCAGCGGCGAGAACGGGACGTGGAACACGAAGTTCGGCGGCCAGGACGCAGCCGGCAAGGGCGTCGTCGTCGGTGTGATTGACACCGGCTACACCCCGGACAGCGCCTTCTTTGCCGGCGAAGAGGTCAAGCCCCTGGTGGGCTCGCCCGTCGTCGGGGTGCCCTACCGCACCGCCGACGGCAAGATCGCCATGCTCAAGGCCGACGGCGAGACCTTCGTCGGGGAATGCCAGAAGGGCACCGGAACGGGTGCGTCCTTCGACGGTTCCGCCTGCAACTCCAAGGTCCTCAGCGCGCACTACTTCGCCGACGACTTCCTGGCCTACGTTCCGCCCGGCGACCGCGCCCCGGAGGAGCAGCTGTCCCCGGTGGACGTGGCCAGCCACGGCACCCACACGGCCAGCACGGCTGCCGGCAACAAGAACGTCGAGACCTTCGTTGACGGCCGCAGCTTCGGCCTGACCAGCGGCATTGCGCCCGCCGCGAAGCTCTCGGTCTACAAGGTGTGCTGGGAGGACACCGATCCCAACACGGGCGGCTGCTACAGCTCCTCGTCGGTGGCCGCCGTCGAGCAGGCCATCGAGGACGGCGTGGACGTCCTGAACTACTCAATTTCCGGCTCAGCGACCTCCGTCATTGACCCGGTGTCGGTGGCCTTCCTGAACGCTGCCGCCACGGGCATCTTCGTGGCCGCGTCCGCCGGCAACTCCGGCCCGACCGCGAGCACGGTCAACCACGGCGGCCCGTGGGTCACCACCGTTGGCGCCAGCACCTTCTCCCAGGAGCTGCAGGGCACGGTCGAATTCGCCGACGGCACCAAGTTCCGCGGGGCCAGCATCATGAACGGCGAAGTCAAGGACGCCGGCGTCGTGCTGGCCGCCAACGCTGCCGCCACCGCCGGGAACGCCAACGCGGCCCTGTGCGGACCTGACACCCTTGACCCGGCGAAGGTTGCCGGCAAGGTTGTGGTCTGCGACCGCGGCGTCTTCGACCGCGTGGCCAAGAGCGCCGAGGTCAAGCGCGGCGGCGGCGTCGGCATGATCCTGGTGAACCTCAGCAACTCCTCCCTGGATGCCGACCAGCACTCGGTCCCCACCGTCCACGTGAACCCGCCGGCCACCGAAGCCATCAAGGCCAAGGTGACGGCCACCCCGGACATCAAGGTTTCCCTGATCAACAAGGACACCACCGGCCTGCCGCTGGAGGCCCAGCCGCAGATTGCCGGCTTCTCCTCGCGCGGCCCGCTGCTGGCCACCGATTCGGACCTGCTGAAGCCGGACGTTGCCGCTCCCGGCGTCGCCATCCTGGCCGGCGTCTCGCCCATCGCGGAAGGCGGCGCCAAGTTCGGCTTTATGTCCGGTACGTCCATGGCCTCCCCGCACGTCGCCGGCTTCGGTGCCCTGCTGCTGGGCAAGAACCCGAACTGGTCCCCGGCCACGGTCAAGTCCGCCATGATGACCACGGCCTCCGACGTCAAGCTCGCAGACGGGTCCAAAGACACGGACGTCCACGCCACCGGCGCGGGCGAGGTGGATCCGGCCCGTATGGTCGATCCGGGCCTGGTCTACGACGCCAGCTTCGAGGACTACCTGAAGTTCATCCAAGGCACCGGCATTGATCTGGGCCTGCCGACCAGCACCAAGGCCCGGGACATGAACGTCCCGTCCTTCTCACTGGGCAACCTCGCCGGCAAGATCACGGTCACCCGCACGGTGACCGCTCTGACCCCGGGCGTTTACAAGGTCACGGCCAACGTCCCCGGCATCAAGGTCAGCGTGGCTCCGGCCGCCCTGAACTTCAAGAAGGCCGGTGAAACGCGGACCTTCAAGGTCAGCTTCGAGAACCAGGGCGCCGCTCTGGGCAAGTTCGCCATGGGCTCGCTGAGCTGGCAGGGTGCGGGCAAGACCGTCACCTCGCCCATCTCGGTCCGCCCGCAGTCCGTGGTGGCCCCGAAGGATGTCTTCTTCAACACCACGGCCGCCACCGGTTCCGGCGACATCAATGTCGTCTCCGGCACCAACAACCCGGTCAGCATGACGCTGGACGGCCTCTCGAAGGCGGACTCCTCCGCCGTTGAGCTGGTCCCGGGTCCGTTCACCGGCCGCGCCGACGCCTCGACCTTCGTCAAGACCGTCACGGTTCCGGCCGGGGTTCCGCTGGCCAAGTTCTCGGTGGTCTCCTCTGACCCGGACTCGGACTTCGACATGTGGGTCGTCACTCCCCGAGGTGTCGAGCAGGTCGCAACGTCCTCCTCGAGCGAGACGCTGTCGATCAGCAACCCGGCAGCGGGCAAGTACACGATCTACGCGAACCTGTACTCCAGCCCGGACGGCAAGGCCCGCAAGGCCTCGGTGGACGCCGCGGTGCTCGGCGCGAACGTGGGCAACGCGACGCTGTCGCCGAACCCGCTCAAGCTGGCCAACGGCAAGGCCGGCAAGGTCACGCTGAACTGGAAGGGCCTCGCGACCGGCTCCTACATTGGCCGGGTGACCTTCGCCGGAGCCAGTGAGCCGACGTTTGTCAGCGTTGTGGTGTCGCCGGCCGGCACCGCCACTGTGGCTCCCTCCGCGGGGGCTCCGGCCACGGTTGCGGACCAGGGCGCAGGCCAGGCCCGCAACAACGCCATCTAGGCGGTTAGGCAGCTAACAAAAGCGATGGCCGGCGGTGGTACCGCCGGCCATCGCTGTTTAACGTCCGCGAATCAGCTGGCTCCGGTGGAGCCGGCGGCGCCGCCCAGCAGCGGCGCCATGGCGCGCCAGCGGGCGATTTCACAGCCGTCCGTGCGGCTGAATTCGCTGTGCACCTCCCGGCCCCGGTAGCGCCCGGTGACTATGGCCACCTGCGGACCGCCGTACTGCTGCGTGCACAGCCGGGGCGGCCCCGGCTGGGGGAAGAAGATTTCCTCGCCGTGCTGCCCGAGGGCCTCGAGTGCGGCGGCGGGGTCCGGCAGCGTGGATCCCTCGCCGACTGCGCCGCCGTCGGCGAGCAGGCGGAAGCTGAACTCGGGGGCGCCGGGCGCCTCCGTCAGCCGGATGGTGAGGTCGACGTCGGGGTGGCTGTCCGGTCCGGCGGGGTCAGTCATGGGCGTCCTTCCGGGACTGTAGATTGAGGGGCCGCGGCGGTGCCGGCGGCGTCCAGCAGCGGCGTGAGCTGGTGCAGCAGCCGCCTGCGCAGCTCCTGCGAGGCGGCGGCGAATTCCCGCTGGTGCTCCACGTATTCGGCCTTGCCGTCCGGGGTCTCAATCCGGATCGCCGGGTACCCCCATTCGCTCAGCTCGTACGGGGAAGCGCGCATATCCATGGCACGGATCCGCCAGGACAGCTCAAAGCAGTCCATCACCAGCTCGCTGGGCAGCGCGGGGGCCAGCTTGTAGGCCCACTTGTACAGGTCCATGTTGGCGTGCAGGCAGCCGGGCTGTTCCATGGTCCGTTGGTTCTCCCGGCTCGGCGCCAGGGCGTTCAGCGGGACCGCATCCGGGGTGTAGAAACGGAACGCATCAAAGTGCGAGCACCGGATCCTGTTGTCCTCGACCACCCGGTCCGTCCGCTGGGAACCGAGCCGCAGCTTCAGGTACTCGTGCCGCAGCTCAAACTTGTCCTGCCGGTAGACCATCGCCCACTCGTGCAGCCCGAAACAGCCGAACTGGGCCGGCCGCGCCGCTGTTCCGGCGAGGATGATGCCGGCAAACTGGAGGGCATCGCGCCGCTCGGTAACGAACCGTTCGACGTCGACCGTCACCGCGTCCGTTCCCGGCGCCAGCCCCGCGGCGGCGAGTTCACCGGCGTCGGGGACACGGTAGTACTTCCAACCGGAGCGCTCCGCTGCCGCAGGCCCGGACAGCACGACGCCGGCGCCCGGGTGCCAGCGCAGCAGCTGGCCGGGTTTCTGGGTGTAGTAGGTGAAGAGGAAGTCCTCCACGGGGTGTTTCTGGCCGGCCGACCGCCGGGCGAGGTAGGGGTCAGAGTAGGTCCGGACGCGTTGCTGGTGGGCGGCCTCTCGCGCCAGCCAGTCGTCCTGAGGGAGATGTTGCAGCTTAGGCTCCACCGCTGGATCCCAGAACATCCTTGGCGGCATTCCAGGCAGCGATCTGGCAGCCATCGGTCCGGCTGAACTTCGATTCGACGGCTTTGCCGTCCACGGAGCCGGTGACGGTCGCCTGCTGCGGGCCGCCGTACTCCACCGGGGCCTGCTGAGTACATGCCCGGTCCTTGCTCACCGGAGCGGGTGTGAGGATAGTCGGATTATTCTTGATGGCCGTGCAGGCAGCCGCCGCTTTCGGGTGCTTGCTTTCCGCCGCCGGTACCCCGTTCCGGCAGACGAGGGTGTAATTGACGGCCTTCGCGCCCTGGCCGGACGTGATCATGATGGCCAGCTCGGCGTTGCCCTGCCCGGGGCCGGCGGAAGGAAACTCGGCCGACGGCGAGGGGGCCGGGACGGTGGTTTCAGCGTCGGCGGAGGGGGTGCTGCCCGGTGACGAGGCGGACGCCGAACCGGTGGACGACGCGCTGGGTGCGGGTCCGCCGCCCGGCGCGCACGCGGCCAGTCCGACGGCCGTCATCAGGATGAGCGCGGTGGGAATCAGGTTCTTGCGCATGGGCTCTTCTCCTCGGTCTCAGCCCCATTCTAGCGCCGCGGCGGGGTCCTCGGCCGGGCCGGAAGTACCCCTAAAAGGCGGTCCCGTTTCCCCGGCTGCCCGGGTGGCGGCGATCAGCCGCATCATGGCGGCATGCAGCTCGCCCACCTGCTCCCGGTCCAGGCCCAGCAGGGCCATCATGGTGCCGGGGACCGCCGTCGCCTGCTGCCGCAGCGCTGCGCCACGCGGGGTCAGCCGCACGGCGAGGCTGCGTTCGTTGCCCTCGGCCCGCTGCCGGGTGATGTAGCCCGCGGCTTCAAGCCGCCGCAGCAGCGGCGAAATCGTTGCGGGTTCCTGGGCGAGGGCGTCACTGATGTCGCGGACCGAGCGCGGGCTGGATTCCCACAGGCAGAGCATCACCAGGTATTGCGGGTGGGTGAGTCCCAGTTTGTCGAGGACCGGCTTGTAGGCACCCACCACGCTGCGGGAGGCGACGGTAAGGGCAAAGCACAGCTGGTGTTCGAGCAGGAGGTCTTCATCCACGGGGGCGGTGGGGGCGGATCCCGGGGTTCCGGTGGCATCGCTCAAGGGTGACTCCTCTAGATAGTTAGTGCACTAATGATTAGCGTACACTGGGAGGACATCTGGTTCTAAAAGGAGTGCGTAGCAATGGCGAAGGAAAACACCGCCCAGCGGTTTATGCGGGCAACCGGCAAGCTGCGGGCGGTTTTTGGCCCTGCCAGCCGCACCTCGCTGGGCCATGAAATGACCGAGCAGAACCGCCAGCTGCTGGCGCAGCGGGAGGCTGAGACCCAGCAATGGGAGACGCTCCACCGGCCCGACGGCAGCACTTACGTGGTGCCCCGCAACCCCGAGGACAAGTCCCTGCGCTAGGCCCGGTTGTCCCGGGATGCCGCCCCGCCGCCTGACGTGGCAAGGCCCGGCCCGCCGCGCGCCTTTTGCCGCCGCAGCCCGCCCCGCCGCCCGCCGCGCCTTTTGCCGCCGTCGGGCGTAAAATAAGGGCACTGGCGCCGCCCGCGCCACCGCTGTTCCGCTTGGCCTTCCAGCAGGAGAGGGGGTGGGAAATATGGCACGTGCACTGAGGAAAGCTGCGCTGAGCCGGCATCTGCACCCGTCGTCCTGGGCCCGGTTCCTCTTTGGCCCCGCCTCGCGCGGAGATTACTCCGCACCGGTGGTGCACCGGCACGACGACTTCGAGGCAGCCTCGGAAACCGACCTCGCCGGCTTCGAAGTGGAGACCGACGCTCACGGACACCGTTACGCCGTCCGGCGGGAGGACCTCCCGAAGGAGCAGGTCTGACCTCGTCCGGAAACAGGACACAAAAAGGGAGCGGCAACTGCCGCTCCCTTTTTGTGTCCGCCTGGGCGCTTCGTCGCCCGTGGAAGTCCTAGCGGCCGGTGCCGCCGTACACCGTGGCCTCGTCCTCGCTGTCCAGGTCAAATGCCTTGTGGATGGCGCGCACGGCGTCGTCCAGCAGGTCGGCGTGCGTCACCACGGAGATGCGGATTTCCGAGGTGGAGATCATGTTGATGTTGATCCCCGCCTCGGAGAGCGCCGCGAAGAACCGTGCCGAGACGCCCGGGTGCGAACGCATGCCGGCACCGATCAGGGACAGCTTGCCGATCTGCTCGTTGTATTCGATGCTCTCAAAGCCGATCTCGGCCTGCGCGGCGCGGAGGGCGGCGAGGGCGTCGGCGCCCTCGACGATCGGCAGGGTGAAGGAGATGTCCGTCCGGCCGGTCCCGTGGGTGGAGACGTTCTGGACGATCATGTCGATGTTGGAGTGCGCATCGGCGATGACCTGGAAGATCGCCGCGGCCTTGCCGGGGATGTCCGGAACGCCGACCACGGTGACCTTGGCTTCGGAACGGTCGTGTGCAACGCCGGAGATGATTGGCTGCTCCAAGGCAACTCCCTCTTGAATCGTGATCTTGTCATCGGCGCTGGGCAGGACCCAGGTGCCTTCGTTCTGGCTGAATGAGGACCGGACGTGCAGCGGCACGCCGAAACGGCGTGCGTATTCCACGCAGCGCAGGTGCAGGATCTTGGCGCCGGAAGCCGCGAGCTCCAGCATTTCCTCGCTGGAGATGCGGTCGATCTTGCGGGCGGACGGGACAACGCGCGGGTCCGCGGTGTAGATCCCGTCAACGTCGGTGAAGATCTCGCAGACGTCGGCGTCGAGGGCTGCGGCCAGCGCCACCGCCGTCGTATCCGAGCCGCCCCTGCCCAGGGTGGTGATCTCATTCGTGGTCCGGCTCATGCCCTGGAAGCCGGCAACAATCGCGATGTGCCCCTTGTCCAGGGCCGTGCGGATCCGGTGCGGGTCGACGTCGATGATCCGGGCCTTGCCGTGGATCCCGTCGGTGATCATGCCGGCCTGCGAGCCGGTGAAGGACTGGGCGGAGGCGCCGTACTTGTTTATGGCCATGGCGAGCAGGGCCATGGAGATGCGCTCACCGGCGGAGAGGAGCATGTCCATTTCCCGGGCCGGGGCGGAGTCGGTGACCTGGGCGGCCAAGTCGAGGAGTTCGTCGGTGGTGTCGCCCATGGCGGAAACCACGACGACGACTTCGTCGCCGGCGTTGTGGGCGTCCACGACGCGCCGGGCAACCCGCTTGATACCTTCCGCGTCCGCCACGGAGGAACCGCCGAACTTCTTCACCACGAGGTGCTTGGTGGCGGCAGGGATGGCGGGCAGCTCCTGCGGCTGCGGTCCGGGGTGGACTTCGGTAGTGGGCAAACTCATGCGCGCACCCTCACTGGATCATCGGGGTTCTGGGCGAAGCTACTGGACGGCGCAGCCAAACGGCGCGACGGCGGCTTCTCAGCCAAGTTTATCGCCGCCGAGGGTCCGGAGTTGAATTGTGACCGATCGGCAGCCCGGCGGGAGGGGCCACGGCAACCCGGGATTGCGGACATGCCCGGCTCCCGATGCCAGGAATGAGCATGCTCCACCGCTCCTGCGGACATGCCCGGCTCCCGGTGCCAGGAATGAGCATATTGCCACTATGTCCATTCCTGGCCGGCCCCGACGGGCATGTCCGATGCGCGTGACGCGGCGCAGGGGCCACACGGGTCACTTAGGTCACGCGGTCGTGGGGTTGGACGGGACAGGCGGGGTCACTCGGGCCGATCGAGCCGGTAGCGCCAAGAGGGAAGGTTCTTCCCGGCGGTGTCTTCGGCGGCGGTGAAATAGTGGTCCTGCCGGAAGCCCAGGCCTTCGAGCAGCCTGCGCGAGGGCAGATTGGGTTCGTAGACACCTGCAAAGACAGTCCGGCTGGCGCGGGCGGTAAACAACCACTGCACCAAGGCGCCGGCGGCTTCCCGGCCGAGTCCCAGCCCGTGGTGGTCCGGGTGCAGGATGTAGCCGAGGCTCGCTGCATGAGCCGGGATCCGGCCGGCCGCAGGGGGTGCATCGGAGTTCCAGGTCCGGGCGTCGCCGATCACCTCGCCACTGGACTGGAGCTGGATGACCCAGCCGAAGTTGAACCATGCCGGGGTGGACGCAGCCGAGGCCGCAAGCACCTTCCGCACCCTGGCCGTGTTCTCCGCCGGGCTAAGCGGAGCGTGGGAGAGATACCGCACGGCTTCCGGGTCGCCGCGGAACGGGAGGACGGCGTCGTCGTCGTCGGCAGTCAACGGCCTCACGATCAGGCGCTCGGTGCGCAGGGGTGCGGGGGCGCCGCGGAGGGCCGTCATGGCCCTGTCAGCTCAGCGCGTTGCGGCGGCCTTCGAAGGCGCGGCCCAGCGTGACTTCGTCGGCATATTCGAGGTCCCCGCCAACGGGAAGGCCGGACGCCAGCCGGGTGACGGCGATGCCGATCGACTTGAGCATCCGGGCGAGGTAGGTGGCGGTGGCCTCGCCCTCGAGGTTGGGGTCCGTCGCGATGATGATTTCCTGGATGGCGCCGTCGTTGAGCCGGGTGAGCAGTTCCCGGATCCGGAGCTGTTCGGGGCCGATCCCGGCAATCGGGTTAATCGCGCCGCCCAGCACGTGGTACCGGCCGCGGAAGGAGCGGGTGCGCTCCACCGCGAGCACGTCCTTGGACTCCTCCACAACGCAGATCACGGACGGGTCGCGGCGCGGGTCGCGGCAGATGTTGCATAGTTCCTGCTCGGTGACATTGCCGCAGACGGTGCAGAACTTGACCCGTTCCTTGACCGTGGTGATGGCCTCGACCAGGCGCTTCATGTCCTGCGGGTCGGCTTCGAGGATGTGGAAGGCGAGCCGCTGGGCGGACTTGGGCCCGACGCCGGGAAGGCGGCCGAGCTCGTCGATCAGCTCCTGAACTGCACCTTCGTACACAATTTCCTCGTTCGTTTGGGGGAGTGGCGGGCCGGGTGGCCGCCGGGAGGGCTAGAAGCGCGGCGCCAGCGGGCTTCCGTCCAGGGAGCGCTCTTCGAGCAGCTTCCCGCCCAGAATACGCTCGACGGCGGCGCGGCCGAAGACGCCCGATTCCTCGATCGTTTCATCGTCGGCGCTGGGAATGTCCTGTTCATAGCTGGTGGCGGCGACCGCGGCGCGCGCGGGTGCCTTGGCGCGTCCGGCCTCCGCTTCGGGGCTGTTGGACAGGCGCTGGTAGAGGCTCTGCCGTTCCGACGCCGGAGGCGCGCCGACGGGAGCCGTGGCCACGACCGGGGCGGCCGCGGCAGTGATCACCGCGGGCCCGGCGCCGGCCGGGACGAGCTGGGGTGAGGGTGCCCGGGTGTCCGGGGAGCCGGCGTTGCCGGGGCCGGGTCCGGCGTGGCCGGATCCGGCCGAGAAAGCACCGACCGGTTCGGGAATCTGGGCGGCGGCCGGTTCGTAGTGCGGCGGCTCCGGTTCTGGAACGCGCGGCGCCGGATCAGCCTCGGCCTCGGGCGCAGGGCGGCGCCCCACATTCAGTTCCGTGCCGACGGTCCAGACCCCGGGGGACTCCTCCACGGCGCGCGCCCAGGGGTCTTGGGACGAGTCTTGGGCGGGGCGGGCAGGTGCCTGCGCGGTGGCGGCCGGCCCGTTGTTGCCCGTGCGGGCGCGTGCCGGGGTGCGTGGGGCTGCCTGGGCGGCTGCGGGCGCAGGCCGGACAGCTGCCGGGGCTGAGGGATCCCAGTCCATCGGCGGCTCTTCCTCTAGCGGCGGCGCATCCTCGTCCCGTGGCGGGCCCCAGTCGTCGTCCGGGTAGGAGTAGGAGCCGCCGGGTTCGGACGCTGGTTCGCTGGAAGATCCGGCGGCGGGTCCGGCGGCCGGGCCGGTGTACGGCGGTGCCGCCGCAGGGGAGGCAGCGGGCCGGGCCGCCGGCTCCCGGTCAGGCTGAGGCGCTGGTGTTTCCGCCGCTGCGGGTGTGGGTGTGGCCGTTTCCGCTGGTGCGGGCGTGGCAGGGGCGGCCCCGGTCATGTCCGCGGTGCTGCCCGCGGGGCTGGACGGGGATTCCTGCGCTGCTCCGGCCGCTGGGGCCAGGCCCCAGGCGACGTCCGCCGAGGTGGCCGGGGCCTCCCGGCTAGCGGGCGCTTTTGGGTTTGGCTCAGAGCTCGCTGCGCTGTTGTTGCCGCCGGCCACGGCTGTGATCTGGCAGTCGATGCCGATCGTCTTATGGATCGCCTGGCGCAGGTTTTCGGCGTGGTCTGCCCGGCCAAAGGCGCCGGCAAGCCCGGCCGTGGTGAACGACAGCGTCAGGACCTGGCCCTCGAAGTGGCCGACTTGCGCGTTGGGTTCGACCAGCGCCCAGGTGCTCCGCTTGATCTTGGTCAGGGTCTGGAGGATCTCTGGCCAGGCGCGGCGCAGGACCTCGACGTCGGGTCCGGACGCCGCAGCGGGTGCGGGAGCGGGCGTTGAGGCCTGCGCCGTTGCCGGTGTTGCCGCGGGGACATTGCCGGCCGGAGGCGCGGCCGGTGATGCCGCGGGGACATTACCGGCCGGAGGCGCGGCCGGTGATGCCGGTTCGGTCGGAGCCGACGGGGACGGCTGGGACTGTTGGGCGGGTGCGGGTGCGGGTGCCGCGGCCGCTGCTGCGGTGTCTGCAGGTGCCTGCTCCGGGCGTGATGTCCCGGCGGGCTGGCTTTCCGGGGCGGACGTCGAGGGTGCGGGCGGGCGCGAGATCCCGTTCAGGGACGTGGGAGCTTCCACCGGCCAGTCCTGGGTGCTGACCCGGGGCGCCGTGAGTTGCGGCCGTTCCGGCTGTGCATCCTGCGTGGCCGCTGCCCGGGCGGGGCTGGCCGACCGCACGTCGACGCCGGAGGGTGCGCTGTCTCCCGATGATCCGGCGGGGCGGCCGGCATCCGGGGCGGGGGCAGTCACCGGGCGGGCCGCCGGTACAGCGGGGGTCGGAGGAACGGCTGCCGGTGCCACAGCAGCTCCGACGGCCGGCCCAGTGGCGGGTGTCCCGACGTCGTTCCCGGCGTAATTGAGGCGCCGCTCCACCCGGTCGATCCGGGCGGCGATGCCGCGTTCGGTTTGCTCGGAGCTCGGCAGAAGGATGCGGGCGCACAGCAGTTCAAGGTGCAGCCGCGGGGAGGTGGCCCCGGTCATCTCGGTGAGCGCGGTGTTGGTGACGTCCGCGGCGCGGGAGAGTTCGGCGGCGCCGAGGTTGTGGGCCTGGTTCTGCATCCGCGCGATCTGGTCCGCCGGCATGCCGCGCAGGATCGACT
Organism: Arthrobacter sp. BI5; assembly: GCF_056680065.1. NCBI lineage: Bacteria > Bacillati > Actinomycetota > Actinomycetes > Micrococcales > Micrococcaceae > Arthrobacter > Arthrobacter sp. BI5. The sequence goes on from NZ_CM155264.1 coordinate 589,596, forward strand.
GGGCGCTCTCCGGCATGGCCTGCACGATGATGAGGTCGCGGAAACGCTCGAGCAGGTCCTCGACGAAGCGGCGGGGGTCGTGGCCGGTCTGGATGACGCGGTCCACGGCGCGGAACACGGTGGCGGCGTCGGAGGCAGCGACGGCCTCGACGACGTCGTCCAGCAGCGAGGCGTGGGTGTAGCCCAGCAGGGCCACGGCCAGTTCGTAGTCCAGCCCGTTGGGGCCAGCACCGGCCATCAGCTGATCCAGGACGGAGAGCGAGTCGCGCACGGAGCCGCCGCCGGCGCGGATGACGAGCGAGAGCACGCCCGGGGCCACGGGGACGCTTTCCTGCCGGCAGAGCAGTTCCAGGTAGGCCATGAGGGGTTCCGGCGGGACGAGCCGGAAGGGGTAGTGGTGGGTGCGGGACCGAATGGTGCCGATCACCTTGTCCGGCTCCGTGGTGGCGAAGATGAACTTGATGTGTTCCGGCGGCTCTTCGACGATCTTGAGCAGCGCGTTGAAACCGGCCGACGTCACCATATGGGCTTCGTCAATGATGAAGATCTTGTAGCGGTCCCGGACCGGGGCGTAGGTGGCGCGTTCGCGCAGGTCACGGGCGTCGTCCACGCCGCCGTGGCTGGCCGCGTCGATCTCGATGACGTCGAGCGAACCGGCGCCGCCGCGGGCCAGTTCAACGCAGCTGGGGCAGACGCCGCAGGGGGTGTCCGTGGGGCCCTCGGCGCAGTTCAGGCAACGCGCCAGGATGCGGGCGGAGGTGGTTTTGCCGCAGCCTCGGGGACCGGAAAAAAGGTAGGCATGGTTGACGCGGTTCTTCCGCAGGGCCGTCATCAGCGGCTCGGTGACGTGTTCCTGCCCGATAACGTCCGCGAACGAATCGGGACGGTATCTGCGGTAAAGAGCGGTAGTAACAGTCACAGCTAAACCCTACCAATCGGCACAGACATAAAAGACCCCCCATGCACCCGCCAGAGCCCATTTACCCTTGCTACCTTCCGGTCCTGGGGGAGTTCAACAGGATGACGCCACATGAGGGGCCGTCGACTACTTTACCCGACGATCGGGCGTGCCCCGAATCCGCCGGTTTCCCCGCGGGACATGCTCATTCTTCGGGCCCGGGAGTGGGCAGAGTGGGTCTATGTCCAGTGTTGGGCCTGGGCGCGGGGCATGTCCCGCGGCGGCGGGGGGTGCCGGGTGGGGGATTCAGGTCTGGTGCCGGTTTCCCCGGGGGACATGCTCATTCTTCGGGCCCGGGAGTGGGCAGATTGGGACTATGTCCAGTGCTGGGCCTGGGTGCGGGGCATGTCCCGCGGCGGCGGGTCCGAGGGCTCAATTGGGCTTAGTCGTGAAGTTCAGGTAGTCTAGTATCTGCTTTTGATTCAAAAGCTACTGGAGAATTCGCCTAGCGGCCTATGGCGCACGCCTGGAACGCGTGTTGGGTTAACGCCCTCGGGGGTTCAAATCCCCCATTCTCCGCGTTTGGCCCCGGTCTTTTGGACCGGGGCCTTTTTGCGTTCCGGGCCGGTGCCGCGCGACCCCGTCCAACGCGGGTAGAGGGCCAAGCAACTCAGCCGCCCGCGCAGCGCCAGCCACCCGAAGCCCCGCCACACCTAACCCGCGAACCCCAGGCGGCGGAGCCGTTCGCGGGCGGCCTGCTCACTCGGGCCGACTTTGCCCAGGGCAAGGTGGACGACGCCGAGCGTGACCTTCGTCGCCAGCTTCACCGGCAGCGGGATGGGGCCCAGCCGCGCTGTCCGCAGCCCCAGCATGTCCCGGTACTTAGGCTCGAGGCTGGCCACCGCGGCCGCGAAGAGCACCCGGTATCCGGGCTTGAGCACCGGGTGGAGCGGGGGATCGCGGATGAAAGCCACCGTTTCGGCGACCTTCGGGCCCGAACTGAGGTCGCTGTCGTCGTACCAGCGGTCAAGTTGCCGGCGCATTTCCGCCTCGCTCAGGGGCGGCGACTCCACCCCCATCAGGGTCCCTGCCTGCGCCCATTCGCGCACGTACGCATCCGGGCCGCCGGGAATCGGCCGGCCCCAGATCTTGTGCGTGGACAGGAACGCGTCGGTGAAGGCGATGTGCACCCAGCGGAGCAGTTCCGGATCGTTCGCCGAGTAGGGCCGGGCCACACCGTGGCCATCGATGTAGTCCCCGCGCACCGACTCGTGCAGCCGCAGGACCCAGCCGGACGCGGCGCGGGCCGCCCCGGTCGACCCGTAGGAGACCGTGAAAATCCAGCGGATCGTCCCGGCGAGCCTGCCCAGGGGATCTTCGCGGAAGCGTGAATGGTCGTGCACCCCGGCCAAAGCGCCCGGGTGCAGGGCCTGCATAAGCAGCGCACGGATGCCGGCGACAATTGTCGGCATGTCCCCGTGCACCGCCCAGACGGCGGAGCCGGGGAGGTGGAAACCGGCGTCCTCGCCCTCGGCGAGACGGCCCACCCACTCCGGAACCGCGTCCCGGGTTCCGGTGAACGTTTGTTTGAGCTCGGCCTGCCACTCTCTGAGGACGTTGCGCATACCCCTATTCTTACCCGGCCGGTCCGGGGCCGATACCTGTTTTCCGGGTGAGGCTACTGGGGCGCCCCGCAGGCCGCCGAGCGCTGGCCCCGAATCCCCCGAAACCCGCCCCGCACCCGGGCATTCCGGAGGTTCCCAGACCCGGCGGAGTGTGTTCACATAGAGGGTGGGTCCGTTGGGACGGGGGCCTGGCGGACAGAATCGCGGGAGTCACATCGTGGGAAAACACTGGGGAAACTCAACGAGTGGGCAGTCCAAGACTTCACGGGCTGTTGCGCGCTCCCTGGCGGCGGCCTCTGGTGTGGCCCTCGCCTTGCTGGTTTTTGGGCCTCCGGCGCCTGCCGGTCCCTTGGCGCGGGAGGCAGCCCGGGCGGCGTCGCAGCCGCTGCTGGCCACCGGCTCTCCCGGACCAGCGTTGCTGGATCCCGGAACCGGCGCGTCCGCTGATCCGGCGGGCGCCGGGCGGGGCTCGTCGGTGCTGACCGTGGACCGCCGTGCGATGGTGTCCTTTGCCCGGACCACGGTCCAGACCAGATCCAAAGACGACAAGATCGAGCTCCGGGTGGCGTCCGCCGGCCTGCAGCGGCCGCCCAAGGGTTTCCTGATGGCTCCGCTCGAGACGCTGACGGAGTCATCCCCGTTTGGCCTGCGCACCAGCCCGCTGACCGGAACTGCCGGCGAATTCCACTGGGGCCAGGATTTCGCCGCCCCGTGCGGGACCCGGGTGTATTCGGCCGACGCCGGTGTGGTGCGTGCGGTCGGATGGCACCCGTGGGGCGGCGGAAACCGGGTGGAAATCGACCATGGCAACGGCCTCATCACCACGTACAACCACCTTCAGGGCATCGCCGTGAAGAAGGGCGAGTCGGTGGGCGTGGACGAGGTCATTGCCCGGGTCGGCACGACCGGCTCGTCCACGGGCTGCCACCTTCACTTCGAGACGATCCTCAACGGCTCGCACGCCAACCCGTTGGACTGGAAATTCCTTCCAACACTGCAAGTGGACCGGCTCGACGACATCCAGATGGTCAGCTATGCCCCCGGCGCCGGCAAACAGGGTTCCGGCGGCGCGGGGAGCACTGGCGCGGACTGGGCGATTCCGGTGGCGGAGGACCACACCCACGCCGTCACCGGCGGGGTGCAGGAGACACCTGTGGCCGCGGTTCCGGACGCCGCTGCGGCCAAGCCGACGCCGAGCTCGACAGTGAAGCCGGAGCCCACGGCGCCTTCCGCCACGGCGACCCCGACGCCGACCCCGACGCCGACTGCGACGCCGACTGCAACGCCGACGCCGACCCCGACGCCGGAGCCCACGCCGACTGCGACCCCGACGGCGACCCCGACGGCGACTGCGACCCCGCCGTCCACCACGACCGCGCCGACCCCGGCCGTGCCCCCCGCGCCGGCCCCGACGCCCACCACGGCGGTGACCGCTCCGGCGTCGGCCCCGGCCGCGCCCGCTCCGGCGCCTACCCTGACGGCAGCACCGCAGGAAACGGCGGCCACCAAGCCGGCGGACACACTGGCGCCTGTCGCGTCCCCGACAAAATAGCCCGACGGTCCGGTGCGCCCCGGACCCATACCCGCGCCCTCCGGTGCCGAAGCACAGTTGAAAACTCTTCCTGCCACCGAGCCCGTGAGGAAACCGCCCCATGACGTCCCTGCATTCCATCCCGCTGACCCTTAACGACGGCACTGACACGGACTTTGGCCGGTTCCGGGGCCAGGTGGTCCTGGTGGTGAACGTGGCATCCCAGTGCGGGTTCACGCCGCAGTACGCCGGGCTGGAGGCCCTGCACAACAAGTTCCGGGAGGAGGGCTTCACCGTCCTGGGCGTTCCGTGCAACCAGTTCGCCGGGCAGGAGCCGGGCGCCGACGCGGAAATCGCGGAGTTCTGCGAACGCAACTTCGGCGTGACCTTCCCGCTGACCACCAAGGCAAACGTCCGCGGCAGGAACCAGCATCCGCTTTATGCGCAGTTGACCAAGTTCAAAAACGGCCTGCTGCCGGGGTTGGTGAAGTGGAACTTCGAGAAGTTCCTGGTGAACCGCGACGGCGAGATCGTGGCCCGCTTCGCACCGACCGTCGAGCCGGACTCGCCGGAGGTCATCGAAGCCGTGCGGCAGGCGCTCGGCTGAGCCCATGTCGGGCCTCCGCCGCCCGCCGCGCCGGGCCTCCGCCGGTCGACTCAGCGGGGTAACTGGCCGCCCCGGCCGGGCAGCGGGCCACGCAAGGGCACAAGGGGCCCTACCCCAAAGCCTGCTTCCGGCCTAGACTGGCGACACCCTCCGACATACCGGGCACACCCGCGGCGCAGACACGTCCGCCCGTCGGCAGCGCAGCCGACATAGGCCCTGTGGAGGGCGCATCAGAATGCTTCGTGAGTCACAACTGGGCACTCAACTTTGGGGGTCCGTGAAACCAGGAGGAAAGTGATGACAGGAAACAAAGCCGTTGCCTACAAAGGGCCAGGAAAAGTCGAACTGATCGACATTGACTATCCCACCTTCGAGCTCAAGGACGGCCCGGGGGTCAACCCCGCCAACGTGGGCCGCCCGGTGCGCCATGGCGTAATCCTCAAAACCGTTGCCACGAACATCTGCGGCTCGGACCAGCACATGGTCCGCGGGCGCACCACCGCCCCGGCAGACCTGGTGCTGGGCCACGAAATCACTGGCGAAGTCGTGGAGGTCGGCCCGGACGTCGAGTTCATCAAGGTGGGGGACATCTGTTCCGTCCCCTTCAACATCGCCTGTGGCCGCTGCCGGAACTGCAAGGAACGCAAGACCGGCATCTGCCTGAACGTCAACCCCGCCCGTCCGGGCGCAGCGTACGGGTACGTGGACATGGGCGGTTGGGTGGGAGGCCAGGCAAACTACGTCCTGGTCCCGTACGCGGACTGGAACCTGCTGAAGTTCCCCGACCGGGACCAGGCCCTTGAGAAGATCATGGACCTGACCATGCTGTCGGACATCTTCCCCACCGGCTTCCACGGCGCCGTGACTGCCGGCGTCGGCGTCGGCTCCACCGTCTACATCGCCGGGGCCGGACCCGTGGGACTCGCTGCGGCCACGAGTGCGCAGCTGCTGGGCGCCGCCGTCGTGATTGTCGGTGACATGAATGAGGACCGGCTCAAGCAGGCGCGTAGCTTCGGCTGCGAGACCGTGGACCTGTCCCAGGGTGGACCGGCCGAGCAGATCGAGCAGATCCTGGGAGTCCCCGAAGTCGACTGCGGCGTCGACGCCGTCGGCTTCGAAGCCAAGGGGCACGGCCACGACGCCAAGGAGGCTCCGGCGACGGTGCTCAATTCGCTGATGGAGCTCACGACGGCCGGCGGGGCCTTAGGCATTCCGGGCCTCTACGTCACGGGGGACCCGGGTGGCATCGACGAGGCAGCCAAGAAGGGTGCCCTCTCGCTGAGCTTGGGCACCGGCTGGGCCAAGTCGCTGAGCTTCACTACCGGGCAGTGCCCCGTGATGAAGTACAACCGCGGGCTCATGATGGCGATCCTGCACGACAAGGTCCAGATCGCGAAGAACGTCAACGCCAAGGCGATCTCGCTTGAGGACGCACCGAAGGGCTACGCCGAGTTCGACGCCGGTGCCGCCACGAAGTACGTGCTTAACCCGAACGGCTACCTCAGCTAGCCGCTACACAACCGAGTAGTCCACTCTCCGGCGGGCACATACCGGCATATACCCGAGCAGGTATGTGCCCGCCGGCTTACCCGATTATTGCCGTTTTTCAAACATGCCTACTGGAGTTTGCACATTGCCGGCCGAAAGTCTGGTTGGATAGATCTAACTGAGAGGGACGCTGGAGGCAAATGCCCCCACCCAACCAGGAAGGTTGCAATGGAGCTCATCGAGGCCGAGCACCCCCGGCCACGTCATTTCCTCCTCCACTTGAGCGATCCGCATTTGCTGGGCGGTACGGATCCCCTGCACGGTGTGGTGGACGGCGACTCCCGGCTCAGACAACTTTTCGATCAAGTCCGTGCCTCCGGCGCGCGACCCGAAGCCGTGATTTTCACCGGTGACCTGGCCGACCGCGGCGAGGCGGAGGCCTACTCGAAGCTCCGTGCCATCGTGGACCCCGCCTGCAAGGCGATGGGCGCCAAAGTCATTTGGGCGATGGGCAACCACGACGACCGGGCCAACTTCCGGACCGGGCTGCTGGACCAACCCGCCGACGACGCCCCGGTGGACCACAGCTACTTCATCAACGGTCTGCGGATCATCACGCTGGACACCTCGGTGCCCGGGTTCCACCATGGCGAACTTAGTCCGGCGCAGCTTGAGTGGCTCGCCGCGGAGCTTGCGACGCCGGCGCCGGACGGCACCATCCTGGCCCTGCACCACCCGCCGGTGCCGTCCGTGCTGGAGCTCGCCGTGCTGGTAGAGCTCCGTGGCCAGGCGGCGCTCGCCGGGGTCCTGAGGAACTCCGACGTCCGGACCATCCTGGGCGGCCACCTTCACTATTCCACGACGGCGATGTTCGCCGGCATCCCCGTCTCGGTAGCTTCGGCCACGTGTTACACCCAGGATCTGAACGTCCCCGTGGGCGGCAGCCGAGGGCGGGACAGCGGGCAGTCCTTCAACCTGGTCCACGTCTACGAGCACACGATCGTGCACTCCGTGGTGCAGGTCGGCGACACTTTGCCCGCGGTGGGCGAATTCGTCACGGCCGAAGAGGTCCGGCGACGGATCGCCGCGGCCGGGATCCGGATTCCGCGGCAGGCGAGGCTCGAAGATCCGGCCCAGGCCCCCGGCCACCGCCGGCTCACCACCCGGAACTAACGGGGACTAGCCGGGCGCTGCTACTTCTCCCAGGGCGCCTTTATCGGGAAGTATTTCTCCAGGAAATCGGTCACCAGTTCGGCGCGCTCCTCGGCTTCCACCTCGGGGAAGCTGCCGTCGTTGAGGCAGAAGAAATCCATGTTCCGCTTGGACAGCAGCTTGGGCAGGTAGTTCAGGCCGGCGCGGGCGGTCGTATCCACGTACCGCACCTTGGCCGCGGTCTGGGTGACGGCCCGCCCGGTCAGCAGCGCGTAGTAGTGGTAGAACGAATTCGTCACGGAGATGTTGTCCGCGGCGCGGAACCTGCTGGCCGCCGTCTTCGCGAACTCGTCCGGGAATTCCTGCTCCATCTGGGCGACTACGCTGCGCCGGAGCGGAGCGGCGGTGTGTTCCAGGTGACGGGTGGTGATCCGTCCGAACCGGTCCCAGAGCAGCTTCCGGTTGACCCGCGCCGCGTTCTCGAAGCCGCTGCGCTCGGCGTCGTTGTCTCCCAGGCCGATGCGCGTCTCCGCTTCAATGAACTTGGTGATCCCGCCCGGGGTGAAGAACATGTCCGGCCGGACAGCCCGGCCGAAGAACATGTCGTCATTGGAATACAGGAAGTGCTCGGAAAGTCCCTCGATGTGGTGGAGCTGGCATTCGACCGCCTGCGAATTGTGCGTCGGCAGCACCGAGGGGTCCGCAAAGAACTCCTCGCTGCGGACGATCGTCACGCCTGGGTGATCTGCGAGCCACTCCGGGGCGGGGGAGTCGGTCGCGATGAAGATCCGGCGGATCCACGGCGCGAACATGTAGACCGAGCGCAGGGCGTACTTCAGCTCATTGATCTGGCGGAAGCGCGCCTCGTGGTCGTCTCCCTCACCCACGACGACGCCGGCCATCCGGGCGCGGCGGGCCGCGATGTACTCGGGTGAGCTGCCGTCCACCCAGGAGAAGACCAGGTCGACGTCGAAGCTGATGTCGCTGGCGTGGTCGGCGAACATGTTCTCGATGGTGGGCCAGGTGTGGCCGTAGCGTTCCACGGTGCCGCGGACGGCGTCCTGGGCCAGCAGGGTCCGGCGGGTCAGGGAATTTTCGATCGGCAGGATCAGCTCGTCGCCCTCGAAGCTCCAGAGCTCCAGCTGGACACCGGCCGAGGCGCCGAACTCCAGACCGCCCTCCGGCTCCACCCGGGGCCGGTAGAGCCGGAAGATCCGGGCCTGGCGGTTGAGGGAAAGCTCCCCGTCGCCCACCAGCACGGAGGACTTCTTTTTGGCGTCCACGGTCATCGAGTAAAACGGCTCGTCCCGGCAGGCCTCCACCAGCGCGGCGCGGAGTTCCCGGCGGTTCTTCCAGTCCACGGCAATCACCGGACGGTCGTTGTTGCCGCGGACCAGGAGGTAGTCCAGGTTCGCCCCGGCCAGCACGGACCGCAGGAACAAAAGGTCCTCAACCATGGCCTGGTACGGCGTGCGGTTCTCATTGATCAGCGCATATCTACCGTGCCGGCGCACCACGTCCGGGCGCGTCCGGAGCCTGGCGACGGCGGCCGGTGAGGTGACCTCCGCGTGGGCGTGGTTGTCCTCGGTTGCCTGGCTGCCGTAGTAAATCTCGTCCTGGATCAATGCGTCTGTAATGTCGATTCTCCGAGCTGGTGAAGGTGCATGGGTCTCTACTTGCATAATAACCCGGGGCGCAAAAACGGCCCGGTGCGCCGGCTCTCAGCCGGCCAGAGCGTCCCGCCAGTGGCGCAGGAACGCCGCGCCGGCGTCGTCGTGGATGACCTCGCCGAGGCCCAAATCGGCCGCAGTCAGGATCCCGTACGGCTTGACCGGAACGCCGTCGGCGGGACGGACGTCCACGTGCTTCACAGGGTGGTCGTTGTGGTGCAGCCAGTCGGCCATGGCGTAGTCCGTGCGCGAGTCGCCCACCGTCCGCCAGGCCTGCGGGGTGATGCCCTGGGCCGCCAGCAGTTCCACCGCCCGGCTCGCACCGAGGTCCTTGCCCAGTCGGACGGATTCGATGTCGGTGGAGATGATGGTGGGGTCCACGCGGTAGTCGATCCGGTCATCGCTGTTCGGTGCGTGATGGTCCAGCCGCACCACGCCGAGGCCGTGCCGGCCCATCAGTTCCATGGCGTCGGCGTCGAACAGGGCCTGTTCATCGCGGTACTCGGAATTGGCGACGGCGATGTGCTGCTCCACGGAGACCATGGCCCGCTTGGTCTCGTCATAGAACATATGGGCGGCGTAGTCCTCCGCCACGAGCCGCCGCACGTCGTCCCCAAAGGCCTGCGGGATGGCGAGTTCCCGGTCCACGTGGACCGCGCCCGGCCCGGCCGCGGTGTAGCTGAACCACACGGCACCCTTCTCGCAGATGGCGTGGATGAGGATCCCGGCCGGCATCCCGGCGGCGATCATCGGCTCCATCACCTGCTCGCGGATAAAAGCATCGGAGCGGCCGGTGTTGAAGATGACCGGAATTCCGGCGGCCGCGAGGGCCAGCAGATCCGAGATGATTCCCGGCTGGACGGTGCGGGTGAGCGGACTCGCGACCGGACCGTCGACGTCGAGCAGCAGGGCCAGCGGCGGGGCCGAAAGCGGCAGGGCGGAAGTCTCGGTTTCAGTCATGCGTCCATTCTCTCAGCAGGGCCGGAACTTCGCCTCCGGCGGCAGCCCCGTGACGTCCGGTGTCCCGCCCTGGAAGGGCTGTGACAGCCCCGTTCAAGCCGGTGACTCACCCGTGGACGGCAGTGACAAATGGTCACTGTTTGGCCACAACCTCCGGCGCCGTGGCCTCTGTGATTCCCCTGGCCAGGGATCTTCCCTAGGCTTGCATGGTGATCTTCAAAGCTGTGGGCGAGGGACGCCCGTACCCTGACCATGGTTTCAACACGCCCAAGGACTGGGCGGCGCTGCCGCCGCGCCCGGTCCGCCTGGACGAACTCGTGACCACCAAACGCACCCTGGACCTGGAAGCGCTGCTGGCCGAAGACTCGACGTTCTTCGGGGACCTCTTCCCGCACGTCGTGGAATTCCGCGGCGTTTTGTACCTGGAGGACGGCCTGCACCGGGCCGTCCGCACCGCCCTGCACCAGCGCACCGCGATCCACGCCCGCGTCCTGGTAATAAATGGCTAGACGGCCCAAGGACCCCGCCGTCCTGCACGGACACAATGTCATCACCGGCTCCGATCTGCGCGCCACCTTCGCGGAACGGGACGAACTGGAAAACCCGGCAAGGACGCGGCGTCGCATCCTGCACGGCGTCGTCCTGGTGCTCCTGGTGGGGCTGGTCGCCGCAGCCATTGTGGTGGCACTGGCGATCATGAACGGCCAGATCAAGATCCCGACGGCGGAGCGCAGCCAGGCCGCGGCGTCGCTGTGCCCGGATGCGACGTATAACTACACGCCGCACGGCAAGATCAAGGTGAACGTTTACAACTCCACAAGCCGGCCGGGGCTGGCCCGGACCGTCGCCAACGAATTCCTGGCCCGCAAGTTCGTGGTGGGTGCGGTGGGCAATACCGAATCCGGCTACCGCGGGGTGGCGCTGGTGGTGTCCGGGGCCGCCGGCCAGTCCGCGGCGTTCAGCGTCCAGCGCAACCTCCCCGGCTCCGACTACGTCCAGGACGGGCGCAAGGACGCGAGCGTGGACGTCATCCTGACCGGGGACTTCAAGGAACTGGCCAAGCCGGCGCTCGTGGACCAGACGCCGGGCAAGCTCAGCTGCCCGCGGGAGACCCGCCGGATCGTTGAGGACCCGGCCCTGCCCGTCGTGCCGACGATCGTCCCGGTCAGCCCCAAACCCTGAGCCGGCCGCCGCCGTTGGCCAGCGTGGGGCGTTCCGCGCTCGACGGCGCGGCTGACGCGGCTGACGCGGCTAGGCGCTGAGCCGGAGGGGACGGCCGTCGTCGTCGAACCGGGCACCGGCACCGAGTTGGATAAAGCGCACGGTCCGGGCGATCCGGGCCTCCGCTTCCGGGTCTGGGCCGGCCCCGTCGCCCCGCGCCGCGCTTGAGGAGAGCGTGCCGTGGATGAGCTGGGCGAGCTGGGAGATGTCCGCGTCCGGGAGGTAGCCCTGCGCCATGCCGTCGCGCAGGATGTCCTGCAGCAGCAGGCTGAGTTCTCCCACGTGGTCCGCCAGCTTCGCGAAGGATGCGGGGGACAGGACGGCACCCATCGCGGGGCCCGGAGGGAGGTGGCGCCGGCTCAGGTCCGCCACCTGGGCGCGCACATAGAGCGCCAGCCGCTCCACGGGGTTCTCCAGTGACGCGAGGGAATCGCGCAGTTCGACGAGGAAACGCTCGGTCTCGTCCAGCGCGTAGGCAATGAGGAGCTCTTCGATGTCCGCGTAGTAGTTGTAGACGGCCGTGCGGCCGATCCGGGCGTGCCGGGCGACGTCGGTCATGGTCAGGCCGGGCAGCCCGTGCGTGAAGAGCAGTTCACCGAAGGCGGTCAGGATGCGGCGCTGGGTCTCGGCTCGTTGGGCGGCGTTGCTCGCGGCCGAAATCCTGGGCATACGGACACTTTAGCGCGATCTGTCAGTAAAAAGTGCTGACGCTTCGGCGTGCGCGCCCTTGCATGCGCTGATCCAGCCCCGCACCCACCGGCGGTAGCCGGGGCCGCGCCGGCGCGCGTCGCGAGAAAATCACGCCCCGGAAACGCCCCCGAAACCTCTCCCGTGCATGCTGGTGGCAAACGGAGCCCCGACGGCGGGGCGCTGATGGGGAGGAGCTGGAAATGGGTGTCGAAGACACGGCAATCCGGACGTGCGGGGAACTGGCCGCCGGGGACGAGATCGAGGCGTGGCACAACGGCAAGCTGTTCCACCGCGGACGGGTCATGCAGACCATCCCGCTGATGGAGCTGTTCTGGATCCTGGACGCCCGGACCGGCGCCCGGAAACTGCTCGACGTCGAGGCGCTGGAGATCGTCCGGTGCGCCCCGGCTGCGGGGCTGGCGTCCGGTCTTACCGCAGCACTGGCCCAGCCCGCCTGAAGCGCGAACGTACACTTGAGGCCCCGCGCCGCCTGGCACCTGGGGTGCGAACGTACACTTGAGGCCCCGCGCCGGCGGTTTATTGGGGCCGCAAGTGTACGTTCGCGCAGGAGTGGGAGGCGTTCGCGCAGGAGTGAGGCCGGCTCAGATGGGGCATCCGTCCGGGCCGCAGGCGGCACCGTCCGGACCGGACGTGCCGGCGTCGACCATGACCAGCGGTTGGCTTTCCTGCCAGGCCTGTTCGAGGGCTGCGGTGAAGGTTTCCGCAGGCTGGGCGCCTGAGAGGCCGTACTTGCGGTCGATGACGAAGAACGGCACGCCGCTGACGCCCAGGGCGCGGGCCTCCGCGAAGTCCTGCCGCACGGCGTCGGCGTATTTGTCCGTGCTGAACAGTTCTTCCAGCTCGCCGGCGTCGATCCCTAGCTCGAGGCCCAGCGAGGTGAGGTATTCGCGGCTGCCGATGTCGCGGCCGTGCTCGAAGTGGTCGCTGAGCAGCCGTTCCTTGGCGGCATCCTGCTTTCCGTGCGCGGCGGCGAGGTGGATCAGGCGGTGGGCTGTGAAACTGTTGGCCACCACGACGTCGTCGAACCGGTAGTTGAGCCCCTCGGCGCTGGCCTGCGCCGCCACGTGCTCGAACATCCCGGTGACCTGGTCCGGCGCCATGCCCTTGCGGGTGCTCAGGTAGTCCAGCTCGGTGCCGTCGTAGTGCTCCGGCAGGGAGGGATCCAGCTGGAAGCTGCGCCACTGCACCTCCACGGCGTCGCGGTGCGGGAACGCCGCGAGGGCGGTTTCAAAACGGCGCTTGCCGATGTAGCACCAGGGGCAGGCCACGTCGGACCAGATCTCAATCTTCATGCTGGCGACAACCGCGCCGGACCCGGGCCCATTCCCGCCGGCCCACCAGCTCACAAAGCGCGAACGGACACTTGCGGCCCTGGAACCGCGGATTTCTTGGGCCCCAAGTGTACGTTCGCGCTGGCTGGCTGGCGGGCGAGGGTGCGCGGTCAGGGGGCGAGCGGGCGCTCCATGACGAAGTCGTGCTCCACGGTGTTTCCCAGCCTGAACGACTTCGTACCGACTTTCCGGAAGCCGGACTTCTCGTAAAACCTGATGGCACGGGCGTTCTGGCTGTTCACGCCGAGCCAGAGGCCGCGGGCGCCTGTTCCGGCCGCCGCGGCGATGCTGGCCCGCATTAGCTCGGCCGCCGCGCCGAGGCCGTGGTGGTCCGGATGGACGTAGCACTTGCTCAGCTCCGTGCTCGGCGCGGCGTCCAGGACGCCGGCCACGTCAGGATCCTCCGTGCGCCGGTCCAGGAGCAGGCTGTAGCCGCGGAGCGTCCCGCCCGCGTCGATCACGAGCACCGTGACATCCGGATTGACGAGGTACTCCCGGAAGTTGGCTTCGCTGAGCGTATTCGCCAAGTGCGCGGCGATATCCTCGGGGCGGGATTCCGGCGGGCAGGCGAGTGGAAAGGTGATGGCGGCCAGTTCGGCCAGCGGGCCGGCGTCGTCGGCGGTGGCCTTCCGGATCACGTGCGTCATGCCAAAAACCCTAGTCCGCGGACCGCGCGGGGTGACCTTCGTGAAGCTGCGGCCGTCATCTTCCGGCGGGTGCGGCGTGCCCCGCGGCGGCCGCGTGATAGCAATGGGATTGATGAAAACATACTTCTGCCCGGTTGCCGGCCCGCGGACGGCAGGGTGAACGCCCTGGCGAGGATCCCGCGCGGCTCGCTGCTGATGATCGCCATCGGACTCATCGCCCTCAACATGCGTGGGCCGTTCGTCGCGGTGGCGCCGGTGGTGGGGAACATGCGCCAGGACCTGGGGTTCTCACCCGTCGAAATTGGGTTCCTGACCGGGATCCCGGTGCTCTGCTTCGCGCTCGCAGCCCCGCTGGCTTCGCTGACGGGCCGGAAGCTGGGCCCGGAGTTCGCGATCACGCTGACCCTGATGGGCGTGCTGCTGGGCGTCGTGGTGCGCTCCGCCGGCGGGGGCGCCCTGGTCATGCTGGGCACCGTAATCCTGGGCGTCGCGATCACGATCGGCAACATTGTGGTCCCGCTGATCATCCGGCGTGACTTCAGCCCGGCCAGGCAGGCCGCCGCCATGGGCACCTACACCGCCGCGCTAAACATCGGCTCCTTCGTCACGTCCATGATCACGGCGCCATTGGCGGAGCTGCTCGGCTGGCGTCCGGCCATCGCGGCGTGCGCCCTCTTCGCGGTTGCCGCCGGCGCGGTGTGGGTGCTGGCCGCCGGCAGCAGCTCGCTCCGGCCCGAAGCGATCCCCGGGGCAGACCCAACCCGGACGGCGGGGCGGCCGGCGTCGCGCTGGATCACCGTGGCCCTGACCGCGGGCTTCGCCGGCCAGGCTTTCTCCTACTATGGCGTCACCGCCTGGCTGCCCAGCCTCCTGGCCGATGAACTGGGGCTGGCGCCGTCGGCGGCCGGCGCCGGATCCTCGCTCTTCCAGATCCTGGCGATCGCGGGCGGGCTGGGCGTTCCGTTCGTGGCGCGTTTTGCCAGCACGACGACGGTCGGGCTCACCCTGGGGGCGCTGTGGCTGACGGTGCCGTTGGGGCTCTTGCTCGCCCCGGAGCTGTGGTGGTTGTGGTCATCCTCCGGTGGCGTGGCCCAGGGCGGCGGCATCACCCTGATCTTCATCGCCATCATCCGGCTGGCCCGCGACCAGGCCTCGGCGGGCCGGATGTCCGCAGTCGTCCAGGGCGCCGGGTACTGCTTCGGCGCCGCTGCCCCCACCCTGCTGGGCTACGTGCACGGCATCTCCGGCTCCTGGACCGGGCCGCTGCTGATGATCCTGGGCTCGGTAGCCCTGTTCATCCTGGGCTGTGCGCTGTCCCTGCGCCACATCCCGAAGCCGCGCTGACCCAGCCGCCTGCGCGGGCCAGCAGCCTGCGCGAACGGACACTTGAGGCCCATGTTGTGAAGAAAACATGGGCCTCAAGTGTCCGTTCGACGCCGTTGTCGGGTGGTTCGGGGAGGGTGTTCCGTTGCCGGGCTGCCGCCCCGGATCTCGGGGAGCCTGTTGCGGAGGGCGTGGCAGCCCGGCGGACGGAATTCTAGGCGGCCACGAGGCCCGCTCCGCTGGCGGTGTGCTCGGCACCGTCGCGGGCTTCGTGCAGGAAGCGGTCGTAGGCCGGCAGCGTCAGGAAGGCGGGGAACTCGTTGCCGAGCGTGACCTCCTCGAAGATATCCCGGGCGTCGGCGAAGCGGTCGCCTTCGAAGCGTTCCAGCTTGGCGAACTCCTCATCCAGCATGTCTTCGACCCATTCGTGGGTGATGACATCGCCCGCGTCCGTGATGGCGCGGGAGAAGATCCACTGCCAGAGCTGCGAGCGGGAGATCTCCGCAGTCGCGGCGTCCTCCATCAGGTTGTGGATGGCCACTGCCCCGTTGCCGCGCAGCCAGGACTCGATGTAGCGGATGCCCACCTCGATGTTGTTCCGGACACCCTGTTCGGTGATGGTGCCCGTGGTGGCGGAGATGTCGATCAGCGCGCGGTCATCCGGGGTGACGTCCTCGCGGAGGCGGTCCAGCTGGTTCGGACGGTCGCCGAGGACGCCGTCGAACACTTCGCGGCACACCGGAACCAGATCCGGGTGCGCCACCCAGGAGCCGTCGAAACCGTCGGCTGCCTCGCGGGTCTTGTCGGCGCGCACCTTCTCGAAGGCAATCGCGTTGGCTTCCTGGTCCTTGCGGTTGGGGACGGCCGCGGCCATGCCGCCGATCGCCATGGCGCCGCGCTTGTGGCAGGCCCGCACCAGCTGTTCGGTGTAGGCGCGCATGAACGGCTGCGTCATGGTTACCTGGCCGCGGTCCGGCAGCACAAAGCGGGGTCCGCGGGTGCGGAAGTTCTTGATCAGCGAGAAGATGTAGTCCCAGCGGCCGGCGTTCAGGCCCGCGGCGTGCTCGCGCAGCTCGTAGAGGATCTCCTCCATCTCGAACGCGGCGGTGATGGTCTCGATCAGCACCGTGGCGCGGATGGTGCCCTGCGGGATGCCCAGCAGGTCCTGGGCCAGGATGAAGATGTCGTTCCACAGCCGCGCCTCGAGGTGGTTCTCAATCTTCGGCAGGTAGAAGTACGGCCCCTTGCCCTGGGCGATCAGGCGGCGGGCGTTGTGGAAGAAGTACAGGCCGAAGTCCGCGATGCCGCCGGCCACCGGGGTGCCGTCAATGATCATGTGCTTTTCCGGCAGGTGCCAGCCGCGGGGCCGGACCACGACCGTGGGCAGATCCTCGGCGGAGCGGAGCTTGTACTCCTTGCCTTCCGGGGAGGTGAAATCAATCCGGCGTTCCAGCGCGTCGGTCAGGTTCAGCTGGCCCTGGATGACGTTGCGCCAAGACGGCGTGGACGCATCCTCCATGTCAGCCAGCCACACCTTGGCGCCCGAGTTCAGGGCGTTGATGGCCATCTTCTTGTCCACCGGGCCGGTGATCTCGACCCGGCGGTCCGTCAGTCCCGGCGCCGGGGGAGCGACGCGCCAGTCCGGATCGTTGCGGATGGACGCGGTCTCCGGGAGGAACCGCGGGTCCTGGCCCTTGCTGATCTGCTGGCGGCGTTCCTGCCGGGCCCGCAACAGCTCCTGGCGGCGCTCCGCCGTCGCCCGGTGCAGCTTGGCGACAAACGCCAGAGCGTCCGGCGTCAGCACTTCGCTCTGCCGGCATATCGGCTGGGCCGTCAACGTAACCCCGTTGATAGTGAAGTTGTCAGTGAAGCTGTTCATTTCAATCTCTCCTCGGAGAAGCAAATGTTCGACGGCGAATGGTGACGTAACCGCGAGGCCAAAGGTGCCGGTCTTGCGGCAGCCTGCGTAAAAGGGGCCCTGTGGCCGGCTTCGTCCTCGCTCAGCGAGGTAAGAAGCCGGCCACGGGGAATAGCAGGCAGAGCAAGGCCTGACCGAAGGCCCGGCGCAACACCGCCGTCGTGAGTTCTAGTGGAACTGGCCTTCTTCGGTGGATCCCACCAGGGCCAGGGTGGATGCGTTCGGGTTGAGCGCGGTGGCGATGTCGTCGAAGTAGCCGGTGCCGACTTCGCGCTGGTGCTTGGTGGCGGTGTAGCCGCGGGCTTCGGAGGCGAATTCCTTTTCCTGCAGCTCGACGTAGGCGCTCATGCCTTCCCGGGCGTAACCGTGGGCGAGGTCGAACATCGAGTAGTTCAGGGCGTGGAAGCCGGCCAGGGTGATGAACTGGAAGGTGAAGCCCATGGCGCCGAGTTCGCGCTGGAACTTCGCGATTGTGGCGTCGTCGAGGTGCTTGCGCCAGTTGAACGACGGCGAGCAGTTGTAGGAGAGCATCTGGTCCGGGAACTCGGCTTTGACCGATTCGGCGAACTTGCGGGCCAGCTCCAGGTCCGGGGTGCCGGTCTCCATCCAGATGAGGTCGGAGTACGGGGCGTAGGCCTTGGCCCGGGCGATGCAGGGTTCGATTCCGTTGCGGACCTTGTAGAAGCCCTCGGCGGTCCGTTCGCCCGTGATGAATTCCTGGTCGCGCTCGTCGACGTCGGAGGTGATCAGGGTGGCTGCCTCGGCGTCGGTGCGGGCGATGATGACCGACGGCGTGCCGGCGACGTCGGCGGCGAGGCGGGCGGCGTTCAACGTGCGGACGTGCTGCTGGGTGGGGATCAGGACCTTGCCGCCGAGGTGGCCGCACTTCTTCTCAGACGCGAGCTGGTCTTCCCAGTGAACGCCCGAGGCGCCGGCCTGGATCATGGACTTCATCAGCTCGTAGGCGTTCAGCGGACCGCCGAACCCGGCCTCGGCGTCGGCGACGATCGGCACCATCCAGTCCTCCACGGTCTGGATGCCTTCGGAGAACTCGATCTGGTCCGCGCGGAGCAGCGCGTTGTTGATGCGGCGGACCACGGTGGGGACGGAGTTTGCCGGGTACAGCGACTGGTCCGGGTAGGTGTGGCCGGAGTTGTTCGCGTCGGCGGCAACCTGCCAGCCGGAAAGGTAGATGGCGCGCAGCCCGGCCTTGACCTGCTGCACGGCCTGGTTGCCGGTCAGGGCGCCGAGGGCGTTGGTGTACTTGCCCTCCTTGTGCTCCGAGGTGAGCTGCTTCCACAGCTTCTCCGAGCCGCGGCGGGCCAGCGTGTGTTCCTCGGAGACGCGGCCGCGGAGGCGGACGACGTCGGATGCCGAGTAATCCCGAGTGACGCCTTCCCAGCGCGGGTTGGCAGCCCACTCGAGCTCCAGGGCGGCAGCCTGCTCTTCGGGCGTCTGCTGGGTGGGCTCAATTGCTGCAGTCATCTTTGTCTCCTTGATGGGTCCGGGGCCGGCAGGCCCGCGTCGCTGCGGGTCCGGCTGGCGGTTCCCGGGGTGTGAATCTTTCCGTAAGACCTACTTTTCTGCACTTTCAAGGGGGTTGCTAGAGGGAAACTATGGAAAGAAGTGCACTTCTTCCCGTATTCTCAAGAAATGCATCCAAACAGCTGGAACCGTCAGGCCGTCTCCGCGCCCCTCTCTGCAGAGCCGGAGGTGGACGTCATCAGCATGGGCCGCAGGGTCCGCCACCTGCGCAAGGCCGCCGGGCTCACGCTCGATGACCTAAGTGCCGCCGTCGGGACGGCGCCGAGCCAGCTGAGCCTGATCGAAAACGGCAAGCGTGAGCCCAAGCTCGGCTTGCTCCAGCAGCTCGCGGCGGCGTTGGGCGTCAGCATCGACGAACTGCTCGGCGCGGAACCGCCGAACCGCCGCGCGGCCCTCGAGATCGAGCTGGAGCGCTACCAGCGCAGCCCCCTGTACGAGTCCCTGAAACTGCCCCGGATCCGCATCAGTTCGCGGCTGCCGATGGATGTGCTGGAGTCCATGGTGGGGCTGCAGCATGAGCTGGAACGCCGGCTCAACGAGCAGGTCGCCACACCGGAGGAAGCCCGCCGGGCCAACGGTGAACTGCGGGCCATGATGCGGGAGCGGAACAACTACTTCCCGGAATACGAGGCGGAAGCGCAGAAGGTCCTCGCGTCGGTGGGCCACACATCCGGGCCGTTGTCCCACCACGTGATCGCGGACATCGCCGGGCACCTCGGATTCAGCCTGCACCACGTCGGGGACCTGCCGCATTCCACCCGTTCGGTGACGGATCTCAAGAACCGCCGAATTTACCTCACGCAGAATGCCCGCAGCGACCACGACCCGCGGTCGGTGCTGCTGCAGGCCCTGGGCCACTACGTCCTGGGCCACCAGACGCCCACGAACTACGGCGACTTCCTGATGCAGCGGGTCGCGACGAACTACTTCGCCGCAGCGCTGATGCTGCCGGAGCAGGCCACCGTGGATTTCCTGCAGAAGGCCAAGGCGGCGAAGGAAATCGCGGTGGAGGACATTAGGGATGCCTTCGCGGTGTCCTACGAGACCGCCGCGCACCGCTTCACCAACCTCGCCACGCAGCACCTGGACCTGCGCACGCACTTTCAGAAGACTCACAAGAGCGGCATCATCTACAAGGCGTATGAGAACGACGGCGTGACGTTCCCGCAGGACCACACCGGCGCCATCGAGGGCCAGCCCTCGTGTAAGAACTGGACCTCCCGGGTGGTGTTCGATGTGCCGGACAAGTTCAGCGCCTACAACCAGTACACCGACACACCGGCCGGGACGTACTGGTGCACGGCCCGGACGGAGCGGTCCGCGAACGGGGAATTCTCACTCTCCGTGGGGGTGCCCTACGCCCAGGTGAAGTGGTTCCGCGGCCGCGACACCACGGAGCGGTCCAAGTCGACCTGTCCGGACGAGAGCTGCTGCCGCAGGCCCCCGGCGACCCTGACCGCGGAGTGGGCCGGCAACGCCTGGCCGTCGGCCCGCGCCCACTCGCACCTGCTCGCGGCGATGCCGCCCGGCGCCTTCCCCGGTGTGGACGAAACCGAGGTCTACTCCTTCCTGCAGGCCCACTCCGGGAGCTGAGCCCGACGGTTTCCGGTCCGACGCTCCCTCAGGTCCTGCGCGGTTTCGCCGGACGCTCCCTCACGTCCCGCGGGCTGTTGGGCGACGCTCCCTCACGTCCCGCGGGCTGTTGGGCGACGCTCCCTCACGTCCGGCGCCTGTTGGGCGACGCTCCCGCAGATTCGGCGTTTTTCAGTGTGACGCATCTGCGCATCACGTGAGGCAGCGTGTAGTGATCTGTTGCAGACCTGAGGGGGCGTCCGTGGTTTTGTTGCGGAACCTGAGGGAGCGTTCATGGAATCGCTGCAGAACCTGAGGGAGCGTCCTTCTGGGACCCGCGCCAAGGTGGGCGGACTATATTGGCCAGTGTCAGCTCATCGATCCACCTCGCGGGAGCGTGCACCCATGGCCAAGGAACTTGCCACCCAGCTCGTCGAACAACTCCAGGCTGCCGGCGTGCAGCGGATCTACGGGATTGTCGGCGACAGCCTCAATCCGATTGTCGACGCCGTCCGGAAGACCGGCGGCGCCGCGAAGGGCGGGATCGACTGGATCCACGTCCGGCATGAGGAGGCCGCGGCCTTCGCTGCCGCCGCCGAGGCCCAGCTGACCGGCCGGCTCGCGGTCTGTGCCGGCTCGTGCGGCCCGGGCAACCTGCACCTGATCAACGGACTTTACGACGCCAACCGCTCTGGCGCGCCGGTCCTCGCCATCGCCTCGCACATCCCGAGTAAGCAGATCGGCAGCAGCTTCTTCCAGGAAACCCACCCGGACCGGCTCTTCAACGAGTGCTCGGTGTACTCCGAACTCATCAGCACCGCAGAACAGGCGCCGCGGGTGATGCACAGCGCCATCCAGCACGCCGTCGCCCTCCGCGGCGTCGCCGTCGTGACACTGCCCGGCGACATCGCCGGGCTGGAGGCGACCGCCGAAACCCCGGCGCCGGCAGCCTTCCGGCCGGCGGCGCTGGTACCTGACCCCGCGAGCGTGCGGGAGCTTGCGGACGCCATCAACGACGCCGGGAAGGTGGCCATCTTCGCCGGGGCCGGCGTCGACGGCGCGCACGACGAGGTGATCGCGCTCGCCGAACTGCTCGCCGCGCCGATCGGGCACTCGCTGCGCGGCAAGGACTTCATGCAGTACGACAACCCCTACGACATCGGCATGACCGGCCTGCTCGGCTACGGCGCCGCGGCCGAGGGGATCGAGGACGCGGACCTGCTGATCCTGCTCGGCACCGACTTCCCCTACGACCAGTTCCTGCCCGGGACCCGGACCGCGCAGGTCGACCGCGCCGCGCAGAACCTGGGCCGGCGGACCGACGTCGACGTCGCCGTGCACGGCGACGTGCTGCCCACGCTCGCGGCCCTCATGCCCCTGCTGAAGCCGAAGAAGAGCCGCCGCTTCCTCGACTCGATGCTCAAGAAGCACGACCGGCTGATGAACAAGGCCGTCGGCGCCTACACCCGCAAGGTCGAAAAAACCCAGCCGATCCACCCCGAATACGCGGCCTCGCTGCTGGATCAGGTGGCGGCGGAGGATGCGGTCTTCACCGCGGATACGGGCATGTGCAACGTCTGGACCGCCCGGTACATCAACCCGCTGGGCACCCGCCGGCTGATCGGCTCGTACCTGCACGGCTCCATGGCCAACGCGCTGCCGCACGCCATCGGCGCCCAGCTGGCCTACCCGGGACGCCAGGTGGTCTCGGTCTCCGGCGACGGCGGCCTGTCGATGCTCCTGGGCGAGCTGATCACTGTCGCAGCGCACCGGCTCCCGGTCAACGTGGTGGTCTTCAACAACTCCACCCTGGGCATGGTCAAGCTTGAGATGCTGGTGGACGGGCTGCCCGACTTTGGCGTCGACGTGCCCGACGCCAACTACGCCGACGTGGCCCGCGCCCTGGGCTTCCACGCCGTCCGTGTGACCGACCCGGCGAAAATCGAGGCCGCGTACCGGGAGGCGTTTGCGCACCCCGGGCCGTCGCTGGTGGAGCTGATCACGGATCCCAAGGCACTCTCGATCCCGCCGAAGATCAAGGGTGCGCAGATCCTGGGCTTCGCCACGGCCATGTCCAAGGTGGTCCTCAACCGGGGCGCCGGCGAGGCCGTGAGCATGGCCCGCAGCAACCTGCGTAACATCCCGCGGCGCTGACGGGCCGGGCCCTCGTGGACCGGCGCGGCGGCGGCCCACCTCCGTTTCGACGGTTCCGTGCGGGGTCGACGCTCGACGCATCTAGTGGGCGGGGAACCATCGAAATGGCCAAGGGCTAGCCGCGGGCCAGCCCCCGGTGCTTGACTGGCCCTAAGGCGGACCTCCGCCGTTCAACTGTGGCTGTGTGCAGGCCTGGGGGGCGCGATGAAACGGAAGATTCCGGCACGCTTCATGGCTGCCGCGGCGGGCTTGGCGCTGGTCCTCTCGGCCTGTTCGGCCGCGCCGCCGGCGCTGTTGAAGGCCGACGGCGTCGAACGCGTTGCGGCGGACCGCTCCGCCTACCCGGCCGAGCTGGCTCAGCTCCGCGCTTCGGCGCGGAAACTTGGCGCCGCGCTTCTGGCAGACGGCGGGGCGGCCGGAAACGGCAACGTGGTCTCATCCCCGGGCAGCCTGCTGATTGCCCTCGCCATGCTGCGGACAGGTGCATCCGGGGCAACGGCTGCCGAGATGGACAAAGTCCTGGGCCTCCCCGCCCAGCACCGCGACGAGGCACTGAATGCACTGCTCGCATCCCTGGAGGCCTTCGACGGCGACCCCGGCACGGTGGACGAGAAGAACCCGCCCCGCCGGCCGGTCCTGCACAGCGCAAACGGCCTGTTTGTGGACAAGGGCGTGCCCACCGGGGAACGGTATCTGGATTCCCTGGCCCGGTACTACGGCACCGGCGTGTACCCGGTGGACTTTCAGGACGAGGACACCACCAAACCGGCGATCGACGCCTGGGTGAACAAGAACACCGGCGGGCGGATCAAGAAGGCGCCCGCGGAGTACAACCGCAAAAACACTTTCAGCGTGCTCAACGCGGTGTACTTCGCCTCGGCGTGGAAGGTCCCCTTCGACCCGGCGGACACCTCCGACCGGCCCTTCACGACGGCGGACGGCGGGCAGGTTTCGGTCCCCACCATGTCCGGCGTCCAGGAGCTCGCCTCCGCCCGGGGCAAAGGCTGGGAGGCGGTGGACCTGCCTTATGCCGACGGCTTCGTAATGCGGCTGGTGCTGCCGGATCCAGGGGCTTCCAGGCTCGACGCGCAGAAGCTTGCCGACGTGGAGCGGGCCCTTGAGACCGCGGCCCCGGCACCGACGCAACTCTTCCTGCCGCGGTGGGACCTCAAGAGCATTTTCGAGCTGCGCCAAGTCTTCGCCGAACTGGGCCTGCAGGAAATGCTCCGGACCGAGAGCGACTTCGACTCGATCCAGCGCGGCCTCAAAATCACGGAGGCAGGCCAATCCGCCACCATTACCGTGGCGGAGAAGGGCACGATTGCCGCCGCCGTGACCCAGATCAACGCGCGGGCGGTGAGCGGCACCGACGCCGAGAAGGTGATCCGTTTCGACCGGCCGTTCCAGTACGAGATCGTCCACGTCGAGACCGGGCTGCCGCTATTCATGGGCAAGGTGTCCGACCCCAGCGCATCATGAGACGCTCCCTCAGGTTTTGCCTGCAAAAACCGGACGCTCCCGCAGCAGGTGAGGGAGCGTCCGGCGGGCAGAGGCCAGAGGTGAGGGAGCGTCCGGCGGGTAGCGGCCAGAGGTGAGGGAGCGTCCGGCGGGTAGCGGCCAGAAGTGAGGGAGCGTCGCCTCGGTAGGCCTAGCGCGGGCCGCCCTGCCAGAGCGCGTCGAACGGGGCTCCCGAGGCCACCCGGTTCCGGATACCTGCGGTGACAAACTCCTTTGCTGTGCGGGCGGCCTCCAGCGGGGTGGCGCCCTTGGCCAGCTCCGCGGTCACGGCGGCGGCCAGCGAGCAGCCGGCGCCGGAGACGGCCACCTCGCCCACCTTCGGGGCGGAGAGGACTTCCAGCGTCTCGCCGTCGTAGTAGACGTCGACGGCGTCGGGCCCGGCCAGGCGCACGCCGCCCTTGGCCAGCACCGCGGCGCCGCTGAGCTCATGAATGCGGACGGCGGCAGCCTTGAGCGAGGCGACGTCGGTGATCTCCAGCCCGGAGAGCGACTCGGCCTCGAAGTGGTTCGGCGTGACAAAGGTGGCCAGCGGCAGGATCTGCGCCTTGAGCGCCTGGTCGGTGTCCAGGGCGTGGCCCGGCTCCTGGCCCTTGCAGATCAGCACCGGGTCCAGCACCACGTTCCGGAAAGCAGAGTCAGCCAGCGCCGACGCCACGGTGGAGATCGTCGCGGGGCTGCCCAGCATGCCGATCTTCACCGTGTCCATCACCGACGGCGCGCCGGACGAGGCGCCGTACGCCGCCGTCGTCGCTTCCAACTGGTCGGCAATGACCTGCTGGTCGATGGCCACGAAGCGGTGGTTCCAATTATCCTTCGGATCGAAGGACACGATGCAAGTCAGGTTCGCGATGCCGAAGACGCCGAGCTCCTGGAAGGTCTTCAGGTCCGCCTGCGCGCCGGCGCCGCCGGTGGCCTCGGAGCCGGCGATGGTCAGGGCGACGGCGGGGTAGGCGCTGGCGTCGGAGGTCACGTTGTGAACGGCGTAAGAAGTCATGGACCCATCCTGCCACTCGCGGAAAACCGGCCGCATTGTGCGTATGACCAATATGACCAAAAGCCGAGTGTTCCGGATCACCGGGAATATGGTGGCGGACGGCGTTGCTCTCTTGCGATGCCGGATCCAGGAAGGTTCATTGATGAGCACCCAACTGTCCGAAGCGGCCCAGACCCGGAAGGCCGTCGGCAACATCCTCAAAGGCTCGGCCGGCAACCTCGTCGAGTGGTACGACCTCTACGTCTACACAGTCTTTGCGGCGTATTTCCAGTCGCACTTCTTCAATCCCACGGACGACCTCCAGGCCGGCCTCGAGGCGATGGCCGTCTTCTCGACGTCGTTCCTGATGCGCCCCATCGGTGCATGGTTCTTTGGCCGCTACGCGGACCGCAAGGGCCGCAAGGCCGCCCTGACGCTGAGCGTGACCCTGATGTCCGCCGGTTCCTTCGCCATCGCCATCCTGCCCACGCAGCAGCAAATCGGCCTGTGGGCCATGATCCTGCTGGTCCTCATCCGTGTGATCCAGGGCTTCTCGGTGGGCGGCGAGTACGGCACCAGCGCCACCTACATGTCCGAGGCCGCCACCAGCAAGCGCCGCGGCTTCTTCTCCAGCTTCCAGTACGTCACGCTGATCGGCGGCCAGATGCTGGCCCTGCTGGTCCTGGTCATCCTGCAGAACGTGATGCCCAAGGCCGACCTGGGCGAGTGGGGCTGGCGGATCCCGTTCGCGATCGGCGGCGTCGCGGCCCTGGTGGTCCTGTGGCTGCGGCGCTCCATGGAGGAGACCGTCTCGGCAGAACAGATCGAGGCGGCCAAGGCCCCCGCGGTCCCCGGTCAGGCGCAGCCGGGCACCATGAAGCTGCTCTTCACGAGCTACTGGAAGCCGCTGATGATCTGCATCGGCATCACGCTCGGCGGCACCGTGGCGTTCTACACGTACACCAACTTCATCTTGAAGTTCATGAATGACACCTCGGGCATCGCCAAGACCGACACCTCGGTGATCAACTTCTGGGCGCTGTTCATCTTCATGCTGCTCCAGCCGGTCTACGGCATCATCTCGGACAAGGTGGGCCGCAAGCCGCTGCTGCTCTGGTTCGGCATCACCGGCGTCCTGTTCACCTGGCCGCTGCTCTCCACCCTGGCCGGCACCAAGGATCCGCTCACGGCGTTCCTGCTGATGATGGGCGGCCTGCTGATCGTGGGCGGCTACACCTCGATCAACGCCCTGGTAAAGGCCGAGCTGTTCCCCGCGTCCATCCGCGCCCTCGGCGTCGGGCTGGGCTACGCGATCGCCAACTCACTCTTCGGCGGCACCGTTCCGCTGATCGGCGCGGCGCTGCAGAAGGCCGGCCAGGAAGAGCTGTTCTTCACCTACGTCACGGTGGCCATCGGCATCTCCCTGCTGGTCTACATCTTCGCGCTGAAGAACAAGAAGTCCACGCACCTGGACCACGAGCAGGGCCACGCCTGGGAGCCCGCCGCGGCCCGCGAGGACGACGGCAAGGACCTCGTCGACGCCTCGCGCCGCTAGGGTTTCCCGCACCACGGACGACGGCGGGCTGCCGGCTTCCGGACTTCGGTCCGGACCCGGCGGCCCGCCGTCGTCGTTAACACCGGTGCTGCGGCTGCCGGGGAGGGCGCCTTGGGGGAGCCACGCAGGTGGGAGAATAGAGGCGGTTCCGGGCCCCGTGCCGCAGGAACCCTCCAGTGCTAATACAGCCGGCGCCCCGGGCGCGTGCACGCGTCCCGGGCTGCCGAGCGAACCACTATGAATGGAATACCCATGACTTCCGCCAAGACCTTCCCGGCCGCGTCCCCGCCGAAGTTCGCCTCGATCGGATCCCCCTATTTCGGCATCATGCTGGCCGTCATGGCCGTGGTGCTGATCCTGTCCAACATCGGGGCGTCGAAGGGCGTGGCCATCGGCCCGATCATCACCGACGGTGGGTTCTTCCTCTTCCCGCTGGCCTACATCCTGGGTGACGTCATCAGCGAGGTCTACGGCTTCAAGGTGGCGCGCAAGGCCATCATCACCACCTTCGCGCTGTCCGTGTTCGCGTCCCTCTGCTACTGGATCATCATCGCGCTGCCCGGCTTCGGCGACGAATACGGCGCCGCCAAGCAGTCCGCGCTGGAGGGCGCCCTGGGCCCGGTCCCGCAGATCGTGCTCGCCTCACTGCTGGCCTTCCTCGCCGGCCAGACGATCAACTCCTGGATCATGGTGAAGATGAAGGCCCGGACCGGGGAGAAATCCCTCTGGGCCCGCATCATGGGGTCCTCCGTGGCGGGCGAATTCGTGGACACGCTGATCTTCTGCAGCATCGCCGCGTCCGTGATCGGCATTACCGACGCCGCGATGTTCGTGAACTACGTCCTGGTGGGCTTCCTCTACAAGACCCTCGTGGAGTTCGCCTTCGTCCCGCTGACCTCGCTCGCGATCGGTTGGGTCAAAAAGCGCGAACCGAGCTACGGAGCGGTCTAGCTCCGCAGCTCGCCAGTAACCGGCGAAGCCGCGAGGCCAAGGCCGGGCCCTGCGTCAGGCCTTGAGCGTCCCGTCGAGGAGGTCGCGGAGCTCGCGGAAGTGCCGTTCCGTGGCCTCCGGGTGGAACGCGGAGGTGTCCGCCATCGAATAGCCGTGGGGTGCCCCCGCGTAGATCTCGTTGGCAGCCTTCAGGCCGGCCTCGTCCAGGGCCTGGCCCAGCCGCGCAACGGCGTCCCGATCCATGCTCCGGTCGTGGTCCGCGTGGCCGAAGACGAACCGGGCGCGGGCGTTGCCGAGTCCCAGGTGGGGGCTGTCCGGCTCGTCGGTGGCCAGGCCGCCGCCATGGAAACCGCCGCAGGCGGCCACAGCCTCGGGGCGGGCGGTTGCGGTGCGGACGGCAAGCCGTGCACCCATGCAGTAGCCGGTGACGCCGACCGGGCCGGGGGCAACGCCGTCGAGCCCGCCCAGGGCAGCCAGCCACGCGTCGATGTCCGGCAGCGCTTTGTCCGTGGTGAGGCGGCCGACCCGCGGGAAGGCGGCCGCGCCCGCCGCCTCGCGGCCCTCCGGCGTGGTCATGTCCAGGTCCGGGGCCAGTTCGGCCGCCGTTCCTTCGCGGTAGAAGACGTTCGGGGCCAGGACCACATAGCCCCAGTCGGCGATGCGCTGCGCCATGTCCTGGATGCGCGGGCGCAGGCCGAAGGCGTCCATGTAGAGGATGACACCCGGGAACGGGCCCGTGCCGGTGGAGGGGCGGGCCACCAGGGCCTCGGCGGTGCCGTCTGCGGCGGGGATCTCAATAAGCATCCGGCCAGCCTAGCCGAACTGCCTAGGAGTAGTACCGGGCCAGCGTCTCGGCCTTGAACTCGAAGAAGGTGCCGTCCTCGATGGCGAGGCGGGCGTCGTCGACCATCTTCACCACGAAGCGTTCGTTGTGGATAGAGATCAGGGTGGCCGACACCATCTCCTTGGCCTTGAACAGATGGTGGATGTAGGCCCGCGAGTAGTTCAGGCAGGCGTAGCAGTCGCAGCCTTCCTGCAGCGGGCCGAAGTCGCGCTTGTACATGGCGCCCGAAAGGTTGTACCGGCCGGTGGGGTGGTAGAACGCCGAGTTCCGGGCCACCCGGGTGGGGGAGACGCAGTCGAAGGTGTCGGCGCCATTCTCGATCGCGGTGAAGATGTCATCCGGCTCGGAGATGCCCAGCAGGTGCCGGGGCTTGTTTTCCGGCAGTTCCTCGTTGCACCAGCGCACGATCGTGCCCAGGTTCTCCTTTTCCAGTGCCCCGCCGATGCCGAAGCCGTCGAAGTTCATGCCCCCGAGGTCACGGCAGGCCTTGCGGCGCAGGTCCTCGTACTGGGCGCCCTGGATGACGCCGAAGAGTGCCTGGTAGGGCTTGCCGGCGCGCTCCTCGGTGAGCCGGAAGTGCTCGGTGATGCAGCGTTCGGCCCAGCGCCGGGTGCGTTCCAGGGACTCCTCCTGGTAGCCGCGGGAATTCTGCAGCGTGGTCAGCTCATCGAAGGCGAACATGATGTCGGCGCCGATCTGGTGCTGGACGTTCATCGAGATCTCGGGGCTGAAGCGGTGCCGGTCGCCGTTGAGGTGGCTCTTGAACCACACGCCCTCCTCGTCAACGTGGGCCAGGCGCTCCTTGCCGGGGGCGACGGCGTCATCCGGGCCGGACGTGTCCACCGATTTCATATCGATGACCTTCTTGAACCCCGAGCCGAGGCTCATCACCTGGAAGCCGCCGGAGTCCGTGAACGTGGGCCCGCGCCAGTTCATGAAGGCGCCCAGCCCGCCGGCCTCGTCCAGGACGTCCGCGCCGGGCTGCAGGTAGAGGTGGTACGCGTTGGCCAGTACGGCCTGCGCGCCGAGGTCGGCGACGGCTTCGGGCAGCACGGACTTCACCGTGGCTTTGGTGCCGACGGCGATGAACGCCGGGGTCTGGATCTCGCCGTGCGGGGAGGTGATGGTGCCGGTGCGGCCCAGGAACTCCCCGCCGTTCGCTGCAACCTGCGGGCCCGACGGCGCGCAGGTTTCGCTCAGGCGTTTGCCCACCCGGAAGGAAAACTCGGATTGCCGGGCAGGCTGCGGGGACGAGGGGGCGGGTTCAGGATTCGCTGGCACCGTTCAAGTGTGCCAGCTAACACGGCGGAACCCTCAGTGCAGCGGTTCCGATGTGGGGTAGTTCTCAGCCCGCCAGTTGTCCCAGTAGGCGCGGATGGACTCCAGCTGGTGTGCCCCGAGCTCGTAGGTGGAGACGATCACCAGCGAGCCGCCGTCGGGCCGGGCGTCCGGGATGGCGGGCTGGTCTGCCACGATCACCAGGCCGTCGCCGTGCTCGGCGTAGCCGTGGACCGTCAGGCCCACCTGGTGGTTACTCCGGAACCAGACCTTCCCGGCAATCTCCTCGCCGGTGGCCAGGGTGAGCGAATACGGCTCGCCCGGGGCGGGCACCTTGGACAGGCCCAGCTTGTCGATCGCGGAGCCCTCGGTGCCGGGCACCGAGAAGAAGAACGTCCGCCGTTTGCCGTGCGGGTGCCGCTCCAGCGCGAAGCGGAGCTGGTGCAGGAAGGTCAGCCAGCCCTGGGTAATGTCCTCGTCCCAGGCCGCCCACTCCGAGTTGTGGTCGATCGCTGCGCGCGTCACACTGACTTCCGTGCCGGCGGGGACCGGTTTGAGGGTGAAGATGTCGCCGCCGTCGACGACGAGGGAGGTGTGGTCCGCGCTCTCGACCACGTTGGGGCTGAAGTAGATCGCGTTGATCTCGGCGGCCTGGTCCTCGGCCTCCCAGCCGTGCCACTGCGCCACCTTCGCGGGTTCGCGCAACATCGTCCAGACCTGCGGCGCGTCAGAGTTGATCACCACGCTGAGATTGTTCGTCATGAGGGTGAATTTACCGCGGCCGGGCGCACCGGGGTAGGGCCGAACGTCCGCGGCCCGCGGCCGGGCCGCGTGCCGAACCCCGCGGCCGGGTCAGCCGCGGACGGACTCGAGTTCGTTGCCGATGCGGCGTTCCAGTTCTGCTCCGCCGATGGTCTGCGAGCCGCCGTGGGCGCGCAGGAAGAGGAGCGCCTCGAGCCGGAGCAGCCGCCATTCACGTTCCGCGTCCGGGTTGGAACTGTCGATGGCGCGGAAAATTTCCTTGTCGTACAGGTTCGGTTCGTTCAGGGAGCGCTGGCGGACCTTGGCGTTGATCCGGGCCTTGAACGGGTCCGTTTCCATCGCGTCCGGCGCCCGGAGGAACTTTTCGTAGACCGCCGCGCGGTCCTCTTCGCCGCGCTGCCGGCAGATGTAGCTGGCCAGCGCGAGGGACGCCTCCACTGAAGCCCAGCGGCCGGGGTTCCCGTCGAAGGGCAACACGTTAAGCAGGTCCGCCACGGCGAGGGCGTTGTCGGCGTCCTTGAGCACCACGAACAGCTCGTGGGCCAGGTCGCTGAGATCCTTGAGGCAGCTGCCGGACTTGGTGTTGATGCCCTTGACCAGCCGGTCGCTGAGCAGCAGCACGCCCAGCGCATCGGGGTGGGCCTCAGCCGCGGCCGCCACGACGGATTCGGGGGTCCCCTCGGCAACCGGGATCAGGGCCAGGTCCGCTTCGCTGGGACCGCTGGCGGCCGGCGGGGCCACGGGCAGGGGAGGAACGACGACGGCGGAAGCCGCCGTCGGGCTGCCGTCCTCCGCGGTGCGGGGCTGGACCAGCTGCAGGTCCGGGCCGCCGTCGTCGGCGGAAGGAGCGGCGGGTTCGCCGGCCGCCGTCTCGGGAGCATCGCCGGACGGCCGGCCGGCGTCATCGGCGGGGGAGGGCACGAAGGCCTCCGGCGCGGCGTCCCGGACCAGGACCACGGAGCCGGCGGCGATCCGCAGCATGCCGCCGCCGGTGAGGGTGGCGCGCACGATCGCGGGGGAGCCGAAATCGTCGGTGTCGACGTCGACGCGCTGGATTTCGGCAGTGCGCACGGCGTCCGGCAGGAGCAGCAGATCCCCGGTCTGCAGAGATCCCGCCTGCCGTTCGCTGTAGTTCAGTGAGGCTGTGGGGTGGGTCATCTGGAGTCCTTAACTTCTCTTTCGGTCCGCTGAACAGTCTACAAAGACCGGCGCGCGAAATCGGGGACGCCGGGGGCAGCCCGGGTGCCCCGGGCGGTCCAGCTGCCTGGGAGCGGAGGCCCCTAGTGGCCGACGCCGGCGAACGCCAGCGCCTGCCGGATCAGGGCGCCGCGGCCGCCGCTGAACTCCAGCTGCACGTCCGAGCTCATCACTTCCTCCGGGGTCATCCAGGTCAGTTCCAGGGCGTCCTGGCGCGGTGAGCATTCGCCGGTGACGGGGATGACGTAGGCCAGCGCAACGGCGTGCTGCCGGTCGTCGGTGAACCCGGTGTGCGACGGGGAGGGGAAGTATTCGGCCACCGTGAAGGGGACGGGGCTGATTGGCAGCTGCGGGAAGGCGAGCGGGCCGAGGTCCTTTTCCATGTGGCGCAGCAGGGCGGCCCGGATGGTCTCGCGGTACAGCACCCGGCCCGACACCAGGGAGCGGACCATGGTGCCGTCGGCTTCGGCCTGCAGCAGGGTGCCGACCTCGTTCACAAACCCGAGCGGGTCAAGCCGGACCGGCACAGCCTCGACGTAAACCATGGGAAGCCGGCCGCGGGCTTCAAACAGATCGTCGTCGGAAAGCCAGCCGGGATTGGGGTCGGGAGTGCGAACGTTCATGGTTAAGTTCTACCCCATCCGCGTTCCCCGGGCGTGGTCGGCGGGCCCAAGCCTCCGCCGGGGCCGCCGCTCCGGATCAGGCCCAGGCAACCACCAGGCGGGCCGCCTGGGCGGGCACGGCCAGGTCCAGCCCGGTCAGCTCCTGGAACCGGCTGATCCGGTTGAGGATCGTGTTGCGGTGGCAGAACAACTGCTGCGCCGTGGCCGTGACGCTTCCAGTCGAAAGGTAGTGCCGGACTGTCTCTTCCAGGCGCTCCCGTTCCCCGCCGCGGCACGAGGACAGCGCCGCGTCCAGGTCCGCCAGCAGGTCGAGGCCGGCGTCGTCCAGCTGTTGTTTGGCCAGCCGTGCCCAGGCTGCCTCGGCGGAGAGCGGCCCTGAGTCCGTGGGCCGCAGCAGCGAGGCGAGGCTTTCGGCCGTGCGGGCCGCGACCGGCAGGGCCCGGAGCCCGGCGGCCTCCGGAACGTAGCCACACGGGACGCCCGTCAGCGCGGCGGGCATGGGTGGCCGGGGCGGGTCCCGGTGCGCAGCGATTGGCCAGAACGCGTAGGTGTTGCCACCGAATTCGTGGACGAAGAAGCGGCTCCGGTGGCCGGGTCCGGATCCGGGCCCGGCCGCGGCTTTCCGCAGCGCCACGGCTGCGTCGCCGCTGGCCGCCGCGAGGCCAAAGTGGGCGGCTGCGTCCACTCCGAGGGCGGCGGCAACCTGGCTCACCGTTTCCGCGGAGGGACTGGACTGGTTAAAGAGCCGGGCAATGAACTCGCGGCGGATGCTGGATTCCTCCTGCGCCATCCGCACCCGCTCGGTCAGGTAGCTGGTGTGCGTGCGGGTGGCGAATTCGTCCACCACTCGCCAGACCCTGTCCACCCGGGAGGCCAGCAGGGCCGCATCCCGGGCGTCGGCGATCTGGAGCAGGCACTCCCAGATGATGCTGAAGTCGAGCCGCACGGCGGAGATCAGTGCCTCAGGCGGAATGCCGGCGCGGGCCCGCTTGGCCCCGAGGCCGGCGGCGAACCCGAGCAGCGATTCCATCTCCGGCTCCGGGCCGGCCTCGTCCCCGGTCAGCCGATGCTGTTTCCTGCCGCGCAGGCCGTCGACCAGCCTCCTGAAAGTTTCCCGGGCGGTGGCTTCAAGGTCACCGGGGCCGAGCTGGTTGTCGGCGTATTCGGGAATCTCGAGAACCCTGGCGGCGAAAGCCTCGGCCAGGGCGTCGATCTTCCCGTGCAGGAGCTCCACCAGTTCAGCCCAGCGCAGGGAATCGCCCGGCGCATGAAAATTGTGCATTCGCACATTTTACGCATGGATTTGCGTGGTGTGCAGCTAGTTTTTTGGGCGAATTGTGCTGGCAGAATGGGCGAAGAGTAATCGGGTGACCGCAATCACATTGCCAAGTCGCCGCAGTCACCGGAGTCAGTGCAGACCCTCCCAGCCGGCCCGCCGGCTGATTCCCATCCATTCCGCATTATTTGGAGACATTATGGCAAGCAACGCCACCGCGCAGCTGAACCCGCAGCCGCCCCGCATCGTCGACGAGAGCGTAACCAAGAAAGTCGCGCTCGCAGCCCTGGTGGGCACCGCCTTGGAGTGGTACGACTTCTTCCTGTTCACCACCGCCGCCGCGCTGGTGTTCAACACCCAGTACTTCGTCTCGCAGGACCCGTTCGTCGCGGCCATGAGCTCCTTCGCCACCCTGGCCGTAGGCTTCGTCGCCCGGCCAATCGGCGGCTTCATCTTCGGCGCGCTGGGTGACAAGATCGGGCGCAAGAAAATCCTGATGGTCACCATCGTCGGGATCGGCGTGGTCACCGGACTGATCGGCGTGCTGCCGAACTACATGACGATCGGTGCGGCCGCCCCGGCGATCCTCGTGGCACTGCGCATCCTGCAGGGCCTCGCGGTCGGCGGCGAATGGAGCGGCGCGGTGATTATTGCCGTCGAAAACGCGCCCGTGGCCAAGCGGGCGCGGTACGCGGCGCTCCCGCAGATCGGCTCCCCGATCGGCACCATCCTGTCCTCCGGCGGATTCTTCGGGATGCTCGCCCTGGTCGGCCAGAGCAACTTCGACGCCTGGGGCTGGCGGATTCCGTTCGTGGCGGCCCTGCCGCTGCTGGCCATCTCCCTGTGGATCCGCAGCAAGCTCAGCGAATCCCCGGAGTTCGAAGCCTTGATGGAGGCCGGCGAAACCGAGCATGCTCCCATCCGCGGCGTGCTGACCAAGAGCTGGCGCCAGATCCTCGTGGGCATGTGCTCGGCGCTGCTCGGCATTGGCGGGTTCTACCTCATCACCAGTTTCGTCGTCTTCTACGGCACCAAGATCCTGAAGATGCCCTCCGAGGTCCTGCTGGCCGGGTCGCTGCTCGCTGCCGTGGTCGAAATCTTCTTCCTGATCTGGGCCGGCCGGATGGGCGAAAAGTACGGCGCCAGCAAGGTCATCCTGTGGGGCGGCGTGGCTTCGGCCGTCGTCGCAATCCCCGTCTTCCTGGCCATCAACACCGCCGTCCCGGCACTCGTAATCCTCGCCATGATCGTCGGCGTGGCCACCCTGTCGATCCCGTACGCCGTGTCCGGCACCGCCCTGACCGCGCTGTTCGCCACGAAGGTCCGGTACACGGGTGTGGCGATCACCTCCAACAGCGCCGGCGTGATCTCCGGCTTCATCCCGCTGTTTGCCACGGCGCTCGTTGCCGCCGCCGGCAACTCCTTCTGGCCGGGCGCCATCATCCTGCTGGTCGTCTCCGCACTGACCGCGCTCTCCGGACTGCTGCTCCCCTCGCTGAGCATCGAGGAAGAGGGAATGAAGCATTGAGCACCACCGCCGGTCACCTGATCGTCGCGCAGCTGGAACGGGCCGGGGTCCGGAGGGTCTACGGCGTTCCGGGCGAAAGTTTTCTGGATGTCCTGGACGGGCTGCACGATTCCTCGATCGAAACCGTTGTGACCCGCCACGAAGGCGGCGCCGGGTTCATGGCGGTGGCCGAGGGACGGCTGACCGAACTGCCCGGCGTGGCCATGGTCACGCGCGGGCCGGGGGCCGCCAACGCCTTCATCGCCATCCACACGGCGCACCAGGATGCCACCCCGCTGATCCTCTTTGTCGGCCTCATCCCGGTCGCGGACAGGGGCCGGGAATCGTTCCAGGAATTCGACATTAATGCCTGGTTCGGCAGCACTGCCAAGAAGGTTGTGACCCTCGACGACGCCGCATCCGCCGCCCGCGTCGTTGACGACGCCATCTTCACCGCACTCAGCGGTCGGCCGGGACCGGTGGTGATCGGACTGCCCGAGGATGTCTTGGTGCACACCGTGGACTCGGGCACGGTCGAACCCCGGCGGGTGGCCCGGACCGAGGCCACCGGCGCCGGACTGGCGGAGTTGGAAGAGCGCCTCGCGGCCTGCACGAGGCCCCTCGTGGTGGTGGGCGGCGAGGGCTGGGACCAGGCGTCATCGGAGGCCCTGGCCGGCTGGGCGGAACGCCACGGGATACCGGTGCTGGCCGACTTCCGCGCCTACGATGCGGTTCCCCACGACAGCGGCAGTTACGCCGGCTACCTCGGTTACGCCCGCAGCGACGCCAACGCCCGCCGCCTGGACGCCGCTGACCTGTTGCTCTTCGTGGGCTGTGTCCGCTCCGACGTGCTGTCCGACGGCTACACCCGGGGCCTGGACGCCGTCACCGTCGTCGTCAACCCCGACGCCGACCTCAAGGGGCACTTCGGCCGGGTGGACCAGCATCTCCAGGCCCACGTTGCCGCCTTCGCTGCGGCGCTCGCCGGCACCGCGCCGGCGGTGCACCCTGCCGCGGGCTGGCTCGCCGAGGCACGCGCGGACTACGAAAACTTCTCCACAGCCCAGCCGGAAAGCGGCGGGGCGGATGCAAGGTATGTCGACCTCAACGTCGTCATGGAAGTACTGAAGCAGGAGATGGACGACGACGCCGTCATCACCTACGGCGCCGGCAACCACTCGCTGTGGGCGGCACGCTACCTGCGGCACAACGCGGCGAACTCGCTCGCGGCGCCTCGCAATGGCGCCATGGGAATGGGCATCCCCGCCGCGGTGGCGGCCTCGCTGGCCTATCCCGGCCGTCAGGTCATCTCCGTCGCGGGCGACGGCTGTTTCCTCATGAACGGCCAAGAAATCGCCACCGCCATGGGCCACGGAGCGCGTTTCGTTGCGCTGGTGGTGGACAACGGCATCTTCGCCACAATCCGCGAACACCAGGAGCACCACTACCCGGGACGGCCCTCCGGGACGCACATGGCCAACCCGGACTTCGCCGCCTTGGCCCGGTCCTACGGCGGGTACGGCGAACGCGTGGACTCCGCGGCGGACTTCGCCCCTGCTTTCCGCCGCGCGGTTGAGTCCGGCGTGCCCGCCGTCCTGCACCTGCCGCAGGATCCGGCCGTCCGCTCACCCAAGACTGCAAGCAACTGACTGGAGCCCACGTGATTACGCTCAGGAACGTCATCAATGGGGCGGCCGACGGCGGAGGCGCCGACGCTGCGACCCTGCCGTTTTACGATCCGCGCACCGGCGAGCAGCTCGGAACCGCCCCGGACAGCGACGCCGCCACGGTGGACCGTGCCTTCGCCGCCGCGCAGGCCGCATTTCGCAGCTACAAAAGGACCACCCCCGCCGAGCGGCAGGCCATGATGCTTGCGCTCGCGGACCTGGTCGAAGCCAATGCGGACCGGTTGCTGGCGGCCGAGGTGGCCTGCACCGGGAAGCCCGCTGCCGTGACCCGCAGCATCGAGATCTTGCGCGGCGCGGACCAATTGCGCTTCTTCGCCGGCGCCTGCCGCGTGGTCTCGGGCACGGCGCAGACCGAGTACGTCACCGGCTTCTCCTCGACGGTGCGCCGGGAGCCGCTGGGTGTGGTCGCCCAGATCACGCCCTGGAACTACCCCTTTATGATGGCCATCTGGAAGCTCGGGCCGGCCCTGGCGGCCGGCAACACCGTTGTGCTCAAGCCTGCGGACACCACCCCCTGGTCCACGGTTATCCTGGCGGAGCTGGCCCAGCAGGTCTATCCGGCCGGGGTCGTGAACGTGATCTGCGGCGGCCGGGACACGGGCGCCGTGATGGTGGACCACGAGATTCCCGAGCTCGTCTCCATCACCGGCTCCACGCGCGCCGGCGCCCAGGTCATGTCTGCCGCCGCCGCGACGCTCAAAGACGTTCACCTGGAACTTGGCGGGAAGGCTCCCGCCATCGTGTTCGCCGACGTCGACATTGCGCAGACCGCGCAGGAGATCGCGCTTGGCGCGTTCTTCAACGCCGGGCAGGACTGCACGGCCGTGACCCGGGTGCTGGTGGAGGAAAACATCCACGCCGAGTTCGCCCAGGCGCTCGCGGCAGCGGCAGCCGGGCTGACCGTGGGCGGAGACGCCGCGGACCTCGGGCCGCTCAACAGCGCTGCACAGCTGGACCGGGTAGAGGGGTTCATGGCCCGACTGCCAGCAAACGCGCGCGTGCTCACAGGTGGCAAGCGGACCGGCGTCGGGTTCCACTTTGCCCCGACGGTGATCGACGGGGTGGCCCAGTCCGACGAGGTCGTCGCGGAAGAAATCTTTGGGCCGGTGGTCACCGTGCAGCCCTTCGCCGATGAACAGGAAGCGCTGGAGCTCGCGAACGGCACCAAGTACGCACTGGCCTCCAGTGTCTGGTCCAACAACCACGGCGTCGTGACCCGGGTCGCCAACGACCTCGACTTCGGTTCGGTCTGGATCAACTGCCACCAGGTGATCCCCGCCGAAGCCCCGCACGGCGGCTTCAAGCATTCGGGTACCGGCAAGGACCTCTCCGTCTTCGGGCTGGAGAACTACACCCGGATCAAGTCCGTCACCACCTCCCACCGCTGAAAGCGCACCACACATGAAACTCGACTTGCTGCTCAAAAACGCGGACATCATCACCATGGACCCGTTGCGGCCCGCGGCCACACGCCTAGGCGTCTGGCAGGGACGCGTCGTGGGCCTGGATGAGGAAGTGGAGGGGCTGGACGCCGCCGAGGTCCTGGATCTCAACGGCGCCACGGTGACGCCAGGCTTCATCGACGCGCACTGCCACACCGCCTGGTTCGGGCTGGGCCTGGGTGAGCTGGACGTGTCCGGCGTGCGCGGCCTGACCCAGCTTTACGCGCTGCTGGAGGCGGAGAGCGCCGCGCAGCCAGCGTCTTCCGGGACGGCCGCCTGGCTGCTGGCCACCGGGTTCAACCAACAGCACCACGGCGGCGAGTTCCCGGACATCGACGTGCTGGACCGGATCACCGGCGGGCGGCCCCTGCTGATGCGCCATAACTCCGGTCACATGGCGGTGGTGAACACCGCAGCCCTTCGGCTGGCCGGGGCAGACGCGGCGTCCTTCCCCGACCCCGACGGCGGCGTGATTGTCCGTGACAGCGCCGGGAAGCCCACCGGGCTGGTGGAGGAGACCGCCCAGCAGCTGATCCAGCAGCTCATCCTGCCCTATCCGGTCGCCGACCTCGAGACGGCGCTCGACCGGGCCACCCGGCACTACGCGTCGGAGGGCATCACCAGCTTCACCGAGGCCGGCATCGGCGGCGGCTGGATCGGCCACAGCCCGGTGGAACTCGCCGCCTATCAGCGGGCGGCGGCCAACGGCCGGCTGCATGCCCGCGCCCAGCTGATGCCGGTCCTGGAGATGCTGCATCCGGTCGCCGCCCACGGCCAGGATTTCCCCGGAACGGTTCCGGCCGGACTGGACCTGGGCATCGCCACGGGCTTCGGCGGCGACTTCCTCTCGCTGGGACCGGCGAAGGTCTTCCTGGACGGTTCGCTGCTGGGGGAAACCGCGGCGGTTAGCCAGGAGTTCTGCAGCCACGGCCACAAGAACAACGCTGGCAACGTGGGCTACTTCCAGGCCGATCCGGAACAGCTCCGCGCCGAGATCGAGGCCGCCTACGCCGCGGGCTGGTCCATCGCCGCGCACGCCATCGGGGACCGGGCCGTCGACCTGGCCATCGACATCATCGCCGGCTGCGAACGCCACTACGGGCCGCGCGCGGTGCCGAACCGGATCGAGCACGCCTCGATGACCCGGCCGGACCAGCTCGAGCGGCTGGCCGCGGCTGCGATCGCGGTGACGCCGCAGGCCAGCTTCTTCCACGACGGCGGCGACGGCATGACGGCATCCTTGGGTCCCGACCGCCTCGGCTGGACCTACCGGGCGTCGTCCTTCCTCGCGGCCGGGGTGACCCTCGCCGGAAGCTCGGACCGGCCCGTGGCCGACGGTAACGTCTTGCGCGGCATGCAGGCGTTTGTGGACCGGCGCACCTCCTCCGGGGCGCTCTTCGGCGACCCCGCAGAATGCCTGAGCCCCCACCAGGCGCTCGCGGCGTACACCACCGGGGCTGCAGCGGCCACCGGGGCCGCGCACCAAAAGGGCTCCCTGGAGCCGGGGAAGCTCGCGGACTTCACCGTGCTTTCCGGTTCGCCGTTGACCGCGGAGCGGATCGATGGACTCGAAGTCCTCGCCACCGCCGTCGGCGGGCGCTTCACCTACCGGGCGCTGCCGGAACCGCAGTCCGGACGCGCCGCGGCCCTGCAAACCCGGTAGGCACCGCCACCCGGCCCAATCCACCAGCCCGCCCACCAGCACCAGGGGACACCATGACGACCAACAATTTCAGCCCCGAGGACAGCGCGTTCCTCCGCGACTTCGCCACCATGAGCCGGTTCGGCGCCACCCCCAACGGAGGGGTGGACCGCCAAGCCGCCAGCGAGGCCGACGGGCAGCAACGGCGCTGGCTCACCGGGCTGCTTGAGGCGCGTGGGTTCACCGTCAGGTTCGACCGCGCGGGCAACCAATGGGGGCTCTACGAAGCTGTCCCGGGGGCGCCGTTTGTGGTGGTGGGCTCGCACATGGATTCGCAGCCGACCGCAGGCCGCTACGACGGCGCCTACGGCGTCCTCGCCGCGGCGCACGCCGCGTTCCGGCTCACCGAGGCGTGGGCCGGCGGGCACCCGGACCACCCGCGGGCCGGCGCGCCGAAGTTCAACATCGCCGTGGTCAACTGGTTCAACGAGGAAGGCTCCCGGTTTAAGCCGTCCATGATGGGCTCCTCGGTTTACACCGGCAAGCTTGCCCTGGACACGGCACTGGACACCAGGGACGCCGCCGGGACCTCGGTGCGCGAGGCCCTCGACGCGATCGGCGGCCGGGGAGACTATGACGGCCCTGCGGCGGTGTACTGCGCCGAGATCCACATCGAACAGGGCCGGAGCATGGAGCGCGACGGCGTCACGATCGGGCTGGTCAACTCCAACTGGGCAGCCAACAAATACGAATTTGTGGTCCACGGCGAGCAGGCCCACACGGGCTCCACCGTCATCGCCGACCGCAAGGACGCCCTGCTGGGCGCGTCGATGATGGTGGTGGCAGCCCGGGAGCTCGCCGACCAATTCTCCGGCGTGCTGCACACCTCGGTGGGCCAGCTGACCGTCTACCCCAACTCACCCGTCGTAGTGCCCTCGCGCGTGAACCTGCTGCTGGACCTGCGCAGCGCCGACGAGGCTGTCCTCGCGGAAGCCGACACGCTGCTGCACCGGCGGATCGATGAGATCGAACAGCTGGCCAACGTCACCGTCCAGCGCCACCACTCGCACTCCTGGCCGGTGACCCCCTACCAGCCCGAAGGCGTCGAGCTCGCGGCCAAAGTCGCTGCGGATCTGGGGCTCACGAGCCGCCAGGTGATGACCCTGGCGGGGCATGACTCCACCAACATGAAGGACCTGGTCCCCACGGTCATGCTCTTCGTCCCCAGTGTTGACGGGATCTCGCACAATGAACACGAATTCACCAAGGACCAGGACACCGTCGCCGGCGTCACTATGCTGACAGAGGTCCTGAACCGGCTTTGCCAGGGAGCCCTGGCGACGGGGGACCGGGCCTAAGCCTCCGCCGGGGCCGCGGAGATCCAAAGGGCGTGGGGGCGGGCGGCGCCGCCGTCCGCATCCGGGTTGCCCACGTGCAGCAGCGGCACGGCGGCGTCCTCCACGGCCGCCACCTCATGCCCCGCCCCGGCGAGCCGCTCCCGGAGCGCTTCAAGGTCGCCGTCGTATTCGAAGCCCAGCCCGGCGCGCCCGGTTCCCGGCGCCGATCCGGCAGCCGCGCCGACCATTAGGACCCCGCCGTTCTTCGCCGTGAACGACTCGGACTCGCCGGTGTCAGTCCCGGCGGGACCGGCGCCGCCGGCACCCGGAACCGGCCGGGGGCGGGCGCCGATGTCGCGCAGGGTTTGGGTCGCCGCCGTCGGGTCCTCCGCGAACCAGATGCCGACGACGGCGAGCCCAGCTTCCGCCTCCGCAGCACCGGCCCAGCTGCCGTCGGACGCGCGCGTGGCGGGGTCGGCGAGGAAGCTGAACCCGTCCCGGGCGGTGACCCGGCAGGAAGGGCCGTGCTCCGCTTCAATGAGTTCTGCCGTGGTGCCGGCGGCGGTGCCCGGGCCGGCCGGCGCCCCGGCTTCGTTGGTCCGGCGGGCGAATTCCGCCAGGTCGCCGACCTCGACGCCGAACGAGGTGGTGCCGTCCTCCGCCGAGCCCGCTTCGACGAAATGCAGCGCCAGGCGTCCCGCGCCGGCGTCGAACTCCCGCCAGGTGGGCTCGTCGACGGACTTGACCATGCCCAGGTCGGTCAGCAGGCGCTCCCACTGGTCCAGTCGGGAGGTGAAATGAATGGGACGGACACGCAGCATGGGTATCTCCCTGGTGGTTCGGTCTGGGAGCACAATGGTGCCATGGCTGCCGAGCTTATGGAACTGCTGGTGAAAGACGCCGCCGAGTGGCGGGCCTGGCTGGAGACGCACCACGCGGACAGCCCCGGAGTGTGGCTGGTGCTGCACAAAAAGGGCGGCTCGGTGACGGAACTCGACTACGAGGCCGCCCTGCAGGAGGCGCTCTGCTTTGGCTGGATCGACGGCCAGGGCAGGCGCCGGGACGCCGAGACCTCCTTCCAGCGGATGACCCGCCGCGGCCCTAAAAGCGTCTGGTCGGCCCGGAACGTGGAGCGCGTCGGACGCCTTGAAGCGGCCGGCCGGATGGCCCCGGCAGGGCGGGCCGCCGTCGAAAGTGCCAAGGCTGACGGGCGTTGGGAGTCGGCGTACTCCGGCCAGGCCTCGGCCGAGGTGCCGGACGATCTGGCCGCGGCCATCGCGGCGGACCCGCGGGCGCAGGCGATGTTCGAGGTCCTGACGTCGGTGAACCGCTACGCCCTGATCTACCGGACCAATGCGGTGAAGCAGGCGTCCACGCGGGAGCGCAAGATCGCCGGCTTCGTGGAGATGCTCGCCCGCTACGAGACGCCGCACCCGCAAACCCGGCGGCCGGGCCCGGGACCCTCAGGAACCTCCCAGTAGCCGTCAGGGATCCCGACAGCCCGGGCTGGCAGAGTAGCCCGGTGACTACCTCCCAACGCGGCCAGTCCCGCTCCGTCGTTCCCGCCGCCGCTCCCGGCACGCGGTCGCAACGCGCGGTGTTTTTCGGCGCCGCGGGCCTGCTGGTGGCCGGCGAGGCGGTGTTCTGGCTGATGCTGGCCGCTGTCCAGACCGACTCGGGGCTCGCCCTGCTCGACGGCGGGGTCCACGACGCCCTGGTGGAGGGCAGGTCGCCCCTTGCCACCGGCCTCCTGGCGGCCGTCAGTACGGTCACGTCCCCGTCTTGGCTGCTGGTCATCGGGGGTCTGCTGGCGCTCGGCTGGGCGGTCCGGAAACGAGAACTCTGGCGGCCGGGGCTGCTTCTGGGGGCCATGGCAGCGACGTTCGGGGCGTCCACCCTGATCAAGCATGAGGTGGCGCGCGGCAGGCCATCGGCAGCCGATTTCCTGATGGGTCCGGACGACGCCCTCTCCTTCCCCTCGGGCCACACCTTCGGCACCGGTGTGTTCCTGCTGGTCCTGGTGTACCTGCTGCTGGGCAGCGCAGCCGGCCCGCGGGGTCCGCTCAGCCGTCCGGTGCGGCGCCCGACGGCGGTGCTCGCGTTTTCGGCGGCCGCGCTCGGCGCCCTGCTGGTCGGGTTCAGCCGGCTCTACCTCGGCTATCACTGGCTCACTGACGTCGTCGCCTCGCTCGGCCTGGCGGTCGCCGTCACCGGCATCGTGATCCTGCTCGACGGCCTCCGCACCGCGCGGATGGCGGTTCCGGCACCTTAGAAGGCGACGCCGAGGGCCTGGGCCAGCACCACCGCGGACGCGGAGGACCACGCCTGCGGGTGGCAGGAGGCCGGATACGGTACCGCTCGCCCCGACTCCGCCGCGGTGACACCGGCGAAAAGCTCCGGGAGCCGGTGCCCGAACGAGCCTGCGGCCGCCAGCAGGCCCTCGGCGAGGACCCCGGCCTCGGCGGTGAACCCCTCGCTGTGCAGACCCCTGACGGCGATGGCGGTGTCGTGGCTCCAGACCGAACCGCAGTGGTAGCTGAAGGGCCAGAACCCTGCCGCCCGCCGGGACAGGGTGTGCAGGCCGTAGCCGGAGAACAGTTCCGGGCTGAGCAGCCGGTCCGCCACCAGCCGCGCCTCCGCGGCGTCCAGGATCCCGGTGCCCAGCAGGTGTCCCATGTTGGAGCCCGGAATGTCCAGCGGTTCGCCGTGGCCATCGAGCGCCATCGCGGGGAACCGGCCGCCGTCGTCCTGCACCCAGAAGCGCTCGC
Organism: Arthrobacter sp. BI5; assembly: GCF_056680065.1. Taxonomy (NCBI): domain Bacteria; kingdom Bacillati; phylum Actinomycetota; class Actinomycetes; order Micrococcales; family Micrococcaceae; genus Arthrobacter; species Arthrobacter sp. BI5. The sequence continues at coordinate 633,310 of NZ_CM155264.1, forward strand.
GGAAGTTGCGCTGCAGCGCCGCGGCGAAGTCCCGCAGTTCCTGCGCCCCGGGCTCGCCATAGGCATCGAAGAGATCCGCGGTCTCCACCGCCGCCTGGTAGGCGTAGCCCTGCACTTCGGCGAGGGCAATCGGGCCGTCCGCTTGCCGGCCGTCGCGGAACTGCATTGCGTCCCGGGAGTCTTTCCAGCCCTGGTTGCTCAGGCCATGCCCGGACGTGTCCTGGTAGCTGAGGAAGCCGCCGTTGGCCGTATTTCCCCCTGCTCCGCTGCCGCCGGCGGCGCCGGCGGCCAGCAGCCACTGCGCGGCGCGGGCGGCGTTGGGCAGCAGGGAACGGACCGCGGCGTCGTCCGTGCCGGCACGCCCCAGCTCGCCCAGCAGGCACAGCCACAGCGGGGTCGAGTCCACGGCGCCGAAGTACACCGGAGGCAGGCGCAGCGCCTGGCTTTCCAGCACCAGCTCCTTGGCGCGCAGTTCGTGCAGGATCTTGCCCGGTTCCTCGGCCGCGGCGGCATCGGTCTTCGTGCCCTGGTGCGCGGCGAGGGCGCGCAGGGTCCCGGCGGCCAGGGCGGCGTCAAACGGCAGCAGCAGCCGGGCGGCCCACAGCGAATCCCGGCCGAAGAGGGTGAAGTACCAGGGGGCGCCGGCGGCCAGGAAGGGGGCATCGGGCGCCTTCCGGGTGGCCAGCCGGAGACCGTCGAGTTCGTCCAGGGAGTTTTCCAGGAGCAGGCCCAGCGGCCCCTCCGGCTCGGCCCGGACGCGGCGGGCGGCCGGCGGCGGCGCGGCCACCACGGCGTCCTCGGTGTCGGCCAGCACGGCCTGCCATTCGGCCTCCAGCGGCCTGCCGCGGCCCGCGGTCCCGCGCCAGGTGAGCCGTTCGCCGCCGGTGACCCGGCCGGGCGCCGATACCGTCAGGGTCTTGCCGCCCTCGCTCCAGCGCAGCGTCGAATCGTCAGCCGCGGAGGGCTGCATGGGGTCGCGGTAGCGGCCGAGCCGGATGGCGGCCATGTCGGTGAAGTCCGCCGCGAGCCGCACCTCGATCTCCGCGTCCAGGGCGTCCAGCGACGTGCTTAGCCGCAGGGCGACGCGGACGGCGCCGGGCGTGACGGTCCAGGTCTGCAGGAGTTCGACGGCGGGATCCTCGGTGGGGCCCTCGATGCCGCGGACGAGTCCGCGGACCCGGAGCACGCCGCCGGGGGAGGCCTCCACGGTGGCCGGTTCGGGCGCGAATCCGTTGACGGTTACCTCGGCGCGGCAAAGCATCCGGGTGTCCCCGTGCAGCAGCCCGGTGAACCACTCGCCGGTGCCGGTGCCGGTGCCGGGGCCCGTGGCGCCGTCGCCGGAAGCGCTGTCGCCGGAGGCACCGGTGGCGCCGCCGGCCAGCCGGCCCTCGGCGTCGAGCCATACCTGGGTGGGAGCGGCCACGGAACAGTGCTGACGGTGAAGGGCTGGCTGAACAGTCATGCGCCCCAGCCTATGCCGGAGGGCAGGGCCGTACCTAGGCCTGCCCGTGCGCCAGAGGTTCCGGTGGAGGCTCCGCCGGCGATCCCGCAGCCCGCGGACGGGCCATCGGCCGGACTCAGTCCTGCGCGGTGTCCTCGATCGGGAAGGCCACGGCTTCACCCACCACCCGCAGGCACAGTTCGGTGCCGGGCCGGGCGATGGAGGCGTTCCAGTGCCGGATGGTGATGACCTCGCCGCCACCGGGGTAGCGGTGGTCCGCCACGGCGCCCTCGGCCAGGACCGGGGGGACCGCGAGCTTGAGCCGGACCGTGGTCTCCGGGCCGAAGTAGTCCGTATCCACCACGGTGCCGCGGATGGGACCGTCCTCGGCGATCCGGATCTGCTCGGGCCGGAGCATCAGCTGGACCCGGCCCTGGGCCGGCGGCCGGCGGACCGGAATGCCGCCCAGCGAGCAGGTGGCCAGGGAGCCCTCCATCCAGGCGTCCAGGATGACGGCGTCGCCCAGGAACTCCGCGGTGGCCCGGTCCGCCGGGCGGGTGTAGACCACAAACGGGTTGCCGATCTGCGCGAGCTTGCCGCCGCGCATCACCGCGACCTGGTCGGCGAAGGAGAGCGCCTCGGCCTGATCGTGGGTGACCAGGATGGTGGTCACGCCGGCGTCGTGGAGCACCTTGCCGACGGCGCGGCGGGTGGCGACGCGCAGGCCGGCGTCGAGCGCGGAGAACGGCTCATCCAACAGCATCAGCTCCGGCTCACGGGCCAGGGCGCGGGCCAGCGCGACGCGCTGCTGCTGGCCGCCGGAGAGCTGGTGCGGCCGCCGTCTGGCCATGGCCGGGTCCAGCGCGACCATCTCGAGCAGTTCGGCGACCCGGGCCTTGACCCCGCGGTGGCCGCCGGGCAGTTTGCCGGCGTCCAGGCCGAAGGAAATGTTCTGGCCCACGGACAGGTGCGGGAAGAGGGCGCCGTCCTGCGCCACGTAGCCGACGTGCCGCTTGTGCGCGGGAACCCAGACGCCGTCGCCGGCCACCTTGGTGCCGTTGAGCGAGATGCTGCCGGTGTCCGGGTGTTCGAAGCCGGCGATCAGCCGCAGCAGTGTGGTCTTGCCCGAACCGGACGGGCCCACGATCGCCGTCGTCCCGCCCTTGGCGACCGAGAGGTTGACGCCCTTGAGGACGGCCTGGGAGCCGAAGTTCTTGGTGACGGCCTCGACTTCCAGGTGGCTGTTGGTGCTGGGCGCCACGGAGGGGGCGATCCGGGGTTCCGGAAGCCGTGAGGGGTTTTGTTCGGTCACTGTCCCGCTGCTTTCTTGGACTGCTGGAAGAGAAGGTAGGTCATCGGCGCCGAGATCAGGATCATCAGCAGGGCGTACGGAGCGGCGCCGGCGTAGTCGATTTCGGTGCTCTTGCTCCAGAATTCGGTGGCCAGGGTGCGGGTGCCGTTGGGCGAGAGCAGCAGGGTGGCGGTCAGTTCATTGACGATCGCGAGGAACACCAGGGCGGCTCCGCCGGCCGCGGCCGGGGCGGTGAGGCGCAGGGTGACCCGGAGGAACGCCAGCAGCGGCGGCTTGCCCAGGGCCTGCGCGGCCTCGTCGAGCTCCTTGGGCGCCTGCGAGAGCCCGGAGCGGATGTTCACCAGAGCCCGCGGCAGGAACAGCAGCACATAGGCGGAGATCAGCAGGGCCGTGGTCTGGTAGAGGTCCGGCGCCACCCGGATGCTCACGGTCACAAAGGCCAGGCCCACCACGATGCCCGGCATGGAGCTGGTGACGTAGTTGGACAGTTCCAGGGCCTTGCTGAACCAGCTGGGATGCCGCACCGCGAGGTAGGCCATCGGGAAGGCGACCACGGTGGTGGCCGCGGCCCCGACCAGTCCGTAGCCGAGGGTCTGCAGCAGGGCCGGCAGGAACTCGTCGGCGGCCCAGATGTCCGGTCCGCCGGCGTAGATCCAGCGCAGCACGAAGGTCAGCGGAAGCCCGAACGCCAGTGCGGTGAGGGCCAGCAGGGCCAGCTGTGCGGGCAACTGGTAGGAGTGCAGGGGCAGGCGCAGCGCCCTGGCCTGCGCGCCGGAGCCGACCCGCGCGTAGCGGGCCGTGCCGCGGCCGCGGACCTCCACCAGGAGCAGGATCAGGCAGAAGAAGACGAGCACGCTGGCCAGCATGTTCCCGGCCGTCCCGTTGAAAGTGGACTGGTACTGGACCATGATCGCGGTGGTGAAGGTGTCAAAGCGGATCATCGCGAACGCGCCGTACTCGGCCAGTAGGTGCAGTGAGACCAGCAGCGCGCCGCCGGTCATCGCGATCCGCAGCTGGGGCAGCACCACACGGAAGAAGGCGCGCCAGGCGCCCAGGCCCAGCGAGGCGGCGGACTGCTCGATGGCCGGATCCAGGCGGCTGAGCGTCGCGGCGGCAGGGATGTAGACCAGCGGGAAGTAGGACAGCGTCGCGATCAGCACGCCGGACCAGAGCCCGCCCATCGACGGCACCGCGGAAACCCAGGCGTAGCTGTTGACGAAGGCCGGAATCGCCAGCGGCGCCGCGAGCAGCACGGCCCACACCTTGTGGCCCTTGAGGGTGGTGCGTTCCACCAGCCAGGCGCCGCCTACCCCGAGAACCACGCAGAGCGGCACGGTGATCAGCATGAGCAGCACGGTGTTGAGCAGGAGTTCGCCCACCCGGGCGCGGAAAATCAGGCCGACGGCGGTGTCCCAGCCGGTGGCTACCGTCATGACCGCCACGTAGCCGAGCGGGATCAGCGAAAACAGGGCGATCAGGACCGCGAGGATCGCCACCACGGAGACGCCGAAAGGCGGGCGGGGGCGCTTGCCCCGGCCCGCCGTCGTCGTGCTTCCGGTGGTTCCGGGAGCCGCCAGCGTTTTGGTCACTGGTTAGAGCAGTCCTGCCTTGGTCATCAGGTCGGTGACCTTGGCGGAGTTGAGCTTGGCCGGGTCGACCTTGGGGGCCTGGAGCTCGGTGAGCGTCACCAGCTTGTCGTTGGCCGGGACGCCGGAGCCGACGGCGTACTCGAAGGAGGTGCCCTTCTGCAGTACTTCCTGGCCCTTCTTCCCGGTGATGAACTTCAGGAAGGCCTGGGCGGCCGCCGCGTTCTTCGAGGACTTGAGCACGCCGCCGCCGGAGACGGAGACGAACGCGCCGGGATCCTGGTTCTTGAAGTAGAACGGCGTGACGTTCTTGGAGTTCTCGCCGGTCTTGGCCTGGTCGCCGTAGTAGTAGTAGTGGTAGATCAGGGCGGCGTCCACCTCGCCGGCGTTGACGGCCTTCATGGCCGTGCTGTTGCCCTTGTAGGCCTTGTAGTTCTCCTTCATGCCCTTGAGCCATTCCTCCGTGGCCGCCTCGCCCTTGAGTTCGAGGAGGGCGGAGACGATCGCCTGGAAGTCGGCGCCGGACGGCGAGGCCGCCCACTTGCCCTTCCACTCGGGCTTGGCCAGGTCCAGCATGGACTTGGGCAGATTGTCCGCGCTCAGCTTGGCCTTGTCGTAGACCAGCACGGTGGAGCGGGCGGCGATGCCGGTCCACTTGTTGGTGGAGGGCCGGAACTCGGCGGGGACCTGGTCTACGGTGGCCTGGTCCACGTCCGCGAACAGGCCGGCGTTTTCTACCTGGGCCATGGCGGGCGAGTTCTCGGTGAGGAACACATCGGCGCGGGAGGCGGCGCCTTCCTGGATGATCTGGTTGGACATCTCGGTGTCGTCGCCCTGGCGCAGGGTGACCTTGATGCCGGTCTCCGCCGTGAAGGCGTCCACCCATTCCTTGGTCAGGGATTCGTGCTGGGCGTTATAGACCGTAATCTCGCCGGCCGGCTTGCCGTCGGCTCCGGTAGTGCTGCCGGAGGTCGAGGCGCCGGAGCCACAGGCTGCGAGGCCGAGCGCGGCGGTGGCGGCGAGGGCAATACCTGCCAGCGCATTGGTGCGGATCTTCATGAGGCTACTTTCTGCAAGGAAAAGGTCGTAGGTGCCTAACCCCCGTGAGCGGGGAAGTTAGGGCATGCTCACTACGAAAAACTGTAGGTTAGCCAAACCTAAGCAACCAAGCCGAGAGCGCCTTAAGTGAGGAGGATCACACGAATTACGAAACTATTGCGTGACTTAATTCCCGGCGGAGGCTTCCGGCGCCGGGGTTGCACTGTCCGTGGCGGCAGCGGGCGCCTTGGTTCCCGCACCTTCGGTTGCGGCAGCTTCCGTTCCGGCCGCTTCGGCGGACGGCGGCACGACGGCGGGCAGCCTCCCGGCGATGGATGCCGCCGCTTCCAGCACCATCCAGGCCTGCAGCTGGGTGGAGAGCTCGACGGCGGATCCCGCCGGGTAGCTCCGGCGCGCCGGCAGTTCGGGACGGGCCGAGAACACCAGCCGGGCGCCGTTGCGGGCCAATGGCTCCTGCGCCGCGACCAGACGCCGGCCTTCCCAGAATGCCTCCGCCGTATCGGTCACGAGCAGGGCTGCCTCGGCCCGCGTCGGTGCGGGCAGCCGCTCGTCAACGGCGGCCAGGGCCAGGTAGCGGACGAGGATTCCGGTGAAGAGCCCGCCGTCGCCGGTTCCCTCCGAGCGGAGCACCGTGCCCTTGCGTCCCAGCAACGGTGCCTCAACGGTGAGACCGCGCCCGACCGCGGCCACGAGCGCGGCCGCCCGTTCCAGGTTCGCCTCACCGCCCAGCTCCAGCAGGGCGCCGAGGACCGGACCCTGGTTGTAGGTGTAGATGGCGCTTTCCAGCACCAGCTCGCCGCCGGGGGCGATCCGCAGGCCGTCCCGGTACATGCCCTGTTCCGGGTCGTAGAGCTTGGCGTCCAGCCAGTCCAGCAGGGCCTGCGCCTTCGCCGCCTGCCCGGTCCGGGCGTAGTACAGGGCCACCGGGGCCGTAGCCGGGGTGTTCTTGAAGTCGCGCTTTTTGCTCCAGAACGTGCCGCCGCCGAGGTCGTCGGTGGAGGCTGAATCGAACTGCAGGGTGAGGCTCTTGAGCACTTTGGCGTTGCGGCGCCGGCCGGAGGTCTTGCGGGTGTCCCCGGCGAGCTTCTCCAGCCGCAGGGTGGCCAGGGCCAGCCAGGCCATGTCGTCGTAGTAGCTGTTGACGACTGTCAGGAAGTTGCGCAGCCGGATGCCGGTGACCAGGCGGGAGGCGAGCTTGCCGGCGCTGGGCAGGTTGTCGCCGTCGAACTTGGCCGGGGTGTGGCCCTCGACGCCGAGTTCGCGGCGGCCGGTGTCCACGAGGCAGTCCACGTAGTGCGCCTGCCACCAGTAGTGCCACGGCCGGGCGAGGTTTTTCAGCCGGCCGGAGGGACGGCTGATTGCGGCGATGTGGGTGCCGGGCAGGAAGAAGAGACGCTGCCCGAACAGCCGGGTCACCGAACGTGCGGCCTCATCGGCGCGGAAAGACCAGTTCGGGGCGGGGGAGTGGGCGGCTGCTGCGGTCATGGACCAAGCCTAGTGGCGGCGGCCGCCGCGGCGCGGAATCCGGGGCCGGAGGTGCGCAATGTTTGCATTCCAGTTAACCTGAACTAACTAATGTTCCCTGGTGCCGGTGGGCTGCGCACAGTTCCACGGCCGGGTTGCGGTGCCACATCAAGGAGGATGTATGGACGTCATGGGTACGGTCGCACTGATTACGGGCGGCGCTTCCGGGCTGGGGGCCGCGACGGCCCGGCGGCTGTTCAGTGCCGGCGCCTCGGTGGTGCTGGTGGATCTGCCGGGTTCGGCGGGGGACGCCCTCGCCGCCGAGCTCAACGCGTCCGCCGAGCTCAACGCGTCCGCCGGCGGCGGCGCGCCGGAACACGGCACTGCGCCGGAACCGGCGAACCGCGCTGTCTTTGTGCCCGCGGACGTTACCAGCGAGGAGCAGGTGCAGGCCGCCGTCGACGCCGCCGTCGCGCTCGGGCCGCTGCGGATCGTGGTGAACTGCGCCGGCATCGCCACCCCGGGCAAGGTACTGGGCCGGGACGGTGTGCTGCCGCTGGAGACCTTCAGCCGGGTCATCCAGATCAACCTGGTCGGCACCTTCAACGTCATCCGCCTGGCCGCCGCCGCGATGGCCGCCACCGAGCCGGTTGCCACCGGGCTGGGCGGCGAAGAGCGCGGGGTCATCATCAACACCGCCTCCGTGGCCGCGTTCGACGGGCAGATCGGGCAGCCGGCCTACTCGGCCTCCAAGGGTGCCGTGGCCGCGATGACGCTGCCGATCGCCCGCGAACTGGCGCGCTCGCTGATCCGCGTTGTCACGATCGCGCCCGGCATCTTCGAGACCCCCATGATGGCCGGGCTGCCGCAGGAGGCACAGGACTCGCTGGGCCGCCAGGTGCCGCATCCGTCCCGGCTGGGCCGGCCCGCCGAATACGCGAACCTCGCAGCGCATATCGTGGACAACGCCATGCTCAACGGGGAGACCATCCGGCTCGACGGCGCCATCCGGATGGGGCCGAAGTGACCCTGGCCGTGGACAGCGCTGCCCCCGTGGACCCGGCGCTGTCCGGACTGCCGTCCGCCGATTTCTTTGACTTCGAGTCGCTGCTCAGCGCCGCCGAACAGGCGAAGCTGGCCGAGCTCCGGGAGTTCCTGGCCCGCGAGGTGGCGCCGTTCGCCACCCAGTGGTGGAACGACGCCGAGTTTCCGGCGCACATCCTGCCTAAACTGGCGGCGCTGGAGCTCAGCGCCCCGGCTCAGCGCGGCTACAGCAATCTGTTCGCCGGGCTGGTCATCGCCGAGATGACCCGGGTGGACACCTCGCTGGCGACCTTCTTCCTGGTCCACCACGACCTGTTCGTGGAATCGCTCTACGGCTTCGGCTCCGCAGAGCAGAAGGCCCGGCTGCTGGACGACGCCGCGGGCCTGCGCACCACCGGGGCCTTCGCTCTGACCGAGCCGGACCACGGCTCGGACGTGGCCGGTGGGATGGAGACCACCGCGCGGCGCGTGTCCGGGGAGTCCGGCGACTACTGGGTGCTCAATGGGGCCAAGCGCTGGATCGGCAACGGGACGTTTTGCGACTACATGCTGGTCTGGGCGCGCGACGAGGCCGACGGCGGCATCCGTGGCTTCATCGTGGACGCCACACTGCCCGGCGTGCGCCGGAGCAGGATCGAAAACAAGATCGCGCTGCGGACCGTGCAGAACGCCGACATCGTCTTCACCGACGTCCGGGTGGCGGAGTCGGACCGTTTCGCCGGGATCAACAGCTTCGAGGACACCAACGAGCTGCTCCGCGGTTCGCGGATCATGGTCGCTTGGCAGGGCGTGGGGCAGCAGCTGGCCGCCTTCGACGTCGCCCGGCAGTACGCCGTCGAACGCCACCAGTTTGGCCGGCCGCTGGCCAAGTTCCAGCTGGTCCAGCAGCAGCTGGTGACGATGCTCGGCAATGCGGTGGCGAGCATGGGCATGATGGTCCGGATTGCCCAGCTGCAGGACGCGGGCGCGGCGGACATGCCCCAGGTGGCACTGGCGAAGTCTTACGTGAGCGCCCGGATGCGCGAAACCGTGGCGATGGGCCGGTCCCTGCTGGGTGGCAACGGGATCGTCACCGATTACCGGATGGCCAAGATCTTCGCCGACGCCGAGGCGATCTATACCTATGAGGGCTCGTACGAGATCAACACCCTGATCGTGGGCCGCGCCGTGACCGGGGTGTCCGCGATCGTCTAGGTCCGCCCCTTAACCCCGCCCCGCCCTCCCGCCCTCCGGCTCAGAGCGCGAACGTACACTTGGGGCCCCTGAATCTGCGAGGTTGAGGGCCACTAGTGTCCGTTCGCGCGTGGGGGTGGGGCCTGAAGTGTCCGTTCGCGCTTTGGGTGGGGGCCTGAAGTGTCCGTTCGCGCTTTGGTGCGGGGCCTGAAGTGTCCGTTCGCGCGTGGGTCCTGTTAGGCGAAGGGCTGCTTTTCGCCCGCCTCGATCCGGTAATCCAGGCTGTTGTTCCGCACCGGCATGGGGCACGTGCCGTAGGGGGTGAAGGCGCTGGGGTAGTTGATCGCCCGGTTGAAGTCCAGAACCACCGTGCCGTCCGGCCGCGGCCGGGCCGTGGAGACCTTGCGCCACTCGTCCGTCGTTATCCCGTTGGTCTCGTCGTGGAACGTCACCGTCAGGGCTCCGAGCTTTTCCTCCTCGGCCTGCAGATGGCACTCATGTTCCTGGCCGGGAAGTCGGAACACCAGCTCACCGACGGATCGGTGCACCCCGTCCACCAAAGGGTTGGCGGTCCCGATGGGCACGTCCACCGGCTCGGGGTAGGGCACGAACCGCGCTTCTATGACCAGGTCCGGCCGGTAATCAAAGGTGGGCACGCCGTCGAACCCGGTAAACACCGGCGACGCCGAATCCCGGGTGCGCAGCGCGTACTTGTTGGCCCGCATGGCGAGCTCCACCCTGACCTCACGGCCGTCCGGGCCGCCGAACTGGACCCAAAGCAGCGACTCTTCGTTGGCCAGCGCCGCGCCGATGGTCCCGTCGACGGGCTCGCCCGTCTCCACCAGCGTCAGCCCGTCCGCCGCGGCGGCGGTGAGGAACGCCGTCGTGCCGTCCGTGGACCACAGGCCGGGGACGAGTTCGACGGCGGCGGGGGACTCCGGCAGCCACTGGAAGGAGGTCAGGGTGAGCCAGCCGTACTCGCTGGCGAGGGCCTCGTTGCGGTTCTTGCGGAAGCGCTGCCAGCGGGCAAGCTGTGCGCCGGTGGGGGACGGGGCGGCGGTCAATGGGCACCTCTTCGGGTATCAGCCCAACTAGCTGTCAGTTGGGGGCGGGCTTGGGAGGGCGGCCGCGACCAGCTGGGCCGCGGTGGTGCGGGCGGCGGCGGCAGCAGCGGGGTCGGCGTCGAGCACCCCGCTGGCCAGGCCGCCGTCGAGGACGAGGGTCAGGCTGCGCGCCAGCCGGTCCGGGTCCGGGGCGCCGGCCTGCTCCGCCAGGTCACGGATCCAGGCCAGGATGTGCTGTTTGTGGGCGACCGTACGCTCGTGCACCCGCGTGCCGGGGGCTGACTCGGCGGCGGCGTTGATGAAGGCGCAGCCGCGGTAGCCGTCGCGGCGGCAGGCGTTGGAAAGGGCGTCGAACAGGCCCACCAATTGATCCGCGGGGTCCGGCCCCGCGGCTTCGGCGGCGGCGTGCAGCTGCCCGGTCCAGACGCCGTCGACCTGTTCGAGATAGGCCAGGATCAGGTCGTCTTTGGCCGGAAAGTACTTGTAGAAGGTGGCCTTCGCAACGCCGGATTCTGCGATGATCGTGTCGATGCCGGCCGCCCTGAGGCCCTGCGCATAGAAGAGACGGAATGCCGTCGCCAGGATCTTATCCTTGGCCTGCCCCGCAGGCGTCCGGACAGCCCGCGGCCAGGCGGCGGTTGGTGCGGTGGCTGGGTGCGGCGTCATGACTTCATGGTACACAGACCCGTCTGTCCGGTTCCTCTTGTTCCGCGACTCATTCCACGGCGGGCAGCGGTGGGCAGCGGGCATGCGGGCGTCGATCTTCGGCCGAGGTGTCCTTGCCGTAGACAGTTCTGTCTGGTAGCGTCTCGCCCAGTGGTAGACGAACTTGTCTACCCCAAGGTCTTCCGCGAAACCCTTTCCCGAATGAGGTCCCCATGAAAATTGCAGTCTTTGGCACCGGCACCGTCGGCCCCCTCGTCGCAGGCGCCCTGGCAAAGCTCGGCCACGACGTCGTGATCGGAACCCGCGATCCGGAAGCCACGCTGGCCCGGACCGAGGCGGGGCCGATGGGCGGCGTCCCGTTCGCCCAATGGCATGCGGAGCACAGCGACATCGCCGTGACCACCTTCGCCGATGCTGCGGCCGGCAGCGACATCGTCGTCAACGCCACAAATGGGACCGGTTCCCTGAACGCCCTGGGTGCAGCCGGGCCTGCCACCCTGACCGGCAAGGTGATCGTGGATATCGCGAACCCGCTCGACTTCTCGCAGGGCTTCCCGCCGTCGCTGAACCCGGTGAATACGGACAGCCTTGGTGAGCAGATCCAGCGGGCCTTCCCCGACGCCCGCGTGGTCAAGACGCTCAACACCATGAACGCCGGCGTCATGGTGGACCCGGGAAGTGTGGCCGGCGGCGACCACTCGGTGTTCGTCTCCGGCAACGACGCGGACGCCAAGACGGTGGTGGCCGGCCTGCTGGCGGACCTTGGCCACCGCGACATCATCGACCTGGGCGACATCACCACGGCCCGCGGCACGGAGATGCTCCTGCCGATCTGGCTGCGGCTTTGGGGCGCCTTCGGCAACGCGGACTTCAACTTCAAGATCGCCCGCTGACGTCCCATCTGGCCGGGAGCGCCGCCGAAAAGAGGCCGGACACTATCTGAGACGGATTCCCGGCCGCCGCGTGAGCCGGGTAACATCCCATGGGTACAAGTAACCCGGCTCACAGTATCCAGCGCAGTGTACGAGCCAAGTCGAACCTCGAAAGATGATTTCCATGGCTGACACTGCACTGACTTCCGGCACGGACCTCGCCTCCGAACTGCGCGCTGATGTCCGCCGGGTGTCCACCCTCCTCGGCGAATCCCTGGTCCGCCAGCACGGCCCCGAGCTCCTCGACCTGGTGGAACAGGTGCGGCTGCTGACCAAGGAATCCAAGGAGGCCGCCCGGGGCGGCGCCGATGCCACCGGGCCGTGGAGTTCGTACGACGTCGTCGCCCAGGTCCGCGAACTGCTCGGCTCCCTGCCGCTGGACCAGGCCACCGACCTGGTCCGGGCCTTCGCTTTCTACTTCCACCTAGCCAACGCCGCCGAGCAGGTCCACCGGGTCCGCGGGCTGCGCAGCCGGCAGGAAAAGGACGGCTGGCTGGCCAAGGCCGTCGCCGAAATCGCGGAAAAGGCCGGATCCGCCGTGCTGCAGGACGTCGTGAACGAACTCGACGTCCGGCCCATCTTTACCGCGCATCCCACCGAAGCGTCCCGGCGGTCGGTGCTGGACAAGATCCGCCGGCTCTCCGACGTGCTGGCCGAATCCACATCGGAAGGAACCTCGGCCCGCCGTCGCCAGGACCGCCACCTGGCCGAGGTGATCGACCAGATGTGGCAGACGGACGAGCTCCGCCAGGTCCGCCCCACCCCCGTGGACGAGGCCCGGAACGCGATTTACTACCTGACCGGCATCCTCAGCGACGCTATGCCGGAGATGCTTTCGGACCTGTCCGACCTCCTCACCGAGCACGGCGTCACCCTGCCGGCCACCAAGGCGCCGATCCGCTTCGGCTCCTGGATCGGCGGGGACCGGGACGGCAACCCCAACGTCACCGCCGGCGTCACCCGCGAAATCCTGCAGATCCACAACCAGCACGCCGTCCGGATCAGCATCGGCTTGATCGACGGGCTCATCTCCATCCTGTCCAACTCCACCGCGCTGGCCGGGGCCGACCAGGCGCTGCTGGACTCAATCGACGTCGACCTGGGGAACCTGCCCGGACTGGACCGGCGCGTCCTGGAGCTCAACGCGCAGGAACCGTACCGGCTCAAGCTCACCTGCATCAAGGCCAAACTGCTGAACACCGGCCGCCGGGTCACCGCCGGCTCGGCGCACGAGCCCGGCCGGGACTATGCCGCTACCGCGGAACTCCTGGCCGAGCTGGGCCTGCTCGAGTCCTCGCTGCGGAACCACCATGCCGGCCTCGCCGCCGACGGCGCCCTGGCGCGGGTCCGGCGGGCGATCGCCTCCTTCGGCCTGCACCTTGCCACGCTGGATATCCGCGAACACGCAGACCATCACCATGACGCCGTCGGGCAGCTCATGGACCGCCTCGGGGGGCCCGGCGTGCGGTACGCCGAGCTGAGCCGGGCCGAGCGGCTCGAAGTGCTGGGCTCCGAGCTCGCGTCCCGCCGCCCGCTCTCCGGCCATCCGATCAAGCTCGACGGCGTCGCGGCCGGCACGTACGACGTCTTCCGCGAGATCAGACGCGCCCTGCGCACCTACGGCCCGGACGTGATCGAGACCTACATCATCTCGATGACCCGCGGCGCGGACGACGTGCTGGCCGCGGCCGTGCTGGCCCGCGAGGCCGGGCTGGTGAACCTTTTCGGCGAGGCGCCGTATGCCAGGATCGGCTTCGCTCCGCTGCTGGAGACCGTGGAGGAGCTGCGCGCCTCGGCCGAGATCGTGGACGCCCTGCTCTCCGACTCGTCCTACCGCGAGCTGGTCCGGCTTCGTGGCGACGTGCAGGAAATCATGCTCGGCTACTCGGACTCCAACAAGGAATCCGGCGTGATGACGAGCCAGTGGGAAATCCACAAGACCCAGCGCAAGCTGCGCGACGTCGCGGCCAAGCACGGCGTCCGGGTGCGGCTGTTCCACGGCCGCGGCGGTTCCGTGGGCCGTGGCGGCGGACCGACCTACGACGCGATCATGGCCCAGCCCAACGGTGTGCTCGAGGGCGAGATCAAGTTCACCGAACAGGGCGAGGTCATCTCGGACAAGTACTCGCTGCCGGAGCTCGCGCGCGAGAACCTGGAGCTCTCCCTCGCCGCGGTGCTGCAGGGGTCGGCGCTGCACCGCACCCCGCGGACCTCGGAAGACCAGCGCGAACGGTACGGACACGTCATGGAGACCATTTCCGACGCCGCGTTTGCCCGCTACCGGACGCTGATCGACGACCCGGACCTGCCGGCGTACTTCATGTCGTCCACGCCGGTGGAGCAGCTGGGTTCGCTGAACATCGGCTCCCGGCCCTCGAAACGCCCCGACTCCGGCGCCGGACTTGAGGGCCTGCGGGCGATTCCGTGGGTGTTCGGCTGGACCCAGTCGAGGCAGATCGTGCCGGGCTGGTTCGGCGTCGGCTCCGGGCTCAAGGCCGCCCGCGAGGCGGGCCACTCGGCCCAGCTGGTGGAGATGATGGAGGGCTGGCACTTCTTCCGGTCGGTGCTCTCCAACGTGGAGATGACCCTCGCCAAGACGGACATGGACATCGCGGGCTACTACGTTTCGACCCTGGTCCCGGCCGAGCTGCACCACCTGTTCCACACCATCCGCGCGGAGTACGAGCTGACGGTCGCCGAAATCCAAAACCTCACCGGCGAGGATCTCCTCCTCGACGCGCAGCCCACGCTCAAGCGCTCGCTGGAGATCCGCGACCAGTACCTCGACCCGATCAGTTACCTGCAGGTGGAGCTGCTGCGGCGCGTCCGGGCCGAGGCCGCCGCAGGGGAGGGCATGCCCAACGCCGAGATCGACGAACGCCTCCAGCGCGCCATGCTGATCACCGTCAACGGCGTCGCGGCGGGCCTGCGCAACACCGGCTAGCCCTCCCACGATCCACCCTCAGGTGTGGCGGGTGTTTTCTGGTTGCTCCCTCAGGTGTGGCGGGTGTTTTCTGGTTGCTCCCTCAGGTGTGGCGGGTGTTTTCTGGTTGCTCCCTCAGGTGTGGCGGGTGTTTTCTGGTTGCTCCCTCAGGTGTGGCGGGTGTTTTCTGGTTGCTCCCTCAGGTGTGGCGGGTGTTTTCTGGTTGCTCCCTCAGGTGTGGCGGGTGTTTTCTGGTTGCTCCCTCAGGTGTGGCGGGTGTTTTCTGGTTGCTCCCTCAGGTGTGGCGGGTGTTTTCTGGTTGCTCCCTCAGGTGTGGCGGGTGTTTTCTGGATGCTCCCTCAGGTGAGGCGGGTCTTCTGGGCGAGCGATCTGCGGGGGCGTTGGTTTGAATCCGGCCGGATGTGCGGGAGGGTTGGTTTGATTCCGGCCGGATGTGCGGGAGGGTTGGTTTGATTCCGGCCGGATGTGCGGGAGGGTTGGTTTGATTCCGGCCGGATGTGCGGGAGGGTTGGTTTGATTCCGGCCGGATGTGCGGGAGGGTTGGTTCGATCCCGGAGGATCTGCGGGAGCGTCGGAGGGGGCGGCTAGGGTTGGTTTATGCCCTCGTTCCAGACCAGACTCAAGATCACCGGACTCAAGCCGGGCACACCGCCCGAAGCCGTTATGGCCGCTGCCGTGGAGGCACTCGGGACGCGGCACCATGTGGAGTCCAACCAGCTGGAGATCGCCAGCGGTGTCCCGCAGTTGAACCTGCGCTTCCTTGTGGACGCCACGGCGTACGCGGCGGAGAACAGCCAGGCGCTGGAGTCGGCCGCCATGATGCGCGACGCCGTCGAACGCGTCGCGGTGACCGGGCCGCTGACCGTGCTGCGGCGCAACCGGGGCCGCTGGGCTCCGGTCTAGCCGCGACCCCGGGCGCAGCGGCTGCCGGGCTAAAAGTCCAGTTCCGCGTCCGGATCCGCCGCCTGAGAACCGGGTTCCACCACGGGGGAGCGGTTGCCGCGGCGGCGGGTGACGATCACTCCGACGACGGCGCCAATCACCAGGCCAAGCCCCACCCCGATCAGCGAGCTGGCCCAGAACGGCAGCTTGGTGGCCGAGCCCGTGACGTACCCCAGGCCCACGGACCACACCGCCCACAGCGAGCCGCCCAGCGCAGCGCAGAAACTGAACCCCTTGGTGGACACGTTGGCGATCCCCGCCGCGGCCGTAGTGGCCAGCCTTCCGCCGGGGATGAAACGGATCCCGATGATGGCCCCGTAGGTGGAGGAGCGGCCCGCCCGGGCGATGGCCAGGTGCACGCCGCTGTGGAATTTGCGGCCCCAGCTCCACCGGTCCAGCACGTGGCTGAGGCGGCGTTTGAAGAGCTGGAAGACCACTAGGTCGCCGAGCCAGGAGGCCAGGGCGGCGAGGATGGCCACCAGGAACACGTTGGCCCGGCCGTCGGCGGACAGGGCTCCGGCGGTGATAACCACCATTTCGGAGGGCAGCGGCGGGAAGATGGCGTCGCCAAGGACAACGGGGATGATCCAGAAATAGATCGCTGCTCCCCACGTGTCCGCATTGGCCAGGTCCATGGGCACAAGGTACCGCATATCCGGCCGCCCGGCGGGTGGCGGGTTCCCTAGCGAGCCTCGGAAAGCTCGAGCCGGCTGCGGTACTCCACCGGGCTGCCCGAGATCGGATCCACGAAGCGGATGCCGCGGGCCAGGAGCTGGAGCGGCTTGGCGTAGTCGTCCGGTGCCTTGTCCAGCAG
The DNA here is from genome assembly GCF_056680065.1 of Arthrobacter sp. BI5. Taxonomy (NCBI): domain Bacteria; kingdom Bacillati; phylum Actinomycetota; class Actinomycetes; order Micrococcales; family Micrococcaceae; genus Arthrobacter; species Arthrobacter sp. BI5. Next base: position 649,751 of record NZ_CM155264.1, read on the forward strand.
CTCGGGGTAAAACGCGTCGTTGACAATCCCGAGTCCCAGTGAGGCCATGTGGACGCGGAGCTGGTGGGTCTTGCCGGAGTGCGGCTCCAGCCGGTAAAGCGCGCGGCGCGCCGACCCGGCGTCGTAAGCGGTGCCGTTGGCCTCAGAGCCGCCGGCCCGGGCCGCGTCAGCCTGTGCCGCGTTGGCCGGCCCCGCGAACGTGCGCAACCGCTCGATCCGGGTCTCGGCGTTGGGTTCGCCTTCGACGACCTCGGCGAGCAGGTAGCTGCGGGACTTGGTCATCCGGTTCCGGACCACCACGGGGAAGTCGACGGCGGGGTGCCCCGGGGCGGGTTCCGCGGCGGACACGCACTCGTATTCCTTCTGCACCTGGCGCTTTTCGAAGAGCACCTGGTACTTCCCACGGGTCTCGGGATTTGTGGAGAGCAGCAGGATGCCGGCCGTCATGCGGTCAAGTCGGTGCATCGGGATCAGGTCCGGCAGCTGCAGCTGGTTCCGCAGCCGCACCAGGGCAGACTCCTGGATGTAAGTGCCGCCCGGGGTGGTGGGCAGGAAGTGCGGTTTATCCACGACCAGGAGGTGTTCGTCCTGGTGCAGGATGTCCAGTTCCACCGGGATTCGGGTCTCCGGCGGCAACGAGCGGTAGTACCAGATGAAGGTGTGGCGCTGCAGCGGGGTGGTGCGGTCCAGCGGCACGCCGGCCTCGCCTACGATCTCGCCGGCGTCGAAGCGGTCCTCGATGCCCTGCGGGTCGATGTGTCCCCAGCGGTGCATCATGTAGTCCATGGCGGTGTCCCACGGCCCCTCGTCCGGCAGCCGCAGGCGGGTCGCGTTCACGCCGTCGCGCACGGGCAGGGGGGATTGCATCACCGGTCCATTCTACTTTGCCCCTTCCCTCCCGCCGTTTCGACGGTTCGGTGCCCGCACGACGTTTCCGAGCGCCGGGTGGGCAGGTAACCTTTGAAACGGCACCGACGACTAAATAGTTCTTGACAAATAAAATTGTCGGCGAGCAGACTCGAAGCATGTTGGACATCGAGGTCATCGAAGACCCGGCGGCGGCGGAGGCCTCGCTGGACCCCATCCGCACCCGGATCCTGCGTGAGCTGGCGGAACCGGGATCCGCAACTCAGCTTGCCGCGGGGGTGGGCCTGCCGCGGCAGAAGGTGAATTACCACCTCAAGGCCCTCGAGCGGCACGGCCTGGTGGAGCTTGTCGAGGAGCGGCGGCGCGGCAACGTCACGGAACGCGTCCTGCGGGCGACGGCGGCGTCGTATCTGATATCGCCGGCGGCCCTGGCCTCCGTGGCTCCGGACCCGCACCGTTTCTCGGACCGGTTCTCCGCCTTCTGGCTGCTGGCGCTTGCGGGCCGCATGGTCCAGGAAATGGGCCAGCTGATCGCAGGCGCGGCGGCGGCCCGGCAGAAACTCGCCACCTTCGCGATCGACGGCGAGGTCACCTTCCGTTCCGCGGCGGACCGGGCGGCCTTTGCCGAGGAGCTCGGCGCCGCAGTGGCCGGGCTCGTCGAAAAGTACCACGACGGCGGGGCGCGCGGCCCGGCAGCTTCCCCGGCGGCGGGACGCAAGCACCGGCTCGTCATCGCACTCCACCCGGCACTGAAAACCTCACCCCAAACCCTGAAAGCTAAGGAGCAGGACCATGACTGACAAGCGGGAATTTGAGATCGTCTATGACACCGACCTGCCCGGCACCCCGGAGCGCGTATGGGAGGCCGTCACCCGCGGTACGCCCGCCTGGATGTTCCCCACGGACCAGTGGCCGGACGTGAAGACCGTGGAGGAGCGCCCCTCCCACCTGGTGTCGCGGATGGAGGGCCCGGACGGCTGGTTCAACCAGCTCGAACACGTTTTGGAACCGCTCGACGGCGGCCGGGCGCGGCTGCATTACGTCCACAGCGGCATCTTCACCGACAACTGGGACGAGCAATACGACGGCGCCAGCAAGCACACGGCGTTCTACCTGCACACCCTTGGCCAGTACCTGAAGCACTTCGACGGCAAGCCCGTGGTCTTCACGGACATCCAGGCGCCGGCCGCGTCCCAGGCCCCGGACGGCTTCGACCGGCTCAGGAGGGCCCTCGGCGTCGCCGCCTCAGCCCAGGGAGACACCGTGGAGCTGGACGTCGACGGCGTCGGGCACCTTGCCGGGGAAGTGGACTTCTCCAACGAGAACTTCCTCGGGCTGCGGACCGCTGACGCGATGTACCGGTTCTTCGGGCGTAACGCCTTCGGCGCACCGGTGGGCGTGACTGTGCACGACTTCAGCGGCCGCGGGGACTCCGGCGCGACAGCCAAGGCGTGGGGCGGATTCCTCGACAAGGTCTACGCCTAAGCCCGCGGCTCAGGTCGGGGCGGGCCGGGCCTGGCCGGGCACGAAGGGGATCAGGCGATGGCCGCGGCGGGCCGGGCGGGGAGGTTCCGGCGCAGCTGCGGGGAGCGGTCCAGCCGGTCCTGGGCTGAGCGCAGGGCCAGCACCGCGGACTCCAACTGCTCCGGCGGCAGGGTGAACGGCAGCCGCAGGTAATGCTCAAAGGCGCCGCCGACGCCGAACCTGGGCCCGGCGGCCAGCCGGATACCGAAGTCCGGGGCGATAACCGCGAGGGCGGTGCTCACCGGCGCCGAAAGCCGGCACCAGACCGACAATCCGCCGACCGGCCGTTCCGGCTCCCACTCCGGAAGATGCCGGCGGAGCAGGTCCAGCAGAATGTCACGGTTGCCGCGCAGCGCTGCGAGCCGGCCCGGCAGCGGTTCCGTCAGGTCGTTGACGAGGTGGGCCGCGGCGAGCTGCTCCACCACCGGGCCGCCCAGGTCCAGGGTGGTGCGGACCGCCGCGAAACGTTGGATCAGGGGCTCGCCGGCACGGATCCAGCCGGTGCGCAGCCCTGCCCAGTGCGACTTGCTGAGCGATCCCACGGACACCACTGCCGGACCGAACGCGGCCATCGGGGTGGACGCGGCGCCGTCGAGGTTCAGCTCCCGCAGCGTCTCATCCACCACCAGCACGGTGCCCGACGCCGCGGCAGCCGCCACGAGGCGGCGCCGCTGGGCGTCGGGCATCAGCCGGCCGGTGGGGTTGTGGAAGTCCGGCACCACGTAGGCCATTGCCGGCCGCTGCTGCAGCAATGCCGACTCCATCGCCTCGAGGTCCCAGCCGGCCGGCCCCGCGATGTGGCTGTCGGTGCGTTCGTCCGTCCGGGCGCCGGCGCGCCCGCCGGACCGGGAACCGCTGCGGACGCCGCCACGGTTCGCCGCGGGCATCGCCACGGTCACGGGGCGGCAGCCCGCGGCGCGGATCGCATCGAGTGCATTCGGGTAGCTCGGGTGTTCCACAAGAACCTTCCCGGACCGTTCGGCGAAGGTCCGGAGCACGATGTTCAGGGCGTGCTGCGCACCGGAAGTGACCAGGATCTGCCCGGCGGTGGTGGGCACCCCGGCCGCTGTGTAGCGGGCCGCGATCGCCTCCCGCAGCCGCCCCACCCCGAGGGCGTCGTAACCGAAACCGGGCAGCAGCGCCGGCAGTTCGGTCAGCGCGGCGGCAAACGCCCGGTGCACCACTTCGCCGCTGGCGGGCAGCGAGGCGTAGGCCAGGTCCAGGATCCCGTCCGGAACTGCCAGCCCGGGGGCGCCGCTGAGCCGCAGCCCGCCGTCGTTCCCGCCGGTATGGACGGGGCCGTGGCTGGGGATGCAGCTCTTGCTCCGGCTGCCCTGGCCGCTGCTGAGGAAGCCCTGCTCGCGCAGCAGGGCGTAGGCCGCGGTCACGGTGGTGCGGCTGATGCCGAGCGTCGCCGCCAGTGCCCGCTCGCTGGGCAGTGCGACGTCGAGAGCGACGCGGCCGTCGAGGATCAGGAGGCGGACGACGTCGGCCAGCTCGCGGTAGGCGGGCGCGGCGCCGACGTTCCACTCACCCAGCAGGCGGGCCAGGGAGCCGGGGTTCAGGGATCCGGACATAAAGCCAGTATTTCAAACTGGATATGGATTACAAGGCCAGTTCTCCGCAAAGATGGTGGACATGTTGACGCGCAGACTCCTCCAGCTCTTGTTCGGCCTTGCCCTGTACGGCATTTCGCTGGCCATGGTCATCCGTGCCAGCCTTGGCACGGCGCCGTGGGACGTCTTCCACCAGGGGCTCGCGGGCCGGACGGGGCTGAGCCTCGGCACGGTGGTGATCATCGTGAGTTTCCTGGTCCTGCTGCTCTGGATTCCGCTCCGGCAGTGGCCCGGCGTCGGCACCGTCTGCAACGCCGTGCTGGTGGGAGTGTTTGCCGACATCGGGCTGGCGCTGATCCCGCGGTTCTCACACCTGGGCGGCCAGATCGCTCTCCTGGTCGGTGCCGTGGTGCTCAACGGTGTGGCCTCCGCGCTCTACATCGGCGCCCGATTGGGGCCCGGGGCGAGGGACGGGCTGATGACCGGGCTGGCACGCCGGACCGGTTGGCCGGTGCGGGGCGCGCGGACCGGCATCGAGGTGGTGGTGCTGGGGGCCGGCTGGCTGCTGGGCGGCTCGGTCGGCGTGGGGACCGTGCTCTACGCGCTGGCGATCGGCCCGCTGGTGCAACTCCTGCTGCCGCGGTTCACCGTGCCGGAACCCCGGGCCGCAGCTGAAGCGGAGCCCGGAGCCGCAGCTGAGCCGCCGCGCGAAGGTGAAGCAGAGCCCGCAGCTGAAGCACAGCCCGCAGCGGAGGCCGCGGTGGCCGGGGCCTCGACCCCGGCGACGTAGGCCCTGCGGACCGCATTCCACGGCTGGCTCTTCGCAGCCAGCGTCACGCTTTGTCCTGCGAAGCGCCGGGCAGCGGCTGGCAGGTGGGGCAGTAGTAAATGTCCCGTTCCTCGGCGCCGGTGGCCTTGGCCAGCACCCCCCGCCGGATCGGCGTGCCGCACTTGAGGCAGGGCTGGTGCTCGCGCCGGTACACCCAGTAGCCCGGCCGCCCCGCCGTCCGGCCCACCGGGACGCCGCGGGCGTTCAGCACCGTGACCCGCCGGCCCGGACCCAGGTTGGCCGTCAGCAGGACCTTCGCGTCGGTGATCATCGCCGCCAGGTCCGGGACCGCGGACACCGGCGCCGCCGGGTGGACGCCGGACAGGAAGCACGCCTCACAGCGGTAGATGTTGCCGATGCCGGCCAGGTTGCGCTGGTCCAGGAGTGCGACGCCGATTGGCACCTCGGGTGCCGACAGCAGGCGCCGTTCGGCCTCCGCCATGTCCCAGTCCGGGCCCAGCAGATCCGGCCCGAGATGGCCCACGACGCTGGCCTCCTCGGCGGTCGGGATGACTTCCAGCAGCCCCAGCGAGAACCCGACGGCGTCCGCCGTCGCGGTCCGGAGCACGCAGCGGGCGGTGAAGCCGGGCTTGCGCCAGCGTCCGCCCGGGGGATAGATCTGCCAGGTGCCCTCCATCTTCAAGTGCGAGTGGATGGTGAGCCGGTCCTTCGGGGCCGGGCCCGCCACGCGCATCAGCAGGTGCTTGCCGCGGGGGACGACCTCCTCCACCCGCCAGCCGCCCAGCTTCAATGTGGCGAAGCGCGGCACCCGGAAATCGGACGCCAATAACTCCTTGCCCGCCAGCGCGGCGTGCAGCTGCGCCGCGGCGCGGAAGACGGAATCCCCCTCAGGCACGGATCCTCAACCCCTTCGGCGTGGAGTAGGCGCCGGCCTGGGCCAGGGCGGCGGCGATGGGGGTGTCCAGGATGCCGTGGCCGTTGACCTTTTCCATGATCAGTTTGTCCACGGCGCCCCGCGTCACCACTCCCACAAGGGCGGCGCCGGCGGCGGCGAGGACGTCGGCGTCGGCGCTGAACGCCAGCAGGGTCTTGCCGCCGCGTTCGACATAGAGCACCAGGGCGCCGTCCACCAGCACCACCAGGGCGCCCGCCTTCCGGCCAGGGCGGTGGCCGGTGCCGGCCTCGACGTCCATGGCCGGCCATGGCAGCGCGGCGCCGTAGGGGTTGGCCGGGTCTGTGGCGGCGAGTGCCAGGGCGATCGGCTCGGCCTTGTTCAGCTGGGCGTCCTCGACGTAGGACCGCAGCCGGTCCACCGTGGCCGGCACCGCGAACTGGGCGGCCCCGAGGTGCTCGATGAAGTAACCGCGGCGGCAGCGGCCGGCTTCCTCGAGCCGGGCCAGCACCTTGTACATCAGGCCGAAGCCGCCCAGGATGTTCTCCGCCATCACAGACCCGCGGGTGACCACGCCGTACCGGTCGAGCAGGAGCTCCGCGGTGGCCCGGGCGTGGATGGTGGGATCGAGTTCGGGCGCAGGCAGCGCGGACCAGCGTCCGGCGGCCAGCGGCGGGGTGGGGGCGGCGCCGCTGACGGAACCGTACCGGCCGCCGGTGAGGCCCGGAGAGCCGAGCAGCCCGGTCCCGTGGGCGCGGCCCAGCCGGCTGAGCCGGGGCGCCCGGGCTCGCGGGGCACGCCCCACCTGCCGGTGCGCGGTGTGGCCGCCGGCGATCAGGGCACGGACCGGGGCGAACGTGTCGCCGGTAATCCGGCCCGCCCAGGCCAGGTCCCAGAGCGCGGAGACAACGTCCTGGTCGCTGAGCACCGTGTCCATCCCGCCGGCAATGTCGGTCAGCTGCCGGAAGAAGTACCCGCCGCCGTTGTTCTGCAGATGCTCCAGGAGCCGCTGCTGGGCGTCGCCGGGTTCGAAGTCCAGGGCCGGGTTCAGGGTCAGTTCGGCCGAATCGGCCAGGTGGAGGCTCACCCAGCCGTCGTTGCCGGGAAGCGAGCCGGCTCCGGACCAGAGGACCTCGCCGGCGGCCATCAGTTCGTCGAGCATGGCCGGCTGGTAATTGGAAACGCGGCTGGCCAGGACCAGCGGTTCCCAGGCGGACGCCGGAATCGGCACGCCGGAGAGCTGGTCGATGGCGGTGACGATGCCGTCCAGCCCCCGCAGCGCCGACTGCCCCCGGCCGCCGGGTGTGCGCACGTGCTGCCAGGCCGGGAGGAACCTCCCGTACGCGGCGTTGTCCACAGGCTCCACCTCGGCGCGCAGCGCAGCCAGTGAACGGCGGCGCAGCTTGCGCAGCACCTCGGCGTCGCACCATTCGCTGGCCGCCAGCGGCTGAACGACCTGAGGAACGACGGCAGCCTCTCCGACCGCGGCGTCCTCGACGGCGGCGGCCGCGTCGGCGGGTTCCCCGGCGGGCTCCCCGGTGGTGCCTTCAACTGGTTCCGGCGCCGCGGGATGGGGCCGGAACTCGCCCTCGACGGCGCGGCCGTCCGCGGCCAGCCGCTTGAGCGCGGTCCCGACGACGGCGACGCCGAGTCCCAGCCGGGAGGCGGCCTCGGTGGCGGTAAAGGGCCCGTGGGTCCGGGCGTAGCGCGAGACCAGGTCGCCCAGCGGATCGGCGACGGGTTCGATGAAGGCCAGCGGCACACCCATTGGCAACGGGACACCGAGGGCATCCCGCAACCGGGCGGCGTCCTCGACGGCGGCGAACCGTTCAACGCCGCCGATGTTGACCTTGATCGCCCGATTGGCGCGCTGCAGGGCGGCCAGGTGCGCTGCGGCCTCGCCGGGATCGGCGCCCCGGGCCACAGCGGGCTCCGGCGCCGCGGCCTCGCCGTCGGCCGCTTCCGCTTCCCCGGACTCCGCTGTCTCCGGACCCGTCGCGGCTGCAGCATCGCCGGGCCGGACCTCCGGCACAACCTCCGGCAGAACCGCCGGCGTCACCTCCGGCTGGACCTGCGCCTCCAGCCGGGCCGCGACCTCGTCGGGGGTCAGCGGGCCCAACAGCCGGAGCAGGTCGGCCACGCCTTCCAGGCCGCGCATCCTCCGGTCCGGCGCCAGGCGCTGCAACTCCAGCTCGGTGGCCTCGATGACCTTCGGGTCGAGCAACTCGCGCAGCTCCACCCGGCCCAGCAACTCGTTGAGGAGGGTCGAATCCAGGGCCAGCGCGGCGGCCCGCCGCTCGGCCAGCGGCGAGTCGCCCTCGTAAAGGAACTGCGCCACATAGCCGAACAGCAGGGACTTCGCGAACGGCGAGGGCTGCTGCGTGGTGGTCTGCAGGATCCGCAGCTCGCGCCGCTCAATGGAGGCGGCAATATCCTTCAACGCCGGAAGGTCATAGACGTCCTGCAGGCACTCGCGCACGGTTTCGAGCACGATCGGGAAGGTCGGGTACTTCCGGGCGACGTCCAGCAGCTGGGCGGAACGCTGCCGCTGCTGCCAGAGCGGCTGGCGTTTGCCGGGGGTCTGCCGGGGCAGCAGCAGGGCACGGGCGGCGCATTCCCGGAAGCGGGAGGCGAAAAGTGCGCTGCCGCCGACCTCCGCGGTAACAATCTGTTCGAGCTCCTCGGGCTCGAAGAGGAACAGCTCGGCTCCGGGTGGCTCGTCCTCCATCATCGGCACCCGCAGCACGATCCCGTCGTCGGCAGCCATTGCGGAACCGTCCATCCCGTACCGCTGGTGCAGCCGCTGCCCCACGGCCAGGGCCCAGGGTGCGTGCACCGGCATGCCGAACGGGCTGTGCAGCACCACGCGCCAGTCGCCGAGTTCGTCGTGGAACCGCTCCACCACCAGGGTGGTGTCGCTGGGGACCACTTCGGTGGCAAGCTTCTGTTCGGCGAGGTACTGGATCAGGTTGTTGGCGGCGAAGTCGTCCAGGCCGCTGGCCTTGCAACGCTCGGTGGCCGGCCCGACGTCGGACGCCGAGAGTTCGCGCACAAAGGCGCCGAGCGCACGGCCCAGGTCCACCGGCCGGCCGAGGGAGTCGCCCTTCCAGAACGGGAGCTTGCCGGGCTGGCCGAAGGCGGGGGAGACCAGGACACGGTCGTGCGTGATGTCCTCGATTTTCCAGCTGGTCGCACCGAGGGCAAAGACGTCGCCGACGCGGGATTCGTAGACCATTTCCTCGTCGAGTTCACCGACGCGGCGGCCGCCCTTGGCCGGGGAGGCCTTGCCCGGGGCCTTGCCGTCCCCGGGGTCACCGGAGCCGCCGGAGGAACCGGTGCCCTCGACCTCGGTGCCGATGATGTAGACGCCGAACAGTCCGCGGTCCGGGATGGTGCCGCCCGAGGTGACGGCCAGCCGCTGCGACCCGGGGCGGCCCTCGATGGTGCCGGCGTTGCGGTCCCAGACGATCCGGGGCCGCAGTTCGGCGAATTCGTCCGAGGGGTAGCGCCCGGCCAGCAGGTCCAGGGTCGCTTCGAAGGCGGAGCGGGGGAGCGAGGCGAAGGGGGCGGAGCGGCGGACGGTGGCGAACCATTCCTCCACATCGATCGCCCCGAGCGCGGTCGCTGCGACGGTCTGCTGGGCGAGGATGTCGAGCGGGTTGGCCGGGACGTAGAGCCGCTCGATTTTGCCGTCCAGCATGCGTTCCACGGTGATGGCGGTGTGGACCAGGTCCGCCCGGTGCTTCGGGAAGAGGACGCCCTGGGAGATTTCGCCGACCTGGTGGCCGGCGCGGCCCACCCGCTGCAGCCCGCTGGCCACGGACGGCGGCGATTCGACCTGGACGACGAGGTCCACGGCGCCCATGTCGATGCCGAGTTCCAGCGAGGAGGTGGCCACGACGCAGCGCAGCCGGCCGGACTTCAGGTCGTCCTCGATCAGGGCGCGCTGGTCCTTGGAGACGGAGCCGTGGTGTGCCCTGGCCAGGACCGGGTCCGCGCCGGCGGTGCTGCCGGCCTGGGCCATCATGTGTGCGGGCGTGGCGGTGGACGCGGGCAGCACGCCGCCCGCCCCCGGGAGCGCGCCGCCCGCCTCCGGGTCCGCGCCGGGGTCGTCCCAGCCTCCGCCGGCGGCCATCAGCTGGCGCTCGGCGTAGATCTCGTTGAGCCTCGCGGTGAGCCGTTCCGCGAGCCGGCGGGAGTTGGCGAACACAATGGTGGACTGGTTCGCCAGCACCAGGTCCACGATTTTCTCTTCCACGTGCGGCCAGATGGACGCGTGCGGCTGCAGCCCGGACGCCGGACCCGAATCGAAGGCCCCGGCGGCGCCCTGCAGATCGGACATGTCCTCGACCGGAACGGAGACGGTCAGGTCCCAGGTTTTCTTCGAGGGCGGCGCCACGATCTCCACCGGCGCGGACCCCGCCAGGAACTGTGCCACGAGTTCTTTCGGTTCAACCGTCGCGGAGAGCCCGATCCGCTGCGCCGGCTTTGGCAGCAGCGCGTCGAGGCGTTCCAGCGAGACGGCCAGGTGTGCCCCGCGCTTGGTGCCGGCGACGGCGTGCACCTCGTCCACGATGATGGTGTCCACCTCGTCCAGGGTCTCCCGCGCCTTGGAGGTCAGCATCAGGAAGAGGGATTCGGGGGTGGTGATCAGGATGTCCGGGGGGTGGCTGAGCAGCGAGCGGCGGTCCGCCGCCGTCGTATCCCCGGAGCGGACGCCCACCGTGATCAGCGGCGCGGGCAGGCCCAAACGTTTGGCGGTCTGGGTGATGCCGATCAGCGGGGCGCGGAGGTTGCGTTCGACGTCGACGCCCAGCGCCTTGAGCGGGGAGATGTACAGCACCCGGGTTTTCCGCTTCGGAGCCTTCTTCCGGCCGGGTTTGGCGGCCGTGGCATCCAGCCCGGGAAGTTCCTCGGGATCCGCCGGCGCCGAGACCAGGAGCCGGTCCAGCGCCCAGAGGAAGGCGGCGAGGGTCTTGCCGGAGCCGGTGGGGGCCACCACCAGGGCATGCGCGCCGGAGGAAATGGCGTTCCAAGCGCCGTCCTGCGCCGGGGTGGGCGCAGAAAAGGCGCCCAGGAACCACTCCCGGGTCGGCCGGCTGAACCGGTCCATGGCCTCTGCCGCGAGTGTGCCGCCGGCGAGCTCCTGCCCCTTCATTCCTCCATCATGCCCTATGCCGCAGACAGTCTTTGCCGGGGTCCTTGCCGGGGCTATTCGGCCGGACGAGCAGGCGCTGCCCCAGCACGCTGGCGGTGCCCGGAGGCGACGGCTATGCCGCCGTGAACGCCCCGATGGTCAGGAGATTGATGGCGGACTCGCGGCACGCGTCCTTGGGGGCTGCGATGAACAGGGACGCGGTGTCTTCCGGCGGGTAGACGCGGAAGCCCGCGGCCGGGGTGCGGGTGCAGTCGGGGTAGTTACCGGCCTGGGTGTAGCGCAGCGTGGCTTTTCCGGATTGTCCCGGGGCGAGCAGCACGTTGGCCACCGGCCTGGAATCGTCGCGCTTCGCCGCGGCACCGATGGGTCCGCCGCTGGCGCCGGCGGTGAGGGACACCCCGGCGAAGCCCTTGAGCAGGCACGGCTCTGCGCCGGCGTTTTTGAAGATCAGCTGCATGTAGACGCTGCCGGCCGCGCCGCCGCCCCTGGAATCCAAAGAAGCTGTGAGGTTTGCGGCCTTGCACAGGGCCGGTCCCGCCGCGGCGGTGGTGGAGGCAGGTGCGGACGATGCGCTCGGGGAGGCGGACGCAGTCGCGGTTGGGCTTGCCGGGCTGGACTCGCTGGCCGGGGTCGAGGCGGACGACGACGGCGACGCGGCGCCGGTGGAGCCCTGGGGTTGGCTCTGCGTGGGGCCGCAGCCGCTGAGCAGCAGCGCAGCCGCGGCGGCAGCCGTCACGGAAGTGATTACCAGTCTGTTCTTCATCTGCAGAGGCCTCATGGCACCACTGTGATGTTCCACAGTTGCCTGAGTCAACGACGCCACGACGAAGGGCGCGGATTGATGCCCGGATTGTGATTTCCGGGCACCAATCCGCTGGCGCTGCCCGGCGGCGGTTTACTCCTTGGGTGCGCGGGCCGCCGGCACCCGGACAGCGGCGGGCTTCCGGCTCCGGAGCAGCGCGAGTCCGCCCAGGACCAGGCCGCCGACGCCGGCCACAAGGCCCGCCCAGCTCCTGGCCTGGCCGCCGTCGTCGGCCACGGCAGCCGCCGGATCCATTGCCGTGGAGTCCGTGGTCCCGGCCGCGTGCGCGCCGTGCCCGTCGGTCGCCGCGGCGGCGTCCGTGACGGTGACCGACGGCGCGGGGCTCTGGAGCGACTCCTCGTCCTGGCCGTCCTTCGGGATCTCGGACCAGTCGGTCTGCCCCTGTTCGCAGTTTTGCAGGGTCGGGAAGTACAGGGTTTTCCCTGCCGTGTCCGGCAGTTTCACCGAGAGCACCAGGACGTCCCGGAGCTCCGGGCTCAGCGGCGCTTTGGCGGTGTAGACGATCCGGCTGGTGCGCTTCGTTATCGATGAGCCGTCGGCCAGTTTCTTGGGTTCAGCAAGCTTCTCGGTCACCTTGGCCGCCGTCCAGTTGGGGTTCACGGTGGGCTGCGCATCGTTGAGCTCGGGCGGCAGCGTGATGGTCATTTTGGTGGTGCCGGCATGCTCGCAGCCGTGCGGAATGGCGAAGCTCAGCAGGGCGTAGGAGTTGGCGGCGGTGTTGTCCGGGGTGGCATCGACGTGGGCCGAGGCGCCGCTGATGCCGGCGAGCATCAAGGCTGCGGTGGCTCCGGCGACGGCGCTCCCGGAGAGGGTGCGGCGGAGGGCGGATGGGTGCTGTGTAGTGGTCAAAACAGGTGCCTTTCGGGCGTGCGCGCGGCTTGTTGGGCGGCGCGCAGAAGCGGGGTGGCGCGGCGGTGCTGCCCATGGCGGAGGCATTTCCGGGCAGGTCCGGCCGTGGCCGTAAGGAATGTCAGGAAAAAACGACGACGGCGGGCGGCCCGCGGCGGCAATCGTGCCGGAGGTTGCGCCAAGGCAGCGGGACGGCGCCGAGGGGCCGCGTCGGCAGGACGCGCGCTGCGGTGGGCCGCGGCGGGAACGGAGCCGGGAGCTCGAGGAGCGGGCGGAGCCAGGCCGCCAGCGACCACAGCGCGTCCTCGCCCTTGGACAGCAGCAGGGCGCACGCGAGCGTTGCCAGGGCATGGCCGGCGAGCATCGACCAGGCCAGCGCGGAATCCAGCTGGTGGAGCGGGAGGTGGTCCGCCGGGAGCGGAAGGAAGGCAGCCCCGCCGTGGTGCGCCCGCCCGGCCGGTCCGCCGGTCACGGCCGCGGCAGCCGGCGGGCTGAGCGCGGAGAACGCCTCATGCAGGACTACCTGGCCGGCGCCCAGCAGGGCGGACATGGCGGGAAAATTCAGTTTCAGCCGGGTGGCGGTGGTGGTGACCAGGCCGGTGAGCGCCAGGAGCGCGAACAGCACGGCGGGGGCGGGGAGCAGGCCTCCGGCGACGACGTGCGCTGCCGCGGCGAGGGTCACGACGGTCGTGGCGATCATGGCCGAACGCACTGCGTGGAAGGGTGCCCTGGCGGCGGTGCGCACGGAACACTCCCTTCACCAGCGGCGGCCATCGTTGCTCCCGCAGGCACCTTGCACGCCGCGGGTTGTCCGTCGATTCTAGCGGCGAGTTCTACACGGCTGCGAAAACGGGAGGTAGCCCGGCACGTTGTCCTAGAGGGCAGGTGCCCTCCGTCCCTGCAGGGTTGCCTCGGCAGCGGCGGCGAGTGCCACGAGGGTCCGTTCGCCGTAGGGCACCGCCATCAACTCAAGGCCTACGGGCAAACCATCAGCTGTTTGTCCGGCCGGGATGGTGATTGCCGGGAAGAGGAGCTGGGATGCGATGACCGTGTTGGTCGGGTAGGTCAGGCACGTCCAGCGGTCAGCGAAGATGTCCTCGCGCGTGGGTGCCGGAAGCTTGGCGTCCGGGAAGGCGACGGCGTCGAGCCGGTTCTGCGCCATGATACCGATCACCTGCCGCTGGAACGCGGTCTGCGCCAGGAGGCGTTCCACATAGTGGGGATCATCGGTGGGCTGTTCCGGTCCGGCCACGATCGCCTCGAGCAGGTCGAGCTTCTCGTGGTACTGCTTTGTCTCGATCAGGAAACGCATGGAGGGGATTCCGGTATCGGGGCGGGCGCCGACGAATTCATTCATATCCGCCTGCGACCGTGTGGTGTAAAGCGACGTGAACCCCACCTGATCGTCGAGGTTGTCGATCGTGATGTCGATCAGCTCAGCGCCCGCGTCACGCAGTGCCGCGAGCGCCAGCCCAATGGTCTTGTTGACCTTGACCCCGTCCGGGTCGGAGTCATCGCCGAACGCCTGGCGGAGGACCCCGATCCGCTTGCCGGTCAGGGTCGCCTTCTGGAGTGCGCTGAGGTAGGGCTCCTTTTGGCCGGCTATGACGACGGCCGCGGTGTAGTCGTCGGCTGCGTCGTAGCCGACCATGACATCAAGGAGCCGGACGGCGTCCTCCACAGTCCGGGTCATCGGCCCGGAGGTGTCCTGGGGCTTCACCAGGGAGGACATGCCGGCGCGGCTGATCAGCCCGGGAGTGACGCGGAGCCCGACGAGGCCACAAAAAGACGCGGGCAGGCGGATCGAGCCGCCGGTGTCTTCTCCGACCCCGACCAGGGAGAGGTTCGCCGCGACGGCAGCCGCGGTTCCACTGGAGGAACCGCCAGGGTCACGTGCAAGGTCGTACGGGTTCTTGGTCACGCCGCTGCGCGAGGACGTCGAAAACCAAGACGTTGCGAAGTCGGGCAGCGTGGTCTTACCGAGAATGATGGCGCCGGCATCTCGGAGTCTGGCAATTGCCGTCGCATCCTGCGTGGGCTGATAGTCGCCGGAGGCGATGCTGCCGAATGTCGTGGGCAGGCCGGCGGTCTCAATCTGATCCTTGACGACGACCGGGACGCCGTGAAGCGGTCCAGCGAGCCGGCCCGTTTCGGCGAGCTCCCGGTCGAGCCGGCGTGCCTCTTCCAACGCGCTCTGAGAGACGGAGATCAACGAATTGAGTTCCGGGCCGGACCGGTCAAGGTCAATGCGGTCGAGGTACGCGCCGACGAGGTCCTCGGCGGTGAATTCCCCGCTAAGGAAGGCCTCGTGCGCCTGGGCGATGGTCAGCTCTTCGATGGAACGTTCAATGGCCATGGGTTCACTGTGCCTTAATCCCTGTCCGCGAGGGAAGAGGCCCGGCTGCGCGCCGGACGGGCCGCTCCCACCGGGGCGGGAGCGGCCCGTGGCCTAGTTGCTGGCGGCGGCTGCGGCGCTGACACCGGCGGCTGCCGACGCTTCTGCCGCCCCGGCGAGCCGGATCCAGGTGTCCACCACGGTGTCCGGGTTCAGCGAGACCGAGTCGATGCCCTCCTCGACCAGCCACTGGGCGAAGTCCGGGTGGTCGCTCGGGCCCTGGCCGCAGATGCCCACGTACTTGCCGCGCGCCTTGCACGCCTTGATGGCCATGCTCAGGAGCTTCTTGACGGCAAGGTTGCGTTCGTCGAAGCTGCCGGCAACGATGGCCGAATCCCGGTCCAGGCCCAGGGTCAGCTGGGTCATGTCATTGGAGCCGATGGAGAAGCCGTCGAAGTAGTCCAGGAACTCGTCCGCGAGCAGCGCGTTCGAGGGAATCTCGCACATCATGATGACCTCGAGGCCGTTTTCGCCGCGGCGCAGGCCGTTTTCGGCGAGCAGGTCGATGACGCCGCTGGCCTCGTCCAGGGTGCGCACGAACGGGATCATCAGCTTGACGTTGGTCAGGCCCATCTCGTTGCGGACGAAGGACAGCGCCTCGCATTCCAGGTCGAAGCAGTCCCGGAAGGACGGTTCCAGGTACCGGGAGGCGCCGCGGAATCCGATCATCGGGTTCTCTTCGTGCGGCTCGTAGGCCGGTCCGCCGAGCAGGTTGGCGTACTCGTTGGACTTGAAGTCGGACATCCGCACAATCACCGGCTCGGGCGCGAAGGCGGCGGCTATGGTGGCCACCCCTTCGGCCAGGCGCTTGATGTAGTAGTCGCGCGGGCTGTCGTAGGCGGCGATGTGCTCCCGGATTTCCGCGAGCACATCCGCGGGCTGATCGTCCATGTTCAGCAGCGCCTTGGGGTGGATGCCGATCTGCCGGTTGATGATGAATTCCAGCCGGGCCAGGCCCACGCCGTGGTTGGGGAGCTGCGCGAAGGTGAAGGCCTGCTCGGGGGTGCCGACGTTCATCATGACCTTCACCGGCGCCTCGGGCAGCTGGGTGACTTCGGTTTCCTCGACGCTGAAGTCCAGCAGCCCTTCGTAGATCAGGCCGGTCTCGCCGTCGGCACAGGAGACGGTCACGTCCTGTCCGTCGGAGAGGGCGTCGGTGGCGTCACCGGTGCCGACGACGGCGGGAATCCCCAGTTCCCGGGCGATGATGGCTGCGTGGCAGGTGCGTCCGCCGCGGTTGGTCACGATCGCGGAGGCGCGCTTCATGATCGGTTCCCAGTCCGGGTCCGTCATGTCCGCGACCAGGACATCGCCGGTTTTGAAGGCGGCCATCTGGTCGATCGCGGTGAGGATGCGGACGCTGCCGGCGCCGATCCGCTGGCCGATGGCGCGGCCCTCGACCAGGACATTGCTGGAGGCGTTCAGGCGGAAGCGGCTCAGGCTGCCGGACGTCCGGCGGGACTGCACGGTTTCCGGGCGTGCCTGCAGGATGTACAGGTCGCCGTCGATCCCGTCCTTGCCCCATTCGATGTCCATCGGGCGTCCGTAGTGGTTTTCGATCGCGACGGCGTGCCGGGCGAGCTGCTCGACGTCGTCGTCGGTGAGGCTGAAGCGGTTCCGCAGGGACGCCTCCACCGGAACAAAATCGATGGTGTGGCCGATTTCGCGGTTGTCCGTGTATGTCATCTGGAGGGCCTTTTCGCCCAGCCCGCGCTTGAGGATGGCCGGGCGGCCCGCCGCGAGGGCGGGTTTGTAGACGTAGAACTCGTCCGGGTTGACGGCGCCCTGGACCACGGCTTCGCCGAGGCCGTAGGAGGAGGTGACGAAGACGGCGTCCTTGAACCCGGATTCGGTGTCCATGGTGAACATGACGCCGGAGGCGCCGACGTCGGAGCGGACCATGCGCTGGACGCCTGCGGAGAGCGCCACCTCGGCGTGCTCGAACTTGTGGTGCACGCGGTAGGCGATGGCCCGGTCGTTGTAGAGGGACGCAAAGACGTCCTTGATGGCGGCCAGGATGTTCTCGATGCCGCGGACGTTCAGGAAGGTTTCCTGCTGCCCGGCGAAGGACGCGTCGGGAAGATCCTCCGCCGTCGCGCTGGAGCGGACGGCCCAGGACAGGTCCTCGGAGCCCCCGTGCTTGTCCACCAGTTTCTGGTAGGAGTCGCGGATCTGCGCCTCGAAGTCCGGGAGGAAGGGCGTCTCGCGCATCAGGGCGCGGATTTCCTGGCCCGCCGCGGCCAGGGCCGTCACGTCGTCGGTATCCAGCCCGACCAGCCGGTCGGCGATCTTCTGGTCCAGGCCGGAGTCGGCCAAAAAGCGGCGGTAGGCGTCCGCGGTGGTGGCGAAGCCGTCAGGAACCTGGACGCCGGCAGAGGTGAGGTTCTGCACCATCTCGCCGAGGGAGGCGTTTTTGCCGCCCACCCGGTCCAGGTCCTTGAGCCCGAGTTCTGAGAACCACAGGATGTCCGTCGTCATGGTTGCTGCTCCTTTGCAGGTGATGCCGTAATGCCGCCGGTGGGGGGCGGCCGCCGTTTGATGGGCGCAAGTCCTGTCCACAGTGACAGGTCGGCGCCGGTGATTCCACACGATGTGGCCCACGCAACACTTGTGAAGCCTGGCCTCAGTGCTTGAGGTTCATCTTCTGGAGGATGGTGGCGGCC
This sequence comes from Arthrobacter sp. BI5, assembly GCF_056680065.1. Lineage (NCBI taxonomy): Bacteria > Bacillati > Actinomycetota > Actinomycetes > Micrococcales > Micrococcaceae > Arthrobacter > Arthrobacter sp. BI5. The sequence goes on from NZ_CM155264.1 coordinate 667,268, forward strand.
ATTTCCTCCACGGAGACGCTGGCCGAATTGAGGTACGGGATCCCGTGGGACACGTACAGCCGCTCGGCGCTGCGCAGCTCGAACCCGCACTGCCGCAGGGAGGCGTAGGGCGAGCCGCGGCGGCGTTCGGTCCGGACCTGGCTCAGGCGCAGGGGGTTGGTGGTGAGGCCGAAACACTTGGAAACGAACGGACGCAGCGGCTTGGGGAGCCCCTCGCGTTCAAAGTCCTCGTCCACCAGCGGGAAGTTCGCGGCGAAAATGCCGTGCTGCAGCGCCAGGTACATGGTGGTGGGCGTTTTGCCGCAGCGGGACGGGGCCACCAGGATGACCTGCGCCTTTTCCAGCGCGCGCAGGCTTTGGCCGTCGTCGTGCTCCATGGCGTATTCGACGGCGGCCATCCGGGACTGGTAGCGGGCGGCGTTGCCCAGGCCGTGGGCCCGGCCCGGTTCCCCGCTGGCCTGGGTTCCCAGGGCCTGCTCCAGCTGCCCGACGTGGGTCCCGATCAGGTCCACGAGGATCGCCTTGCAGGTCCCCAACGTCTGGCGGATGTCGCTGCCGACGGCGGTGGAGAAGACGATGGGCTGCTGGCCGGTGGCCGCGAGGTTGTCGATGACCCTGACGACGGCGCGCGCCTGGTCAACGGTGGTGATGAAGGGGACCGTGATGCGGTCATATTCGTTTGCGGGGAACTGCGTGAGCAGGGTGTTGCCGAGCGTTTCCGCGGTGATGCCCGTGCTGTCCGAAAGGAAGTAGACCGGGCGGGGAGCGTCATTGGTCATAAACGCATTGTGCACCAGCGGGGGCCGCGCGGTCTTCCATGACGCATGCACCCGCCGCCGGTCGCCGGCCGGACGGCGGGGAGTAGGCTGTGACCCACATCCCCAAAGGAGGCCGCATGAGCTACAAATATCGGACTGTGAAGGTCCGCGGTACGGACCTGGTTGGCACCATTGCGCGCAGGCACGGGGGCGCGCCCGAAATCTACGAGACCTCGAAGGACCCGAGTACTTCGGTGGTTCCCGTGTTCTTCGCGGAAACCGGCGAGATCCGCTTCTTCGACCGGTCGGTGCTGGAGGACGTTGTCAGCCCGGCGGGCTAGGAGGCTGATGCGCGTGGTCCGTCCCTCGGCCGGGCTGGTCGGCCTTTGAGACGCGGATACCAGAACGGGGCAGTGGGCTCCCAACCCAGTGCTCCGGCATCGTCCGTCCAGGCTGCAACCACGGGGCTGAATCGACACGAACTATTGCCTTCGGACTCCGTTTGGCCCAGGCATACCTGTGCTTCAAACTGCCGGGCCGGTACCGTTGGCGGCCCGGCCGCCGCGGGGTGACACGCTCATAGCCACCGTCACGGTGTCGCCGTCGCCGAAACGTTCCTTGGCGCGGACGTCCTTTTTCACCGGCAGCACGTATTCGCCGTTGCGCGGCAGCAGTGAGGTCTCCCATTCGGTTGCGCCGATTCGGACGCTCACCGGGATGGCGCCCCACCCGTAAGTGGCCGCAGCTGCTTCCGCCCGGACGTAGTCACATACGTCTGCGGGTAGGGCCAGCCAGTAGAAGGGCGCCGGGCCACGCCATTCGAACAATTCCGCGCTGAAGGTCGAGTCCACGTCACGAAACGGTAGTGGTGGCACCTCGGGATTTCAACCTTTTGGATTCGGCATCGGGCCAGACGCATATAGGTTTTCACCCATTTCCAAGGAAGCGATCCGGGCATAGGGTGAAGCCACCACACGACATCCGGTGGGGGCTTCCGCCGGACTCAGCATTTCCACCCGCGGACGAGTTAAGGGAGATTCTCATGTTGCTTTGGATAGCCATCATCATTGCTGTTCTCTGGCTTCTCGGCTTGATCGGGAACATTGGTGGCGGGTTCATTCACCTGCTTTTGGTCATCGCCGTGGTGGTCCTGATCTTCCACTTCATCCGCGGCCGGTCGCGCACGTAGATACTGGTCGCCGTTTCCCCGCCGCGGACGTGGGGTTCTCGACAACGGCCCCTTATCACTGCAGGAGTGGCGCCGGATGGGCTAGCTCGCCGACATGACCAGTGTTGGAGCCACGGGTCAACGGCGTCTATCCCGTATCGCCCGACTCGCGTTAGGCGTGCCGGGGCATTTCTCACCGGCGGCGTAACGGGGAGCTGTAGCCTTACGGAGTCGTCGCGTAATTGGGGGAAATGCGGAATTCAAACGATCAGCCGGAGTTTTCGTAGCCGGCATCTCTTTGTTCTTCGGTGGTCCGCTGCTTGCCTTCGCCGGGCAGATGTTCATGGCCTGGGCTATTTCTAGGAATGACCGAGGCTTGGTTGCCGTGCTGATTGGTGTGGCGATACTCGGGGCCGTCCTCGGCCTAGTGGGCTTCTTCATGCTAGTGGTGGCTGCGCATCGTGCTCTGGTGAAGATCGATGCGCTCCCCGTCCGGGCTCAGCAGATGTCGAGGCAGGAGTGGTCCACGACTCGCTAGTCGGCTCAGAATACTTCGGGCGCCGCGAACTGCGGGGAGTTCTCCGGCGCCAAGGTCCAGCCGCGCCAAAGACGTTCGGGCGCCCTGCGTCCATAACATTGGATGTCTACGCGGACCAATTTGACGCAGATCTGGACGCCGTTTCAGACGCTTTGGATCACGCCGTCTCTCTGGTAAATGTGCCCAAAATGTGCCCTCTGGCTTAGTTTTGGCAAAGCGAAGGCCCCTGCTTCCCTTGTAATCAAAGGGAAGCAGGGGCCTCGCTATGTGGCGGTGACGGTGGGATTTGAACCCACTGACATCCCTAATTGGATTCCAGGCACTGAACCAAAAGTCCCCAGATAGCGGCACTTTAGGGCGGTGTGTTCACGGACGGAAACGCTTGCTCACAGCTACTCCTGCACCAAAACGCACCACGGCCGCGGCATTGCTGCCCTTCGAGCCCAAGCTGGGAAGGGCGCGGCATGACCGAAGTGAGCGAGTTAGAGTCAGGGTCTAGCGGATGTATCGGGTTCTGCCGATAGCATCGACCCATGGAGAAGCGCTATCAGGTCTTTATCAGTTCTACGTTCGTCGACCTCGTAGATGAGCGCCGAGAGGTTATGCAGGCCCTGCTTGAGATGGATTGCATCCCTGCTGGAATGGAGCTCTTTCCTGCCGCTGATACAGACCAATGGACGCTGATAAAGGGTGTCATCGAGCAGAGCGACTACTATCTCGTAATCCTGGGCGGACGCTATGGATCGGTGTCGGAAGAAGGAATCAGCTACACCGAGAGGGAGTATGACTACGCCGTTGAGCTGGGCATCCCGGTCATGGGATTCGTTCCCGCAGATCCCGACTCGATCGTTGTCGGCAAGACCGACAAGAAAGCTGCCGCGGCGAAGAAGCTCAGCGCCTTTCAGAAAAAAGTACAACTCAGAATGACGAAGGACTGGAAGAATGCAGAGGATCTTGGCTCGAAGGTCACTCGTGGACTCGTTCACCTAATCAAGACCAATCCTCGTCCGGGATGGGTGCGCGGCGACCAGGCAATGACCCCCGAGATGCGTGCTGAGATCGCGGAGCTTGAGGCAAAAATCGCCAAACTGGAGAAAAAGGAGATCGAGACGACCGCGTCTCTCACTTCACAGATCGACGATGGCTTCGCTCACGGGACGGAGGAGGTGGAACTCTCGCTGGTTCATGAGGGTTACAGCCTTGCTCTTGGACCTTTTGAAGAGACGGGAGATCTCACCTATACGTGGGACGAGATCTTTGAGGTGCTTGGCCCCTTCATGATTGATGAAGTCCCTGAGCCTTCGCTTCGCGTGACCTTCAACAACCACATGCTCAGCGCCATCCAGAATGATCCGGAGCATTGGACGGACCTTTCCAACGAATCGGCGAAGGTTTCCGACAAGTCTTGGGGATCAATTATTGTGCAACTGCGAGCCCTGCGCTTGATCGAAACGGGAACAAAGAAGCGCACCGCCAGCGACAAAGCGGTCTACTGGAAGCTCACGCAAGCAGGGGATGACTACCTTGTCGCGCTGCGGGCGGTGCCTAGCCGGGCAAAACTCGAACCATAAAAGGTCTGCAGCGCCAGGCTTGACGTAGCGTGCACTGCCCCTATTTAGGCCGCAGGACTGAAGCTCCAATCGGCCTCAGCAAGTAGGCGTGCGAATATGTAGCAAGCTGCTTCAGTTCGACAGCGTCCGCACTTTTCACGGTTGGGGTATCCATGGTTGAGGCAGAGTTTGGCAAATACACGAAAGCGGCCATCAAAAGGCTCTTCAGCTCATATCTGCGAACCCATGCTCATGGAGAGAAAGTGGACGACCCCGACATAACCGAGCTACTGTCTGAGCTCGTGTCAAGGCATCCGGAAGCGGCGGAAAAAATTGGACCAGGTATTGAATTCTGGGTCGTCTGCTCCAATAAGGACATAGGGTACGCAAGCAAAGGCTTCCGGTTGAAACAGGTGAACCGCGACGAGCTGGTGAGATTTAGCTACTTGGACGTGCTAAAGAGGCCGAGCCGCAAGGACCTCGTGGCCGAAGCATTGACGCAAGAGGCGCTGGAAATTACCAGGGAGTTCCGGACTCAGGCATTCAAGGATGGTCCCGTACTTTGTGCCAAAACCGGTGTCGTCATTACCGAAAAAACGGACGCAGACGTTGTGCACCGCAGTCCGAGCAGGCGAGAACTGCACTTGAGCTTCTTGTTGCGCGAAGGTCTGAACTACGAATCGGTGGAGCTGGTTAAACATCCAACCGAATCCGGCATGCGGCTGAAAGATAGGGCACTCGCTGAGCGGTGGTGTGATTTCCAGCGCCAGCATCTGGGGGGATTGGTCATCGAGAAGGCACCTCGTTCAAAGCAATCGTAGACGCCAGATTTGCTGGTGGCCGGACTGCGGAGGGCACGGCTTCTCACCGGAAGGGAATGCATGCTGGACATCCGCCTGATGGGTCGCTGGGATGAAGACGAAGGGTTACACCTAATCAGGACTAGCGAGCTGAGTCTCCCCATGGCTTCAGCGGACGATGACTCGGAATCCAATGTCTTGCTGGGTGAATGGTGGTCGAGATTATTGAAACTCGGTGCATAGGCAGAATCCCTGTCAAGATGTCGGCATGAAGAATGAACTCAGCGCCGATGAGGCAGCGGAACTCGTAGGCAAGTCGGGCAAGTACTTTCGCGCCACACTTCGGGAGCGGAAAGCCTCGGGCATCCTGGATCCACAGGGTGCCTGGCAGAACCCTCCAATGCCCAACGGAATCTGGACTATCCGGCGCAGCTATCTAGATGTCCTCGCTGGCGAGCATGGCTGGACCATCAAGAGAGGAATTGGATGAACACGGAGATGGCAATGGCCCAAAGAAAACTGACCGCATACATCGGAGACGTGGGCGAAGTAAAAGTTCTCCTTGAGTTGTTGGAAATCGGGGCGGCGGTGCATTTGATAACCGGCTCGGACTACGGTTGGGATCTGCATGTACAGGTTCCTCTCATACCCACTAACGCGTCCGACTTGGGGGACGCTGACGGGTGGTCCATGTCCGGGCGCGCCGCTCACGTGCAGGTGAAGAAGAAGAGCAGCTCCAAGTCACCGTCAGTTGACCCCGGAACTATTCGCGGATGGATCAGCGGGTCGGAAGTAGGCGTCCCTACGTTCGCTTTCATCGTTCTCCCAAAAGCGAACTTCTATCTTTCGCCCAGGGATCTCAGAACCATCGTGGCTAACTGGGAGTCGGGGAACGTGAAGAAGAAGGGGGAAGGGAAAGCAGAGGTCAAATCGGTGACCCTTTCTCTATCCAAGGCTCGAGAATACAACTCGGAGGAATTCTCATGGCTGCTTCACCTGTGGACAAAGTACCCAGGGATCATGTATCGCTCTTCGATCGAGGACTGGACGAAACTTGGCCGGGCCGGCTTGTATCAGGAGGCGTACCAGTTCACTTGTGAGGTTGTCCTGGCGTGGATGAAATCGCACTTTGCTGACATTTATCTCGGCCCGGGTGCTCAGGGCGTACTGCGTTTGCGCGACGGTTCCGCCCGAGACGTTCGCGATAGCCCGATCGACTTTCTCGAAGCGACTCAGGGTGCTGATGCCCTGGGAATAGCCCAAGCGGCTTTCCTGACTATGTATCCGGACAAGAGCGATGTTTCTGAGGAAATTCAGGAGCTCTCTTGGGGCGTTCTGCAGGACCTTGAAAAAACCATTCACACCTTGGGCTTCCGGTGGCCGAAATCTAAGTTTATGACCACCTACGCTTCAAGCCCTGACATCGGCAAGTCAAGGGAAGAAGCTATGCAGCTCGTCCGCGAAGTGATGGGGTACTACAACAAATGCTTGGCTTGGCGTGAGCAGCTGGCTTCAACAAAGCAGGACAGGGCCGAGGACTGAGAAAGCCAAGGTAGGCAGAGACTTCAGTGTCCCGTGAAAGCATCCGCACCCCACGCCTACTAGCTGCGGGTAGTCGCAACCAACAATCAGTGTCGCAACCCCGCATTCTACTATCGAAACACGCTCCATCATGGTGCACATGTACTTGTGCCCCATAATGCACCCCGCTTGCCGTTCTGCCTCCAGATGGGGCCCTGTTGAGTCCTGTTACCCAAGTGCGGGATGGGTTCGGATAAATGGCTTTACCTGGTGCTGCAGCATGACCCAAATCTTCTTGCGCTGGGCATCTGAGATGTCTTCCTTTTTGCGCTTGTTAAACATCTTGAGGAAAAAGGAGTGGTCCTGATCGCCGTTGTTTCCGTTGTACTCGTTGTCGAACGCACCATGGTCTAGTAGCCAGTCGATCAGGTCCCGGGAGAAATAGTCCGTCGTAAGGGTTATCTTGGTTCCTTCCTCTATTGCCTTCTTGAGGGCCAGAAGCAGGCTGAACACAGAGACCTGTACATTCAGGTCCTCACGCTCGAAGTGGTGCACACACTGGCTGCCGATGTAGGAGAGCTTGTTCTGATTCTTCTTGTTGTGGATGGTGTACATGTAGAGAAGGTTCTGCTGGCCGCAGACGCATTCACCCTCGCTCTGCGGATGCTCCTCAACTGCTACGACACTCCACTCATGAACGGCATCATAAAAATTCGAGGCGACAGAATTATCCTCGATGACCTTCTTTAATGTCTCAAAACTATTCGCTGCCACTGCTGGCCCCCTCCGTTTGGTTTTCACAACTTACGTGGACGCCGTCGACCTCCGTCAGCTGGGCAACGAGGAAATAGAGGAAGAGGCATTGGCCGCAGGGGAGAAAAGTGATCGTTTACCTCGGCCCGTCGTTCAACGGAAACCCACTCCAGGCGAGGCCCTGCATCGGGCGAAAACGCTTGCGGTGAAGATCAACCTGCTCCTAACGATTAGATCGGATGCGTCAGGGAAGCCGTACACCTTCCCGATGATCCGCGCCCGAGCCATGAAAGCGGGTTTCTCCCTTTCGGGCACGAGATGGTCTCAGCTCAAGGAAGGCAAGGTCCAGGTGGTCCCAGATGACTGTCTGCGGGCGGTCGCGCAGGTGTTCAACGTTGACTCGGAGTATTTGCTCAGTGATAACGCAGAGCTGCCTGCAGAACTGGCATTGATGCTTCCGAAGGTGCGGATCAAGAAGCTTTCCGAGGTGCGGGAGTTCGCTATGAGGTCACTGAACACCGTGGCCCCTGAAGTGCTCAGCACGATAAGAGAGGTGTTTGACCAGGCCATTCAGGAAGAATCAGTCCGCCGCAACGGTGCGCTTGAACGCTCGTTTAGATGGGTAGCGATCTCACGGGCAGACTGCAGAGCGGACAACAGGCGGAGAGCGTTCGCTGGGGAGCTCAGCAGGTAGCTTGTCTCCACCAGCGCGTCGTACTCGTCCTTCGACATCAAGACGGCGGATCCGCGCTTGGACACGATCTCAATCTCGGTGTGGTCGAGGTTCACCCGTTCGATAAGGCGGGATAGGTCACGGCGTGCCTCGCTAACGGTTATGGCCATAACTACCTCCTGGCTGTAAATGATAGTGGTTACCCCTTTACATAAATGATGACTCGTAGTGAGAAAAGACGTCTGTCAATCACGCATGAAGACAGGAACCTGGCTTACCGTTACGTGTTTGTATTTACCGGACGTATTGGAGGGGCGACGTGGCAAACAATGAGCTGACGCTGGGTGAGCCGAGGCTAGGGTGGCTCGTTGACGGAAATCCAGGCACCGACCATATTGCGGTCATGCTCCGAGACACTGGGACCGCAATCGACCTTACTGTGCCCCTCAAGGGGATATACGACAAGAGCGACCCGTACGGACGGTGGTGGTCTCCAGATGTCCACTTCGGCGACGACCCCGACCGCGCAAAACACAGCTACAAGCCGCCTCGAGTCCTTCTTTTGCAGGATTCTGCAGGATCCGTTGTGCTGGTTGGATGTCGTTCCACCGGCTCGACTTCCAACTTTTCTGTCGGCCAGGGGCACATCGTCGCAAATTATGCCGTCCTTGGTGGGAGCCACCTTCGATATGAAAAGGTCAATGGTCTGCGAACGGAAATTCCCGCCATGGCCGTCTGGACTCGCCTCAGTAGCATGAAGATCAAAATTGAGCCCAACGAAGAAAACCGCGTTCAGTCAGTCCAGATGACACTGACGAACGCGGAGCCGATTTCCCTGGCCCGCCCAATGAACCTTGTTATGCGGTCGAGCTGGAGAACAAAAAGACCGAGTGGCGGATTCCATGTCGATGAAGGAGTCGAGTTGGAAACCTCGGTCGACAAGGCGCGGACCTGGGGTGAGCATCTACAGGTCCACAGCGCGGTCCTAGATCTTGTGTCCATCGCGGCTTGGAGACCATTCGGAATCTCAGCCACCAAAGTGAGGCGCCGCGATGATCCTCATAGGAGCCTAGCCGGGGGCGACAGGGGTGAGCGTTGGCTGACAGTTGCAACTCACCGCTTCCCAAAGCACGAGGGATGGGCCAAAGACCCCCATTTTCTCTTCCCGTATGAAGAGGTCGGAAGCCGTGGGGTGTCGCGCTGGCTACGCTTACGGAAGACATACGGAAGGGCGGTAGGTCCACTGCTGAATGTCCTTCGTTCCGACAACCCCTGGGGCCATCCGAGCGTCGTGCAGAGCGGGATCGCTCTGGAGGCTCTGGGTTACCTGATCGACGTCGAGAAGAACAACGGCGCCAGCCTGAACGGCCGTGGGCAGATGAACTTCAAGCCAGGGCTGCGGGTGATCCTCGACGACATGCAAGTCACTCCCTTCGCCGATATCGAAGGATGGATCAAACGGGCGGACGCCGCCTACATGGGAGCGAAGCACCCGGATCGCTCGGAACCGGACTCTTTGGTAATGCTCAATACACTCCGCGAGAACTTGTTGATTCTACGCTTCTGGATCGGTCTCCAGCTTGGAGTGAAACCCGAGTCCCTCGTGGACGCCTTGGCGAGGGACGCACTGGCGCACGAGTTCATCCTCGCGGAGTGAATTAGACCCAGGTGCACTTCGAGTCCGTTTTGCCGCGAGGCAAGGCGTCAAAAATCGGGGCAGTCCTACGGAAGGCTGTTTATCTGGAGGTCCAGTGAATAGAGATCGTTCATCGTCTTGTATATGCTCGCTCCAATTTCATCAAGTTCTTCAAAGCCGAGGAGGACGTACATCTGATTTCCGGCTTGCGGATGACCTACTTTAAACGTTTTGCGCTTGCCGTTCGAGAAGGCCGCCTTTCCCTCTACGAACGAACCTCCAACGACAGAGTGCAGGACGCCATTGCGTCTCTCCAGTGCCACCTTTGCATCCGTCAGGATTGCTAGGGCCTCGGCCTTGCTTTGCTCACTGAGGGAGTCGGTTCCACTGATTAGGGTTTTTGCGAGCTGGACCATGCCTGAAGCGCTCATGTTCGCCGTCACCGCATAGCCGATCCGGGCATTGTCATCATTGATCAGTTTCGCGCAAAGATCTACGAGCGCTTGCTCTAGCCACGCGCACCAAAGTGCGATTCGGCCCACGGCGGCCTCCCCCTCCGTGTCCATCGCTGTGCCGTCCCGGTGGTCAGGCAATTCCGTGGCTTCGGTGGTCGCTTCCATGGCCCCAGCATAGGCGGCGTTCATCGATGTCCAGGGAACCATGACTCCGTCGAATCGGTCGTCCATCACCTGAGATCGCTGGAACATGCACCACGGATGCACCACGACGACTCCGGAATGCAGAAAACCCCCGGTTTCACGGGGGTTTTCAGTGGCGGTGACGGTGGGATTTGAACCCACGTTGGCTTTTACACCAAACAACATTTCGAGTGTTGCACCTTCGGCCGCTCGGACACGTCACCAACCTGAATAGGGTACCGGAGCAAGGCGCCCAACCCCAAAACGGCGCCCACACAGCCGTAGAAAATGCCCCGACGCACCCCGCCCCGCCGCCCCGAAGCTTTCCCACGTCCGGCCGCGGCACTAGATTCATAAGCAAGATGAGCAACCCGAACCAGACAACCCCAGCCCCAACCACCGCAACCGCATACTGGACCGTCGGCCCGGAGCAGGGCGAGCTCCGGCGTGAGGAACTGCCCGCGCCCGGCCCCGGTGAAGCCCTGGTGCGCTCGCTCTACTCCGGCATCAGCAAGGGCACCGAAATGGTCGTGCACAACGCCCGCGTGCCGGAGTGTGTTGCCTCGGAAATGGCAGCCCCCCATCAGGAAGGCAGCTTCCCGTCGCCGGTGAAGTTCGGCTACCTCTCCGTCGGCGTCGTCGAGGAGGGCCCCGCGGACTGGAAGGGCAAGACGGTCTTCTGTCTCTACCCGCACCAGGACCGCTACATTGTCCCGGTCGAGTCGCTCACCCGGGTCCCAGACGGCGTTCCCGCCCGCCGCGCGGTGCTCTCGGGGACCGTGGAGACCGCGGTCAACGCCCTTTGGGAGGCCGGTCCCCGCCTCGGCGACCGCGTTGCCGTGATCGGCGCCGGACTGGTCGGCGGCATGGTCGCCAAGCTCCTCGGCACCTTCCCGCTGGGCCGGCTGCAACTGATCGACGTCGACCCGGCCAAGCGCGCCTTCGCCGACACCCTCGGCGTCGATTTCTGCCACCCCGACGACGCGCTGCCGGACTGCGACATCGTGATCCACTGCTCCGCCTCGCAGGCCGGGCTGCAACGCGCCCTGCAACTGGTGGGCGACGAGGGCGAGATCATCGAGATGTCCTGGTACGCGGACCGCCTGGTCACGCTGCCGCTGGGGGAGGACTTCCACGCACGCCGGCTCTCCATCCGCGCCAGCCAGGTGGGCGTGGTGGCCCGCGCCCGGCGCCACCGCCGCAGCAACGCCGACCGGCTGGACCTCGCCGTCTCGCTGCTGGCCGACCCGGTCTTTGACGCCTTCCTCACCGGCACGTCCAGCTTCAGCGAGCTGCCCGACGTCGTCCAGCGCCTCTCCGAAGGCAGCCTGGACGCGCTCTGCCACGTCATCGAATACCCTGCCGGCACTCCGGCCACAGAAGATTCCACCACCGACGCCCCCGCAACAGAAACCACGAGGTAATCCGTGTTCAGCCTGACCGTCCGCCGCAATTTCATGATCGCCCACAGCCTGCCGCGCCCGGCCTTCGGCCCCGCGCAGGGCCTGCACGGAGCCACCTTCGTCACCGAGGTGACCTTCCGCCGTCGGGCCCTGAACGAGGATGCCATCGTGCTGGACATCGGCGAAGCCGGCGACGTGCTGGACGACGTCCTGGCGGGCCTGAACTACAAGAACCTCGACGAGCACCCGGACTTCACCGGCAAACTCAGCACCACCGAAGCCCTGTCCCAGTACATCGCCGACGCGGTGGCCGGCCGGATCCGCGGCGGCCAGGACGGGAAGGCCCTCGCCGGCATCGACGTCACCCTGCGCGAAACCCCCGACGCCTGGGCCAGTTACTCGCTCGAATTCGACGCCGGCTAGCAGCCACGTGGAAGCGCCCGGCCTCCGCCTCCTGGTGCCCGGCAACGTGCGCCACAACTCCGGCGGCAACGCCTACAACGCGGCGCTGCTCCGCGCCCTCGCCGACCTAGGGGTGGCAGCGGTGTCCTGCGAGGTCGACGGCGACTGGCCGGTGGGCAGCGCGGCGGACCGGCAGCGGTTCGGCCGCCTGCTCTTGGAATCCGACGGCGGCCGGATCACCCTGGTGGACGGGCTGGTGGCCTGCGGGGCCCCGGACGAGCTCGAAGCCGCGGCGGCTGCCGGGGTGCCGGCCTGGGTCCTGCTGCACATGCCGTTGGGCACGCATCCGGAACTGGAACACCGCGCCCTGCAGGCCGCGGCCGGCGTCATCTGCACCAGCACTTCCGCCGCGGCGGCCCTGCGGGAGCGGCACGGGTCGCCCGGCTTGCCCCGAATCAGCGTGGCGCTCCCCGGGTCCGAGCCGGCACCGTCCGCGGCCGGTTCCGAGCCACCGCACCTCCTCGCACTGGCCGCGCTGCTGCCCAACAAGGACCAGCTGCTGCTGCTCCGCGCCCTCTCGCAGCTCACCGACCTTCCCTGGACGGCATCCCTCGCCGGTTCGGACACCGCAGATCCCGCCTACGCCACCCTGCTCCGGCAGGAAACGGAACGCCTCGGCCTGAGCAGACGGGTCCGCCTGCCCGGCGAGCTGCGCGGAAGCGCACTGGAGGCCCAGTGGGCTGCCGCCGACCTCAGCCTGCTGATTTCCCGGGCCGAGACCTACGGGCTGGTGGTCACCGAATCCCTGGCCCGCGGTATTTCGGTGATCGTCCGGCAAGGCACGGGTGCCGTCGAGGCCCTCGCCGCCGGCACCCCGGGCGCAGACGCCGCGGTCACGGCCCTCGCCGCCGCCGGGACCCCCGCAGCCGAAGCAACGGCGCTGCCGGGCGCCGCCGTCGAACTCAACGCGGACCCCGCGCCGCTGGCAGCGCTGCTCCGCCGCTGGCTTACCGACCCGGAACTCCGCGCCCAATGGCGGGCCGCCGCCCGGGCCGCAAGGGATCACCTACCCGGCTGGGACGCCACGGCGCGGGCCGTGCTGGCCGTCCTTGGCGCGCGCCCCACGGAATAGCGGCGGAAAATGGACCCCGGGATCGATACCGCCGCCGGGGAAGCTGGTGCAGAATGACCCCATGACCACCGAGCCCATGACCGTGCAACTGCCGCCCGCGGAGAGCCTCACCCCCGAACGGCTCCGGGCGTGGTCGTGGCACCGGCAGGGCCTGGACGGCTCGCTGGCCGGGTGCACGGCGGAACAGGTGTTTGCCCGGGCCGGCTGGGCGCGGTCCGTGGGCGGCGCCAACCCGTACCTGACGCTCTTCGCCCGGGCCGGCATCCGGCGCGCGCAGGTGGACCGGGACGTCCTGGCGCACCGGATCCTGGAACTCCCGGCGGCGCGCGGCTGCACCTACGTGCTGGGCGCCGACGACTTCGCCTGGGCGCTGCGGCTGGGACGGGACGCCGCCGAGGCAAGCTTCAAGGTCGCCGGCCGGCTCGGGGTGGATCGCGGAGAAATTGCGCTGCTGGAGGAACAGGTGCTGCATGCCCTCGCCGAAGCGGGAGTGCCGCTGGACCCTCGGCAACTCAAGGACGAACTCGGCGACTCGGTGCGCAACCTCGGCGAGGAGGGCAAGAAAAAGGGTGCCACCACCACGCTGCCCACCGCGCTGGGCATCCTGCAGGCGGACGGGCGGATCCGCCGCGTCCCCGCCAATGGCCGGCTGGACCAGCAACGCTACGCCTACGAGCCGTGGGGGCTGCAGCCCAGCATGCTCAGTGACGATGAAGTTCGCGACGAGCTGGTCCGGCGGTACCTCGGCTGGACCGGAGGAGCCACCTTCAAGCAGTCGCAGTGGTTCACCGGCTTCACGGTGGCGCAGAGCAAGGCCGCGCTCGCCGCCGTCGGCGCCGTCCAGGTCCCCACTGCCGCCGGCGAAGACCCGCTCTGGGTACTGCCCGACGACGTCGAACGCCTCGCCGCCTTCGAGGAACCGGGGGAGGAGCAAATCCAGCTGCTCGCCGGAACCGATTCCCTGGTGCTGCTGCGCCGGAACGCGGCGGAGCTGCTGGCCGCGGAGGACCAGGACAAGAAGGCGCTGGGTTCGCTGGCGCTGCAGGCCGACCTGCCGGACCATCCGATTATGGACCGCGGCCGGATCATCGGGTTGTGGCAGTACGATCCGGGCCGGGAGGAGATCGCCGCCTGGGTGTTTGGCACACCGACCGCGGCGGTGACTCAGCGGATCGCCGAGGTGGAGGCCTGGATCAGGGAGAACCTGGGCGATTTCCGCGCCTTCAGCCTCGACTCACCGGCGTCACGGCAGAAGCGGATCGACGCGCTGCGGGCGTCCACCACGGCCACCGCCGAGCGGTAGCCGGGCCGGTGCGCTACACGTGACGCATTACGTGCGGCGCCGTCCGAACGGGAGTATCAGGCCCCGCGGTGGCCGGCGAAGAAATCCCGCAGCAACGAGCCGCACTCCTGCTCCCGGACCCCGGCGTAGACCTCCACCCAATGGTTGAGCCGGCGCTCGCGGAGAATGTCGAAGACGGAGCCGGCAGCCCCGGCCTTCTCGTCCCAGGCGCCAAAGACCACCCGCGGAATCCGGGCCAGCACCACGGCGCCGGCGCACATGGCGCACGGCTCCAGCGTCACCACCAGGGTGCAGTCCTCCAGCCGCCAGCCGTCGTCGTGCAGGCCCGCCAGGGCGCGGCGCGAACGCAGCCGGGCCGCGGCCTCCCGGATCGCCACCATCTCGGCGTGCGCCGTCGGGTCCCCGAGCGCCTCCCGTTCATTGCGGCCGGCGCCCAGCACCGAACCGTCCGGCCCGATCACGACGGCGCCGATCGGCACGTCCGCGGTAGCCAGCGCCCGGCGAGCCTCGGCCAGGGCCAGGCCCATCCATTCGGCATGGCGGGGCTCGGGGGTAGTCATGGCTCAATGATAGTTTCGACACTAAGCAAGCTGTGCACCTGGCCGGTGCACCGGGAAGTCGGGAGACGGCATTGAGCACCAAGACTGAGAGCTGGCTGATGCGGCGCTGGGGCAGGTGGGTGGTCCCGTACGCCGCGCTGTGGATCACGATGCTGATCGGCGGCGTCGTCGTCGTCGCCCTGGCGCTGACAAGCGCGGAAGTCTACGACGACGTCGTGGACGACGCCGGCCTGGCCAGCCTGGACAAGCCGACGCTGTCGTTCATGCAACAGCTGCGCAGCCCTGGCCTGGACGCGTTCGTCACCGGCTTCACCAATATTGGCGGCGGGATCGGCATGCCGATCCTGGCCAGCATCCTGACGGCATGGCTGATCTGGGTCTCCCGGACCTGGCGGCCGCTGATCCTGATCGGGGGCGCCGCCGCCGCTTCCATCACCGCGACCACCGTCGGCAAGAAGCTGATCGGCCGGACCCGCCCCGACCACGCCGACGCGGTGCCGCCCTACGAGGATTCGCCGTCGTTCCCCAGCGGCCACACGCTGAACACCACGGTGGTGATCGGGCTGGTGGTCTACCTTGCCTGCCTGCAGGTGCAGCGAACCGTGGCCCGCGTGGCTTTCATCACGGCCGGCGCGGTGTTCATCTTCCTGATGGGCATGAGCCGCGTCTTTCTGGGCCACCACTGGATGACCGATGTGATCTTCGGCTGGGCGCTGGGACTGGGCTGGGTGGGGATCGTGATCCTGGCCCACCGGCTGTTCCATGTGCTGCGGCACCGGGAGCACACCGGCCCCGCGCCGACGTTCGACAACGAGGCGCACCTGCGCGACCCCGCCCCGGACGACGCCGCCGCTGGTGCCGCCGCCGACGCCGATACCCCCGGCTCCGGGGGACGGTCCTCAGCGTCCGGGTGATAGTTTTGACCCATGCGCACTCTCGTTGTGGACCACCCGCTGGTCGCCCATAAGCTCACCGTTCTGCGGGACAAGAACACCCCGTCCCCGGTCTTCCGCCAGCTGACCGAGGAGCTCGTCACGCTCCTCGCCTATGAGGCTACGCGGGACGTCCGCACCGAACCGGTGACCATCGAGACGCCGGTCAGCACCACCATCGGCACCGCGTTCACCAAGCCCACCCCGCTGGTGGTCCCGATCCTGCGCGCCGGGCTCGGCATGCTGGAAGGCATGACCAAGCTGGTCCCCACCGCCGAGGTGGGCTTCCTGGGCATGGCCCGCGACGAAGAGACGCTGGACATCATCACCTACGCCGAGCGCCTGCCCGAGGACCTGACGGACCGCCAGATCTTCGTCCTGGACCCCATGCTGGCCACCGGCGGCACGCTCCGCGAGGCGATCAAGTTCCTCTTCAAGCGCGGCGCCTCGGACGTCACCTGCATCTGCCTGCTGGCCGCCCCGGAGGGCCTGGCCAAGCTGGAAGAAGAGCTCTCGGACGCCAACGTGACCATTGTCCTGGCCTCCATCGACGAAAAGCTGAACGAGAAGTCCTACATTGTGCCCGGCCTGGGCGACGCCGGAGACCGCCTGTACGGCATCGCGGTCTAGCAACCGGGGTTCAGTGCCGCCCCTCGAGGTGCGGTTAACAGGTCCTGCGGTCAAGGGTTCCGGCGGCACGCGTCCGGGACTAGCCTGTGCCCATGGACTGGAAACTTGAACTGGTGTTTGTCCCCGTCTCGGATGTGGACCGGGCCAAGGACTTCTATGTGAACAAGGTCGGTTTCAACGCCGACTACGACGAACGCCCCGCGGAGAACATCCGCTTCGTCCAGCTGACGCCGCCGGGTTCCGGTTGCTCTATCGCGATCGGCGAGGGCCTCAACGATGCCCCGCCCGGCACCGCCCCCAGCCTGCAATTGGTGGTCAACGACATCCAGGCGGCGCACCGGCAGCTCAAGGACAACGGTGTCGACGTCAGCGACATCGACGTTCAGGACTGGGGGCATTTCGTCTACTTCGCCGATCCGGATGGCAACAAATGGGCGGTGCAATACATCCCCAGCCGTTCAGGCGGCTAGCCGTCCACTGGCCCCGTATTCCGCGGGCCGCGCGGCGGCAGGCGCACGTGAGGCCCCGGATCCTGTGGATCCGGGGCCTCCTCCAGCCGGGCGCAAGGCCCGCGGTGCGTGTGGCTTAGTACCAGTTGTTCGCGTAGTGGAAGTTCAGGGCGCCGCACGGCGAACCGTAGCGGTCCTGCACGTACTGCAGGCCCCAGTTGATCTGGGTCCGGTAGTTGGTCCGGTAATCTGCGCCGGCGCTGGCCATCTTCTCGGCCGGCAGGGACTGCACCACGCCGTAGGCGCCGCTGCTGGGGTTCGTGGCCGTGGTCTTCCAGTCGGATTCCTTGGTCCACAGCTTCAGCAGGCACTGCATCTCGCTCGCTGCCCAGCCGTGCGCGGGCAGCTGGGCGGCGGCATAGGCCTGCGCGCCGGCGG
The DNA here is from genome assembly GCF_056680065.1 of Arthrobacter sp. BI5. NCBI lineage: Bacteria > Bacillati > Actinomycetota > Actinomycetes > Micrococcales > Micrococcaceae > Arthrobacter > Arthrobacter sp. BI5. Next base: position 684,552 of record NZ_CM155264.1, read on the forward strand.
GATCGTCGACGGCCACCGGCTTCGCCGGAGCGGGCGCCGGGGCTTTTACGGGCTTGGCCTTCGCTGCCGGGGCCTTGGCAGCTGGTTTGGCCGGGGCTTTCGCCTTGGCGGGCGCGACCTTGGCCGCCTGGGCCTCCACGTTCGCGGCGGCGGGGGATGCAGGAGCGTTACTGCCGACGCGTTCAAAGTCCAGGGTCTGCAGGGACGCTGCCGTGTCCTTGGCCGCGTCGGCGGTGTGCGCGGCCGTGCCGGACGCCTGGCCCGCCGCGCCTGCCCCCAGCAGGACCGCAAAAGCGGACACTACGACGGCGGCGCGTTTGCCGTTGGTCCTGAGCCCGGCGCGGGACAGGGCCGAAACGCGCTTCGCCGGCTCGGCGCGGTGGCGCGCGCTCTCGGCGTCGGACGTGCGTTTAGCGCCTTCTGGGCGTGCGGGTACCTTGAATTCAGTCATGTTCGCCTCTCAACGCCTACGGAGTTAGCTGTCGGGTTCGGATGCGAAATCCGGCCGCACGGAATCTCGACGTGGCGGCTTAACCCCAAGGGTGCATGGATGCAGAATGCCCGGGAACTCTGGGTTCCCCGTCTCTGCCTGGTCCATGGGAATCCGGGAAGCGGCAGAGTTTGGCGTCAGCCCGGATATGCGGCTAGATCGATGACCGCACCCTAAAACGGTACCGGACTTCCACTCAGATGTCACATTTAGGTAACGGCACATGGCTGCCGCGGAGTGGCGTCTTGCTTTCAGGTCCGCGGCGGGCAGGCCCGTTTCGACGGTTCCCTGCCCACCAGCTGATGGGAAGCATCGGGTGCGCGGGGAACCGTCGAAACGGCGGGGCTAACGCGTGCGCCGCCCAGCGGCCTGCCTAGTCCGCGAGCGGGGACGGTGCGGCGTCGGTCCGGTGCGGAGGTTCAGGGTGTCCTTCACGGCGGCTAGGCCCCCAGCTTGTAGACGGTGGTGTTGCCGACGGTCTGCGCCTGATAGTTGGCCGCGACCCAGTTGGCGACCTCGGAGTTGCCGCCGCGGCCCCCGCCCATTCCGCCCATACCGCCGGAGATGAAGTAGCCGATTTCGCCGCGGCCCACCATCGCCTGGAACTGCGCGAGCGTGGGGTAGGGGTCACCGCCGTTCCAGCCGCCCAGCGCGATCACGCTGGTGCCGGTGGCGAGTTCCAGGCTGGCGGCCTGGGTGGCGCCGGAGACAATCGCGGACCACTTGGCGCCGGAGGACTTCAGCAGGGCGGTCAGCTCCGCCGAAGACGTTTCCCCGCCGGGTCCGCCGGGGGCGTCGGCGCCCGCACCGCTGGTGCCGGCGCTTCCGCCGTCGCCCTCCGGCCTGCCGGCCGCCCCGAAGCCGCCGCCCATCGCGGAGGCGGTGGGCCCCGACGTCGGGATCGACCCGGAGTGCGGCTGGGCCGCCGTCGCCAGCGTCCAGGCCGTGGTGCCCAGGCCGCCCGCCAGCAGTGAGAGGACCACGACGCCGGCCGTGGCAGCCTTGCGGAACCGGGCCGGGAGCGCCGCCAGGCTGTCCACCCGGAGCAGCAGCGCCGCGGCGGCCAGGACGCCCAGGACCACGGCGATCACCCGGAGCCCTGGCAGCCAGGCGGGGTCGCGGCCAAGGAGCACGGCGGACCACGCCGAGGTGGCCAGCACCGTCACGGCCAGCACCATCCGCGCCGGCCAGTAGGAACGGCCCCGCCACAGTTCCACGGAACCGATGCCAACCAACGCCGCGATGGCCGGTGCCAGCGCCACGGCATAGTACGGGTGCACGGTGCCGCTCATGAAGCTGAAGATGCCGGCAGTGACCAGCAGCCAGCCGCCCCAGAGCAACAGCGCCGCGCGGGTGGCCGAGGTCCGGGCCTGGCGGCGGGTGAACCACAACCCGGCGGCCAGCAGGATCAGGGCCGCGGGCAGCAGCCAGGACACCTCGCCGCCGAAGCTGGCGCCGAACATCCGGGTGATCCCGGCCGCGCCGCCGAAGCCCACGTTGCCGCTGCCGCCCGGCCCGCCGGCGTTACCACCCAAGCCGCCGCCGGGCATCCCGCCGCCGGATCCGGTGATCCGGCCCAGCCCGTTATAGCCGAACGTGAGTTCCAGGAAACTGTTGGTCTCCGATCCCGCCATATAGGGCCGGGTGGAGGCGGGCGTCAGCTGGAACAGTGCAAGGTAGCTTCCGGCCACGACGGCGATCCCCGCCGCGGCGGCGAGCAGGTGCAGGAGCCGCCGGCCCAGGGTGGCGGGCGCCGCCCACAGGTAGGCCAGGGTCAGTCCGGGCACAATCAGGAAACCCTGCAGCATCTTGGCCAGGAAGGCCAGGCCGATCACGGCGCCGGCGGCGGCCAGCCACTTCCAGCCAGCCTTCTCGATGGCCCGGGTGGTGAGGTAGGCGGCCAGCACCAGGCACAGGGTGAGCAGGGCGTCCGGGTTGTTGAACCGGAACATCAGGGCGGCCACCGGCGTCAGCGCCAGGGCGCCGCCGGCCAGCAGGCCAGCCGCCGGACCGGACACCCGTTTGACCGTCAGGTACAGAAGCCCGACGGCGGCCACCCCCATCAGCGCCTGGGGAATGAGCATGCTCAGCGCCGAGAAGCCGAAGATCCGCCCGGCAAGGGCCGGGATCCAGAGCGCGGCCGGCGGCTTGTCCACCGTGATGGCGTTGCCGGCGTCGAGCGAGCCGAAGAGCAGCGCGGTCCAGTCCTTGGTGCCGGCCTGGATCGCCGCGGCGTAGAAGGAGTTGGCGTAGCCGGTGGCTTCCAGGTTCCACAGGTACAACACTGCGGTGAGGACCAGCAACAGGGCCGCCGAGGGCCGCACCCACCGCGGCTGCGGCCCGAACAGCAGGCGTGCGCGGCGGCCCTGCACGGCGGGCGGCAAGGGAGCTGCCGGGTTAGCCGGCGTCGTTGTGGGCCCGCCCGCCGACGCGTGCGGGCTGCCGGCCGGGGCTCCGGTGGCGGGGTTGATGGTTGCGGTCATTTACTTGGCCGTTTCTGTGTGGGGGAGGGCGGAGTCGGTAGAGCCGTGCGACGAAGCCGCGGCGAGGGCGCCGGGCTTCGGAGCCGCCGGGTCGGGCCGGTGGCGGAAGACCACCAGCCGGAAGAGCAGGAATTTGACCGCGGTGGCGGTCAGGTTGGCGGCGGTGACGGTTACCAGCTCGAGCCAGCGGTCCGGGGTGCCGCCGGACACGCCGTGGACCAGGGCAAGTGCGCCGGAGGTCAGGGCCAGCCCGATCCCGAACACCAGCAGGCCCTCAAAGTGGTGGCGTGCCGCCTGGCTGCTGCCCTGGATGCCGAAGGTGAACCGCCGGTTGGCCGCGGTGTTGGCCACGGCCGTGCTGAGCAACGCGAGGAAGTTGGCCAGCTGCGGGTCCATGATTACGCGGCAGAGCAGGAAGATCAGCAGGTACGCGAGGGTGGAGGCCACCCCGATGCTGCCGAAACGCACGAGCTGGCCGAAGAGGCCTCCGCCCGGGCTTTGTTCCTGGCCGCGCGAGGTGGCCGGCAGCGGTCCGCGGGCCAGGGCGGCCCGGAGCTCGGGAACCGGGATCAGGCCCGAGACCAGGTCCCGGCTCAGCCGGGCCATGCCGCGCAGGTCCGCGAGGGCGGTCTGGACGATGTCCACGCTGGAGTTCGGGTCGTCGGTCCAGTCCACCGGGACTTCGTGGACGCGCAGGCCGCATTTTTCGGCCAGAACCAGCAGCTCGGTGTCGAAGAACCAGGCGTTGTCCAGGGTGTGGGGGAGCAGCTGCCGGGCCACGTCCGCCCGGATGGCCTTGAAGCCGCATTGGGCGTCGCTGAAGTGGGCGCCCAAGCAGGACTGCAGGAGGAGGTTGTAGCTGCGCGAGATGAATTCCCGTTTGGGCCCGCGGACCACGCGCGAGTTGCGGGTCAGCCGGGTCCCGATCGCGAGGTCGGAATGGCCGGAAATCAGCGGGGCCAGCAGGGGGCCGAGCGCCGCCAGATCGGTGGACAGGTCCACGTCCATGTACGCCAGGACCGGCGACGGCGAGGCGAGCCACACCTTGCGCAGCGCGTTCCCGCGGCCCTTTTCGGCCATGTGGACCACGTTGACCTCGCGGAGCTCCCGGGCCACGCGTTCGGCCGTCTGGAGCGTTCCGTCGGTGCTGGCGTTGTCCGCCACCGTGATTCGGAAGGAGTGCGGGAAGAGACCGACAAGATAAGCGTGGAGCCGGCGCAGGCAGGCCTCAAGGTCCCGTTCCTCGTTGAAGACCGGGATGGTGACATCCAGCAGCGGTGCGGTGGTGCGCGTATCGACCGGGAACCGCCTGCCGGCAGTGCCGGTGAACGCTGCGGCGAGCGGGTCCGGGCAGGGCGCGTCGGCCAGGGCGACTCCGCCGGGGGCGGGGCCGGCGGCCGCAACTCCGGCGGCCGCTTCGGCCGCTTCGGGCGGTTCGGTCGCACCGGCTATTGCCGGTCCGGCCGGCGTCGCCGCCGCAGGGTGGGGCGGGGTTCCTGGAGCCTGGTCTGTGAACGTCATGGCTCAACTTTCCCGGCGGCCCATATGAGGGCTTTAGGGCCAAGCTGTGCGGGGCCTGTGGAAGTCCACCACCTGCGTTGACGTCGAGATCCGGAAGCCTCGCGGCCGGCTGGCCGGCTGAGCCGGCTACGCCGCCGGGGGTACCGCGGGCAGCCGGACGGCGAATTCCGTCCGGCCCGGCCGGGAAGTCACCTCGACGGCTCCTCCGTGGGCCTCCACGATCGACTGCACAATGGACAAGCCCAGTCCGCTGGTGCCCTCGGAGGCCCCGGCCGCCACCGCCGTCGCGACCGCCGTCGTCGAGGTCCCGGCTTCGGTGACCGGGTTAGTGCGTGCGGCGTCCGCCCGCGCGAAGCGGGCGAAGACCCGGCCGAGGAATTCAGGGGCGATGCCGCTGCCGTTGTCCGTCACGGTGACCACGGCGCTGCCGTCCGCCGACCGCGTGACGCCCGTGACAACCTTCGTTCCGGGCGCCGTGTGCTTGCGGGCATTGGAGAGGAGGTTGGCGAGGACCCGGTGGAGCTGGGCCGCGTCGCCGCGCACCAGCACGGGCTCGTCCGAGAGTTCCAGCTGCCAGAGGCGGTCAGGGGCCATGACTTTCTCGTCGCTCACGCTCTCGATGGCCAGCTGGGTGAGGTCGACGTCGGTGACCTTGAGCGGCTGCCCCTCGTCCAGGCGTGCCAGCAGCAGCAGGTCCTCCACCAGGGTGGTCATCCGCTCGGACTGGCTTTGGACCCGGGCCAGGGATTTCTCCCCGTCGGGCGTGAAGTGCTCGGTCATCCGCATCAGCTCCGTGTAGCCGCGGATGGCCGTGAGCGGCGTGCGCAGCTCGTGCGAGGCGTCGGCGACGAACTGCCGCACCTTCATTTCGCTCTCCTGCCGCGCTTCAAGGGCGTTGGAGACGTTCTCCAGCATCTGGTTCAGCGCGTAGCCCACGCTGCCCACCTCGGTTCCCGGATGGGCTGCCGACTCTGGGACGCGCACTCCCAGCGCCACCTCGCCGGCGTCCAGCGGGAGGCGGGAGACCTTGGTGGCCACTTCGGAGAGCTGTTCCAGCGGCTTCATGGTGCGGCGGATGACGGCGGTGCCCGCTAGGCCGATCAGGACCAGGCCGCCCGCGGATACCACGCCCAGGGTCCACACGAGCGAGGCCAGCGTATTTTGTTTTTCCGCCAGCGGGAGCCCGGTGACAATGACGTCCCCGTAGGGCGCCCGCACCGCGGTCAGCCGGTAGTCGCCGGCCGAAAGGGTGCGGTCCACGGGCGCACCGTTCGGGGTGAGCGCCAGGAGGACGGCATTGTCCGCGGAGGAGAGGCTCTCGCGGCTGGCGTCCCCGGCCAGGAAACCGGCGCTGGCCACGGTGCCGTTCAGCACGCGTGCGTTGAGCGTGCCGATGCCTTGCCCCCGGGCTTCGAGGGGGTCCGGCCGGCCGCCGGGGTTGTCGGATTCCGGCCGGCCGAACTCGCTGGAACGGTGCGCTGCGCTGGCGAGCTGCTTATCGAGCTGCTGGGTGAGGAAAACGTCCATCGAGGCGTAGCTGAACACTCCCACCGCGCCGCAGATGGCCACGAGCAGTCCCATGGCGACGAGGACCAGCCGGGTGCGTAGGTGCCACGTGGACGGGTTGCGCCAGTCGTGCCCGGATACGGGTGTCACGCCGGAAAGTGTGGGCACGGATCAGTCCGCCGGTTTCAGCACATAGCCGGCGCCGCGCACCGTGTGAATCATGGGTGCGTGCTTGGCGTCGATCTTCTTGCGGAGGTAGGAAATGTAGAGCTCCACGATGTTTGCCTGTCCGCCGAAGTCGTAGTCCCAGACGCGGTCCAGGATCTGGGCCTTGCTGATGACCCGCTTGGGGTTTTCCATGAGGTAGCGCAGCAGCTCGAACTGCGTGGCAGTCAGATGCAGCTCTTCCCCGGCCCTGGTGACGTCCCGGGTGTCCACATTGAGCACCAAGTCACCCACCACCAGCTCGGCGGTGTCCATGGCGGCCACCCCGGAACGCTGCACCAGCCGGTGCAGGCGAAGCAGGACCTCTTCCATGCTGAACGGCTTGGTGACGTAGTCATCGCCGCCGGCTGCCAGGCCGGCGATGCGGTCCTGGACGGCGTCCTTCGCGGTGAGGAACAGGGCCGGGACTTCCGGCGCGAACGCGCGGATGCGGCTGAGGAGTTCGACGCCGTCGAACCCGGGGAGCATCACGTCCAGGACCAGCACGTCGGGGCGGAAATCCTTGGCGAGTTTGACCGCGGCCGGGCCGTCCGCCGCCACGGCCACGGACCAGCCGGCCATCCGCAGCCCCATGCTCATAAGCTCGGACAGGCTGGGCTCGTCGTCCACCACCAGGGCGCGAATGGGGGAGCCGTCCGGGTGCGTCAGCTGGGGCAGGTTGTTGGTCATGGAGTGCGAAGTGGCCATGGAAAGACTCTCCGATCTGCCGTTGAGGCGCGGCTTTGGGGACCCTGTGCGGCACCTGTGAATCCCAGACTACCGAGCTGGATGCCGCCCGGGGAGCGAGCGGACCCATTCGCCCCGGTTCCCGCCCGCAACCCCGCTCCCGTAGGGTCCCGCAGGGCCCCGGGGAAGGTCACAGCCACGGCTGTCGGCACGCACAGCCCGGGCACAGGATCGCTTACGACTCTGGGGTGGACACGAATCCGCACCCCGACAGGAGAGACATGATGAGCGATCAGAACCCCGGAGCCGGCTCCCGGCCAACGCCCGACCCCGGCACCGGCCTGCAAAAGGGACCGGCTCCCGTGACCACGCCCCCTGCGGGACAGCCGGCGGCAGCCGGTCAGCCCGACGTCGGCGCGGCACCGGGCTGGGGCGCTCCGGCCGCCCCGGGGTGGGGCGCGCCGTCGGGGACAGCCCCGCGGACCTCCGCGGACAAGCCGTGGACCCTCAAACGGGGGCTCGCCGTCGCCGGCGCAGCAGTTGTCCTGGCAGCCGGCACCGGGGTGGGGGTCTATGCCCTCACGTCCAGTTCGGCGGCGGCCAGCAATACTGCCGCGGGGGCGGCCGGCGGACCGGGCGGCAGCCAGGGGTCCGTTCCGGGGATGCCCGGCGCGCAGCAGGGCGGATTCGACGACGGCGGGCTGTCCGGGCCGGGCGGTCATGACGACTTCGACGCCGGAGGCGTGGGCGGAATGTCCGGCGGACTCTCCTCCGCGGTGCACGCCGAATATGTCGTCCTGAACGGAAGCGAGTACACCACCACGGCCGAGCAGTTGGGGACCGTCAGCGCGGTGAGTTCGTCCTCGGTCACTGTCAAGAGCAGCGACGGTTTCACGCGCAGTTACGCCCTGGGCAGCGATGTGGTGTTGAGCCACGCGCAACAGCGGCGTCAGCAGGCCGGCGGCACCGGCACCCAGCTGAGCGTCGCGGATATCGTCGCCGGCGGGACCGTGCGGGTGGTCGCCGCCAAGGCCGGAACCGGCTACACGGCGTCGTCGGTCCAGATCGTGGCGGCCACCGGCACCGGCCAGACCAACTGACCTGCGCGAACTTCCGTAGCGGGTGGGGCTGCCGGGCCAAGCGGGCCCGGCAGCATGCCCACTCCGTGGACTGGTGACGGCGGCGGAACTCCTCCTGGAGAATTCCTCCATCTATCCCCACAGTGAACGATTTCCGACCTGAGGTGAGAAGTGGCGAAGAATCTTCGGCCAGGAGTCCCAAAAGGCCACTCGTTCGGCAGAACGCGTATTGTTTCGTAGGCTTACCAAAATTGTGATTTGCGCTACAATCGGCGTTTTCGTCTCACGATGCGGACTTTGGAGTCCATTGTTACTTGCTAGTTCTTATTGTTACGTTGCACACTTCAATTGTGAACAAGAACTCAACAGCACCTGCAGCCGCAGCTTCCTGGATCAGCGCACCAGCTGGTACTGAGATGCCCTGTTGTCGAATGCACGCCTAACTTCTACACCCCAGAACGTTTCTAGGCATTCGCCCCCAGCCCAGCGTCGGGCGCCCCTCCCCAGTTCTCATTGCGGGGAACCAGCATTCGAGCCGCGATGACGGCCATTCACATTGAGGTAAGCATTCCATGTCAGTTGCATCCGGATACGTCCACATCTCCGTCCGTAACGCCAACAAGGCCGGCCAGACCGGTCTCCGCCAGGGCTTCGGCGGCCGGCCGAGCTTCGGCCCCGCCGGCTCCGGCAACAGCTTCCCCGCTCCCGGTTACGCGGCGCAGGGCTACAACCCCAACTCCTACGGCCAGCTTCGCGCCGTCCCCGCGGCCGAACCGGCCCCGTCCACCGCCCCGACCCCGGTGATTGCACCTGGCAACGGCAGTGCGGTCCGCCCCGTGCCCAACGACAACGTGGCCCGCGGCTTCGTGCTCTACATGGGCATCGATGAGGAGACCGCAGCCGCCGCCGGAACCTCCATTGCCAAGCTGGCCCAGGAGATCCGCGCTTACGCCCAGTCCCTGGTGTCCGGCGCCGAAAGCTACGCCGCCGTCGCCGTCGCCCCGGCCTCGGCGCCGGGTTCCGCGCTCGACGTCGTCCGGTCCACCTTCGGCGACCCGACCGCCGGTGCCCGCCAGCGTGTCGAGAACGCACGCCTGCAGCAGCCGCAGGACCCGCGCCCGTCCGGCGTGCTGATCGACCTCGCCCGCCGTGAAGTGGCGCTCGACGGCGAATCGCTGAACCTCACGTTCAAGGAATTCGAGCTCCTCAACTACCTCGTGGAGAACGGCACCCGCACCGTGGGCCGCGACGAGCTCCTCGAGGGCTTGTGGCGCAACGCCGAAGAGGTGCCCAACGAGCGCACCATCGACGTGCACATCCGCCGGTTGCGCTCCAAGCTTGGCCGGCTCGCCAATACCGTGCGCACTGTCCGCGGCCAGGGTTACCGGTTCTACGAGCACCCCGAGGTTGTTGTCTGGGCTGCTCCGGAATACTCCATCTAGCTCTGGCTTCTCGCAAAGCGTCCGTCCCTTCTTGTGGGGCGGGCGCTTTCGCTTTCGCGGCACGCGGGTCGCGCGCCTGACGGCATTTTGCCGTGCCTTAGACACCTCCCTCGTTCCTCGGTCGGCGATGCGGCACTACGCAAAACGCCGCCCTCCGCGCGGGATGTGCCGCTGCGCTGCAGCGCCCTTGCAACAGGCATTGGTCGCCTTGAGTGGTCCAGCTGACGGAGCATGTGCCTCCACGGCTTTGGACTCTGTTGTGTTTCCTGCCGTCGGCGTAGTCTCGGTCCCGTCGATCCGACTATCGGGAGGAATCATGTCTGTTGCACGAATTACTACCCTGAGCTCCAACTCCAAGACCTCGTTTGATGCCGCGATCAAGGAAGGCGTCGACCGGGCCAACAAGACGTTGCGGAACGTCACCGGCGCGTGGGTGAAGGAGCAGAAGGTCGAAATCAGCGACGGCGCCGTCGTGGCCTGGCATGTGGTGCTGGAGGTGACGTTCGTCCTGGACGACTGAGGGGCGCCCGCGGTGGAGCGCGCCCGTGGCGAAGGCCGCCCGCACTAGGATTGAGCCATGAGCGCGCATCACATGAAACGGCTGGTGCTCATGCGGCACGCCAAGGCGGACTGGCCCGGCGGCGTGGCGGACCACGAGCGGCCGCTGGAAGAGCGCGGGCACCGGGAGGCGCCGCTGGCCGGGAAATGGCTTCTCAAGCACGGCGTGGTCCCGGACTTCATTCTCTGCTCCAGTGCCCTGCGGACCCGGCAGACCTGCACCTGGGTGTGCAGTGCGCTGGGGGACAAGGCCCCGACGCCAAAACTCGAGGACGGCCTCTACGGCGCCTCGGCGCTGCGCATGCTGGCGGTCATCAACCACGTCCCGGACACCGTCACGACTTTGATGGTGATCTCGCACATGCCCGGCGTGCAGGACCTCGCCATGCATCTGGCCTCCCGGGACTCCAACCATGACGCCTACATGGACGCGGCCACCCGCTATCCCACCAGCGGCCTGACGGTCTTCGAGACGGAGAAGTCCTGGGCCGAGCTGGACGGCCAGGATGCACGGCTCACGCACTTCAAGGTTCCCCGGGCGAAGTAGGTGCTGCCGGCGGCAGCTTGATGGTCAGCACGATGATTGTGTTGTTTACTGATGCTGTTATTGCTTTTACTGCCGGTGTTTTCTTAACGACCGAGGGAAAAGGTGGATCAGCGTGGATTCAGGACAACTCGTAGGGATCATCGTCGGCATCGTGGTGGTGCTCGCGATCATCGCAGTGGCAATCTATCTGGGCCGCAAACGCAAGACGGACGCGGACCGGAACCGGGCCGCGGAAATGCGTGAAAAGGCCCAGGCCGACCAGCTGGCCGCGCGGGAACACGAGGCCAAGGCGGCGCGGGCGGAAGCCGACGCGAAGGCGGCCGAAGTCGAGGCCGAACGGCTGCGCATGCAGGCCCGCGGCACGCAGCAGGAGGCGCAGACTGTCCGAGCCGGCGCCGAGGAGCAGCTCCGCCGGGCCGACGACGTCGATCCGGACGTCGTGACCACCGAACGTGGCGCCGCTGACACCGCCGGCCGCGACGCGCAGACCCGCAACACGGAGGCCCGCAACGCCGGGATCCACGACGCCCAGACACACGAGGAACTGCACCCGCATGAGGAACTCCGCCGGGACCGGGGCGACCGCACCCGCCCGGCAGACACGGCTGGCGCCGGAGAGGCGGCAGACACGGCAGGCGCGGGTGACACCGCCGGGATCCGCGAGGAGACGGTCACGGAGCGCCGCGACACCGACGGCCCGCACGGCGAACGGCCGCGCAATCTCTGAGGCCCTGCAGCGGCAGCGGCCGGCGCGGTGACCCCTCGTCATTCCGGGCTGGCCCTGCTCGTCGCCATCCTGTGGGGCGTCAACTTCGTCGCCATTGACCTTGGCCTACACCCGGTGGGGGCGCAGATGCCCCCGTTGCTGTTCGTGGCCATGCGCTTCACCCTCGTGGTGTTCCCCTGCATCTTCTTCATCCGCAAACCGGACGTCAGCTGGAAGGCGATCATCGGCGTCGGGCTCCTGATGAGCGCGGGCCAGTTCGGCCTGCTCTACCTGGCCATGGCGCTCGGCATGCCCGCGGGCCTGGCCTCGCTCGTGCTGCAGGCCCAGGTCCTGCTGACCGTCCTGCTGGCGGCCGGGATCCTGGCCGAGCGGCCCACCCGCCGCCAGCTCGCCGGCGTCGTGCTGGGGATTGCCGGGCTCGCCGTCGTGGCCGTGGGCCGCAGCCTCGTGGCCCCCGTCCTGCCGCTGATCATTGTGCTGGCCGCTGCGCTGTCCTGGGCCGGGGGCAACATTGTGGCGCGGAAGGCGAAGGCCGCGTCCGGTCTGGGTCTCGTGGTGTGGTCCGGCGCCGTCGTGCCGCTGCCGCTTGCCGGACTCTCGCTGCTGGTGGACGGGCCTGCTGCCGTCTCGGATGCGCTGGTGGGGCTGCAACCGGTGACGATGCTCAGTGCGCTCTACACCGCCGTTTTCGGTTCACTCATCGGCTACGGCATCTGGAACCGCCTGCTGGGGCTGTATCCGTCCTCCGCCGTTGTTCCCTTCACACTGCTCGTCCCGGTGGTGGGCATGACGACGGCGTGGCTGGTCCTGTCCGAGGTGCCCTCGGCGGCGGAAGTGGCCGGCGGGCTGCTGCTGCTGGCCGGGGTGGCGACCGCCGTGCTGCGGGGACGCGGTCCGCGCGGCGGCGCGGCCGCGGCCGGTCAGCGGCGGGTGGGGGACTTGGCTGCCGGACGCGCTGGGGCCTTGGCCGCCGGTTTGAGTGGCAACGTGGCGGTCGGCTTGGACGACGGAGACGCCGGGCGCTTTGCGGCCGGTGCCGACGTCCGCGCAGCCGGGTTCCGCGGCGTCGACGACCGCGGCGTGGCGGACCGTGCTGCCGCGGCGGACGGCGTGGCGGAACGTGCTGCCGGGGGACGCGGTGCTGCCGCGCGTGCGGTTGATGGTGCTGCCCCGCGAGCGGCGGGCCTGCGGGGGGCCGGGCCCCTGGCCGCGGACGCCGGGCGCCGGGACGCGTAGCCGGGCCGCGGTGCGGGGCGGCGGCCGGGCAAGACGGTACCCGCGAGCAGCAGGAGCAGCGTCACCGCCCCCGCGGCAGCCGCGAGGTAGAAGTACAGGTCCGGATGCTCGGTGTCCACGTTGGTGGACAACGCGTCCGGGTCCGGATTGAAGGCCAGCCCCCACTGCCGCAGGAACGCGATGCCGAAGGCGATGAAGAGGATGCTGCCGATCCCGCTCGCCAGCAGCGTCTTGTACCGCCGCCGGACCAGCACCTCGGCCACGCAGGCGATGTAGGCGACGGCGGCCGCGGCCAGGAACCACAGTCCCACCGTCTCGTGCAGCGTGGCGCCGGCGAGGACCAGCAGGGCCACAGCGGCGACGGACGCTCCGATGGCGGTCTTTCCGTTGTTACCCATGTGGCGCATGTGAACAATCATCCCCGAGTGCGGCTACTTCACAACGTAGCCACGCATGATCGCCATGATTGCGGCGACACTTTGCGCCCGGGTGCGCTCCGGATTGTAGGTCTGGCGGTCGAGCCCCACCACGAAGCAGGCGCCGAAAATCGCCGTCTCCAGACTGCCGCGGGACAGCGCGGGGTCCACCGGGTACTTGGCGGCCACGGCCTCGATCGCGGCGCCGATCACCCCCAGCAACCGGCCGCGGAGTTCGGCGAAGGTGTCCTGCCACTCGCTGGGGGTCCGCCAGTTCTCGCTGACCCACAGCCGGGCGAAGGACGGGTAATCAGCCATGAAGTCCATGGCCTGGCCGATCATTTCGTCCATGGCTTCGAGCGGGTCCGCCGAGCCGTCTTTGACACTGAGCAGCCGCGCCATCAGGATGTCCACCCCGTGCCGCAGCAGCTGCGCGATCAGATCCGATTTGCTGCCGAAGTTGTAATACACCGTGCCCTTGGAAACCCCGGCGGCTGCGGCGATCTCGTCCACCGTCACGCCCGCGGCCCCGCGCTCGCCGATCAGCTCCATCGACGCCTCGAACAATTTCTGTTTGGTGGCGTTGGTGCGCCCGGGCCGCAGCTTTTTGCCGCCCTCGGCGTCGGGCGCCGCGGCCTCGCGGGGCTGGGTGCTCATACGGCGATCTCCGGCTTCAGGGACTTCAGGGTCCAGAACTTGTGCTTCCGGACGGCGACGGCGGACATCGCCAGTCCCAGCAAAGTGTAGCCAACCAGACCCAGCATGGTGGGCAGGATGCTGGCCAGGTCGGCGCCGTAGATCAGGTGGCGCATGCCGTTGACCACGTAGCCCATCGGCAGCAGCTGGTGCACCACGTGCAGCGGCTGCGGGGTGGTCTGCCAGGGGAACGTGCCGCCGGAGGAGACCAGCTGGAGAACCAGCAGGATCAGCACCACCAGCTTGCCGGGCGAACCGAGCAGCGCCACCACACCCTGGATGATCGCGCTGAAAGCCATGGCGGCGGCGAGCATCAGGACCCACATGAGCACAGGATGGGCGGGGTCAAGGCCCAGCCCCACGTCCACCACCAGGGTCAGCAGGCTGGCCTGGACGGCGGACACCGCCAGGAACGGCAGCCAGCCGCCGACGGCGATCTTCCACGACGGCGCGTTGGAGGCCAGGGCGCGCTGGGTGACCGGCCGCATCGCCTGGACCAGCATAAAGATGCCGATCCACAGGGCGAGGGTGAGGAAGAACGGTGCCAGTCCGGCCCCGTAGGAGCCCGCCTTGGCCTGCGAGACGTTGCTGACGGCGACGGGGTCCGCCATGACCTTGGCGAGGCTGTCCTTCTGCGCGCCGTCCGGGTTCGGAACCTTGCCGGCGCCCTTGGCCAGTTCGCCCGCGAGGGTGCCGGCGCCGTCGGACGCCTTGGCCGAGCCGCTCTCAAGCCGGGCGGCGCCGTCGTCGAGCTGCCGGACGCCCTGGGCGAGTTTTTCCGTGCCGGCCAGGGCGTTCTGCTCTCCGGCGGCGAGGTCCGCGGTGCCGCCCGCCAGCTGGTCCGCCCCGCCGGAGGCCTTCCCGACGGCGTCGCTCAGGGCCGGGGCAGCGCCGGCCAGCTGCGCGGCACCCGCGCTGACGGCGGCGGAGCCGTCCGCGAGCTGCTGCACCTGGGCCGCCGCGCCTTGGAGGGCGGCTCCCGCTCCGGAAGGCGCGGGCGCGGCGGTGGCATCGTAGTCGGCGAGGATGGCGTCCGCCTGGGCCTGGGTGATAACGCTGGCCGCGACCAGGCGGTCATTGGAGGCCACGACCCGGCTGCGCTGTGCCTTCGCCGCGGCCTGTTCCGCGGATGCGAGCTGGCCCGCCATGCCCTGCAGCTTGGTGTTGAGCGCGGCGTTTCCGGCGGCCACCTGGGCGGCGCCGTCGGCCAGCCGCTGCGAATCCGCCGGCAGTGCGGCGGTCTTGTCCTGGAGCTGGCCCAGGCCGGCGGCGAGCTGCCCTGCCCCGGCGTTCAGGGTGTTGGCGCCGTCCAGGAGTTTACGCTGCCCGGCCACGAGTTCGCCGGCGCCGCTGCTGAGCGACGACGTACCCTGGTGCAGGCTGGCCGCGCCGTTGTGCAGCGATGACACCCCGCCCGCGAGGTCCCGGGCGCCGTCGGACGCCTTCAGCATCTGGGAGTGGATGGTGCCGAAGCCGGTGAGGAGCTGGTTGGCGGTCTCCTCGCCCACCTCCTTGGCCACGGTGGTGTGGACGGCGGTGGTGAGCTTGTCCACGATCGTGCCGAGCAGGTAGTTGTTGGCGTCGTTGGTCGTGACGTTCAGCATGGCCTGGTTGGCGGCGTCGAAGCTTCCCGGTGAGGCGAGGTTGGCGGAGAAATCCCGGGGGATCTTCAGTGCGAACGCGTACTGGCCGCTGCTCACGCCCTGGTCCGCGGCCTCCGCGCTGGAGACGGTCTGCCAGTTGAAGACGTGGCCGTCGACGAGGCTGTCGGCGACCTTCCGGCCGGCCTCCAGCCGGGTGCCGTCGGCGGACGTGGCACCGGTGTCCTCCACCACAAGGGCCGCGTCGATCTGGTCCAGCTTGCCGTAGGGATCCCAGTTGGCGTACAGGTACACGGCCCCATAGAGCAGCGGCACCAGGGTCAGGGCCACGATGGTCAGCTTCGGCATCAGGCCGCCGGTCATGCGCTTCAGTTCGGAACGGGCCAGCCGCAGCACGGTCATCGGGGGTCCTCGCTTTCGGGGTCTTGGTGAGCGTCGGCCGGTTCCGGCGCGGGGCCGGCGTTGCCGATCTCCGCGACTGGACCGGTCCAGCCCGGCGGGAGGCTGCCGACGGTGGCGACGACGGCGAGCGGCCGGCCGGCGTCGTACGCCAGCTCCTGAAGCCGCGGCAGCCAGTCGGCCGGATCGCCGCTGTGACGGTCCGGGGAGTCGACCACCAGCAGGTCGGTGAGCGGATTGGCCAGGGCCAACGCAGTCAGCAGCTCCAGCCGGCGGCCCGCGGGCAGCTCCTCGGCCCAGCGCCCGGCGATGTCCTCGAAGCGGTTGACCTTGAGCCAGGGCGTGCTGAGCAGCGCGCCGCGGTAGCGGCGGGGGATCAGGGCGAGGTCCTCGGTGACCAGGTCGCGGACGCTCAGGTGCTGCTCCGGCTCGTTCACGCCGGGGGCGTCCACGACGGCGCTCGCCTGCCGCAGCTGCTTGATCCGGGTGCCGCCGTCCCATTCGAGGGTGCCGTCGGTCGGCTTCATCCGGCCGCTCAGCGTCAGCGCCAGGGCGGTGCGCTGGTCCTGGCGCTTGCCGGTGACGAGCAGGAGCTCACCCCGGGACGCCCGCAGCGAGGTGGGCGGGAGCAGGGAGTCCCGCCGGCCCTTCACATGGAGCTGTTGAGCGCAGAGCAAGGTAAGCCTTTCGCAGAGATGATCTGCTTCAAGGCTAACTAAACTGACCGGTCAGTTCAAATAGATGTGAGCGAACGGACACTTGCGGCCCCCACTTAGAGGCGCGAACGTACACTTGCGGCCCGTGATTAAGCGCGAACGTACATTTGGGGCCCCGCAATCCAAGGATTCCGGGGCCCCAAGTGTCCGTTCGCGCCTAAAGGCCGTAGTCCTCCAGCAGCCGCAACCAGACCTCGCTGATGGTCGGGTAGGAGGGGACTGCGTGCCAGAGCCGGTCCAGCGGGACTTCGCCAACGACGGCGATCGTCGCCGCATGCAGCAGCTCTGCCACATCCGGTCCGGCGAAGGTCGCCCCCAGGAGCACCTTGCGGTCCTCGTCGACCACCAGCTGGGCCCAGCCCTTGTAGTGCTCGGAGTGCAGCGAGGAGCCGGCCACCTGGATGGGGAGTTGGACTGACTTTGCCCGGTAGCCGTCCTTCTGGGCCTGCGCCAGGCTGCGGCCCACATTGGCCAGCTCCGGATCGGTGAAGACCGCATTGGGGACGGCGTGCTCGTCGGCCGTGTGGGCGTACGGGCTCCACGGGGCCGGCTCGCCGGAGAGTGTGCCCTTGGCGCGGGCGGCGATCGCATCGCCGGTGGCGCGGGCCTCGTATTTACCCTGGTGGGTCAGCAGGACCTTGCCTGCGGCGTCCCCGACGGCGTAGAGCCAGGGGGTGGCGTCGTTGTCGTCTGCTCCCACAACCAGCCCGCTGGCGTCGGTTTCGAGCCGCAGGGGCTTCCCGTCGTCGGCGGACAGACCGGCGTTTTCCAGGCCAAGCCCTTCCAGTGCGGGCTGCCTGCCGGTGGCGACCAGGAGCTTGTCCACTGTGACGCTGCCGCTGCCGTCCAGGGCGAGCGTCAGCGAACCGTCGTCGTTCTCGTGGACGCTTCGGGTGCCGGTGCGGAGGTGGAGTTTGACGCCGTCGGCGCGCAGTCCCGCCTGGACCAGCTCGGACGCCGGGTCCGGAAACGCGCCCAGCAGGCCGCCGCGGGCTACCACCGTCACGGCGGACCCCAGCCGGGCAAAGGCCTGGGCGAGTTCTGTGCCGGCCACGCCGCCGCCGAGCACACCGAGCCGCGGCGGGATCTCCCGGGCGGACGTGGCCTCCCGGGTGGTCCAGTAGTCGACGTCGTCAAGGCCCTCGATCGGCGGGATGCTGGGGCGCGATCCGGTGGCCAGCACGACGGCGTGGCGAGCCACCAGCGCGTAGTTGTTGCCGTCCAGCCCCGCCACCTCCGCCCGGCGCGGGCCCGTGATCCAGCCGTGGCCGCGGATCAGGTCAATTCCGGTGTCTTCGACCCATTTGACCTGGCTGTCGTCCTGCCAGTTGGAGGTGAAGTAGTCCCGTCGTTTCAGCACGGCTTCGGCGTCGAGCACCCGGGTGACTGCCTGCTCGGCTCCGGGCACAGTCTGGGCGGCATGGAGCGCGGTGCCGGGCCGGAGCAGGGCTTTGGAGGGCATACAGGCCCAGTACGAACATTCGCCGCCCACCAGCTCCGCCTCGATCAGGACGGCCGTCAATCCGCCGCGGACCACACGCTCGGCCACGTTCTCGCCCACCGCGCCGGCCCCGATCACGATGACATCGAATTCACGCTCAAAATGTGCCGTCATGGCAACAGCCTAACCCCGGCGGAAACCGCTTTGACGGCAGCCTGTGCAGGAGGTGGGACGTCCGCTACCCTGAGGATCATCTTGGGGAGGAGCCAGCCGTGTGTGCAGGCAGGTTGAATGCAGGCAGCACCGGGCCGCGCAGCCGGTTCGGCGCGCAGGCCCGGCTGCGCGCCCTGCAGGATGACATCATCGAGCTGATCCTCGAGCGCGAGCTGGAGCCGGGCGATCCTTTGCCCACCGAAATCGAGCTGGCCGGCGTGCTGGACATCGGCCGGAACACGCTGCGGGAGGCACTGAAAGTACTCCAGGCCGTAGGGGTGATTGAGATCCGGCACGGCTTCGGCATGTTCGTGGCCGCGAGCAACTTCGATGCCCTTGCCGACGGGCTGACCTTCCGTGCGCGGATGTCGCTGCGGCACCGCGGGCAGGAGGCGCTGGAGCTGATCGACGCCCGGCGGCTGCTTGAATCCGGGCTGATCGGTGCGTCCATGGCGCTGATGACGGCGGACCGGTTGGGGGAACTCGAGGCCGCCGTGCTGAGGATGGAGACCCTCGCCGCGGCCAGGGAACACTTTGTCGAGGCCGGCGCCGACTTCCACCGCATCCTGTTCGAGCCGCTGGGCAATGGGCTGCTGCTGGGCCTGGTGGATGCGGTCCGGACCGTCTACCGCCGGATCCAGCTGGAACTCGGCGGCGGGGGCACTGTCGACCCTGCCGCGGGGGCTGCGCTGCATCGGGGCATCTACGAAGCCGTGGCCGCGGGCGACGCGGTTCTCGCCGCGGAACGGCTGGGCAGCCACTTTGACGCGATGCGCCGCCAGGTCGCGGCCGCCGTGGGGGACTAGGGTGCCGGGCCGCTGCCCGGGTTTCCGCTACCGTTCAGGACCGGTGCGGCCCGGATCCGGCCTGCCCTGGTCCGAAACCGCCGCGGATTCCCGGGCCGGGCCGGAAAACAAAAGATCCGCACCGGCGGACCGGTGCGGATCTTTTCTCTGTGCGCCCAAAGGGATTCGAACCCCTGACCTTCTGTTCCGTAGACAGACGCTCTATCCAGCTGAGCTATGGGCGCATTCTCGGCTCTTCGGGAACTTCTCGCTCCCCCGAACCTCGAATTACTTTACGCGAGATGGGCCCGTAGTTCCAAATTGAAGGCCCTGTAATCTGCCCGACTAGACCGGTCTACGTGACCTTAGTCACAAAAACGAAGCCGCGCTTCGAGGACAAACCTTGATTTTCCGCGGATTTTGGATCGACGGCTCATCGTCAACTCATATTCGGCCCTGAAGCTGAGGCCTCGGCGAGACCTAGCATTTAGGACACACCACTGAACCCGAGGAAGGGAACCGTAATGGGCGATCTGGCGCGACTGCCGCTGCTTGAGAAAGCACCCACCACACATGCCGGGCTGCTGGCATGGGTTGAAGAGGTTGCTGAACTGACCCAGCCGGACCGGATCCACTGGGTTGATGGTTCGGAGGAGGAGAACACCCGGCTCACGGACGAGCTCGTGGCCGCCGGCACCCTGACCCGGCTGAACGAGAAGCTGTTCCCGAACTCCTTCGCAGCGTTCTCCGACCCCGCCGACGTCGCCCGCGTCGAAGAACAGACGTTCATCTGCTCCGAGAACGAACGCGATGCCGGCTTCACCAACAACTGGATGGCACCGGCAGAGATGAAGGAGAAGCTGCGCGGCCTGTTCAGCGGCTCCATGCGCGGCCGCACCATGTACGTCATCCCCTTCGTCATGGGGCACCTCGACGCCGAGGACCCCAAGTTCGGCGTGGAGATCACGGACAGCGCCTACGTTGTCGCCTCGATGCGCATCATGGCCACGATCGGCACCAATGTCCTGGACAAGATCACCGCCACCAACGCCTTCTTCGTCCCGGCGCTGCACTCCCTGGGCGCGCCGCTGGCCCCCGGCCAGGCCGACGTCGCCTGGCCCTGCAACCCGGACAAGTGGATCGTGCACTTCCCGGAAGAGCGCTCCATCTGGTCCTTCGGTTCCGGCTACGGCGGCAACGCCCTGCTGGGCAAGAAGTGCTACGCCCTGCGCATCGCCTCGGTCATGGCCCGGGACGAAGGCTGGCTGGCGGAGCACATGCTCATCCTCAAGCTGACCTCCCCGGAGAAGAAGAACTACTACATCTCCGCGGCCTTCCCGTCGGCCTGCGGCAAGACCAACCTGGCGCTGCTCGATCCGACCATCGAAGGCTGGGACGTCGAAACCCTGGGTGACGACATCACGTGGATGCGGATCGGCAAGGAAGGCGAACTGCGCGCCACCAACCCGGAAGCGGGCCTGTTCGGCGTCGCCCCCGGCACCGGCTGGGGCACCAACCCCAACGCCATGCGCGCCATCGCCAAGGGCCACAGCATCTTCACCAACGTCGCCCTCACGGACGACGGCGGCGTGTGGTGGGAGGGCATGACCGACGAGGTTCCGGCGCACCTGACCGACTGGCAGGGCAACGACTGGACCCCGGAGTCGGACCAGCCCGCCGCGCACCCCAACTCCCGCTTCTGCACCCCGATCTCCCAGGTCGACATGCTGGCCGAGGAGTACTACAACCCCGAGGGTGTGGAAATCTCCGCGATCCTCTTCGGCGGCCGGCGCAAGACCACGGTTCCGCTGGTGACCCAGGCCCGCAACTGGACCAACGGCATTTTCATGGGCTCCACGCTCTCCTCGGAGACCACGGCTGCCGCCGCGGGACAGGTCGGCGTGCTCCGCCGCGACCCGATGGCCATGCTGCCGTTCATCGGCTACGACGCTGGCGACTACCTGAAGCACTGGATCAGCGTCTCCGGCAAGGCCAACCCGGAGCGGCTGCCGCACATCTTCCTGGTCAACTGGTTCCGCCGCACGGCCGACGGCGACTTCGCCTGGCCCGGCTTCGGCGACAACGCCCGTGTCCTCAAGTGGGCCATCGAGCGCATCGAGGGCAAGGCCGACGCGGTCGAAACGCCCATCGGATTCGTTCCGACCGGCCACTCGCTGGACCTGACCGGCCTGGACCTGACCCACGCCCACGTGGAAGACGCCGTGCGTGTTGACCGCGAGGAATGGGACGCCGAGCTGGCCTCCATCGAGGAGTGGTACGCCAAGTTCGGCGACTCGCTCCCGGAAGCGCTGCGCTCGGAGCTCGATTTCCTCAAGGAACGGATGGCGGCGCACTAGCAGGCGCTGATCCACCGACGGCGGCCCCGCACCTTGCGCAAGGTGCGGGGCCGCCGTCGTTTTCCCATGGGCGGGAGGCAGCGGCTGCAGGGACTTAGGCCCCTAGCCCGCAGCCGGGAGGGGCCCTTAGGCTCATCGCATTCATCAGCCGGGCCGGCCGCTGCCTGTCGGGGATGCGGGGAACATTCCGGGCGCACGGTGACGCGCCCTCCGCCTGCCGCGGCAGGCGAGACCCCAGGAGCACATCATGCTTGTCACTGACGATATCCAGGCCCTGTCCGCAGCTGTCAGCGGCCCGGTAGCTTTGCCGGACAGCCCCGAATACGCGGCCGAGACGTTCGCGTTCAACGCCGCCACCGTCCACCGGCCCGACGTCGTGCTGGGCGCCAGCACCGCCCAGGATGTCGCCGCCGGGGTCACATGGGCGGCAGAACGCCGGCTCCCGGTGGCCGTCCAGGCCACCGGGCACGGCGCCGACTCAGTGGTGGAGGGCGGCCTGCTGATCAACACCAGGCGGCTGCAGGGGCTGCACATTGACCCGGTGGAACGCACCGCGAGGGTGGGCGCCGGGGTGAAGTGGCGCAGCGTCCTGGAAGCGAGTGTCCCGCTCGGGCTGGTCGGACTGCACGGCTCCAGCACCGACGTCGGCGTCGTGGGGTACACGGTGGGCGGCGGGCTTCCGGTGCTGGGCCGCGCCCACGGCTTTGCGGCGGACCATGTCCGCAGCATGGAGGTGGTCACGGCGGACGGTGCGCTGCGCCGGATCGACGCCGAGGCCGAAGCCGAGCTGTTCGCGTTGATGCTCGGCGGCAAGGGCAACTTCGCGATTGTTACCGAACTCGAGTTCAGCCTCTTTCGTCTGGGCGAGTTCTACGGCGGCGGCATCATCTATCCGGGCGCCGATGCGGCCCTCATCATGGCTGCCTTCCGGGAGTGGGTTCCCACGCTGCCGGATCACGCCTCGCCCTCGATCTCGCTGCTGCGGCTTCCGGACATGGAGTTCGTCCCCGGGCCGCTGCGGGGCCAGTTCGTGGTGCACCTCCGCTTCGCCCTGATGGGGAACCGGGACGCCGGTGACGCGCTGCTTGCCCCGATGCGCGCCGTCTCGACCCCGTTGATGGACACGGCCGGGCCCATGAGCTACCTCGACGTGGACCAGATCCACATGGATCCGGCGGATCCGCTCCCTTTCACGGCCGGCGGGGCGATGCTGAAAGACCTCGGCGACGAGACCCTGGCCGAGTTGCTGAAACACACCGGCGAAGGCTCGGACTGTCCGCTGCTGCTGGTCGAAATCCGGCCGCTGGGAGGAGCCCTGGCCCGCGCCGGGGCGCTTCCGAATGCCGTGTCCGGGCGGGACGCGGCGTTCCTGCTCTTCCTCGTCGGGTTCAAGATGCCGCCGGTTGCCGAGGCCGTCTCGGCAGCCATCCGCACGGTCCTGGCCGCGATGGCCCCGCACTCCACCGGATTTACCCTGGTGAACTTCCACGGAGAACCCGGCGATGAGGCTGACCGGGCCAGGGCCTGGTCGCCCGCCGTCTACGAACGGATGAGGGCCGCGAAATCCAGCTACGACCCCGGCAACCTCCTGCGGTTCGGCCACGCGATCACCGCTGTGCCGTCGTGACCTGACGCGGCGCGGCCCGGGCCGGGGAGCCTGGTCCGGTTAACCACGACGGCGGCCCGCACCCTTGCTGCGAAAGGTGCGGGCCGCCGTCGTGATCTCATCGGTTACGGAGCAGCCGATGCTTGCTTCAGTTGGCGAGCCAGATGTCCGGGCCGAAGACCTCGTAGTGGATCTTCGTGGCGGGGATGCCGGCGTTGATGGCCTCGTTGCGGATGTTCTTCATGAACGGCAGCGGACCGCACAGGTACAGCGAGGCGTTGGCCGGCAGGTCCACGTCGCGCAGCGACATAAACCCTTCCCTCGCCCCGGCTTCCGGCCGCTCAAGCCAGAGCTGCAGCTCGGCACCGTCGAGGCGCTCGACGTCGTCCGTCATCTGGGAGCGCAACGCCCAGCTGTCCAGGGTGCTTTCCGCGTGCAGGACCAGGACCTGGCGGTCCGAGCCGGACTCGGCGAGGGAGCGCAGGATCGAGGCGGACGGCGTGCAGCCGATGCCGGCGGAGGCCAGGACCACGGGGCCGTCACTTTCCTTGAGCGTGATTTCGCCGTACGGGTTGGAGATTTCCAGGACGTCGCCGACCTCGACGTGGTGGTGCAGCACGGGGGAGACCTCGCCGCCGTCGTCGAGCTTGGTGGTGAAGCTGCGGCTGGTGCCGGCGTCGCCGGAGAGCGAGTACTGGCGGACCTGGCGCAGGCCGTCCGGGAGGGTGACCTTGACGCTGACGTACTGGCCCGGAAGCGCCGGCGTGATGGGTGTGTCGTCGGCCGGTTCCAGGGTGAACGTCATGGAGCCGGTGCCGGCGGGGGTCTTCGCAGCGACCTTCCACGGGGTCCACATTTTGCCGTTGGCCTGGCTGGCGTAAAGGCCCTTCTCGAGTTTGATCAGCGCGTCGGCCATCAGCCAGTAGACCTCGGTCCAGGCTTCGGCGATTTCCGGGGTGATGACTTCCGCCAGATCCTCGGCGATGGCGGCGAAGAGGTGCTCGTAAACCACCTGGTACTGCGGTTCGGTGATGCCGAGCGAGGCGTGGCGGTGCGCGATGCGGGACAGCACGGTCTCCGGCAGGGTGCCCGGGTTGCTCACCAGGTGGCTGGCGAAAGCGGCGATGCTTCCGGCCAGGGCCTGCTGCTGGTTGCCGGAGCGCTGGTTGGAACGGCTGAACAGTCCGTCCAGCAGTTCGGGGTGCGCGCCGAAGAGCCGGGCGTAAAACTTGGGGGTAATTTCGCCGATCCGGGAGCCGACCAGCGGCAGGGTGGCCTCGATGACGGGGAAGGACTTGTCCGAGAGCATTGCTGACTCCTGAGGTAGTGGCCCGGGGTCTTCAACCGGACCGTGCTGAATACCTGCATTTGAAATACGAGTATTTATGCCTCAGTTCTACACGTCGTAGAAAACAGTTTCAAATCGGAGCGCCGCCCGGGCGTGGCGCCCGCTGTCGCGCTCCTCGGCGGCCGCCACCGTGGGCAGGGGCCGCTACAGGCCGGGGCGCAGGCCGATCGCCTGGAAGACGGGATTCATCTGCCGCGAGGTGGGTAGCGAAGCGACGACAATGTCGTCAAGCTCACGGTAGAAGGCCTCGCGGGCGCGGCCCAGGGCGCCGCGGAGCCGGCACTCGTTGATCAGGGGGCAGGTGCCCGCGGCGGCGACGCAGTCGGCCGGGTCGGCCCGGGTGTCCAGTGCGCGCAGCAGCTGCCCGACGGTCGCCAGGCGCCCTGCGCTACTGAGTCGGGACCCGCCGTTCCGGCCGCGTTCGACGTCGATCAGGCCCAGTTCGCGCAGCTTCGCCATCGCCTTGCTGACGTGGTTGTAGGGCGTGCCGACGGCGTCCGCGATGCTCTGGGTGGTAAGCAGTTCGCCGTCGGCGGCGGCCGCGAGCACCATCATGGCGCGCAGGCTCACGTCCGCGAAGGCGTTGATCTTCATGGCACCGGCCTGGTCTAGTCCACCCAGACAGCGGGGTCGTTGCTATCGGCGGAGAGTTCGCCAAACACCAGCTCGTGCGTCTCCGGGTTGGCGCCGTAGGGCAGCACGGCCGCGAATACGGAGCCGTCCCTGTGCTCGGCGGCGACGTGGATCGCGTCCGACTCTTCTTCCAGCAAGGTGATGTCGCAGACAACCGCGGCGGCGCGGAACTCGTCCCGGTGCTGCCGGAGCAGCTCGGTGAGGTCATTGATCATGCCGTCGGCGTCGAAGTCGGCGTCGCTGTCCCCGGCCGCGTCCGCGGGGGTAACCGCAACGAGGCGGACCTCGCCGTCGTTTTCCACGACCAGGGCGAAGGGCAGGAAACCGCCGTTGCGTTCTAGCTGTTCCTGGGCTGCTCCCACGCCGGTGCCGAGCAGGTTCTCCAGGTCGGTGGCGCTGGCATCCGGCACCGAGCCGCGCCAGGAGTCCTCGGCGGGGTCAGCCGGCTGCAGGACTGGGCCCTGGGCTTCGGATGAGTCGGTCATGGCGTTCAGCCCCGGACCAGGGCCAGGACCCGGTCGCGGACCCGTTCCATGGTGGCCAGGTCCGTGGCCTCGACGTTCAGGCGGAGGAAGGGCTCGGTGTTGGATGGACGCAGGTTGAACCAGTAGCTTCCGTCCGCCGCGATGAAGGTGCTGCCGTCGAGGTAGTCCACCTCAACGTCTTCGTTGTGGAAGTCCAGCCGGACCCGCTCCACGGCGGCTGCCTTGTCCTCGATTTCCGAGTTGATCTCGCCGGAGGACTGGTAGGGCTCGTATTCGCGGCCGAGGTCGGACAGCGGGCCGTCCTGCTCGCCGAGGGCAGCCAGGACGTGCATGGCGGCCAGCATGCCGGTGTCCGCATTCCAGAAATCGCGGAAGTAGAAGTGGGCGGAGTGCTCGCCGCCGAAGATCGCCCCTTCGGCGGCCATGACGGCCTTGATGAAGGAGTGTCCCACGCGGGTGCGGAAGGCGCGGCCGCCGTCTTTGACCACCAGTTCGGGCACCGCCCTGGACGTCAGGAGGTTGTGGATGATCGTGGGTGTTTCCTCGCCGTTGGCCTTGGCGCGGGCGATTTCCCGGCGCGCCACCATGCCGGTGACGGCCGACGGCGAGACGGGCTCGCCCTTTTCGTCGATCACGAAGCAGCGGTCGGCGTCGCCGTCGAATGCCAGGCCGAGATCGGCGCCATGCTCGACGACGGCGGCCTGCAGGTCGCGGAGGTTTTCCGGCTCCAGCGGGTTGGCCGGGTGGTTCGGGAAGGACCCGTCCAGCTCGAAGTAGAGCGGGATGATCTCAAGCGGAAGCTTGGGCAGCAGCGTGTCGCCCAGCACCGCCGGCGTGGTCATGCCGGCCATCCCGTTGCCGGCGTCCACGACGACCTTGAGCGGCCGGGATCCGCTCAGGTCAACCAGGCTGCGCAGGTACTCGGCGTAGTCCTTGAGCACGTCGCGGACGCTGATCACGCCGCGGGGGCCGTTGGCGGGGATGGTGCCGGTGTTGAGGTATTCCTCGGCGAGGGCCTGGATCTCCTTGAGCCCGGTCTCGGAGGAGATCGGCACGGCGCCCGCCTTGGCCATCTTGATGCCGTTGTATTCGGCCGGGTTGTGGCTGGCGGTGAAAGTGGCGCCGGCCGCGTTCAGGGCGCCGCAGGCGTAGTACAGCTCGTCGGTGGAGATCAGGTCTAGGAGCTGGACATTGGCGCCGCGGGTTGCCGCGCCGTTGGCGAAGGCCCGGCTGAACTCGGGGGAAGAGGGGCGCATGTCGCCGCCGACCAGCACGGTCTGCCCCGCCAGATCCAGGACGTCCACGAAAGCGGCTCCCACGGCCTCGACAATCTCCGCGGTGATGGAGTCGCCCACAATCCCGCGCACGTCGTAGGCCTTGAAGGAAGCCGAGAGGTCAAAAGTTTTCGTCTGGTCGCTAGTCACGGCTCCTATCTTACGTGGAAGCCTCTGCAGGCTGTCCGGGGCTGGCGGCGTATGTGGACGCAGCTTATCCACATACGGCTCCGCCCGGCTTCGCGGCTGTCGGAGGGGGCTGGGATACTGAATCAATGGCCAATAACCAGAACGCTGCAGTCCTGTCCGCTCCCCAGCCCGTCCCCGCCGGGGGTACCGGGACCCGTGACCAGGCCCAGGCCGTGCTGCGTGAACTCGTGGGGCACCCCGGCGCGGAGTTCCATGACGGACAGTTCGAGGCCATCGAGGCCCTGGTCGACGGCGGCCGCCGGGCTTTGGTGGTGCAGCGCACCGGTTGGGGTAAATCGGCCGTCTACTTCGTCGCGTCCCTGCTGCTGCGCCGCCGCGGTGCCGGTCCCACCCTGATCGTGTCCCCGCTCCTCGCGCTGATGCGCGACCAGGTCGCTGCCGCGGCGCGGGCCGGAGTCCGCGCGGTGGCGATCAACTCTGCCAACCAGTTGGACTGGAACACCGTCCGCGAACAGCTGGCGGCCGACGAAGTGGACGTGCTCCTGGTCTCCCCGGAGCGGCTCACTAACCCGTCGTTCCGCGAGAACCAGCTGCCTGAGCTGGTCCGCCGGACCGGGCTGCTGGTGATTGATGAGGCGCACTGCATCTCGGACTGGGGCCATGACTTCCGCCCCGACTACCGCCGGATCGCGGACCTGATCACCCAGCTGCCGGACAGTGTCCCGGTCCTGGCCACCACCGCCACCGCCAACTCCAGGGTGGTCCACGACATCGAGGAACAGCTCGGCGAGGGCGTGCTGACCATTCGCGGCGCCCTGGGCCGTGAATCCCTGCGCCTGGGCGTGCTGCGGCTGCCCGATTCCAGGGAACGGCTGGGCTGGCTGCTCACGCACCTGAAGGACCTGCCCGGCAGCGGCATCATTTACACCCTTACGGTGTCCGCTGCGGAGGACACCGCCCGCCTGCTGGCGGAGGCCGGCCATGAAGTGCTCGCCTACACCGGCCGGACCGACCCCGCGGACCGGGAGCGCGCCGAGCAGCTGCTCAAGGACAACCAGGTGAAAGCTTTGGTGGCAACCTCCGCGCTCGGGATGGGCTTCGACAAACCTGACCTCGGCTTCGTGGTGCACCTCGGCGCGCCGTCGTCCCCGGTGGCCTACTACCAGCAGGTCGGCCGCGCCGGCCGCGGCGCCGCGAATGCCGACGTGCTGCTGCTGCCCGGTTCCGAGGACCGTGACATCTGGCAGTATTTCGCCACCGCGTCGATGCCGTCGGAGGAAAAAGCCTCGGCCGTCTTGACCGCCCTGGCTGAGGCCGGCACGGCGGTGTCCACGGTGGCGCTCGAGGCCCGCGTCGACCTGCGCCGGACGCCGCTGGAACTGCTGCTGAAGGTGCTGGCCGTGGACGGTGCGGTTGAGCGTGTGGGGGGCGGGTGGCGCTCCACCGGCCAGCCGTGGACCTACGACGCCGAGCGGTACAGCCGGATCGCCGAGGCCCGTGTTGACGAGCAGGATTCCATGGTGATCTACCAGGACACGGCAGGCTGCCGGATGGAATACATCACCTCGGTCCTCGATGACGAGACGGCGACGGCGTGCGGACGCTGTGACAACTGCGCCGGCCGGTGGTTCCCTGCCGACATTGCCGCCGACGCGACCGAAGCGGCGGGGGCGACCCTGAACCGGGCCGGGATGGTGCTGGAACCGCGGCTGCAGTGGCCCAGCGGCATGGACCGGCTGGGAGTCAACGTCAAAGGCAAGATCAAACCGGAGGAGAGCTTGGCCAACGGCCGCGTGCTGGCCCGGCTGACGGACCTGGGCTGGGGCGGGGCGCTGCGGGAAACCTTCGCCGCCGGCGCCCCCGACCGCTCGGTGGATCCGGGCATGCTGCAGGCCTGCGTGCAGGTCCTGCGCGAGTGGGGCACCGGCGACACCCGCAATCCGGGCTGGAGCGGTGCCGGCCGCCCGGCAGCGATCGTCAGCATTCCGTCCCGCGGCAAGCCCGAGCTGGTGGAGTCGTTGGCCCGCGGGATCTCCGAGATCGGCCGGATCCCGTATCTGGGCCAGTTGCAGCTGGCGCACGGCGGCCCCACGGGCGGCCGCGGCGGAAACAGCGCTTACCGGCTCGCCGGCGTCTGGGACCGCCTCGTGGTGGGCCCGGAGCTCGCAACTGCCCTGGCAGGGATCCACGGCCAGAGTGTCATGCTGGTGGATGACCTGGTGGACAGCCGCTGGACCGTGACCGTGGCCGGACGTGCCCTCCGGCTCGCGGGCGCCGGCGCGGTGCTGCCGCTCGTGCTGGGCCAGGCCGGCTGATCCACGCTCGGGCGGGCCGCGCCCGGCCGAGTCCGGCCCAGTCCGGCCCAGTCCGGCTGGGCTCCCCGCCCGGCCAAGCGGGGACCAGCGAGGCCGGGGCGCGCCTAGCCGCGGGGCGGCTGCTCGGACTCAAGCACGGCCATGGCGGCGTTGTGGCCACCGATGGCGCTGACCGCGCCGCCGCGGCGGGCGCCGGAGCCGCAGAGCAGGAGCTGCGGATCGTCCGTGGCCACACCCCAACGCTGCGCCGGAGTGTCCAGGGACGCATCGTCGTCCGCGAAAGGCCAGTCGAGGCCGCCGTGGAAAATGTTGCCGCGCGGCATGCCGACGGCACGTTCGATGTCCAGTGTGGTCTTGGTTTCGATGCACGGCCGGCCGTCCGGACCGGCCAGGAGCAGCTCCTCGACCGGTTCGGCAAGGACGCTGTTCAGCGACCGCAGCACGGCATCCTGCAGTTCGGCCCGGCGGTCCTCGTTGTTCTGCGCGGTAACCAGCCGGTCCGGGACGTGCAGGCCGAACACCGTGAGGGTTTGCGCGCCGGCCGCCTGTAGCTCCGGGGAGAGGATGCTGGGGTCGGTCAACGAATGGCAGTAGATTTCGCACGGCAAGGGGTCCGGAACATTCCCGGCCGCGGCGCTGAGGTAGGCCGCATCCAGCTGTGGCCACGTCTCGTTGATGTGGAAGGTACCACCGAAGGCTGCTTCAGGGCTGACGGCGTCGTCCAGCAGCCGGGGCAGCCGCTTGAGCAGCAGATTCACCTTGACCTGGGCGCCCTCGCGGAGGTGGTTCGGGTTCTGCGTGGCGTGCAGGGCGCCGGCCGGCTCCGCGGTGCGCAAACGGTCCAGTACCACCGGGGCCACGTTGGACAGGACCCACGGCGCGGAAACGGTGTGCAGGGCGCCGTCGTGCCGGTAACTGACGATGCCGCCCGGACGGACTGACGTGACCTCCGCCGACGCCAGGATCGTCGCGCCTGCATCCCGGGCGGCACGTTCCAGCTCCCCGGACACCGCGCCCATCCCGCCCACGGGCACGTCCCAGTCACCGGTGCCGCCGCCGATCAGGTGGTACAGGAAGCAGATGTTCTGCTGAAGGTCGACGTCGTCGGCGCGGGCAAAGGTGCCGATCAGCGCGTCGGTCAGCACCACGCCGCGGACCAGGTCATGTTGGAGCGCCCGGGCGATGGCGTGCCCCACCGGCTGCTCGACCATGGCTTCCCACGCGTCGCCGGCCCCGGCCCGGACGGCGAGCTCCCGGGCCGCGGACCGGGTGGGCAGCGGCGACGTCATGGTGGGCCAGAGGGCCCGGGTGAGTTTCCCGCAGCTCTCATAGAACTCGTTGAAGGCGCGGAACTCGTCGTCGGACGCCCCGATCGCGGTGAACGAAGCGGCCGTGGCGGCGGCGTCCTCATTGTCGACCAGTAGCGCCCGGCCCGGGTTGGCCGGGTCCGGGGTGTAGGAGGAGTACCGTCGCCGCGCCAGCGTGATCTGCAGGCCGAGGTCGTCGATGACCTGTTGCGGCAGCAGGCTGACGAGGTAGGAATAGCGCGAGAGCCGGGCCTCCACGCCGTCGAACGCCTGCGCGGACACCGCGGCGCCGCCCGGGTGGTCGAGCTTTTCCAACAGCAGGACCCTCCGGCCGGCCTTGGACAGGTACGCTGCCGCGGCCAGGCCGTTGTGGCCGCCGCCTACGATGATCGCGTCAAACGCGTGGTTGATCGACATGGGCCCATCCTGCCACCCGGACACGCGGGCCCGTCCGAAGCCCGCCGGAGGTGAGGGAGCGTTGGGTTGGTTGGCGCCGGAGGTGAGGGAGCGTTGGAGCCGGGAACGCAAAAGGCCCCGGTCCAAGACCGGGGCCAAACGCGGAGACGGGGGGATTTGAACCCCCGGTGGAGTTGTGCCCCACACTTCATTAGCAGTGAAGCCCATTCGGCCGCTCTGGCACGTCTCCAATTGCTATTACTAGCCAACCAAGGATACGCAGAAGGGGCCATGCAGTGCAAAACGGTCGGCGCACGGCGCCGGCGCGGGGACTCAGGCGGCCCGGCCCGCCAGGGCGCGCCAGAGGAAATGCTGGCTGCGGCTCTGCAGCGCCGCGGCCTGGCGGTTGTCTGAGGCTCCCGCGTGGCCGCCCTCGAGCGCTTCGTGGAACCAGACATTGGGGATGCCCATGGCCTGCATCCGGGCGGCCATCTTGCGGGCCTGCACGGGACCCACCCGGTCATCCGAGGTGGCGGTCCAGATGAACGTTTCGGGGTACTCCACCCCGTCGCGGAGCAGGTGGTAGGGCGAGAAGGTCCGGATGAACTCCCACTGCTCGGGCACGTCGGGGTCGCCGTACTCGGCAATCCAGGAGTACCCGGCGGACAGCTTGCTGTACCGGCGCATGTCCAGCAGCGGGACCCCGCAGGAGACGGCGCCGAACAGTTCCGGGTATTGGGTGAGCATGTTCCCCACCAGCAGGCCGCCGTTGGAGCCGCCCACGCAGCCGAGCCGCTGCCGGGACGTCACGCCGCGCGAGATCAGGTCCTGCGCGACGGCGGCGAAGTCCTCGTACGCCCGGTGCCGCTTGTCCTGCAGCGCAGCGCGGTGCCACGACGGCCCGTACTCGCCGCCGCCGCGGATGTTCGCCACGACGTAGACCCCGCCGCGGCTGTGCGGGGCCTCCCCGTCGGCGCCCGCGGATTCCTCGGTGCGCCGCTCCAGCCAGGCCCGGCCGACGGCGCCGCTGTAGGCGGGGGTGCGGGAAATCTCGAATCCGCCGTAGCCGGAGAGCTGGGTGGGGTTCTGCCCGTCCAGCACCAGGTCCCGCGCGGCGATCTGGAAGTAGGGCACCCGGGTGCCGTCCTTGGACACCGCAAAGTGCTGCTGGACCTCGTAGGCTTCTTCGTCGAAGAACGACGGCGCGGTCCGGACCACCTCGTGCGTGCTGACGACGCCGTCCACGCCGGCGCGCGTCAGGGTGCCGCGGGTCAGGGTGCTCGGCGTCGCAAACCCCGTCGCCACCAGCCAGAAGTCGTTCCCGGCGTCGTCGGCGCCAGTGCCGGCGGCGGCGCCGTCGTCCCCGCTGCCATCCTCGTCGTCGACGCCGTAGGCGTTGACGTCATGCAGGGGCGGGCAGGCATCCAGCACACTGGAGGCCCAGGCGACGTCCGTGCCCGGCCGCTGCGGATCCAGCACCCGGATCTCGGAGGACACGTCGCGGAGCAGGTTCAGCAGCAGGAAGTCCCGGGTCCAGCTCCAGGACTGCAGGGAGGTGTGCGCATCCGGGGTGAACAGCACGAAAAGCTCCCGGCTGCCGGCCAGGAAGTCCTCGAAGTCCGCCGCCAGCAGCGACCCGGCCGGGTAGCTCGTACCGTTGACGGTCCACTCGCCCTGGGGCCGGAAGAGCAGCCATTCCCGGTGCGAGCTCAGGTTCACGTCCGCGGGCACCTCCAGCTCGACCCAGACGCCGTCGCGCAGCACCGAGGTGCGCTTTTCGAAGAAGCTGATCCAGTCCACGGCGAAGGTCCGCTCGAAGCCGGGGGTGGAGTCGTGCGCCAGGAGCGCCATCATGTGGTCTTCCGGGATTTCAAACAGCTGCTCGGCCGCGGCCAGGGACTCTCCGCGCCGCAGGACCACGCCGGTCCGGGCATAGGAGGAGCTGGTTTTTGGCAGCCCCTCGGCGGTGCTTGCGACCAGCAGGGTGTCGGCGTCCAGCCAGGAGACGTTGCCCTTCGCCGTCGGCAGGTCAAAGCCGCCCTCCGCAGGGTCAACGAAGCTGCGGGTCTCGACGTCGAACTCGCGGTAGCGGTTCGCGTCGCCGCCGTCGGGGGAGAGTGCCAGCAGGGCCAGTCGGTGCGGCTGCCCGGCGGCGGGGCGGAGGAAGCTGGCGCCGTGGAAGACCCACTCCTCGCCCTCCGCGGCGGCCAGGGCGTCGACGTCGAGCAGGATTTCCCACGCCGGCGTGCCGTCCCGGTAGCTCGCCCAGTCCGTGCGGCGCCACAGGCCCTTGGGGTTGTCGCGGTCCTTCCAGAAGTTGTAGTACCACTGGCCGTGTTTGCCCACCATGGCGATCCGGTCGGTGGAGTCCAGGACCTCCAGGATCCGGTTTTCGAGCTCGCCGTATTCGGCGTCCTCCAGCAGTTCCTCGGTGCGGGCATTTTGTTCCCGGACCCAGGCCAGCTGCTCCTCGCCGTAGATTTCCTCCAGCCAGATGTTCTCGTCGACGGGCTCGGGGGCGGTCCCGGGCAGTGCGCCGGAGGGCTCGCCGGGCGCGGTGGGGTACTCAGCTGAAGAGGTGGTCATGCGCCCATCCAAGCAACACCGGTGCCGGGCAGGCAAGTCAAGGCGGCAGCCCGGATGCGGATACGCTGGATCCCGTGGGTAAATCGCAGAGCATCCGGACGGCACTGATCGGCGCCGGACCCCGGGGCACCAGTGTGCTGGAGCGGCTGCTCGCCAACTGGGCCCCCGCGACGCCGGATGCGACCCTGCACATTGATGTGGTCGACCCCTACCCGGCCGGTCCGGGCCACGTCTGGCAGCCCGGACAGTCCCGGCTCTACCTGATGAACACGCAGTCCTTCTATCCCACCGTGGTGCCGGAGGATCCGGAGTTGGCGGCGCCGCTGGCCGGGGGCACCTTCGACCAGTGGCGGGACCAGCAGCGCAGGGACCCGCACCCGGCGCTGTCCGCCGAGGAACGCACCGAGCTGGCCGGGCTCGGGTCCGCGGACTTCCCCAGCCGCGCGCTGTACGGGCGCTACCTGAGGTCCACGCTCGAGGAACTGCTGGCGAAGCTGCCCGCCGGCGTCACCGTTGAATTCCATCAGGCCAGCGCGACGTCGGTCCGGCCGGCCGCCGGCCAGGGGAGCGCCAGCCAGGGGAGCGCCGGGTTCCACGTCACGCTCGACGACGGGACCGTGCTGGGCGCCGGGTCCGTGGTGCTGGCCCTCGGCCACCTGGAGTCGCGGCTCAGCCCCGAGCAGCGCGAGCTGCAGGCGGCGGCGGACGAGCTGGGATTGAAGTACCTGCCGCCGGCCGCCCCCGCCGACGTCGACTGGTCCGGGATCCCGGCGGTGCAGCCGGTCCTGGTGCGCGGCATGGGCCTGAACTTCTTCGACGTGATGGGCCAGTTGACCGAAGGTCGCGGCGGCAAATTCCTGCCCGCCCCGGACGGGGCGGGTCTGGCCTACCTGCCGTCCGGCCGGGAACCGTTCATCATCGCCGCCTCGCGCCGCGGAACCCCGTACCGGGCGAAGGCGGCGCTGGCCGGCTACTACCCGGCGGCCGTGTCGCTCAGGTACTGCACCGAGGACGCGGTCTCGAAGTTTGCCGCCACCGGGATCCTGCCCGCGTTCGACCACGACCTCTGGCCGTTGCTGCACCGCGACGTCGTGTGGGCGTACTACTCCACCCTGGCGCGCTCGCAGCCCGATGCGGTCGGCGCGGATCCGGCGGGCTTCCTGGACGCGCTGGAGGAAGCGCTGCAGCCGCATGCCCACTCCACGGTCAAGTGGGAGGAAGCCGCCGGCGCCGTGATCGATGCGCACGTCCGTCCGACCTACCGGCTGGACCTGTTGGGCCTCGCCGCGCCGCTCGCCGGCCGCAGCTTCGCCTCCCGGGCGGACCTGGATGCTGCCGTCGTCGATTATCTGCTCGACGACGCGCGGCGCTCCGCGCTCGGCGAGGACGACCCGGTCAAGATGGCGATCGGTGCCCTGCACCACGGCCGGGCGGTGCTGAAAACGGCGGTGGCCGACGGCGGCATCACCGACGCGTCATGGGTCGCCGGCCTGCGCGGCTGGTTCGAATCGTTCGTGGAGGGGCTCGCCAGTGGCCCGCCGGCCCTGCGCGCCGAGCAGCTCGCGGCCCTGGCCCGGGCCGGCGTCGTCAGCTTTGTGGGCCCCGACCCCAAATTCGACGTCGACCGGAAGACGAAAGTGTTTACGGCCGCCTCGCCCTGGGTGGCCGGCCGGGACGGGGACGGCGGAGGTAAGGTGCAGGCCACGGTGCTGGTCGAGGCGCTGGCCCCGGCCAACCGGGTGGCCATCAACGCGTCCCCGCTGCTGGAGCAGTTGCTCGCGGACGGTCTGGTCCGCCCGCGCCTGATGATGAGCGCGGAAGGGGTGCCCGTGCAGAGTTCCGGGCTGGACGTTGTTCCGCGCCCGTACCGGCCCGTCGGCGCGAACGGGTCCGTCACGGACGGGATTTACGTGCTGGGGCTGCAGCTCTCCGCGTCGCAGTGGGGCACTGCCATCGCGGCCGAGGCGCGGCAGCAGCGGGGACCGGTCTACCGCAGCGGCCAGCGGACATTGCGCGACGCGGACGAGATCGCCCGGGACATCCTGGGCCGGTAGCGCACCGGGCTGCCACGCAGCCGGACCCCGTTAAAACCGCGCACAAAAAATGAGCATGCTCCCTCCCCGGGCCGGGCGGTGGACACTTGCACACTATGTCCGCCGCTCCGGCCAGGGGAGGGGCATGCTCACTGAGGCAGGGCTACGGAACTAGCCCTTCAGGCACTTCCGGTAGGCGGCCATCGCCGTGCCGTAGTTGGCCTGGCCCACGAGGTCCGCGGGCCGCTTCGGCTTGACCGGCGCGGTGCACTGCGGCGGGACCGGGACGCTGGCCGCGACCAGCACGTCCGCCTTCACCACGGTGCCGGATTCGACGGCGGTGAGCACCAGGGTGCCCGTGCCCGCGGCGGCGCCGGCAGGCACCTTCACATCCACGGTGGCCGCACCGGCGGTCACCGGCACGGTGCCGAGCCCGGTCACGGTGCCCGCGGCGTCGGTGAACTCGATACGCAGCGAGGTGTTGGCCGGGCTGCCCAGCGAGGTGAGGTCCAGCTTGGAGACCGCCAGGGTGATGGGGTCCCCGCTCTTGACCTCGGCCGCGGTGGTGTTCACCACGGATACGGAGCGGCGGGCGAAGTCCGGCGAGACGGGGTTGTGCGTCTGCAGGTACTTGATCCACGCGTCACGGTCCACCAGCCCGGAGTCCTTGGTGCCGGTCCCGGATTTGAAGATGCGGAAGTTGTCGCCACCGGTGGCCAGGAAGCTGAACGTGCCGATCCGGTAGGACTTCGCCGGGTCGATCAGCGCACCGTTGACCCGGATCGCGGTGATCCGGTCGCCCGCGGCGCGGGCGGCGTCGTAGGTGTAGTTGACGTTCTTGGACACGCCCAGCTGCTGGTAGGCGCGGCTGGGGACCGTGCCGTCCGGGTTGGTCTGCCACTGCTGCTCCAGCAACGTCTTGAACTGCGCACCCGTGAGCGTGGTGGTCCAGAGGTTGTTCACGAACGGCAGCACCGCGTTGGCCTCGGCGTAGGTGATGGTGCCGTCCGGGGCGTAGTACAGCTCGTTGCGCAGGCCGCCGGGGTTGACGACGCCGATCTCGGCGGCGCCGAGCTCCGGTGCCTTGAGCGCGTCGACCAGGGAGTCCGCCACGAGGTTGCCCAGGGTGGATTCGCTGGCGCGGTCGTCACGCACGGCGGGGGTTCCGCCGAACGCCGTCGTGATGTCCGCGGTGACCTTGCCGACCGGCTGGTTGCCGATCACGGCTGCGTCGGCGACCGCTTTGTCCACAATGGCCTTGACCGCGGCCACCCGCGGGTAGGCAGCGACCAGGTCGGCGGCCGGGTCCGTGGTGCGCTTGACGTTGGCCGCCTTGTAGCCGGTGACGGACATGGTGTTCGTGTCGATGGTGAGCTGGATCTGCCCGATGAACTCGCCGTAGTTGCCGGTCTGAACGATCGGACGGGTCTTGCCCGTCGGCTGGCCGGCTGCATCCAGCACGGGTGCGTCCCACGCGTACTGCTTGTGGGTGTGGCCGTTGAAGATCGCGGCAACATCCGGGGTGACTTCCTGGACCATCTTGGCGAAGGGGCCGCCGGCGGCGATTTCCTGCTCCAGGGTGGCGCCTTCAGGCGTGCCGGAACCGGCGCCGTCGTGGTTCTCCACGATGATCACGTCGGCGAGCTTGTCAGCCTTGAGCTTCGCGGCGACGCGGTTGATGGCCTCGACGGGATCGCCGAATTCGAGGTCCGCGATGCCGGCGGGGGTGACCAGTGACGGTACTTCCTGGGTCACGGTGCCGATCACGGCGACCTTGATCCCGTTCATGTCCAGCACGGTGTACTCCGGCAAGGCCGGCTCGGTGGTGCCCTTCTTGTAGACGTTGGCGCCCAGGTACGGGAACTTGGCGTTGCTGCCGCCGGCGACCACCCGGTCGCGCAGGTCGGCCCAGCCGCCGTCGAACTCGTGGTTGCCCACGGCCGAGGTGCGCAGCTCCAGGGCGTTCAGCACATCGATGGTCGGCTGGTCCTTGGCAACGGCCGAGGCGAACAGCGAAGCGCCGATGTTGTCTCCGGCGGAGAGGAACGCGGTGGCGCCGGGGGCCGCGGCCGCCCGGAGCTTCTCGATGGTTCCCGCGAACAGCACGGTGTTGGAATCGATGCGGCCGTGGAAGTCGTTGATGCCCAGGAAGTTCAGGTCAACGCTGGCCGGGGTTGCGGGCAGGTTGAGCCCAACGACGACCGGATCGTGGTCGCTGGCGCGGAACTGGTCCGGAGCATAGTAGTCGGTGACGTTGTTGTTGTAGCGGCTGTATTCCAGCGCCACGGATTCCACCGAGTTGATGTTCCAGATGTCCGCGCCGGTCACGACGGCGTTCGCCGCCGGTGAGGCGAGGATGTGGTCCAGCGAGCCCACCAGGCCGCCGTAGAGGTAGGAGTGCTTGGCGGTGCCGTCGGCGTTCTTGGCCTTGTCGTCCTGGTTGACGTACCCCGCCGCCGTGAGGACGTTGATCGGGTCCTCCTTGGCGTAGGAGTTGAAGTCGCCGATCAGGAAGACCTTGTCGGTGCCCTTGGATTTCTGCAGCTCGTCGGCGAAGGCCAGCAGGGACTGCGCCTGGGCGGTGCGGGCGAGGTTCGAATTGCCCTGGCCCTTGTCGGTGTCATCCGGCGTCGCTGCGGAGCCCTTGGACTTGAAGTGGTTGGCGATCGCGATGAACTTCTTGTCATCGGCGGCGCCCACGGGCTTGAATACCTGGGCCAGCGGCTTGCGGGCGCTGGCGAAGGCCACCGTGTCGTTGTGGATGATGGATTCGCCCACCGGTTCGGCCGCGGCCTTTTTGTAGATGAAGGCGGTGCGGATCATGTCCTCGTCGGACAGCGGGGGCGCGTTGGCGGGGGTGCGGACGTAGTCCCAGATACCGGGCGTGGCGATGTTCAGGGCGTCCACCAGCTTGGCCAGGGCGTCGTCCCGGTTCTTGCCGAACTGGGCAGAGTTCTCGACCTCCATCAGGGTGACGACGTCGGCGCCGGACTTGGAGATGGCGGCCACGATCTTGTCCTGCTGGCGCTTGAAGTTCTCGGCGTTGGCGGCGCCGCGGACGTCGCAACCACCCCTGACGGTGATGGGGTTGCCCGCGCGGTCCGTGTAGAACGTGCAGCCGGCGACCTGGTCGCCGGTGGTGGGGAAGTAGTTCAGCACGTTGAAGGAGGCAAGCTTCAGGTTGCCGCCCACCGCCGTCGGGGCCTCCGCGCGGGTGGCGCCGAAGCCGGCCGGCTGGACCGTGTCCGCGTTTTCGGCGGTCAGCTGGGTCAGCGGCTGGAACTTCCAGGAGTTGTTGGCGTAGCTGAGCACCACGTTGGTCTTGAACGTCACCGGCGCGCCCACCCGGACGTGATCCGCGGGGGTCAGGTACGGCAGGGTCAGCGCCTTGTTGGCGGCGTCCTTGAGGAAGTTGGTGCTGGCGCCGTCGTCGAGCTTAATGCCGCGGGCGGCGTTGGCCGCGACGGTGGCGGTGTACTCGGCGGAGCCATAGGGGGCGACGGCGGTGGGCTGCTCCAGCGGGGTGGTGCCGCCGGCCAAGCCGATTTCGCCGTACTGGTTGAGCGAGTAGTTGTCCGCGACGGTGACCGGACCCTGCGGCGTCAGCAGCATGGCTTCCAGGGATTCGCGGAACGCCTCGTCGGCCGGGAGGGCGAAGCCGGTGGCCTTGATCTCGGGGGCGGCCTCGGTCAGCTTGGCGACCACCGTGGCGTTGAGCTGGGTCATGCCGTAGTACTCGGCAACACTGCCCGTGACCTCGACGTAGTCGCCGATCTGCACCGAAGCCACCGCGGCCGGTGCATAGACGAAGATGGCGTCCGAGGCGGTGTGGTTGGCCGGGGTCAGGTCGCCGCCGGTTCCTGGGGTCTGCAGGTAGAAGCCCGCAAA
Source organism: Arthrobacter sp. BI5 (assembly GCF_056680065.1). Classification (NCBI taxonomy): domain Bacteria; kingdom Bacillati; phylum Actinomycetota; class Actinomycetes; order Micrococcales; family Micrococcaceae; genus Arthrobacter; species Arthrobacter sp. BI5. The sequence goes on from NZ_CM155264.1 coordinate 723,677, forward strand.
TCCGCCGGTCGGGAAGGTGGCAGTGACCTTGCCGCGGGTGGCGACGGAAGTGCCGGCCAGCGGGCTGGCCGTGCCGGTGCCCTGGATCTCCGCGATGCTCTTGGCGGCCGGGGGAGTGACCGGTGCCGGCTCAACCGGGGCGGCTTCGCCGTTGACGGCCTTGGGGGTGATCGCGGCGTTGAGGGCGAAGTCCGCGGCGTTGTTGTTGCTGTCAACGCCGTTGCTGCGGTTCAGGCTCTTGACGTCCCCCGTGCCCGACGGCGCCGTTGCCGCCTGGGTTTCGAACGTGGTGGAGGTCCCGTAGCCCAGCAGGTCGGCGACGTTCGCGGGTTCGACGACGGAGTCGGTCGCCAGCGGGTTCAGGGCCGTTGCCTGCCTGGCCAGGACGATCGTTCCGCCCGCAATGGCCGGGTTGAACCCGGTGGCGGTGGCGTCGGCGGCGGGCAGGTCCAGTCCGGCAGTGCCGTTGCTGCCGCCCTTGAGCAGGTAATACCCCTTGGCGGGGACGGTGCCGGACAGGGGCACCGTGGTGCTCGGCGCGACGCTGCTCGTGGCGGAGCGGTACTGGACGGACCAGCCGTCCAGCGTGACCGGGGCATCCGAGGTGTTGTACAGCTCGACGAACTTGTTCTTGTAGGCCGCGCCGGCGCTGCCGCCGCTGAGGTAGGCCTCGTTGATGACGACTGGCGAAGTTCCGGCGGCCGCCGGTGAGACCTCCAGTGCGGCGGCTGGCAGAGCCGTCAGCGGCGCTGCGATGAGCCCCGCGGACAGGGCTGTGCCCAGCGCTGTTTTCCAAGGTGTGATTTTCATCCGCTCTAACTCTCATGAGGGTGCCCGGGTAAGGGCTGGGTGGAGTGTGTCCGGGTCAATGGCCCGCGGACCGGCCGGTCTGCTCCTGGTCAAGCAGAACCCGGCACAGCAAAACAGGGGTGAATGAACACAAGATGGATTGCATGTGCATTCGGCGAGACGGCCCCCAGCGGAACGCCTCACAGCCGGCACGGAACCCCAACAAGGTGCCCCAGCGACGGTGTTGGTAGAGCATTTTTGTCAGCCCGGCCTTCCCCCGGCCCGGGCACTCAAAAGAATACCGGCCAGTAGCCGCAGGGGAAGCGGTTGGCCGGTATTTCTTACAGCAATTTTTCCAAAGGATTTACTTGGCGCCCGGACTCAGGCGTTTTCCGTGCCGGAGCCTTCCCGGGCGGTGTCCGCCACGATCTTGAACAGGGCGCCGGAGGGATCGCTGAGGGTGGCGATCCGGCCGAACGGGGTGTCCTCGGGGGCGTTGACGACCGTTGCGCCCAGCGCCTCGGCCTTGGCAGCGGTGGCGTCTGCGTCCTGGACGGCGAAGTAGACCTGCCAGTGGGAGGGAACCTCGGCCGGCAGGTAGCCGGAGGCGTCCATGATGCCGGCTTTGGCGGCGGCGCCCGCGCCGAGCGTGGTGTAGCGGAAGTCCGGGGTGTCGCTCATAACATCCGTGTCCCAGCCGAACACATCCTGGTAGAACTTCACGGCCGCGGCGTACTCCTTGGTGTGCAGTTCGTGCCAGGCCGGGGCACCGGGCTCGGCCGCTAGTTCGAACCCCTGCATTTCGCGCGGCTCCCACACTCCGATCGAGGCGCCGGTCGCATCGGCGAACATGGCCATTTTGCCTTGTTCGGGCACGTCCATCGGTTCCAGGTAAACCTGCCCGCCGTGCGCCTTCACGGCCTCGGCAGTTGCGGCGGCGTCGTCGGCGCGCAGGTACGTGCTCCACACATCAGGGGAGCCGGCCTGCTCCGCCATCTTCTGCATCAACCCGGCCACGGACTTACCGTTCTTCGCAGCGGTGATGTAGCCGCCGTATTTCACTTCGTCGCCGGTTTCGAAGGTCCAGCCGAAGAGATCGCCGTAAAAGGACTTGGCTTGCTCCGTGTCCGAGGTCATGAGGTCGATCCAGCACGGTGCGCCGGGGGTGATGTCAGGGGTGGGCATAGCGTTCTCCTGCCTTGCGCGGCCCCCGTGCGTGCTTCCCCGGTGGCCGCAGCTTGCTGGTGGATGGGCCGGGCAAGGAGAGACTATTCCCGGAGGCAGACAGTTTCAATGGTGCGCCCCCGGGACGCCCCGGCTGCGCCTGCGCTCAGGCCTGGTTGAAGCGGACCATGTTGCCGGAGGGGTCGCGGAAGGCGCAGTCCCGCGGCCCCCACGGCTGCACGATGGGTTCCTGGAGCACCTCCGCCCCGGCTGCGCGGACAGCTTCGAACGTGGCATCGAGGTCATCCGTGCGGAACACGATCACGGGCAGCACCCCCTTGGTGAGCAACTGCTGGAGTGCGTCGCCGTCGTCCTGGGAACGGCCGGCGTGCGGGGGAGAAAGCACGATCTCCAGATCGGGCTGGGCAGTGCTGCCCAGGGTGACCCAGCGGTGGCCGTCCGAGCCGACGTCGTTGCGCACCTCCAGGCCAAGCGCATCGCGGTAAAAGGCGAGCGACTCGTCGACGTCGTTGACGGTGATTTGTGCGTACTGCAATGAAATGTTCATGACTCACACGCTAGGGGAGCGGCGGAAATGATGCTTCTTCAATCCTGCTCGGCCTTCGCGGAGGCCGCGTGTGCTGCCGTGCCACGCACGGCGGCATCGCCTTGACCGCGTGGTGCTCCCTGGCCCGGTATGCGCTGGGCGGCATGCCGACGATCTCGGTGAACCGGGAACTGAACGAGCCCAGGGACGTACAGCCGACGTCCATGCAGGCGTTGGTCACGCTGGCACCGGCCCGCAGCAGCGCCATGGCACGCTCGATCCGCCGGGTCATGAGGTAGTTGTAGGGTGTTTCGCCGTAGGCCGCCTTGAACAGCCGGGAAAAGTGCGCCGGGGACATGAGGGCGCCAGCGGCCATGGTGGGCACGTCCAGCGGCCGGGCGTAGTTGCGGTCGATCAGGTCCCGCGCCCGGCGCAGGTGGGCCAGGTTTGCCAGCTCCTGCGGGGTCATACCGCCAGTTTAGCGCCGACGACGAAGGGATAGTCAGGGGGTCCGCTCAGCCTACGAAGGCTGGCCCGGCTCCGCGGCGCGCTCGCGGAAGACCAGCACCGGGCAGTGGGCATGGTGGACGGTCTGGGTCGACACGGAGCCAAGCAGCATGCCCGCGAATCCACCGTGGCCGCGCGAGCCCACGGCAATCAGCTCGGCTTCCCGTGAGGCGTCCACGAGCGCCGCGGCGGCGTTGCCTTGCACCAGGCGTCCGGTGATCTCCACGCCCTGGTTGCCGACGCGTGCCAGCTCCGCCTCGAGGACTATCCGGGCGTCCGACTCGAAGATCCCGTAATCCCAGGCCTGGCCAAGGGCGTCGCTGACGTAGGGGAAGCTCCAGGCCGCCAGGGCCAGCACCTGGCCGCCGCGTAATTTGGCTTCGTCAACCGCCCAGTCCAGGGCGGCTTGGGACTGCGGCGAGCCATCGACCCCGACTACGATCCTGAATACCCCGTTGCCGGCCATGAGACCTCCGCTTCATCGATGGGTCCCGGGAACTGCAGGGATACCCCATCTTGGCACTGCCGGCGGTGAACCGGGAGGGGCCCCCTTTAAAGCCACCAGCCGGAGTTACCAGGCCAAGGATTTTGCCTGGCGCGGTTTGATCGCAGATGTCTGGCCGCAGTTCGAACAGGTGATCCGGTAGCTCCTGGACGTGGTGAAGACGGGGATGAAGAACAGCGTGAACTTGGTCGCGCGTTGCTGCAGGCGGTGCTGCACGAACTGGCGGCAGCGCTGGCAGGTGGCCGGCCGGCCGGGCAACTCGTGTAGAACGGTCTTGAGGCCAAAGAGTAGAAACATGGGTGGCACCTTTCGCGGGTGGTCAGGCCTTCGGCGAGAGCCGGGCGGCGAGGCCCGTGAGCAGGATGGTGATGCCCTCGTCCAGTTCGGCTTTACCGTCGTAGTCGGCGAGGACCGGCGCGAGGGCCCGGAGGCGGGGGAAGTCCTTTGGCGGCAGCCGGTGCAGGCCCAGGCGCAAGAGTGCTTCGTTCTCCTCCGGATCCACTATGAATTCCTGCAGCTCGTTGAGGATGTGGCCGTACAAGTAGCCGTAGTAGGCGCGGTAAACGTGCAGCGCGTCGGACGGGGCGAAGCCGGCGTCGATCAACAGCGAGAGGATCTGTTCCAGCGGACGCAGGGTGCCCAGCGGTCGGAGGCCCAGCGGTGTCGACAGGGGGCGGGTCACCAGCAGGGGAACGACATTGGGGTGCCGGAGCGCGAGGTCACGGAGATCGTGGGCGATGCGCCGCAGTTGCGCCTGCCAGTCCGGGTCATCGGGGAAGATGGCCAACTCGTTCAGGACGAGCTCGGAGACGCCGTCCAGCAGGGCGGCGCGGTTTTCGGCGTAGCGGTACAGGCTCATCGGGTCCCGGCCGAGTTCCTGGCCGAGCCGGCGCATGGTGAGCGCCTCCAGGCCTTCGGAATCAACCAGCGTCAATGCCGTGCACAGCACCAGTTCCCGGCTGAGTCGCGTCTTCGGGCCGGAGGCCGGGGAGGGCGCCAGCTTCTCTGCGGGGGACATGGGTTTCCGATCCTGTTGTGCGGGGCCGGCCCGATTTAGGGGGCCGTCCCCGGAGGTGAGTCAGCAAGCTTGCCTACAATGAAGTCTACGCCTATTGTCTACAGTGTAGAGAAGTTCCGGATCCCGCCCTGCGGGATCCCAAACCGCTTGGCGGCCCGTGCGTGGCGTTCAAGTAGCTGCTGCTGTAGCCCTCGGCGGCATTAACACGCACCCAGCGGAAACGAGCCATCATGGCAGATTCGCAATACGACCAGTTCCTTCAAGAAGCCACCACCACTGACGCCGCATCCGGGTCCGTTCTAGGACGGGACTGCCTTTACGGCGTCTATACCAGCTGGTGTTTCCTGTCCCGGAGCGTGCCCCGGCCCGAGGATGCCTTCTGGGCAGCCATGAAGGAGAAAAGGATCCGTCCCGGGCGCACTCCGCTGCGCATGAAGGGCCCCGCCGCGGCGGACTACATTCTCTCCAGCTTCCCCGGACTGGTGTGAGGCGGATGGCTGCAAGTTCGGGCACCTACCGGCCGGTTAGCGCCCACCAGCCCCGCGGCCGCCGGCCCTGGTGCGCCGACTGCCACAGTGACCGGCACCTCCTCGCAGGTTCCGCCGCGGTCCTTGATGCCCGCGACGAAACACTGGCTCTGGCTGTGACCTGCACTCGCTGCGGTCTCTCCCGGGTCCTGGCGACCACCGCGACCTTTGCCGCGGCCATTAGCCGCCGACGGAACAGGTGAGGCCGGTGGCGGCAATCTTTCGATCGCCGCCACCGGCCTCAAATCCGCGCAATCGTTGCGCACCCGCGGAAGGTAAGAGATTCGAACTCTTGGTACGGGGTTACCGCACACTGGTTTTCAAGACCAGCTCCATCGGCCGCTCGGACAACCTTCCCTAACGAGTAGTGTTTCATAGCCGGTCAGTAGCCACAAAAAAGCGGCGGCGCTCGCTTGCGGCGCCGGGTTGGCCACATACTCTGGAAGCAGGCGCTGCCCGCACCCTGTGCTGCGGGCGCCCTGCCTGCACGCAATTAGTTAGGAATTGGGAGTACTTCATGAAGGCTGTCTACATCTCCGCGCCCGGTGGTCCGGAGGTCCTGGAGCTTCGTGAGGTCCCCGCGCCCGTTCCGGGCCCGGGCGAGGTGCTGATCGACGTCGTCGCCGCCGGCCTCAACCGGGCGGACGTCCAGCAGCGCAAGGGGTTCTACCCGCCGCCGCCGGGCGCCTCCGACATTCCCGGCCTGGAAGTTTCCGGACGGATCGCCGGGTTCGGCCCCGGTGTCACCAAGCCGTTCTCCGTGGGGGACAAGGTTGTCGCCCTGCTAGCCGGTGGCGGTTACGCCGAAAAAGTGGCGGTGCCCGCCGGTCAGGTGCTGAGGATTCCCGACGGCGTGGACCTCGTGACTGCCGCCTCGTTGCCGGAGGTCGCGGCGACCGTCTACTCCAACCTGGTGATGACGGCCCAGTTGCAGGCGGGGGAGACCGTGCTGATCCATGGGGCCACGGGCGGTATCGGCACCATGGCAATCCAGCTGGCCAAGGCCCTCGGCGCGCACGTGGCCACCACAGCGGGCACCGCGGAGAAGGTCGGCACCGCGAAAGCGTTCCTGGGCGCGGACATCGCGATCAACTACGCGGAGGAGAGCTTCCCGGAGAGCCTGCGCGCCCAGAACGGCGGCAAGGGGGCGGATGTCATCCTCGACGTTGTCGGCGCCAAGTATCTCGGGCAGAACGTGGACGCCCTGGCCGACTACGGACGGCTCGTCGTCATCGGCTTGCAGGGCGGCACCAAGGCTGAACTTGACCTCAATATGCTGCTCCGGAAGCGCGCTGCCATCATCGCCACCTCGCTCCGGCCCCGGCCGGTGGAGGAAAAGACGGTCATCATGAACGCGGTCCGCGACGCCGTCTGGCCACTGGTGGCCGACGGGCGGATCCGGCCTCTGGTGGCCAAGACGTTCCCGCTTGACCAGGTCCAGGCGGCGCACCGCTACTTCGATTCCGGCGAGCACGTCGGCAAGGTCCTGCTCGTCACCTAGACCGACGTGACGCAAAGCATGCGCGAAGTGGCATATGCCGGGTCGCTGCCTGCGGCAAATAACGATAATGTAATTCCATACGCGGTATACACGCGTCTTGGGGCGCGTGTATACCGTCGTCCTGCTAGCCTCGGGGGCACCATGTCTATCCGTCACAGCCTCCTCGCGCTGCTGCAGGAGCGGCCCCGCTACGGGTACCAGCTCAGGACCGAGTTCGAGGACCGCACCGGCGCGTCCTGGCCGCTGAACATCGGGCAGGTTTACACCACCCTCGACCGCCTTGAACGCGACGGCCTGGTCCAAAAGGACGGCGCCGACGGCGAAGGCCATGTCATCTACAGCATCACCCCGGCGGGGCTGGACGAGGTCCGGGACTGGTTCCGCGCCCCCGTCGGCCGCACCAACCCGCCGCGCAACGAACTCGCCATCAAGCTCGCTCTCGCTCTCACGCTGCCCGCCGTCGACGTCGGCGCCCTCATCCAGGCGCAGCGCGCCGTCTCAATCCGGGCGCTGCAGGAGTACACCAAAGCCCGGCGCGAGGCAGTTGTGCACCCGCGCCCGGAGGACACGGCCAGGCTGTTGGTCCTGGACTCGCTCATTTTCCAGACCGAGGCTGAAGTCCGGTGGCTGGACCTCTGCGAGGCGCGCCTGATGCAGCTGGCCGGCCCGGCCTGACAACCGGCCCGGCCTGACAACGGGCCCGGCCTGACAACGGCTCGGTGTGATGCCGTTCACCGCGGACTCCGCACCGCTCGGCGAGCGGCCCGGCGCGGCGGGCCCGCGGCCGTATCCATCGGGAAGCCGCGTTGATAAGGTGCCATGGGGCAGATCCGACTGCTGATCTGTCACCCGGGGTTTCTCAAGGAGGAGACATGGGCACAATGCCAGACGGCGGACCAAACACCGCACAAATCGACGACGGCATCACACCGGTACCGGGCCTTCCGCCCACGGCCGTCGACGAGTCCGTCCGCGAAGCTGAAGAGCGCAAGTGGACACCCGCGAAAATCGCCCTCTGGGTGGCCATCGCACTGCTGGGCGGCGTCGCCTGGTTCATGCTCGCGATCGTCCGCGGCGAGACGGTCAACGCAATCTGGTTTGTGTTCGCCTCTGTTTGCACCTACCTGATCGGTTACCGCTTCTATTCCAAGGTCATCGAGCGGTACATCACCAAGCCGAACGACCGCCGCGCCACCCCCGCCGAATACAAGGCAGACGGCAAGGACTACGTCCGCACCGACCGCAACGTGCTTTTCGGCCACCACTTCGCCGCAATCGCCGGCGCCGGGCCTCTCGTCGGCCCGGTCATCGCGGCCCAGATGGGCTACCTGCCCGGCACCATCTGGATCATCATCGGCGTCGTCCTTGCCGGCGCCGTCCAGGACTACCTGGTCCTCTTCTTCTCAATGCGCCGCGGCGGCCGCTCGCTCGGCCAGATGGCCCGTGAGGAACTCGGCGTGATCGGCGGCACCGCCGCCCTCATCGCCACGCTGCTCATCATGGTGATCATCGTCGCCATCCTGGCGCTCGTCGTCGTCAACGCCCTCGGCGAAAGCCCCTGGGGTGTCTTCTCCGTGGGCATGACCATCCCGATCGCCCTGTTCATGGGCGTCTACCTGCGCTACCTCCGCCCCGGCAAGGTCATGGAAGTCTCCCTCATCGGCTTCGTGCTGCTGATGGCCGCCATCATCGGCGGCGGCGCCGTGGCCGGCACCGAGTGGGGTGCCGCATTCTTCCACCTGGACAAGGTCACCATCGCCTGGGGCCTGATCATCTACGGCTTCATCGCCGCCATCCTGCCCGTGTGGCTGCTGCTCGCACCGCGCGACTACCTCTCCACCTTCATGAAGATCGGTGTGATCGTGATGCTGGCCCTGGCCATCATCGTGGTTCGGCCCGAGATCAACGTGCCCGCATTCAGCGAATTCGCCTCCCGCGACAACGGACCGGTCTTCGCCGGAGCCGTCTTCCCGTTCCTCTTCGTGACCATCGCCTGCGGCGCACTCTCCGGCTTCCACGCCCTGATCTCCTCCGGCACGACGCCGAAGCTCATCGAGAAGGAACGCCAGACCCGCCTCATCGGTTACGGCGGCATGCTGATGGAATCCTTCGTCGCCATCATGGCGCTCGTCGCAGCGATCTCGATCGACCGCGGCATCTACTTCGCCATGAACGCGCCGCTCGCCCTGACCGGCGGCACGGTCGAATCGGCTGCGCAGTGGGTCAACAGCCTGGGCCTGGCCGGGGTCAACATGACCCCCGACGTCCTCGCCCAGACCGCCAAGGACGTCGGCGAGCAGAGCATCATCTCCCGCTCCGGCGGCGCCCCCACCCTCGCCGTCGGCCTGGCCCACATCATGCAGCAGTTCATCGGCGGCACCGCCATGATGGCGTTCTGGTACCACTTCGCCATCATGTTCGAAGCGCTCTTCATCCTGACGGCGGTCGACGCCGGCACCCGCGTCGCGCGTTTTATGCTGCAGGACTCGATCGGCAACTTCGTCCCGAAGTTCAAGGACCACTCCTGGCGGCCGGGGGCCTGGCTCGCCACCGCGGTGATGGTCGCCGCATGGGGTGCCGTGCTGCTGATGGGCGTCACCGACCCGCTGGGCGGCATCAACACGCTGTTCCCGCTGTTCGGCATCGCCAACCAGCTGCTCGCAGCCATCGCCCTGTCGGTGGTCCTGGCCATTGTGGCCAAGCGCGGCACCTTCAAGTACCTCTGGATCGTGGCGCTGCCGCTGGCCTTCGCTGCCGTCGTCACCATCACCGCGAGCTTCTACAAGATCTTCTCGCCGGTACCGGCCGTCGGGTACTTCGCCAACAACGCAGCGTTCGCCAAGGCACTCGCCGACGGGAAGACCTCCTTCGGCACGGCCAAGACGCAGGCTGCCATGGAAGCCGTGGTCCGCAACACGATGATCCAGGGCTGGCTCTCGATCATCTTTGTGGTGCTGAGCATCATCGTCATCGTCACGGCCCTGATCGCCACCGCCAAGGCCTTCCGCAACGCCTCGGCCGGCATTGCCAACGTTGAGTACGAGGATCCGGCGCAGCCGTCCCGCGTTTTCGCGCCGGCCGGGCTGTTCCCGACCGCGGCGGAGCGCGAACTGGACGCGGAGTGGAAGAAGCTGCCGGCAGACCAGCGGCTCGAACACTCCGCACGGCACTGACGGTTGCGGCCATGAATGCCCTCGTAGCGGGATTCCGCGGCTTCGCCGAGTACTTCAGCGGTGTCCTCGGAGCCGATGCCTACAAGAAGTACCTGGAGCACCACCAGGCCTCGGGCCACGACGGTCCGCCGATGTGTGAGCGCGACTTCTGGCGCGACCACACGGACCGCCAGGACAGCAACCCGCAGGGCCGCTGCTGCTAAGTGGGCCTCTGCCTGCCGAAGGCGCCGCTGGGAACACCCGTTCCCGGCGGCGCCTTCGCCCGTTTTCGGCGCCGGTTCCGGGTACGACGCCGGACCCGGAACCGATCGTCATGTGCCTCGGCCCTCTGCCTCCGCGCGTGAGAGTATGAAGCCATGAGCGATCCGATCGACACTCAGTCCGGCGACGACAACCCGATGGAGGGCATCACCACGCCCGCGGCAGCGCAGGATGCCTCCGCTGCCGGCGCGGCTGCCGGCACACCGGCCCCGCGCCTTTCCGATTCAGCCGGGCCGGGCCCGCGCGGCCGCGCAAGCCACCTGCAGGACTTGGTGGACGAACCGGCGAAGGTCATGCGGATCGGCACCATGCTCAAGCAACTGCTGGACGAAGTGAAGTCCGCCCCGCTGGACGATGCGGCCCGGATTCGGCTGGCCGAAATCCATGAACGCTCCATCAAGGAACTCGAAGACGGGCTGGCCCCCGAGCTGGTCCGGGAGCTTGAACGGATCCACCTGCCGTTTACCGAGGACGGCACCCCCTCCGACGCTGAACTGCGCATCGCCCAGGCCCAGCTGGTCGGCTGGCTCGAAGGCCTCTTCCACGGGATCCAGACGGCGATCGCTGCCCAGCATGCCGCCCGGGAGCACGCGGCCGCGCAGCTCCAGCTCCGCCAGCTGCCCCCGGGCACCATGATCGCGCCCGGCGTCATCATCGGGGAAAACGGTGAACCCCAGCGGGCCGCCGAGCCACAGCCCGGCGCGGATCCGACGCAACCCGCCCGCCCGGCCGATCCGGACCACGGTCCCGGCCAGTACCTCTAGGCCACAATTGGGATTCTTCAGCGCCGCGCGGCAGGGACGCAAGGACGACGCGGAACTCGGGAAGGGCCTGTGGCGGCGCGCCCACGACCGGTTCGTCCGGGGACTGGACCGGTACCACCAGGTGCTCGAAGGCGTCGAGGACGAGGCGCTCTACGCGGAACTGGTCGAGATCGCCAACGAGCTCTCCGAACTTGCCGTCCGGGTCCGGCAGATTTGCATGGAAGCGCAGCGCCGCTCGCCCAGCGACGGCCTCGACATCCCCGGGGCGTTGGCCGGCGTGCACCGCTCGCTGTCGACGGCGGGGAACTCACTGGCCATGACGGCGGAAGCGGCGGCCATGCTCCGCCTCGCCGTCGGGCCGGTGCCGGTGGGCGCCGCATCGGTGCGGCGCCGCGCGGAGACGGTCGTGGAACACATTGACGACGCCGAACGCCGCCTCGCCGAGGCGCCCACAGAACCCTGACGGCGGGCACCCGGGCCGGATATTCCGGGTTAAGCGCCTAGCTTAGCGGGGGCAAAACACTGGCATCAGCCGTTGTGACTTGGCAGGATAAAAAGATGACTTCTTCTCCTGAACTGACATTCAACGACGGTAAAACCATCCCGCAGCTCGGCTACGGGGTATGGCAGGTTGAGGACGACGTGGCCGAAAAGGTCGTCGTCCAGGCGTTCGAGGCCGGCTACAGGCACATCGACACCGCCAAGATCTACGGAAACGAAGCCGGCGTGGGCCGCGCCATCGCCCGTTCCGGGCTCAAGCCGGAGGAAATCTTCATCACCACCAAGCTGTGGAACGCGGACCAGGGCTATGACTCCACGCTCAAGGCGTTCGAGGAATCCATGGAACGCCTCGGCCTCGAGACCCTGGACCTCTATCTCATCCACTGGATGCAGCCGAAGCAGGACAAGTACGTGGACACCTGGAAGGCGCTCATCGAACTGCAGAAGCAGGGGCGCGTCAAGACCATCGGCGTCTCCAACTTCACCAAGGAAGGGCTGCAGCGCCTGATCGACGAAACCGGCGTGGTCCCGGCGATTCACCAGATCGAGCTGCACCCCTTCTTCAACCAGGCGGAGCTGCGTGAATTCAACGCTTCCCATGGCATCCTCACCGAGGCCTGGTCGCCGCTGGGCCAGGGCGGCGAGCTGCTGGAAAGCCCGGTCATCGCCCAGATCGCGGCCAAGCACAATGCCACCCCGGCGCAGGTGGTCATCGCCTGGCACCTCGCGATCGGCAACGTTGTGATCCCCAAGTCGGTGACCGAATCACGCATCCGCGAGAACTACGCGGCACTGGACGTAACCCTCGACCAGACCGATGTCGAGGCGATCAACGGCCTGGACCGCTCCGCCGAGGGCGCCGGCCGCATCGGTGCAGACCCGGCGGTCTCCGACTTCGCCTAATCGGTCCAGTCGGTAACTAAAAGAGCGGTCCAAGGTCTTGGTGAACTGGTCCCCGAAAGTTGGACTGGCCAAGTAAGATCCTAAGCCGCGAGGGCCTGGGCTCGGTATTGCACCGGGCTCAGGCCCTTTAGCTTTGTCGAGATTCGGTCGTTGTTGTACCAGCGGAGGTACTCGTGCAGGGCCGTTGCCAGTGCATCAGTGCTGAGGAACCGGACCCGGTGGAAGAGTTCTTCCTTGAGATGGCCGAAGAAATTCTCCATTACCGCGTTGTCGTAGCAGTTGGCCTTGCGGGACATTGACTGCACGGCGCCAGCGCCCTCAAGGAGCCCACGCCAGGAGATGTGCTGGTATTGGAATCCCTGATCCGAATGCACCAGCGGTTGCTGGCCAGGGTGAAGACAGGTCAGGGCTTGCTGCAGAGAAGTGTTGGTGAGCGCCAGGTTGGGGGATGTGCCAATGGTGTAGGAGATGATCTGCCGGTCAAAGAGGTCCATGACCGGGGAAAGGTAGAGCTTCTGGTCACCGACGCTGAATTCGGTCACATCAGTCACCCACTTCTGGTTCGGGGCTGTGGCGTCAAACTCGCGGTTCAGGAGATTAGGGGCAACCCTGCCCTGTTCACCTTTGTAGGAGTTGTAGCGCTTCTTCCGCCGGACTTTGCAGACCAGCCCGAGGACGCGCATCACCTTCAACACGGTCTTCTTCGCAACCGTCCACCCTTGCTTGAGCAGCTCACTGTGGATGCGGCGGTGCCCATATCGGCCATGGTTCTTCTCGAAGATGTCAGTGACCTCGGCCTTGAGGAGCTCCTGAGGATCAGGTTCTTGCAGACGTGCCTGGTGATAGAAGAACGTCGACCGGGCCAACCCGGCAACGTCCAGGAGCAGCTCGAGGCGGTGGTCAGCCTTGAGAGCGATAACGGCGCGGACGATTACCGCCGTTCCTCGTTTCTCAAGGCCTGCACTTTTCCCAGGAAGGCAACCTCGGCGCGCAGGCGCTCGTTCTCACGGCGCAGGCGCTGGAGCTCTGATTCGGGCTTGCCGGCAGTGCCCGGACTTCCCTTCGGGCGGCCCTTGGCCCTCGGACGAAGCCCGTCTTCGCCCTGCTCCCGGTAAAGCTGCGTCCACCTACGAATCAGCACCGGGGAAGACAACCCCAATTCCTTCGCGAGAGCCACCCGGTTCTCGCCGGCAAGATCCCGCCGAACAACATCGAGCTTGAACTCGAACGTAAACACTCGCTTCGTTGGTTTATACACCAGTGTCGATCCTCCACGCACTCGCCAACGGTCAAGCAAACGACCGATCGGCTTTCTGCTAACCCCGAGCCGGTTCGCCACAGCCCTGTCTCCCCAGCCTGCCTCAAACAACGCTACCGCGGCCTCGCGCTGCCCCTCGGACAACGAACTTCTTCCATGCATAAAACTGCTCCCCGAAAGTCAGAACTGAATTCTCAGTTCAACTTTCGGGGAGCAGTTCATGGTGGCCTTGGACCGCTCTTTTTTGTGCAGTGTCGCCGGAGCCGCACCTTGGCACCGTCAGCCGGCAGGACTGCAGGGGGCGATGGGGGAGGCATCGCCGGAGGTGGCATTAAGGGCCCGAATCTTGGCGATGAGGGCCCGGGTGCCGGCATCCTTTTCCAGCTGCGCGTAGATCGGGGCTGCCGCGGCTTCGAAAGCTGCGATCTGCGCCGCAGTTGCTTCCACAATCGTGCCGCCTTGTTGGCAGTAGGCGGCCGCGTCGTCGGCGGTGTGGCGCGTGGCTCCCGTCGCCGCGTCCCGGGTCTTGGCGGCGGCCTCCAACAGGATCCGCCGGTCGTCCGCGGCCAGGTGCGAGTTGGTATTGGTGTTGATCACCAGCGAGTTGACCTTCACATACAGGGGCAGGTTCCCGGTGGTGGTACTGGGCTGCGGGAAGGTCCCGGCCCGGGTGAATGACGACTCAGCGGCTTTGACTGTGCCTTTGTCCAGGGCGTCGGTAAAGAGATCGCCCGCCAGGGACTGAGGGCTGGCGCCCAGCGCCTTCAAGGTTGCATAGCCCGTGCTGGAGCGCGGGGCGCGGACCACTTTGCCGGCGAGCTGTTCCGGTGCTGTCACGGGTCCATCAAAGGAAAAGAGCATCCGGGGACCGTCCGGCAGCAGGGCCAGCCCGGTGAGCCCGACCGCTTTCAGGCCCGCCAGCATGCCGCCCGCGAGCTCCGGCGCGACGAGCTTGGTGACCACCTGATCGGAGGGCCGGAGGAACGGGGCCGAGAGGGCCGCAAAGGACAGGACGCCTTCCGACTCCCAGGTCCGAGTGGGGATCAGTGCCATGTCGAAGTCGCCGCCCTCGGTGGATTGGGCGACTGCCTGGTCCCACGCGCCGGCCTCGTCGGCCGCCGCCTTCAGCACGAGTTCGATCCGCAAGCTGCCACGGGAGATTTCCTGCACCTGCCGGGTGAATTCCTTGATCTGCGCCGCTGAACGGCCGTCCGGTCCGCCGGCAGTGGCCAGGGTCAGGACCGTTGCGTCGTCAGCGTAGTGCTGGTCCGCCGGCGGGGGCCCGGCGGGCTTCCCGCATCCGTTGGTCGCCAGGACGATGGCGACCGCCGCCAGGATCGCTCCGCCCCGCAACTGCGATTTCATGCTGGCCTCCACGTCCGGATTCCGAGGCAAATTCCTCCACAGCAGCCACCGGCAGGGAAGGAGCCTCCACCTCGAAAGTTACTCCCTCCGGCCCTCGCCCAACAGCCCGCGGGCACGCCGGCAGGAAACGGCGGACCGCGCGGGGTGCCTGGCCGGTCAGGCGTCTGGCTGGCCCGGGCGTCTTCCGGCCTTAGGCGGCGGCCCGGGCCCGGCGTGGGCGTACGGAGTCGACGATCGCCCAGCCGTCCTCGTCGAGGAGGCGACGGCTGGCAAAACGCTCGGCGGCCGTGGCGTCGTCGAAGGCTTCGGTGCGGACGCGCCCGCAGTCGGTGTCCAGGTAGGTGACTTCCCAGTGCAGCTCTTCTGTCTGCTGGGCTGCTGCAAAATCCTGTTGCTTTTCCATGAATTAAGTCTGCAACCGGCCTCTGACAGTCAGCGGTCATCCTCCCGGCGTGTTGCCCAGCCGCAGCACGCGTTCCCGGGCCAGGTCCTCCCGGCGGCGGGCCTTGTCCGCGGCGCGGGCGGCCTGCTGCGCGGCAGCGGCGGCCGACTCCGCCCGCCTGCGGGCCTGCCGCAGCCCGGCCTCGGCCTGCTCCAGCTGTTCCTTGAGCCTGCGTGCCTCCTCGGCCAGCACGGCCGCGTCCTCGTTCGCATCCTGCAGCTCCGCGCGCGTGCGCTCGGCTTCCGCGGCGCTGGAACGGGCATCGTCGGCGGCCTCCTGTAGGGCTGCCTGGGCGCGCTGTCTCGCCGACGGTGTGGGTGCCGCCCGCTCCTGCCGGACCGCCCGGAGCCGCGGCTGGTCAGCAGCCGGCGGGGCGCTGGCCCGCCGGGAGGCCTCCGGGGCCGCCGGCATTGCCCCGGCGGCCTCCGGAACGGCGACGGCGCCGTCGAGGTCAACGACGTCGACGCCGTCGGCGGAGAGCGCCCGGAGCAGCCGCCCGCTCCGGACAGCCGCGGCGGCACCCTCGTCGGCCGTCGCCGCGCGCAGGGTCTGTTCCACTTCGGCCGCGATGGAGCCGCTAATCTTCCGCCCCTGCTGCTCCGCTACGGCGCGGGCCGCGTCAACGGCGCCGGCCAACAGGGTCCGCCGCTCCCGGGAGAGGCTGCGGAGCGCCGCCGCGTCGAGGTCCGCCTGCGCCCGGCGCATGGCGAGTCCCAGCTCGGCCAGGTCGCGGAGTATTTCCGGCCGCTGCCAGGCGAGCATGTTGACTGCCCAGGCGCCCACGGAGGGCTTGGCCAGGGAGCGTACCTCGGCCGCGCGGGAGCGCAGCTCCGGCGTCGCGGGCGTGCCCGAGAGCATGTCCTTGGCCGCGGCATTGCGGCCCGCGACAAAGGCGTCGAACGGCATCGCGTAGAGCTGCGCCGCAATGTCCGCGAGCTCAGGTTTTGCCATGCAAGAATCATAGAAGCTCAGGCTGCATGCCGGGGCGCGCGGCCCACGTCCCCCGTAGGAGATCCCACGTGATTGAAATTGCCGGACTTCCGGCCCACATCCTGCTGGTCCACGCCGTCGTGGTGCTGGGCCCCATCGCCGGCCTCGCGGCCATCGCCTATGCGGCGGCACCGCGCTGGCGCCGGCACCTGGCCTGGCCGCTGGGGGTCCTCTCGCTGGGGCTGGTCCCGGTTGCACTCGTCACCGCGCAGGCGGGGGAGCAGCTGCAGCAGGCCCGTCCGTCGACGGAGCTGGTCCGGGAGCACGCGGAGCAGGGTGATGTGCTGAAAGTGGTCTCGGTGATCTTCTTCGTGATTGTCGCGGCGATGATTGTGGTGAGCTTTGAACCGATCGGCCGGCGCCTCGCCTTCCTCGGCAGCCTGCGCGAAAGCCGGGTCCTGCGCATGGTCCTCCTGGTTGCCGGGGCACTGGCCGGCGCCTTCTTCGTCTACCAGAGCGTCATCACGGGGCACTCCGGCGCCGCCTCGGTCTGGGCGCGCTGAGCGGACTGCCCGCGTACGGCGGCGCCCCGAGCACGGCGGCGCCGTTCGTCAGGCCCGCCGCGCCTTTCGCGCCGTCATGAGCAGCAGCACCAAGGCCACGGCCTGCAGCGCGGCGACCGCCGCGATCAGCGCGGGGGCGGCCCCGTAGAGGGCGCCATAAAGCGCGCCGCCGGCCAGCGCACCGGCTCCCTCGAAGGCTGCAAAGACCCCGTATGCCGATCCCTGCCGCGGCTCCGGGACAAGGTCGGCCACCAGCGCCTTGACCGTGGAGTCCTGGATGCCGGTGGCGGCGCCCCAGATGGCCACGCCGGCCAGCACCAGAGCGACGCCGGTGGAGAACCCCAGCACCGGAATGGCCGCGATCAGCACGGGCAGGGCCAGCAGCACGCCCGGGCCCAGCCTGTCGTAGAGGAAGCCGCTCCCCAGCGCGCCAAGGGCCGCTGCGCCCATGGCCGCGGCGTAAAGCAGCGGAACCACCGGCGCCGGAACCGTCACTGCGGTGGTCAGGTGGTAGGAGATCACCCCGAAAGCCACCAGTCCCGCGCTCCAGAAAAAGGCGCACACCGCAAAGAGCAGGAAGACCCCGGAGAACAACGACGGCGGCCTGCCGGCCGTGCCGGGGACCGTCTCCGGCGCGGGGCCTGCGCCCGCGACGGCTGCCCGGCGGCGCAGGCCGAGCAGCAGCGCCAGCGCCATCGCGGCCGGAACGGCGAGGACCGCAAACGCCGTCGAGATCACGCCGGTGGCCGCCAGTACAGCCGCCACAATAAGGGGTCCCAGAAGCGCCCCGGCGAGGTCCAGCGACTTATGCACGGCAAAGCCCCGGCCGCGGCCCACCTGCTTGGCCGCGGAGGCGAGCAGCACAGTCTTGGCCGGACTCCGCACCGCCTTGCCCACGCGGTCGCCGATGATCAGCGCCGAAGCCAGGACCAGCCCCGCCGCGCCCGAGGCCGGGGCGAAAGCCAGCAGCGGCACGCAGAACGCCGTCAGCGCATACCCCGCCACCGTGAATGTCCAGTACTTGCGCGTCCGGTCCGCCCACGGCCCGAAGACAAGGCGCAGGCCCTGCGCCGCGGCCTCCGCCCCGCCGGTGACGAGCCCAACCAATAACGCAGAAGCGCCAAGCTGGGCCAGCAGCGGTCCGGCGAGCGGGCGGGCGCCGTCGGACACGACGTCGGTGGCCAGGCTGACCAAACCGAAGCCGACCACCGTGCCCCATGGCCCGCGTGCCCGTCCCCGCCGGGAGGCTGACGATGCAGCGGCGGTGTCCGGCCCTGCCCGCCGCGCCGACGCGCCGGGCCCCGGGGAATTCGGCACTTTGCGCTCGGGCCGGTCCATGTCCCAAGAGTCGCGGACGCAGCCGGCATTGACAAGGCCGGCCGGCGGGCGCCGCGCGCCTCACCGCAGCCGTCCCGGGCTGCTTTGGACCCTGCGTCGGCCCACGCGCCGTCAGTGCCCGGCGTGTCCGTGTCGAAGTACCCCCGGACCGCACCCGTGGACGCGCCGGCCCAGGTCGGCGGGCAGCAAAGAACCCCCGGAAAACATTCATTCCGGGGGTTCTTTGGTGTCGCCTTTTCTCGAGCTTCCTATCAGAATCGAACTGATGACCTTCTCATTACGAGTGAGACGCTCTACCGACTGAGCTAAGGAAGCAACCGCGTGAAACCCCGGCGAACCGGGCGGATCATGCAAGAGACAACTGTAATGGAGCTTCCGCGCCCGGGTCAAAATGAGCGGCGCGGAGGCTGTCCAAAGATCAGCAGACCGTGTTGTCGGCGGGTGTCTTGCCGTCCACGAGGTACCCGTCCACGGCGTTTTCGATGCAGCTGTTGGAGCGGCCGTAGGCGGTGTGGCCCTCGCCCTTCCAGGTCAGCAGCGAGGCGGTTCCCAGCTGCTTGCGCAGGGAGCTGGCCCACTCGACCGGCGTCGCGGGGTCGCCCGTGGTCCCGACCACCAGGATGTCGGTCGACCCCTTGTACTCGGCGGGTGCCGGGGTACGGACGCTCTTGTACGGCCAGTCCTTACAGCTGGTGCCGCCGTAGGCGAAGTAGTACCCGAGGGTGGGGGAGAGCTGGCGGAGCTGCTTCTCCTCGGCGCGCATCGCGGCGGTGTCGGAAGACATCGGGTAGTCGAGGCAGTTGATGGCGTTGAACGCGAACGCCGAGTTGGCCGAGTACGTGCCGTTGGGCTCACGGTCCGCGCCGAAGTCGGAGAGCCGCAGCATCGGGGACAGGTCGCCCTGCATCGCACTGTCCAGCGCCTGGGTCAGGACCGGCCAGTTGTCATCGTTGTAGAACGGCAGGATGAAGCCGCTGACGAACATGGAAGCGTTGACCACCCGGCCGTCCTTGGCGGCCTTGGGGCTCGCCTCCACGGCCGCGATGAGGTCCTGGATCTGCCGGACGGCGTTGTCCGGGCCGCCGCTCAGTGGGCAGCCGCTGTCCTGGAGGCAGTTCGTCACGTAGGCGCGGATGGCCTTTTCGAAGGCCTTCGCCTGGCCGCTGGTCAGCTCCTCATAGCTCAGGGAGGGGTCCATCGCGCCGTCCAGGACCATCCGGCCCACGTTGTCCGGGAAGAGCGAGGCGTAGGTGGAGCCCAGGAAGGTTCCGTAGGAGTAGCCCAGGTAGTTCAGCTTGGTGTCGTTCAGCACGCCGCGGAGGATGTCAAGGTCCTTGGCGGCGCTGACGGTGTCCACGTGGCCCAGGACGGGCCCGGTCTTCTCGGCACATTTGGCGGCGATGGCCTTGTTATCCGCGAAGGCCTCGGCCAGCCCGGCGTCGGTGTCCAGCCGGTAGATCTTGGCCCGGTTGGCGTCACGTTCCCGGTCGGTGAGGCAGGTGACCGGCGCGGAGCGCTTCACACCGCGCGGATCGAAGCCCACCACGTCGTAGTTCGAGCGCACCTTCTCGGAAATGTTCGTGGAGCCGGCGTCCCGGACGAAATCGTAGCCGGAGCCGCCGGGGCCGCCGGGGTTCACCAGCAGGCTGCCCTTCTTGCTGCCGGCCTTCGTGGCCAGCTTGATTGCGGCGAGTTCGATCGAGTCGCCGTCGGGCTTGTTGTAGTCCAGCGGGACCTTGACCTTGGCGCACTGGAAGTCCCCCTCGCAGCGCGTCCAGTTCAGCTGCTGGGAGTAGAAGCTGCGCAGCTCGGCCGGGGCGGCGGCGGCGATGGAGGGGTCGGCCTTGCCCGGCGCGCTCTTCGAGCCGCCGTCACCGGAACCAAAGAGCGTGCAGGATGACAGCACGAGGGCCAGCACCAGGCCCAGCGACAAAGCACCGGCCGCCCGTACCCCGGGCACCCTGCTTCGGTTGCCTGCCGGGGATGGTGGTGCTGACGTCATGCGGTTCTCCTTGGGATGTGGAACTGGCGGATCGAGGGGGCGGAGCGTTGCTGCCGGGTCAGATCAGGCTGCTGGTCATGGACTCGATGGCCAGCAGCGGGGCCACGTTGGTGGTGGTGATCCGCTTGCGGGCCTTGTTGATGGCATCCATCCGGGCAAGTGTCAGCTCTGCCGTTGAGCGTCCGGCAAACTCCTGAAGTTCGCTCCTCAGCTCAACGTTGACAAGTTCAACGGCGTTCCCCATCTGGATGATCAGCACATCCCGGTAAAAGGACAGCAGGTCGGTCAGCGTGCGGTCAAGGGAGTCGGTGACCGAGCGCTTGGCGCGGCGCTTCTGGTCATCTTCCAACTGTTTGACCTGCCCCCGCATGGCCGGCGGCAGGGGGCCGCTTTCGGGTGCTCCGAGCGTTGCGAGCAGCGCGGCCTTTTCGGCTGCGTCGCGCTCATCATTGGAGCTGTTGGCTTCCTCGGTAGCGATCTTGACGAGTTTGTCCGCCATCATGACAGCCGCGGTGATGCCGCGCAGGTGCAGCGGGAAGCTGACCGTTTCCAGCCGGCGCTGCCGCGCCTCAGGGTCCCGGGCCAGCCGGCGTGCGATCCCCACGTGGCTTTGTGCGGCGCGGGCCGCGCGCTCGGCAACCTCCGGTTCGACGCCGTCGCGCTTGACCAGCAGCGCCGCGACGTCGGCCGCCGGCGGAAGCCGCAGGGCCACCGGGCGGCAGCGGGAGCGGATGGTCACTAGCACGTCGGCAGGGGACGGCGCGCAGAGCATCCAGATGGTGCGCGGGGTGGGTTCCTCAATGGCCTTGAGCAGCACATTGGTAGTCCGCTCCGCCATCCGGTCCGCGTCCTCGACGACGATGATGCGCCAGCGGGCGGAGGAGGGGCGGTTGCCGGCGGTCGAGACCAGTTCGCGGGCCTCGTCGATGGTGATGGTGACCTTCTCGGTCCGTACGAACGTCACGTCGGAGTGCGTCTCGCCGACGATCGTCTGGCATGCCGCGCATTCGCCGCAACCCCGCCGGGCCACGTCCTCCTGGTCGCAGTTCAACGCCGCAGCGAAAGCCTTCGCGGCGTTGGAGCGCCCCGAACCCGGCGGCCCGGTGAACAGCCAGGCGTGCGTCAGCCCCTCACCCTCCGCGGCCTGGCGCAGTTGGGCGACGACGGCCGGCTGGCCCTGAAGGTCGTCCCAGACACTCATGCCGAGCTGCCTAGGCGGAGTGAGAGCAACGCCTGGACCCGTTCCAGGATCCGGGCGGCCAGTTCCTGCACCGGCAGGTGTGCCGCGAGGACAAGGTACTTTTCCGGCCGGGCCGCTGCCAGCGCCAGGAAGGCGGCGCGGATCCGGGCATGGAATTCGTCGGCCTCGGATTCCAGCCGGTCCTCAGCAGCGTCGCCGGCGGTCCGGCGTCGGCGGCCGTCGGCAGGGTCGACGTCGAGCAGCACCGTGAGGTCCGGCTGCAGGCCGGAAGTGGCCCAATCGTTAAGCTGGCGCACCGCCTCGGTGCCGAGGTCCCGGCCGGCGCCCTGATAGGCGACCGAGGAGTCGATATACCGGTCGGTGAGGACCACCTCGCCCCGCTCCAGCGCGGGACGGATGACCTGGTCGGCGTGCGCGGCGCGGGAGGCCGCGAAGATCAGCGCCTCGGTACGGGCGTCGATGTGGCCGTGGCCGTGGTCCAGCACCAGGGAGCGCAGTTTCTCGCCGATCGGCGTGCCGCCCGGCTCCCGGGTCCGCAGCACCGTCAGCCCCCTGGACTCCAGCGCCGCTGCGAGTTCCGCCGCCTGGGTGGACTTGCCCGCGCCGTCGCCGCCCTCAAAGGCAATGAACAGGCCGGGGAACGGTCCGGGGGTCTGGGTAGTCACTGCTCTAGCCTACCGACAATCACCGACACCATGGTGGCCTGCGCGTAACGCCTTACGGGCTTGGCGCAGCCCCCAAGTACCCTGTGACCATGAGTCTCTCCGAAGAACAGGCAGCCTCGCTTTCCGCCGAAACGGTGGTGGTGGCCGCCGGCCGTCCGCCGCGCGAACGCGACGCCCCGGTCAACCCGCCGATTGTGCTGTCCTCGACCTATTTCGGCACCGGCCCGTTGGGCCCCGGCGACCGCGGCTACGGCCGCTACTCCAACCCCACCTGGGACCCGTTCGAGCAGGCACTGGCGCAACTGGAAGGCGCCGAGTTGCCCGGCCTGTTGTACGCCTCGGGACTGGCCGCGGTGAGTTCGGCGCTGTCCCTGGTTCCGGCGCAGGGGGTGCTGGTGATGCCGTCCCACAGCTATGCCGGGTCGCTCGTGATGGCAACCGAACTGGCGCAGAACGGTGCGCTGGAACTGCGCACCGTGGACATCGCAGACACCGACGCCGTGCTCGCGCAGATGGCTCCCGCCGGCGGCAAGCCGGCCAACATGCTGTGGCTGGAGAGCCCCACCAACCCCATGCTCGGCGTCGCGGACATCCGGGCGCTCACCGCCGCGGCGCACGCGGCCGGCGCGCTGGTGGTCACCGACAACACCTTTTCCACCCCGCTCGTGCAGCAGCCCCTCAGCCTGGGCTCCGACGTCGTCCTGCATTCGGTCACCAAGTACCTTGCCGGCCACTCCGACGTCGTGCTGGGCGCCCTCGTGACGTCCGACGCCGAGCTCCACGCCAGGCTGCTGCACCACCGCACCATCCACGGCGGCATCGCCGGCCCGTTCGAAGCCTGGCTGGCGCTGCGGGGACTGCGCACCCTGGCGCTCCGGGTTGAGCGCTCGCAGGCTTCCGCGGCGGCGCTCGCGGAACGGCTGAGCGGCCACCCGCGGGTCGGCAGCATCCGCTACCCGGGACTGCCCACGGACCCCGGACACGAGCGGGCCAAGGCGCAGATGAAGGGTTTCGGCTCCGTGCTGTGTATCGAAATGGCGCCGGTGGACGGACCCGGCGGCGGCTTGAGCGGCGCGGACGCCGCCGATCGAATGATCCGGGAACTGAAGCTGTGGCTGCCGGCCACGTCGCTGGGCGGCGTGGAGTCCCTGATCGAGCGCCGGCGCCGGCACACGGCGGAGCCGGAGAGCGTGCCGGACAACCTGGTCCGTCTAAGCGTCGGAATCGAAAACGTCGAGGACCTGTGGGCCGATTTGCGGCAGGCTTTGGCGACACTGGACGGTTAGGCTGGGGGCATGGACGGAAGAACGCTGATTGAATTTGCCGACCGAGGAATCTACTTTCTCCTTGCGGTCGTGGCCCTGGGCCTTGAGGTGTGGGCGTTCTTCGACTGCCTGCGGCACAAGGCCAACGCCTTCGAAGCGGTGTCCAAGCGGACCAAAACTTTCTGGCTCGCCCTGACCGGCGGTGCCTTGGCCATCGGGCTGCTGTCCATTGTTGGCGGCGGCGGCGGGTTCTTCGGCCCGCTGGGGCTCTTCGGCCTCGCGGCCGTGACCGCGGCATCCGTCTACCTCGCCGATGTCCGCCCTGCGGTCAAGGACGCCGGCCGCGGCGGCAGCCGCAACATGGGCCCTTACGGCCCCTGGTGATCCCCACCCATTAGACCATCCGGCGCCACGGCTTCCCAGCCCACGGTGAGTTCGCCCAGGCGCCACCGGGCCGGGCCGTCCTGCACCGGCCAGCCGCCGTCGCGCAGTGCCCGGCACATGGCGGTCCAGCGCTGCCGGTTGCCGAACGAGGCCAGCGGCGCGGCCTCCAGCCAGGCCTTGTCCAGCGCCTGCAGGTAGGTATGGATTTTCTCGCCCGGGACATTCCGGTGGATGAGCGCCTTGGGCAGCCGCTCGGCGATCTCCGAGGGCAGCTCGAAGCCGCCAAAGCGCATGGACAGCCCCAGGCTCAGCGGCCGCACGTCGTCGAGCGCCACCCAGGTGACCCGGCGTCCGATCTCGTCGCAGGTGCCGTCAATGAACAACCCGCCGGGCGCCAGCCCGTCCTGCACCAGCCGCCAGATCGCCGGCACGTCCGCCTCCTCGTACTGCCGCAGCACGTTGAAAGCCCGCACCAGCACCGGCCGGCCCGGCACCGGGAGTTCGAAACCGCCCAGCTGGAAACTGAGCCCGGGACGCTCCAGCGCCCTGGCCAGGCGGACCCGCTCCGGCTCGATCTCAATGCCAACCACCCGCACGTCGGCCCGGACGGCGGAGAGGCGCTCAAAAAGTTCGACGGCGGTGGCCGGGGATGCGCCGTAGCCGAGGTCGACGACGAGCGGGTCCGCGGCGTTCCGCAGGCGCCAGGCCTGCGGCCCGGCGAGCCAGCGGTCGACCCGCCGCATCCGGTTGGGGTTGGTGGTGCCGCGGGTCACGTTGCCCACCGGCCTGCCGGCCCGGGATCCGCCGCCCGCCGCGCCCTGCGCCCTGCCCTGCGTCCCGACCCGGGTCCGGGGGGACACCACCCGCTCAGCCTTCTGCACCACACGCCAACCCTATCCTTGCTGTGAGTGCGGTACGTGTAACGCTCGGCGCTGGCCGGGACCGCTCGGCTAGGATGAAAAGCATGACTTACAAGCTGATTCTGCTGCGCCACGGCCACAGCGAATGGAACGCCAAGAACCTGTTCACCGGCTGGGTGGACGTTGACCTGAACGACCAGGGCCGTGCCGAGGCGGTACGCGGCGGCGAACTGCTGGTGGAGAACAACGTCCTCCCGGACATCCTCTACACCTCGCGCCTGAAGCGGGCCATCAACACCGCGAACCTCGCACTGGAGAAGGCCGACCGGGGCTGGATCGACGTCAAGCGCGACTGGCGCCTCAACGAACGCCACTACGGCGCGCTGCAGGGCAAGGACAAGGCCCAGACCCTGGCCGAGTACGGCGAGGAACAGTTCATGACCTGGCGCCGCTCCTACGACACCCCGCCGCCGCCCCTCGCGGACGACTCCGAGTTCTCCCAGGTGGGGGATCCGCGCTACAAGGACCTCGGCGACGCCATGCCGCGCACCGAGTGCCTCAAGGACGTCCTGGTCCGGCTGCTGCCGTACTGGGAATCGGACATCAAGGAAGACCTTAAGGCCGGCAAGACGGTCCTGGTAACCGCCCACGGCAACTCGCTGCGTGCGCTGGTCAAGCACCTTGACGGCATCAGCGACGAGGACATCGCCGGCCTGAACATCCCCACCGGCATCCCGCTCGTCTACGACCTGGACGAGAACTTCAAGCCGCTGAACCCGGGCGGCACGTACCTGGACCCCGAGGCGGCCGCCGAGTCCATCAAGGCCGTGGCGAACCAGGGCAAGAAGTAACGCCTTTCGCACTGCGGATACGACGACGGCGGCCGGCCACCCCCAAGGTGACCGGCCGCCGTCGTACCCGCTGCTGTTGGGACGGCAGGGCCGTCAGCTGTGCTCGATGCTGTTCGGGTGCCACGCGCCGGTGACCAGGTAGGTCACCTTCTGCGCAACCGAAACGCCGTGGTCCGCGAAACGCTCGAAGTAGCGGCTGGCGAGGGCGACGTCCACGGTGGTGGCCGCGGATTCGGCCCAGTCACTCCGCGCAATCGCCTTGAAGACACTCAGGTGCAGGTCGTTGACGGCGCTGTTGGCCTTGAGGATGTCGCGGGCCACCTCGAGGTCGCGGGTCTCCAGCAGCACGGTGAGCTTCTCCGCGATCTCCAAGTCGTACTTGGCGAAGCTGTTGAAGGTCTCCTGCAGCTGCTGCGGGATCACGTTGGCCGGGTAGCGGAGACGGGCCAGCTGGGCGATGTGCCGGGCAAGGTCGCCCATCCGCTCCAGCGAGGCGCTCATCCGCAGCGAGCCCACGATCATCCGCAGGTCGCTGGCAACCGGGCCCTGCAGGGCGAGGATGTCAATGGCACGCTCGTCGAGGCTGTTCTGCAGAAAATCGATCCGGGCGTCGGCCGCGATGACGTCCTCGGCGAGGTCCACGTCGGCGCCCTCGAAGGCTGTGGTGGCCTTTTCGAATGCCTCGCTGACGAGCTTCGAAATTTCGACGAGCTGCTCACCGACCTGGGCGAGCTCTTCCTGAAAAACCTTGCGCACGGGTGCGTCCTTTCCTCGGAAACCTTTCCGGGCATCACAATGCCCGGCCGTTTCGTTTCACCGTAGCGGCGTTCAACCTGCCACCCTTCCAGCGTCCGGTGAACTGTTACGCCTCAATAGGTGAACGTTAGCTGAACCAGCGGTGCAATCGCACAAGTTTTCGATTTCCGGCGGGCCGCACCGCATAAGCTGGAGCCGTGGATCCAATGCTCATCGGTGTGATCGCGGGCCTGGTCGGCCTGTCGCTTGGCATATTCGGCGTGCTCGCCTTCCGGATCAGTGAGCAGCAGCGAAAAATCAGCGACGTCGAAACCGGCGACCCCGCCCTTCCCGACGGCGCCGCCGAGGTGCTCGCCGTCGTCGGGCGCGCGTTCGTCGTCGTCGACGCGGTCGACGGCGTGGTGCGGGCCAGCCCGGCCGCGTACGCCTACGGCCTGGTCCGGGGGCACACCGTGGTGCACCAGCAGCTGCTGGAAATGACCGCCAAGGTCCGGCGCGACGGGGTGATCCTTGAAAAGCAGCTCGAGCTGCCCCGCGGCCCGCTGGGCCAGGGGACCATCGTGGTGCAGGTCCGGGCTGCCATGCTCGGCGAGGAATATATCCTGCTGCTCGCCGACGACCGCACCGAGATCACCCGCACCGAAGAGATCCGCAACGACTTCGTCGCCAACGTCTCGCACGAGCTCAAGACCCCGGTCGGCGCGATTTCGCTGCTGGCCGAAGCCCTTGAAGCCTCTCCCGACGACGAGGAAGCCGTCCGCCGGTTCGCCAAGCGCATGCACAAGGAATCCACCCGGCTGGCGGCGCTGGTGCAGGACATCATCGAACTCTCCCGGCTGCAGGGCGCCAACGTGGCCCAGCAGGCCCACCCCGTGGACATCAACACGGTGGTCGCCGAAGCAGTGGACCGGTCCCAGCTCCCGGCCGAAAGCAAGAACATCGAGATTGTGGTGGGCGGCCGGACCGACGCGATGGTCTACGGCGACCAGGACCTGCTGGTCACAGCGCTGCGCAACCTGATCGACAACGCCATCCGCTACTCGCCGGAGAACACCCGGGTGGGCGTCGGCGTACGCGCCCGCGACGGACTGGTTGCCGTCTCGGTAACGGACCAGGGCGAGGGCCTCAGCCCCGAAGACCAGGAACGCGTCTTTGAACGCTTCTACCGCGTGGACTCCGCCCGCTCCCGCCACACCGGCGGCACCGGCCTGGGCCTGAGCATCGTCAAGCACGTGATGGCCAACCACGGCGGCGAAGTGACGCTCTGGTCCCAGCCGGGGCAGGGCTCCACCTTCACCATCCGCCTCCCCGAGATGGAGGGCCAGGACGAGACCGCCGCGGAGCCCCGCCGGTCCCCGCAGAACGCACGACACGAACGACGTGACGCCGCCGGCGTCCATGAGCAAGGAGCTAGCGCTTGAGCCGGATTCTTATTGTCGAGGACGAGGAGTCGTTCAGCGACCCGCTGTCCTACCTGCTGGGCAAGGAAGGATTCGAGGTGGAGGTCGTGGACAACGGCCTGGACGCCATCACCGAATTCGACCGCAACGGCGCCGACCTGGTCCTCCTGGACCTGCAGCTGCCCGGACAGTCGGGGACCGAGGTGTGCCGCCAGCTGCGCCAGCGCTCCTCCGTCCCCGTCATCATGCTGACCGCCAAGGACGCCGAAATCGACAAGGTCGTGGGGCTTGAGCTCGGCGCCGACGATTACGTCACGAAGCCCTACTCCTCGCGGGAGCTGGTGGCCCGGGTCCGAGCCGTGCTGCGCCGCCACGGCGAACCGGAGGAGCTGGTCTCCAGCACCGTCCAGGCCGGCCCGGTCCGGATGGACATTGAGCGGCATGTGGTCAGCGTCAAGGGCGAGCAGGTCTCGCTGCCGCTGAAGGAATTCGAGCTGCTCGAGATGCTGCTGCGCAACTCCGGTCGGGTCCTGACCCGCGGCCAGCTGATCGACCGGGTCTGGGGCTCCGACTACGTGGGCGACACCAAGACTCTGGACGTGCACGTGAAGCGGCTACGCAGCAAGATCGAGCCTGACCCCTCGGCACCGCGGTACCTGATCACCGTCCGCGGGCTGGGCTACAAGTTCGAGCCGTAAGCGGCGGACGGCGCGACCGTGGCCGCGGAGCTGGGCCACTTAAGCCAAAAAGGAGCGGCACCCGCGCGGGTGCCGCTCCTTTGGTACGTGAGTGCTACGGCGTCGGGGTGGCCGACGGAGTCTCCGACGGAGTTTCCGAGGGAGTCTCCGACGGAGTCGACGTGGCCGTACCGGTGGCGGTGCCGGAGCTGGTGGGCTCGGCGCTGGGCAGGTACTGCTTGTAGTCCGTGATCGTGGCGTCCAGGACCGGCATCTTGAACTTGGCGTCCAGGTTGGTGCCGTCTTCGCGGATCGTGACCTCCACCAGGGAACCGGGCTTGCCTCCGGAGGTGCTGAGGATGGCCGGATCTGCCGATTCGTTCAGCAGGACGTAGGAGTTCTTCTTCACCGGAACCTGGGTCTGGGATCCACCGGCACCGTTGATGGTGAGCTTCACATCGTTGGCAGAGGTGTTGTACACGGCGCCGATCACGCGGCCCGGCTTGTCCTCGCCGTCGGAGATGATCATCATGTTGCGGAGCTGGAGCGGTCCGAGGTCGGTCCGGGTCCCGTCCGACGCCGAGTACTGCTCAGTGGTCTGCTGGGCATTGATATAGCCGCAGCCGGTCACCGACAGCAGGCCAATGCCAAGTGCAGCCGTTGCCATTGCCAGCTTGCCGCGCCGGCCCCGGGTCATCGCAGTGAAACGCACGTCACGCACTCCTTGAGAGTCTTGAAACATTATTCAGCCATAGCCTATCCGCATTGGGCCTCAAACGCGGATTCGGGGGAGTACACATAGTCGCCCGTGCGATGTGCCGGGCCGGTGCGGGGCCGCCCGCCGGGGCACCCTTCCGGTACACATTTCCGGTCCCCCCGGGCGCGGCGGCCGGTCGCCCAAGGCGCGTTCGCCGTCGAACCTCCAGGCCCTTGGCAGCGGGTGGCCAATGCACTATTATCCGCATTCGTCAAGGGTTTTAAGGGGCTGATTCAGGCCATTTTCCGCGGATTTCCGGGGTTTCGGGGCACGATCCATGGCAGTTGTATGCCTTAATCGTGATAAACTGGTCTGCGGGAAAGGGGAATGTCCACATGGTTTTTGAGGTCGGCGAGACAGTAGTTTACCCTCACCACGGTGCAGCCAAAATTGAAGAAATCAAGATGCGCACTGTCAAGGGCGAAGAGAAGATGTATCTCAAGCTCAAGGTGGCTCAGGGTGATCTGACCATTGAAGTTCCAGCAGAAAACGTTGACCTTGTTGGGGTCCGGGACGTAGTGGGCAAAGAAGGCTTGGAGCACGTATTCGACGTGCTGCGAGCCGAGTTCACTGAAGAGCCCACCAACTGGTCGCGTCGTTACAAGGCAAACCTGGAAAAGCTTGCTTCCGGTGACGTCATCAAGGTGGCAGAGGTCGTCCGCGACCTGTGGCGCCGCGATCACGACCGGGGTCTCTCCGCAGGAGAGAAGCGCATGCTGGCCAAGGCCCGCCAGATTCTGATTTCAGAACTGGCACTGGCTGAAAAGACTGATGAAGAGAAGGCCGCAAGCGTTCTCGACGAGGTCCTGGCTTCCTAACCAAGAATCGAACCCCGGTGGCGTAACGGCCGCCGGGGCTTCTTTTTGCCCAAAACCGACGGGGCCCCGCGCCGGGACGTAGTCTTGTCCGCATGAACACTGCATCGACAGCTCCCGTCACCGCGGTCATCCTCGTCGCCGCCGGATCCGGCCAGCGCCTGGGCTACGGCATGCCGAAGGCCAAGGTGCCGCTGGGCGGCGACAGCATCCTCACGCACGCCCTGCGGGGCGTTGCCGCGGCCGGGATTGCGCACCAGATCTGTGTAGCACTCCCGCCCGGGGAGGCGGAACTCCGGGCCCAGTGCGAGGCCTTCGCCGCCGAGCTGCACGCCGAACACCGCCGCACCGTCGCATCCGGGTCTGCCGTGCAGCTGCCGGATGTCACCGTCGTCGACGGCGGTGCCAGCCGGGCCGAATCCGTGCGTGCCGCGCTTTCCGCGCTCGCGCCGGGCACCCAGTCCGTCCTGGTCCACGACGCCGCCCGGGCGCTCACCCCCGAATCCGTCTTCCACCGCGTGGCCGCCGCCCTCAAAGCCGGCGCCCTCGCCGTGATCCCGGTGATGCCCGTGGTGGACACCGTCAAGACGGTGGATGCCACCCACGGCGCCGACGCCGGCATCGCTCCGGAAGTGGTCACCGGCACCGCCGCCCGGGAGGTGCTGCGGGCGGTCCAGACCCCGCAGGGCTTCGAGCTCACCACCCTGCGGCGGGCCCATCAGGAAGCCGCGGGATTCGACGGCGCACGCGCAGCCGCCGTCACGGACGACGCCATGCTGGTGGAACTGCTCGGCGTTCCGGTCTACGCCGTGCGCGGCGCCAGCCAGTCGCTGAAGATCACCACGCCGCTGGACCTGATCCTCGCGGAGGGCCTCCTCGAGGGTCCGCTGGGCGCACGCTGGGTGGAGGGCTGAACATGCCCGCGGACCAGCCGCAGCCCGGCATGCTGATCCCGCGGACAGGGATCGGCATCGATGTCCACGCCTACGCCCCCGACGACGCGCCGCAGCCGCTGTGGCTCGGCGGCCTGCACTGGGAAGGCGAGCGGGGCCTTGCCGGCCACTCCGACGGCGACCCGGTGGCCCACGCCGCCGCGGATGCGCTGTTCTCAGCGTGCGGGATCGGGGACCTGGGCACACACTTCGGTACCGACCGCCCCGAATACGCCGGAGCCTCGGGCGTCACCCTGCTGGCCGAGGCCGCCCGGATTGTCCGCGCCGGCGGCTTCGAGATCGGCAATATCGCCGTGCAGTTTGTGGCGAACCGGCCCAAGTTCGGCCCGCGCCGGGAGGAATCCCAGCGGGTCCTCAGTGCGGCCGCCGGCGCACCGGTAAGTGTCTCAGCCACCACGAGTGACGGCCTCGGCTTTACCGGCCGCGGCGAAGGCATCGCCGCCACGGCCACGGCGCTGGTTTATCCGGCCGGCTGAGCGCGGCGGTTCCCGGCGGGGCCCGGCGGGGCAAACGGGCCTACGCTTAAGGGACAACCCTCCGCAACTGTCAGGAGACCTCCCGTGAAAAAGCTGCTTCCCGTTGTTGTCCTTGTCGCAGGGACGCTGCTGTCCGGGTGCGCCGGCTCCGCGACGCCGCCGGCCACCACCACGCCCCGGATGAGCGTTGAGGAAAGCTGCAAGTTCCTCAACACCGACACCTTTGTGCCCAAGGGGAGCGACAAGGAAAAGGCCAGCCAGATCGGCCAGCACTACCAGGAGGTGGCGGACAAGGTGGCCCCGGAGGTCGCCGAGCCGATCCAGCAGATGGCCGACGTCATGAAACAGGTGGGGGACAGCCCCACCGGCAGGCAGACCTCCGCGCAGCTGACACAGCTCAGGCAGCAGATGGACAAGATTGGCCAGCACTGCAAGTAGTCCCCGGACCGGCCTCCCGGGCATCGGCTAATCTGGAGCGGTGACCCTGCGCTTTTACGACACTGCATCCGCCGAAGTCCGCGACTTCGTCCCCCTGGTTCCGGGCAAAGTGAGCCTCTACTACTGCGGCGCCACGGTGCAGGGCATGCCGCACGTCGGGCACATCCGTTCCGCGATCGCCTTCGACCAGCTCACCCGCTGGCTGCAGTACCGCGGCTTCCGCGTCACCGCGGTCCGCAACGTCACCGACATCGACGACAAGATCCTAGCCAAGTCCGCTGAATCGTTCGATTCCGGCTTCGACGGCGAGCCGGGCACTGTCCGCGAGGAGGAATGGTGGGCCCTGGCCTACCGCTACGAGCAGGAATTCCTCAAGGCCTACGACACCCTGGGCGTCACCCGCCCCACCTATGAGCCGCGCGCCACGGGCCACATCCCGGAGATGCACGCGCTGATCCAGCAGCTGATCCACCGCGGCCACGCCTACCCGGCCCTGGATGATTCCGGCGACGTCTACTTCGATGTGCGCTCCTGGGCCAAGTACGGCTCACTGACCCGGCAAAAGCTCGATGACATGCAGGGAGCTCCCGACGCCGACCCCCGGGGAAAGAAGGATCCGCGCGACTTCGCGCTCTGGAAGGGCCACAAGGAGGGGGAGCCGACGACGGCGAGCTGGACTTCGCCGTGGGGCGCCGGCCGGCCGGGCTGGCACCTGGAATGCTCCGCGATGGTCACCAAGTACCTCGGCACCGAGTTCGACATCCACGGCGGCGGGCTGGACCTGAGGTTCCCGCACCACGAAAACGAGATGGCGCAGTCCCAGGCCGCGGGCCACGGCTTCGCCAACTTCTGGATGCACAACGGCATGGTCACCTACGCCGGCGAAAAGATGTCCAAGTCCATCGGCAACACCGTCAGCCCCGCCGAAATGCTAGAACTCGCACCGCCGCGGGTGGTCCGGTACTACCTCGGGCAGGCGCAGTACCGCTCGGTGCTCGACTACCAGCCCACCTCGCTGAGCGAAGCCGCGGCCGCGGTGGAGCGGATCGATGGCTTCATCAGCCGCGCCGTCCGGGCCCTTGGCGGTAACGACGGCCACGAAGCCGGCGCCGTTCCGGACGCGTTCGCCGCCGCGATGGACGACGACCTCAACGTCCCGCAGGCGCTCGCCGTCCTGCATGACACCGTCCGCGCCGGCAACACGGCGCTCACCGCCGGCGATCTAGACGACGCCCGGCAGGCACTGGCCAGCGTCACGGCTATGCTGCGTGTCCTTGGTCTCAGCGACACGGCGACGCCGGCAGCCGACGAACAGGCCAACGCCGCCCTCGGCGTCCTGGTCGAGGCCCAGCTCGCCGCCCGCGCGCAGGCCCGCGCGGGCAAGGACTGGGCCGCCTCGGACGCCATCCGCGACACCCTCGCGGCGGCCGGCGTCGTTGTCGAGGACGGCGCGGACGGCGCCAGCTGGAGCCTCAAGCGCGGCTGACCCTGTCGCACTCCCGCCGGCTACGGCGGGCCGCCGGGGGACCGTGCGGTCGAGGATTTAACGCGAGTCAGTAGACTGGAGTTCAGACTTATCAACGAATCGCGTAGTTAAAAGGGTGAAACTCATGGCCAATAACGGTCGCCGCTCGGTCAAATTGAAGAAGGGCCCCACCGTCGGGACCGGCGGTCACGGCCGTAAAGCCCTCGAGGGTAAGGGCCCCACGCCCAAAGCGGAGGACCGCCCGTACCACAAGGCCCACAAGAACAAGCAGCTTGCGGAGCGCTCTGCCGCCAAGCGCGGGACGGGTGCCCGCAGCGCCGGTGCCGGCGCCCGGTCCGGACCCAAGGGCCGTGCCACCGAGGAAGTCGTCACCGGGCGCAACTCCGTCGTCGAGGCCCTCCGCGCGGGCATCCCCGCCAAGGCCCTGCACGTCGCGATCCGGATCGAGATGGACGACCGGGTCAAGGAATCACTCAAGCTCGCGGCCGAACGCGGCATCCCGCTGCTCGAAACGGGCAAGCCCGAACTGGACCGGATGACGGACGATGCCATCCACCAGGGCCTCGTGCTGCAGATCCCGCCGTATGAGTACCAGGACGCCTACGAGCTGGCCGAGGAAACCATCGAGAGCTGGAAGAAGGGCCACGTCGCCAACGCGCCGCTCTTCGTCGCGCTCGACGGCATCACCGACCCGCGCAACCTCGGCGCGATCATCCGCTCGGTCTCGGCGTTCAGCGGTCACGGCGTGATTGTTCCGGAACGCCGCTCCGTCGGCGTCACCGCCTCGGCCTGGAAGACCAGCGCCGGCGCCGCCGTCCGCGTCCCCGTGGCCCGCGCCGCCAACCTGAACAGCACCCTTAAGGCCTTCAAGAACATGGGCATCTACGTCCTCGGCCTGGACGGCGACGGCGACGTCTCGCTGCCGGACCTCGCCCTGGCCACCGAGCCGGTCTGCATCGTCGTCGGATCCGAAGGCAAGGGCCTGAGCCGCCTGGTCCGCGAAAACTGCGACCAGATCGTCTCCATCCCGATCGATTCCGCCATGGAATCGCTCAACGCCTCCATGGCCGTCGGCATTTCCCTCTACGAGATCTCCCGCCAACGAGCCGCCAAGTAACCGACGCTCCCGCACTTCTGGCGGCTTCCGGCAGGACGCTCCCGCACTTCTGGCGGCTTCCGGTGGGACGCTCCCGCACTTCTGGCGGCTTCCGGTGGGACGCTCCCGCAGTTGTGGTGGCTTCCGGTGGGACGCTCCCGCGGTTGTGGTGGCTTCTGGGAGGACGCTCCCGCAATTGTGGTGGCTTCTGGCGGGACGCTCCCGCAGTTGTGGTGGTTTTCCGGCGGGACGCTCCCTCACCTCGAGTGCGGGAGCGTTTGGGTTTAAGTCGCCGGAGGTGCGGGAGCGTTTGGGTTTAAGCCGCCGGAGGTGCGGGAGCGTTTGGGTTTAAGCCGCCGGATCTGCGGGAGCGTTTGGGTTTAAGCCGCCGGAGGTGAGGGAGCGTTTGGGTTTAAGCCGCCGGATCTGCGGGAGCGTTTGGGTTTGAACCGCCGGATCTGCGGGAGGGTCGTCTAGAACTTGTGGCGGTTGGCGAGGACCGGGAGTTTGGTGCGGGCGTCGTCGACGACGGCGGGGTCCAGGTCGGCGAAGAGCAGGCCGGGGGCGCCGTCGAGCTCCTGGAGGACGTCGCCGAAGGGGGAGACGACGGCGGAGTGCCCGACGCCGGTGGGCGCGGAGCCCTTCGTCTCGAGGCCGACGCTGGCGGGATCGCCCTGGCCGCATGCCAGCACGAAGGTGGTGGAGTCTGCGGCGCGGGCCCGGGACAGCAGTTGCCACTGCTCGACCTTGCCCGGCCCGGCACCCCAGGAAGCGCAAACGATGTTGACCGCGGCGCCGCGCTCCGCGTTTTCCGTAAACAGGTCAGGGAACCGGACGTCGTAGCAGGTGGCCAGGCCGAAGGTGACGCCGCCGACGTCGAACGTGACCGGTTCGGTGCCGGCGTCCACGGTGTCAGACTCGGCGAAGCCGAAGGCGTCGTAGAGGTGGATCTTGTCGTAGCTGGTGTCCACTCCCGGACCGGCGACCAGGAGCGTGTTGCGGACCTTGCGGTCGTTGCGGTCGCCCGCGGCGGTCGTACCGGGGGTGAACATGCCGGCCACGATCACGATGCCCAGCTCGGCCGCGATGCCGCGGACTTGTGCGGCCCAAGGGCCGTCGAGGGGCTCGGCGATGTCCAGCAGCGAGTTGCCGAAGGCGCGCATGGTCGCTTCGGGGAAGACCACGAGGTCAGCCCCGCCGGCCTTGGCCTGGCCGGCGTACTCGCGCACAAGGTCCAGATTCCGGTCCGGCTCGCGGCCGGTGATGATTTGAGCCAGTGCAACCCGCACAATTACCTCCAGTTCAGCGTGTACTCCCAGTATGCGGGGCGGGCCGTCGGCGGCCCACGCCGCGGAGCGGAGACCGGGCCCATTTGTCATCCCCGGCTAAGCTTTAAGCGATGGTCAAGTCCTTTGTAGATTCAGCTACCACCGTAGACGCCTCGCGGCCGTTTCCGCTCGGTGTCAGCGTCCCGCGCACGGGTTCCCCGGCAACGGACGATCCTCGTGGTGCCTTCGCAAATGTGGCCGTCTACGCCCCGGGCGTGACCACCCTGGACATCGCCTTCCAGGCGCCCGGCGGCAGCTGGCGGCTCGAGACGCTGCCCAACGTCACCGACGGCGTCCACCACGGCATCGTCGAAGGACTGCCGGTCGGTTCGCGCTACGGCCTGCGCGCCTCGCCGGAGGCCGAAACGCTCCCGCTCTCCGTGCCGGCGCCGGACTTCGACGCCGACGGCGGGCAGCCGCTGCTGCTGGATCCGTACGGCCGCGGCGTGGACGAACGCGGGGACTTCATCACCAGCGTGCGGATGTCCGGCGACTTCGACTGGGGCGTGGACCACTTACCGCGCACCCCCTGGCGCAACACCATCATCTACGAGGCCCACGTACGCGGCCAGACAATGCTGCATCCGGACATCCCGGAACACCTTCAGGGCACCTATGCGGGAATGGCGCACCCGGCCATGGTCGAGCACCTGGTCTCGCTGGGCGTCACCGCCGTGCAGCTGCTGCCCGTCCACTTCCACATCGACGAGCCGCACCTGCAGAATCTCGGACTGCCCAACTATTGGGGCTACAACACGGCCGCGTTCTTCGCCCCGCACCCCGGCTACGCCAGCCAGGCGGCCCAGGACGCGGGGCCGAAAGCCGTGCAGGACGAGTTCAAGGGCATGGTCAAACTGCTGCACGACGCCGGGCTGGAGGTGATCCTCGACGTCGTCTACAACCACACCGCGGAAGGCGGCGCGGACGGGCCCACCCTGAGTTTCCGCGGCCTGGGCGAGCTGGAGTACTACCGCCACGATGGCAACGGCAAGTATGTGGACACCACCGGCTGCGGCAACTCCCTGAACTTCGGCGAGCCCCGGGTGGTGCAACTGGTGCTGGATTCCCTGCGCTACTGGGTCAACGAGTTCCACGTCGACGGGTTCCGCTTCGACCTCGCCGTCACCCTGTGCCGCAATGCCAACAACGAGTTCGATCCCCGGCACCCCCTCCTGGTTGCCATCGCAGCGGATCCGGTGCTGTCCGAAACGAAGCTCATCGCCGAACCCTGGGACGTTGGCTACGGCGGCTGGCAGACGGGCAGGTTCCCCGCGGGCTGGGTGGACTGGAACGACCACTTCCGCGACGCCGTCCGCACGTTCTGGCTGGCCGACCGTGCCGCGATCGACGCCGGCGGGCAGGGCGGATCGGTGGCGCGGCTCGCGGACGCACTGTCCGGGTCGGCGGGCCTGTTCGCGGCCTCGGGGCGAAGCCGGCTGGCCTCGGTCAACCTCATCACCGCGCACGACGGCTTCACCCTGGCCGACCTGGTCTCCTACGACCGCAAGCACAACGAGGCCAACGGGGAGCAGAACCGCGACGGCCACGGCGACAACCGCAGCTACAACCACGGCTTTGAGGGCCGCACCGAAGACGAGGAAGTCCTCGCACGGCGCGCCCAGACCAGCCGCAACCTGATGGCCTCGCTGATGATCTCCCAAGGCGTGCCCATGATCACCGCCGGGGACGAGATCGGCCGCAGCCAGCAGGGCAACAACAACGCCTACTGCCAGGACAACCCGCTGACCTGGATCGACTGGACCAGCACCCCGGAGTCCCACGCGATGCTGCGCAGCACCAAACGCGTGATCCGGCTGCGCAAGGAGTTCCTCGCCGGCCAGCCGCACGACTACCCCGCGCGGGACCAGCAGTCCTACTTCCACTGGTTCGACGCCCACGGCGAACCGATGTCCGGGGACCGCTGGCAGGACCCCGGCCACCGGGTGGTCCAGCTCCTACTGGGCTCCGACGACGGCCGTGTCGACGGCCTCGTGGTGGTCAACGGCTCCGCCCAGGACGTCAAGGTCACGCTCCCCGCCATTCCCGCGGACGGCGGCGGCGCCCACCGGCTCTACGAACTCCGGCTGACGACGTCGGAACTGCACGACCGCCGCCAAGGCGTCCAAATCTCCTCCGGCGAGCGGGATGTGGTCCAGGCCAACAGCATCAACATCTACCGCGTTTAAGTGCCCGCACACCCGGCATGGGGGAACAACGAATGAAGACCCGACGGCTGACCGCCCTCATCGCCGTGCTGCTGGGACTCGTGGTGCTGGGGTTCGTGCTGGGCGGCATCCCGCAAACCGGGACCGCCCCGCCGGCGGACGGCCGGGCCGCTTCGTCCGGCAGCGCCACCGCCTCCCGGGCCCCGGCGCCGGGCCCGGTTCCGTCGTCTGGCGTCGCCAATCCCTCCCGACTGCCGGAAATCAACGCTTCCAGCCTGCCCCCTGAAGCGCGGCGGGTTCTGGCCCTGATCGCCCGCGGCGGGCCCTACCCATATTCCCGGGACAACGTCACCTTCAAGAATTTAGAAAGAATACTCCCGCGCAAAGCGTCCGGATATTACCGGGAATTCACCGTGCCGACGCCAGGGGTGACCAGTCGCGGAACGCGCCGGATCGTCACCGGCGCAACCGGTGAGAAGTACTACACCGCAGACCATTACGAATCGTTCAAATTCATCGCCGAAGGCAAGTAAGGAACTATGAAGATTTTCTCCGCCGACACCTGGACCCTCGAGGAATTGCGGGCCCAGGTCCACGACACCGGCCGACGGTCCCTCGTGATCCCGGCCGCGGACTCCAAAAAGGCCGTGCTGCAGACCTTCGGCGAGGCCCTGGACTTCCCCGAGCACTACGGCGTGAACCTGGACGCCCTCAACGATTCACTGCACGACTTCGCCGACGCCGTCAGCGCGGACGGGCAGCCGCCTGTCACCGTCATCTGGCAGGTCCCGGCCGTCTTCCGCGCCGACCGCGCCTTCGGAATCATCTGCGAAGTCCTGCAGGACGCCGAACGCTACGCAGGCAACGACCTCAAAGTCATCACCATCTGCCTCTAACGGGCACCCCCGAAGCGCTCAGCAACGTCGAAAGCGGAATGATCCGAAAGCGTGCGTCTAAGCGAGGTACGAGCAGTGCCTCCCGCAAAGCCGGTCATCCGGAAGCGTGCGTCTAAGCAGGGCCCCCGCCGTCAGGGTTCCCTGGCCGAGCTTGCGAGGTTAGGGAGACGGTGGGGAGGAACGAGCGAGCACGCGGAGGATGTCCGGTTGCGGGACCGGGGACGGAGGTAACGGCTTAGGCGTTAACGATCAGGCCCAGCTCCGCCTTCGACGCCAGCCCCTCGTGCTTGGGCAGTACCCGGACGGTGTAGCCGAAGGAGCCGGACCGGTCGATAACCAGGGTCCCGCTGAACAGGTACCGGCCCTTGCCCAGGTCCTCCACGGACTGCAGCTCGGCCACGGTGACGTCAGTCAGCTCGTCGCTGTCTTCGGCCCGGCCGAAGGCCACCTCCACGGACACATCTTCCGGCGGCAGGGAATGCAGCGCCACGTAGGCGTTCACCTGCAGGTCGTCGCCGATCTGCGGGTCCTCGGACACGCCCACGGAATCGACGTGTTCCACCTGGACCTGCGGCCAGGCGGCGCGCGTCCGGGAACACCAGGCAGCGAGCTCCTTCGCTGCGGCAAAGTTGTCCGCCGACGCTTGCCGCCCGGCCACCGCGGCCGGCCGGTAGAGAACGTTGACGTAGTCCTGCAGCATCCGGTCCGCGGACACGGCCGGGCCCAGGTGCGCCATGGTGTGCTTGATCATCGAGACCCAGTGCGTGGGAACCTTCTGCGTCCGCGGCTGCGAGGGGCCGGCGGCGCCGGCCTCATCGGAGACGGTGAGGCCGTAGAACTTCGGCGCCACCTGGGTTTCGAGGAGTTCGTACAGGGCCGCGGCCTCGATGTCGTCCCGCTCCTCCGCGGACGCGTCGTTGTTGGCCGTCGGGATCGCCCAGCCGTTCTCGCCGTCGTACATCTCGTCCCACCAGCCATCCAGCACCGAGAGGTTGAGCGAGCCGTTGAGCGCGGCCTTCATCCCCGACGTGCCGCACGCCTCAAGCGGGCGGAGCGGGTTGTTCAGCCACACGTCGCAGCCCGGGAACAGGGTCCGGGCCATGGCGATGTCGTAGTTGGGCAGGAACGCGATCCGGTGCCGGAGCGCGGGGTCGTCGGTGAAACGCACCAGGTCCTGGATCATCTTCTTGCCGGCGTCGTCCGCGGGGTGCGACTTGCCCGCGATCACCAGCTGGATCGGGTGCGTCTTGTGCAGCAGTAGGGCCTTGAGCCGGTCCGGATCGCGCAGCATCAGTGTGAGGCGCTTGTAGGTCGGCACCCGGCGGGCAAAGCCGATGGTCAGGATGTCCGGGTCCAGCACCGAGTCGGTCCAGGACAGTTCGGCGTCCGCGGCGCCGCGTTTCTTCCAGGCGGCCCGGAGCCGGCGGCGGACGTCTTCCACGAGGGAGACCCGCATCTCGCGGCGCAGCGCCCAGAGGGCTTCGTCGCTGACGTTGTAGGCCAGATCCCAGCGGCCCTCCGTCTCGGCGTCGGAGCCGAACTGCTCGCGCGCCAGCTGGGACACCCGCGGATCCACCCAGGTGGGGACGTGGACGCCGTTGGTGACCGAGGTGATGGGCACCTCGGCATGGTCGAATCCCGGCCAGAGCGCCGAGAACATGCCGCGCGAGACGACGCCGTGCAGCTTCGCGACGCCGTTGGCGCGCTGGGCGAGCCGCAGCCCCATCACCGCCATGTTGAAGACGAACGGGTTGCCGTCGGCAAAGTCCTCCCGGCCCAGGTCCAGGATCTTGGACGTCGGGACATCCGGGGCCAGCCCCGCGGTGAAGAAGTGCTCGATCTGCGAGGTCTCGAAGCGGTCAATGCCGGCCGGAACCGGCGTGTGCGTGGTGAACACCGTGGAGGCGCGGCCCGCGGTCAGCGCTTCGTCCCAGCTCAGCGGGTTGTCCCCGGACATCAGTTCCTGGATGCGTTCCACCCCCAGGAAGCCGGCGTGGCCTTCATTGGTGTGGAAGACCTCCGGCGCGGGGGCGCCGGTGAGCCGCTGGAAGGCGCGCAGGGCCTTGACGCCGCCCATCCCCAGCAGCAGCTCCTGCTGCAGCCGGTGGTCGCCGCCGCCGCCGTAGAGGCGGTCGGTGATGCCGCGCGCCGCGTCGTCGTTGCCCGCCACGTTGGAGTCCAGCAGCAGCAGCGGGACTCGCCCGACGTCGGCCCGCCACACGTGCGCCAGCAGGCGGCGGCCGTGGGGGAGCGGCAGCGAAATCTGGATGGGCCGGCCGTTGCCGTCCGGGGAGGCCTCGCGGAGCAGCGTCAGCGGCAGGCCGTCGGGATCAAGGACGGGATAGGTCTCCTGCTGCCAGGCGTCGCGGGAGAGGGACTGCTTGAAGTAGCCGGCCTGGTAGAGCAGCCCGACGCCGATCAGCGGAACGCCGAGGTCCGAGGCCGCTTTCAGATGGTCGCCGGCCAGGATGCCGAGTCCGCCGGAGTACTGCGGGAGGACCTCGGTGATGCCGAACTCGGGCGAGAAGTACGCGATGCAGCGCGGGGCGTCGTCGCCGAGGCTCTGGTACCAGCGGGGCTGTTCCAAGTACCGGTCCAGGTCATCGGCGGCCTCATGGACGCGGCGGACCACGTCCTGGTCCGCGGCGAGGCGCTGCAGCTCTTCCCTGCTGACAAGGCCCAGGAAGGTCACCGGATCGTGGGCGCTCTCGGCCCAGACGGCCGGGTTGAGCTGCTCGAAGAGTTCCCGGGTCGGCAGGTGCCACGACCAGCGCAGGTTGGTGGCCAGCCGCGCCAGGGGCCGGATCGATTCGGGAAGAACAGTTCGGACGGTAAATCTACGGATAGCCTTCACCTGCGAAACACTAACGGACAACGCAGGACCCCGGAACAGCTTTGGGTTTCTTTCCGGTAAATGTCGGATTGCCTTCAGGATTCGGCCAAAAAACTGAGCAGCCTTAGCATTCTGCGCGATTTGTAGATAACGTCGAGGCTGTGACGACTAACTCGCGAACCAGTGCCGTGTCCAAGCAAAAGCCGAAGGCCCTGATCACGGAGGGCCTCAAATTCGGCAGGTTTCCCATCACCGCGGTGCAGCCCGCGGTTGAAGACGGGAAATTCCCCGCCAAGGCCGTCGTAGGCGAGAGCATCGTGGTCGGCGCCACCGCGTTCCGCGAGGGCCACGACATGCTCGGCGTCAGCGCGGTCCTGCTGGACCCCCGGGGCAAAGAACGCCAGCGCGTCCGGCTGGCCCCGCCGCGCGGAGACCGGGGCAAGGGCACCGACCGCTGGGAAGGCCTGCTCACCCCCTCCGGTACCGGCAAGTGGTCCTTCGTGATCGAGGCCTGGCACGACCGCTACGGCACCTGGCACCACAACGCCGAAGTCAAGATCGAGGCGGGCATCGACGTGGACCTGATGCTGGCCGAGGGCGCCGCCCTGCTGACCGAGGCCTCCGAGGACGCAACCCGGCCCTCCGCGGACCGGCGGACCCTGCGGATCGCCGTCGTCGGCCTGTCCGACGGCTCGAAAACCCCGGAAGAGCGCCTCGCCGCGGGCTTCAGCGCCGACGTCGCCGCCGTCGTCGCGCGCCAGCCGATCCGGGAACTGGTGACCGTCTCCGAGCCGTATCCGCTGCTGGTGGAGCGCGAGCTCGCCGGCCGCGGCGCCTGGTACGAGTTCTTCCCGCGCTCCGAAGGCGCCGTCCGCAACCACGAAACCGGTGAATGGACCTCCGGAACATTCCGCACCGCAGCGAAGCGCCTCGACGCCGTAGCCGCGATGGGCTTCGACATCATCTACATGCCGCCGATCCACCCGATCGGCACCCAGCACCGCAAGGGCCCGAACAACACCCTGTTGGCCGGCCCGCATGATCCCGGCTCCCCGTGGGCGATCGGTGCGAAGGAAGGCGGCCACGACGCCATCCACCCGGACCTGGGCACCTTCGAGGACTTCGACGCCTTCGTGGCGCGCGCCGGCGAGCTGGGCCTGGAAGTGGCCCTGGACCTCGCACTGCAGGCCGCCCCGGACCACCCGTGGGTGCAGAGCCATCCCGAGTGGTTCACCACCCGTGTGGACGGCAGCATCGCCTACGCCGAAAACCCGCCGAAGAAATACCAGGACATCTTCCCGCTCAACTTCGACAACGACCCGGCGGGCCTGTCCAACGAGATCCTGCGGATCGTCCAGCTCTGGGTCAGCCACGGCGTCAAGATCTTCCGCGTGGACAACCCGCACACCAAGCCGGTCTGGTTCTGGGAGTGGCTGATCGCCAAGGTCAACAAGAAGAACCCCGACGTCGTCTTCCTCGCCGAGGCGTTCACCCGGCCGGCGATGATGCACGCGCTGGGCCGGGCCGGGTTCCAGCAGTCCTACACCTACTTCACCTGGCGGAACACCAAGGAGGAGCTGGAGAAGTACTTCCACGAGGTCAGCCACGAATCCCCGGCCTACTTCCGGCCGAACTTCTTCGTCAACACCCCGGACATCCTCACCGAGTACCTGCAGTACGGCGGCCCGGCGGCGTTCAAGATCCGTGCCGCGCTCGCTGCCACCGCCAGCCCCATCTGGGGCGTCTACGCCGGTTACGAACTGTACGAGCACGTCGCCCGGCCGGGAGCGGAGGAGTACATCGACAACGAGAAGTTCGAGTACAAAGCCCGCGGCTGGGACGCGGCCGCGGAATCCGGCCGCACGCTGGCCCCGTACCTGACCCGGCTCAACGAGATCCGGCACACGCACCCGGCCCTCGGCGACCTGCAGAACCTGACCCTGCACGCCAGCACGGACAGCGCCACGATCGTGTACTCGAAGCACAAGACCCTTCCGGACGGCACCAAGGACACCCTGATCATTGTGGTCAACGTGGATCCGCACAGCACCCGGGAAAGCACGGTCTCCCTGGACCTGGCAGCCCTGGAGCTGGACCCGGAGAACCTGACGCACAACGGCGGTTTCATCGTCGATGACCTGCTGACCGGCGAAAGCTGGGAATGGGGCGAGTACAACTACGTACGCCTTGACGCACACGTCGAACCCGCCCACATCCTGAGCATCCGGAGGTAGCGCCAGTGAGTTTCAGCCCGAGCAACCCCAACCAGCACTTCACCCCGAAGGGGACTTTCGAACTGAACGCGCCCGGCCTCCAGCACGATCCGCATTGGTACCGCAAGGCGGTCTTCTACGAGGTCCTGGTGCGCGGTTTCGCGGACGGAAACGGCGACGGATCCGGCGACTTCCACGGCCTGATCGAGAAACTGGACTACCTGCAGTGGCTCGGCGTCGACTGCCTCTGGCTGCCGCCCTTCTTCCAGTCCCCGCTCCGCGACGGCGGCTACGACATCTCGGACTACAACTCCGTGCTGGACGAATTCGGCACCATCAGCGACTTCAAGCGGCTCGTCGCGGAGGCACACGCCCGCGGCGTCCGGGTCATCATCGACCTGCCGCTGAACCACACCTCAGACCAGCACCCGTGGTTCCAGGAGTCGCGCAAGGACCCGGACGGACCCTTCGGCGACTTCTACGTGTGGAGCGACACGGACGAGAAGTACCAGGACGCGCGCATCATCTTCGTGGACACGGAGGAATCCAACTGGACCTTCGACCCGATCCGCCGCCAGTTCTTCTGGCACCGTTTCTTCAGCCACCAGCCGG
This sequence comes from Arthrobacter sp. BI5, assembly GCF_056680065.1. Classification (NCBI taxonomy): domain Bacteria; kingdom Bacillati; phylum Actinomycetota; class Actinomycetes; order Micrococcales; family Micrococcaceae; genus Arthrobacter; species Arthrobacter sp. BI5. The sequence continues at coordinate 767,862 of NZ_CM155264.1, forward strand.
ACTTGAATTTCGAGAACCCCAAGGTGATCGACGCCCTCTTCGACGTCGTGCGCTTCTGGCTGGACCAGGGCATCGACGGCTTCCGCGCCGACGCCATTCCCTACCTCTTCGAGGAGGAGGGGACCAACTGCGAGAACCTGCCGGCGACCCACGAGTTCCTGCGCCAGCTGCGCCGGATGGTCGACGAGAGCTACCCGGGCCGCGTCATCATCGCCGAAGCCAACCAGCCGCCGGCCGAAGTGGTGGAGTACTTCGGCACCGAAGAGGAACCGGAATGCCACATGGCCTTCCACTTCCCGATCATGCCGCGGCTGTACTACGCGCTGCGGGACCAGAAGGCCGCGCCCATCATCGAGACGATGAAGGACACCCCGGACATTCCCGAGGGCGCCCAGTGGGGCACCTTCCTGCGCAACCACGACGAGCTGACCCTCGAAATGGTCACCGCCGACGAGCGCGCCGCGATGCTGGGCTGGTACGCGCCGGACCCCCGCATGCGCGCCAACATCGGCATCCGCCGCCGGCTTGCCCCGCTGCTGGATAACTCCCGCTCGGAGATCGAACTGATCAACGCGCTGCTGCTCTCGCTGCCGGGAAGCCCGTTCCTGTACTACGGCGACGAGATCGGCATGGGCGACAACATCTGGCTCGAGGACCGCGACGCGGTCCGCACCCCGATGCAATGGAACCCGGACCGCAACGCCGGCTTCTCCCACGCCGACCCGGGCAAGCTCTACCTCCCGGTGATCCAGTCGCTGGTTTACAACTACAGCATGGCCAATGTGGAGGCCGAGGCGGCCCACTCCGGCTCGCTGCTGCGCTGGACCCGCCAGATCCTCAGCGTCCGCAAGAACCACCCCGCCTTCGGGCTCGGGTCGTTCCAGCACGTCGAAGCGGACCACGACGTCGTCCTGTCCTACCTGCGCGACCTGCCCGCGGGCAACGCCGCCGGCGAGGAACCGGAGACGATCCTGTGCGCCTTCAACTTGTCCCAGCACCCGGTGGCCACCACGCTGCGGGTGCCGCAGTACGCCGGCCGCGGGCTCCGCGACGTCTTCGGCGGCCAGCCCTTCCCGGGAATCTCCGATGACGGCACGCTGACCCTCACGCTCGGCAGCCACGACTTCTTCTGGCTGCGGATCCGATCGGCCGCATCCAACCCGGCCTCGCCCCACACCCAGGCGATGCCTATCCTGTCCATCGAAGGCTGAAATGACCCGACCCACCCTTTCCCCCGCACTGGACGCCCTGCTCCGCAGCTGGTTGCCGCGCCAGCGCTGGTTCCCCGTCAAAAGCGCGCACTTCAGCTTCGAACCGGTCGGCCGGGTGCGCCTCGGCGGCGGCCCGCAGGACGGGCCGGCGGTTGCCGGTGCGACGGAGATCGGTGCGACGCTTGAAGTCCTGCTGCTCGCGGTGACGTACCCGACGGCGGACGACAACCGCACCGACGTCGTCCAAGTGCCGCTGAGCTCCCGTGCCCTGCCGCTGGCGGGTGCCGGGGCGGCCCTGCTCGGAGAGATCGCCGCGGACGGCACGGACTCCGCCCACGGCTGGATTTACGACGGCGTCCACGACCCTGCCTTCATCGCGGCCTGGCTGGAACTCATGCGTACCCGGGCAGCCACCGCCGATGGCACGGCCGCCGGGCACCTGGTGGAATCGGACTACCGGCTGCCCTTCGCCACCGGCAAGGTCCGGGTACTCTCCGGCGAGCAGTCCAACAGTTCCGTCATCGTCGACGACGGCGCCTCCGCGGCGATTCTCAAATTCTTCCGGGTGCTCTCCGAAGGGCAGAACCCCGAGGTGGAGATCGGCGCCGCCCTGACCGCCGGCCGCACCACCGAGGTCCCGGCCACCCTCGGCTGGGTCACCGGCGAATGGGCCGGCCCCGACGGCGGAGCGACCGCGCGCGGCGAACTTGCCGTCGCGCACGAATTCCTGGCCGGCGGCCTGGACGCCTGGCGCCTTGCCGTGGATGCGGCCAGCACCGGCACCGACTTCACCGCCGAGGCCCGGGCGCTGGGCGTCGCGACGGCCACCGTGCACCGGCGTCTGGCCGAGGCGCTGGGCACCGCAGCGGAGTCCGTCCCGGGCGGCGACATCGCGCCGGGCGTCGCCCAGCGGGTCCGCCAGTCGTGGGCGGAAGCCGGCGCCGCCGTCGGGCCGTTCGACGCTGAGCTGGAAGAACTCCTCTCGCGCCTGGAGGGCAGCAGCGCCGGCCGGTTGCAGCGCATCCACGGCGACCTGCACCTCGGCCAGATCCTGCAGGTCCCCGGCCCCACCGGACAGCCTGCGCGCTGGGCCATCCTGGACTTCGAGGGCGAGCCTCTCCGGCCGATCTCGGAACGCAACTTCCCGGATGTGCCGCTCCGCGACGTCGTCGGCATGCTGCGGTCCTTTGACTACGCCGCCGGCGCCGCTGTCCGCGAATACGACGACGCCGTTGTGCCCGCGGCCTGGGTGGACGACTGCGCCGAGGCCTTCCTGGCCGGCTATGCGGAAGTCACGCCCGGCACGATCGACCGTGACTCGCCGTTGTTTGTGGCGTTGTGGCTCGACAAGGCTCTATACGAAGTTGTTTACGAACTACGGAACAGGCCGGATTGGCTCGCCATCCCGGTGAATGCGTCCCGTCGTCTCCTTGGCAGTACAGGCTCCGGCGTTCCCGCCGAAGCCGCAGCGGAAGGTAACAAAATGACAGGTTCAGCACGTACCGATCGACCCGGCGTCCCGCTTCCCGTGGATGCGGAGACCCTCGCGCGGGTCGCCGCCGGAGAGCACCACGCGCCGCACTCGGTCCTGGGTGCCCACCTCGACGACTACGGCCACGTCACCATCCGCACCGTGAAGCACCTCGCGGAGGCCGTTTCCGTGGTCACCGCGGCAGGCAGCTTCCCGATGTCGCACGAATCGGGCGGCGTCTGGGTTGCAGTCCTAGAGCCGGTGGACGAAGGGCACGTGCCGGACTACCGGCTCGAGGTCACCTACGAGGGCCAGGCGCCGCAGCAGGTCGACGAGCCCTACCGCTACCTGCCGACGGTGGGGGAGATCGATCTGCACCTGATCGGCGAAGGCCGGCACGAGCGCCTCTGGGATGTGCTGGGCGCGCACGTCCAGCACTACAAGTCCGCCCTGGGCGACGTTGACGGCGTGTCCTTCGCGGTGTGGGCCCCGAACGCCCAGGCCGTGCGGGTCAAGGGTGACTTCAACGGCTGGGACGGGCGGGAATTCTCCATGCGTTCCCTTGGGTCCTCGGGCGTGTGGGAACTGTTCATCCCCGGCGTTGTAGCAGGGGCGTGCTACAAGTTCGAGATCAAGACCAAGTACGGGCACTGGGTCGAGAAGGCTGATCCGCTCGCCTTCGGCACGGAAGTTCCGCCGCTGACGGCCTCCCGCGTGGTGGAGCCCTCCTACGCGTTCAAGGACGAGGAGTGGATGAAGGCCCGCGCGGCCCGGGACCCGCATAACGCGCCGATGAGCGTGTATGAAGTCCACCTGGGTTCCTGGCGGGTCGGACTGGACTATCGCGAACTGGCCAAGGAACTCGTGGAGTACGTGAAGTGGCTCGGCTTCACCCACGTGGAGTTCATGCCCGTTGCCGAACACCCCTTCGGCGGGTCCTGGGGCTACCAGGTCACGTCCTACTTCGCGCCGACCTCGCGCTTCGGGCACCCGGACGAGTTCCGGCACCTCGTGGACGAACTGCACCAGGCGGGCATCGGCGTGCTGCTGGACTGGGTTCCGGCGCACTTCCCCAAGGACGCGTGGGCGCTGGCGAAGTTCGACGGCGACCCGCTGTACGAGCACTCCGACCCGAACCTGGGCGAACACCCGGACTGGGGCACCCTGATCTTCGACTTCGGCCGGAGCGAGGTCCGCAACTTCCTGGTTGCCAATGCGCTATATTGGCTGGAGGAGTTCCACATCGACGGCCTCCGCGTCGACGCCGTGGCCTCGATGCTCTACCTGGACTACTCCCGCGAGGAAGGCCAGTGGCAGCCGAACCGCTTCGGCGGCCGCGAAAACCTCGAAGCGATCTCCTTCCTGCAGGAGGTCAACGCCACGGTCTACAAGACGCACCCGGGCGCGGTCATGATCGCCGAGGAATCCACGGCGTTCCCCGGGGTCACGGCGCCGACCAGCCAGGGCGGCCTCGGCTTTGGGATCAAGTGGAACATGGGCTGGATGCACGACTCGCTCAAGTACATGGCGGAGGACCCGTATAACCGGAAATGGCACCACGGCACCATCACCTTCTCCATGGTTTACGCCTACACGGAGAACTTCCTGCTGCCGATCAGCCATGACGAGGTTGTGCACGGCAAGGGCTCGATGCTGCGCAAGATGCCCGGCGACCGGTGGCAGCAGCTCGCCAATCTGCGGGCGTTCCTGGGCTACCAGTGGGCGCACCCGGGCAAGCAGCTGATCTTCATGGGCACCGAGTTTGGGCAGGAAGCGGAATGGTCCGAGCAGCACGGCCTGGACTGGTGGCTCGCCGACATCCCCGCGCACCGGGGTGTGCAGCTCCTGACCAAGGACCTGAACGAGCTGTACAGCTCCACTCCGGCGCTGTACGAACGGGACAATGACCCCGACGGCTTCCAGTGGATCAATGGCGGCGACGCGGACCGCAACGTGTTGACCTTCATCCGCAGGGATGCCGCCGGCGATGCGCTGGTGTGTGCCTTGAACTTCTCCGGCGCCCCGCATCGCGGCTTCGCCCTGGGTGTGCCGGCCGCAGGGGAGTGGCAGGAAGTCCTAAACACCGACGCCGCCGCCTACGGGGGATCGGGCGTCCTGAACGAGGGAACCCTGACGGCTGCCGACTCGGAGATCGACGGCCAGCCCGCCACGCTCACCGTAACGCTGCCTCCGCTGGGCGCCGCGTACTTCAAGGCCGTCGGCTAGGTCTGTGGCAGTTGCCGGTTGACGCCGGTCATGGCTAGGGATGACTAGTGGTGGGGAGGGGCCCGGAATCCTTGTGGTTCCGGGCCCCTCCTTGTCCCGGCCGGTTTGCGGCGCGGGGCCGGAGGCCGGTACCGCAGGAGGCGGTCCGGGGGCGGCTTTGTCACCCGGCCCGAGTGGTGGTACAGTTTATTTCCGCGCTGCTCCCCGGAGTTGATCCGCTAAGAAGACCAAGAAGCCTATGGCAAGACTGAGTCGGAAACGCTGATTTGACTAGGGTGAAGCAAGCGGGTAAGTTTGAAAAGTTGCTCCGGAGCGATCCTGGACCGTTGGGTTTGGGTGGTGCCGGGTGTGTCTGTTGTTTGAGAACTCAATAGTGTGCCAAGTTTGTTGATACCAATTTATTGTATTGAATTGGTTGAATTGACTGGATCCGCCACCCCGTGGTGTGGTCTGGTTTTTACAGCTGGTTTCAAATTTTGTGCAGCCTTCACGTCCCGTTTTCCCGGGGGTGTTGGTTGTGTCTGTTTTTCTTCAACGGAGAGTTTGATCCTGGCTCAGGATGAACGCTGGCGGCGTGCTTAACACATGCAAGTCGAACGATGATCCGGTGCTTGCACCGGGGATTAGTGGCGAACGGGTGAGTAACACGTGAGTAACCTGCCCTTAACTCTGGGATAAGCCTGGGAAACTGGGTCTAATACCGGATATGACTCCTCATCGCATGGTGGGGGGTGGAAAGCTTTATTGTGGTTTTGGATGGACTCGCGGCCTATCAGCTTGTTGGTGAGGTAATGGCTCACCAAGGCGACGACGGGTAGCCGGCCTGAGAGGGTGACCGGCCACACTGGGACTGAGACACGGCCCAGACTCCTACGGGAGGCAGCAGTGGGGAATATTGCACAATGGGCGCAAGCCTGATGCAGCGACGCCGCGTGAGGGATGACGGCCTTCGGGTTGTAAACCTCTTTCAGTAGGGAAGAAGCGAAAGTGACGGTACCTGCAGAAGAAGCGCCGGCTAACTACGTGCCAGCAGCCGCGGTAATACGTAGGGCGCAAGCGTTATCCGGAATTATTGGGCGTAAAGAGCTCGTAGGCGGTTTGTCGCGTCTGCCGTGAAAGTCCGGGGCTCAACTCCGGATCTGCGGTGGGTACGGGCAGACTAGAGTGATGTAGGGGAGACTGGAATTCCTGGTGTAGCGGTGAAATGCGCAGATATCAGGAGGAACACCGATGGCGAAGGCAGGTCTCTGGGCATTAACTGACGCTGAGGAGCGAAAGCATGGGGAGCGAACAGGATTAGATACCCTGGTAGTCCATGCCGTAAACGTTGGGCACTAGGTGTGGGGGACATTCCACGTTTTCCGCGCCGTAGCTAACGCATTAAGTGCCCCGCCTGGGGAGTACGGCCGCAAGGCTAAAACTCAAAGGAATTGACGGGGGCCCGCACAAGCGGCGGAGCATGCGGATTAATTCGATGCAACGCGAAGAACCTTACCAAGGCTTGACATGGACCGGACCGGGCTGGAAACAGTCCTTCCCCTTTGGGGCCGGTTCACAGGTGGTGCATGGTTGTCGTCAGCTCGTGTCGTGAGATGTTGGGTTAAGTCCCGCAACGAGCGCAACCCTCGTTCCATGTTGCCAGCGCGTAATGGCGGGGACTCATGGGAGACTGCCGGGGTCAACTCGGAGGAAGGTGGGGACGACGTCAAATCATCATGCCCCTTATGTCTTGGGCTTCACGCATGCTACAATGGCCGGTACAAAGGGTTGCGATACTGTGAGGTGGAGCTAATCCCAAAAAGCCGGTCTCAGTTCGGATTGGGGTCTGCAACTCGACCCCATGAAGTCGGAGTCGCTAGTAATCGCAGATCAGCAACGCTGCGGTGAATACGTTCCCGGGCCTTGTACACACCGCCCGTCAAGTCACGAAAGTTGGTAACACCCGAAGCCGGTGGCCTAACCCCTTGTGGGAGGGAGCTGTCGAAGGTGGGACTGGCGATTGGGACTAAGTCGTAACAAGGTAGCCGTACCGGAAGGTGCGGCTGGATCACCTCCTTTCTAAGGAGCACCTACAACAACCCTGCCGGGCGTTATGCCTGTGTGGTGGTGTTGTCAGGAGTACGCCCGTTGCGCAGACGATTGTTCTGCGGCGGGTGCTCACGGGTGGAATATCAGCAAATAGCGGCCGCATGGTTTTGTCCTTGCCCAGTACGGATGTGCTGCTCTCTTGTGGAGCAGGGTGTCCTGGAACGGCGGGGGCGGGGTTGGTGCGGTTTAGTGTTTGGCACACTGTTGGGTCCTGAGACAACAGGACCATGGCCTGCGCGTTCTTCTCCTTTTGGGGGTTGGGGGTGCGGGGTGTGGGACTTGTGTTTCTGGTTTCCCGGCTGCAGCGAACATGCACTGATCGGTCCTTTCGGGGGTTGGGGTGTGTGGGGTGTGTGGTATGGGGTTGTTGTTTGAGAACTACATAGTGGACGCGAGCATCTTTTATAAGAAGCAATTTCCAAGAATATGAACCTGGATCTGGCTGCGCGTGATGGTGTCACCCTTGGGTGGTGTTGTTGGGTGTGGTTGGTTTCTGTGGTTCTCTCGAAATTACTCCTTGATCTTTTGTGGTCAAGTTTTTAAGAGCACACGGTGGATGCCTTGGCATTAGGAGCCGAAGAAGGACGTAGGAATCTGCGATAAGCCTGGGGGAGTCGATAACCGGACTGTGATCCCAGGGTGTCCGAATGGGGAAACCCCGCCAGACGCGCGAGTGATCTGGTGACCCGCATCTGAACACATAGGGTGCGTGGAGGGAACGCGGGGAAGTGAAACATCTCAGTACCCGCAGGAAGAGAAAACAATAGTGATTCCGTTAGTAGTGGCGAGCGAACGCGGATCAGGCTAAACCGTTCCATGTGTGATAGCCGGCGGGCGTTGCATGGTCGGGGTTGTGGGACTTTCCGTTCTGTCTCTGCCGGGACAGTGGGGTGAGAGCATGTGCATAGGTGAACGGTCTTGAAAGGCCGGCCAGAGAGGGTGTGAGCCCCGTAACCGAAATGTAGTGTGCCGCCTGGGAAGTATCCCAAGTAGCACGGGGCCCGAGAAATCCCGTGCGAATCTGTCAGGACCACCTGATAAGCCTAAATACTCCCTAATGACCGATAGCGGACCAGTACCGTGAGGGAAAGGTGAAAAGTACCCCGGGAGGGGAGTGAAACAGTACCTGAAACCGTGTGCTTACAATCCGTCGGAGCAGCCTTGTAGCTGTGACGGCGTGCCTTTTGAAGAATGAGCCTGCGAGTTAGTGTTACGTCGCGAGGTTAACCCGTGTGGGGAAGCCGTAGCGAAAGCGAGTCTGAACAGGGCGTTGCAGTGGCGTGATCTAGACCCGAAGCGAAGTGATCTACCCATGGCCAGGTTGAAGCGACGGTAAGACGTCGTGGAGGACCGAACCCACTTCAGTTGAAAATGGAGGGGATGAGCTGTGGGTAGGGGTGAAAGGCCAATCAAACTTCGTGATAGCTGGTTCTCCCCGAAATGCATTTAGGTGCAGCGTTGCGTGTTTCTTACCGGAGGTAGAGCTACTGGATGGCTAATGGGCCCTACAAGGTTACTGACGTCAGCCAAACTCCGAATGCCGGTAAGTGAGAGCGCAGCAGTGAGACTGTGGGGGATAAGCTTCATAGTCGAGAGGGAAACAGCCCAGACCACCAACTAAGGCCCCTAAGCGTGTGCTAAGTGGGAAAGGATGTGGAGTTGCGAAGACAACCAGGAGGTTGGCTTAGAAGCAGCCATCCTTAAAAGAGTGCGTAATAGCTCACTGGTCAAGTGATTCCGCGCCGACAATGTAGCGGGGCTCAAGTACACCGCCGAAGTTGTGGCATTCAGATATTAGCTAAGCCCTTGTGGTTCAGGCGTCTGGATGGGTAGGGGAGCGTCGTGTGGGCAGTGAAGTCGCGGTGTAAACCAGCGGTGGAGCCTACACGAGTGAGAATGCAGGCATGAGTAGCGAAAGACGGGTGAGAAACCCGTCCGCCGAATGATCAAGGGTTCCAGGGTCAAGCTAATCTGCCCTGGGTAAGTCGGGACCTAAGGCGAGGCCGACAGGCGTAGTCGATGGACAACGGGTTGATATTCCCGTACCGGCGAAAAACCGCCCATGCTGAACAGGGGATACTAACCGCCCGAGACCTGCCCGACACCCCTTGTGGGTGAAGGGTTTTGGTGGAGCGCGGGACCGAAACCTGGGAGGCAAGCGTATTAACAGGTGTGACGCAGGAAGGTAGCCGAGCCGGGCGATGGTTGTCCCGGTCTAAGGATGTAGGGCGAACGGTAGGCAAATCCGCCGTTCATGATGCCTGAGACCCGACGGGACCCCCGTATGGGGGGATTCGGTGATCCTATGCTGCCTAGAAAAGCATCGACGCGAGGTTTTAGCCGCCCGTACCCCAAACCGACACAGGTGATCAGGTAGAGAATACTAAGGCGATCGAGAGAATTATGGTTAAGGAACTCGGCAAAATGCCCCCGTAACTTCGGGAGAAGGGGGGCCCCTATCGTGATGGACACTAGCTGTCCGGAGCGTGCAGGGGCCGCAGAGACCAGGGGGAAGCGACTGTTTACTAAAAACACAGGTCCGTGCGAAGTCGCAAGACGATGTATACGGACTGACTCCTGCCCGGTGCTGGAAGGTTAAGAGGACCGGTTAGCCGCAAGGCGAAGCTGAGAATTTAAGCCCCAGTAAACGGCGGTGGTAACTATAACCATCCTAAGGTAGCGAAATTCCTTGTCGGGTAAGTTCCGACCTGCACGAATGGAGTAACGACTTCCCCGCTGTCTCAACCATAAACTCGGCGAAATTGCAGTACGAGTAAAGATGCTCGTTACGCGCAGCAGGACGGAAAGACCCCGAGACCTTTACTATAGTTTGGTATTGGTGTTCGGAGTGGCTTGTGTAGGATAGGTGGGAGACGTTGAAGCCCGGACGCCAGTTCGGGTGGAGTCATCGTTGAAATACCACTCTGGTCACTTTGGACATCTAACTTCGGCCCGTAATCCGGGTCAGGGACAGTGCCTGATGGGTAGTTTAACTGGGGCGGTTGCCTCCTAAAAAGTAACGGAGGCGCCCAAAGGTTCCCTCAGCCTGGTTGGCAATCAGGTGTCGAGTGTAAGTGCACAAGGGAGCTTGACTGTGAGAGAGACATCTCGAGCAGGGACGAAAGTCGGGACTAGTGATCCGGCGGTACATTGTGGAATGGCCGTCGCTCAACGGATAAAAGGTACCTCGGGGATAACAGGCTGATCTTGCCCAAGAGTCCATATCGACGGCATGGTTTGGCACCTCGATGTCGGCTCGTCGCATCCTGGGGCTGGAGTAGGTCCCAAGGGTTGGGCTGTTCGCCCATTAAAGCGGTACGCGAGCTGGGTTTAGAACGTCGTGAGACAGTTCGGTCCCTATCCGCTGCGCGCGCAGGAAATTTGAGAAGGGCTGTCCTTAGTACGAGAGGACCGGGACGGACGAACCTCTGGTGTGTCAGTTGTACTGCCAAGTGCACCGCTGATTAGCTACGTTCGGATGGGATAACCGCTGAAAGCATCTAAGCGGGAAGCTCGCTTCGAGATGATATTTCCATACACCTTGTGTGTGAGAGGCCCCCAGCCAGACCACTGGGTTGATAGGCCGGATGTGGAAGCGAGGACTAACGACTCGTGAAGCTGACCGGTACTAATAGGCCGATAACTTACACCACACACTCTTCTTCGTGAACGGATTCAAAAGACGTTCACACCAGCGGAGGAGTACAAAGAAACAAGACTGCTTGCGTCCACTATGTGGTTCCCAAACAACAAACCCGTCGCCAGACGAAACGTTGCAGGGAACCAAAACTAAATAACAACACCACACTGCCCCCAGGGGCAGGAAGTTGTAACCACAGATTTCCCACCCACGGAACCCCGCACAAGCGGAACCAGGGGTGCGGAGCAAGGGTTACGGCGGTCATAGCGTGGGGGAAACGCCCGGTCCCATTCCGAACCCGGAAGCTAAGACCCACAGCGCCGATGGTACTGCACCCGGGAGGGTGTGGGAGAGTAGGTCACCGCCGGACATACAATAGGTCGAGAGCCTCCAACCACCAGGTTGGAGGCTCTCCCCCTTTAACACCCAAAACCACAGAACCCTCCCGCAGAACGCGCCGGCACCCAAAAGAGCGACGCTCCCTCAGTACCGGAGCCCACACCACAGACCCTCCCTCAGCACCGGAGCGCACACTACAAACCCTCCCTCAGCACCGGCCTGCGTAATCGGTCAGATGTGAGGGAGCGTTGGGGGCAAACGCGTCAGAGGTGCGGGAGCGACCGGTGGGGGCGGGAGGATCTGGCGTGCGGTGCAACGTAAAGTTGTTGACCATGGACAATCTCTTCAGCCACGCCGCAGCCGCCCCGGATCCCGGCGGGGAGGACGCACTGGAACCGGTCGTGTGTACCGTCGTCGTCCCGGGCGCGGTCGCGAGGGCCTTCATGGGCTTTACCGAGCACACGCACCTCTGGTGGCCGCTGGAGGGCCACAGCGTCTTCGGGGCGGGGTCATACGTGGAGTTCGAGGAGAGCCTCATTCTTGAGACCGCCGACGACGGCAGGACCGCCGTCTGGGGATCCATCGACGACTGGCAGGCGCCACTGTCCTTCCACACCACGTGGCATCCCGGTACGCAGGCCCTATGGTCGACGGAGCTGCGGGTGGCCTTCCGAGCCGTGGAAGGCGGCACTGAGGTGCGGTTGGTGCACAGCGGCTGGGAAGGCGCCCAGGACCCCGCCGCCACGCGTACGGATTACCAGGCGGGCTGGCCCGGCGTGCTGCAGCGGTTCGTCCGATTCATGGGCGGCTCCGAGGAATGATGTCCGGCCGCCCCTGGGCGGTCGCCTTCGTGGCCGGACTAACGACGTCGGCACCGGAGCCTCCGGTCGTGGTCGCTAGGAGCCCTCGCGGGACGTGATCGCGAAGCTCGGGGACTGAAGCTCGGTGAAGTTGCCAACACTCGCGCGCACCGTGCACTGGGGTGTGATTTGAAGGGCCGTTACGGTGAGCCCGGAGCTGTCGACTGCCAGGGCCCCGCCGCAGCCGTCGGAGAATCGCAGACCCTTTTCGCCGTCGGACACGGGGGGCAGCTCCTGGTCTCCGTCAGCCGGGACCTGCTCCGACGCCGGGTGGTCATCACCGACCACACCCGCGGTGACGGGCTGGCTGTGGAACACGAACTCGGCTTCGACCGGTGCGGGCGGCTGACCTCCCGCACCCGCGGCGGCCAGGGAATGTCCTGGGTGTGTACGACGCCGACGGGAACCGTACCGCCTTTACCGACGCATCCGGGACCACCACCCGCTATACCCTGGACGCTGCCGGACGGGTTGCCGGCGTGAGTAACCCGATGCTAGGCGAGGCGGTCTTCACCCACGACGCGTCGGGGCGGCTTACCTCTGCCACCGCCGGGGAGTTGGTGCAGGAATGGGTTTACCGCAACGGCGCTCTGGCCGAACACAGCCGCACGGACCGCACAGATCCGGGCTCGGCCGATGTGACGTTGATCGGACGCGACGGGGACGGCAGGATCACCGGGCTGACCCGCGCCGGTGCCGTGACCCGGTACGGGTACGACGGGGCCGGGCAAATGGTCGCGGTCGCGACGACCCGGGACGGCTCTCCGGACGTTGCTGCGTCGGGGTGGGAGTACGACGCCGGCGGGCGGCTCCTGCGCGAAACTTTCCCCGGTGGGTCCCGGGCATATGAGCACGACTCAGCCGGGCAGTTGTTGTCCGTGACCGAGCCCGACGGGTCCCGGACGGAGTACGTCCATGACGGCCTGGGCCGGCGCACCCGGCAGATCCGCCCGGACGGGTCCTGGACCGAATACGCCTGGGGACAGACCGGGCAACTGCAGAGAACCGTTGACCGGAACCCCGACGGGGCGCAGCTTTCACGGCATGAGCTGTGGGTGGACGCGCTGGGCGAACTCGCCGCCGTTGATGGTTCGGAACTGTGGTGGGATACCGCCAACCCGATCCCCACCCTGGCCGGAATCGGCGGCGGGCAGGTCCTCTCCTTGCCCGGTGGCGTGACCGGTATCGGCGACGCCTGGACCGCACCGGGGTGGCGTGCTGCCCGCCCCACCGACCAGAACGACCCCTGGGCCGTCATCGGCGCAGCAGCGGCCACCACGCCGGAACCCGGCGCCGCCGGTCTGGGTGCCGTCTCAGCGCTGGCTTGCGCTCTGCCTGCCGGGATCACCCTCACCGGCAATGGCGGCCTGGACATCGCAGGCCTGGATTGGCTCGGCGCCCGTGCCTACGACCCGGCCACGCGTGGCTTCCTCTCCACCGACCCCCTCGCCCCCGTCCTCGGGGCGGGCTGGGACGGCAACCCCTACGCCTACGCCGGCAACAACCCCCTCAACACCACCGACCCCACCGGCCTGCGGCCCCCGACCGACGGCGAGCTGAAGGCCTACGACGGCTCAAGCCGCGGAGCGTTCGCCGCGCCAGGGGACTGGTGGAAGAACAACTGGGAGTACGTCGCTGCCGGCGCCATGGTGATCGCCGGTGGGGTCCTTATGGCCACCGGAGTGGGCGGACCTATCGGCATGGGGCTCGTGGGCGCAGGCGCAGATATGATCATCCAGAAAGCGACAACAGGCAAAGTGGACGTGGGAGAAGTTCTGCTCAGCGGCGCCCTCGGCGGTTTTGGCGGTGCCGGTATCGCCGCCCGGGCAGGTTTGACCGGGGCGAAGGCGACCCTCGTGGCCGGGTCTAGTTCGGGTGGCATTGGTGGGGGCATTCAAGGTGCTTATGGTTATTACACCGGTCCTGGACCCCATACTGTCTCCGGCGCTCTTGGAGCGACCGCTGGAGGTACTGTTATCGGTTCCGCTACCGGGGTTGCCGGCGGGGCTGCCGGGCACAAGATCGGGCAGAAAGTAATGGCAGCTGTCACCGCGCGCCCGAACGCGGGCACGATGGCCATGGGCAGGAGCATGGAGTCACGAAAAGGTTCATATCTGGGCAAATAAGAAGTGGATTGACTATCAAATGATGCAGGGAAAGTCTCTCGTGGATATCGGGGCACCGATGGGACCAAGGGTCAAGGGAATACCCCCGATGGATCCTAGTCCTTACTATGACATGGAACTAAAGCAGGTCTCTGGATATTCGGGTTATAGCACGGACCCACAGGCGTCGTGGAATCTAGGTGAATGACATGTATAAAGAAAAGTTCTTCAGAGTCGTCGAACATACAAGGACCGGCTTCTTGGGCTGGAGACACCATTGGACCTTTGTGCTTATCGGCCCCAACGGAGAAGAACTCGCAATGAACAGAAAGGACCTGCGACAAGCCCTGAAACATCGACCAGATATCGGAAATCAGGACGTGTACATGTGTATGGATCGTGCGGTCGAGCTCTTCCGGCACGGCAGGCACGAATGGGTAGGTTATCCCTCCGGTGCCGTGGTCTCTAATTTGAGGGACTATCTATGAGTTCCCCGCAGGGGCGCGGCGTCGACCGGCGGGACGGCCGTGCTGGAGCGGATCACGAACCTGGTCGGATACTCGGTGTCCGCCTCTGCGGTGTCGCCGTCGCCCTCAAGTCCGGCGAGCAGACGCCGGACGGCCATGGCGCCCTGGCCCCGCGGATCCTGGTCGATGGTGGTCAGGCCGAAGAGCTCGCCGAGTTCGTGGCCGTCGATGCCGATGACCGACAGATCCTGGGGCACGCGCAGCCCGAAGTCGCGGGCGGCGAGGATGGTGCCAATAGCCATCTCATCCGAGGCCGCGAAGACCGCGGTGGGGCGCTCCGGAGAGCTGCCCAGCAGCTGACGAGCGCTGGCGTAGGCGCCCTGGATGGTGAAGTCGGCGGACACCAGCCATTCCGGACGGATCGTCAGTCCGGCGTCGCGCATGGCCTTGGTGAAGCCGCCCTGCCGGGTTCCGGGCAGCCGGAAGTCCTTCTCGTACGCTGCGTCACCGGTCATGTGCGCAATCCTGCTGTGGCCGAGCTGGATGAGGTGCCGGGCGGCCGACTCCGCGATGCCGGAATCGTTGATCCGGATGGTCGAGGCACCCGGCAGCGGCCCGCCAATTCCCACAATGGGTCGGTGAATAGCCAGCAGCTGCTGGATCTCGGCCTCGCTGAGTTCCAGCGAGACAGCGATGACGGCGTCCACCCGCTTGCGCAGCAGGAAGTCATTGAGCACGCTATGCCGGCGTTCCTCGCCTTCACTGACGTTGTACAGCGTGAGGTCGTAACCGGCGTCGAGCAGGGTGGCGGAAACGCCCTCCACCACCGAGGAAAAAAACCAGCGGTGCACGGACGGAACCACGACGCCGACGTTGTGGTTCCGCCCGGACGCCAGGCTGGAGGCGTGGTAGGACAGCACGAAACCAAGTTCCGTGGCGGCGGCCTGGGCCCGTTCGCGGCTCTGGGCCGAGACATTGCCCTTGCCGCTCAAGGCGCGCGAAACAGTGGCGATGGAGAGGCCGGCCCGTTCCGCGACGTCCTTGATGCCGGGCATTCTCAGCTCTCCGTGTCCTCGATGTAGATTTCCAGCCAAACAGTTTCACCTGAGCTTAACCGATGCGCGTCGTCGCCCTGTTCCGCAGACACGGAGCTGCGCAGCAGTACCTGTCCGGCGGGCAGCTCGAGCGGCTCCGGCCCGACGTTCAGCAGCACCGCGGTGGTGCCGTTGAGGTAGGCCAGCGAGGTGTCCGTGCACCAGTTCTCCAACCATGTGAGCGAACCCTGGCCGAGGCTGAGTTCCCGCCGGAGCACCAGCATCCGCCGGTACAGGGACAGGTGCGACGACGGCGACGCGGCCTGCGCGTCCCGGGCCAGGCCGGCGAAGCTCGCCGGCTGCGGCAGCCACGGATCCGCGCCCGCGCCGAAGCCCGCGTGCGGCTCGCCGGAACGCCACGGCAACGGAACCCGGCAGCCGTCCCGGCCCAGCCGCTCGCCGCCGGTCCGCCCGAAGGTGGGGTCCTGGCGCTGGCTGTCCGGAATGTCGATTCCGTCGGGCAGGCCGAGCTCCTCGCCCTGGTAGAGGTACGCGCCGCCGGGCAGGCCCAGCATAAACATGGACGCCGCCGCAGCCCGGGAGCGGCCGAGTTCCTCGTCCGGCTGCACGTCGGCCGGGCCGATGCCGTCGCCGTCGCGGGGTGCCGGACCGTGGTAGCCGAAGCGGGTGGCGTGGCGGACGACGTCGTGGTTGGACAGCACCCAGGTGCTCGGCGCACCGACGGCGTCCAGCGCGGTCAGTGACTCGGTAATGACGTGGCGCATGCGGTGCACGTCCAGTCCCGCGTGCAGGTAGGGGAAGTTGAAGGCCTGGTGCATCTCGTCCGGGCGGACCCAGTCGGCCAGCCGGGGGAGCGGGTCCACGTTGGCTTCGGCGCAGAGAATGCGGTCGGGGCCGTATTCGGCCAAGATTCGGCGCCAGGTCCGGTAGATGTCGTGCAGCGCGGGCTGGCCGAACATCGGGGCTTCATGGCCGGGGAAGCCGTGCGAGCTGTTGCCGTCGGCGCGGCCGCCCCATTCGGGCAGTCCCGGTGCCTTGACGAGGGCGTGGGCGACGTCGACGCGGAAGCCGGAGACGCCGCGGTCCAGCCAGAAGCGCAGGACGCGCTCAAATTCGGCGTGGACGGCGTCGTTGTCCCAGTTGAAGTCGGGCTGGGAGGTGTCGAAGAGGTGCAGGTACCACTGGCCCGGGGTGCCGTCAGGTTCGCTGATGCGGGTCCAGGCCGGTCCGCCGAAGTGCGACTGCCAGTTGTTCGGCGGCTGCTCGCCGGAGTCACCGCGGCCGTCGCGGAAGATGAACATGTCCCGTTCCGGGCTGCCCGCGGGAGCAGCCAGCGCGGCCTGGAACGCGGCGTGTTGGTCCGAGCAGTGGTTCGGCACCAGGTCCACGATCAGCCGCAGCCCAAGGCGCGTGGCTTCGGCCATCATGGCGTCGAAGTCGGCCAGGGTTCCGAATAGGGGGTCGACGTCGCAGTAGTCGCTGACGTCGTAGCCGGCGTCGCGCTGCGGGGAGCGGTAGAACGGCGAGAGCCAGACAGCATCGATCTCCAGCTCGGCGAGCTGGGGGAGTTCGGCGGTGATGCCGGCGAGATCGCCGACGCCGTCGCCGTTAAGGTCCCGGAACGAGCGCGGGTACACCTGGTAGATCACGGCCGAGCGCCACCAGCCGGGGGTGTCATCTGCGGCGTGCACCAGGGTCAGCGGGCCGGCCAGTGCGGCGGGGGCTGTGAGTACTGAATCAACGGACATGCCGGTAATCGTAAGTCCCCGACGTCGAAATTGAAAACGCTTCCAGTCGATAAATCATTTGTGCCGCCCGGAGTGCCTGCGATCGATCCGCGGCTCTGGCCCGCAGGTTCCGCACCAGCTGGCCTCCTGCCGGTGTCCCGCGGTTTTCCGGCCTGGTCCTCGCCCCGCGACACGCCACGCTAGAATGACTTTCCAAAGCGTTCACCACCGTGTAGCTTGGAAGCGCTTGCAGCTGTGAGCCACATCACCGACGATGCCACCGGGCCAGGAATCTTCCGAAGAGCCCTCCGCGTGGATGCAGGATTTTATGAAAGGGACACCAATGAAGGTGCAGAACACCCTCACAACCGGAACCAGCCGCCGGGTATTCACGGCCGGTGCGATTTCCGTCGTTGCGGCGCTGGCGCTCAGTGCCTGCGGCGGGGCAGCAGCCACCGGCCCGGCCACGGCCACGGCCACCGCGAAGCCGGACCTCAAGTCCGGCGGCGCCGGCACGATCACCATGTGGGTCGACGCCGAGCGCTCGCCCGCACTGAAGGACATCACCGCGAAGTTCAAGGCCGACACCGGCATCGACGTCAAGCTCGTGGTCAAGGACTTCGCCGCCGTCCGCGACGACTTCATCACCCAGGTCCCCACCGGCAAGGGCCCGGACCTGATCGTCGGTCCGCATGACTGGGTAGGCAAGTTCGTCCAGAACGGTGTGATCGCACCGGTTGAGCTCGGCGACAAGAAGGACGCCTTCCAGGAGTCCTCGGTCAAGGCCATGACCTACAACGGCTCGGTCTACGGGGTTCCCTACGCGGTTGAGAACATCGCGCTGCTGCGCAACACGGCCATCGTCCCGGACGCGGCCAAGACCATGGACGAGGTCATTGCGAACGGCAAGAAGGCCGTCGCCGACGGCAAGGCCAAGTTCCCGTTCCTGGTCGGCATGGACCCGAAGCAGGGCGACCCGTACCACCTGTACCCGCTGCAGGCCTCCATGGGTTCGCAGGTCTTCGGCAAGGCTGCCGACGGCGGCTACGACCCGAAGCAGCTGCTGATCGGCGACGCCGCCGGCGTCGAGTTCGCCAAGAAGCTCACCGCCTGGGGCGACAAGGGCGAAAAGATCATCAATTCCAACATCACCGGCGACATCGCCAAGGAGAAGTTCCTCGCCGGCGAGTCCCCGTACTACCTGACCGGCCCGTGGAACCTTCCGGACGTGCAGAAGAAGGGCATCAAGTTCGCTGTTGACGAGCTGCCGACCGCCGGTGACCAGCCGGCCCAGCCGTTCATCGGCGTCAACGGCTTCTTCATCAGCGCCAAGAGCGCCAACGCGCTGGCCACCAACGAGTTCGTCACCAACTACCTCACCTCCGAGGAAGCACAGGACTCCATGTACAAGGCCGGCGGCCGCCCGCCGGCCCTGAAGGCCTCCTTCGAGAAGGCCTCCAGCGACCCGGTCGTGGCCGCGTTCGGCAAGATCGGCGCCACCGGCGTCCCGATGCCGGCCATCCCGGAAATGAGCGCGGTGTGGGCCGACTGGGGAGCCACCGAGCTCGCCCTGATCAAGGGCCAGGGCGACCCGGCCGCTGACTGGGCCAAGATGGCCGCCAGCATCAAGGCGAAAATCAAGGGTTAGTCCCGCGCCGGTTCCTGACGTTTGCGCCGGGAACCGGCAGCACCGGGCCGGGCGGCCGTCAAGCCGCCCGGCCCGTTCCTGCATCACCCGAGCTTCTCCCAAGGACTGTAGACAGCCATGTCAGAAACCGAACTCCGCGAGGACACAGACCCCGCAGCGTCGTCCGCCCCGGACACCGCCCCCAACACCCCCGGCCGGCAGGCCAGCAGCGTCCGCCGACGCCGGTCCGGACCGGAGGGCACGAAGGGGACCATCGCCAAGATCGTGCTGCTGGGCCTCGTGGACGCCCTTGCCGTCTACGTCCTGATGATGCTCTTCCTGAGCCAGTCGTGGCTGGCGCTGGGAGTCTCCGCCGCCGTCGTGCTGGTGATCAACTGGATCTACCTCCGCAAGGGCGGCCTGCCCGCCAAGTACCTGGCCCCCGGTGTGCTGTTCCTGTTGGTCTTCCAGGTCTTTGTGGTCATGTTCAGCGGCTACATTGCCTTCACCAACTACGGCGACGGCCACAACAGCACCAAGGATGATGCGATCGCCGCCATCCAGCTCACGGCGCAGAAGCGCGTCCCGGATTCACCGGCCTACAAGGCCTCCGTGCTGGCCAAGGACAACTCCTTCTACCTGCTCTTCACCGACCCGCAGGGCAAGGTCTCGCTGGGCAGCACCGAGAAGCCGCTGGAGGAAGTCTCCGGGGCCGGCAAAGACTCCACCGGCAAGGCCAAGACGCTGGACGGCTACCGGACCCTGAACTTCCAGGAAATCGTCGCCAACCAGCAGAGCATCCTGGGCATCACCGTCCCGGTCTCCGCGGACCCGGCCGACGGCACCCTGCGCACCGCGGACGGCAGCAACGCCTACCAGTTCAAGCCGGCGCTGAAGTACGACGCCGCCGCGGACACCTTCACGGACACGGCCACCGGTTCCGTCTACCGCGACAACGGCAAGGGCGCCTTCGCGGCGGACAACGGCGAGCAGCTCTCCACCGGCTGGAAGATCGACGTCGGGATGGAAAACTTCGCCCGCGCCTTCACCGATCCCAGCCTGCGGGGCCCGCTCCTGGGCGTCATCCTCTGGACCTTCACCTTCGCCGTGGCCTCGGTGGCGCTGACCTTCGCGCTGGGGCTGTTCCTGGCCATCACGTTCAACCGCGAGGACCTCAAAGGCAAGAAGGCATACCGGATCCTGATGATCCTGCCCTACGCCTTCCCGGCCTTCCTCACCGGCCTGGTCTGGTCCGGCATCCTCAACCCCGAGTTCGGCTGGCTCAACCAGACCCTGCTCGGCGGAGCCTCGATCGGCTGGCTCACCGACCCGGTCCTGGCCAAGATCAGCGTCCTCATGGTCAACCTCTGGCTGGGCTTCCCCTACATGTTCCTGGTCTGCACCGGGGCCCTGCAGTCGCTGCCCTCCGAACTGGACGAGGCCGCCCGGATGGACGGCGCCGGCCCGTGGCGGGTGTTCCGCTCCATCAAGCTGCCGCTGCTGCTGGTGTCGATCGCGCCGCTGCTGATCTCCTCCTTCGCCTTCAACTTCAACAACTTCAATGTGATCTTTATGCTCACCGGCGGCGGACCCCGCTTTGCCGACACGGACCGGGACATCGGAGCCACCGACATCCTGATCACCCTGGTGTACAAGGTGGCGTTCGGGCAGGGCACCGGCCGTGACTACGGCCTCGCCAGTGCGCTGGCCATCATCATCTTCATCATCGTGGCCACCGTCTCGGCCATCAGTTTCAAGCAGACCAAGGCACTCGAGGACGTGAACTCATGAACGGGTCAGCATCGCGCACCGCCGTAACGGCGGACGACGCCGAACGCGGCACAGGCACCACCGGCGCCGGCACCGGCACCACCGACGTCGAATACCTCAAGTCGCTGCGGCGCCGGCGCCCCTTCGGCGTCTGGTTCAAGGACAAGGGCTGGCGCCACCTGGTGGGCATCATCGTGACGATCTTCGCGGTCTTCCCGTTGCTCTACGTCCTTTCCGCGGCTCTGAACTCCACCGGCACCCTGGTGGGCTCCAACGCGCTGTTCAGCAAGATCGACTTCGGCAACTTCACCGCCCTGTTCAACATGCCCTCGCGGCCCTTTGCCCAATGGTTCCTGAACACCATGGTGGTGGGCGGCGTGACCTCCGCGGCCACGGTGTTCCTCGGCGCGATGGCGGCCTACGCCTTCTCCCGGATGCGCTTCAAGGGCCGCCGGATCGGGCTGCTGAGCCTGCTCCTGCTGCAGATGTTCCCGCAGCTGCTCGCCGTGGTGGCCATCTTCCTGCTGCTCAGCGGCATCTCCGAGGTCATTCCCGCGCTGGGACTGGGCAGCCAGCTGGGCCTGATCATGGTCTACCTCGGCGGCGCCCTGGGCGTGAACACCTACCTGATGTACGGCTTCTTCAACACCGTGCCGCAGTCACTGGATGAGGCCGCCAAGATCGACGGCGCCAGCCACACCCAGATCTTCTTCGGCATCATCATGCGCCTGGTCACGCCGATCCTGGCCGTCGTGGGCCTGCTGTCCTTCATCGCCATCTCCGGCGAATTCGTGATCGCCAGCGTGGTGCTCACGGACCCGGACAGCCAGACCCTCGCCGTCGGGCTCTACTCCTTCGTGGCGCAGCAGCGCTCCGAAAACTGGGGCGTCTTTGCCGCTGGCGCCGTCATCTCCGCCATCCCGGTGATGGCCCTGTTCCTGTTCCTGCAGCGCTACATCGTCAGCGGGCTCACGGCGGGCTCGGTGAAGGGCTAGGCATGTCCGGTGCTGCCGCGGCGGGCCTGCTCCCGCACCACGACGGCTCCGGCCTGCACGCGGTGCAGCCGGCGGGTCCCGGAGCCACGGCCCGGCTCCGGGTCCGCATCCCGGCGGCCTGGGGTGCGGCCAGCCGGGTCTGGCTGCGCTCCGTGCACGACGGCGAACCGCGGTACGAGAGCTGCGTGAACCTCGGGGACGCCGACGGCTGGGTCTGGTGGGAAGCGGGCATGACCGTCACCAACCCGGTGGCCCGCTACCGGTTCCTGATCGAGGCCGGGACGCGGTACTGGAGCCTCAACGCGCAGGGCCTCTTCAGCCGGGACGTCTCCGACTACGCGGACTTCCGGCTGACCACGTTCCCGGCCGCCCCGCCGTGGCTGCGACAAGGCACCCTCTACCAGGTCTTCCCCGACCGTTTTGCCCGCTCCGCCCGGGCAGCGGCGCACCCGGTCCCGGACTGGGCCGTGCCCTGCGACTGGGACACCCCGGTGCAGGGCGCCTCCGCCGAGACGCCGTTCCAGTTTTACGGCGGCGACCTCCCCGGCATCACCGAGCACCTGGACCACATCCAGGGGCTCGGGGCGGACATCATCTACCTGACGCCGTTTTTCCCCGCCCGGTCCAACCACCGCTACGACGCCTCGACCTTTTCCATGGTGGACCCGCTCCTGGGCGGCGACGAGGCCCTGGTTGAGCTGGTGAAAGCGGCGCACGCCCGCGGCCTGAAGGTGATGGGGGACCTGACCGCCAACCACTCCGGCGACGCGCACGAATGGTTCCAGCGCGCCCTGGCCGCGCCTGGCTCCGAGGAGGCCGGCTACTACTACTTCAGCAAGGACCACAGCTCCTACGAAGCCTGGTACGGGGTGGCCTCGCTGCCCAAACTGAACTGGGCCTCGGCGGCCCTGCGGCAGAAGTTCGTCTTGGACGACGATTCCCCGGTGGCCCGCTGGCTCCGGCCCCCGTTCAACCTGGACGGCTGGCGGATCGACGTCGGCAACATGACCGGGCGGCTCGGGGCGGCCGACCTCAACCAGGAGGTGGCCCGGTTGATCGCGGACCGGGTCCGCGGGATCAACCCGGACGCGGCGCTGCTGGCCGAAGCGACCAACGACGCCGCACCGGACTTCAGCGGCGAGCACTGGCACGGCGCCATGACGTACTCCAACTTCACCCGCCCGCTCTGGGCCTGGCTGTCCGGCGACGCCGGCCACGTCAACTTCTTCGGCACCCCGCTGCCCGGGCCCAACCGGATGGACGCGGCGGATTTCCTCGCCACACACCAGGACCTGGCCGCCGCCTTCAGCTGGGACGTCCGGCAGCAGAACATGAACGCGCTGAACAGCCACGACACGGCCCGGGCCGCCACCGTCATGCTCGACGGCGGCCAGCAGCTCGGCGCGGTGCTGATGATCACCCTGCCCGGCGTGCCGGTGGTGTTCGCCGGGGACGAGTTCGGGCTCAAGGGCGACAACGGGGAGTTCTCCCGCACGCCCATGCCCTGGACCGATCCGGGACGGATCCTGAACGACCTCCGGGGAGTCTACGCCGCACTCACCGCGCTGCGCCGGGAACAGCCCGCGCTCACCGGCGGCGGGATCCGCTGGCTGCATGCGCAAGGCGACGCGCTGGCCTTCGTGCGCGAAACCGCGGACAGCGCGGTGCTGGTGGTGGTGGCCAGGGCCGCCGCGGACGTCGAACTCGCTGCGGGCCTGCTCTCCGCCCGGCAGCTCGCCGCGCTCGCGCACACGCCGGCTTTTGCCGCCGGCAGCATCACCGCTGCCCCGGGCGCGGACCCGGCCCAGGCCCCGACCGCGGACCCCGACCCGGACCCGGCGGCCCCGGCGGGTGCGCTGTTCCGGGCCGGCGGCCCCGCCGCCGCCGTCTGGGTGCTGCCCGGAGTCGGGCTGCCCGGGGGCGGGCTGCCGGCACCCTAGACTGAAGGTCAAGACTGACGGCCGGATTCGATGGAGAACTGGAGAGCGCATGCGCAGCATTGTTGAGGAGCTGACTTCCGCCCTGGGCAGCGGGAAAGTCGCCGTGGATGAGGCCACCTTGGGCGCCTATGCCGTGGACCAGGCGCCGGTGCTGGACTACCAGCTCCCGCAGGCGGTGGTCCTGGCCGAATCCGTGGCGGACGTCCAGGCAGTGGTGCAGGCCTGCGCCGCCGGCCGGATCCCGCTGGTGGCCCGCGGCGCGGGCACCGGAGTCTCCGGCGGCGCGCACGCCAGCGAAAACTGCGTGGTGCTCAGCCTGGAACGGATGAACCGCATCCTGGACCTGAACCCGGACGACGAGACCGCCGTCGTCGAACCCGGCGTCATCAACGCCGAGCTCAACGCCGCCGCCGCGGTGCACGGCCTGATGTACGCCCCGGATCCTGCCAGCTACAGGGTCTCCACCATCGGCGGCAACGTCGCCACCAACGCCGGCGGCCTGCGGTGCGCGAAGTACGGGGTCACCCGCGACTCCGTCCTGGCGCTCGACGTCGTCCTCGCGGACGGCACCCTCATCCACACCGGACACCAGACCTTCAAAGGCGTGGCCGGCTACGACCTCACCGGACTGTTCGTGGGCTCCGAGGGGACCCTCGGGATCGTCGTCGGGATAACGGTGCGGCTGAAGTATCTGCCCCGGGAAGTCCACACCATCGCCGCGTTCTACCCCGACTTCCGCAGCGCCGCGGCGGGTGTCCTCGCGGTGGGCAAGGCGCGCGTGCAGCCGGCGATTATGGAACTGCTCGACGGCGGGTCGCTCGCCCAGCTCGACGACGCCCACGGCTCGGACCTGGCCGCCCGGGGCGCCTCCCTGCTGCTGATCCAGACCGACGGCTTTGGCGCCGCGGCGGAGGCTGCCGCGATCCGGCCGCTGCTGGCCGCCGGCGGCGCCGTGGTGACCATGGAGGCCAACGCCGAGGCCGAACAGCTCGTGGAGCTCCGCCGCAACAGCCGGGGGGTGGAAGTCGACGACGAATACCGGGTGGGCGAGGACGTCGCCGTGCCGCGGTCCCGGCTGGTGGACTACGTCGCGGAGCTGGAGGCGATGGCCGTCAGGCACCAGGTGAAGCTCAAGGTCGTGGCGCACGCCGGTGACGGCAACCTGCACCCCACCTTCTGGGTGGACCGGGCCGACGACGCCGTGGACGCCGCCGCCATGGAACGGCTCGGCGCCGCCCTGGATAATTCCGTCACCGTGGCGCTCGCGATGGGCGGCACCATCACGGGGGAGCACGGCGTCGGCCAGTACAAGCTGCGCTGGCTGGGCCTGGAGCAGAAGGAACCGGTGCGCGAGCTGCAGCGCCGGATCAAGGAACTCTTCGACCCGGCCGGGATCCTGAACCCGGGCAAGGCGATTTAGCGCGCCTGTGCTGGAACCCGCTCCACCGGGACGGACTTTGGCGGGTTAGTCGTCGGAGTCCGGGTATTCCTCGACCGACTCGTCCTTGCCGTAGCGGGACTCCTCGGTCTCGACCTCGAGGATCTTGAGCAGTTCGGTGTCCGGGTTGAGCATGATCGCGGCCTCGTCGCGGCGGTGCCGGAGTTCGGAGTCGATGTAGGACTGCACGGCCTCGGCCAGCGGAATGTGCCGGTTCTCCTTCTCGGACATGTACCAGCGGTGCTCCAGGATCTCGTGCACGGCCTCCGCGGGCTCAAGCTTGCCGGACAGGTCGCGCGGGATCGACCGGACAATCGGCTCGAAAATCTGGCTCACCCACAGGTGCGCGCTGTATTCCTCGTCCATGCCCGGGTTGTTGTCCGCCCGGAAGGAATCCATGTCGTTCAGCAGCCGCCGGGCCTGGTTTTCCTGCGCATCCAGCCCGGTCAGCCGAAGCAGCCGGCGCTGGTGGTGCCCGGCGTCCACCACCTTGGGCTGAAGCTGGATCGTGGAGCCGTTCTGCGTCGTCTTGATGGCGTATTCCTCGACGTCGAAGCCGAGTTCGTTGAGCCGCCGGATGCGGGCGGCCACGCGCCAGCGCTCACCGATTTCGAAGGACTCCTTCTCGGTCAGCTCGGTCCAGAGCCGCCGGTAGCTCTCCATGATCAGCTCGCTGGTGGCGACCGGGTCCACCTTCTCCTCGATCAGCCCGCCGTCGAGCAGGTCCATCAGTTCACCCGCGATGTTGACCCGGGCGATCTCCAGGTCGTACTCGCGCTGGCCGGTGGACAGGTCCGGATACAGCTCGCCGGTTTCGGCGTCCACGAGATACGCGGCGAACGCCCCGGCGTCGCGCCGGAACAGCGTGTTGGAGAGCGAGACGTCACCCCAGTAGAAGCCGATCAGGTGCAGCCGGACCAGCAGCAGGGCCTGGGCATCGATCAGGCGGGTCAGGGTGTCCTTGCGCAGCATCTGGGAAAACAAGGCGCGGTAGGGCATGGAGAACTTGAGGTGCCGGGTGACCAGCACGGGGTTCAGCGGGCGGCCCTCCGGGGTGGTCCGTCCGGTGATGACCGCCACCGGCTCAACGCAGGGCACGTCCAGCCGGGCGAGCTTGCGGAGCATGTGGTACTCGTGCCGGGCAACGTGCTCGGAGGTTTCCTTGATGGCGATCACGGAGCCGCCGAGGTGGGCGAAGCGCACGATGTGCCGGGAGATACCGCGGGGGAGGGCCGCCAGGTATTCCGCCGGCCAATCCTCCAGGGCGATGTGCCAGGGCAGGTCCAGCAGTTCGGGCTCCGTGGCCGCGGCCGTGATGCTCAGCGAACTGGATACTGCCTTGTCGTCGTTGGCGCTGGCGGCCTCGTACCGGGGCAGCTTGCCGATCTGGCCGTAGTCAGTGGGTTCGTCGTGCCACTGGGCACCGTTGTCCTCGGTCATAACGCAATTCTCCCGTACGAGGGCAGGCCCCGCCTAAAATCTGCCGGTTAACGGCCGACGGCGGCCCTCCCGGAGGAGGACCGCCGTCAGTTTCAACGCGGGAGGGCCCACGCCGGCAGGGTTCCCTGGCCGAAGCGGAGCGAGGTGAGGGAGCCGGTGGGGACTAGTCGCCGAGGCGCAGGCCGGTCTTGGTGTCGAACAGGTGCACGTGGCCCGACTGCGGGCGGACCCAGACGGTCTCACCCTTCATCGGGGGACGGCGGCCGTCGACGCGGGCCACGATGTCGTGGTCCTTGCCGTCCAGCGTGGTGTGGCCGTAGACGTAGGCGTCGGCGCCGAGTTCTTCGACGACGTCGACCTCGACCTGGAGGCCCTCGCCCTGCGGCGCGGTCTCAAGGTCTTCGGGACGCGTGCCCAGGGTGACGGTGGAGCCGGAAGCGACCTCAAGGACATCGCGCGGGACCGGGTAAACGGTGCCGCCGAACTGCACGCCGCCGTCGACGACCGGGAGTTCGAGCAGGTTCATGGCCGGTGAGCCGATGAAGCCGGCGACGAACACGTTCTTCGGCTTGTCGTAGAGGTTGCGCGGGGTGTCAACCTGCATCAGCAGGCCGTCCTTGAGGACGGCGACGCGGTCGCCCATGGTCATGGCCTCGACCTGGTCGTGGGTGACGTAGACCGTGGTGACGCCGAGGCGGCGGGTCAGCGACGCGATCTGCGTGCGGGTCTGCACGCGGAGCTTGGCATCGAGGTTGGACAACGGCTCGTCCATCAGGAAGACCTGCGGGTTACGCACGATTGCGCGGCCCATGGCGACGCGCTGGCGCTGGCCGCCGGAGAGCGCCTTCGGCTTGCGGTCCAGGTACGGCTCGAGGTCCAGGAGCTTGGCGGCTTCACGGACACGCTCGGCGCGTTCTTCCTTGCTGACGCCGGCGATCTTCAGCGCGAAGCCCATGTTGTCCGCGACGGTCATGTGCGGGTACAGGGCGTAGTTCTGGAACACCATCGCGATGTCGCGGTCCTTGGGCGGCATGTCGGTGACGTCGCGGTCGCCGATCAGGATCCGGCCGGAGTTCACGTCCTCAAGGCCTGCGAGCATGCGCAGGGAGGTGGACTTGCCGCAGCCGGAGGGCCCAACGAGGACCAGGAATTCGCCATCGGCGATTTCAATGTTGAGCTTGTCAACAGCGGGCTTCTCTGTGCCCGGGTACAGACGCGTAGCGTTATCAAAAGTAACTGTAGCCACAGTTATCAATCCCTTCACCGGCAGGTACGTGCCGGACGATCCGTAGTGAATGGTTCTTCGTATTCAGTTGTGGCATCCGGAGGCGGATGCGCATGCTCCCCGGCCGAAGCCGAGGAGCATCCAATGACGCCGCACGGTAGTTGTGCGCCACATCACATCCAGAGTATGTCAGATTTTTGGTTTTAGGGTGGAAAAGTTACGGATGTCACAGGTGGGTTCCGTCACGTGGCGCCGGAAACGGGTGTATAGGCTGTCCGCATGACGGCCCTCCAGATCTATGTCAGTTTCCCCGGCACGGCGGGCGAAGCACTTCGCTTCTATGCTGAGGTGTTCGGCGGGAAGCTTTCCTTGTTCACGTACGAGCAGTTCAGCCGCAACGACGGCCCGCCGGACGCCATAGCGCACGGAATGCTCGACGGCGTCGTGGGTTTGGCAGGATCGGATGCGGCGCCGGGCGAGAAGAGTGTCCGGCTGGAGGGCGTCATGCTCTCGTTGCTGGGCACTGCCGAGCCGGCGGTGCTGCACGACTGGTTCGACAAACTCGCTGTCGGCGGACGGGTGGTGGACCCCCTTGCGCCGAAGCCGTGGGGCGCCTCGGACGGACAGGTCATCGACCGTCATGGTCTGCACTGGCTGATCGGCTACGAACCCGACGCTTCGCCCGGAGAGGTGTAGCCCGTCAGCTCCCGACGACCTTCGTCCGTTCGCGCAGCAGCGCCTCCAGCAGTTCGGAGACATGCACCGGTGCCTCCACCCGGAACTCGGCCTGGGTGAAGTCGAGCCCCACTTTGACGCCCAGGTCGCCGCGGAGGAGGCTGCCCAGGGCGTCCTCGTCCGTGGTGTCGTCCCCCGCGAACACAACTGCGGTGGCCCCGCTGGCTTGGCGGAGGAAGGAGACGCCCTCGCCCTTGGAGGCGTGGACGACGGCGGTTTCCAGCACGCGGTTTCCGGTTTTGAGGAAGACCCCCGGGCGGTCCTGCAAGGCGGCCTTGGCAGCCGCCACGGCATCCTCGGCGACGTCATCGGCGGCCAGACGGGTGTGCAACACGACGCCGGCCGGTTTGTCCTCAAGCAGCGTGCCGGGGGCGACGTCCACGATTTCGGCCAGGATCCGCCGCACGTCGGCGAGCAGTTCCCGCTGGGCGTCTTCCAGGACGAGCTCGGCGGAACCGGGGCCCATCCAGATTTCCGCGCCGTGGCTGCCGATCAGCAGGGTCCTCTCCGGCGGCGAGGCGACCGCCCGGAGGCTGTCCAGGGCGCGGCCGGAGATGAGCGCCGTCGTCGTCCGCGGAAGTTCCGCGAGGCCGGCGAAGGCCGCGGCCGAGCGGGGCAGGGCGCGGGAGTCGGCCGCGTGGTCCACCAGCGGGGCCATGGTGCCGTCGAAATCCATCGCCACCAACAATTGTTCCGTGCCGGCGACGCGGTGCACGGCCGCCAGCAGTTCGGGGGAGAGCGAGAGCCGGGTGGCGGGGTCGGGCTCAGGAGTCATCACGGACCACCTTTTCCTGCAGCGCGCTGAGGAAGTCAGCGGACCAGAGGTCGACGTCGTGGGTAAGGATCTGCTTGCGCATGGCGCGCATCCGGCGGGCGGCCTCGGCGGGCTGCATGTTGACTGCCCGCATGATGGTGTCCTTGAGGCCGTCGATGTCGTGCGGGTTCATCAGAAGCGCCTGCTTGAGCTGGTCCGCGGCGCCGGCGAACTCGCTGAGCACCAGCGCGCCGTCGTTGTTGGTCCGGGCCGTGACGTATTCCTTGGCGACCAGGTTCATGCCGTCGCGCAGGGCGGTGACGAGCATAACGTCGGCGGCCAGATAGAGGGCCACCATTTCCTCGATCGGGTAGCTGTGGTGCAGGTAGCGGACGGCGGTGTTCTGCATGGTGTCGTAGGTGCCGTTGATGTGCCCGACGGTGCCCTCGACCTCCTCGCGCAGCAGCCGGTACTGCTCGACGCGCTCGCGGCTGGGGCTTGCCACCTGGATCAGGGAAGCGTCCTCCACCGTGACCTTGCCGTCCTGCAGCAGCTCCTCGTAGGCCTTGAGCCGGTGCCGGATGCCCTTGGTGTAGTCCAGCCGGTCCACGCCCAGCAGGATGGTCTTGGGGTTGCCGAGGTCCCGGCGGATCTGCTTGGCACGCTCGATGATCTCCGGTTTGCGCGCCAGTTCGCTGATCTGCTTGACGTCGATGGAGATCGGGAAAGCCTGGGCGCGGGCAATATGGGTGGTTTCGCCGTCGGCGCCCTTGACGTGCACCTGCTGCTGTTTGACGCTGGCGCCGAGGAAGCGGCGGGCCGAGCGCATAAAGTTCCCGGCGTCGCTGCTGCGCTGGAAGCCCACCAGGTCCGCGCCCAGCAGGCCGTCGATGATCGCGCGGCGCCACGGCAGCTGCGCGAAAATCTCCGGCGGCGGGAACGGGATGTGGTTGAAGAAGCCGATCTTGAGGTCCGGGCGCGCCTCGCGAAGCATCCTCGGAACCAGCTGGAGCTGGTAGTCCTGCACCCAGACCGTGGCGCCTTGGGCGGCGTGGCGGACGACGGCGTCGGCGAACCGCTTGTTGACCTTGCGGTACGTGTCCCACCAGGCACGGTGGAACTCCGGCGGGGCGATCACGTCGTGGTAGAGCGGCCAGAGTGTGGCGTTGGAGAAGCCCTCGTAGTAGAGCTCGACGTCGCGGGTGCTCAGCTGGACAGGGATGAGATCGATGCCGCCGTGGCTGAACGGCTCAAGGTGCTCGTCCGGGGCGCCATGCCAGCCCACCCAGGCGCCGTCGGTCTTGGTCATCATGGGGGCCAGCGCCGTCACCAGGCCGCCGGGGGAGCGGCGCCAGCCGTCTTCGCAGCCCGGCTCATCCGGGGAGCACCGGTCCACCGGCATGCGGTTGGACACCACCATAAAGTCGAAGCTCGCAGCCGCCTCGGAGGCATCCGGGTGCTTGTCCGTCGCAGGTGCGGCATCCTGCTTCCCGGCTGTCGGCGCAGTATGGTGCTCGGCGTGGTCCGTTGCTTGCATTGGTGCCCCCTGGGTCGCTTGTGGCTCTCATCCACCCTAGCCGGGCGGAATCTTCTGTGCTATTCGTCCGTTGGGCACACGGAAGGAAACTTGAAAGCGCAAGCTCCTCAGGTTTCTCCCCTAAAATGATGAAGTTGCCACCCAGTGGAGCATCCATGGCCGATCGACACGAGGAACTAATGAGCGCCGCAAACGAACCCCGTCAGTCCAAAGCGGAGCGCACCGCCGCGGCCCGCGAGAAAGCCCGTGAGATCCGCGAGGCGCAGCTGAAGAAGGAAAAGCGCAACAAGCTGCTCATCGGCTGGGGCATTGTGGCCGCCGTCGTCGCCATCGTCGTAATTGTTGCCCTGGTGGTCACCTCGAACATCAAGAACAACGCCCCGGTGGCAGACTCGGGCCCGACCCCGGCGAACGGCAACGTGCACGGCGGCGTCACCCTGCTGGCCAACACCGAGGTGGCCAAGACGGACCCGGCCACCGTGAACGTCGCAGACCTGCCGTCCCCCGCCGCCACCCCGCCCGCCGAGATCAAGGCGCCCGGGGCCGAGGCTGTGGCCGGCAAGCCGGTGAAGGTGGTCCTCTACATCGACTTCATCTGCCCGGTCTGCAAGAACTTCGAGACCCAGTACAACGAGACCCTCACCAAGCTGCGCAACGAGGGCAAGATTTCGGTCGAGTACCGTCCGCTGGGCTTCCTGGACAGCCGCTCCAGCACCAACTATTCCTCGCGCGCGGCCAACGCCGCGGCCTGCGTGGTGAATGAATCCCCCGAGAAGTACTCCGCCTTTGTCGACGAACTCTTCGCGAAGCAGCCGGCCGAGGGCGGCGCGGGCCTGTCCGACGCAGAGCTGAAGAAGATGGCAACCGACGTCGGGGCTAAGAGCATCGACAAGTGCGTCGATGACAAGACCTACCGCCCGTACGTGAAGTACACCACCCAGGAGGCGGCGGCCATCGGTGTTACCGGAACGCCGACGGTCTTCGTCGAGGGCAAGCAGTGGGGTAAGGGTGACAGCGCCCAGACGCCGTTCGAGCAGTTCCTGCAGGCCGCGGTGGACGCCAAGAAGTAAGCACCTCGCGCGGCAGCAGCCCGGTCCCGGATTCCAGCTCCCGGGCCGGGCTGCTTTTCGCCGCTTGCCGGCATTTTTTACCGGCGGGCGTCCGTGGGCTACCCTTATCTAGCAGTTAACGCCGGGCCGGATTTCCGTCAGGCGACGACGGCGGATTGCCTCCTTAGCTCAGTTGGCCAGAGCACCGCTCTTGTAAAGCGGGGGTCGTCGGTTCGAATCCGACAGGGGGCCCCACGAACCCCTCCGTTCCGGTGATTTTGCCCCGGACGGAGGGGTTTCTTGTGCCCGGAGCCCGCCCGCGCCGCCCCGGATTCCGCTGCAGTTCGTGGTGCCGTAGCCGCTGCGCCGGAATCGCCGCCCATGGCCGCGGCCATGCAGTCGGCCAACTGCTTCGCCTACCCCCGCCGGTGTGAATCCCGGCTGGCTTAAAGAAGAAAACGCCGCCCACGGCCCCGAGGGCCTTGGGCGGGGTTTGACCGGCCTAGTTCCTGCGGCCGGGTAGGACAAGGAGTGCGTCCCCCACCGGGCGTTCACCGGTCGCGTCGGAGGGCGAGTTCACGACCTGACCGCCCTGGACCATGGTGGTCGATCCGCCGCCGTCCAGATTGATCGCGTCGACCATGCCCAGTGAATGCGCGACGTCGGCGGACTCCTTGATGCTCAGCCCGAGGGACGTCGTCTGGCGACCGTCGGCGGTGACGATCATGGTGCGGCCTTGGGCGTCAACGCCGGCGAAGGTGCGGGGGCTGCGCTTGTGTACCCAGCCGTAGAAGAAAGAGTTGTCGCCGGTGCGGACCATGCCGTCGCGCTTGGCGGTCACGCTGAGTTCACCGTTCCGGACCAGAGTGGGGCCGCCGTTGACGACATCGGTGGTGGTGCCAATCTTCAGTGCCCTCCCGCTTTCGTTGAGGAGGTCCGTGCCGATCTTCAGCTTCGCGCCGGGCTTGGCCAGCGCGGAGAGCCTGTCCACGTCCGCTCCGATCGCCTGCAGGGTGTGACCGCCGGCCGGGACTGTGGTGCCGCGCGTGTGGTGGAGGGCCGTGACCGTGCCGTGGGCGTCTACGACGGCTTCGAGGCCGGCACCGGACGGGGTGGAGGCGCCGAACTCGGGGGTGAAGGCCACGATCTCGTCCGCGTCGGTGCAGGTGAAATCGTGCAGCGGCAGGTTCGTCGGGGTGTCGTCGGTGCCGCCGCAGTTGCGGATGAGGCCCGGCACGCGGTTCAGGCCGTCCAGGGGGAGGGCCGCGGGGTTGCCGGGGGCACCGACAGTGCCGCGCCAATGCAGCCGCTGGACCGAGGTGGTGTTCTTAGCCCCGATGACGAGGGAGGGGCGGTCTCCGACGGGTTCGCTGAGGATCTTGCCGTCCTGCACTGCCGCGCCCGCGGGATCGCCTTCGGCCCCGGCGGCGGGATCCATGACAAAGAAGCCGCCATTGGTCCCCGCCAGGGCGCCCGAGGCGGCCGCGAGCTTGCTTGTCGTTTCCCGGGTCTCGAGGTCGGGTCCGAAGGAGGAGGTCAGGTCGCCGCGGAATTGCTTCGGGTCGATGTTGAGGACCTCCAGCTTCCAAGGTCCGCGGTCGTCCTCGCTGGTGCCTTCGTCGCCGTCCCAGCCGGTGTAGATCACCGAGGATTTGTAGCCGGCCGCCTGGATCTGCGCGACAGTGGCGGAACCGTCTGCCTTGGCCGTGAAGTGCCCGGCGCGTACCCGGTAGCCGAGGTCCCCGCCGGCATCTGCGAGCTTCGGGGACTGGACGTGCTCGACGCGGGCGACCACCCCGGCCGCGTTGAGCTTGTCGGCGACCGCCTGGGCCTGCGGCTGCCTGGACAGCGCCGAAGCCGGCGCGTCCGGGTCCGGGGACGTAGAAGGAACGGCGACCTCAGCGGTCCAGAAGAAGTCCTGGTTGGGGGTGCCGCGGGTGATGGACGTCCGGGTGAGGCCGGGTGCCAGGCTGGTCACGGTGCGGGACTCCGGCTGGCCCGGAGCACCCAGGTCGAGCTTGGCGGACGGGTCCGGGGCGACGGCCGCGGCCTGGTGCGCTGTGCCCGGCGCGGCAGAGGAGGCGCCGGCGGGGGCTAGGAAGGCAACCGGGAGGGTGACGGCCAGGGCGGTGATGGCGGCCCTGCGGAAACGATGATGGGGTGTGATCATGCACCCGACGCTATGAGAAGCCGAGAAGCCTCCCACAACCGACATGCCGCAGTTCACCGCCACTTCGCGAGCTGTTCACGGCACGCTCCCGGTGCCGCCGCCGTTGCTTCGCCGACGGAGCCGCCGCACGGCCCACGCGACAAGCAAGGTCACGCCGTGCACCACAACGGCTGCAGCCACCAGCAGGAGCAGGAGAACCGTGACATTCCAGCCCTCGAGCCTCATGGGGCGGTGATCCTGATCCCGGCGACCGCCCCGGTCCAGGCGCCGTCTGGGTGGACACGGGTGAGTTGGACGCCGACGGGCCCTGCCGCCAGCTGAACCACCTGGGTCTGGGTCTGCGAGCAGTCGACCTCGAGGACCGTGTACTTGCTTCCGCCCTTGATGTCCTGCGAGAGGTAGATCTGGGCATGCGGAATGCCGATGCAGGCGGCCGTTACGGTGTGCGGCCCGGTCTTCGTTACCGTTGCGGTCTTGCTGAATCCGACACTTGGGCCGTCGGCGGGACCCGCGTCGGCCAGCAGCGCCTCTCCGGGCGTGGCGGCCAAACGCCGCTCCAGCTCCGCATAGTTGCGCGCCTCCACCGCCAAGACATCAGGATCCTGCGGCGCAACGGTGGGCGCCGGCCGACGGTTTTGCCCGTCCGTGCGCTGCGGACCGCCCGGATCCTCGTAAGTGCAGGCGCCGAGCCCTGCGGCCAGCAGCAGCGATCCGATGAGGGCTGAGGCAGCCCGGATGGTCTTTGTCCCCCCAGAACGTGACATGCCCCGAGTCTACAAACCCATTCCGTCGACCCGGCCACGCCCGCGCCTCACCCCTCCGGCCGGGTGGCCTCCTCCAGGATTTCCAGCAGGTGCCGGTAGGAGTGGCCGGTGGCCTTGGACATGCCCAGTTCGCAGGTGCGATTCGTTGAGGCGTAGGCGTCGAATTCGCGCTCGTTGATTTCCCGGGCCTGCTTGTCCGTGGCGGAGTCGGTCAGTTCCGGATGCAGCAGGCCGCGGTCGCCGGCGAACGCGCAGCAGCCCCAGTTCAGCGGCACAAACACGTCCTCCGTGACAGTCCGGGCGATGTCCATCAGCGCACCATTGGTGCCCAGCTGGGTGGAAGAACAGGTGGGGTGCAGTGCCATGGACCCCACCGGCGAGGTGACAGTCAGCTGCCCGAGCACGTGCTGGTGCACGAACTCCACCGAGTCCACGAACCGCAGCCCGGCGTACCGCTCCCCGCCCTCGGCCGCGAGCCGCTTCATCGTTTCCAGGCCCTCGGTGCAGGAGGCGGCGTCGCACACCACCGGCAGCCGGCCCTGGCCGCTGGCCTCGTAGAGCCCGTCCAGGACCTTTGCGGACATCGCCGCGTAGCCCTGCGCGAAGCCCTTGGACTTCCACGGGGTGCCGCAGCAGAGGCTGCCGATGTCCTCCGGGACGGTCAGCCCGACGCCGGCACGCTCGCAGAGGTCCAGGAACGCCTGGGCCGAGCCTTTGGCGCCACTGCCCGCTACACCACCGCCCGCATCCGCGGGGCCGAACATGGTGCCGATGCAGGCCGGGAAGAACACGGCGACGCTGTCCGGATCCCGGCGCGGCCGGCGCTTGGAGCCGCCGCCGGGCAGCACGGCGTCGTAGGCGGGAACGGTCTCCGCGCCCAGCACCGCACGGCCGACGGTTGTCGCTGCCTTGGCCAGCGGCGCGGGCATCGCCTTCGCCACGGTCAGGGCCAGGCCGCCGCCGGCCGTCACGGCGCCCCAGCGGTCCGCGGCGGCGCTCCAGCCGGCCTCCGCGACGGCGTTCGCGTTTTCCTGCCGCAGCCGCCGCACCAGGTCCCCGGTGTTGATCAGCACCGGGCAGGCGGTGACACACATGCCGTC
The DNA here is from genome assembly GCF_056680065.1 of Arthrobacter sp. BI5. NCBI lineage: Bacteria > Bacillati > Actinomycetota > Actinomycetes > Micrococcales > Micrococcaceae > Arthrobacter > Arthrobacter sp. BI5. The sequence continues at coordinate 803,595 of NZ_CM155264.1, forward strand.
GGCCGCGCAGGTCTGCACGCCGTCGTACTCGTAGTCCTTGCGCAGCCGCGCCGCCAGGGCGTCGTCGCCGCGCTGTTCCGCGGCGGCCATCTCGCGGCGCAGCACGATGCGCTGGCGGGGCGTGAGGGTGATGTCTTTGCTCGGGCAGACCGGCTCGCAGTAGCCGCACTCCACGCAGCGGTCCACCTCTTCCTCCACCGTCGGCGCCACCTTGAGGTTTTGCACGTAGGAGAGCGGCTCCTCCGCTAGCAGCACGCCCGGGTTCAGGAGATTGGCCGGGTCGATCAGCCGTTTGATCTCCTGCATGACTTCGTAGAGTTCGTCACCATACTGGCGGCGGACGAACGGGGCCATGATCCGGCCGGTGCCGTGCTCGGCCTTGAGCGAACCGCCCGCGCCGAGGACCAGGTCCACCATGTCGTCGGTGAAGGCCTGGTAGCGCAGCAGCTGGGCCGGGTCGTCGAAGCGCTCGTTGAGCATGAAGTGGACGTTGCCGTCCTTTGCGTGGCCAAAGATCACCGACTCCTCGTAGCGGTGTTCGGCGAAGAGCCGGGTCAGTTCGCCGCAGGTGTCCGCCAGGGCTGGAACCGGAACCACGATGTCCTCCAGCAGTGCGTTGGTGCCGGAGGGACGGGCGCCGGCCACGGTGGTGTACAGGCCCTTGCGGACATGCCAGAGGGCCGCCCGGTCCTTCGGGTCCGTGGTCAGCGCGAACGGCGAGGCCAGGTCCAGCGACGCGAAGAGCGGCTGCGAGCTCTCCCGTCTGAAGGCCAGCTCCGCGGCGTCGGCGCCCTGGTGTTCCACCAGCAGCGCGGTGTGCCCCTGGACCGGCAGCGACCGGATGGCCGCGGGAGCATCCGCGGCCAGCTGCGCGACCTTCAGCGCGGCGGCGTCCATCAGTTCGATGGTCGCCAGGCCGGAGGCCACCAGCTCGGGCAGGGCCGCCGTCGCCGCTGCGAGCGTGTTGAAGACCAGCAGCCCGGTGGCGACGGCGGGCTTGACCTCGACGGTGCGGAAGACCGCTTCCGCCACGAAGCCGAGGGTGCCTTCGCTGCCGATCATGAGGTGCATCAGGATGTCGACGGCGCGTTCGTAGTCCAGGAACGAGTTCACCCCGTAGCCCATGGTGTTCTTCATGGAGAACAGCGAGGTGATGGTGCGCACCGATTCCGCGTTCCCGGCCACCCGGCGGCGCAGCCGCAGCAGGCCCTCATGGAGGTCCGGTTCCAGTTCCCGCAGGCGCGCGTCCGCGCCGGCGTCGGCGGTGTCGATGACCGTGCCTGAGGGCAGCACCAGGACCATGGATTCCAGGGTGCGGTAGGTGTTGAACTCCGTGCCGCAGGCCATCCCGGAGGAGTTGTTCGCGATCACGCCGCCCACGGTGCAGGCGATTTCACTCGCCGGGTCGGGGCCGAGTTTGCGGCCGAACGCAGCCAGGCGGGCGTTGACGCTGCGGATGGTGGCGCCGGGCTGGACGCGGACGCGGGCGCCGCCGTCGAGGACCTCGATGCCGCGGAAATGCTGGCGGGTGTTGATGAGCAGGCTGTCGCTGAGCGCCTGGCCGGAGAGGCTGGTGCCGCCGGAGCGGAAGGTGGCGGGCAGGTTGAGCTCGCGGCTGCGGCGCAGCAGCAGCCCGACGTCGTCGGCGTTGCGCGGGGTGGCGACGCCTTGGGGGATCAGCAGGTAGTGGGACGCGTCGTGCGCCATGGCCCGGCGGTCCAGGTCCCTTGTGCTGACCGTGTCGAGGTCCAGCTGGTCGATCAGGGGTGCGGCGGCGGCCGTGGCGGTCATGCGGTGCTCCAGAGTTTTTCGGGGAGTGTGTTACGGGGCGGGAGGGGCTTGCGGCGGGGTGGCTTCCTGCGCCCGGATGTAGAACCACTCGATGTGTTCGCGCAGCAGGCGGGCCGCAAGCTCGCCGTCGCGGGCCCGCACGGCATCAAAGATGCCGTGGTGCTGGCTTCGCAGCTCGCACAGGACATCCGGCCAGGACTCCATCGCGTCCATGGCGCCCTTGACGTAGCCGACGATGGAGCCGCTGAGCGACTCCATCATGGTGGCGACGACGGCGTTCCCGGCGAGCGAGCTCAGCGCGACATGGAAGCGCGCATCGAGTTCGTGGAAGGTGGCCCGGTCGAGTCCGGGGTTGTCCATGGCGTCCAGCAGAGCGGCGGCCTGCTTCAGCTCTTCCTCCGTGCCGCCGCGGGCAGCCCCGGCCTGGGCCGACCAGGTCTCGAGCAGGATGCGGGTCTGCACGATGTCCTCGACGGGCAGGCGGTTGCTGGCCACATGCAGGCGCAGGGCGGAGGACAGGCCCGCGGACGGATCCGAGATGACGATGGCCCCGGAAGTGGGGCCAGAGCCGACGGAGCTGCGCAGCACACCCATCGCGTCCAGGATCCGGATGGCTTCGCGGACCGAGGCCCGGGAGATCCCGTAGCTTTCCGCCAGGGTCCGTTCGCCCGGGAGGCGGTCGCCGAGTTTGATCTTGCCGGAGCGCAGGTCGGCCTCGATGTCCTGCAGGAGCGCGTCATAGGTACGACGGCGGGGGGCTGCTCCTGCTTCGGCGGTTGTCACGGGCTTTTCCTTCCGGGCGGGAGTGCGGGCCGCGGCGCGGCCCGCACTCGTGATGGCGTGGAGCTGGCGGCTACGGCAGCATCCAGCCCAGGACGGGAGTGGACTGCAGGAAGGCGAGGGTGCACAGGACCAGCAGCAGAGCCACGCTCCACCCGACCACCTTACGCAGGATCACCGACTCCTGGCCGTCAAGGTTGACCGCGCTCGCCGCAATGGCGAGGTTCTGCGGACTGATCAGCTTGCCCACCACACCGCCGGAGGTGTTGGCAGCGACCAGCAGGTTCGGATCGATGCCGGCTTTCAGGCCCGCGGTCTGCTGCAGCTTGGCGAACAGCGCGTTGGCCGAGGTGTCCGAGCCGGTCACGGCGGTGCCCAGCCAGCCGAGTACGGGCGACAGGAAGGCGAAGAAGCTGCCGGTGCCGGCCAGCCAGGTGCCGATCGAGACCGTCTGGCCGGAGTTGTTCATGACATACGCCAAGGCGAGCACCGTGATGATGGTCAGTCCTGCCCAGCGCATCTTGAAGATGGTGCGTCCAATCTCCTGGACCGCGTCGCCGACCGAGAGGCGGAAGCGGCCGCCGTCGTCGTACTTGGAGTACACCAGCGCCACCAGCAGCCCGGTGATCAACAGCAGCGTGCCCGGGCTGGACAGCCACTGGAACGAGTACACGGTGGAGGAGACGGGCTTGCCCTCGGCGTTGACCAGGGCGTCGTGCAGGATCGGCCAGGGGATCTTGACGTCCGTCGAGGCGAGGAACGCGGGCAGGTCGATGCCGAGCTTCCACAGCTTGGCGATGCCGAACACCACAATCACGAGGAAGTACGGAAAGAGGGCCAGCCAGGTGCGCATCGGGGTGAGGCCGCCGTCCGTGGCCCTTTCGGCGGTGACAACGCCGGCCGTGCCGGCATCCTGTGAGCCCCCGCTCCGGGCGGCGCCGCCGCCGGCAACAACGTCAGCGGCAACGCCAAGGCGCTCGCGGGCGGCAGCGCTGCCCTTCGGCTTCCACATCCGGAAGAACACGACGGCGGCGCCGAGGCCGACCAGCGAGGCCAGGATGTCGGTGAGTTCGTAGGAGAAGTAGTTGGAGCACAGGAACTGGGCGACGGCGAAGGAGCCGCCGACCACCAGCGCGGCGGGCCAGCAGTCCTTCAGACCGCGGCGGCCGTCGATGATGTAAAGCAGGATCAGCGGCACGAAGGTGGCCAGCAGGGGAGCCTGGCGGCCCACGATGGAGGCGATGTCCGTCGCGTGCAGGCCGGTCAGTCCGGCGGCAGTGGTGATCGGGATGGCCATCGCGCCGAACGCGACCGGCGCGGTGTTGGCCACCAGCACGGCGGCGGCTGCGCGCAGCGGCGGCAGTCCCAGGGCCAGCAGCATGGTGGCGGTGATGGCGACCGGGGCGCCGAAGCCGGCGAGGGCCTCGAGCAGGCCGCCGAAGCAGAAGGCCACCAGGACGGCCTGCAGGCGCACGTCGCCGCCGCCGATCACGTCGAAGACGCGGCGCAGGTCCTCGAACCGGCCGCTGAGGACGGTCACCTGGTACAGCCAGACGGCCATGACGACGATCCAGAGCACCGGGAAGGCGCCGAAGACCCCGCCCTGGGTTGCCGAAAGGATCGCCAGGCCGGCCGGCATGTGGAAGGCGGCGATGCCGATCACGAGGGCGACCAGCAGGGCGAAGGCGCCGGCCACGTGGGCCTTGGTCTTCACGACGGCCAGCAGGATGAAGAAAGTGAGCAGCGGCAGCAGGCCAACGATGGCCGACCAGGCCACGCTGTTCAGCACCGGGTCGGTGGTGGGGGTGAAGTGGTCCACGGAAGTTCCTCTGCGTTGAGAGACGACGAAAGCTTTGGTCAGACCACTGTGGTCGGACCATGAGAGTGTAGCGCAGATCTCAATTGCCGTGTGAGCGGGTTCACGTCGCGGCCCGCGCTGGAAGTGGCAGGCATCACGTGCTTTACTATGGTCAGACCACATACCTCCGGCGTTCCTCGAAAGGCTGTTATGAGAATCGCTTTGTTCGCCACCTGCATCGTGGATGCGATGTATCCGCGCACCGCGCAGGCCACCGTGAGCATCCTGGAGCGGCTGGGGCACGAGGTCGTGTTCCCGTCCGGCCAGGCCTGCTGCGGGCAGATGCACGTCAACAGCGGCTACCTCAAGGAAGCCGTCCCGGTCGTCGCCAACCATGTGCGCGCCTTCGACACCGAGGACTACGACGTCGCCGTCGCGCCGTCCGGGTCCTGCGTCGCCTCGGTCAAGCACCAGCACCCGATGGTGGCCCGCTCCTGCGGCGACACTTCGCTGGAGGCCCGGGCCGCCGCCGTCGGCGCCAGGACCTACGAGCTCTCCGAGCTGCTGGTGGACGTGCTGGGCGTGACCGACGCCGGCGCTCAGCTGGGCTCCTACTTCCCGCACCGGGTCACTTACCACCCCAGCTGCCACGGGATGCGCCTGCTCCGCCTCGGCGACCGCCAGGCCCGGCTGCTGCGCAGTGTCCAGGGAATCGAGCTGGCCGAACTGCCGGAAGCGGACCAGTGCTGCGGCTTCGGCGGCACCTTCTCGATGAAAAACGCCGACGTCTCCTCGGCCATGCTCGAGGACAAGACGGCCAACGTCCGCTCCACCGGCGCCGCGCTGTGCACGGGCGGGGACGCCTCCTGCCTGATGCACATCGGCGGAGGCCTGTCCCGCCAGGGCAGCGACGTCACCACCCTGCACCTGGCCGAAATCCTCGCCAGCACCGCGGAAGCGCCCGCGTCCGTCACCGGCGAGGTACGCGTCGCCACCGGAAAGGCAACACGATGAGCACCTTCCTGGGCATGCCCTCCCTTCCCGTCTTCGGCACCGGCAACCTGCACGCCGCCGAATCGTTCCCGACGGCGGCGCACCGGGAGCTGGGCAACGCCCAGCTGCGCGCCAACCTGGGCCACGCCACCCACACCATCCGCGACAAGCGCCTCCAGGTGGTCTCCGAACTGCCCGACTGGGAACAGCTGCGCGACGCCGGGTCCGCCATCAAGGAATCCGTGATGGCCAGGCTGCCCGAACTCCTCGAGCAGTTCGAACAGAACTTCACCGCCCGCGGCGGAGTCATCCACTGGGCGCGCGACGCCGACGAGGCCAATGAAATCGTCGCGGGACTGATCCGGGACACCGGCGAAACCGAAGTGGTCAAGGTCAAATCCATGGCCACCCAGGAAATCGGGCTCAACGAATACCTCGACGAGCAGGGGATCACGGCGTTTGAAACGGACCTGGCCGAGCTGATCGTGCAGCTGGACCACGACAAGCCCAGCCACATCCTGGTCCCCGCCATCCACAAGAACCGCACCGAAATCCGCGACATCTTCCTGCGCGAGATGCCCGGCGCGGACCCCGCCCTGACCGACAACCCCGCGGTGCTGGCCATGGCAGCCCGCGCACACCTGCGCCGCAAATTCCTGACGGCCAAGGTGGCAGTGTCCGGGGCCAACTTCGCGCTCGCCGATTCCGGCACCCTGGCCGTCGTCGAATCCGAAGGCAACGGCCGGATGTGCCTGACCCTGCCGGAGACCCTGATCACCGTGATGGGCGTGGAAAAACTGCTGCCGGGCTGGCAGGACCTCGAGGTGTTCATGCAGCTGCTCCCGCGCTCCTCCACCGGGGAACGGATGAACCCCTACACCTCGCTGTGGACCGGCGTCACCGAGGGCGACGGGCCGCAAAACGTGCACCTGGTGCTGCTCGACAACGGACGCAGCGCCGCGCTCGCGGACGAGATGGGCCGCTCCGCGCTGCACTGCATCCGCTGCAGCGCCTGCATGAACGTCTGCCCGGTATACGAGCGGACCGGCGGCCACGCCTACGGCTCCACCTACCCCGGCCCGATCGGCGCCATCCTTTCGCCGCTGCTGACCGGCATCGAATCGGAGGAAAACAGCTCCCTGCCGTACGCCTCCTCACTGTGCGGGGCCTGCTATGACGCCTGCCCGGTGAAAATCAACATCCCGGACATCCTGGTGCACCTGCGCAGCGTCGACGTGGACAGCAAGCGTGGAAAGAAGAAGCTGCCCAGCCAGATGGACGTCGGCATGAAGGCCGCGTCCTGGGCGTTGTCCTCCGGGAAACGGCTCGGGCTGGTCGAAAAGGGCCTTCCGCTGGGCCGCCTGGCGGCCGGCCCGGATCAAAAGATCACCAAGCTGCCCGGCATCGCTGCCGGGTGGACCCAAAGCCGCGACATCCCGGCGCCCCCGCAGCAATCATTCCGCGACTGGTGGGCCAAGGAACACCACGGCCCGGAAACCGGCGGCACCCCAGCGCCGGCCCCAGCCCACGGCAATGCCCACCCCAATGCCCAAGTCACTGCCCAGGACAAGGAAGACGGAGCATGAGCGCACGCGAAGATATCCTCGGCCGGATCCGCTCCGCACTCCGGGACGCACCCCAAGCGCCGCAGATTCCGCGGGAATACCGCACATCATCCGGGCTGGACCAGGACGCGCTGATCCACCTGCTGGTGGACCGCCTGGTCGACTACAAGGCCCGGGTCTGCGTGCTGGACGCGGCCGAGGTGCCCGAACGGATCGCAGAACTGCTCGCGGACGCCCGCAGCTACGTCGTCCCGGCAGGGCTCGACGCCGGCTGGACCGCCGGCCTCCACTCCGCCCCCGACGGCGACCGCCGCCGGGTGGATTCCGTGTCTGCGCCGCTGACCGTTGCCGAGCTGGACGGCGTCGACGCGGTTGTGACCGGCAGCGCCGTCGCCGTCGCCGAAACGGGGACGATCATTTTGGACGGCAGTCCCAACCAGGGCCGCCGCGCCATCAGCCTCGTCCCGGACCACCACATCTGCGTCGTGAACGCCGCGGATATCGCCGGCATCCTTCCGGAGGCGCTCCGGCGCATCGACGGCACCCGGCCGCTCACCATGATCAGCGGACCGAGCGCCACCAGCGACATCGAACTCGAACGCGTCGAAGGGGTCCACGGCCCGCGCAACCTCGACGTGATCATCGCCCGGTAGCCGCGCGGCTACGGTCCGCGGGGCGTTGGGCCCTTGACCGGCCAAATCCGTCGGCGGAGGCTTGCCCTATGAGTGAAACGAATCCCGAAACGACACCGGACATCAAGTCCACCGACCTCCAGGAACAGCCCACTGCAGTGCTGCGCGAGACTGTGCCCATGAATGCCTTGCGCGACTTCTTCGACCGCGCCTACCGGACCGTCATGGACGCCGTGCAGCAGCAAAACGTCCAGTTGGCGGGGCCCCCGTTCGCGCTGTACCGCGGCATGCCCACCGACGTCGTCGACGTCGAGGCAGGCTTCCCGCTGGCCGCGCCGTACCCGGGCGGGGGAGGCGGCGTGGGCGATCGCGGTTCGGAACCGAGCGTGACGGCGGGCGTGCTTCCAGCCGGCAGGGCACTGCAGGCCATGCACGTCGGCCCCTACGAGACCTTGCCTGAGACCTACAACGCCGTGATGGCGCGGATGCAGGCGGACGGTTTGACCCCGGGCGACGCCATGTGGGAGTACTACCTCAGCGACCCGGCCGTCGAACCGGACCCGTCGGCCTGGAAAACCCTCATCGTCTGGCCGGTGGCCTGAGTCCTGGCAGCGGCCGGCACCGGCCGGCCGCCAGCGCTACTCGGCGTCGATTTCTTCGAGGAGTTTCTTGGCCGCGGCGGCAATGTCGTCGTGGCCATGCTGCGCAGCCCGGCTCTCCAACGAAACAATGGCGCATCGGTGGACTTTCTTGAAGTCGCCGAAGGGGAATGTCACGCTGCCTTTGGTGCCATCGGAAGCATCCGGGTCGAGCCCCAGATGCCAGTGGGAGAACTCGGCGAACCCGTTCATTTCGATGAACTTGTTCTCCTGCTCGGCCGACGGCGCGTGCTCGCTCCAATCGTCCCGGGTGTCGCGTTGGACCTTCCCGTCCTTGATCAGTCGACGCGCCTGGGCGAGCGACTTCTTGTTGAGTTTCGTAGCCATCATTGCCTCCCTGGAGAACCTGGTTCATGACGCTGAATGTCGCTTTAAACACACTATGCGCCAACTACCAGCATGATGCCCTAAACTGCTTCACTGAGGTGCCTGAAATGGCGCTGTGCAGCAACGAAAGTGAACCCCGCTATGGCTACCGATTACGACGCCCCACGCAAGACAGAAGAAGAGTCTCCCGCTGAATCGCTGGAGGCCCTCCAGGCATCCCGCGGCGGCGGTGCCCAGACTGCTGTGATCGACGTCGACGAGAACGACACCGCCGAGGGCATCGACCTTCCCGGCGCCGACCTCTCCGGCGAAGAACTGACCGTCATTGTTGTTCCCGAGCAGTCAGATGAATTCACCTGCTCCTCCTGCTTCCTGGTCCGCCACCGGTCCCAGGTCGCCAAGGAAAAGAACGGCCTGAAGTACTGCCGCGACTGCGAAGGCTAAAACCCTCGCCCAGGACGGCCAGCCCGCATCCCCGGGCTCGTTTCAAGAATTTCACATCATTCCAAGCAAAGCGCCGGACGCCCGCAGGGCCCGGCGCTTTGCCGTACCCGCCGGGTGCCAGTTGGGGCTAACGACCCCTCGTCAACCCAGACGGGCGGTTCTACCCTTGAGATATCTGGACGAGGTGCAGGTCCGGATGATTGAGGGGCGGCCGGTATGTTCATAATCCTTCGGAAGAAACTCACCGTCTGGCTGGTGGCCGTGCTGATGGCGGCAGGGCTGGGCCTACTGACGTCGGGGCCGGCAGCGGCGGAACCCTATTGCGGCCTTGTCTGGGGCTCGCTGGCAAAGGCTGACCCCGCGATGAGCCAGGCCAAGGTGGTCAACGTCCGGACCGGGCAGCATTACTGCTTCGACCGGCTCGTCCTTGACCTCAACGGGCCGGCGGCCGGCTACTCGGTGCGCTACGTTCCCCAAGTGGTGCAGGACGGGTCCGGCCTGCCGATTGCGCTGCGGGGCCAGGCCTTCCTTCAGGTCACAGCCAACGCGCCGGCCTACGACGAGGGCGGCAAGGCCACCTACACCCCGGCGAAGAAGACCGAGGTGAGCAACGTGGGCGGGTACCAGACGTTCCGGCAGCTGGCGTGGGCGGGAAGCTTCGAGGGCTACACCAGCCTGGGGCTAGGTGTCCGGGCGCGGCTGCCGTTCCGGGTCTTCACGCTGGCCGGGCCGGACTCGGGCTCACGCCTGGTCATCGACGTCGCGCACTATTGGTGAACCGGACCCGGCAACCGTTCGCCGGTGAGCCGTCGGCAGCGCCCAACGGCGGTTCCGGCTAGGCCGCGCCAAGCTCCGCCCGCAGCGGGTACTCCTTGCCGTCCAGCACCAGCTGGGTGCAGCGGCGGGTGGCCGGGTTGAGCACGATCGGTGCCATCAGGTTCACCGTGGTGGCAGCGGGGGAGTGGTTGACCACCACGAGCACCTGCGGCGTCTCCCCGTCGCCGAGTTCCAGGGCGTCCAGCGCGGCGCCCGGCAGCGGCGGCGTGTAGCCCGGAACGAAGACGGCGGCGTCCGCCAGGAACAGCCGGACCGGGGCGGAACCGGATTCGAGGGCGAACAGGCCCGGGGCGCTGTCGATGTTGCGCAGGGCGAAGTCGTGCACGTTCTCGAGACCGGGCATCGGGGCTGTGAATGTCACCGGGGTGCTGTTGAGGACGGAGTTCATCGCAGGAAGTCCATCAGCGTGGGCTGCAGGACCCGCGCGGTGGCGGCCAGCGCCACCTGGTAGTTGGTTTCCTGAAGCTTCAGGTCCATGATCACGCTGCCAAGGTCAGCTTTTTCAATCCCGGTCCGCTGGGCGTCCAAGGAAGCCTCCAATTCGGTGTTGACGTTGCCGGCACGTTCCAGCTGTGCCTGCCGTGTTCCTATTTCAGCACGGCCGTTGACGATGTTCTTAAAGGCGGTGTCGACGTCGGCCACCCGGGCGGAAATGTCCGTACCGGTCCGCAGGTCCGCCGCGATCTTGCTCACGACGTCGAAGACCGAACCGGCGCCGCTGCCGAAGATCGCCTCGCCGTCGCCGTCGACCCGGACGGTTTGGGTGGCGCTGATCCGCCGCTCCACCGGGTTGATGCCGGCACCGTTGTAGGTAGGCGGGACGGTGATGCTGAAGGCGGTGGCGGCGTCGGAGCTGCCGGCGAAGATGTTCCGGCCTAGGTGCTTGGAGTTAGCAATCGAGACGATATCTTCGTTGAGGGATTCCAGCTCGGCGGCGATCGCGTCCTTGCCGGACTGGTTCAGTGAGCCGTTGCCGGCCATCACAGTGAGGTCCTTAACCCGGCGCATCACGTTGGTGGCCTGTTCCAGCGCGGAATCGGCCGCGGTGAGCCAGGCGTTGCCGTCGTCGATGTTCCGGCCGTACTGGGCATTGGCCGCCTGCAGCGCCCGGGTGGCCAGGGCCTGGGCCGTGGCGGCGGGATCGTCCGAGGGCCGCGAGATCTTGTTGAGCGAGGTGGCCTTGTCCTGCAGCTCCGCCAGTTTGGCTTGCTGCGTCTGCAGGGTCCGCTGTGCGGCCGCGTTCATGGTCAGGTTTGTTACCCGGTTCAGCATGGCTACCTTCCTACCAGTCCGGTGCGGTTGATCAGGACGTCCAGCGCCTCGTCGACGGCGGTCATCACGCGGGCGGCCGCCTGGTAGGCGTGCTGGTTGGTGAGAAGGTTGACGTTCTCTTCGTCCAGGCTCACCGAAGCCTGCGAGGCGCGGCTGGTCACCGCGGACGCCTGGGCAGCGGACGTGAGGGCTTCGCGCTGCTGCGCGCCGCGGGACTCGACGCCGATCCCGGTGACGATGCCGGACCAGAGCTTGTCCGGCGAGTTCGCGCCGGTGCCGAGCTGCGAAATCCGGTCTGCGACGCTGGTGTCCAGCGCGCCCTTGTTCGGGGCCTTGAGCGCGATGTTGTCGGTGCTGGCGGGGGCCTTGATGCCGAGGGCGGCCGGCCCGGTTACGCTGACGGTGAAGAAGTCGACGCCGGTGGCGCCGGTTCCTGTTTCACCAATGCGGTGCACGGTGTTGACGGTCTGGGCAAGGGAGTTGGCGAGCTTGTTGTAGGACTCAGCTGCCTCGGCAATGGCGCCGCCGCTTCCGCCCGCGGAGGGAGCCAGCACGGAGAGAGCGCCGGCGATTTCACCGCCGTCGGAGGACGCCACCCCCGCCGGGTTCTTCCAGAGCAGCTGGACGGTCGACCCGAGCGCATCCCCGGACTGACTGCCGGAGAGCTCCAGCCCCCGGACCGAGGTGCCCATCACCAGCGCGTTGCCGCCGATGTGCACGTCTACGGTGCCGTCGGCCTGTTCGCGGACGGTGCCGCCTGCCAGCCGCGAGATGGTCTCGGTGAGCTTGGCGCGGGCGTCGATCAGTTCGTTGGCGGATCCGCCGGCGGCCAGGGTGGAGCGGATGGTGGCGTTGTAGGCGGCCACCTGGCCAGCGGCGGCGTTGACGGTGTCAACCGCGTCGGCGGCCTGGGCGCGGACGCTGCTCCATTGCCCCTGAAGCGCCTGGTAGGCGGAGGAAATCTTCTCGGTGAGCGAGGTGGCCGCGTTCAGCAGCAGGCCCTTGGGGCCGTCCTCACCCGCCTGGTTCGCGGCGCCCTGCCACGCGGACCAGAACGACTGGAGGGAGGCGGAGATGCCGTTGTCCCCGGGTTCCTGCAAAATGCCCTCGATGCCCTGCAAGGCGGAGGAGCGGACCCCGGCGTAGCCTGCCTGTGCGCTCGCGGTGCGGACGCCGGCGTCCAGGACGCTGCTGCCGAGCCGTGCGATGGCGTCCACCGAGACGCCTTGGCCGGTCTGGGCGACCCCGTTGCTGAACATCCCCGGGGCAGGTGCCGCGATCGCGGACTGCTGCACCCGCTGCCGGGTGTAGCCCTCGGTGGCGGCGTTGGCGATGTTCTGCCCGGCCACATTCATGCCCTGCTGGGCGGCAGACAGTCCACGGTAGGCGGTGTTCAGGGCGCCAAAGGTGCTCATGGTCGCTTCCTTAGAATTGCTTGTCGAAGATGCGGGAGCCGGCGGAGTCCCCGGTCTTGCCATGCGCGTCGTAGATACCGGCGGTGGCCGGACGGAGGTCGGCGAGGGATTCCTGGGTTGAGCGGACCGCGGTGCGCAAGTACTGCTCGTTCGCGTCGCGCAGCTCCTTGATCAAGGCGGTCTGGCGGGTCAATGCAGCGAGGTGGGCGTTAAGGACTTCGGCCCAGGCGCCTTCCGGGGCGGCCGCGGCAAGTTCGCCCAGGGTGGCGTCGGTGGGCAGGCCCCACATCTCGGCAACAACGGCGGCCTCGATGGTGCGGGCCAGGCTCGCCTGGGACAGGTGCCCCAGGACCTGCTCCACTTCGCGGGTGCCGTGCGGCAGCCAGCGCGACTTGCCGGCGGTGAGCAAGAGCTGTTCTTCCTCCAGCTTGAAAGTCAGAACGTCCAGAAGTTCACGCTCCCGCCACAGCAGGGCAGAAAGTTCGTGGATGGCCATGGTCCGGACGGCTCCCTTATGAGTGCGAATGGTGCGGGCGACTGATGCGGTGGCTGCAGAGGCATGATTTCCATCGTGCGGACGATGCAGCCTGAAGCAGGGTTCGTACAAACTATCGGCAGGATTTCCGCACCCGTTAGCAGGAATAAGGCTGATAACTCACGGATTTCGGCGACCGGTAAATTCCGAAAAGAATTTTGGATTTCTGCTTACCTGCGCCACCCAAATGGCGATAGCTACTCCTGAAGGCCCACGGATGGGCCATCGCTTACAGTCCCACTCACGGAGGAAACATCATGGGCTTCGTTATTAACAACAACCTTGCGGCGAACAACTCGTACCGCAACCTCAACTCCACCCAGACCGACCTCTCCAAGTCCTTGGAGAAGCTGTCCACCGGCCTGCGCATCAACCGCGCCGGCGATGACGCAGCAGGTCTGTCCATCTCCGAAGGCCTGAAGGCTCAGGTCACCGGTTCGGCCCAGGCCGCCCGCAACGCGCAGGACGGCATCTCGGTCATCCAGACCGCTGAAGGCGCCCTGACTGAGGTCCACTCCATCCTGCAGCGCGTGCGTGATCTCGCTGTCCAGGCCGGTAATGACTCCAACAACGATGCCGCTCGCGCTGCAATCGGCAAGGAAGTTACCGCTCTCGGCGACGAGCTGGAGCGGATGAGCGCGGCAACGAACTTCAACGGTATCTCGCTGCTGTCCGGCGCCACTTCAGGCAACGGCACGGGTGCAATGGTGTTCCAGGTCGGTGCAGGCTCGGACCAGACCAGTAACCAGATCACCGTTTCGACCAGCTCCGCTGGTATGGACGTTTCCGCGATTGCCACGGCTGTCAAGGGCCTGGACTTCACAGACGCTTCGACCTCGGCTACCGCCATTGGCACCGTCGACACGAACATCGCCGCGGTTTCCGCTTCCCGGGCTGATCTGGGCGCTTCCCAGAACCGCCTTGAGCACACCATCAAGTCGCTGAACGTTGCCGGTGAGAACCTGCAGGCCGCTCAGTCCCGCATCGCCGACGTCGACATGGCTCAGGAAATGGTCAAGTTCACCAAGGCCAACATCCTGTCCCAGGCCGGCACCGCAATGCTGGCCCAGGCAAACCAGTCCAGCCAGGGCGTTCTCTCGCTCCTGCGCTAGGCCGGATCCGGCAGTCCGGTAGTCCAGAAGCGCGGCTGCCACACTGATCGGACGAAGAGATACCCCCGATCATCAAACTGCGGAAGGGCCGGACGATGGCAAAACCATCGTCCGGCCCTTACGTGCAACACACAGACTTCAGAAACAGCACCACCAACGAACGTTCTTGATAGCTAGGAGAGGCAGCGATGGGAATCTCACTCGACGGACTGGCCAGCGGGCTCGACACCACCGCGCTCATCAGCTCCCTGATGCAGTCCGAGGCCCTGCCGCAGACCCTGCTCAAGAACAAGTCCTACGACCTGCAGTCCATGGTCTCCGCCCTGCAGGGACTGAACAGCAAGGTGGCCGCGCTCGCCACGCAGGCCACGGCTGCCGCTAAACCCGGCGCCCTGGACCTCACCACCGCCACCACGACCAGCGACAAGGTCTCCGCTTCCACCACCGCGGCAGCCAAAGCAGGATCGATCGACTTCCAGGTGACCAAGCTGGCCCAAACCCAGGTCACTGTGACGCCCAAGGTCAACGCGGTCACCGGCTGGCCCTACACCACCATGACCATCAATAGCGGGGGCAAGGACTACACGATCGCGCCGGCGTCCAGCAGCCTGGACGACGTCGTCACCGCGGTCAACGCCGCCGGCGCCGGCGTCACCGCCAGCAAGGTCGATGTCGGCGGCGGAGACTTCCGGATCCAGTTCACCGCCACGAAGTCCGGCGCGGCCGGCGCGTTCACCATCACCGACCCAGGCACCACGTTCACCGACGTCAAGGCCGCGCAGGACGCAGAAATTTCACTCTGGCCGGGCACCACCGCGGCCCAGACCGTAACGTCCTCCACGAACACCTTCACCAATCTGCTGCCCGGCGTCTCGATCACCGCCAAGGACGTCACCACAACGCCGGTCACCCTGACCGTGTCCCGCGACGACGCCGGCATCACGAAGCTCGCCTCCGACCTGGTGGACGGCGTCAACGGCATCTTCTCGATGGTGGCCAGCAAGACCGCGGTCAGCACCACCACGAACACCAGCGGTACCAACGTCTCCGCCGGAATCTTCGCGGGGGACAGCACGGTGCGCTCCGTGAACCAGAGCATCCTCTCGGCCGCGTCGCTGCCGGTGGGCACGCCGCCGCGGTCGCCTTCGGAAATCGGCATCAGCATCACCAAGACCGGCACCATGGAGTTCGACGCCACAAAGTTCGGCGCCGCGCTCGCCGCCGATCCGGCTGGCACCGCCGCCAAGGTGCAGGAACTTGCCGGCCGGATCGCGACCGCGGCCACCAACGCCTCGGACAAGTACACCGGCACCCTCACCACCAAGATCACCGGGCAGCAGTCCGAAGTCCGGGACCTGGCTGACCGGATCAGCGACTGGGACCTCCGGCTCGCCTCCCGTAAAGCCACCCTGCAGAGCACCTACTCCGGCTTGGAGGTGGCGCTGAGCAACATGAAGGCGCAGCAATCCTGGCTCACCTCGCAACTCGCAGGCCTTTCCGGCGGGAGCGCCCAGTAATGACCAGCAACCCCTTCGGCTACGGCAGTGGCTTCGGCGGCGCCGCCCAGCGCAACCAGTACCTCGCGGACTCGGTGCTTTCCGCACCACCGGCGCGGCTGCTGACCATGCTCTACGACCGCCTCCTGCTGGACCTCGGCCGCGCCGAAACCGCGCAGCAGGCCGCCAACTGGCCGATCGCCTCGGAGAACCTGTTGCACGGCCAGGCCATCATCGCCGAGCTGATTTCCTCGCTCAAGACGGACGCCTGGGACGGGGCCGACGGGCTGCTGGGGCTCTACAACTACGCGTTCACGGCCCTCGTCAATGCCAACATCCAGCGGGACGCGGCGCTGACCCGCGAGGCGATCGAACTGCTGGAACCTCTGCGCCAGGCCTGGCATGAGGCCGCGGCAGCCATCCCGGCGGCCCAGCCGGCCGGTCAGCAGGCTGCCGCGGCAGCACCGGCGTCGGTAGCGTCTGCTTTCGCAACAGCCGGGGCCTGGAGCACGCAGCCGGGCGCCGGCGGCGGGAGCCTTGGCTTTGGCTGAGCCAGCCCATTGGGGGAACCAAACAGCCGAGCCATTCGAGGGGGATCCCGCCCTCGCCGCGTGGTCCCTGGTGCTGGACGTGCTGGAGATGGCTGTCGTGGCCGCGGAGAAGACACTCAGGGACCCGTTGGGTCCCCTCTCCGCGCGGGACCAGCCAGTGGCCGCGTTGCCGGTGGAACGCTGGTCCCCGCCCTCCCTGAATGCCCCCTTGCCTCCCGAAGCACGACGGCGGGCCATGGCGCTCTCCGCGGCGCAGGAGCGGGTGGCCCGGCGGCTGGAAGCCGCCAAACATGACGTCGTCCGTCAACTTCAGGCCGTGAGCTCGGTGCCCGGCGTCGGCGACCCGTCCGGTGCGATTTACCTCGACGTCAAGGGCTGACGCAGCCGGCGGCGGGGCGCCGGAAAGAACCCGAATAAACGTTTCACATTTTTGGCTAACGCGGCGCTGAACTGTGCCGATAACCACAGTAAGAGCACGGATCGCTCGTTTACCGGCCACGGATCGGCCACCCCCACAATTTCCCAGGCAGGACTCTGTGCTCGAATCCGTGACTTCCGCAGCCCTGGCCAGCGCCATGGACGGGCTGGCCCTGCGCCAACGCGCCATCGCGAACAACATCGCGAACGTCAACACCCCGAACTACCACGCCAAGCGCGTCAGCTTTGAGGCTGCCCTGGCCGCGTCGGTGCAGTCCGGTGACGGCCACGCCGAGGCCACGACCGCGACTTCGCTCGAGCCCACCCAGCTCAACGGCAACAACGTCAACCTGGACACGGAAACCCTCTCCAATATCGACACGGTGCTGCGCTTCCAGTTCGCCGCCCGCGCCGTCGGTGGGGAATTCAATGCCGTGCGCGCCGCGATGAGGACCAACTGATGACTTTCGATGCAATCGGGATCGCCGGATCCGCCCTGACCGTGCACCGCAAGTGGCTCGACGCCGTCTCGGACAACCTGGCCAACATGAACAACGCCTCCGCCACGTCGGGCCCGGCGTTCCGCGCCAAGTACGTCGAAGCGGCCGAAGGCGCCGAGGGAACCGGCGTGTACGTCAAGGCGACGCAGCTCGGCGACGGCGCGGGCCGCGTTGTCTACCAGCCGGACCACCCCCTCGCCGACGCCAACGGCAACGTGAAGTACCCGGACATCGACATGGCCGAACAGATGGGCGCCCTGATCATCGCCCAGCGCGGCTACCAGGCGAACGCCCAGGTCGTGGACCGTGCCCGCGAGACCTATCTCGCCGCCCTTGAGATTGGAAGATCCTGATGCCTGTTTCCCCTATCGCCCCGGTCCAAGGCGTCCTCCCCACGGACTACCTCTCCGGCGCCAGCTCGGTGCCGGCAACCGACGGCTCCGGGTTCGCCTCTTCCCTCACCGGCGCCGTGGACAACCTCCAGCAGCTGCAGTCGACGTCGAAGCAGCTCGCCGTCTCCGCCGTGACCGGCAACCTGGACGACATCCACAACGCCACCATCGCGGCGAGCCGGGCGCACATCACGCTCGAACTCGTCGCCACCGTCCGGAACAAAGGCGTTGACGCGTTCAACGAGATCATGAGGATGCAGGCCTGATGCCTCCGCAGATTACCGTCTTCTTCCAGCGCTTCGGCGCCGGGCTCAAAGGCTTCACCACCGGCCAGCGCACGCTCGCCGCGATCGGCGCCGCCCTTCTGGTGGTGGGCATTGTGGCGCTCTCCGCCTGGCTCACCCGCCCCACCCTGGCACCTCTGTTCTCCGGCCTCAAGGACACCGACGCGAACGGCATCGTGGAGCAGCTCCGCAAGGACAATGTGCCCTACGAACTGAGCGACGGCGGTTCCACTATCCTTGTGCCGCAGGACAAGGTCTACGACGAGCGGCTCAAGGCCGCCGCCGCCGGCCTCCCGACCGCGGCGGCCACCGGCTACTCGCTGCTGGACAAAATGGGCGTCACGTCCTCCGAATTCCAGCAGTCCGTCACCTACAAGCGGGCGCTCGAAGGCGAACTGGCCAGCACTATCTCCGCCATGGACGGCGTGAAGACCGCCGCCGTCCGGCTGGCGATCCCGGAAAAGACCGTCTTCGTCTCCAAGACCCCGGACACCACCGCGTCCGTTTTCGTTGAGACCGCCCCCGGCGTCACGCTCTCCGGCGACAAGGTCCAGGCCATCGTGCACCTCACCTCCGCTGCGATCGAGAACCTCAAGCCTGCCAACGTCTCGGTGGTCGACTCGCAGGGCAACGTGCTCTCCACGGTGGGCGGCGGGGCCGCAGGGTCCTCGTCGAAGCAGGCCTCCGACTACCAGCAGCGCACCGGCGACGCCGTCCGCGCCGTCCTTGACCGCGTGGTCGGCCCCGGAAACTCCACCGTGGCGGTGGCCGCGGACATCACCGGCGAGTCAGCCCAGCAGAAGAGCGAGACGTTCTCCAACACGCCCGGCGCGCTGCCGCTGAGCGAATCCTCCAAAACGGAAAAGTACAGCGGCGCCGGGGGAGGCGCCGCCGGCGTCCTCGGCCCGGACAACATCGCCGTGCCCGGCGACACCAGCGGCAACGGCAACTTCGACTCCACTACCGCCACCAAGAACAATGCCGTCAACAAGGTCACCGAAGACCGCGTGATCCCGCCGGGTGCCGTCAAGCGACAGACCATCTCGGTGGCCGTCAGCCAGACCGCCGCCGGCGGGCTGAACCTCGGCTCACTGACCGCGCTGGTCACCTCCGCCGCCGGCGTGGACAAGGCCCGCGGCGACGTCGTCACGGTGGAAATCATCCCGTTCAGCACGGCTGCCGCGGACCAGGCCAACGCCTCCCTCGAAGCGGCCAAGGCCGAGCTTGAGGCGCAGAAGCAGCAGGCCTTCTTCAGCACCCTGGTCACCGCCGGCAGCATCCTGCTGGGGCTGCTGATCCTGGCGCTGGTCATCACCGTGATCCTGCGCCGCCGGCAGAAGCGCGAACCCGTGGACCTGGGCGAACGGCTGGACATGCTGCCCGCGATCCCCGCGGTCACGGCCTTCGACCCGGCCCCCGCGACGTCGGCCATCCCGCTGACGGCCCTGCCGCTGCAGCCGCTGCCGGCGCCGCCGATGGAAGTCCTCGAAGCCGAACGCCGCATGCAGGAGATCGACAACATGGTCGCCGCCAACCCGGAAAAGGCCGCCGACTACCTCCGCGGCCTGATGGATGACAGGCAGCCGGTATGAAACTCGCCGACTCGACCCTCACCGGGACCCAGCGCGCCGCCGTCGTCCTGATGCAGATGAGCCCGCCCAATGCGGCCAAGGTGATGGCACAGTTCACCGACGCCGAGGCGGAAGATATCGCCGCCGAGATCGTCCGGCTCCGCAAGGTCGACCCCGAGGTCGCCGAACAGATCATGAAAGACTTCCACGAGGCCGCCCTGAGCAGCCCGCGGCAGGCCCGCGGCGGCCGCGAGCTCGCCGAGGGCCTGCTTGAGGCCTCCTTCGGCTCGGAGAAGGCCGCCGGCCTGATCAACCGGCTGACCGTCAACATGGCCGGCAAGTCGTTCGAATTCCTCGAAGACATCGAACCGGTGCAGATCCTCGCGCTGATCGACGGCGAACTGCCGCAGACCATCGCGCTGGTCCTGGCCCACCTGAGCCCGCGCAAAGCCTCCGCCGTGATGTCCGGGCTGCCCGGCACGCTCCGGGCCGACGTCGCGCTCAGCATCGCCACGATGGGGTCCGGCGCGCCGGAAGCCATCGGCATCGTCGCGGACACGCTGAAACTGCGCGGCGGCGCGGCCGTGTCGCAGCAGGCCTCCAAGGTGGTGGGCGGCATCGCGCCGCTGCTGGAAATCATTAACCGCACCGACGCCGGCACCGAACGCTCCGTCCTGGACGGCCTGGACCTGCTGGACCCGGACCTGGCCGTGGAAATCCGCGCCCAGATGGTCACGTTCGACGACATCGTCAAGCTGGAACGCCGCGACGTGCAGCTGGTGCTCCGCGGCTTGGACGCCTCGGTGCTCGCCGTGGCCATGAAGGGCGCCTCGGAACCGGTCCTGGAGACCATCACCACCAACGTCTCCGGACGCAACCTGGAAATCCTCGAATCGGAAATCGCGGCGCTGGGACCGCTGCGCGCCTCGCAGATCGAGGAGGCGCGGGCCGCCGTCGTCCGCTCCATCCGTGAACTCGAAGCCGAAGGCCAGATCACCATCCAGCGCGGGGACGAAGAAGACTATGTTTACTGACGGGGCCCGCACCGGCGGGGCCGCCGCCGAGAGCGCCCCGGCCCGGATCGTCTTCCCCTCGCTGCGCTCCAGCGGACCGGCCAACGAACAGGCCGGCTACACCGAGGGCCACGCCGCCGGCTACGCCGCGGGAGTCCGCGCCGCCGCCAAGGAACAGCGCCGCTGGCGCGACCGGATGGCCGCCGAGCAGGCCGCGTCGCTGGCCGCCGGCCAACAGGACCTGGACCGCGCCGTCCGCGCGCTCGCGGTGGCCCGCGCCGACTTCGCGCACCGCAACGTCCAGGCCCTGCACGACGCCGAGGAAGTCCTGGCCCGCACCGCGCTGGAGCTTGCCGAGGCCATCCTTGGCTATGAACTGGCCGAGGGGACCCGGACCGCCCGCGCCGCCCTCAACCGCGCCCTGTCCGGAAACGACGCCGCCACCGTGCTGGCCATCCGGCTGCACCCCGCCGACATTGAGGTCCTCGCCAAGGAAGGCCAGGACCTGCCGGCCGGGCTCCCGCTGCTCGCCGACGCGTCGCTGCAGCGCGGCGACGCGAAGGTGGAATACCAGCAGGGCTGGCTGGACGCCAGCTTGGGCAGCGCCCTGGCCCGGGCCAAGGCGGCCCTGCTGGGGGACCAGCAGTTGCCCGCCGCTGACAGCTCCTCCGGCGGCCAGGCATGATCGCCCAGTGGCGCCCCAAGGGCGACGACTTCGCCGCAGCGCTCGCCGCGGCCGCGCCGCAGCGGGTCGGCACCGTCACCTCCGTGATGGGACTGGGCCTTGAAGTCTCCGGCCTGGACTGCGCCCTCGGCGACCTGGTCACCGTGGGGGATAACCCCGGGCTCGACGCCGAGGTGGTGGCCGCGCTCGACGGCGCCGTGCGGTGCATGCCGCTGGGACGCCTTGCCGGCGTTGCCGCCGGTGACCCGGTCAGGGCGAAGGGCGGGACCGTGCTGGTGCCCACCGGCGCGGGCCTCTTCGGCCGCGTCATCGACGGCCTCGGCCGCCCGATTGACGGCAAGGGCCCGCTGCTCAGCGGCCCGCGTGTGCCGATCGACAACGAAGCGCCGAACGCCATGAAACGCGCCCGGATCAACACCGCGCTGCAGACCGGCGTCCGGGTGCTGGACACCATGACCACCCTGGGGAAGGGACAGCGGATGGGCCTCTTCGCCGGCTCCGGCGTCGGCAAATCCTCCCTGCTGTCGATGATCGCCCGTGGAACCGACGCCGAGGTATCCGTGATCGCCCTCGTGGGGGAGCGTGGCCGTGAGGTCCGCGAATTCCTAGAGGATGACCTCGGCCCGGCCGGGCTGGCCCGCTCCGTCGTCGTCGTCGCCACCTCCGACGAACCGGCGCTGATGCGCATGCGCGCCGCGTTCACCGCCACCCGGATTGCCGAGTCCTTCCGCGACCAGGGCCAGGACGTGGTCCTGATGATGGATTCCCTGACCCGGGTGGCGATGGCCCAGCGCGAGATCGGCCTGTCCGCCGGCGAACCGCCCGCCACCCGCGGCTACCCGCCGTCGACCTTTTCCATCCTGGCCCGGCTGCTGGAACGCGCCGGCACCGCCGAGACCGGCTCCGTGACCGGCATTTACACGGTGCTGGTGGACGGCGACGACCACAACGAACCGATCGCCGATGCCGCCCGCTCCATCCTGGACGGCCATGTGGTGCTGGACCGCAAGCTCGCCGTGACGGGACACTTCCCCTCGGTTGACGTGCTGGGTTCGGTCTCGCGCGTCGCCTCCAAGGTCAACGCCCGTCCCCACCTGGACGCGGCCTCCGCGCTGCGCCGCGTCCTAGCGGCCCGCAAGTCCGCCCAGGACCTGATCGACGTCGGCGCCTACCAGGCCGGGACCAACCCGCTGGTGGACGCTGCCCTGGCGCATGAGGAGTCCGTCAGCGGGTTCCTGCAGCAGCCAATGGACGAGTCCACACCCCACCCCGAGTCCTGGCGCCAGCTGGGCCATCTCACTTCGATTCTGGGAGCCGCGGCATGAACCGCCAATTCTCGCTCGCGGGGCTGCTGCGCCTCCGCCAGATCCAGCAGGACCAGGCGGCCTCCGGGCTGGCCCGCGCCCGGTCCCGGTCCAGTTCCGTCCGCGCCCGGGAAGCCTCGGCCCGCCGGCAACTGTCCGCCACCGACGAGGGCATCGATAGCTCTGCATCGCTGCGCGCCGTCGCCGCGTCCCGCTCCGCCTCGCACAGCATGCTCGCGGACCTGCAGAACCTCGCCCGCATCGCCGAGACCGACGAGGCCGCCGCGCGCGAGGAATTCATCGCCGCCCGGACCCGCTCCGTGGGCCTGGAAAAGCTGCAGGCCCGCCACCACGCCGAGGTCAGCACCGCGGAGCTGCGCGCCGAACAGTCCACCCTGGACGAGATTTCCTCGACCATCTGGCACCGGGACGAGCAGCGGGTGCGCTCATGAGCCTGACCGAAGCGCTGGGCCGCATGCAGGGCATCCAGTCGATGATCGGTGAACTGACCCGCCCCGCGCAGGCCGAAAGCACGGCGGCGCTGAAGTCCGCCGCGGCGGCGTCCCTCGCCACCGGGACGGGCACCGGCGACGCCGGCTCCTTCACCGACGCGCTCACCGCGGCCCTCGGCGGCAGCGCCGCAACCGCCGGCACGGACACCACCGGGCTGTCCGGCGGCCTGGGCCTCGGTGGACTGGGGCTGGGCGGCGGCGCGGGACTCGGGGCATTGACCGGGCTCACCGCGCCGGCCCCGGTGGCGGCCCCGGCGCCGGTTGCGGCCGGGACCGCGACCGGCACGGACGTGGTGGCTATGGCCAAGAAGTACATCGGCGTGCCCTACGTCTGGGGCGGCACCAACCCGGCCACCGGGATGGACTGCTCCGGCTTCACCCAGCGGGTCTTCAAGGACCTCGGCGTCGAAATTCCGCGCGTCGTCAGCGACCAGATGAAGCAGGGCACCCCGGTGGCGTCCCTCGCCGAAGCCAAACCCGGCGACCTGCTGGTGAGTTTCGGCGGGAACCACATCTCCATCTACCTGGGCAACGGCAAAGCCATCGACGCGCCGGTGCCGGGCAAGACCATCCAGATCCGCGACGCCTGGGAACAGCAGTCCAACCTGACCTCGATCCGCCGGATTGTCCCGGCCGGAGGTGCCTCGTGAAGGGCGCCGCTTCGATGGACCTGGCGTCTGCGCTTGCCGCGGCGCCGATGCACGCGCGCGGCGCCGGGCAGGGGAGCCGCAGCCGCGCGGAGGGCGGCTCGTCCGACGCCGACGCCTTCGGATCCGTCCTGAGCGACGCTGTCGCCAGCGGAACACCCCCCACCCCCGACGCTCCCTCAGGTTTGGTGCCTTCCGTACCCAACGCTCCCTCAGGTTTGGTGCCTTCCGTACCCAACGCTCCCTCAGGTTTGGTGCCTTCCGTACCCAACGCTCCCTCAGGTTTGGTGCCTTCCGTACCCAACGCTCCCTCAGGTTTGGTGCCTTCCGTACCCGACGCTCCCTCAGGTTTGGTGCCTGTCGTACCCGACGCTCCCTCAGGTTTGGTGCCTGTCGTACCCAACGCTCCCTCAGGTGTGGCGCCTTTCGTTCCCGTAACTCCCGCAAACCCCGCATCGGCCACAAGACCCGGTGACGCGGAAGCGACGACGGCCGCGAGCCAGGGATTGGGTCCCGCGACGGCACCGACAGACGCGCCGACGGGAGACGTGCTGGCGTCGGCTTCCGATTCCACCGCCAACGCCATTGCTGCCCTGGGCTGGCTCAATCCCGGCACCCCGGGAAGTCCGGCCGTGGATCATCATTCCGCCGCCACTGCTGGAGCGGACGTCATGCAACCGGAGGCGGGGACCGGCCCGGTGCTAACGCCGGCAGGGGTTCCCAAGAGTTCGGGTCTCTCCCTCGCGCAGTCACCTGACGTCCTCCGCCCGGAGCCGGTCGCGGCAACCGCGGGTCCAACGATTGCACTGCCGGGCAGCGCAGTGGCCTCCAGCGCCGTCCCTGGCGTGCAGTCTGCCTCCACACCGGTGACGACGGCGGCAACCGCGCCGGTGTTGCCTGCAGCGCGGGCGAAAGCCTTTGTGCTGCCGGCCGCGGTTCTGACCACAGCGTCCGCCGCTGAACCGGCCCAAACAACCGCAGGTGGAAAGGCCGGCCCGGCTGCGACTCCCTCGGTGCCCCCGGCCGGCATGCCCGGAACTTTCAACATGGCCGGCACGGCGACCGGCACGCCCACCGGCGCGACGGCAGCTAGCACGCCGACCGCCAGGCCCACCGGCGTGGTGGCGGCCGGCGTCGTCGTCGGAGCGGGAAACGTTCCCGGCACCACTGCCCCCGTCCCCGCGGACCGCACGCCTGCGGCTGCTGCCGCCCCCACCGACAACCTGGCTGCGGCCGGCGCCGCCGGCGCGGCAGCTGTGGCCCCGCCCGCGCCAGGCCCGGCAGCCGGCACGGGAGCACCCGCCGCCGCGGCTCCGCTTCCGACGCCCGCCCAGCAGCCCGCCCTCCAGCCGCAACTGGCCAGACCTCTCTTCACCCTCGCCGGGGCGCCGCACGGCCAGCACATCATGACCCTGAAGGTCAGCCCGGAGGACCTCGGACCGCTGACCGTGCGCGCCCACATCGACGGCGCCGGCGTGCGGATCGAACTGTTCGCCCTTGGGGACACCGGCCGGGAGGCCCTGCGCGGGATCCTCCCCGAACTGCGCAAGGAACTTGCCGACGCCGGCTTCGGCGCCAGCCTCGACGTCTCGGACCATAGCGGGCCCGCCGGCGGGGGCCGGGACGCAGGGCAGGCCTCAGGGCAGGGAGCCGGCGGACGCGAAGCCTCCCACGCCGGCAGCGGCGGCTCAGGCGCCGGCGGCCGGAACGGGCCCGGCGAACCCCGGTGGGGACACCCCTGGGACGCCCTGGCGGACGAAGCCTCGCTCCGCACCGCCAGGATCCTGAACGGCCCCCAAACCACCCTCGACATTCTCGTCTGACACGAAGGAACCCCACCCATGACCATCCAGCCCATCGCCCCCCAGCCGATCACGGCCGCGGGGACGACCCCGGAGGCTGCTGCCGTCCGGGCGCCTGTGCAGACCATGGACGCCAACGTGTTCATGACCCTCCTCGTGGCCCAGCTCAAGAACCAGAACCCCAGCGCCCCCATGGACACCAACCAGATGATGGCCCAGACCATCCAGCTCTCCATGATGGAAAAAATGACCGAACTGACCACCAACAGCAAGGAGGGTTTCTCCCTCCAGATGCGCTCGGCCGCAGCCCAGCTGATCGGCCACTCCGTCGACTACACCCTCGCCGACGGCACCACCGGCACCGGACTCGCCAGCTCGGTCTCCTTCGCCGGGACGGTGCCAACCGTCAAGGTCGGCGACCTTTCCATCCCTCTCGACTCCATCAGCGGCCTCACCGCACCGGCCGCTTCCTAGCCGTTTACCTCCCGTAGAAAGGCAGTTCCCATGCTCCGCTCGCTGTACTCCGGAATCTCCGGCCTCCGTGCCCACCAGACCATGCTGGATGTCACCGGCAACAACATCGCCAACGTCAACACGGCCGGCTTCAAGGCGTCCTCCACGCAGTTCCAGGACACCCTGTCGCAGATGACCCAGGGCGCCTCCGCGCCGCAGGGGGAGTCCGGCGGCAGCAACCCGGCGCAGATCGGACTGGGCGTCCGGGTTGCCGGCGTCAGCACCAACTTCGCCCAGGGCTCCTCGCAGAGCACCGGCCGCGCCACGGACATGATGATCTCCGGCGAGGGCTTCTTTGTCACCAGCAAGGGCGGCCAGCAGCTGTTCACCCGCGCCGGATCCATGACGTTCGACGCCGCCAGCCAGCTGGTCAGCCCCGACGGCGGCATCCTGCAGGGCTGGACCGCCAACGCCAGCGGCACGGTCGACCAGGGCAGGGCGATCGGCGATATCACGCTCAACCCGAACACCATGATCGCTACCCCCACCACTACGGTCACGCTGGACGGGAACCTGCCCGCTGACGCGGCCGCCAACACCACCTTTGACCGCATCGTCAAGGTTTACGACGGCCTGGGTGCACCCCGCGATATCTCGCTGAACTTCGCCCGGAACGGCGCTGATTGGGATGTCACCGCCAAGGACGGGGCAACCACGTCCCCGGTGACCAAGCTCACCCCCGGCCCGGGCGGGACCCTCGTTGCCAGCCCCGCGCTTTCGATCAACGGCATCGACGTCGACCTTTCCAAGGTCTCCGGCTTCGCCGGCATGAGCTCCCTAACCGTCAGCGGCCAGAACGGGTCCGCCGTCGGCAAGCTCGAGTCCTTCACGCTGGGCAACGACGGGTCACTGATCGGATCCTTCAGCAACGGCGTCAAGCAGGTGCTGGCCAAGATCGCGCTGGCCAAGTTCACCAACCCGGCCGGGCTGGAGAAGGCCGGTGGCTCCTCCTACGTCGCCACCGGCAACTCCGGCAACGTCCAATTGGGCGCGGCTGGCGACCCGGGCATCGGCACCCTGGCCGGCGGCTCGCTGGAAATGTCCAACGTGGACCTGTCCCAGGAATTCACCAACCTGATCGTCGCGCAGCGCGGCTTCCAGGCCAACGCCCGCATCATTACCACCTCCGACGAGGTCCTGCAGGAGCTCGGCAACCTCAAGCGCTAACCCCAAGCGCGCACCGCAGTCCACGGCTGACTGCGACAGGCGCAGGGGACAGCTACGGGCCTCGTACCGCACCGAGTCCCGGGCTGTCCCCTCGGATTCACCCGTTTGCGGCAAACCCGGTGGCCGCCATGCCGCGGCATGGCTGCTTTTTCGCACCGGTTCTGGAAAAGCGCGGCGCGGTTGGACGGACGCTCCTCGGATCCGGGGGGCGCGGGTCCGGTTCCGCAGCCGGTGTCCGTTGCCGTAGCGAAATTCGTGCCGCCGTCGTCCCCCGGAGCTGCCCAGGCCGGCGGCGGTGAAGCTGACAAATAATCGTAAGCATGCTTATGATGGTCGTGCGAACGAAGGCCGGGTAACGGCGGCCACATGGCAGAGGGTCCTTGGGGGACCCTCTTCGTGTGTCCGGGCCAATTCCTAACGAAAGCGCGCCTGCGGCCGACAGTAAGGGGAGAACACCCCTTCCCGCCGCTTGGCCCCACAGCCGAGCAGTCCCCAGAGCAGAATCGGCCCATGATCGTTGTTACACGCCTCAACGGAACGCGCTTCGCGGTCAATCCGGACCTGATCGAACGGATCCACGAGAGCCCGGACACCCACCTGGTCACGCTCGACGGCGCCGCCTACGTGGTGCTTGAAAGCCTCGCCGAGGTGGTGGAACTGATTGCCGACTACCGCGCCTACGTCCTGAGCAAGGCACGGGACTTTCCCGTGGTCACCGGCTTCCCGCTGAGCCTGGTCCCGCCGGCCGGATCGGACGACGACGCCGGCACCACTGCACCTGAACCACCAAGGAAGTAACCATGGATCCCGCAACAGTCATCGGACTGCTCCTCGCCTTTGGCTCCGTCATTGTCATGGTGCTCATTGAAGGCGGCAGCCTTTCCTCGCTGCTGCTGCCCGGGCCCCTGGTCCTGGTCTTCGGCGCCACCCTGGCGATCGGACTGGCGGGCAACACCCTCAAGGACGTGATCCAGGCCTTCAAGGCCGTGCCGGGGATGTTCGTCGGGAAGACGTCAAAGCCGCAGGAAAGCATCGACCAGATGGTCCGCTTCGCGGAAAAGGCGCGTGCCGAGGGCCTGCTCTCCCTCGAGGAGGAGGCGGCGAGCGTCAAGGATCCGTTCCTGGCCCGTGCCTTGCAGAACATCGCCGACGGCACCGACGCCGAGGACCTCCGGATGCAGATGGAGGACGAGATCGACACGAAGTCGCGCAGCGACCACGCCTCGTCGAAGTTCTTCGCCAGCCTCGGCGGTTACGCCCCCACCGTGGGGATCGTCGGAACTGTCGTGTCCCTCACCCATGTCCTGGAAAACCTCTCCAAGCCGGACGAACTGGGGCACATGATCGCCGCCGCGTTCGTCGCGACCCTGTGGGGCCTGCTCTCCGCCAACTTCATCTGGCTGCCGTTCAGCTCGCGCCTGGCCCGGCTCTCGGAGCTGGACATCGAACGCATGACCCTGGTGATGGAGGGAATGCTCGCCGTGCAGTCCGGCGCCCAGCCGCTGCTGCTGGCCGAACGGCTCCGGTCCATGGTCCCCGAGCACCAGCTCAAGAGCGCCGACAGCCGCCGCAAGGCGCCGAGCGGGGATTCCCCTGCGGAGTCGATGGACACCGCCGCGTGAGCGGGCGCCGGCGGCCCCGCAAGAAACCCGAAGCGCACCACGTCGACGAGCGCTGGATGGCGTCCTACATGGACATGGTCACGGTGCTTATGTGCCTCTTCATCGTCCTCTACGCCATGTCCACGGTCGACGCGAACAAGTTCGAGAAGCTGCGCAACTCGCTCGCCACGGGGTTCGGAGCGGTGGCCTCGGAGACCGTGGACACCGCCTCCGGCACGGTGGTCCCGCCCGAATTCGTCGACAAGGACCTCGAGGCCTTTGCCGCCGTCCAGGCGGACGACAAAACGGCCCAGGATCAGGCCCTCGCCGCGGCCAAAAAAGAGGTCGACCGGCTGAAGGCCCTGGAGCAGAAGATGAAGGCCGGCCTGGCCGCCGCCGGGTTGAGCCAGAACGTCGAGTTCCAGATCGACCAGCGCGGGCTGACGGTCAAGCTGGTCGGTTCGCAGGCCTTCTTCGCCCCCGACCGGCCCGAACTGACGGCCCGGGCCTCCCGCGTGCTGGAGATCATCTCCCCGATCCTCCGCACCGCGGCCCTGGAAATCATGGTGGAAGGCCACGCAGCGAAGGGCATCACCGCCTACCCCTCCACCTGGGAACTGTCCTCGGCGCGGGCCGTCAATGTGCTGCGGCACATGGTGGACCGCGGCGGTATACCGCAGAAACTGATCGGTGCCGTGGCCTTCGGGTCCGCCCGGCAGGTCAACGACGATTCGACGCCGGCCCTCATGGAGCGCAACCGCAGGGTGGACATCGTGGTGATCTCGGACAAGCCCGACGTCGTCCGCGCCCTCATCCCGAAGGCGCTGAAGCTGAGCCAGAAGTAGGCCGGCAGCCGCCGTCGGGCGGTCGTCAGGAACTGCCTGCCCCCGACTGCTTACGACGGCGGATCCGCTGCCGATAGTGGCAACCGTGAGTGTTCTGGATGAGCGGGAAGTGGTACGGGAGCGGACCGTCAGCGTCTATGACTTCCGGCGTCCCGCGACGCTGGCGCGTGAGCACAGCCGCGTCCTGGAACTCGCCTTCGAGACCTTCGCCCGCCAGTGGGGTACCCAGCTGACCGCCAAGGTCCGCGTGAAATCCGTGGTCCGGCTTGAAGACGTCCGGATGCAGAGCTACGACGAGTACGCCGCCTCGCTGCCGGCCGTGACCGCCATGGTCCTGTGCGCCATCGAATCAAACGATTCCAAGCTCGTAGTGCAGTTCCCGGCCCCCTCCGCCCTGGGCTGGATCAACCGGATGCTCGGCGCCTCGAACGACTCCGCCATGCCGGACCGGAAATTCACCCAGATCGAACAGGCCCTGGTCAAGGGACTGATGGACGAGGCCCTCGAGGACCTCGGCTACTCGCTCGGACCGCTGCTGAGCGAAACCATCCGGGTGGACACAGTCCAGTACAACTCACAGTTCGCCCAGGCCGCAGCGCCGAGCGAACTGATGATTGTCGCCGCCTTCACGATCAACGTCGGCAACATCAGCGCCCCCGCCACCCTGGCCGTACCGGCCGGAATCCTGCTGGGCCGGCTGAAGAAGGTCAACCCCACGGACAACCGCGGCGACGCCGCCGCCCGCATCAGCTCGCAGCTGGAGCGGGTCCCGGTGGAGCTCTCGGTGCGGCTCTCGACGTCGTACGTCACTCCCAGCCAGGTGCTGGGCCTCGCGGTCGGGGACGTCCTGACCCTGCCGCACCTGGAAAACCGGCCGTTCGACCTCACCCTGGACGGCACGAGGCTGGCCACCGCCGCCCCGGCCCGCAACGGGTCCCGGGCCGCGGCCGTCATTGTCACAATCGAGGAGAACAACCAATGAGCATCACCCTGACCAAGCATGAATCGTCGGCGGAACGGCTCGTTGAGGAGCTGCCGAGCCCGGTAGCCCTGAAGGTCGTGGCGCTGGTCCCGTCCCGTGCCGCGGCTTCCTACGCCCGCCAGGCCGTCACGGCGACCTTCGTCGGCTCCGTGACCGCGGATCTTGCCCTGATGCTCAGCGACCGCACCTTCCTGGACGAAGCTGCCGGCGGCATGGCCGGCGGCCAGCTCGGCGTCGTCTCCGTCACCGATGTGCTGCGCCCGGCGATGGAAAGCGCCAGCTCCGTCTTCGGCGCCGGTGTGCTGTCCGACCTGCGCGAATCCGACGCGTCCGGGCTGCTCTCGGACCCGGACACAGCGGTCTTCGAACTCTCCGACGGCACCAGCCCCGCGGCCTGGTTCGCCGTCCGGCTGCGCGAACACGGCACCGGCCAGGACCGCTCCGGCGACGTCTTTGGCGGCGGCGACACGGTAGCCGGCCGGCTGGGCCGCATCAACAACATCGAAATGGCCCTGACCGTGGAGATCGGCCGCACCCGCATGTCCGTCCGCGACGTGCTCTCGCTCGAGCCGGGCAAAATCATCGAACTGGACCGCTCTGCGGGCGCCCCGGCGGACGTCCTGCTCAACGGCCGGCTGATCGCCCACGGCGAGGTTGTGGTCCTGGACCAGGACTACGCCGTGCGGATCACCCGGATCCTCGACGTGGCCGAGGGGCTTAGCTGAATGGACTCGCTGATCCTCGGGCTGCGGGTAGCCGTGGCCCTGGGCGCGGTGCTGGGCCTGATCTGGT
Source organism: Arthrobacter sp. BI5 (assembly GCF_056680065.1). Taxonomy (NCBI): domain Bacteria; kingdom Bacillati; phylum Actinomycetota; class Actinomycetes; order Micrococcales; family Micrococcaceae; genus Arthrobacter; species Arthrobacter sp. BI5. The sequence goes on from NZ_CM155264.1 coordinate 834,829, forward strand.
TGCTGCAGCGCCGTCTCGGCAAAGGCACGGGACGACGCCGGGCTGACGCCGCGTTGAGCGTCGTCAGCCGCCAAAGCGTCGGCCAGCGGGCCTCCGTGGTGGTGGTCGACGCCGGCGGGCAGCGCTTCCTGCTCGGCGTCACCGACCACGCCGTCAACGTCCTGCACACGGGCGACATCCCCGAAGAGCCCGCGGAAGCCCCGGTTCAGGAGCCCCGCCGCGGCGGCGCGGCCGGCGCCTTCGCCCAGATCCTCGCCGGAGCCGGTGTTCCCGCCGCGCCCATCGACGGCGCCGCCCACCTCGCGGGAGCCTCCGACGGCGCTGTGGCCTCCGACGGCGCTGTGGCCTCCGGCCAGGCTGTCACCGGAGCCGGCACCGAACCGGGCACCCCGGAGCGGCCGCTGTCCCGCCGCAGCTCCATCCACCGCGACTCCCACACCCGGACCTCGCCGGGGCGCGGCACCATGGCCGCGTCCGCGGCGCACCCGCCGCTGCACGGGTCAATTCTGGCCGGTTCCACCTGGAAGCAGGCCGCTGCCGCTCTCAGGAGCGGACGCCGCAATTGATCCGCCCTGCCACCGCCCGCCGTGCCCCCGTCCCGTCATTGAGCAGCAGCCACGCGAACCCCGGCGCCAGCCGGGCCCTCAGGATCCTCACGGTCGGTCTTGCCGCCGTCCTGCTCGCCGTCCTGCTGCTCTGGCTCAACGCTTCCGCCGGCCACGCCACCGCCCCGGCTCCCGTCCCGCCGGTTCCGCCAACCCCGCCGGCCAGCCCGGACAACGGCAGCGTCAACATTGAGATCAACGGCATGGACGGGAAGCCCTCCACCGCGGTCCTGACCCTGATCGGGATCACGCTGCTGTCCGTGGCGCCCGCGCTGCTGCTGATGATGACCTCGTTCACGAAGATCTTCGTGGTGCTGGCGATGACCCGCAACGCGCTCTCGCTGCCGTCCATCCCGCCCAACCAGGTGCTGGCCGGCCTGGCCCTGTTCCTCTCAATCTTCGTCATGTGGCCGGTCATCAACGAGATGAACACCATCGGGGTGCAGCCCTACCTCAACGGCACGCTCGACTTCAACGGCGCGCTTAGCGCCGGCTCGGGACCGCTGCAGCACTTTATGCTGGCGCACACCCGCGAGGAAGACATCGCGCTGATGACCCGTGCCGCCGGCATGGAGAACCCGGCCACCCCGGAAGCGGTGCCGCTGCAGACGCTCATCCCGGCGTTCATGATTTCGGAGCTCCGCGCGGCCTTCATCATCGGTTTCGTCATCTTCATCCCGTTCCTCGTGATCGACCTCGTTGTCTCCGCGGCCCTGATGTCGATGGGCATGATGATGCTCCCGCCGGTCATGATCTCGCTGCCGTTCAAGATCCTGCTGTTCATCCTGGTGGACGGCTGGGGCCTGATCATTACCTCGCTGGTCCAGAGCTACGCGGGCACCGGATGAACGCCAACGCCGTCCTGGACATCTGCCTCCAGGCCATGATCGTGGCCGCCAAGCTCTCGGCCCCGGTGCTGGTGACGGCGCTGGTGGTGGGCCTCGCCATTTCCCTGCTGCAGTCCATCACCCAGCTCCAGGAAGCCACCCTCTCCTTCGTGCCCAAACTGGCCGCCGTGGCGGTGGCCCTGCTGATCTGCGGGCACTGGATGATCTCGGAGATGGTCGCGTTCACCAACGACCTCTTCGCCAAGATCCCCTCCCTGCTCGGAGGCCTGTGAGGTGGGCATCCCGATCGACCAGACGTGGCTGGAGGTGCTCCTGCTGGCCACCGTCCGGATGACGGCATTCCTGGTCGTGGCGCCGCCGTTCGCGCACCAGGCCTTTCCCGGGCGGATCAAGGCGATGCTGGGCGTGGGCCTTGGCCTGGCCGTCACACAACGGCTGTCCGCCGGCTACACCGCCCGGGACACGGCCGGGTTCTTCACCGGCGTGGTCCTGGAACTGGTCACCGGCCTGGTCCTGGGTTTCCTGGTCATGCTGGTCTTCGCCGCGGTCCAGTCCGCCGGCAGCCTGATCGACCTCTTCAGCGGTTTCCAGATGGCCCAGGCGTTCGACCCGCAGATGATGGTCAACGGCGCCCAGTTCACCCGGCTGCTGCAGATGGCCGCGCTCGCCCTGCTGTTTTCCTCGGACGGCTACCAGCTCGTCATCGGGGGCCTGACCGGGAGCTTCACCGCGCTGCCGCTGGCCGGCGGCCTTGACCTTGCCCAGCCCGTCCAGGCCATGACGTCCGCCGTCACCGGCATGTTCCTCGCCGCCGTCCAGATCGCCGGCCCGCTGCTGGTGGTGCTGTTCCTGGCCGACGTCGGGCTCGGCCTGCTGACCCGGGTGGCCCCGGCACTGAACGCCTTCTCGCTGGGCTTCCCGCTCAAGATCATGCTGACCCTCGCGCTGGCAGGGTTCCTCTTCCTCGCACTGCCCAGGATCGTCTCCACCCTGGCCGGGCAGGCCGCCAAGACCGTGCTGGGGGTGGGCTGATGTCGGATTCACAGGAAAAAACCGAACAAGCCACCGACAAACGCATGCGGGAGGTCCGCTCCAAGGGCCAGCTCTCCCGCTCGCAGGACCTCACGGCCTGGCTGGCGGTCGGAGCCGCCGCCGTGATGATCCCCGCCACCGTCGAACGCGGAGCCAATGCCGCCACCGACCAGGTCTTCAGCGTCCGGGGCGTGATGGCTGACCCGGACCCGGCGAAGGCCGTGAAGGCGCTCGAAGACGGCCTCGGTTCGCTGGCCGGAATCCTCAGTCCCATGCTGATCGTGGTGCTCGTCGTCGTCCTCGTCGGCTCGGCACTGCAGGGCGGCATCCACCTGAAAAAGTTCCGCGTGGACTTCGAGAACTTCAAACTGCTCAGCGGACTAAAGCGCAGCTTCGGCACCCAGGCGCTCTGGGGCGGGGTCAAGGCCCTGCTGAAGGCGAGCGTCGTCGGCCTGGTGCTCTATTCCGTGGTGCAGGGGCTCATCCCGGTGCTGCTCACCGCCGGCGGCCTCCCGGTCTCCGGCGTCGTGGCCGCGGCCGGCGGCGGCATTTCCTCCCTCGTCCAGTTCGCCGTCTTCGCCGGCATCGCCCTCGCGGCCGTGGACTTCTTCGTCGTGATGCGCCGGAACCGGAAGAAAACCCGGATGTCCAAAAAGGAAGTCCAGGACGAAAACAAGAGCAGCGAAGGCGATCCGCTGATCCGTTCCCAGCGCCGCGCCCGGCAGCTGGCGATGAGCCGGAACCGCATGATCGCGGCGATCGGCGACGCCGACGTCGTCCTCGTCAACCCCACGCACGTCGCCGTCGCGCTGAAGTACGAACCCGGAAAGTCCGCCCCGCGGGTGGTGGCCAAGGGCGCCGGCCACGTCGCGGCACGGATCCGGCAGGAAGCCGAGGACAAGAACGTGCCGATGGTCCAGGACATCCCGCTGGCCCGGGCGCTGCACGGCGCCTGCGAGCTGGGGCAGGAGATCCCGGTGGATTTCTACCACGCGGTGGCCGGCGTCCTGGCCTTCGTGATGTCGCTCAAGGCCCGCGGCGCCGGCGCCGGGCTGCACCGGATGGCGGGGGCCGCACTGTGAACACTTCCCGAACCAGCGTCTGTGAAAGGACCGCATCATGAACAACAGGCTCGCCCGGCTGGCGGTGCCGATCGGCATCGTGGGCATCGTGCTGCTGCTGGTGGTTCCCGTGCCCGCACCGCTGCTGGATTTCCTGATCGTCTGCAACATCCTGCTGGCGCTGCTGGTCCTGCTCACCAGCATGTTCGTCAAGAAGCCGCTGGACTTCTCCGTCTTTCCCTCGCTGCTGCTGGTGGCCACGCTGTTCCGGCTGGGCCTCAACGTCGCCTCCACCCGACTGGTGCTGGGCAACGGCTACGCCGGCCAGGTCATTGAGGCGTTCGGCAAGGTGACCGTGGGCGGTTCCATGATCATCGGCGCCGTCGTATTCCTGATCCTGGTGGTCATCCAGTTCGTCGTCGTTACCAAGGGCGCGGAACGCGTCGCCGAAGTGGGCGCCCGCTTCACCCTGGACGCCATGCCCGGCAAACAAATGGCGATCGACGCCGACCTGAACGGCGGCCTGATCACCGACACCCAGGCCCGGGAGCGGCGCGCCGAGGTCTCCGCCGAGGCCGACTTCTACGGCGCCATGGACGGCGCCTCGAAGTTCGTCAAGGGCGACGCGATCGCCGGCATCATCATTATCATCATCAACTTCATCGGCGGCATCGCCATCGGCATGCTGCAGCGGGGCATGGAAATCGGCGACGCCCTGAACACCTACGGCCTGCTGACCATGGGTGACGGGCTCGTCACCCAGATCCCGGCGCTGCTGATGGCCGTCTCCACCGGCATGATCGTGACCCGCTCCAACGCCGAGGCGGATATGGGCCGGACGGCGTCCACCCAGCTGCTGCAGTCGCCCAACGCCCTGATGATCGCCGGCGTCGCCGCCCTCGCCATGGCGCTGATCCCCGGCATGCCGCCCCTCCCGTTTGTCCTGGTCGGGGCCGGGCTGATCCTGGCCTCGCGCCGCACCGCGGCCAGCCAGCAGCAGGCCGAACAGGCCCGCGACGCCGAGGCCGCGGCCCTGAACTCCCCGGAGCTCGACCCGAACGAGAAGCTGCTCGAGGACATGCGCATCCACCCCGTGGAGATCCTGCTGGCCCCGGACCTGGTGGACATGGTCTCCGGCGCCTCCGACGACCTGCTGGCACGGGTCCGGTCGCTGCGGCACAAGATCGCCATGGAACTGGGCCTGGTCATCCCGCCGGTCCGCACCCGGGACAGCGTGGACCTGCCGCCGGCCACCTACGCAATCCGGATCGCCGGCGTCGAGGCCGGCCGCGGCACCGCGCCGGGCGGGCAGATGCTGGCCCTCGGCGACTCGCTGGACACGCTGCCGGGCGTGGCCATGATCGAACCGGTCTTCGGGCTCGCCGGGAAATGGATTCCGGCCGAAATGCGCCACAACGCCGAGATGACCGGCGCCACCGTGATCGACCGCGTCTCGGTGCTGGTCACGCACCTGTCTTCGATCGTCACCGGCAACGCCGCCCGGCTGCTGTCCCGCGAGGACGTCCGGGTGCTGACCGAAGGGGTCCGGAAACAGAGTCCCTCCGCCGTGGACGAGCTCACCCCCGCGTTGCTCTCGCTCGCCGAGCTGCAGCGCGTGCTCCAGGGCCTGCTTGACGAACAAGTCCCCATCAACGACCTGGCCCGCATCTACGAGGCGCTCACCCTCCGCGCGAGGGTCTCCACGGACCCGGAATCGCTCGTGGAAGCGGCTCGCCAGTCCCTCGGCCCGGCCCTGACTGCCAAGTTCATGGACGGCCCGGTGCTCAACGTGATCATGATCGACCCGCTCCTGGAGCAGTCCATGCTGGAGGACATGCGCCCGGCCGAGGGCGGCAGCCAGATCGTGATGGGCCAGGACCGGCTCGACGCCGTGCTCCGCTCGGTGGGCAACGCGGTGGACTCCGCGGCCGCCGCGAACCGGCAGGCCGTCCTGGTCTGCGCCCCTGCACTGCGCCCGGCCATCCACCGGCTCATCGGGGGGCAGCCCGGGTCCGTCCCGGTGCTGTCCTACCGCGAAGTCACCTCCGCCAACGTCCGGATCGAAACCGTAGGAGTCGTGCGCCATGCCGAACCGCTATCGGCTTAAGGGAGCCTCGCTGGAGGAAATCCGCAGCAAGGCCGAATCCCAGTACGGCCCGTCGGCCCGGATCGTTTCCGCCGAACGCGTCATCAGCCCCGGGATCGCCGGGCTCTTCGCCGGGAACCGTTATGAGGCCGTCGTCGAGGTCCAGCCCAAGCACGACGTCGTCACCGGCGAGGTAGTGCCGGAGGCCGACATACTCACCGAGGGCGAGATCGTGGAACCGCGCGCCGCCGCGCCCCGCGCTGCTGCACCGGCCGCCGCCACGGCGCACCCGGCACGCCGCGCGGCAAAGAACGCGCCCCAAAACACGCCGCAGGACGCGCCGCGGCCGCAGCCAACCCCGGGCGGTTCCCGCGTTGCTGCCGCGCCCGGCCACGCGCTGCAGGGCGACGCGATCGCCGCCCTGCTGGCCGAGGCCGACGCCGCCGAACGGACGCTGCACCGGACCGGCGCCCCCGGCGCCCCCGGCCTCTCGACCGAATCGCCGGGCTTCGCCGAACTGCTGGACCAGCTGGGCTCCGGGCTGAGGACACCGGCGGCCGGCGGGGGACAGGCTGAACCGGACGCTCCGCTGCCTCCGGCCGGCAGCATGGGGGAGCGCCCTGCGCCGGACCGCAACCAGGCGCCGTCGCCGTCGTCCGTGCGGGCGGCCGTACCGACGCGCGAGCGGATCCCGGTCCCGCTGCAAGGGACCGGCGACCTGGTGGTGCTGGTCGGCCTAGGGGATGACGCGCTGGACACGGCCCTGGCCATGTCGATCGCTGCCGGGGGCGCGGACGTGCGCACCGCGGGGGAGCTGAGCGCCTACGGCCACCTGCACCTTGACGGACGCCAGAGCGCGACGGCGGCCCGCGCCCACGCGGTGGAGACCGAACAGACGGTGCTGGCCGCTTTTGGCCTGGGCACGGGCCGCAACACCCTGGCCCGGCTGCAGGCGATCGCGGCCCTTTCCCCGGATCAGCTCTGGGTGGTGGTGGACGCCGGGCGCAAGCACGAAGACACCGCCCGCTGGGTGAGCCAGCTCAGGGCCCGGTTTGAGGTGGCCGCGGTCGCCGTCGTGGGGGCGGCGGACACCGCGACCCCCGAAAGCGTGGACGCCCTGGGCCTGCCGGTGGGCTGGATCGACGGCCAGGCGGCAACCCGGCCGGCCCCGTGGGCCGCAGCGTCCGGCCGCGAAGGGTAGATTGAGAGAATGCTGGTACTCACACGCAAACCGGGCGAACAGATCATGATCGGCGACGGCATCGTCATCACTGTTCTGGAAGGCCGCGGCGACGGCGTCCGGATCGGCATCGAGGCGCCCCGCGGCGTCTCCATCCAGCGGCGCGAAGTCATCGAGGCCATCGCCGCGGCGAATCTGGCGGCAGCGGAAGCTGGCGCCGACGCCGGTTCCGGCACCGAGGATGCGCTGCGCGGGCTGATGCCGCCGGCGCCCGCCAGCGACTGAATCCGCTTAGTGGGAGTTCGCGTCGTCGCCGAGGTACTGGGCCATCAGCGGCTGGGTGGCGCGGCGCGTAATGGCGAGGGCACGCTCAATGTTTCCTGCAACCGTCAACTGTTCGAGCACACCCGCCGGGTCGGTTGATGTTTCGGGCCGTTGCAGGCCCCGGAGCGTTGCCTCGTTGGTGCGGGCGGCCTCGCCGAGGCGGCCCATCAAGGCGCGCAGGCCGTCCAGGTGCTCCTGCAGGACGGTGGGCCAGGAGCCCGGCGGTGCGGCGGCAATCAGTTCAACCAGTGTTGCCTGCGCCGGCAGGCCCCATTCGGCCGCCACCGCCGCGGACTCGACATTCCGGGCCAGCGACTCAAACCGCAGACGGTCCAGCACGCCTTCCACCTCGGAGGCGGTAAAGGTCAGCCAGTGGGTGTTGCCGGCGGCCGCGTGCAGCCGCTGGGTTTCCAGCCGGAACAGGAGCAGCTCCAACTGCCGCCGTTCCTGCCACAGCGCCGCCGAAAGATCCCCTGCACCCATGGGCCCCATCCCCCTGCCATCCCGGCCAAATTACGGCTTTCCGCATTTTCCGCCAAGCTTTTCCCTGAGGGTACACGCAGATTCCGGATCAGGTGATAGGTTTCGTTCTGGGTGCTGCGCCCCGGCTTCGAACACCGCCTCCCATGGGGGGAGTGCGGGACTGTTTGCGGGTGCGGCTCTCAGGGTTTTAAAGCTCCTGATCCGTCTCATGGGGGGACACACTATTGAATCGCGTGGAACGCAACGAGATGGTCACCCAGCACCTTCCGCTGGTTGGCTATCTCGTCTCAGATTTGTGCTCGAAGGCGTCCCACCTCTCGCGCGATGACCTGGCGTCGGCTGGCGCCGTTGCCTTGATTACCTCGGCCGATTCCTTCGACCCGGCCCTTGGCGTACCCTTCGGAGCCTTCGCCCGCCGCCGCATTCTCGGCGCCTTCGCCGACGAGATGCGGGCCAGCGACTGGGCCACCCGCTCCGCACGCCGCCGGATCAAAGAGACCATGTCCGTCCAGGAAACCCTCGCGGCGGCCCTCGGGCGCACGCCCTCGGTGGACGAGATCGCGTCCGCGCTCGGCGTCCAGCAAAGCGTCGTGGAAGCGGCCCTCGCCGACGCGTCCCGCACCCTCACGCCGCTGGACGACGCCGTCGTCGACACGCTCGCTGCCGAGACCCTGACCCCTGAGCACTCCGTTCTTGCGGACGAACGGCTCCAGTACCTCCGCGCGGCCGTGAAGTCGCTGCCGGAACGGATGCGCTACGTGGTCGAGGAGATCTACTTCGGCGACCGGACCGTCAAGGACCTGGCAGCCGAGCTGGGCTCCACGCACGCGGCGGTGTCGCAGCAGCGCGCCGAGGCGATCCGCCTCATGCGCGACGGCCTGACCGCCCACTACGCGGACGACCCGGACCAGGGCTTCGAGCCGCAGTCCCGGATCACGCCGCGCCGCCGGAACGACTACCTGGCCCAGCTCTCCGAAGCCACGGCCGGCGGCATCACCCGGGCCATCTTCCCGCAGGGGCCGATGCTGAACCAGGCCGTCTGAGGCCGCCCGCACGGTTAGTAAGCTCACTTAGTAAGCTGATCGTGAAATTCCGCCGCGACCATCGCGTGCCGTCTGCTCCCTGGGGTAGCGTCTGAGGCATAACGCCGGACCAGCCGTTCCTACCAAGGAGGATGCATGAAAGCAACACCCACCCTGACGAGCAACCTGCAGGCCGTTCTTGTGGACCTGATCGAGCTCCACGTCCAGGGCAAGCAGGCCCACTGGAACATCGTGGGCACGAACTTCCGCGACCTTCACCTGCAGCTGGATGAGATCATCGAGGCTGCCCGCGGCTTTGCCGACGATCTGGCCGAGCGGATGCGCGCCCTCCATGCCCTGCCGGACGGCCGCAGCTCCACCGTTTCCAAGACCACCGCGCTCGCCGAATTCCCGACCGGTCTGATCAACACCAAGGATGCGATCGACAAGATCGTCGCCGCGCTCGAGGCCGCCGTCGGCACTATGCGCAAGGTGCACGACGAGGTGGACGAGGAAGACCCCACCACCGCCGACCTGCTGCACGCCTTTATCGCCAAGCTGGAGCAGTACGCCTGGATGGTGAACGCCGAAACCATGCGCGCCACCGCCAGCGTCACCACCCCGGACAGCAAGAAGTAGGCGCCTCCTTCCACGCGCCTTCCAAGCGTCCGGCGCCGGGTTCCCTCCCGGCGTCGGGCGCTTGTTTTTAACCCCTTGACAGCCGCTGCCACAGCGCAATACTTAAGTATGTGCTTAACAATGAAGGCGGTCCGGACGGGAAGCGGGCGGACGGGAAGCGGGAGGGCAGCGAACGGGCGCTCGACGGCGTCTTCCGCGCCCTCGCGGATCCTACCCGCCGGGCCATCGTGGTCCGCCTATGCGAGGGGCCGGCGACCGTCTCCGAGCTGGCGGCACCGTTTCAGATCAGCCTGCCCGGGATTGTCCAGCACCTTCAGGTCCTGGAAGCCAGCGGCCTGATCCGCAGCGAGAAGATCGGCAGGGTGCGCAGCTGCAGCATTGTCCCTGCCGCGGTCCGGCGCGCCGAAGACTGGCTGGGCCTGCGCCGGACGCCGGAGGAGCGCCGCCTTGACCGGCTGGAGCAATTCCTGGATCCCAGCCTCCGTACTCAGCCATTCCGCCACGAGCCATGAGGAGTCCGTTGTGAGTGTCCCCGTTACGCACGCAAGCTTCAGTTTGGAACGCCGCCTGAACGCGCCGCCGGCCTGCGTCTTCGCAGCGTTTGCCGACCACGCCAGCAAGAAAAAATGGTTCGGCGGCCCGCCGGAGTGGTACCAGGGCGAATCCAGCCTCGACTTCCGGGAGGGCGGCCGCGAGACCGACGTCGGCGGCCCGGTAGGGAGCTGGGTCTCGACCATGCATGCGATCTACCACGACATCGTCGAGAACGAACGGATCGTCTACAGCTACGAAATGCTTCTCGACGGACGGCGCATGTCCGTGTCGCTCAGCACTATCGAGCTGGAGCCCGACGGCGACGGCACCGTCCTGACCCTGACGGAGCAGGGCGCGTTCTTCACCGGGACGGCCGCGAGCGACGCCGAGCAGGTGGCTGGCCGCGAGGAAGGCACCGCCGGCCTGCTGGACGCGCTGAAGGCCGCCGTCGAGGCGGGCTGACGCCGGCGGCTAGTTCGCCGTCGGCACCTTGCGCAGGACGACGCCGGCCAGCACCGCGGCGCCTGCCATCAGCACCAGCGCGATCGCGGCGGTGATGTGGACGCCGGAGTCGAACGCCGCGCGGGCGGCGGCCATCACGGCCTCTGCCAGCGGTCCCGGCAGGGCATGGGCCAGCTCGGCGGCTCCGGCCAGGGTCTCGCCGGCCTGGGCGGCGGCTTCCGACGGCGCCGCCCCGGCAACGCCGTCGGGCAGCCGGAGGTTGCGCTGGTAGGAGGCGGTCAGGATGGAGCCGAGGATGGCGGTGCCCAGCAGCGAGCCGACCTCGTAGCCGGTTTCCGAAATGGCGGCCGCCGCGCCCGACTTCGCCGCCGGTGCCGCGCCCAGGATCAGGTCGTTGGAGATGGTCTCGGCCGCGCCGACGCCCAGGCAGAGCACCAGCAGGGCGGCCAGCAGCACTCCTGGCCCGGCACTGCGGTCGCCCAGGGCCACCAAGCCGTAACCGGCTGCGCTCAGCAGCAGCCCGCCGGCCACCACAAAGCCGGGCCGGATCCGGCGCACCAGCGGGACCACAAGCAGCCCGGCGACGACGGTGGCGACCAGTGCCGGGACCATCGCGACGCCGGACTCCGACGGGGACTGGCCCTCGAGCAGCTGCAGGTGCTGGGCGAGGAACAGGATGAAGCCGTTGTAGGAAAACAGGGCCAGGACGTTGGCGGTAATGGCGGTGCTGAACACCGGGTTGCCGAAGAGGCTGAGGTCCAGCAGGGGAGTGGCCGTGTCCGAGGCGGCCAGCCGGCGCTGGCGGCGGACGAACGCGAAGCCCATCAGCAGCCCGGTGCCGAGGGCGGCAAGCGGTTCCGGTGCCACGCCGTCGGTGGCGAGGATCTTGATGCCGTAGACCGCCGGCACCATGGCCAGCAGGGACAGGACGATGCTGGGCACGTCCACCCGGCCCGGGTTGGGGTCCCGGGATTCCGGGATGAGCGCGGGGCCCAGGACCAGCAGCGGCGCGATGATCGGCACTGCGACCAGCAGGACCGCGCCCCACCAGAGGTGTTCGACGAGCCAGCCGCCGACGATCGGGCCGAGTGCGGCGCCGCCGGAGAAGCCCGCGGCCCAGATCGCCACCGCGAGCCGGCGCCGGTTGGGCTCCGGGAAGATATTGCGGATCAGGGACAGCGTGGACGGCATCAGCATGGCGCCGAAGAACCCCAGGCCGGCCCGGCCCGCGATCAGCCATTCCGCGCCGGGCGCAAAGGCCGTTGCCGCGGAGACGGCCGCGAAGCCGGCACTGCCAACGAACAGCAGCCGGCGGCGGCCGATCCGGTCGCCCAGGCTGCCCATCGCCACCAGGAGCCCGGCCAGGACCAGCGGATAGGCATCGACAATCCACAGCAGCTCCACCCCGGTGGCATCCAGGCTGCGGGCAATGGCGGGCAGGGCAAACGTCAGGGCCGTGTTGTCCACGGCCACGAGCAGCACCGGGAACATCAGCAGGGACAGTGCCACCCAGTCGCGCCAGGGTGCGCGTGCGGCCGGGGCGGGACGGACGGCTGCGGACATGGAAGTGGTGCTCATGGAGGTTAACTATACCGTCTGGACGGTATAGTTAAGAAATGGCGGTCCGGACGGGCATGATGGGAGTCATGGCCAGAAAACCCGTCGCCCGCGAAGCCGTCCTAGATGCGTTCGAGTCACTGCTCATCACGGAGGGTGAGCGTGCCGCGACGCTGGACGCGGTGGCCCGGACGGCAGGCGTCTCCAAAGGCGGCCTGCTTTACCACTTCCCCACCAAGGATGCGATGATCTCGGTGCTGCTGGAGCGCCTGGACCGGCTCCTCGCGGAAGACCTCGAGGCCATGGCCGCGGCGCCGGAAGGGGCCGCGGCGTATTTCATCAAGTCCTCGGTGTGGGCCGATACCCCGCTGGACCGGGTGTTCGTGGCCGCCACCCGGCTGGCCGAAGTGGCGCACGCCGAGACGCTGCGGCGAATGGCCGGTGTCCAGGAGAGCTGGCTGGCGCTGCTTGCGGCCGATGTGGGCCCGGCCATGGCCAAGCCCGTGCTTTATATGGGGGACGGGCTGTACTTCAACGCCATGCTGGCCCGCGGGCCCGGAGGGGCAGTTCCGGACGTGACCGGTGACGTGGAGAGCCTGCTGGCCGCCGTCGAGCGGCTGCGCGGCTAAAGGCTGCCCCACCAGAGGACGCTCCCGCAGGTATGGCGGGTTTGTGCGTGACGCTCCCGCAGGTATGGCGGGTCTGGACGCAACCCTCCCGCAGGTCACGCTGCAAAAGTGGGAACCCTCCCGCAGATCCGCCGGGTTTGGACTTGACGCTCCCGCAGGTCCGGCGGGTCTGGACTTGACGCTCCCGCAGGTCCGGCGGGTCTGGACTTGACGCTCCCGCAGATGGGCGGGTCCGCACGTGACGCTCCCGCGGATCAGGCTGCAAATTTCGGAACCCCCGCAGGTCAGGTGCGGGAGCGTTGGCGAAATTCGTGCCGGATGTGCGGGAGCGTTGGGGAAATTGACGCCGGATGTGCGGGAGCGTTGGGGAAATTGACGCCGGATGTGCGGGAGCGGCAGTAAGATTCCTGCCGGATGTGCGGGAGCGTCGGGGAAATTGACGCCGGATGTGCGGGAGCGTCCGTTAACGTTCGTGCCGGCACGGGGTGGAGTTTGCGGACGCGCGTCCGCCATAGGACAATGGAGTCTGTGACTACGGTCACGAGCAATTGAATAAGCCTTTGATCTGCGGCGGGAGAGTCCTGCAAGTAGGTACAAGCAGGCGCCGTAGGAGCAAACCCTCCCCAGGAATCTCTCAGGCCCATGTACCGCCGCGGCAAGGCAACTCTGGAAAGCAGCAGGCATGTCCTCCGACATGCCGTGCTCACCGACGGTGCAAGCGGAGCCTCGCAAAAGCGGCTGCGCGGAAACTCTCAGGTCCAATACAGAGCGGGGAGGAACCCGAATCAATGTGGCGTACCCTGCGCCGCCTTAGTTATGGAGTTCCTTGTGACTGTTACCTCAGCCTCCACGTCCTTCGTTGACCGGCACATCGGCGCCCGCCGCCAGGCCGACGTCGACGCCATGTTGAAGGCTGTCGGCTATGACACCGTCGACGCCCTCGTGGATACCGCCGTCCCGAAGGACATCCGGCAGGACTCCGGCCTCGCGCTCGGGGCAGCCCTCAGCGAGGTTGAGGTCCTTGCCGCGCTGCGCAGGCTGGCGTCGAAGAACAAGACCGCCGTGCAGATGATCGGCCAGGGCTACTTCGACACCGTCACCCCGGCCGTGATCCGCCGCAACATCCTCGAGGCCCCCGCCTGGTACACCGCGTACACCCCGTACCAGCCGGAAATCTCGCAGGGCCGGCTCGAGGCCCTGCTGAACTTCCAGACCATGGTCCAGGACCTGGTCGGCCTGCCGATCGCCAACGCCTCGCTGCTGGACGAAGCCACCGCCGTCGCCGAGGCCGTGCTGATGATGCGCCGGGCCAACAAGAACAAGACGGCGCACGACGGCAAGACCGTCCTCGACGCCGACTGCCTCCCGCAGACCATCGCGATCGTCAAGGGCCGCGCCGAGGCCCTCGGCTTCGAGGTGGAGGTCGCCGACCTGTCCAAGGGCCTGCCCGAGGGCGTCATCAACGGCGTGGTGCTGCAGCAGCCCGGTGCCTCCGGCCGCGTCTTCGACCACTCCGCCGTCATCGCCGACGCCAAAGAGCGCGGCGCGCTGGTCACGGTCGCCGCGGACCTGCTGTCCCTGACCCTGATCACCTCCCCGGGCGAGCAGGGCGCGGACATCGCCGTCGGCTCCGCGCAGCGCTTCGGTGTGCCGCTGTTCTTCGGTGGGCCGCACGCCGCGTACATGGCCGTCCAGAAGGGCCTCGAACGCTCCATGCCCGGCCGCCTGGTCGGCGTTTCCAAGGACAACGCCGGCGTCCCCGCCTACCGCTTGGCCCTGCAGACCCGCGAACAGCACATCCGCCGCGAGAAGGCCACCTCCAACATCTGCACCGCGCAGGCGCTGCTGGCCATCGTCGCCTCCTTCTACGCCGTCTACCACGGCCCGGACGGGCTGAAGGCGATTGCCGAGACCACCCACGGCCACGCCCGGACCATCGCCGCCTCGCTCAAGGCCGCCGGCTTCGACGTGCTGCACAGCTCCTTCTTCGACACCGTGACCGTGTCCGTGCCCGGCAAAGCCGCGGACATCATCGCCGCCGCGGACGCCAAGGGCATTAACCTGCGCGCCATCGACGCCGACACCGTCGGCATCTCCGCCGATGAGGCCACGACGACGGCGATCGTCTCCGACGTCGTTGCCGCCTTCGGCGCCAGCGTCACTGACGCAGAATCCGACAGTGACGCCGACTTCGGACTGGATGCCGCCGTCGAACGCACCTCCGACTACCTCCAGCACCCGGTCTTCAACACGCACCGCTCCGAAACCCAACTGCTGCGCTACATCCGCCGCCTCTCGGACCGCGACCTCGCCCTGGACCGCACCATGATTCCGCTGGGCTCGTGCACCATGAAGCTGAACGCCACGGCCGAGATGGAAGCCATCTCCTGGCCGGAGTTCGCCTCCATCCACCCCTTCGCCCCCGAATCCCAGACCGCCGGCTGGCGCGAACTGATCGAGGACCTCGAAGCCCAGCTGACCGAGATCACCGGCTACGACCAGGTCTCCATCCAGCCCAACGCCGGCTCCCAGGGCGAGCTGGCCGGCCTGCTCGCCATCCGCGGCTACCACCTCTCCCGCGGCGACGACCAGCGCAACGTCTGCCTGATCCCGGCCTCCGCGCACGGCACCAACGCGGCTTCGGCCGTGCTGGCCGGCATGAAGGTCGTCGTCGTGGCCACCGCCTCCGACGGCACGATCGACCACGCCGACCTCACCGCCAAGATCGAGCAGCACCGCGATGCCCTGTCCTGCATCATGATCACCTACCCCTCCACGCACGGGGTGTACGACGCCGACGTCCGCGAGGTCTGCGACGCTGTCCACGCCGCCGGTGGCCAGGTCTACATCGACGGCGCCAACCTCAACGCCCTCGTCGGCCTGGCCCAGCCGGGCCAGTTCGGCGGCGACGTCTCGCACCTGAACCTGCACAAGACCTTCTGCATCCCGCACGGCGGCGGCGGACCCGGCGTCGGCCCGGTCGCTGCCAAGGCGCACCTGGCGCCGTTCATGCCCGGCAACGCGGCTGACCCGGCCAACGGCGCCGAGGGCACCCCGATCTCCGCTTCCCGCTATGGCTCGGCCGGCGTGCTGCCGATCTCCTGGGCCTACGTGAAGCTGATGGGCGGGCAGGGCCTGACCGAGGCCACCAAGTCCGCCCTTCTGGCCGCGAACTACATCGCGGCCCGGCTCAACGACTACTTCCCGGTGCTCTACACCGGCGAAGGCGGCCTGGTGGCGCACGAGTGCATCCTGGACCTGCGCGAACTCACGGCCAAGACCGGTGTCACGGCCGAGGACGTGGCCAAGCGCCTGATCGACTACGGCTTCCACGCCCCCACCTTGGCGTTCCCGGTGGCCGGCACCCTGATGGTCGAACCCACCGAATCCGAGGACCTCGGCGAAATCGACCGGTTCATCACCGCCATGATCGCCATCCGCGCCGAGATCGACCAGGTGGCGCACGGCGACTTCAGCGTGGAGCACAGCCCGCTGCGCAACGCCCCGCACACCGCAGCGGCCGTGATCAGCACCACCTGGGAGCGCAGCTACCCGCGCGAACAGGCCGTCTTCCCGGTCCACACCCTCAAGCAGGACAAGTACTTCCCGCCGGTGGGCCGGATCGACGGCGCCGCCGGCGACCGCAACCTGATCTGCTCCTGCCCTCCTCTCGAAGCCTTCGAAGAAGACACCGCAGACCACTCCGCCACCTCCGCCTCCAACGACTAGGGACAGCCAACGATGACTGAGAACTACACGGCACTGTACGAAGAGCACAAGAAGCTCGGCGCCTCCTTCACGGACTTCGGCGGCTGGCAGATGCCGCTCAAGTACAGCTCCGAACTCGCCGAACACCACGCCGTCCGCAAGTCCGCGGGCCTGTTCGACCTCTCCCACATGGGCGAAGTCTGGGTCACCGGCCCCGACGCCGCCGCCTTCCTGGACTACGCCCTGGTGGGCAGGATCTCCGCCATGGCGGTCGGCAAAGCCAAGTACTCGCTGATCTGCAACGAGGACGGCTGCATCATCGACGACCTCATCGCCTACCGCCGCGGCGACGAGAAGTTCCTCGTGGTCCCCAACGCCGGCAACGCCAAGGTTGTGGCCGCGGCCCTGGCCGAGCGGGCTGCTAAATTCGACGTCACGGTCCAGGACGCCTCCGCCGAGACCTCGCTGGTCGCGGTCCAGGGCCCCAAGGCCGAGGCGATCCTGCTCCGTCTGGTCCCCGCCGCGCAGCACGAGCTCGTCACCGGGCTGAAGTACTATGCCGCCGTCGACGTCCCGTTTATGGTCGGCGGCGCCAGCCGGGACCTGCTGCTGGCCCGCACCGGCTACACCGGTGAGGACGGCTTTGAGATCTTCGTGTCCAACGACGACGCCGCCGCCCTTTGGCAGGCGCTCATCGCCATCGCCGAGGAGGGCGAGCTGACGCCCGCCGGCCTCGCCTCCCGGGACTCGCTCCGGCTCGAGGCCGGCATGCCGCTCTACGGCAACGAGCTCTCCCTCGAGGGCGATCCCTTCGCCGCCGGGCTGGGCCCCGTCGTCGCGCTGTCCAAGGAAGGTGACTTCGTCGGCAAGGCGGCCTTGGCCGCCAAAAAGGAAGCCGGCGCCGGCGCCACCACCGGCCGCAAGCTCGTCGGGCTCAAGGGCCTTGGCCGCCGCGCGGGCCGCGGCCACTACCCCGTCCTGAAGGATGGCAACACCGTCGGCGAAGTCACCTCCGGCCAGCCCAGCCCCACCCTGGGCTACCCGGTCGCCATGGCCTACGTCGACGTCGAGTTCACCGAACCCGGCACGGCCCTGGACATCGACCTGCGCGGCAAAACGGAACCCTTCGAAGTTGTCGCACTGCCTTTCTACAAGCGCCAAAAGTAGCCCGGATCCGGTCCGGGAGCCGTCCCCGGTTCCGGGACCGGCCGTCTGGTCCCGACTCCGGGACCGGCGGGCCCCGGTTTTCACGCGTGCTGCTCCTTCGTCGCTTTGACGCACGCTTTCGAAAACCGCGGCCAGCCGGCCCCTCAAGGTCAGCTCACCTCCGGTTCCAATCACCTTGGGAGACGCCTTCGAAAGCCAAAGGTGCTGGAGCGCGCACCGCCTACCGCGGCCCGGCCCTCGTAGATCTCGACGGCCACTGTTTCTTTCCGGAGAACTGTTGGCCCCGAAACTGGACTGAATGGTAGCGGCGGGGGAGCGCCATCCGGAAGCGTGCGTCTAAGCGAGTGCCCCATCGTCAGGGTTCCCTGACCGAGCTTGCGAGGTTAGGGAGACGATGGGGTGTACGAGCGAGCACGCGGAGGATGGCGAACTCCGCCGCGTAACCCAGCCACAATTGATTTAGCCCACGACTTTTCAAACGTAAAGGAAAAACACATGGCAAAAGTTGCCCCTGAACTGCAGTACTCCGACGAGCACGAGTGGGTTGCCCGCGAGGCCGGGAACGTTGTGTCGATCGGCATCTCGGCCGTGGCCACGGATGCCCTCGGCGACATCGTCTACGTGGACCTGCCCGAGGTCGGCGCTGCGGTGACCGCGGGGGAGACCTGCGGCGAGGTCGAGTCGACCAAGTCCGTCTCTGACCTGTACGCCCCGGTGACGGGCGAGGTAACCGAGATCAACCCCGCCGTCGTCGACGATCCCGCGCTGATCAACAGCGATCCGTACGGCGCCGGCTGGCTCTTCAAGGTGGCCGCGGAATCCGACGGCCCGCTGCTATCCGCGCAGGACTACGCGTCCAAGAACGGCGGCGAACTGTGAGCGGCGCAGCGACCGGCACCGAAACGGTGTTCGAGCAGGTCGTTTCCCCGAGCCTGGACGCTGAGCTCTCCGCGCTGGACCCGGAGATCGCCGCGAAGATCGACGCCGAGCTGGGCCGCCAGCGCGACGGCCTGGAAATGATCGCCTCGGAGAACCACACGGCGAAGGCCGTCATGCAGGCGCAGGGCTCGGTGCTGACCAACAAGTACGCCGAGGGCTACCCGGGCAAGCGCTACTACGGCGGCTGTGAGCACGTCGACGTCGTCGAACAGCTCGCGATCGACCGGGTCAAGGCCTTGTTCGGCGCCGAGTACGCCAATGTCCAGCCGCACTCCGGCGCCCAGGCCAACGCTTCGGTCATGCACGCCCTGATCCGTCCGGGCGACACCATCATGGGCCTGAACCTGGCGCACGGCGGCCACCTGACCCACGGCATGAAGATCAACTTCTCCGGCCGGCTGTACAACGTCATCCCGTACCAGGTCCGGGAAGACGACCACCGGATCGACATGGCCGAGGTGGAGCGCCTCGCCCAGGAACACAAGCCGCAGCTCATCGTGGCCGGCTGGTCCGCGTACGCCCGCCAGCTTGATTTCGCGGAATTCCGCCGGATCGCCGACTCGGTGGGGGCCTACCTGATGGTGGACATGGCCCACTTCGCCGGGCTCGTGGCCGCCGGGCTGCACCCCTCGCCGGTGCCGCACGCGCACGTGACCACCTCCACGACGCACAAGACCCTCGCCGGTCCGCGCGGCGGCATCATCCTCTCGAACGACGCCGACATCGCCAAGAAGATCAACTCGGCCGTGTTCCCGGGCCAGCAGGGCGGGCCGCTGGAGCACGTCATCGCCGGCAAAGCCGTGGCGTTCAAGATTGCCGCCTCGCCCGAGTTCAAGGAACGCCAGGAACGCGTGCTGGCCGGCGCCCGGATCCTCGCCGAGCGCCTGGTCCAGCCGGACGTCACCGCCAAGGGAATCAACGTGATCTCCGGCGGCACCGACGTGCACCTGGTCCTGGTGGACCTGCGCAACTGCGAGCTGAACGGGCAGGAAGCCGAGGACCGCCTCGCGGAAATCGACATCACCGTCAACCGCAACGCCGTCCCGTTCGATCCGCGCCCGCCGATGGTCACCTCGGGGCTGCGGATCGGCACCCCGGCGCTTGCCACCCGAGGCTTCGGCGAAGCCGCCTTCACCGAAGTGGCGGATATCATCGCCGAGGCGCTGACCGCCGACGCCGGCGCGGACCTGTCCGGACTGAGCGCCCGGGTCGAGGCCCTCGCCGCCGCCCACCCGCTCTACCCGTCAGTCGCCAACCTGGGCTAACTGCGCTCTCGTGTCCACCCACGGGTGTGGCTGGCTCCGGGGCCGGCTCGCCATAGTTTTCACGCGTGCTCGCTCGTACCTCGCTTAGACGCACGCTTTCGAAAACTATGACGAGCCGCCCCCTCGGGGCCCGGCTCGCCGGTGATGGAGTCGGATGGTTCCAAGGGCTGCCCATGTCACCGCTTTGGCGACTTGCGTACGGCGGTCGGGTGGGGTCCGGAAGCGTGCGTCTAAGGGAGTGCGACGTCCGCTCAGCGGGCGGCGCCGACCGAGCACGCGGAGGAGCCCCGCCCAACCGCCACCCATCCCGACCCGAGACTTCGACCCACCCCGTGCAGTGTTTTAGTTAGGATTTAGTAATGGCTGTAGGCGTCTTTGATCTGTTCTCGATTGGGATCGGGCCTTCGAGTTCGCACACCGTGGGGCCGATGCGGGCTGCTGCCGTGTTTGCCGAGGAGCTCAAAGCCTCCGGGGACCTGGAGCAGGTCGCGTCGCTGCGGGTTGACCTGTATGGCTCGCTCGCCGCCACCGGCCACGGCCACGGCACCATGACGGCCATCCTGCTCGGCCTCGAGGGCTACCACCCGGAGAAGATCCTGCCGGAGGAAGTCGAGGGCCGCCTGGCCGCGATTGCCCAGACGGGTACCCTGCAGCTGGCCGGTAGCGTGCCCCTGCCCTACGGGGTGAAGGACATGGTGCTGCGGCCGCTCACGATCCTGCCCCGGCACACCAACGGCATGACGTTCACGGTCTCGGACGCCGACGGCGCCGTCGTGCACAGCGCCACGTTCTTCTCCGTCGGCGGCGGCTTCATCGTCCGCGAAGGCGAGGAAGACGCGGCGCTGAAGGAGCTCGACGAGTCCAAGAAGGAACTCCCGCTGCCGTTCCGCACCGCCGCGGAACTGCTGGGCCGCTGCCAGTCCAAGGGACTCTCGATCGGCGACATCATGCTGGTCAACGAGCGCGCCTCCCGCAGCGACGAGGAAATCCGCGAGGGGCTGCTGCACATCTACTCCGTCATGGCCCAATGTGTGGAAACCTCCCTCAAGCGCGAAGGGCTGCTTCCCGGCGGCCTCAAGGTCCGCCGACGGGCCCCCGACTGGCACGAACGGCTGATGAAGGAAAACCACGGCCAGGACCCGGACTACCGGGACCCTAAATACTGGCAGGAGTGGGTGAACCTGATCGCGCTGGCGGTGAACGAGGAGAACGCCTCCGGTGGCCGGGTTGTCACCGCGCCCACCAACGGCGCCGCCGGGATCATCCCCGCGGTGCTCTACTACGCGCTGCACTTCGCCCCCGGCATGGACAAAGCGACACAGCAGGACCGCGACGACGTAGTGGTCAAGTTCCTGCTGACCGCCGGCGCCATCGGGGTGCTGTACAAGGAACAAGCCTCCATTTCCGGCGCCGAGGTCGGCTGCCAGGGCGAGGTGGGCTCGGCGTCGTCGATGGCGGCCGCCGGGCTGGCCGAGGTCATGGGCGGCACGCCCCAGCAGGTGGAGAACGCCGCGGAGATCGCGATGGAGCACAACCTCGGCCTGACCTGCGACCCGATCGGCGGGCTCGTGCAGATCCCCTGCATCGAGCGCAACGCCATTGCCGCGGCCAAGGCCATCAACGCCGCCAAGATGGCCCTCTGGGGCGACGGCTCACACCGGGTCTCCCTGGACGAGGTGATCGTGACCATGCGCGAAACGGGCAGGGACATGAGCTCCAAATACAAGGAAACCGCGATGGGCGGCCTCGCCGTCAACGTGGTGGAGTGCTGATTCGCCGGCTCAGTTGTGCAGTGCCGCCCATAGGTTCAGCGACGAGGCGAACACAACCCAGGACAGGTAGGGGAGCATCAGCAGCCCCGCCGGGCGGCTGATCGGGCCGAAGCGCAGCACCGTGACCGCCACGGCAACGGCCAGCGCGGCGATGATGGCGAAGCCGATCCAAAGTGCCGGTGTTCCGAAGGCCGGGTACAGGCCGAAGAACACCGGAGTCCACAACAGGTTCAACACCAGCTGGACGGCGTACACGGTGAGCGCGGCCCTGCTGCCATCCGCCTGGCGGCGCCAGACCAGCCACGCCGCCACGGCCATCGCGGTGTAGAGGAGGGTCCAGACCGGACCGAAGAGCCAGTTCGGCGGGGACCAGGGAGCCTTGTCCGCGGCGGCGTACCAGCCGTCGACGTTGCTGGCGCTGGCCAGTCCGCCGAGCGCCGCCACCACTGCCGAGGCGCCGAGCAACACCAGCAGGCCCAGCGCCTGGGTGCCGGGCCGGCGCTTCCCGGCACCGCCCGGGCCGGATTGCGGGCGGGCGACGGGCGGTTCCGGCTGCGCTTGCATACCTCCAGCCTAGTCCCGGCGCCGGCGGCCGGCCCAGGGCCGCGGGACCCTGGGGGCCCTGGCCGCCGGATAGACTTGAGGCTGCATGTTCGCCATGCCGCCGAAGCTCGTTCCGCAAAGATTGGATACCGCACCCTTGCGAGAATTCACTGCCCGCTTTGCCTCCGCCGAAGAGGTCGCCAACTGGGACGCCCACGTCACAGCGAACCCTAACGGCGGGAATCTGCTTCAATCCGAGGCCTTCGCCGAGGTCAAACAGCACTTTGGCTGGAAGCCCCTGCACCTGGTCTACGAGACGGCTGATTACGCGAGCTACAACCTCGTCCTGGAAAAGTCGTTTCCCGTCCTCGGCAAACTCTGGTACCTCATCAAGGGACCGGACGTCGCCTCGGTGGAGGACATCCCCGGCATCGCGGCTGCCAACGCGGACTTCGTCAAGAGCGCCCGGCTGGGGGTCTTTGCCATCAAGATCGAGCCCGACATTGTCCTGTCCGAGGGCGCCCGGCGCGTCATCGAAGGCGCGGGCCTGGTCAAGACCCACAACCTGCAGCCCAACGACTCCACCGCGCTTCTGGATATCTCGCCGCAGGAAAACCAGCTGCTGCGCAACCTGCACTCCCGCGGCCGCAACGCTGTCCGGCGGGCCATCCGCGAGGGGGTCGAGGTCCACAACGTGGAGCCGACCGAAGAAAACTTCCGGGCCATGTACGCGCTGATGACCACCACCGTGGAGGCCAAGTCCCAGGTCCGGGTCCGCGAATACGAGTACTACCGCCAGTTCTGGACCAACTTCCTGGACCGCGGCCAGGGCCGGCTGCTCTTCGTCTATGAAAACGGTGTGCCCTCCGTCGGCGCCTTTGTGATCAACTACGGGCGCAAGGGCACCTACAAGGACGGCGGCTCGCTGCAAAAGCGCAGCCAGTACGGGGACTCGCACCTGGTCCAGTGGACGGCCATCAACCAGCTCAAGGAACTCGGCTGCACCGAATACGACTTCTGCGGCACCCCGCCCAGCGACCAGCTCAAGGACACCTCCAATCCCTTCCACGGCCTCGGCCTGTTCAAGACGAGCTTCAGCAAGACCGTCACGGATTTCGTCGGCTGCTACGACCAGGTCCTGAGCCCGCTGAAGTACAAGGCCTGGATGGCCGCCGGGGAGCGCGTCGCCCGCCAGTTGTACACGCGGCGCACGGGCCAGCAGTTCTACTAGACCGCCCGCAAGGTGAAGTGAGGAGGCCGGAATGACCAAACCACCCGACGGCCGCCGCGGGCCGCAGACGGACGGCCTGCCCCGGACCGAGCCGATGTCGCCCCTGCAGGTGCGCCAGAACGCCGCCGCCAAGCGCATGCTCCGCAGGCTGGTCCAGGGCGAGAACCCGCCCACCGCGCCGCTGAGCATCGTCGACCGGCTGGCCGGCAGCCCCTACGCCAACCCGATGATCCAGGTCGGCGGCGTGGATGCCTCTGCCCGCAAGACCATCGACTTTGCCCTCAAGCTCGCCGAATCGATGTTCCGGTACGGTGCCGGCGCGCTTGAGGTGGAGACCAGCATCATTGCCATCACGGCTGCGCTGGGGCTGAAGAACATTGAAGTGGACATCACCAACCAGTCGGTGGCCATCAACTACGCCCCGAAGGACCAGACGCCCATCACGCTGCTGCGCGTGGTGCGGTCCTGGACCAACAACTACGCCGGCCTGGCCCAGGTCCATCAGCTTGTCACGGACATCGTGGCCGGCGGGGTGGGGCGCGAGGAAGCCGTGCGCCGGCTCGAGGAGATCACGCACAGCCCGAAGCCCTTCCCGCGCTGGATGGTCACCGTGGCCTTCGGCGTTTTCTCCGCAGTGTTCGTCGGCGTGCTGGGCGGGGGACTGGCAGCATCAGGAATCGCATTCCTGTCCAACCTGCTGATCAGCCTCCTGGCGCGGCAGCTGGGCCGCTGGCGGACGCCGGACTTCTTCATCACGGCCGCGTGCTCCTTTGTGGTCACCCTGGTCGCGCTGCTGCTGTGGCGCTTCGGCAGCCCGCTGGGGATCAGCATCGCCCCCGCCATTGTGGTGGTGGGCGGCATCCTGCTGCTCCTGCCCACCGGACGGCTCGTCTCCTCGGTGCAGGACGCGATCAACGGCTTCCCGGTCACCGCCGCGGGGCGTTTCCTGTCCACCATGCTGACGTTCGGGGCGCTCGTCTCCGGGATCGCGGTCGGCTTCGTCGTCGGCGCGATGACCGGGATGGAAGCGATCGACGTCACCGAAACATTCCCGCCGAAGTATCCCTTGTGGGTGCTGGTACCGCTGGTGGCGATCGCCGTCGTCGCGATCGGCGTCACCGAGCAGACCTCGTTGAAGCTGCTGCTCCCGACGGCGGCCGTCGGCGTCGTCGGCCATCTGGTGCTGATCGGCGGGACGGCGGCCGGCATCGGCCCCCGGTTCGCCCCGGCCCTCGCCGCCGTGGTCATCGGCCTGCTGGCGCGGGTGGTGGCGCTCCGGATGGGCGCCCCGCAGCTGGTCGTGGCGGTGCCCGCCGCCCTCATCCTGTTGCCCGGGCTGACTATATTCCGTTCCATGTATGTATTGACGATCGAGGAATCCGAGATCCTGATGGGCGCCGGCGGGATGCTCAACGCCGGGGCGATTGTGCTGGGCGTCGCGGCCGGGATTGTGCTGGGCGACACGCTTGCCCGGCCGCTGACCCGGAGCCTGGCCAGCAACGAACGACGCCGGGCCCGGCGCCGCTAGACCGGCACGCGCCGCTAGCCGGCGTCGCCGGGAAGGGCCGGCTAGATCTTGCCGACGGGCAGTTTCTTCTCGGCCTGGAACTCGTCCTCCACCCGGCCCCTGGCCCAGTAGCCGGAGAGCGATACCTGGCCGCGTTCCAGGCCGCGCTGGGCAAAGAAGACCTCGCGCAGGGACTTCATGGAGCCGCGCTCCCCGTGCGCAAAGACGTGGACCCGTCCCTCGGGCCACTGCGCGTCGCGCACCGCCTCCACCAGCAGCCCGCCGTCGCCCGCCGGAGTGCCGCGGCGCAGCAGCCAATGCAGCTCAACCGCGGCGGGGGAGTCGATCGCCACGACGTCGGCGTCGCCGTCCACTTCCAGGAAGGCCAGGCCGCGGGCGTCGCGGGGGAGGGATTCGATCGCGGCGCTGATCGCCGGCAGGGCGGACTCGTCGCCGGCGAACAGGTGCCAGTCGGCCGCGGGGTCGGGGTTGTAGCCGCCGCCTGGCCCGGTGAACACGAGGGCGTCCCCGGGCTGGGCGGTGGCGGCCCACGGCCCGGCCAAACCTTCATCGCCGTGGATGACGAAGTCGATGGCCAGCTCGCCCGCGGCCGGATCGACCCAGCGCACGGTGTAGGTCCGGGTGTGCGGCCACTGCTCCCGCGGGTGCGACTCCCGGATGGCCCACAAATCCAACGGCTGCGGGTAATCGACCCCGGGCTGCGGGAAGGCGATCTTGATGTACCGGTCCACGTAGTCGTTGTTGACATAAGCGGCGAAGCCGGGGCCGCCGGCGACGATCCGGACCATGTGCGGTGACAGTTGCTCGCGGCGCAGGACCGTGAGGTTGGTCTGCGGCCGGGAGTTCCGGTTGGCGGTGGTGGCCGCGGGGAGGGAAGTCATGCAGCTAAGCCTAGCCAAGAGCCGGTTCAGGGCAGCGGCGGCAGTTCCCAGTCGACGGTCCCGTCACCCTGGGCGGCGAGCAGCTCGTTGGCCCGGCTGAATGGCCGCGAGCCGAAGAAGCCGCGGGCGGCCGACAACGGGCTGGGGTGGGCGCTGGCGATCACAGCGGCAGAGCCCAGCAGCGGCCGGACGCCCTCGGCGTCCTTGCCCCAGAGGATCACCACGAGCGGCGCCGTGCCGCCGTCGTCGCCCCGCCGCTGCGCAACGGCGCTGATGGCGGCCGCCGTGACCGCTTCCCAGCCCTTGTTGCGGTGCGACCCGGCGGCTCCGGCGCGCACGCTGAGGACCCGGTTGAGCAGCAGCACCCCCTGCTCCGACCACCGGCTGAGATCGCCGTGCACCCGCGGCGGCAACCCCAGGTCGGCGTCGAGCTCCTTGTAGATGTTGGCGAGGCTGCGCGGGATAGGCCGGGTGCCGCCGTCCACCGCAAAAGACAGCCCGACGGCGTGGCCCGGCGTGGGATACGGGTCCTGGCCCACGATCAGCACCCGGACGCCGGCCAGCGGCTGCCGGAAGGCCCGCAGCAGGTTCGAGGGGGCCGGCAGCACCTCGTGGCCGGCGGCGGCCTCGGCGGCGACGAATTCCAGGGCCGCCCGCAGCTGCCCCTCGACGGGGGCCATCGCCGCGGCCCAGTCGGGAGCGACCAGTGACTCCAGCGGCAGTTGCGCCAGCGCCGCGAAGTCCTCCGCGCCGCCGGCCGCGGGTTCGAACTGGAAGAGCGCCTCGGAATCAAACGAATCAAACACGGTCCCATTCTCGCAGGACACCCGCCGCGGCTCGGGGCCAGCCAAATGACAAGCCTGTTATTCGGCCGTAACATGTGGGGAGACCCAACCGACCGAGCCAGGGAGTGTGCAGTGGCAGAAGCAGCACCCGAGTACCTGCCCGCGGAAGACGCCGGCGAGGCTCCGGCCACCGACGACTCG
Organism: Arthrobacter sp. BI5; assembly: GCF_056680065.1. Classification (NCBI taxonomy): domain Bacteria; kingdom Bacillati; phylum Actinomycetota; class Actinomycetes; order Micrococcales; family Micrococcaceae; genus Arthrobacter; species Arthrobacter sp. BI5. Next base: position 861,311 of record NZ_CM155264.1, read on the forward strand.
CCGCTGAGCAGCCGGGAGCAGCAGATGCTCGCCCTGGAACGGCAGTGGTGGAAGTACGCCGGCGCCAAGGAACAGGCCATCCGGGAGCTTTTTGACCTCTCCGCGACGCACTATTACCAGATCCTTAACGCCCTGATCGATACCGAGGCGGCGCTGGCCCACGATCCCATGCTGGTCAAGAGATTGCGTAGACTACGTACGTCACGCCAACGTGCCCGGACGGCACGCCGTTTGGGCTCGGACGCGTAAACGCGCGTAAAGTCCGGCCGGAGACGCGGTAATCCGCGTGGATTCCGGCGCCGGACCACCAGCCAGAAATCAGCAAGGACGTCGTTTTACCATGACCAAATACGCTCGGGATGAATTTGATCGGGTCCCGGAGACCTCCACGCGCCAGGGTGTCCACCGGGCAGTCTCCGCCCCCGCCGCCCGCCGCTTGGGTGCCATCCTGGCCGTCGGGGCCGCAGCCTTGGCGATCGGCCTCGTCGCGTTCCTCCTGCTGCCCAAACTGGGCTTCGGTGCCAGTTCCGCCGTAACTGCGGACCAGGCCGTCAGCAACTCGGAGGCCTCACAGGCACCCACCACCGCCGCGGCGGGCAGCACGCCGTCCGCCAGCAGCACGCCGACCGGCAGCCTTGCGCCGGCAGCCTCCAAACCGACCCCCTCGGCGACCCCCTCTGCCACCCCCTCGGCCACGACGGGCGGCACCGTGGACAAGACACAACCGGTGGCCGTCTACAACGCAACCGGGACGGCGGGCCTGGCCGGCCGGGTCGGCGCCACGGTCACCGCCGCCGGCTGGGCCGCCGGCCCGCTCGGCAACTGGGGCGGCGCACCCCAGCAGACCTCCGTGGTCTTCTACAACGGCCCGGCCCAGAAGGCCAACGCCGAGGAGTTGGGCTCGCTCCTCGGAATCGGCACCCTGGTGGATTCGGCCGAATTCCAGATGCCGCTGGTCGTGGTCCTGGGCCCCGGGTTCCAGTAAGGCCCGTCGGCCCGCCGGCTTCGGTTACGCCTGAATAACTATTCCGGGCGGATGCGTGCCCGTGCCGGCACCCGGGCGGAGGCCTGTGGGTACAGTGACTGCGGACTTCGTTTCGCATACCGCGGCGCACATCGGGGTGGGCCGTTAGCAAGCTAGCTGAAAGTGTGGAGAACATGGCACTGGGGACCGTCAAGTGGTTTAACGCCGAGAAGGGCTACGGCTTCATCACCGTCGACAGCTCCGGGGCGGACGTCTTTGTGCACTGGTCTGCGATTGCCGGTGAAGGCTACCGCGCCCTGGCCGAGGGCCAGCGGGTGGAGCTGGAAGTCGGCGAGGGCGAAAAGGGCCCGCAGGCCGAAAGCGTCCGGCCCGCCTAGTGGCTTCCTTCGCTGCGGAAGCTGACCCCGGGAACATCGAGCGCCGGCGGAACGCCCGGCGATTCCGCCGCGCCGCAGCTACCGGCATGGCCGCCACCCTTGCGTTGGCAGCCTGCGCCGGTCCGACGGGCAACGCCCGGCTGGACCCGGCCGAGGCAAGCGGCGACGGCACGCTGCGGATCGGCCTGATCCTGGACAACACCGGAACGCAGGACTTCCTCAACGCGCCGCAGCTGGCCGCGGCAAAGTTGGCCGTCAAGGAAATCAACGCCGCGGGAGGCCACAAAGGCAAACCAGTGGAACTGCTGCCGTCAGCGGTTGGCACGGATACCGCCGCACAGGCCAAGGACCTGGTGGCGGCCAAGGCCGACGTCGTCATCGGACCCACCGACTCCAGCCGGGCCGCTGGCGCCATCGACGTGCTTGCGCGGGCCAAGGTCGCGATCATCTCCCCGGCGAACACCGCACCCGGGCTGAGCACCTACAAGAGCGGCGGCTACTACTTCCGCACCGCCGCCGCCGACGTGGCGCAGGCGTCGATCCTCGTCAAGCTCGCCAAGGACGGCGGCGCCAAGACCATCGCCGTCGTGCACGAGGAAGGCGACTACGGCAAGGACGTCTCCGTCGCCGTCGCGGCGGCCGCGAAGGCCGCGGGCCTGGGCACCGCCGTCGACGCCGAGTTCAAAGCCGGCCAGGCGCAACAGGCGGCAGCAGCCGCCAAGGCAGCGGCCCCGGACGCCGTCGTGCTGGTGGCCCGCGACGGCGCCCAGGGCGCCATTGCCGAACTCAACAACGCGGGCCTGGCCGGGAACAAGCTCATCCTCAGCGACGGTGCGGTCAACCAGTACGGGGCCGGCCTCGGCTCCAAGGCCCTGGACGGCGCCCGCGGGGTCTTGCCCGGGACTTTCCCCTCCGCGCACTTCCAGGCCGAACTCGTGGCCGTCGATCCGGACCTCAAGGACATGGCCTTCGCCGCCGAGACCTATGACGCCGTCAACCTCGCCGCCGTCGCTGCCGCCGCGGCAGAGGACGACGCCGGCACCTCCATCGCCTCGAAGCTGCTCACCGTATCCGGCGGCACGGGGGAGAACAGCGGCGCCGGCGCCCCTTCCGGGGAAGCTGCGGCGTGCAAGTCTTACCGGGACTGTGTGGCCGCCCTCCGGGCCGGCAAACGCGCCGACTACGACGGTGCCTCCGGCCCCATCAACTTCGACAGCAACGGCGACGTCACCGCGGCCGCCTACATGGTCTATAGCTACGGCGCGGACAACACCGCCAAGATGACCGGCAGCGAAACCGCCCGCAGCACCGGCTCTTGATCGCTGGTAGCGAAGCGGCCCGGGCAGTGGGGCCACCGTCCGCCGCCACTGCTTGCACTCTCCCCGGGGGAGTGCTAATTATTGAGTTAGCACTCCCGCGTATTGACTGCTAACACGACGCCCGGTTTAGGCCGGCTGCGGCCGTGGGAGCAGGCGGTCCGGGAGCGAGAGAAATACCTGGCTGGGGTGAGATCCCCGGCCCGGCGGCGTACAGAGGCTGCCGGGCAGGAATCGTCCGTCGCGGGCACCAAAGCCCAGGTTCATTCTTAACGACTGTCCCGAAAGGACTACTGCCGTTATGGCCAAGATCATTGCATTTGATGAAGAGGCACGCCGCGGTCTTGAGCGGGGCCTGAACATCCTCGCCGACGCCGTCAAGGTCACCCTCGGCCCGCGTGGACGCAACGTCGTCCTCGAAAAGAAGTGGGGCGCCCCCACGATCACCAACGATGGTGTTTCCATCGCCAAGGAGATCGAACTGGACGACCCGTACGAGAAGATCGGCGCCGAGCTGGTCAAGGAAGTTGCCAAGAAGACCGACGACGTCGCCGGCGACGGTACCACCACGGCCACCGTGCTGGCCCAGGCCCTCGTCAAGGAAGGCCTGCGCAACGTCGCGGCCGGTGCCGACCCGCTCTCCCTGAAGCGCGGCATCGAAAAGGCTGTTGACGCCGTCACCCGCGAGCTCCTGGCTTCCGCCAAGGAAATCGAGACCAAGGAAGAGATCGCCGCCACCGCGTCCATCTCCGCCGGCGACAACGAAATTGGCGCCCTGATTGCCGAAGCCCTGGACAAGGTCGGCAAGGAAGGCGTCATCACCGTCGAGGAGTCGAACACCTTCGGCCTCGAGCTGGAGCTCACCGAGGGCATGCGCTTCGACAAGGGCTACATCTCGGCTTACTTCGTCACCGACGCCGAGCGCCAGGAAACGGTCCTTGAGGACCCGTACATCCTGATCGTCAACTCCAAGATCTCCAACGTCAAGGAACTGGTTGCTGTCCTCGAAAAGGTCATGCAGTCCAACAAGCCGCTGCTGATCATTGCCGAGGACATCGAGGGCGAGGCCCTGGCCACCCTGATCGTCAACAAGATCCGCGGCACCTTCAAGTCCGTCGCCGTCAAGGCGCCGGGCTTCGGCGACCGCCGCAAGGCGCAGCTGGCCGACATCGCCATCCTCACCGGCGGCCAGGTCATCTCCGAGGAAGTCGGCCTCAAGCTCGAGACCGCCGGCCTCGAACTGCTCGGCAAGGCCCGCAAGGTTGTTGTCACCAAGGACGAGACCACCATCGTCGAAGGTGCCGGCGACGCCGACCAGATCGCCGGCCGTGTCTCCCAGATCCGTGCCGAGATCGAGAACTCCGATTCCGACTACGACCGCGAGAAGCTGCAGGAACGCCTGGCCAAGCTGGCCGGCGGCGTTGCAGTCATCAAGGCCGGTGCCGCAACCGAGGTTGAGCTCAAGGAACGCAAGCACCGCATTGAGGACGCCGTCCGCAACGCCAAGGCTGCTGTCGAAGAGGGCATCGTCGCCGGCGGTGGCGTTGCCCTGATCCAGGCCGGCGCCAAGGCGTTCGCCAACCTGCAGCTCGAAGGTGACGAGGCAACCGGTGCGAACATCGTCCGCGTAGCCATCGACGCCCCGCTGAAGCAGATCGCTTTCAACGCCGGCCTCGAGCCCGGCGTTGTCGTGGACAAGGTCCGCGGCCTGCCCGCAGGCCACGGCCTGAACGCTGCCACCGGCGAGTACGTTGACCTGCTGGCTGCCGGCATCAACGACCCGGTCAAGGTCACCCGCTCTGCCCTGCAGAACGCGGCTTCCATCGCCGGCCTGTTCCTCACCACCGAGGCCGTTGTGGCCGACAAGCCGGAGAAGAACGCTCCGGCCATGGGCGGCGGCGACGACATGGGCGGCATGGGCGGCATGGGCGGTTTCTAACCACCCGGCTTTCCAGCCCTGAACGCCCGGCCTGACGGTTTCCCGTCAGCGCAGTACGTTCGACGACGGCGGTCCCACCTTTGGTGGGGCCGCCGTCGGCGTTAACCCCTCCGCCCGGGACGCTCCCTCAGGTGGTGCGGTCGTTGGCGGGACGCTCCCTCAGGTGGTGCGGTCGTTGGCGGGACGCTGCCTCAGGTGGTGCGGTGGTTGGCCGGACGCTCCCTCAAGTGGTGCGGTGGTTGGCCGGACGCTCCCTCAAGTGGTGCGGTGGTTGGCCGGACGCTCCCTCAAGTGGTGCGGTGGTTGGCCGGACGCTCCCTCAGGTGGTGCGGTGGTTGGCCGGACGCTCCCTCTCCCGGCGCCGGTGGTGCGGGAGCGTTGGGGGATTTGGCGCCGGTGGTGCGGGAGCGTTGGGGGATTTGGCGCCGGTGGTGCGGGAGCGTTGGGGGATTTGGCGCCGGTGGTGCGGGAGCGTTGGGGGATTTGGCGCCGGTGGTGCGGGAGCGTTGGGGGATTTGGCGCCGGTGGTGCGGGAGCGTTGGGGGATTTGGCGCCGGTGGTGCGGGAGCGTTGGGGGATTTGGCGCCGGTGGTGCGGGAGCGTTGGGGGATTTGGTGCCGGTGGTGCGGGAGCGTTGGGGGATTTGGTGCCGGTGGTGCGGGAGGGTTGGGGGATTTGGTGCCGGTGGTGCGGGAGGGTTGGGGGATTTGGTGCCGGTAGTGCGGGAGCGTTGGGTGGCGTAGGTCTGGCAGGATGGTGCAGTGACGATTACAGCAGCGGCCGATGGTTCGGCTTTAGGAAATCCCGGCCCGGCCGGATGGGCCTGGTACGTGAACGATGACTGCTGGCGTGCCGGCGGGTGGCCGCACGGCACCAACAACCAGGGCGAGCTGATGGCGGTCCTGGACCTCTTCCGCGCCACCGCGCACCTCCCCGACGAGGACCTGCACATCCTGTGCGACAGCCAGTACGTGATCAACTCGGTGACCAAGTGGATGCCGGGCTGGAAGCGTAAGGGCTGGCGGAAGTCCGACGGCAAGCCCGTGCTCAACGTGGAGCTGCTCAAGGAAATCGACCAGGCGCTCACCGGACGCAAATACACCTTCGAATGGGTCCGCGGGCACGCCGGCCACGACCTCAACGAGGCGGCCGATGATCGCGCCCGCGCCGCCGCCACCGCCTACCAGCAGGGCGTCGCGGCCCGGCAGGGTCCCGGCTTCGTCCGCGCCGGCGACACTCCCGCAGCTGCTCCCGCCCCCGCGGGCAACGCTCCCGCCCGCGCTGGCGACGCTGCCGCCCCCGCCGCGCAGCAGACGGCCGGGCAGGCCAGCCCCGCGCCCCGGACGGAGTCCCGGCAGCCGCTGGCAGCCCGGGCCGGAACCCGGGAGGTGTTCGCTGAACCGACCCTGTTCGGTGAATCCGGCCTGTTCGCCGAACCCGACCTCTTCAGCGAACTGGAAGAGGAATCCCGGGCAGCCTCGGCCGGCCCGGAACAAAGCCCGGAGTCCATCGTCGAGTCGCTGGAGCGCGAACTGCTGCTCCCCGAGACCCGTGCGGACCTGGGACGCCTGGGCGTGCTGCTGCACCCCGACTTCACCGAGATCGGCAGCTCAGGGCGGCACTGGACCCGCGACGAGCTGATGATGGAACTGGAGGAAAATCCCGACAGCACGGCCGAACTCGAGCTTCTGGCGGCGGACCGGCTCGGCGACACGGCGGTGCTCCTGACCTACCGCAGCCACACCCGCGCCGGGACGGTGCTGCGGAGTTCCCTGTGGGTCCTGGACGGTGCCCAGTGGCGCCTGCGCTTCCACCAGGGCACCCCGGAGGCCTAAAACCAGCACAACGCCGCGGCCGGCCACACGGGAAGCCGCCGGCTAGCTGAACCGCTGGGTGTTGTTCAGCTCGGCCTGGGCGTAGCTGGCCGCTGCCGAGTTGAGTGCGGCGTTGATCGAGGCCAGGGACGCCTCGACCTTGCCCTGGGTCAGCACCCATTCGGCGAGCAGGGCCTGGAAGTTCGTGGCGGCCGAGCCGCGCCAGCTCGCCTGCAACTCGTCCAGCCCGTGCCGCATCGCCTGCACGTCGGCGCTGATTCTCTCGACCGTGGCCTGGACGTTGGCGGACTTGAGCTGGAGCAGTTCGGTATCGACGGAGATAATGCTCACTTCGGTGGCCTTTCGACGGCTGGGGGTCCCCGGACTTTCCGGACACTGTGAGCCTAGGCAGCTGCCGTCACCGGTCCCAGCACGCAGAACCCCTATGTGGAAAACGCTAGCCGCGCGCCGGTCCGCCTGGTTCGGCTCCGGTCCCCACGTCAGAGCCGGCTGCGGACTCCACCTCGGCGCCGGGGCCGGAATGCACGCCGGTCCCAGCAGAGGCGTCGGCGTCGGCCTCGGCCACGGACCCGGCCAGCTCCGCCTCCGGAGGCTCCGCGTCCGCCAGGAACGGGAGGCTGACCACCAGGGTGGCGCCGCCGCCCTCGGTCGGCTCCACGCGGACGGTGCCCGAGTGTGACCCGACGATGGCGGCCACGATCGCCAGGCCCAGGCCGCTGCCGCCGGTTTCACGGGTCCGGGAGGTGTCCGCCCGGTAGAAGCGTTCGAAAATCCGGGCTGCCTCGTCCTCCGGGACGCCGGGGCCGTGGTCGCGGACCTCGATCACCGAGCGGCGCGTGCCGTCGGCGTCGGGCCGCACCCCCACGGCGAGTTCGATCGGGGTGCCCTCGGGGGTATAGCGCAGGGCGTTGCCGACGAGGTTGCCGACCACCTGGCGCAGCTTCGCCTCGTCGCCCATCACCGGGGCGGGAGCTCCGGCGCCGCTGTCGAGGCCGCGGAGCGAGATCACCCGGCTGCGGTCACTGGCCTGGGTGTCCACCACGGCGTCGTGGGCCAGCAGCAGCAGGTCCACGGGCTTCTGCTGCAGCGGGCGCTGTTCGTCGATCCGGGCCAGCAGCAGCAGGTCCTCCACCATGGCGCCCATCCGCTTGGCCTCGCTCTCGATCCGTCCCATCGCGGTGGCCACGTCCTCCGGTGTGGCCAGGGCGCCGTGCCGGTAGAGCTCCGAGAAACCGCGGATGGTGACCAGCGGGGTGCGCAGCTCGTGGGACGCGTCGGCGGCGAAGCGGCGCATCCTGGCCTCCGACGCCATCCGGGCGGCAAAAGCCGACTCAATGTGCGCGAGCATGGCGTTGAGTGACCGGCTCAACCGGCCGACCTCGGTGTCGGGATTCTCAACCTCCACCCGGCGGGACAGGTCCCCGGCGGCAATCGCCGCCGCGGTCTTCTCCACCCGCCCCAGCGGGCGGAAGGACCGGGTGACGGTCCAGGTGGCGATGAAAAAGGCCAGCACCAGGGTCAGCAGCCCGACGCCGACGACGACGAGGACGGCGTGCTCCATCACCGAATCCACCGGGTAGAGCGGCAGCCCGATCACGACGACGGCGGCGTGCTGGTTGCCGTCCAGCACGGTAACGGCCACCACCCGCCAGTTGCGGCCCTCGGTGCCGCGGACCTGGAACGGCACCTCGCCGCGGTCACGGGCTTCCTGCGGTGTGATGCTGGTGATGGCCGGACGCGAGCCCTTGCTGCCGCCGAAAACGTAGGACGGCTGGCCCGGGCTGAAGAGCATCAGCGAATAGTCGGTGGGGACATTCGGATTCTGGTCCTGCAGCTGGCTGAAGGACTGCTGCTGGCGGGCCGTCTCGACGGCGGTCTTGAGCTTGTCATCGACCTGGCCCTGCAGGTAGCTGTGCAGCAGGGCGAGGGTGCCGGCGCCGGTAGCGGTGAGGGCCACGAGCATCAGGGCCATCATGATGGCGACCAGCTGGGACCGCAGCGACGCCGTCCTCCAACGGTGCAGCAAGGTCAGCGCTTCTCAGCCGTCCGCAGCACGTAGCCGACGCCCCGTTTGGTCTGGATCAGGGCCGGTGCCGCGGGGTCGATGTCCACCTTGCGCCGGAGGTAGGAGATGTAGGACTCCACGATCGAGGCGTCCCCGTTGAAGTCGTACTCCCAGACGTGGTCGAGGATCTGGGCCTTGGAGAGCACCCGGTTGGGGTTGAGCATGAGGTAGCGCAGCAGCTTGAACTCGGTGGGGGACAGCTCGATCACGGTGCCGCCGCGGCGCACCTCGTGGGCGTCGTCGTCGAGCTCCAAATCGTCGACGCGGATCACGGCGTCGTCGTCCTGGAGCGGCTGGGTGCGGCGCAACACGGCGCGGATGCGCGCCACCACCTCGTCCAGGCTGAACGGTTTGGTGACGTAGTCGTCGCCGCCGACAGTGAGGCCGGTGACCTTGTCCTCGGTGTCGTCCTTGGCGGTCAGGAAGAGCACGGGGAAGTGCTTGCCTGCGGCGCGCAGCCGGCGGGTGACGGTGAACCCGTCCATGTCCGGCAGCATGACGTCCAGGACGGCGAGGTCCGGGGAGTGGAGCTCCGCGGCGGCGAGGGCATCGCGGCCGGTGCCGGCGGAGACAACTTCGAACCCGGCGAAGCGCAGCGAGGTGGAGAGCAGCTCGCGGATGTTGGGTTCGTCATCGACGACGAGCAGCTTGGCTTCGGGACCGTTCTTTTTCATGGTTCCCATGATGCTCCCAGACTCTGTGAGTTTTCTGAACGCCGGATGTGTGTTGAGTGGGCGTCCGCTAGTGGCCGGCGCCGACGTCCTTCGCGTCCATGATCCGGTACGCGTAACCCTGTTCGGCCAGGAACCGCTGGCGCTTCGCCGCGAAGTCCTGGTCCAGGGTGTCCCGGGCCACCAGGGAGTAAAAGCGTGCGGCGCGGCCGTCCTGCTTGGGCCGGAGCAGCCGTCCCAGCCGCTGCGCTTCCTCCTGGCGGGAGCCGAAGGAACCCGATACCTGGATCGCCACCGAGGCCTCCGGCAGGTCGATGGAGAAATTGGCGACCTTGGACACCACCAGGGTCTGCACCTCGCCGGCACGGAACGCGTCGAAGAGCCGTTGGCGCTCCTTCACCGAGGTGTCGCCCTTGATCACCGGCGCCTGCAGGCGCTCGCCGATCTCGTCCAGCTGGTCGATGTACTGCCCGATCACGAGCAGCTGCTCGCCGGCGTGCTCGGCCACAAGCCGCTCAACGATCCCGGTCTTGGTCTCCGAGGTGGCGCAGAGCCGGTACTTGTCCGCATCCTCGGCCATGGCATAGGCCACCCGTTCGTCGCGGGGCAGATCCACCCGGACCTCCACGCAGTCCGCGGGCGCGATGTAGCCCTGCGCCTCAATGTCCTTCCACGGGGCGTCGTAGCGCTTGGGCCCGATCAGGCTGAAGACCTCGCCCTCGCGGCCGTCCTCCCGGACCAGGGTGGCGGTCAGGCCCAGCCGGCGGCGGGCCTGCAGGTCCGCGGTCATCCGGAAGATCGGCGCCGGCAGCAGGTGCACCTCGTCGTAGATGATCAGGCCCCAGTCGTTGCCGTCCACCAGCTCCAGGTGCGGATACAGCCCACCCCGCTTGGTGGTGAGCACCTGGTAGGTGGCGATCGTAACGGGCCGGACTTCCTTGATGGAGCCGGAGTACTCGCCGATCTCCTCCTCGGTCAGTGAAGTCCGCTTGAGCAGCTCGTCCTTCCACTGCCGGGCGGACACCGTGTTGGTGACCAGGATCAGCGTGGTGGTGGAACTGGTGGCCATGGCGGCCGCACCGACCAGCGTTTTGCCGGCACCGCAGGGGAGCACGACGACGCCGCTGCCGCCGGCCCAGAAGTTCTCCGTCGCCAGCTGCTGGTAGGGCCGGAGTTTCCAGCCGGTTTCGTTGAGCATGATGGGGTGCGGCGTGCCGTCCACGTAGCCGGCGAGGTCCTCCGCAGGCCAGCCGATTTTGAGCAGCAGCTGCTTGAGCTGGCCGCGCTGGGAGGAGTGCACCACCACGGTCTCGGCGTCGATCCGCGGCCCCAGCAGGGGAGCGATCTTCTTGGCGCGGCTGACTTCCTCGAGGACCGGGTAGTCGGAGGTGCGCATCACCAGGCCGTGCTGCGGGTCCTTCTCGAGGCGCAGCCGGCCGTACCGGGACATGGTCTCTTCAATGTCGATCAGCAGCGAATGCGGCACCGGGAATCGGGAGTACTTGAGCAGCGTGTCGAGCACCTTCTCGGCGTCGAGCCCGGCCGCCCGCGCGTTCCACAGTCCCAGCGGCGTGAGGCGGTAGCTGTGGACATGTTCCGGGGCGCGTTCCAGCTCGGCGAACGCCGCGATCGCGTGGCGCGCCTCGGTGGCCTGGTCGTGGTCCACTTCCAGCAGGATGGTCTTGTCACTCTGGACGATCAGCGGTCCGTCATTCACTGGAGCAGTTCCTCTGTGGCTTCAACATCAATGATCCGGTGGATGGAGAGGACCCGTTCGGTTTCCTTGGCCGGATCGAACACGCGCACACGCCCGCCACTCACTGCTACCGGAACAACGGTTTCGCGGGTGGCATTCCCCAGGCTGTCGACGACGTTCATCACCACCCGCTGCTTGAGCCGGATGGCCTTCTGCAGCGTCTCCAGGCCCAGCTGCGTCGCGGCCTCGCCGCCGGACGCGCCGGACGCCCCGGCGGCGCCGCGGGCTCCCGGCGCAGCGGCGCCGGGAGCAGACCCACTGTCGCGCAGCACCGCGAGCTGGGCGTCGACGTCGGCGTCCGCGGGGGCGGTGCGCGGGGCGGTGTAGACCGGTCGGGCGCTGCCCGGTGCCGCGGTACTGCGGCGCAGCCGGACCGTGGCGGAGTCGGCCTCCTCCACCGCGGGGGACAGGCCCAGGCTGCGCAGCAGCTGGGCCGCTTCCCGGGGCGCTGCATGCGAGACCAGCACGGTCGGCGCGATCCGGACCAGGCCCAGGCCGGAGGCTGCCGGGGTGCTGAGCAGCTCCAGCAGCGCGGTTTCGTCCTCGCTGTGGATGAAGCTCGCGGCGGGACCCACCCGGAGCCGGGCGTGGCGGGCGGCGGTGTCTTCAATGAGGTACTGGAGCGGCTGCGGGACGGCGGTGGCCGAGTGCTCGCGGAGGAAGTCCAGCAGCGCGCCGGCGTCCTGCCCGGCGTCGAGGGCGCGCCGGACCGAGGCCACCGAGAAGCGGTAGATGGTGGCCGGGCCCTGGCCCTCGGCGTCGGCCATGGTCAGGAGCTTCTCGCTCAGTTCCGGGTCCAGGTAGCCGGGGGCGACGGCGGTCAGGTCCGCCTGGAGCAACACGTGGTTCAGTGCCGCGGGCAGGTGCTCGCCGAGGATGGCCAGCGCTTGGTCGGGCTGTTCGACGGCGATCGCCGCGCCGATCTGGCTCAGGGCGCCGGAGCCGACCAGGCCCAGCATTTCGGCCTCGGCGAGGACCCCCTGGATCAGCGAACTGAACCGGCGCGCCATTCGCGGCTGCGACCAGTCGGCCCGTTCCAGCACGGCGGCGGCGTCCAGTACCGGAGCTTCGCCGTCCGCCGCGGCGGCCTCCACGGTGAGTTCGTTGAGGATTTCCAGGATCCGCTTCCGGACCACCGGGGCGTCCGGCCGCTGCGCCTCCGCGGAGAGGGCGTTGATGGTGCTGCCGGCCGGGCCGCGGTGGGCCTGCGCGGTGGCGACGCCGCTGACCGGCTGGCCGACCAGGGACGGGACCCGCTCGCTGGCAAGCCAGGCGTTGACCAGCCAGAGCCACTGCTCCTGGCGGGGCAGCGTCAGCCATTCCAGCTGCGGCGCCTGCACCCAGGCGGAACTGTCCACGTCCAGGCGCAGCAGCCCGGCGAGGGCGCACAGCTCGGCCAGCACGCCCGCCTCGTGCAGCCCGATCCGCAGCGCGTCGGCGAGGCGCTTCATCTCCCGCACGCCCACACCGCCGCTGCGCAGCGTGACAAGGGGCTGCTCACGCACCGCGTAGAGCAGTTCACCGGCCAGCCGCAGCGTTTCGGCGATGGCGCCGAGAGCGGCGTTGCGGCGCAGCGCCGCGGTGGTCAGCCCCAGCCGTGGCGCCGGCGGGCTAAGGGCGAAGTGCTCGATCACAAAGCCGCCGCGGAGCGCCACGCCGACGCTGTGCGGCAGTTCCACATGGGCGGCGTCCAGCGGCACCAGCAGCCCGCGGGCCAGCAGCCAGTCGACCGGCCCGACGTCGGAGCCCTCGTTCAGCACCGACGCGCGGCGCTGCGCCTGGGGCACGGCACCCATCGCCCAGTTGCCGAAGCGGGCGAGCAGCGCCGTCGTGCGTTCCGGCGCGGTGGCAAGGAGCGCCTGCAGGGCGTCCGGCGACGCGGTCCAGTGCTGCAGCGACAGCGCCGCCTCCATCGGGGTGGTGGCGGGAGCGATGTCGGCGCCGCTGTGGTGCAGTTCGCCGACCAGTTGCACCACGCGCTGCGCGAAGGCGGGCTGCAGCCGGACGAGCTCGGTGTAGCTTCTGCCCAGCCCGGCAGGGTAGATGCCTATGACGTCCTTGAGGCTGCCGACCGGAAGGTAGTAGCGCTGCCGGCCCGCGGCCGGGGTCACGCCGTGCGGCGGCTCGGCCCGGTGCACCAGGGCCAGCTCCTGCAGCGAGTGCAGCAGCCGTTCCAGCGCGGTGGCCGTGGAGCCGTTGATCAGCCGCTTGAGCGTGGCGGCGGACGCGCTGTGCCCGGTGTCCGTGTTGGTGCACAGGTGCAGGGTCTCGAGGACCTGCATTTCGGGGCGGTTCAGCCGTTCCAGCGCCCGTTGCACGCTGACCCGGCCGCTGGCCCGTGCGGCCAGGGCGGAGAAGTCCGGCACCGCGGGGGACATCAGGTCCGGCCGCGCGGCGAACAGGGCCCGCAACGAGTCGTCGCTGCGTGCCTGCAGTTCCTTGCTGAGCGCGCGGATAAGGGACATCAGTCCAACGTTACCTTTCGCCGTGCCCGGGCGCCCGGCGCCGGGCTGCGACGGCGTCGACCACCAGGGCGAGCATCAGCAGGAACGCCAGCGGCAGCCCGTAAAGCGCGGTGGATGTAATCCACGCCGGGGCCACCACGTTGTTGAAGGCCAGAACCATGACGGCTCCGACGGCAGCCAGCGAGAGCGCGGCCACGGCGGCCGCAAGAATCATGAGGGGCCGCCGGAAGCGCTGTGCAGTCATGGAGGCAACGCTAACAGCCCGGCTTCGCCCGCGCCTCAAGCCGTCAAAGTGGCCAAGGCAGGATAACCTTGGAGGAACAGACCAACACGGTCCGGGCAGTCATACCCTGAACCCGCATAACCATGCGGATGCGGTGACCGCCGGCCGCGTCCCCCAGAACGAAGAAGGTTGATTACGTGCCCACCGGCAAGGTCAAGTGGTATGACAAGGAAAAAGGCTTCGGATTCCTCGCAGGCGAAGACGGCCAGGAGGTCTTCCTGCCCAAGTCGGCGCTGCCCGAGGGCGTAACGGAACTCAAGGCCGGAACCCGGGTGGAGTTCGGTGTGGCCGACGGCCGCAAGGGAGCCCAGGCCCTGGGCCTGCGGGTGCTGGACAAGACCCCGTCGATCGCGAAGGCCAAGCGTCCCAGCGCGAAGGACCTCGCACCGCTGGTGCAGGACCTCGTCAGCGTGCTGGACAACCTCTCCGGAACACTGTCCGCGGGGAAGTACCCGGAGGGCAACAAGGCCAAGGCCATCGCCGTCGCGCTTCGTAAGGTCGCCGACGAGCTGGACGCGTAAGGCTCTGCGATGACTCCGGAACCTGAACAGAACGCCGCCGCGGCGGCCGGTGCGGCCGCCAAGGCCGCCGGCGCCAAAGCAGGATCCAAGCCGCGCTATGGCGTGCCCGTCTGGCGCGTCGGCAAGCCGGACGCCTTCCTGGCAGCCTCGGTCGACGTCGCCCGTGCCGCGGTGGAGGGCATCGCCCCGGCGGAACAGATCGGCCGGCACCTGGCCGCCAAGAGCGAGGGCGACCGCCTGGTCACGCACCTTTTTGAGTCCAAGCTGCCCGGTTACGGCGGCTGGCAGTGGTACGCGGTGCTGACGCGCAATTCGCGCTCCAAGACCGTGACGGTGGATGAGCTGGGCCTGCTGCCCTCCGACGAGTCCATCCTGGCCCCGGAGTGGGTGCCGTGGGCCGAGCGGGTGCGTCCGGAGGACGCGCAGCAGGATGAGGCCGCCGACGCCCCTGCGGCTGTTGCCGCGCCGGAAGGGCACGCCGCCGACGACGACGCCCCGGAAGAGTCCGCCGACGCCGCCGACGCCGACGACGACGCCCCGGAAGAGTCCGCCGACGACGCCGGCAGCGACGCCCCGGAAGAGCCCGCTGTGGTTGACGCCGCCAGCGAGTCCGGGCAGGCCGAGTCCGCCGCCGAGGCCAACTAGCGGTTTGGAACTGTTCGGGGGAATGCGGCGGAGGGTCGGGACATGAGGTCCACCTTCAAATCGCTGCACATCCTGAACTACCGGATCTGGTTCATCGGGGCCCTCGTCTCCAATATCGGGACCTGGATGCAGCGCACCGCCCAGGACTGGCTGGTCTTTGACCACCTGACCGCGCAGGACGCCGGCGCCATGGGTGTCACGATGGCCCTGCAGCTGGGCCCGCAGCTATTCCTCGCCCCCGTGGCCGGGCTGGTGGCCGACCGCTTCAACCGCAAACAGTTGCTGGTCCTGACGCAGTCCGCGATGGCGCTGCTCAGCGCGGCACTGGGCCTGCTGGTGCTGTCCGGCGCCGCGCAGCTCTGGCACGTCTACATCTTCGCCCTGCTGCTGGGCGTCGTGTCCGCCCTCGATGCGCCCGTGCGCCAGACCTTCGTCTCCGAACTGGTCCGCGACGACTACCTGCCCAACGCCGTCGCCCTCAACAGCGCCTCCTTCAACGTGGCCCGGATGATCGGCCCCGCCGTCGCCGGGATGCTCACCGTCGCCATCGGTCCCGGCTGGGTCTTCCTGGTCAACACCGTCACCTTCCTGGCGCTGCTGCTGAGCCTGGCCAAAATCCCCGCCGCCTCGCTCCGGCAGCTGCCGCGGGCCCCGGCCGGAAAGGGCAGGATCCGCGAGGGCCTGCGCTACGTGCGGTACCGCCCCGACATCGTTGTGGTGCTGGTGGCCGTGTTCATCGTGGGCACCCTGGGATTGAACTTCGTTCTCTTCATCGCCGCCATGGTCGGCACCGAGTTCGGCCTGGATGCCGGCGCCTTCGGCCTGATGAACTCGATCATGGCGATCGGTTCCGTCGCCGGCGCGCTGCTCTCCGCCGGGCGGGGCCGGCCGCGGATGCGCGTGATCTTCGGCGCGGCCGGTGCCTTCGGCCTGACCTCGGGCCTCGCCGCGCTGGCACCGAACTACTTCTGGTTCGGCGTCGCGCTGGTGCCGGTAGGGCTCTTCGCGATCACCATGATGACGAGTGCCAACGGCTACGTCCAGACCACTACGGACCCGGTGATGCGCGGCCGGGTGATGGCCCTGTACATGGCGATCTTCATGGGCGGCACCCCCATCGGCGCGCCGCTGGTCGGCTGGGTGGCGAACGTGGCCGGCGCGCGCTGGTCGATGGGTGTTGCTGCGGCCGCCGGGGTGATCGCTGCCCTGATCGGCATGGTCTGGATCGTCCGGGCGCAGCAGTTGCGGATCGCTTTCAACCGCCGGGCGCGGGGCTTGCGCTACTTCCGCGTCGTCCCCGGCAATTCTTTACGGGCGGATAACCCGAAGGAAAACCGGCCGGAAAACCCGGACGGCGCCGCCCGGGAGGAAAACCCGGACGACGCCGTCGGCCGCTGACCCGCCCCGGCCGGGACGGCGCCGGCGCTACTTCTTGAGCTCGCCGACGACGAAGTCGATGCACTCGAGCAGCGCGGAGACGTCGTCGGGTTCGATCGCCACGAAGGTGGCGATGCGCAGCTGGTTCCGGCCCAGCTTGCGGTACGGCTCGGTGTCCACCACGCCGTTGGCGCGCAGGACCTTGGCGATGGCTGCGGCATCGATCGAGTCGTCGAAGTCGATCGTGGCAATTACATTGGACCGGTCCTCGGCCCTGGCCACGAAGGGGGTCGCGTAAGAGGAAGCCTCGGCCCAGCGGTAGATGCGGCCTGCCGAGTCTGCGGTCCGCGCGGCGGCGAAGTCGAGGCCGCCGTTGGCGTTGAGCCACTGCACCTGCGCGTCCAAGGTCACCAGGGTGGCCAGCGCCGGAGTGTTGTAGGTCTGGTTCAGCCGCGAATTGTCGATCGCCGTCTGCAGGTCCAGGAAGTCCGGAATCCAGCGGCCGCCGGCTTTAATCCGGGCGGCGCGCTCCAGCGCCGCCGGGGAGAACAGCCCCAGCCACAGGCCGCCGTCGGAGGCGAAGTTTTTCTGCGGCGCAAAGTAGTAGACGTCGGACTCGGCGACGTCCACGTCCAGGCCGCCAGCCGCGGAGGTGGCGTCCACCAGGACGAGGGAACCTGCGTCGGCACCGGGCACGCGCTTCACCGGCGCGGCGACTCCGGTGGAGGTCTCATTCTGCGGCCAGGCGTAGGCGTCGACGCCGGCCTCGGCCTGCGCCTCGGGGCGGGTGCCGGGCTCGGACTTGATGATCGAGGATTCGGCGAGGAACGGTGCCTTGTTGGTCGCCGCGGCGAACTTTGAGCCGAATTCGCCGAAGGAAAGGTGCTGGGCCTTGTTCTCCACCAGGCCGAAGCTGGCAATGTCCCAGAACGCCGTGGAACCGCCGACGCCAAGGATGACCTCGTAGCCGTCGGGGGCGCGGAAGAAGTCACTCAGGCCGGTCCGGACCGACCCCACCAGGTTCTTCACCGGCGCCTGGCGGTGCGAGGTGCCGAGCAGCTTTGCCGACGCCGCGGACAGGGCCTCCATCTGCTCCGGCCGGACCTTCGACGGCCCGGCGCCAAACCGCCCGTCCTTGGGAAGGAGGTTCGCGGGGATCGTGATGCTGGTGTCGCTCACAGTGGCTCCAATTGTCGGCTGGGTGCGTGGCGTGGCTCGGACGGGTCCCGCACCGGATTCGGCTGGGCCCGCTCTATATTCTGCCCGACGGCCACGGCCGGGCGGGAAAACCGTCCGTCATAGTCCGGTCATTGAGGCGGACGCCGCCGCGCCGGACGCGCATCCGGTTCCGGCTCCGGGAGCGGGTCCGCGGAGCTGCGGACAGATTATCCGGAGTAATTCAAAATAGGCTAGGCTGTGCGGTGACGTACGGCGGATCTCGCCGGGGCGCATCCTGCACGCTGTACGGTGGGAATGACGCAAGGACGGCGCTCGAGGAGCTGAGCTGAATGACGGATCTGATCGATACCACCGAGATGTATCTTCGGACCATCCTGGAACTTGAAGAAGAGAACATCGTCGCCCTCCGCGCCCGCATCGCCGAACGGCTCCGCCATTCCGGCCCCACCGTTTCCCAGACCGTCGGACGGATGGAACGGGACGGACTCGTGGTTGTTTCCGGGGACCGGCACCTCGAACTGACCGACACGGGCCGGAAACGTGCCATCGAGGTCATGCGCAAGCACCGCCTGGCCGAGCGGCTGCTCGCCGACGTGATCGGACTCGACTGGGCGTACGTCCACGAGGAAGCGTGCCGGTGGGAGCACGTGATGAGCGAACGGGTCGAACGCCGCATCTTCGAAATGCTGGACCATCCGACTGTGTCTCCCTACGGGAACCCGATCCCCGGCCTCGCCGAACTCGGCGGGCTCCCGATGGCGGAACGCGGCGGGGTGGTCAACCTGCTCGAGGCGATGGCCGGCTACGGCGCGGATTCCAGGATCACCGTGAACCGGCTCGCCGAGCCGATCCAGGTGGAGCCGGAGCTGCTGGTCCAGTTGGACGAGGGCGGAATCCGTCCCGGAGCCAGGGTGTCCCTGGAGCGTGTGGGGGAGTACATCTCGGTGCGGGTGCCGGACATTGAAGGTGCGCTCGAACTGCCGCCCGAGGTCGCCGCCCACGTCTTCGTTACGCTCGGGTAACTCCGGTCACCGCTGCGTCCGCGGAGCCGCCGCGAAGTTATGCACATGCGAGATAACGGAATTATTACTGCTTGCCTTAATCCCCTATAGTTGATGACTAGCACCGATACTAAAGCGTTATCTGATCCGAAGCCGAGCTCTGCCAGCGGATCAGCACAGCGAGTCACCTTCTGGCAGAGGCGGGGGAACCACAACCGGCTGCTGATTCAGCAGCCTTGGGGTGAAGTCCGCTAGCGGCAAGCAAACACTATGAGGGATCCGCTGAGGGTGCCCTTGTGTCTGGATGCTTGCACCGGCGGACCGGGTCTTTGATCTCTCTGACCCGAATCCGACAGCTAACTTCGCAGGCTATCCAGAGAGGAACCCTTCTTGACCACCCAGACCGTCAGGGGCCGCCGTCGTGCGACCGGTCCCGCTCCGGAGCCGCGCCCGGCCGCCGTCGTTCTCACCGAGCGCCCGCGCGATGCGCACCGCGACGAGCGCCGCGGGCGGCGCAGCGCGTTCCGCCAGGTAACCGACTTCGCCGCCGTCAGCGGTGTGGGTCAGAAGGCCGGCATCGCCCTCGCGGCCACCGGGCTGGTCCTCACCGTCGCCGTTCCGGCCACCGGCCCCGTGATGGCCACCGAGGCCGCCAGGACCGGCTCGGTTTCCGCCGCGGCGCAGCCCGAGGTCAAGGCAGCGGCCGCCGAAATCAACTTCAACCGCACGGCGGTCACCACCAAGGGCGACCCGGACAGCAAGCTCAAGCAGCTGCTGAGCGCCCAGTCCGTCGGCACCATCACCCGGGCGGCGTCGGCCGGCAGCCTCGGCGCCCCGCTGGACGCCATGGTCACCGCGTCGCCGTTCGGCTACCGGGTCAGCCCCATCACGGGCGCCGTGGGCGAATTCCACCGCGGGCAGGACTATGCCGCGCAGTGCGGCACCGCCGTTCACGCCGCCGCGAGCGGCACCGTGACTTTTTCCGGCTGGCACCCCTACGGGGGCGGCAACCGGGTCGTGATCGACCATGGCAACGGCCTGGAGACCACGTACAACCACTTGTCGTCCTCCAACGTCCACGTGGGCCAGCAGGTCTCGCGCGGCGATGTGGTGGCGATGAGCGGAACCACCGGCGCCTCCACCGGCTGCCACCTCCACTTCGAGGTGATGGTCAACGGGGAAGTCGTTGATCCGCTGGGCTGGCTCTAAGCCGACCCGAGGGACGACTCGCATTTCTGTGACACGCCGTGATCTGAATGTGACATTGAGTCCCAACTGTTGTACCGTATGAAGCACGCCAACTTCTCCGAAGTTGGCGCTCTTGAGTGGATTGCCTAACTCTGCCACCGCTCAAGGTCCGTTCGCATGACATCGTCTGGCAGGGGCGGGGGAACCAATTTTGGTCTTCGCAAGAAGACCTTGGGGTTAAGTCGCAAAGCTTCCCAGGAAGCGGCGCGGCCGGGTGACTCCCATCCGAATCCGACAGCTCACCTCGTAGGCATTGGGAGAGGCTACTTTCGTGTCTTCACGCCACAATGCTGCGCGTTTTCGCGCTGGCGAGGCTCAGTTGAGCCCGCTAAATTCCACGCTCTGCGCTGCCCTTGCCGGCGCCCGGGCTGGATCACGCAACGCAGTTCCCGCTTTTGGCGCGTCTTCGCAGTACACCCTTCGCTAAGAAACCCGTTTCGGGGCGATCCGGCGTACCCCCAAGATGCCGGAGCGTCCTCAGTCCCGCCTGCATGCAGCGCGGACACTTAGGATCACGAAAGAGAGAACTAAATGACTACTCGTGCAAACATTGCACGCCACCGCGCGGAGGTCACCAAGACCAACTCGCTGGCTGTCATTGCTAAGGCCGTCGGCGACAACGCCGGTGGTATGGGTCGCCAGGCCGCGGTTATCGCTGCAGCCTCCGGCCTGGTTCTGACCAGCGGTATCGCAGCCAACGCTGCCGAGACCAACGTTCAGCGCGAATCGACGTCCGCTTCCGCCATGGAAGTACAGTCCAACGCTCCGGCCACGATTTCCGCGGCCTCCACCATCGCGATCTCCTACGAGAAGCCCGCGGTCAAGACCGCGCCGGGCCCCGTCGTCGAGGCTCCCAAGCCCGTCGTACAGGTCCAGGAAGCCAGCACCGACGCAACCGCGCCGGCAGCGGGCTCCACCGCCACCACCGGCACCGCGACCACCGCCTCCGCGGCCACCAAGGCTCCGGCCGCCGTCAGCGGCATGGGCGCTTCGATCGCCGCCGCTGCGTACGCCCAGATCGGCGTCTCGCAGGACTGCACCATGCTGGCTACCAACGCGCTGGCCGCCGTCGGCGTCAACTACCATGGCTGGCCGGCAGGTTACCTGTCCCTGGGCCGCACCGTGAGTGCTGCCGAGGCACAGCCGGGCGACCTCGCCTACTACCAGAACGGTGGCATGGGCATGGCCCACATCGCCGTTTACGTCGGCAACGGCATGGCCGTCCACGGCGGCTGGAACGGTGGAACCACCGCGCTGTACAGCGTCAACGTCGGCTCCGGCCCGGTCTTCATCCGCGTCGGCGGCTAGGACCCAGCCCCGGGCGTCAGCCCGAAGCGTCGTGACAGGACCCCTGCCCCTGCGGCAGGGGTCCTTTCCGTTAAGCCGCAGGCCGCCGCGTTGCGGCGCGGGGAGACGCGGCACAGAAAAATTCGGCAATCCGGGCCTTGGGTGTTTACTCTTGTGGTGTCGATCCATAGCCCGACCATGCACAGGGCAGCCGGCCCTAGTGCCCCTGGCGGGTGCGGCCGTGAAGAGGTATGCGGATGCGCACTCTCGTTCTGAATGCTGGATATGAACCGCTGGCGGTAGTCACCTTCCGTCGGGCGCTGGTCCTTGTATTGACCGGAAAGGCCAGCGTGGTGGCCGAAGGGGACGACCCGGTGGTGGGCCCGCAGGACATCCTCGGCCGCCCGTCGGTGATCCTGCTGAACCGCTACATCCGGCCGCGCTACAACACCCTGACGGCTGTCAGCCGCAGGGGAGTGCTCCGCCGCGACAGCCACCGCTGCGCCTACTGCGGCAAGGCTGCCCACACCATTGACCATGTACAGCCCAAATCGCGCGGCGGCGCGGACTCGTGGGAGAACCTTGTGGCCGCGTGCCTGCGCTGCAACAACGCCAAGGGAGACCACACCCCGGCGGAGATGGGCTGGAAGCTCGGTTTCGTTCCCGGGCCGCCCAAGGGCACCATCTGGCAGATCAAGGAACTGGAGAAGCCGACCCCGGCCTGGGACCCGTTCCTGCTCCCCGAAAAGGCGCACTGAGCCCCTGCCCTGACGGCGACGGCCGCCGCGGCCCGATGCGGCTAGGCTGGTCTGGTGGAATTCGACGCCGTTATCCTCGCCGGGGGCCGGTCCTCCCGCCTCGGTGGCGTGCCCAAGGCCGGGCTGATGGTCGACGGCGCCACCCTGCTTGGGTGGGCGTTGCGGGCTGCCCGGGACGCCCGCCGGATCGTCGTCGTCGGCCCCGTTGCCGGTGACCTTCCGCCGGGCGTACTTGGCTGCCGCGAGGACCCGCCGTTTTCCGGGCCCGCCGCAGCCATCGCCGCCGGTGTCTCCGCCCTCTCCACTTATGGCTCCGCCGAGCAAGAAGCCGAGCAAGCCCCAGCGGCGCAAGGCTTCGGCGCGCCGGGCCCCGACGGCCTGCCCGGGAGACCTGCCGCCGAAGCTCCGGCGCCGCTGACCCTGGTGCTCGCCTGTGATATGCCCCGCGTCGCCGGCGCCGTGGCGGCGCTGCTGGAGGCGGCGGCCGAGGACCCGGCCGGGGACCCGGCGGGTGCGCGGGACGGTCTGGTGGCGGTCTCCGCGGACGGCCGCACACAGCCCCTTGTCGGGCTTTATGGCACGGCTGCGCTACAACATGCTGTGGCCGACGCGGCCCGTCGGAACACCCTCGAGGGGGGCTCGGTCTTCGCCCTCCTTGCTAGTCTTGAGCTGCGGACGATTCCGGTTCCGCCCGGTTCCACGGACGATGTGGACACCTGGGATGACGCCTCCGCGCTGGGGGCCGCCAGCCCGGGTCCGGGCACGTCCGGGGCGCTCCGGCCTAATTCGACTTTGGAGGCAAACGGTGAAAAGCCAGGATGAAACGCTTGAAGACTGGTGCCGCGCGCTGCTCCAGGCCCTTGAACTCGAAGATGTTGAGATCGACATCAATGAAGTGCTGGGACTGGCCGGTGTGGCCGCGCACTCTGTCGTGCGGCCCGCCGCGCCGCTGACGACGTTCATCGCCGGTTTCGCGGCCGGCCTGGCATCCGGGTCCGGGCAGGCGCCCGACGGCGTATCGATGCAGGCGGCCATGGGCGTGGCACGGAAACTTGCCAAGGAATACGCCGCCGCCGAGGCCTCCGGGGCATGACCCCCGCGCCCCCTCTCAGCGAAAGCAACCCTGACCAGGAGAGTTCCGTCCAGGAAGGGGCGGCTGCCGGCCAGCTGGCCCAAACCGACGCCACAGACTCCGGCCCCAAAGTAACCGGCCCCGGAGAAACCGGCCCCGAAGAATCCGGTGCCGATGCGGCCGCCGAGGCCGCTGAAGGGGCGGCCTCCGGCGCGCCGGAGATCCCGCACCACCACCTCGCCCACAGTTGGCAGGAGGCCCGGAAGCTGGCCTTCGACTGCGCCGCCCCCATCCCGGCAGCCCCGGTTCCGCTCCGGCATGCCCTGGGCCGGACGCTGGCAGAGGACCTGAGGTCGCTGCATGACATGCCCCACTATGCCTCCTCCGCCATGGACGGCTGGGCCGTCAACGGCAGCGGCCCCTGGATCCTCGCCGAGCCTGGCCAACGGCTGGCCCCGCATCAGGCCAGCCCGGTCAACACCGGAGGGCTGATCCCGCCGGGCGCAAAGGCCGTGCTCCGCAGCGAAAGCGGCGTCATCGCCCCGGATGAGGACGGGCTGCCGGTCCTGAAACTCGGCGGCCGCGCCAAACCGGGGGAACCACGCAACGGCGACCATATCCGCAAGGCCGCGGAGGAGGCCGCCGCCGGCGAACTGCTGATCAAGGCAGGCACCGTACTCAACCCGGCCCATCTGGCCCTGGCCGCCCTCGCCGGCCATGACGCCTTGCCGGTCCTTGGCAAGCCCTTGGTGCGGCTGGTCCTCACCGGATCCGAGGTCGTCAGCGCCGGCGTCCCCGAGCCGGGGGAGGTGCGGGACACCTTCGGGCCGCAGCTGGCCGCCGTCGTGGAAATGCTCGGCGGGATCTGCGCGGCGCAGGTCAAAATCGGGGACAGCGACGCCGAATGGCTCGCCGCGCTCGAAGACACCGATGACCCCGGCGCAGGCCAGGATCCTGCCGGCGGCGCGGAACTGCCCGGCGACGAATTGCCGGCCGACGTCGTCATTACCACCGGCGGCACGGGCCGCTCCGGCACGGACCACCTCCGGCGCACGGTGGCGGAACTGGGCGGCCGGCTGCTGATTGACGGCATCGCCATGCGCCCGGGCCATCCCGCCGTGCTGGCCGAGCTCCCGGACGGCCGGTTCGTCATTGGCCTGCCCGGCAATCCGCTTGCCGCCATGATGGCAATGTCCACCATCGGCGGCCCGCTGCTCGCCGCCCTCGGCCACGGGACGCCGCCACCGCTGACCGAGGTGCCGTGCGGGACCATGATCGAGGCGGACCCTGGCCGGACCCGGCTGATGCCGTTCCGGATGTTATACGGGATGGCATCACCGGCGCAGCACACCGGCCCCGGCATGATGCGCGGACTGGCCGCGGCCGACGGCGTCCTGGTGGTCCCGCCGCACGGTGTCCAGCTGGGCGAGCCGGTGCCGGCGTTTGCCCTGCCCTGGGGCGCGGCACTCCCGGAGCCGGCCGCAGCGAAACCCGCCGCGAAGCCGGCCACGAAACGGCCCGCCCGGAAACCGGCCGCCGACGGCCCGGTGGACTGGAGCGCCCTGCTTGGCTGACCCGCCGGCAGAGTTCATGATGGATCAAGGGGTGTGTCGCCGCCGGCGGCCGAACCCGTACGCAATGCTGATGAGGAGTATCCGATGGGCCGCGTGACACAGCGCCGCAAGGTGCACAAATTTGTCCTGGACGGCTCGCCGCAGGCGCAGGAATTCCCGGTCCGCTACCGGGAAGACGTGCTGGCGGTTGAGGAGCCGCTCGAAATCCGGCTGGGCAACCTGTCCTTTTCCGTCACGATGCGGACGCCGGGCAACGACTTCGACCTGGTCGCCGGGTTCCTCGTCTCGGAGGGCGTCATCTGGTCCCCGGAGCAACTCGTCTCGCTGCGCTTCTGCGCCGGCGAGGACGAGGACGGCGTCCAGACGTTCAACGTCGTGGAGGCGCAGCTGCGCCCCGACGTCGTCCGGCCGGACACGGGCCGCAACTTTTTCACCTCCAGCTCCTGCGGGATCTGCGGCACCGACTCAATCGACGCGGTGCGCAAGTCCTCGCACTACAGCCCGGCCGCGGACCCGCTGACCGTGCCGGTGGAAACCCTGGCCTCGCTGCCGGACCGGCTGCGGGAAGCCCAGGCAGTCTTCGACGTCACCGGCGGCGTCCACGCGGCAGGGCTGTTCCGGATCGCCGACGACGGCTCGGCCGAGCTGCTCTGCCTGCGAGAAGACGTGGGCCGGCACAACGCGGTGGACAAGGTGGTGGGCTGGGCGCTGCGGGAAGGCCTGCTGCCGCTGAGCGGAACCGTCCTCCAGGTCTCCGGCCGCGCATCGTTCGAGCTGGTACAAAAAGCGTCGCTGGCCGGGATTCCGGTGCTGGCCGCCGTCAGTGCGCCCTCCAGCCTGGCCGTGGAGCTGGCCGAGGCCGGCGGGATGACGCTCGCCGGGTTCAGCCGGGGCACCACCCTGAACGTCTACGCGGGCCACGAACGCGTGGCCGCGCCGGCAGCCATCGGTTGAGGCGGCGCCGGGCGTAACCCGTTGGCCAAATCGCGGCGCTCCCAGTAGATTTCATCCATCGACTGGACACAAGGCTCGAACACGACGTCGCATCACCCGCACCAGCGCTAAGAGGATCACATTGCACGACGACCGCCGTCTCACGGAAGTCCGGCTGGACCGCTTTCTGCGCGAACGCATCATCCCCGCCGTCTACCCCCGCCGCGCGCCGCTCACGCTGAGCAGCTGGGACGCCCCCGGCGAACCCGTCCCGGCGGCGGAGGCGCTCCGGCAGGACTTTGCCCCGCAGGAGCAGGGAGCCGCCTGGGGCCGACCCTGGAGCACCAAGTGGCTGCGCGTGCAGGGCGACGTCCCCGATGCCTGGGGCAGCAGTCCGGACACCGCCGTGGAAATCCTCGTGGACCTGGGCTTCAGCGCTGACCTGCCCGGCTTCCAATGCGAGGGCACCGCCTGGCGGCCAGACGGTACGGTCATCAAGGCGATCTCCCCGCGGAACCAGTACATCCCGCTGAAGCTGCTGGGCAGCGGCATGGCCGTGGACTTCTATGTCGAAGCCGCCGCGAATCCCGACCTGTCACAGGGCTGGACCTTCGCAGCCACCCCGTACGGGGACAAAGCGACAGCCGGCACCGAACCGCAGTACCGGCTGGGCCCGATCGTCATCGCCGAGCTGAACCAGGCCGTCTGGGAACTGAGCCAGGACATCGGCACACTCAGCGGGTTGATGCATGAACTCCCGATGGAGCTGCCGCGCCGGCACGAGATCCTCCGTGCGCTGGAGCGGATGCTGGACGTCATGGATCCCGACGACGTGCCCGGGACGGCGGCCGCGGGCCGTGCGGCGCTCGCGGACGTCCTGGCCCGGCCGGCCTACGCCTCGGCCCACCAACTCGTCGCCACCGGCCACGCGCACATCGACTCCGCCTGGCTGTGGCCCGTCCGGGAGACCATCCGGAAATGCGTGCGGACGTTCTCCAACGTCGTGGCACTGATGGATGAGGATCCCGGGTTCGTGTTCTCCTGCTCCTCCGCGCAGCAGCTGGCCTGGATCAAGGAGTACTACCCGGAGCTGTTTGCGCGGATCCGGGAAAAGGTCAAAACCGGCCAGTTCGTCCCGGTCGGCGGCATGTGGGTCGAATCGGACAGCAATATGCCCGGCGGCGAAGCCATGGCGCGCCAGTTCCTGGAAGGCAAGAGCTTTTTCCTCGCTGAGTTCGGCGTCGAGTGCCAGGAAGCCTGGCTGCCGGATACCTTCGGTTACTCCGCCGCGCTGCCGCAGATAGTAAAGGCTGCCGGCAGCCGCTGGTTCCTGACCCAGAAGATCTCCTGGAACCAGGTCAACCGGATGCCGCACCACACCTTCAACTGGGAAGGGATCGACGGCACCCGGCTTTTCACGCACTTCCCGCCGGTGGACACCTACAGCTCCGAAATCAGTGCCCGGGAGCTGGCGCACGCCGAGCGCAATTACCGGGACCACGGCCGCGGCACCATGTCGCTGCTCCCGTTCGGCTACGGCGACGGCGGCGGCGGACCTACCCGGGAAATGCTGGCTGCGGCCCGGCGCACCGCGGACCTGGAAGGATCGCCCCGGGTGCGGCTCGCCTCGGCCGCGGACTTCTTCGCCAGGGCGGAAGAGGAATACCAGGCCCTGCCGGTCTGGGTGGGCGAGATGTACCTCGAACTCCACCGCGGCACCTACACCAGCCAGGCGAACACCAAGCGGGGCAACCGGCGCAGCGAGCACCTCCTCCGGGAGGCGGAGCTGTGGTGCGCCACCGCGGCGGTCCGGGCAGGCGCCGCCTACCCGGCGGCGGAGCTCAAACGGCTCTGGCGGCTGGTGCTGCTGCAGCAGTTCCACGACATCCTGCCGGGCAGCTCGATCGCCTGGGTGCACCAGGATGCCGAGCGGAACTACGACGCCGTGGCCCGCCGGCTGGAGGCGGTCATCGCCGACGCCGCGGCCGCCGTGCTGGGGGAGGGTGAACAGGAGTTCCTGCTCAACGCCGCCCCGCACCCCCGCCACGGCGTGCCGGCCCTCGGCGCCGCGGGCCCGGTCCGCGCGGCCGCCCCCGTGGACTCGGCGGCCGCCGAGGGCGGCTATGTGCTGGACAACGGGATCATCCGCGCCGTGGTGAACGCCGACGGCCTCCTGGTTTCGCTGCGCGACCACGCCAGCGGCCGCGAGGCGATCGCCCCGGGCGCGTTCGGCAACCTCCTAGAACTGCACCGCGACACCCCCAACGAATGGGACGCATGGGACATTGACGCGTTCTACCGCCGCAATGTCACCCCGCTGGCCGCGGCCCGCTCCGTGACGCTGGAACGCGACGGCGGGGCCGCCGTCGTCGTGGTGGAGAAGCTGGCCGGAACCTCCGCCGTGACGCAGCGGATCCGGCTGGAACCGGGCGCGCCGTCGCTGGCCATCTCCACCGCAGTGGACTGGCAGGAACGCGAGAAGCTGCTCAAGCTCGGCTTCGCCCTCGACGTCCGGGCCGACCGCTCCGCCTCGGAGACCCAGTTCGGCCACGTGTTCCGGCCCACCCACCTGAACACGTCCTGGGAGGCGGCCAAGTTCGAAATCTGCGCGCACCGGTGGATCCACGTGGCCGAACCGGGTTACGGCGTCGCGGTCTCCAACGCCGCAAGCTACGGGCACGACGTCACCCGCAATGTCCGCGGGAACGACGGCGGCACCACCACCACCGTCCGGGTCTCGCTGCTGCGGGCCCCCAAGTTCCCGGACCCGGATGCGGACCGCGGCCTGCATGAACTGACGGTCACCGTCCGGCCCGGCGCCAGCATCGCGGACGCCGTTGAGGAGGGTTACCGGACCAACCTCGCCCCGCGCGTGGTCAGGGGAGCGCACGGCGTGGAGCCGCTGGTCACCGTGTCCAATCCCGGCCTGGTGGTCGAGGCGATCAAGCTCGCGGAGGACGGCACCGGCGACGTGGTCGTCCGCCTCTACGAGTCCCTTGGGGAACGCTCGTCCGGCACGGTGGCAGCGAATTTTGACTGCTCCGGAGTGCGGACCGTGGATCTGCTGGAAAGGCCGGCAGACGCGCCGGGCGTGACCGCCGGTCCGGGCGGCACCGCCAGGCTCACGCTGCGGCCGTTCCAGTTGGTGACGCTCAGGTTCCAGCGCTGACGGGAGGCAGCGGTGCAGAGGGCTCACCGGGCGCTTAAACAGGCTGAGTGGGAGCGGTCCTTGCGGACCGCTACCACTCATCCCCCCAATGGCGCTTGGACGACCCGCCTGGCTCCGTAAGACTGAATCCCCATTCACGGAACCGACTGTCGCTTTCACACATTTATGATTCTCTCACGCTCTAATGATTTTGTGAACGCCTGCCACTACTTCTTAACGTAACGTTGCAGGAGCGTTATCCGGAGGCCGGGCGATTCTCCCGGAAAACCAGAACAACAGCAGCCCCAGGACGTAGCCCAGCACCGCCGCGTAGTTGACGGCCAGCCCGACGGGGTCCCAGGACTCCGGCGCGAACGACGCCGGAACGCTGGCGATCGCCGCGGCCGCCCCCAGCATCGTCAGCACGGCGCCGGCCCGCACCAGCCTTGGCAGCGCGGCTGCAGCAGTAGCGAGCAGCGGGGGCAGCAGGACGAGCGAAACGAACGCGGGGTAGCTGCGGCCGGCCGCTGCGTAGAGCGGGGCGAGGACGGCGTTCCGGCCGTTGTCTGCCAGGTCCTGCAGCCCCGCCGATGACATCCGGGTGTCCATCAGCAGGAACGTCGCCGTCACGGCCAGGCAAGCGGCTGCCAGTCCCCAGCATCCCGCGCGGCCGGTGATCACGTCCCGGGCGTAGCCGGCACCCAGTCCCTTGCTCAGCCGCACCCCCACCAGGAAAACCATCCCGAACACGATGAAGCGCAGGATCAGGTTGCTCAGGTTCCAACCCCCCAGCGTCCGGTCGATCGCGGCGTAGGGTCCCGGGATGCTGAGCAGGCTGCACAGCGTCGCTAGGAACAGGATTCCGAACACGGCCCGGTTGCGGCCGCGGAGGGCATCCGGCACGCGGAGCAACAGGGCCAGGCCGCAGACGATCAGGGTGCCCCATTCAAGCATCGGAGGCTCTCCGCACCCTGGTCCTTGCCTGCCGGCGGGTGGCGGCCAACCTGGCCAGCCAGATGACCGTCAGGCCGAGGCTTACGCCGAGCACGGCCGCGTAGCTGATGATTGACTGGCACCACGCCCGCCCTGCCGGCAAGAGCGGGTACAGGGCGCCGGCAACCATGGCGGCATAACCGACCGACAACAGAAGGGCCCCGGTCCGGAGCGCACGCGGGAACCGTCCGCCCACGGCGCGCAGCGTGGCCGGCACCAGGCAGACCGCCACGAAGGCGGGGTAGACCCGGCCGGCCGTCGCGTACAGTCCAATCAGCTGGGCGTTCGCCTCGCTGCGCAGGGGCAGTCCGGTGAGTCCGGTGGAGGAGCCTGCGGTGTCGGCCAACAGGAAAGTCACGGTGGTGACCGCGGCGATGCCGGCCAGCACAGCAAGCCCTGCCGGCCCGGTAATCCGCCGGGTGCCCTTGGCATCGCCGAAGGCCTTCGCGGTGCGGTACCCGGCGAGCATGACGGCCCCGTAGACCAGGAACCTCAGGAGGAGGTTGGCGTAGTTCGCGCCGCCGAGCCACGCATCAACGGCCAAATACGGGGCATCGATGCTCAGCAGGATGGCAAAAGTGGTAAGCAGGAAGGCGCCGAAGATGGAGCGGTTGCGGCCCCTGACCGCGTCGGGGAGGCGGGCAACGGCCGCGGCCCCGCAGATCACCAGGGCGGACCACTGCAGGGCCTGGATCATTGGGACGCTCCGGCGGCCCCCGGCTTCGGCGCGCGCCTCGCTGCCAGCCGCCCCACCCAGATCAGGACGAGGCCGAGGATGAGGAAGAGGATGCCGGTGTAATTGATGACAAACCGCCAGCACGCCAGTGCCGGCGGCACCAGCGGGAACCCCAATGTCAGGGCCATGGCCACGGACCCGACGGCGAGGGCGACGGCGCTGCCGCGGATAATCAGCGGCAGCCGGCTGCGGGCAGTCCGGATCATCGCGGGAAGCAGCGCCAGCAGGACGAAGGCCGGATACAGCCGGCCGGCGGCGCCGTAGTACTCAACCAGGACGCGGTTCCGGCTGCTCTTTGCCGCGACCTCCACCAGGCCGGCTGATGACCCGGTCCTCTCCATCATCAGGAACAGGACGATGACCACAGCGGAGGACAGCACCGCCATGGTGATTCCCACCGGACCGGTCAGGAAACGCCGGGCATCCTCGGCGCCGAAGCCTTTGGCGATCTGGAGGCCCAGGAAGAAGACCGCGGCAAAACCAACGAACCGGAGCAGCACGTTCGCTACGTTGAACCCGCCCAGGAGGCCGTCGATGGCCTCGTAGGGTTCGTTGATGCTCAGCAGGATTGCCGACGACACCAGCACCAGCACGTAGAAGACCGGCCGGTTTTCACCGCGTAGCGCGCTGGGAATCCGGGCGAACGCCACGAGGGTGCAGACCGCGAAGGTGCTCCATTGCAGGGCCGTGACAATCATCCGAGGTTCTCCCAGATCTTTTCCGTTTGCGCTTGCTCCTGCTCCTGGCGGCGGAGCGCCTTGCCGAGGGTCTGCAGCCGCTCCCCGGCCAAGGCAACGAGTTCCCCGTCGGAGAGTGTGTCCAGTGCCGACTGCCGGGCGTCCGCGGGCCAGCCGGCCTCGGCTTCGGTAATGAGTCCCGTCGCCACGAGGCCGCCGGAGAAGCCGACGCCGGCGGCGCGCGAGGTTGCTACGGCGAGCTCCGGCGAGAGCCGGTTGGCCGTCAGCTGCGCCGAGTAGTTCTGCGGAGCCACGCCGGTGGCGGCGGAAACGCGGTGGCGGAGTTCGCCGTCGTCGATCGCATCCACCCAGTTCCGGACCGAGGTGGCGTGCGGCGCCGGGCTGAGTGGGCGCGGTGTCCCGGCGCCGGGTCCGTGATCCGCGGCGGAACGGGTGATGACCGCCTGCAGCAGGTCCGTGGTGGCGATCTGGCTGACAAGTTCAGCCGTGGTGGGCGGCTGTGCCAGCCGGACCAGGTCCGCATAGGTGTCGAAGGTGGCGAGCGACTCAGCAGGGTTCAGGCCGAGCGCCCGGCTGATGCTGACCACGGTGGTTTCTGCGACCTTGCCGCGCACCAGTTGCTGCGCGAGGGTGGTGCGCTTGACGCCGGAGATCCGGCAAATGTCCGCGGTGCTCATCGCCGGCGCGACACTGTGGAGCCAGTGCTGGAACGCCTTGGCGGGTAAGGGCATCTAGGGGCTTTCTGCTTCGTTGAGCCGGAGGGCGGGGCTGACTAGCGATTTTACCTGCTCGCCTTCTTCAACTATGCTAGATGCTCGAACCCGCTGGTCCGTACACCCCCCAAGTCCGGACCAGCGGGTTCTTCTATGCCCGGCGGAATGTGCGCCGATTCCGGCGGTTTTCCGGCCCGGCCGGGCGCCGTCCTGGCCGCCCGTTTTGGGCCTCGGTGAGAGAATGGACTAATGACTGCAACCCTTGTTGCCAAGGACCTCTCCGGTGGTCACGACCACCGCACACTCTTTTCCAAACTCTCCCTCACCGTCGCGCCCGGCGACGTCGTCGGCGTCGTGGGCGCCAACGGCGCGGGCAAGTCCACGCTGCTGCGGCTGCTCGCCGGCGTCGACCAGCCGCAGGAGGGCACGGTCAGCCTTGCCCCGGCCGACGCCTTCGTCGGCTGGCTGCCGCAGGAACACGAACGGATCGACGGCGAAACCGTGGCCGGCTGCATCGCCCGGCGCACCGGCTGCGGGCAGGCGACGGCGGACATGGAATCCACCGCGGAGGCGCTGGGTACCGGCGCCCCGGGTTCCGAGGACGCGTACTCGGTGGCATTCGACCGCTGGATGGCCTCCGGCGCCGCCGACCTGGAGGAGCGGATCCCGCCGGTGCTGGCGGACCTGGGCCTCGAGGTGGGACCCGACGCCGCAATGACCGGGCTCTCCGGCGGGCAGGCCGCCCGGGTGGCGCTCGCGGCCCTGCTGCTGAGCCGTTTCGACATCGTCCTGCTGGACGAGCCCACCAACGACCTTGACCTCAATGGCCTGGCCAAGCTGGAGGCCTTCGTCCAGGGCCTGCGCGGCGGCGTCGTGCTGGTCTCGCACGACCGGGAATTCCTGGCCCGCTGCGTCACCACCGTCGTGGAGCTGGACCTCGCCCAAAACGCCGTCGCGGTCTACGACGGCGGCTACGAGGCCTATCTGGAGGAACGCGCCGTGGCCCGCCGGCACGCCCGGGAACGTTACGAGGAGTTCGCCTCTACCAAGGCCGATCTGGTCTCCCGGGCCCGCACCCAGCGGGAGTGGAGCTCGCAGGGCGTTCGCAACGCGATGAAAAAGAGCCCGGACAATGACAAGATCCGCCGTGCCGCGAACACCGAGTCCTCCGAGAAGCAGGGCCAGAAGGTCCGGCAGATGGAGTCCCGGATCGCCCGGCTGGAGGAAGTCGAGGAACCGCGCAAGGAATGGCAGCTGCAGTTCAGCATCGGCGCGGCGCCGCGCTCCAGCGCCGTCGTCGCGACGCTGCGGGACGCCGTCGTGCACCAGGGGGACTTCACCCTGGGGCCGGTGAACCTGCAGCTCAACGCCGGCGAGCGGATCGGCATCACCGGGCCCAACGGCGCGGGCAAGTCCACCCTGCTGCGGCTGCTGCTGGGCGTGCAGCGGCCCGACGCCGGAGACG
Organism: Arthrobacter sp. BI5; assembly: GCF_056680065.1. NCBI lineage: Bacteria > Bacillati > Actinomycetota > Actinomycetes > Micrococcales > Micrococcaceae > Arthrobacter > Arthrobacter sp. BI5. Next base: position 894,351 of record NZ_CM155264.1, read on the forward strand.
CGTCCATGGGCGCCTCGGTGGCGGTCGGGGAAATCGACCAGGCCCGCGGGCTGCTGGCCGGCCACCTCAAACTTGCCGACGCCGTCGAAGCCGTGCTGACGGACCAGACCCCCGCGGAGGTCCGGACCCTGCTGGCCAAGTTCGGGCTCAAGGCCGACCACACCTCCCGGCCCGTGGACTCACTTTCACCGGGCGAACGGACCCGGGCCGCGCTGGCGCTGCTGCAGGCGCGCGGGGTGAACCTGCTGGTCCTCGACGAACCGACCAACCACCTGGACCTCCCGGCGATCGAGCAGCTCGAGGAGGCCCTTGACAGCTACGACGGCGCCCTGCTGCTGGTCACGCACGACCGCCGCCTGCTGGAAAACGTGCGCCTGGACGTGCGCTGGAACGTCGTCAACGGCGTCGTCACCGAACTGCTGGGCGCGAGCGCCCCGAAAGGTACCAACTCATGAGCATGGACCGGGTTGCCTGGAGCTCCCTGTACAACATCACCCGCGCCTCGTCCGGTTCCAAGCCGTTCTCCAAGGAGCTCCTCAAACGTGTCTTCGGCTTCGCCCGGCCGCACCGCGGCCGGCTGATCGCCTTCGTGCTGCTGTCCATCGTGATGGCCGTCCTCGCGGTTGCGACGCCGGTGCTGGCCGGCCAGGTGGTGGATGCGATCATCGCCAAGGCCGACGCCGGCACGGTGATCTGGCTCGCCGTGCTGATCGCGATCGTGGCGGTGGGCGAGGCCGGGATCGGGCTGGTGACGCGCTGGCTGTCCTCGACCATCGGGGAGGGCGTGATCGTGGACCTGCGCACCAAGGTCTTTGACCACGTGCAGAAGATGCCGATCGCGTTCTTCACCCGGACCCGCACTGGGGCGCTGGTCAGCCGGCTCAACAATGACGTGATCGGCGCGCAGTCCGCCTTCGCCGGCACGCTCTCCGGTGTGGTCAGCAACGTGGTGGCCCTGGCCCTCACGCTCGTGGTGATGCTGAACAAGTCCTGGCTGGTGACCGTGCTGGCCATGATCCTGCTGCCGATCTTCCTCATCCCGGCCCGCCGGATGGGCTCCAGGTTGGCCGAATTGCGCCGCGAGGCCGCCGATCACAACGCCGCGATGGGCACGCAGATGACGGAGCGCTTCTCCGCCCCGGGCGCGACCCTGGTGAAGCTCTTTGGCCGGCCGGACGAGGAATCCCGCGAGTTCGCGCTCCGCGCCGGCCGGGTGCGGGACATCGGCGTCCGCACCGCGATGCTGCAGTTCACTTTCGTCACGGCCCTGACCCTCGTCTCTGCCCTGGCCCTGGCGCTGGTCTACGGCCTGGGCGGCTGGCTGGCCCTGGGCGGGCAGCTCGCCGCGGGCGACGTCGTTGTGCTGGCGCTGCTGCTCACCCGCCTCTACGCGCCGCTCACCGCGCTCTCCAACGCCCGGGTGGAAATCATGAGCGCCCTGGTCAGCTTCGAGCGGGTCTTCGAGATCCTAGACCTCAAGCCGCTCATCCGGCAGAAGCCGGACGCGGTGGAATCGCCGCGCGGCCCGCTCTCGGTGGAGTTCGACGACGTCCGCTTCTCCTACCCGTCGGCGGACAAGGTCTCGCTGGCCTCGCTCGAGGACGTCTCCACGCTCGATACCCGCGGCGGCGAGGAAGTGCTGCACGGCATCAGCTTCCGGGTGGAACCGGGCCAGACCGTGGCCCTGGTGGGTTCCTCGGGCGCCGGCAAGTCGACCATCGCCCAGCTGCTCTCACGGCTCTACGACGTCGATTCGGGCGCCGTCCGCTTCGGCGGTGCGGGGTCCGGCGCCGGCGTGGACGTCCGCGACCTCACCTTCGATTCGATGCGCGAAACCCTGGGCATGGTGACCCAGGACGGGCACCTGTTCCACGAGAGCATCGCCTCCAACCTGCGCCTGGCCCGCCCGGGCGCCAGCGAGGAGCTGATGTGGGACGTGCTGCGCCAGGCCCGGCTCGAGGACATGATCCGCTCGCTGCCGGACGGCCTGGACACCGTGGTGGGGGAGCGCGGCTACCGGCTCTCGGGCGGCGAACGGCAGCGGCTCACCATCGCGCGGCTGCTCATTGCCCAGCCGCGGGTGGTGATCCTGGACGAGGCCACGGCCGCGCTGGACTCGACCAACGAGGCCGCGGTGCAGGAAGCGCTGGGCGCGGCGCTGGAGGGCCGCACCGCCGTGGTGATCGCGCACCGGCTCTCCACCATCCGCGCCGCCGACGCCATCCTGGTGGTTGAGGACGGCGTGATCGTTGAGCGCGGCACGCACAACGAACTGCTCGCCGCAGAGGGCCGCTACGCGGAGCTGTACCGGACCCAGTTCGCCGAGGCCACCGCGGTGGCGGCCGAAGCGGTGCCGGAGCTTTAGTCCTGGCTTGGGGTCCGCCCGGCTGGGGTGCGGCCGGCTGGGGTGCGCCGGCCTGGGGTGGGGCCGGCCGTGTGCCGGCCGGGCTGCGCGGCGAGGGCGGGCAGCACGTGCTCCGTGAGCAGCGGCGCCAGGTCCTCCGGCAGCGGGCCGGCCAGGTCGAGCCAGCGAATTTCGGCGATCTCGGCGGACGGGCGTGCGGTCCAGCTGCCCGTTGCGTTAATCAACGTGGGCGCGGTGAAGACCGTGGCCTCGATCTGTGTGGCTGCCTCGTTGGCGGCCTCGGCCAGCCAGCTGCCGAGGGGTTCCAGGTCCTCGGCCGCCACCACAATACCGACTTCCTCTTCAAGTTCGCGCGAGGCAGCCTGGGCCGCGGTTTCGCCGGCCTCGGGCTTGCCGCCCGGATGCATGAATTTTTCCGTGCCGCGTTTGCGGACGGTCAGCAGCCGGCCGGCGGCATCAAAGACGCAGACGGCGGAGACCACAATGCGGGGATTCACGCCCGTTCTGGTGAGCATGGAGTCGAGCTCCAGGTCCTTGGCCGGGCCGGTGACATCCCAGCGGTAACGGAATTCATCCGGCCCGAGCCGGGTGTAGTCGACCCGGTAGGAGTCCGGATCGCACCAGTGCGTGTCCCGGCTGTCCTGCCCGCCGAAGCCGATGCGGTGAAAGGGGCGGCCGTCGGGGAAGAACATGTCCATCGCCTCCGGTGTTGCCGAGGGTTTCAGGAGGTACTCGCGGCTCGCCGGGCCGGTAAAGGGCGCGGCGCCTGCCGGGTTCCAGTACACGGTGCCTTCTTCACGGAAGCGGAGGCCGCCGTCGTCGGTATCCGTAAAGCGGACGACGCCGGTGAAGGTGCCGCGGCTGCCGGTGGCCCGGTCCAGCAGGGTGCGGGCCACGGTCCAGCTGCCCAGCAGGTAGGTGCGCAGTTCGAAGCGCCGTTCATCGTCTTCGCCGGCGGCCGGCGTCTGGGAGTCCAAGTGCCCTCGATTGGAATCGAACCAACGACACCGGCTTTAGGAGAGCCGTGCTCTATCCACTGAGCTACGAGGGCGGGCGTGCAGGCGGGTGGCCGTCGGCCGGCCCGTCCGGACACGGATACAAGCATACAAGGTGAGTGCGCGTACTACGCTCTTGGCATGACAGCCTCAGCCCGGACGGTTTCCCGGGACCTTATTTATTTTCCCGATGTGGCCGCCACGAGGTTCTATCTCGGAGCGCTCGCGAAACTGAGCGTGCTGCAGTATTTCGTCGCCGAGGCGGCGGTGATCGGGGCGTGGGCGGGCCGGGAGCCGTACAGCCGGCGCACCGGCTACATCAGTGACCTCGGCGCCCTGGGCTGCGGCGAGTTCTCCGGCCGCGACGTCTGTTCGCCGGCTCACCTGCTGATGAACGCCTCGTTTGTGGTGCAGGGGATCGGCATGATGGTCGGGGCGCTGCTGCTCAGCTCCGCCGTGATCGGCGTCGCTGCCCGGGCCGGCGCGCGGCTCGCCGTCGTCCCGGGGCGGCGTTCGCCGTCGACCGCCGCCTTTGCTGCCCGGTCGCTCAGCGTGACCGCCGGCGCCGGGACCGTGATCGTGGGGCTGGTGCCCGAAGACGCCGGCTCCGGCTGGCATCTGGCCGGGGCGCTGATGTACTTCGCCGCCGGCGGCCTGGCCCTGGTGCTGGTGGGCTGGCTGTGGCGCCAACAGACGCCGCTGGGCTGGTTCATCCTGGCCTGCGGCGCCGTCTCGCTGGCCGCCCTCATCACCGGCGGGGCCACCGGCATGCGGGTGCCCGAGCCCGGCACCCTGGAACGGCTGATGGGATACCCCATCACCATTGGTACGGCGGCGCTGGGGCTGGTGGTCGCGCAACGCGTCCGGCAGGAGCTGGTGACGCGCAAGCTGGCGCGCGTGCAGGGGACTTCTCCCCGCTGACGCGGCGCAGGCGGGCACCGCGTGCGGTCCGCTACCTCTTCGGCGCTTTCGGCCAATCTGTGTCGTGGGGTGTCTTATGTCTCATCCGGGCGGTGGCTTGCACTATTATGGGGGCATTCGCCGGAACGCTCCGGTGCCTCGTGCAGGAGCTTGGCTCCAGCGCACGCCGAATTGCCGACTTGTAGTCTGTGGGGGCACATGTCTGATCAGCTGGTTGCGCCGCGCCTGGCAGCGACTTCCTTCGGCGACCACCCCGCCCACGCGGCTGTTGTCCGTCGGGTAGCTGCCCTGTGACGGTCGAAGCCCCCGCCGCGCCGGGCGGGCAAGTCCCCGAGGAAACCCCGGCCCTACTTGACGCACCCGGCGACGGGTCGCCGTCGTCGTCCCTTACAGTGCTCAGCCTCGCGGAACTGGGACTGGCCGAACCGGGAGTTCCCCCAGCGGAAGCTCCCGCGGAGCCAGTCATCGGCGTCCGGCTGCTCGAAGGCGGCATCATCGAAGTCGCGCTCCCGCCGAACCGGGAGATCGAGGGGCCGGAGGCGCGAGAGGCCGGTGCCGCAGTCCGGACCCTTGCGGACGGTAAGCGGGTTCCGGTGCTCCTGGTCATTTCCGGCGTCGTCGGCGTCAGCGTGGAGGCCCGCCAGGTCTATGCCGGATCCATTGCCGCCTCGGCGTTCGCGCTGGTGGGGGAAAGCCCCGTGGACCGCGTTATTGCGCATTACCTGCTGCGTTCAAGGACGGAAACCATTCCGGCGGAGTTCTTCATTTCGCGCACAGACGCCCTCAAGTGGTTAAGGCCTTATACGAGTGAAAAGTGATGTACCAGACCCCCGGCTCCATAGCCTCGTGGAGGGAATCGTCCGGATCGCCAGCGGCGATCTAAGCACCCGGATTCCCCACTCCGGCGCGCGCGACGACGTCGCCGCCGTCATTGCGGGCATCAACCTGATGGCTGATGATCTGCAGACCATCTACCAGGAGCTTGAGGAGCGCGTCGAAAGCCGGACCGCGATGCTGCGCCAGGCCCAAGTTGAGCTGGAACGGATGGCGCTGACGGACCCCCTGACCCAGCTGGCCAACCGGACCGCGCTGAACTCGGTGCTCAGCCACGCGCTCGCCGAAACGTCCCGCGGAGAGATGCCGCCGGCCCTGCTGATTCTCGATCTTGACTCCTTCAAGGGCATCAACGACACGCTGGGCCACAGCGCGGGCGACGACGTGCTGCGGGTGATCGCCCGGCGGCTGCAGGACGCGGTGCGGGTAACGGATACCGTGGCGAGGCTCGGCGGCGACGAATTCGCCGTCATGCTGCCCAAATCCAACCTCGTGCGCGCCCGGCGGGTGGCCAACAGGATTCTCAAGGCCCTCAGCGAGCCTCTGGAGATCGGCGACCTGAGGGTTACCTGCGGCACCAGCATCGGGGTGCGTGTGGCGGAGCCGGGCCAGTCCGCCGACGACCTGGTGATGGAAGCCGACACGGCCATGTATGCGGCGAAGGCGCAGCCGCACAGCGGGATCAAGATCTTTGAACCGGCGCTGCTGTACGCCCGCAGGCTGCAGAGCCTGATGGTCACCGAAATGCGCGAGGCGATCCGCCAGGACCAGCTGACGCTGCACTTCCAGCCGGTGGTGGAGCTCGCTAGCGGGCGGATCGAGGGCGTCGAGGCGCTGGTCCGTTGGAACCACCCCGAGCGCGGGCTCCTGATGCCGGACCAGTTCATCCCGCTGGCGGAGGAGACCGGGATGATCGTGGAGTTGGGGCACTGGGTCCTGCGCAACGCCGTCCGCCAGCTCCGGGACTGGCAGGAGCGGCTGCCGCTGGACAGCGAGTTCTCCGTCCGGGTCAACATCTCCACCACCGAGTTGCAGAACCTCGAGCTGATCGAACACGTTCAGGACATCCTCCGCGAGACGGGCGTCGATGCCGCGAACCTCATCATCGAGCTGACGGAATCCATGGCCGTCACCGGCGGCGACGTGGACAAGTACTCGCTCAGCGGGCTGCGGCAGCTCGGCGTGCAACTCGAAATCGACGACTTCGGCACGGGATACTCCTCCATCAGCTACCTGCGCCGGCTCCCGGTCAACGTGGTCAAAATCGACAAGAGCCTGATCGACGGACTGGGAACGGACGAGGAGCAGGGCGGCTTTGTCGAGGCCGTGCTGCATTTGATCCATGCCTGCGGGCTCAAGGCCGTAGCGGAGGGCATTGAGACGGCCGAGCAGGCCGAGGAACTGGTCCGGCTGGGTTGCGGCAGCGGCCAGGGCTACTACTTCGGCCGGCCGGCGCCCGCCGAAGCCGTCGAAGCCCTCATCAGCGAGGGCCGGGCGGTTTCGCAGTAGGGATCCGGCGGGGGCTGCCCGGGCGGGGTGCGGCCGGCGGGGTGCGGTTGGCGAACGCCGGCGGCTGGGCTGTTATTGCTAGGTATGACAAAGGGCGGGAACCGGAGCTAACTCCGATTCCCGCCCTTTGCGGTTGCTGACTCGCCTTACTTGCGGATGGTGTCGGGCCAGTAGTTGACTGCCACTACGGAGCCCTGTCCCGAGTTGTCGCCGCTGGCCGAGACAGCCGCTGAAGCCGAAAGGCCAGCAGCTGCCAGGGCACCGGCTACGAGGAGTGTTGCGAGGGTCTTCTTCATGTAGGACTCCTGTTACGTGAGAGGCTAATGTGACTCATGTGGTGCGACTTCAGTATAGGGGTAGCTAACACGCCGATGGGTAACGATTTCGACGAATTATCGGAAGCTTATGCTATTCGCGCGGAAGTCTTGCGTTTTGCATCGGCATTGGCTTGCGTGTGCTGTCCTGCTTCGTCCTCTCGAGAACGGATAATGGATCCATGCGACAACAATCAGTCTCGCCGGCATATGCCGCGGCCGAGCTTCGGGCGCGAGAGCATCAGTCAAGCCACGACTTCGCGGAAGCCGCAAAGAGTGCGAGTGTGGCCGCTGACATTGCGCTGAACGACGGCGATCTGGAGTCGTGGTGGTCCATGACGTATTTCCGTGCTGAATGCTTCTTGTCCGACGCCAACTTCGAGGCCTGTGCTGACACGGCCTCGACGCTCGTAAGTGACGCCCAGGCAATCTCTCCGCAATTGCGAGCCCAAGTGCACATTCTCGTTGCAAAGGCCCATCAGGGTTCCGGGCTGCTTGAGTCTGCTGCCGCCGAAGCTAGGGCAGCCGTTGAACTGACCAACCATGAGTCTGACGTCGACGTCAACGTTAAGGCGAGGCAGGCATTGATCGCCGCGCTTGCGGACTCCGGCAAGCTGACAGACGCCTGGTCCGAAAGCAAGGGCCTCGCAAATGTCATTTCCGACGAAGTGGACGAGCAGTTAGCGGGAAAGGCCTATTGGGTTATCGGGAACGTGGCGTTCCTATGTGACGACATAGAGGAGGGCTTGCGCTATCACGAGCTTGCCGCCTCAACATTTTCGCCAGCCCGGGACTTGAATGTCTGGGCCAAGTTCAACAAGGCGTCCGCCGCCATGCGCCTCGCAGCAAACGTCGCTGATCCGGACACGCTCAGGTGCATCGAGCGGGCCGAGTTGGCTACGGACGTCATTGGTGGCAGCGAGAACGACATGCTCCTTCTAAAGCGCAATCGAGCTCATTGGAGTTTTCTAGCCGGGGATGCAAAGTCCGCGGTTACCCTGCTCGAGGACATCTGCGGCACCGGGACAGCATCACTTCAAGTGGTGGCAGATGCGTGGTTCCTCTTGGGGAGGGCGTACCTCGCAACCGGCGATAAGAATTCAGCTCGCCAAGCTCTTTCAGAGGCTGAGGTCCACTTCGAAAACGCCGGCGCCCCCCACCGTGCGCAGCAAGCTCGCGACTTCCTCAAGGCGGAGTTGGGACGAGAATCGTTCCGGTCCTGGCTGCTTCGTGTCACGGGCTTCGACCGCAGCTAATCCCGCGTCCTCAGCACTTCCGGTACACCCGGGATCAGCATTCACCGGCCTTGCGGCGCATGCCCCTCGCGCACTCCGGGCATCGGACATGGTGGTTATGTGCCCACTGAACCCCTCCAAGAATGGGCATGTCCCGTGGTGTCACGTTCCAAAGCCGCAGTTTAGATGGAGCATGCCCCTCGCAAACACCCCGCACTGGACATAGTGGGTAGATGCGCACTGAATCCCGCCAAGAATGGGCATGTCCCACTGTGGGCCCGGACGCGTGGCATACCAGGCCCGGGGCCAACCCGAGCCTCGGCCCCGTGAACGCTAGAGAGTGGCAGGTCCTGCCGCGTCAGCCCGGGCGGACGAGGCCTTGCGGCCCAGGAAGACCGCGGCCCCGCCGACCACCAGGCTCAGCACGAGCAGGAGCCAGCCGGCCACTGTGAGCCCCGACGCCAGGGCGACCTGGCCGCCGTCGAGCGTGTCTGCGGACAGCATGGCGTCGATGGCCGAGTTACCCCACAGCCGCACCCCCGCGAACAGCAGCGGGACCGCCCAAAGGGCCCAACGGAGCGGTTTCCGGGCCACATTGGTGCCGATCAGCAGCAGCCAGGTGAAGCCGAAGATCAACGGGAACAGGGTGCCGGCCGTCTTGTGCACGTAATTGAGCTGCCCGCGGGCGTCTCCGTCCATGGCGGAGCGCAGCTGCTCCACGAATCCCCGATCGAAGCCGCCGACCAGCGAATCGGGCATCGGGATCCCGCCGGTCAGCTGCGTGAGCTGGTTCAGGGTCAGCAGGTGCACGTACCAGAACAGGAACAGGCTTGCCACGACACCGGCGATCAGGATCAGGTTGCTGTTGCTCTGCGCCTTCTGCGGGGTTCGGCTGGTACTGGGGTTGATCACCGCGGGCAGATGGTGCTGGGGAACGGCAGCGTTCGTGCCGTGCTTCTTGATCCGCTGCGCGGGTGTCTTGGCCATGGCTCCATTATCGCCCCTGGCCGCCGCCGCGCCGGCCGGGCTTCGGCGAGGGCGGCGTTGGTTCGGCGTGCCTGTTCAGTTCTTCTGGGCGCCGGTTAGGCTGAACGCGTGAGCGAATCAGGCAGCAATGAACTTGGCAGGCACCGGCTCGGCCGGCACAGCACCGCGGAACTCAGCCCCGAACTGGATGACTACCAGCTCGCCGAGGCCCTGGTACGGGAAGCCGGCACCCTCGCGCTGCTGATGCGGCAGGCAGGACTGGAAGGGCAGCGGAAGACGTCGGTCTCCGATGTTGTGACCGCGGCCGACCACGCCGCCGAGGCCTATGTGCTCGAACAGCTGCAGCGCTGCCGGCCCGACGACGGCATCCTCGGCGAGGAAGGTGCCTCCGAGCAGGGCAGCAGCGGCCGGACCTGGGTGATCGACCCCGTGGACGGCACCTACAACTTCCTGCACGGCTCCAGCTACTGGTGCTCCGCGATCGCCCTCAAGGACTCCTCCGGCCCGCTGCTCGGTGCCATCTTCCAGCCGGAGGAGGACAAGCTCTGGCTCGGCGGCACCACGCGCGCGGCCACGCTGAACGGTGAGCCGCTGACCAGTTTCCGGCCCAGCGCGGCAGGCGGGGGGCGCGCAGACACGCCGCTGGCCGAGCTGGGCGCTGCCACCTACATCCATCCCACCTGGCTCGCGGACCCGATGTGCGCCATGCCCTGGCACGCCGCGGCGACCTCGGCAGCGGCGCTGCGGATGTTTGGCTCCGGCTCGTGCGACCTTGGCCGGGTGGCCGACGGCGGCCTGGACTGCTGGTTCCAGCACAGCTCCCCGGAGTGGGACTGGCTGCCGGGCCAGGCGATTGTGCTCGCGGCCGGCGGCGCCACCGACGTCGTCCGCGTCAACGGCTTGGACTGGTTCGTCGCCGGAGGTACGACGGCGGTCCGGCAGCTCCGCGCAGCGCTGGAATCCGGGTCCGTAGGCTAGCGGGCCCTCTATACGACCGCGGAACATGCCCATTTTTTACGTGGCCGCCCGGGGGACATGCTCATACTTGGGCTCTAAGCGTGGACATAACGCCAGTATGTTCATCCGCTGGCGCTTGGGGAGGGCATGTCCCGCGGGTGGGAGGGGCCGCGGATCGTGGCGTCAGTGGCACCGCCTAGACTTGTTAACACCATGGATATGTTGTTTGACCCCTATGCCGACGGACCCCTCCAAGCTGCCTCCACCCCGGCCGCGCCCGCCAAAGCGTCCGGAAACCCGGGGGTTGGCAGCGGCCTGCCGGACCTGGGATCTGCCCCCGGCTTCGGGTCCTCCGGAAGCCACCCCGGCGGGAGCAACGGCGGAAGTCACCACGTCGGCGGCCACAACGGGAACCCCGGTGGACACGAGGACTGGGACCGCCCCAGGCTCCCCAACGCGGATGAGCTGCTGCAGGGCCTGAACCCTCAGCAGGAGGAAGCAGTCAAGCACGCCGGCGGCGCATTGCTGATCGTCGCAGGCGCCGGCTCCGGCAAGACCCGGGTGCTCAGTAACCGCATCGCCTACCTGATCGCCACCCGGCGCGCGCACCACGGCGAGATCCTGGCCATCACCTTCACCAACAAGGCCGCCGCGGAGATGCGGGAACGGATCGAACTGCTGGTCGGCGGCCGGGCCAAGACCATGTGGATCTCCACCTTCCACTCCTCCTGCGTCCGAATCCTGCGGCGCGAGGCGGCCAACGTCGGCCTGAACTCCAACTTCTCCATCTACGACTCCGCCGACTCGCTCCGGCTGATCACGCTGGTGGCCAAGAACCTGGACCTGGACCCCAAGCGGTTTGCCCCCAAGGCCATCCAGCACAAGATCTCCGCGCTCAAGAACGAGCTGATCGACGCGGACAGCTACGCCTCCAGCGCCAACTACAGCGACCCCTTCGAACAGGCCGTCGCCGAAGTTTTCAAGGGTTACACGCAGCGCCTGCGCCAGGCCAACGCGATGGACTTCGATGACCTGATCGCCGAGACGGTCTACATGTTCCGGGCCTTCCCGGCGCTCGCTGACTCCTACCGGCGCCGCTTCCGGCACGTGCTGGTGGACGAGTACCAGGACACCAACCACGCCCAGTACGCCCTGGTGCGCGAGATTGTCGGCGAAGGCCCCGGCGCGGCCGAGCTCACGGTCGTCGGCGACTCCGACCAGTCCATCTACGCCTTCCGCGGCGCGGACATCCGCAACATTGTGGAGTTCGAGAAGGACTATCCGGATGCCCGGACCATCAAGCTCGAGCAGAACTACCGCTCCACCCAGACCATCCTCAGCGCCGCCAACTCGGTGATCTCCCGGAACCCCAACCGGCCGGAGAAGCGGCTCTGGACGGCCGAGGGCGACGGCGAGAAGATCGTCGGCTACGTCGGCGAGAACGAGCACGACGAGGCCCAGTTCATCGCCAAGGAAATCGACCGGCTGCAGGACGAGGGCAACCTCCGCCCCGGCGACGTCGCGATCTTCTACCGCACCAACGCCCAGTCCCGGTCCATCGAAGACGTCCTGGTCCGCGTCGGGCTGCCCTACAAAGTGGTCGGCGGCACCCGCTTCTACGAGCGCAAGGAAATCAAGGACGCGCTCGCCTACCTGCGCGTGCTGGTCAACCCGGACGACGACGTCAACCTGCGCCGCATCCTGAACGAGCCCAAGCGCGGCATCGGCGACCGGGCCGAGGGCGCCATCGCCTCGCTCGCGCAGCGCGACCGGACCTCCTTTATGGCCGCCGCCCGCCGCGCCGAGGAAGCACCGGGCATGGCCACCCGCTCAGTGAACGCCGTCCTGGGCTTCGTGAAGCTCCTCGACGACCTGGCCGAGGTTGCCTCCGGGTCGGGCGCCGCCGCCGCCCTGGAAGCCGTCCTGGAGCAGACCGGCTACCTCGCCACGCTGCGCTCCAGCACCGACCCGCAGGACGAATCCCGGGTGGAAAACCTCGCCGAACTCGTCGCCGTCGTGCGCGAATACGAGCGGGACAACCCCGAAGGCTCCCTCGGCGCCTTCCTGGAACAGGTCTCCCTGGTGGCCGACGCCGACCAGATCCCGGACGCGCCGGGCGCCGACATCGATGCCGCCGTCGCCGAAGCCAAGCGCCTCGGCGTGGTCACGCTGATGACCCTGCACACCGCCAAGGGCCTGGAGTTCCCGGTGGTGTTCCTCACCGGCATGGAGCACGGGCTGTTCCCGCACCAGCGCTCCGCCACCGACCCCAAGGAGCTGGCGGAAGAACGCCGGCTCGCCTACGTGGGCCTGACCCGCGCCCGGAAACGCCTGTACCTGACCCGGTCCGAGGTCCGCAGCATGTGGGGCCAGAGCCAGTACAACCCTGCCAGCCAGTTCATCGAGGAAATCCCGGCCGAGCTGGTCGAGTGGAAACGCGAAGGATCCACCCGCCAAGCCAGCAGTTGGGGGAGCGGCGGCTCGATCGGGTCCAGCCGCTACGGCGGATCCTTCTGGGGCGCGGGCACCGCCCGCGGCACCGGGGCGGACTCCTCGGCCGGCTTCAACGCGGACGTCCCGGCCGCCATCGCCAAGAACAGGGTCCAGCCGCAGAAGGAGATCGTCGCCGTCAGCGTGGGGGACAAGGTCAACCACACCAGCTTCGGCAACGGCACCGTGCTGGCCGTCGAAGGCGCGGGGGACAAGACCGTCGCGAAGGTGAAGTTCGGCGTCGGCGAAAAGCGGCTACTGCTGCGGTACGCCCCGCTCACCAAGATCGACGCGTGACCGGACCTCAAACCCGCCCCGCGGGTCCGCCGGCCAGCGCGTGCCGACAGGCATAATGGAGCGCATGCGTCGGACGTTTTTGGGGATCCTGGCCGCCTTTGTCCTGGCGGTGTCCACGGCGTGCACCGTTACGCAGAAGGACCCGGACTACGTCCCGCCGGCCCCGCTGCCCGCCCTGGAGCAGCTCAAGCAGGCGCCCCTGACGGACCCGGCGTCGCTCAATGCCGGGCCGGACTCCTTGAGCTTCGTCACCGCGGACCGCAACATCGTCTGCTCGCTGACCTCCGCGCGGGGCGGCCACGTCAACCTGCCCTATGAGCAGAACGGCTTCGCCGGCAGCGGGAATGCCAAGTTCGCGACCGTGCCGGTGGCGCACTGTGAGCTCGCCGCCTACCCGGAGCCCGACGCCAAGGACATCCGCGACGACTGCTCCGGCACCGGCCTCGGCTACCTGGGCGGCACGGCTCTGCTGACCCCGGACCAGGCCGTCTACGGCGAATGCCGCTCCGGCGTCACACAGCAGGAAACCGAGTACGGTCCCAAAGGCACCCGCAACGGTCCGATCTCGCAGCTGCCCGTCATCGGGGACGGGCAGAACATCGAGCGCAACGGCCTGCGCTGCTCCGCCTACAACGGCGGGGTCGCCTGCGGAAACGTCTCCGCCGGCGTCGCATTCTTCGTTGCGCGCGACCGTTACGAGCTGATCTTGCCGGCCGCCAAAAAGCCCACCGCGGCGCCGTCGGAGGCCCCAAAAACCCCGTAATCTAGCGGTTTTTCTACGCTCAATAGAATAGTGTCCTTACTCACATAAGCGGTACTCTGGGTCGGGCTGGTCCAAACGAAGGACTAGAGTTCGAAAGAGGAGCATTGCGCCGTGTGGCTCGTTTCCAAGCTTGTCGCAGGGTGCGTTTATTCCGCAGCCCGGTAACCGCGAGTACGTGGGGTCCGGCTGTACAGAAACTACTTCGACGTAGAAGGACACTAAACCGTGGACCTGTTTGAATATCAGGCGCGCGATATGTTCGAGGCGCACGGTGTACCCGTGCTTGCTGGCATCGTGGCGCACACCCCTGAAGAAGCAAAGGCAGCTGCCGAGAAGATCGGCGGCGTAACTGTCGTCAAGGCACAGGTTAAGGCCGGTGGCCGCGGAAAGGCCGGGGGCGTTAAGGTCGCCAAGACCGCCGATGAGGCGCTGGAGCACTCCACCAACATCCTCGGCATGGACATCAAGGGCCACACCGTCAACAAGGTGATGATTGCCCAGGGTGCCGACATCGCCGAGGAATACTACTTCTCCGTCCTGCTGGACCGTGCCAACCGCAACTACCTCGCCATGTGCTCGGTCGAGGGCGGCATGGAAATCGAGCAGCTCGCCGTCGAACGTCCCGAGGCCCTCGCCAAGATCGCGATCGACCCGGCCGTCGGCATCGACCAGGCCAAGGCCGACGAGATCGTCGCCGCTGCCGGCTTCGCCGAGGAACTGCGCGGCAAGGTCGCCGCCGTGATCCTCAAGCTGTGGGACGTCTTCAAGAAGGAAGACGCCACCCTCGTGGAGGTCAACCCGCTGGTCAAGACCGGCGCCGGCGACATCGTCGCCCTGGACGGCAAGGTCTCCCTCGACGAGAACGCCGACTTCCGCCACCCGAAGCACTCCGCCCTTGAAGACAAGGACGCCGCGGACCCGCTCGAGGCCAAGGCCAAGGCCCAGGACCTCAACTACGTCAAGCTCGACGGCGAAGTCGGCATCATCGGTAACGGTGCCGGCCTGGTCATGTCTACGCTCGACGTCGTCGCCTACGCCGGCGAAAACCACGGCAACGTCAAGCCCGCCAACTTCCTGGACATCGGCGGTGGAGCTTCCGCCGAGGTCATGGCAGCAGGCCTCGACGTCATCCTGGGCGACGAGCAGGTCAAGTCCGTCTTCGTCAACGTCTTCGGCGGCATCACCGCCTGTGACGCTGTCGCCAAGGGCATCGTCGGCGCACTCGCCGAGCTGGGCCACTCCGCGAACAAGCCGCTGGTCGTCCGCCTCGACGGCAACAACGTCGAGGAAGGCCGCCGCATCCTGGCCGAGGCCAACCACCCGCTGGTTACCCTGGCCGCCACCATGGACGAGGGCGCCGACAAGGCTGCCGAGCTCGCCAACGCAGCGAAGTAAAGGGACCCGACTATGTCTATTTATCTGAACAAGGACTCCAAGGTCATCGTCCAGGGCATCACCGGCGGCGAAGGCACCAAGCACACCGCCCTGATGCTCAAGGCCGGCACCAACATTGTCGGCGGCGTCAACGCCCGCAAGGCCGGCACCACGGTCCTGCACGGCGACAACGAAATCACCGTCTTCGGCACCGTCAAGGAAGCCATGGCGGAGACCGGCGCGGACGTCTCCATCGTCTTCGTGCCGCCGGCCTTCACCAAGGACGCCGTGGTTGAAGCCATCGAGGCCGGCATCGGCCTGGTCGTCGTCATCACCGAAGGCGTGCCGGTCCAGGACTCCGCCGAATTCTGGGCACTGGCCCAGTCCAAGGTCGACGCCGACGGCAAGCAGGTCACCCGCATCATCGGACCGAACTGCCCCGGCATCATCACCCCGGGCGAGGCCCTCGTCGGCATCACCCCGGCCAACATCACGGGCAAGGGCCCCATCGGCCTGGTCTCCAAGTCGGGCACCCTGACCTACCAGATGATGTACGAACTGCGCGACCTGGGCTTCTCCACCGCCATCGGCATCGGCGGCGACCCGGTCATCGGCACCACCCACATCGACGCCCTCGAAGCCTTCGAAGCTGACCCCGAGACCAAGGCGATCGTGATGATCGGCGAAATCGGCGGCGACGCCGAAGAACGTGCCGCCGACTACATCAAGGCCCACGTCACCAAGCCGGTCGTCGGCTACGTGGCCGGCTTCACCGCCCCGGAAGGCAAGACCATGGGCCACGCCGGCGCCATCGTCTCCGGTTCCGCGGGCACCGCCCAGGCCAAGAAGGAAGCCCTCGAGGCTGCCGGCGTCAAGGTCGGCAAGACGCCGTCCGAGACGGCCAAGCTGCTGCGCGAAGTCTACGCAGCGCTCTAAGTTCCACAGCACCACAGCAACGCGGGGTCACCTCCGGCCCATTCCACTCACCGGAATGGGCGTGGAGTGACCCCGCGTTGCTTTTGTTAACGCACGACGGCGGCAAAGACCGCCGCCGGGCGTCGAGTAGTGTTGAGGAAAGGCAAACCGTGCGCTTCCGGGCGCGCAGGCAGGGGAACACGATGGCAGAAGCGCGACGGACGCTGGTCGACGTCGTTGTGGACAAAGTCCTCGAGTACATCCTCAGCGGCCAGATCAAGGCCGACGACGCCCTGCCGCCGGAGGCCGACATCGCCAAGGAATCCGGTGTCAGCCGCCTGACCGCCCGGGAAGCGATGAAGGCGCTCAAGGCGCAAAACGTCGTCTACGTGAAGCGCGGCCTGGGCACCTTCGTCAATCCGCCCGAGCGCTGGACCGGCCTTGATGCGATCATGCGGGCCGCGTCGAGGGGAGTCGCCTCCGACGAGGTGGCGCTGCGCCTGCTCGAGGTCCGTCGCATGGTCGAGACCGGCGCCGCCGAACTGGCCGCCGCCCGCCACAGCCAGGCCGACCTGGCCGCCATGACCGAAAGCGTCGAGCTGATGGAAGCCGCACACCACGCGGGCGACGTCGACGCACTGACCCTGGCCGACATCACCTTCCACGACACCGTACTGCGGGCCTCGGGCAACCCCTTTGTGCCCGCCCTGCTGGGCCAGCTCTCGACCCTGCTGTACGCCATGCGGCGGGAGACCTCGGCCTTCCCCGACGTGCAGCGGCATGCCATCCACCACCACAAACTGGTCCTGGCCGCCATCGCGGCCGGCGAGCCGGCGGCCGCGCGCTCCGCGATGGACGCCCACATCACCCAGACCTTCGAGGATTACGAACGCTACCTCGCGGTCTCCAGCCGCGGTGCCGCCGCCAGCTGAGCTGCCCCGGCCTGCTGAGCCCCGCGGGCAGCGGACCCCCGCGGCGGGCTGCCCTCCGCGGCGGCCCGGCAAGCCACTGCGGCTCTTTCCCGGCCCTGTTGACGCCGTCCTGCGCTGTGATTAGAATCTCATCTAGATATCAGACATCTGACATCTAAGTCAGCCACAGAATGCCGCCAGCCAAAGGAGTCTTTATGCGCGCGCACGTCCCTTCCCAGGGCACCCTGATCACCGGTGGAGGCCCGCGATGACCTCCCTGACCGCGGCCCCCGCGTTGAGCGAACTGGGCCAGACCACCCTCCGCAAGGTCCGCCGGCGGCTGATGCCGCTGATCGTCCTGCTGTACTTCATCGCCTACCTGGACCGCAACAACGTCGGCTTCGCCAAACTGGGCATGCAGGGCGACATCGGCCTTACCGAAGCTGCCTACGGCCTCGGCGCCGGCATTTTCTTCCTGGGCTACGCCCTGCTGGAAATTCCGAGCAACGGCGGCATGTACCGCTACGGCGCCCGCAAGTGGATCGCCCGCATCCTCATCACCTGGGGCATCTTCGCCACCGCCATGTTCCTGGTCAACGGGGAGACCACCTTCTACATCATCCGCTTCCTGCTGGGCGCGGCCGAGGCCGGCTTCTTCCCGGCCATCCTCTTCTACCTGACCCTCTGGTTCCCGGCCGCGCAGCGCGTGACCGTGCTGGGCATCTTCATCCTTGCCCAGCCGATCTCCAACGCCCTCGGCGCCCCGGTCTCCGGCATGCTCCTGGGCCTGGAAGGCGTCGCGGGCCTGCACGGCTGGCAGTGGCTGTACATCATTGAAGGCATCCCGGCGATCGTGCTGGGCATCATCACGCCGTTCGTCATGACCGACCGGCCCGAGCACGCCAAGTGGCTCAAGCCGGAGGAGCGCGACTGGCTCTCCACCACCATGAGCAAGGAACTGGCCGACAAGCAGAAGTCCGGCAACCACAACTTCCTTGCCGGCCTGAAGGATCCCCGCACCCTCGCGTACTCGGCCCTGTACTTCGGCCTGGTCTGCGGCATCTACGGCCTGGGCCTCTGGATGCCGACCATCGTCAAGGCCCTCGGCAAGTTCGACTCCGTCCAGGTGGGCTTCATCGTCTTCATCCCGTACGCCATCGCCGCCGTGTTCGTCTACTTCTGGAGCAAGCGCTCGGACCGCACCGGCAACCGCGTCTGGCACGCCAGCGCCAGCATGGTGCTTGCCGCCGTCGGCCTGCTCGGCGCCGGCTTCCTGCTCCCCGTCAACGCCGTGCTCGCCATGGTCTTCCTGACCCTGGCGGCGATGGGCATCTACTCCGCGATCGCACCGTTCCTGGCCATGCCGTCCGCGGCGCTGACCGGAGCCGCGGCAGCCGCCGGCCTCGCCATGGTGAACTCGCTCGGCAACCTGGGCGGCTTTGTGGCCCCGTACATCGTAGGCCTGCTCAAGGACGCCACCGGTAACAGCCAGAGCGGCCTCGTCTTCCTGGCCGCCTGCCTCGCGATCACCGCCGTCGCCACCTACCTCTACGCCCGCCACCGCCCGGAAGGTGTCTCCGCCTCCGGAGCAACCGTCCCCGCCGCAGACAGCCACTAGGAACCAGCCATGACCGAAAACAGCACCTTCCCCGCCGAGCGCACCGTCGTCCTGACCGGAGCGGCGTCGGCCCGCGGCATCGGCCGGGCCACGGCCGACCGCCTGGCCCGCGACGGCTGGTCCATCGCGATCCTGGACATCAACGCCGAGGACGCCAAAGCCGCCGCGGCCGAGATCGGCTCCAACCGGGCCGTCAAGGCGATCGGCGTCGGCGCCGACGTCTCGGACGAGGCCTCGGTGGACCGGGCCATCACCGAGGTCGAGGAGACGCTGCCGCCCATCGTCGGGCTGGCCAACCTGGCCGGGATCAGCTCGCCCACGCCGTTTATGGAAACGTCCGTCGCCGAGTGGGACAAGGTCTTCGCGATCAACATGCGCGGCACCTTCATCGTCTCGCAGCGGGTACTCAAGGGCATGATCGAGCGGCGGCTCGGCCGGATCGTCAGCGTCTCCTCGATCTCCGCCCAGCGCGGCGGCGGAACCTTCTCCAAGGTCGCCTACAGCGCCTCCAAGGCCGGAATCCTGGGCTTCACCCGGGCGCTGGCCCGCGAAGTCGGCGAGTTCGGCATCACCGTCAACGCGGTGGCGCCGGGCCCGATCGATACCGACATCATGGGCGGCACGCTGAGCGAGGAGCGCAAGGCCGCCATGTCCGAGGGCATCATGATGGGCCGCGTCGGCACCCGCGACGAAGTTGCGGCCCTGATGGCGTTCCTCCTGAGCGAGGACGCCGGCTACATCACGGCCGCCACCTACGACATCAACGGCGGCCTGCAGGTCTCCTGACCCCAGGCGCCTCTGGACGTGCCGTGCGGCTCCGGCCGCACGGCACCCGGAAGGACCACAGCATGACCCACGAAACCCATCCCGCCAGACATGGCACTGCCCGCCCCGGCGTGCCGGCCGCCCCGGATCCCGCCCCCGCGCCCGTTCCTGAACCGGTGCACCTGACCGGCGCCCGGCAGCGGATCCGCGACTACCGCGCCGCCACCGGCCGGCGCACCGCCGTGCTCGACGACGACCCCACCGGCTCGCAGTCCGTGCACGGCGTCTCGGTTGTCACCGTGCTTGAGGCCGCCGAGTACGCCACGGCGCTCGCCGAGCCGGAATCGACCTGCTTCATCCTGACCAACACCCGCAGCCTGGACGAGGCCGACGCCGTCGCGCTTAACCAGGCAGCCGGGCGGGCGCTGTTCGAACTTGAACAGCGGCTTGGCGCGCCGCTGGACCTGGTCAGCCGCAGCGACTCGACGCTCCGCGGCCACGTGATGGCCGAAATCCGCACCCTCGACGCCGTCCGGCGCGAGGTCACCGGGCGCGGGTTCGACGGCGTGCTGCTGGCACCGTCGTATTTCGAAGCCGGACGCTTCACCGCCGGGGATGTGCACTGGGCCATGGTGGGCGGGGAACCCGTGGCCGCCGGAGAAACCGAGTTCGCCAGGGACGCCACCTTCGGCTACCGGTCCTCGGACCTCAAAGACTTCGTCGCGGAGAAGAGCGGCGGCACCGTTGCCCGGGAGCAGGTGCTCAGCATCAGCCTTGAGGACATCCGCAGCGGGGGAGAGGACCGGGTCGCGGAGATCCTGCGCTCGGCCAGCGACCTGCAGCTCATCGTCGTCAACGCCACCGAGTTCGCGGACCTGGAGATCGTTGTGCTGGGCCTGCAGCAGGTCCAGCGCGAAGGCAAGGTGTTCCTGCACCGAACCGGGCCCTCTTTCGTCCGTGCGCTCGCCGGGCTCGACCCCAAGCCCACCTTGCAGGCGCAGGACATCTGGCCTGACGGCCGCCCGGCCGGCCACGGCCTCGCCGTCGTCGGCTCCCATGTGGGCCAGACAGCGCGCCAGGTCGCGGCGGCGCAGGCGCGCGGCGGCGTGACCGAGATCGAACTGTCCGTCGCCGACCTGGTCACCCCGGCCCGCCGCGGCGCGCACATCACGGACACCGCGGCCCGGGTGGTCGGTGCCCTGGCTGACTCCGACGTCCTGCTCTACACCTCGCGGTCGCTGCTCAAGGGAGCGGACGCTGCCGCCAGCCTGGAAATTGCCCGCAGCGTGTCGGCGGCCCTGATCGAGGTGGTCCAGGCCGCGCTCGCCGCGAACCCTGCGTGGGTGATCGCCAAGGGCGGCATCACCTCGCACGACGTCGCCGTGCGGGGCCTCGGCATCCGGCGCGCCACCGTGCTGGGGCAGCTGTTCCCCGGCATGGTCTCGGTGCTCCGGCCCGATGAGGCCGCACCCGGCGTGCAGGGCATGCCCTACGTCGTCTTCGCCGGCAATGTCGGCGACGAAAACGCGCTCGCCGACACCATTGAACTCTTCCGCGGCGGCACCACGTCCGCGGCCCCAGGAAAGGAAGTCACCCCATGAGCAAGGTCGGATGGATCGGGCTGGGCGCGATGGGCGGACCGATGGCGGTCATCCTCGCCGAAGCCGGGCACGACGTCGCCGCCTTTGACGTCGCCGAGGGCCGGGCGCAGTCGCTCGCTGTCCCCGGCCTGACGCCGGCGGCCTCGGCCAAGGACGCCGTGGCCGGGGCCGACGTCGTCGCCCTGATGGTCGCGACGCCGGCGCAGGCCGATGCGGTGCTGTTCGGGGCGGACCAACTCGCCGCGACGCTGCGCCCGGGCACCGTTGTCCTGCTGATGGCCACCGTGGGTCCGGCCGCTGTGATGTCGCTGGCGGAACGGCTGGCGGCGTTCGACGTCGAACTGGTCGACGCGCCGGTTTCCGGCGGCACCAAGCGTGCCGCCACCGGCGAGCTGCTGATGATGGTCAGCGGCTCCGAGCGGGCCCTGGCTGCGGTGCGGCCGCTGCTGGACGCGATGGCAAGTTCCGCGCCCGTGGTGGGGCCGAATGTTGGTGACGGGCAGAAGGTCAAGCTGGTCAACCAGCTGCTGTGCGGAGTGCACATCGCCGTTGCGGGGGAGGCCCTGGCCTTTGCCGAGGCCCTGGGCCTGGACCCGAAGGAGACCTGGGAGGTGCTGCGCTCCGGCGCCGCGGCGTCGTTTATGTTCGATGACCGGGGCTCCCGGATGGTGGACCCGGACAACACCGAGGTCCGCAGCGCGCTGGACATCTTCGTCAAGGACATGGGCCTTGTGGTCGACGCGGCCCGGGACAGCACGTACCCGGCGCCGCTCGCGGCCGCGGCCGAACAGCTCTACCTCAGCGGCCGGCGCGCGGGCCTGGGCCGGCGGGACGACTCGTCCGTGATCGAGGTGCTGCGCGGGCTCCAGCACTGAGATCCGTCGGGCCCAAGGGGCCGGGGGAGTCTTTCAGCCCCCGGCCTGGCTGATGGTGAAGGCCGCCAGGAAGCCGACGGCTGCAATGAGGCCCGTCAGGACATGGTGTTCTTCGAAAGCCTCCGGGATCATGGTGTCGGCAAGCATGGCCAAAATTGCCCCGGCAGCGATTGCGGTGATGAAGGCGACCATTTCTGCCGGAGCGTTCTGCAAGCTGGCGTAGCCGATGAGCGACGCCAGCCCGGAGATGAGGGCAATGCCTCCCCACACGCCAAAGACGTAGCCGGCGCTGCGGCCGGACTTCTTCATTCCCGCGGTGCTGGACAGCCCCTCGGGAACGTTGGAGATGAAGACCGCCGCGAGCACGGCCGTGCTGACCGAGCCCCCCGAGACGAGACCGAGCCCCAGGACGACGGATTCGGGAACACCGTCGAGCAGGGCTCCGATGGCAATGGCGGTGCCGCTGCCCGGCTTGTCCTTTTCCGAAGGTTGCTTTCCGCCGGAGCGTTTCCGGTGTTTGGCACCCTGCCGGGCCAGCAGGGCGTTCGCCCCGACATAGACCAGGGCCCCGGCCAGGAAACCCGCCACGGTCGGCCAGAGGCCGCCGCCCCGTTCCGCTTCGTCAACGAGGTCAAACGACAGTGCCGAGATGAGGACTCCGGCGCCGAAGGCCATGATGGAGGAGACGATTTTCGGTGCGATGGTCCACTTCCAGGCAACGGCCGCCCCCAGGACCAGGGCTGCGCCCGCCACCGTTCCCCAGAACAGGGCCTGTACCCACATGGGCATCTTGTTCCACCTTCCACGTCGTCGTTCACTTCGCCACCAACGCGCGAGGCCCAATGGCCCAACACCCCTGGGCCGCGGCAATGCTACCCGGGGGTACGCGGCCGCGCCTCGGTTATGACACTATAAGCATGCTTTCTAAGTTGGACCGTCGCCGGTTCGGCGAAGGGAATACCTGGGACCTGGTGTAGGTTGCAGTTGCGTCAGCCAAAAACGCCAGAAAAGAGAATGCCTCCGTGGCAACCGATTACGACGAAGTACGTTCCGACGTCAAAGAATCACAAGAGCGCTCCCTCGAAGCGTTGCAGTCCGCGAACGCTCCGGACGCCAAAAGTGTCATCCGCGAGCTCGACGAGGCCGATGCCTTCGACGACGCGATGACCCCCGGCGGCGAATTCGTCGCTGAGGAGCTGATCGTGCAGGTGATCCCGCAGGCCGAGGACGAGTTCACCTGCTACTCCTGTTTCCTGGTCCGGCACCGTTCCCAGCTCGCCTCCGAAAAGAATGGACACGCGTACTGCCTCGAGTGCAAAGGCTAGCGGCCGGCTCCCCGCGGGGCGGTACTGGCGGCTCCCGAGGGGGCGTCACGGCAGCGTCACGGCGGCGCCCGCGGGGGTCGCCCGGCTATAGGATTTGGGTATGGCAATCAAGGATCCGGCCGCCCGCGGCGTGAGTAGGCAGGTCCTCGCCGACCATGTTTACGAAGCCCTTCTGATCGCGCTGATGGACGGCCGGCTCGAGGCCGGCACGCCGGTCAGCATTGACGGCATGGCCCGCGAACTGGACGTCTCGCCGACGCCCGTGCGGGAGGCGCTCGCCCGGCTGGAAGCCACCGGCATGGTCCGCCGGACCGCCCTGCGCGGCTACCGGGTGGCGCCGTTGTTCACCAAGGACGAGTTGGCGGACCTGATGGACGCGCGCCTGGTGATCGAACCGGCCAACGCCTTGATGGCCTGCCGCCACGCCGACGCCGGCCTTACCGCCCAGCTGGCGCAGGCCATCGAGGACCTTAAAGCCGCGCCCCGGGGGCCGTCCTTTTCCGAGTTCCGCGCCTACTGGGAAGCCGACGAACGGTTCCACCGGCTCATCGCGGAGCACGCGGACAACCAGTTCCTGCTCTCCGCGTACAACGCACTGGGCGGCCAGGTGCAGCGCTTCCGCTTCTTCGGCGGCCTCGGCGTCACCGACGCGGACTTTGCGATCGCGGAGCACACCGAGATCCTCCGCGCCTTTGAGGCCGGCGACGCCGAGCTAGCGCGCCATCAGATGATCGCGCACATCGAGGGCGTCAAGCAGCGCTCGCAGCACGACAGCGAAGTGCACGACAGCGAAGTGCGCAGCTAGGGACCCCCCAGCTAGGCGCCGCACGGCTGGGCCCTGCACGGCTAGGCCCTGCGCCGCTAGCCATTGCGCGGCTAGGCACCGCGCCGTTCGGCGGCATCCCGCGCCGCGCTTTTTTCGCCCCGACCGGCGGATCACTTCCTCAGAAACCCTTGACAAGGCTCTCCTCTACGATGAATCCTATAGGAAATGTGATTCAAGATCTGGAGTGAAAATGTCGTACACCGCCGAAAACTGGCCCATCACCGCGGCCCTCCTGCAGTTCCCGGGCACGCGCCCCGACGGAACCTCGGTCCAGGATGCCCCCGCTACGGAGTGGCAGCGGGTGTTCGAGGAAGTCGCTGACGCGGGCTTCGCCAACGCCGACCTGACCGACAGCTGGGTTCGTCCGGGGGACCTCAGCCCGGCCCGGCTGGACGAACTCAGTGCCGCCGCCCGCCATGCCGGAATCGGACTGCCCGCCATCTCGGCGATCCGCCGCAGCGTGATCGAGGAGGCCAACTGGGAAGACAACCTGGCCTACACCCACCGCACCCTCGACGCGGCCGCGCAGCTGGGCTGCGAAGTTGTCTCGATCGGCCTGCACCAGGCCCTGACCCCGGCCCAGCGCGAACAGCTCTGGTTCTGGACGGTAAAGGGCCACCGCGACCCGGCGGGGGACAAGGACACCTGGAACAAGGCCGTCACCCGCATCCGCGAGGTGGGCCGGCACGCGGCCGAGCTGGGGCTCCTGGTCTCACTCGAGATGTACGAGGACACCTACCTTGGCACCGCGGACTCCTCCGTCCAGCTGGTCCAGGACATCGACCTGCCCAACGTGGGACTCAACCCGGACATCGGCAACCTGATCCGCCTGCACCGGCCCATCGAGGACTGGCGGGAAATGGTCCACAAGACCCTGCCGTACGCCAACTACTGGCACGTCAAGAACTACAGCCGCGACGAAAACCGGGCCAAGGACCAGTACGTCGCCTTGCCCGCACCGATGGAATCCGGCCTGATCAGCTACCGCGAGGCCTTCCAGTTCGCCATCTCCGTCGGTTTCCAGGGCATCATCTGCACCGAGCACTACGGCGGGGACGGCCTCAGCGTCACCGCCGCCAACCAGGACTACCTGCGCCGCCACGTCCTGCCCAAGCGCGACGGGTACTCCCTCGGCACGTCCCTGGTAGCCCAGGGCCGGCAGGCCCCGGCCGCCGTCGCCGCACACTAGGAGCCCGCGCACCCTAAACCGGCGGCGCCCCGGTGCCCGCCGTGTGCTCCAACCGCCCCAACCGGTTCAACGAGGAATCATGACAAAGATATTTGACGATCCCGCAAGCTTCGCGGACGACGCCCTCGACGGCTTCGCCGCCGTCCACCGCCAGTACGTGGCACGGGTGGACGGCGGTGTGGTCCGTTCCACCGAGACGCCGGAGGGCCAGGTCGCCCTGGTGATCGGCGGCGGCTCGGGCCACTACCCCGCCTTCGCCGGCCTGGTCGGCGCCGGACTCGCGGCCGGCAGCGCCTGCGGAAACATGTTCGCCTCGCCCTCCGCGGGCCAGGTCTACCGGGTGGCCAAGGCTGCGGAGACCGGGGGCGGGGTGCTGCTCAGCTACGGCAACTACGCCGGGGACGTGCTCCACTTCGGCCAGGCACAGGACAAGCTCAACGCCGAGGGCATCCCGACCCGCACGGTGTTGGTCACCGACGATATTGCCAGTGCCCCGCTGGCGGAGATCGACAAACGCCGCGGCATCGCCGGGGACCTGACGGTCTTCAAGGTGGCCGGGGCTGCCGCCGACGCCGGGCTGGACCTCGACGAGGTGGAACGGCTGGCGGTCAAGGCCAACCACCACACCCGCTCGCTGGGCGTCGCCTTCGCCGGCTGCACCCTGCCGGGCGCCGCGGAGCCGCTGTTCACGGTGCCCGAGGGCATGATGTCGGTGGGCCTCGGCATCCACGGCGAACCCGGCATCTCCGAACAACCGCTGCCCACCGCCAGCGAACTGGCCGCGCTGCTGGTGGACGGCCTGCTCAAGGACAAGCCGGAGACCGCCGGCCGCCGGGTGGTGCCGATCCTCAACGGCCTCGGCACCGTCAAGTACGACGAGCTGTTCCTGCTCTTCGGCAAGGTCGAGGCACTCCTGGCCGCCGCCGGACTCGAGATCATCGAACCCGAATGCGGGGAACTCGTCACCAGCCTGGACATGTCCGGGCTGTCGCTGACCCTGTTCTGGCTCGACGCGGAACTCGAGAAGTTCTGGTCCGCGCCGGCCGATACTCCCGCCTTCCGGAAGGGCAACCTGGCGCCCCGCCGGGCCAAAACCCGCGCCGCGCAGGCCGACGCCGAAGCAGCGCCCGCGCTGGCCGCCACGGCGGCGTCGACCTCCCTGGCCGCCACGGCGGTGGGAGTGCTGAAGGTGGCCCAGTCGGTCGTCGTCGAACACGAGGAAGCGCTCGGCAAACTGGACGCGATCGCCGGCGACGGCGACCACGGAATCGGCATGCGCCGCGGCGTGGACGCCGCGGTCGCCGCGGCGGAACAGTCCCACGCGGCCGGCGCCGGGCTCGAGGAAGTACTCGCCGCGGCCGGCGAGCAGTGGGCCGAACGCGCCGGCGGCACCTCCGGCGCGCTCTGGGGCGCGGCGGTCACCGCCGTCGGCCGCGCCCTGGGCAGCAAGGACGCCTACACCCCGGCGGACGCGGCCGCCGCCGTCGACGCTCTCCGCGATGCCATCATCACCCTGGGCAAGGCCGAAGCCGGAGACAAGACGATGGTGGACGCGCTGCTTCCGTTCGCCGACGTTTTCAACCGGGGAATCGACGACGGCGATGGCCTGGCCCGCAGCCTGCGGACCGCCGCCGACGCGGCCGCCCAGGCCGCCGAAGCCACCGCGGCTCTGAGCCCCAAGAAGGGCCGGGCCCGGCCGCTGGCCGAAAAGAGCCTGGGCCACCCGGACCCCGGCGCCGTGTCCTTCGGCCTGATCGCCGGCCGGGTGGCCGACTACGCGGCCTCCATCGAACGCAGCTAGAGGAGTATTCCCTTGTCACACGAGACACAAAGCCACAACACCGAGCCCACCAACACCGGGCAAACCAACCCGCAGCCCGGCTGGCGGATCGTCGTCGGCAACGACGAAGCCGGCGTCGAATACAAAAACGCCCTGCGTGAGCTGCTTGAAGCGGATCCCCGCGTCGCCTCGGTGGAGGACGTCGGCGTCGGCCCCGACGACGCCACCGCCTACCCGCACCTGGCCGTCGCCGCGGCCCGCAAGGTCGCCGCCGGCGAAGCCGACCGCGCCCTGCTGATCTGCGGCACCGGACTGGGCGTGGCCATCTCGGCCAACAAGGTCCCCGGCATCCGCGCCGTCACCGCGCACGACAGCTACTCTGTGGAGCGCTCCGTGCTTTCCAACAACGCCCAGGTGCTGACCATGGGCCAGCGTGTGATCGGCCTGGAACTGGCCAAGAAGCTGGTCGGCGAATGGCTGGGCCACCGCTTCGATGACACCTCCGCATCCGCGGCCAAGGTGGACGCAATCCACTCCTATGAAGGAGCTTCGGAAGGACAGGCAAGCAAATGACCACACGTAACATCGCCGTCGTCGGATCCGGCTACATGGGCGGCGGAATCGCGCAGGTCCTGGCCCTTGCGGGCGCCCGCGTCGCCCTCGCCGACGTCTCCGCCGAGATCGCCCAAAGCAACTACGAACGGCTGCTCAAGGAATCCGACGACTTCGTCGCCGCCGGGCTGTTCCCGGCCGGCGCCACCGAAACGCTCAAGGAAAACCTCTGGGCCGCGAAGGACATCGAGGAAGCCGTCGCCGACGCCGAATACGTCGAAGAAGCCGTGCCGGAGGTCCTCGAGATCAAGCACGGCACCCTGGGCCGGATCAGCGCCGCCGCCCGCCCGGACGCCATCATCGGCTCCAACACCTCCACCATCTCCATCGCGAAGCTCGCCGAAGTCGTAGTGAACCCGGAGCGCTTCCTGGGCGTCCACTTCTCCAACCCGGCACCGTTCATCCCGGGCGTCGAAGTCATCCCGCACGAGGGCACCTCCGAGGCCACCATCGAGGCCGCACGCACCATTGTGGGGGAGACCGGCAAGGAAACCGCGACCGTCAAGGACGTCACCGGCTTCGTGCTCAACCGGCTGCAGTACGCCCTGTTCCATGAGGCCGCGCAGGTCGTCGAGGAAGGCATCGCCACGGCCGAGGACGTGGACACCATGGTGCGCACCACGTTTGGTTTCCGGCTGCCGTTCTTCGGGCCCTTCGCGATCGCGGACATGGCCGGGCTGGACGTGTACGCGTTCTGCTACAAGTCGCTGCAGACCGGCTTCCCGGAGCGGTTCGCCACGCCGCAGATCCTGCAGGAAAAGGTCGACGCCGGCCAGCTCGGCACCAAGACCGGCTCCGGGTTCCTCAACGTCCCCGCCGACCGGACCGCCGCCCTGGTGGCGTACCGGAACAAGGCCTACGTCGCCATGCAGAAGCTCATCGAGGAACTCGGCCCCGCACCCCTGGGCTGACCACCGCTGCACGCCACCTTTTCCCTAGGAGACTCCCATGACCTCATTCCCAACAGACCGCACGGTGATCGTGACCGGCGCCGTCTCCGAGCGCGGCATCGGCCGGGCCACCGCGGAGTACCTCGCCGAGCGCGGCTGGAACATCGGCGTGATCGACCTCGACGACGCCGCCAGCAAGGCCCTGGCCAAGGAACTGGCCGAAAAGCACGGCGTCAAGGCCCACGGCGCCGGCGCCAACATCGGCGACGAAGCCTCGGTCCGCGCCGCGATCGATGAGATCGAGGCAGAGCTGCCGCAGCTCGTCGCCCTGGCGAACATCGCCGGGGTGAGTTCCCCGGTGCCGTACCTCGAACTCGACGCCGCCGAGTGGGACCGGGTGCTGAACATCAACATGAACGGGGTGCACTACGCCACCCGCCGGGCCGCCGAATCGATGGTCAAGCACCGGCTGGGCAGGATCGTCAACATCTCCTCGGTCTCCGCCCAGCGCGGCGGCGGCACCTTCAGCAAGACCCCGTACTCCGTGGCGAAGGCCGGCGTCATCGGCCTGACCCGCGCCACGGCCCGCGAACTGGGCGGGTACGACATCACCGTCAACGCCATCTCACCGGGCCCGATCGACACCGACATCATGGGCGGCACCCTCAGCGAGGAACGCAAGGATGAACTCGTCAAGGACCTGGTGGTCAACCGCGTGGGCAGCACCCGCGACATCGCGGCCGCGATCCACTTCCTGATCGGCGAGGACGCAGGCTACATCTCCGGCCAGACGCTCAACGTCGACGGCGGCCTGTACATGCACTGACGGCTCCGGAACGCAGGAGCCAGCAGAAACCGCGGGCCGCCGGCCCGCGGGGGAACCACCCCACCTCATCACTCGAAGGAGAGTGCTGTGTCCGTAACCACCGCTACATCCAAGGAGCTTCTGGCCCGTCCGGTCCTGAAGTCCGCGATCTCCAAGGCGGCCCGCCGGCTGATGCCGATGCTGGTCATTCTGTACGTCGTTTCGTTCCTGGACCGGACCAATGTCGGCTTCGCCGAGGCCGCCCTGGGCGCGGACAAGGGCGTGTCCGCCGCGGCCTTCGCCCTGGGTGCCGGCATCTTCTTCATCGGCTACGCGATCTTTGAGATTCCCAGCAACCTGCTGCTCAAAAAGGTCGGCGCCAAGATCTGGCTGGCCCGGATCGCGATCACCTGGGGCATTGTCTCGGCCTGCTTCGCCTTCGTGCAGGGCGAGACTTCGTTTGTGATCCTGCGCTTCCTGCTCGGCGTCACCGAGGCCGGGCTCTTCCCGGGCGTGATCATGTACCTCGCGGAATGGTTCCCCAACAAGGTGCGCGTGCAGATGTTCGCCATCTTCTACCTGGCGCAGCCGTTCTCGCAGATGATCGGCAACCCGCTCTCCGGCTGGTTGATCAACATCGGCGACCAGGTCCCCGGCCTGCGCGGCTGGCAGGTGATGTTCTTCGTCGAGGGCCTGCTCGCCGTGGTGGCCGGCATCGCGGCCTTCTTCTTCCTGATCAACGGTCCGGAAAAAGCCAAGTTCCTCAGCGGCGAGGAGAAATTCGCGCTCAAGGAAGTCATGGCGCTCGAGGACAACATCAAGGACGAGACCGGCCCCCGCGGCATCCTCGCCGCGATGCGCAACGGCCGGGTCTGGTACTTCACCGCCATCTACTTCTGCCTGCAGATCGCGGTCTACGGCGTGACGTTCTTCCTGCCCCAGCAGGTCTCCTCGCTGACCGGGCAGAAGGTGGGCCTCGCCGTCGGCCTGCTGATCGCCGTGCCGTGGTTCTTCGGCATCTTCTCCTGCTACTTCATCGGCAAGGCGGCCAACACGGTGGCCAAGCGGCGGAAGTTCGGCACCATCCTGTTCATCTCCACCGGCCTGTGCATCTTCGGCTCGGCCTGGGCAGGGACCAACCACCAGCCGGTGCTCGGCATGATCTTCATTACCCTGGCGGTCTGCAGCTTCCTCGCCGTCGGACCCGTGGTCTGGTCCTACCCGACGGCGTTCCTCGCCGGGTCCGCCGCCGCGGCGGGCATCGGCCTGATCAACTCACTCGGCAACCTCGGCGGCTTCGTCGCCCCGATCCTGCGGACGGCCGTCAACGAGGCCACCCATTCGCCCACCGGGTCCATGGGTGTCTACGCCCTCGGTGTGCTGCCCTTCGTGGCGGCGGCGATGATGTTTGCCACCAAGCGGTTCCGCAACAAGGCCGACGAGCTGCTGGACTAAGCCCGTCCCCGCTTCAACCCCACCCTGAAGGAGATCCATGAGCCGCACCTCCGGCACCAGCGCCCCCGCCGGCCCCCTGTACATCGGTGTCAGCACCAAGATGTACCTGGGGTACCAGGCGAGCCTGCGCTGGCTGTCGGAGGTGCGCGCCGTGGTCGACGCCCGGCCCGCCCTGGCCGCGAGCCAGGACATCCGGGTGTTCGTCATCCCGTCCTTCCCGGTCCTGGCGCAGGCGAAGGCGGTCCTGGCCGGATCGCCCGTGCTCCTCGGCGCCCAGAACTGCGCCTGGGCGGACGGGGCGCTGACCGGGGAAGTCAGCCCGGCCATGCTGGCCGAACTCGGCGTCTCGCTGGTGGAAATCGGCCACGCGGAGCGCCGCGCCCTGTTCGGCGAGGACGACGCCGTGGTGGCCCGCAAGGTGCGGGCCGCCGTCGACGCCGGGCTGGCGCCGCTGCTATGCATCGGCGAACCGGACAAGCTCAGCCCGGAGGACGCCGCCGGTTTCTGCCTGGCGCAGGTCCGGTCCGCCACCGGCGACGACGAGTCCCTGGCGCCGCGGCTGGTCCTGGCCTATGAACCGGTCTGGGCGATCGGGGCGGACAAGCCCGCCGCGCCGGCGTACGTGAACGCAGTGGTTGAACTGATCCGCCAAGGGCTCGGCGCGGCCTGTCCCATCATTTACGGCGGCAGCGCCGGGCCCGGGCTGCTGCTGGAACTGGCAGCGGCGGACGGACTGTTCCTGGGACGCTTTGCCCACGACGCCGCCAACCTCGGCCGCGTCCTGGACGAGGCCCTTCAGGCCCTCGCACCGGCCAGCAGTTCCTCGAGCCGCTCATAGCCTTCAGTCAGGCCGCCCTCCATCCCGGACTGCGCCATGCCGTCACGGGCCTCCATGCTGGGATACACGGCATGGCCGGCCAGCCGGGTGCGTCCGCCGCCCAGGTCCTCGAAGGTGAGGAACTCGATACTCACCACGTCCGGGTAGCCGCCGTATTCGAAGGTCTGGATCGCGAAGTCGTTGTCCCGGACGGTGTGGAAAACACCGCTGAACCGGTGCGCGACTCCGTCGGGTCCCGTGTGCGTGTAGCGGTAACTGCCGCCGGTGCGGAAGTCGTAGTGGTCCACGTCCATGGTGACCCGCCGCGGGCCGAGCCACTGGGCGAGGAGATCCGGTTCCTTGTGGGCCCGGAAGACGTCGGCCACGGGAAAGTCGAACTCCCGCTCGAAGTCGATGAAGGGCAGTCCTTCCGGAACCGTGAGTTTCAGGGCGTTGCTCATGATGAGTCCTTTGCCTGGGTGCCGCGCGCGGCGGCCTGGGATTGGAGCACGGCGTCGAGGCTGCGGAACTGCTCCTCGTGGACCAGCCGGTACTGGTCGATCCAGGCGGTGAGCGCCTCCAGCCGTGCGGGGTTCAGGTGGACGGGCCGGCGCTGGGCGTCTCGCGTGCGCGTGACGAGCCGGGCCTGCTCGAGGACCTGGATGTGCTTCGAGACCGCCTGCTTGGTGATCGCGAAGGGTTCCGCCAATTCATTGACCGTGGCAGGGCCGCGGCTGAGCCGGGCGATGATGCGGCGGCGGACAGGATCGGCCAGCGCCAGGAAGGCGGAGTCGAGGTGTTCGTCGTCGTCGGCCATGGTCAGCAATCTGTTCAGCCATCCTCTAATCAACGAAACGGTTGATCAATGTTTGGGTTGTTTAACCGTATGCCCGGGCCGCCCCGGCGGCAAGGGGCCTAGCGCGGCCGGCGGCCGCCGCCGGACTGCGCCACGGTGAACTCTGGGCGAACGTCCGGCCAATGGGGCTGAAAAACCGGCATTAGACCCGGCCCGGGTGCAGATACTGGAGAGCATGACTACCTTTACTCGTCGTCAAGTTCTGCGCTCTGCGGGGGTTGCCGCGGTGGCCGGAGCCCTGGCCACCAGCACCTCCGCGGGGGCATTTTCAGCCACCCCAAGCGGTCCGTTCGGCCACGGGATCGCCTCGGGGGATCCCCTCCCGGGCAGTGTGCTGCTGTGGACCCGCGTCACCCCCAGCCCCGAGTCGGTGCCCGGCAGCGGCATCGGCCCGGACGTCTCCGTGGGCTGGGAGGTCTCGGCTGACGCCGGCTTCAAGAAGGTCGTGGCCCGGGGTACTGCCGCCACCGGCGCGGCCCGGGACCACACGGTCAAGGTCGTAGCCGACCGGCTCGCTCCCGGCACCAGCTACTGGTACCGCTTCACGCTGGGCTCGGCGGTGTCCCCGGCGGGACGCACCCGCACGGCGCCGGCCGCCGGCGCACCGGTGGACCGCCTGAAGTTCGGGGTGGTGTCCTGCGCCAACTGGCAGGCGGGCTACTTCTCCTCGTACCGCCACCTGGCCGCGCGGGGCGACCTCGACGCCGTCCTGCACCTGGGCGATTACCTCTACGAATACGCGCCCGGCGACTACCAGGCCCGCGACGTCGTGGTCCGTCCGCACGACCCGGCCGTCGAGATGACGCAGCTGGAGCACTACCGCCGCCGCCACGCCCAGTACAAGACCGATCCCGATCTTCAGGCCCTGCACGCGGCCGCGCCCTTCATCGTGACCTGGGACGACCACGAATCAGCCAACGACGCCTGGCAGGGCGGCGCCGAGAACCACACCCCCGGCGTCGAAGGCGCCTGGAGCGAGCGCTTCGCCGCCGCGCACCAGGCCTACGCCGAGTGGATGCCGGTGCGCTACGAGCCGGGCGGCCAGCTCTACCGCCGCCTGGACTTCGGTTCCCTGGCGAGCCTGTCCATGCTGGACCTGCGCAGCTACCGCGACCAGCAGGCGGTCACCGGCGTGGATCCCTCGATCAGCAGCCCGGCCCGGACCATCACGGGCGCAGCCCAGATGGACTGGCTGCTGGGCAACCTCCAGTCCACCGGTCCGCAGTGGAAGCTCGTGGGCAACCCCGTGATGATCGCCCCGGTGCGGGTTCCCTCAACCCTGAGCACCGCAGAGCTGGGCGGCGTGCAAAAACTCATGGGCGGCACGAGCATCGGCGGCGTGCCGTACAACGTAGACCAGTGGGACGGCTACGAGGCCGACCGCAACCGCGTGGTCCGGCACCTGCGGGACAACGCCGTTAAGGACACCGTCTTCCTCACCGGTGACATCCACTCGGGCTGGGCCTGCGACATTCCCGCGGACCCGGCCAGCTACCCGGCCACCGGTGACTCCGTGGCTGCGGAGCTGGTCTGCACCTCGGTCACGAGCGACAACCTCGATGACATCCTCAGCGTTCCGCCCCGGACCGGTTCCGTCGGCGTCGAGAACGCCATCAAGGCGGCCAACCCGCACGTGAAGTACCTGGACTTCGACTCGCACGGCTACTCCGTGCTCGACGTGACACCCGCCGGCGTCCGCATGGACTGGTACGTCCTCGCCGAGCGCACCGCCGCCGGGTCCGGATCGACATTGACCACGTCCTTCAATGTTCAAACCAACACGGGCAAGGTCACGCCCGCACAGGGAGGCCTCGCATGAGCCATTCATCCACTACCCAGCCGACGCCGGGCCGCCGGCAGTTCCTGCAGCTTGCCGCCGCGGGAGGCGCCGCCGTCCTGATCTCCGCGGCCCCGGGCGCCGCCTGGGCCGCCCCGGCCACGGCCCGCACCCGGAGCTACGTGCTCGTGGTGGACGGCTGCCGTCCGGACGAGATCACGCCTGCCCTGACGCCGCGGCTGGCCGCCCTGCGCGACGCCGGCACGAACTTCCCGGCCGCGCGCTCCCTGCCGGTCATGGAAACCATCCCCAACCACGTCATGATGATGACCGGGGTCCGGCCGGACCGCTCCGGCGTTCCGGCCAATGCGGTTTTCGACCGCACCGAAGGCGTGGTCCGGGACCTCGACCGGCCCACCGACCTGCGCTTTCCCACCCTCCTGGGGCGGCTGCAGGAACGCGGGCTCACCACCGGCTCGGTGCTGAGCAAGAAGTACCTCTACGGCATCTTCGGCACCCGCGCCAGCTACCGCTGGGAACCCCAGCCGCTGCTGCCGGTCACCGGGCACGCGCCCGACGCCGCCACCATGGACGCGCTGCTCGCGATGGTGGGCGGACCGGACCCGGACTTCGTCTTCACCAACCTGGGCGACATCGACCGCGTGGGGCACTCCGACCTCACCGGAACCACGCTGCGTGCGGCCCGTGAAGCTGCCCTCGCGGACACCGACGTGCAGGTGGGCCGCTTTATCGACCACCTCAAGAGCACCGGAAAGTGGGACTCCAGCGTGGTGATGGTGCTGGCCGACCACTCGATGGATTGGTCCGTGCCGAGCAACGTCATCTCCATCGACCTGATCCTGCAGTCCAGGCCGGAGCTGCAGTCCAACGTCAGGATCGCCCAGAACGGCGGGGCGGACCTGCTTTACTGGACCGGCGCCGACGCCGACCGCGCCGCCGGGCTGGCCGCCGTCGAGCAGCTGGTCGCCGCGCACGAAGGCGTCCTGTCGGTCAACAAACCCGCGGACCTGCGCCTCGGGGCCGAGGCTGGCGACCTGGTGGCGTACTGCCGCGCGGGCTGGCGCTTCTCCGACCCCTACGTGGCCTCCAACCCCATCCCCGGCAACCACGGCCACCCAGCTACGGAGCCAATCCCCTTCTTCATCTCCGGCGGCAGCCCGGCCGTGGTCAAGCAATCCGTCTCCTCGGAGCCTGCCCGGACGGCGGACGTGGCCCCCACCATCGGCCAGCTCTACGGGCTTAAGGCACCGGCCGGGGGATACGACGGCACGGCCCGGAGCATTGCCTTCACCGCCTAGGCCGCGGCAAGCCACAGAGGCGCCGGAGGACAGCCGTTACGCTGCCCCGGCGCCTCTGCTGCGTTCGGGGGACGGCTGCGCCTAGACGCCCGCGTGCAGCCGGGGGAGTGCGTCCACCAGGGGAGCGAGCTCGGGGATCTCCTGCGCCTGGGCCAGCGCGCGTTCCAGGGTGTGGTCGTGGACCGGCCGCGCCTGTTCCAGCAGCCCGATGCCGCTGGGCGTGAGCTCGGTGTAGATGCCGCGGCGGTCGTCCGCGCACAGGATCCGGGTCAGCAGGCCGCGCTCCTCGAGCCGGTTGACCAGCCGGGTGGTGGCGCTGGGGCTCAGGGCGGTGGCCCGGGCAAGCTGCTGCATCCGCATGTGCCAGCCGTCCTGCCGGCTCAGCGCATCCAGCACGGTGTACTCCACCACGGAGAGCTGCGCCTCGGCCTGCAGAGAGCGTTCCAGCTCGGTGTCGATCAACCCGTGCAGGGCCGCCAGCGTCCGCCAGCCTTGCGCGCGGACCTCGACGGCGTCGTCCTTGATGCCCATACCTTGTGCTCCTTCCAGCTCGGGCTACCGCGCTCCGGACAGCGGAACGCGGCAGCCCCCAAATAGTTGCTTGCGCGCTATAGTTGCGTGTGCAACAATAAATAACGCGTCTGCAACTAATAGCTTACGCTTCGGAAATCCCCCCGTACAGTTTTGAAGGAGCTCATCCATGCCTATCGGCCTGATCGCACTCGCCCTCGGCGGGTTCGGAATCGGACTCACCGAGTTCGTCATTATGGGTCTGCTGCCGCAGGTGGCCGCCGACTTCCGCGTCAGCGAGGCCACCGCCGGCTGGCTGATCTCCGGCTATGCGCTCGCCGTCGTCGTCGGGGCGCTGCTCCTGACCGCCGCCGTGACGCGCTTCGAGCGCAAACCGGTGCTGGCCCTGCTGATGGTGCTGTTCATCGCCGGCAACCTTGTCTCCGCTGTCGCCCCCGACTACGCCCTGATGATGGTCGGCCGGATCATTGCCGCCTTGGCGCACGGCGCGTTCTTCGGGATCGGCGCGGTGGTGGCCGCCAGCATGGTCGCCCCCACCAAAAAGGCCGGCGCCATCGCCATCATGTTCACCGGGCTGACCGCGGCGAACGTCCTGGGTGTGCCGTTCGGCACCATGCTCGGCCAGGCCGCCGGCTGGCGCTCCACCTTCTGGGCCATCACCGGCATCGGCGTGCTGGCCCTGGCCGGCATCCTGGCCCTGGTGCCGAAGACCGGCGCGGGGGAGGCTGCCGCGGGCGGCCTGCGCGGCGAACTCCGCGCTTTCCGCTCCGGCCAGGTCTGGCTGTCCATTTTCGTTACCATCCTCGGCTACGGCGGCATGTTCGGCGCCTTCACCTACATCGCGTTCACCCTGACCGAGGTCACCGGCTTCTCCGCCGCCACCGTGCCGTGGCTGCTGATCATCTTCGGCGTCGGCCTTTTCATCGGCAACACCGTCGGCGGCAAGGCGGCGGACCGGAATGTCGACCGCACCCTGCTCGTGGTGCTGGCCGCCCTCGTGGTGGTGCTGGTGGTCTTCGCCCTCACCGCTGCCAACCAGCCGATGACCATCGCCTCCATGGTGCTGCTGGGCGGCTTTGGCTTCGCCACGGTGCCCGGCCTGCAGATGCGCGTCATGAAGTACGCCGACGGTGCGCCCACGCTCGCCTCCGGCGCCAACATCGGCGCGTTCAACGTCGGCAACGCGCTCGGCGCTTGGATGGGCGGCGTGACCATCACCGCCGGCCTCGGCTACACCTCGCCGATCTGGGCGGGCGCGGGCATCACCGTGCTGGGGCTGCTGGTGATGGCCTTTGCCGCCACCGCCGCCACAAAGAGCGCCGGGCAGGCGGCCGCCACCGGTGCCGGGGACGACGCCGGACTGCCGGCGTCCGCCGCCGAGCCGGCCGCCGCTCCCGCAGGCACCGCAACGGAGGGGGCAGCCGGCGACGCCGAGCTGCAGCGCCTCTAGCGGGCCGCTGCGCGGTCCCGGCAGACCTCCGCGAAGGCCCGGAACGGGGCCAGCCGCTCCTCGGCTGGAAGCTCCAGAGCCTCCGGATGCCACTGCACCGAGGCCACCCAGCGCTCAGGGTCTTCCAGCGCCTCCACGGTCCCGTCATCGGCCACCCCGGTCACCACGAGCCCGTCGGCCACGCGGGCCACGGCCTGGTGGTGGCCGGAGGCAATTTTGACCGTAACCGCGGCCGCGGCGCCGGGTCCCGTGACCGGTCCCGTGCCGGAACCCACTGCGGACCCCGCGCCCGGCCCCACGCGTGAACCAATGGTCCCGTACAGGCCGGCCACCTTGGAACCTGCGGCAATCCCGACCTCGTGCCAGGCCCAGGGGCCGGCGCCGTGGGCGGGCGCTGGTTCCCGGTGCGCCACCACGCCCGGATCCATGTCCTGGATGAGCGTTCCGCCGTAGAGCACGTTCAGGAGCTGGTGCCCGCGGCAGATGCCCAGCACCGGCAGGCCCGCGGCGATGGCCTGCCGGGCCACCGCAAGATCCAGGGCGTCCTGCTCCGCG
Source organism: Arthrobacter sp. BI5 (assembly GCF_056680065.1). Taxonomy (NCBI): domain Bacteria; kingdom Bacillati; phylum Actinomycetota; class Actinomycetes; order Micrococcales; family Micrococcaceae; genus Arthrobacter; species Arthrobacter sp. BI5. The sequence goes on from NZ_CM155264.1 coordinate 932,264, forward strand.
TTGACGTCGTAGCAGGTTCCGCTGTCCTCCTCCCCGTAGAGCCGGGGGTCCAGGTCGCCGCCGCCGGGGAGCACGACGCCGTCGAGCTCCGCGGGTGACTCGGCGGCGGCGGTGAGCAACACCGGCTCGCCGCCGCCGTCGCGCACCAACTCAACGATGTAGCCGAAGAGCGCGTTGGCCTCGCCCACCCGCGGATCGGGGTCCGAGGAACTGCTGAGCCGGACCGGAATGCCGATGCGGGGGCGGCCGCCGACGGGCCGTGCTGGATTCTGCATGACTCATTTTGCATCACGGATTCCCCCTCAGCACGCAGGACTAGGATTGCCGGATGACCAACAGATACCTCGTGTCCCGCAGCCGCTTCATCGCGGCCACCCCGGAAGCCATCTTCGACGTGCTCGCCACACCCGCACTGCACAGCGTGATCGACGGCTCGGGCACCGTGAAGGGCGCCCAGCCGCGCGGTCCCGAACGGCTCGCCCTGGGCGCGAAGTTCGGCATGGAAATGAACATCAAGATGGATTACAAGATCCTCAACACGGTCTGCGAGTTCGAGGAGGGCCGGCGGATCGCGTGGCGGCATTTCGGCGGCCACGTCTGGCGCTACCTGCTGAACCCCGTCAACGACGCCGACGGGACCCCTGGCACCCTCGTCACCGAACAATGGGACGCGCGGGACGTTCGCGCCAGGATCCTGCTCCGCTTGGCCGGCTACCTCCGCCGCCACCCGGCCAGCATCGAGCAGACCCTCGCCAAGCTGGACGCCTACATGGCCTCGGAAGCCGCAGCAGGGTCCGGCGCCGCCCCGGACCACCTTCGCTAGGCGCGCCGGATGAGCGCTGCCCGCAGCCTGCACCCGAGCCCGCGCACCCTGGAAGTCGAAAGCCTGGCCAGTTTCGACCGGCTGGTGGCGGACGGCGCGCGGTCCATGCACGGCTGGCACATCCAGTCCCTGGACCTGCGCGGGCGCCGGGAGCCGCTGGAGGCACTGGACGCGCAGGGTGCGATTTTCCTGGGCTGCAGCTTCGACGACGGGGTGGAGGAGTCGCTGCGCGGCCGCGGCGCCCTGATCTTTCCCAAGCTGGAAAAGGTCCCCTTCAACCCCTACCGCGGCCGGCTCTACACGCCGCAGGAGCTGTACGCTGGCGTCGAGGAGACCCGCTACGAGGACACCCTGGATGCACGGGTGTACCAGTGGAGCATCCGGCCCGGCCAGCGGCACCGGCTGGACGCGACGCTGGCGGCGGCCCTGCACGACCACTCGATTGGCGATGCGCTGGAGGAGCTGACCCGCTCGGAGCTGTGCCGTGGCCGCACCATGGTGGGCGTGATGGGCGGCCACGCCGCGAGCCGCGGCTCGGCGGGCTTCACCGAGTCGGCGCTACTGGGCCGCCTGCTGGCGCGCAACGGCCGGGTAGTCGCCACCGGCGGCGGCCCGGGGACCATGGAAGCGGCCAACCTGGGCGCCTACCTCAGCGCGGCGGACGAGCCAGATTTCCGCCAGGCCCTGGCGGACCTCGCCGCCGTGCCCGGCTTCCGGCCCTCGGTGTCAGCATGGGCGCGGGCGGCGGCCGCCGTCGTCGAACGCCATCCGGACGGCACGCCGTCGCTGGGCATCCCCACCTGGTTTTACGGCCACGAGCCGCCCAACTTCTTCGCCACGCACATCGCCAAATACTTCGCCAACGCCATCCGCGAGGCGGTCCTGCTGGAGCTGTGCAACGGCGGAATCATCTTCCTGCCCGGCTCCGGCGGCACCGTGCAGGAGATCTTCCAGGATGCCTGCGAGAACTACTACGGCGCCCCGGAGACCATCACACCCATGGTGCTGGTGGGCGAGGAGCACTGGCTGCGCAGGTTCCCGGCCTGGCCCCTGCTGCAGAGCCTGGCCGCGGGCCGGCGGATGGAAAGCCGGATCTTCCTGGTGGACAGCGTCGAAGAAGCCCTGGCGGTGCTGGAAGGCTAAGACCCGCCGTTGAGCGGCTGCCTAGAGGTCCTTGCGGCAGGCGGCGCGGCCCAGTTCGTGCAGGCCGTTCAGGTCGCCGGCTGCCAGCCCGTCCGGCGCGCCGATCTCCGGGTACATCAGCTGCGTCGGGTCATCAACGTGTTCCAGGCCCATCACGTGGCCGAGTTCGTGCAGGATCACGGCCGTCGCGTAAGCCGAGCCGTCCCCGCGGCCCAGGTCGTTGCCGATTTGCGGCGCGTCCAGTTCCAGGCTGCCGGTGACGAAGCTCTTGGGGCCGTCGCCGAAGCTGAAGTGGGTGCTGCCGCCGGTGCCGATCACGGCGCCCTTGAGCTGCGGCGCCTGCTCCGGGGTGGTCCAGGCGATCAGCAGGGGAGCCCAGCGCTCGCCGTACCGTTCCTTTTGGTACGGCGCCCGTGACGGGGACGGGGCCTCGGTAGTGGGTCCGTCGTTGATGAACTTGATCCCGGTGGCCTCGGAGACCGTCCGGATCGCGTTGTCCACCAGTTCGCCGGCGCCCGCGGGAGCCAGCTGAGCATTGACCACGTAGTGCAGGGGCCGGCAAGGGGAGTAGCCCACCGGGGTCCCGTCGGCGTTCGTGGCCAGGAACTTATAGGAGCTGCTGGCCGACGCCGGCGTCAGCGGCCGCCCCAACGGCTGGTCCTGCTCTTCGATCCCCGGCGGCGGAACAGCCATCTGCGACGCGTCCTCGGGGACGCCGGCTTGCCGGTCCGCCGGGCTGGCCGTGGGGTGGCTGGCCGGCGGGCCGGCCGTTGTGGCGTCCGAGCCGCCGTTGAATTCAACCAACCCGACAAAGCGGGGGTCGCCGTAGACCAGCCCGGCGGTCAGGAAGGCGGCCCCCGCGATGAGGACCACGGCCGCCAGGTTCCGGCCCACCCGGGCGGCGCTGCGGCCCCGACTGTGCCGCGGCGAGCGGTCCCGGAGCCCGGGATCGTCCACTAGGCGACCACCGCGCCAAACGCCATGCCCAGCAGGTAGGTGACGGCGGCGGCGCCCATGCCGATGGCCAACTGGCGGAAGGCGCGGCTGGCGGGCGAGGTGCCGGAAAGCAGGCCGACGACGCCGCCGGTCAGCAGCAGGGCGATCCCCACCAGCGCGGCGGATACCACCAGCGCGGCAATGCCGGTCATGCCCAGCAGGAACGGGATGATCGGCACGATCGCGCCGGAGGCGAAGAAGCAGAAGCTCGACGCCGCCGCGCTCCACGCCGTCCCGACGGCCTCATGCTGATCCTCGGTTTCCGGGCGCTCGGGCCGCAGGGACAGGCTGGGATCGCAGTCGCAGTCCAACAGCCCCATCCGCTCGGCGACGCGGTGCTCGGCGGCCTCGCGGGACATGCCGCGGGCAAGGTAGACGAGCAGGAGTTCGTTGTGTTCAATGTCCAGCGACGGCGCTGCCGCGAGCGTGATCTGGGTGGGGCGGGTCGCGGCCAGCAGTTCTCGCTGGGACCGCACGGAGATGAACTCGCCGGCGCCCATCGACAGCGCCCCGGCCAGCAGCCCGGCCACGCCGCTGAGCAGGACCACGGAGCTGCCGACGCCGGAGGCGGCCATGCCCATAACGAGGGACAGGTTGCTGACCAGTCCGTCGTTGGCGCCGAACACCGCGGCGCGGAAGCTCCCGGCGAGCCGGTTGCGGCCGCGTGTGGCCAGGCCGCGGACAACTTCCTCGTGGATCTGCTCGTCGGCGACCATGGCCGGCGTGGCATTGGGGTCGTTGGCGTACGGCGAGCGGCTTTCGGCGCGCTGCGCCAGGGCCAGCACAAACACGGAGCCGAAGTGCCGGGCGAGGAAGCCCAGGAACTGGCTGCGGAGCGAGGCGGGGCGCGGCCGCCCGGCCTGGTCGCCGAGGAGCTGCAGCCAGTGCGCCTCATGGCGCCCTTCCGCTTCGGCCAGGGCGAGCAGGATGTCGCGTTCCTCGCCGCTGCGGTTTTCCGCGAGGTCGCGGTAGACGGAGGCCTCAGCGCGTTCGTCCGCGAGGTACTGCCGCCAGCGCTTGATGTCCGCCGGCGTGGCGGCGGGGCTGGCCGCGGGACCGGCGGCAGACGCTGCGGGGGCCGCGGGGGAGCCTGCGGCGGCAGACGCTGCGGGGGAGCCTGCGGCGGGGCTGGGGTCAGACTGGAAAGGATCAGATGGGGCGTGCTGAGACACGGAAACTCCTGGGCTGGATCGGGCATGGTTCGGCCCCATTGCGAATCCAGCGTACCCCGTAATTCCGCGGATTTTCGGCTGGCAATCCTCAGTGGAAAGTTTCGGTAAGCCGTAAAGTAAGTACCCTTATGGCCCGTTGGCGGACAGCCGGCGGCCGGGGGGGGCGGTCGGGCGGCGGTCGGGCGGCGGTCGGGCCCGACGACCCTTGACCCCCCACTGCGGGCGGTGTTCGAATAAAGGCCAGGGCGGGTTCTCCGGCAGGCCCGCCCGGCCGTTTCGGGCGCTGGTTTGAACCCGGACGGCTAGCACGGCACTGCCGCAGCCCGAGCGCACGGAGGTTGCACCATGGACAGCACCGGATCACCGGCCCACCAGCCGGCCAGGGACTCCGTCGAATCGGATCCGGCCTACGATTTTGCCGAGGACGCCCCGGTCGGCGACACGGAGAACGTGGACGAGGAGTTGCTGGAAGAAGCGGACCGGAACGTCCCGCTCGACGCTGAGGATTTCCTTGGGGACGAGCAACCGATCGTGCCCCTCGACGCGGACGAGTTCCGCGAACCCGAGGAAGAAGAATAGCGGACGCCCTTCCGGCTGGAGCCCGGCAGCACGACGGCGGCACTTCCCCCGCGGGGGAGGCGCCGCCGTCGTGCTGCTGGGGTCTGTGCGAATCAGCCGATGGAGCGTGTCAGTGGCTGAGGGCCGGCACCCTGTCCTCTGCCTCCGTGGCGCCGCCGGCCACCCGGTCCTGCCAGTTCTTCATCACCGCGGGATCCGTCGGCCTGGTCAGCAGCGACACGGCAACGTAGACCACCGCGGAGGACAGAAGGCCGTAGTAGATCGGTTCGTTGGCGTAGATGCCGTCCAGCGGGACCTCGGCGTTGATTTCCAGCACGATCATGGTGCCGAGGGTCAGGACAGACCCAACGGCCATCGAGGCGGCCGCCGCTACACCGGTGCCCCGCTTCCACAGCAGGCCGCCCAGGATGGCGACTAGCAGTCCGCCGACGAGGATGTCGTAGGCGATGGTGAGCGCCGCGACGACGTCCTTGGTGATGATGGCGATCACGATCGCCACGACGCCCAGGCCCAGCACCCACATACGGTTGGCCTTGACGTCATGCTCCGGGTTGTCCGTGTCGTCAGTGTTGATGTTCTTGCCGAACCAGCCGGCGACAAAGGGCAGGACGTCGGCGCGGGCCACGGTGGCTGCGGCGATCAGGGCGCCGGAGGCGGTGGACATCATGGCGGCGACGGCTGCGGCGAGCACCAGGCCGCCGATGCCGATCGGCAGCAAGTTGGTGGCGACCTCGGCGTAGACCACGTCCTTGCCGAGGGCCTTGACATCGATGTCGGGTAGGGCGACGCGGGCGCCCAGACCGATCAGCGCCCCGGCGGCACCGTAGAGGATACAGTAGACGCCCGCCGTCGCGCCGCCCCAGCGGGCCACCGTGGGCGTCTTGGCGGTGAACACCCGCTGCCAGATGTCCTGGCCGATCAGCAGGCCCAGGGTGTAGACGACGAAGTAGGTGATGATCGTCTGGATGCCGATGCCGTCAATCTGGAAGAAGCTGGCATCGACGCGGCTGCGGATCCCGTCGAGGCCGCCCGCGGCGTTGAGCGTGAAGGGCAGCATCAGCAGGAAGATGCCGATGGTCTTGATCACGAACTGGACCTGGTCGGCCAAGGTGATGGACCACATGCCGCCAATGGTCGAGTAGACCAGGACGATGGCGCCGCCGATGGCGATCGCGAGCGCCCGGTCCCAGCCGAAGAGGACCACGAAGATGGTGGCGTAGGCGCCGGTGGAGGTCGCGCAGAGCATCAGCGTGTAGGCGAGCATCACAATGCCGGAAGTCTGGGTGGCCCGGCTGCCGTAGCGCAGGCTCAGCATCTGGGAAACCGTGTAGATCTTGAGCTTCTGGATGGTGCCGGCGAAGAGCAGACTGAGCAGCAGCACGCCGGCGCCGATCGCGACCACGAGCCACATGCCGGAGATGCCGAACTTGTATCCCAGGCCGACGCCGCCGACTGTCGAGGCGCCGCCGAGCACGACGGCGGCCATGGTGCCGGTGTAGAGGAAAGGTCCGAGCCGGCGGCCTGCCACCAGGAAGTCGCTGTTGTTCTTCGTGCGGGACTTGCCCCACCAGCCGAAGGCCAGCATGGCGACGAGGTACACCACCACGATGGCGATATTGACGAAACTTGCGTCCATAAGGGGGCTCCTTGGAGCTGTTCGGAAGCAGCATAGGATCCCCGGCCCGCATCATTGCGGCCGGAGTCCACTGCTGCTTGACGGGAGTTGACGGGAGGGATTCGGCTGGACCACCCACCCCATTGCCTAATAGGCAACACTTGTTGCCAAACACTAGGGTGTGACTCCGGTAACAGTCAAGGTATGACTGCGGCGTGTCCTTCCGGGCGCTCCGGGGGCGGTCTGCGGCTAGGATTGGCTCCAATGATGGGGCCGCGCGGCCGGCCGTGAAAGGTTCCCTTATGAAGGCTCTACCCGTTGAACCGAGCAACGTTCCGGTTGCCATCGGTTCAAGGATCCGTGCCGCCCGGCAGTCGCAGCGGCTCACCATCGAACAGGTCGCGGATGCTACCGGCCTGACCAAGGGCTTCCTTAGCAGGGTGGAACGGGATCTCACCTCGCCCTCGGTGAGCTCGCTGGTCACGCTGTGCCAGGTGCTCTCGATTTCGATCGGCGAGCTGTTCGCCGCGCCGGAAACCCACCTCACCAAGAAGGGGGAGGGCCCCCGGATCTCGCTCGGCGGCGAGGGGATCGTCGAACGCCTGCTGACCGCCCGCTCCGAGCGCCGGGTCCAGATCATCCAGGCCGTGATCGAGCCCCGGGGCCGCGGCGAATCCGAGCTTTACGCCGTCGACTGCGACGTCGACGTGCTGCACGTGGTCAGGGGCAACATCCGGCTCATCCTCACCAACGAGGAATTCGAGCTGGAAACCGGCGACACCGTCACCTTCCCCGGCCGGGAGCCGCACACCTGGATCAACCCCACCAACGAGCCGGTTGAGGTGCTCTGGGTGCTGGTTCCCGCCGCCAGCCGGTAGGTTCTGCCTGGGCGGGCTGGGCCGGCCGCGTTCCTGCCCGGTTGTTGGCTCCCCGGCTCGTACCTGGCCGCAGCGAGCCCCGGAACTCCGTGGTCCGACGCGGCAGTGCGGGAGTCCGCCGTCGTAGAAGTGGGCGGGAACGTCAGCAGGTAGGCAGGCAGGCGGGGCGTCAGCGGCCGGGCCACGGACCCCGGGCCAGGACGGCCCGGATCTCGGCCAGAACACGCTCCGGCTCGAACCAGATGTGTTCAGGCATGTACCGGAGCACGGCAAAACCGTTCAGTGTCGACGCGTTGTTCCGGCCGAGGTCCCGGCGGAGCGCGTCGCGGTTGGAATGGAACGCGAAGCCGTCCACCTCAACAATGAGGAACCCGTCGAGCAGGAAGTCCACCCGGCCGATCCCGGGCAGGTGGACCTGGGCGTCGTAGCCGATTCCGTTGGTTTTGAAGAGGTGCTGGGCGTCGACCTCAACAATGGATTCGGCCCTCAGGTCCAGGAGCTGCAGCGCCGTGCGCACCGGCCCGGATCTCTTGCCCAGGAGCTCGCCCTTTAGCAACTCCAGGGGCACACCGTGGAGTCGTATTGCCGAGGTCGCTATCGCCGTCGACGCCGGGGGCGCCAGACAGACCAGGGCATGCAGCACCACGTCCTCGACTGCCGCCAGGGGGAGGGACTCGTGACCCTCGAACCTGACCGTCCGGTGCCTGATGAAGCCGCTGCCGTGGCCGTGGTTGCAGGCGAGATGGTGGCGGTCCGGCGGTTCGCGCAGCCACAGGCCGTAGTGTCCGGCGGCGCTGGCGCAGCTGACCCGGGCATTGTGCCGGACTGCGGCTACGAGCTCGGGCGCGCACCCGGGAAGGACAAATACGCCCCGCCGAAGTTGCTGCACTCCGGCGTCGGGCAGGCGGGCGAGGTCCGTGCGCGAAAAGCCCGCGGACAGGAGCTGGCCGGTCCGGGCGACGCCGCCCACCCGGCCGAGGTAGTCAAGGAGGTCCATCAGGCCAGTACAGGGGTTGCGACGGGTCCGGCGACACCGGGCAACCGGGCTATCTGGACAACCCCCGACCGCCCCGGCCCCGCCCCGACCGCGCCCGGACCCCGTCCGGAGCCCGCCCCGCCGCCTGGAGCCCGCCCCGACCGCGCCCGGGAAGTCAGAATCAGCGCTCCCGCCCAGTTGTCCGCGAGCAGCCGACCCCGGCGGCCACGGACAGCCCGGAAACACGCGACCCGTCCCGGGCGATGCACGTTGCGTAACCCAAGAACTGGGCGGGAACGCTGGCCGGAGCGGCAGGACCCCCGGGATCAGGCCCGCAGCACGCGGAGCAGCAGAGGTTTGGTAAACAACTGATGCGCTCCGGGCAACTTTCGAGTGTATGATGGCAGTCACACCCGTCGGACAACCCTCGAAGGAGACGCCTCTCTTGGAAGAGCTGCGCATCGAAGCCAATGGCAACCTTGGCCCCATCGATTCCTCCCGCATCCCGCGCTACGCCGGCGCCGCCACCTATGCCCGCCTGCCGCGGCTGGACCAGGTGGCCAAGGCGGACGTCACGGTGGTCGGCGTGCCCTTCGACTCCGGCGTGTCCTACCGCCCGGGCGCGCGCTTCGGCGCCAACCACGTGCGCGAGGCCAGCCGGCTGCTGCGTCCGTACAACCCGGCCTGGGACGTCAGCCCCTTCGAGAACGTCCAGGTCGCCGACGCCGGGGATATGGCCGTCAACCCGTTCAACATCAACGAGGCAATCGAAACCATCCAGCAGAACGCGCTGGACCTCACCGCCGCCGGCAGCAAACTGCTGACCCTCGGCGGGGACCACACCATCGCGCTGCCGCTGCTGCGCGCCGCGGCCGAACGCGCCGGGCAGCCCGTCGCCATGCTGCACTTCGACGCGCACCTGGACACCTGGGACACCTACTTCGGCGCCGAATACACCCACGGCACCCCGTTCCGCCGCGCCGTCGAGGAAGGCATCCTCGACACCGAGGCGATCAGCCACATCGGCACCCGCGGCCCGCTCTACGGCAAGAAGGACCTCGACGACGACCACCGCTTCGGCTTCGGCATTGTCACCTCGGCGGACGTCTACTACCAGGGCGTGCTGGAAACCGTGGCCAAGGTCCGGGACCGGATCGGCAACCGCCCGCTCTACATCTCGGTGGACATCGACGTCCTTGACCCCGCCCATGCTCCCGGCACCGGAACCCCGGAGGCCGGCGGCATCACCAGCCGCGAGCTGCTGGAAATCATCCGCGGCTTCCGCGGGATGAACCTGGTGGGGGCCGACGTCGTCGAGGTCGCCCCCGCGTACGACCACGCCGACATCACCGGCGTGGCGGCAAGCCACGTCGCCTACGAACTCGTCACCCTGATGGCCGACAGCGCCGTCGACGGCGACCGCTCCGGCGCCCCCAGCGGTTACGCGGCGCAGGCCCTCGGCCGCGAATCCCGCCGTCCCGCAGGCTTCGCCGCGACAGCGGCCCAGCCGGTCCAGAGCGGAGCCGCGCAGTGACCGGGGTGCGCAACGGCGGGGACCTCGTCGTCGAAACCCTCGAGGCGCTCGGCGCCAAGACGGTCTTCGGCATCCCCGGCCAGCACGCCCTGGGCCTCTTCGACGCGATGGGCCGGGGAAACCTGCACTTCGTGTCCTCGCGGGTGGAGAACAACTCCGCCTTCGCCGCCGACGGCTACTCACGCGCCACCGGCGAAGTCGGTGTCCTCTTCCTCTCCACCGGCCCCGGCGCGCTGACCTCGCTGGCCGGACTGCAGGAGGCCTACGCCACCGGCGTGCCCATGGTGGTCATCGCGAGCCAGATTCCGCTGGAAGGCCTCGGGGCGCGGCGCAAGGGCATGCTGCACCAGCTCGATGACCAGAAGGCCTCGGCCGCCAACGTCACCAAGAGCCAGCGACTGATTCAGCACGCCTCAGGCATTCCCTCGGCCATCCAGGACGCCTGGACCGAAGCCATCTCCTCACCGCAGGGCCCGGTATGGATCGAAGTGCCGCAAAACGTCCTGCTGGATCCGATCATGGTCCCGCCGGTGGAGGACGCGCTCGCCGAAGCCGCGGACAACCCGCCCCGGGTGGAGCTGGTCCGCGAAGCTGCGAAGTGGCTCTCCGAAGCGAAGCGGCCGGCCATCATCGCCGGCGGCGGCACCCGGCGCGGCCGGGCGGAGAAGTCGCTGCTGTCGCTGGCGGAGCAGCTGCACGCGCCGGTGATCTGCACCCCCGGCGGCAACGGCGCCTTCCCCTGGAACCATGAACTCTCGCTCCAGTCCTGGATCGAGGACCAGTACATGACGGAGCTGCTCGAGGACGCCGACGTGCTGATCGTCATTGGCTCCTCGCTGGGCGAAGTAACCTCCAACTACTTCACCTTCGAGCCGCGCGGCCGGATCATCCAGATCGACGCCGAACCCCGCGTGCTGGAGTCCAACCGGCCCGGCCTGGGCATCCGGGCCGACGCCGGCCAGGCACTCGCCGCCCTCGACGAGGCTCTGGCGGCGGCATCGGCCGGTGCCCGCCCCGACTGGCACGGCAGCTCACCCGAGGCGCTGGTGAAGGACACCCTGGCCAAGGTCAAGGCCCGGCTGGAATCCCAGGACCTCGCCAAGGAACTGAAGTTCATGGCCGATATCCGCGAGGCCGTTCCCGCGCAGATGCAGACGTTCTGGGACATGACGATTTCCGCCTACTGGGCCTGGAGCTGCTGGGACGCCCGCGAGGGCCAGTTCCACTCCGCCCAGGGCGCCGGCGGCTTGGGCTTCGGCTTCCCGGCGGCGATCGGCGGCGCCGTGGGCCTGGAAACCACCGGAAAGCCGGGCGGCTCGGCCCGGGTGCTCGCCGTTTCCGGGGACGGCTCGGCGATGTACTCGATCTCGGAGCTCGCCACCGCCAAGCAGCACAACGTCCCGGTCACCTGGCTGATTGTCGACGACGGCGGCTACGGCATCCTGCGCGAGTACATGGTGGGCGCGTTCGGCAAGGCCACGGCCACCGAACTGGCCCGTCCTGACTTCGTGAAACTGGCCGAGGCCTTCGGCGTCCCGGCCGTCCGGGTGGCCCCGGAGGATGTGGGGGCCGCGCTCAAGGCGGGCTTCGCCGCGGACGGGCCGAACGTCGTCGTCGTCGAAACCCTGCTCAAGATGTTCGCCCCCACGCACCTGGACGTCTAACCCCCGCGCCCACATAGCGCGAACGAACACTTGAGGCCCCGAATCCGCGCGGATTCGGGGCCTCAAGTGTACGTTCGCGCTTTTTTTGTGCAGGCTTCTTAGTTTCCCAAAGCAATCAATTTGGGGTATTGTTGCTTCGGGCAAGTAAGTAAGGGGCTTCCACACATGTCAGTTGCATCGACCACTGCAGCCAAGTTGGTCCACCAAATCTTCGATCTCCAGCGCGCCGTCCGCTGCGTCGCCGCGGCCAACCTCCGCGGCGACGATACCGGCGTCGCGCTCCAGGGCGTGCTGCGCTTTGTGGGGGAGGGGGAAACCCGTGCCACCCAACTCGCGGAGCGGCTCGGCGTCAGCGCTCCCGTGCTCAGCCGGCACCTCGCCGAACTGCTCGAGCAGGGCTACGTGGTCCGCCGGCCGGACCCCGAGGACGGCCGGGCGCAGCTGATCGCGCTCTCGCCGGCCGGGGTCGAGAAGCTGCGCTCCATCGAGGCGCAGCGCGCCGCCACCCTGCAGGGCTTCCTGCAGGACTGGAGCGAGGACGACGTCGAAGCGACCTCGCGCACCCTAAAGAAACTAGCTGAATCCCTCAGGACTTCAGCCCGGGCAAAGACGGCCGGAACCACCGACACGACCACCTTTGTTGAGGAGTAACTCCATGGCCAGCCATGCTGCCGCCGCCGGGCCGTCCCCGGCCCCCACCGAGCAGGCGACCCCCGCACCGCCATCCCACCCCGAACCACAGGCGGCCATGAGCCACCGTCAGATCATGGAAGCGCTGACCGGCCTGCTGGCGGCGTTCTTCACCGCCATCCTGAGCAGCACCATCGTGGCCAACGCGCTGCCCACCATCATGTCCGAGCTCAAGGGCACCCAGACGGACTTCGCCTGGGTCATCACCGCGGCGCTGCTGGCCAACGCGGCCACCACCCCGATCTGGGGCAAGCTGGCTGACCTCTTCAACAAGAAGGTCCTGGTCCAGCTCAGTATCGTGATCTTCGTGGCCGGTTCCGTTATGGCGGGCCTGTCCGAGACCATCCCGCTGCTGCTGACTGCCCGCGTTATCCAGGGCATTGCGATGGGCGGCCTCACCGCCCTGGCCCAGGCCATCATCGGGTCGATGATCCCGCCGCGGGACCGCGGCAAGTACTCCGGCTACATGGGCGGCGTGATGGCCGTGGGCACGGCCGGCGGACCGCTGCTGGGCGGCTTCATCGTCGACAGCCCGCTCGGCTGGCGCTGGACCTTCTTCGTCTGCGTCCCGCTTGCCGTCGTCGCCTTGATCCTGCTGCAGGTCACGCTGAAGATCCAGCATGTCAAACGCCCCGCCAAGATCGACTGGCTCGGCTCCATCCTGCTGACCTCCGGCGTCAGCCTTCTGCTGATCTGGGTGTCCTTCGCCGGCAACCCGGACTACTACGACTGGTGGTCCTGGCAGACCGTCGCCATGGTGGGCGGCGGCATTGTGCTCCTTGGCCTGCTGGTGTTGGTGGAATCCAAGGTGGCCCAGCCCATCATCCCGCTCAAGATCATCTCCGAGCGCACCACCGCCCTGGCCATCCTCGCCTCCGTGGCCGTCGGTGTGGGCATGTTCGGCTCCTCTACGTTCCTGGGCCAGTACTTCCAGGTGGCCCGAGGCGCCACCCCCACCGAAGCAGGCCTGCTCACGCTCCCCATGATCGCGGGCAACCTGATCGGCTCCGTGCTCTCCGGCCAGCTGATCAGCCGGACCGGCAAATGGAAGCGCTACCTGATCGCAGGCGCCGTCGCGCTGATCGGCGGCCTCGGCCTGGCCGGCAGCATGGACCACACCACGGACCTCTGGCTGACCGGGATCTACACCGCCATCCTCGGCATCGGCCTGGGCCTGCTGATGCAAAACCTCGTCCTCGCCGTCCAGAACACGGTCCAGGCCAAGGACATCGGCACGGCCAGCGCCTCGGTAGCCTTCTTCCGGTCCGTCGGCGGCGCCATCGGCGTCTCGGTCCTCGGCGCCGTGCTGGGCAACCGGGTCAAGGACCTGGCCACCGAAGGCCTCGCTGCCGCCGGAATCAAGGTCCCCGGCGGATCCGCGGGGGCCAGCATGGACCTCAAGGATATGCCGGCACCCATCCGCGACATCATGCGGGCCGCCTACGGTGACGCGATCGCCGAGGTCTTTCTGATCTCCGCCATCATCGGGCTGGTGGCGCTGGTGGCCATCCTGTTCATCAAGGAAAAGCCGCTGCGCCGCACCGTGGACATCCGGCCGGAAGCTTCCGCCTCCGCCGCCGTCACGGGTTCGGGAACCGCCGCAGGCGTCGAAGCTGCCGCCGGGGCAGCCGCCCACGCCGCCGCCGCTTCCGCTTCCGCAGCGGGGTCCACCCCCGGGCACGACGCCGGTCCCGCCGCGGCGGGGCACGACGCCCCTGCCACCGGCATCGTCGACCTTGACCGTGAGTTCATCGAGGTCCTGAGCCGGCAGCGCACCAATGGGTCCCGGTTCCCGGACGCGGCCCGGCAGGACCTGGACAGCCGCCAGAACGGCGACGGCGCGGCCAGGGCCGAGCGGGAAGGGGCCCGGCTCCGGGCCAGGACGATGGTGGCCGAGGCCCGCGCCGACGACGCCGACATTGTGCCGTTGCTGCTGCAGACCCAGCGGCTGCTCGCCGAGCAGCAGGTGCAGCTGGCGGAGGCCCTGCGGGCCGTCCACGAGCAGGCCGCGGAGCAGCGCGCAATCGCGGCGGAGCAGGCCCGGGTGGCCGAGCAGCTCACCACGCTGCGGCGCCAGCTCGCCAAGGAACGCAAGCTGCAGCGCGCCGCCGCCGACTACATCGCCACCCACGGCCGGCACCGCGGCGAGTAGCTAAAGAACGGACGCGGCCCCGCGGCCACCCGACAAGGGTGGCTGCGGGGCCGTTTTTTCCGGCGGCAAAGCGGTCACCGTCGACGCCGGAGGTTTCACCCCGGCAGGGGATTTCGTAGAGTGGGACAGCTGAGGCTGTCGGCCCCATCTGCTATTTCTCTCCTTGCCGGATTTCTGCTTTTTCCTCTTCTGCGATTCATGAACCATTCCTAAGGATCCGTGGGCATGCTTGTCACCCTCATACGGCGCTATTCCAAGCCGTATCTGCCGTATATTGCGGCCGTCGTCGTCTTCCAGCTGGCCTCCACCATCGCGGCCCTGTACCTGCCCAGCCTGAACGCCCAAATCATCGATGAGGGAGTCAGCCGCGGCGACACGGACTACATCTGGCGCACCGGCGGGTTGATGCTCGGAGTCGCGCTGGTCCAGGTGGTCACCGCGATCGCCGGCGTCTACTTCGGTTCCAAGGCCGCGATGGCGTTCGGCCGGGACCTGCGCCGCGGCGTCTTCCGGAAGGTCAGCAGCTTCTCCGCCCGCGATGTCAACGTCTTCGGCGCCCCGACGCTGATCACCCGCGGCACCAACGACGTCCAGCAGGTCCAGATGCTTATGCTGATGGGGCTGAACTTTATGGTGGCCACCCCCATCATGTGCATCGGCGGCATCGTGATGGCGCTCCGCGAAGACCTCAACCTGTCCTGGCTGGTCTGGGTCTCCGTCCCGCTCCTGGTGGTCGTCGTCGGTTATCTGGTGGTCCGCCTGATGCCGCTTTTCCGCTCCATGCAGGCCAAGATCGACCGGCTCAACGGCATCCTGCGCGAGCAGATCATCGGCATCCGGGTGGTCCGCGCCTTCGTCCGCGAGCCGCACGAAGCGCAGCGTTTCGGCGCCGCCAACAAGGAACTCACCGACGTCTCCCTGAAGATCGGCGCCTTGTTCGTGCTGATGTTCCCGGCGATCGGCATGATCCTGCACGTCTCCACCGCCGCCGTGCTCTGGTTCGGCGGCCAGCGCGTGGACGCCGGGGAGATGCAGGTGGGCTCGCTGACGGCGTTCCTGCAGTACCTGCTGCAGATCCTGATGGCCGTCATGATGGGCACCTTCATGGCCATGATGATCCCGCGCGCCTCGGTCTGCGCGGACCGC
The DNA here is from genome assembly GCF_056680065.1 of Arthrobacter sp. BI5. Lineage (NCBI taxonomy): Bacteria > Bacillati > Actinomycetota > Actinomycetes > Micrococcales > Micrococcaceae > Arthrobacter > Arthrobacter sp. BI5. The sequence goes on from NZ_CM155264.1 coordinate 947,632, forward strand.
ATTGGCGAGGTGCTCGACGTCGAACCCTCCATCCACGAACCGCTCACCCCCGTCGCCCCGGCCGCCAAGGCGGGCCGGGTGGAATTCCGCAACGTCTCCTTCGCCTACCCCGGCGCCGAGGCGCCGGTGCTCAGCGACATCAGCTTCACCGCCGAACCCGGCCAGACCGTGGCGATCATCGGGTCCACCGGCGCCGGCAAGACCACCCTCCTGGCGCTGCTGCCGCGGCTCTTTGACGCCGCCTCGGGCGAGGTGCTGCTCGACGGCGTCCCGGTCACCCAGCTGGACCGCGCCGAGATCACCGGGCGCGTCGCGATGGTGCCGCAGCGGCCGTACCTGTTCTCCGGCACCATCGAGCACAACCTGCGCTTCGGCAAATCCGAGGCCAGCGACGCGGAACTCTGGGACGCCCTTACGGTGGCCCAGGCCGCCGACTTCGTCCGGGAGAAGAAGAACGGCCTCGGCGCCCGGATTTCCCAGGGCGGCACCAACGTCTCCGGCGGCCAGCGCCAGCGGCTCTGCATTGCCCGCGCGCTCGTCACCGAACCCAAGGTCTTCCTGTTCGACGACTCGTTCTCCGCCCTGGATGTCGCCACCGACGCCCGGCTCCGGAAGGCCCTCAAGGCCAAGACCGCGGACGCCACCGTCATCATCGTCGGCCAGCGCGTCTCCACCATCGCGGACGCGGACCAGATCCTGGTGCTGGACAACGGCCGGATCGTGGACCGCGGAACCCATGAGGAGCTCCTCGCCAGCTCCAGCACCTACCAGGAAATCGTCGAATCCCAGCTGACCGCGGAGGCCATCGCGTGAGCACCAACAATAAGCGCAGCCCCGACACCGCCGGCAAGGCTCGCCACGAAGTGCCCGCCGAAACCCCCGCCGAGGCGCCCGAGGAGGACTTCTACGAGGAGGAATTCACCCCCGGCGAGGCCGACGGCGGCATGTTCGGCGCCGTGCCCGCGAAGAAGGCCCAGCATTTCTGGCCCTCGGCGAAACGGCTGATGGGCCTGCTGAAACCCGAGCGGGCCGGCATTGCCACCGTCCTTGCGATGGTGACGGTCGCGGTCGTCCTCAACGTCATCGCGCCCCGCATCCTGGGCCAGGCGATGGACGTGATCTTCGGCGGCGTGATCGGCAAGCAGTTGCCGGCCGGCGCCACCAAGGACCAGTTCATCGCCGGACTGCGCTCCCAGGGCCAGGACAACTTCGCGGACATGCTGGCCAGGATGGACGTCGTTCCGGGCGTGGGCATCGACTTCCAGAAGCTCGCGTTCCTGATCAGCGTGGTGCTGGTGATGTACTTCGTCGCGAACATCTTCCTCTGGCTGCAGGGCTACGTCCTGAACGTGCTCGTGATGCGCGTGGTCCGCCGGCTGCGCGACGACACCGAAAAGAAACTGAACAAGCTCCCGCTGAACTACTTCGATACCCGCCAGCGCGGCGACACCCTCTCCCGCGTCACCAACGACGTGGACAACATACAGCAGGCCCTGCAGCAGGCGTTTGCGCAGCTGGTGAACTCCGCACTGACGGTGATCGGCATTGTGATCATGATGTTCATCGTGTCTTGGCAGCTGGCCTTGATTGCGCTCATCGCCCTCCCGCTCTCCGGCGTGGCCGCCGGCATCATCGGCGCGCGCAGCCAGAAGCTGTTCGCCGCGCAGTGGAAGAACACCGGCGAGCTCAACGGCCAGATCGAGGAATCCTTCTCCGGCCACGACCTGGTCCGTGTCTTCGGCCGCGACGCCGACATGCTGGCCCGCTTCGACGAACGCAACGAGGAGCTCTACAAGGCCAGCTTCGGCGCCCAGTTCGTCTCCGGCATGATCATGCCGGTCATGCAGTTCGTCTCCTACCTCAGCTACGTGGGGATCGCCGTCGTCGGCGGGCTGCGGGTGGCCTCGGGCGGGATGAGCCTGGGCGACGCCACCGCGTTCATCCAGTATTCGCGCGAGTTCACCCAGCCGCTGGGGCAGATGGCCGGCATGGCCAACATGCTGCAGTCCGGCGTGGCCTCCGCCGAGCGGGTCTTTGAGTTCCTCGACGCCGACGAACAGGACGCCGAGACCGCCGTCGAACACCTCCCGGCCAAAACCGACGGGCACGTAGAGTTCAAGCACGTCACCTTCAGCTACACCCCGGACAAGCCGCTGATCGAGGACCTGTCCTTCACCGCCGAGCCCGGCCACACGGTGGCCATCGTCGGTCCGACCGGGGCCGGCAAGACCACGCTGGTGAACCTGGTGATGCGCTTCTACGAGCTCAACGCCGGGGTCATCACGCTCGACGGCGTCGACGTCACCCGGCTCAGCCGCGCCGAACTGCGCTCCAAGGTGGGCATGGTCCTGCAGGACGCGTGGCTCTTCGGCGGCACGATTTACGAGAACATCCGCTACGGCAAGCTGGACGCCACCGAGGAGCAGATCATGGCGGCCGCGAAGGCCACCTTCGTGGACCGCTTCGTGCGGGCGCTGCCGGAGGGCTACAACACCGTCATCGACGAGGAAGGCAACAACGTCAGCGCCGGCGAGAAGCAGCTCATCACCATCGCCCGGGCGTTTGTGGCCAACCCGTCGCTGCTGATCCTGGACGAAGCCACCAGCTCGGTGGACACCCGCACCGAGGTCCTGGTCCAAAAGGCCATGGCCGCGCTGCGCACCGAGCGCACCAGCTTCGTGATTGCCCACCGCCTCTCCACCATCCGGGACGCGGACACCATCCTGGTGATGGAAGCCGGACGGATCGTCGAACAGGGCAGGCACGCGGAGTTGCTGGAACTGGAGGGCGCCTACTACCGCCTGTACATGTCCCAGTTCGCCGGGGAGGACGCCGACGCGTCCGTCCTGGAAGAGCCGACGGCGGTGCACAGTTGAGCGCCGGAGCTGCCCCCGGGGCCGAGCACGCGGCCGTGCCAGGGGAGCCCGCTGCCCACGGAGCCGAGCGGGCCGGTGAAGCGAGGCGCCTCGAGGTGCAGGTGCCGATGCGCTGGGGCGACATGGACGCGTACGGGCACATCAACAACGTGCAGCTCGTCCGGATCCTGGAGGAGGCCCGGATCGCGGCGTTCGGGCCGCCCCGCGGCGCGGGGCTGCCCGGCGTCGAACCTGAGGTCTCGCTCTTCAACGACATCCCGGAGGGCACCCTGGCGCTGGTCGTGGAGCACAAGATCCGCTACGTCCGGACCCTCGAATACCGCAACGTTCCCGCCGTGGTGCAGCTCTGGATCGGGGCGGTCAAGGGCGCCAGCTTCGACGTCCACTACCTCGTCCAGGACCCCGTCACGGGCGAGGACTGCGTCAAGGCAAGCAGCCACTTGGCATTCGTGGATGAGGCCACCGGGCGGGTCCTGCGTCTGACCCCGGAGCAGAAGGCCAAGCTCGCACCCTTCGTAGCGGCCCGCCAGACCCACTAGCCACTACCTCGCTGCCGGGATCGGTCCTAGACTGAACAGGCCCGCGGGATGCCTGCACGATGAGAACCTTAGGAGCACGGATCATGGCCAAGCGAAGCAAGATGAAGGCGCGGAAGAAGACCTGGAAAGAGCTCTCGCCGATGGCGAAGTTCGGCACCATCACGGCGGCCGTCGTCCAGCTGTCCCTCCTGATTGCTGCCCAGCGCGACATTTCGCGCCGCCCGGCGGAGGAGATCCGCGGCAGCAAGGCGCTCTGGCGGGCCGCCACCCTGATCAACTTCGTTGGTCCCGGAAGCTACTTCACCTTCGGCGTCAAGCGCCGCCCGGCCCTCAAGTAAGGCCCCGGCCGCCGCGCGGCGGACACCGTCGGTACCGCGGCCGAAAGCTACTGGCCGGTAGGTACGGTGTGCGGCGTGATGCGGGTGTTCAGCTTAAGCCTGTAAATTGAAGGCATGACCCCCAACAAAAAGCCCGCCATGCACCGCGCCCTCGGCATCTCCAAAGAGATCGAAGACGCGGCGTGGTTTGTGCTTGGCCCGGGGCTGCTCGGCAAGGCGTCGCCGCTGGACGGCCGGACCAGGACGTGGTCCGTTGCGGCGGCCTCGGAGTTGCTGGAGCGCCTGGACCGGGGCATCCCGGATCCCAAGGCGCCCATGATGACCAACCTCCGCGAAAACCTGGAGGGCGCCACCCGCGGGGCGAAACAACTGGCCGTGGAATTGTTGTTCCTGCAGTCGCTGCCGCTGGCGCACGAGGTCAAGTCGCTCAAGGTCAAACGGGCCCGCGTGGCGGAGGCAGCGTCCTGGCTGGAGCCGCCGCTGGAGCTCCCTAGCGAACTGTACGCCGGCATGACGGACCACGGCGTGATCCGGGACCGCACCGCCGAATTCAACTGGACCATCTGGGACCACCTGAAGTGGCTGTGCCGCTTCGTGCGGCACGTCGCGCAGCGCCCGGCCGGCGTCGTCCAGGCCGCCATCAAGGACCCGCTGGCCTTCCACGAGCTCACCGCCGGCACCCCGGAAGACCAGCCCGCCATCCGGCGCAGCATCGAATTCCTGGTCTGGCCGGCCTACTTCGAACCCGTCGTGGCCGACGTCGAACGCCAGGAGATCCGGGACGCGTTCGCCTCCCTGGTGGGTGGCGCCAAGGGCGACTCCGATGAGGAAGTCTCCGCTGACATCCACCGGATCCGGCTGCACCTCGACGAACAGGCCGGGCAGCGGATCGACTGGTACTCCCGGCAACTGGTCAGCCAGTGGCGGAAGGTGGGCGATCCCGGCCGCCGCGCCTGGCTGCTGCGCAGCCACCACGACAACGCGGACGTCCTCGCCGCCTGGCAGGACGAGGAAGCGGTGACGCTCGACGTCGAACACCTCCGCCTGCTCGATCCCGGCGTCACCGCGGGCGTGGTCCAGCACGCCGTGGACGAGGACTACAAGCACCTCAGCTATGTGGAGCGCGAGGACACCAAAACCGCGGTCTTCGCCTTCCTGACCGTGATGAAACCCGGCGACCTCACCCTCTACCAGACCTCCGGGACCGTGCGGGTGGGCGTGGTGCTGGGCGAACCCGAGCATCACGACGACAACCGCCGGCTGCGCCGCAAGGTCCGCTGGTTCGACGAGGTCCACTCGATGACAGAACTGCCCCGGCACGTGCAGCGGCAGCTGGCCAGCTCCGGGATCATCGTGGACGTCACCCGGGTGATCCAGGCACTCGAGACCCTGCTTCCCGCCGAGGCCGAGGCCGACGCCGGCGACGGTGCCGAGCCGGCCGCCGTCGTCGAACCCTGCGAGGGGTTCCGGCCGCTGACGGCGGAATTCGCCGCATCCCTGCACATGGACCTGGAGCCCCTGCAGGAAATCGCCGAACTGCTGGAGGAGAACCGCCAGCTCGTCCTCTACGGCCCGCCCGGCACCGGCAAGACCTACCTGGCCAAGCACCTCGCCGCCGAACTGGCCGGGGACACCAGCGACGAGCGGGTCAAACTCGTCCAGTTCCACCCCTCCTACGCCTACGAGGACTTCTTCGAAGGCTACCGGCCGGACAAGACTGACGACGGCCAGGTCTCCTTCAAACTAGTCGCCGGACCGCTGCGCCGGCTGGCCGAGGAAGCCGCCAAACCGGGCAACGAGAACAAACCGTACTTCCTGATCATCGACGAGATGAACCGGGCCAACCTGGCCAAGGTCTTCGGCGAGCTGTACTTCCTGCTGGAATACCGCGACGACCGGATCTACCTGCAGTACAGCCCCACCGAGCCGTTCTCGCTGCCGGACAACCTGTACATCATCGGCACCATGAACACCGCGGACCGGTCCATCGCGATGATGGACGCGGCCATCCGCCGCCGGTTCTCCTTCATCGAGCTGCACCCCAAGACCGAGCCGGTGAAGGGCTCGCTGCTGCGCTTCCTGCAGGCCCGCGACCTGGACACGACGCCGGCGCTGCTGCTCGACGAGCTGAACAACGCCATCGACGAGTGGGACCGGGACCTGATGATCGGGCCGTCCTACTTCATGAAGAAGGCCGCCCAGACTCCCACCGGGCTGCGCCGGATCTGGAAGTACGAGCTGATGCCGCTGCTCGAAGAGCACTACCACGGCCAGCTCAACCGGGCCCAGCTGGAGGAGCGGTTCGGCCTGGAGCAGCTGATGGCGCGCCTTGCGCGCGTCTAGCCTTGCCCCAGGCAGCTCCGTCCGCCACATCGTCCTGGACGAGCTGTCCGGGGGAGTGGTGGAACGGATCGACGCCGGCAGCGCCGCCTACATCAACGGCAGCGGGCTGGCCAAGGCCTCACCGCTGGGCATGGGCCTGTTCCGGATCGAACCTGTCGGCAAGGTGGGCTCCGTGCGCACCCCCTCAGTGCAGCTGGAGGTGCGGCCCAAGGAGCGGCTGGGCCTGCACCGGCTGCTGTTCCTGCTCGGCTACACGCAGCATCAGGGTTTCCGTGACGACGCCGTGGCCGCCGTCGAGGACACCGACCTTTGGAGCGCCCTCGCCGAATCCCTGGCCCAACTCACCGACAAGGCCCTCAGCCGGGGCGTGCTGCAGGGCTACCTGAACGTCGATGAGTCGCTCCGCACCGTCAAGGGCAGGATTCGGATGTCGGACCAGATCTCGCGCCGGCCCGGCATGCTGGTGCCGCTGGAGGTCTCCTACGACGAGTTCACCGAGGACATCCCGGAAAACCGCATCCTCCGCACCGCCCTCGAACGCATGTCGCAGGTGCCGGGGGTCCGGGCTGACGTGCTCAGCCGGTTGCGCCGGCTGAAGGGAAAGCTCGACGCCGTGACGCGCCTGCAGTCCGGGGCCCCGCTGCCGCCGTGGCGGGCCAGCCGGATGAACGTCCGTTACCACGCAGCCCTCCGGCTGGCGGAGGTCATCCTGCGCAACGCCTCGGCCGAGGCGGGGGACGGCAGGCAGCACTCGGCGTCGTTTGTAGTGGACATGTCCAAGGTCTTCGAGGACTTCGTCGGGACCGCGCTGCGCGAAGCCATGGCGGCGTACCCGGGCGAGATGCGGCTGCGCTACAACTCGATGCTCAACGAGGCAGTTCGGGACTCCGACCGGATCATGGTCCAGCCGGGCGCCGTGCATCTGCTCGGCGGCCGGCCGGTGATGGTGTACGACGCGAAGTACAAGGCGGCGTCCGACGTCGGCGCCTCGCTGTCCGCGGACCACTACCGGATGCTGGCGTACTGCACCTCGCTGCGGGTGCCCACGGCGTGGCTGGTCTATGCGGGCGCCGGCGAGATCAAGCTGCGCCGGATCCTGAATACGGACATCGACGTGGTGGAGTTCCCGCTGGATCTGTCCCTGCCGCCGTCGGACATCCTGGCTTCGGTGGCGGACCTGGCCCAGCAGTCCTGGGGCGAAGTCGTGCGGCAGGCGACGATCAGCCGCTAGCGGTAGACCTACGCGGTGTCGTCCTGCAGGGAGGTCGAGACGGACAGCAGGTGGGCCAGAAGGGCCTTTTCCGGCTCGCCGGGATTGTTGGCGACGTGCCCGCGGAGCTGTTCCCGGACGGCGGCCTCTTCGGGCTTGTCCTCGGAAAGAATGGCGTCGATGATGGCGGAAACCTGACGGCGCAGGGGCTCCAGATCCTCATGTGTTTCGGGGCTCCGGGCGGCGTGCCGCGTGCGGGTCTCGGTAGACAACAACAAGTGTGGCATGGTGCTCTCCTGCGGAGTTCGTAGTATCCCCACGTACTGACCAATAGAGTCCTAGTCCCCGAGTGTCGATTTTAGCCCAGGTAGACCAGTCTGTCTCGCGTAGCGGTAAGATATTTTTGATGTCTGTTTCAACCAATTCCCAGGCAACGCCCCCACAGCCCCCTCGCGCGGGCGGCGGTCGCATTCCTGCGGCCGGCGGTGAAAACACCGTCGGTGCTGCTGAGATTACCGGGATCCGGGAACGCATTTTGGACGTTGCGTACGAATTATTTTCGCGTCGCGGCGTGCGGGATGTGGGGATCAATGAATTGATCGCCCGGTCCGGGGTGGCGAAGGCCAGTTTCTACCGTCACTTCGCCTCCAAGGATGAGCTGGTGCTCGCTTTTCTGGAGCGCCGGGACCGGCAATGGACGGTAGCCACCATTATTTCCGAGGCGCGACGCCGGGGCGGCACCCCGGTGGAGCAGCTGCTGGCGATCTTCGATGTCTTTGCCGATTGGTTTGCGCGGGAGGACTTTGAGGCCTGCTCCTTTGTCAACATCCTGCTGGAGATGGGGCCCACCCACCCGCTGGGCCGGGCGAGCATTGACTACCTCGACAAGATCAGGGGCCATGTGCAGCAGCTCGCCGAGGAGGCGGACCTGGTTGACCCGGAGTCCTTCGCCCGGTCTTGGTACATCCTGATGAAAGGCTCGATCGTCGCCGCGGCCGGGGGAGACCGGGCGGCTGCCGGCCGGGCGCGGCAAATGGCCGAGTGGCTGATAGCGGCCCATCAGGCGTAGCGGGTCAGGCTTTGCTGGCCAGGAAGGTCTCGAGCTGCTGCTCCAGGGCAGTGAGGTCCTTGAGGTCGCATTCCCAGACGGTGAGTACTTCCCAGCCCGAGCTTTCAAGCAGGCGGCGCTGTTCGGCGTCGCGGATCCGGGTGCGGGCGCGCTTGGCTTCCCAGAAATCCGCGTTGGATTTGGGTGCATGCTGGCCGACCCTGCAGTCATGGAAATGCCAGAAGCAGCCGTTGACGAAGATGACTTTATGGCGGCCGGCGAACACCAGGTCCGGGTTTCCGGGGAGCCTGCCACCGCGGGCTGTGCCGTGCAGCCGGTAGCGGTACCCCTTGGCGTGCAACATCCGGCGGACCAGCAGTTCGGGCTTGGTGTTCTTCCCCCTGATGCGGGACATGTTCCAACTGCGCCGCTCCGGGGCGAGACTGTCCGCCATGGTTTAAGTCTAGGCGGCGGTGCCCGGCCGCGGACCTGGCCTAGATCTCCCGTTCGGGGTGCTCGCCGAACTGGAAGTGCCGGCCGCTGACCGACGTCGGATCGATCTCGACGTAGAAGTCCTTCAGGGTAGGCACCCACGGTTTCAGGTTCAACGCTTCGGCCGCGGCGATGTCCGCGGACTGCTCCAGGACCCGTGCTGTGCCGCGAACTACCACCGACCATGCCTCCTCAGAGAGGATGCCGTCAGTTTCGAACAGCACCTTGGCGTTGATGGTGAGCTCGGCCAGTTTGTTGCCGGGGGCGGTGCGGAGGTAGAGCTTGCGGTTATTGACGGCGTAATTCACCGGAAAAATGTCCGGCTCACCGGCCACGGTGACGACGAGCCTGCCGTGATGTGTGCCTTCGATGAGTTTCCAGGTCTCATCCTCGGACAGGTTCAGGATGGGGCTGTTGTCTGCGTGTTCGAACATCATGGGCTCATTGTTCTGTCCCGTGTAGAAAAATGCCAGAGGCCATCGGAAGTGATTGCCGGGGTTGTCGGCCGGGTTCCCGCCACTAAATTGTCCGACCCCCTCCCTAACGTTCTTTTTGTCCGGATTGCATCGCAGTCAATGACCGCCCGTGAGGGTATTTGGCCGTTGGCGGAGATGCCCCTCCGCGCCATGGGGGCGCTTGGGCCCGGGCACTTCACACCGCCAGGCGTTGCCTGGCCATGAATATGGGGAATCATGAGTACTTTCAATTCACACGGCACCGCGCCCGCGGACGCGCCGACGTCCACCGTTCCGTCCCTGGGCGGCGCTCCGGCGCCGGCTTCGCGGGGTAACGGCTGGGGCATTACCGCGCTGGTGCTCGGCATTGTGGCTGTGGTTTTTTCGTTCATTCCGGTCATGGGCATCGTCGCCTTTGTCCTGGGCCCGCTGGCCGTCCTGTTCGGCCTCATCGGTGCCACCCGCAAGTTCGCCAAGAAGGGGGCCGCGATCGCGGGCCTCGTGCTGGGGATTTTGAGCATTGTCATCGCCGCCATCTGGATGGCTGTGCTGTCCGCTGCTGTATCGTCCGCCGACCAGGCGCTCAACTCGGAGCACAAGGTCCAGTATGTGGTAACCACCAACGGCAAGGCCTCGGTCAGTTACTGGACCAGCGGCGGGACGTCCAACGAGGACGTCAGCACTGGCTGGAAGAAGGAGCAGACCGTCAAGAATTCGGATCTGCTCTCCTTGTCTGTCATGGGGGATTTTTCGAACGCCGCGGCAAAGGTCGGCTGCGAAATCCTGTTTGACGGCAAGCCGATCTCGAAGAACTCGGGATCCGGCCAGGGCGCGATGGCAAGCTGCAGCGGTTCGGGGCTTGGGGCCGACAACAAGAAGTAGGCAAAGGAGCCGGGCATTGAGTCCGGCCGGGGGGCAGGGCGTTGCTGAAGTGGAGACTTCGGCAACGCCCTGCCGCATTTGCGGATTGGACTTGGGCAATAGCGGTGAATTTCGGGGGAGGCGGCTGGGGCTTTTGGGGCGCATGGTTCCCTAGGGTCGTGCGCTTCGAAAGTGAGCCGACTGCCTGTGGATAACCCTTACGGCGAGAGTGCGGTGTCAGTTACCCTTAGGCATTGTTTGGATTCAGGCGTCTTGATTTCTATCGGGGGATTAGCTGAACATGACATCTCGCACTCCAACCTCCAGCCGCAGGTCAGCCACCGCAGTCGCCCTGCTCACCGCCTTCGCACTCATGGGAACGGCCTGCACCGGCGGCCAATCACCCCCGAGCGCAGCCCCGAGCGCCGCGTCGACGAGCCAACCCGTGTCACCCACTCCGAGCACCACCCCGACGCCCACCGCCACGGCCAGCTACAAACCGGCCGACGCCAAGGGCCGGGCGCAGAACGTCCCGCTGCCGGTGCTCCCGGAGGCTGCGAAGGCGAAGACGAAGGAGGGGCTGGAGGCTTTTGCGAGGTATTGGTTCGGGCAGCTCAACTTTGCCTATGAGACCGGAAATACATCTGGCCTGTCCGCTGTCACGTCCCCAAGTTGCGAATTCTGCTCAAATATCTTGAAAGCTCTGAAGGAGAACTATCAGGAGGACAGATGGCTGGCTGGAGGGCGCATCAAGGCACCGTCAATCAGTACGGATTTCAAAGCAGGATCTGACGGCTACTATCAGGTCGTCGTTCAGGTTCAGCAGTCAAAAATCACGTACTTCAAAACGGGCGGCGCTCAGTTCCGGACACCAACTCCACCCTCTGACACTGGAAATGTCATGCTCACAGCCTTCCAAAATGGGTCGTGGCAAGTTGCGGGTCTCTACCCGATCCGATGAGCTCCTCACGTGTTCGGCTCAACATCCTGTCGGCGTTTGTGCTTGCCGCAGCACTTGCAGGTATTTTCCCGTGCCACGCAGTCGCCGATGACGGGGTAGACGCCGGTTTTGGGAACCAAGGGGTCAACGTCGGAGGTTGGAGAATGGACCCAGGAACAGGAAAATTTGTTCCGGTGGACCCAGGAAGTCCTTCTGTCGATCCCTTTCAGTACAAATACGAACTCCAATGCCATCTCGGTGGTGGCGACTTCGATGCTGACTGCCTGGCGACCGTGTTGGAATGCAAGAACGGACCCAACGGCAAGGACGGCATTCCCGTCACCTGGCTCAAGGCCCCCGCCGGGGTACCCAATCCGGTCTGGAGCTATCATTCCGGGCCAACGTGCTTGTTTGATGCACGACCTAAAGATTTGTTGCCGCGCATCGCCGCCATGATCCAAACCGAATTCCAGAAACTTCCCATCGCTCCTGGCCGGGCCACCGCGCAGCCGAGTCCGCACACCCTGCGGGGCGCAGAAACGAACTTCTTTGCCGAGGCCGCAGAGCAGCAATTCGACATCAAGATCCTGGCCCAGGATGTCCACGTCGACGCAAAACCAGTCCAGTACGCCTGGAACTACGGTGACGGGAACTCACTGGGCCCGCAGAATTCGGCCGGGGGGCCGCTGCCGCAGGACCGGTGGGGTGAAAAGACGGCCACCAGCCACGTTTACACCCGGACCGGCGACTTCCCGGTGGTGCTGACCACCTACTTCCAAGGGACATATTCGGTCAACGGCGGTCCGCCGCTGCCAATCCCGGGCCAAGGACAGTTCAGCTCCCCGCCGCAGACCGTCAGCGTCTGGCGGTCCATCACCCGCAACTACGCAGACGACTGTCTCCAGAATCCCCAAGGCCAGGGCTGCCCCGGCGCACCACCGACCTCGCGATGATTCGAACGTGATTCGAGTCTCAAGCGGAATAGTTGCAGGCGCTGGATTGCTTGCACCCGTGGACACAATCCACGCGAAAGGAACTGCGCATGCTGTTTTCCCAAATGACCCTCGGCCAGCTGGAACTACCCAACCGGCTCGTGATGGCGCCACTGACCCGCCTCCGTTCAGGCAAAGAAGGCGTTCCCGGACCGCTGGTTGTTGAGCATTACCGGCAGCGCGCCTCGCTCGGCCTGATTGTCAGCGAAGGCACCTATCCCAGCTCGGCCGGACGGGGCTTCCCGGGCCAGCCCGGCCTGGTCACCGAGGAACAGCTCAAGGGCTGGTCAGCGGTCACCGCCGCCGTCCACGCAGAGGGCGGCAGGATTTTCGCCCAGGTGATGCACGCCGGCCGGGTCACTCATGAGGACACCACCGGTGGCCACGAGGTTGTCGCCCCGAGCGCTATTGCCATCGACGGCGTGACTCGCACCTACGAGGGCAAGCAGGAATTCCCGGTTCCCCGCGCCCTCACTACCGAAGAGCTGCCCGCGATCCGTGAAGAGTTCGTCCAGGCCTCCCGCAACGCGATCGAAGCCGGCTTCGACGGCGTCGAACTTCACTCCGCCAACGGCTACCTGCTGCACGAGTTCCTGACGCCGGCTGCGAACCAGCGCGAAGACAACTACGGCGGTTCACCCGAAAACCGTGCCCGCTTCGTCATCGAAGTTGCCCAGGCTGTGGTGGACGCCATCGGTGCGGACCGCGTGGGCATCCGCATTTCGCCCGAGCACAACGTGCAGGGCGCTACGGAGCTGGACTCCGCCGACGTCCGCGAGACCTACGGCTACCTGGTGGACGCCCTTGCTCCGCTGAAGCTGGCCTACCTCAGCGTGCTCCACAAGGAGCCCACGAGCGAACTGGTCCAGGAACTGCGCTCGCGCTTCGACGGAACGTTCCTGCTGAACACCGGCTTCGGCGTCATCACGACCCCCGAAGAAGCCAAGGCGCTCGTCTCGGACGGCCACGCTGATGCTGTGGTCGTTGGACGCCCGGCCATCGCTAACCCCGATCTGGTTCGTCGCTGGCGCGAAGGCCTACCCGTCAACGAGCCCGACGCGGGCACCTTCTACACCGAAGGCGCCGAGGGTTACACCGATTACCCGGCTTACCAGAACTAGAAGCGGGGCACCGGCCTAATCATTGCCGGGACATGCCCAGTGCACGCCGCGAACAGTGGACAGAATCCCTTTCTATCCACTGTTCGCGTTTAAGGATGGACATGTCCCTCGGAGCGGTCCGGGAGCGAGGGGCATGTCCAGTGGTGCACGCGGAAAGAGGGCATGTCCCGTGGCGTGTGCGAAGAATGGGCATGTCCCTCTAGACGGCGGCAGCGGGCACGGACCTCTGGCAGAGGCCGATGAAGCCGCCCAGCTGTTCCAGGCCTTCCGGATGGGCCGGCAGGTAGTTGGTCAGCTCGGGGGCACGGACGACAACGGCGCGCCACTGACCGCGTGAGACCGCCACGTTGATCCGGTTCCGGGAGAGCAGGAACTCCATGCCCCGCGGCGCCTCGGCCACCGCCGAACACGCCATGGACACGATCACCACAGCGGCTTCCTGCCCCTGGAATTTGTCCACGGTCCCCACCCGCACGCCGGATAGCCCGCCCCGGTCCAGGGCTTCGCGTACGAGGTTCACCTGGGCGTTGTAGGCAGCAACCACAAGGATGTCGGCGGCCGCGAGGGGTCGTGTGCCCTCAGCGGTGTGCCACGCCAAGCCCAGGTGGCGCCGCACCTGCCGGACAACCTCGGCGGCCTCTTCCGGGGACGACGTCGTGTTGCCGCTGTGTGGCACCATCACGGTCTCGATCCCGGCCGGAACTCCGTCCAGGTGGCGAAGGTCCGCCGCGGGCGCGGACCGCAGCCGGCCCTCGTAGGACAGCTCGGAGACGGCCAGGCACAACTCGGAGCGCATCCGCCACGAGTCGGCCAGGAAGTAGCCAAGCTCCGGCGGCAGGGTGGCATGCCCGGCGGAGATCCAGCCCAGGGCCGACTCGTCGACCGGCTCGGGGTGCTTGCCCTGGCTGACCTGCGGGAGCTGCTGCGGGTCGCCGAGCAGGAGCAGCCGGCTGCTGGCCTGGGCGACGGCGAGGGTGTTGGCCAAGGAGAACTGGCCGGCCTCGTCGATGACCAACAGATCCAGTGAGCCGGCCGGGACCGTGGCGCCGGTCATTGTCCACGCCGTGCCGCCGATCAGGGCGCCGCCGCGGGAGTCCAGCAGCGCCGCTACGTCCTTGGCAGTGCGCGAGTGCCACGGCAAGGGATTGTCGTGCTTCACGTCTTTCGCCACCAGGTCCGGGCTGACTCCCGCCTTGGTGACCGCCGTCGTCAGCAGGTTCTCCACCACGGCGTGGGATTGGCCAACGACCCCCACCTTCCAGCCACGGGCCACGAGCCTGGCGATGACGTGGGACCCCACATGGGTCTTGCCGGTGCCCGGGGGACCCTGCACCGCCAGATAGGAGCGGTCGAGTCCCAGGACCGCCGTCGTGATGGCGTCGATGAAACGGTCCGCGCCCTCGCCTGGCTGCGGCAGCGACTCACCGCCGGCAAGCCGGGGCGGGAGGCGCCGGACCAGGTCAAGGGCCGGGTGGCGGGGGATGGCACCGGACCGCAGCCCGGCCGCCACCAGGTCCGCGAGCGACTCCAGCGACTGCTCCAGGCTCTTGGTGGCCAGCGGCTGGTCCTCGGTCAGCGCGATCGGCAGCTCATTGTGCGGAGGCACGTTCCGGTGCAGGCGGTCGCGGATGACGACAGTGTCCTTGCCGTCGTCGTGACCCAGTTCGAGGACCTCCGTGCCGAACCATCCGCTCCGGCCAGCACCGTCCTTGCCGGTGCCGTCCAGACCCTCAGGAAGCGGAAGCCCGTACATCCGGAACCACTTGCTGCCCTCGCGCAAGTCCGAGCCGGGGCTGACGGTGCCGGTCAGCCGGACCCGCCGCTCCGGAAGCTTCCGGCCTTCCTGCCGCCAATCGTCAAGGATCTCGGCGGAATCAACAAGGAAGACGTTCCGGTCCCGCTCGTGGGTGTCCGGGCCCTGCTCGCACCTGTCGAAATGCGCCCACCAGAAAGATTTGCGCTCCCGCCGGTGGTAGCTCACCGCGGCGGCCAGCATCGCCACGGCCTTGCGGTCCTCCTCGGGCAGGCCGTTCCCGGGTTCGGCGAAACTCATCAGCGCCTGCTCGGTCGGGCTGAGCCCGGCGTCCGCGTCGGGGGAGCCGACGTCGTCAGGGCCGGCGGAGGCGCCCGAGGTGCCCCCGGTCCCAACCCCCGCACCGCCACGGCCTGGCCCCGCACCGCCGCCATCCGGCCCGGACCCCTCGCCACCGGGCCCGGGCCCGGACTCGGATCCGGACCCCACGCCGCCGGGCTCGATTCCGCGTTCCTTGGCCCGCTCCAGCAGCCAGTTCCGCAACTCCAGGGTCGAGAGGCAGTCGTATTCGTTGTAGTCGGAGATGCCGGCGAGGATGTCCGCGGCCTCCTCGGCGCGGCCGCCGTCGCGCGCGTCGCAGTAGTGGGCGTAAGCCACCACGGAGGCGCCGGCGTCTTTCACCTCGCCGGTGCGGAGGTTCGTGCCCATGTAGAGCGGTTCAAGCTTCTTGATGCTGTACGAGTTCTCCGAGATCCGGATGCTGTTCCGGACCGTCTGGTAGAGGTCCACCAGCAGGCCCTCGCGGAGCCACTCATCCACAATGTCTTCGCCGGCCACGTGCAGCACCGAGAGCTTGCGGAGCGCCGTCTTTTCATACGGTGCGTAATGGTAGACGTGCATGGCGGGGTACCTGCGCCGGCGCTGCTCCACGTAGTCCAGGAAGTCCAGGAACGCCTGCTTCTCCGCCGCCCGGCTGTGCGCCCAGAACGGCCGGAACACCCCTGGATCGCCCGGGCCGGTCGGCGCCTCGATGACCCCGAAAAGGTACTCGAGCCCCCACACCCCGGTGGCGCTGTCCTGCCACAGCGGATCGCCCTCGAAGTCGAAGAAAATGTCGCCCGGACTGGGCAGCGGCAGTTCCGCCAGGGCGTTGTGCGGGAGCACGGCGTAGCGCAAAGTGTGCTCCTCGCCGTCCTTGCGGTACCGGACCTCCCCGTCGGCCGGCCCAACGCCGCTCTGCATCCGGGCCTGTTCCTGCAGCCGCAGGAGCGCGGGCGTGGGTCTGGCGAGCGGCGTTTGGGCCAGCTCCGTGACGGTGTGAATGCCGAGTTCGTGCAGGTTCTTGCGCTGCACCGAGTTCATCCGCGCCACCAGGAGCAGGTCGTCGGTGGCCTTGACCTGTTCCTGGCAGTAATCGCACCGGCCGCAGGCGGCGACACCCTCCGCACCCCAGCGGACAGCGTCAGCCTGCGCCCTGTGCGCCGCGGTCAGGGCCAGGAAACGCTCGCGCCGTTCCCGGAACACGGGCAGGATCTCGGCGAGTTTGTGGTGGGTCCGGACGTAGTCGAAGCCGCCGTCGGCCAGTTGCACCGTGGCCCCGAGAACAAGCGTCACCGACGGGTCCACCGGGATGCCGGCCTTGAGCAGCTGGTCACCGTAGGCGGCGAGTTGCAGCAGGGCGGTCACCTTGGCGTGACGGGCCAGCTTCGTGTCGAACACGGCGTAGCCGCCGTCGGCCTGCCGCACCAAGAAGTCGGAGCGCCCGTGGAACTGTCCGTCGAAGAACGCGGCCTGGAAAACGACGTCGGCGCCCGCCCGCAACGCCTCGATGGATTCGTGGTGCTTGGCCGCCAAGGTGGCGCGGTCCATGGCAGTGGCGGGAACGACGTCGTATACCCCCCGCCCGCGGTCGGGGTCCCAGGTGCCGAACTCGCCCACAAACCCCTTGAGGACCTTGTGTTCGTGGACGTCGCCCAAGGCGGCCGCATGCCGGAGCATCTCGTCGGTGCCGAAGTCGGCGGCGGGGGCGCGGCCCAGTTTTTCATCGAGTTTTCGGAGCAGCTGGTATTCGCAGCCCACCGCCACCACGAGGTCACTCGCGGAGTAGACCAGGTCCGGCGCCGCGCCCGGTACTTCCGGTTCAAGGAAAAACACTGCGCCCCCGCTTTGCTTGGCTCTGGCCGATTGACTCTTTTGTTACCGCGTGGCCGGGTCCCGGCGCCGGCGATCTCTCTTCTGCCAAGCTACCAAAGCCCACTGACACTGAACGTGCTGACAACAGGGCCATGGGCTCTGGCCGCCGTCGCAGGAGCGGCGTAAGGTCAGCAGGACCATGACCGAACAACAACCCTTCGAGCTGGTCCGCAGCTACCCCCACTTTGAGCTGCGCCGCTATCCGGCGCACGTCGTCGCCGAGATCCGGGTCAACGCGAGCTTCGACCGCGCCGGAAATGCGGCTTTCCGCCACCTGTTCAACTACATCAGCGGCAGCAACAGCGCGTCGCAGAAGCTGGCTATGACGGCCCCGGTGATCCAGGGGACCGGAAGCCCGGGACCGGGAGGGCAGGGGAGCCCGGGCAACGGAACGTCGCAGAAGCTGGCGATGACCGCTCCGGTACTGCAAAGCGGCCCACTGCCCGGGAAGGATACGCCGGCCGACTTCGTGGTTGCCTTTGTCCTCCCCGCGGGCATGAGCGCCGAAACCGCTCCGGTCCCGACGGACCCCGAGGTCAGGATCCGGGCCGTTCCCGGCTCCTTGGCCGCGGCGCTGCGTTTCTCCGGCAGCGGCTCGGAAACCGCCTTTGCGCGGCGCAACGACGGGCTGCAGTCGGCGCTGATCCTTGCCGGACTGACGCCAGTGGGGCCGCCGAGGTTCGCCCGCTTTGACCCGCCGTTCAAGCCGTGGTTCCTGCGCCGCAGTGAGGTCGTGCAGGACGTCCAGGAGACCTCCGACGCCGCGGGAAGGCCCGGCCCCTGACCCCGGTAAGGCAAAATGGCTGGGTGAGCCAACTCCCGCAGCACCCCGCCGTAACCACCCCGATCGAAACCCAGATTGCCGCCGAGCTCGGTGTGAAACCCTGGCAGGTGAAGGCGGCCGTGGAGCTGCTCGATGCCGGGTCCACGGTGCCGTTCATCGCCCGGTACCGCAAGGAAGCCACCGGGACCCTGGACGACACCCAGCTCCGCGGGCTCGAGGAGCGGCTGCGCTACCTGCGCGAGCTGGAGGACCGCCGTCGGACCGTGCTGGAGGCGATTGCCGCCCAGGGGGCGCTGACCCCGGAACTGCAGGCCGCCGTCGTCGCCGCCGACACCAAGTCGCGGCTGGAGGACATCTACCTGCCGTTCAAGTCGAAGCGGCGCACCAAGGCCCAGATCGCCCGGGAGGCCGGCCTGGAGCCGCTCGCTGACACGTTGCTGAAACGGCCGGAGCTGGACCCGGAACGCGAAGCCGCCCGCTACCTCAACGCCGAGCATGCCATCGGGGACGCCGCCGCGGCGCTCGCCGGGGCCCGGTCCATCCTCGTCGAGTGCGTCGCCCAGGACGCTGACCTGGCCGCGACGCTGCGGGAGCGGCTCTGGACCCAGGGCCGGATGGTGTCGCGGGTCAAGAAAGGCAAGGAGGCCGACGGGCAGAAGTTCAAGGACTACTTCGAGTTCTCCCAGGCGCCCTCCGGGATGCCCTCTCACCGTGTCCTCGCGCTGCTGCGCGGCGAAAAGGACGGGGTGCTGGAACTGGATCTCAGCGAAGCGGAACCGGACGACGACGCCGCCCTGGCCGCCGCCCGCGGCCGGTACGAAGCCGCCGTGGCCAGGTTCCTCGGGGTCGCCGACCGCGGCCGGCCCGCCGATGCCTGGCTGCTGCAGACCGCGCAGCAGGCGTGGCGCTCCCGGGTGCTCAGCCGCCTGAGCGGCGACCTGCGCAGCCGGATGTTCGCCGCGGCCGAGGACGAGGCCGTCCGGGTGTTTGCCGCGAACCTCCGCGACGTGCTGCTCGCCGCGCCCGCCGGCAACCGCGCCACCCTGGGCCTGGACCCGGGGCTGCGGACCGGCGTGAAGGTCGCCGTCGTGGACGGGACCGGCAAGGTGGTCGCGACGGATACGGTCTACCCGCACGCCCCGGCCCGGAAGTGGGACGAGGCGCTGCGCACGCTCCTGGCGCTGGCCCGGAAGCACGGTGTTGAACTCGTGGCGATCGGCAACGGCACCGCTTCGCGGGAGACGGACAAGCTCGCGGCGGAGCTGATCAAGCAGCTTGGCGCGGACGCCGGCGCCGCGCCGCAGAAACTCGTCGTCTCCGAAGCCGGCGCGTCCGTGTACTCGGCGTCGGCGCTCGCGGCGTCGGAACTGCCCGGCATGGATGTGTCGCTGCGCGGCGCGGTGTCGATCGCCCGAAGATTGCAGGATCCGCTCGCGGAACTGGTCAAGATCGAGCCGAAGTCGATCGGCGTCGGGCAGTACCAGCACGACGTCACGGCCGCGAAGCTGGACCGCAGCCTCGACGCCGTCGTGGAGGACTGTGTCAACGCCGTCGGAGTGGACGTCAACACCGCCTCACCTGCCCTGCTGAGCAGGGTGGCCGGCGTCGGACCGCTGCTGAGCGAGAACATTGTGGCGTACCGGAACGAGCACGGTCCCTTCAGCAAGCGCAGTGAACTGAAGAAGGTGCCCCGGCTGGGTGCGAAGGCTTTTGAACAATGCGCCGGCTTCCTGCGGATCAGCGGGGGAGCGGAGCCGCTGGACGCCTCCAGTGTGCACCCGGAGGCGTATCCGCTTGCGCGAAAGATCAAGGCCGCGGCCAGCGGCGGTACGGGTGCCGGTGCCGGCTCGGCGGGCGGGAACCTGTCGGCGCTCAATCCGCAGGACTTCGTGGACGGCTCCTTCGGCCTGCCCACCGTGCGGGACATCATCGCCGAGCTGGAAAAACCCGGCCGGGATCCGCGTCCCGCGTTCGCTGCAGCGACGTTCCGGGAGGGGATCGAGAAGATCGCGGACCTCAAACCCGGCATGGTGCTGGAGGGAACGGTCACCAACGTGGCGGCATTCGGCGCGTTTGTGGACGTCGGGGTGCACCAGGACGGGCTGGTCCACGTCTCCGCACTGGCCAACCGGTTCGTCGCCGACCCGCGCGAGGTGGTCAAGTCCGGCCAGGTGGTCCTGGTCAAGGTGCTGGAGGCGGACCCGGAGCGCAAGCGCATCTCGCTGACGCTGAGGCTCGACGACGAACCGGCGGCGGGCCGTCCCGCGGCCTCCGGTGGTCGGCAAGGGTCCGGTGGGCGGCAAGGGTCCGGTGGACCCGCGGCCTCCGGTGGGCGGACGGCATCCGGGCGGGGAGCTTCCGCAGGGCGGCCCGGTACCACGGGCAGGCCGGCGGCGGCCTCGCACGACCGGGGCCGGCAGGGCACACCCAAGCCGGCCACCAAGGCGGCACCCCAGCAGGCCCCGGCCAACACGGCGATGGCGGAAGCGCTCCGCCAGGCCGGACTGGGTAAGTAGGCACGTTCCAAGCCGCCTACCTACCGCTTATCGCGAATAAGCTACCGTTCATCGTGAAATCCGACTGATTCAGCGCTGAGATTCGCCGCTTGGGTGTGATCTGCACCATGATTGCCGGAGGCAACGGCCCCTCATGAAGGCCTTAGCCTCTATTTCGCTGGGGCAGGTGCTTGGGGAGCGCCGAGACACCGACGTCTTTCGACAAGCAAGGGGAGCAGTTATGGGTTGGCTGGACCGAGAACGAACAATCGCCCCGCCGGGGTTCAACCGGTGGCTCGTGCCGCCCGCGGCGCTCGCCGTCCACCTGTGCATCGGTCAGGCATACGCGACGAGCGTGTACAAGACGGCGCTGGTCAAGCACTTCGGCGCCAGCCTGACCGAGATCGGCGTGATCTTCTCGATCGCGATCGTGATGCTCGGCCTGTCCGCCGCCATTATGGGCACCTGGGTGGACAAGAACGGCCCCCGCAAGGCGATGTTCACCTCCGCCATGTTCTGGGCCAGCGGCTTTGTGATCGGCTCGCTCGGCATCTTTACGCACCAGCTGTGGCTCGTTTACCTCGGCTACGGCGTGGTCGGCGGCATCGGGCTGGGCATCGGCTACATCTCGCCGGTTTCCACCCTCATCAAGTGGTTTCCGGACCGCCCGGGACTCGCCACCGGCATGGCCATCATGGGCTTCGGCGGCGGCGCCTTGATCGCCAGCCCCGTCTCCACCGCGCTGCTGAAGATGTACGACCCCAACTCCGGCGCCAAGGGCTGGATCGCCAGCGGCGACTCGGTCGGCAAGCTCTTCCTGACCCTCGCCGTCGTCTACCTCGCCTACATGCTCTTCGGCGCCTTCACCATCAAGGTGCCCGCTGACGGCTGGAAGCCCGCCGGCTTCGACCCGTCCAAGGTCAAAGCGTCCAAGCTGGTCACCACGGATAACGTCTCGGCGAAGAACGCCGTCAAGACCCGGCAGTTCTGGCTGGTCTGGATCGCCCTGTTCTGCAACGTCACCGCCGGCATCGGCATCCTGGAGCAGGCCGCCCCGATGATCCAGGACTTCTTCCGGAAGTCCGACGGCGTGTCCCTGGTCAGTGCCGGCGTCGCCGCCGGCTTCGTGGGGCTGCTCTCCATCGGCAACATGGCCGGCCGCTTTGCCTGGTCCGCGACCTCGGATGTCACCGGACGCAAGCGCATCTACATGGTCTACCTCGGCGTCGGTGCGTTGCTCTACACGGTGCTGGCGCTGGCCGGTTCCTCCACCACGGTCCTCTATGTTGCGCTCGCCTTCGTCATCATCTCCTTCTACGGCGGCGGCTTCTCGACGGCTCCGGCCTACCTGCGGGACCTCTTCGGCACCTTCCAGGTCGGCGCCATCCACGGCCGGCTGCTGACCGCCTGGTCTGCTGCCGGCGTCGCCGGACCGCTGATCGTCAACGCCTTCCTGGACGCCCAGGGCAAGCCCGGCCAGCTTAACGCCGCGTCCTACCAGCCGGCTCTGCTGACCATGGTGGCGCTGCTGGTGATCGGCTTTGTGGCCAACCTGCTGGTCAAGCCGGTCGACGCACGATTCCACGAACCCCGCCCTGACCGCGAGCGGTCGGCCGAACCCGCCATGGAGGCCTGAGATGAGCACTGCACACAACCCCGGCGCCGAGACGGCAGTCAAAGCGTCCACCGGCAAACTCGCGGTGGCATGGGCGCTCGTCGGCGTCCCGCTGGCCTACGGGGTCTATGAGACCCTGACCCGCGTGGCGGCGCTGTTCGGCTGATCCATGACCTTCACCGCGCCTGATCAGTTCACCACCCGCCCCACCCTGCAGGGCACCTTTGGGATGAGTGCGTCCACGCACTGGATCGCGACGGCGGCGGCCCAGGCGGTGCTCGAACGCGGCGGCAACGCGTTCGACGCCGCCACGGCCGGCGCCTTCGTGCTGCACGTCGTCGAGCCGCACCTCAACGGCCCCGGCGGGGACATGACCGGCGTCTTCGTGACGGCGGCAGAGCCCGGCAAGCCGGTGGTCCTGATGGGCCAGGGGCCGGCGCCGGCAGGGGCCACGGTGGAACACTACCGGGCCGAAGGGCTGGACCTGGTGCCGGGCTCGGGGGCGCTGGCCGCCGCGGTGCCTGCCGCCGTCGACGCCTGGTTCCTGCTGTTGCGCGACCACGGCACCTGGGAGCTGGACGCGGTCCTGGCGTTCGCGATCGGCTACGCCCGTGACGGGCACCCGGTGCTGGGCCGCGTGGGCACCACGATTGCCGCGGTGGCGGAGCTGTTCCAGGAGCACTGGCCCAGCTCGGCCGAGCTCTGGATGCCGGGCGGCCGGATCCCGGCCGAAGGCGAACTGATCCGGAACCCCGCCTACGCCCGGACCCTGGAAAGGCTCATCGAAGCCGGGGCGGCGTTGGACTCTGACGGGTCCCGGGAGGCACGCATCGATGCTGCCCGCCGGGAATGGCGCGAGGGATTCGTCGCCCGCGCGATGGTGGAATCCGTGCAGGCCCCGCACCGGCACTCCTCCGGCACCGATCACCGGGGCGTGCTGGCGTTGTCCGACCTGGCCGGTTTCGAGGCCGGCTATGAGGCCGCCGCCACGGTGGATTTCCGCGGGCACACGGTTGCCAAGACCGGGCCGTGGGGACAAGGTCCGGCGCTCCTGCAGACCCTGGCGATCCTCGCTGGGTTCGAGGACCGGTACCTCGATCCGTCCACCGAGCTCGGGGCGCACACGATCCTGGAGGCCCAGAAGCTGGCGCTGGCAGACCGCGAGGCGTACTACGGCGACACGGACGTGCCACTGGAGTACCTGCTGTCCGAGGAGTACTGCGCGGGCCGCCGGGAATTGATCACTGAGCAGGCATCGCACGAATTCCGGCCGGGGACGGTTCCGGGCCGCGAGCCCTACGTCCCGCAGCTGCGGACCGAATACACGCCGCCGGCGCTGGCCCGGAGCGGTGGGGGGTCCGGGCCGGCGGGTCTGGGCGTCGGCGAGCCGACCGTGGCGCCGAGCGGGGAAACCCGCGGCGATACCTGCCACATCGACGTGGTGGACCGTTGGGGGAACATGGTCTCCGCCACCCCGTCCGGCGGCTGGTTGCAGTCCTCGCCCGCGATTCCGGAACTTGGTTTCTGCCTCGGCACCCGTCTGCAGATGACCTGGCTGGAGCCGGGCACGCCGTCCACCCTCACGCCGGGCCAGCGGCCCCGCACCACCCTGACGCCGACGCTGGTGCTGCGGGACGGGCGCGCCGTGACCGCGCTGGGTTCGCCGGGCGGCGACCAGCAGGACCAGTGGCAACTGCCGTATTTGCTGCGGACGATCGTGGGCGGCTACTCGCCGCAGCAGGCCGTCGACGCACCCACTTTCCATACGACGTCGATGCCCGGCTCGTTCTGGCCGCGCACTTGGGAGCCCGGCGGCGCCGTGGTGGAGGATCGTCTGGGACAGGACGTTATCGACGGGCTCAAACGTCGGGGACACGTTGTGACCGTGGCCGGCGGCTGGACGCTCGGCCGGCTTTCCTCCGTCGTCCGCGACCCCGCGACCGGTGTTCTGCAGGCCGCGGCCAACCCCCGGGGCGCCCAGGGGTACGCCGCCGGGCGGTAGCCGTTGCGGACTAGGGAGCCGACGGGGACGGTGGCTAGGTGCGGCGCCACGGACCAGAGTGCTTGGGCCCGAAGAATGCGAGGATGACGCGACGGCGAACTCGCCCGTAACGCCTTACTGACCGACCGCTTGCGGAACCGAGATCGCCCGTGTGCGCCATGATCATCTCCCTCGACGGTTGCTGTTAGAGCTGGGCGGGGCTGCTGCGTGTAAGACATCACACCGTGGTCTATGACTTTGACGAGGCCCGTCGACGGCCGGGTCGTCGGCCTGATCCGGGCCGCCTCTCTTCGCGCATCTGATGGTCGCGAGAACGATCCATCTGCTGCTGCACGCCACTGTCACTGCGGGCCGACGCATTCTTGAGTTCGGCGCGCTCCTCAGCATCTGAAGTAGTGGTTTCTTTGGGGTGTTTGGTGGGGGTCGAGGTGGGGTGGGGGGATGAACCAGGGGATTCCGGTGCGGAGTTGGATGGTCCTGGCTGTGACAGGTTTATATGGCCCCGGCAGGACGGTTATTTCCGGCCCCACTTCATGACTCGCCGGGCACCTGTGGCGGTTATTTGTGGCCCCACCTTCAACGTTGGATTCATCACTGGATGGATGCGGCGGAAGGCTGGTCTGGATGGAGTCGAGAGTGGAGTTGTTCGCGCGGATTCGAAGGGACGCCCGGGTTGAGGGCCTGTCGGTTCGTGCGTTGGCGGTTCGGTACGGGGTTCACAGGCGAACGGTAAGGCAGGCACTGGATTCAGCTGCCCCTCCGGAGCGTAAACAGAGACAAGGCGTGTCCTGGAGGCTGGAGCCCTTCAAGGGCGCGATCGATGCGATGCTGACCGAGGACACGACGGCGCCGCGGAAGCAGCGCCATACTGCACGCAGGATTTTGGCCCGGCTCATCGAAGAGCACGGTGCGCCGGAGCTGTCGTATTCGACGGTGCGGGATTATGTGCGGGTCCGCCGCGCCCAGATCGATGTGGAGGCCGGCCGCCGGGTTGAGGTGTTCGTTCCCCAGGAACACGCCCCCGGAGCGGAAGCCGAGGTGGACTTCGGTGAAGTCTGGATCATGCTGAACGGGGTGAAGACGAAGTGCCACATGTTCATCTTCCGGTTATCACATTCGGGCAGGGCCATCCACCGGATCTACCCGACCCAGGCTCAGGAAGCCTTTCTTGAAGGCCACGTGGAGGCCTTCAAAGTTCTGGGCGGCGTCCCGACTAAACATATCCGCTATGACAACCTCACCAGTGCTGTAACCGCTGTGGTGTTCGGCCAGGGCCGGCAGCGCCGGGAGAACGACAGATGGGTGTTGTTCCGTTCCCACTACGGCTTCGACCCCTTCTATTGCCAGCCCGGCATCGCCGGGGCCCACGAAAAGGGCGGGGTTGAAGGTGAGGTGGGCTGGTTCCGCCGCAACCGGCTTTCACCGATGCCGGTTGCTGACTCCCTGGACGAGCTCAACGACCGGATCCGCAAATGGGAAGCCCAGGACGAGGACAGGAGGATCAATGACAGGATCCGCACCATAGGCCAGGACTTCGAGATCGAACGGCCGTTCCTGGCCCCGTTGCCGGCAGAGGAATTTGATCCGGGTCTGGCGCTGAACCCGAGGGTCGACAGGTCCTCGATGGTCACCGTCCGGATGGTGAAGTATTCCGTCCCGGCCCGGTTCATCGGCCGGAGGGTCCGGGTGTCATTGCGGGCGTCCGAGGTCGTGGTGTTCGATGGCCGCACCGTGGTCGCCAGGCATCAGCGGCTCGCCGCCCGGTCCGGGCAGTCGGTCCAGCTGGACCACTATCTCGAGGTCCTCAAAACCAAGCCCGGCGCCCTTCCAGGCTCCACCGCTTTGGCCCGGGCGCGAGAGTCCGGGACGTTCAGCAGCGCGCACGAGGCATTCTGGGCCGCCTCCCGCCGGGTCAACGGCGACGCCGACGGGACCCGTGAACTCATCGACGTCCTGCTCCTCCACCGGTCCATGGACGCCTGCGACATCCACGCAGGCATCACCGCGGCCCTCGTAGTGGGCGCGGTCAGCGCCGACGTCGTCGCGGTCGAAGCCCGCAGACACGCCACGACATCTTGCCGGGGCGGGGCCAGTTCGGACCGTCATCCCCGTGTTCATGCTGAAGAGAAGGTGCAACGAGTTGTCAGTCTCACCCAGCGCCGCCTCATGGACCCCGTCGCCGTCATCGCCGGGCTGCCACCTGATAGCCGGCCCCTGCCATCGGTCCGCGCCTATGACGAGCTGCTGGCCAAACGTTCGGAACACCCCGCAGGAACCGCGTCAAAGGAGAACATCTCATGAGCCCCACCGCACCGGCGACCACCATCACCCCGGCCCTGCGCCGGCGGCGAGGCCTGACCGAACAGGCAGCGGTTGCCGCCGTGGACCAGGCCTGCCGCCGACTGCGCCTGCCCACCATCCGGGCAGTCCTCGATGAAGGCCTCGCCGTCGCGGGGAAGGAACAACTCTCCTACCAAGGCTTCCTGGCCGAACTGCTGCTGGCCGAGTGCGACGACAGGGACCGGCGCTCCTCGATCCGGCGCGTGAAAGCCGCGAACTTTCCCCGGGACAAGTGGCTCGGGGACTTTGACTTCGACGCGAACCCGAACATCAATTCCGCCACCATCCACACCCTGGCCACCGGAGAATGGATCCGCAAAGGACAACCCCTCTGCCTGATTGGGGACTCCGGAACCGGCAAATCCCACCTGCTCATCGGACTCGGCACCGCCGCCGCGGAGAAGGGCTACCGAGTCAAATACACCCTCGCCACCCGACTCGTGAACGAACTCATCGAAGCCGCAGACGAGAAGGTCCTGGCCAAGACCATAGCCCGCTACGGCCGCGTGGACCTGCTCTGCATCGACGAGCTTGGCTACATGGAACTTGACCGTCGAGGCGCCGAACTCCTCTTCCAGGTCCTCAGCGACCGTGAGGAGAAAAACTCCATCGCCATCGCCTCCAACGAATCGTTCTCCGGCTGGACCAAAACCTTCACCGACCCGCGCCTCTGCGCCGCCATCGTGGACCGGCTGACCTTCAACGGCACCATCATCGAAACCGGCACCGACTCCTATCGCCTGGCCCATGGCATCGCGCGTAGAAGTTCGGAACAGGTGAACAACCCCGCTGCAGGAACCCAAGGTCCCCACGGAGGTGAATCCGACCTCATGCCACGGGCGCCGGCAGGCACTCGGTGACTCCCCTCGAAACTTTCCCCAAAAGTAACCGATACGGCATCCGCGTGGGGTAGTTTGATCGCTATGTTGACCGGATTCAAGAATTTCATCATGAAGGGCAACGTCGTAGACCTTGCCGTCGCCGTCGTGATTGGTGCCGCCTTCGGTGCCGTAGTCACGGCCCTAGTCCAAAGCGTTCTCATGCCGTTCATTGCGGCCCTGGTCGGATCTCCGAACTTCGATAGTTTCGCCGTCGTGACCCTCAACGGAAACGACATCAAATTCGGTGTCCTGCTCACGGCAATTGTTAACTTCGTGCTCGTGGCGGCAGCCATTTACTTCGTCATCGTCGTGCCCATGAACCACATGGTCGAGCGCCGCAACCGGCGCCTCGGCATCAACCCGGACGTCAAGGAAGAAGCGGCCGAAGACCCCCAGATTGCCCTGCTTACGGAAATCCGGGATTCCCTCCGGCAAGACCGCAGGCCCTAATCAAGCCGGCGTACCCGAACCCCGCCAAAATCCGCTGTCAGCGCTGAACCGCGGCGCAATTGCTTCGGCACGCTCACGTTCCACAGACCGACGCTGCGATAGCGTGTCTCTCAGCGGCGCAGGGATAAATCCGGGCGTTCGTGCAGCCGCAGGCTGGCTGGGCTTGTTTTCCGTCATCGATGAAAGGACATGAAAATGGCTGTTCCGATTGAATTGGGCAAGGCATTGGACAAGGGCTACGAGAACTCGACTCTGGACGAGGTCCTTTCGGCCCCGCCCTCGGCTCTTGCCGGACTGACCGAAAAGCACGACGAACTGCTTGCCGGTATGGGAATCAAAACCATCCGCGATCTGGGAAGCAACAAATACTTCGCTACGGCAGGGGTACTGGTCGCACTCTCCGGCAAGGTTGGGTAGTCGGTCTGGACTGTTAGCGCGTCTAACTGAAAGGGTCCGGCCCGGCGCACGCCGGGTCGGACCTTTTCCATTCCAGAATGGATTTCTCCCACTCAAGAGATCTGACATGCTAGCAACGACGGCGCCCCGACTCCATACCCCCGACCGGCATCTGCCGTTCCCCCGGGCGATACAGGAACCCTTAGCCAACCGGTGCGAAAACCGTCCCGCGAGCCCGAGACCCACAACAACGTTCCGTGAACCTGGGGCCACTTTCAATCGCCCCTCTGGGGCCAAAAATACTTGACACAATCAATGGTCCATTGTTCTTTGTGGATGAGGTGGTGGTGGTGGGAGCAGAGGAGGACGCCGTTGTCGGTGCTGGTGGTGCCGCCGCGGGACCAGTAGGTGATGTGGTGGGCTTCGCACCAGGTGGCGGGCATGGTGCAGTTGGGGAAGGCGCAGCCTTGGTCGCGGGCGGTGATGGCTTTGCGGATGTGGGGCGGGAAGATCCGGGTGGTGCGGCCGATGTCGAGGATGCGGCCCTGGCTGCCGAGCAGGATGGGGATTATGTCGGCGTCGCAGGCGATTTTGCGGATGGTCGCGGCGGTGACGGGGCCGGTGAAGGCCAGGGTCCCGGTGCCGGTGAACCCGAACGGGCCTGTGCGGCGTCCGCTGGCGTCCCCGGTGCCGGTGAACCCGAACGGCCCGGCGCCGGTCCCGGGGATGCGGCCCCCGGCTCCGGTGAACCCGAACGGACCGGTGCCGCGTCCGCCGGCGCGGGCGTCAACGGCCCTGGCGAACGGGCCTGTCTGGCTGTCGGTGGCAGGGTCAGCGTTGGTGTTGGTGGCGTTTAGGAGGTGTTCGAGGAGGTCGCGGTAGTCGATGGTGACCATGATCTGGGGCCGGTGTCCGCCGGTGGCGGGCAGCCCGCCGGACGCGAGGGCTATTTTGCAGCCGCCGACCAGGCCGTCGAGGTATTTCTGCGGCCGGGACCGCCAGTCCAGCCCGCCCGGCACGAACCCCTCCGCCCCGGTAACCTCCCCGGCCACGTCCACCTTCCCGCCGCCGTCCGCCCCGGCCTCCACGCCGCCATCCGCCCGGCCACTGTCTGTGGCGGCCGGGCTGCTGTCGGTGCCTGTGGGGGCGGGGGTGGTGCGGGGGTTGGTGGCGGTGTTCATTACGGTGAGGAGGGTCTCGAATTGTTCGGTGGTGGCGAAGATTTCCAGGTGGTGCAGGCCGTGGCGGGGTTTACGGATGAACGCGCCCTGTAACTGGCGCAGGATCTCCTCGGAGGGTTCGGCGCCGTCCTGGTCGATGGCGTCCAGCCAGCGCCGGGTGACCCGGGCCAGGAAGTCCGGGTCGTGCTCGATGGCGGTGGCCGTGAGGGAGTGTTCCATCCGGGCGGTCGTGTCCGGGTCGCATAGGGGCCGGACCCGGTCCAGGGCCTGGGCGATGATGGTCGCGGACCGGGACGGCACGGTCCCGGCGGCCACGGCGGCGGCGAGTTCCTCGTGCAGGGGCGGGAGGATCTGCCCGGTGATCCCGGTGCGGGGCAGGACCGCGGCGGTCAGGGACAGGCGGCGGTGCGCTTCGGTGCCGGTGATCTGCAACCGGTCCCGCAGGAAGTCCCCGCTCTTGCGGTAACCGTCATCCAGGACCGGGGAGTCCGCGGCGGCGGCTTCCTTCCGGGTGCGGTCCACTGCGGCCGCGCCGACGAGCTGCAGGAACTCCAGCCCCCGGGCGAGTTCCTCGACCCCGGCGGCGTACTCCGCGGCCTCCGCGAACCCGAACAGCGCCGCGTCCCTCACCGCCGTCGCGCACAACTCCCGCACCTGCCCCAGAATGTTCCCCAGCGACGGAACCCCCCGCGCAGTATCACCGGCCCGGGTGGCTGGAGAAAGTGTGAGAGCTGCGCTGGTTCCCATGAATCAATCCTGCCGCCGACCTACGACACTAATACCCGCACCAGAAGCCGCACCGAAGCAGCCGGCACCATCTCCGTGCCGGAGCAACACGCCCCGCGCCACCGGCACCCGCCGCGCAGCACCACCGGGCCGACTGGCCGGAGGAATGGCGAGAGCTGCACTGGTTCCCATGAACCCATCCAACCAGCGACCTACGACACTAAACGCCGCAACGAAACAGCCGGCAAGACCGCCGCGCAGGAGCAACACGCCCCGCACCACCGGCACCGCTGGACAGCATTACCGGCCCGGGTGGCCGGAGGAATGGCGAGAGCTGCACTCGTTCCCATGAACTAAGTTCATCACCGACCTCTGACAGTATTAGCCCCTGCGGAACGCACACCGAGCTAGCGCCCGCAGCAAAACTAAAAGCCTCAGGTCCCGCGCCCCAGCGCCCGCGGCCGGCCAAACTGTGTCCGCACTCCAGGCGAAAACAACACCGACTCGGGCGGGCCGGAGACCGTGATGCCCGCTGCTGCGATGAGCTGGTCTTCCAGGGCAGTCAACCGGGCACGGAACAGCGGCCAAGGACTGTGGGTATTGGGAACGTAGAGCGTCTTACCGCGGAAGCGGGTGTGCAGGCCAAACCGGGCTGTGAGGTGGACGGACAGCGGATCGGTGGCATCGGCGTCGAACTGTGGAGCCACCGCGAAATCGCTCCGCGCCCCGCGCCCAAACCGGCGCACCGAATAGCCGGTCGAGGGGTCCGCAGGGTTTGCCCCCCGGAAGCGGTCACGGGACCACACGTAGGGGATTCCTGCGGCGCGCGCCGCCAGAACCACAGCCAGACGCGAGGCGTCAAGGCTCAGGAAAACAACACCCTTGGTGCCGTCCGGCTCCCGGGAGTAGAGCCGCACATTGATCTCGTTGAAGCTCCCAAAGTAGGGGACCCCGGGTCCTCTGCCCAGGCCGGCACCCTGCATACGGAAGCCGATAAGCCCCACCCACGCTGACCCGTCGAACACGTCCGGGGCCACGCCCTCAGGCATGAACGCAGCTGCAGCCGTCTGAGGGATGCGCCAGTGCAGGAACACCGCGTCCGTCCAGCGCTGGTCCATGATGACCGGTCGGGGCAGCTCCGGCGCCGCTGGCCAGGGATCGGTACCCATCAGGTCACGCCGACGCCGACTGGGCGTCAACCGACTGGGCGTCAACCGGCTGCGTGCCCGCCGACTGCTCGCCCGCAGTCTGCTTCTGCCAAGGCCAGCGCCCGGTGATCTCGAGCTCAAGGGAGAAGCTCAGGAAGGTCCGGATCAGTACGATGATGGCCAGCACGCCCACGCTCTCGAAGGTAGGGGTGACGGCGACCGTCCGGATGATGTCGGCGGCCACCAGCAATTCGAGGCCAAGCAGGATAGACCGGCCCAGCAGTTGCCGGTAGGAGCGGTACACCGAAAGAGGTTCGGAGCCGACCGGCCGCTGCCGCGGCTGGAAGCCCCGCAACGCCATCGGCAGGGACACCAGGGCGCCGATGACCATCACGGCCACGCCGGCGAAATCCATGAACCGGCCGACCGTCTCAATGATGTGCTGAAAATCCATACAGTCCCTCGGTGGAGTTGGGTGTGCAAGATAGCGGACGCATCAGGGGTGCCGCTCGCCGACGCCGGCCAGGATGGCGCGATAGCCCTCGCGGAAGCTTGGATACTCGAACTCAAAGCCGGTGCCGCGCAGCAGCGCATTGCTCACGCGCTTGTTACCGCCACGCGACGGCTCGCCGCCGCCTGAGCTGGCAGCCCCCGACGGCGGTTCGGCCCCTAGCGGCTCCGGAAGGCCCAGCTCGACCGCCAGGAACCGCAATACTTCGCCCAGTTCGGCAGGTTCGTCGTCCACGCCCAGGTACAGCGGCGCCGGCTCGGCCGCCATGGTGCACAGGTGCACGATGGCTGCTGCGGCGTCGTCGCGGTGGATCCGGTTGGTGAAGCGGGACTCCGCCGGAATCGTGGCGTCCCCGCCGCGCACCTGGTCGATCAGCCGGGTCCGGCCCGGTCCGTAGATGCCGCCGAGCCGCAGCACCACGGGCGAAATCCCGGTGCCGTGGAGCCGGCTGACGAGGAGTTCCTCGGCCTCGCAGATGATGCGGCCGGAGAAACCGGCGGGATTCGGCGTCGTCGTTTCGTCCACCCAGCCGCCGTCGGCGTCGCCGTAGACGGCGGTGGAGGAAACAAACAACACCCGCCGGACCGGCGCCCCGGACGCCGCGACGGCGTCCAGCACATGCGCCACGCCCTGCACATAGGCCGCCCGGTAAGCCTCCTCGGTGGGGGAGTCCGCCGCTATGGCGACGACGACGGCGGTCGTGTCCGCCGGGACCGGCGGCAGTTCGCCGGAGGTCAGGTCAGCCGCGGCGCCTTCGATTTCGGCCGGCAGTTTTTCCGGCGAGCGCCGCCAGCCCACCACGTGGTGGCCGGTCGCGGCAAACCGCAGCCCGGCTTCGGTACCCAAATCGCCGCAACCGGCCAGCAGTACAGTCATACGGCCCAGTCTGCCAGCAAATACGGTGCGGCGCGGAGCGGGAGAGCCGCTAACCGAGCGTCGCCGTCGCCGTGTCGCGCCCTTCGCCGGGCCCCGGGGGCTACCGCGCCCGGCTACCGCGCCGGAATGGGGAAGAAGACCCGGGGGTCCTGCAGCAGGGCCGGGTAGTCGAACTCGCGGCGCGGCAGGATTTCGTTGACCTGGAAGTTGCGGGCAAACACGCCGTCCACGGTAATCGGACGACCCTGGACCTCTCCGACGGCGAAGGACTGGCCGCCGTCGAACGGGATTGCCACCACGGACTTCCCGGGCAGCGTGGTGAAGGCCTCTTCCTGGGCCTGGCGCTTGCGGGTGGGCTTCTTCACCAGCGGCTTGGCCGGGCGCTTGCGGGCGTTCTTGTCCGGCCGGCGCGACCCGTTGTCCGCGTAGACGAACTGGTACTCGTCGTCCCCGGCAGCGTTCGCTGCCTTGCCGCGGACCGGCGGCAGGCTGATGGTGTCGAGCTGCTGCGGATCGGTGTCGGCCAGCGGAAGACGGAGAACCCACATGCGGTCGCCGGCAGGATCCTCCGGCAGCAGCTCGTGCTTGGGTTCGGGCCAGACGTACTCCAGGTCCGGATCCGTGCCCGGGAACACCTCGCTGTAGAACCGCTGGTCCTTGGCGAGCAGTCGGGAGCGGTGGCTCAGGTGGAATTCCGGGTTTCCCAGCCAGTACGGCATCGGGATCTTTGCGGCATAGTCGGGATGCGCGGCCTGCGGAGCGAACTCCATGATCTTCTCGCGCGTGGTGTCCTCGCCGCCGCGCGCGGTCCATTCGTCCACCATGGCCAGGCCGTACATGGTCAGCGCCGGGACGTGGCCCATCCACATCCGGACGGCCGGGTGGGACTGCCAGCCGTACTCGGGAATCACCAGCGCGCGCAGCATTTGCAGCGCTTCGACGCGCTGCTTGCCGAGCCGGACGCGATCAAGGGCCGCGGCGCTCTGCTGGAAATCGGGGAAGGGGAGGAATGTCTGCATCTCTCCAGTTTGGGGCCACGGGGCCGCAACGCCAATTGCTGGGCCTCCCGGGTGAGCGTGTTCACATTACGGATAGGTACAGACAGTTCCCAGCCCGGAGACCTATCATTTACGGCAAGCACCCCAGCTGCACGGAAGACCCGCCATGACCCTTGAATCAACGGCGCCCTTTGCGCCCAAGTACGGACAAATGCTCGGCCCGGAAGCCAACGGCATCCTGGTCCTCGAAGAATTCACCCTGGACCCCGCCGAGGCCCGCAAGGAACAGCACGGATTCCGCGCCGCCCTCGCCTCGGTGGCCCTGACCATGCGCCGTCTGCTGGCGTTCCGGCTGTTTATCGCCCTGGTGGCGATCGCCAACCTGCCGCTGTTCTTGCTTTCCAGCGGCTGGGAAATCTACGCGGTCTCGCTGACGCTCGTGGTGGCCGTCCACGCCGCCGTGTCCTGGCTGAACAGGCATGAACCTCGGCTGCGGCAGCGTCGGATGCTCGAGCTCCACCTGCACCGGGAACGCAGCGACAACTACCGCAAGGTCCGCGACGCGGTGAAGTACGTCATCGACACCCCCGCCCGGATGAATGAACAGCTCTATCTCGAACTGCTCGCGGCCAAGCGCGTGGCGCTGCACCTCGCGCAGGGCACCGTGGCCCTGCTGGATACCAGCGACGACGCCGCTTGGAAGGTGCGCATCGTCCGCGAACTGCCGCGCACCGTCTGAATCAAATAGTCTGAAACTTAAACGACGACGCCGGCGCGTCCCCCAAGGGCGCCCCGGCGTCGTCGTTTAATCAGCTGGCCCTGCCCTAGGCGGGGAGCTGCAGGACCTGCCCGGCCAGCACGAGGTCCGGGTCACTGATGGTGGCCGCATTGGCGTCGGCCAGGGCCTGCCAGCCGCCATGGATATCGAGCTTCTTGGCGATCTTGCTAAGGCTGTCGCCGCTCTTGACCGTGTAGGTCTCGCCGCTCAGCGCCACCGGGGCGGCGTGCCGCGGCGCGGCCTGGACCTGCGCGGCCTGGGCCTGCACGGGGGCCGCCTGGACCGGAACCGTCTGGACCGGCGCCTGCTGGACCGGCGCCTGCGCGGCCGGTACGGAAGCCGGAGCCGCTGCTGCGCCGCCGCTCAAGCCCAGCTTGGCAGAGCAGGCCGGCCATGCACCCCAGCCCTGGCTAGCCTGGACCTTCTGGGCCACGGCGATCTGCTGTTCGCGGCTGGCGTTGGCCGCCGAGCCGGTGCCGCCGTGGGCAGCCCACGTGCTCTGGGTGAACTGCAGGCCGCCGGAAAAACCGTTGCCGGTGTTGGTGCTCCAGTTGCCGCCGCTCTCGCACTGGGCCAGTGCGTCCCACGTGGAGGTGGTCGTGGCGGTGGGGGTGGCTGCGGTCGCCGCCGTGGCGGAAAGGGCGACGCCGGCGACCGAAACGGCGGCCAAGGCTGCTCCGCGGCGCGCGACAGTAGTGAGGGTTGAAGTCTTCATGGATTCAGCTGCTCCTGAGGGCCACCGGCGCTCGGTCCGTCCCCGGACGTTATCGCGTCACTGCCCGCCCCTGACATATAGAGGTCATCTGCGGTGTCTGCCGATCGGGCAGTTCTTGGTGGAGGCAGCACCGGGCATGCATTTGCCCGCTTCGGGGCGTCCATCCACGGTAGGACAATCTGGGGGCCCGGAGCAACCCGCGGTTAAGAAAGCCACAACTCAGCCGCCCAGCACGGCCGCCAGGTAGGGGGCGGTGCGGCTCTTCTTGGAGCGCGCGACGTCGGCGGGTTCGCCGGCGGCGATAATCTTGCCGCCGGCGTCGCCCCCGGCAGGGCCCAGATCGATCACCCAGTCCGCGGCGGCCACCACGTCCATCTCATGCTCCACCACCACCACCGTGTTGCCGGCGTCCACCAGCCGGTGCAGCTGGGCCATCAGGAGCTCGACGTCGGCCGGGTGCAGCCCGGTGGTGGGTTCGTCCAGCAGGTAGAGCGAGTGGCCGCGCTGGGCACGCTGCAGTTCGGTGGCGAGTTTGATGCGCTGGGCTTCGCCGCC
Source organism: Arthrobacter sp. BI5 (assembly GCF_056680065.1). Classification (NCBI taxonomy): domain Bacteria; kingdom Bacillati; phylum Actinomycetota; class Actinomycetes; order Micrococcales; family Micrococcaceae; genus Arthrobacter; species Arthrobacter sp. BI5. Next base: position 983,244 of record NZ_CM155264.1, read on the forward strand.
GGAGAGCTCGGTGGCGGGCTGGCCCAGCCGGAGGTAGCCCAGGCCCACCTCGCGCAGGGTCTGCAGGGCCCGTGCGGCGGCGGGGACGTCGGTGAGGAACTCGGCGGCCGCGTTGACCGTCATGCCCAGCACCTCCGCCACGTTCTTGCCGCGGTAGCTGACCTCCAGGGTCTCGGGGTTGTAGCGGGAGCCGTGGCATTCCGGGCACGGGCCGTAGCTGCCGGGCAGGAACAGCAGCTCCACAGCCACAAAGCCCTCACCCTGGCAGGTTTCGCAGCGTCCGCCGGCCACGTTGAAGGAAAAGCGTCCGGCCCCGAAGCCCCGGGCCTTGGCCTCGTCCGTAGCGGCGAATTCCTTGCGGACGGCGTCGAACAGCCCGGTGTAGGTGGCCAGGTTGGAACGCGGGGTACGGCCGATCGGCTTCTGGTCCACCTTCACCAGCCGGTCGATCTGCTCCAGCCCGGACACCGGCCCCACGCTCAGCGGAGCGGTGGGCTCCCCGGCGTCGTCGGCTTCCTCCGGGGCGGCCGCGGCCTCGGAGTCCGGGTGCAGCCAGGAGTTGGCCACCTCGGCGAGGACCTGGCTGACCAGCGTCGACTTGCCGGAGCCGGAGACGCCGGTGACCGCGGTCAGCACGCCGAGGGGGAAGTTCGCGTCGAGGTTTTGCAGGTTGTGGCGGCTGATGTCGCGCAGTTCCAGCCAGCCGGCCGCCTCCCGGCGGGCGCCGGATCCGGAGCGTGCGCCGGCCCCGGAACGGCCCCCGTCGCCGTCCCCGCCGTCGTCGCCCGTGGTCCCGGTGCTCTCCGGAAACAGGTACGGCCGCGTGACGGAGGCTTCCACCTCGGCGAGGCCGGCCACCGGGCCGCTGTAGAGCACCTCACCGCCGCCCTCGCCGGCGCGCGGACCCACGTCCACCAGCCAGTCGGCGCGGCGCACCACGTCCATGTTGTGCTCCACCACGAACACCGAGTTGCCGGAGGACTTGAGCTGGTCCAGGACCGCGAGCAGGGGTTCGGCGTCGGCCGGGTGCAGGCCGGCGGAGGGCTCGTCGAGGACGTAGATGACGCCGAACAGGCCGGAACGCAGCTGGGTGGCGATCCGCAGGCGCTGCATCTCGCCGGGGGAGAGGGTGGGGGTGGAACGGCCCAGGGCGAGGTAGCCCAGGCCGAGGTCCAGGAGCACGGTGACGCGCTGCAGCAGGTCGCGGGTGATGGCGACGGCCACCTCGTTGGACTCGCCGGAGGACTGCTTCCGCGAGGCGGTTCCCGCGGAGGTGAGCTCGGTGGTGGGGCGGATGATCGACGCGAGTTCGGTCATCGGCACGGCGTTGAGCTCGGCGATGGTCTTGCCCGCGAACGTCACGGCGAGCGCCTCGGGCCGCAGCCCGCTGCCGCCGCAGCGCGGGCACGGGCCGGTTTCCATGAAACGCAGTACCTTTTCGCGCATGGAGGTGCTCTTGGAATCGGCCAGGGTGTGCAGCACGTAGCTCTTTGCGCTCCAGAAGCGGCCCTTGTACGGCTTGGCCACCCGGTCGCGCTGCGGCGTCACTTCCACCACGGGCTGCTCCTCGGTGAAGAGGATCCAGTCGCGGTCTTTCTTGGGCAGCTTCCGCCAGGGGGTGTCGACGTCGTACCCCAGATGGGTGAGGATGTCGCGCAGGTTTTTGCCCTGCCAGGCGCCGGGCCAAGCGGCGATCGCGCCGTCGCGGATGCTCAGTGAGGTGTCCGGGACCAGCGAGGATTCGCTGACCGTGTGCGCGATGCCGAGGCCGTGGCACTCCGGGCAGGCGCCGGCCGCGGTGTTGGGGGAGAACGCGTCCGAATCCAGCGACGCGGCGCCGTCGGGGTAGCTGCCGGCGCGGGAGAAGAGCATCCGTAGCGAGTTGGACAGGGTGGTGACAGTGCCCACGGTGGACCGGGAACTGGGGGTGCCGCGGCGCTGCTGGAGCGCGACGGCGGGCGGCAGGCCGGTGATCAGCTCCACCTTCGGGTTGTGGCCCTGCTGGATCAGCCGCCGGGCATAGGGCGCCACGGATTCGAAGTAGCGGCGCTGGGCCTCGGCGTAGATGGTGCCGAAGGCCAGGGAGGACTTCCCGGAGCCGGAGACGCCGGTGAAGGCGACGATCGCGTCACGGGGCACGTCCACGTCCACGTTGCGCAAATTGTTTTCCCGGGCGCCGCGGACCCGGACGAAGCCGTCCGTGGGATGGTCCGGCGCCAGGCCGGCGGGATCGGAAGCCTGCTGAGTATTGTGCATCTGTTCGACTCTATCCGTCCTTGCTCGCGGCGGGCATATCCTTACCGAATGGAAACTTACGACGGCGGCGCCCGGGCGCCGAGGGCAGAGCAAGGGGCTGCGCCGCAGGCAGAGCAGGAGGCCGAGCCGCAGGCTGAGGGGGTCCCGGAGTTCGCCGAGGTGCCCGAGGGGGTCCACGCGGCACTGCCGGTCGCGGAGCTGCACCTGCACATCGAGGGCACCCTGGAGCCGGAACTGATCTTCGCGCTCGCGGAGCGCAACGGGATCACGCTGCCCTACGCGGACCTGGACGAGCTGCGTGCCCGGTACGAGTTCACGGACCTGCAGTCGTTCCTGGACCTGTACTACGCGAACATGGCCGTGCTTCAGACCGAGCAGGACTTCGCCGACATGACCCGCGCGTACCTGGCGCGGGCCGCCACGGCGGGGGTCCGGCACGCCGAGATCATGCTGGATCCGCAGGCGCACCTGTCCCGCGGGGTTTCCCTGGCGACCTCCGTGAACGGTGTGGCCTCCGTGCTGGCCACCTCGCAGCAGGAGTTCGGCATTTCCACCCTGCTGATCGCCGCGTTTCTGCGCGACTTGTCCGAGGAATCGGCGCTGGAGGTGCTGGAACAGCTGCTCGCCATGGACGCGCCGATCGCCGGAATCGGGCTGGATTCGGCCGAGGTGGGCAACCCGCCGTCGAAGTTTGAGCGGCTCTTCGCCCGGGCCAAGGAGGCCGGGCTGCGGCGGATCGCGCATGCCGGCGAGGAGGGCCCGCCGTCGTACATCATCGAGGCCCTGGACCTGCTGGGCGTGGAGCGGATCGACCATGGCATCCGCTGCATGGAGGACCCGGAGCTGGTGGAGCGCCTGGTCCACGAGCTGATGCCGCTGACCGTCTGCCCGCTCTCCAACGTCCGGCTCCGCGCGGTCGACACGCTGGCCGAGCACCCGCTGCCGGGCATGCTCGCGGCCGGGCTCAACGTCAGCGTCAACTCGGACGACCCGGCCTACTTCGGCGGATACGTGGATGACAACTTCGCCCAGCTCAAATCCGTGATCGGGCTCTCCGAGTTCGACTGCGTGCGGCTCGCGGCCAACTCCATCCGGTCCTCCTTCGCGAGCGAGGAACGCAAGACGGAGCTGCTGGCCGAACTGGCCGCCTCGGGCCGCTAACCCCCTTAGACGTCGATGCTGTCCATGTGCGGGTAGCGCGCGCCGGCCGCGACGCCGGCCGGAGCCAGCTCGTCGAGCCGGGCGAGGTCGCCCGCGGAGAGCTCGACGTCGACGGCGCCCAGGTTCTCGCGCAGCCGTTCGCGCTTCTTGGTCCCGGGGATCGGCACGATGTGTTCGCCCTGGGCCAGCAGCCAGGCGAGGGCCAGCTGCGCCGGGGTGCAGCCCTTCTCGGTGGCGAGTTCGGTCACCCGGTCCACGAGTGCCAGGTTGCGGGTGAAGTTCTCGCCCTGGAAGCGCGGCGAGTGGCGGCGGAAGTCGTCCGCGGCAAAGTCGTCCTCGCTGCGCAGCTGCCCGGTGAGGAAGCCGCGGCCCAGCGGGCTGTAGGGGACAAAACCGATGCCGAGTTCGGCGAGCACCGGGAAGATCTTGGTCTCCGGCTCGCGCTCCCACAGCGAGTATTCGGTCTGCAGGGCGGTGATCGGGTGCACGGCGTGCGCGCGGCGGACGGTGTCGGCGCTGGCTTCGGAGAGGCCCAGGTGCCTGACCTTGCCGGCCTGGACCAGCTCGGCCATGGCGCCGACGGTCTCCTCGATCGGCACCGTCTTGTCCACCCGGTGCTGGTAGTACAGGTCGATGTGGTCGACGCCGAGGCGCTGCAGGCTCGCGTCGCACGCGGCCCGGACGTACTCGGGCTTGCCGTTGATGCCCACCCATGACCCGTCCTCGCGGCGCTCGTTGCCGAACTTGGTGGCCAGTACGACGTCGTCGCGGCGGCCGGCGATCGCACCTCCCACCAACTTTTCGTTGGTGAACGGGCCGTACATGTCCGCGGTGTCCAGCAGGGTTCCGCCGGCGTCGAGGAAAGCATGGATGGTGGCGACGGACTCCTGCTCGTCGCCCTGGCCGTAAAACTCGCTCATGCCCATGCAGCCCAGTCCAAGGGCCGAGACGGTGAGCGAGCCGAGGGTACGTGATTCCATGGGGATCTCCTGAACCAGAGGGGATGGGATGCCGCGGATCGGCCTACAGTCGGGCGGGACCGGGGAGGCGGCGGTCAATCCACTCTAGCCAGCTTGCTTGCCGCGGGCAACGGTTTTGTGCAGCCGCAGGATCACGGCGGTGAGGGCGGTGACGGCCGCACACACCGCGGTTCCCCACAGGATGTCGGTCACCGCCACCACGGCCGGGAAGTCCTTGAGGATGGCGAACGCGGTCAGCGCCCAGGTGGCGTAGGTGAAGAAACCGAACAGGGCCGCTCCGGCCACCCGGCTCCGCAGCGTGGCGCCGGGATCGTTGGGCCGGACGCCGTAGTGCACGATGCCCACGACGTAGATGACATAGAACAGCACGGCGCCCAGGACGTTGAAGCTGGCGGGGAGCAGGTGACCGATCTGGCTGCGGTATTGGTTGTTCGCCACGGTGAGGATCCAGAGGGCGTCGATTCCGGCGAAGATGACGGCGGCCACTGCGTAGGCGAGCAGCCACTTTTTGGTGGGACCGGTCATGGTGGCTCCTCGTGTCAGCGATGTGCGGGCGTTCCCCGAAGTATAGGCGGCGGCCAGTCATGGCTGCGTTTCCCGGGCAGTGAACAATACTGGTGGTGGCGGGGAACGAACCCGGCTTTGCGCGCCAGCTTCCGGCGACGCCTGTGAAAGGAACACCCTGATGAAAGACTCTGACCGCAAAGCCCTTGCCACCATTCCCGTCGTCGTGCTGGTTGGGGCCGTTCTGGCGGTTGCCGGCAGCCAGGGCGGCGCCATGGCCGGCGGGATTCCCGTCTTCGCGCTCGCCGTCGGGGCCGCCTTCCTGATCCAGTGGCTGGCGTTCATCCCGTCGTTCCTGGCGCAGACGGAGAAGTTCTACGACCTGACCGGGTCGCTGACCTACATCGCCGTCACGCTGCTGCTCGTTCTCCTTACCCCGGGCATCGGCGCGCGGGGCTTGTTGCTCGCGGGCTTGGTGCTGGTCTGGGCAATCCGGCTGGGTACGTTCCTGTTCCGGCGGATCAGCCGGGCCGGCAAGGATGACCGCTTTGATGACATCAAGCCTTCCTTCGTCCGTTTCCTCAGCGTGTGGACCATGCAGGGCATTTGGGTGGCGTTCACCGCTGCCGCCGCGTGGGTGGCAATGACGTCGGCGCGCCAGGTTGCGCTGGATGGCTTCGCTATAGCCGGCCTCGTGGTGTGGGTGGCGGGCTTCGGCTGCGAGGTTTTGGCAGACTCCCAGAAGTCCCGGTTCAGTGCGGACCCCGGCAACAAGGGCAAGTTCATCTCGACAGGGTTGTGGGCTAAGTCCCGGCACCCGAACTACTTTGGCGAAATCCTGCTGTGGATCGGCGTCGCGATCATTGCCTTGCCCGTTCTGCAGGGGTGGCAGTGGGTTGCCCTCATCTCGCCGGTGTTTGTGGCCCTGTTGATCACCAAGGTCAGTGGCGTGCCGCATCTTGAGAAGAAGGCCGACACCAAATGGGGCGGCCAGGCCGACTACGAGGCTTACAAGAAGAACACCCCGGTGCTGATTCCCCGGCTCTAGCCGCGTAACTGGGCTCGGCGACGGTCGCCCGGGCCGTCACAGTGGGTCACGACACACGGAGTTAACCCCCGTCCAGTCGCTATAGCCGCCGAACCTTGGCAAAATGCAGGTGGATCAATTGCTTCTAAAGGAGACCCATGGGCGCGAACGCTGCGGAAAACACGAACCTTCGGCTTAAGGCTGTGCTGGACGTCCTGGCCGAGGGGGTCTGGTCGGGCGAGAAGCTGAACGCCGGCGTCGTGCTGGGCGAGGCGATCGCACGGGTACCCCTCAACGACCATGAGCGTGAGCTGCTCAGCGGCGGCATTCCCCGCGGCCACAAGGCGCTCACCAGCGCGACGGCCAAGCTGGTCAAGGCCGGGTGGCTGGTCAAGGGCCGTTCCGGCTGGACCATCACCGAGGACGGCCAGCGCGCCACGGTTGCCTTCGCCGACCCCGCCGCCTTCACTGCAGCGCTCGACGCCGGCACCCCGGTTCCGGCCGACACCCCCCTTCCCGCGGCCCCCGCCGGGGCAGCAGCGGGGAAGCCGGCGCCCAAGGTGGCCCCGAAGGCCGTTAAGGTCGCGGAGAAGGTGGCCGACAAGGCTGCCAAGCTGGTCGAAGAGGCCGTAGCTCCGGTCGCCAAAGCGGTCCGGAAGCGCAAGTCAGCGGACAAGGCCGCTGCTGCTGAAGAGGCGCCCGCCGGCCCGGCCGCCACCGCCGAGACCATCGAACAGCCTGTCCAGCAGCCCGAAGCAGTGGCCGTCGCCGGCGACTTCAACGTCCTGCTCGGCGCACCCGCCAACTGGGCCCCGCAGTACGACGAGGCCCAAATGCAGCTGGACGCGGTGGACCAGCTCTGGAAGATCGCCGCGGAACTGCCGGCAGGTTCCTACAGCTTCAAGATCGCGATCAACCGCTCCTGGGATGAGAACTACGGCGCGTTCGGCCACTTCGACGGCGCCAACCACGAGGTGCACCACCGCGGCGGCCTGCTCGTCATCCACTACGACCACCGGACCCGCGACATCGTCATCGACTAGGCGCCCGGCGACGATACAGGACCAGTAACAAGCAAGGCGGGGTCACTCACAGCCCATCCTGACACCCGGGATGGGCGCTGAGTGACCCCGCGTTGCTTTAAGAAGAACCGCGGCTCAGAACCTGGTGGGGTCCGGCGTCGGCGGAACGGGCGGCGGCGGAACCGGGCCCGGATCAGGGATCGGCAGCGGCCCCGGCGTCGGCGCCGGTCCCGGCTGCGGGCTTGGCGTGGGTGCGGGACCCGGCCCCGGCGGCGGCGTGGGTCCCGGATCCGGCGGGAACGGATCGCCGGGTTGCGGCTCCGGCGACGTCGGCCCGGGCTCGGGCGGGAACGGGGAGGGCTCGGGCGCTGGTGGAATGGTCATGGCTCCGATTATCGACCCGTCACACCGGAGAGGGAAGGCGGCAGGGAAGAACGCGGTTAGTTCTGCGCCGCGATCGACTTGTCCCGGTCCTCGAACACATCCTCGCCGGGGCCGGAGAACGCACGGGAACGCTGCACGGCCTCGATCGAGCCGGTGAAGAGCTGCGAATCGTGCGGGTCAGACGGCAACCGGGCGGCGGTCTCGTCCGCCGCGGAGAGCTTGCCCGGACGCCGGGCCGCGGGCCGGGCAGCGGGCCGGGCGGGGTCCGCGGCGGACGGCATGGATTCGAGCCGGACGTGCGGCAACGCCGTCGGGTATTCCTGCTGCAAGAAGAGCACCAGCTCCTCGCGGATCAGGCAGCGCAGGTCGAAGAGCGAGGCGCTGTCCCCGGCGCTGACCAGGATGCGCACCCGGACAAAGCCTGCCGTCGCGTCGGTGATCTGCAGGATGCCCACCCGCTCGTCCCAGAGTTCGGTGGAGGCGAGGACCTTCTTCAGCTCGGCCCGCATGGCCTCCACCGGTGCGCGCCAGTCAAGGTCGAACTCCACCGTGCCCATCACCTCGGACTGGCGCCGGGTCCAGTTCTCGAACGGGGTAGTGGTGAAGTACGTGGACGGCAGGATCAGCCGGCGGTCGTCCCAGATGTGGACCACCACGTAGGTCAGGGTGATCTCCTCGATCCGGCCCCATTCCTTCTGCACCACCACCACGTCGTCCACCCGGATCGCGTCAGTGAAGGCCAGTTGGATGCCGGCGAAGACGTTCACCAGGGAGGTCTGCGCCGCCAGGCCGGCCACAATCGAGATCACTCCGGCAGAGGCCAGCAGCCCCGCGCCGAGGGCCTGGATGGCGGGGAACGTCAGCATGATGCTGCCCAGCGCAACGATCGCGACCAGCGCGACGCCGATCCGCCGGGCCAGGATCACCTGGGTACGGAGGCGCCGGGCACGCCGGTTGTCCGCCACGTCCACCCGGTACCGGGTCAGGACCATGGTCTCGATGATCAACAGCACCGCGATCGCCAGCCAGGCCACCGAGCCGATCAGCGCGATCACCAGGGCGTGGTCCACGTTGCGGCGCCACTCGGCGTCGTCGGTGGTCAGCGCCAGCGCAATCCGGACTGCGATCAGGCACAGCGCGAAGCGCAGCGGCAGCCGCGCCACCCGGGACGTCTCGCGGAGGGCCTCCTGCTTGCGGTTGAGCCGGAGGACCACCCGGCGCACCAGCCAGGAGGCGACCAGACCGGCGGCCACGGCCAGGGCCACGGCGAGGAAGGGCATGGCGGAGGTCAGAAAGTCTTGCATCCTTCAAGGTCTAGCAAGCTTCGCTGATCAACTGAAATCGGTGGAATGTCAACGTGGGTCTGGTCACCCCAACGCTCCGGCGCCGGTCCCGGTCCGCCGCCGCGCCCCACCGGGCGCCGATTCGGGACCTAAGCCCCTAGGATCCGCGGCGCAAAGCCCCAGAATAGTGCCACCACTTGCATCTCAGGGGGAGGGTGACATGAGCCATAAGGCATCGTTGGCCACAGCCGGTTCCGCCGCGTTCTGCGCGGCGCTTTTCTTGTCCGGCTGTGGGTCGCCAGCGGCGGCCCCGGCCACCACCGCGGCGGGCACGACGACGGCGTCCGCCACTGCGAGTCCCTCGCCGACGAGCGCCTCGCCCACATCCGTGTCACCGTCACCCTCCAGCACCACCGCCCCCACGTCCACGACGACGGTGCCGGCGGGCTGGAAGTCGTACACGACGCCGGACGGGACGCTGACCTTCGACTACCCGGCGACGTGGTCCGTCAAGGAGGTCGACGGCGCGGCGGCGCTGGTGAGCGACTACGGCAAGACGATGGCGCGGCTGCGGACGCAGGTGGGGCCGGGCCCGGCGTGCACCACGAAGTCCCAGTTCATGGTCTATGACTCCGCACCGATTCCGGCCCTGGCGCAATCCGGGACCACCCCGAGGTTTACCTACGAGGCCCGGGTAAACGCCACCGCGGCGGATCCGTCAAAGCCCAACACCTTCGCCTACGGCATCACCGCGGCGCCCGAACCGACCGGAACGGAGGCCTGCCCCATCTCGCACGTCTTCCCCTGGCCGCCGCGCTCGGCGTCCTTTGGCGGCATCTACGACCCGTTCGACACCACCCCCGGCAAGCCGATGCACGTGGACACTCCCGAGGTGTATAAGGACACCACCGAGTACAAGTACATCAAGCAGGCCATGATGTCCCTCCGGCCGGCAGGGAAGTAACCTGCCGGTGGGACATGCTCGGCAGACGGCGGGTACCGCCCTGGGCCTGGTCCTGCTGCTTGGCGGCTGCGCCGCCCCGGGCGCGCAGCAGGAGAGCCCGCAGGCACAGGGCACCCCGTCCGCAAGCGACCCGCCGGGCAGCACAAGCGCCGGGACCGGCACACCGTCGGAGGTAACGCCGTCCGAGGTAAGGCCGTCTGAAGTAACCCCGTCTGGCGTAACGCCGTCGGGCTGGCAGACGTTCACGACGTCGGACGGGCTGTCCTTCGACTACCCGCCGGACTGGACCGCCCGGGACCCCGGCGGTGACCTCGGCGGAGCCTTCGTGGATGTCACCAACGCGGACGGCAAGCCGATGGCCCAGCTGCGCACCAACATTGTCACCGGGGCGGAGTGCACCGTGCAGTACCCGTACCAGGTTTACGATTCACAACCGCTCCAGGCCTTGGTGGAACCGGGCAGCGCGGACCGGGGAATGCCCCGCTACGTATACGAATCCCGCGGTGACGGCACCGGACCGGGGCCGGCGCAGAACACCGTGGCCGCGTACGGCGTCACGATGATGCCCGAAGAGACCGGGCCGTTAGCCTGCCCCATGTTCCATCTTTTCCTGTGGCCGCCCAGCGGGGCATTGTTCGGCGGTACCTACAACCCGGCGAACAACCTCACCCCGGGCCCGGCGGCATTGCCATACCTGGAGAAAGCCAAGCGCTACGCGTCCACGCCGGAGTACCAATCGATCCGGACGATGATCACGTCGCTGCGGCCGGCGGGCTAAACGGACGCTCCCTCAGCTCTGGTGGTCTCTTTCGGGACGTTCCCTCAGCTCTGGTGGTCTTGCCCCGGACGCTCCCTCAGCTCTGGTGGTCTTGCCCCGGACGTTCCCTCAGATCTGGTGGTGTCTTTCCGGACGTTCCCTCAGATCTGGTGGTCTTGCCCCGGACGTTCCCTCAGCTCTGGTGGTGTCTTCCGGGGCGTTCCCTCAGCGTTGTCCGCCGGATGTGAGGGAGCGTCGGGTCCGGGGGTGCCGGATGTGAGGGAGCGTTGGGTCCGGGGGTGCCGGATGTGAGGGAGCGTTGGGTCCGGGGGTGCCGGATGTGAGGGAGCGTCGGGTCCGGGGGTGCCGGATGTGAGGGAGCGTCGGGTCCGGGGGTGCCGGATGTGAGGGAGCGTCGGGTCCGGGGGTGCCGGACGTGAGGGAGCGTCGGGTTCCGGGGTGGCTAGACGGCAGGGGAGTGCCGGCGCTGGTGGCTGCGGGAGCGTGCAGCCGTGCTCGCCTTGGTCCACGTGGTCCCACCCCAGGGAGTCGAATGCGTCTCCCTGATCAGTCCGGTGCCGGCGCACTCGCGGACTGCCATGATGCCGTCCGCCGCGGAACGCTTGTCCCCGAAGGCTTTTGAGACAGCGAGCACTGTGCCGTCAGCCCCCAGCAGCCGGAACCGGACGTTCGATTCTGCGTCGGTGAAGATCTCGAATTGTCCTGCCATTGTCTATTCCTTTCAGGCGTTCCGGCGGGCGTTGCGGGGTGTCCGCTGAGTGCACCGTGCCGGAGGTCTTCTTCCACCCTCCTTGGCCCGGGACGAGGCTGAAAGGGGCAAAAGTCCCGGATGTGGGCGGCGCCGGACCGGGACTACATTGGAGGCATGGCTGATTTTGCAGGGGGCTCCGGGGCAGTGGATGCGGGTGCCGCTGTGCGGCTGACGGCCCGGGTGCAGGGCATGGTGCAGGCCGTCGGCTTCCGGTACTGGACCGTGCGCAAGGCCGAAGAACTCGCCCTGCGCGGCACCGTGAGGAACAACGACGACGGCACGGTCGGCGTCGTCGTGGAGGGGCCGCAGGCGGTGGTGCTGCAGTTCCGGAGCTGGTTGCGCTCGCCGGAGGCGCCCGGGCGGGTGGACCACGTGGAGGAGTCGCTGTCCAACGCCACCGGGGAGTTCCGAGACTTCCAGGTTGAGTACTAGCCGGGGCCGGCCCGGGCCTAGTCCCCGGCCAGGGTGAGCAGGCCGCGCTCTTCGACGACTTTCCGGGACAGTGTCTTGTAACCCTCGTTTTCGAACAGGACGGTCAGGACGTCGTCGTCGTTCTGCATGATGATGCCCGGCCCCCATTCCGAGTGGACCACCGTGGCGTTCACCGCGAAAATGTCGTCGCCGGAGAGGCCCGGGGCGGCCACACCGCCGTCCCCGGTTGCCGCCGCTTCCTCCGCGGCGGCTCCGGAGGCGCAGTTGTCGCAATTGCCGCACGGCTGCGGCAGGTTCTCGCCAAAGTAGCCGAGCAGGAACTGGCGGCGGCAGCGCCGGGTCTCGGCGTAGCCGCGGATCATCTCAACGCGGGACTGGTCCACCCGCCCGCGTGCCTCGGCCAGCTCGATGGCGCACGCCACCACGCCGTTCGGGTCCGAGACGTCGCCCAGCCGGACGCCGTCCGGTTCCGCGGTGACGGCGCCCGTGTCCTGCAGCTGGTTCAGTAGACCGGTGACCCTGCGCGCCGGCAATCCCGCCTGCGCGGCCAGGGTGTTTCGCTGGAGCGGCCCGTCCGCGGCCGCGAGGACGGCCAGCACAACGCGCAGTGATGCTTCGTCCGGGGCGTGCGTGGTGAAGAACCGCCGCAGGCCCAGATCCTCGGAACGGTAGTGGAGAACTGCGACGGCGGGCTCCCCGTCACGTCCCGCGCGGCCGAATTGCTGATAGTAGCTGTCCAGCGACTCGGGGATGTCTGCGTGGAGGACAAAACGGACATCGGGCTTGTCGATCCCCATCCCGAACGCGGTCGTGGCGACGACGACGTCCAGTCCGCCGTCCAGGAACCGTTCGTGGACTCCGGCGCGGTCCGCTGCCGCCATACCGGCGTGATAGGCCGCAGCGCGGAGGCCGTTGCGGGCCAGCTTATCCGCGTACTTTTCGGTGTCCTTGCGCTTGGCCGCGTAGACCAGGCCCGGGCCGTGCAGTTCGCTGACCAGCTCCGTGGCCTGGCGGATGACCGCGCGGCGCTTCTCCTTGTCCTCGTGGTGGCGGACCACGTCAAGGCTGATGTTGGGGCGGTCGAAGCCGCGGACCAGGACCAGCGGGTCTGTCATCCGGAGGCGCTCGAGGATTTCCTCCCGGACCGGGGGAGCGGCGGTGGCGGTGAGCGCCGCCGTCGTCGGGTTGCCCAGCCGCTCACGGACCTCGCCGAGGCGGAGGTAATCGGGCCGGAAGTCGTGCCCCCAGGAGGTGACGCAGTGTGCCTCGTCCACCACGAAGAGGGCGACGTCCAGGGCGGCCAGCCGTGCCACCGTGCTGTCCTTGGCCAGTTGCTCCGGGGCGAGGAACAGGAAGGCGATGTCGCCGCTTTCTGCCGCCTGCCAGGCGCGTTCCTGCTCGGCCGCGCCGTGGGAAGAGTTGATGGCCGCGGCGCCGTGCGGCCCAACGGCCTCCAACAGCCCGTCCAGCTGGTCCTCCTGCAGCGAGATCAGCGGGGACACGACGACGGTGGGCAGACCAAGCGTCCGGTGCAGCAGCAGTGCGGGCACCTGGTAGATTGCCGACTTTCCGTAGCCGGTGGGCATCACGGCGAGGACATCGCGGCCGGAGGCCAGGGCGCTCATGCCGGTGAGCTGTCCGTCGCGGAGGTTCGGAAGGCCGAAGGACTCGGCGGCGAACCGGCGGAGGCCCTCCTCGGTTCCGTCGGCAGTGCCCGCGCCGGCAGGCTCGATCATAGTGGGCTCGGTGGGAGCTTCGGTACGGTCGTTGGCAGGGTGGCCTGCGGTGGCCTTTGTCATGGTTGGTGCTCCGCTGGGACGAACGGTGGGCCGTCTGCTTCAGCCGCTTCTTTAGCCTAGCGCCTCCAGGTCTTGGACGTCCGGTGCGGGGCAAAAGACCCTCGGCCCCGGCACGGATACCCGGTACCGTGTGCCCATGCAGAAAATATCGATAGATGCCCTGGCCCGGCAGCAGGTTGCGGCGGCGCTCGCGGCGCCCAGCGGACGGGCCGCCGACACCGCTTACGGCGGGCACGAGAAGGTGCTCCGGCAGACCGTGATGGCGTTCAAGGCCGGGACGCAGTTGAGCGAGCACCAGAACCCGGGGGAGGCGACGGTCTATGTGATCCGCGGCTGCGTCCGGCTGCAGGCCGGCGAAGAGTCCTGGCAGGGCAAGGCCGGCGACCTGCTGATCGTGCCGGACGGGCTGCACAGCCTTGTGGCCGAAGAGGACTCGGCGATCCTGATGACAGTGGCGAAGACCAAGGGCTGACCAAGCGTCTGAACCGTAACGCACGCCCGCAACGGGAAGGCCCTCCGTGAAAGTCAGCGAAGCCAGGCAGCTCATCCAGGTCAAGGCCCCCATCTTGTCGCGCCGGCGCCGGGTGCTGGCCAACGCCTTCAACGTCGAGGAGTACCGGAAGGCGGCCCGGAAAGTGCTACCCGCCGGAATTTTTGACTACCTCGACGGCGGTTCCGAGGACGAAGTGACGCTGCGCCGCAACCGCGCCGTCTTCGATGCCTGGGCGCTGATGCCCAGCTGGGGGCCGGTGTCCGGACCCGCTACGGCCACCACCCTGCTGGGGAAAGAAAGCGCCCTGCCGCTCACCCTGACCCCCACCGGCGCCACGCGGCTGTTCCATCCCGAGGGTGAAGCGGCCGTCGCCGCGGCCGCAGACCGGGCGGGCATCCCCTACGGGCTGGCGGGCCTGAGCACCGTGGCGATGGAAGAGATCGCGGCGCGCCAGCCGAACCTTGACCGCTGGTTCAACTTCGGCCTCACCTCCGACGCCCAGGCGCTGAAAGACAAACTGGCCCGCTGCGAAGCCGCGGGCTTCACCACGCTGATTGTCGGCGTCGATACCCGGGCGCTGGGGTCCCGGGAGCGGGATCTGCACAACGGCTTCACCGCGCCGCCTGCGTTGACGCTGTCCACCGTCGCCGACATCGCCCGGCGTCCCGCCTGGTGGATCAACTTCCTGAAGTCGGATGGCATCAGTTTCCCCAACCTGGACCCCCGCAGTGCCGCGGCAACCTCCATGATCACGCCCGCCATGTGGCAGGCCATCCTCGGCCACTCGGATGCGACCAGCGGATGGAAGGAGCTGGAGGCCTTGCGGCAGGCATGGAGCGGCAAGATCGTCCTCAAAGGCTGCGTCAACCCGGCCGACGTCGCCAAGGCCTCCCGCATTGGCCTGGACGCCGTACAACTGAGCAACCACGGCGGACGCCAGCTCGACCACATGCTCAGCCCCATGGACGTCCTGCAGGAATCCCGGCAGCGGGTGGGCGACTCGATCGAGATCTTCGTGGACTCCGGCATCCGCCGGGGCAGTGACATCCTCAAGGCACTCGCGCTGGGCGCCGACGCCTGCTCCATCGGCCGGGCCTACCTTTACGGTCTGGTCGCCGCGGGATCGCCCGGCGTAGGACGCATCATTGAGATCCTCGCCGACGAACTCCGGCGTACCATGACGTTAGTAGGCGTTTCCAGCATTCCCGAGTTGAAAGCCCGGGGTGGAGAAATTCTCCGGGACATTCGTCATTCCGGGGAAATCCTTGAATCGACGGCGTCAGGCGACACAAAGTGATTCACTCTGATCCAGCAGGCTCCCAGAGTTCTCCCGCAGCGCCGCGGGAGGCCAACGAATCCCTGAACAGCTAAGGAAACCATGCGTACTCGATACCTTTTTCCCGTTCTCACGATCGCTACCGCGCTCTCCCTCTCAGGCTGTGTCAACAACAGCGAACCCGCGGCCACCGGCGGAGCGAATGCGAGCTCCGACGCCGTTGACGTCAAAAAGAACGACGCCATTGCTGCGGCCCTGCCGGAGAAAATCAAGAACGCCGGCGTGCTCAATGTCGGCATGGCCAACAATTACCCGCCCAACGAGTTTAAGGACGATAACGGGGCCCCCGCAGGCTGGTCCGTGGATCTCACCAATGCGCTGGGCAAAGTGATGGGGTTGAAGGTCAATTTCGATATTGGCACCTTCGATAACATCCTGCCGGCCGTCCGGGCGGGGAAGGACGACATGGGCATGTCCTCCTTTACCGACACCGTGGAACGCGAAAAGCAGGTGGATTTCGTGAACTACTATTCCGCCGGCATTCAGTGGGCCGCGCCGAAGGGCAAGACCGTGGATCCGAAGAACGCCTGCGGGCTCAAGGTGGCCGTCCAGGCCACCACCTACGAGGACACCCACGAGGTGCCGGCCAAGTCGAAGGCCTGCACGGATGCCGGGAAGCCAGCCATCACCATCTTCCGCTACGACGCCCAGGACCAGGCCACGAACGCCTTGGTGGTGGGGCAGGTGGACGCGATGAGCGCCGATTCACCCGTCACGCTGTACGCGATCTCCAAGACCAAGGACAAGCTGCAGACCGCCGGCGACGCGTTCGAGGTCGCACCCTACGGGATCCCGGTGGCGAAGGGCAGCGCCTTTACTCCGGTCCTGCAGAAGGCGCTCCAGTCGCTGATCGACGACGGTTCCTATACCAAGATCCTGGCCAAATGGGGAGTGGAAGCCGGCGGCATCAAGACGGCGGAACTCAACGTGGCCGCCAAAGGGTGACGCCCCATGAGCGAGCGGGAACCCGACCGGATGATTGACCCGGACCCGGCCAAGCCGCCGCCCGCCGGTGCGGCCCAGCCCGCCGGCGCGGCCCAGCGCGGCGGCGGGGCGCAGCCGGCCGGCGCGGCCCAGCGCGGCGGCGTGGGCGGGGAGCCGGACGACGCCCCGGCGGAGGCGATTGTCGCCATTCCGCTGCGGCATCCTTGGCGGAACGTGATCGCCGTGCTCCTGGTGCTGGGCCTTGCGGTCTTCGTCCTCGACGCCGCGCAGCGCCCGGACTACGGCTGGGCGGATGTGGGCAAGTACATCTTCGACCGGCGGATCAGCCAGGCTGCGTGGGTGACGCTGTGGCTGACCATCTACGCGATGATCAGCGCGATCGTCATCGGGCTCCTGCTGGCCATCATGCGACTCTCCCCGAACCCGGTCCTGAAAAGCATCGCGTGGCTTTACATCTGGATCTTCCGTGGGACTCCCGTCTACGTCCAGCTGGTGTTCTGGGGCATCGTGTCGCTGATCTATCCGGTGTTCACCCTGGGGATTCCGTTCATGACGCCCTGGGTCACCGTCCCGAACGAGGTCTTCACCAACCTGTTCATCACCGCCGTCATCGGGCTGGGCCTGAACGAGGCCTCCTACATGTCCGAGATCGTGCGGGCCGGCCTGCTGTCCGTGGACGAGGGCCAGGCCGAGGCCTCGACGGCCTTGGCGATGTCCTGGGGTCAGACGATGCGGTACGTCGTGGTTCCGCAGGCCATGAAAATCATCATCCCGCCCACTGGCAACGAAGTCATCTCCATGCTCAAGACCACCTCCCTGGTTGCCGCGATCCCTTTGAGCATCGACCTGTACGGCGTTTCCCGCGGCATCTCCGCGGTGACGTTCACGCCGGTGCCGCTGCTGATCGTTGCGTCGCTCTGGTACCTGCTCTTCACCTCGGTGCTGATGGTCGGGCAGCACTTCATCGAAAAGCGGTTCTCACGCGGAACCGGACGGATGAAGACTAGTAAGGGACAGGCGGAGCCCGGGCCGGCAGCGACGACGGCGCCCGGCGCACCCGGCGCACCCGGCGCACCCGGCGCCCCCGCCGCCCCGACCGGCACCGACTTTGGAGGAAAAGGATGACCGGCGCGCCCATGGTCCTTGCAGAAAAGGTTTCTAAGAACTTCGGCACCAACAAGGTGCTGCGCGGGATCAGCCTGGAAGTGGACCGCGGCGAAGTGCTCTGCATCGTCGGCCCCAGCGGCTCAGGCAAATCGACCTTCCTGCGCTGCATCAACCACCTGGAACGCGTCGACGGCGGCAGGCTCTCGGTAGAGGGCCAGCTGGTTGGCTACCGTCAACGGGGCGGAAAGCTCTACGAGCTCAAGCTCAGTGAAGCGGCGCACCAACGGCAGGACATTGGGATGGTCTTCCAGAGGTTCAACCTGTTCCCGCATCTCACCGCGTTGGAGAACATCACCCTTGCTCCCATGCGGGTGAAAAAGCAGTCCAAGGCAGCGGCCACCGCCAGGGCCATGGAACTGCTGGAGCGGGTGGGGCTGGAGGACAAGGGCGATGCCTATCCGGCCCACCTGTCCGGCGGCCAGCAGCAGCGTGTGGCCATCGCCCGGGCCCTGGCCATGGACCCGAAACTGATGCTCTTCGACGAACCGACCAGCGCCCTGGACCCGGAGTTGGTGGGCGAGGTCCTGGACGTCATGAAGGGGCTGGCCAAGAGCGGTATGACCATGATCGTGGTGACCCATGAGATGGGCTTCGCCCGGGAAGTCGCGGACACCCTGGTCTTTATGGATGAGGGTGTGGTGGTGGAAGCCGGACCTCCCCGGCAGCTCCTCAGCGACCCGCAGCACGACCGGACGAAGGCGTTCCTTTCCAAGGTCCTCTGACGCGTCACCGGGAGACGGTCCGGCGGCGCTGAACAGCTGCCGGATTTTCCCGCAGCCGTTGTCAGTGTGCCGCAGTGAGCCTACGCTGTGCCTCGACGGCCCCACTCCGGGGACCGGCTCCAGGACCCTCCCTCGCTGGGGTGCCAGGCACACCTCCGGATGCCCGCGTCCTGGACGTCACGGGACAGGAATCGCCATGACCAAGTATCTGTTTGAAGCCAATTATCTGGGCGAAGGAATCAAAGGACTGATGCGGGAGGGCGGCAGCAAGCGCCGCGACGCCCTGGTGGACGCCCTCAAATCCGTCGGCGGAACGCTCGAATGCTTCTATTACGCCTTCGGGGACACCGACGTCCTGGGCGTCCTGGAAGCCCCAAGCGACGCCGACGCCGCCGCCCTCTCACTGATGATCAACGCCACCGGCAACGTCAACGTTCGCCTGAAGCCGCTCATGTCAGTGGAGGACATCGACGAAGCGGTCAAGAAGACACCCACCTACCGGGCGCCGGGCCAGTAGGGCTGCCCGCAATAGCCCGCACTGTGTGACGCGTCCGCCGGTCCGGTAACGCCGGAGAGTTCGATTCGACCCGCCCCGTAGGACAGACTGTTGCCGTGAGCAACTCTCCCCGCACCGGCATCGCCATCGCAGGACTCAGCCTCGGCACGGCGCTGAACCCGCTGAACTCCTCGATGATCGCCGTCGCGCTGGTGGTGCTGCGCGCGGATTTCGCGCTCGACGTCGCCACGGTCACCTGGGTGGTCACCTCCTTCTACCTCACCTCGGCGGCCGGCCAGCCGCTGATGGGACGGCTCGCGGACCGGTTCGGCCCGCGCCGGCTGTTCCTGCTGGGCATGGCACTGGTGGCGGTGACCTGCGCGCTGGCCCCGTTCGCGCCGAACTTCGCGCTGCTCTGCGTCGCGCGGGCGTTTATGGCGCTGGGGACTGCGACGGCGTATCCCAGCGCCGTCGTGATGGTCGCGGCGCTGGCGCGGCAGGCCAACGTGAAATCCACCCGGCCGCTGGGCCGGATCCAGATGGCGAACACCTCGGCCGCCGCCGTCGGGCCGGTGGTGGGCGGACTGCTGGTGAGCCTGGTGGGCTGGCAGGCGCTGTTCCTGATCAACGTGCCCCTGGCCCTGGCGGCGATCCTGGTGGTCCGCCGGTTTGCCCCGGCGGACCGCGAGCGGGAACGCGGCCGGGTGTCGGAACTCCTCCGCGACTCGGACCTGCCCGGCATCGGCGCGTTCATCGGGGCGCTGGTGCTGGTGATGATGGCGCTGCTCAATGTGCTGCCCGACTACCGGTGGTGGCTGCTGGGCGGCGGACTGCTGCTCGCGGTGCTGTTCACCGTGCGGGAACTGCGCTTCAGCCCGCCCTTCCTGGACCTGCGGCTGCTGGGCCGCAACCGGCCGCTGTTGCTGGTCTACCTGGGCTTCGCGCTGTTCAACGGCGTCTACTACTTCGCGTTCTTCGGCCTCCCGCAGCTGCTGCAGACCGCCGGCGGCTACGACCCGGGGATTGTGGGCCTGCTGATGCTGCCGCTCGCCGCGATCTCGGTGGTCGGGACGCCCTTCGCGGTCCGTGCCATTGACAGGTTCGGCGTGCGGCGGGTGCTGATTGCCGGCGTCGTGCTGCTGATCGTCGCGTCCGGCACCATGTGGCTGCTGACCGCGTCCCTCGCCGCGCCGCTGGTGCTGGCGATGACGGCGCTGCTGGGGGTGCCGTACTGCGTGGTCAGCATCGCGTCGAGCCAGGGCATGTACCTCTCCACCCGGCTGGAGGAGCGCGGCGTGGCGGCCGGGATCTACCAGACCTGCCGCTACCTCGGCGCCATCACCGCCACCGTGCTGATCGGCATCTTCTACGGCACCGGCGTCACCCAGGCGAACTGGGGGCTGATGGTGTTCGTCATGCTAGGCCTGGGCGCGGTGGTCTTCATCGTGTCGCTGCTCTGGCGGGAGCGGCGGCCGGCCTAGTCCGGCTAGGGCGGGCACCGCCGACGGCGGCCACGGCGCCCTTGACGCCCGCGCACCGCGGGGGCTATGTGTGAGCGGAGCCACAAAGTATTTGCCTGCGTGCCCTCGGGGCGCCTATAGTCAACTCAGCGGTTCGATATTAGAACAGCTAGTTCTATTATCGAACAATATCATCTTGATGGCGCCAGCCAGCCCTACAACGACGTAAGGAAATCCCGTGCACTTCCACCACCACGGCTATGTATCCGGGGACCCGCGGGTCCAGCCGGCCGCCGGCGTCGGCGTCGACCGCCCGGCAGAGCTTCCCGACGTCGTCGACGTGCTGATTGTGGGCACCGGGCCCGCGGGCATGGTCGCCGCCGCCCAGCTCTCGCAGTTCCCCGACATCACGACGCGGATCGTGGAGCGCCGGCCCGGCCGGCTCGCCATCGGCCAGGCGGACGGCATCCAGGCCCGGAGCGTCGAGACGTTCCAGGCCTTCGGCTTCGCCGAGCGGGTCATCGCCGAGGCGTACCGGATCACCGAGATGGCGTTCTGGAAGCCGGACCCCGCGGATCCGTCCCGCATTGTCCGCGCCGCGCGCACCCTGGATGACCCGGCCGGGATCAGCGAGTTCCCGCACCTGATCGTCAACCAGGCCCGCGTCCTGGACTACTTCGCCGAGGTTATGGCCAACGCGCCCACCCGGATGAAACCGGACTACGGCTACGAATTCCACGGGCTGGAGGTCGGCGAGGGGGAATACCCCGTCACCGTGACGCTCGCGCACACCTCCGGACCCGACGCCGGCCGGGAACGCACCGTCCGGGCCAAATACGTCGTGGGCGCGGACGGTGCCCGGAGCAAGGTGCGGGACGCGATCGGCTGCACCATGGCGGGCGATAAGGCCAACCATGCCTGGGGCGTGATGGACGTGCTCGCCAACACCGACTTCCCGGACATCCGCACCAAGTGCGCCATTACCTCGGGCGCCGGCGGCAGCATCCTGCTGATCCCGCGCGAGGGCGGCCACCTCTTCCGCATGTACGTGGACCTCGGGGTGGTCCCGGAGGGCGACGCCGGCGCGGTGCGCAGCACCAGCATCGAGCAGATCATCGCCAAGGCGAACGCCATCATCCATCCCTACACGCTCGACGTGCGCAACGTCGCCTGGCACAGCGTCTACGAGGTGGGCCACCGTCTCACCGACCGGTTCGACGACGTCCTCCCGGAGGACCTTGGCACCCGCACGCCGCGCGTGTTCATCACCGGCGACGCCTGCCACACCCACAGCGCCAAGGCCGGCCAGGGCATGAACGTCTCCATGCAGGACGGCTTTAACCTGGGCTGGAAGCTGGGGCACGTGCTGGAAGGCCGCAGCCCGGAGAGCCTGCTGGCCACGTACTCGGCTGAACGCCAGGTAGTCGCGAAGAACCTCATCGACTTCGACAAGGAATGGTCGACGCTGATGGCCAAGAAGCCTGAGGAGTTCGACAGCCCGTCCCAGCTGGAGGATTTCTACGTCAGCACCGCGGAGTTCCCGGCCGGCTTTATGACCCAGTACACCCCGTCGATGCTGATTGGCGAGGCCACGCACCAGGAGCTGGCCACCGGCTTCCCCATCGGCAAGCGCTTCAAGTCCGCGCCCGTGGTGCGGGTCTGCGACACCAACCCGCTGCACCTGGGCCACCAGGCCACGGCCGACGGACGGTGGCGGATCTACGTCTTCGCGGACCCGGCCGTACCCGGCGCCCCGTCGCCCACCACGGACCTGGCCGCCTGGCTGGCGGACGCGCCGGATTCGCCGCTCGCCGCCACCCCCGAGGGTTTGGACCGCGACGCCTGGTTCGACGTCAAGGTCATCTACCAGCAGGAGCACACGAGCGTGGACATCAGTGCCGTGCCGGCAGTGTTCAAGCCGCAGGTGGGGCCGTTCCAGCTGAACTACCTCGAGAAGGTCTACGCCGCGGATCCGCGGGCGGACATCTTTGAGCAGCGCGGCCTGGACCGCGGCGGCGTGGTGGTGGTGGTGCGGCCGGACCAGTACGTGGCCACGGTCCTGCCCCTGACGGCGACGGCGGAGCTTGCCGCCTTTTTCGCTCCGCTGGTAGGGGAGCGTTCGTCGGTCTGAGTGGGGTGCGGGCGCCGGCTGACAGTCCCTGTCAGTCGGATGCCCACCGTCAGCACTCGGTGAAGGGAACGGAGGGTGCAGATGGCCGAATGAGGCCATCTGCACCCGCCGCACGGCTATTTGGTCACGTGAACGACAACGGCCTTGCTAATGGCCTGCTTAGCGCCCGGGTTGTCGATTCCGGTCACCGTCCAGTTGCGCAGCAAGAGGACCGTCTTGCCCGTATCGGAGTTGTAGATGATGTTCTCGAATCCCAATGCGGTCAGGTCGTCGTCGAGGGCTTGGGCGTTCATGCCCTGAACCGCGGCCGGAATCACGGCTGTCTTGGGCGGAGCGGGAGCAGCAGGTTTAGCGGCCACGGGCGCTGCAGCAATCGGTGCCGCGGCTTCTGCTGTCACGATAGCCGTTACTGTTGCGGTGGCCGTTTCGGTCACCGTCACAGTCTCTGTGACGGTCGGAGCAGCCTGGGGCGTATTTGCTCCCGCGCATCCTGACAGCGCGAGGCACAGCAAGCCCGTCAGGGCCAGTTCTTTCTTCATTTTTCCCATTTTCGTTTGTTCAAAGTTATGAGCCCTCCGCGGGCTCGATCAATCAGGTCGCGCAGGAACCTTCGGTCAGCGCCATATAGATTCGGATCTCATCCAGCGGGCTACGGAACCACGTTGGAGTAGGAGTTCCGGCTCTGGTTCGAACGGCCAGTCGCAAAGTGAACATCTACCTGCGGCTAGAGGCCCGTCTTGCTCACTCCGTACTCGGCCTGCGCCGGGGTGTACCCCTCGAAGATCAGTTGGTCCACCAGTCCCGGACGCGAGAAGGACGAGTAGTCAAGGTAGTCCTTGGCCGCCTTGGCGGCCTGCTCGTTCCAATTGACAGTCAAG
Source organism: Arthrobacter sp. BI5 (assembly GCF_056680065.1). NCBI lineage: Bacteria > Bacillati > Actinomycetota > Actinomycetes > Micrococcales > Micrococcaceae > Arthrobacter > Arthrobacter sp. BI5. Next base: position 1,006,213 of record NZ_CM155264.1, read on the forward strand.
TGGTCCACGGCCCAGGTCGCATCCGCGGGCGAATACTTCTCGAATTCCAACTGCTTAATCAGGCCTGTGCGTGAAAATGCCGAGTAATCCAGGTAGTCGGCAGCCGCGCCACGCGCGTTCTGCTGGCTCATCGTTCCGGCATCGGCAATTGCCTTGGCAGCCGCAGCAGCGTCGGCCTTGGCCTTTGCCTCGGCGTCAGCCTTGGCTTTCTTGGCCGCCGCGTCGGCAGCCGCCTTGGCCTTCGCGTCTGCATCGGCTTTCGCTTTGGCTTCCTTAGCTGCGGCGTCAGCTTCGGCTTTGGCGGCCTTTTCGGCCGCTTCCGCCTCGGCCTTGGCGACGGCGGGGTCCACGGTCGCGGTCTCGGACGGAACCGCAGCGGCGGTGGCGCCGGCGGAGTCGCTCAGGGCGGATGCAGGAGTAGCGGACGTGGTGGCAGCGCCGGCGCGGCTGCCGTTGACAATGATGCTTAGAAGCAGGAAGGCGCCGGTGATGATCAGGGCAATCTTCTTGTGCTTGTCGTAGCCCTCCAGCGGAAGACCCTGCTTATCCCGGGTTTTGTTCGCCAGAACGAGGATGAGGTCGATCAGGGCCCAGATTCCCAGGCCGCCGAAAGTCACCAGCTTAAGGATGCCGGTTCCGACCTTGCCGAGATAGAACCGGTCGACGCCGAGAATACCGAGCAAGAGGGACAGCAGCCAGGTTACGAGGAACGACTTCTGGCTCTGCAACGGCTCCCCGTATCCAGGGAACTGCGGATAAGGGGCGAGATTTGGGTTTTGGCTCATGAGAGTCCTTTCATAGGACACCTGACCGACGTGCGATGTGAAGCGTGCGGAGTGGGTGCTGTGATGGACGCGCATAGAGGGAGCCCGGTCTGAAACGCAGGCCGCAGAGGCAGCATTGCTCCCCAGCCAACAGTCACAAGCATGTTCGCTTCCCCCACTAGCGTCGCGGGTTTAGATACCCGCAAAACGGATGTTACATGCAAACCGCGAAATTGAACCCAATACGCTGGGAAATGACCTCTGGGTCGTTTCTTGGGCAATTTGTAACTGTTTAGCCAGTGGACGCTTGGATGCGCAGATCCGTCCTGAATCGGGCATCTCAATATCTATAAACCTGTGAATTAAGAAGCAAGCTGATCTTTAGCAAGGAATGATCTAAACCAAGGGTTTAAAAGCCTCGCCCATTCTTGTAGGGGGGGCTACGCATGATTGTGCAGATGTGGGCAGCAATTGGTCCATGGCCGGAGGTTCACCCTGCGGTGCGGCTTTTGAGCGATACAGGTACCCTGCGGACAAATGCGACGGAGCTGGCATCATCGAGAACGACATGGTTAGCGGTGGCCCCCTTTGTGCCTCGCTGGGGGTTCTCAGCGGTCCCAGCGGAGTGGTCAGCTCAAACCGACCCCGACGACTCCTGCGACATTTGCAATCGGCCAGTGTTTTCTTCACGGACCGGCTCTTTCACCAGAGTGCGGGTCCGCGCGATCCCGCCGGCCACCGCGACGCCGAGGCTGAGCAGCGCAGTCAGGAGCACCCCGAGTCCCGGGTGCACGTGCAGCAGGGCCGCGCCCACGGTGGCGCCGCACAGGATCAGCACGACGGCGCCGAGCCGGCGGCCGGTGTGGGTGCCGGATCCGCCGCCCAGCCGGGAGTCCGCGGCCAGTCCGGTCAGCGTCGAGGTGACCACCACGGTGGTGACGTCCTTGACGGCCAGGTGCCGGGCGGTCGCCGCCTGGATGCCCATCGCGACCGCGAGCGCGCCGGTGATCGCCAGCGTCACCGGGTCGCCGGCGTGCGGGGCGTGGAAGAACAGGACGACGGCGACCGCGGCCATGGTGAGCCCGACGGCGGTGAGCAGTCCCGTGGTCCGGCGGCTCCAGCCCGCGGCTTCGGGGCGGAGGACGCGGCCGGCCACCACGGCGCCGAGCATAAAGCAGGCCAGCGCGATCAAGGGGCCCACCACCGGCAGGTTGTCCGCGCCGATCAGTGCCATGCCCAGGATCACCACGTTGCCGGTCATGTTGCCGGTAAAGACCCGGTCCAGGCCGAGGTAGCCCACAGCGTCGATGACGCCGGTGGAGAACGTCAGCACAAGCATCAGGATCAGGTGCAGCCGGGCCTGTTCGGCGGACTTCAATCGTTTAAGCATGGATCATCTTTCGTTGCTGGGGCCGGGCCGTCGTGGGCGGCGTGCCGAGCTGGCAGGCCAGGCGGAGGAGGTCGGCGTCGCGGTGTACCGGACCCACAATACTCACGCCGCAGGGCAGCCCGGCGGAGGTGGTCAGCGGGATGTTGACCGCCGGGAGCCCGGCAATGCCCGCGATACAGGTCAGCTGCATGGTGGAGCGGCGCACGGCTTCGATCCCCGCGCCTCCCGCCTCGGCGTCCTTGACCAACGGCGCCACGGACGACGCCGAGGGCAGCACCAGGAGCCCGCCGCCCACCCGGGCGCGGAGCTGCTGCCGGGCGGCCCGGAGCACGTCCCGGGCAGCCTCGGCCTGGTCCGGCAGGATCAGCGAGGCCGTCCTGAACCGGGCGGCCACGTCGGTCCCCAGCGATTCCCAGTGCCGGCTGATCCAGCCGCCGTGCTGTTCCCACGCCTCGAAACCCTGCACGGTCTGGAACGCCGCGAGCCAGCGCGGCAGCTCATGGACAGGGAAATCCCCGGCGACCAGGCCCGGCACACCGGCGGTCCCGGCCCAGCCGTCGAGGAACTCCCGGACGGCGAGCCCCACGTCGGGCTCCGCCAGGGCCAGCAGTGCCGGAGCGAACTGCGCCCCGGTAAACTGCCCGGGCTCCGCCCCGGCCAGCGCCCCGGACGATCCGGAAGGAGAGTGCCGCGGCAGCAGCACCTCGCCGACGGCGGCCAGCGTCCCGGCGTCGCGGGTCATCCAGCCGACCGTGTCGAAGGACGGCGCCAGCGGCAGCAGCCCGTCCGTGGACACAGCGCCGTGGCTGGTGCGGATGCCGTAGAGGCTCTGATAGGCGGCGGGGACCCGGATGGAGCCGCCGGTGTCCGTGCCGAGTCCGACGTCGGCCTGGTCCAGTGACACGGCGCTCGCCGAGCCGGAGGAGGAGCCGCCGCTGATCCGGCCCGACGCCTTCGGGTTCGGCGGGGTGCCGTAGTGCGCGTTGGTTCCGGCCAGGCTGTAGGCGAACTCGTCGGTCCGGGCGATCCCGGCCACCGCGGCGCCGGCGGCCAGCAGCGCAGCCGGCGCGGCCGCCGTCGTCGTCTCCGGCGTGGCGCCGGCCAACCAGTCCGGATTGCCTGCGCCCACCGCGAAGCCTTCCAACGCGAACAGGTCCTTGACCGCCACTCGCCACCCGTCCAGGGAGCCGGAGCCGGTGGCGGGGAGCAGCGGATCGCCCAGCTCCCGCCACACCGACAGGTCCGGCGCGGCCGGCAGCGACGCCGCGGTCACCGGAGGAAGTCCTCGACCCGGATGCGGGCGTGGACGCCTTTGACCAGGTCGACCACCTGGGAGATGTTGAAGTCCGTGGCGGCGCTGAGGTAGGCGTAGGCGAGGCTGGGGTCCATGCCGTAGCGGGCCTGGAGCAGCGCGATGGCGGCGCGGACGCAGTTCTGCACGGCCGTGTCCAGGTCCTCGTCCATGCCGGTGGGGACCAGAAACTCCGGGGTCTGGGCCAGCGGGCCGGTGAGCTCGCCGAAGTTCCGCACCGCCTCGTCCTGCGGCACGACGTCGAACCGGAGCCTGACCCGGAGCGAGGCCTCCATGGCGGTCAGCGAGACCTCGCCGTCGCCTTGGGCGAAATGGGGATCGCCCACGTAGGCCAGGGCGTCGGGAACCTGGACCGGCAGGTAGAGGGAGTTGCCGGCGGTGAGCAGGTTGATGTCGATGTTGCCGCCGTGGGCGCCGGGCGGGACGGAGTGCGGCCGCTGCCCGCCGTCCACTGCGATCCCCATGATGCCCAGGAACGGTTTGAGCGGGAAATGCACGGTCGGTTCGGCGCCCGGCCGCAGCGGCAGCCAGCCTGACGGTGTGCCGTCCTCGGTGTCCCGGACGGTGGCGAACGCGCTGTAGCTGCCGGCGCCGAGCGGGAATTCGCCGTTGAGCGCGCCGCGGCCGTGCCGGCTGGAGATCACGCCGTAGGGCACCCGTGGGGTAGTTTCCAGCACGGTGATTTTCAGCAGGTCGCCGGGGCGGGCGCCCTTCACCGCGATCGGCCCGGTGACCACGTGCGGGCCAAGGCCCGCGGGGAGGCGCTGGACGTCCGAGGCGGCGAGATCGATGGCGTCCTCGAGGACCTGGTGCTCGCGGACGCCGTGGGAGCCGAAGAAGGCGAGTGGGTCGCGGCCCTGGTCTTCGAGGATCCCTTCGTGGCTGAGGGTGTCGATGGTGACGTCGGTGCCGGGGTCGATGCTGAGGACCGGGCGGTCGCCGGCGCAGGGGAGCGCGCCCCAGAGGACGTTCTCCTTGGTGGAGGGCAGGTAGGTGGTGCCGTCCGGGATGCCGTCCCAGGACTGCAGGATGCCGGCGGTGCTGGCGCTGCCGGCGCCGGCGGCGCGGGTTGCCAAGGCGGGCTGGAAAAGTGAGGTGGTCACGGGTGGTCTCCGGTGGGTAGGGGGTGTCAGTGCTGGTGGCCGCGGATCAGCGCGGCGACGTCGGCGAGGTGGTCGCGCATGGCGATGCCGGCCCCGGTGGCGTCCCGGGCCAGGACAGCGTCGAGGATGAGCCGGTGGCCCTCGATCGAGCAGCGGCGTCCCTCCTGGGTGGAGTGGGAGGGCAGCCGGACCTCGGAGGTCCAGGAGCTCGTCAGGGTCAGGACGCTGGCCATCAGCTGGTTGCGGCCGGCCTGGGCCAGCAGGGTGTGGAACTGGATGTCCAGGCGCAGTGCCTCCTCGGGTGAGAGGTGTTCGCTGGAGGCGGCCAGGATGTCTTGGAGCTGGATGAGGTCCGCGGCGCTGGATCGCACCGCCGCGAGTTCGGCCACCAGGGGTTCGAGCGAGCCGCGCAGTTCCGCCACATCCTGCTGGGCCTGCCCGACGCCGGCGAGCCGGGCATACAGCTCGCTCACCGGCGCCGGGGGTTGCGCCACGGTGGTGCCCCGGCCGCGGGTGCGTTCCACCAGATGCTTGGACTCCAGGTCCTGGAGCGCGGTGCGCACGGTAGCCCGCGAGACGGACAGCTGCGCGGCCAGTTCGCGCTCGGGCGGGAGTTGGTCCCCGGGCTTGAGGCCGCGGGAGGCGATCTCGCGTTCGAGGTAGGCGGCAACTTCCGCGCTCATCGAGGCGGCCCGTCGAAGGGTGGGACGGGGGTCGGTGCGCTGATCCACGGCAAGGGCCTTTCGTTGGTGTTAGTTGGCGGGCTGGAGCGCGGGCTCAGCAGACGCGGCGGGTTCGGCCGGGACGCTGGCGGGCTGGGTGAAGCAGAACGCAACGGCGCCGATCAGGAGCAGTACCGCGGAGAGGTAGAAGCCGGCTTCCAGGGCTCCGGTGGCGTCGGCGAGGGCGCCGGTGATGTAGGGGGCGAAGATCGAGGAGAGCATGCCGGCGAAGTTGAAGTAGCCGTACGCCGCGGAGTACATGGAGCGCGGGGTGTTCTCGGCCAGGAAGGCGATCAGGATGGGGTCCAGGGCCAGCTTGCCCACCAGGCCGTAGACCACCAGGCCCGCGATCATCAGGGAGTAGTCGCCGGTCAGCGGCACGAGGATCTGGCACAGGCCGCCCAGGACGGCGAGCGCGACGATCAGCGGGCGGGTGTTCTTGAGCCGGCGGGCCCACATGCTCAGGAGGATGGCGCCGGGGATGGAGGCCCAGGGCACCAGGGAGGCGATGATGCCGGTCTGGGAGGGGGCGACGCCGCGGGCCTGCTGCAGGTAGGTGGGCAGCCAGGTCAGCATCGAGAAGAAGCCGTAGAGGGAGCAGAAGATCAGCACGTAGGTGAGGATGTGGTTGCGGGTGAAGAGGGCTTTGTTGTCGGCCTTGGCGGCGGGGGCGTCGGTCTCGGCGCGGGTGGCCGCGGCCGCTGCTGCCTGGGCCTTGTGTTCGGCGTCAATCGGGGCGAGGTAGTAGTTGATCAGGAAGGCGACCACCAGGGTGGCGGCACCGAAGATGAGGAAGGAGGCGTGCCACGGCAGGCCCAGGGTGAAGGTGAAGTAGCCGGAGCCGATGAAGCCCAGCGAGATGCCGACGGCCATGCCGCTGTTGATCAGGGCGGCCGAGACGCCGCGCCACTTGTCCGAGATGTAGCTGGAGGAGATGCCGTAGACCGGGCTGTAGAAGGTGCCTTCGCCGAGGCCGGTGAAGGCGCGCATCAGCAGGAAGACCATAAAGCCGGGGGCGAAGCCGCTCAGGATGGTGCCGATGCCGAAGACCACGTAGCCGGCCACCACCACCTTGACCCGGCCGATCCGGTCCGCGAGGTAGCCGGTGGGGATCTGCATCAGGGCGTAGGTGATGAAGAAGACGGTGGACATCAGGCCCAGCTGGCCCTTGTTCAGGCCCCACTGGTCCTGGATGACGCTCATGACGGGGGAGAGGATGTTGCGGTCCGCGTACATAAACACCCAGCCGAGGGAGAACAGCAGGGTGACGGCGACGGGTCCGGGGCGCTTACCGCTGACCGGGAGGAGACGACGTCGGGTGGCCGGGGCGGCGTTCGTGGCGGGGGCGGTTGCGGGGCTCGCGGTGCCCTCGGTGCCGGGCGGCGGCACGGCGCCGGCGGTGGCCGGCTTTTCTGCGGTCGAAACGTTCAAGGGATGCTCCTGGGGCTCTTGGCTGATTGGTTCATTGGTCGAACCAATGACAAAGCTAGAGGCCGGGAAGGGGCGAAAACCCTTGAATTTGCGGGGGTTAGGAGTCTTTTACGGAGCCGAAACCGGGTTTAACCTGCCGGTTACACGAAGGAATTGGTTTCGACTTCCGTACGCCGCAAACGCGGTCTTTTGTTTCCGGGGACCGCTTTGTTACGCCTGCGGCCCTGGAGGTTCAGGGGCGGGTTGGGCTGCCGGCTGAAGTCCCGAAACAGGGTCCTGGATCACTGGGCGGAGTCGGAGGACTTCGCGTGGCGCTTCTTGAGCACTTCGACGCCGATCGGGATGACGGAGACCACCACAATGACGATGAAGATGAGGTCGATGTTCGAGCCGATCCAGTCGTATTGGCCCAGCCCGAACCCGAGGAGCGTCACCCCGAAGCCCCAGAGCAGGGCGCCCATGGCGTTGAAGGCGATGAAGGTCCGGTGCCCCATTTTTCCGACGCCCGCCGACACGGGCAGGAAGGTCCGCACGATGGGGACGAACCGGGCCAGGACCACGGAGCGGCGGCCGTATTTTTGGAAGAAGTCGTGGGCCCTGTCCACGTATTCGCTGCGCAACAGCTTGGAGTCTGGTTTTTTGAAGACCGCCGGGCCGGCCTTCCGCCCGATCAGGTAGCCGGTCTGATCGCCTGCGAACGCCGCGACGGAGGCCGCCGCTCCGAGCAGAACTATGTTGACCGGGACGGTGCCCGTGGCCACCAGCAGGCCAGCGGTGAACAGCAGTGAATCTCCGGGCAGGAAGAATCCCACCAGCAGTCCGGTCTCGATGAAGAGGAAGGCGCAGACCACCACGATGAGCCAGGGCGTCACCGCGGGGTCGCGGAGGAATGCATTCGGATCCAGCCACGGCGGGAGCAACCCGGTCGCCGGGTGGACGGACAGCGCGGCACTCAGTGACAAGGCAGTCATGGGCCCATCTTAGGCGTGGTTCCTGATGATGGGCGGGTCAGGCGAGAGCGTCAGCGTTCAGGCGCTCCCCGTTGAAGTATTCCAGCCGCCAGCCGTCGACGGCGTGGTGGTGGGCCAGGTTGAGCGCGGCGTTGTCGACCCGCTGCAGCGGTCGTCCGGCGATGCGGCTCAGGCTCACCCGGAGCAGCGAGCCGTGCGCCACCACCAGGACGCGGCCGCCGCGGAACTCCTCCGCCAGCGCCTCGAGCGCGCCCAGTCCGCGGTCCGCGGCGTCGTCCTCGCTTTCGGCGCCGCGGAAACCGCCGGGGATGCGCAGGGCATCCAGCTCCGGACCGTCCTGCAGACCCTCGGCCGGGCCGAAGGAGCGCTCGGTGAGCTCCGGAACGTGCCGGGCCACGCTCAGCCCCAGCCCGGCCGCGATCAGGTCAGCGGTCTCAGCAGCCCGGCTCAGCGGCGAGGAGACGATCGCGTCCCACGCGTCGCCGGACAGGGCGGCGGCGGCGTCCCGCGCCTGGCTGCGGCCAACGTCGTTCAGCGGAATATCGGTGGATCCCTGTAGCCGGCGCTGCGCGTTCCAGTCGGTCTGGCCATGGCGGATCAGCGCAAAAGTTGTCAGGGGCATGGTTCTATTGTGCCCTGAGCTGGTCTGGACCCCGTTCCGCGGGCCACAGGCGCCTCAGCTGCGGCTGGCCAGGACAGCCTGCAACTTCTCGAAGGACTCGGTCCATCCGTTGCGGTGCAGGGCAAGCCGTTCCTCCGTCAGGAACGGTCCCTGCGAAAGGACGAGGCGCGTGCCGTCGCCGGCGCTCAGAAGCGAGAGGTCTGCGACGGTTTCCCGGTCGTCGGGCGCCGGTTCCTCCCACCTGAAGGTGTAGACCAAGCGCCAGGGAGGGTCGATCTCCAGGTATTCGCCGGAGAGGTGGAACGGTTCGCCGTCCGGTGGCGTCATGCGGAACCGGTACCCGCCGCCTACCGTTAGGTTCAGTTCCGCCTCAGGGATGGTGAAGCCGTGCGGGCCCCACCACGTCTTCAGTTCCGCCGGGTCGGTCAGCGTCCTGAAGACTTCCGCCGGGCCGGCGTCGAGCGTGAACTCAAGGTTCAGGACCAGGCTGCCGGGTTCCGCAGTCCCGGTTTCCTTGTTGCCGGTTTCCTCATGACTGGCTTCCTCATTCATCATTCAACTCTGGCACCCCGCAGGCGCTGGCGGAAGCGATCGAAGGCCCTAGCCAACACCGTGATAGTCCCGCAGGAGGTCGGACCGGATTGGGTCCCTGAGCTTCGCCATCGCTTCGACCTCGATTTGGCGGGTGCGTTCGCGGGTCAGGCCGCAGGCTTTCGCGACCGCGTCCAGGCGTTGGCCTCCGCCGCCTGTCAGGCCGAAGCGCAGCGCAATGACCCGGGCCTCCCGTGGCTCGAGTGTGCCGAGTGCGGCCTGCACTCGTGCCTTCATTTGTTGATGGAAGAGCGGCTCGGCCGCATCGGGCTCCGTGGAGTCCAGCAACTGTTCGGCCAGGACTTCGGTTCCGCCCCGGCCATCGGGGACCTCGGCGTCCAACGATTCGACGGGCTGATCCACGGTCAGCAGGCATTCAATTTTGCCGATCGCGTTGCCGGTCAGCCGGCTGAGATCTTCGGCGCGGCAGACCGCGCCCGTCATGGCGGCCGACCGTTGTGCCGACCGTACTTGCTGCAGCTGCTCCACGACGTTAATCGGCAACCGGATGAGCCTTGCCTCGCACGCCAGCGCTCGGGTGATGGCCGCCCGGATGCTCCAGGTGGCGTGGGTGGAGAACCGGAAACCCAAGGTGAAGTCGAAGGTGCGGACGGCCTTGTGCAGTCCCAGGTTTCCTTCCTGGATCAAGTCCTCGAAGTCGAGGCCGCGGCGGGTGTAGGGCGTGGCGATCGACACCACGAGGCGGAGGTTGGCATGGAACAGCGCGTCGAAGGCACGCCGGCCCAGCAGGACAATCGTCCGAAGCTCTTCCTCGTCCTGACCGGGCCGCGGTGTTAGGTCCGCTAGGAGCTGTTCCGCGAAAAGGCCAGCTTCGATCTCCCGCGCCAGGTCCATTTCCTGCTCGGCGGTGAGCAGGCCGTAGCGGCTCAGCCGGCGCAGGTAGTCCGCGACGCCGTCGTCGTTTATCAGGTCAGCCATGTCATCCCCTGCCGGACGTTGCAAGCTTCTAACGGCAGACTAGGGGGCCGGTGTGACATTACCCGCGGCCTCAACCGGCGGCATCTTGACACCCGAGAAGCCCGGGTTTAGCTTCAGCCTTAACGAGGCGATTCGCCCCTTCTCCACTACTTCGGCACAGGTTTTCCCGGTGCCGCGCGCCCGGCCGCTCCCGGAACGGAACCACGGCTGCGGCGGGTTTGGCGGGCCGCGCCGGGCCACATGCCTGGGGGAGCCAATTCGGTCTCTCGCCTACAAGGAGCAGGAAATGTCGGAGGGTATTGGACTGATAGAGCGGTTTTACAGGGACGTCATGGAGAGCGGAAATCTTGCCCTAATTGATGAGCTGGCGACGGACAGTTACGTCGATCACGAGGAAGGCCTTCCCGGGCAGCCGTCCGGCAAGGACGGCGTGAAATTTTTCGTGAACACCATGCGGTCGGCCTTCCCGGACATCAAGGTCAAAGCGATTGAGCCCTCAATGACCGCCGGCAACATGGAAGCATGCCACGTGATCCTGACCGGGACCCACCGCGGCGAGATGGCCGGCATCCCGGCCACGGGCAAGAGCGTCGAGTTCGACTGCACGGACATCATCCGGGTTGAGGACGGCAAGGTGGCCGAGCATTGGGGCACCACGGACAACCTGGCGCTGATGCAGCAAATCGGCGCGGTGGCCGTTGGCTGAGCGGCACCACGCACGACGACACCAACCCACGACGGCGGCCGGACCGACCGCCGTCGGGATCAGATAGCCGGGCTGCCCACGTTTCCACCGGAACGCGGACAGCCCCCTTGTCTGTGGAGGTGGGCGGCGGGTCTTACCTGCCGAGCCCCGCTTCGATCGTGTCGAGGTCACGGACGGCGTAGCGGTGGTGTTCCCATTCCTCGTTGAGGATGGTGTGCAGGCAGGAGCGGACAGTCACCGGGTGGTCGGGGGCCCACGGATTCCGGCGGCCCGCGGACAGGTCCGCCGCGGTGACGGTGGCGAGGTAGTCCCGCACCATGGCTGCCTTTTCTGAGCGGACCTCGAGCACCTCGGCATACGGCGGTGCGACGTTCGAGAAGACGGCCAGATCGTACCCGTCGGTCTCGTACTCGGCGTTGGGTTGGCCGATGGGATGGTACGGCTGCTGCAACTCGAGGATTCCCCGGCCCAGCCACGTGTCCGTGGCCATGACCAGGTGGCGCAATGTCTGGGCGAAGGACCACTCACCGTCCACCGACACATCAACCGTGCCGGGCGGCATCGCCGCGACCCGATCCAGCGTCGCCTGCCAGATCCGCTCCAGCACGGCCCAGGCGGCACGGAGCCCCTCCGGGTCGCCGGCGCGTCGTTCGGCGCGGCCGGGGAAGCGGCGGTTGAGTTCCGCCTCGATGTAGGGGACGACGTCGACGCCGTTGATGCGCAGGGTGTTCCCGGCTTCGAGCAGCCACGGTGCATCGATATCCGCCCCGGCTGCGTCGACCGCGCGCATCACCGCGCCGGAGAGGTCGGACCGGACGAACCGGGCGCCCCGCAGGTTCACGTCGGTGAACGTTGCTCCCTGGAGGTCGTCGGACTGGGTGAAAGCTGCCATGCCAGCACTCTGCCACGGCTGCGTCAGCTGCGCAGCACCCAGGCGGGGTTCCGTGGTTGCAGCCGGCCGTCCTCGAACGCTTTGGGATACCGACAACCCATTTTCTGCGGGACCGGATCGGTCCATAATGGCCACATAAGCTTCGGGGACCCCCTTGCGCCGGCGATGGGTGGCGCGGCATCGGAGAGTCCCAGGTGGCTGCCCCGGCTAGGCGCGAGGGGCGGTCACGGGCTCCGGACCATGATTCCGGGGACCGAAACCGGGGGGAGCAACGCCATCACTGCGGTCATCAACGCACTGAAGGGAATCATCATGTTCAAGGATTCAAACATCATGGCTGTCCTCCCCGCGAAGGACATCAACAGGGCGAAGGAGTTCTACCGGGACAAGCTGGGCATCGAACCCTCCGAATCCATGGAGGAGGGCAGCGTGATGTACAGCTGCGGACAGGGAACCCGCTTCCTCGTGTACCAGACGGACAATGCGGGGACGGCCAAGAACACCCAACTGGGCTGGGAAACGGACAATCTGGAACGCGAGATGGAGGAACTGCGGGGCCGCGGCGTCGTCTTTGAAGAGTACGACTTCCCCGGCCTGAAGACGGAGAACGGCATTGCCACGGCGTCTTGGGGGAAGGGAGCCTGGTTCCTGGACAGCGAGGGCAACATCCTCAACATCGCCCAGCGTTCGTTGTAGGAGTCTGACACCGATCAACGGGGCAAAGCAACCCTGCCACCGCCAAGGAACCCGAACGGAACTGGCTCCCTGCGCTAAGCCGCCAGCCCGGTCGGCAGTTCCGCTGCGTGCTGCGGGGCCCGGGTGGCGGCGAGCTGCTTCGCCAGGTATTTGGCGTCCCGGGCCACGCCGGGGAGGGTTTCCGACGCTTCGGCGAAGAGAAGCTCCTTCCCCAGCAGGTACAGGCCCGGCAGGGCGTCCACGATCCCGCGGTGCTGCTGCTCCCGCCAGTCCGCGGGCAGCGCCGGGATGTCCAGCCAGGGGTAGGCCTCGGTGAATCCGGTGCACCAGATGACATTTGCCACCGGGAGGCGCCGGCCGCCGTCGAGCATTACTTGGCCGTCCTCAACTCCGGTGACCCGCGGCACCAGGTGGACGCCGGCGGCACGCAGGTCCGCGAGCTTGGTGCGGATCAGCGGCCTGGCCATGGCGGCGATCTTGGGCAGCATCTTGCGTCCGACCGGCGTGCCGGTGTTCAGTACGTGCAGCCCGGCGAAGCGGACCACCGGGAAGACGAAGCGGGCCGCGGTCCGGCCGTGCCGGAACGGGATCTCGCCGCTCGGCTTGCCGGCCAGCCAGGTTCCATGGGTGCGGCTGGTCTCTAGGGCGATTTCCGCCCCGGAGTTGCCCACCCCCACCACCAGGACGGGGCCGGGCTTGAGCTGGGCCGGGTTCTTGTAGTCGCGGGAGTGGAGTTGCACGACGTCGGACGGCAGTTCCGCCGCAAAGCCCGGCGTCCTGGGCAGCTGGCAGGCGCCGGTGGCGAGGACGACGTTCGACGCCGTCCAGCGCTGCGTCCCGGCCGTGACATGGAACCGCTGCCCGTCGTGGCTCAGCCGGGTGACGGCCGTGTTGGGCCGAATGGGCAGGTGGAACCGGGAGGCGTAGTCCTCCAGATAGTCCGCCTGCTCGTCCTTGGTGGGGAAGGCCAGCGGATCGCCTGGGAAGGGCCGGCCGGGCAGGCCGTTGTACTTGGCGGGGGTGAATAGCAGTAGCGAGTCCCAACGGTTCCGCCACGCTTCGCCGACCCGTGTGCCGGCGTCGAGAATGACAAAGTCGCGGCGCTGCTGCGCCAGGTAGTAGCCCAGCGCCAGGCCGGACTGTCCGGCGCCGATGATGACGGTGTCGACGGCGCCAATGCTGACTTTGCCGGTGCCGACGACGCCGCCGGTGTCAGCTACTGGGGTGGTGCTCATGGTGGGTGCCTCCTTGGTGTTGCATGCTCAGTGGGGTGGTCGTGAACGCTGTGCCTGCTGCGGCGCCGGGCGGCCTGCGGGTCCGGACCGGAAGCGCAGGTACCAGATGAGCAGCAGCGCGGAGGCGACGACGTAGAAGGCATGCAGCAGCCAGATCGGCCCCAGCGGGAGGCTGAAGACGTAAACGGAGTGCACTGCATTGGCGACGTTGCTCAGCGCGAGGTAGCCGAGGCTGTAAGAGTCAAGATCCCTCGTGTGGAGGGCCTTGAGCAGCATGGGCAGGTAGCTCACCGCGAAGAGGCCGGTGGAAACCATTCCTGCGAGCACTGAAACGTTCATGCCTTAACGCTATTTTTCGTTGCGTCGCGGCGAATCGGGCGAATCACCCATTTCCCGTGGGCCGGGGAGAAATTGGGAATGGGTAGTTTTATGCAGGGCGGGAGGTCAGGGCGAGGCCGTGCTGGTAGGCGTAGGCCGTGACGGCGGCCCGGGAGGTCAGGCCCAACTTGGTGAAGATATTGCTCAGGTGCCGGGCCACCGTTTTTTCGCTGATGAACAGCTCGGCAGCGATGTTCCGGTTGCTCAGCCCGGCGGACACGAGCCGGACCACCTCGTTTTCGCGGGCGGTGAGCGGCCCGGCGTCGGCGGCGTGACGGGCGTCGTACCCGGTGGTTGGCGCCGGGGCTGTGCGGGCATACGCGGCTGCGGGCACCGAATGCCCAAGCGCCGATTGCCCAAGACCCGCCAGTTCTAGCTCCGCCAGCGCCGGCGCGGCGCCCAGATCGGCAAAGACTGCCCGGGCCGCCTCACGCTCCAGCCGGGCGGATTCCTCATCTCCGAGCGCGGCGCACACTCTGGCCAGGAGGGCGCGGCAGCGGGCCGCTTCGAACGGTGCGTCGAGGCTGAGCCAGCGGGTCCATGCGCGGCGCAGCGGGACCAGGGCAGCCCCGGGGTCGCCGTCGTGGAACAGGACAGCGGCTTGGGATTGCTCGTCGAGGGCGTGCAGCAGGGGCATGTCGATCGAGGCGCACAGCGAGTCCAGCTCCTCGGCGGCGGCCCGTGCTGCCGGTGCGTCGCCTGCTGCCAGTTCGATTTCCACCTGGGCGGCGAGCATCGGGCGCCGGTAGGCGGCGTCGATGCCGGCCATGGCCTGCCGGAGCAGGGACTGGGCCTGGTCCGCCCTGCCTTGGGCCAGGCGCAGGAGTGCCAGCCCGGGCTGCGCCGGGAAGCCGGTCTCCTGCGCGTGCAGGTAGGCGGCCTCGGCGGCGTCGAACTCGCCCCGGAGCCGGTGGATTTCGCCCTGTTCGTAAAAGCCGCCGTAGGTGGCCATCCGGTCGCCGCGGACGGCGAGGTCCTGCGCCGTTCTGGCCGCGTCGATCGCCTCGGTCCAGGCGCCGTGCAGCCGGTACAGCTCGGCCCGGTGCATCTGGCATTGGCCGCTGAAGACCACCAGGTTCTGTTGCGCCTCGCACCACCGGTCCAGCGCCCGTGTCCACTCGTGCGCGCGCTGCAGGTCGAAGGCCAGACGGCAGGTCTCGATCACCGCGCAGTAGATGATCCCGGCGGGGATCGGGGAGATTTCGCCGACGGTGACGGCCACCATGGCCTCGTCGAGCAGGGCGAGGCCGTCGTCGAGTTCCCCCAGCATGATCTTTGCCTGCCCGAGGCCCAGCGTGCCGAGGGCCGCCGAGTCGGCGTCGCCGCGTGCCCGTCCGAGGTCCGCGGCCCGGGTGAAGGCGTCCGCGGCGGTGGCGCCGTCGCCCTGGTAGAGGGCGCCCAGCCCGGCAGGGACAAACAGCAGGCCCTCGAACGGGCAGGGCTCGGGCAGGTCCTCGACGATCCGGCGGGCCCGGGCCAGCCACCCGGCGCTGCGGGCCGGTTCGCCCAGCAGGATGAGATTCATCCCGGTCCAGACGGCGCAACGGGCGGCGGCGGCGTAGTCGCCGTCGGCGAGGTATTTCAGGTGCGCCCTGGACAGGATGTCCACTCCCTCGGCGCCCCGGCCGGTGAGGATGACGGAAATGGCCAGCTGTTCCAGATCGCCGGCGGGAAGTTCCTCGTCGTGGTCGGCGGCGGTGTACTGCCCGACGGCGTCCGGCCAGCGCCGTGCGGCGTAGGCTTCCCGGCCGTGTGCGAGTGTCGACATCGCGCCTCCCCGTTCCCGGTGGCGGGTCTGAGCCTGTGGGCGCTGCCCGGCCCGGCCCTCCCGGAACCGGTGGTGGGCGGCGTGGCCCGTCATCTGCTTTTCAGGCTACCGCCGGGGTTGAGGGGCGGCAAGGTGCGGGCCAGGACCCTTCAACACGATGCCGTGCACCCCTGTTTCCGCAGGACTAAATCGGTCCATAGGGGCCACCTAACTTCGGGGACCCTTGAACGCGGCACCTGGAAATCAGTGCCCGCACGCTAGTTACTGTCGGGTTTCCTGCCCCGCAGGTGTCGGTGGTGCAGCTCGTAGCTGTCGAACACGTCAGACGAAGTGGTTCCGGAATGGCCGAACTTGCCGCGAAGAACGTCCGCGAGTCCATCGAGCGCGGCGTGGAGCATCCGTCCGGCGAACTGGAGTTCAGGGTTGTCGCTGCGTTGGGCCTGGGATGCCAGTTCCTGGGCGTAGGCGACTGTGGCCGGCAAGGAGCCGCGCTGCTCGACTTCACGGAAATAGTAGGTTTCATGGAACGCAAGCAGATCGATGCTCACAAGAGCTACGTTTCCGGCCATTGACTCCAACAACCCGGCGGCATGCGTGGGTTCCACGGACAGTACACCTGCAGGACCTGCAGCCTCCCTGAACAAGTTCAGCTCGTGGGCAAGGGCTCGGCGGCGGTTTAGGGCCGGGTACATCTGCAGGATCCAGGTGACTGTTGCTGTCAGCAAACCGAAACCTGTGACGGCCTGAAGGGCCACAACCAGCCTGAGCAGCGAATGCGTAGCCACGATATCGCCAAACCCCACGGTGGAAAGAGTGACCAGGGAGATGTAGAGAGCTTCGGCGAAGTCGGCCCGCAGGGGAACCCCGGCTCCGTAAACAAAACCGTCCGTCAGGTGCGGCAAGTACAGCAGGGCCCAGCCGATGGCCGCCAGGCCCGCCCAGGCGCCAATGACAGCCGCCATGGCCAACGGCGCTGCGATGAAGGAGCCCCGGCCCCGCAGTTTTCGGGATACCAGCCAGAACCCGCGCATGATCGCCCGGCCCACGGGACCGGAGCCGTGGGGATAAAGGAGCGTACGAAAGACGTCGACGAGCATCAGCAGAACCAGCCCGGCCCCAAAAACCGTCCAGAGCGTATCCGCAAAGTCCATGCCTCATCTTATGGGCGGCGCCCCGGGCACAGTGACAGACAGGGGAACCCCGCAGTGCCGGGCACTGCGGGGTTCCCCTGTGTCTGGATGCAGGTTACTCGGAGCCGGGTTTCTGTTCCCGGTCCCGGAGGTTCTTCTTGATCTCGTCGAACTTCTCCTTGATGACCCGTTCGGCCTCCGAGAGGGTTTTGCTGGCACTGCTCAGGGGATCCATCTGAACGTAGACGTTGTGGCCGACAGGCAAGTCGTACTCGTCCTTCAGGTGGGTGCCGCCGCCCACACCCTGAAGAGACAGGTAGACCATGGCGTCGGTCCGGGCGACGCCGGAGAGTGTTCCGAAGACAACTGTGAAGTCGTTGGGTTCAAAGCTCACAGTCTGACCGATATGGCTGCGGTCCAGGTCGCCGGCTGCGACCGGCTTCTCGGACGGACTTCCGCTGTAGCTCATGAACTTCTCCTAATAAGTCGAGGGACACGTACCCGAGCAGTCTATATACGGGGCCCGTGAAGGTCCGGCGGTTCCGCCGTGGGGCACCCGCCTATAGAAAGACGGGCTCGTCTGCAGGCCCATTTCCAAGGGTATTCAGCGGCACGATCTGGTTAGGTTGGACGTGGGCACTTAGCGGAGAAAATAGGCAGCGTTCCCTCAACCGCTATTTGCCGCGTTTGGCCGAATTGTGCTGTCGGTGCCAAGCGAAGTACTGCCGGGACTTTTCGCCAAAGGCCGCGCATCTCCTGCCGACGATGTCCCGTATCCGGTCCGCAGCTTGCTCGGAACCGCGGCTGCCGTGTTCGATGATTCCCTGATCACCGATGACAACATAGCCGAGCTCAAAGAGCGCATCGCAGCCGAACAGGCAAGCGAGCATGGACACGTTTCGTGTGTCCATGCGCTCGTTCTCCGAGCATGCCCAGCGGGGCTTGATATGCGCCGCGACAACTAGTTCTTCGGGGAGCGAGCGTCCACAAAGTGCGCACGAGCTACCCCAGCGCCGCAGCTGCTGGTCCCGCAGAAACCGCTGCTCTGCCCGGATTGCCACTACTGCCAAACTGTCACTAGGACCGCCGACATAGCCTTCGAACGGTTCAGCGTGTTCCCCTCGCTCCTCGGCTGTTCCGGTGACGGGCTCAATGCCTGCTAGCCGCAACACCTCCAGTGCGCGGCCAGGGTCGAGGGGAAAGAAATAGCCGTTCCTAAGGGACCCGCTTGCGGTGATCGGACCCTGGCCGACGTCGAGCGCGTTCAGAGCCCGATCCCGTGAAACACGGATCTCATGCACCGGTTCCGTGAGAACCAATGTGCCCTTCGTGCCGGCAGGCACATCGTCATAGCCGCGAGGCGGATAGGCCGGTCGCGGCATAGTTGCCACGCGGCTGACGCCCCGGATCTCGGGGCTGGCATAGTGGAAAACGAGATCCCCTGGGGACACACCGTCAAGAGTGCGCCAGTGGTCAACCTGTTGGCCACGGCGATCCTTCAGGGGAGCCCACAGGGTACCGTCGTTAAAGACGGGGTCGAAGTTCACCGACTGGTTCGCCCACCAGAAATTCGTGCTCGGACTGACTTCGATCCTGAGGGGTTCGGCTGTGCCTTCGAGACTCTCTCCGTGAATGTCCACCAGCTCGTATCCCAGTCGATTCAAGATGGACCGTGTCTGTTCTCCCCCGGACAGCCGCGGAGGCCCGTCCTTGCCGCAGCCGAATTGCAGTTGGAAGGCCATGGCGACCAGTGGCTTGCTTGCAATCGACTGCCCTCGGTCGATCACTACGTACCGGTGAGACTCCTTAAATCGGGTCCGGGCAATGAACTCCTCGCTTCCGAGCTCATGCCACAGCTCAATTGCGCGGTCGATGCTTCGACGCTCCAAATCGGCCCATGATCTCTTCATGTCCCCATTCATACCTGATTTATGACTTGCCCATGAGTTCAAAAGAACCTTGGAAGTGGAAGGAACGGGAGAGTAACATTTTCGGACTCGCAAATACCGGTGTAGGTCGGAGCCCACAGATACGATCTACCTCATGACCGAAACCCAAGAGATTGATAACCCTGGATCGAATTTCACCCAGGTGCTGGACGCGGCGGCGAAGCTGCCAGGCGTGAGGATCAGTAGGGCCGCCTATCTCCGAACGGCACTCAAGCGCCACTGCACCGAGGAACAGATCAAGAGGGCAATCGCCGAAACTCCCGCGGCAGCGGGCATTCCACTCAAGGTCATCGCTGAGATCGCAAACACCTCGATCGCTTATGAGACGAGCAAGGTCACAGGCATATCAACCGTCGCAGGTATCCCCGGCGGTCTGGCAATGATCGGCACTGTCCCAGCCGACCTCGCGCAGTACTTGGGTCACATGCTTCGGATCGCCCAGAAGCTGGCGTATATCTACAGTTGGCCTGACCTATTCGCCGATGATGACGACGAAATCGATGAAGCCACCGAGAGCATGCTGATCCTGTTCGTGGGCGTGATGTTCGGCGTGCAGATCGCCCAGAGTGGAGTGGCAAGAGTCGCGGGCATGGTCGCCGCCACCGTTGCCAAGAAACTGCCGCAGAAGGCACTTACTCAGGGTGTCATCTATCCGATCGTGAAAAAGGTGGCCGGCTATCTCGGTGTCAGCATGACCAAGAAGCTTTTCGCCAGCGGAGTCGCAAAGGCTATCCCAATAGTCGGAGCAGTTCTCTCCGGAGGCCTCACCTTGGGCACATTCCTTCCCATGTCCAAACGGCTGCAGAAGCACCTCGCTAGCCTGGAGCTGACCAAGCCAGGACACCGAACCGACGACGCCGAGATCGTTGACGCCGAGATCATTGACGCCGAAGTAATCGATCTGGAGGTTGTCGTGAAATAGCGAGAGGCCGAGCCGCCAGAGCTGACCCAAACCATGAGTCCAGCTGACGCCGGCAACGCGACCCGGCGCAACCGCCCAGCTCTTTAGCGTTTGGCCCACAGCCATCTCGCCTTTAGAAACGCGCGCCGGCCCTTTCGTATGGCAGGCCTCCGCAACCCTGCAACGTGCTCAGCCGTTCAATACCCACACGGCGTTGTTCGGCTGCAGCCAGCCATCCCGTTCCAGCGGGGCTGCGCTGAGCAGGACCGTGCCGGCCGGGAGCCGCACCGGTTCATCGCCCATCGCGACGGCGGCGAGGAAGTGCTCGTTGCGCTCGCAGATCAGCAGGTTTCCGGCCTCGACGCGCCAGGTGCCGCCGTCGTTCGCGGTGAAGACCCCTTCCCGCCAGAGCTTCCGGCGCAGTTCCAGCGCGGCTTTGGTGAGGTTCAGCGCTGACGCCGGATCCTGCTCTTGGCGGTCGACGGCGTGGGCTCCCCACCCGGCGGGCTGCGGCAGCCAGGGTTCGGAACTAACGCCAGAGTCCCCCAGCGAGAAGCCGTGGTTTCGCCCGGCGTCCTCAGTCCAGGGAAGCGGCACGCGGGCGCCATCGCGGCAGACGCCGCCGCGCGCCCACATCGGGTCCACCCGGGCCTCCACCGGCACGTCGACCTCGGGCAGCCCGAGCTCCTGGCCCTGATACAGGTACGCCGGCCCAGGCAGCCCCAGCAGGGCCACCAGCGCCGCGCGGGCCCGGGCGGCACCGACAGAACCGCCGCCGAACCGGGTCACGGCGCGGACGATGTCGTGGTTTTCCAGCGCCCACGTGGGTGTCGCACCGTGCACCAGGCGGGCGGCTTCGAGCTCGTTGCCGACGGTGGCCCAGGCGTGCGCGTCCCAGCCGAGCTTCACGAACGCGAACGCAAAGGCCTGCTGCATCTCGTCGGCTCGGGTGTAGCGGGCGGCGCGGGCCGGCTCCAGGTTCACTTCTCCCACCAGCAGGCGGTGCGGCTCATACTGCTCGGCCAGGGCACGCCAGCGGCGGTACACCTCGTGGACTTCCTCCTGGTCCGAGACCTGGGGGTTGGACCGCAGCCCGTCCACCACGCCGCCCTCCGAGGGTGAATCGGGGAGCCCCTCCGCCTTGAACAGCGCGTGCGCGACGTCGATGCGGAGCCCGTCCACGCCCTTGTCGAACCAGAACCGCAGCACCCCGTCGAAGGAGTCGCCCACGGCAGGGTTCCGCCAGTTCCAGTCCGGCTGCCCGGCGGAGAAGAGGTGCAGGTACCAGTCGAGATCCGTCTCGGACCACGGGTTGGCGCGGCTCCAGGCCCGGCCGCCGAAGACGCTCTGCCAGTTGTTCGGGGGAGTGTCTCCCGCCGGTCCGGAGCGGAAGTGGAACATCTCCCGCTCCGGCGATCCCGGTCCGGCGGCCAGGGCCGCCTGGAACAGCGGGTGCTCGGAGGAACAGTGGTTGGGAACGACGTCGAGCAGGACCTTCAGGCCCAGCGAGTGCGCCTTCTCCAGCAGCACCTCGAACTGTTCCAGCGTTCCGAACAGCGGGTCCACGCCGCAGTAGTCGGCGACGTCGTAGCCCTGGTCCACCTGCGGGGAGGGCTGGAACGGCGTCATCCAGATCCCGTCCGCACCCAGATCGGCGATGTACGGCAGCCGTGCGGTGAGGCCGGCGAGGTCGCCCACGCCGTCGCCGTCGCCGTCCGCGAAGGAGCGCGGGTACACCTGATAGATGACCGCGGACTCCCACCAGTCTGTGGGCGGCGCCTGGGCGTCAGACGGCGAGGGGGAGTGCTGCAGCGGCAGGGATTCAGGACTCAAGGATTTTTCGCTCACTTTCTGGCGCCGGCCGATGGGCCAACGACTACGGTCCGGCGCGAAGAGATTAGCGCCCTCATAACCTACGGTAAGGTGCCGATCACAGCGGGACCGGCTCAGCCAAGGATGGCCGGAGGGCCCAGCCCTAGAGCGGCGGTCTGCGCCGCGCCGTTCAGGACACCTCGCCCGTGACGCCTGTGGATGTGGCCCTATCGGCAAGCCACCGCTCCTCCTTGGCCCGTGCGGTCGCGACGGCGTCGTTGATGACGAGCGGTGCAGCCGGGTCGATCTCAGTGTGGGATTCGACTGTGTAGAAGCGAACCTCGTGACCGTCGGGGTCGTGCAGCATCGGAAGGATCCATCCGATTGTCGCGAAGTGCACCCCGGCATGGTCCTCGCCCAGGGCGCTCAGGTGGGCCGCTAACTCCTCGAGCCGGTCCCGGTCGGCTACTCCGATGGAGAAGTAGTCGAAGCCGGCCGACGCCTTCGCCCGGTCCGGATTGTCGTTCAGTGCGAGGTCGGGTCCGCCGTCGGGATGCGTCATCGCGACGCCGGTGCGGCGGCCGTGGTCGTGGAACTCGATGGCGACTTGATAGCCGAGCCGGGTGCCGTACCACTGGATGGACCGATCCAAGTCGGAGACGGGCAGCTTGAGGTGATGCACCCCGGCCAGTTTCGGAATCATCGAAAACCTCCCTAATTGCAGTGCAACTGTATCTATGCAGTTATACTGCATCTTATGAGCGATGACGTCAAGCAAGAATCCCGTGCCGCTCCGGACCTGAGAGCCAAGCGAGTGGCCCGAACCGAGGCCCAGCTCATTGGGGCTGCGCGCGAGCTTTTCCTTGATCAGGGCTACGTGGCCACTACACTCGCCCAGATCGCGGAGCGCGCCGGCGTCGCTGCCCGGACCGTCTACGTCCGCTTCGGGACAAAGGCAGCGCTGTTCAGCCGCGTCGTCGACCAGGCCCTCGTGGGAGACGCATTGGCCGTTGATGTCGCCCACCGCCCCCGGGCCCAGAACGCGATCACCGCCGGCACCCTGGCCGAACGGATCGAGGCTCTCGCCGACGTTTCGGTCGGTATTGCGGAGAGGGCAGGGCAGCTGTTCGAGGTTGCTGCACAGTCCGAAGGTCTTGAGCCGGAGCTTGCCGAGGGTGCCCAGGCCGGACGCCGCGCCACCACCCAGCTGTGCCGGTCGTTCTGGGAGCATGCGGCCGCCGACGGCCTCCTCGCGACGGGTCTGCACCCTGAACGCCTCACCGTGATTACTGACGTTCTGCTATGCGCAGACACCGTCGTGCATATCAGGAGAGCCCACGGCTGGTCTGCCGCCGTGCACCGGGCACTCATCGTTGACACACTGACAGCCCTCACCGTCCGTCCATGACCGGGGCCCGAGAGCACCGTGGACCGCAGCCCGTCCACCGCGCCGCCCTCCGACGGCGAATCCGGCAGGCCCCCTGCTTTGAACAGAGCATGGGCGATGTCGATCCGGAGGCCGTCCACGCCCTTGTCGAACCAGAAACGCAGCACGCCGTCGAAGTAGTCGCCGACGGCTGGGTTGCGCCAGTTCCAGTTTGGCTGACCGGCGGAGAAGAGGTGCAGGTACCAGTCGGTGTCGGTGTCGGAGCCCGAGCGAACGCGGGCCGGCCGTGAGGGCCTACTGGAACGGCTCATCGTCAGCCGGCCACCGCTGCCTTCGCGGCCCGCGAGGCTTCCATCCACTCGCTCAGCCAGGGGGCGCGGACGCTGGACGTGATCCGGCAGTCGGCCACGAAGGTTCCCCTGGCGCCGGCGTCGATCCAGTCGGTGAGCGCGGAAAGGTCCTCCAGCGAGCGGATGATCGCCGATTCGGCACCCAGCGCCCGGGCGACGCCGCTGAAGTCCACCTCGGGGATCAGCATGGGCTTTTCGGTCAGGCCCTGGGAGCCGTACTGGTGAATTTCGGCTCCGTAGGCGGCGTCGTTGTAGATCACGACGACGGCGCTGCGGGCGGTGCCGATCAGCGATTCGAGGTCGGAGAGGCCCATCAGGAAACCGCCGTCGCCGGAGGCCAGCACCAGGGTGCGGTCGTCCTCCACCGCGCGGGCTGCCCCGACGGCGCTGGCGAGGCCCAGTCCGATGGTCTGGTAGGCGGTCCCGACCATGACCAGGTCCTGCGGCCTGGGGATACGCCAGTACATGGGCGCCCAGCCGACAAAGTGCCCTCCGTCCTGGACCACCGTGCGGCGCTCGGGCAGCACAGCGTCCAGTGCCTTAGCGAGGGAGCGCGGGTCCAGCCGGCCGTCCGGGGTCTCCGGTGCGCCGGGGTGGTGGGTCGGTCCCTCGGCCAGGCGCTTGCGGGCTTCCGCGCGCCAGGCTTCTGCGCGCCAGGCTTCCGCGGGGCCGGCGGCCGGTGCGGCCGGGTCATCCAGCAGCGCCAGGAGGCGTTCCGCAGCAGCCTTCACGTCCGCGCTGACGAACGTGTCCACCCGGGGGTGGGTCGGCTGCAGGGCGGCGTCGATCTGGATGACCGTGCTGTCGGAGCCGATCAGGTGCCCGAACCGCATGGTGAAGGGGCTCAGGCTCGCGCCCGCCACGAGGACGACGTCGGCCTCGCCCATGAGCCCGGCCGCGGTGTCGGTGCCGAAGCCGCCCGCGACGCCGAGATAGCCGTCGCCTTCGAGGAGGTTCAGCGCCAGCGCGGTTCCGGCGGTCAGCGCGCCGAGGCGGTCGGCAAGCTTCCGGAGCTCCGGGCCGGCGCCGGCGAGATGGGCGCCGCGGCCGGCGAGGATCAGCGGCCGCTGCGCCCCGGCGAGCAGGCGGGCTACCTGCGCAAGGTCGCTGGGGCCGCCGCCGTCGACGTCGTCACGCACGGCCGGTGCCAACGGCGCCGGAAGCTCTTCATCCGCCGCCTCGAGTGCCGCGAGGTCGTAGGGGATGGCGATCACGACGGCGGTGCGCCTGGTGAGTGCGTACTCCACTGCCTGCTGCGTGATGGCGCCCGCGGCGTCGCGGGTGACGGTGAAGGTGGCCGCGCCGAGGCCCGCGGCGATTGCTGCCTGGTCCACATCCTGCGGGCGGGCGCCGGTGCTCGGTGCGTCCCCGGTGACCAGCACAACGGGGATTTGCGCCTGGACCGCTTCGGCCAGCGCGGTGAGCGCGTTGGTGTAGCCGGGGCCGTAAGTGGTGGTGCCTGAGGCGAGACGGCCCGACGTCCGGTAGTAGGCGTCGGCTGCGGCGATGGCGGCGCCTTCATGGCGGACGGCGGAGAAGCGCAGGCCCAGCTGCTCGGCGGCGTCCAGGAAGTAGACGTTTCCGTTGCCCATGACCCCAAACAGGTCGGTGAGATAGCTGCTGAGAACCTGAGCCACGCGGCCGGAAACGGTGAGTGAAGTCATGCAGGAAGTGTGTGGGCTGGGTCACGAATGGGCAAGAGCGCTGCTTTTGGCTGGGACTTTTGGCAGTCATGAGGTGTCCGGAGTGAAAATCTGCTCACCTGTGGTGCGGGTCATTGCGACTTAGTCGGCGGGACGCGACTCCTGCTCCGAGAGCCGGGCCAGGAGGCCGTCGTAGCGCGGGGGCAGCAGTTCCAGCACCGAAATGGCGGTGCTGGTCCGCTGGATGCCGTCGATTTCCAGGATCTGGTTGGTGATGCGGTAGAGGTCGGCGGTGCCGCGGGCCACCACCTTGGCCATGAGGTCCGCATCCCCGGTGGTGGCATGCACCTCGATGACCTCCGGGATCGCGGCGAGCCCGTCCTCCACCGCCCCGGTGCGCGTCTGGCTGATGGACAGGGAGAGGAAGGCCATGAGCTCATAGCCCAGCGCGGCGGGGTCCAGCCTGCGGCTGAAGGACCGGAGGGCGCCACTGCGCTCCAGCCGCGCCAGCCTGGCATGGACGGTGTTCCGGGCGACATTGAGCGTCCGCGAGAGTGCCAGGGCGCTGGCCTCGGGATCCTTGTCCATGGCCAGGATGATCCGGCCGTCGAGCGAATCCAGGGTGCGAGGGGTTGGGTTGGTCATATTTTCACCGCAGTCAGTAGAAGTTGAGCAGAAGTCCCAATGGCATGAGGGTATCTTGCATTGTGTGGCGGATCACAATCATGATCGGTCCTCATGACCCCTGATCAGCTCCTGACCGCACCGGCCACCGCCCTTCCCGCCCTTCGGGGCGCGGTGGCCGGACTTCCGTCCTACGTCCCGGGACGGCGGAGCGCCGGCCTGGACATCGCGGCCCTCGCCAGCAACGAAAGCCACTACGAGCCCCTCCCCGCGGCCGCCGCTGCGGTGACCGAAGCGGCCGGCACCATGAACCGCTACCCGGACAGCGCCGCCGTCGAACTCCGCGAACGGCTCGCACGGCACCTGGGCGTCACCGCCGGGGAAATCGCGGTGGGGCCCGGCAGCGTGGGGGTCCTCCAGCAGATCATCACCGGACTGTGCGACGCCGGCGATGAAGTCATCTTCGCCTGGCGCTCCTTCGAGGCGTACCCCATCCTGGTTGAGCTGGCCGGCGCCCGGCCGGTCCGCATCCCGCTGGACGACGCCGAGGGCCACGACCTGGAGGCCATGGCCGCGGCCGTCACCGACCGCACCAAGGTGATCCTGCTCTGCACCCCCAACAACCCCACCGGCGTGCCGATCAGCCACGAGAGCATCGAGGCGTTCCTGCGGTCCGTCCGCTCCGACATCCTCGTGGTGGTCGACGAGGCCTACGTGGAGTACGCCGAGGCCGGCAGCGGCCCCGATTCCCTGGCGCTCTACCGCCGGTACCCCAACGTCTGCATCCTGCGCACCTTCTCGAAGGCCTACGGGCTCGCCGGCCTGCGCGTGGGCTACGCCGTGGCGGCGCCGGCCATCGCCGAAGGACTGCGCCGCACCGCCCTTCCCTTCTCGGTGAGCGCGCTGGCCCAGAAGGCTGCGATCGCGTCGCTGGACGCCGGGGACGAGATGGAAGCCCGGGTGGCGGCCGTCAAGCAGGAGCGCGCTCGGATGGCTGCGGAGCTGGAGGCGCAGGGCTGGAAACTGCAGCCCAGCCAGGGCAACTTCCTGTGGATCCGTGCCGATGAAACCCTCCGGGAGTCGCTGGTGGAGGCGTTCGACCGCGCCGACATCCTGGTGCGCGGGTACCAGGGCGACGGCGTGCGGATCACCGTCGCCGATCGCGCCGCCAACGACCGCGTGCTCCGGCTTTTGGAAGCCCACGCAGGCTGACACCTGACTTACCCACCCCTTAACTCCGTTCCGCCTACAACCAGAGGAATCCCCATGGAACAACAGACGAAGACGTCTGGCCGCGCACTGGGCGCCGCACTCAAACCCCGCCAGCTCACGATGATGGGCCTGGGCAGCGCCATTGGCGCCGGCCTCTTCATCGGCTCCGGCGCCGGCATTCAGGCCGCCGGCCCGGCCGTGCTGATCTCCTACCTCGTCGCCGGCACGCTGATCATCCTGGTGATGTGGGCGCTCGGCGAAATGGCCGCCGCCAACCCGGACAGCGGCGCCTTCTCGGTCTACACCGCCAAGGCCTACGGGCCGGTGGCCGGCGCCACCGTCGGCTGGCTGTGGTGGATCCAGTTGGTGGTGGTCATCGCGGCCGAGGCGCTCGGTGCGGCCGGCCTGCTGGCCACCATCTTCCCGACCCTGCCGGTGTGGCTGATGGCCCTCGTGTTCATTGTGGTGCTCACCGCCGTGAACCTCACCAGCGTGAAGAACTTCGGCGAGTTCGAGTTCTGGTTCGCCCTGCTCAAGGTGGCCGCCATCGTCGGGTTCCTCCTGGTGGGCGCTGCGCTGCTCTTCGGATGGCTCCCCGGCGTGCAGTCCCCGGGCCTGTCCAACTTCATGGGCGAGGGCTTCGCGCCCAGCGGCTTCGCCGGAATTGCGACGGCGCTGTTCGTGGTGGCGTTCGCGTTCGGCGGCACCGAGATTGTCTCCGTGGCTGCCGCCGAGACGGCCGAGCCTGCCCGCAGCGTGAAGCAGGCAGTGCGCACGGTGCTGTGGCGGATCCTGGTGTTCTACATCGGCGCGATCTTCATCATCGCGGCCGTCGTTCCGGTGGGGTCGGACGGGCTGAAGAGCCCGTTCGCCGCCGTGCTGGAGGCGGCCGGCATGCCCGGCGCAGCCACCGCCATCACCCTGGTGGCCGTCGCCGCGCTGCTGTCGGCCCTCAACGCCAACCTCTACGGTGCGTCCCGGATGGCGTACTCCCTCGCCGAGCGCGGTGAAGCGCCGCGGGTGCTCGCCTCGGTGTCCAAGGCGCGGGTCCCGGTGGCGGCGGTCCTGGCCAGCGTCGCCTTCGGCGTGGTCACGGTGGTGCTGGAGCTGGCCTTCCCCGAAATGGTCCTTCCCATCCTGCTCAACATCGTGGGCTCGACGTGCCTGCTGGTGTGGACGTCCGCCCTTCTCGCCCAGCTTGCGCTGCGCCTCCGCGCCGACCGCGAGGGCACGGAGCTGCCCCTGCGGATGCCCGGCTTCCCGGCGCTCACGGTGTTTGGCCTGGTGATCCTCGCGGCGATCTTCACGGTGGGCTTCATCGGCGAGGACTCCCGCCCCCAGCTCCTGAGCACGTTCACCCTGGTGGCGCTGCTGGCAGTGGGTTGCTGGCTGAACCAGCGGAACCGGAAGGCTGCGCTCGTTGAGGAGTCCTCGGACCGTGCCAAGGAGCCGGTGCTGATCGACTGAATCAGGTGCTGCGGACCCACTCGGTGGGATCGATGCACGCGGAGGGCGCGTCCGGCTCTGGCCGGGCGCGCCCTTCCGTTTTGTTTTTGCCGGGACGGCCGTGGTGAACGCGAAATCGGCTGGCGGCGGGTTGGATCGAAGGCTGTGCGGCGGTCTGCTCGCTCACGAAATTGGTACAGGAAAACAGTCTACGTAAACCGCTTGGTGTGCAAGATAACGGTGGCAGGTCAGTGAGGGTCACATTGCATTCGCGGGCGCATGCAAAACGGCCCCTGGAGCCGCAATTCTGGAGCAGAACGCCATCGCAGCGTGGGAGCTCAAAACAGTCAGTAAGCAATAGTGACTGCTACATCGACCCTTTATCCGTGTCGCTGATAGTGCGGGTTAGCGTCTTACAGATGACCTAGTTGGTAGAGTCCGGACATGAACACACTCGGACAAGTTGACCCCCACCTTCAAGCGGTTGTGCAGGCGGCGGAGAATGGTGCTGTCCTTCAGCGCGTGGTTGTTGTTTGCGGATCCACCGTGTACATAGGAATTCCAACATCGACGTCCAATTTTGCTAGCGCTAATGTCAAAGCATTCGCCTCAGAAATGGTGAAAGACGTCGGAGGTTGGAAGACGCCTCGTCAAGAGAAGGAAGTTATCGCTGCGAAGCAGGCGAAGGAACTGATGGAAACGTTGTCGCCCGGCGACAGTCTCCAAACGTTGGACGTCCTCTCGCTGTGCCCTGCGCAGGTCTATCCGTCTGGCATGGTCAGCTATGAAGTCCCGGCCGTTCGTGTGCACCTTCACCAGGTTGATTCGTGGTGGGTGGCGCCGTTCCTGGAGCATCAGGCAAAGTTCCGGGGCGGTGGCGTTGGTGTCAGCTTCTAGCGCCTGAACGGAACTATTGACCCGCGCACTTAGCGGAAGGTTGCCCATAATTTCCGCTGAAACGGTTTGAGTGCCCGACGAGGCGCCAAGGCCATGTGATGGAACGCGCCGTGCAATGAGCAGCGTGGTGTCCGTGGTGTCAGCTGCCTGCGACCGCCGGTGTCGGATGGGGCGGTGAGGTAGACCGGCGCCCGCGGTGAGATCGTACGCATCCCGGCAGCCGGCAAGAGCATCGAGTTCGACTGCACGGACATCATCCGTGTTGTGGACGGCAAGAGGACCGAGCATTGGGGCACCACCGAGAACCTTGTCCTAATGCGGCAAATCGGGCGGTGGGCGCTGGATGGACGGCGCCGGCCCCCGGCGGCTGCGGGCAAGTGGCCCGCCGTCGGGATCAAAAAAGCAGGATTGTGCACGTTTTTCCACCGACACACGGACAGCCGCTTGCCTCTGGGGGTGGTCCGGCGACTCCGACCTGTCGAGCCCCGCCTCGATGTCATGGACGGCGTAGCGGCGGCGCTTGTCATCTTGCCGTCGGGGCCAAGTGGGTGCCCGGCTCCAGCGTGGCGACCCCGAGGTTCAGCGAACTGGGGAACCCTGGGAGGAACTTGTCGGTCCACATTGCCGATCGAAAAGAGTGCACCGCCAGGTAGCCTGAGACGGTGAAGATAATTGATGATATTTCTCGACTGGTGCTTTCTTATATTGCGGCAGTTGAAAAGCGGGGAGGCCGGCTTTCTGTTGAGGCTTTGAATGCCTACGGTGACCAGCCTGAGCGAATCGAATTCAACGACATGTATGGCGTTCAGGCCGGCCGGGGTGTCCTCGTGACGGCTCAGATAAGCAGAGAGGACGATGAGCCTTGGGTGGGGGACGAGCGTTTCGATCGTTTCTTTGCCCGGCTCCACTGGGTAAATGTTAACGATGATGTGGTCACTCTGACGCAGCTTGGACGTGCTGTACTTGCGGAAGCGAGTAGCCCAGAAGTTGAAGAAGAGTCGGCTATCGAGGTCCTCATAGACCCAAGTAGCCAGTTCGCCTACGCCCAGGTTATGAACAAGATTGCTCAAGTTGGACAATGCATGGTTGTTGATCCTTACCTCAACGCCGAATCTGCCATCGACCTCGGCCAGATGGATTCGGTGAGGAGGGTGCTGACGGGAGATCGGAACATCAAGAAACTTCGTGGACAGTTTGGGATCGTGATGCGAGCCAGGTCTGATTTTGAGATCCGGTATGCAGAGCAGGGGACTTTGCATGACAGATATGTAATCCCGCTGGATGGTAAGGTGCACGTCCTGGGAAGCAGCTTGAATTCAATCGCGCATCGCCAGGGAGTAATTACCAGCTTGGAGCAACTAGGTTCACAGTTCATCTCAGAGGCCTACGAGAAGATATGGCGGGATGCGAGCCGTCTGGTCGTCGCTCCTGCAGCGGAGGATGAAAACGACTCTCTTGCTTAGTAAAACCGTTAGCTCGACGAGACAACGACGTGATCCGCTGATGGCAAGCAACGGCTATGCCGCACTGGACCGAAGCCCGCACTCGACGTCCCTGAGGCCGGCAGGGGGTATATCGTATTGCCGCGGTTCGGTGGGGTTGGGGACGACGTCGAGCGAGCAGGCCCAGCGCGTGCGCCTGCTCGGGGAGGGAATCGAACTCTTCCATGGTGCCGAACAGCGGTCCCCGCCGTACTAGGCGGTGACGTCGTAGCCGTGGCCCTCCGAAGCACGAACCGCGACTTCACGCGGGCAGGATACATTCGAAATCGAACCGACCGAGGAACGCAACACTATGAACAAGCGCTTCAATCCCCCGCCGAACTGGCCCTCACCTCCAGCGGGGTGGGCTCCGCGGCCTGGTTGGGTTCCTGATCCAGCCTGGGGACCTCCACCCGAAGGGTGGCAACTCTGGGTTGATGAGCCTGCCCCATTTGCCGGCGGCCAGGGTCCGGGTGGTAGTCCGATGAATGTCCGTGGGAAAACGCGGCCGAAGAAGAAGAGGCGAGCAGTGTGGCTAGTCGTGCTGGCCGTTCTGGTTACCCTCTTCGCCGGATGCGCAGTGATCGCGAGTCTGGGTTCGTCGTCGCCCCAATCACGACTTGATGGTAAGAACGCTTCGCCGGTGGCGAAGGCGCAGGTTGACGCAGCAAAGCAACTCAGTGAGCGCGACCTGGCGCTCCTGGTCAAGAGCCCGGACAAGTATTCCGGCAAAACCATTATCATCTACGCCCGAATCACACAGTTCGACGCCGCCACTGGAAAATGCATTTTCCGGGCCGACATCGCCCACAGGAAGATGGCAAGCTCCTGGGATTATGATGAGAACGCAATTTTTCGCGGAGGGGATGGAAGTGCAGACTGTCCCGCACTTGACGGATTCGTAGCAGATGACGTGGTTCGCATTACGGCCACGTCGCTGGGTTCTATCAGTTACGAGACTCAGATCCGCGGGAACACCACTGTCCCGGCATTCAATGTCGAGCGAATAGAGGCAGTGAAATAACCAAGGTTAGAAGCCCGTCGGTGTATACGGGCACTTCGAGGCTGACCACTGCAGCTTCCATAGAGTACTTGGATACTACGTCGCGACCTTGGACTGTTGCAGTTCGTCATTGTACGTAGGACGAATTACCCTGGCGCTGTGACTTATTACATTGGGGGAGTGGCAGCGGAGCAGCTGCCCGAGGGTTTGTACGAGCTGCTCAATACGGATGTCCTCGGTGACTACCTGAGCAAGGCGCAAGGACTTCAGCCAGTCTTTACAGAAATCGAAGACGAAGACTCCCCGGACATCCTCTCCCGCCACGTAGCAGACGCCGTCCGGCGGGCCCTCTCCGCAGCCAAGCCAACCGACCGAGTAGCTCTCGCGAACAGGCTCCTCCAGGAACTGAATACCGGAGACCGCATCGCCCCCGGTCCCACCCAGCTCCAGTCCCTCCACCGCCCGGACACACTCAAACGCCGCAACCTGCGCCGCCCAACCACCAAACTGAGCGACTCCGCCCTGCTCACCAATAGCAAGGACGACCCCAACCTCGCCGCGGAACTCAGGACCGAGATCGAGTCTGCCAACACCGTGGACCTGCTCTGCGCCTTCGTCCGCTGGACCGGTCTCAGGCTTCTCGAACCCGCCCTGGCGCAACTCAAGGAGCGCGGGGCCAGGCTCAGGGTCATCACCACGACGTACATGGGCGCCACCGAGCGCCGCGCCATCGACGAACTCGTCCACCGCTACGGCGCCGAAGTGAAGATCAATTACGAAACCCAGGCCACCCGCCTGCACGCCAAGGCCTGGCTGTTCCGCCGTAACTCCGGTTTCGACACCGCTTACGTCGGCAGCTCCAACCTCAGCCAGGCCGCGCTGTTGGACGGCTTGGAATGGAACGTCCGGCTCAGCTCCGTCGGCACGCCCACCCTGCTGCAAAAGTTCGAAGTCACTTTCGACAGCTATTGGGAGCAGCGCGCCTTCCAAAGCTACGACCCCGACCGCGACGGCGAGAAGCTGGACGCCGCCCTGGAACGCAACGGCGGCCGGCGTACAGCCATCCCTGGCGCAGCGACCGGCCTGGAGCTTCAGCCATTCCTGCACCAGGAGGAGATGCTTGAGGACCTCGAAGCCGAGCGGTTCAAGGGATTCGACCACAACCTCCTGGTCGCCGCGACCGGCACCGGCAAGACGGTCATCGCGGCGCTAGACTACAGGCGGCTCCGCGAAGCCGCGGGCAAAGATCTCAAGCTACTCTTTGTCGCCCACCGCCAGGAAATCCTCAAGCAGGCCATGCGTACCTACCGCGACGTCATGCAGGACGGCGCCTTCGGCGAACTCTACGTCGGCGAACACAAACCCCGGGACTGGAAGCACATCTTCGCCTCCGTCCAGTCGCTGTCCGCCCTTGGTATCGACAAGCTGGAACCCGACTTCTTCGACGTCGTGGTCATCGACGAATTCCACCACGCCATGGCGCCCACCTACCGCCGGCTGCTGGAACACCTGCAGCCGCAGCAGCTCCTCGGACTGACCGCAACGCCGGAACGCGGCGACGGCGTCGACGTCGCTAAGCAGTTCTTCGATGGCCGCACCGCGAGCGAACTGCGCCTCTGGGACGCCCTGGACGCGGATCTGCTGGTGCCGTTCCACTACTTCGGCGTATCGGACGACGTCGACCTCAGCCAGCTGGAGTGGAAGCGCGGCAACTACGACACCGCGCAGCTGAACAACCTCTACACCGGCAACGACGCCCGCGCCGCCAAGGTGATCCGCGAAGTCCGCGACAAGGTCACCAGCACCGAGCAGATGCGGGCCATCGGCTTCTGCGTCTCGGTCCAGCACGCCCACTACATGGCCGAGGTCTTCAACCGCGCCGGCATCGCCTCCGTCGCCGTCGACGGCAGCACCGACGACGCCGACCGTGCGGCAGCGCTGAAGCGTCTCGCCGCACGCGAGATCAACTGCATCTTCGCCGTCGACCTCTTCAACGAAGGCCTGGACCTGCCGCAAGTTGACACCATTCTGATGCTCCGGCCCACGCAGAGCGCCACGATCTTCCTCCAGCAACTCGGACGTGGGCTGCGCCGCGCCGAGGGCAAGGCGGTGCTGACCGTCATGGACTTCATCGGCCAGCAGCACCGTGAATTCCGCTTCGACCTGCGCTACCGGGCGCTCACCGGCTACGGGCGCAAGGAACTGGAAAAGGCTGTCGAGGACGAGTTCCCCTACCTGCCGTCCGGCTCGCAGATCGTGCTGGACAGGGTGGCGCAGAAGGTGGTGCTGGACAACATCAAGGCGCAGCTGCGGTTCAACCGGGCGCAGCTGGTGCGGGACATCGCTTCGTACGCGGAGATCGAGCTGGAGGCTTATCTCGAGCGGTCCGGGAACGACGTGAAGTCGATCTACCGTTCCACCAGGGATTCGTGGACCGGCTACCTTCGCCAGGCCGGGCTGATCGAGGGGTTCTCGCCGTTGGAGACGGTGCTCAGCGGAAAGATTCGGCAGCTCTCCGACGCCGACGAGAAGAAGCTCCTCGGCCGGATGGCGGCGCTTATCCACGTGGATGATCCGGAACGCGCCGAGGCCTACTCCATGCTCGTCGACGCCGACCCGCCCCGCTACGCGGAGCTCGGCATGCGTGAGCAGACGTTCGCCCGCATGCTCTTCTACACGCTCTGGGACGATGGGGGCGGTTTCGACTCGTACGACGCCGGCTTGGACTACCTGCGGAGCTACCAGTTTGTCTGCAGCGAGATCCGCCAGATCGTGACGCTCGGCGTGGCCGCGTCCCGGCATGCCGCCAAGGGCCTCGGAGCGGGGCTGCAGCACATTCCGCTGCTCTCGCACGCGACCTACCGGCGCGAGGAGATCCTGGCGGCGCTGCAATACGGGTCGCTGGAACTCGGCAAAAACGTGCAGCACCGCGAAGGTGTGGCCTGGTGCCCTGCGACGTCCACGGACGCCTTCTTTGTCACGCTCAACAAGGACGACAAGAAGCACTCGGCCACCACCATGTACAAGGACTACGCCGTCAGCCCGGAGTTGTTCCACTGGGAATCGCAGAACGCTACGTCCCCCGGAAGCCCCACGGGCAGGCGGTACCTGGACCGGTCTGCTCATGGCTCGAAGGTCCTGATCTTCACGCGCGACACGTCAGAGGACGAGACCGGGCTGACCGTTCCGTACACGTGCCTTGGCCAGGTGGACTACGTGCAGCACTCGGGGGAGAAGCCGATTGCGATCACTTGGAAGCTGCACCGGCCTATGCCGGCGGATGTGTTTGCCACGGCCGCTGCGGTGGCGCAGTAGGACCGTCAGCGGATGTGGCGCCGTACCGGCACGGACAAGAACACAGGAGGGGCCCTTTGCGTAGTGAGCTTGCGACTAAGGCGGCCCCCATGGTGATCGCTTCTCATTGTGAGGTTCCGGCCGAGGTTGAGAACGTCAATCTGAGTTGAGCCCACGCTGCGTCCAGATCCGGGCGACCGCCTCGTGACTTTTAGGACCTAGATATTCTCAAAGAAGTCTTGGTCAACCTTTTTGACGGCAATATTGCGCTCGACTTGGACTCCGACGTCGTACTGAACCATCAGCTCGGACAGGCGTAGTCCGTCGATGAGGAGCAGCGTCTTGTTTACAACTTCGCGAGGCACCTGAAGGGCATCCGGGGTGAACGAAGAAGTAGTAATAAAAATGCCCTTGGTAGCGCGGTGCTGATCGAGTGCACCGCTGAAGCCTCTAACTTCCGGACCCCGAACTTTGTTATCTTCCGCGTACCTCTTCGCCTGCAGATATACTCTGTCGAGGCCAAGCGCATCTTGCCAGACTATGCCATCGATTCCTTTGTCGGCAGAATGCAACTTTGCTGCCAGGCCGTCCATCTTGTTCACGCCGTACCCCAATTGGACGATGAACTGTCTGATGAGACGCTCAAAAGTTGCGGGTTCCAGAACCAGCAATTGCTGATAGATATCGTTGGCGAGACTTCGACTTAGTTGCTGACTGGCACGGTCGAGAATATCTGTGGGCGTCTCGTTGGAGATCGCTTCTTCCGTGGCCGCGGGCGAGAGGGTCGGCCCGCTGGCTTCCGGTTTCTGGCTGGTACGTCCCAGGAACTGCTTGTACTTCGGGTAGCTTTCAAGGGTCTTTGGCGTAACGGGCTGTGCCCGTTCGACCAATCGCTTGCCCTCATCAGTCGTCTGGTAGGTCGCCCGTGCAGGTCGAAGCAGGATGCCGGCGTTGAAGGAGTGGGATAGTGCCCAGTTCATCCGGTTGTACCAACGCTCCTGGCCCGAGGGAATGAGTTCGGCAAGTTCCTCTTCGGTCATCGGTACACGGCTCAAGACACCATCACGGATCTGCTTGATGGTCCGGGCGTTGCCATCCGCCAATACGTCCAGGATAGGAAGGATGAACTCGTGCCATTGGGGCAACGTCATGGCTAGATAGCTCCGTTCGAATATTGATCCGGCAAGGGGCGGTCCAGATGAGTCTGGAACGGTCCCGTCGGAGACCGCTGATGACTGACTCAGCATTGACTCCCAGATTGCCGAGGCGCGGCGTCTTGAGTTTCAAGTGCTCACTAGCTCCGCCGGTTCCCCAGCTCCCAGCCGATGATGTCTAGCGCCCGCACGGGTGTGATCTTCGGCCCTGGCGCGATCGCCGCGATTTCTTCCCACGACGATAGCTGCGTGGCGAGGTCCTGCTGAAGAGCCTCCAGCCAAGCCCTCCGGTAACCTGCGTTGGATCTGCCGTCCTTGTACTTGACCGGCGCACCCTCACACTCGCTGTAGCAGTAGCGAATGTTGTCATCGAACAATGGAAGCAACTCCGGCCTCTTTCGGTGCAGGACCTTGGACAGCGTGGTCAGCCTCACGTACTTAGTCGGTGAGGCTTCCAACACCCCGAAGAGACGGACGATGGCTTCCAAGGTGTCATCGTCAGCAGTTGCCAAGTCACCTGTTAGGGCCGGGTCGTCCAGCCGCTGGTTCATCGGATCCATGAGCGCCTCGAGCCCGTAGTAGACGGGAAGCGGGTTGTTTGAAACGTTGAGCAGAGCAACGGCCAATAGGTCCTGCGGCCCAACCGAATTGCTTGAAGAGCCCGGGTAGCCGTCGTAGGCCGGGTAGGCGGACGTCAGAGGCCTCTCGACCAAGTACGTTCGTGCCCAAGCCTTCGCCTCGTCGAGCTCAACAC
The DNA here is from genome assembly GCF_056680065.1 of Arthrobacter sp. BI5. Classification (NCBI taxonomy): domain Bacteria; kingdom Bacillati; phylum Actinomycetota; class Actinomycetes; order Micrococcales; family Micrococcaceae; genus Arthrobacter; species Arthrobacter sp. BI5. The sequence goes on from NZ_CM155264.1 coordinate 1,042,770, forward strand.
TCGCCCCGCCAACCTTCAATTTTGTCATGCTCCAAACACTAGTGCGAGGCTCGCGGACACATGGGCAACGACGATCGTGTCCTTCGCTCAGGTGCGAGGGTCGCAGCGCGGCTTCCGCACCCTCGACGATAAGCTTCCAAGTAGTCATCGAAGGTTTTGTACAGGGGGATACGCGTGGATGCGTTCGGAATTCGTGAAAAGCTGATCGCCGGCTACCGGTCGTTCACCGAGGGTTTCGTTGACATCCAAGACCCCCGAATCAAAGATGCCGTCGTCGAACTCGGAGACAAGGGGCGGCAGTGGCCCGACCCGTGGCTCTCCTTGAACCCCTCGTTCAGCTCAGGCGGCCGCATAGATGAGCTCGTCCGCCGAGGGCTCCTGCACCCAGACTGCGATGCCATTTTCAGGCCCAAGAAGGACCTCGGCGATAGAGGCTTGTCGCCGATCACCCTTCACAAGCATCAGCGCGATGCCATTGAAATCGCCGCCAACAAGGAATCGTACGTCCTTACAACCGGTACGGGCTCCGGAAAATCATTGTCGTACATAGTCCCGATTGTGGACCGCGTGCTACGCGAAGGGACGGGCAAGGGGGTCAAGGCCATCATCGTTTACCCGATGAACGCGTTGGCCAACAGCCAGATGGAGGAGCTGTCCAAGTTCCTCGACAATGGATTTGACGGCAAGCCGCCGGTCACTTTCGCGCGCTATACCGGCCAGGAACGCGGGGAAACCCGTGAAAACATCCTGAAGAACCCCCCGGACATGCTGCTGACGAACTACGTCATGCTCGAGTACGTCCTGACCCGGCCGGAGGAACGGCAGTCCCTCATACGAGCGGCCTCCGGTCTTCAGTTCCTGGTTCTGGATGAACTGCATACCTACCGTGGCCGACAGGGTGCCGATGTTGCCATGCTCGTACGTCGCTTGCGGGACGCGTGCAACGCCCAGAGCACCCTGCAGTGCATTGGCACGTCCGCCACGATGTCGAGCGGTGGAACAGTCGCCCAGCAGCAGCGGGACGTCGCCGAGGTCGCCTCCCGAATTTTTGGAACCGTTGTCTCGCCGGACCACGTGGTGACCGAGACCTTGGTTCAGGCGACGACCAACCAGCACCGATCGAACCAGGACCTGAAGACCGCTGTGAGAGAACGCGGTGACGCCGAGTACAGCAGCCCAACGTTGGACGGCGGGTACACCCTGATGACGTCCGACCCACTGGCATCCTGGATTGAGGACACGTTCGGTCTCACAACGGAGCCGGAATCCGGCAAGATCATCCGTAGGCAACCACAGACCGTTACCCAGGCGGCAGAGGAACTGGCCAAGCAGACCGGCGAATCAGCAAGCAGCTGCGCCACCGCCATCCGGGCCACTCTCCTTGCGGGTTCAAAGGCAAAGCACGCTGAGACCAACCGCCCGCTGTTCGCCTTCCGCCTTCACCAGTTCATTTCCAAGGCCGGTTCCCTCTATGCCACAGCGGAGTCCGAGGACATGAGGCTCATCGAGACCGACTTCCAGCTGACCGTCGGAGATGCGGAGAAGCGGCTCTATCCCCTCGCGTTTTGTCGCGAGTGCGGTCAGGAATACCTGATGGCGCGGTTGACGGAGGCCGGGGACGACGTCCGTTTCATCGCCCGTCACGAACTGAAGATGCAGGATACCGGCGGCCCGGACAAGGGCCAGGACGGTTATCTGTTCGTCTCCACTGAGCAGGAATGGCCGGAGCAGCCTGTTGAAGCGGGCCGTATCCCCGCCTCCTGGCTCAACAACGCCGTCTCCGGGAATCCGATTATCGAGTCCAAACGCAAGAGGATTCCGTCGCGCTACCGAGTCCAGCCCGACGGCGAAGCGGCCCGAGATAACGAATACACCCGGGGCGACGGCCAGCTCGCCGCGTGGGTCCCCGGAAGCCTTGGTTTCTGCCTGAACTGCCAGGTCACCTATGAATCCGCCCGGAGCGGTGAATTCTCCAAGGTTGTGACTCTCGACCAAGAGGGCCGGAGCAGCGCGATGACGGTGATCGCAACGAAGCTCGTGCAGCTGCTGAAGTCCGAGGCCGGCCGCGATCTGAGCCCGCGCGCCAAGAAACTTTTGACGTTCGTGGACAACAGACAGGACGCGTCACTCCAAGCCGGCCATTTAAACGACTTTGTCCAAGTGGCCCAGCTTCGCTCTGCGCTCTTCCGCGCCGTCGCCTCAGCCGGCGATGCAGGAGTTGAAGCCATGGAATTGGGCGATGCGATCATCAAGACGCTCAGCCTGGCCTGGTCCGACTATGCGCGCACTGAAGACCCGCTGGACCCTAAACCGACCAAGCGGGCCCTGAACGAGGTGGTGACCTACCGCGCGCTGCGGGATTTGCAGCGCGGGTGGCGGATCACTCTACCCAACCTCGAACAGACCGGTCTCCTGGTGGTCGACTATCCGCTCGCTAAAAATTTGGCGGAACAGGAGCGTCGCTGGGAAAAGGCTCACTACGTGCTCCGGGACGCGGACCCCGGCAAGCGCGAGGAGATTATCCACGTCCTGCTGGATGAGTTCCGCCGCGTTCTAGCGATCGACGCCGAGGAACTAACGGCGGACTGGCTGGATCGCGTCAAGAACCGCAGCCGAGAATTTCTGACGGGTATTTGGGCTCTGCCAGATCAGGAATCTGCTGCCAGCGTCGGACTCGTGACCACGGAGCCCAAGAAGATGGCTTACCGGACGACTCTCCCCGTGACCTCCTACGGAACATTTGGCCGATGGCTAGCCAAGACGGCCTCACCCGGCAATAAGCTCAAACGCGCCGAAGTGGACGAAGTCATCGCGTCGCTCTTCCAAATTCTGCTCGAGACCGGATTCATTGCCGAGGTCATCGAAGGCAAGGTGTCCGGCTACCGGCTCAAACTGTCCAGCATGGTTTTGAGGAAGGGCGACGGCGAGTACGGCGCCCCCGATCTGCTCCGCCGCACATACCATGCCGACCAGAAGCCCCGTGTCATCCAGTTCTTCAAGGACCTGTACTTGGAGCAAGGACAGGAGCTGGCCGGGCTCAAAGCGGCGGAGCACACCGCCCAGGTACGTGCAGAAGACCGGGAAGCCAGAGAACAGGCGTTCCGCGAAGCAGAACTACCTCTGCTGTTCTGTTCTCCAACTATGGAGCTGGGCGTCGACATCGCCGACCTCAATGCGGTGGCGATGCGCAACGTTCCGCCGACGCCGGCAAACTACGCCCAGCGCAGCGGCCGTGCGGGGCGTTCGGGCCAGCCGGCCTTGGTGCTGACCTACTGCGCCACCGGCAGCCCTCACGACTCCTATTACTTTGAACGCTCGAACCTCATGGTTTCCGGTCAGGTCCAGCCGCCGCGGTTGGACTTCGCCAACGAAGACCTGATCAGGTCACACGTCCACGCCATCTGGCTCGCTGAGGCCCTCGCCGCAACCAGCTCGGGTCTGGGTAAGTCCATGAACGGGCTCCTCAAGCTCGAAGACAAGAGCTACCCCCTTCAGTCCGAGATCAGATCTGTCCTTGCCGATGAACAGGCCGCGACACGCGCTAAGGCATCGGCAGAGGCCCTTCTGCGGAGCATCGAGGGGGAGCTGAAGGACACATCATGGTGGGCTGAAACATGGTCCGATGCCGTCATTGACAACGCTCTCGCAAACTTCGATCAGGCCTGCGAGAGGTGGCGACAGCTCTACCGGAGCGCCATCACCGAGCAGGACGCCGCGCACCGAGCCAGCCAGGACCATTCCACGGATTCTAAGCAACGGGAAATGGCGGCAAACCGGCACCGTGAGGCGCAGCAGCGCCTGGAGATCCTCCTCAATGACAGCGATTCCAAGGGCCAATCGGATTTCTACACCCTGCGTTACTTGGCTTCAGAGGGCTTCCTCCCGGGATACTCCTTCCCCCGGTTACCTTTGGCTGCTTTCATCCCTGGCGCCCGAAGAGGCAAGGACAACAACAGCACCTGGCTGCAACGCTCGCGTTTCCTGGCGATCAGCGAGTTCGGACCGGACTCCCTCATCTACCATGAAGGCGCCCGGTACCAGGTGAAGCGTGTCAGCCTGCCGCGGGACTCTGACGGCGGGGGCGTGGGAGACGTTGTCCTCGGGGAGGCCCGTGTCTGCGTTGCGTGTGGTTACTTGCATCAGCGCGAGGCTGGACTCGACATCTGCGAATCGTGCAATGAACCGCTGGCCGGCAGTTGGTCAAACCTGATGCAGTTGCAGTCCGTCATCACGCGCCGCCGAGAACGTATCAGCGCGGACGAGGAGGAACGCAACCGTCAAGGCTTCGAGCTGGTCACGAACTACCGATTTGCGCCGCACGGTAAGAAGCCGGGCCGCTCCGATGCGCAGATGCTGAACGGGGAGGTAGCCATCGGTGCAGTGCACTACGGCGACGGAGCCACCGTCCGGGTGACCAACCTGGGTCGACGGAACCGGGCCAACCAGGATCGGCATGGCTTCTGGCTCGACCTGATCACGGGCGAATGGCTGTCGGAAAAGAAGGCCACCGCGGATACCGGAGACGCGAGTGAGGCCACCGACGCGGACGACATGACCGTAGAGCAGTCCAAGAAGAAGCAGATGGTGACGCCTTACGTTGAGGATCGCCGCAACATCGCCGTCGTCCGCTGGGCGGAGAACGTGACGCCCGCAGAAGCAACCACCATGCAGTTCGCCATGGAACGCGGCATCGAGGCCGTGTTCCAGCTGGAGGACTCCGAACTCTCCAGCGAGCTTTTGGCTGATAGTGAGGATCGGGGACGTCTGCTGTTCATCGAGGCCGCGGAGGGCGGCGCCGGAGTATTGCGCCGGCTGCAAAGCGAGCCGGACGCCATGGCCAGGGTCGCCGCCAAGGCGCTGGAAATTCTGCACGTCGATGCCGCTACGGGCAACGACATGGAAAACAGCTGCGTCCGTGGTTGCTACCGGTGCCTGTTGTCCTACGGCAATCAGCGTGACCACGAAATCATCGACCGGAGGCTCGTCATAGACCGCCTGATGCAGTTGGCCGGCGCTGTCACGGTGGCCGCAGCAGCGACGCCGAAACCCAAGCACGCTATGCCTCCCGGAACTGTGGTTAGCCCGCGGGCCCAAAGCCTCTTGGACTATCTGCTGCAGAACGGGCGAAATCTGCCCGATGAAATCGGCCCCAGCATTGAGGGGCATGTGGTGGATTTCGTTTACACCGCTAAGTTGTCGGTGGGCATTGCTGTGATTGTGGAGGACGTGTCCAGGCCTCCCGTCGATGACCTGACACTGACGTACGGCAACTGGAACGTCATCAGGTGCCGTCAGGACGAAGACATTGAAGCATTTGTTAGTGGACACACGAACGTATTTGGAGTGGTGGAGTGACTAGTACGACGGAGGAGCGCAGGTTTGCGGTTGGCTCGCTGGTAGCGGCCCGCGGCCGGGAATGGGTGGTTCTGCCCGAGAGCAGCCCCGACTTCCTTGTCCTCCAGCCCCTGGGCGGCACAACGGACGACATCGCCGGAGTCATCCCCTCCATCGAGGAAGTGACCCCCGCGTCCTTCGGTCTGCCGCTGGCTACCGACCTGGGCGATGACCGCAGCGCCCGGCTGCTCCGCGACGCGCTCCGTATCGGGTTCCGCTCCAGCGGTGGCCCGTTCCGTTCCCTGGCAGGGTTGAATGTGAGCCCGCGCCCGTATCAGCTCGTCCCACTGCTACTGGCGCTCCGCCAAGATGTCGTGCGCCTCCTAGTAGCCGACGATGTGGGAATTGGCAAGACCATCGAGGCTGGACTGATCGCCTCCGAGCTCCTGGCTCAGGGCGACGCCAGCGGACTCGCTGTCCTATGTCCGCCGAGCCTGGCCCAGCAGTGGAAGCAGGAACTTTCTGAGAAGTTTGGTATTGAGGCCGAGCTGGTCTTGCCAGGGACAGTGAAACGGCTGCAGAGGGAAGCCGGCTACGACAAGTCCATCTTTGAGTATTTCAAACACACGATCGTTTCCACTGACTTCATCAAGTCCGAGTCCAAGCGCCACGACTTCATGCGGACGGCACCAGATATGGTGATTGTGGACGAGGCCCACGGTGTCACCGCCGATGACTCCGGCAAGGGTGGCGTCGGCCGCACTCAGCGGTACGAGCTGGTGCGAGGACTGGCCGACAACCCGGACCGTCACCTCGTGCTGGTGACGGCAACGCCGCACAGCGGCAACGACGGTGCCTTCCGCAACCTGATCGGCCTGCTGGATAACAGTCTCAAGAATGTGGACCTCTCTACTGAGGCGGGCCGCCGCAAACTTGCAGACCATATGGTCCAGCGCCGCCGCGTGGACATCCGCAGCTACCTGAAGTCGGACACCAAGTTCCCCGGCGACCGGGAGACAATCGAGGTCGCCTACAAGCTCTCGCCGGAGCACCGGGCATTCTTCGACGCCGTGCTGAACTACGTCCGCGGCCAGGTGCAGGACACCTCCGGCACCAAGCGTGACCAGAGGATCCGCTGGTGGTCGGCTCTGTCCTTGCTGCGCGCTATGGCATCCTCGCCTGCGTCCGCGGCCGCAACCCTGAACACCCGCGCAGTGGCTGAAGATTCTGAATCGGACGCCGTCGCCGAGAAGCGCGGCATGGCTGTAGTGATGGACCAGGTGGAGGACGACGGTGGCGAAGGCATCGACGTCGTCCCCGGCTCCCGGCCCGACGCCCTGGACGAAACATCCTGGGAAAAACGTCAGCTCAATTCGTTCCTCAAGACAGCGGGGGAGCTCCAGGCCAACCCCGGACAGGACGCCAAGCTTCAGCTCTTGGTCAAGCGTATCCGTGCGCTCATTGTTGAGGGCTTTCAGCCCATCGTTTTTTGCCGTTTCATCCCCACCGCACACTACGTCTCGGAGTACTTGCGGGAAGTGGGGAAGAGGAAGTTTGACGTAGAGGTAGTCACCGGCGAACTGCCATCGGAGGAACGCGCCGCTCGCATCGCCGCGCAGGCGGAACGCGCGGGCGACACTCCGAAGGTGCTGGTGGCCACAGATTGCCTGTCCGAGGGTGTGAACCTGCAGGACGGCTTCCAAGCCGTAATCCACTATGACCTCGCCTGGAACCCCACCCGCCACGAACAGCGCGAGGGGCGGGTAGACCGTTTCGGACAGTTGTCCGATACCGTCCGCGCCCTCACCATCTACGGTGATGACAACGGTATCGACGGCATCGTGCTGGATGTCCTGCTGCGCAAGCATGAGAGCATTCGCCGGGACTTGGGCATCAGCGTACCCGTCCCGCCCCGCAGTGATCAGATCCTTTCCGCGCTCCTCGAAGGCATCATGATGCGCGGAAAGAACGGCGATCAGCTGGAGCTGTTCAGCCTCACCCCGGAAGCCGAGGAACTGGACGCTGACTGGCGAAGCAGCGCGGAACAGGAGAAGCTCAGCCGCTCCCGCTTCGCGCAGAACGCCATACGCCCGGAAGAAGTTCAGAAAGTGGTGGACGCAGCCCGGCGCAGCCTGGGCGACCCCGACGACGTCCCGGCCTTTGTGAAAGCAGCTCTCGAAGAAACGGGCGCGCACGTCGATACCACTCCCGATGGGCTCGTGGCCGAGCTAACAGCGGCTGTGCCGGGCATCCGCAACGCCCTAGGCTCGGATTCCAAGATCCGCTTCGCCAACGACTTCCCGGCCCCGCACCACACCTCCGTGCTGGTACGGACGGACCCCGTCGTCTCTGCCGCGGCAAACTACGTCCTGAACTCCGCCCTGGACGCGCAACTCACGGGCAAGGAACGGCCGGCCCGCCGCTGCGGGTTTATCAAAACCAACGCGGTGGACAAACTTACCGTGGCCCTCCTGATGCGCTTCCGGACCAAGCTGGTGCTTCCCGCGCGGCTTGGCGACAAGACAGACATGGCAGAGGAGGCTCGCGTCCTGGCCTTCACAGGCATGCCGCAGAACCCCGTCTGGCTCCCGGAAGATGCCGTCGAATCGCTGCTACAGGCCAGACCGGACGCAAATGCCGGCGATGTCAGCAACATGATGGCCGCCATCCTCGGATCTCTGGACCAGCTGAAGGATCAGCTGGACCAGAAAGCCCGCGAGGTGGCCGACCAGATCCGTGATGCCCACCGCGAAGTCAGGATCGCCGCCCGTGGCGACCGTGCCGGCCATCTCGGCATCCGAGGTCTCACGGTCGAACCGAATCTTCCCGCAGACATCCTAGGCGTCTACGTCTACAGCCCGGCCGGAGGCACCAAATGAGCACGGCATTCCAATCCATCACCGTCATCGGAGGAGTCGTTCCCCCCTCGTTGCTGGGGCGCATCCAGGCCGGGGAAGTCAATGATGCTAGGAGCTTGGCTCCGGCCAGTTTCCACCTTGCTGGCACGGAAACGGTCCGTGACGCGGCCTCACGGACATGGATGTACCTTCAGGGGGCCTGGCGCGCCTGGCGCGAATCGGACGCTGCCAAACGCCCGGACGGGCAAGGCGCCGGCACCGGGGATGCCCGGCAGAAGTGGCTTCTCGTTCTACTCCGTGAACTCGGCTATGGGCAGGTTCCGGCGACCCCCGGCGGCCTGACGATCGGCGGCGAGGCGTACCCCATCTCGCACCGTTGGGAGTCCGTGCCCATACACCTGCTTGGCCCTGGCGTGGACCTGGACAAGCGCACCCCGAAGATTGAAGGAGCGGCCCGGCGCGCGCCCCAGGCGATGATGCAGGAATTCCTGAACCGTGAGGACGCTTACCTCTGGGCCATTCTCAGCAACGGTCTCAGGCTCCGACTCCTGCGGGACTCCACCGCGCTGGCAGGCTCCGCATACATCGAGTTCGATCTCGAGACCATCTTCGAGTCGGATCTCTATTCCGAGTTCCAGCTGTTCTGGCAACTCTGCCACCAGTCCCGGCTGGACAAGCGCGGTGGGTCCGAAGCGCCCCCGTCTGACTGCTGGCTGGAACTCTGGCGCGGTGAATCCGTCGAGGCCGGAGCTCGTGCCCTCGACAAGTTGGGTGCCGGCGTCGAGAAAGCTCTCGGGTTCCTGGGCTCGGGCTTTCTGCGTCACCCGGACAACCGCTGGCTCGTGGATGCCCTGCATTCCGGGGATCTAAGCCATCGCGACTTCCACAAGGCACTCCTTCGCACTGCCTACCGCCTGCTGTTCCTGTTCGTAGTGGAGGATCGCGGCGCTCTCCTCGATCCGGCGGCGACCACCGAGGCCCGCCACCGCTACGAGACCTACTTTTCAACGCAGCGGCTCCGGAAGATGTCCCGAACGCGCGACGGAGGCCCGCATCCGGACCTGTGGCGTACCCAGAAACTCGTGTTGGGCGCCCTGGGCGGCGACGGCCTCGGTGTAGTCGGTCTGCCGGCACTCGGCGGTCTCTTTGATCCCGATCCCCGCGCCGCACGTCTGGCCGGGCAACCGTACGAGGACCTATTGCTAGGTGCAGAGTTGGCAAACCAGGACTTCCTCAAGGCCATCCGCGGCCTAGGCTGGGTGGCTGGAAAGGCCGGCCGTCTGCAGCCAGTGGACTACCGACATCTCGGGGCCGAGGAATTGGGCTCCGTTTACGAATCTTTGCTGGAATTGATGCCCCGCGTCGACACCGGGACGCGGTCCTTTGAACTCGCGCATCTGGCCGGGAACGAGCGCAAGACCACCGGCTCCTACTACACCCCGCCGAGTCTGGTGTCCGCGCTCTTGGACACCGCCTTGGACCCGCTTCTGGACCGGGCCGTGAATGGTGCGACAGGACCGGACGACGCCGAGGCCCGGCTTCTTGCGCTGACCGTGTGCGACCCTGCCTCCGGCTCCGGCGGCTTTCTGGTAGCCGCCGCCCGCCGGGTTGCCCGTCGCCTGGCCGAGGTGCGCGCCGGCGATAACGAGCCCACACCCGGCGAGGTGCAGAGCGCGCTGCATGACGTGGTGGAACGCTGCATCTACGGCGTGGACATGAATGACCTCGCCGCCGAACTTGCCAAAGTGTCCCTGTGGCTGGAAGCCATGCAGCCCGGGAAACCGCTGGGCTTCCTGGACGCACGGATCAAGATCGGCAACAGCCTGTTGGGAACAACGCCTGCGCTGCTCGCCGGCGGCGTACCCGAGGGGGCCTTCTCGCTCTTGGAGGGCGATGACAAGAGGACCGTGGCGGAGGCAAAGAGGCGAAACAGGGCCGAGAATACGCGGAAGGCGGACAAGCTATTTGGCTCGCTGGGGCAGGACGCCTTCAGCTTCGGCGGCACGCAGTCGGCTGTGGCGCAGCTGATCAGCCAGCGCCGCGAGTTGGTCAAACCCGTTTCGAGCGCCGAGGAAGCCCGGTCCCGAGCAAAGGCCTACGACGCCTTCGACCACTCCGCGGCCATGGAGCAGAAGAGGCTCCAGGCGGATGCCTGGTGCGCAGCCTTCGTCTGGCCCCTGAAACCGGGGGAGGCCGAGCCTCCCACCTCATCTATCGTCCGGCAGCTGGGCGACTCCGGGACCGCCGCGGGGTATGGCCCGACGGTCTACAAGATCCGCGAGCTCGCCAACGAGTACCGTTTCTTCCACTGGCACCTGGAATTTCCGGAGGTCTTTGGTGATCCGGACGCGCGCGAAGACGTCGGTCCCGAGGGCTGGCCCGGAGGCTTCTCCTGCATTCTGGGTAACCCCCCGTGGGAGAACATCGAGCTCAAGGAACAAGAGTTCTTTGCATCTGAAAATTTGGGGATCGCGACTGCCACGGGAGCGAAACGAAAGAAACTCATCGCGGAGCTGCCCGAATCCGATCCAATCCTTGACGCCAAGTTCCGATCGCGTAAGCGTGAAATCGATGGACTCCGCCACTTCGCCGCGAACTCGGGGCGGTACCCATTCTGCGGACGCGGAAGGGTTAAGACGGATCCACTCTTTGCCGAGCTTTTTCGGTCAATGACTCATCCGCTGGGCCGAACCGGAGTCATCGTACCCACCGGAATTGCGACCGACCACACGACCCAATACTTCTTCAAGGACATGGTGGAGACAGCCACCATTGCGGGGCTCTATGACTTCGAGAATCGGGCACCCTTGTTTGTCGGAGTCGATTCCCGATATAAGTTCTGCCTTTTGACCATCGCGGGCCGACTGACAAAGGCGGAGGTTGCCTCGTTCGCTTTCTTCCTTCGCGATCCGGCCGAGATTTCCGGGTCGAAATTCGAGCTCACGCCGAAAGAGATCAAGCTCCTCAACCCGAACACGGGTACCCTGCCAGTCTTCCGTACTCGCCGCGACGCTGAGATCACTCTCGGTATTTACCGACGCGTCCCCGTCCTCATCAACGAGACCGACCCCGTAAACGGCAATCCGTGGGGCGTCTCATTCATGCAGGGCCTCTTCAACATGACCTCGGATTCGCATCTATTTCACACCCGTGAGCAGCTGGCGGGCAACGGCTGGACACTGAAGGGGAACGTCTTCGAACGATCTGTCAGCGGAAAGCTGGAGAAGATGCTGCCGCTCTATGAGGCTAAGATGATCCATCAATTTGACCACCGCTGGGCTACTTTCGATGGGCTTGAGTCTCGCGACACGACCGACATAGAGAAGAAGGACCCCTCATTCGAGGTAGTCGGACGGTATTGGGTCGCTGAGGCCACCGTGGACAAGGCGCTCGTAGGACGCGGCGACAACCCATGGTTTATCGGCTGGAGAAACATTACGAACGTAACGAATGAAAGGACAACGATTGCCTCGCCCTTGCCGCGAGTCGCTGTAGGCCATTCGATGCCACTAGTCCTCGGATCAAAGTCGCTTCTGTTGGCCGCGAATCTCACGTCCTTCGCTTCCGACTACGTAGCCCGTCAGAAGATCGGCGGTACGAACTTCACGTTCGGTTACTTCCAGCAGCTCGCGGTCTTGACACCGTCCCACTTCACGGCTCTGTTCCAAGGTGTTGGCGGCAGTCCTAAGGAGTGGCTGCACCCCCGCTTGTTGGAGCTACATTTTACAGCCAACGACATGCGTGGGATGGCCAGTTCTGAGGGCGACTTGGGTGAGCCGTTCTTGTGGGACCGCGATCGACGGAAGCGTCTTCGTGCTGAGGTGGACGCCCTCTTTTTCCACCTCTATGAACTGGATGAGACGGAGGTGGTCCATATCATGGACAGCTTCCCCATTGTGAAACGTAAGGACGAAGCAGAGTTTGGTGAGTACCTCACCAAACGCCTGATCCTCGAGGCTTACAGCGCCCTGCAGCAAGGTATTGACACTGGCATCCCCTTCCAATCAACGCTCAACCCGCCACCCGGCCAGGGCCCACGCCACCCCATCAAGGAGCTCTCCGCATGACTCAGAACCTGAACTGGACGCCGTTCATCGAGTTTGCCGGCAAATTTATTGAAACTGTCGACGTCGATGCGGAAGAAAATGACTACAAGAAAGAGCTGGCGGCAAAGCTCTCAGAAATCCGAGCCGAATTGCTGGCGGGAGATCCCGAGTGGCACGCTCACTTCATTAGGGCCCTGCGGACGACGAATCTCGTCAACTACAGAACCATCGGGGCGATGGACAAGCTGGATGAGGCCTCGGTGCAGCATCTTCAACGCCTCCTGACGAACTTTTGGTCTGGAAATCCGGGAACCCAGGGGCTAACGGACTTGGTTACAGGCCTGAAGGAGCTCAACTCCCGGGAACTCTCAGATGGCATTGCCACCGGCGTGGGTTCTGTCCTGCTTATGGCTGTGGATCCAATCGAGTTTCCGCCGTACCGTCCCGAAGCGGTCCGACTGTTCTGGAACATCATCGGTTTTGACTACAAAGACGCCGTACGGACTCCGCAAGGACGCTATGAGGCGTTCTTGGACGTCCTCGATCAGCTCCGGTCGGAGCTGGCTCTTGCGAGCCTCGGTAACTATGACCGCTTGGAAGCCCAGGGAATCATGTGGACGGTCATGAACGCCGATCCGGCGGACGAATGGACCTCCCAGGATGTGGTGAACTTCCGTAAATGGCGCGGAGATAAGGCCGCGGCTGCCGAGATCGATCTCAGCACTCCCGCTGCCACGATAGCTCCCCAGCTCGAAGCCGCAGGGCGACTGATCCTCGAGAGCGGATTTCGCAGCGGCCCTTCCGCCATCGACCGCTCAACGCCAACGTGGACAGCCGAAAACGCTCGAGAGCTGGCAAGAAGAAGTGAGCTCGACGTCGGCCCCGGAACCTTCATGGCTAAGTTCGAACGTCAACTGCAAGGCGCCAGCCGTGGCGTGGTCCTCTTGGCAGCGGAACTGGCGTACCTTCAGGTGCTGCCACTCTCGAACGTAGGCGCCCAAACAAAGATCGCCAGGATCGAGAAAATTCTTTCCTGGATCGAACGCGACGAAATGTCGCTACCTCCGACGCTTCAAGAGGGCCTGGACGTCGAAGGCGCCTTCCACGGCGGTGTCGGATTCAACATCCAAGTGGCAGAGCACATCAAATGGCTGTCTCGGCTCGTTGAGCATGTAGCGACACAACCAATGAGCTTGATTGAAGCCGCGCTCACGGACCCTTGGGCGTTTCGTGACATCACCCAGTCAGTCCCCGATGACCGCCCCATGATCCGTTACAGCGTGGACTATATCGCGTGGCCGGGATACTTGCCCCCTGTTGTAAAGCGGGACCACCGGACAGAGATTTGGCACGCATTTGCAGGCGTAATTGGCGGTGCAACAGGTCGAAACGACAACAACGAGGCCGTGATTGCCAGAGACCTCCATGCCATTCGGCTCGTCCAACAGGGAAGCTCGAATGAATTTGTGGAATGGTATAGCGAACCCTATCTAAGCCAGTGGCGGGCGGGCGCGGAAGACTCCGGACAGCGGGCGTGGCTGGTCAGGCAGAGCCAGGCAGGGACGACCATGCTGCATCCGTGGCTTGAGGGCGGTTTCGTGTCCACCCCCGCACAACACCTTGGGTCACCCACGCCAGGATCGAACCTGAGCCAATTACAGGCGGCCGTCAATAAGGGCTACCAACACATCGAATATTCGGAGCGCAAACTCCGTGCCATGGAATACCATCGCTTCCTCAGCATCATGAAAGTGGACGACTTCGTCCTCACCGCCTTCGAAGACGGTCTCTATATAGGGGTCGTAACCGGGGAGGCTCACTACGTCGAGGACGCGACATCCCGCTTGCGACGCGCTGTCGCGTGGCAGAAGACGCCGATCAGCAATGAAGACATGCCCGCGCCCCTGCCGCGGCTGCTGGCCGAGCAAGGGTCAGCCGTCGACCTTACCGAAGCGCTTTCCATCATCACGGCCTGGTTCGGTGCGGAAGCTGACCCCGATAACGAGACGGAAGTTGTGGCACCCGTGCCGCAAATCGCCGTCGTACCCCACCTGAAGAAAGCCACGCCAGAACTGGCACGAAAGCTGCACGTGCACCAGGAGCACTTGCAGGAAGTGATCCGACTCCTCCAGACCCGGCAGCAGATCGTCTTCTACGGCCCTCCCGGAACCGGCAAGACCTTTCTGGGAACGGCGATCGCCAAGTTCCTGGTGGGGGAGGAGCACACCGACCACGTCAAGACGGTCCAGTTCCACCCTTCCTACGCATACGAAGACTTTTTTGAGGGCTACCGGCCGGCGAAAAGCCAGGACGGTAACGTGGCATTCAGCCTCGAAGCGGGGCCACTGCGGCGTATCGCCGACGAAGCGTCATCTGAGGGCAACCGCGACAAGCCGTATTTTCTAATCATCGATGAGATGAACCGCGGCAACCTCGCCAAGATCTTCGGCGAGCTGTACTACCTGCTGGAGTACCGCAACGAGGGCATCAACCTCCAGTACAACCCAGACAAGGTCTTCGCCCTGCCGCCCAACCTGTTCATCATCGGCACGATGAACACCTCCGATAGGTCCATCGCGATGGTGGACGCCGCCATCAGGCGCCGCTTCGCATTCGTCGAGCTTCACCCGCAGGACGGCATAATCTCTGGGCTGCTCGAACGCTTCCTTAAAGCGAACGGCAAACCCTCGCTACGGGCCGATCTCCTCAACGCCTTAAACAATGAGATTGAGGAGACGAACCGCGATCTGATGATTGGGCCGTCGTACTTCATGAAGCCCCATGCCGAAACTGATGAGGGGCTCGAGGAAATCTGGAAGTACGAGCTGCTGCCGCTGCTGGAGGAACAATACTTTGGCCGCCTGAAACGGGACCAGGTCCGGGAGAGGTTTGGACTGGCGGCGATGAGGCGGAAAGCCGGCACTGATGTTGGGCCCGTTGATTTGTTGCTTGGCGCTGGCGATTCGGCTCCCGTGGGGGAGGACGAACTCGAGCAACTCATCGGGGAATCCGAAGACACGCCCCGCTGATGTTGCAAAACATCGTCCTGGATGAGCTGCAGACATCGTCGGAGCCCGTCGAGCTAGACCGGGAAGTCGCCGCAACACTCCGGGACACCGGACTCGTTGCCGTGTCCCCAACATATGGTGGCAGGTGGACCGTGCTGCCGACGGGAACGGTTGGGGCGGTCCAGGTCGGAAACCTGCTGGTCGAGGTCAAGCCCAAAGAAAAAGTTGGTCTCAGCCGGCTACTTTTCCTGCTCG
The DNA here is from genome assembly GCF_056680065.1 of Arthrobacter sp. BI5. NCBI lineage: Bacteria > Bacillati > Actinomycetota > Actinomycetes > Micrococcales > Micrococcaceae > Arthrobacter > Arthrobacter sp. BI5. The sequence continues at coordinate 1,058,271 of NZ_CM155264.1, forward strand.
GCTATGCCACTAACCCGGGGTTTCGGCCCGACGACGTTGCCGGTGTCGAAGACACAGATCTCTTCGCCGCCCTGGGGGAATCCCTGGCCCGCCAGGGCCTGAGAGCGCTGGAAGGCGGCGCGCTCAGCGGGTATGTCCATGTTGAGGATGCTCTGCGCACCGTCCGGGGGCGGATCCGGGTGGGGGACCAAATGACCCGCCGCCCCGGCATGCTCCTGCCGCTGGAAGTCGCGTTCGACGACTTCACCGTAGACATCGCCGAGAACCGTATTCTGCGGGCTGGCGTTCGCCTGATGATGCAGGTCCCGAGGCTTTCGGACGACATTCGGTGGCGACTTGCTCACCTGGATTCCAAGCTGGACGGAGTGTCGGAGCTGCGCGCTGGGGCGCCGCTGCCGTCGTGGACGGAGTCCCGGGTGAACGCGCACTACTTACCGGCACTTCGGCTGGCGGAAATCATCCTGCTGAACATGTCGGCGGAAGCCGGGTTGGGACGTCACTCCGTCGCTTCTTTCGTCGTTGACATGGCGACGGTGTTCGAAGATTTCGTGACGACAGCCGTCAGAGAGGCATTTGTTGACCATCCCGGCGAGACGGAGGGGCAGTTCGAGGCGTTTCTTGATGAGCAGAGGGCCGGTTCCAAGAAGGACGACCGGGTGCGGATGTACGTTGATATTGTGCACTCGGTGAGCGGTACGCCCGCTATTGTATTCGATGCCAAATACAAGGCCGCTAGTTCATCGGGCACCTACCCCAACGCTGATCATTACCAGATGCTGTCCTACTGTACGGCGTTGAGGGTCCCTCGGGCATGGCTTGTTTATGCAGGACCTGGGCGGGCCAGAGTACGGCGAATTGTGAATACCGGAATTTCGGTGGTGGAGTTCCCCCTCGACCTTTCCCAGGAACCCTCAGAAATACTGGCCCGTGTGAGATCACTTGCCAACGCATCCTACGCGGCGTGGACGACTTCGACTGCGGCCCTTGTTGCGTCAAGGCCGAAAACCACTCCCATGGGCACGTAACCACGGCGCTCTTGTCGTTGCAGCCATGACGCGATTTTGGGCTAATTGGCAGACTCAGGTGCTGGGCACACGAACCGCGTCGAAGGCGGAAAGCTCATTAATTGGTGCGCCTAAAGCCGAGAGCCGCCCGCTCGACAGTGAGGTCCCGCCGGTCCGGATCGGTCGGTCCCGACCTGACTAGAACACATAGCTGTGGCCAGCCTTGCCTAACGTCCATATTCCACAGGCCAGCGGGCGGGGTTGGGGTTGGGGGGCGCAAGGCGAGCAGTTAAGATTCGGGGCATTGAACGGCAACAAATTGAAAATGGGAAATATTGCGCGAGTCGGAGCTGGCGCTACAGCGGTCCTGGTGCTGGAAAGGTTCGCGGGCAACACATAGTAGCCAGGCTCGTCGCGATCGACGATCGCCTCCTCGGCTTAGGCGCCTCCAACCTCGATAAAGACAGCTGCCTAGGTGGCCAGTGCAGTGGCATCGACGAAGAAGTGGCTCGAGGCGGCTATCATCCGCTACAACGCTAATAGCTGCGACGTAATGATCGGACGGGGACCCCCTGGCTTGGACAAGGCTAGCTGCGCGGTAGACAAAAACTCAATTGCGTCTCTGCCCTCGGCGATGGCGATGACCTTGGCATCGCAGAACAGCCTGAAGAACACTGCAGCCGCGGCTAATGGCAGTTTCTCGTCCAACATGTTCCATGACAAGGTCTCGTTCCTCGGCCACAGAACTGGACGCCTGGGCGCCCTTCGGTGCCTAAGATGACGAAGTCTTCGACCTGGTAGTCCGCGACACAGCCTCACTCTCGACATGTGGAGGTCGTCCTTAGGCTCCGGGGCGGGCCTCGAGCCGCATTTGATTACAGGTCACCTGCGACGCTGAAGTGGAAGTCCCTGAGCTGGTGCGATCTGGCTGTAAACATCCGCCGGAGCCGAGAAGCGGTAGCAAGCAGTAAGCGAGTTGACCGGGCCCGGCCAGGGGCTCCCATGCTAGTCGTTGCCCACCGGGCTGTACTGTCCGACCCATGTGGTTCCCGGGGCAAAGCTGGGTCACCGCATTGATGTACGTGTTGAAGGGGCCCGCATAGGGGAAGCAGCGCGGGGACCGCCCATGCCCCTCGGCACGCGGGAACAGAGGTTCGCCCGCATGCTGTTCTGCAAGCTCGGGGACGACGGCGGCGGGTCTAATCATGCGATGCCGGCCTTGATTATCTGCGCGCCCACCAGTTTGTCTGCGTTGAGGTCCGCCAGCTCGTTGTGGTCGCGTCAAAGCATGCCGCGAAGGGCCTGGCGCCGGACTGCAGCACATCCCGCTGCTATCGCACGGAAGTCTCAGCGGCATTGAGTACTATTCGCTGGAGCTCGGCAAAACGTGCGGCACCGCGAGGGCGTCACCTAGTGCCACGAAACGTCCACGCACGCCATCTTTGTCACGCTGAACAAGGACGGCAACGAGCACTCGGCCACCAACAAGTACGAGGACTACGCCATCAGCCCGGAGCTGTTCAAGGGGGAATCGGAGAACCCGAACTCTCCGGGTAGCCCGTGGGGCAAACGGTACCTGGATCGGGCAGTGCACAGCTCCAAGATTCTGATCTTGACCCGCAATTCCTCCGAAGACGAGACCGGGCTGACTGTTCCGTGCTCGTGCCTTAGCCAAGTGGAGCATGTGCAGCGCGCGGGGGAGGAGGCGATGGCGATCACGTGGAAGTTGCACCGGCCGATGCCGGCGGAAGCCACCGCGCCTGCGGTGGCACAGTAATTGGTGCTCCTCTGGCTCCGCGCTGAAACGCCCATTGAGTCGGCCGGAAACGCGACAGCATGAGCGTCCCATGCGCGAGGCGCCCTGGGGCCGGTAGCCCATCGGGTCGGAGCCGGCTGCACAACGCCCTCAGTCCTTTAACCGTAGCCGAGGCCGACCGTGCTCCAGCCGATCAGGGGGGGGGCGGGGCAACGGCTGTGGGCGCCGGCGGCAACGGGGCAACGCTTCTGGACCTCGACCCCCAACTCCTAGCCCGGTCCGAAGCGGCGCCCCTTAGCCCACACCGACCGGTGAAGAGTCGGAAGGGTTCGTGCCAAAAATGTCAAGCACCTGAAGGTCATCCAATTGGGTCGGGGACAAATTCTCCGTTTCAGCCGCCGTTGCTTCGCGAACAATAGATCTATTCCGGGCTCGCGCGCGCCGATATTCCCACGGCACGCCGAGTTTGATCACCTCAAGAATTGGACTGTTCTGGGGAATTGAGTACCAATCGAACACGATGTCGTCGATTGCCAATCGTGCGTCGAGGGCCGTCTGAGAACGAGTCTGAGCCTGTTGCTTCAGACCATTGAACAATGAGTTCCATCTCGTGACCGCGTCTGAACGGGGAACGATGACGCTGTCTAGCACGGACTCCCACTGGGATTGTGTATGACTTCCCAGAAACTCCTCTACGAGCGCCGTATATCCAGCTACGTGTGATTGGAGACGGCCCTCCGACAATATTCGACCCACCCGCATGGATGTTCCAGGCGTAACGCGCATCGTGGCGCTGAGAACGGCATGTCGAAGCGTGCACGTAGGAACCGTGGGATTCTGCTCTAGTAAACGATCGATATTAAAAACAGCACTCATGTCGTTGTCGATTCGAGCAGAGTTCAGTTGAGCAAATGTGTAAAGATTTTTAGCCGTGTCCAGTGCTACATCCACAGCTGAAGCCAATGCTTGTACGGGAAAAGTCGAGGCGCTAGGGCACGGAAGGCGGAAAAGAGTACTTTTCTGGACATTGAAGTTTGTAGACCATAGAGCATACGAGTAGTTTACGAGCGCACTCGTAACGAGTCCGAAAAGAGCCTTAGCGCGCAATAGCTCGGTAGCGGATGTCTTGACCCGCCATAGGCTGTGATAAGCCACGAATGAACTGTTCGGACCGCGGCCGAACCAGGTCCCTTTCAGCCGCCGCCCCACGTGCATGTTCATCTGGGCGCCGATCAGGAACCCGCATTCGACGGTGGGGAGATTCCCTAGGTCAAAGATCGTAGACCCAACCCCCGTGGCTGGCCTCGTTGACGGAACCTTCACGTAACCGTCGCCCGCGAGTAATGGCGCAAAGGGGCGTGCTGAGCCTCCCGTGTATGCGGGCAAGGTTGCCACCGAGGGGGTCGAGCTTCGATAAGGTTTTGCCTTTGTTGTATTGACGTCACCCTGGGACCATGTGATCGATTCACCGAAAAGTGTCTCGATATAGTCTTCGCTGGCATTGAGAATCTGCTTCCAAGCGTTATAAGCGGAATCCTCCGCGACTACGAGCCAGGGATGTCTCCACTCCGATGACAGTGTCCGAGAAAATTTAGGCTCTGAACCAACCACGTCCGAAATTGGTCTAACGACCTCCTCGGCAGCGGCCTCCACCTCATCCATGCCGTGTCGAAGTCTGACTGTCGCTGTCGGGTCGGCCGCGGCAACCTCGAACCCAACTATCATCATCCATTGATCAACATCTGCAAATAACACCGTGGCGCTCGTGAAACGAGTGAGGCTGGTCAGCCGGATGCGGCCAGAGGTGAGAAGCTTTCTCACCTTTTCGCCGCTGTCATCACCTACGAGAGTGACGGGACAGATGATCGATGCGCGCCCGTTCTCTGCCAAGAGGTACTCCGCGAGCCTCAGGAAACATAGGTATAGGTTCCCGTCCTGCGATATTGCGTCTTCGGCATAGAACGGTCGTGAAAGTACTGTACTCAACGATGGCTGCTTTTTCGAAGAAACGAACGGGGGATTCGCAACGACGAAGTCGAATCGGGGGCTGAACCTTCCCGTGAGAGACTTGGCTTCCCAGCCATCATCAATAGGAGTGGACTTGAAATTTAGATCTAGAGTGTCAGAATCAATTGATTTTGCCAGCACATCTTCCGGCAGTGCCAGACTGTCAGTGTTGAACACTGAGAAGCGTGAAATTGGGCTTAGCTCACCGTGGCTCCAAAGAACACCCAGTTCATCTAAGACTTGGACGAAGAGGTTAAGTTCGGCGAGGTAGCAGGCGAATGGGTCTAGATCCATCCCTACGATATCCTGCTCTACCAATCCGATAAGTGTTCGGGCAAATTCAATTCGTGACGGACTCTCACCGTCCGTGAAAATCTTTTCGGGTAAACGGTACTGATTTGAAAGGGAAACCAGAAGCTCACGTCGAAGACGGCGCGTAGCATGGATTAGGAATGATCCCGATCCGCACGCGGGATCGATGAGTTTCTTGCCGATGATCAGGGGGCCGTGGTAGCTCACGTCATCAAGAATATAGTTTACAATGCCACTGCGTGTCAGAAATTGGCCCTTTTGCTTCTTGTTAACTCGATCAATATAGCGTTCATAGGTAAACCCAATAACGTCATCCGATATGTCGCTAAACTCATAGTCATTGAGATGGCTGAGCAGCGCCACAAGCGAGTAATCGTCGACCTCAAACCAATCAAATATGGGCTGGTCGAAAAAGTGTCCATAATATCGAGAAACGGTACGATAAACGAGAGACAGTAGCTGGTCGCCGGCTATATCTGTTGATTCGGCCACTGGTTGATTGCTATTTCGGGCAATCAGCTGGCGCCAAGCCGCAAAGCCGCCGTTAGCGACAATGCGCTCCTGAAGTATCTGTTTATCCTCCAAGACTCGAACTAGAAGAAGTCGAACAAACAGAACATATGAGACTTGTTCGCTAAATCGCTCCACACTGGCGTTGCCCGAGTCAGGCTGTAAGCGTCGCCAGATGCTCAGGGAATTGAGGATCTTGAGGTTTTTCTCATTTTCAATATCGCGCAGTTTTTTTTGGCTGTCGAGCTGCAATACTTCCTGTTGCCAGGCAGTTACTTTATCAGCAATGGCTTTCGGAATTCGCTCGATCGCCACGGCAGAGTCGGATAACTGTCCGAATCGTACTTGAACGTCTTTTAGTAATGCCGCAATTTCAGCTTGGCGGACAGCGGGCCATCCTCTCCCCGCTAGGGCGTTGTTAATTTGCTCCAGGCGAATCCGAGCGGCAGAATCGCTGGCCGTTGAAGCGGCTTCCGCGCTTAGAGCTGCATAAACCTGTGAAGCTGCGTTGTGGCCTATCGCTGTCAGGCGATCCTGCGCGCCTGCGATGAATTCTTCCAAGGCGCGCGTCTCGGTGAGGTGTACGCGAGTAGGATTTGAGCTCGCTTTCTGGGCTAAGCCTGCGAACTCTGTGAACCTGTCCTTGGAAAGTAAATCCAAGATCGTGGCCAACGCGAATTCATCGGTGGGAAACGCTCGCCCCTCTGCGATCTCGCGCGCTGATAGCTGCGCCAGCGTTGCGACGCCACTCCCGGAACCGATTTTCACTAAGCGAATCAGGTCACCGTTCGTCCAAAGCGCGAAGGCATTTGTTCCAGCTACATACTTTCGTATTTGGGGCAGCCGCTGGAGGCCCCATTCCTCAGTGGTATTTTTGTTTTCTACAATGAACGCTGTGACACCAGCGGCAACTATACGAAAATCGGGTCGTTGTGTGTTTTTGTGGCCACCAGTTTCGGGTGCGTTGTAGTGCCAGTCGGAACTGGACCAGCCGAGCCATTCCAAGAGCCGCGGCGTGAATTGAGAATCGACGAACGATGCCTCGTCGCCCGAGCGATCGGCTACCGGTAGTGCCATGTATGACTTGTAGTCTAGAGCCGTTGTGCCGCGGGGGGGCATCGCCGAAATCGGTTTGAGAACGCGCTCGTGGAAGTCTGAAACGTTTGCTGCCCGGGGCACTAGTTTTCCTCTCAACTGAATCCGACCAGCTTATATCGCCAGAATTGACGGCATTCGTCCGTTGAACGCGACACGCAGGGGGGGGGGCGAATCTCGGACCTGCAGTGTGTTCCATCGCCCAAAGCACCGACACATATGGCGTCTTAGCGGGAACAGAACTTCGTCACTCGGCTATGGGCTAGCGCTTACGGGAGACCGGGGCATTGGTCTGCGAAGTTTTTCGATCTCGAGAATCGCAGGTAGTCGGCGCGTTTCTGCACGGTGTTGATCCCCAGCGTGGTGACCGACGGCTTCTCGAAGCCGAAGTTGGCAGGCCCACTCTTCCCAGGCCGGATCGCAGAGGCCGCCAATAGGGGGTGCAGGCGGCCAAGGTGGACCAAAACCGTTCAGCACCGGCACGATAGCGCTTGAGGACCTGGTGGAGCAGGGTTTTGACACCCTGATCAACTACAAAGACACGGCTATGGAGACGTGCCCCGTCATAGCCTCCACATCATCGCGATGAACCAAAAGGCAGGCCGCCTGTGAAAGCCGGCCTGCCTCTGGTGTGTAAAAGCCCCTACATAACCCCCGTCGGTACCAGCAGCGCCCACGCCAGCGCAGGAGCCACGAGAACCACGCCGCCGGCGTACATCATCAGCTGGCGGTAGACGCGCTGGCGGTCGTTGTCGCGGGCGTTGGCCACCACCAGGGCGCCGTCGGTGGAGAAGGGGGAGACGTCCACGACGGTGGCCGCGATGGCGAGGGCCGCGACGGTGCCGGAGGCGCTCAGCGAGCTGGTGGCCAGCAGCGGCCCGGCCATCGGAATGAACGCGGTCAGCAGCGCCGTCGAGGACGCGAACGCGGAGCCGACGCCGATGACGTAGCAGAGGACCAGTGCGATCAGCAGCGGCGCTCCCAGGGCGAGGGCCATCTCGGCGAGGGTGTCGATGACGCCCACGTGCTGGAGCAGCGAGACGTAGGTGATCATGCCGGCCACCAGCAGCACGGTGGACCAGGACACGCCGCCAATGAACGTCTTGTGCTCCTTGATGTTGACAAACGCCAGCAGCAGGCCGGCGGACAGCGCTACGAAGCCGATCGGCAGGTGGAAGCCCAGCGTGCACACCAGGATCGCCGCGATCAGAACCAGGGTGAAGATCCGCTGGCCCCCGGGGCGGCCGGTGCGCGGCGTCTCGAGGCCGGCGTACGCGTTGGCGTGCTTGTCGCGCAGCTTGCCCAGCAGGGCGAACAGCACGATGGTCAGGGCGGACAGGATGAAGTTGAGGGCAAAGCTGGCCGTGAAGAGCCCGCCCTGCGAGATGGGGAAGCCGTTCTTCAGTGCGATGTCGTGCACCAGGACGCCGGCGACGGACAGCGGGGAGAAGCCGCCGGCGTGGGCTCCGTTGATCACGAAGGCGCCCATCAGGACCGGGTGGATGCGCGACTCGTACGCCAGGCCCAGCGCCGCCGGGGCCAGCAGCGCCACCGCCGCGGGGGAGAAGGTGCCCAGCGCGGTCAGCGCGGCGGCCAGGAGGAAGAACACCCAGGGAAGCAGCATGGTTTTGCCCCGGACCAGCCGCACGCAGGTCTGGACGATGATGTCGATCGATCCGTTCCGCTGGGCCATGCTGAAGAAGTAGGTCACGCCGATGATCGTCAGGACGATGCTGGCCGGGAAGTCCTCCAGGATTTCCTTGTCGCTCATGCCCAGCATGAAATAGCCGACGCCGAAGGATGCCACCAGCCCCATGACGCCGATGTTCAGTGGCCATTTCGTGGCGACGACGAACATCACCACGAGGATGACGAGCGGGATGATCTGGGTGGCGGTCATGGTCGGCTCCGATTCAGAGGCGGCCGCGGGGTTGAAGAGGACACCTCCGAACAGGAGGGCCAGCAGACCCAGGACAGCGATCGCGGCTACCGTCACCAGCAGGATACGGCGACGGCGGTCGGGACGCCGGGAGGGCTCGACCCGGGTGTCGCCGGGGCCGGTCTGTTCAGCCGTCTGTACGGCCGTCTCTTCCGTGGTCTGGTCTGCAGTCTTTTCTGCGATGTTAGTCATGATGCTCTCTCCTCATTGAGTAGCGCTGGCAAGGGAGGCGCCGACGGCGGTGCCGAGGGCCTCGGGAAGGTGGATGGTGGTAGTGGCGATGGTGCGGGCTGTGCGGTCGACGCCGACGAGCAGCTGCCCGTCCCGTTCCTCGCTCCAGGTTTCGATCACCCCGGCCGGGGTGCGCAGCCGCAGGGTGGGGCGTACGGTGCCGCCGGTGATGTCGGCAAGCAACGTGCCCGGGGTTCGGGCCGCCAGGGTCAGGGCGATGCTTCCGGTGATGGCCAGGGCCGGGTGCGGCTTGCCCATCGAAAGCATGACGACGGCGACGTCGCTGTCGGCGTCGGACGGGGCGGGGGCGGCCACGACGGCGACCTTGGGGACGGCGCGGGCGGCGTCGCCGGGAGTCGGTGCGAGACCCATCCGCACCGCTGCCTGGCGCCGGATGTGTTCCAGGGTGTCCAGCTGGAGTTCCAGCCCGGCGGGCCAGCTGCCGTGGCGCTCCGGGTCAAGGCCCAGGTCCTCGGCGCGCAGCATGACGACCGGCGCTCCGGCGTCGACCATGGAGACAGTCCAGCGGGTTCCTCCGGCGGTGATGGTGTCGGTGGCGGATCCCGTGGGGAGCAGTTTGCCGGTGGTCTTGCCGGCCGGGTCCAGGAAGCCGAGCCCCACCCGGTAGCCGGGGAACGGAACACCGGGCATCTGGGCCTGGGGGACGATCGGCAGGGCGCCGGCCGGCGTCGCCACCCGCTGGATGATGACCTGGCCGGTGTTGGTGTTCCGGGTGACGATCCGGGTGACGTCTCCGGTGGGGACCACCCAGCCCTTTTCGATGGCGTAGAGGCCAACCACTGCGGAGCAGTTGCCGCAGTTGCTGCCCCAGTCCACGGCGGCCTCTTCGATGCCCACCTGGGCGAAGGTGAATTCGACGTCGACGCCGGCGTCGGCGGGGCGGTGCAGGATCATCGCCTTGCTGGTGGTGGAGGTGGCGCCACCGACGCCGTCGATCTGCCGGTGGTCGGGGCTGCCGAACAACCGGGGCAGCAGGACGTCCGGGCTGGTCCCGGTTTCATCCAGCTGGCCGGTTTCGAAGACCCAGCATTTGCTGGTGCCTCCGCGCATCCACTCCGCTTCGATCTTCATGGTCTGTTCCTTGCTTCGGTTCTGCCCCGAGGTGTTCAAGGGCTTGATTCGAGATTGATCCAGATCACAAATGAAGACAAGGTTGGATATCTGCAAGGGAGTGTAGCGATGCTTAATTCACTATCGCAGCGGTCCTTAGGTGCCCGCCTCAGGCGGCCCCGCCGTCGGAAGTCGCTGGCTTTTACCCGCGGGGCGGGTGGTGAGTGTATAGAATTAACGGAATCAACAGAAGGGTAAAGCGTTGCTTAACGATCCTGACCAGGAATTGTTCGACATCCGGCGCCTTGCCTTGCTAGTGGAGGTGGTGGAGCAGGGATCGATCACCGCCGCAGCCGAGCTGATGATGTACACGCCCTCCGCCGTTTCGCAGCAGCTGCGGAAGCTCGAGCAGGAAGTCGGGCAGCCGCTACTGAACCGCCGCTCCCGCGGAGTGGTGCCCACCGAGGCGGGCCAGGTGCTTGCCGGGCACGCGCGCAAGGTCATCGGGCAAATGCGGGCCGCCCAGTCCGACCTGGACCAGATCGCCGGCCTCAAGCGGGGCTCGCTGACTGTTGGCACGTTTCCGACGCTCGCCGGCTCGTTCCTGCCGGTGGTCATCCGGGCCTTCAAGAAGAGGTACCCGGCGATTGGCCTGTCCCTCCGCAGCGCGCGCTTCGATGACCTGGTGAGCGACCTGCAGTCCGGCGTAACCGGGCTCTGCCTGCTGTGGGACTACCCCTGGAACCGCTTTCACGACGATTCCATCCGGATCACAGAGGTTTTCCAGGAAAGCACGGTCCTGCTGGTGTCCCGCAGCCATCCGCTGGCCGACCGCGACGAGATCCGGATGGAGGAGCTCCGCAAGGAATCGTGGATCGTGCGGGCCGAAGCGCACCCCGTCGTCGAAGTGCTGCAGCGCTCCGCCCATGAGGCCGGGTTCGAACCGACCATCGGCTTCCTGGCCAACGACTACCAGGAAGCGCAGGCGATGGTGAGCGTTGGCATGGGCGTGGCCATGGTGCCGAAGACCGCCGTGGCCCTGCAGCACCCGGACGTCCGGGTCATCAGCCTCGGCTCCGCCGCGCCCCTGCGGCGGGTACTCCTGGCCCAACGCCAGGACAAGGTCTACGCCCCGGCAGAGGTCGCCTTCCATTCCACGCTGCTGGAAATCGCCCGCGAACGGGCCGGAGACTACCTGTAGGACGACGGCGGCGCCTAGCAACCGCGACGGCGGCGCCCGGCGACGGCGCCCGGCGCTGCGGGCGCCGCCGCAACTTCGCGGTGCTGGCCCTACCCCCGAGCCGCCAGCCCCGGCACACCGTCCCGGATCTCGAACGATGCCTTCGTGCTCACGGGAGCCCCCGGCGTCGTGACGTAGTCCAGCGTCCTGAAGTCGGCGGTCATGGCGTCCTTGGTGATGCGGGTGTTCACGTAGCCGCGGTTGTCGTTGTAGAACTTCAGGTGGGGGTTCCAAGCCATCGTGGCGTCCGTGGTGGAGCCGGTGCCATTGCCCGTGGAGGTGATGGAGGTGCAGACCAGTTCCGAGCCGACCACGGGGGAGGCCGGGTCCTTGTAGTCGACCTTGACGTTGTTGGCCCAGTTGCGGTGCACGTCGCCGGTGAGGACGACGGCGTTGCGCACGTTCGCATCCACCCAGCCCTGCGTGATGCGGCGGCGCGACGCGGCGTAGCCGTCCCAGCCGTCCATGGAGACGTCGTCGATCTCGGGGGCCTGGCTCCGGTCCCGCTCGGCGAAGAACACCTGCTGGCCCAGGATGTCCCAGCGCTGCGTGGAGTTTCGGAAACCGTCCAGCAGCCACTTCTCCTGCTCCGCGCCGGTGATGGTGCGGTCCTCCGCGAGGCGCTCGGTGACGTTCTTCTTCCAGCCGTCCCCGGCGAGCTGGTCGTCCCGGTACTGCCGGGTATCCATCATGTGGAAGTTGGCCAGCTGGCCCCACTGCAGCTTCCGGTAGATCTTCATGTCGGCGCCCGCCGGCACCGACGAGGCCCGCAGCGGCATGTTCTCGTAGTACGCCTGGAACGCGGCGGCGCGGCGCTGGCGGAAGTGCTCTGTGGTGTCGTTCAGCTGCCCGGCATCGCGGTTCTCCGGGACATCGTCAGCCCAGTTGTTGTCCACCTCGTGGTCGTCCCACACCACCAGCCACGGCGCCACCGCGTGTGCGGCCTGCAGGTCGGCGTCGGCCTTGTACTGCGCGTGCCGCTGCCGGTAGCCGGCCAGGTTGACGGTCTCCGGACCCTCGTGGTCGCGCGGGTTGCCGCCGCCGATCACGTAGCTGTCCTTCTTGTACTCGTAGAGGTAGTCGCCCAGGTGCAGCACCAGGTCCGGGTGGTCCTGCGCCAGCCGCGCGTAGGCGGTGAAGTAGCCGTGCTCGTACTGCGCGCAGCTGGCGAACGCCATGGCCAGCGCCGCCGGCGTCTCGTGCAGCGCCGGGCTGGTGAGCGTCCGGCCCACGGGGCTGAGGTGCCGGCCGGTGCGGAACCGGTAGAAGTATTCGCGTCCCGGCCGCAGGCCGCGCAGCTCAACGTGCACGGAGTGGGCGGTTTCGATCCGGGCCTGTTCGACGCCGCGGGCCACCACCGTGCGCATGCCGGCGTCCTCGGCCACTTCCCACGCCACCGCGACGTTGCGGGACGGCATCCCGCCCAGGCCGTCCCCGGCCGCCGGGTCCATGGCCAGCCGGGTCCAGATCACGAAGCCGTCCGGCCACGGCTCGCCGGAGGCGATGCCGAGGTGGAAGGGATCGGTGCGGAGGCCGGCGTCGTCCGCGGTGGAGACGGCGACGGCGGCACCGGGCCAGGCGGCGACGAGTCCGGCCCCGAGGCCGGCGGAAAGAAGTGATCTGCGCGAGATGTTGTCCATGCCCGCCACGCTATTCACGGCGGGTTGACGGCGTGCGTGGGCGATATGAATGCGCAGTTAACTGCATGACAAGACCTGCGGGCTTGGGTCGGGTCCCCGGCCTGATGGCCCTGTCGCACGCCGGCGCGCGGTGGGAGGATGAGCGGGCGCGGCCCGGCGGCCCAAAGGCGCCGGGCTTTGAAAGAGCGCCACCTCCGAACGGAAGGACCATCATGAAGGCAGCACGTTTCCATCGCCGCAAGGACATCCGGATCGAGGACATCCCGGAGCCGGTGCTCCGGGCCGGTGCGGTGAAGATTGACGTCGCCTGGTGCGGGATCTGCGGCACGGACCTGCACGAATACCTTGAGGGTCCCATTTTCTGCCCCGCGCCGGGGCATCCGCACCCGCTCTCGCACGAGGAGTCGCCGGTGACCCTGGGGCACGAGTTCTCCGGGACGGTGTCCGAGGTCGGCGAAGGCGTGGACGGGCTCGCGGTGGGGGACAACGTCGTCGTCGAACCGTATTTTGTGGACGGCGACTGCGATATGTGCCAGGCGGGCAGCTACCACCTGTGCCGGCAGATGGGCTTCATCGGGCTCTCCGGCGGCGGTGGCGGGCTCAGCGAAAAGATCGTGGTGGACCAGCGGTGGGTGCACCCCATCGGCGACATCCCCCTGGATGAGGCGGCCCTGATCGAGCCGCTCTCCGTGGCCCATCACGCGGTGGCGCGCAGCGGCGCCAAGGCCGGCGACGTGGCCCTGGTGGGCGGGTCGGGCCCGATCGGGCTGCTGACTGCGGCCGTCCTCAAGGGCATGGGCGTCACCACGATCATCAGTGAACTGACCCAGGCGCGGAAGGAAAAGGCCGTCTCCAGCGGGGTGGCGGACCACGTGCTGGACCCCAGCCAGGAGAACGTCCCGGCCCGGGTGCTGGAACTCACCGGCGGGACCGGCGCCGACGTCGCCTTCGAATGCGCCGGCGTGAACGCGGTGCTGGACACCATGCTCGACGCCGTCCGGCCCGGGGGAGTGGTGGTCAACGTCTCCATCTGGGGCGCGCCGGCCACCGTGGACATGCAAAAGCTGGTACTCAAGGAGATCGACCTGCGCGGCACCATCGCGTACGTCCGGGACCACCCCGCGGTGATCAAAATGGTGCAGGAGGGCAAGGTGGACCTTAAGCCGTTCATTACCGGCAGGATCGCGCTGGATGATCTTGTGGAGCAGGGCTTCGATACCCTCATCAACCACAAGGACACAGCGGTGAAGGTGCTGGTGCACCCATAGTCCGGCCGCCCGCAACATGACGTCACCGCTTGCAACATGACGTCACCGCTTGGGGGATTGCCGCTTTCCCACAGACAAACAACCGCGCCCACCGGATTCCGGTGGGCGCGGTTGTTGGGAGGTGCGGTTCTCCGTGCGGGCTTTGGCTTAGGCGCGTGCCTTGGCGCGGCCCTTGGTGAGGATCATTGCCAGCGCGATCATGCCGGCGCCGAGCACCAGGTGCAGGATGTTGTCCAGGCTGTTCAGCGGCACGAAGTCGCCGGCTGAATCTTCGGGGACCACCAGGCCGTACACGAACAGGACCAGGTAAATGACGCCGCCGTAGAGCAGGAAGGAGCGGGCGCCGGTGGTGGTGCGGGCCAGCAACAGGCCGGCGGCGCCGAAGAGCAGGTGGACGATGTTGTGCAGGACCGAGACCTGGAAGAGGCCCAGCAGCATTGCCTCGGAGTGGTGTCCGGCGAACTGCAGTGACTCGTAGTTGGTGGTGATTCCCGGGACGAAGCCCAGGATGCCGACCAGCAGGAAGACGGCGCCGACGGCGAGACTGGCCTTCTGGACGGCGGTGCGGGCTGCGGTGCGGGTGCGGGTCGTGGTTGTCATGCTGGCTCCTTGGGTGCGGGCTTCAAGTGATGGAGCGGCCGGTGGTGCGGCCGCTCCGGTGCTTATGCCAGCAATTCGGAGGGCATTGGGCTGTGGATTGCTCGCCGCATGTTTTTGTCGGGCCCGGTTGGGGTGCCCCGGCTGGGCTGCCGCGGTGTTGAGGCCCGCGGCGGCCTCAGCCCTTCTTGCCGCGGGCCTTGGGTTCTTTCGGCGGCAGCGCGGCCACGTGCTCGTAAGCCTTTTCCACCCACGCCTTGGCGCGCGCCGCATCGCCGTCGCCCTCGCCGTTCCAGATCTCCGGCAAGCCGGTATAGCCGCCCATGGGACGCTCGGCCGGACCGAACGGTACCGTCCGCTCGGTACTTTCGAGCGTCTCTTTGTCCGCCGCGGAGAGCTTCACGCCGATGGTAGGGCCAAACAGGCCGGCGAACATGTTGCCGTTCACGAACGCCCCGAGGTTCCCGAACATCGGCTTGATGACCACCCCGGGGTGGTCCGGAATCACCGAGCGGAAGTGCTCCTTGTCGGCGTCGGACGCTTTGGGCATTTCCATCGGTACCTCCGGGACGCTGCGGGCCACGAACTGACTTTCCTGCAGGATAGGCCCGCCGCCGCGCGCGGTACAGGCCGCCGTGGGGACGCTCGGGAACCGTCCGCCGCCCGGAAGAGGGAAGCGTCTGTAAGGATGGACTCCATGACTCAGAGCAGCATCCGCCAGTATCAGGAATCGGTGACGGTCAACGCATCAGCCGAGACGCTCTACGACCTCGTCTCGGACATCACCCGCACGGGCGAGTGGAGCCCGGTGTGTACGTCATGCTGGTGGGACGACCAGGACAGCGCCGGCCGCGTCGGTGCCTGGTTCACCGGCCGCAACGAGCTCCCGCAGCGGACGTGGGAGACCCGGTCGCAGGTGGTGGCTGCCGAGCGCGGCCGCGAATTCGCCTGGGTGGTGGGCGGCAAGTTCGTCCGGTGGGGCTTCACCATCACTCCGACCGACTCCGGAACCGTCCTGAGCGAATCGTGGGAATTCCTGCCCGAGGGGATAGCCATGTTCGGCGAGAAATTCGGGGATGGGGCGGCCGCCCAAATCACCGATCGGACCCAGCAGGCCCTGGACGGCATCCCCAGGACCCTCGCCGCGATCAAGCGGATCGCCGAGTCCGTAGACGCAAAAGAGGCCGTGCGCTCCTAGGCGAGTAACCGCCGTCGGCCGCCCGCCGTCGTTCCCCGTCCGCCCCGCGTCCGCCCCGGAGTAGACGCGTGCGGATGCGGCTGCCGTTCCCGCGAGGTCGGAACGGACGACGGCGGGAAGCCGGTGCCGCCGAGCTACGGGCGCACGGGTGTGCTCGCCTCGTGTCCCACCACCGTTGTCCAGGGGCGGGCCGTCCACGACGTTACGACGCCGCCGGTGACATAGGGATCGACGGCGGCGAAAGCCCTGGCCGCCTCGAGGGCGTTCCCGCCGGTGAAGACCAGCAACCCGGTGAAGGGCCCGTCGCCCACGGCTCCGCCGAGCCAAAGGTCTCCCCGTTCCACGGCTTCCCACGCCGCCTTGAGGTGACCCGGGCGGTATTTCTCCCGGGTTTGGAGGTAGTCGTCCGCGTAAGAGTATTCGAGCACGGCGTGCATGGGTGACCGTCCATTTCATCTCGGATGTCGCTGGTTGTCTCTGTAGGCTACCCCCGGCACCTGGCCCTTACATGGCCCCATCTGGTCGGGAAGCGCAGGCACGCTCCCCGCCGTCCAGCCGCCGTCCAGCCGCCGTCCAGCCGCCGTCCGAATGTAACGAACTGGTAACATGGGGCTGATGGCGAATCAGTCTGGTCAAACACGAGTCACCCAATTGGACGGCCTCCGCGGGATCGCCGCCTTGGTGGTGGTCGCGTGCCATCTGCTCTCCGTCGTGCCCGGAATCGGGGAAGTGGTCTTCGACGACCGCTCCGCGCCACTGAACACGGGCGAGATGTGGGCGGTGTTCTCCCCGCTGCATCTGCTCTGGAACGGAACCCCCGCGGTCCACGTCTTTTTTGTGCTCTCCGGCTTTGTGCTGATCCTGCCGTTCACCCGGGCGGGAGCGGCGACCCGCTGGGCTACGTACTACGCCAAGCGGCTGCTCCGCCTCTACCTGCCGGCCTGGGCGGCGCTGGCCGTGGCGGTCGCCTTGATTGTGATGGTTCCCCGCACGGTGTCGCCGCTGCAAAGCTCGTGGGCGGACATGTACGTGGTGGATCCGAGCCTGGCGCGGGTGGCCAAGGACAGCCTGCTCCTCCTGGGCGCGAGCACCATCAACACCCCGCTGTGGACCCTCAGGTGGGAAGTCCTGTTCTCCCTGCTGCTGCCGGTGTACGTCTTCGTTGCCCTGCGCTGGCGGCGCTTCTGGCACCTTAAGCTCGGCATTACCCTGGCGCTGGCCGCGGTGGGCGCGGTGCAGCACATTGACTGGCTTATCTATCTGCCGATCTTTGCCATCGGCGCGATTCTCGGCGCCGAGCGTGATCGTATCCGTGAGCTGGCCCGGTCATGGCCCCGCGTCGTCTGGCTCCCGGTGACCGCCGCCGGTCTGTTGCTGGCCAATGCGGAATGGATCAGCCCGGCCAAACCGGTCACCGGCGTCGAGGCGCTCGTGACCGTTGGCGCGACGCTGCTTGTCCTGGTGTTCCTGCTGTGTCGCCCGGCGAAGAAGATCGGCGACACCGCTGTGGCCCAGTGGCTAGGCCGGATTTCCTTCAGTCTTTACTTGGTGCACCTGCCGATCATCCTTGCCGGTGTCACCCTGCTGCGGTCCGTGTCGCTTCCGCTGGCGCTCGCCGTCTCCGCGGTTGCCTCATTCGCAGCGGCCGAACTGTTCTACCGCTTCGTGGAGCAGCCCGCCCAGCGGCTTTCGGTTGCCGCCGGGCGTGCCGTGGAGCGCCGCCTTGGTCGCAGTGACCGCGCCGAAAGCCCGGCGGAACCCGGCGTCGAGACCGCGGCGGGGACGACGTCGTCGGCGCCCGGCAACGCAGCCAGCGCCCGGCCGGGCGGCTCCATGCGCCCGCAAGCAGCGCCGACGTCGTCGAACGTTACATCCGCCCGCTCCCGGCAATCGGTCTCCTAACGGACCGCCGGGGGGAGTGCTGTCGGAGCCCGAATGTGACGTGTGGTCACCCGGCCCGGAAAACTCCTGTAGTGTTGATCCTGTTGTTGTGTTTATGCAGTTCGTAGTTCAGGCAGTACGCACGGTCGAAAGTCCGTGTTCTTCTGAAGCAGCGGTTTTGAGCACCCCAAACAGGAGGACCCGAAAGTCGGGACAGTTCCTCCACCTTCACGAAGGACAAAAATAATGGCTACTGGTACCGTCAAATGGTTTAACGCTGAAAAGGGCTTCGGCTTCATTTCCCCCGATGACTCCTCGCAGGACGTTTTCGCGCACTACTCCGCGATCAACTCCTCCGGCTTCCGCTCCCTCGAAGAGAACCAGAAGGTCTCCTTCGAAACCGAGCAGGGCCCCAAGGGTCCTCAGGCCACCAACATCCAGGCTATCTAATTTCCTTAGATACCCGGAACCGTTAGGTTTCTAGCAGGGCCCGTCTTCGGACGGGCCCTGCTTTTGTTTAACCCGGATGTGCCGTCACGCCGGCGCCGCCCGGGGGCCGGACAACCGCGCGACGCCGGACGCCTCACCCGGCCTGACGCCGCGCCACCCAGCCGGCCAGTACCGGGTTGTCGATCTCCTTCGCCAGCCACTGCGCGGACTCCGCCGCGTCCGCGTCGCCTAGTGCCGCCCGGTGCGACTGGGCCCGCACCGCGAACTCGCGCATCCCGGCCCGGCCGGCCAGCGCGCCCAGCCGGTCCGCGAACTCGGACGCACGCGGGGACCCGGCGGCCAGCGCCACCTCCGCCGCGACGTCCAGCAGCCGGGCCGAGTACCAGAGGTACCACGGTTTCGGCGCCAGGCCCCGGCCCACCCAGTGTTCGGCGGCGGCAAGGTCGCCGTGCGCCAGGAACAGCCGTGCCTCGGCCCCTGCGGCGAGGGCCATGTAGCAGTGATCGCCGGCCAGCTCGGCCATCACCCAGGACCGGTCGATCAGCGCCGCCGCCTCCTCAAGTTTTCCTGCGGCCAAATACGTCTCGCCGCGAAGCCCAGCCACGAACGGTTCAAACGCCGTCCAGTGCTCCGCAGCCACCCCAGCCAAGGCGCGGTCCAAACACGCTCCGGCCAGGCCAAGCTCGCCGCGGATCAGATGCACGCGGCCCAGCAATGCCTCACCGAATGCCTGCTGCCGGAGGTTTCCCGCTTCCTCGGCAAGCCGCACCGACTCGGTCAGCGCGGCCACCGCATCTGCATACCGGGCGGTGTCCGAGGCGAGCATTCCTTGGATCGCCAGGATCCTCGACTGCTCGTCCGGGAACCCCCTCGCTGCCCGCATCGCGCGTTCCAGCCAGCCGGCGGCCCGGTCCGGCACGCCGCGCTGCACGGCCAGGTAGCCCAGCTCACGGTAGGCGGCAGCGGCGGTGCGGGAGCCGCCGTCGGGCGCTTCCGCGGAGAGTGCGCGGTGCAGGAAGTCGGCGACCTCGGCGCCGCGGCCGCCCGCCTGGTGGATCACCGCCCCCGCCAGCGTCACCAGCGACTCGGCCAGCAGGTGCCGTTCACCGGCCCGCTGGGCGAGCTCGACGGCGAGGCGCAGCTGCGCGAGCCCGCGGTCCACTGCGCCGGCCGAGAGTGAGGCGGCACCGGCGTCCAGGTAGGACCGCACGGTGGCCGCATTCGCCGGGGTGCTGGAATCCGCGGCGGTCCCCGGTTCCGAGAGCGCCCGACTGACCCCCGCGGGCAGCGGCAATCCCAGCTCGGCGCGGTACAGCTCCCCGAACTTGGTGACCTGCTCGCGGGCGCGGCGCTGTTCACCGAGCGCCACCAGCGCCTTGACCAGCACGGCCGTGCAGTCGGCATTGAACGGATCCCGCTGCAGCGCCCGGGACGCGAGTCCGGCCGCGTCCACCGGGGCGCCGGCCGCCAGCGAGGCCAGCGCGGCGTCGTAGAGCAGCGACTGCACCGCGTTCTCCAGCCGGTACCGCTGGTCCGCGAGCCAGGACTCAAACACCGGGCTGTCGGAAAAGTTGAGGCCCTCCAGCAGCTGGCCCTCGAACCGGCGCGGGTCCACGTCCCGGGCCGCGGCAGAGCCAAGCTCCAGCACGTCGCAGCGCCAGCCCGGCCCAAGGTCCAGCCGCAGGGGATCGCCCGCGATTGCCGCCCCGCCGAGCACCCGGCGCAACTCGGAGAGGTTCCAGCGCAGCGCGCCCAAGGGATCCGCGGCGTCGGGAAAGAGCAGGGCTGCGGTCCGGGCGCGGCCGGCGCCGGCCGGGTTCAGGGCGAGGTAGGCCAGCACCGCCCAGGCCTTGCGGCCGCGGGGCTGCGGGGGAGCCGCGTCCGCGGGCTTGGTGTCCGTGGGTGCTGTGTCAGGGGGTTCGGTGTCAGGAGGTTCGATCCGGGGCGGGCCGAGGAGCCGAATCCAGGTGTCGGCCATACCGAATTTTACCGCCGGAACGCCCTCACACGCCTGCTCACACGGTCCCTGACGACACTGAAGTCATCACTCACCACCCACCACCGAGGTGCATCACCATGGAAGTCCTTGCAGTCCTGCTCGCCGGTTCCGCGCTGGTCGCGATCCCCGGCACGTTCGTCGCGATCCTGCGGGACGGCCACGGCCACACCCCGGAGGTCCGGTCCGACAAGCCGTGGCAAGCCGGCAACCTGCCCAGCGAACCCTACGCGTCGGCGAACCGGGCCTTCCCGCCCGCGCTCTGGTTCCGCTAGCCCACCGGCGGCCCCCGGGCATCCGCTGGCCCGGTGCTGTTCACACCCCCGCCACCACCGGTTTACGCGGGCGGTCAAGGATGGCACCATGACTGATTTCACCCGCCGCAATGTCCTCAAAGGTGCCCTGGCCGCTGCCGGTGCCGCCGTCGTCGTCCCCGCAACGGCCGGAGCGGCCAGCGCCGCCCGGCCCGCCGGCGTCGCGCTGGTCCGCAACCACCTGACCCTGCCCTCCGGCATCGCCACCGGCGATGTGACCACCGGCTCCGGCGTGCTGTGGTCCCGCGCGTCGGGCCCGGGCCGGCTGGTGGCGAACCTGCTGGCCGTCGACGACGACGGGTCCCCGCTCCGCGGCGGCCGCGCCTTCCGGCGCGTGCTGCGCGGGAGCGCCGCGTCCGAGGCGACCGACTTCACCGCCAGGATCAACGCCGAACACCTGCCCGCCGGGACCCGCTTCGCGGTGAGCGTGCACTTCGAGGACGCCGACGGGAACGCCGGCGAGACCGCGGAGGGCTCGTTCAGCACCGCGCCGGAGACCGGGCTGCTGCGCAGCGGCCGCGCCGCCCGGGGCCAGAGCTTCGTCTGGAGTGGCGACACGGCCGGCCAGGGCTGGGGCATCAACGAGGAGATCGGCGGCATGCGCGGCTACGCGGCCATGCACGCCACTTCGCCGGACTTCTTCATCCACTCCGGCGACACGATCTACGCCGACGGGCCGATCAGCGCGCAGGTGACCGAGCCGGACGGCCAGATCTGGCGCAACCTCGTCACCGAGGAGGTGTCCAAGGTGGCGGAGACGCTCAACGAGTACCGCGGCCGGCACCGCTACAACATGATGGACAAGAACATCCGCGCCCTCTACGCCGAAGTCCCGGTGATCGCGCAGTGGGACGACCACGAGACGCACAACAACTGGTACCCGGGCCAGATCCTCACCGACAGCCGCTACACCGAACGCCGCGTGGACGTGCTCGCCGCCCGCGGCCGGCAGGCCTGGCAGGAGTATCAGCCCATCGCCGGCGTCAGCGCCGGCGGCACCGGCTTCGAACCGGCCCGTATCTACCGCAAGATCAGCCGCGGCCCGCAGCTGGACATCTTCTGCCTGGACATGCGCACCTACAAGGACGCCAACACGGACGGCAAGGAAGCGCAGCTGACGCACATCCTGGGCCAGGAGCAGGCCGACTGGCTGATCCGCGAGGTCAGCAAGTCCAAGGCCACCTGGAAGGTCATCGCCGCAGACCTCCCGCTGGGGCTGGTGGTGCCCGACGGCCCGGTCAACCAGGAGTCGCTCTCCAACCGCGACGCCGGCGCCCCCTTGGGCAAGGAGCTCGAGCTCGCCGGGGTGCTCTCCGCGTTCAAGCGCAACCGGGTTAAGAACGTGGTCTGGCTCACGGCCGACGTGCACTACTGCGCCGCGCACCACTACTCGCCCGAGCGCGCGGCCTTCACCGACTTCGACCCGTTCTGGGAATTCGTCGCCGGGCCCATCAACGCCGGCAGCTTCGGACCGAACGCCCTGGACGGGACGTTCGGCCCGGAGGTGGCGTTCTTCAAGGCCGGCGCCTACGCCAACGAATCCCCGCGCAGCGGCGAGAGCCAGTACTTCGGCCACGTGGACCTGGGCGCCGACGACGTCTTCACCGTCAGCCTGCGCAACGCGAACGGCGCAGTGCTGTGGAGCAAGGACCTGCAGCCGCAGCGGTAGCGGGGGAGCGGCGGGGGCGGGGCAGCCCGGCGGTTGCTCCGCCGTCGGGCTCTCCGCCGGGGATAGCTCCCAGAACGCCAGTGGGCCCCTCCCGGAAAGTCCGGGAGGGGCCCACTGGCGTTCGCGGTAAGGCGCTTACGGCGTCGGCATGCCGCCGTTGACGTTGAGGGTCTCGCCGATGACGTAGCTGGACTCGGCCGAGGCGAGGAACACGTACGCCGGGGCCAGTTCGGCCGGCTGACCGGCACGGCCCAGCGGGGTTTCCTTGCCAAACTCCGGCAGGTCCTCGGTGGGCTGGCCGCCGCTGGCTTGCAGCGGGGTCCAGATGGGGCCGGGCGCCACCGCGTTGACCCGGATGCCCTTGGGCGCCAGCTGCTGGGCCAGGCCCTTGGTGAAGTTGTTGATCGCAGCCTTGGTGGACGCGTAATCCACGAGGGTTTCCGAGGGGCTGTACGCCTGGATGGAGGTGGTGTTGATGATGCTGGAGCCGGCCGGCAGGTGCGGCAGGGCTTCCTTGGTGAGCCAGAACATGGCGTAGACGTTGGTTTTGTAGGTGTGGTCGAACTCGACGTCGGTGATGTCGCCGAGTTCCTTCTGCGCCACCTGCTTGCCGGCGTTGTTGACCAGGATGTCCAGGCCGCCGAGTTCCCGCACGGCGGTCTCCACCAGGTCGCGGCACACCGAGGAGTCCTTCAGGTCGCCCGGGACCTTGACCGCCTTGCGGCCGGCCTTCTCGATCAGCTCGGCGATCCGGCTGGCGTCCTCTTCCTCCTCCGGCAGGTAAGACATCACGACGTCGGCGCCCTCGCGGGCGAAAGCGATCGCCGTCGCGGCGCCGATGCCGGAGTCTGCGCCGGTGACGAGTGCCTTGCGGCCCTCCAGCCGGCCGGTGCCGCGGTAGCTGTCCTCGCCCAGGTCCGCTTTGGGCGTCAGCTTGGCGTCCAGGCCGGGTTCCGGCTGGCTCTGCTCGGGCGGCTCGATCTGCTCGTAGGCCGTAACGGGGTTCCTGAACGTGTACTGGTCAGTCATAGTTCTCCTCCGGTTAGGTGCGTTCCGCCAGGCCTTGGATGAAAGGTCCGGGCATCGACGGCGGGTGGATCCCACAACACGCTAAGCATGCTTAGTAATTACCCTAGTCAGGTCGGGGGCGTGGATGCAACGAGGAGGCGCGGCCGGTGCCCCATTGTCGGGATAGGTGAAGTGTGCTTCACTTATTGAGTGGAGGGGAGTATCCCCCAAATGTTCCGTCGTCAGTACGGCCGCCCCTGAGCGGCCCGGCGGGCAGGCCCTCGGGGCCGGGAGAGACCTCCAGTTGGTGTTCACTGACTGGAAGCGGGTGCTCTTCGATGAATGTTCCTTTTTGGGCCTGGTTGGCCGTCCTTGGCGTGATCGTCCTGATGCTGGCGGTGGACCTGTTCGCCCACCGCAAAGCGCATGTAATCGGCGTCCGTGAAGCGGCTCTTTGGTCCGCCGTCTGGGTCGCGTTCGGCGTCGGCTTCGGCGTACTGGTGTGGCAGCTGTACGGGGCCGAGTTCGGCCAGCAGTACTTCGCCGGCTACCTGATCGAAAAATCCCTGGCCGTGGACAACGTCTTCATCTGGGCGATCATCTTCACCTATTTCGCGGTACCCCGCGAGTACCAGCACCGGGTGCTGTTCCTCGGCGTCCTGGGCGCCCTGGTCTTCCGCGGCGTCTTCATCGCCGCGGGGTCCGCCATCATCGCCAGCGCCGGGTGGGTGCTCTACCTCTTCGCGGCGTTCCTGCTCTTCACCGGTTACCGGATGATCCGCCAGCGCAACGACCACCCCGAACCGGAGAAATCCCGGGCGCTGAAGCTCTTCCGCCGGTACGTGCCCATGACCGACAAGTTCCACGGGCAGAAATTCCTGGTCCGCAAGAACGGCCTGCTGCTGGCTACCCCGTTGCTGGCCGTGCTTGCCCTGGTCGAGGTCACGGACATCATCTTCGCCGTCGATTCGATCCCCGCGATCTTCGCCGTCACCGACGAGGTCTTTCTGGTCTTCACTGCCAACGCCTTTGCGATCCTCGGCCTCCGCGCCATGTACTTCCTGCTCGCCGACCTGATCCACCGGTTCATCTACCTCAAGATCGGGCTGGCGCTCGTCCTGGTCTGGGTCGGCGTCAAGATGCTGCTCAAGATCGACATCTACTACATCCCTACCCCGTTGTCCTTGGGCGTCATTGCGACGATCCTCGGCGTGTCCATCGGCGCGAGCCTGTGGGCCACCCGCGGCCAGGAGCGCAAGGCTCCCGCCGGCCCGGCGCACGCCCCGTTCGGAACGGCCACGGCCGCGGAAATGGCGGAGCTGGAACCACTGTGGCGGCGGGGCCGTTCGGGTGCGACGGCAACGGCGACGACGGCGACGACGGCGCGTGGCCGGGATACGGGGGAGCCCGGCGTCGGGGAGCGCGACGCCGGGACCTCCGACGTCGGGGCCCGTGACGGTGACCCGCGCAACGCCGGGTCGCCCGGCGCAGGGCGGTCCGGGGCAGGGGAGTCCGATGTCGAACCGCAGGCGCCCGCAGAGAGTGAGCGCAGGTGAACGACGGTACACAACCCCCGCTGCCCCCGCCGCAGCCCAGCCCCGCGCGCCCGGCCTGGACCTTCCTCACGAACCACGGGCACGTCCTGCTGGCCGTGGCGGCGGACCCGGAAGCCCGCGTCGCCGACGTCGCCGCCAGGGTTGGCATCACCACACGCTCGACCCTGCAGATCCTCAAGGACCTTGAGGACGCCGGCTATCTGCACCGGAGGCGGGACGGGCGGCGGACGCGCTACGCCATCGAACCCCACCAGCACTTCCGCCACCCTGCCGTGGCCGCCTGGGAAATCGACGGACTGATCCGGTTGCTTTCACCCTCCGCCGCGGCGGGGCCAGCACAGGTGGTCCCACCGGCCCCGGAGGGTCCGGAAGCCTGAGGCACGCAGACGCGCAGGTAGGCAGAGGGGTGGACAGACGCGCGGCCGGATCCGCCGGCCCGCGTCTTCGATCCGGCCGGGGCGCACGCTTCGTCCCGGCCGGCACGTCTGTCGACTGTGCGCACTGTGACCCACTCCACAGAGGCCCGGTGCCAGCCGGCCGGGCCTCCTTACGCCGCTGCCGTGGCAGAATTCCGCGTGTTTCCGGGGATTATGACGCGAAGTGGCACCCTCGGCGGTCGATTTGTTCCGGGTCCGGTTCGTGTGTAAAGTAGTTCGAGTCGCCGCCGCTGAAGCGGAAAGATAGAGACCGACCCCCTGATAAACAGCCTGGAAAATGGCGCGGATATTTGCGCGCTGATGACGGGTGGGGGCCCTGTTCGTGGGATTGGAAATCGCGGAAACGCTGGTTTGCAAAGTGTCACGGACTCGGGTAAGTTTGAAAAGTTGCTCCGGAGCGATCCTGGACCGTTGGGTTTGGGTGGTGCCGGGTGTGTCTGTTGTTTGAGAACTCAATAGTGTGCCAAGTTTGTTGATACCAATTTATTGTATTGAATTGGTTGAATTGACTGGATCCGCCACCCCGTGGTGTGGTCTGGTTTTTACAGCTGGTTTCAAATTTTGTGCAGCTTTCATGTCCCGTTTTCCCGGGGGTGTTGGTTGTGTCTGTTTTTCTTCAACGGAGAGTTTGATCCTGGCTCAGGATGAACGCTGGCGGCGTGCTTAACACATGCAAGTCGAACGATGATCCGGTGCTTGCACCGGGGATTAGTGGCGAACGGGTGAGTAACACGTGAGTAACCTGCCCTTAACTCTGGGATAAGCCTGGGAAACTGGGTCTAATACCGGATATGACTCCTCATCGCATGGTGGGGGGTGGAAAGCTTTATTGTGGTTTTGGATGGACTCGCGGCCTATCAGCTTGTTGGTGAGGTAATGGCTCACCAAGGCGACGACGGGTAGCCGGCCTGAGAGGGTGACCGGCCACACTGGGACTGAGACACGGCCCAGACTCCTACGGGAGGCAGCAGTGGGGAATATTGCACAATGGGCGCAAGCCTGATGCAGCGACGCCGCGTGAGGGATGACGGCCTTCGGGTTGTAAACCTCTTTCAGTAGGGAAGAAGCGAAAGTGACGGTACCTGCAGAAGAAGCGCCGGCTAACTACGTGCCAGCAGCCGCGGTAATACGTAGGGCGCAAGCGTTATCCGGAATTATTGGGCGTAAAGAGCTCGTAGGCGGTTTGTCGCGTCTGCCGTGAAAGTCCGGGGCTCAACTCCGGATCTGCGGTGGGTACGGGCAGACTAGAGTGATGTAGGGGAGACTGGAATTCCTGGTGTAGCGGTGAAATGCGCAGATATCAGGAGGAACACCGATGGCGAAGGCAGGTCTCTGGGCATTAACTGACGCTGAGGAGCGAAAGCATGGGGAGCGAACAGGATTAGATACCCTGGTAGTCCATGCCGTAAACGTTGGGCACTAGGTGTGGGGGACATTCCACGTTTTCCGCGCCGTAGCTAACGCATTAAGTGCCCCGCCTGGGGAGTACGGCCGCAAGGCTAAAACTCAAAGGAATTGACGGGGGCCCGCACAAGCGGCGGAGCATGCGGATTAATTCGATGCAACGCGAAGAACCTTACCAAGGCTTGACATGGACCGGACCGGGCTGGAAACAGTCCTTCCCCTTTGGGGCCGGTTCACAGGTGGTGCATGGTTGTCGTCAGCTCGTGTCGTGAGATGTTGGGTTAAGTCCCGCAACGAGCGCAACCCTCGTTCCATGTTGCCAGCGCGTAATGGCGGGGACTCATGGGAGACTGCCGGGGTCAACTCGGAGGAAGGTGGGGACGACGTCAAATCATCATGCCCCTTATGTCTTGGGCTTCACGCATGCTACAATGGCCGGTACAAAGGGTTGCGATACTGTGAGGTGGAGCTAATCCCAAAAAGCCGGTCTCAGTTCGGATTGGGGTCTGCAACTCGACCCCATGAAGTCGGAGTCGCTAGTAATCGCAGATCAGCAACGCTGCGGTGAATACGTTCCCGGGCCTTGTACACACCGCCCGTCAAGTCACGAAAGTTGGTAACACCCGAAGCCGGTGGCCTAACCCCTTGTGGGAGGGAGCTGTCGAAGGTGGGACTGGCGATTGGGACTAAGTCGTAACAAGGTAGCCGTACCGGAAGGTGCGGCTGGATCACCTCCTTTCTAAGGAGCACCTACAACAACCCTGCCGGGCGTTATGCCTGTGTGGTGGTGTTGTCAGGAGTACGCCCGTTGCGCAGACGATTGTTCTGCGGCGGGTGCTCACGGGTGGAATATCAGCAAATAGCGGCCGCATGGTTTTGTCCTTGCCCAGTACGGATGTGCTGCTCTCTTGTGGAGCAGGGTGTCCTGGAACGGCGGGGGCGGGGTTGGTGCGGTTTAGTGTTTGGCACACTGTTGGGTCCTGAGACAACAGGACCATGGCCTGCGCGTTCTTCTCCTTTTGGGGGTTGGGGGTGCGGGGTGTGGGACTTGTGTTTCTGGTTTCCCGGCTGCAGCGAACATGCACTGATCGGTCCTTTCGGGGGTTGGGGTGTGTGGGGTGTGTGGTATGGGGTTGTTGTTTGAGAACTACATAGTGGACGCGAGCATCTTTTATAAGAAGCAATTTCCAAGAATATGAACCTGGATCTGGCTGCGCGTGATGGTGTCACCCTTGGGTGGTGTTGTTGGGTGTGGTTGGTTTCTGTGGTTCTCTCGAAATTACTCCTTGATCTTTTGTGGTCAAGTTTTTAAGAGCACACGGTGGATGCCTTGGCATTAGGAGCCGAAGAAGGACGTAGGAATCTGCGATAAGCCTGGGGGAGTCGATAACCGGACTGTGATCCCAGGGTGTCCGAATGGGGAAACCCCGCCAGACGCGCGAGTGATCTGGTGACCCGCATCTGAACACATAGGGTGCGTGGAGGGAACGCGGGGAAGTGAAACATCTCAGTACCCGCAGGAAGAGAAAACAATAGTGATTCCGTTAGTAGTGGCGAGCGAACGCGGATCAGGCTAAACCGTTCCATGTGTGATAGCCGGCGGGCGTTGCATGGTCGGGGTTGTGGGACTTTCCGTTCTGTCTCTGCCGGGACAGTGGGGTGAGAGCATGTGCATAGGTGAACGGTCTTGAAAGGCCGGCCAGAGAGGGTGTGAGCCCCGTAACCGAAATGTAGTGTGCCGCCTGGGAAGTATCCCAAGTAGCACGGGGCCCGAGAAATCCCGTGCGAATCTGTCAGGACCACCTGATAAGCCTAAATACTCCCTAATGACCGATAGCGGACCAGTACCGTGAGGGAAAGGTGAAAAGTACCCCGGGAGGGGAGTGAAACAGTACCTGAAACCGTGTGCTTACAATCCGTCGGAGCAGCCTTGTAGCTGTGACGGCGTGCCTTTTGAAGAATGAGCCTGCGAGTTAGTGTTACGTCGCGAGGTTAACCCGTGTGGGGAAGCCGTAGCGAAAGCGAGTCTGAACAGGGCGTTGCAGTGGCGTGATCTAGACCCGAAGCGAAGTGATCTACCCATGGCCAGGTTGAAGCGACGGTAAGACGTCGTGGAGGACCGAACCCACTTCAGTTGAAAATGGAGGGGATGAGCTGTGGGTAGGGGTGAAAGGCCAATCAAACTTCGTGATAGCTGGTTCTCCCCGAAATGCATTTAGGTGCAGCGTTGCGTGTTTCTTACCGGAGGTAGAGCTACTGGATGGCTAATGGGCCCTACAAGGTTACTGACGTCAGCCAAACTCCGAATGCCGGTAAGTGAGAGCGCAGCAGTGAGACTGTGGGGGATAAGCTTCATAGTCGAGAGGGAAACAGCCCAGACCACCAACTAAGGCCCCTAAGCGTGTGCTAAGTGGGAAAGGATGTGGAGTTGCGAAGACAACCAGGAGGTTGGCTTAGAAGCAGCCATCCTTAAAAGAGTGCGTAATAGCTCACTGGTCAAGTGATTCCGCGCCGACAATGTAGCGGGGCTCAAGTACACCGCCGAAGTTGTGGCATTCAGATATTAGCTAAGCCCTTGTGGTTCAGGCGTCTGGATGGGTAGGGGAGCGTCGTGTGGGCAGTGAAGTCGCGGTGTAAACCAGCGGTGGAGCCTACACGAGTGAGAATGCAGGCATGAGTAGCGAAAGACGGGTGAGAAACCCGTCCGCCGAATGATCAAGGGTTCCAGGGTCAAGCTAATCTGCCCTGGGTAAGTCGGGACCTAAGGCGAGGCCGACAGGCGTAGTCGATGGACAACGGGTTGATATTCCCGTACCGGCGAAAAACCGCCCATGCTGAACAGGGGATACTAACCGCCCGAGACCTGCCCGACACCCCTTGTGGGTGAAGGGTTTTGGTGGAGCGCGGGACCGAAACCTGGGAGGCAAGCGTATTAACAGGTGTGACGCAGGAAGGTAGCCGAGCCGGGCGATGGTTGTCCCGGTCTAAGGATGTAGGGCGAACGGTAGGCAAATCCGCCGTTCATGATGCCTGAGACCCGACGGGACCCCCGTATGGGGGGATTCGGTGATCCTATGCTGCCTAGAAAAGCATCGACGCGAGGTTTTAGCCGCCCGTACCCCAAACCGACACAGGTGATCAGGTAGAGAATACTAAGGCGATCGAGAGAATTATGGTTAAGGAACTCGGCAAAATGCCCCCGTAACTTCGGGAGAAGGGGGGCCCCTATCGTGATGGACACTAGCTGTCCGGAGCGTGCAGGGGCCGCAGAGACCAGGGGGAAGCGACTGTTTACTAAAAACACAGGTCCGTGCGAAGTCGCAAGACGATGTATACGGACTGACTCCTGCCCGGTGCTGGAAGGTTAAGAGGACCGGTTAGCCGCAAGGCGAAGCTGAGAATTTAAGCCCCAGTAAACGGCGGTGGTAACTATAACCATCCTAAGGTAGCGAAATTCCTTGTCGGGTAAGTTCCGACCTGCACGAATGGAGTAACGACTTCCCCGCTGTCTCAACCATAAACTCGGCGAAATTGCAGTACGAGTAAAGATGCTCGTTACGCGCAGCAGGACGGAAAGACCCCGAGACCTTTACTATAGTTTGGTATTGGTGTTCGGAGTGGCTTGTGTAGGATAGGTGGGAGACGTTGAAGCCCGGACGCCAGTTCGGGTGGAGTCATCGTTGAAATACCACTCTGGTCACTTTGGACATCTAACTTCGGCCCGTAATCCGGGTCAGGGACAGTGCCTGATGGGTAGTTTAACTGGGGCGGTTGCCTCCTAAAAAGTAACGGAGGCGCCCAAAGGTTCCCTCAGCCTGGTTGGCAATCAGGTGTCGAGTGTAAGTGCACAAGGGAGCTTGACTGTGAGAGAGACATCTCGAGCAGGGACGAAAGTCGGGACTAGTGATCCGGCGGTACATTGTGGAATGGCCGTCGCTCAACGGATAAAAGGTACCTCGGGGATAACAGGCTGATCTTGCCCAAGAGTCCATATCGACGGCATGGTTTGGCACCTCGATGTCGGCTCGTCGCATCCTGGGGCTGGAGTAGGTCCCAAGGGTTGGGCTGTTCGCCCATTAAAGCGGTACGCGAGCTGGGTTTAGAACGTCGTGAGACAGTTCGGTCCCTATCCGCTGCGCGCGCAGGAAATTTGAGAAGGGCTGTCCTTAGTACGAGAGGACCGGGACGGACGAACCTCTGGTGTGTCAGTTGTACTGCCAAGTGCACCGCTGATTAGCTACGTTCGGATGGGATAACCGCTGAAAGCATCTAAGCGGGAAGCTCGCTTCGAGATGAGATTTCCATACACCTTGTGTGTGAGAGGCCCCCAGCCAGACCACTGGGTTGATAGGCCGGATGTGGAAGCGAGGACTAACGACTCGTGAAGCTGACCGGTACTAATAGGCCGATAACTTACACCACACACTCTTCTTCGTGAACGGATTCAAAAGACGTTCACACCAGGGAGGAGTACAAAGAAACAAGACTGCTTGCGTCCACTATGTGGTTCCCAAACAACAAACCCGTTGTTGAGGAACCAAAACTGAATAACAACACCACACTGCCCCCAGGGGCAGGAAGTTGTAACCACAGATTTCCCACCCACGGAACCCCGCACAAGCGGAACCAGGGGTGCGGAGCAAGGGTTACGGCGGTCATAGCGTGGGGGAAACGCCCGGTCCCATTCCGAACCCGGAAGCTAAGACCCACAGCGCCGATGGTACTGCACCCGGGAGGGTGTGGGAGAGTAGGTCACCGCCGGACAACCATTACAGCCAGGCCCCGACACCACGTGTCGGGGCCTGAGCTCTTTAACCCCCAAACCGCCGAACCCTCCCGCAGAACGCGCCGGCAGGTCAACAACCCTCCCGCAGATCCTGCCCGCAAGCACACAACGCTCCCGCACAACAGGCTGCTAAAACGAAAATCCCGGGTTATAGGACAAAACGTGTGTAAATGCCGGGCGTGTCAGGGGCGTCCTGCCCAGCCTGCGCGGGCCCAGAGGCCTTCTTCTGCGGTGGCGGCGTTGCCGTATTTCTCGGGTCCCGCTGGTTGCTCGACGTCGGTTTGGGCCGGCGGGCGTTTGGGTGTGTGATGCTCTGGGCGGATGAGTCCGGCGGGCGGGACCGGGCTTTCGCTGTGCAGGTAGAGGTACCACTCGATGGCCCGCTTTTGATGTTCTTCGCTCATGCCCCGGTGGGCTCGGAGGAGCAGTCTGAGCTGGGCGTTCGTGCCTCCTTCAATCCGGTTGGTGGTGGAGGCGATCTCGAGTCCGGCGAACTCGTGACGGAGGTAGGTGAACAGTGTCCCTGCCTGGCTGAGTCGTTCCAGGAGGCGGTAGGCCTTTCGGAGACGGTCGTGGGTGAACCACCAGGTCTGGTTGGTTCTGACCCATCCCGGCACGACGGGGGTAGCGTTGCGGTAGGTCCGGGCCCGGACGAGATGCCCATAGTCCTGATACCAGTCGTTGAGGTGTCCCAGCCATGCCGCGGCCTGGGCCGGTGTGCTGACCCTCGTCAGGGCCCTTCCCAACCGCAGCAGCGTCCTGCCCGCGTCGGTCCGGGGACGGCTGGTCAGGTAGGTGCGCACGTTGCGCTGGACGTGGACCAGGCAGCGCTGCACGGCCGTGTCGGACCAGCAATCAGACAGGGCGGCGGCGATCCCGGATCCACCGTCGGTAATCACCACCCGCGGTGCGGGGAACCGCTGAAGGAGGGCGGCCCAGGCGGCCTTCTTCTCGGTGTCGCACCACTGCCAGCCGATCACGTGCTCTCCGGCGATCGCGATCAGGCAACACCACGACCCGACGTAGATCCCGTCGATCTGGACCTGATCATGGACCTCGCCCGTGGCCGGAATCTCCGGGGCGATATTCCAGCACCACGCCGTGCGGCGCCGGAATGACCGGGCTGTGCCGAACGAGGCAGCTCCTGCTTGGTTGCCGGTGCCCAACAGCCAGCCCAGAAACGCGTCCAGCTCCGCACGCCGGCTCACATCCGGGCGGTCACCCGAGCGGCTCGCCCCGCAAACCAGGCACCGATATCGCTGCTTCCCGGCCGCCGTTTTTCCGTTCCGAACCAGCGACCGACCACGGACCAGACATTCCAGAGATATGCAAGCACCCCAGCCACCCTAAGCTTTCAAAGCTTAGCTATCTCGGATTTTCCGTGCCGTCACTGGGAAGCAGGCCCAATCCATACACACGTTTTGTCCTATAACCCAAAATCCCCTTGCACGTTCAATGACGCATCGCCGCCGTCGGCCGACTCATGCGTCAATGCCGGCGGCTCCTCCGGCACTCATCAATTGCGGGAGCATCGCGCCTAAGCCGGCCAAAAGTGCGGGAGCGTCGGTGGAATACTAGCCGCGACTGCGGGGGGCGTCGGTGAAATACTCGCCACGTCTGCGGGAACGTTGGGTGGAACGTGCCATCATCTGCGGGAGCGTCGGGTGGGGGAGGAACACCGGACGGTGCTTCGGCGTTGATTACCCTTGAGTAGCTTCTACCAACCAACTCGGGAGACCCCATGACTGCACGGACCATTGTCATCACCGGCGCCAGCGACGGGATCGGCGCGTCCGCGGCCCGGACCCTCGCCGCACAGGGCGAGCACGTCGTCGTCGTCGGGCGTTCCGCGGAGAAGACCGAGCGCGTCGCGAAGGAGGCCGGGGCGGACTACTTCGTCAGCGACTTCGCCGATCTGGCACAGGTGCGCCGGCTCGCCGCGCAGCTGAAGGAGAAGTACCCGCGGATCGACGTCCTGGCGAACAACGCCGGCGGCATCATGGGCCCCCGGCAGCTCACCGTGGACGGGCACGAGAAGACCTTCCAGATCAACCACCTGGCTCCGTTCCTGCTGACCACCGAACTGCTGGATACCCTCACCGCCAGCAAGGCCACCGTTATCAACACCTCTAGCGCCGCCAACTCCCTCTATGGGCGGCTGGACATCAACGACCTGGAGCTCGCGAACAAGTACTCCGCTAACCTGGCCTACGGCAACGCCAAGCTGGAGAACATCCTCTTCACGGCCGAACTGCACAACCGCTACCACGCGGCCGGCATCTCCACGGCGGCATTCCACCCCGGCGTCGTGGCCACCAACTTCGCCGCGGATACCACCAGCCCGTTCCGCTTTATGTACCGCAGCTTCCTCAACCGGTTCATGCTGTCCCCGGAGCAGGGCGCAGACACCCTCGTGTGGCTTGCCACGGCCGTCCCGGGGCGGGACTGGGTCCCGGGCGCTTACTATGCCAAGCGGGGGCTGGCTAAGGCCAACAAGCAGGCCTACGATGCGGAACTGGCCCGGGAACTGTGGGAGCGCAGCGCCGCCATGGTGGCCCAGGACTCCGACAGGCTCGACCCCCGGAGCTGAGCCTCACCCCAATCAACGGAAGCGTGGGATAGTCTTTCCCTGCCCCTCGCGGACACGCGGCCGAGGGCTTTATATTGGGGGAGTGCTCGAAGGTGCGCCTGAAGAAACTGATGATTGCCTCGCTGGCGGCCAGCGCCGTCGTCCTGAGCGGCACTGCCGTACCGGCGTCTGCCGCGCCGTCGCCGAAGTCGTACAAGAACTGCACCGAGCTCAACAAGGTGTACCCGCACGGCGTCGGCCGCAAGGGTGCGCGGGACAAAACCAGCGGTCAGCGGGTCACCACCTTCCGCGTGGACAACACGCTGTACAGCTACAACGACGGCGGCTGGCCCCGGCACCGCGGCGAGTACGACCTCGATCGTGACAACGACGGCATCGCCTGCGAAAAGCGCTAACCCGAGCGCGCCCGGCCCCGGCCAGGCGGTTTGCGGGCCCGATGCTGACGTTCCTGCCCGGTTCTTGGCGCGGGCACAGAGGGCACTCCGCGCCAAACCGCGGCCCCGGCTGTCCGCAGGGTGGCTGCGGCGGGGTACAACTGGGCGGAACGTCGGCCGCGGAGCCGTGGTAGATGTCGGCGACGGGCAAGTCAGGGGCGCGCCGGCATTCCAACCGCCCGAGCTGTCGGCCGGCGGCAGCGTTCCAGCCCAGTTCTAGACGCGGTCACAGTGTGCACTCCGCGCCAATCCGGGGTACACCGGGCTGCCGGAGCGCTGCGGAAGGGTACAACTGGGCGGGAACGTCAGCCCCGGAGCTGCGGGAGCGTCACGTCCGAGTCGACCGGTGCTGAGGGAGCGTCTCGCCCGAGCCGTCCGGAGCTGCGGGAGCGTCACGCCCGGGCCGACCGGTTCTGAGGAAGCGTCACGTCCGAGTCGACCGGAGCTGCGGGAGCGTCTGCCGGAGGCTAGCCCGCGGCTTCGACCTTGTCGATGGCCGTCAGGGCGCTCTCCATGGTGCCGGCGAGGTCGCTGGCCGGGGCGGGCTTGGCGAACAGGTAACCCTGGAGCGAGTCGCAGCCCAGGTCCATCAGGTACTTGGCCTGCGCCGGCGTCTCGATACCCTCGGCCGTGACCTTCAAGCCCAGGTTCTGCGCGGTATTGATCATGGTGCGGAAGAACGGCAGGTGCTCCTTGCCGGTCTTGATCATCGCCACAAAGGACCGGTCGATCTTGACCTTGTCCAGCGGCAGTTCCTTCAGCCGGCCCAGCGTCGAGTAACCGGTGCCGAAGTCGTCCATTGCGATCCGGACGCCGGCCTCGCGCAGCTGCGCAAGCTGGCGGAGCACATCAGAGTCGGCGTCGAAGAACACACTCTCGGTCAGCTCGAGCATCAGCTGGCGCGGGTTCACCCCGGTGGAGGCGACAATGCCCAGCACGTCGGTGGCGAAGTCGCGCTGTTGGAACTGCAGGCCGGAGACGTTCACGGCCACGCTGTACGCGGCGTCGCCGGCCAGCCAGGGCCGGATCTCGGCGCAGGCGCGGCGCATGACCTCGTCGCCGATCTCGCGGATCAGCCCGCTCTGCTCGGCCACGGGCAGGAACTGGTTGGGCGGCACCAGCTTGCCGTGCCGCTCCCAGCGCGCAAACGCCTCGAACTGCACCACGGCGCCGAGCCCGGGGGACACCACCGGCTGGTAGTGGACCGAGATCTGGCCCAGCTCCACCGCCTGGCGGAGCCCGGTCTCGCCCTGGGCCTTGTGCGCGGCCGTGTTCAGCATCTCCGGCCGGAACTGCAGCCAGGTGTTCTTCCCCGCCGCCTTGGCCGCCGCCATGGCCGAGTCTGCCTGCCGCAGCAGCTCCGCGCCGTCGACCGTCTGCGGCGTCTTGGACGCCAGGCCCATGCTCACCCCGGGCCGCACCAGCGAGCCGCCGATCCGCGCCGGGACGTACAGGGACTCGGAGATCCGCTTCGCCACGGCGCCGGCGTTGAGGCACTCGGTCAGCAGCACCACAAATTCGTCGCCGCCCAGCCGTGCCACCGTGTCGTGCGGCCGGACGCAGTTGCGCAGCCGGCTGGCGACTTCCACCAGAAGCTCGTCCGCGGCGGACCGGCCCAGCATGTCGTTGTAGCTCTTGAAGTCGTCCACGTTCAGCAGCAGCACGTCCACCGGGTCCGGCCGGCGCAGCGCCGCGGCGAGGCGTTCGTTGAACAGCGTCCCGTTGGGCAGCCCGGTCAGCGTGTCCCGCAGTACGGCCGCCTTGAGCTGATCGTCGTGTTCGGCGGGCGTGAGCCGGGGGAGCACACCGGTGGTGCCGGGCACCAGTTCGGCCTCCAGTGAGCTGAACGTTCGACGGCGGGGAGCGGCTGCCGCTGCGGCGGCACCCGCCGGCGTGCCGCCGTCGAGCGGGGCAAAGGACTGAACGGCGCCGGAGCGGGCCGGGACTCCCGGGCGCACGGACACGGCGACGGTCCCGGCCGTGCCGGGCGCAGACGGAAGCGCGGCGCAGGTGATTTGGGCCGGGAACTCGGAGGCGTCGCCCCGGCGGCCCGCCCCGGTGAAGGGCGTCCGCCCGGTGCCGCCTTCCAGTCCGGCCAGGACCTGGTGGAAGCCCTCACGGGAGGACTCGGCCAGCAGCAGGCTGTAGTCGGCGCCCAGCAACTGCGCACGGGAGTAGCCGAAGAGCTGCTCCGCGGCAGTGTTCGCGAAGGTGATGGACCCGTCCGGGGCAAGCAGCAAAAGGGCGTCGGGGCTGTGCTCCAGCACTGTCTGTGCGAACGCTGCGTCCATGATGTGTGCTGCCCCCAAAAGCGATGGATCTGTGAATGGCGGCGGACTCCGCCGGGAACCGGTCTGGGTTCGCTGCGGGCCGCGCCTGCTGAAATCATATGTGCTCGGTAGCACAGTCCCGTGCCGCCCGGACCGTATTCCCGAAAGCGCGCGAATGTGTCGTCCGGGTGCCCGGACACCCGGTGATGTCAGAGGATCGCGGCGGGTTCCGGCAACGCCTCCAACGCCTCCGCGGATTGCGCCACGGCCGCTGCCCGGCGCGCCGCCGGAACCGGCCGGGAGAACAGGTAGCCCTGCAGGGCGTCGCACTCGTGATCCATCAGATACCGGGCGTGGGTGGGGGTCTCGATGCCCTCGGCGGTCACGCGCAGGCCCAGGCTGTGGGCCATATGGATCATCGAGGTCAGAATAGGCAGCCGTTCCTCGCCGGTATGCAGCATGGACACAAAGGACTTGTCGATCTTCACCGCGTCCACGGGGAGCTCCTGCAGCCGGCCCAGCGAGGAATAGCCGGTGCCGAAGTCGTCCAGCGCCACCCGGATGCCCGCGGCGCGCAGGCTGATCAGCTGCTGGATCACGTGGGAGGCGGCGTCGAAGAACACGCTCTCGGTGACCTCCAGGACCAACTGGTGCGGGTCCACCCGGCTCCAGGCGGCGATGTCCAGCACCCGTTCGGCGAAGTCCTTGTGCTGCAGCTGCACGCCGGAAACGTTGACCGCCAGGGTCCGTCCCGGATCCTCGGCCAGCCAGGACTGCAGCTCGGTGCAGCTCTGCCGGAGCACCTCGGCGCCGATGTCGCGGATCAGGCCGCTGCGCTCCGCCGTCTGGATGAAGGTGTCCGGTGCCATCAGCACCCCGTCGCGTTCCCAGCGCGCCAGGGCCTCGAACTGCACCACCTCGCGCCGGTTCGTAGAGATCACGGGCTGGTAGAACACCTTGATCTGGCCCAGTTCGACGGCGCGGCGCAGCCCCGCGGTGAGCTGGGTGCGCTCCAGCAGGGTGGTCAGCATCTCCGGCTGGAAGTGCACGTAGCAGTTCTTGCCGGCCTCCTTAGCGGCGTACATCGCCACGTCCGCCTGCCGCAGCAGCTCGGAGGAGGACATGCCCTCCGTTCCGCGCGTTGCCACGCCCAGGCTCAGCCCCGGCCGCATCAGGGTGCCCTCGATCGAAACCGGGGCGTTCAGCGCGGCCACGATCCGCTGGGCCACCGCGTCCGAGTCGTTGCAGCCGACCAGCAGCACCACAAACTCGTCTCCGCCCAGGCGGGCCACGGTGCCGTGCGGGCCCACACAGTTCTGCAGCCGGCGGGAAATCTCCACCAGCATCTGGTCCCCGGCGTGGTGGCCCAGGATGTCGTTGACTTCCTTGAAGTCATCCAGGTCCAGCAGCAGCACCGCCACCGGGCCGGGAGACTCCAGCGCAGCCGTGGCGCGCTCGTTGAAGAGCATGCGGTTGGCCAGCCCGGTCAGCGGATCCTGGAACGCGAGGGCCTTGAGCTGGTCCGCCTGCTGGGCCAGTTCGTCGAGGGCGCGGCGGGCCTGGTCCTGCGCCACGGTCCGGGACGTGACGTCGCGGAAGTTCCAGATCCGGCCCACGACTTCGTCGGCGACCTTCTGCGGCCGTGAGTTCAGTTCCACCGTGCGGCCGTCCCGGAACTCGAGGAGGTCGTGGCTGTGCAGCTCGTGGTTGGCGTAGAGCTCGGCGACCTTGGCCTTGAAGCAGTCCGGGGCGACCAGTTGCTTGGCGATGAATCTGACCAGTGCATAGGCGTCGTCCTCGGCCAGGATCTCACGCGGCATGCCCCACAACTGCAGGTATTGTTCGTTGACGCCGGTGATCTGGCCGCTGTTGGACACCACCACGATGGCGTCTGCCGTCGTTTCCAAGGTGGCGTCGAGCAGCGAAACGGCACTCCGGCGGCCGGCGTCGTCGTCCTGGCGGTGCGTGGTGTCGCGGACCGCCACCGCCATCGACGTTCCGGCCGGCGTCGTGACCAGCGAGCAGGTGATTTCCAGCGGGAGTTCGCGGCCGTCGCGGTGCAGCCCGAGGCCGGTGAAGGGTTTCGTCCCCAACGTGCCGGCACGGCCGAGCCGGCTCAGCACCCGCAGGAAACCGCCGCGGTCGTCCTCCACCAGCAGCCGGTGGTGCGCGACGCCGATCAGCTCCTCCCGGGAGTAGCCGAACAGGCGCTCCGCCGCGGGATTGAGGTAAGAGATGACCCCCTCGGTGGTGAGCTGCAGCAACGCGTCAGGGCCCTGCGTCAGCAGGGTTTCCGCCAATCCTTGTTCCACGTCGATGCCAGCCCCCGGGCGTTCGGTACTCGAAGCCACCGGCAGGGCGGTGGTCATTAAACTTCAAGCATCATAGGGCCATGAGACCCAAATCACAGCACCGGCTGTGTTTGGGCGGTGGTGTCGCGGCGCAGGCCGGTGATGGTGGAGGCCGACGCCGACAGCGCGGCGGGCAGCCGGTCAGCCGGTTGGGGCATCGAAAACAGGAACCCCTGCAGGGAATCGCAGCCTCGGCCGATCAGGTACGCGGCCTGTTCGCGGGTCTCGACGCCCTCGGCGGTGACGGTCAGGCCCAGGCCGTGGGCCATGTCGATCATGCAGTCCAGGATGGGGAGCCGTTCGGTACCCTCGCGGATCAGCGCGACGAAGGACTGGTCGATCTTGAGCGTGTCCACCGGCAGGTCCTGCAGCCGGCCCAGTGAGGAGTAGCCGGTGCCGAAGTCGTCCAGGGCCACCCGGACCCCGGCGCTGCGGAGCTGCACGAGCTGGCGCTGGACCTGGCAGTCGTCGTCGAAGAAGACACTCTCGGTG
The DNA here is from genome assembly GCF_056680065.1 of Arthrobacter sp. BI5. Taxonomy (NCBI): domain Bacteria; kingdom Bacillati; phylum Actinomycetota; class Actinomycetes; order Micrococcales; family Micrococcaceae; genus Arthrobacter; species Arthrobacter sp. BI5. The sequence continues at coordinate 1,097,777 of NZ_CM155264.1, forward strand.
ACCTCGACGACCAGCTGGTGCGGGTCCACTCCGCAGGAGCCGGCGGTGGCGACCAGCAGTTCCGGGAAGTTGCCCTGCTGCAGCTGCACGCCGGAGACGTTGACGGCGAGCGAGCGGGTGGGGTCCGCGGAGAGCCAGGGTTCCAGCTCGGTGCAGCCGCGCAGCAGGACCTCGGTGCCGATCTCCACGATCAGGCCGCTGCGTTCCGCGGCGGGGATGAACTGCTGCGGCGGGACCAGGACGCCGTCGCGCTCCCAGCGGGCCAGCGCCTCGACCTTGACCACGGTGCCCAGCTTCGTGGAGACGATCGGCTGGTAGTGCACCGCGATCTGCCCGCTGTCGACGGCGGTGCGCAGCCCGGCTTCGAGGTCGGTGCGCTCGAGCAGGGCGGTCATCATTTCCGGGCGGAAACGCAGGTAGCGGTTCTTGCCGGCCGTCTTGGCCGCGTACATGGCAATGTCGGCGCGGCGGAGCAGTTCGGAGGCGTCCACGGCGTCCTCGCTGATGGACGCCAGACCCAGGCTCAGGCTGGGCCGCAGCATGGTGCCGTCAATCAAGACCGGGAGCTTGAGGGATTCGACGATCCGTGCGGCGGCCGCGTCGGCGTCGAGCGATCCGACCAGCAGGACCACGAACTCGTCGCCGCCCAGCCGTGCTACAACGTCGCTGGGCCGGACGCAGGCGCGCAGCCGGCGGCCCACCTCGATCAGCATCTGGTCCCCGGCGTGGTGGCCGTGGACGTCGTTGACCTCCTTGAAATCGTCCAGGTCCAGCAGCAGGACGTCGACGGCGGTCCCACACGGTCCGGCGAGGGCGTGCGCCAGGGAGTCGTTGAAGAGCTGACGGTTGGAGAGCCCGGTCAGGGGATCCTGGAACGCAAGGGCCTTCAGCTGGCTGGCCTGCTGCGCGAGGTCGGCCATCGCCTGGCTGATCTGGTCCTGGGCGCGCCGTGCCGCGGTGACGTCGCGGAAGCTCCAGACGCGGCCCACCACCTGGTCGCCGATCTTTTGCGGGCGCGAATACCGCTCGAAAGTGCGTCCGTCGCGGAACTGCAGCACGTCGTTGCTCTCTGCCTCCGGGGCGGCGTAGAGGGCGGTCACCTTGGCCAGGAACTGCTCGGGGTCCGTCAGCTGGCCCAGCACGGAGCGCATCACGGATTCGTCGTCGCCAGTGTCCACGAGCTCGCGGTCGATGCCCCACATGGTGAGGAACTGGTTGTTGACGGAGGAGATCCGGCCCCCGGCGCTGACCACCAGGATGCCGTCCGCCGTGGACTCCAGCGTGGCGGAGAGCAGGGACATCGCTTCGCGGAGCCGGGCGTCCTCGTCGGTGCGCGCGGAAGTGCTCACGCGGCCGTAACCGGACAAATCTGAGACCAACGATGGTGCATGGTGAATCCTCCCCTCAGAAATCATAGGGGGCGCCGCGCGGCCCGGACGCCACGGCGCGGGGCCGGGCGGGTTGCGGCGCTCCCGCCGGGCGGGCCCGGCCGCTCAGCCGGCGGCAGCGGCCGCGCGGGTCCCGGAGCCGGCGCGCCCCAGTCCGCGCCCCAACCCCCGGACAGTCCAGCCGGCCGCCGTCCAGGCGGCGGCGTCGAGCGCGTTCCGTGCATCCAGGACCGTCCGGCGCCGGACCAGCCTCCCAGCGGCGGCCGGCGAGAGCGTGCGGTAGGCCTCCCATTCGGTCAGCAGGAGCACCAGCTCGGCGCCGTCGAGCGCTCGGTCGACGGAGGCCTCGAAGCGCAGCTGCGGGTAGCGCAGCCAGGCGTTGTTGATCGCGGCCGGGTCCGTGACGGTGACGTGCGCGCCGGCGTCGGCCAGTTGCCGGGCCACGTCCAGGGCGGGGGAGTCGCGGATGTCGTCGGTGTCAGGTTTGAAGGCCGCGCCCAGCACGGTGACGCGGCGGCCGTCCAGCCGGCCGCCGCAGAGTTCCCGGGCCGCCGCCACCGTGCGGCTGCGCTGGTCCCGGTTGATCCCGTCCACCGTGGCCATCCAGGCGTCCACCGAATCGACGCCCAGCGCGGCGGCCTGCACCCGGAGCGAGCGGATGTCCTTGGGCAGGCAGCCGCCGCCGAAGCCGAGCCCGGCGTGCAGGTAGCGGCCGCCGATCCGCGGGTCCAGGCCCATCGCCTCGCCCAGCTCGGTGACGTCCGCGCCGGAGGCCTCGCAGAGTTCGGCCATCGCGTTGATGAAGCTCAGCTTGGTGGCGAGGTACGCGTTCGACGCCGACTTGATCAGTTCCGCCGTCGCGAAGTTGCAGATGATCCGGGGAATCCCGGCGCAGAGCAGGGGACCGTACACCGCGTCCAGGGCAGCGGTGACGGCCGCCCCGGCGTTCTTCGGGTGCCCGGCACGCTCCGATGGCCGGGCGGGGCCTGCGCCGCCGGGAACGCCGTAGACCAGCCGGTCCGGCACCAGGGAATCCTTGACCGCAGTGCCCTGGCGCAGGAACTCCGGGTTCCAGCCCAGGAGCACGTCCGGGCGGTCGGCCAGGACGCCGCGGAGCATGTCCACCGTTCCCACCGGCACGGTGGACTTGCCCACGACGGCGGCGCGCGGCGCCAGGAACGGGGGCAGCGCGTCGACGGCGGAAACCAGGTAGCTGAGGTCGGCGCCGTCGGACGTCTTGGACTGCGGCGTCCCGACGCAGAGGAAGTGCAGTTCCGCGCCGGCGGCGTCGGCGAAGTTGGTGGAAAAGGCGAGCCGGCCGGTGGCGCGGCCGTCGCGCAGGAGTTCGTCCAGGCCCGGCTCGTAGAATGGGGCGGCGCCGCGGTCCAGCGGGGCCACCTTGGCGGCGTCGACGTCGATCCCCACGACCGTGTGCCCCATCGAGGCAAGGGTGGCGGCATGTACGGCGCCGAGGTAGCCGCAGCCGATCACGGAGATTTTCACAGGGTCGCTCCTCTGCTGGTGGCGCCGGGGCTGGCGGCACGGGGGTTGGCGCCAGGGGTGTTTGTACCGGGGCTGCTTGAACCGCTGGTTGTACCGGCCAGGACCGCTTCGTAGTGCCGCACGAGCTCTTCGCCCAGCGCCTGCCAGGTCCGGCCCTGGACCGAGGCGTGCGCCGCGGCGGCGAACGCGCGGCGCTTGGCGTCGTCGCCGGTCAGGTCCTGCACCCGGGACCGCAGCGCGGCAAGGTCGCCCGGTTCGTAGAGCCAACCGGTGCGGGAGTTCTCCACCAGGTCCAGCGGGCCGCCGCGGCCGGTGGCGACCACCGGGACCCCGGACGCCATGGCCTCCTGGATGGTCTGGCAGAAGGTCTCGAACTCGCCGGGATGGACGAACAGGTCAAAGGACGCGACGGCCCGGGCCAGTTGCTCGCCGCCGAGGAACCCGGTGAACACCGCGTCCGGGAGCGCAGCCTCAAGCGCTTCGCGCTGCGGCCCGCCGCCGACGATCACCAGCCGGGTGCCGGGCAGATCGGCGAGCACCGCCAGGTCCTCCACCTGCTTTTCGACAGCGAGCCGGCCGACGTAGCCGATGATGCGCTCGCCGCCGGGGGCCACGGAAGCCCGCCACGCGTCGTCGCGCTTTTCCGGGCTGAACCGCCGGGTGTCTACGCCGCGCCGCCACATGTGGACCCGCGGAATGCCGCGGCCCAGGAACTGGTGCCGCGCGAACGTGGAGGGGACCAGCGTGCGCGTGGCGAGCAGGTGGATCTGCTCCACCCGGTTCCAGGCCCAGTTCTCCAGGAACGGGACACCGTAGCGGCCCGCGTAGCCGGGGACCTCGGTCTGGTAAATGGCCACAGTGGGGATGCCCAGCTGGTGCGCGGCCTGCGCTGCCCGCCAGCCGAGCACGAACGGCGAGGCGAGGTGGACGACGTCGGGGGCGTAGTCGGCAAGGATTCGCTTGACCCGGGCCACACCGCCCAACGCCACCCGTACATTCGTGTAGCCGGCCAGGGGCACCGAAGGGAGCCGGTGGACCTGCGCGCCGTGGACCTCGCCCGGGACATCGGTGTCCTGCGTGGACGGTGCGATCACCAGCACCTCGTCGCCGCGGGCCTGCAGGTGCTCCAGGATCCTCAGGATGGAGTGCGTGACCCCGTTCATCTGGGGCAGGAATGATTCGGCGACTAGTGCGATCCTCACGCCTCCACCGTGGCCGCGGCGGCTGACGGCGCGGGGTCACGGGTGTGGCGTGCGGGGGAAGAGTGGGTTAACAGGCAGGTACGGGGTCCGGCCTGGTGCCCGGCAGCTGCAGCCGAGCCGCCCTCACACTGGACATGCCCTTCGGCCGAGCTCGCGGCTGGACATAGTCCCAATATGCGCGCTCGCTACTGCGACAAGTGAGCATGTTCGGCCGGAATGATGCCCGCCCACACGGCGTTCCGAGGCCCTCCAACGTAGTGGCGCCCGTTTGCCAAGGATGGCCGTTAGGGCAGGCCTCGGAGGGGCCACATCCGGCAAATTGGTGCGGGTCGCAATGCCAGGGCCCGGTGCCCGGCGCCGTCGCCCGCGCGGCCCGGCCGCCCAGCCTCAGCGCCGGCCGGCGTCAGCGGCGCGGTTCGTGCCGCAGCACGTCCGGGAGTTCGTCCACGTAGACCGTCTGCGGCGGCTCGTAGTAGATCACCAGGACCTCGTCCCCGACGGCGAAGACGCTCTCCTTGTCGAAGGGGTGGGCGTGGAACGCGCTGGTCCCGCCGCGGAACGGCAGCATGACCTCCCCGATGGTGCCCGGCGCCACCCTCCCGGTGACCCGGCCGATCCTGCCGGTCAGGCTCCGGTCGACGTTCCTAGGCATCCGGGGCTTTCGGCGGCTGCTTGGCTGCCTGCCCGTCCTTCAACGCCGTCCGCAGCGCAGGAAGGTAATCGCCGACCTGTGCCAGGATGCCGCCGATCATCCGGTTGATGCCCTCACCGCCGTTGAGGACGGTGAGCTGCCCGACGTGGGCAAACGGCTCGGCGGCCGCCGCGATGATGGCGGGCATGTTTTCGGCCAGCTGCTGGGAGATGACCGCGTCCTGGTTGGTGCCGAGGGCCTCGCCTCGGGCCTTGATGCCGTCGGCTTCGGCCAGCGCTTTAGCCTTGATCGACGACGCCGTGGCGTCACCGCGGGCTTTCGTGGCGGCAGCCTCCGCTTCACCGGTGACACGGGTGGCGCCCGCGGCGGCCGCGGCCGCCGTCGCGTTGGCCTGCGCCTGGAGTTCGGTGCGCCGGGCGTTGACCTGTGCCTCGAGTTCGGTGCGGCGGGCCAGTGCCTCGGCCGCGCTGATGTCCGCGGATTTCTGCCCCTCGGCCTCGGTGCGCTTCGCATAAGCCTTGGCGTCCGCGGGCTTGCGGATGGTGGTCTGGAGCTTTTGTTCCTCGCGGTCGGCCTCGAGCTTGGCTACCTCGGTTTCCTGCACCACCACCTGCTGCCGTGCGGTGGCTTCCGCGAGCGGCCCGGCCTGGGCGGCGTTGGCGCGGGCCCGTTCGGCGTTGGCCTGTGCCTCCGACTGTTTGATTGCGGACAGGCTCTGGGCGTCGGCGATTTGCGCGGCGGCCTCCGCCTCCCGCTCGGCCGCCTCACGGTTCCGGGTGGCCTCGGCGATCCGGGCCTCCATCTTCACCTGGGCGATGTGCGGCTTGGCGATGTTCTCAATGTAGCCGGTGGGATCCTGGAGGTCCTTGATCTGGAGCGAGTCCACCACCAGGCCCAGCTTTTCCATTTCCACCCCGCTGGCGCTGCGGACCTGCGAGCCGAGCTTGTCGCGCTCGCGGATGATCTCCTCCACGGTCATGCTGCCGATGATGGAGCGCAGGTGTCCTTCGAAGACGTTGTAGACCTGGCTCTGCATCTTGGGCTGCTGGCCCAGGAACCGGCGCGCGGCGTTCGCGATGAAGGGCGGCGCGTCCCCGATCTTGTAGATGACCACGCCCTCGACAATCACCTGGATGCCCTGGGAGGTCACGCAGGAGACCTTGAGTTCCGTCTCGTTCAGGGTCAGGGCCAGTGTCCGCACGGTCTGCAGCCCGGGGAACACCAGCGCCCCCTTGCCGGTGACGATCTTGAAGTCCATGCCGTCCCGCGTCTCGAGGGTTCCGCGGGTCAGGCCGGAGATGATCAGGGCCTCGTTCGGTTCGGCCACCTTCCACATCAGCTTGACCGCCACCCAGATGACGGCGACGACGACGAGGGCCCCGGCGAGGACCGCGAGGAACGGGATAAAGGCTGACAAGTCCGGCATGGAAACCCTTTCACGTGGGTGGGTCAGGCCAGTCTGTGACGTCTCCGCCGAATAAGTCCAGCATTTGGCGGATTCGCTTTCGCTGGCCGCCGCCGCGGCCGGCGCGGGAGCCGGCGTCGTGCGCAAGTGCACGGCAACCGGGGCGGGCACAAGGAAGCTGGTGCGGACCCGCGGAAAGCTCCGGGCGCCCGCACCAGCAGGTAGTACGAATTTGTTGGATTACTGAGAATCGGTCCTCATTCGCGGCTCCCTTGTCCCGGTGATTGCTTACCGGGTTTGTGCGTCGTCGGCCAGGTGCCGTGACAGCAGCCAGCCGGCGCCAATCATTGCCACACCCAGCACCATGTGGGTCCAGTTGTCCATGGTGTTGAATGACAGGAAATTGGCCGCCGACCCCACGCCGACGATCAGCCCGTAAACGCTAAAGACGATGTACAGCAGGCCGAAGCCCATCAGGAAGTTCCGGGCTCCCATGCCGTTGCGGGACATGGTCCAGCCGGTGGCGCCGATGGCCAGCTGAACGACGTTCAGCAGCATGGACACCTGGAACAGGCCGAGGAACAGGGCCCGGGAATCAGGCCCGAGGAACCTCAGTTCGCTGTACTGCGTGGTGATGCCCGGGATGAACCCCAGGACGCCCACGACGATAAGGACAATACCCACACCCATGCCGACGTTTTGGACATCTGTCCGTCCGAAATGCACGCCGTGCGCATGTGGGGATGCGGTAGTCATTTTCTGCCTCCAACCACTGATTGCGGACACTTAAAATTTTACGGCGGGGTAGCGGAAAAAGCGCCGCCGCGGGACCTGCTGCATCGTTCCTGGCGGCCGGAAACCCGGGGGATAGAGCCTGTCGGAACCCGGTGCAGGGGCGCTCGCGTGGCACCATGGAACACGATGAAACTGCGCGCTGATCAGACCGGGAACCGTGGCCTACCGATGCCGTTATGGCTGCAAGGGGCGCTGGAGTCCGCGCAGGCCGCCGTGATCTCCGCGCTCGCCGTGATTGCCCCGATCCTTGCGGTGTGGGCCACGGCCGGATTCCGCGACGGCGGCTTTGAATTCCTCGCCCGGCTGTCCGGCCAGGCCTGGCTGCTGATCCACGGTGTCCCGCTGCTGCTGGAAACGGCCGGCGCCGGCACCGCGGGCCGGGTGGAATCCGGCACCCTGTCGCTGATTCCGCTGGGGCTGACGCTCATCCCGTTCCTGCTCGCCTGGCGCGCCGGACGGCGGCTGGCCCGGGCGTCCTACACGGACCAGCTCTGGCAGGCGCTGCTCGGCTCCTGGCTGATGTACGGCGCCTTCGGATTCGCCACCGGCTTCGTCTGCCGCACCTCCGAGGTCGGCGTCAGCCTCTGGTCAGCCTCCCTCATCCCGCTGATCCCATTCGCACTGGGCATGGCGATCGGCGCCCGCCGGGAGGCAGGCTCCTGGAGCCGGCTGATCGGCGTCGACGCCGTCGCCTGGCTCTCGCGCACCAGCCAGCACTCGCGCTGGGCCGGCTCCTACCTCGGCTCCGCCGCCAAGGCCGGCTTCGTGGCGGCCATGGCCGCCCTGGCGATGGCGGCCGCCCTGCTCGCCGTGGACCTCATCATCCACTGGAACCTCGTTATTGCCGTTTATGAAGCGCTCGACGCCGGCCCGGTGGGCGGCGCGGCGCTCACCATCGCGCAGTTGGGCTACCTGCCGAACCTGGTAGTGTTCGCGCTGGCCTGGACCTCCGGCTCGGGTTTCGCGCTCGGCGCCGGATCGCAGGCCGGGCCGCTGGCCACCGCCGTCGGGCCGCTGCCGTCCATCCCGGTGTTCGCGGCGCTGCCCTCCGGCGCGCTCGACTACGGGTTCGTGGCCCTGGTGGTCCCCGCCCTGGCGGGGCTTCTGGCCGGCTGGTGGTTCCTGCGCGAGGGGGAGAACCACTTCGATGAATGGCTCTCCATCAAGGTCAAAGCGCGCTGGTTCACCGCCACGGTCTCCACCCTGGTCCTGGGCGCCATGATCGGCGCCGTGGCAGGGCTGCTGGCGGCGGCACTGGCTTGGCTGGCGCGCGGCTCCGCCGGCATTGGACGCCTCACGGACATCGGCCCGGATCCGCTGACCATGGCGCTGTTCGTGGCCGTGGAAACCGGCGTCGGCGTCGTCATCGGCTACGCCGCCGGCCCCTGGCTGGAGCGCCGGCAGAAGCTGCACGAAGCGGAACTGGAACCCGCCGCCGAAGCGGACTGAGCCGACTGAGGCCCTTGGCTGGGCCGGCCAGCGGGGCCGGCCGTCTGTGCCGCTTAGCGCAGCTGGGCGGGCAGCGACTTCTCCAGCTCCGTCCGGCAGGCCGAGGCCGCCTGCTCGGTGAGCGCGTGGCGGGCGCACTGCTGGTAGTCCCGGACCTGGGTGAAGAACACCGCCGAGGCCAGAATGATCAGCACCATCACCACGGAGACCACCAGGCCGGAGAGCGTCCCGAACAGCACCAGGCGCGACTCCTTAAGCCTCCGTGCGCGCACGATCAGGACCACGCCGAGCACCAGGGCGGCCGCGGTGAGGATGGCGGTGAGCCAGAGGTAGTTGATGTCCAGCTGGTACACAAAGAACGCCCCGAGCACCACCACGATGAACATGCGGAACAGGTTGTGGGTGCGCAGCAGCGACTCTTTGGCCGCCTCGCTCTGTGGGTTCTGGCTCCGCTGGGGTCCGCCGGGCTCGTGGGGGGAATTCATATTTTCCAGCGTACGCGAGCGGCCCCATAAGCTAAGTCAATGCGCATAGTTGTCCTCGTCTCCGGCACCGGCTCCAACCTCCAGGCAGTCATCGACGCCGTCAAGTCCGGCGAGCTGGACGTGGAGCTGGCCGCCGTCGGCGCGGACCGGCCCGGAACCTACGGGGTGGAGCGCTCCGCGGCCGCCGGGATCCCGACCTTTGTGGTGGACTTCAAGGCCTACCCGGACCGCGCCGCCTGGAACGCCGCCCTCACCGACGCCGTCGCCGCGTACCGGCCCGACGTCGTCGTGTCCTCCGGGTTCATGCGCATTGTCAGCGCGGACTTCATCGACGCATTCGGCGGCAAGTACCTGAACACCCATCCGGCCCTGTTGCCGGCCTTCCCCGGCGCCCACGGCGTCCGCGATGCCCTGGCCTACGGCGTGAAGGTCACCGGGTGCACGGTGCACTGGGCCGACGCCGGCGTGGACACCGGACCGATCATCGCCCAGGAGGCCGTGAGCGTGGCCGAGGACGACACCGAGGAAACCCTGCACGAACGGATCAAGACAGTGGAGCGCCGGCTGCTGGTGTCAACGCTGAAGTCCCTCGCCGCCGCGACACCCTCCAAGTAGCAGGGCCCGCAAAAGCGAGTACTCGGCGAAAAAGTCGGGTACCGGCGGGCGGAAATCGAGTACTTGCGGGCCGGTTGCGGTGCCGATCCGGGCCATAGTCTGACGCAGTCTCATTCGTCTCATGCGTCCCGGGGGTCCATCGTGTCTCAGTTCAGCTTTGCCAAAACAAGTCCAAAGGTTTTGTTTGCCACCGCGGCGCTCGTCATCGGAACGGGCGCCGTTACTGCCGCCTATGCCGTATCGACGACGTCGGGCGGCAGCGAAATCAGCGGCTGCTACAACATCAATAACGGCGGTCAGCTCCGGGTCCTGGCGCCCGGGGGATCGTGCGATCTGAAGAAGGAAACCGCGATCTCTTGGAACATGCAGGGGATCCAGGGCATCCAGGGTATCCAGGGGCTGCAGGGCATCCAGGGCCTCAAGGGCGACACCGGTGACGCCGGCGCCGCGGGTGCCGACGGGGCGACAGGCGCCACCGGCGAGACCGGAGCCCAGGGCGTCCAGGGGGAGAAGGGCGATACCGGCGAGACCGGCGCTACGGGTGCCACCGGCGCGACCGGTGCCCAGGGAGCCCAGGGGGAAAAGGGTGACACCGGCGAGACCGGAGCCACCGGTGCCCAGGGCGAAAAGGGTGACACCGGTGCAACGGGAGCCACCGGTGCCCAGGGCGAGAAGGGTGACACCGGCGCCACCGGTGAAACCGGCGCCACGGGTGCTACCGGCGCAGCCGGCCCACAGGGCGAGAAGGGCGACACCGGGGCTGCCGGCCCTGCCGGCCCGGTTGGACCCGCCGGTGCCACGGGCGGAACCGGAGCCACCGGGGCAACCGGAGCGGCGGCCTCCACAAGCGTGAGTGTCGAATCCATCAGCGGCACGACCGCCCTGACCCTGACGGCCGCGTGCCCGACAGGCAAGACGGCTGTCTCCGGAGGTTACTCGCTGGGTTCGACCACCGGAAACAACGGCGCCGTCATCAGCCAGCCGGTCATCAACACCGCGGGAACACCGACGGCGTGGACCGTCACGCAGAAGACCACGACGGCCATGACGGTCTACGTCACCTGCATCCAGTAACCGCACCCCGGATGCCCTATCACTTGTTGTGCTGCTGAGACCCTCAGGGCCACTACAAGTGATAGGGCATTTCGGCGTTTCCGGGCCGGTAGTCGAACTGGCTGCGGAGCTATTCCAGCCGGCGCTGCTTGGTCTCCGGGGCGAAGAACGCCATCCAGAGCACCGAGATCAACACCAGGCCGCCAGCCAGCGCGAAGGACGTCGCCAGCCCCAGCTCCGGCCACAGGAACGCAGCGAAGACCAGCGGCCCGAAGCCGGCACCGAGCCGGGAGAACGTCGAGGCCCAGCCGAAACCCGAGCCGCGAAGTTCGGTCGGGTACAGCTCGGACACGTAGGCGTACAGCACCGGGATGGCCACCTGCACCACAAAGCCGAACACCAGCAGCCAAAACACGGCCGCCGTCGGGATGTCCACCACGACGGCGACGATCACCAGGGTCAGCGCCGACAGCGGGCCGGTGATGGCCAGGATCCACTTGCGGCCCGTCCGCTCCACCAGCAGCGCGGCGACCACCACGCCCAGCAGCCCGACGGCGGCCATCGACGCCGTCGTGAGGAATGCCTTGTACTCCTCGAAGCCGGCGCCGATCAGGATCCGCGGCATCCAGGTCAGCGACAGGTAATAGACCAGCAGGATGCTGAAGAACAAAGCCCAAGCCGCCGTCGTGATCTTCCAGTTGAACTGCCAGAGCGCGCGGAGCTGGGTCCAGGCGCTGCCGGCGGAGAGCCGGGGCGCGTCCTGGGGTTCGGGCAGGCTGTAGACCCGGGCTTCGGCGCCGGTGGCCGCGACCAGGGCGTCGATCACCTTGGCGGCTTCCTCGCGGCGGCCCTTGCGGATCAGGAACAGCGGCGACTCCGGGACGCTGCGCCGGATCCAGAACACCAGCAGCGCGGGCAGCACCATGATCAGCATGGTCAGCCGCCAGTCGGCGAAAGCGGCGATGAGCCCGGCAGAAACGAAGCCGCACAGCGCCGCGCCAATCGGCCACCAGCCGTCCATCGCGGTGAGGACCCGGCCGCGCTGCCTGCGCGGCGTGAACTCGCCCACCAGCGCGTAATCCACCGGGATGCAGCCGCCCAGGCCGAAGCCCGCCATGAACCGGAACGCGACGAACCAGAGGAAGTCGGGGGAGAAGGCGCCCAGCACCGTGAAGATCGAGAAGATCAGCAGCGTGGCGGTGAAGGCCTTCTTGCGGCCGATGGTGTCCGCGATGGTGCCCCAGACGAAGGCGCCCAGGGCCATGCCGATCAGGTTCGACGTGCCGATCCAGGCCGCGTCGCCCGGGCTCAGGGACCAGTGCTTGGACAGCAGCGGAATGAGGATGCCGTTGAGCGTGACGTCCCAGGCGTCGAACATAAAGCCCAGGCCGCCGATCAGGAAGATCCGGCCCTGGACCTTCCACCGCCACGGCAGTTCCTGGACCACCTGTTCGCCGCTGGGCACAGTGGTGTACGTATTCATCTCGGCCTCCTGGGAAAACTCTACGTCCCGGGACGCGCCGGCGGGGAAGCTTCACACTCCGGCGCGCGGGCGTCCCCGCAGCCGTGACGCGATAAACTGGCCGCATCCCCACCAACCGCGGCCACGCCGCGATATAAGACGGAGACTTTTGTGAGCTTTACGCAGCTTGAGCGTGTATCCATCGACCGTGTTCCCATCCGCCGGGCCCTCATCTCGGTCTACGACAAGACCGGTCTGGAGGAGCTCGCCAAGGGCCTGCATGAAGCCGGCGTCAAGATCGTTTCCACCGGCTCCACTGCCAAAAAGATCGCCGCCGCGGGCATCCCCGTGCAGGAAGTCGAGGAAGTCACCGGCTCCCCGGAAATGCTGGACGGCCGGGTCAAGACCCTGCACCCGCGCGTGCACGGCGGCATCCTCGCCGACCGCCGCGTCCCGGCGCACATGAAGACCCTCGAGGACATGGCGATCGAGCCGTTCGACCTCGTCGTCGTGAACCTCTACCCCTTCGTGGAGACCGTGAAGTCCGGCGCCGCGCAGGACGACGTCGTCGAACAGATCGACATCGGGGGACCCGCGATGGTGCGCTCAGCCGCGAAGAACCACGCCGCCGTCGCGATCGTGGTGGACCCGGCGTCCTACGGTTCCGTGGTGGAGGCGGCCTCCTCCGGCGGGTTTGACCTGAAGACCCGGCGCCGGCTCGCCGCCAAGGCGTTCGCGCACACCGCGTCCTACGACACGGCCGTGGCGACCTGGACCGCCAGCCAGTTCCTCGACGAGGACGGCGACGGCGTGATCGACTGGCCCGCCTACGCCGGCCTGGCCCTGGAACGCTCCGAGGTGCTGCGCTACGGCGAAAACCCGCACCAGCAGGCCGCACTGTACGTGGACAAGGCCGCCCCGGCCGGCATCGCCCAGGCCGACCAGCTGCACGGCAAGGCGATGAGCTACAACAACTTCGTCGACGCCGACGCCGCCCTGCGCGCCGCGTTCGACTTCGCCGAGCCCGCCGTCGCCATCATCAAGCACGCCAACCCCTGCGGCGTGGCCGTGGGCTCCGCGACCGCGGCGGACCCGATTGCCGACGCCCACGCCAAGGCCCACGCCTGCGATCCGGTCTCCGCGTTCGGCGGCGTGATCGCGGCCAACCGCACCGTCACCGCCGGCATGGCCCGCACCGTGGCCGGGATCTTCACCGAGGTTGTCATCGCGCCCGGGTTCGAGGACGAGGCCGTGGAGATCCTCGCCAAGAAGAAGAACATCCGCCTCCTCACCCTGCCCGAGGGCTACGGCCGCTACCCGACCGAGTTCCGCCAGGTCTCCGGCGGCATGCTGGTCCAGGCCACGGACAAGGTCGACGCCGAGGGCGACAAGCCGGCCAACTGGACCCTCGCCGCGGGCGAAGCCGCCGACGCCGCCACCCTGGCCGACCTGGCCTTCGCCTGGACCGCCTGCCGGGCGGCCAAGTCCAACGCGATCCTGCTCGCCGCCGACGGTGCCGCCGTCGGTATCGGCATGGGCCAGGTCAACCGGCTCGACTCCTGCCGCCTCGCCGTCGAGCGGGCCAACACCCTCGGTGTGTCCGTGGAGTCCGACGTCGAGGGTGCTGGCGGGGCTTCGAACGCCGACGCCACCGGCGCTCCGGAACGTGCCCGCGGTGCAGTGGCCGCGTCGGACGCGTTCTTCCCGTTCGCCGACGGCCTGCAGATCCTGATCAACGCCGGCGTCCGCGCCGTCGTCCAGCCCGGCGGTTCCGTCCGGGACGAGGAAGTCATCGCCGCAGCCAACGCCGCCGGGATCACGATGTACTTCACCGGCGCGCGCCACTTCTTCCACTAGGGGATCTGCGCAGCGGTTGCCGCCAAGAGTGGACATGCCCTCCTTTTCCGGGAGGGCATGTCCATTTTTTGTGATGCCGTGGGGCCGTTTCGGGCTGCGGGGTAGGTCCGGTGCAGGGTTTCCGCGGGACATGCCCATTCTTCGCGGCCAGGGGTGGGCATATGGGGATTATGTCCGCTGGCTGGCACCTGCGGAGGGCATGTCCATCCTGGGTGCGGGGGATGCGGCCGAGGGGCTTGTGCGACTTGCTCATTCTTCGAGGCAAGGGGTGGGCACAGGCCCCCGGTCCAGAGGGACATGCTCAGCCTTCGCGGCCAGGGGTGGGCATATGGGGATTATGTCCACTGGCTGCCACCTGCGGAGGGCATGTCCATCCTGGGTGCGGGGGATGCGCCCGAGGGGCTTGTGCGACTTCCTCATTCTTCGCGGCCAGGGGTGGGCACAGGCCCCCGGTCCAGAGGGACATGCTCAGTCTTCGCGGCCAGGGGTGGGCATATGGGGATTATGTCCGCTGGCTGCCACGTACGGAGGGCATGTCCCGGGGAGGCAACGCGGCGGCACCGTACCCGGCCCCGCACACAGCGACGCGGGGTCACTTGCCGCCCTGTCGAGGGGGATGGGTGGCAAATGACCCCGCGTTGCCCTGTTCCTTTCTTGGGTGGGGTTTCGTCGGGGGATGGGGTTCTTAGGAGGCTGCGGCGGTGCTGTACGCCTGCTGGATCACCGAGCCCCAGTACGGCCCGTACATCACGGTGGAGCGGGTGCCGTAGCCGTAGCTGTTGATGGAGTTCTGGTAACCGGAGGAGCTGGTGCCGATGAACCAGGGACCGCCCGAGGAGCCGCCGGTCATGTCGCAGGGGATGCCCTGGGAGTTGAACTGCGGGTTGTTCGGATCGTCCGAGGCCGGCCCGGTGCAGCTGATCAGCGACTGCCCGTCGAACGGGGACGCGGCCGGGTAGCCGTAAGACTTGTAGGTGAGGCCGCGGGCGGCGTTGAACTGGACGCCGGAAGCACCGACGACGTCGGACAGGGTCTGCCCGTTCAGCGGGTCCACGACGGCGAATCCGGTGTCGTACTGCATGTCGCCGGCCGAGCTCCACTGGGTGGGGGTGTAGAGGGCATTGGCGGCCCACTTGCCGTAGGGCGCAGCGCCGTTGAGGTAGGCCGGTACGAAGACGAAGTTGGTGGCGAACGCCCCCGGGCCTTCGTTGACGCAGTGACCGGCGGTGGAGACGGTGCTCTTATTGCTGGAGCTCACCGAGTTGCCGGAGCAGACGTAGTTGCTGCCGCCCATCGTGAAGAACACCTTGCCGATGTTGGACACCGGTGATTCGGAAGCGTGCAGGGTGGTCTTGCCCCTGGCGGCCTTGCCGGAGATCTGGGTGCTCGAGCCCTTCTCCACGGTGGCCGCGGGGGACTTGTTGCCGCGGGCCAGGGCCCTGTCCGCCAGCACGTCGCCCGGGATTGCGGACTTCATGCGGTCGGGCGTCCAGTAGTCGGCGGCCTTTGAGCCGTCGACGGACTGGCTGGTCACCTGCGGGGCCCTCTTGTCCTGCGCCGCAGCGGGCGACGCGGTGGCCGCACCGGCCGCGCTGACGGCCAGGAGGGCCGCGGCGGAGAGGCTGAGGAGGCTGGTGGCCAGAGTCTTGGGTGTTCTCATGGGTGTCCTAACCGGGAGGAATGCGGGGCGGCCAGCCGGGGCGGACCGCTGTGATGGGATAGAAGCTACGCCAACGTGACGAGTGAGTAAAGCGATTTGTCAACATTTGTCACGCAAGATTTCCGCACCCTGAGGGCGGGCCCCGGCGTCACGGGGCCGACTCCGCCTGTCCCGGATAGGCGCCAATCCGACCACCTCGGGTAAGTTAGAGCCGTTGAGATAACACAAGATTTCCGGATATCCGCAGACTTTCAGGGAGACGCCCGAGCAATGGCCAAGATTATCTATACCCACACCGACGAAGCGCCGATGCTGGCCACCTATTCGTTCTTGCCGATTGTCGAGGCGTTCGCGTCGACGGCCGGTGTGGAAGTGGAGACCCGCGACATTTCGCTAGCCGGCCGCATCATCGCCGTCTTCGGCGACTACCTCACCGAAGAGCAGCGCGTCAGCGACGCCCTGGCCGAACTGGGCGAGCTCGCCAAAAAGCCCGAAGCCAACATCATCAAGCTGCCCAACATCAGCGCCTCCGTGCCGCAGCTGAAAGCCGCCATCGCCGAGCTCCAGGGACAGGGCTACGCCCTGCCGGACTACCCGGACAACCCCGCCTCGGACGAGGAGACGGACATCCGCTCCCGCTACGACAAGATCAAGGGCTCCGCCGTGAACCCGGTGCTGCGCGAAGGCAACTCCGACCGCCGCGCCCCGCTCTCGGTCAAGAACTACGCCCGCAAGAACCCGCACACCATGGGCGCCTGGACCGCGGAGTCCAAGACCAACGTCGCCCACATGGATGCCGATGACTTCCGCTCCAACGAGAAGTCCGTAGTGATCGAGGCGGACACCAACCTCAAGATCCAGCTGGTCAAGGAAGACGGCACGGTCAAGGTCCTCAAGCGGGCCTTCCCCGTGCTGGCCGGCGAGGTCATCGACGGCACCGTGATGCGCGCCGCGGCCCTGGACACCTTCCTCGCCGCCCAGGTCGCCCGGGCCAAGGAAGAGGGCGTGCTCTTCTCCGCCCACCTGAAGGCCACCATGATGAAGGTCTCCGACCCGATCATCTTCGGCCACGTCGTCAAGGCGTACTTCTCCGATCTCTTCGCCACCTACGGCGAGCAGATCGCCGCGGCCGGGCTGAGCCCGAACAACGGCCTCGCCTCCATCCTGAACGGCCTCGAGGACCTCCCCGAAGAGATCCGCGGCGACGTCGAAGCGGCCATCCAGAAGGGCCTCAACGAGGGCCCCGAGCTGGCCATGGTCGACTCGGACAAGGGCATCACCAACCTGCACGTGCCCTCCGACGTCATTGTCGATGCCTCGATGCCGGCCATGATCCGCAGCTCCGGCCACATGTGGGGCCGCGACGGCCAGGAAGCCGACACCCTCGCCGTCCTGCCGGACAGCAGCTACGCCGGGATCTACCAGGTCGTTATCGACGACTGCCGTGCAAACGGCGCCTTCGACCCGACCACCATGGGCACCGTCCCGAACGTCGGCCTGATGGCCCAGGCCGCCGAGGAATACGGCAGCCACGACAAGACCTTCGAGATCCAGTCCGCCGGCACCGTCCAGGTGGTCGACGACGCCGGCACCGTACTGATCGAACACCAGGGGGCCCCGGGTGACATCTGGCGCGCCTGCCAGACGAAGGACGTGCCGATCCGCGACTGGGTCAAGCTCGCCGTCACCCGCGCCCGCGCCTCCGCCACCCCGGCCGTGTTCTGGCTGGACAAGGGCCGCGCGCACGACGCCCGGATGATCGCCAAGGTCGAGGAATACCTCAAGGACCACGACACCGAGGGCCTGCAGCTGGAAATCATGGCGCCGGACGAGGCCACGGCCTTCACCCTGGCCCGCCTGCGCAAGGGCGAGGACACTATCTCGGTCACCGGCAACGTGCTCCGCGACTACCTCACGGACCTGTTCCCGATTCTCGAGCTCGGCACCAGCGCCAAGATGCTCTCGATCGTTCCGCTGATCAACGGCGGCGGCCTGTTCGAGACCGGTGCCGGCGGCTCCGCCCCGAAGCACGTCCAGCAGCTGCTCAAGGAAAACCACCTGCGCTGGGACAGCCTGGGTGAATTCCTGGCACTCGCTGTGAGCTTCGAGCACCTCGCAACCTCCACCGGCAACGCCCGCGCGCAGGTCCTCGCGGACACCCTGGACCGGGCCACCGGCACGTTCCTGCTGGAGAACAAGTCCCCGAAGCGCAAGGCCGGCGAGCTGGACAACCGCGGCAGCCACTTCTACCTGGCCAAGTTCTGGGCCGACGAGCTGGCCCGCCAGAGCGAGGACGCCGAGCTGGCTGCGGCCTTCGCCGCAGTCTCCGACGCCCTGGCCTCCAACGAGGAGACCATCGTCGGCGAACTGCTGTCCGTCCAGGGTTCCCCGGTGGACATCGGCGGCTACTACCGTCCGGACGACGCCAAGGTCTCCGCCGTGATGCGGCCCTCGGCCAAGTTCAGCGAAGTGCTGTCCCTGCTGGGCTAGCCCGCACCAAGCGAACGGCGCACCGGGAGTTTCCGGTGCGCCGTTCGCGTTTAAGTGCTGCCGGCGGACGACGACGGCGACGGTGCGCGCCGCCGCCGTCGTCCGCCGCGGCCGGCCAGGTTACTGGTGGCCGGCGACTGCCTAGCGGTCGGAGATCCTGCGGTCGCCGCCTGCCTCACTGGCCGGTTCGGTGGCCAGATCCGGGTCCGCGTCCAGCGGCGCGCCGGTGCCCAGCACGTCGTAGTCCGGGTCGGTGACCGGGGTCAGGCCGCCGGGCTGGACGTCCGCTTCCCCGTTGTTCACCCGCTCGCGCCATGCTCCGGTCTCGAAATCGCGGCCCTCGATGAACTTCTTGAATCGCTGCAGGTCCGCCCCCACCTGCCGGGAGTCCAGTCCAACCGCTGCGCCGATTTTCTCGGTGGCGGAGTCGGGCTCCCAGCTGAGTTCGACGTCGACCCTGGTCTCCGCCGGCCCGAGCTCGGCGAAGCGCACGGTGCCGGCGTTGCGGGGACTGTCCAGGCTTTCCCAGGACACCTGCCGGTCCGGGTCCTGGCTGGTGATCCGGGCGTCGTAGTCGCGTTTGACCCCGCCGATGCTGGTCTCGAAATGGACGGTGGTGTCATCGAGCTGCCGGACGGCGTCGACGCCGCTCATGAACTGCGGAAAATCCTCGAACTGGGTCCACTGGTTGTAGGCCTGGCTCAGGGGGACGTTCACCGCGATGGATTCGTGGACTGTTGCCATGCTTGCTTTCACTCCTTCGGCTGGCAGGTCTGCTGCCTGCGCCTCGTGTCAACGGACGGTACAAGGTGGTACGAGTGGTCGGAGACTGCTTTCGAAAAAGTCAGGCCGTTTCCGGCCTGACTGACCAAGCTAGCCGGATCTCCCGGAGAGGGAAAGTCGCCGGACAACGGTTGTCAGCCGCCAGTATCTCACCTAGGGTGCTAAGCAAGCTTAGCTTCTGCCCCCGGGGGTGCCGTTTGCCCCGGACAGCCGGGCCAAGACAGCCAACCCCGAGGAGCAATCCCATGCGCGACGAGAACAACATCAACATTCCGGGCGCCGCCTCGGCTGAGCCGCCGGCCGTGAAGGAACCCACCACGCCCCGCGAACCCTTGCCGCCCAAACCGGACCAGCAAGGACCCGAAGCCGTGTCCCCGACGGGCACCCCCACCGGCGCCCCGGTCCATTCGCGGGCACAGTCCGGTCCCTACCTGACCACCGCGCAGGGGCTCCGGCTCGGCGACACGGACCACTCGCTGAAGGCCGGCCGCCGCGGCCCCGTGCTGCTCCAGGACCACCACCTGCGCGAAAAGATCACCCACTTCGATCACGAACGCATTCCGGAGCGGGTGGTCCACGCCCGCGGCGCCGGCGCCCACGGCATCTTCCGCTCCTACGGCACGGCCGCGAAGATCAGCCGCGCCGGCTTCCTGGCCAAGGACGTCGAGACCCCGGTCTTCGTCCGCTTCTCCACGGTGCTCGGCTCGCGGGGCTCCGCGGACACGGTCCGGGACACCCGCGGCTTCGCCACGAAGTTCTATACCGACGAAGGCACGTTCGACCTCGTCGGGAACAACATCCCGGTGTTCTTCATCCAGGACGGCATCAAGTTCCCGGACATCATCCACGCCGGCAAACCCCATCCGGACCGGGAAATCCCGCAGGCCCAGAGCGCGCACGACACTTTCTGGGATTTCGTCTCGCTGCACACCGAGGCGCAGGCCCACACCATGTGGAACATGTCCGACCGTGCCCTGCCGCGATCCTTCCGCACCATGGAGGGCTTCGGCGTCCACACCTTCCGTTTGGTCAACGCCGAGGGCAAGACCAGCCTGGTGAAGTTCCACTGGAAGCCCAAGCAGGGCGTGCATTCGCTCGTCTGGGAGGAAGCGCAGCTGATCAACGGCATGGACCCGGATTTCCACCGGCGGGACCTTGCCGATGCCATTGAGGCGGGCGCCTTCCCGGAGTGGGAACTGGGCGTGCAGGTCTTCCCGGACACCGAGGAGGAGTTCTTCGAGGGCATCGACCTGCTGGACCCCACCAAGTTCGTCCCCGAGGAACTCGCCCCGGTGCAGCCGGTCGGCCTGATGACGCTCAACGCCAACCCGGTGAATTACTTCGCCGAGACGGAGCAGGTCGCCTTCCACCCCGGCCACCTCGTGCCCGGGATCGACGTCACGAACGACCCGCTGCTGCAGGTGCGCCTCTTCTCCTACATCGACACGCAGATCAGCCGGCTGGGCGGCCCCAACTTCAGCCAGCTGCCGATCAACCGACCGCACGCACCGGTCAACGACATGCTGCGTGACGGGATGCACCAGACGGCGGTCCACGGCGGGGCCGCGCCCTACCATCCGAACTCCCTGGACGGCGGCTGTCCCTTCCTGGCCGGTGCCGACGTCGGTGCCTTCATCGATGTGCCGGAGGAACTCGCGGCAGCGGTCAAGGAACGGAAGTCACCGGCCTCTTTCGACGACCACTACAGCCAGGCCCGCCTCTTCTTCCGCAGCCTGGCGCCCGTGGAGCAGGACCACGTGATCCAGGCGTACACCTTTGAACTGGGCAAATGCCGCGAGCAGGCGATCCGTGAGCGGCAGCTGCTGGCGCTCGCGAACATCGACGCCGGCCTGTGCGCGGCGGTGGCCGCGGGGCTGGGAATGGACGCCCCCGCAGCCAGCGAAGAGGTCCCGGACACGGCCCCGAGCCCGGCGGTTTCGCAGCTGGGCGGCAGCTGGCCGGTGGCAGGCCGGGTGGTCGGGATCGTCGCGGACGCGGACAGTGACCTCGACTCCGTCCAGGCGGCCCGGGAGGCGTTGAATGCCGCCGGGATCGTGCCGCTGGTGATCGCGCCGGCGGGCGGGTTCCTGGGCGGGCCCGACGGCGGGATCCCGGTCCAGCGCAGTTACCTCACCGCGCGCTCCACCGAGTTCGACGCCGTACTGCTGGCGGGCTCGGGTGCGCCGGCAAAGGACGCGGCGGCGGGCCGGGACGCCAAGGCGGGCGAGCCGGGCGCCGCCGTCGACCCAAGGCTGGTGCTGCTCCTCGCCGAACTGTTCCGGCACTCCAAGGCAATCGGCGGCTGGGGAGAAGCCGGCGGCGTCCTGGACGCGGCGAGCATCCCGCAGGATGCCACCGGACTGGCACTGGGGGAGGCGCCCGCGGATGTGGTGCCACAGCTCACTGAGCTGCTGGCGGCGCACCGGGCCTGGGACCGGTTCCCGGCCGCGGGCGCTTAGCCTCCGCCCTTGCCTTTGTCCTTGCCCTTAGCTTTTCCGCCCGGCGCGTTGTTCACGGGTGCCGGGGCGGGAACGGGTGCGGGCGCCACCGCAGCCGCGGCGGCCTCGGCTGCGGCGGCCGCCTTGGCCTTGGCCTCGGCCGCGGCCTTGGCTGCCGCAGCGGCCTTGTCGGCGGCGGCCTGCTTCGCCGCCGCGGCATCCCGCGCGGCCTTGGCAGCCGCCGCTTGCTTGGCGGTGAGGTCGGCGCGGACGGCATCGATAGCGGCCGTGATGCTTTGGTGGCGTTTGAAGGACACCTGCCCGTCCGCGGCGGCCGTGTCGAGCTTGGCCGCCAGTTCATCCAGCAGTTTCAGCGCGCTCGCGGTGTCCTCGGTGGCGGCCGCTTCGGTGACGGCCAGCACCTGGGATTGGAGCTGTTGGGCCGCGGCACTCTCCAAATCGGGAGCTGGACCGGCGCATCCGGACAGCGAGCCAGCGATCAGGGCCGCCGCCACCAGGGGGCCGGCTACGGCAAAAGTGCGACGCCGGTTAATGTTGCTCATGGTTCCACGCTCTTCTGCAGTTGCTTCAGGTGCTCACCCAGGTTGCCGGTGACGGCTGGGTAGGGCACGACGGCGGGCGGCTTCGGCGCGGCCAGCAAGAAGGCGGCGCCGACCGCCGCCAGGAGGGCCACGAGGACCAGGATCACGGCGGCCTTGGTGCGGCGGCGGGACCGCCGGAATCCGGCGGCCGTACGGGACAGGACGCCTGTGCGGCGCTCCCGTCGGCTGGCGGCGCGCGGCGTCACGGCGCGCCGGCCCGGCGTGCCGGCTCCTGAAGCCGCGGTTTGCGCCGGCTCCTGAGCGGTGTCCTGAGCCGTGTCCTGAGCCGTGTCCTGCGCGGGGTGGGAGAGGGCGTCCGGGGGATTCACCGGTGCGGTCAGCCCCGCGGCGGCAGCCGAGAGCGGCGGCCTGGCGGGCGGGGCAGGCAACACCCGGGTCCGCTCCTCGGCCAGAAGGCCCGGCAGTGAGTCAGGCGACACCAGGGCCTGGCGCAGGGCAACTTCCAGGTCGGCCGCAGCGGGCCGGTCCAAGGGGTCCAACGCCGTCATGGCCCGGATCAGCTGCGCCCATTCGGCCGGAACGCCGTCCGGCACCACAGGGGCCCGGTGCAGCCGGGCCACTGCCGACTCGACGGCGCTTCCCGGGTACTCCACGGAACCCTTAATGCATTCGAGCAGCACCAGGCCCAACGAGTAGATGTCGCTCGCCGGACCCATGTCCGCGCCGCGCGCCTGCTCGGGACTGAGATACGCCGCGGTTCCCACCATCGTGCCAGTGGCGGTGAGCCTGGTCCCGTCCACAATCCGGGCGATGCCGAAGTCGGTCAGTTTTGGCCGCAGCGGTTCGCCGGGACGGACCTGCACCAGCAGGACGTTGGCCGGCTTGATGTCGCGATGGATGATGCCGAGCGAGTGGACGTACGCTAGGGCGTCGGCGAGGCCCGCGCCGATGACGGCCAGCTCGTCGAACGGGACCGGGCTGTGCCGTATCCGGCTTCGCAGGTCCTGGCCGTCCACCAACTCCATGGTCAGGAACGGCCTGGGCTCGTCCGGGATCCGGGTATCCGTGCCCGCATCAAAGAGTGTGACCAGGCTCGGATGGTTGAGCGTGGCCAGCAGCTCGATCTCGGCCTGCTGGCGTTTGAGTTCGTCGGCATCCGCGGACTGCGGCGCGAACAGCTTGAGCGCGACCTCTCGGCCCAGATTCTCGTCCCGGGCCGAGTAAACGGACGCCATACCGCCCCGGCCGATCACATCGCCCAGACGGTAGCGGCCGCCGAGGATCTCGGTCGTGACCTTACTGGGTGAAGCGTCCACGATATTCCCCGTCATTTTGCTGGCGCCTCGGTGGCGTCCCTAAAGAATAATACGGGCGCGGGTATCAAGGTCCGGCACCGGGTGCAACGGAGCACCCAACTCTCATCACGGTCATCTGTGGTGGCGGTTCCACCTTTCACGGGAAGGAATCGGTACCCGCCGGAGCCCGCGGAGCCGTTGAATCCCCCAGCGGACCCAACGACTTCGCTCCGGCGGTCATGGACCTGGACGGGAGCGCCCGCGGTTAGGGCGGGCGTCCCGCGGCCGGGGCTATCGCGGGGGTGGGGTGCTGCGGCAGGAACGCGGCAGCCGGGCCTACCGCCAAGGGCACTGAGACGGTGCCCCTGGCGGGGGTGGCGGTCGGCCGGACGCGGACGGTGGTGTCCATGGGGAAAGCTCCTGAATGACTGGTGGCGGGTGCACATGGCAACCCGAAGGACCGTGCTCTGCGCAGGAAAATGGCAGAGAACGGCCCGACTAGTCAGGAGATGACCCGGGATCGGCGGAATCAGCCGGATGGACGTGCTGTAACGGGCCGCTGATGGGATCGGTGCCCACTGGCGGAATGAGGAAGAACGCGCTGGGTGTCAGCGCGGCAGCGCCGGAGGGCCCGGCGGACGCGGACCCGCTGCCGGAAGCTGACCCGGGTGCCGCAGGAAGGGCGTTCGGTGCCGGCAGGCCGGGACCGCCGCCGTACGGGCGGGGCCCGTCGTCGTTGCCGGTCGGCGCCGCAGGAGCGCCGTCGCCCGAGGAACGGGGGTGGGCCGGAGGGCGGTTTCCGCCGGTGGCCAGGTCAACGGGCGGACTCAGCGGGCCCCCCTGTTCCGGGAGGGCAAGGAAGGCAAGGGCGCCGGGGAGCGCTGCGGGCTGAACGTCCATGCCGGCAAAGCGCTGCGGCTGTCCTCCGGCGTCAGCACTGAGCGCCTTCGCAGGAGGAGCCGGGGAGGCAGCCACGACGCTGCTCCCTGGCTGGACGCGCGGTGCCGGAGCAGTCGCCGGAGCGTTAGGGGCGGCAATGGAACTGGTCCCAGGGCTGGCCACGGGGCTGGGGACGGGTGGCACCACCGCGGGCGACGGCGTCGGCGGCACCGTACCGGGGGCGGGGTCACCCGCCGGAAGCGTTGGCCCGGGAGCAGGCTGGGTGCCGGGTTCGGTGCCGGGCAAGGCGTCTAGGTCCGTATCGGGACTCGTCACCGGAACGGCGGGATCAACGGCTGGCGGCGGAGGCTCGCCGATCGGGACGGGCCCGGGGCCGGGGGCAGGCTCTGACGCCGGCTCCGGTGCGGGAGGAACGGTGGCCGGCGGCTCAACAACCTGCGGGACCGGCTCCAGCTGCGCGGCAGGTGGCTCGGCCACCGGCTCCGAAGCAGGGGACACGGGGACCAGGGGCTCAACAACCTGCGGGACCGGATCCACCTGCGCGACCGGCATCAGCGGCAACGGGTCCGGGGTCACTGGAGTAAGGGGCGCCACCGGGGAAGAAACAGGCCCGGCAGCGACAGGAGCAACAGGCGCAGGAACAGGAGCAACAGGGGCAGGAACAGGATCAGCAACGGGCGCCGGAACAGGATCAGGGGCAGGGCTCACCGCTGGCTGGGACGTGCCGTCCGGCGGCTGGGCCACCGGGCTGGGCGCCAGCGGATCATCGGATTTCGGCAACTGGATCATGGTCACGACCGCCGAGCCAGGCACCGGAACCGCGCTGGAAACCGTGAGCTCCCCGGCGTTGGCCGGGGCCGCAGACAGTGCCAGCCAGGTCAGCCCGGCCCCCACCGCCAGGAGCCCCCGCTGCAGATAGCGGCGAACCGGGAGAGGGTGTGGACGGGGAGGGCTTGCGGCAAATTCCATGCGCAACACACCTCCCCGAAAGCTATCGACGATTGGTCTACAGCGTAAGTCCGGGGGCCGGGGCGAGTCCATAGCGCGGCGCGAATTGGAGTCGAGGGGCCCGGGTTTTAGCGGTCAGCGCACGTCGTTCGGGTAGCTCACCCCGAGTTGCGCGCGGACGCCGTCGAACAACCGCATGGTGTTCAGGGAATCTTCCAGCGGCATGACCGGGCTCTCGGTGAGCCCCTGCTGGATGCAGCGGGTCACTTCGCGGAGTTCGTAGCTGTAGCCGCGCCCCACCACACTGAACTGCTCGGTGCGCGGCTCCTCGAAGCCGACCCGCACCACCAGTTCCTTGGGGTTGTTGACGGACCCCAGGCTCTGCAGGAAGCCTTGGCTGCCGGCAACGGTGGCGGCGCGCGGACCGTGGGCCAGAAGCGAGGACGTCAGCTGAGCCTGGGCGCCGTGGTGGTAGCCCAGGGTCAGCGCGTTCTGGGCGTCCACGCCGTCGTCGTTGATCCAGCCGGTGGCACTGACCGTCTGCGGGAACCCCAGCGTGCCCAGCGCCCACAGCAGCGGGTAGATGCTGATGTCCAGCAGGGCGCCGCCGCCGTCCCTGGGTGCCCAGAGCCGGGAGGTGGGGGAGTACGGGGCCGGGAAACCCAGGTCGGCCCCCACCCACTTGACCTCGCCGATTTCGCCCGAAGCGGCAATCTCGAAAGCGCGCTGCAGGCTGGGCAGGAACCGGCTCCACATGGCTTCCATCAGGAACAGGCCCTGGTCCCGTGCCAGCGCCACAAGTTCGGCGGCCTCCCGCGCATTGACCGTAAGGGCTTTCTCGCACAGGACATGCTTGCCCGCCTGCAGCGCCGCCAGGGCGATTTCGTGATGGTGGGCGTGCGGAGTGGCGACATAGACGACGTCGACCGCGTCGTTGGCGAGCAGCCGTTCGTAGCCGGCCGCGCCGTCCTGGTCGCCGTAGGCCCTGGCGAAGCCGTAGTCGGCCGCGAACGCCTCGGCCGCGGCCTGGCTGCGCGAGCTCACCGCGTAGAGCTCGGCGTCGGAGAGCAGCTCCAGGTCCCGGGTCACGGCGGCGGCGATCCCGCCGGTGGCGATCACGCCCCACCGCAGCCTGGCTCCGGTGGCGGTCCGCGGATCCTGGTCGGGTTGGCTGGAGAGCCAGGGCTTGGCGATGGGGGCAGTCATGGTGCCATCCTCTCACCCGTCTGCGGGAGGGCTGCGGTTTTGGTGGCGTGAGCTGCGGGAGGGATGCGGGGTGGGACACAAAAGGGCCCCGGCCCTCCCTTGCAGGGAGGTCCGGGGCCCAGGTGTTGGAGCGTCAGGCTACTTGGTGATCGGTCCGAGTACCGGATCGTCGACGTAGGCCGTCTTGACGTTTTCCTTGGTCACGATGACCGGCTCCAGCAGGTAGGCCGGGACGGTCTTGACCTTGTTGTTGTAGGACTTGTCATCGTTGATCTCAGGCTTCTTGCCGGCCTGGATGTCCTTGACCATGGTGATCGCGTGCTCGACGAGCTTGCGGGTGTCCTTGTTGATGGTGGAGTACTGCTCACCGGCCATGATCGACTTCACGGACTCAACCTCGGAGTCCTGCCCGGTGATGATCGGCAACGGCTTGCCGGCGGCCTTGACCGAGGTCAGGACGGCGCGGGCCAGCGTGTCGTTCGGGGACAGCACGCCGTCCAGCGTGGCGCTGCCGTAGTTGCTGTTCAGCAGGGTGTCGGCACGACGCTGGGCGTTCTCAGCCTTCCAGCCTTGGGTAACGGCCTGGTTGAAGGACTTCTGGCCGGACTTCACCACGAGGGTGCCGTCGTCGATCTTCGGCTGGAGCACCTTCATGGCGCCGTCGAAGAAGACCTTCGCGTTGGCGTCATCGGGGGAACCGGCGAAGAGTTCGATGTTGTACGGGCCCGAGGGCTTCTTGGCCTTCATGCCGTCCAGCAGTGCCTGGCCCTGCAGCTCGCCAACCTTGAAGTTGTCGTATGCCACGTAGTAGTCCACGTTGGGGGTGTTCAGGAGCAGACGGTCGTACGCGATGATCGTCGCGCCGGCGTCCTTGGCCTGCTTGAGCTGGGTGCCCAGCTGGGCGCCGTCGATGGCACCCACAATGATGACCTTGGCACCCTTGGTGACCATGGCGCTGATCTGGTTCTGCTGTTCCGAGACGCCGCCGTTGGCGAACTGCACGTCAGCCTTGAACCCGGCACCCTTGAGGCCGTCGTTGAACAGCTTCTCTGCCAGCACCCAGTTTTCGCTGGTCTTCTGGGGGAGTGCGACGCCGATCGAGGAGTCCTTGGGGAACGCCTCGCCACCGCCGCTCGCGCCACCGGAAGTTCCGCTGTCGGAACGGCCGCAGGCTGTCAGCGCCAGTGCCGCAATAGCAGCGATTGCTGCTGCCTTTCCTGCTTTACCAATCATTTGCATTGCTTGGTTCACTTTCTTTAGATGGTGTTCGGAGAATCAGGGGTTCGGGGGCCGGGAAACCGATCAGGCTTCCTTGGCAATGACCTCTTTGGTGGAAGTGGTCTCGTCGGGCTTGATCTCGTTGCCGCGGCCGAAGTTCTTCATCATCATGCCGATGATCGACCGCTTGCCCTGGGACTTGTTGTAGACGTCGAAGGCAACGGCGATCAGGAGCACGAGGCCCTTGATGATCTGGGTCAGGTCGGCGCCGACGCCGAGCAGCTGCAGGCCGTTGTTCAGCACGGCCATCACGAGGCCACCGACGATCGAGCCGATCACGGTGCCGACGCCGCCGGTTACCGCGGCGCCGCCGATGAAGACGGCGGCGATGGCGTCAAGTTCCCAGCCCACGCCGTCGAACGGGCCGGATGCGGTGGAGCGGCCGACGAAGATCATGCCGGCCAGGCCGGCCAGGATGGACATGTTCATCATCACCAGGAAGTTGACCTTCTTGGACTGCACCCCGGACAGCTCGGCGGCGTGGCGGTTGCCGCCGACGGCGTAGACGTGGCGGCCGACGATGGTCTTGGAGGAAATGAAGCCGTAGACCAGGACCAGGACGGCCAGGATCAGGCCCGGGATCGGGAACGAGGTGCCCGGGCGGCCGGTCGCGAACAGGTACGTCGCATAGAGGATGGCGCCGCAGATCAGGACGAGCTTGGTGACGGTCACCCAGGCTTCGGGCACCTCGGCGCCCAGGGCCTTGGCCTTCCGGCGGGAGCGGATCTCGCCGACGATCACGAAGGCGGCGCCGGCCAGCCCCAGCAGCAGGGTCAGGTTGTTGTAGCCGGTGACGGGCCCGAATTCAGGCAGGTAGCCGGAACCGATGTACTGGAAGTCGGCGGGGACCGGGATGGTGTTGGACTTGCCGACGAACTGGTTGAAGCCGCGGAAGAGCAGCATGCCGGCCAGCGTGACGATGAAGGCCGGAATGCCGACGTAGGCGGTCCAGAAGCCCTGCCAGGCGCCGATCAGGACGCCGAGCAGCAGGCCGAACAGGATGCCGAGGTACCACGGGATGCCCCAGTCCTGGATCATCAGGGCGACGCTGACGCCGACGAACGCCGCGACCGAGCCGACCGAGAGGTCGATGTGGCCGGCGATGATCACCAGCACCATGCCGATTGCGAGGATCAGGATGTAGGAGTTGCCGTTGAAGAGGTTGATCACGTTGCCCGGGGTGAGGGTGTTGCCCCCGGTGGCGATCTGGAAGAAGACGATCAGTGCAACCAGGGCGAAGATCATGCCGAATTGGCGGGTATTGCCGCCAAAGAGCTTCTTGAGCGCGTTCATTTTGTCAGTCCTTGTTGTCCGGAATGTTCTGGATGGTCCAGAGTGTCAGGCGGTCTTGCGGGCGGAAGTCATGAGTTTCATGAGGCTTTCCTGGCTGGCTTCGTCTTTGTTCACCACGCCGGTGATGGCGCCTTCGAAGATGGTGTAGATGCGGTCGGAGAGCCCCAGCAGTTCGGGGAGCTCCGAGGAGATCACGATCACGCCCTTGCCCTGGTTGGCCAGTTGCTGGATGATCCCGTAAATCTCGTACTTGGCGCCGACGTCGATGCCGCGGGTCGGCTCGTCCAGGATCAGCAGGTCCGGGTCGGTGAACATCCACTTGGCCAGCACCACCTTCTGCTGGTTGCCGCCGGACAACTTGGCGACGCCTTCCTCCACGGACGGCGTCTTGGTGCGCAGCGACTTGCGGTACTGCTCGGCGACGGTGAATTCCTTGTCGGCGTCGACCACGTTGTGCTTGCTGATTTTCTTCAGCGCCGCCGAGACCGTGGTGGCCTTGATGTCGTCCAGCAGGTTCAGGCCCAGGGACTTGCGGTCCTCGGTGACGTAGCCGAGGCCGGCGTCGATGGCCTGCTTGACGGTCTTCAGGTGCAGTTCTTTGCCGTCCTTGTAGACCTGGCCGGAGATGAAGCGGCCGTAGGAACGGCCGAAGAGGGACCGGGCGAGCTCGGTGCGCCCGGCGCCCATCAGGCCGGCGAAGCCGACGATCTCGCCGCGGCGGACGAAGAAGTTGGAGTTTTTGCAGACCAGGCGGTCTTGGATCTGCGGGTGCCCCACGTTCCAGTTCTTGACCTCGAAGAACGTCTCGCCGATCTTGGGCTCGTGCTCCGGGAAGCGGGATTCCAGGGTCCGGCCCACCATGCCCTTGATGATGCGGTCCTCGTCGACGCCGTCGGCCTTGACGTCGAGGGTCTCGATCGACTTGCCGTCGCGGATGATCGTGATGGAATCGGCGATCTGCTCGATCTCGTTGAGCTTGTGCGAAATGATGATCGAGGTGATGCCGCGGCCCTTCAGGCCCAGGATCAGATCCAGTAGGTGCTGGGAGTCGGATTCGTTCAGCGCCGCGGTGGGCTCGTCGAGGATGAGGAGCTTGACCTTCTTGTTCAGCGCCTTGGCGATCTCGACCAGCTGCTGCTTGCCGACGCCGATTTCCTTGACCGGGGTGTCCGGGTCCTCGCGGAGGCCGACCCGGGCGAGCAGTTCGGTGGAGCGGATCCGTGCCTCGGCCCAGTCGATCACGCCGCGCCGGGTGGGCTCGTTGCCCAGGAAGATGTTTTCCATGATGGACAGCTCGGGGATGAGCGCCAGCTCCTGGTGGATGATCACGATGCCGGCGTGCTCGCTGGCCCGGATGTCCTTGAACTGCTGGACTTCGCTTTGGTAGACGATGTCGCCGGTGTAGCTGCCGTAGGGGTAAACGCCCGAGAGGACCTTCATGAGGGTGGATTTTCCTGCGCCGTTTTCACCGCAGATGGCGTGGATCTCGCCGGCCTTCACCCGCAGGTTCACCTCGGCCAATGCTTTAACGCCGGGGAACTCTTTGGTGATGGAGCGCATCTCGAGAATTATCGGATCGCTGTGCGTGTTGAGGGACGTCATCTGCCCTTACGCCTCCAATGCATGACTTCGTTGTCCGCCCCTGCAAACCGCAGGGCCGTCTGATGGAAAAGTAAACTGGATCACGCCGTTGTCGTCAAGTCTTTAACGCAACGGCCTGGTAACGGCTGCTTTAGTTTCGCCGGATTCCTGCGTGTTGGAAGACCAGGGCCGTGGCGCCCAAGGCCTCGGCCCGGTCGCCGAGCGAGGACATCGTCAGGGTGGTGGTTTCGCCGATCACGGGCACCGCGTGGCGCACCAGGCCGCGCCGGATCGGGTCCAGCAGCACCTCGCCGAGCCCTGCCAGCGGACCTCCCACCACGATCACCTCGGGGTTGATCAGGTTGGCGACGTTTCCCAGCGCGCGGCCGACGGCGAGCCCGGCGTCGTCCACAACGCGGAGCGTTGCAGAGTCCCGGGCGAGGGCCTTGCGCACAATGTCCTCGGGTGTCAGCGGCTTGTCCTCGCCGCGGCCCAGGAGCTCGATCATGGTGGTGGTCGAGGCGATCGTTTCCAGGCAGCCGCGGTTGCCGCAGCGGCAGACCAGGCCGTGCTCGTGGATGGTGGCGTGGCCGATTTCGCCGGTGATGCCGACGTTGCCGTAGTACGGCATTCCGTTCAGGATCAGGCCGGCGCCGATGCCCGAGCCGATCTTCAAAAAGAGCAGGTTGCTGATGCCGGTGTGCGGGCCCCAGGTCACCTCGGACAGGGCGCCGAGGTTGGCGTCGTTGTCGACGAAAACCGGGAGATCCAGCGCGTCCTCGAGCCGTTCGAGGATGTTAATGCCCACCCATTCGGGCAGGATGGCGCCCTGCGCCACGGTGCCGGTACGGCGGTCTATGGGGCCCGGTATCCCGACGCCGGCGCCCACCAGGGCGCTGCGTTCCACGCCGCTGCTGGCCAGCAGCCGGTCCAGCACCCCGACGGCGGCCGTGATGCCTTCCTCGGCGTGGTGGCCCAGTGGCAGCAGGACCGATTCCTCGGCGACGACGTGGTAGCTCAGCGAGGCCAGGACCACCCGCAGGTGGCGGCGGCCGAAGTCGATGCCGACGGCGACGGCGCCGTTGCTGTTGAGCCGGACGTTCAGGGCGCGGCGGCCGGAGCTGGTGATCGGCTCGGTGGACGCCAGCCCGGCGTCCTGCATGATCTTGACGATGTTCGAGACCGTGGCCGTCGAGAGGCCGGTCTGCCGGGCCAGCTCCGCCTGGGTGGAGGGCCCGGCCAGCAGGCATTCGATGATCCGCTGCTGGTTCAGATGCCGAAGGGCGGATTGCGACCCGGGGTTTTTGGTGCGGCTCCTCGTTGAGCGCGTTGGTGAGGGCATGCAATGAAGAGTGCCCCATCGGGGCCTTGTAGTCAAGAAGTTAACGCAACGGCCCGGAGCCGTGTCTCCTCCGGTCCACCCGCCCGGGAAGCGCGAACGTACACTTGCGGCCCCCGCGGGCCCCGCACCCCGGCGCGAACGTACACTTGGGGCCCACGAAACCGACCGGTTTGGGGCCCCAAGTGTACGTTCGGCCTCTGGGTGCGGCGGGTGGGGAGGGACGGGTGCAGCGGTGGGGCTGGTCAGGCGTGCAGCTCGCGGTGCGCGCGCGCGAGGTCCTGGTAATGCGCGGCGTTGTGCTTGACGCTGTCGAACTCCTCGTCGCTCAGTTCGCGGCGGACCTTCGCCGGCACCCCGGCGACAAGCGAGCGGGGCGGTACCACGGTGCCCTCCAGGACCACGGCGCCGGCGGCCACGAGCGAGCCGGCGCCGATCACCGCGCCGTTGAGGATGGTGGCACTCATACCGATCAGGCAGTCGTCCTCGACCGTGCAGCCGTGCACCACCGCGCCGTGGCCCACGCTGACCCGGGCGCCGATGGCGCAGGGGAAATCAGGGTCCGCGTGCAGCACGACGTTGTCCTGCAGGTTGGTCCCGGCGCCCACGGTGATCGTGGCGGTGTCGGCGCGGACGCAGACGCCGTAGAAGGCGCTGGAGTTCTCGGCCAGGGTGGCCTTGCCGATCACCGAGGCGCTCGGGGCAACGAAGGCGGATTCGTGGACGGCCGGGGTGTTGCCGGCGAAAGCGTATACGGGGCTCATGCCTCCAGCCTAGGACACTGGCCCCTTGCGGGCCGGGCGGCGCTGAGTAGGATCGGGGCCATCCCGACGCACACCCCCAGGAGGCAGTCATGTTCCTGCAGTTGATGAAACGGTTGGAGGATGCCGAGGTGCTCGATCCGGCCGTCCGGACCGCAGAGCCGCTGGCCGCCCGGCTGATTGCCGACCCGCGGCTCCGGCGCTTCTTCCACGGCGACGCCACCGGCATCCCGCCGCACACAATCCTCACCGACGTGCCCTTCGGGGCCTGGTTCATGGCGATGTTCCTGGACCTGTTTCCGGACGAGGGCAGCCGCCGCGCCGCGCGCAGGCTGGTGGGCCTCGGCGTCCTCGCGGCGGCGCCGACCGGGCTCAGCGGCTGGGCCGAGTGGGCGCGGGCCGATCCTGCCACGCGGCGCGTCGGCGTCGTCCACGCCGTCGCAAATTTCACCGCGACGCTGATCTTCTTGGCATCCTGGCGCGCCCGGCGTAAGGACCGCCACCGGCTGGGCATTGGCCTGGCCCGGGCGGGCGCCATCCTGTTGGTGGTGGGGGGATTCCTGGGCGGTTACATGCGCAGCGTCCAGCGCCCCTGACAGACCTTCCCGCAGGTTTGGCGGCTATTGACGGGACGCTCCCGCAGGTTTGGCGGCTATTGACGGGACGCTCCCGCAGGTTTGGCGGCTATTGACGGGACGCTCCCGCAGGTTCGGCGGCTATTGAAGGGACGCTCCCGCAGGTTTGGCGGCTATTGACGGGACGCTCCCGCAGGTTCGGCGGCTATTGACGGAACGCTCCCGCCACACGTGCGGGAGGGTTGGGGGAAAGCCGCCCTGATGGGAGGGAGGGTTGGGGGAAAGCCGCCCTGATGTGAGGGAGGGTTGGGGGAAAGCCGCCCTGATGTGAGGGAGGGTTGGGGGAAAGCCGCCCTGATGTGAGGGAGGGTTTGGGGGAAAGCCGCCCTGATGTGAGGGAGGGTTGGGGGAAAGCCGCCCTCATGTGAGGGAGGGTTTGGGGGAAAGCCACCCTGATGTGAGGGAGGGTTGGGGGAAAGCGGGCCTGATGTGCGGGAGCGTTGGGAAAAAGCCCACCAGACGTGAGGGAGCGTGTGGTGGAGGAGGCGGCGGCGGTGAGGAAGCCTAGCCGGGGGAGCGGAGGACCGTGAAGCCGCGCCCGAGGTCCGGATGCCCGGGGTCGGGGAGGACGACGGCGATCGGCGCGCCGGGTTCGGCCACGCGCCGCAGCTCGCGGACGACGTCGTCCCACTCCGCCGGCGGCCGTCCCGCCAGTGCGTCCACCGCCCAGACGGCGGGGAACGCGGCGTCGGCAAAGGGCAGCGCCTGCCCGGCCGCGACGGAGGCCGAGAGTCCCCGGGCCCGGGCGGCGTGGATGTTCTCCTCCGAGGGATCCACACCGGTGAAGTGGATGCCGGCGCGGACAAAGAGGAGCCCGTCCGCGCCCGGTCCGCAGTCCAGGCCCAGCACGCCGCGGCGGCCCTCGGCCTTGAGCAGGGCGACGAACCCGGAGAGTTCGTCCTGCCGCGTGGTTGCCATGGCTCCAGTTAAGGGCGGCGCCGCGTCGA
The DNA here is from genome assembly GCF_056680065.1 of Arthrobacter sp. BI5. Taxonomy (NCBI): domain Bacteria; kingdom Bacillati; phylum Actinomycetota; class Actinomycetes; order Micrococcales; family Micrococcaceae; genus Arthrobacter; species Arthrobacter sp. BI5. The sequence goes on from NZ_CM155264.1 coordinate 1,131,760, forward strand.
AGACAAGGCCCGGCCGAGAGAAGCCCCCGGCCGGGAAACTTAGCTGAAGACCACGGTCCGGTTGCCGTCCAGCAGCACGCGGTGCTCCGCGTGCCACTGCACCGCCTGCGCGAGCGTGCGGCCCTCGACGTCGCGGCCCATTTGGACGAACTGCTCGGCGGTGCGCCGGTGGTCCACCCGGATGACTTCCTGCTCGATGATCGGGCCTTCGTCCAGGGCCGCGGTGACGTAGTGCGCGGTGGCGCCGATAAGCTTCACGCCCCGGGCGTGGGCCTGGTGGTACGGCTTGGCGCCCTTGAAGGAGGGCAGGAACGAATGGTGGATGTTGATGGCCTTGCCGGTGAGCTCTGTGCAGAGCTCGTCGGAGAGGATCTGCATGTACCGGGCCAGGACGGTGAGCTCGATGTCGTGCTCGGCCATAAGCTTGCGCAGCGCGTCCTCGGCCTCCACCTTGGTGTCCCGGGTGACGGGGATGTGGTGGAACGGGATGCCGTAGAACTCGGCCAGGCCGGCGAGGTCCCGGTGGTTGGAGACGATGGCCGGGATCTCGATCGGCAGGGTGCCGGAACGCTGCAGGAACAGCAGGTCGTTGAGGCAGTGCGCGGAGGTGCTCGCCATCAGCAGGGTGCGGAGCTTCCGGCCGGCCGGGTTGAGGCTCCACTGCATGCCGAACGCCTGGGCCACGGGTTCCAGAGCGGCGTGCAGTTCAGCCGCCGGGGCCGCCGTCGTCGCCTCCACCCGCATGAAGAAGGTGCCGGTGCCCTGGCTGCCGTACTGCTGGGAGTCCGTAATATTGCAGCCGGCCACCAGGAGGGCGCCGGCCACGGCGTGCACGATCCCGGGCCGGTCCGGGCAGGAAAGGGTGAGGATATAGGAGGCAGTCAGCTGGTCTTCAGTCACGAAGACAGCCTACCCGCGGCTGGGATAGTCTTGATCTGTCGCAACTGGCGTTGGGTGGCTAACCACCAGGGAGCGGCACGCACGCAGACCACGGATCGTACGCCTGGGCCGAGGGTCATGTTTTCCGGCCGGCAGCCACGCTGCCGCCCCGCCGACGGCACCCCCACGGGTGCCCGCCCCGCCTTACGGGTCCCGTTCCGGGCCCCGTAATTTAGGGGCGCCGCGGCGGGCCAGCCGGTAACCTGACCTTTAAGCAGTGACCGTTGCCAAGCCAGGAGTTCTTCGTGACTACTTCCGTACGCCTTACCTCAGCAGCCGTGAGCAACCAGCCGCTCGCTGAACTCGACCCCGAAATCGCCGCTGTCCTGACCCAGGAGCTCGGCCGCCAGCGCGGCACCTTGGAAATGATCGCCTCCGAGAACTTCGCGCCGCGCGCCGTGATGGAGGCCCAGGGATCCGTCCTGACCAACAAGTACGCCGAGGGCTACCCGGGCCGCCGCTACTACGGCGGCTGCGAGTACGTCGACATCGCCGAGCAGCTCGCGATCGACCGGGTCAAGGACCTGTTCGGCGCCGAATTCGCCAATGTCCAGCCGCACTCCGGCGCGCAGGCCAACGCCGCCGCGCTGTCCGCCATGATCACCCCCGGGGACAAGATCCTGGGCCTCTCGCTGGCCCACGGCGGGCACCTGACCCACGGCATGAAGCTGAACTTCTCCGGCAAGCTCTACGAGGTGGCCGCCTACCAGGTCGAGGAAGACAACTTCCGGATCGACATGGACAAGCTGCGCGAACAGGCGCTCGCCGAGAAGCCCCAGGTGATCATCGCCGGCTGGTCCGCCTACCCGCGGCACCTGGACTTCGCCGCCTTCCGCTCGATCGCCGACGAGGTCGGGGCGCTGCTCTGGACCGACATGGCGCACTTCGCCGGCCTCGTCGCCGCCGGGCTGCACCCCAGCCCGGTCCCGCACTCCGACGTCGTCACCTCCACCGTGCACAAGACCCTCGCCGGACCCCGCTCCGGCGTGATCCTGGCCAAGCAGGAGTGGGCCAAGAAAATCAACTCCAACGTCTTCCCCGGCCAGCAGGGCGGACCACTGATGCACGTCATCGCCGCCAAAGCCGTGGCCTTCAAGATCGCCGGCACCGAGGAATTCAAGGAACGCCAGGAGCGGGTACTCGAAGGCGCCCGGATCATCGCCGACCGCCTGAACCAGTCCGATGTCTCCGACGCCGGCGTCTCCGTCCTCACCGGCGGCACCGACGTGCACCTGGTGCTGGTGGACCTGCGCAACTCCCAGCTGGACGGCCAGCAGGCCGAGGACCTCCTGCACTCGGTCGGCATCACGGTCAACCGCAACGCCGTACCCTTCGACCCGCGCCCGCCGATGGTCACCTCGGGGCTGCGCATCGGCACCCCCGCCCTGGCCACCCGGGGCTTCGGTGCCGCGGAGTTCACCGAGGTCGCCGAGATCATCGCGACCGCGCTGAAGGCGGGTTCCGGCGCCGACGTCGAGGCCCTCCAGGCCCGCGTGGACAAGCTCGCCGAGGACTTCCCGCTGTACCCGCAGCACGAGCAGTGGTGATCCGATGACCGCGACCAACTCCGCGCCCGCCAACTCCGCACAAGTCCAGGAGCACACTGCCCGGATCCTGGACGGCAAGGCCACCGCAGCCGCGATCAAGGCCGAACTCACCGAACGCGTCGCCGCGCTCAAGGCCCGCGGGATCGTCCCCGGCCTCGGCACCATCCTGGTCGGGTCCGACCCGGGCAGCACCTGGTACGTGGGCGGCAAGCACAAGGACTGCGCCGAGGTGGGCATCACCTCGATCCGCCGCGACCTGCCGGAAGAGACCACCCAGGACGAGCTGCTGGCCGTGGTCCGGGAACTCAACGAGAACCCGGAATGCACCGGCTACATCGTCCAGCTGCCGCTGCCGGCGCACATCGACCAGGACACCATCCTGGAGGCCATGGATCCGGACAAGGATGCCGACGGCCTACACCCGATGAACCTGGGCCGGCTCGTGGCGAACGTCAGCGGACCCATGAAGTCCCCGCTGCCCTGCACGCCCAAGGGCTGCGTGGAGCTCCTGACCCGGCACGGCATCGACCTGAACGGCAAGCGCGTCCTGGTGGTGGGCCGCGGCGTTACGATCGGCCGCCCGGTGGGCCTGCTGCTCACCCGCAAGGACGTCAACGCCACCGTCATCCTGGCCCACACCGGCACCGTGGACCTGCCCGCCGAACTCCGGCAGGCCGACGTCGTGATCGCCGCGGCCGGCCAGCCGCACATGATCAAGGCGGCGGACCTCAAGCCGGGCGCCATTGTGCTCGACGTCGGCGTCAGCCGCGTCGACGACGGCTCCGGCAAGGCCGTGGTCACCGGAGACGTGGACCCCGCGGCTGCCGACGTCGCCGCCTGGCTCTCCCCCAATCCCGGGGGAGTGGGCCCGATGACCCGCGCCATGCTGCTGGCCAACGTGGTGGAAACCGCCGAACGGCACCTCGACGCGGAGCACGCTCCCGCCTAGGTCACCCACGCCGGTCACCCACGCCGGTCACCCACGCCAAAAGGGCGCCCCCTTCCTGACCGGAGCGGGCGCCCTTTTGCTGCCCTGCCATTGGCAGGAGGGCGGCGGCACGGAAAATGTCCGGACTTTTTACGAAAAGACTCTTTCATAGTTTGCCGGGATCGACTACCGTGTTCCGGGTGTCTGAACTTGTGTCGAAAGAGTCTCCCGTGAGCAACCCCGAGGAGACCGGTTCTCCCCAGTACGTCATCACCGCAGAAAACCTCACCAAAAGCTACGGGGACGTCACCGCCGTGGACGGTATTTCCTTCCGTGTGCCCGCCGGCGAAGCCTTCGGACTGCTCGGCCCCAACGGCGCCGGCAAGTCCACCACCATGAAGATGATCGGCGGCGTCTCGCAGCGGACCTCCGGCAGCCTGAGCATCATGGGGCTGGACCCGGAGCAGCACGGGCCCGAGGTCCGCGCCCACCTGGGCGTCGTCCCGCAGCAGGACAACCTGGACGAGGAACTGAAGGTCCGCGACAACCTGCTGGTCTACGGCCGCTACTTCGGCCTGCCGATGAGCTACCTCAAGCCCAAGGCGGACGAGCTGCTGGAGTTCGCGCAGCTGACGGACAAGGCCAAGTCCAAGGTGGACGCCCTCTCCGGCGGCATGAAGCGGCGCCTCACGATCGCCCGCTCGCTGATCAACGAACCGCGGATCCTGCTGCTGGACGAACCCACCACCGGGCTCGACCCGCAGGCCCGCCACATCCTCTGGGACCGGCTGTTCCGGCTCAAGGAACAAGGCGTCACCCTGATCCTCACCACCCACTACATGGACGAGGCCGAGCAGCTCTGCGACCGCCTGATCGTGGTGGACAAAGGCAAAATCATGGCCGAAGGTTCCCCCGCCAGCCTGATCCGCGAGTATTCCACCCGCGAAGTCCTCGAACTACGTTTCGGCTCCGAACGCAACGCCACGGTCGGCGCCGAGCTTGAGGGCATCGGCGAACGGATCGAAACCCTGCCGGACCGCGTCCTCATCTACGCCCACGACGGCGAGGCCGCCCTGGAGCAGGTCTCCGCCCGGGGCCTGCACCCGGTCACCTCGCTGGTGCGCCGCTCCTCGCTGGAAGACGTCTTCCTGCGCCTGACCGGACGGAGCCTTGTTGACTAAGGAAGCAGAGTTGACCGGCTCAAGCAACACGGACGGTACGACGGCGGCGCCCGCCCTGCGCGCGCACCCGCCGGCCGTCTCGGCGGCCCGCGCCCGCCGCTGGGGCGCCTTCTACTACGCCGAGCAGGTCCTGCGGGTGATGAAAGGCTACGGCTGGACCATCGTGATGTACGGCGTCGGCCAGCCTGTCGCCTACCTCTTCGCCATGGGTGTGGGCCTCGCCACGCTGGTGGACACCAACTCCACCGCGGCCTTCGGCGGGGTCAGCTACCTGGCCTTCATCGCTCCCGCGCTGCTGATCTCCGCCGCCGTGATGACCGCCGCCAACGAGTTCACCTTCCCGGTGATGGACGGCTTCAAGTGGCGCCGGGTCTACTACGGCCCGCACGCCTCGCCGCTGACCCCGGAACAGATCGCTGCCGGCCAGATCATCGCCGTGACGGTGCGGTTCCTGCTGCAGTCCGCCATCTACTTCGGCGTCGTCGCACTGTTCGGCGCGTCCCCGGGCGGCTGGGGCTGGGTCTCGATCCTGGTCGCCACGCTGGCAGGCCTGTCCTTCGGCCTGCCGCTGATGGCCTACGCGGCCACCATCAAAAACGACAAAGGCCAGTTCGCCATGGTGATGCGCTTCATCGTGATGCCGCTGTTCCTGTTCTCCGGCACGTTCTTCCCGCTGGACACCCTGCCCCTGGCGGTCCGCTGGATCGGCTGGATCTCCCCGATCTGGCACGGCACCGAACTGGGCCGCGTGTTCAGCTACGGCTACGAGGAGGCACCGCTGCTCACCCTGGTCCACGTCGTCTTCCTGCTCGGCCTCGCCGTCCTCGGCTGGGTCCTGACCCGGCGCCAGTTCGCCAAAAGGATGGCATCATGAGCGTGCTCGCCGGACACTACGATTCGGGACACCAGGACGCCGGCCGGAGCGTCGCCGACGCCGCCCGCAACCGCCGCTTCGGACCCCTCTACTCGCGCAACGTGCGCGCCGTCGTCGCCCGCGGGTTGATGGCCACCAAGAGCAGCAACTGGATGGTCATGCTCTCCGGATTCTTCGAACCGGTGCTCTACCTGATCTCAATGGGGGTGGGCCTGGGCGCCATCGTCGGCGAGGTGCAGGGCCCCGGCGGGCAGCAGATCTCCTACGCCGCGTACATCGCCCCGGCCCTGCTGGCAGTCTCGGCCATGAACGGCGCGGTCTACGACTCCACCTGGAACGTCTTCTTCAAGATGAACTTCGCGAAGCTCTACCAGGGCATGCTCTACACCTCGCTGGGGCCGATCGACGTCGCGATGGGCGAAATCTTCCTCGCCCTGCTGCGCGGGCTGATGTACGCCACCGGCTTCACTGCCGTGATGGGCGTGATGGGCCTGATCACCACGCCGTGGGCCATCCTGATGATCCCGGCGTCGGTGTTGATCGCGTTCGGCTTCGCGAGCTTCGGCATGGGCATCACCAGCTTCATGAAGACCTTCCAGCAAATGGATTGGATCAACTTCGTGATGCTGCCGATGTTCCTCTTCAGCGCGACCTTCTACCCCTTGAGCGTGTACCCGCAGTGGATCCAGTGGCTGATCCAGGCGATGCCGCTGTGGCATGGCGTGGAGCTGCTGCGCCAAATCAGCGTCGGCGTCTTCACCCCCGCCACCGCGGTGCACATCGGCTATTACCTCGCCATGATCGTGCTCGGTGTGGCGCTGACCACCGGGCGGCTCCGCAAGCTGTTCCTGAAGTAGGCGCGGCGTTCGCCCGGGGTGGAAGCGCCGCCCCGGGCCCGGCCGGTTTGCGATAATAGGCGCATGCGATCTCTGGACAACCCTTCTGCCAAGCCCTCCGCGTTCAACGCCGCCGCCGGAAAATTCTCGATGTTCCGCCTCAGCGGCCTCGGAATGACGGTCTTCATCATCGCGTTCCTGGTGGCCGTCATCTTCGCGGCGAACCAGAACGACGTCGTGGGCTGGGTTGTCGCGGTCATCGCCGCCTTCTGGCTCGCGCTGGCAGCCTTTGTGGTGTTCAGCATCCAGCGCGCCGCCAAGAAGGCCGGTGCCAAGCTGAACGAGGCCCAGAACGCGTTCAACTCAGCGGTGGGCCGGGCGCCGTCGTCGGGAAGCGCCGACCACGGCGGCACGCGCCTTGTCGGTGACCGCCGCGAAGCCGACGAGATCCGTGACATGAAGCTGGACCACTCCTTCAAGATCGTCCAGGTGCAGGTCCGGGTGGTGGAGCAGGAACGCGCCAAGGGCGGCGCCGCGGACCAGGACACCATTCGCCGCGCACTCGAAACCATCGAGATCACGGCCACCAACGCACGGGACATGATCAAGTCCGCGGACGGCACCGACGAGCCGGTCCGCGGAACCATCATCGACTAGAGTGGAACGGGTGAGCTCGGCATTGAAGAAGGACCACCTTCGCATCGCATCGGTCAACGTCAACGGCCTCCGCGCCGCCTACAAAAAGGGCATGGCGGAATGGCTGGCGCCGCGGGACGTGGATATCCTCTGCCTCCAGGAGGTGCGCGCGCCTGACGCGATCGTCCGAGAACTGCTCGGCGACGGCTGGCACATCCTGCACGCCGAGGCCGAAGCCAAGGGCCGCGCCGGCGTCGCCATCGCCTCGCGCACCGAACCGACCGCCACCCGCAACGGCATTGGGGACGACTACTTCGCCACGGCCGGCCGCTGGGTCGAAGCCGACTACATCGTCCGCGACGCCGCAGGCGAGGCCTCGCAGCTGACCGTGGCGAGCGCGTATGTGCACTCCGGCGAGGCCGGCACCCCCAAGCAGGACGACAAGTTCCGCTTCCTGGACGTAATGTCCACCCGGCTGCCGGAACTGGCCAAGCACAGCGACCACGCCCTGGTGGTGGGCGACCTGAACGTCGGCCACACCGAGCTGGACATCAGGAACTGGAAGGGCAACGTCAAACGTGCCGGCTTCCTGCCCGAGGAGCGTGCCTACTTCGACCGCTTCTTCGGCGAGGAAATCGGCTGGAAGGATGTTCACAGGGGCCTGGCGGGTACCGTCGACGGCCCCTACACTTGGTGGTCGCAGAGGGGACAGGCCTTCGACAACGACACCGGCTGGCGCATTGATTACCACATGGCCACGCCCGCTCTCGCCGCCGCGGCGGTGTCAGCAGTTGTTGACCGGGCGCCGTCCTGGGACACACGCTTCTCCGACCATGCCCCGCTGGTAGTGGACTACCGGCTCTAGTCTTAAGGTTTTTCCCATGACCTCTCCTTCAAACGCGTCGACCATGACCGGCGCCGACGCCGGCGTCGCTCTTGACGCTGCCGTCTCACCCAACGGCCAGGCGGCGGCGGTTCCCGGCGCCAGGCACCGCATCCTCTCCGGCATGCAGCCCTCCGCCGACTCGCTGCACCTCGGCAACTACCTGGGCGCCCTGGTGAACTGGGTCAGGATGCAGGACGAATACGACGCTGTCTTCTTCATCCCGGACCTGCACGCCATCACGGTGCCGCAGGATCCTGCCGAACTGGCCCACCGCACGCGCGTCACCGCCGCGCAGTACATTGCCGGCGGCGTCGACGTGGACAAGTGCACGCTGTTCGTCCAGTCGCAGGTCCCGGAACATGCCCAGCTGGCCTGGGTGCTGAACTGCATCACCGGCTTCGGTGAGGCGTCCCGGATGACGCAGTTCAAGGACAAAGCCCTGAAGCAGGGCTCGGACCAGGCGAGCGTCGGACTTTTCACCTACCCGATCCTGCAGGCCGCGGACATTCTGCTGTACCAGCCGCACGGCGTTCCGGTCGGGGAGGACCAGCGCCAGCACGTGGAGCTGAGCCGGGACCTCGCGCAGCGTTTCAACTCCCGTTTCGGTGAGACCTTCACAGTGCCCCAGCCCTTCATCCAGAAGGAGTCGGCGAAGATTTACGACCTGCAGAACCCGACGGCGAAGATGTCGAAGTCCGCGGAGTCGCCGGCCGGCCTGATCAACCTGCTGGACGACCCCAAGGTGATCGCCAAGCGGATCAAATCCGCCGTGACGGACGCGGAAACCGAAATCCGTTTCGACCGGGAGAACAAGCCCGGCGTCTCGAACTTGCTGACGATTTACTCGGCCATCAGCGGCCGGACCGTGGAGCAGCTGGTGGCCGCGTATGAGGGCAAAATGTACGGCCACCTCAAGGTGGACCTCGCGGAGGTGGTCACGGAGCACCTGCGTCCGATCCGCGACCGGGCGAACGAGCTGCTGGACGATCCCGCGGAGCTGGACCGGCTGCTCGCACTGGGTGCGGACAAGGCCCGGGAGATCGCCTCGGTGACCCTCCGGGACGTGTACGCCAGGGTTGGCTTCCTGCCCTACGCCGGAGCACGGGGAGTCCACTAGCGCAATGTCCTCCGCCAGCAAAGTCACCGCCAGCGACACCGGGCGCGGCAGCCACCACGGCGCCCGCCGGGGTTCAGGTGCCGCACCCCACCGGAGTGCGGCACCTGCCAGCGGTGAAACCCCGGACGAAGGCATCAGCATCGGCGTCATCCTGGGCTTCCCGCCGGACATCGCCGAGGAACTGCAGCGCTGGCGCGCCTCTTTCGGTGACCCGATGGCCGCGACCATCCCGGCGCACATCACGCTGGTCACCACGACCGTGACGCAGGACTGGGAGGCCACGTGCCACCACGTCCGTGAGGTGGCTCGCAAACAGGAACCGTTCACCGTGACGATCGCCGGCACCGGTTCATTCCGGCCGGTCTCGCCGGTGGTCTTCCTGAACGTCGAGGACGGCTTCGGCGAGTGCGTCAACCTGCACCGGCAGCTCCAGGCCGGGCCGCTGGACCGCGAACTCCCGTTCGCCTACCACCCGCACGTCACCGTGGCGCACGACGTGGCTCCGGAAAGCCTCGACGAGGCCGAAACGGCGCTGAAGGATTACAGGGCCAGCTTCCCGGTGGTTAGCATGGGACTTTACGAGCACGATGACAACGGCATCTGGCAGCTACGGGAAGAGCTTGACTTTGGCACCGAACCTGACGACCACCGAGGCGAGGCCGGCGCAGCAGGCACCCGCTGACCCTCCGCTTCCCACCGACCTTGCCGGGCTGAAACTGGAAGTCATCCGGAAACGGGTCGAGTGGGGCAAGGCCCGGCGCTCCTCCGGCGGGGGCCCGGCCGCGCCGCTCGCGATGGTCCAGTGGCTGATCGCCCGACTCAACGTCCTCCGTCCGATGCGCGCCTTCCAGCACTACAACCTGCAGCATGGCCCGCTGCTGAGTGCAGGCATCGGATTCCGGATGTTCTTCTCCATCACCGGCCTGCTGGCCACCGGCTTCTCCGTGGCGGGGCTCTTCCTCAGCGCCCAGCCCGTGTTGCTGGACCAGATCATCAAGAGCGTCGTCAGGGCAGCCCCGGGCCTGCTGAAGGTCGACGGCCGGGACGGGCTGGTGGACCCGCAGGACCTGCTGAACCCCAACGGCCTCGGCTGGACCGCCGTGATCGCCGCCGTCGTCACCGTGGTGACCTCGCTGGGCTGGATCGGAGGCCTGCGCGACGGCCTGCGCGGCGTCCTGCGGCTGGGTCCGCTGAAGATCAACCCGGTCCTGCTGAAACTGCACGACGTCGGCACCCTCCTGCTGCTCGGCGTCGCCCTGGTCATCAGTGCCAGCGCCTCGCTGGTCTTCGGCACCGCCGCCGGGTGGGTGGCCGAGCAGCTCCACCTGGACCCGCTGGTGGCCGGTCCGCTGACCACGTCCATCAAGATCGCGGTGCCGCTGGTGCTGGGCTGGGTGACCGCGCTGATCATGTTCCGGCTCGCCGGCGGCCTGAAACTGCGGCGCCGCGCCCTCCTGGAAGGCACCGGCCTGGCCGCGGTGGGCACCAGCGTACTGCAGATCTTCAGCGCCGAACTCCTGGCCAGCGCCGGCCGGAACCCCATCCTGGCGCCCTTTGCGATCATCATCGGCCTGCTCATCTGGTTCAACCTGGTCAGCCAGGTCTACCTCGTCTCCGCCGCGTGGTCCGCGGTGCGGGAGGAGGACCTCAGCACCGCCACGGCCGCCAGGACGACCGGTTGGGGAGCCCGCCAGGTGCAGCCGGGGAAGACCCCGGTGGAGCCGCGGGAACGCCGCCTCCCGGCGGCTAGTTTCCGGCGTCGAGGTACTGGTCGGCCCACGCCGAAATAATCTTCGCCGCGCGGGCCGCCTGGCCCTTGCCGGTGAGCAGGTGGTCGGAGCCCTCGAGCGAGACGAAGCTGCGCGGGTGCCGCGCGGTCTGGAAAATGCTGCTGGCATTGTCGATCCCCACCGTGTTGTCGGTGGGGGAGTGCAGCACCATCAGGGGCTTGTGCAGCCGCCGGATGCAGTCGGTCAGGTCCGCGTTTTCCAGGTCTTCGACGAAATGCCGGCGGATCTCCACGCGCTTGCCGCCAAGGTCTACCTCGGCGCTGCCCTCGCTCAGGATGCGGTCCAGCGCGGCGTCAAAGACGTGCGCGACGTGCTTGGGCGAGAACGGGGCGCCGACCGTGGCGACGGCGTCGAGCTCCGGGATGCTCCCGGCGGCCGCCAGCACCGCGGCGCCGCCGAAGGAGTGCCCCACCAGCAGCGAGATGGGCCGGCCGGAGTCGCGCATGAACTCGGCGGCCTTGACGGTGTCCGCCACCTTGTGGCTGAAGGACCCCTCGGACCAGAGCCCCGCGGACTCGCCCAGCCCGAGGTTGTCGAAGCGGAGCATGCCCACCCCGTTGTCCGCTAGGGCCTTGCACATCCGGGATGCGGACGGGCTGTCCTTGCCCAGCGTGAAGCCGTGCGAGAACACACCCCAGCCCTTCACCGGCCCCTCGGGGAGGTCAAGGACGCCTGAGAGCAGCTCTCCGGTGGAACCTTCGAAGCTGACTTTTTCGGAGCGGGACACAGGGGCCTTTCGTTTAGGGGGCCTTACGACGGCGGCGCCCCCACCGGAAGGTGGGAGGCGCCGTCGTCGTTAAAGCTGGTGCGGTGGTGCAGGTGCTAGACCTTGCGGGACAGGATGGCCTGCTTGACCTCGGCGATGGCCTGCGTGACCTGGATGCCGCGGGGGCAGGCCTCGGTGCAGTTGAAGGTGGTGCGGCAGCGCCACACGCCTTCCTTGTCGTTGAGGATCTCCAGGCGCATATCGCCGGCGTCATCACGGGAGTCGAAGATGAAGCGGTGCGCGTTGACGATCGCGGCCGGGCCGAAGTACTGGCCATCGGTCCAGAACACCGGGCAGGACGAGGTGCACGCGGCGCACAGGATGCACTTGGTGGTGTCGTCGAACCGCTCGCGGTCCTCGGCGGACTGCAGGCGTTCCTTGGTGGGCTCGTGGCCGCGGTTGATCAGGAAGGGCATGACTTCGCGGAAGGACTGGAAGAACGGTTCCATGTCCACGATTAGGTCCTTTTCCACCGGCAGGCCCTTGATCGGTTCGACCGTGATGGGCTTGGAGGTGTCCAGGTCTTTCAACAGGGTCTTGCAGGCGAGGCGGTTGCGGCCGTTGATGCGCATGGCATCGGAGCCGCAGACGCCGTGGGCGCAGGAGCGGCGGAAGGAGACGCTGCCGTCGATTTCCCACTTGACCTTGTGCAGGGCGTCCAGGACACGGTCGGTGCCGTACATGGTGACGTGGAAGTCGTCCCAGGTGGACTCGTCGGAGACCTCCGGGTTGTAGCGGCGCACGCGCAGGTGGACGTCGAAGGACGGGATGTCCCCGCCGCCGCCGACGCCGGCGGGCAGTTCGATCTTGGAGGCTGGCTCAGCGAGTTCAGCGGTCATCTTAGTACTTCCTCACCATCGGCTCGTAGCGCGTAAAGACCACCGGTTTGGTGGCAAGCCGGATGCCGGCAATCGCCTCGGCGGATCCGTCCGCCGGGGCGTGGTCATCCTTGTACGCCATGGAGTGCTTCATGAAATTTTCGTCGTCGCGTTCGGGGAAGTCCTCGCGGAAGTGTCCGCCGCGGGATTCCTCGCGGTGCAGGGCCGCCACGGTCATGACCTTGGCGAGCTCCAGCAGGAAGCCCAGCTCCACGGCCTCGAGCAGGTCCAGGTTGAAGCGCTTGCCCTTGTCCTGGACGCTGATCCGCTGGTACCGCTCCTCGAAGGACGCGATGTCCTTCAGGACCTGGTTCAGCGTCTCGGCGGTGCGGAACACCTGCATGTTGGCATCCATGGTGTCCTGCAGTTCCTTGCGGATCTGGGCCACCTTCTCGGTGCCGTCAGCGGTGCGGACGTGCTCCAGCAGGTTCAGCGTGTACGCCTCGGGATCTGCGGGCAGTTCCACGAAGTCGGCGGTCTTGGCGTATTCCGCGGCGGCGATGCCGGCACGCTTGCCGAAGACGTTGATATCCAGCAGCGAGTTGGTGCCCAGGCGGTTGGAACCGTGCACCGAAACGCAGGCCACCTCACCGGCGGCGTAGAGGCCCGGGACAACGGTGTCGTTGTCCTGCAGGACCTCGGCGCTGATGTTGGTGGGGATGCCGCCCATGGCGTAGTGCGCCGTCGGGAAGACCGGAACCGGCTCCGTGTACGGCTCCACACCCAGGTAGGTGCGGGCGAACTCGGTGATGTCCGGCAGTTTGGCGTCGATGTGCGCCGGCTCCAGGTGGGTCAGGTCCAGCAGCACGTAGTCCTTGTTCGGGCCGCAGCCGCGGCCTTCCCGGACTTCGTTGGCCATGGACCGGGCCACGATGTCGCGCGGGGCGAGGTCCTTGATGGTGGGGGCGTAGCGCTCCATGAAGCGCTCACCCTCGGAGTTGCGCAGGATCGCGCCCTCGCCGCGGGCGGCCTCGGAGAGCAGGATGCCCAGGCCGGCCAGGCCGGTCGGGTGGAACTGGAAGAACTCCATGTCCTCCAGCGGGATGCCGCGGCGGAACGCGATGCCCATGCCGTCACCGGTCAGGGTGTGGGCGTTGGAGGTGGTCTTGAAGACCTTGCCGGCGCCGCCCGAGGCGAACACCACGGACTTGGCCTGGAAGACGTGCAGTTCGCCGGAGGCGAGGTCGTAGGAGACGACGCCGGCGACGCGCTTCTGCTTGTACGGCGTGCCGTCCTCGCGGACCGCGTCTTCCTCGACGGTCAGCAGGTCCAGGACGTAGTACTCGTTGTAGAACTCGACGTTGTGCTTGACGCAGTTTTGGTACAGGGTCTGCAGGATCATGTGGCCGGTGCGGTCAGCGGCGTAGCAGGCACGGCGGACCGGGGCCTTGCCGTGGTCGCGGGTGTGGCCGCCGAAGCGGCGCTGGTCGATCCGGCCCTCGGGCGTCCGGTTGAACGGCAGGCCCATCTTCTCAAGGTCCAGGACGGCGTCGATTGCTTCCTTCGCCATGACCTCGGCGGCGTCCTGGTCCACCAGGTAGTCGCCGCCCTTGATGGTGTCGAAGGTGTGCCACTCCCAGTTGTCTTCCTCGACGTTGGCCAGGGCTGCACACATGCCGCCCTGCGCCGCGCCGGTGTGGGAGCGCGTGGGGTAAAGCTTGGTCAGTACTGCTGTTCGCGCGCGCTGACCGGATTCGATCGCGGCGCGCATGCCAGCGCCACCGGCACCGACAATGACGACGTCGTACTTATGGACCTGCATACCAGATGCTCTTTCTCTCAAAATTCGCTGTAAACACCGCCGGCGGAGCCTGCGCAGTGAAGTCTTGCGATCCTAGGCCCGCGCGGGCAGGCAGGGATCAACGCCCGGGGGCCGGGCCGCTACGGGGCGGGGCAGAACCCGCCGGGCAGCTGCACGCCGTCGACCACGGGGCACGGGTTGAAGGTGAAGATCACCAGGGTGCCGAGGATGATGATGGCCGCGGCGGCCGCGTAGAGCACGATCTTCAGCCAGAGGCGCGTCGCGTCCTTTTCGGCGTAGTCGTTGATGATGGTGCGCACGCCGTTGGTGCCGTGCAGCATGGCGAGCCACAGCATGGCCAGGTCCCAGACCTGCCAGAACGGGTCGGCCCACTTGCCGGCGACGAAGCCGAAGTCGATCGCGTGGATGCCTTCGCCCACCAGCAGGTTGACGGTCAGGTGGCCGAAGATGAGGACCACAAGGACGACGCCGGAAAGCCGCATGAAGAGCCATGCCAGCATTTCGAAGTTGCCCTTGGAGGAGCCGCTGCGGCGGTACTGCGGAGCGATCTTGCCGCTGCGGGGGCTCTGGATCTGCGTTGCACTCATGGCTTAGTGACCTCCGAGGGCGAGGGACAGGTGGCGGATGGAGAAGCCGACCATGACGACGACCCAGAGGGCCAGGACCGTCCACAGCATCTGGCGCTGGTACTTCGCGCCCTTCTTCCAGAAGTCGACGGCGATGATCCGCAGGCCGTTGAAGGCGTGGAACACGATCGCTGCGACGAGGCCCGTTTCACCCAGGGCCATAAGGGGGTTCTTGTAGGCACCGATCACGGCGGTGTAGGCCTCGGGGGACACACGCACCAATGAGGTGTCCAGCACGTGGACCAACAAGAAGAAAAAGATCACTACACCGGTAACGCGGTGTCCAACCCAGGACCACATGCCTTCACGGCCGCGGTACAAGGTGCCAGCTGGTTTTGTCGGCACTGAATAAACCTCCCTGCAACACAGCGGCGCTGGCATGGGATCCACGCGGGGGGAACGCCTGCTGCGAGAGCACTCGTAAGCTCAAGCCTAAATCTAGGCTTCGCTGTCAGCTTATTCAATTCAGCGGATCGATGGTGACGGCGCCGGGCGCGGTTTTTGACGGGTTTTGAGACGAACGCCACATTTGCCGAGCCCGCGGAGGGTTCCGTAGGCAGGTGCGGTGGGCGCAGCGTGCGCTGCGGTTCTTCCCGCGCCGCGTGCGTGCCCCGGGGCCAACGGGCGGGGTTCGGCTAAAGTAGCCCGTGATGACTACAGACAATATGGACAGCCACGTTTCACCCGAGGGCGCTGCGGCGGACTCCCCGCTGAGGCGCTTCATCGCGGTGATTCCGGCAGGCGGTGTGGGGACCCGGCTCTGGCCGCTCTCCCGGGCCGCGGCCCCGAAGTTCCTGCACGACCTCACCGGGTCCGGCAGCACCCTGCTGCGCGCCACGTACGACCGGCTGGAACCCCTCGCCGGCAGCAACGTGCTGGTCGTCACCGGAACTGCGCACCGCGAGGCCGTGTGCCGCCAGCTGCCCGAGGTGGACGAATCGGACCTCGTGCTGGAGAGCGAGCCGAAGGATTCGGGCGCGGCCATCGGCCTCGCCGCCGCCATCCTGCACGAGCGCGATCCGGAAACCATCATGGGTTCCTTCGCCGCGGACCAGGTCATCAGCCCCGACTCGCTGTTCCAGGACGCCGTCCGCGAAGCCATCTACACCGCGGCCGCCGGGAAGATCGTCACCATCGGCATCAAGCCCACGCACCCGTCCACCGGCTTCGGCTACATCCGGGCCGGCGACAAGCTGAGCGTGCCCGGGGCCCCCAGCGCCCACACCGTCGTCGAATTCGTTGAAAAGCCCAGCGAGGAAGTCGCCCAGCAGTATGTGGACAGCGGCGAGTACGTCTGGAATGCCGGCATGTTCGTCGCCCCGGTCTCGCTGATGCTCAAGCACCTCGAAGCCAACCAGCCGGAGCTCTTCGCCGGCCTGCAGGAGATCGCCAAGGCCTGGGACACCCCGCTGCGCGACGAGGTCACCGCCCGCGTGTGGCCGACCCTGCCCAAGATCGCCATCGACTACGCGGTGGCCGAGCCCGCCGCGGCGGCCGGGGACGTCGCCGTCGTGCCCGGCACTTTCCGCTGGGACGACGTCGGAGACTTCGCCTCCGTGGGCCGGCTCAACAGCGCCAAGGAAGTCGACGACGTCACCGTGATCGGCGAGGGCGCCCGCGTGTTCACCGAAAACGCCAGCGGCGTGGTGGTCACCGACACCAAACGGGTGATCGCCCTGATCGGCATCAAGGACGTGGTGATCGTGGACACCCCGGATGCGCTGCTGGTGACCACGAAGGCGCACTCCCAGCGGGTCAAGGCCGCGGTGGACGCGCTCAAGGCCAGCGGCGACACGGACGTGCTCTAGGCCGCTGCCCTCGGCGCTGCCCTGGCCTGGCCGGCGTAATCCTCCGACTGCGATGCCGCTATTTTTCCGACGCTCGCTAGAGTAATTGTGTGCGCAATTACACTACTGAAGCCGAGCCAACCACCCTTGTAGGGCCGTGGCTGGAGCCACTCCTGCCGGAGCTGATCGCCTTCCGCCGCGACCTGCACGCGCACCCGGAACTGTCCTTTAAGGAGTTCCGCACCACGGACAAGCTGGCCCAGCGCCTCGAAGCCGCCGGCCTGGCGCCGCGCCGGCTCGAGGGAACCGGGCTCACTGTCGACGTCGGCGAGGGGCCGATCGCCACAGCGCTGCGCGGCGACATCGATGCCTTGCCCATCATTGAGGAAACCGGGCTGCCGTTCGCCTCCAAAAACCACGGTGTCACGCACGCCTGCGGCCACGATGTCCACACCACCACCATGCTGGGCATCGCCCTGATCCTGCAGCGGATGCACGAGTCCTCGCCGCTGGGCGGCACGGTGCGGATCATCTTCCAGCCGGCCGAGGAGACCATGCCCGGCGGCGCCCATGCCTGCATTGAACAGGGCGTGCTGGAGGGGGTGCCGCGGATCCTGGCGCTGCACTGCGACCCCCGGATCGAGGTCGGCAAGATCGGCACCCGGATCGGCGCAATCACCTCGGCGTCGGACACCATCAAGATTGAACTGACCGGCCGCGGCGGCCACACCTCGCGCCCGCACCTGACCGAGGAGCTCGTCTTCGCCCTCGCGCAGATCGCCATCAACGTCCCGGCCGTGCTGTCCCGCCGCGTGGACGTGCGCAGCGGTGTGTCCGTGGTGTGGGGGCACATCTCGGCCGGCTCGGCGCCGAACGCCATTCCCGCGAGCGGCTACATGGCCGGCACCATGCGCTGCCTGGACCGCGACGCCTGGCACAGCGCGGGGGAGATCCTCGACGAGGTGGTCCAGCAGATCGCCGCGCCCTACGGCGTCGACGTGCACCTGGAACACACCCGCGGTGTGCCGCCGGTGGTGAACTCCGAACACGAGACAGCACTGATCGAGGCCGCGGCCCGCGCCGAAATCGGCGAAAGCTCCGTGGTGCTGACACCGCAGTCCATGGGCGGCGAGGACTTCGCCTGGTTCCTGGCGGACCTGCCCGGCGCCATGATGCGGCTCGGCACCAAGACCCCCGGCGGCGAGGAGTACGACCTGCACCGCGGCGACTACATCCTGGATGAACGGGCCCTGGGTCTCGGCATCCAGGTGCTCACGGCCGCGGCCCTCCGCACCCTCCGCGACCTCTAACCCCACCCGCTCACCCCCAGCCCCCAGCGCCCCCCGCGCGAACGTACACTTGGGGCCCGCTGACCCCGCGCGAACGTACACTTGAGGCCCTGAAATCAGCGATTTTGGGGCCTCAAGTGTACGTTCGGCCTTCAGCCAGACGGGATTGAGTTGTGCACAATTGAATTGTGCGTTACGGTTTGATGGTGGCTAAAAACATTCCCCTCGATGCACCCGCGCTTGATGCGCCCCGCCTTGACCGGCAGGTGTGCTTCGCCATGTATTCGGCCTCCCGGGCCGCCACCGCCGCATACCGGCCCATGCTGGACGAACTTGGACTGACGTACCCGCAATACCTCGTGATGATGGTGCTCTGGGAAAACCAGCCCCGCAGCGTCCGCGAACTAGGCGAGGAGCTCGGCCTGGACTCCGGGACGCTCTCGCCGCTGCTGAAGCGGCTTGAGACCCTGGGACTAGTGGAACGACGGCGGTCTGCCGCGGATGAGCGGCGCGTGGAGGTATTTCTCACCGAGGACGGCGCCGCCCTGAGCGCCCGCGCCACCGGCATCCCGCAGCGGCTCGCCGAAGCCGCCGGCCTCTCCACCGCGGAACTCGACCGGCTCCGCGAAACCCTGGGCCGGCTCACCGACGCACTCCAGGCCGGCCGCTGAGCGCCGCCCGCTCCCTAAAAACCTCCCTGACTTCCCAACAGATCGGAACCGAAATGAAGACTCTCTATACGGCCGAGGCGCTGGCCTCCGGCGAAGGGCGCGACGGCAACGCGCAGACGTCCGACGGCAAACTCAGCGTCACCCTGGCCAGCCCGGTGGAATTGGGCGGCAGCGGCGAAGGGACCAACCCGGAGCAGCTGTTCGCCGCCGGCTACGCGGCGTGCTTCCACTCGGCGCTGCGGCTGGTGGGACGCCAGCAAAAGGCCGACCTGACGGATTCCGCCGTCGCCGCCAAGATCCACTTTGGTGCGCTGGCGGAAGGATCCGGCTACGGCCTCGCCGCCGAACTCGAAATTGCCTTGCCCGCCGTGGACCGGCAGACCGCCGAGTCGCTTGTGGCCAAGGCCCACCAGATTTGCCCGTACTCCAATGCCACCCGTGGCAACATCACCGTAGACATCAAGATCCTGGAGGTCGCCGCATGAGCACCGAAACCACCACCCTCCCCACCGTCACCCGCGAGATCCAGCTGGCGTCCCGCCCGCACGGCAGGCCCGTGCCGGACAACTTCCGCCTCGCCGAATCGGCCCTGCCGGAGCTGCAGGACGGCCAGGTCCTCGTCCGCAACCTGTTCATCTCGGTGGACCCGTACATGCGCGGCCGGATGAACGACGTGAAGTCCTACTCGGCCCCGTTCGCGCTGGACGCGGCCATGGAGGGTGGCGCCGTCGGTGAGGTGATCGCCTCCCGCTCGGCCGACCGCGCCGTGGGGGAAACCGTCGTGCACAGCATGGGCTGGCGCGAATACGCGGTGCTGGACGCCGGCGCGACGTCGCCGGCCCGCACCGATCTGGCCCCGGCGTCGGCGTTCCTCGGCGCACTGGGCATGACCGGACTGACCGCCTACGCGGGTCTGCTCAAGGTCGCCGAATTCAAGCCCGGCGAGGCCGTCTTCGTTTCCGGAGCAGCCGGCGCCGTCGGCTCCTTGGTGGGACAGATCGCCAAAGCCATGGGCGCCTCCCGCGTGATCGGCAGTGCCGGCACTCCGGAGAAGGTGGCCCGGCTGCTGGAACTGGGCTTCGACGCCGCGTTCAACTACCACGATGGTCCGGTCCGCGACCTCCTGAAGGAGGCAGCCGGAGAGAAGGGCATCGACGTCTACTTCGACAACGTCGGCGGCGAGCACCTCGAGGCTGCGCTGTCGGTGCTCAACGTCGGCGGCCGGGTGGCAATGTGCGGTGCCATCGCGCAATACAACTCCACCGAGCCGACGCCGGCGCCGCGGAACCTCATGCTGGCGATCGGCAAGCAGTTGACCCTCAAGGGATTCCTGGTCGGCGGTTACTGGCAGTACATGGGGGAGTTCGTCGAGAAGCTGTCCGGGTGGCTGGCTGACGGCACCGTCCGCTACGACGAAACCATCGTGGACGGCCTGGAAAATGCGCCGCAGGCCTTTATGGACCTGCTGGACGGGGCCAACACCGGAAAGATGCTGGTCCGCATCTGACCCTCCCGCCCTGATCAGCAGGGCGTGAACGTACACTTGGGGCCCCGATTTCTTCGGATTTCGGGGCCTCAAGTGTACGTTCGCGCAGGGGAGGGGGTACCGGTTGGTAACAAGTTCTCAACAATCCGGGAAACGGCTGTGAAGTGTGTTACTAGACGTGTTCCATGACACTAAAGTAGCTTCCATCAGTGCGCCTCGGCGCAGTGCTGCGAATCCGTCAGTGACAACAGTGTTTCGGGGGAAAACCGGAAGCAGACACTCATTGAACTTCCGTCGTAGCGCCTATCTCTTTTTCTTCCTGGAGGAACTTTGAAGAACTCACTGCGCGCAAACTTCAAGCGCGGTTCAATGGCCGGCGTCGCCACCGCAGGTGCGGCCGCCCTGCTGCTCACCGGTTGCGGGGCTGCCCCGACCGCCAGCAGCAGCGCCAGCGCCAGCGCCACCAACTACACGGGCTGCATCGTGTCCGACTCCGGTGGATTCGACGATCAGTCGTTCAACCAGTCCTCCTACGAGGGCCTGAAGAAGGCCGAAAAGGACCTGGGCATCAAGGTCAACCAGGTCGAATCGAAGACCAACAACGACTTCGAGCCGAACCTGCGCGCCATGGTCACCGCCGGCTGCGACCTGACCGTCACGGTCGGCTTCCTGCTCGGCGACGCCACCAAGGCGCAGGCCACCGCGAACCCGGACAAGCACTTCGCGATCATCGACTTCGGCTACGACAAGCCGATCGCCAACGTCAAGCCGATCATCTACGACACGGCCCAGGCCGCCTTCCTGGCCGGTTACCTCGCAGCCGGCACCACCAAGACCGGCACGGTCGCGACCTTCGGCGGCATCAAGATCCCCACCGTCACCATCTTCATGGACGGCTACGCCGACGGCGTGAAGTACTACAACGAGAAGAAGGGCAAGAACGTCAAGGTTCTTGGCTGGGACAAGGCCAAGCAGGACGGCTCCTTCACCGGTGACTTCGAGAAGCAGGACAAGGGCAAGCAGTTCACCCAGAACTTCCTGGACCAGGGCGCGGACATCGTTATGCCCGTCGCCGGTCCGGTCGGCAAGGGTGCAGGCGCCGCGCTGAAGGAAGCGAAGGCCGCCGGCAAGGACGTCAAGCTCATCTGGGTTGACTCCGACGGCTTCCTGACCGCCCCGGATTACAAGGACATCATGCTCTCCTCCGTCATGAAGCAGATGGGCGAGGCCGTTGAGACCGTTGTGAAGGAAGACAAGGACGGCAAGTTCACCAACGCGCCGTACGTCGGCACCCTCGCGAACGACGGCGTCCAGCTGGCTCCGTTCCACGACCTGGATTCCCAGGTCCCGGCCGAACTGAAGTCCGAGCTGGACCAGATCAAGAAGGACATCGCCGACGGCAAGCTGAAGGTTGAGTCCGCAGCCAGCCCGAAGGCCTAACTTCCGCCGCTAAGCGCCACGGCCCGGACGGTCCCAGACCGCACGGGCTGTGGCGCTTTTCGTTGCGGCGGCCCCGCCCGGGCCGCACCCGCAGGCACTAGGCTGGTTCTGCAGCCCCATCACCGGCATCCGGGCCGTGACCCGGACATACTTCGAGATTGGTCAGAGTTTTGAAACTTGAACTCAAGGGGATCACCAAACGCTTCGGCTCCCTGGTAGCCAACGACCACATTGACGTGGTGGTTGAACCCGGGCAGATCCACTGTCTGCTCGGCGAGAACGGCGCCGGCAAGTCGACGCTGATGAACGTCCTCTACGGGCTCTACGAACCCACCGAAGGCGAAATCCTCATCGACGACAAACCCGTCAGCTTCCGCGGACCCGGGGACGCGATGGCCGCGGGCATCGGCATGGTGCACCAGCACTTCATGCTGGTCCCGGTGTTCACGGTCGCCGAGAACGTGGCCCTGGGGGCGGAAACCACCAAAGCGGGCGGCTTCCTCAATCTCGACGACACCCGCCGGAAGATCCAGGAGATCTCCGACCGGTACGGCTTCGACGTCGACCCCGACGCCCTTATCGAGGACCTGCCGGTCGGCGTCCAGCAGCGCGTGGAAATCATCAAGGCCCTGGTCCGCGACGCCAAGGTGCTCATCCTGGACGAGCCCACCGCCGTGCTCACCCCGCAGGACACCGACGAGCTGCTGGACATCATGCGCCAGCTCAAGAGCCACGGCACCTCGATCGTGTTCATCTCGCACAAGCTCCGCGAGGTCAAGGCCGTCTCGGACACCATCACCGTGATCCGGCGCGGCAAGGTCGTCGGCACGGCCAGCCCCGCGGCCTCGACGACGGAACTCGCCTCGATGATGGTGGGCCGCGCCGTCAACCTGACCCTGGACAAGGCCCCGGCCACGCCGCAGGAAACGACGTTCCAGGTCAAGGACCTCACCGTGATCGCGCCCAGCGGCCAGCACGTTGTGGACGGCATCAGCTTCGACATCGCCCGCGGCGAGATCCTCGCCGTCGCCGGTGTCCAGGGCAACGGCCAGACCGAGCTGACCGAGGCCATCCTCGGCCTGCAGGACCGGGTCCACGGCTCCATCCTGCTCGACGGCGAGGAACTCCTGGGCCGCAGCGTCAAGGACGTGCTCAAGGCCGGAGTCGGCTTCGTGCCCGAAGACCGCTCGGTGGACGGGTTGATCGGGACGTTCTCGATCGCCGAGAACCTGATCCTGGACCGCTACGACCAGGAACCGTTCGCCAAGGGCATCAGCATGAGCCCGGCCAAGGTGCTGGAAAACGCGAAGACCAGGATCGACGAGTTTGACGTGCGCACCCCGTCCGGCTCGCTCGCCGCGGGCACCCTGTCCGGCGGCAACCAGCAGAAGGTGGTCATGGCGCGCGAGCTGTCGCGTCCGCTGCGCCTCTTCATCGCCTCCCAGCCGACCCGCGGCGTCGACGTCGGCTCCATCGAGTTCCTGCACAAACGGATCGTGGCCGAGCGCGACCACGGCACACCCGTCATGATCATCTCCACCGAACTCGACGAAGTCATCGAGTTGGCGGACCGGATCGCCGTGCTTTACAAGGGCCGGCTGGTGGGCATTGTGCCCGCCGGCACCGGACGCGACGTCCTGGGCCTCATGATGGCCGGCCTGTCGCCCGACGAGGCCCACGCCGACACCACCAAGACCCCGGCGGCCGCGGCCGCCGCCCCGGCGCCCGCCGCCCAGCCCGCGCAGGAGTCCCGCTCCGGCGCCGTAGGAGAGCACCATGACTGATACCAACCACCCCCGCCACGCGGCTGAGCCGGACCCGTTGAAAACCCCGGAAACCCCCGACGCCGAAGCGGCGTCCCCGGCGCCCGAAACCCCGGAAACCCCGGCCCCGGCAACCTCCGACGTCACGGATGCCGCCACCGCGACCTCGCTGGACACCGCCGGCGGCGCGATGCGTCCCTCCGCCGTCCCGGTCTCGGGCCAAAGCGGCACCGTCCCCGGCGGCCCCGACTCCCTCCTGCGGAAGATCTTCACCGGCAGCGGCATGGTCTCCGTGCTCGCCGTGCTGCTCGCGCTGATCCTCGGCGGCCTGCTGATCGCCAGCACGGACAAGAACGTCAGCGCCACCGCCGGCTACCTGTTCGCCCGGCCCAGCGACTTCTTCTCCGCCGTCTGGTCCGCCGCCACGCGCTCCTACGTGGCGCTCTTCCAGGGCTCCGTGTTCAACCCGCGCGGCAGCGGGGCAGCGGGGCAGTTCGCCCCGCTGATGGAAACCCTCACGATCGCCACCCCGCTGATCACCGCAGGCCTCGGCGTCGCGCTGGCGTTCCGCGCCGGCCTCTTCAACATCGGCGCGCAGGGCCAGATCATCATGGCCGGCATCCTCGCGTCCTGGGTCGGCTTCGCGCTCCACCTGCCGATGGGCCTGCACCTGCTGCTGGTCCTCGTGGCCGGCATCCTCGGCGGCGCCCTCTGGGCCGGCCTGGTCGGCTTCCTCAAGGCCCGCACCGGCGCGCACGAGGTGATCCTGACGATCATGTTCAACTACATCGCGCTGTACTTCCTGCGGTACCTGCTCAACACCCCCGCGTTCCAGCGGCCGGGCGAAACCAACCCGATTTCCCCGATCCTGGATCCCAGCGCCGTTTATCCGCAGATCCTGGGCACCCAGTACCGGCTGCACCTGGGCTTCATCCTGGCCATCGCCGCGACCGTCTTCGTCTGGTGGGTGCTGAACCGCTCCACGATCGGTTTCGAATTCCGCGCCGTCGGCGCCAACCCGAAAGCCGCGCTGACCGCCGGCATCAACGTGCCGCGCGCCACCATCCTGGTGATGGCGATCGCGGGCGCCCTGGCCGGCATGTCCGGCGTCGCCCAGGTGGCCGGCACCGAAAAGGTCCTCACCGACGGCGTCGCGGCCACCTACGGCTTTGACGCCATCACTGTTGCGCTGCTGGGACGTTCGACGCCGTGGGGCACCTTCGCGGCCGGCCTGCTGTTCGGCGCCTTCCGCGCCGGCGCCGTCCAGATGCAGATCCAGACCGGCACCCCGATCGACATCGTGCTGGTGGTCCAGTCCCTGATCGTGCTCTTCATCGCCGCCCCGCCGCTGGTCCGCGCGGTGTTTGGCCTGAACCCGCGCAAGAAGAAGGCCGCCAAGGCCGCCAAATCCGAAACGGCAGCAACCACCGGAGTAGCAGCATGAGCACAACAGCAACGTCGCCCCAGCCGGGAAAGCCGCAGCCTGCACCCCTCGAAGGGGGATCCCCGTCGCCGAAGCACCACAAGACGGCCGTGACCGCCAAACCGGTGACCTGGAAACTCCCGGTCACGCTGCTGGTGCTCGCCGTGGTCGCGTTCGTCTTCTTCGGCCTCATGGGCCCGCACCAGACCGCCAAATTCGGCATTTCCACCGGCAGTGACTTCTTCCAGCTGCCGGCCCTGGAGATTCCGGCGTTCCTGGGCGGCATCGTCCTCTCCGTGATCATGCTCGCGCTGGCCGGCTACGCCGTATTCCTCAAGACCCGCGACCACAAGGTTCCGGGCTGGGTCACGGTCGCCTTTATTGTGCTGTTCGTCGCCGCGTTCCTGATCTGGGTGGTCGGCGGGGCCCGGACCACCAGCATCTCCCTGGCCGGGCTGATCGCCGGGTCCGTGACGCTGGCCGTGCCGCTGGTGTTCGGTTCCCTCTCCGGCGTGCTCTGCGAACGCGTCGGCGTCGTGAACATCGCGATCGAAGGCCAGCTCCTGGGTGGCGCCTTCACGGCCGCGATCATCGCCACGCTGACGCACAACCCCTTCCTGGGCCTCATCGCCGCGGCGGTGGCCGGAGCGCTGGTGTCCATGATCCTGGCCCTGTTCAGCATCAAATACGTGGTCAACCAGATCATCGTCGGTGTGGTGCTCAACGTCCTGGTTTCCGGCGTCACCGGCTTCCTGTTCAGCACCGTCATGCAGGCGGACAAGGACAAGTTCAACTCCCCGGCGCACCTGGACCCGATCACCATCCCGGTGCTGGGCGACATCCCGCTGATCGGGCCGATCCTGTTCAAGCAGTCCCTGATCGGCTACCTGATGTACATCGCCGTGATTGTGGTCTGGGTGGGTCTGTTCAAGACCAAGTGGGGCCTGCGCGTTCGCGCCGTTGGCGAGCACCCGCAGGCCGCCGACACCATGGGCATCAAGGTCAACGCGACCCGGTTCTGGAACGTCACCCTCGGCGGCGCCGTCGCCGGCATCGGCGGGTCCTTCTTCACCCTGGTCGCGATTGACAGCTTCACCAAGGAGATCTCCGGCGGACGCGGCTTCATCGCCCTGGCCGCACTGATCTTCGGCCGCTGGAACCCGATCGGGGCCTTCTTCGCGGCGCTGCTGTTCGGCTTCGCGGACAACCTGCAGAGCATCGTCACCATCATCGGCACCCCGGTGCCGAGCCAGTTCATGGCGATGCTGCCCTACCTGGTGACGGTGCTCGCCGTCGCCGGCCTCGTCGGACGCTCCAGGCCGCCGGCGGCCAGCGGCATCCCGTACGTGAAGGGCTGACCGTGGCGGACAACATCACCGATCACAGTGCCCAGGCACCAACCCCGGCCTCCGGCGTCGACTGGGCAGCGCTGGAAGCCGCCGCCGTCACCGCTATGAAAAACGCCTACGCGCCGTATTCGAAGTTCGCGGTGGGGGCTGCGGCCCTCACCGCGGACGGCCGGATCGTCAGCGGCTGCAACGTCGAAAACGCCAGCTACGGCCTCACGCTGTGTGCCGAGTGCGCGCTGGTCGGCAACCTGCACATGACCGGCGGCGGCCTGCTGCGCGCCTTCTACTGCGTCGACGCGGACGGCAACGTGCTGATGCCGTGCGGACGCTGCCGGCAGTTGCTTTACGAATTCCGGGCCCCGGACATGGAACTCATGACCACACAGGGCATCAAAACGATGGACCAGGTGCTGCCCGACGCATTTGGCCCCCAACACCTGGAGGAAACCCGGTGACCCAGACCACCCACAACACCGAAGCGTTCGACGCCGTCGACATCATCCGCATCAAGCGGGACAAAGGTGTGCTCAGCGCCGCCCAGATCGACTGGACGATCGACGCCTACACCCGCGGCGCCATCGCCGATGAGCAGATGGCCGCGCTCAACATGGCCATCCTGCTCAACGGGATGGACCGGGCCGAGATTTCGCGCTGGACCGCGGCGATGATCGCCTCCGGCGAGCGGATGGACTTCTCCAGCCTGCGCCGGCCCGACGGCGGCGTGAAGGCCACCTCGGACAAGCACTCCACCGGCGGTGTGGGGGACAAGATCACGCTGCCGCTGGCCCCGCTGGTGGCCGTGTTCGGCGTAGCCGTCCCGCAGCTTTCCGGCCGGGGCCTCGGCCACACCGGCGGCACCCTGGACAAGCTTGAGTCCATCCCGGGCTGGCGCGCGGCGCTGAGCAATGAGGAAATGCTGGCGCAGCTGCAGGACGTGGGCGCCGTCATCTGCGCTGCCGGTGCGGGCCTGGCCCCGGCGGACAAGAAGCTCTACGCCCTGCGCGACGTGACCGGAACGGTGGAAGCCATCCCGCTGATCGCCTCCTCGATCATGAGCAAGAAAATCGCCGAAGGCACCGGATCGCTGGTCCTGGACGTCAAGGTGGGCAGCGGCGCCTTCATGAAGGACGAGGCCCGCGCCCGGGAGCTGGCCGAGACCATGGTGGCCCTGGGCAAGGACGCCGGGGTCAACACGGTGGCGCTGCTGACCAACATGAACACGCCGCTGGGCCTCACCGCCGGCAACGCGATCGAGGTGGAGGAATCCGTCGAGGTCCTCGCCGGCGGCGGCCCGGAAGACGTCGTCGAACTCACCGTCCGGCTGGCCGAGGAGATGCTTGCCTGCGCCGGCGTGCACGACGCCGACCCGCGCGCCGCGCTCAACGACGGCCGTGCCATGGACGTCTGGAACCGGATGATCCAGGCCCAGGGCGGCGACCCGCGCGCCAAACTCCCGGTGGCCAAGGAATCCGAGACCATCTACGCGCCGGCCGACGGCGTGCTGGTCGAGCTCGACGCCATGGCTGTAGGCGTCGCGGCTTGGCGCCTCGGCGCCGGACGTGCCCGCAAGGAGGACCAGGTCCAGGCCGGGGCCGGGGTGCGGATGCACGCCAAGCCGGGCGCCACGGTCCGTGCCGGCGAGCCACTGATGACCCTGCTGACGGACACCCCGGAGAAGTTCGAGCGGGCCAAGGAAGCATTGGAACACGCCGCCGTGATCGCCCCCGAGGGATCGCGCCCGGCGCAGCAGCTCATCATCGACCGCATCGCCTAGCGATTCCTCCCCGGTGGCGCCGCCGAGTTGCCGCGTTGCCCTGTCACTGCCTGCTTAGCAGCCACAAGTGGCAGGGCAACGGACTGCAGCCGGGCGTGGGGGCCGGGCAGTACACTGGCACCACAGTATTTCCGGGAGAAACCGGGCACCGCCGTGCGTTAGGAAACCGTGCAGGCAATCAACGACTTCATCCTGGCAGCCGCGGGCCAACCCTGGGTCCTGGTCCTCGTGTTTGCCTGCTGCCTGATCGACGGCTTCTTCCCGCCCGTTCCCAGCGAATCGGTGGTGGTGGGCCTGGCCGCCGTCGCCGCCTCGGCCGATGTGCCCAACCCGCTCCTGCTGATTGCCGTGGCAGCCGCCGGCGCTTTCTCCGGGGACAACATCGCCTACCTGATCGGCCGTGCCACCGGAACCGGGCGCTGGGCGTGGATGCGCGGGTACCGGGCGCAGCGGGCGTTCCTCTGGGCCGGCAATGAGCTCCGCAAACGGCCCGCGTCACTGATCATGGTCGCCCGGTTCGTCCCGATCGGGCGGGTGGCCGTCAACCTGACCGCCGGCGCCACCGGCTACCCGCACTCCCGGTTTGTTGGCCTGACGGTACTGTCCGCGGTGCTGTGGGCCGGCTATTCGGTGGGCATCGGCCTGTTCTTCGGGCAATGGTTCGAAGAGAACCACCTGCTGGGTGCCACCATCGCGATCATCTGCGCGGTCATCCTCGGCATAGCCGTCGACGTCGTCCTTGGCCGGTTGCGCGGCAGGGGCCCGGGGGAGCCGCTTGCGCAGAACCAGGACCGGGGCCAGGACCGGGCCGCGCCGCCGGCGGACGGCTAAGACCCGCGGACCGCCCGCGCCTGAACCGCCCGCGCCGCCACCAGATTCATGGTGCCGTGCGCGTAGCGCAAGATGCCCCGCCCGTGGGACACTTAGGTGCGATTCACGTCACGTCTGTGCCGTGTGCGCTTCGCCGCAAGTCCTGTCCGTCCCGGGTACGTCCCCATCAGTTTTCTAGGAGCACAGCCCGCGTGGAGTTCATTAATGAGGCCGTGCTCCATGCAGCGGGCCAGTGGTGGATCTATCCGCTCCTGCTGGTGTTTTTCTTCGTCGACGGCTTCGCCATGGTGGTCCCCAGCGAGACGTTGATTGTGGCCCTCGCCGCGTACTCCCGGCACAGCGGCCAGCCCAACCTCTGGATCCTCGGTCTGACCGCGCTGATCGGCGCCATCGCCGGCGACAACATGGCCTACCTGCTGGGCAGCAAGATCGGCATCGAACGGTTCCGCTGGATGCGCAAACCCAAGGTCCAGCGGGTCTTCGCCTGGGCCCGCTATGAACTGGAAAAGCGCGGCGCCGTCCTGATCTTCACGGCCCGCTACATCCCTTGGGGCCGGGTGGCCGTCAACTACGTCGCGGGCACCACGGGCTTCCCGCACCGCAGGTTTTTCCTGCTGGACGCGTTCGCCTGCGTCACCTGGGTCCTCTACTCGATCGGGATCGGCCTCCTCGCCAGTTCCTTCCCCTGGCTGCACCACAACCCGCTCCTGAGCGCCGGGATCGCCGTCGTCTTCGCGATCGTCCTCGGCATCGCCGTCGACCACCTGCTGCGCTGGTGGCACAAGCGCCTCGGCCGGCACGACGAGCCGGGGGACTCCGAGCCGGCGAAGGAGTCCGCGGCGGAGCCCGCCGCGGTTTCCGGGCCCGAGTCCGTGCTGACCGCCCGGTCCGCGGAGGCCGGCCCCGCCGGCAAGTAGCGCGGGGCGCCGTCCGACCCTATGGTTGGAACGTGACTGAGACTATTCTTGACGCTGCCCCTGACCTCGAATTCGACCTGAAGGGCCTTCCCAAGGTTTCCCTTCACGACCACCTGGACGGCGGACTGCGTCCGGCCACCATCATTGAACTTGCCGAAGCTGTCGGCCACACGCTGCCCTCCACAGACCCGGTGGCGCTGGGGGAGTGGTTCCGCGAATCCGCAGACTCCGGTTCGCTGGTCCGCTACCTCGAAACGTTCGACCACACCATCGCCGTCATGCAGACCAAGGAAGGCCTGTTCCGCGTAGCCAAGGAATTTGTCGAGGACCTCGCGGACGACGGCGTCGTCTACGGCGAGGTGCGCTGGGCCCCGGAACAGCACCTGCAGCAGGGCCTGTCCCTGGACGACGCCGTTGAGGCCGTCCAGGCCGGCCTCGATGCCGGCGTCGACGCCGTAGCCGAGACCGGCCGCGAGATCCAGGTCGGCCAGCTGATCACCGCCATGCGCCACGCCGACCGCGGCCAGGAAATCGCCGAACTCGCCGTCCGCCACCGCTACAAGGGCGCCGTCGGCTTCGACATCGCCGGCGCCGAGGACGGCTTCCTGCCGTCCCGCTTCAAGGACGCCTTCACCTACCTGGCCCAGCACAACTTCCCGGCCACCATCCACGCCGGCGAGGCCGCCGGGCTGGAGAGCATCCAGTCCGCACTCGTTGACGGCCGGGCCCTGCGCCTGGGCCACGGCGTGCGGATCGCCGAAGACGTCACCGTCGAATTCGAGGATGCGGACGCGGCCGGTGCCGCCGACACCGCCGCCGCTGACTCGGACAGCGACGAAGTCGACGACAACATCGGCCTCGTGACCCTGGGCGAGCTCGCCAGCTGGGTCCGGGACCGCGGCATCGCGCTGGAAATCTGCCCCTCCTCCAACCTGCAGACCGGCGCCATCGCCGGCTTCGGCGAGGGCATCGACAGCCACCCGGTGGACATGCTCTACCAGCTGGGCTTCAACGTCACGATCAACACGGACAACCGGCTGATGAGCGGTGTGACCCTCACCGACGAGTTCGAACTGCTCGTGGAGACCTTCGATTACGACCTGGACGACCTGCTCGAGCTGACGTTGAACGCCGCCGAAGCCGCGTTCCTGCCGCTGGAGGAGAAGGAAGCCCTGGTCGAATACATCAATGAGGCCTACGCCGACCTTGGCTAAGGACGCCAACGCAGTGGGCGGGCAGCTCGGGGATTTGTTGCAGACCATCGCCGAGCTGCGCGCCCACTGCCCCTGGATGGGTGCACTCACCCACGAATCCCTCGTGGAATACCTCCTCGAGGAGGCCCATGAGGTGGCCGAGACCATCGAGGCCGACGGCGGCGACGCCGAACTGCAGGCTGAACTCGGTGACGTCCTGCTGCAGGTGGTGCTGCACGCCCGGCTCGCCGAGGAGCGCGGAGCCTTCACCTTTGACGACGTTGCGCGCGGCCTGCGGGACAAGATGATCCGGCGCAACCCGCACGTTTTCCGCCCCGACGGCACCCTGCAGGACTCCTTCCCGGCCACGGTGCAGGAGATCGTGCTGAAATGGGACGCCGTCAAGCAGGCCGAGAAGCCCGAACGGGGCCACGCCTTCGACGGGGTCCCGGCCGCGCTGCCGGCCCTGGCCCGGGCGCAGAAGCTGCTGGACCGGGCTGAACGCGCCGGACTTCCGGCAGGACCGGAGGCGGCCCCGGCCCCCGTCGGCGTCGGCACCGGGCCCCCCGCGACCGCCGTCGGCACCCCCGCCCCGGCCGCCGTCGGCGGTGCCCCGGCAACCCCGGCCCCGGCGACCGAGGAGGAGCTCGGTGAGCTGCTGTTCGGCATTGTCGCCGCGGCCCGGGGCAACGGACTCGACGCCGAACGCGCGCTGCGCGGCGCCAACCGCCGCTTCCAGGACACCCGGCCCGGCGGCGCCGGCGCCGCAGCGCCGCGTCCGGGGACTGGATAGCTTTCCGTAACTTAGCCCACTCTCGACTAGGCTAGGGGCGACGAGGACGTCGGTTTCCAGCTTGATCCACCGCTAGATTTCCAGCAGTCAGATTCCCAGCAGATCGCTTCACCCAAAGGAGCATATTCATGGCGCTTATCGATGCCATCCACGCCCGCGAGATCCTCGATTCCCGTGGCAACCCGACCGTAGAAGTTGAAGTCCTGCTCTCCGACGGCCAGATCGGCCGCGCAGCAGTTCCCTCCGGCGCCTCCACCGGCGAACACGAGGCCGTTGAACTCCGCGACGGAGACAAGGGCCGCTACCTCGGCAAGGGCGTCCAGAAGGCCGTTGACGCGGTCATCGACCAGATCGCCCCCGCCCTGATCGGCTTCGACGCCACCGACCAGCGCAGCATCGACCAGGCCATGATCGACCTGGACGGCACCGCCAACAAGGGCAAGCTGGGCGCCAACGCGATCCTCGGTGTCTCCCTGGCCGTCGCCAACGCCGCGGCCGCCTCGGCCGACCTGCCGCTCTACAAGTACCTGGGCGGCCCCAACGCGCACGTCCTGCCGGTGCCGCTGATGAACATTCTCAACGGCGGCTCGCACGCCGACTCCGACGTGGACATCCAGGAATTCATGGTTGTCCCGCTCGGCGCCGAAACTTTCTCTGAGGGCCTGCGCTGGGGCGTCGAGGTCTACCACGCGCTCAAGGCGGTGCTGCAGTCCAAGGGCCTGGCCACCGGCCTCGGCGACGAGGGCGGCTTCGCCCCGAACCTGCCGTCCAACCGGGCCGCCCTGGACCTGATCCAGGAAGCCATCAAGAACGCCGGCTACACCCCGGGCAAGGACATCGCCCTGGCCCTGGACGTCGCCTCCTCCGAGTTCTTCAAGGACGGCGCCTACCAGTTCGAGGGCAAGACCCTCAGCTCCGCCGAGATGAGCGCCTACTACGCCGAGCTGGTCGCCGACTACCCGCTGGTCTCTATCGAGGACCCGCTGGACGAGAACGACTGGGACGGCTGGAAGACCCTCACCGACTCGATCGGGGACAAGGTCCAGATCGTCGGCGATGACCTGTTCGTCACGAACCCGGAGCGCCTGCAGACCGGCATTGACTCCAAGACCGCCAACTCGCTGCTGGTCAAGGTCAACCAGATCGGTTCACTGACGGAAACGCTCGACGCCGTGTCCCTCGCCCAGCGCGCGGGTTACACGACCATCACCTCGCACCGCTCCGGCGAAACCGAGGACACCACGATTGCTGACATCGCGGTGGCCACCAACGCCGGCCAGATCAAGACCGGCGCCCCGGCACGCTCGGAGCGCGTCGCGAAGTACAACCAGCTGCTGCGCATCGAAGAGGAACTCGACGACGCCGCACGCTACGCCGGACGCAGCGCGTTCCCGCGTTTCAAGGGCTAGTACCCGCAAAAACCAGGAACCGGTGGCTATGGTGGAAAGACCATGGCCACCGGTTCTGTTTTGGCCGGTTCGTTTTGGCCGGTTCTTTTTGGCCAGTTGTAAGGAGTGACATGGCAACCCGCCGTCCCAAGGTTCCCCGGGCCGCCGCTGCGGCCCCAAAGTCGGCGGCCACCGGCCGGGGGGAAGCCGGCGGCGACGTCATCCGGGCGGACTTCGGCGGTCCGCGGCACGGCACCGGCCCGGCCGCCAACCACGACGCCGGACGGCCGGTCAGCCACGACGCCGGGCGGCCTGCTGCCGAAGCGGCGGACGCCGGGACGCGCGGCCCGGCCCAGGGGGCGGCCCCGGCGGCCAGGACAAGCGCCGGCAGCGGCACCCCCGCCAGGCCCGCGGCGAAGCCGTCCGCCGGCAGCGCCGGACCGGCCAAGGGGCCCTCTAAGGGGGCGGTCGCTAAACCCGGCCAGTCCGCGGAGTCCGACGGTCTGGACCCCGTTCCGGCCAAGGCCTTCTCCGGCCGGCTGCTGGCCCTCGGCGTTGTGATGATTGCCATCACCATCATGCTCGCCCCCACGGTCCGGATCTTCCTCGAAAAACGCGCCGAAATAGCGGCGCTGGAAGCGGACATCTCGGCCAAGCAGGCGAAGCAGACGGACCTCAAACGCCAGGTCTCGCGCTGGCAGGACCCGAACTACGTGAAGCAACAGGCCCGTGACCGCATTAACATGGTTATGCCCGGCGAAACCGGCTACTGGGTGTACGGCAGCGATCTGCCTGCCGCGACCTCCGGTGCCGGCGCCGCAGCAGGAGCAGCCACAGACCCGGCCAATCTGCCGTGGGTGGATTCCCTCTGGGAGTCCATCCGGCGTTCGGCAACAGACTAGGAGCGGCGCCCGCCGCCGGATTACCGCCACCCGGTGATTCCAACAGGGCAGGAAGGTGCCGCGCCAGTGGACCAGAACCGAGTGGACCATTCCCCGGCAGCAGGGAACCCCAACGACGCGACCGCCGTGGACCCGGCCCCGGTGCCGGCCGAGTCCCGCCAGCCGTCAGCCCGCGACCTCGACGTGCTCAGCCGCCAGCTCGGGCGTCCGGTGCGCGACGTCGTCGAAATCCCCGCCCGTTGCGTCTGCGGCAACCCGATGGTTGCGGCGACCTCGCCGCGGCTCAGCAACGGCACCCCGTTCCCTACCACCTTCTACCTGACCCACCCGGTGATCACCTCGGCCGTGTCCAGGCTCGAGGCGGCCGGGCTGATGAACGAGATGAACGAACGGCTCGGAGCCGACGGTGCCCTGGCCGCGGATTACCGGGCCGCGCACGAAGCGTACCTGCGCTCCCGTGACGAAATCGGCGCCCGGTCCGGCATCGGTGCCGTCCCCGAGATCGACGGTATCTCCGCCGGCGGCATGCCCACCCGCGTTAAATGCCTGCATGTCCTGGTGGGGCATGCGCTGGCGGCCGGCCCAGGAGTCAACCCGCTCGGTGACGAGGCGATCGCGGCCATCAGCGCGTGGTGGACCCGCGGCCGCTGCTACTGCGACGGCGCGTGGGACACCGGCGGCGAGGCCCCCTCGCGGGACCTGAGCCGCCACGGCCCGCAGGGCTTGCCGGAAATCGTCGGGCGGCCGGCCCCGGTCCGGAAGTCCCGCGCGGCTGACGCCGCCCACGATGGCACCGGAGCGGCCCAGTGACGCGCGTGGCCGCGATCGACTGCGGCACCAACTCCATCCGCCTGCTCATCGCCGATGTCGGCGCCGCCGGCGGCACCTCACCGAAGCTGACCGACGTCGTCCGTGAGATGCGCGTGGTCAGGCTCGGGCAGGGCGTCGACGCCACCGGCGAATTCGCCCAGGAGGCGCTGGACCGCACCCTCGAGGCCACCGCCGACTACGCGGAGCTGATCCGCCGCCACGGCGCCGGGAAGGTCCGCTTTGTGGCCACCTCCGCCACCCGGGACGCCCGCAACCGGCAGGTCTTCATCGACGGCGTCCGGGAACTGCTCGGCGTCGAACCCGAGGTGATCAGCGGTGACGAGGAGGCCGCGCTCTCCTTCGCCGGTGCCAGCAGCGTGCTGCCCTCGCGCGGCAAGGACCCGGTGCTGGTGGTGGACCTGGGCGGCGGCAGCACCGAGTTCGTGCTGGGCGACGCCGACGGCGTCATCGTCGCCAAGTCCGTCGACGTCGGGTGCGTCCGGATGACCGAACGGCACCTGCAGGCAGACCCGCCCACGGCGGAACAGATCGCCGCCGCTGAGTCCGACGTCGACGCGGCGATCAGCCATGCCGCGCTGACCGTACCGCTCGACCGCGCCACCGCCGTGATCGGCGTCGCGGGATCCGTTACCACCATCACAGCGCATGCCCTGAAGCTGGCCGAGTACTCGGCCGCGGCCATCCACGGCACGGAACTGGACCTGGATACCGCCCGGGATGCCTGCACCTCGCTGCTGAACATGACCCGGGAGGACCGGGCCGCCCTGCCCTACATGCATCCCGGCCGGGTGGACGTGATCGGGGCCGGCGGCCTCGTCTGGCGCCGCGTACTCGAACGCATGGCGGACGTCACAGACGGCCGCATCACCACGGCC
Organism: Arthrobacter sp. BI5; assembly: GCF_056680065.1. Taxonomy (NCBI): domain Bacteria; kingdom Bacillati; phylum Actinomycetota; class Actinomycetes; order Micrococcales; family Micrococcaceae; genus Arthrobacter; species Arthrobacter sp. BI5. The sequence goes on from NZ_CM155264.1 coordinate 1,167,238, forward strand.
ATCACCAGCGAACACGATATTCTTGACGGGATTGCCCTGAGCATCAGCTAGCCCCGCGCCCGTACCGGCACCGCCCAGCAGGGGTGGCCCCGGCGCCGGGCAGCCCCCGCCGACTGCCGCGCCCGACTCCGCGGCGCCCGCAGACATACCGCCGATTGGACCCGAATGACCAGAGCAACAGCCCGGCACCGCCGGACCGCCTCGGCGTTGATGGCCCTGGCACTTGCCGGCGGCAGCGTCGCCGGCACCCTGACGGCGGCCCCGCCGGCCCACGCGGACTCCACGCGGGACAAGGAATACTGGCTGGCAGGGTCCGGAATCAAGAAAGCCTGGGAAGTGTCCAAGGGCGCCAACGTCAAGGTCGCCGTGATTGACAGCGGCGTGGACGGCAAACACCCGGACCTCAAGGGCGTGTTGTCCGGGGGAACGGACGTGTCCGGCGCCGGGGGCGCCGACGGCCTCAAGAGCATCGGCGCCAAGCCCGAACACGGCACCCTCGTCGCGACCATGCTTGCCGGCCGCGGCCACCAGCCCAAAAAGTCCACGGCCAGCCCCAGCCCGTCGGCCTCCACCGGCGTCGGCCCGGACGGGATCGTGGGCGTGGCCCCCGAGGCCCAGATCCTCTCCGTCTCCACCTGGCTGGGATCGGCCAACCCCGGGGGAAAGAGCGACCAGGACCAGATCCCCGAGGCGGTCCGCTGGGCGGTCGACAACGGCGCCCAGGTCATCAACATCTCCCTCGGCAGCACCTCGCCGGAGTGGCCGCAAAGCTGGGATGCCGCCTTCCTGTACGCCGAACAGAAAGACGTCGTGATTGTCTGCGCCGCCGGCAACCGGGTGGGCGGCAACATCCAGGTCGGCGCCCCGGCCACCATTCCCGGCGTGCTGACCGTGGCCGGCTTGAACCGCAAGGGTGTTGCCAGCATCGATTCCTCCTCGCAGGGCATCAGCATCGGCGTCGCCGCACCGGCCGAGAACCTGGTGGGCGGCATGCCCGGCGGCGGCTACGCCGAGTGGGCCGGCACCTCGGGCGCGACCCCCATCGTCGCCGGCGTCGCTGCGCTGATCCGCTCAAGGTGGCCGGAGATGTCCGCCAGCCAGGTCATCAACCGGATTGTCAGCACCGCAAAGGACGCCGGGCTGCCGGGCAAGGACCCGCTGTACGGATTTGGCGTGCTCAACGCCGAGGCAGCACTCAAGGCCGACGTCCCGGAAACCAAGGCCAACCCGCTGGGTACGATCTCCGACTGGATCCGGGTCCACCGGCGCGGCAACCCGGTGAGCTCCGCGGCCCCTGCCGCCCCCGCCCCGCCAAGTGCGGCGCCGACCCTGCCCGAACCCACCGTGCCGGTTGCGGCAGCCCCGTCGCCGGCGGACAGCGCCGTCCCGGCCATGGTGGTGCTCGGCTTCGGCGGGCTCTTCGTCTGCATCATCGCGGCGGCCGCCATCCAGCTTCGGCGCGCGCTCCGCGGGCCCGGCTCCGGCTCCGAAGCAGACCCCGGAGCAGGGCCTGAGGTTGCGCCCGGTGCAGCGCCTCAGGTTGCGCCCGGCGCAGGGCCTGAAACGGGTCCGGACGCAGCGCCCGGCAGGCCTTCCCCAAGCACGCCGGATTCCGCGGAAACCCGGGCCGCGGGGAGTTAGTGAAGTTTTTCACAAACTACGGTATTCTTGACCCATGGCATCCACCCCTCAGCTCCAGGACCGTCCCAGGGTACTCGTCGTCGGCGGCGGGTACGTCGGCCTGTACGTAGCCCTCAAACTGCAGAAAAAGATCGCGAATGCCGGTGGCATCGTCACCCTCGTTGATCCGCTGCCCTACATGACCTACCAGCCCTTCCTGCCGGAAGTGGCCGGCGGAAACATCGAGGCCCGGCACGCCGTCGTCTCGCACCGCAAGCACCTTAAGCAGACCGAACTGATCCAGGGCCGCGTCACCTCGATCGACCACGCCAACCGCACGGCCGTGGTGGCACCGGCCGACGGCGGCGAAAACTTCGAGGTCCCGTACTTTGACGTCGTGCTGGCCGCCGGCGCCATCACCCGCACGTTCCCGATCAAGGGCCTCGCGGACAAGGGCATCGGCCTCAAGACCATCGAGGAGGCCGTAGCCCTGCGCAACGGTGTCCTCGAGCGCATCGAAACCGGCTCGCTGATGACCGATCCGGTCGAGCGCGCCCGCGCCCTGACGTTCGTCGTCGTCGGCGGCGGCTTCGCCGGCATCGAGTGCATCACCGAAATGGAAGACCTGGCCCGCGCCGCGGTCAAGAACAACCCGCGCGTCAAGCAGGAGGAAGTCCGCTTCGTCCTGGTCGAGGCCATGGGCCGGATCATGCCCGAGGTTACGGCGAACCAGGCCGAGTGGGTCGTCGAGCACCTGCGCAGCCGCGGCATCGAGGTACTGCTGAACACCTCGCTGGACAACGCCGAGGGTTCCCTGAAGCTGATCAACCTGCCGGACAAGACCCCCGCGCAGGAATTCGAATCCGACACCCTGGTCTGGACTGCCGGCGTGCAGGCCAACCCGATGGTCCGCTCCACCGACTTCCCGCTCGAGCCCCGCGGCCGCGTCCGGGTCCTTCCGGACCTGCGCGTCTCCGGCGACGAGGGCATCATCGACAACGCCTGGGCCGCCGGCGACATCGCGGCCGTGCCGGACCTCACCGGCAGCGGCCTGCCGGACGGCACCTGCGTCCCCAACGCCCAGCACGCGCTGCGCCAGGCCAAGCGCCTTGCCAAGAACCTGTGGGCCTCCCGCTGGGACAAGGAGCTCAAGGACTACAAGCACAAGAACCTGGGCGCCGTCGCCGGCTTCGGCGAATGGAAGGGCGTTGCCAACATCAACCTCATCGGCCGCATCGGCCTCAAGGGCCCGCTGGCCTGGCTCGCCCACCGCGGCTACCACGGCCTGGCCATGCCGACGTTCGAGCGCAAGATCCGCGTGATCTCCGGCTGGTTCTGGGCCCTCTTCCTGGGCCGCGACACCACCCAGCTGATGGACCTGGACAACCCGCGCGGGGCCTTCGTGGCCGCAGCGACACCGGCTCCCAAGCCGGCCGCCGCACCCGCGGCACCGGCGGCGGACAAGCCCGCCGAGACGCGTGCCAAGGAAGCTGTCTCGGCCGACGCCAAGTAGCCCGCAGCAGCCCGACGACGGCGGCCGTTCCCTTCGAAGGGGAGCGGCCGCCGTCGTCGTTGGTGCCGCAGGCCACTGCTGGCCAGCGCCGCCTGGATTGCCGGGCGGATTGGCCGAGGGGCGGGCCCACCTGCCTAGACTGGGCCCATGACTCCCGCTGAAAAGGACCTGCATACCCTGCTCGCGACCATGCGGCCGGTGATCCGCGAGGGCGAGTACGTCTACGCCCTGTGGCCGCACGGCAAACCGCTGGCCGGCCACATTGCCGCCGCCGTCCGGGAAGCTGAGGGGCTGACCGTGGTGCTGCCGCGGGCCGACGCCGACGCCCTTGGCCTGAAGTACGACTTCGTGGCGGCGTGGATCACCCTGCAAGTGCATTCATCCCTGGAGGCCCTGGGGCTTACCGCGGCCGTCAGCGCCGCCCTGACCGAGGCGAAGATCAGCTGCAATGTGCTGGCCGGTTTCCACCACGACCATCTGCTCGTTCCGGTGGCCGAAGCCGAGCGGGCCCTCGAAGTTCTCCACGAATTGTCCCTGAACAGCCGCTCGGCGAACGGCGGAGGGCAGCAGCCGGCGCCACAACTGGTCCTGCGCTCTGAGCTGCCTGAGGACCGGCCGGCGCTCCTGGCACTCACCGCGGCGGCCTTCTCCATCTCGCCGGTCACGGGCCTGCCGGTTGAAGGGGAACCGGAGGAAGTGGACCTGCTGCGTCGGCTCTTCGAGTGCGGGGAGTACCTGCCGGAATTCAGCATCGTCGCTGAGCTGGACGGCGAGATCGTCGGCCACGTCATCAGCACCCGCGGCTGGGCGGATGAGCTGGAGCTGCTGGGGCTGGGCCCGATCGGGGTGCTGCCGCGGCTGCAGCGGCACGGCATTGGCTCGGCGCTGATGAAGGAAACCATCGACCGGGCCAACGCCGCGGGGGAGCGGGGCATCGCGCTGCTCGGCAGCCCCGACTACTACGCCCGCTTTGGCTTTGTGCCCTCCACCTCGCTGAACGTGCAGGCACCGGACCCTGCCTGGGGTGAGCATTTCCAGCTGCTGCCGCTCGCGCTCTGGCCCGGCGGCGTCAGCGGGGTGTTCCGCTACGCGGCGCCCTTCGACGGACCTCAGGCCGCGTCCTAGCAGCCCGCCGTCGGTATACCCCTCCGGCGGGATACCATTGACCGGGCGCCCCAGTAGCCCAATTGGCAGAGGCAGCGGACTTAAAATCCGCGTGTTGTGGGTTCGAGTCCCACCTGGGGCACTTCACAATTGCCGCATCGTGCGCCACAATTGCTGTCCTGCTGCCTTTAGCGCCCCCGGCCGGCCGTGCGTCCGACAGAGAACGCGACGGCGGACCCCCGGTTTTCGGCGGCTTGCGGGCCGGTATGGCGCTTTTCCCGCCGCCTGATTTCCCCTATGCAACGAGTGTTATAAGGATGTGACCGTAGTCACTTCTGTCCGGACGGAAATTGCATTAGCTTGAAGCTAAATCAGGAACACCTGATCTTTCGCATCAAAGGCCGTTCGCACCTTTAGATCGAGGAGATTTCTCTATGACTTCACTCCCCCAGGTGGCGCCGCGCATCGCTAAGCTCACAGCGCTTAGCCTCGGCGTCGCCCTTCTGGCTACGGCTTGTGGCGGGTCGTCCACGCCGTCGGCAACCACCGGCTCGGCATCCGCCCAGGCCGCCGGCATCGCTTGCCCGGCCCCGAGCGCAACCGGTGGCGCCACCAGCTCGGCCAGCGCGGAAGGTTCCGTGCCCGCGTCCTCGACCACCACGGACACCCCGCTCAAGATCGGCTCCCTGCTGCCGACCACCGGCTCCCTGGCCTTCCTCGGCCCGCCCGAAATCGCGGGCGTCAACCTTGGCATCAAGGAAGTCAACGACGCCGGCGGCGTCCTCGGCAAGCCCGTCCAGGTCATCCACCGCGACTCCGGTGACACCAAGACGGACATCGCCACGCAGTCCACCACTGCACTGCTGGGCCAGGGCGTCAGCGCCATCATCGGTGCCGCCTCCTCAGGCGTCTCCAAGACCGTGATCAACCAGATCACCGGCGCCGGCGTCATCCAGTTCTCACCGGCCAACACTTCACCGGACTTCACCACGTGGGACGACAAGGGCCTCTACTGGCGCACCGCCCCCTCTGACGTGCTGCAGGGCAAGGTCCTCGGCAACTACATGGCCACCTGTGGCGCCCAGACCGTTGGCATGATCGTACTGAACGACGCTTACGGCACGGGTCTTGCAAAGAACGTCAAGTCCGCAGTGGAGGCTGCCGGCGGCAAGGTTGTGGCGGAGGAGCTCTTCAACGAAGGCGACTCCCAGTTCAGCAGCCAGGTGGACAAGGTCCTCGCGGCCAAGCCGGATGCCATCGCCCTGATCACCTTCGACCAGGCCAAGAGCATCGTTCCGCTCATGACGGGCAAGGGCATCAAGCCCACCCAGATCTTCATGGTGGACGGCAACATGTCCGACTACAGCAAGGACTTCAAGGCTGGCACCCTGAAGGGCGCCCAGGGCACCATCCCGGGCACCTTCGCCAAGGATGACTTCAAGAAGAAGCTCCTCGCGATCGACCCGGCGCTCAAGGATTACAGCTACGCAGGCGAGTCCTACGACGCCGTGAACCTGATCGCGCTGGCCTCCGAAGCTGCCAAGAGCACCAAGGGCGTTGATATCGCCAAGCAGCTCAAGGCAGTCTCCGAAGGCGGCGAGAAGTGCAACAACTACGCCTCCTGCGTCACCCTGCTCCGCAACGGCAAGGACATCGACTACGACGGCCAGTCCGGCCCCGTAACGTTCTCCGACGCCGGCGACCCCACGGAAGCCTACATCGGCATCTACGAGTTCCAGGATGACAACAGCTACAAGCCCGTCAAGGAAGAATTCGGCAAGCTGTAAAGCCGCTTCCCCAGACAACCAAGAAACCCCCGTCCCTTCCGGACGGGGGTTTCTTGCGTGCGGGGGAGGTGCCACCGGAGGCCCACCGTGACGCTCAGCAGCCGTCGGACCGCCGGGTGACCGTCCGACGCCGGGAATCCAACCCGGCCCGCGGAAAGCCGCCCAAAATCCTGCGCAGCGTGACGCCGTCGGGGTCTAGCGGGGACGACGGGAGCTGAGTGTGGGGACCGGGAGGACCGGGCGACGTCGGGGCGCGGCTGCAGGTGCTGGGGGCGGCGGCACCGGATTCTCGCTACGGATTCGGACAGGGGCGCCGCGGATCCGGGGTGCGCCAGTCCGGAACCGCCGCGGAAACATGGCCCGCCGCGGATAGCGTTCGGTGAGAGTAACGCTAAGGGCGACGGAGGCAGGCGCTTGCGAAAGCGCCGTTGTTGCGTGAGGAACGAGCGCAGGCGCCGAGCAAGTGGCTGCGGAGGCGCCCGGATGGTACACGGGAGCACCGCTCACCCGCCGGGCGCGCAAAAGGGCCGCCACCGGCTGGTGACGGCCCCTCGGGACAGTGATGGCCGGGCTAGTCGACCGTGTCCGCCAGGGTGCCCAGGTACAGCTGGATGACCTTGGGATCCTTCATGAGTTCCCGTCCGGTACCCGTGTACGCGTCCTTGCCCTGGTCCAGGACGTAGCCGCGGTCACAGATCTGCAGGCAGCGCCGTGCGTTCTGCTCCACCATGATCACGGAGACACCCGCCCGGTTGATCTCGTGCACCCGCAGGAACGTCTCGTCCTGTTTGACGGGGGAGAGGCCTGCCGAGGGCTCGTCGAGCAGCAGCACGGCCGGGTCCATCATCAGGGCCCGTCCCATGGCAACCATCTGGCGTTCGCCGCCGGAGAGCGACCCGGCGCGCTGGGCCCGGCGCTTGGCCAGTTCCGGGAACAACTCCGCGACGAAGTCGAACCGTTCGGCGAAGTCCTTCGGCCGCTGGAACATCCCCATCTGGAGGTTTTCTTCGATGGTCAGGGCCGCGAACACGTTGTTGGTCTGCGGAACGAAGCCGACGCCCCGGCTCACCAGTTTGTTGGCTTTCAGCCCGGTGATGTCCTGGCCGCGGACCACCACGGAGCCGGAGTGGACCTTGACGAGGCCGAACATGGCCTTCAACAGGGTCGACTTGCCGGCGCCGTTGGGCCCGATGATGCCGATCAGCTCGCCCTTGCGGGCTTCAATGCTGCAGCCGTTGAGGATGTTGACGCCCGGGATGTAGCCGGCCACCAAGTTGGTGACCTTGACGACCGAGTCGCCGTCGTATCCGTTCTTAGCGGCGGGGGCCGCGCTGGTGGCGCTCATTGCGTGTCCTTCTCTGTCCGGTTCGGCTCGCCGCTGTGGGGCTCCTCGGCGCTCCGCCGGCCGTGTGGTGCGCCGCTGGCGGTATCGGGCCGGGGTGTCTCCGTCATGAGAACGTCGGAGGAGATGACCCCCGCGTTCTCGGTGCCGACGATTGATTCCTCGTCGGCCTCGAGCTCGGCCGCGAGTTCCTTGATGCCTTCCGAGTCGCCCAGGTCCACATCGTGGTGGGCGCCCAGGTAGGCGTCGATCACGGCCGGGTTCTTCATGACCTCGGCTGGCGGCCCCTCGGCCACGATCTTGCCCTCGGCCATCACCACAACCCAGTCGGCGATGTGGCGGACCATGTGCATGTCGTGCTCGACGAACAACACGGTCATGCCCTCGGCCTTGAGGTTCTTGATGTGGTCCAGCAGGGACTGGGTCAGCGCCGGGTTGACGCCCGCCATCGGCTCGTCAAGCATCACAAGCTTGGGCTTCACCATGAGCGAGCGTGCCATTTCGAGGAGCTTGCGCTGCCCGCCGGAGAGGGACGCCGCGTAGTCGTCCTTCTTGGCATCGAGCTTGAACTTCGCCAGCAGCACGTTGGCTTCTTCGGTGATCTTCTTTTCCTGGCCGCCCCAGATTCCCTTGAACAGGGCCTTGGACAGCTTCTCGCCGGACTGCTGCGAGGCGCCCAGGCGCATGTTCTCCATAACGGTGAGCTTTCCCATGACCTTGGTCAGCTGGAACGTGCGGACCATGCCCATCCGCGCCACCTTGTAGGAGGAGACGCCGGCCAGGCCGTTGCCCTCGAACTGCCACTTGCCCGTGTTCGGCGTATCGAAGCCCGTGAGCAGGTTGAACAGCGTGGTCTTACCGGCGCCGTTGGGACCGATCAGGGCCGTGATCTTGTGCCGCGGGATCTCCAGGTATTCGACGTCGACGGCGTTGATGCCGCCGAAGCTGCGGGTGACGTTTTCCGCCACCAGGATCGGGTCGCGCTTCTTGCAGCCGGGGGCGGTCTCGCCCGCGGCAATCGGACGCGAGTCCGTCATGTAGTCGATGGTCTCGGCGGCGCCGGAGGTCCCGGCGCCCGCCTGTGGTTTTTCGCTGTGCATGCTCATGCGAACGCCAGCTCCTTCTTGTTGCCAAAGACGCCCTGGGGCCTGAAGATCATCAGCAGCATCAGTGCGATGCCGACCAGGATGTAGCGCAGCTGGCCGGCCTGGACCGTGTTCAGCCACGTGACGGCGCCCGATTCGATCAGGCCGTACAGCACGCCCTGGGTGAGGGACAGGACGACCCAGAAGATCATCGCCCCGACGACCGGGCCCAGCACAGTGCCGAGCCCGCCGAGCAGCAGGCAGGTGTAGAGGAAGAACGTCAGCTCGGTGCCGTAGTTCGCCGGCTGCACCGCGCCGCGGGGAAGGGTGAACACCATGCCCGCGAGTGCTCCGAGCACGCCGCCGATCACGAGGGCCTGCATCTTGTAGGAGTAGACGTTCTTGCCGAGCGAACGGACAGCGTTCTCGTCCTCGCGGATGCCCTTGAGGACACGGCCCCACGGGCTGCGCATCAGCAGCCAGACCAGCAGGCAGCAGATGATCACGAGCCCCCAGCCGACCACGCGGATGAAGAAGTCGCGGTTGTTCATGCCGAAGTAGGATCCGTCGGGGAACGGGTTCATCGCGTAGAAGTCGCCCTCGAAGGCGGCCAGGCCGTTGGCCGAACCGGTCACCGAGGTCAGCTGGTTGGTGGTGACGATGTAGCGGACGATTTCCGCGGCCGCAATCGTGACGATGGCCAGGTAGTCGGCCCGCAGCCGGAGTGTGGGGATGCCGAGCAGCAGGGCGAAGATTGCCGAGCAGACGACGGCGATCAGCAAGCCGACGAAGAACGGCACGTGGAAGGTCAGGGTGGAGATGGCGAAGCCGTAGGCCCCCACCGCCATGAAGCCGGCCTGGCCGAAGTTCAGCAGGCCCGAGTAACCGAAGTGGACCGCCAGGCCGAGCGCGGCGAGCGCGTACGCCGCCGTCGTCGGGCTGAACAATTCACCGGCAGCGCTGGAAAGAATAAATCCGAAGTCCATGTCTGTCTCCTAACCCACGCGCTCGCGGCGGCCCAGGATGCCCTGAGGCCGGAACAAGAGGACAACGATCATGATGAACAGTGCTCCCACGTACTTGAGGTCGGCAGCGAGGCCGAAGACGGTGGTCAGCTCCACGAAGATGCCGACGATGATGGAACCGAACAGGGCGCCCCAGACCGTGCCGAGGCCGCCGAGGGTCACGCCGGCGAAGATGAGCAGCAGGATCTGCGAACCCATATCGAAGGTGACGCCGGGACGGTAGTACGCCCAGAGAATGCCGCCGAGCGAGGCGAGCATGCCGCCGGTGACCCAGACGATCCGGATGACCGAGTCGACGTCGATGCCGGAGGCTGCGGCCAGTGCCGGGTTGTCGGCCACCGCGCGGGTGGCCTTGCCGAGCCGGGTCTTGAGCAGGACGACGCCGAGCACGGCGATGACGACGACGCTGATGAGCAGGGACCAGAGGTTGTTGGGCGAGATGGATACCGGCCCGATCTGAATTTCCGCGCTCTGGGCGAAAGGCAGCTGCTGGGTGGCGCCGCCGAAGTAGAACTGGATCACGTAGCGGACGGCGAGGGCGAGGCCGATGCTGACGATCATCATCGGGACCAGTCCGGTGCCGCGGCGCCGCAGCGGCTTCCAGAGTCCGGCGTCCTGGACGTAGCCGAACAGGCCGCCGCCGAGGAGCGCAAGGATGATGGAGAGCCAGAACGGCAGGTTCATGGCGTTGAAGCCGAAGACCAGGACGGCGCCGAGCGTAACCATCTCGCCATGTGCGAAGTTGGTCAGGCCCGTGGTGCCGAAGATCAGGGACAAGCCCACCGACGCGAGGGCCAGGAGCAAACCGAAGCTCAGGCCCGCGACCAGCCGGTTAAGCAGGTTCTGGCCGAAGTCCTGCTCCTGGACGACGATGCCTTTGCCGAAGGCGAAGATCACCGAGAGGTTGGACGTCTGGCTGAAGGTGACCTTGCGGGGGTTTTCCTGGCCGTCGGCGAGCTTGATGCCCTCGGGGAGAGTCTTTTCGTCCAGCTCGACCTCGTAGGTCCCCTGGGTGGGGACGCCGATGGTCCAGGAGCCATTGGCACCCGATTTGGTGGTTCCGGTGAAATCGCCGCTCTTGGCGGTGATGGTGACATCCGCGAGCGGGGCGCGGTCATCGCCGCGCAGGAAACCGCTGATGCTGTTCTGGAACGTGGTGCTCGACGGGGATGGTGTCGGCGACGGCGTCGCGGCCTGGGATGCTGGGGCGACGATGAGCAGAAGGGCGGCCACGGCGGCGAACATGGCCCCCACAGCTTTCAGCAGTCTGCCGCGCCGTCTCTGCGACAGGCCTTTCGGTGTGCTTCTCAAATTGAAAACCTCCACATGGGGGTGGTCTGGGTTGCGCCATTGCAACCGCTGCGAACAGTCAGGGGGACGGGATGGAGCGGTTACTGCGATGCGATGGAGCGGCCTGCCTTGCGGCAGTCGTCCTTGTGACGTTCGTCACCCTGTTGGCCCAATGTTACAGCCCGGGCGGGCCAACTATTGCCGCCGCGAGCAGGGATAACGTCGCGATCGCGTAACAACCGTGAAGCCGGACCTAGGACTCGATTTAGCATGGCTAAAGAAAACTTTTGTTGTTCCCGAGGATTCCTAAACAGTGGGGCCGACGGCGCCCCGGTTGCGCCCCGCCACATCACGGTTGGGTTGCGGCCGGAGCCGGCCGGGAACTATCCCTGCCCGCCGGGCGTGGGAATTGGTAGCGTGAGTCATACCGATCTTCACCACCGATCATCACTTACCCCCTTAATTTGGAGGACACCAGCAATGGCACTTGGCGGAAACCCGATCTTCAACGGAAAGAACTTCCGTGGAGCCACCCAGGCACCGCCTGCCCCGCCGGCCCCCTACGGGCAGGGCTACGGCCAGGCGCCGTACGGCCAGAACGGCTATGGCCAGCCCCAGTATGGCCAGCCCCAATTCGGCCAGGCCCAGGCCGGCTGGAACCCGGCACAGCAGGCGATGAGCAACGACCAGTTGCAGGACATGTACAACCGCCCTGCCGCGGGGCCGGCCGACAGCGGCCGCATGACCTTTGATGACGTCATCATGAAGACCACGGCCTGCCTCGCGGCCGTCATCGCGGGCGCGGCCGTCACCCTCGTGGTGGCGCAGGGCCTGGCCTCGATGCTGATGATCGTCGGTGCGCTGGGCGGCTTCGTCCTGGCCCTCGTCAACACCTTCAAGAAGCAGCCTTCACCGGCGCTGATCCTTGCCTACGCCGCCCTTGAAGGCCTGTTCCTCGGCGGCCTGACCCGGATCCTCGACGGGATGTTCCCCGGCGTTGGACTCCAGGCCGTGATCGGCACGCTCTCCGTCTTCGCCGTCACGCTGGTCCTGTTCAAGAGCGGCAAGGTCCGCGCCACGCCCAAGGCGATGCGCTTCTTTATGATCGCCATGATCGGCTACGCCGTTTTCGCGCTCATCAACATGGTCATGATGTGGACCGGTGCGGTGGACTCCCCGTTCGGCCTGCGCACCAGCTTCGAGATCTTCGGGATCCCGCTGGGTGTCTTCATCGGCCTGCTCGCGATCGGCCTGGCCGCCTTCTCGCTGATCATGGACTTCACCAGCATCGAAGCCGGCGTCCGCAGCGGCGCCCCGCAGCGCTTCTCCTGGACCGCGGCGTTCGGCCTCACGGTCACCCTCGTCTGGCTCTACGTCGAGATCATCCGACTGCTGGCCATCCTCCGCGGCGACGACTAGCCGCAGCAGAACCACCGCGTAGCGAACGAAGCGGGCCCCGCCGGAAGTGAACTGGTCCCCGAAAGTTGGACTGGCCAAGTAAGATCCTAAGCCGCGAGGGCCTGGGCTCGGTATTGCACCGGGCTCAGGCCCTTTAGCTTTGTCGAGATTCGGTCGTTGTTGTACCAGCGGAGGTACTCGTGCAGGGCCGTTGCCAGTGCATCAGTGCTGAGGAACCGGACCCGGTGGAAGAGTTCTTCCTTGAGATGGCCGAAGAAATTCTCCATTACCGCGTTGTCGTAGCAGTTGGCCTTGCGGGACATTGACTGCACGGCGCCAGCGCCCTCAAGGAGCCCACGCCAGGAGATGTGCTGGTATTGGAATCCCTGATCCGAATGCACCAGCGGTTGCTGGCCAGGGTGAAGACAGGTCAGGGCTTGCTGCAGAGAAGTGTTGGTGAGCGCCAGGTTGGGGGATGTGCCAATGGTGTAGGAGATGATCTGCCGATCAAAGAGGTCCATGACCGGGGAAAGGTAGAGCTTCTGGTCACCGACGCTGAATTCGGTCACATCAGTCACCCACTTCTGGTTCGGGGCTGTGGCGTCAAACTCGCGGTTCAGGAGATTAGGGGCAACCCTGCCCTGTTCACCTTTGTAGGAGTTGTAGCGCTTCTTCCGCCGGACCTTGCAGACCAGCCCGAGGACGCGCATCACCTTCAACACGGTCTTCTTCGCAACCGTCCACCCTTGCTTGAGCAGCTCACTGTGGATGCGGCGGTGCCCATATCGGCCATGGTTCTTCTCGAAGATGTCAGTGACCTCGGCCTTGAGGAGCTCCTGAGGATCAGGTTCTTGCAGACGTGCCTGGTGATAGAAGAACGTCGACCGGGCCAACCCGGCAACGTCCAGGAGCAGCTCGAGGCGGTGGTCAGCCTTGAGAGCGATAACGGCGCGGACGATTACCGCCGTTCCTCGTTTCTCAAGGCCTGCACTTTTCCCAGGAAGGCAACCTCGGCGCGCAGGCGCTCGTTCTCACGGCGCAGGCGCTGGAGCTCTGATTCGGGCTTGCCGGCAGTGCCCGGACTTCCCTTCGGGCGGCCCTTGGCCCTCGGACGAAGCCCGTCTTCGCCCTGCTCCCGGTAAAGCTGCGTCCACCTACGAATCAGCACCGGGGAAGACAACCCCAATTCCTTCGCGAGAGCCACCCGGTTCTCGCCGGCAAGATCCCGCCGAACAACATCGAGCTTGAACTCGAACGTAAACACTCGCTTCGTTGGTTTATACACCAGTGTCGATCCTCCACGCACTCGCCAACGGTCAAGCAAACGACCGATCGGCTTTCTGCTAACCCCGAGCCGGTTCGCCACAGCCCTGTCTCCCCAGCCTGCCTCAAACAACGCTACCGCGGCCTCGCGCTGCCCCTCGGACAACGAACTTCTTCCATGCATAAAACTGCTCCCCGAAAGTCAGAACTGAATTCTCAGTTCAACTTTCGGGGAGCAGTTCAGAAGGCGGGGCCCGCTTTTCGTCGTCGGCCTTCAGCCGAGCCGCTCGAAGATGACGGCCATGCCCTGGCCGCCGCCCACGCACAAGGTGGCCAGGCCAAGGGTGCCGTCCCGCTCGCGCAGCCCGTTGAGCAGCGTGGTGGCCATCCGGGCGCCGGTCATGCCGAACGGGTGACCCAGCGCGATTGCTCCGCCGTGGACGTTGAGCCGGTCCGGATCGATCCCCAGCTCCCGGGCGCTGGCGATCACCTGGACCGCGAAGGCCTCGTTAAGTTCGACCAGGTCAAGGTCGCCGATCGAGAGGCCGGCAAGCTTCAGCGCCCGCCGGGTCGCCTCGACGGGACCCATGCCCATCAGTTCGGGGGACAGGGCGCTGACCCCGGTGGAGACGATCCGGGCCAGCGGCTCCAGCCCGAGCTCCCGGGCACGTGAATCGCTCATCACAACGACGGCGGCGGCGCCGTCGTTGAGCGGGCAGGCGTTGCCGGCCGTGACGGTTCCCGCGCTGCGGAAGACCGGCTGCAGGGCGCTCACCGCGTCAAGCGTGACCCCCGCCCGGGGCGAGTCGTCCCGGGCGATCACGGCCCCGTCCCGGCGCGTGTACGGCGTGATTTCACGGCCGAAGAACCCGGAGGTGATCGCCGCCTCGGCCCGGTTCTGGCTCTGCACCGCCCAGGCGTCCTGCTCGGCGCGGCTGATGCCGTAGCTGGTGGCGACGTTCTCCGCGGTCTGGCCCATGGACGTGTAGATGTCCGGTATCCGGCCGCCGAGCCGGGGATCGGTCCACGGGGTGTTGGACGCTGCCCGGGCGGCGGTGTGCTTCCGGGCGGCGTCAAAGCGCGGGTTGTGGGTGGCGGCGTCGGTCTCCCCGGCGCCGGCCCAGTCGCGGTACCGGGAGACCGCTTCGACCCCGGCCGCGACGAAGGCGTCACCCTCGCCGGCTTTGACGGCGTGGAACGCCATCCTGATGGTCTGCAGGCTGGAAGCGCAGAAGCGGTTGATGGTGGCGGCCGGGACGTTGTCGAGGCCGGCCAGGATGGTCACCACCCTGGCCATGTTGGACCCCGCCTCGCCGCTGGGTTCGGCGCAGCCCAGGTAGAGGTCGTCGAGGCCGCGGCGGGTGTCCCGCGGGTCGAAGGCGGGCACTTTGGCGAGGGCGGCGGAGACCATGGCGGCGGCAAGATCATCGGGCCGCTCGTCCTTCAACGATCCTTTGAAGGCGCGGCCGATGGGGCTCCGGGCAGTGGCGACGATGACGGCTTCCGGCATGCGCCCAGCCTACGCCCGGACGGGCCGGGGCGCCCGGCCTACGCCCGGACGGGTGCCGCAGGCCCCGGCGCGGCAGGAACCGGTCAGGCCAGCCGCAGCGCTCCCGCCGCGGGGCTCACCCGGAAGACGTCCGGGGCGGCGTAGCCGGCGCGCGCGAAGGCCTGTCCGACGTCGGCCCGCACCCGCTGCTCCGTGTCCGCGGGGATGAGGGCGATCGCGGAGCCGCCAAACCCGCCGCCGGTCATCCGGGCGCCGATGGCGCCCGCGGCGCGGGACGTGTCCACCGCGAGGTCCAGTTCGGGGCAGGAGATTTCGAAGTCGTCCCGCATCGAGGCGTGGGAGGCGTCCAGCAGCGCGCCGATCGCCTGCGGGCCGGTGCGCTCGAGGAGTTCCACGGTCCGCAGCACGCGCTCGTTCTCAGTGACGACGTGCCGGACCCGGCGGAACGTTTCCGTGTCCAGCAGCCCGGCGGCCTCCTCGAGATCCGCGAGCCCGACGTCGCGCAGCGCCCGGACGCCGAGCACATCGGCGCCCAGTTCGCAGGACGCGCGCCGGGCCGCGTAGGCGCCGCCGGCATGCGAGTGCGAGACCTTGGTGTCGATCACCAGGAGCACCAGGCCGGCGGCCTCGGCGTCGAACGGCACCAGCCGGACGCTCTGGTCGCGGCAGTCGAGGAACACGGCCCGGCCTGCGGCGCCCCGGAGCGAGGCTGACTGGTCCATGATCCCGGTGGGCGCGCCGACGAAGTCGTTTTCCGCGCGCTGGGTGGCCAGCACCATGTCCTCGGCGCTGAGGCCGGCGCCGGTAAGTTCGTTCACGGCCAGGATGACGGCGCATTCAATGGCATGCGAGGAGGACAGCCCGGCTCCCCGCGGCACATCCGAATCCAGCAGCAGGTCCAGGCCGGGGACGGCGAGGCCGCGCTGCTGCAGGGCCCACAGCACACCGAGCGGATACTTGGTCCACCCCCGGGCCGCGGCGGGGTCCAGGGCCGCGGCGTCCGCCGTCGTCAGCCCCTGGTTCCCGAACGTGGACAGCATCCGCAGCGTGGAGTCGGGCCGGAGCCGGACGGCCACCCGGGCGGTGCGGTCAATGGCGAACGGCAGCACAAAGCCCTCGTTGTAGTCCGTGTGTTCGCCGATCAGGTTGACCCGGCCGGGGGCCTGCCAGACGCCGTCGGGGTCCGCCCCGAAGACGTCCGCAAACCGGGACTGGAGTTCACTGGTGCCCAGCGGGACGCTCATAGTGCGCTGCCTTCCGTGCCGGCGGTGGAGCTTGTAGCGCCAGCGCCGCGGAGCCGGGCCGCGACCTCCTCCGGCGTGGTGTCGTTGATGAAGGCCCCCATCGCGGCCTCGGACCCGGCCAGGTACTTCAGCTTGTCCGCCGCGCGCCGCGGAGAGGTCAGCTGCAGGTGCAGGTAGCCGGCGGGACGCAGCACTTTATCCAGCGGTGCCTGCTGCCACGCGGCGATGTAGGGCGTGGGCGTGGGGTAGAGGGCGTCCAAGCGCCGCAGCAGGTCCAGGTACAGTTGCGCCAGCTCGTCCCGCTCGTCGCCGTGCAGGGCGGCGAGGTCGGGCACCTGCCGGTGCGGGACGAGGTGGACTTCCAGCGGCCAGCGGGCGGCGAAGGGCACGTAGGCGCTGAAATGCCGGCCCTCGAGCACCATCCGGCTGCCGTCCGTGCGTTCGGCCCGCAGCAGCGAGCCGGTGAGCGTGTCCCGGCGCCCGGCGTCGTCGTAGTACTTCCGCGCGGCGGCGGCCAGCACCGCGGCCCGCGGCGGAAGGTACGGGTAGGCGTAAATCTGGCCGTGCGGGTGGTGCAAGGTGACGCCGATTTCAGCGCCGCGGTTCTCGAACGGGAAGACCTGGCGGATCCCGGGCAGTGCGCTGAGCGCCGCGGTCCGGACGGCCCAGGCCTCCACCACGGTGCGGGCCCGGGCCTCGCCGAGGTCGGCGAAGGAACCAGCATGGTCCGGGGTGAACGAGACCACCTCGCAGCGCCCGAACGCCGGCACACGGGTTCCCCACGCGGGCTGCTCCGGGAGTTGCCCGAGGTCGGGGCCCAAGGAGGGGAAGCGGTTTTCGAACACAACGACGTCGTAGTCCGGCGCCGGGATTTCCGAGCGGCGCTCCGGGGTGCTGGGGCACAGCGGGCATTCCTCTGCCGGCGGGAGGTGTGTCCGGGACTGGCGGTGCGCGGCAATGGCGACCCACTCACCGGTCAGCGCGTCGAAGCGCAGCTCGCCGGCGGGACCGCGTCCGTCGAGGGTCCGGCGATCGGCGGGAGCCCGCAGGGCACCGCCACCGGCGCCGCCGCCTGCGCCGCTACGGCCACGGCCGTGCCCCCCGGCGTCAGCGAAGTAGAAGAACTCCCGGCCGTCGGCGAGGGTTCCCCTGGTGATGCTGTTGGCGCACATTCCATCATTCGATCAGACTTCACGAGTTTCCGGCAAAGCCCCGCCGTGTACGGGCGGGCGCACGGTTCGGTACCGTGGTGCCCATGGACCTCACCGCTTCCCCGGCTTCCGCTCCCTCCGACCCGTCCGCCGACACCTCCGCCCGGCGCTACGCGAGCGGCCGGCAATACGAGCTGCGCCGCGGCGACGCCCTGGCCGTGGTGACCGAACTCGCCGCCGGCCTGCGGCTCTACAGCCGTGCCGGCGTCCAGCTGACGGAGAGCTACGGGGACGCCGAGATCCCGCCGGGCGCCACCGGTATCACCCTGGCGCCGTGGGCAAACCGGGTGGAGGACGGCGTCTGGCACCTCAACGGGAAAAAGCAGCAACTCGACATCACCGAGGTGGCCAGGAACAACGCCAGCCACGGGCTGCTGCGCAACGCGTCCTACGACCTGGTGGACGAATCGGAATTCTCCGTGACCCTGGAGGCGCCCGTATTTCCGCAGCACGGCTATCCCTTCCTGCTGCGGCACCGGGTGCGCTACGAGCTGGACGAGGCCCTGGGGCTCACCGTCCGGCAGACGCTGGTCAACGACTCCCCAGACCCGGCCCCTTTCGTCCTCGGTGCGCACCCCTACCTGCGGCTCGGCGAGGTGCCCAGCGAGGAACTGACCGTCACCGTCAGCGGCCGTACCCGGCTGGTGACCGATGACCGGCTGATTCCGCGCAGCACCGAACCGGCCGCCGGAGACTTCGACCTCCGGGCCGGCCGGCTGGCCGGGGCCCTGGACCTGGACAGCGCGTACACGGACCTGGAGTTCGACGGCGGCGTGGCGCGGAGCACGCTGCGCGCCGCGGACGGCCGCAGCGTGAGCCTCTGGCAGGACGAGCATTGCCGCTACGTCCACGTCTTCGTCACCGACCAGTACCCCGGGCGGTCCAAGGCGGTGGCGCTTGAACCCATGACGGGGCCGGCCAACGCGTTCAACAGCGGCGACGGGCTGCGCTGGCTGCCGGCGGGGGAGTCCTTCACGATGAGCTGGGGAATCACCGCGTCACTGGGGAGGTAGCCCCGCCCGGGCCCGGGACGCGGTGCGGCGGCGTACTGCCCCGAACGGCCTCCAGCCGCTTGGCGGGCCTTGATTCCCTGCCGCGTTTCCCTTCCGCCGTTTCCCTTGTGGGCCGCACTGGGGAATTATTGGGCTATGACGCCAGCTGAGGACGCCACCGCCCGCCCCGACTCCGAGCTGCCCGGGTATGCCGCACCCGAGCTCTCCTCCCCGCCTGCCGGCACGCCCGCAGGCGTGCCCGCCGCCCCGGAAGCAGGCCTGCCCACCCGTGTGCGCGAGCCCGTGCCGCACGCCGTTCCCCGGGTCCGCAGCGACCGGGAAGTGGACGAGGACATTCCCTACGGCGTGCGGATCGCGGCCTCGTGGGCGTGGCGGATCGGCCTGATCCTGGTGGTGACCGGGGTGCTCGTCTGGCTGCTGAGCAAGATCAGCTTCCTCATCATCCCGGTGATGGTCGCCGCCCTGCTGGCCGGACTGCTCAGCCCCGTCACCCGCTGGCTGCGCAGGCGCCGGGTGCCCAACGGCGCCGCCGTCGCCATCACGCTGCTCGGCTTCATCGGACTCATCGCCGGCGCGCTCGCCCTCGTCGGCCGCCAGCTCACCGCCGGCTTCGGCGAACTCTGGGGCCAGGCACTGGAGGGCCTGCAGCAGATCCAGACCTGGCTGGCCGAGGGCCCGCTGCACCTGACCGCCGCCCAGATTGACACCTACGTCAAGGAGGGGGCCGACGCGCTGCAGAAAAACAGCAGCAGCATCCTCAGCGGCGCGCTGACCTTCGGCAGCACCGCCGGGCACTTCGCCGCCGGGCTCCTGATCGCCTTGTTCGTCACGATCTTCTTCCTGCTCGAAGGCGACCGGATCTGGGGGTTCCTGGTCCGGCTGATGCCGCGGAAAGCCCGCCCTGCCGTGAACGGCGCCGGCCGGCGCGGCTGGAGCTCGATGGTCAGCTACACCCGGATCCAGATGTTCGTCGCGTTCGTGGATGCCGTCGGGATCGGCGTCGGCGCCGCGATCATCGGTGTGCCGCTGGCGCTGCCGCTCGGCGTGCTGGTGTTCATCGGCTCGTTCATCCCCTTGGTCGGCGCACTCGTCACCGGCGCCGTCGCCGTGCTGCTGGCACTGGTGGCCAACGGCCTGGTCAACGCGCTCATCATGGTGGGCATCGTGCTGCTGGTCCAGCAGCTGGAGGGCCACATCCTGCAGCCGCTCGTGATGGGCAAGGCCGTCTCGCTCCACCCGGTTGCCGTCATCCTGTCCGTCGCCGCCGGCTCCTACCTGGCCGGCATCCCGGGCGCCCTGTTCTCCGTGCCGATCCTCGCCGTAGCAAACTCGGCCATTCGGTACATTGCGGCCAGAACGTGGGAACATGATGGAGAGCTGGCAGCCGCGAGCCGGCAGGGAGCCCCTGCACTTGCCGGCGCCGGCCAGGACCCGGGCAACAGGGAGGTCCACCGCCCTGGCGCCGACGCCGGAACCCCCAAAGGAGACTAGTTCGTGAATACCCTCGAGAGCCTGCCCGTCACGCTGGACGATGTCCTGGAGGCGCAGAAGCTGCTCGACGGGATTATTACGCGGACCCCGGTGGAGTCATCCCGGGCGCTGGGCAGCATCGCCGGCGGCGACGTCTATTTCAAATGCGAGAACCTGCAACGCGCAGGCTCCTTCAAGGTGCGCGGCGCCTACGTGCGGATGGCCAAACTCTCCGCCGAGGAGAAGAAACGCGGCGTCGTCGCGGCCTCGGCCGGCAACCACGCCCAGGGCGTAGCCGTCGCCGCGAAGGCCCTCGGCATCAAGGCCCGCATCTACATGCCGCTGGGCGTCGCCCTGCCCAAGCTCGCCGCGACGCGCAGCCACGGCGCCGAGGTGGTGCTGCACGGCCACAACGTGGACGAGGCGCTGGCCGAGGCCAAACGCTACGCGGATGAAACGGGCGCCGTCTTTGTCCACCCGTTCGACGACGTCGACGTCGTGGCCGGCCAGGGCACCGTCGGACTGGAGATCCTCGAGCAGATCCCCAACGTGGACACCATCCTGATGGGCGTCGGCGGCGGCGGGCTGCTGGCCGGCGTCGCCGTGGCCGTGAAGGCCCGGGCCAAGGAACTCGGCCGGGAGATCCGGATCATCGGCGTGCAGGCCGAAAACGCCGCCGCCTACCCGCCCTCGCTCGCGGCCGACGCGCTCGTGCCGCTCAAGCGCGTCTCCACGATGGCCGACGGCATCGCCGTGGGCCGGCCGGGGCAGCTGCCGTTCAGCATCATCCGCGAGCTGGTCGACGACGTCGTCACGGTCAGCGAGGACGCGCTGGCCAGGGCGCTGATCTTCCTGCTGGAACGGGCCAAGATGGTGGTCGAACCGGCCGGCGCCGTGGGCGTCGCCGCGCTGATGGAAGGCAAGATCGAAAACCCGGGAACCGTCGCCGTCGTGCTCTCCGGCGGCAACATCGACCCGATGCTGATGCTCAAAGTCATCCAGCGCGGCCTTTCCGCCGCCGGGCGCTACATGACCGTGCGGATGATGCTGGACGACCGCCCCGGCTCGCTGGCGACCATCGCCCGGATCATCGCCGAAAACGACGCCAACGTGACCGGCCTGGACCACACCCGGGTGGGCGGCTCGATCAGCATGGGCGACGTGTCCATCACCGTCAACCTGGAAACCAAGGGCCACGAGCACTGCGAGCAGGTCCTGGGCGCGCTCCGGGCCGAGGGTTTCCAGCCGATCGTGGTGCACTAGGGGCGCCGCGGTGCTCGAAGCGTCCCCCGGGGAACGGCGCCGGGACACCCCTGCGGCCCGGGCCCGCCGGGGCCTGCTGGTGGTGGGCTCCTTCGTGCTGCTGCTCTACGCGATCGAGATCCTCAACACCCTGCTGCTGCACTCGCTCAACGGCACTTTCGGGCTGCGGCCGCGCTCCGCCGACGGGCTGCTGGACATCGTGACGTTTCCGCTGCTGCACGCCAACCTCGCCCACCTGCTCTCCAACACCCTGCCGCTGATCATCTTCGGCTTCCTGGTCTTCCTGTCCGGCGTGCGGGTCTTCGCCACGGCGCTGGCCTCGAGCTGGGTGGGCTCGGGCGCGACGGTGTGGCTGATCGGCGGCCACAACATCACGGTGGGGGCGTCCGGGCTGGTCTTCGGGCTCTTCGCGTTCCTGCTGGTGCGCGGCTTCTTCAACCGCCACTGGGGCCAGATCCTGCTGTCCGTGGTGCTCTTCCTGGCCTACGGCGGCATCCTCTTCGGTGTGCTGCCCACGGTGGCGGGCTACGTCTCCTGGCAGGCCCACCTGGGCGGCGCCGCCGGCGGCGTGATCGCGGCCCTGCTGCTGCGCCGCAGACGCTAGTTAAATGCCGACGCCGGCCCTCCCGCTGCAGGGGAGGGCCGGCGCCGGGCGCTGCGCACTTAGCCGACGTACGGCTTCGCGGAGATGATCTCCACGGTGATGTCCTTGCCGTTCGGGGCGGTGTAGCTGAGCTTGTCGCCTTCCTTGTGGCCGACGATGGCGGAACCCAGCGGGGACTTCTCGCTGAAGACATCCAGGTCCGAATCGCCGGCGATTTCGCGGGAGCCCAGCAGGAACGTCTCTTCGTCCCCGGCGATCTTCGCCACGACGATCATGCCCGGCTCGACGATTCCGTCGTCGGCAGCGGCTTCACCCACGTGCGCATCGCGGAGCAACACGGTCAGCTGGCGGATGCGGGCTTCGATCTTGCCCTGCTCTTCCTTGGCCGCGTGGTAGCCGCCGTTCTCCTTGAGGTCGCCTTCCTGGCGGGCAGCTTCGATCTTCTGAACGATGTCTGCACGGCCGGCGCCGGAGAGGTGGTCCAGCTCTGCCTTCAGGCGGTCAAAAGCTTCCTGGGTAAGCCAAGCTGCAGTTGCGCTGTTGGTGGTCGACACGGACTTCTCCTTTTGGTGGTCAAACAAGCAAAGACCCCGCCACGGTGGCCACTTTTGGATCTCAGTAACCAGCTCAGCGGGGTAGAGGTATTGATCCATTGTAGTCAATGCTGTGGATAAACCCAAGAACCCCTGCGGCGCAGATCACACTGTGTTACGCCGGCAGTTGCTCCCGGACGCCGGCGGGCGGGCGGGTGCGGCCGTGGCTCCTGCCGGCGGACCGCTACTTGGCGGCGTCCGGAATCCAGCAGTTGTCCACGACGGCGGACACGGACTGCGATTCGGTGCGGACGCTCACCCGGTGCACGGTGGTGCGGCCGCCGTCGGCGCCGGCGTCCGCGGCGTTGGGGCCGACGTCGACGACTTTCCAGCCGACGACGGCGAACTTGGCGTCGAGGGCCTTGACGGCGCATTTGGCCGCCGTTTCCGGATTCTTGGTGACCTGGAAATCGACCTCGGCCACGGTGGCGTCGGGGGTGCTGTAGCCGATGTCCTTGAAGCTGACGGATTCGGTGGCCGCCGACGTCGAAATCCAGGCCATCAGGCCGATCCCGGCCGCGAGGGCAGCGATCAGGATGTTCCGCTTCGTCCGGCCGCCCAGCGCGCGGTTTTGGCCGCCGTAGCGATTGGCTAGGCTGGTAGATGCCGGCGCGGGCGCGGCGGGCTGCTCCTCGGAAGTCACCAGTCCAGTTTAGTGTGGATCGGGCGGGGGAGTCGCCGCACCGCTGTTCCGCCCGTCCAGCACCGAACCCGCAGAAGAAAGAGGAGCCGTCCCACGATGACAGCGTCCCCCAGCCCGTCAGCCCCGCTTCGGCTGCTCGCCGTCCACGCGCACCCGGACGACGAGTCCAGCAAGGGCGCCGCGACCATGGCCATGTACGCCGCCGCCGGCATCGACGTGATGGTGGCCACCTGCACCGACGGGTCCCGCGGCGACATCCAGAACCCGGCGATGGAGAGCGCGCCGCACCCCAAGCGGGACATGGCGGGCGCCCGCCGGCTGGAGATGGACAATGCGGCCAAGGTCCTGGGGATCCGCCAGCGCTGGCTGGGTTTCGTCGACTCCGGCCTGCCCGAAGGCGACCCGCTGCCGCCGCTGCCCGTCGGTTCCTTCGCCACCCTGCCGCTGGAGCGGGCTGCCGCGCCGCTGGTCCGGCTGGTCCGCGCGTTCAAGCCCCACGTCATCCTCAGTTACGACGAGAACGGCGGCTATCCGCACCCGGACCACATCATGGCGCACCGGGTCGCCGTCGAAGCGTTCGAAGCCGCCGGGGATCCGGCCCGGTACCCCGGAACCGGCGAGGCCTGGGAGCCCAGCAAGCTCTACTACGACCGCGCCTTCAGCCCCGAACGGTTCCGCGCCCTGCATTACGCGCTGGAGGAAGCCGGGTTGCAGTCGCCGTATGCCGAACGGCTCGCGGCGTGGCTGGAGGCCGACGCCGAGGGGCACACCCCGCCGGCGCCCACGCACCCCACCACTACCCAGATCGAGTGCGGGGACTTCTTTGAAGCCCGCGACGACGCCCTGCGCGCGCACCGCACCCAGATCGATCCGGAGGGGTTCTTCTTCGCCGTGTCGCCGGCGATGCAGCGGCAGACCTGGCCGTGGGAAGACTACTCGCTGATCCAGTCCAGGGTCCCCGCGGATCTGCCCGAAACGGACTTCTTTGCCGGGCTAAGATAGATCCAGCAGGGACTTCTATGCCGCGTAGAAGAGTGGCACTGGAAGACCCGCAGAAGACGCTCCCCACAGAAGGTTTCCACCGTGCATTCCTTGCTCACCGCCCTGGCGACATCCCCGGCGCCCACACCGACGCCGTCGCTGCGCCCGGGGCTCAACCAGGACCAGGTCACCCCGGGCCTGCTGGGCTTCCTGCTGACCGCGTTCATCGTGGTGCTCACGGCGCTGCTGATTGTGGACATGGTGCGCCGGATCCGCCGGGTCCGGTACCGCGCCCAGGTGGAGGAAGAGCGCGCGGCTGCCGAGGAGGCCGGCCGGGGCGGGGAAACCTGGCAGAACGACACGGGCCGGCACACAAACGCCGGACTGCCGGAAAGCGGCGGCCCTGCCGGCCGCACGCCGGCCCGCGAAGCGGACACCCGGCCGGAGCCCAACGGTGACACAGGATCCGGGAACCGCTGACCGCGGCCCCTCCGAGGCCCGGCCCGGGGCGTCCAACGTCCTGGGCCGGGAACCCTCTGCCTACCTCCGCCAGCACGCCGGCAACCCGGTGCACTGGCAACCCTTCGGCGATGCAGCCTTCGCCTTCGCCGCCGCCCGCGACGTCCCGGTGTTCCTGTCGATCGGCTACGCGGCGTGCCACTGGTGCCACGTCATGGCCCGCGAGTCCTTTGAAGACCAGGACACCGCCGACTTCCTGAACGCCAATTTCGTCGCCGTGAAAGTGGACCGGGAGGAACGCCCCGACGTCGACGCCGTCTACATGACCGCCACCCAGGCCATCAGCGGCGAGGGCGGCTGGCCGATGTCCGTTTTCCTCCTGCCCGACGGCCGCGCGTTCCACGCCGGCACGTACTACCCGCCCCGGCCGATGCCCGGCCGTCCCTCCTTCCGCCAGGTGCTGGAGGCGGTCCGGGAAGCCTGGCTGGAACGCCGCAGCGCCCTCGAAGAGAACGCCGAGTCCCTGGCCCGCGGCATCGCCACGGCCCAGGCGGGTTCCGCCGTCCGGCTCGACGCGCCCCCGCCTGCCCTTGACCCGGCGCTGCTCGCCGAGGCTGTGCGTGCGCTGGCACGAAGCGAAGATGCCGCCGGGGGCTTCGGCGCCGCCCCCAAATTCCCGCCGTCGGCCGTCCTGGAGTTCCTGATCCGGCACGCCGCCGCGGGCTCCGGGACCGCGGCGGCGGCCGCGGACCTGGCCGGCCGCACACTCGCGGCGATGGCGCGTTCGGCCCTGTTCGACCAGCTCGACGGCGGCTTCGCCCGCTACTCCGTGACCCGCGACTGGTCCGTCCCGCACTTCGAGAAGATGCTCTACGACAACGCCCAGCTGCTGCGCTGCTACACCCACTGGGTGCGACTGGGCGGCACGGCCGGCTACCCGGCCGGGGAGGCCGCCGCCGTCGCCGGCAGCACCGCGGACTGGATGCTGTCCTCGCTGGGGCTCGCGGAGTCCCCGGTGGCCACGGGCAGTGCCGGCGGCGCCGCGGCGCTGGCGTCCTCCCTCGATGCGGACACCGTGGTGGACGGGGAACACTCCGAGGGCGCCAGCTATCTGTGGACCCCCGCGGAACTGACGGCGCTGCTGGGACCGGACGACGGCCCGGCCGTGGCCCGGCTGATGCACGTCCGCGACAGCGGCACCGTCTCCGACGCCGGTTCGCCGCTGCATCCCGGCCGCGCGCTGGACGGACCGGAAACCGGGTTGTGGCAGCGGGTGCGGCCCGTGCTGCGCCAGGCCCGCGCGGCGCGGCCGCAGCCTGCCCGGGACGACAAGGTGGTGGCCGGCTGGAACGGACTGGCCGTCGCGGCCCTGGCCGAGGCCGGCGCTGTGCTGGACCGGCCCGAGCTGGTGGCCGCCGCCGAACGGATCGCCGGTTACCTCGAGCGGGTGCACTGGAGGCCGGGGACCGGAACGGAGCCCGGCAGGCTGGTCCGGGTCTCCCACGACGGCGCCGCCCGCGGAATCGGCGGCCTGCTGGAGGACTATGCCTTCTGCGCGGAGGGCTTGTTCGCGCTCTATGCCGTCACCGGGCGGACCCGCTGGTATGCCCTGGCCGACGCCGTCGTGGCGGCGGCCTGCTCGCGGTTCGCCGCCGGCGGGGTGTTGCGCGACGCTGCCGGCGAGTCCGAGCAGGTCTTCAACGCCCAAGGCCGCCGCGCCGGAATGGACCCGTTCGACAACGCAACCCCCAGCGGGGCGGCCGCCTTTGCCGGGGTGCTGCTGTCCTCCGCAGCCCTCTCCGGATCCGCGGAACGCCGGGCCATGGCCGGCAACATCCTGTCCCTGCTGCCGCCGCTGGCGGGCACCGCGCCCCGGGTGGCCGGGTGGCTGCTGGCCACGGCGCAGGCCGCGCTCGCCGGCCCGGTGGAGGCCGCCGTTGCCGGAGCCGACACGCCGCAGCGGGCGGCACTGCACCGCGCGCTGCTGCACTCGCCCAGCCCGGGGCTGGTGATTGCGCTGCAGGACCCGGCCGCCGGGGCAGACGCTGCGCCGGTGCCCCTGCTGCGGGGGCGGGCGGCGGCGCCGGACGGGGCGCCGCTGGCCTACCTGTGCCGCGGCATGGTGTGCGGGCTTCCGGCGGGTTCTGTCGAGGCGCTCCGGGACCGGCTGGCTAGCATGGCTGAATGACTTCTGTGCCGGTGGCCCCGGATCCTTTTGAACTGGTCGTGTTCGACTGCGACGGTGTCCTGGTGGACTCCGAGGTGATCTCCGTTCGGGTGGACCAGCGGGTGCTGGCCGATCTCGGCTGGGAGCTGGAGATCGAGGAGATCGTGCGGCGCTTCGTCGGCCGCAGCGAGTCCAACTTCATCGCCACCGTGGAACGGCAGCTCGGTATCGAACTGGTTGAAGGCTGGGACCGGAGCTACCAGCAGTGGTACCACGAGGCCTTCGAGCGGGACCTCACGGCCGTCGACGGCGTGGAGGAGGCCCTGGACCGGATCCGGCTTCCGCACTGCGTCGCCTCCAGCGGCAGCCACGCCAAGATGCAGCGCACCCTGGGCCGGACCGGGCTGCTGCACCGCTTCGCCGGCCGCATCTTCAGCGCCACCGAAGTCGCCAACGGCAAACCCGCCCCGGACCTCTTCCTGCACGCGGCCGGCACGCTCGGGACAGCGCCGCACCGCTGCGCCGTCGTCGAGGACAGCGCCTACGGCGTGCAGGCCGCGCGGGCCGCGGGGATGCACGTGTTCGCCTACGCGAGCGGCGTGACCCCGGCGGAACGGCTGGCCGGCCCCGGCACCACCGTCTTCCACGACATGCGCCAGCTCCCGGAGCTCATCGCCGCGGGCCGGCCGGGCTGAGCGGTCAGCCGGCGCTGGGCGCCGGGCCGAGGGCGGCGGGCCGAGGGTGGGTCAGCTGAGGACGGCGATCGCGATCGCGATGTAGTGCGCGGCAAAGGCAAAGACCGTAAAGGCGTGGAAAAGCTCGTGGAAGCCGAAATGCCGGTAGCTGAAGTTGGGTTTTTTCAACGCATAGAAAACGGCGCCGGCGATGTAGAGGGCGCCGCCGACGCAGATCAGCACCGCGGCGGGAACGCTGGCGGCGAAAAAATCCGGCAGGTAGAACAGGGCGCCGCAGCCCAGGGCGATGTAGATCGGCACGTAAAGCCAGCGCGGAGCGTGGGTCCAGAGCAGGCGGAAGAGCACGCCCAGCACCGCGCCGGACCAGATCACCCACAGCAGGACGACGGCCGTAGGCCGGGCCAGGAGCGCCCACGCCAGCGGTGTGTAGCTGCCGGCAATGACCAGCATGATATTGGTGTGGTCCAGCCGCTTCAGCACGATCTTCACGCCGGGGGACCAGTTTCCGCGGTGGTAGACGGCGCTGACCCCGAAGAGCAGCACGCCGGTGAAGGCATAGACCGCTGAGGCGATTTTCAGTTCGGTGGTGGGGGCCAGGAGCACCAGCGCCAAGCCCGCGACGAAGGCCAGCGGTGCCGTGACGGTGTGGATCCAGCCCCGCCATTTCGGCTTGATCATCAGGAGCTCCGCGATCCTTGCGGCTGCGTCGTCCACCGGGCTGTTTTCGTGGCGCGCCGGGCCGGTGCCGCTGTCCGCGGACCGTCCGGGTCCGGGCTCGGGACTGGTGCTCTCCATCCCGCCATACTAACCTACGACGCGGTAAGTTACCGGTGAGTAACAACGCGGTCGGGCATGAATCGCGCCCGCGGTGCGCGCGGGAGGAGCCGTCCGGCGGGTAGCCTAGGAATGCACTGCCGTCAGACCCCAAGGAAGCCAGGTGAATCTCCGGATGGAACTGCCCGGGTTCCTGTATGGCTTCTACGAGCGCAGCCTCCAGCGGTCCCTGGACCCGGAGCGCGTCCCCAAGCACATCGGCGTGATGGTCGACGGCAACCGGCGCTGGGCGCGGCAGTTCAACGCCCCCACCAGCCAGGGCCACCAGGCGGGTGCGGACAAGATCCACGAGTTCCTCGGCTGGTGCCAGGAGCTCGGGATCAAGGTGGTCACGCTGTACATGCTCTCCACGGACAACATGAACCGCTCCGGTGAAGAGCTGGACCTGCTGATGGGCATCATCGCCAACACCCTGGACCGCCTCGACGAGGACGCCGACATCTCGGTCCACGCCATGGGCGCCCCGGAACTGCTGCCGGACTACCTCGCCGAGCGGCTCAACAAACTCACCGCCCGCACGCCCGTGCACGAAAAGATCCACGTCAACGTCGCCGTCGGCTACGGCGGCCGCCGGGAGATCGTCGACGCCGTCCGCGAACTGCTGCACGACGCCGTCGCCCGCGGCGCCGACATCGGCAAGCTGGCCGATGAACTCAGTGTCGACGACATCTCCCGCTTCCTCTACACCCGCGGCCAGCCCGACCCCGACCTCGTGATCCGCACCTCCGGGGAGCAGCGGCTCTCCGGTTTCCTGATGTGGCAAAGCGCCTACAGCGAGTTCTACTTCTGCGAAGCGCTCTGGCCTGCCTTCCGCAAGGTGGACTTCCTCCGTGCCCTGCGGGACTACGCCGGCCGGCAGCGCCGCTTCGGCTCCTGACGCGGTTAATCCGGGCTTCACCTGATGGCCACAGGAATCGCCGAAAAATAGACCGGCAATGCGCCCGCCGCGGACGTACGTTAATCCCATCAGCGGGTAAACCGCCGGCTGATCGGGGAGGCCAGTACATGGAGCGGAAGTTCGCACCGGGTGTATGGGAGGCCGCGTCCGGCCTCAAGGCCGAGCCGCCTCACCACTAACAATTCCGGGCCGGCGGCCCGGGGCTGGAGTCGATGTGGCTATTTCTGAAAAACTGCCCGGCGTCATCTCTGACCAGGGCGGGAAAGCTACCTCTCGCGCCAAGCGAGCCACCTCACAGACCGGCACAGCGCATTCCGACGCTGCGGCCGGTCCCGCTGTTTCCGGGGAAGGAACAGCGGGGGAGACTGCCCGAAGCTACGTCATCGACACCTCCGTTTTGCTCTCGGATCCGCGGGCGCTGCTGCGCTTCGCCGAGCACGAAGTCATTGTGCCGATCGTCGTCATCACCGAGCTTGAAAGCAAGCGGCACGACCCGGAACTGGGCTACTTCGCCCGGAAGGCGCTGCGCCTGCTCGATGACCTCCGGGTGGAGCACGGCGGCCTGGACCGCGCCATCCCGCTGGGCCGCGACGGCGGCACCCTGATGGTTGAGATGAACCACATCTCCGCCGAGGTGCTGCCGGCCGGATTCCGCGGCGGCGACAACGACAGCCGGATCCTCGCCGTCGCCAAGAACCTCGCCAACGAGGGCCGCCACGTGACCGTGGTGTCCAAGGACCTGCCGATGCGGGTCAAGGCCTCCGCCATGGGCCTGCTCGCCGACGAATACCGCAACGAGCTGGTCAAAGATTCCGGCTGGACCGGCATCGCGGAGATCGACGCCGCCGAGGACGAAGTCGCCACCCTCTACGGCCACGAACCCGTCTTCATCCCCGCCGCGGCCGAACTTCCGGTGAACACCGGCCTGGTGCTGCTCTCCAACCGGGGCTCCGCCCTGGGCCGCGTCGGAGCCGACAAGCAGGTCCGCCTGGTCAAGGGCGACCGGGACGTCTTCGGCCTGCACGGACGCTCGGCCGAGCAACGGCTCGCGATCGACCTCCTGATGGACCCGTCCGTGGGCATCGTGTCCCTCGGCGGCCGGGCCGGCACCGGCAAGTCCGCCCTGGCTCTGTGCGCCGGCCTCGAAGCCGTCCTGGAACGCCGGGAGCACCGCAAGGTGATCGTTTTCCGGCCGCTCTACGCCGTCGGCGGTCAGGAACTCGGCTACCTGCCCGGCTCCGAGTCCGAAAAAATGAACCCATGGGCCCAGGCCGTCTTCGACACGCTGGGCGCGCTGGTGAGCCAGGAAGTGGTCGAGGAAGTGATGGACCGCGGCATGCTGGAGGTCATGCCGCTCACGCACATCCGCGGCCGTTCACTCCACGATGCCTTCGTGATCGTGGACGAGGCGCAGTCGCTCGAAAAGAACGTGCTGCTCACGGTGATGAGCCGGATCGGCCAGAACTCCAAGATCGTCCTGACCCACGACGTCGCCCAGCGCGACAACCTGCGGGTGGGACGGCACGACGGCGTGGCCGCCGTCGTCGAAACCCTCAAGGGCCACCCGCTCTTCGGCCACATCACCCTCACCCGCTCCGAGCGCTCGCCGATTGCTGCGCTGGTGACGGACATGCTGGAGGGCGCGGAGATCTAGGCTCTGTCGAAGGGGCCGTGGTCGGGTTCGCCTGGCCGCGGCCCCTTCGGCGTGTGGCGTGGTTGGGTCCGCCGGGCCGCGGGCCCTTCGCCGTCGCTTAGACACGACGACGGCGACCCGCTGCGGTCGCTGGGCGACCTCCGGGGCCGCTGTCATCGCGATGCGCGACTACGCGAAGAGCCCGCGGCGCGGCTCGTGCGTGCGTCGCCCAAGCGTCGGTGCGCCGCACGCATTGTGCGTCCTTCACCCACGCGGGGCTGCGGGGGCCCGCAGAGGAGCGCATCGCCGACCAGAGCGGAGCGAAGGTCGCTCAGCGACCGGAGCGCAGCGACGGGAGGTGTCTAAGCGACGGCGGGACGCCGTGTTCCCGCTCGGCTAGCCGATGCCCAGGTATTTTGCCGTGGGTTCGTGGCCTTGGACTTTGAGGGTCCAGTCGGGGCGTTTGAAGGTGGCGGGGGTGAGGCGGACCCGCTGGGAGTCTTGGAGTTTGCCGCCCCAGTTCGCGCGGGTGACGCCGTTGAGCTCGTAGCCGAGGGAGCGGGAGACGCCCAGGGACTGCTGGTTCCAGGTGGCCGCCTCGGATTCGGCGACTTCGGCGCCCAGCCAGTCGAAGGCGTAGAGGGCGACGGCGGCGCGCATCTCCTTGCCCAGTCCCCGGCCCTGCACGCGGCGGGTGAGCCAGGAGCCGGTGCTGACCGTCCGCAGGGTGGCGAAGTCCTTGGCTTCGACGTCCTGGCAGCCGATGAACTCGCCGTCGTGCCAGATGCCGAGCAGCAGGGTCCATTCCTGCGGCGACATATTTCCACGGCAGCGCCAGTACCACTGCGCCATGTTTGGGCCCAGCTCCTCGGCCGGCATTTCCGCCCAGGGCCGGCTGAACGGGCTGCGGCCGGGTTCGTGGACGCCAGCCAGGGCCGCTTCCACCGCCGCCGGGATGTCCTCGTCCCGGATGGGACGGAGGGTCAGGCGCGGCGTGGCCAGTGAGAGGGCGAACGGGGGCCAGTAGGAGCCGGGGGCGATCATCCCGGAAGCCTAGCGGCGGGTTCCCGCGGCCGCCAGTCACACACGCCCCGCGGGGAGCGGCGCGCGGGCGGCAGTATCCAGTAGCATCCGAGGGTGATCCATCGACTCGGCGAACTCGGGGGAGCCGCCCCGCTGGCCTTCTGGCTGGTGCTGCTGGCGTGCGCCTACTTCGCGGTGATGGCCGCGCGACTGACGGTCATCGACGTCAGGCACCACTTGCTGCCCAACCGGATTATTTTTCCCTCCTACGCGGTGGCCGGCGTCCTGCTAGTCGGCGCGGCAGTAACCGGCGCGGCAGTAACCGGCTCGGGCGCCGGGCTGTTCGGCGTGCCGGGGCTCCGGGTCGTGGCCGGCGGGGTGGTCCTCTGGCTGTTCTATTTCCTCCTGCGGGCCGTTTATCCGCCGGGGATGGGCTTTGGCGACGTCAAACTCGCCGGGGTGCTGGGCATGTACCTCGGGTTCCTCGGCTGGGGGCACGTCTTTGCCGGAACGTTCGCGGCCTTCCTGTTCGGCGGACTCTGGAGTGTGGCCCTGCTGGTTTCGCGGCGCGGAACGCTGAAATCGGACATCCCGTTCGGCCCGTTTATGCTGGCCGGGACTGCCGCTGCCATGCTGCTGCTGCCGGCGGGCTAGGCTGGCGGGATGGCCACCCCGGAATTCATCCTGAAACTGCGCGAAAAGATCGGCCACGAGAGCCTGTGGATCCCCGGCGCCCGCGCCGTGGTGTTTGACGACGCCGGCCGGGTCCTGCTCGGCCAGCGGGCCGACAACGGTCAATGGGGGCTCATCACCGGGATCCTCGAACCGGGCGAGGAGCCGGCGCCCGGCCTGCTGCGGGAGGTGCTGGAGGAAACGGGTGTGGTTGCCGTCGCCGAGAGGCTGGTTTCGGTCGACGCAGTGGGCCCCACCATCTACCCCAACGGGGATGTCTGCCACTTCCTGACCCTGGTGTTCCGGTGCCGCTACGTCTCCGGCGAGGCGCGCGTCAACGACGACGAATCCCTCGCCGTGGGCTGGTTTCGGCCCGAGGAGTTCCCGGAGCTGATGCCGGGCCATCTGGAGTCGATTGACCAGGCCAGGGACCCGGACGGCGCTGCGCACTTCCGGAGCTGAGCGGTCGGGGCGATATTGTCGCAGCCCCGCCGTAGCCTGCTGCTATCCAGCTCTTCGGCTGGCGACAGTGGGCCCGGGCCATGCGCCCGGGCCGGAAATGGGGAAGCATGACAAATTCAGCACTGACGCACGTGTACGTGCTCCTGGACCGTTCCGGTTCCATGAGCTCCATCGCCGATGACACGGTGGGCGGCTTCGCCGCGTTCGTCCGCGAGCAGCAGGCGGTGGCGGGCCGGTGCAAGCTCTCGCTGGCTCAGTTCGACGACGTCTACGAGCGCGTCTATACCGCGGTGGATATCCAGGAGGTGCCTCCCCTGGTGCTCCAGCCCCGCGGGAGCACGGCCCTGCACGACGCCATGGTGCGGCTGATCGGGGAGGCCGGGGCGGAGCTGGCTGCGCTGCCCGAGCACGAACGCCCGGGCACCGTGCTAGTGGCTGTGCTCACCGACGGCCACGAAAATTCCTCCCGCGAGGCTAGCGGGGCCATGGTCAAAGCGCTGGTCGAACGCCAGCAGCAGCAGTGGGGCTGGCAGTTCACCTACCTCGGAGCGAACCAGGACGCGGTCCTGACGGCGCACGGGCTGGGCATCCGGGCCGAAGACGCCCTGACGTACGCTGCCGGCAACGTGGACGCTGCCTTCTCCGGGCAGTCCGCGAAAACCCGACGGCTGCGCGAGGCCCGCATGGCGGGTGCCAGCCTGGACGAGGCCGCGGCCTACTCCGCCTACACCGCGGAGGAACGCCGTGCCGCCGGCGGCGAGGTTGCCCTGGAGTAGGAGCCCCTGCCGGCACCCGGGGCAAGGGCAGCCGGACGGTTAAACGCACGACGGCGGCCGGCACCTTCCGCTGGGAAAGTGCCGGCCGCCGTCGGACTGGGCGTGCGGGCCGCGGGCCCGTGGCCTGACTAGGCCTTGTGCGGCGGACGCGTCATGGACATGACGTCCAGGGCGGTGTCGAGCTGCTCTTCGGTCAGCTCGCCGCGCTCCAGGAAGCCCATGGCGACGACGGTCTCGCGGATGGTGAGGCCCTCGGCAACGGCCTTCTTGGCGATCTTGGCGGCGTTCTCGTAGCCAATGAACTTGTTCAGCGGCGTGACGATGGAGGGCGAGGCCTCCGCGAGGAAGCGGGCACGCTCCACGTTGGCGGTGATGCCGTCGATCATCTTGTCGGCCATCACGCGGCTGGTGTTGGCCAGCAGGCGGACGGATTCGAGCAGGTTGGCGGCCATCACGGGGATGCCGACGTTCAGCTCGAAGGCGCCGTTGGTGCCGGACCAGGCGATCGCCGTGTCGTTGCCGATGACCTGGGCGCAGACCATGATGGAGGCCTCGCAGATGACCGGGTTGACCTTGCCGGGCATGATCGAGGAGCCGGGCTGCAGGTCCGGGATCGCGATTTCGCCGAGGCCGGTGTTGGGGCCGGAGCCCATCCAGCGCAGGTCGTTGTTGATCTTCATGAAGGAGATCGCGATGTTCCGCAGCTGGCTGGACGCTTCGATCAGGCCGTCGCGGTTGGCCTGCGCCTCGAAGTGGTCGCGGGCCTCGGTCAGCGGCAGTCCGGTGTCGGCGGCGAGGAGTTCGATGACGCGCTCCGGGAAGCCGGCCGGGGTGTTGATGCCGGTGCCCACGGCGGTGCCGCCGAGCGGAACCTCGGCGACGCGGGGGAGGGAGGCGTTGATGCGCTCGATGCCGTAGCGGACCTGCGCGGCGTAGCCGCCGAACTCCTGGCCGAGCGTGACCGGGGTGGCATCCATCAGGTGGGTGCGGCCGGACTTGACGACGTCCTTGAACTCGGCGGCCTTGCGGTCCAGCGAGTCGGCGAGGTAGCCGAGCGCCGGGATCAGGTCGTTGATCAGGGCGGACGTGGCCGCCACGTGGACCGACGTCGGGAAAACATCGTTGGAGGACTGCGAGGCGTTGACGTGGTCGTTCGGGTGGACGACCTTCTCGCTGCCGGCCGCCTTGAGCGCGCGGGAGGCGAGCTCGGCGATGACCTCGTTGGTGTTCATGTTCGAGGAGGTCCCGGAGCCGGTCTGGAAAACGTCGATCGGGAAGTCGCCGTCGTACTTCCCGGCGGCAACCTCGTCGGCGGCATCCGCAATGGCCTGGGCCAGCTCGCCGTCGAGCACTCCCAGTTCTGCGTTGGCCTGGGCAGCAGCCTTCTTGACCCGGGCGAGGGCCTCGATGTGGGCGCGCTCCAGTGTCTTGCCGGAGATCGGGAAGTTCTCGACTGCACGCTGCGTCTGGGCGCGGTACAGCGCGTTCACGGGAACGCGGACTTCGCCCATCGTGTCGTGTTCAATGCGGAACTCTTCAGTGTTCAAATCTGCTGTGGAAGTCATGGGGCTAGCTTATTCGGCCCAAGCGTCCCACCGAAAACCGTGAACCGGCGCTGAAACGCCCCTAGAGCTCGCCGATGCCCGAGACCAGATCGGCGCGGCCCTCGGCAAGGCTGTAGGCAAGCCCGATCACCGCGGCCCGGCCGCTGCCGACGGCGTCGGAAATCACCCGCGAGCTGTCCACCAGGCGCTGGGAGGTCTGCTTGACGTTCTCCACCACCATGTCGTTGACCTCGTGCTGATCGTTCCGCAGCGAGGTCAGCACCGACGGCGTGATGCGCTCGACCAGGCTGCGCATGAAACCGACCGGCATCTGGCCGGTCTCCACGGCGGCCTTGGTCGCGATGACCGCGCCGCAGCTGTCGTGGCCGAGGACCACGATCAAAGGCACACCAAGCACGCTGATGCTGTACTCAAGCGAGCCGAGCACGGCGTCGTCGATCACCTGGCCGGCGGTCCGGACAACAAACGCGTCGCCGAGTCCCAGGTCGAAGATGATTTCGGCGGCCAGGCGCGAGTCGGCGCAGCCGAAGATGACGGCGAACGGGTGCTGGTTCTCCACGAGGGAGGACCGCCGCGAGGCGTCCTGGTTCGGGTGCGAGGACTCGCCGGCGACGAAACGTTCATTGCCTTCACGCAGGCGGCGCCAGGCGAGGGCGGGAGTCAGATAAGTAGCCACGGACCTACTTTACGGCGCGGTAGTGGCCGAAGGTGAAACCGTTGCCGGCGGGTTACTTTCCAACGACTTCACCACCGCGGCGGCGAGCACGGAGAACTCCTCCAGCTGCGCGGGCCCCGTCAGGATGACGGTGGTCCCGCGATAGTCCAGCACCATGGACTTCTCGCCCTTGCCGGTGTCGCGCAGCTCCCAGTCGCGGCCGCCGGCGTTCCGGGTTCCGGTCACCGGGGCGTTTTTGGTCTGCTGCAGCAGCCAGGTCGGATTGGCCTGCCGGGTCTGGACCAGGCCAATGAAAGATTCCTTGGGCGTCAGGTAGCCGACCTCCCAGGTGGCCACGCCGCTGCCGGAGCCGGACTCCCAGCGGGCGTAATTTGACCGGAATGTGTCGCCGGTTTCCGGGGCGACCGGTGTGAATCCCGCCACACCCGCGGCGTTCTGCGCGATGGCGCTGACGTTGATGTCCGGGCGGTAGCCGTCGCTCTTGGGCGACGGATTCATCAAGACCACCGGCAGGAAGGCGCCGATGCTCAGGACCAGCGCAATGATCATGCCGATCACCGAGGCGTTGGCCCGCTTTGCCGCCGCGGCGCGGATCACGGGCTTGACGGGCTGCTCGACGGCGGCGCTGTTGGTGTCATGTCGTGCTCCGCCGGCGGGCGGTCCGGGGGCCTCGGGCGGCGTGTCCTGCAATTCATTCACCCCTCTATAGTCGCCCATTTCGGACCGATCTCACATTCGGTGCAGGGGTGCCGGGCGGAGCATGCCGTTTCACGGTTCGGCCATTCCATGACCGATGGAGGCCGCCGCGACTATGATCAGTAACAGACGAATCACCGCGGCCGCCGGAGACCGGCTGCCGCGGGTTCAATGATCGCCACTCGAAGAAGAGGTTCACGTGTCACCAGCGTCCATGACCCAGAAGTACTCCACGCTTTCCCCGTCGCTCGCCGTCGGCATCGACGAGCCTGACCGCAACCTTGCCCTGGAACTGGTCCGCGTCACCGAGGCCGCGGCCATCGCCGGCGGCCACTGGGTCGGGTTCGGCGACAAGAACAAGGCCGACGGCGCCGCCGTCGACGCCATGCGCTCCTTCCTGCAAACCGTCCACTTCAACGGCGTAGTGGTCATCGGCGAAGGCGAAAAAGACGAAGCCCCCATGCTGTTCAACGGCGAGCGTGTCGGCGACGGCACCGGCCCCGAGTGCGACGTCGCCGTCGACCCGATCGACGGCACCCGGCTGACCGCCCTTGGCATCAACAATGCCCTTGCTGTCCTGGCCGTGGCCGAACGCGGTTCCATGTTCGACCCCTCCGCGGTGTTCTACATGGAGAAGCTCGTCACCGGCCCGGAAGCTGCCGACATGGTCGACCTGCGCCTTCCGGTCAAGCAGAACCTGCACCTCATCGCCAAGGCCAAGGGCGTCAAGGTCAACCAGCTCAACGTGATGATCCTGGACCGTGACCGGCACCGCCCGCTGGTCGAGGAAATCCGCGAGGCCGGCGCCCGGACCAAGTTCATCATGGACGGCGACGTCGCGGGCGCCATCGCCGCCGCCCGCGCCGGTACCGGCGTCGACGCCCTGATGGGCATCGGCGGAACGCCGGAAGGCATCGTCGCGGCTTGCGCGATCAAGTCCCTCGGCGGTGTCATCCAGGGCCGGCTCTGGCCCACCAGCGATGAAGAGAAGCAGAAGGCAATCGACGCCGGGCACGACCTGGACCGGGTGCTCTCCACCAACGACCTGGTCTCCAGCGACAACTGCTACTTCGCGGCCACCGGCATCACCGACGGCGACCTGCTCAAGGGTGTCCGCTACTCCAAGGACAAGGTACTCACCCAGTCCATCGTGATGCGCTCCAAGTCGGGCACCATCCGGTTTGTGGACGGCGAGCACCAGGCCAGCAAGTGGGAGGGCTACGCCCGCAAGAACTAGTCTTCACATCGCGCGAACGTACACTTGGGGCCCCGAATCCACCCGGTTCGGGGCCCCAAGTGTACGCTCGCCCGCGCTGTGACGGCCCAGGGCGGCCCGGACTTTTTCAACGACGAAGGGCCGCTCGCCGTCGAGGTCTTCTTTGAAGACGCGCACCTCTTTCCAGCCGAGACCCTCGGTGGCGGCCAGCCGGCGGATGTCGAGTTGAAGCTGCCCCGGGTCGGCGTGGTGAGCGCCGTCGTACTGCAGGGAGATCCGGTGCTCCGGGTAGGCGGCGTCGGGCCAGACCCGGGCGCGGCCCCAGGTGTCGCGGATGACGTGGTTCAGCAGGGGTTCGCCCAGGCCGGTCCGGCTGAGGATCAGCCGCATCTTCGTTTCCTGCGGCGAATCCGAGCCCACCCGGATGTCCGGCAGTGCCGCCCGGGCGGTGCGCACTCCGCGCATGCCGGGGTGGGCCGAGACCATGCGTTCAAGGTCCGCCAGCGTTGCCAGCGCTATGCGGGGGACCGGAAACTCCGGCCCGTGCGCGACGACGATCGAGTCGCCGGCCGCCACCAGTTCGTCCGGTGTCAGGACAGCGGCGAGGTCCAGCCAGGTGCGGGCGGGTGAAGTGACCCGCACCCCGTTCACCACTACAACCTCGCCCGGCAGGAAGGTCAGCCGGTGGCCGACGACGTTCCGCCGTCGCGGTTTACTGCTGTCCCGCTCCCGGGCCACATGGATCCGCCAGTCCTCCTCGAGCCAGCCCGGCAGGCCCATGGCCCAGAACCGTCCGCCGGAGTGATGCGTGATCGTCGACTCGCCGTCGAGGGCGGAGAAGGCGCGGAGGCTGGCCGCCGGCCCGTCCGTGGCCGCTGCGGGAACCCTGACCCCGCGTGAGGGCACGTAGACGTCGGGCCGGCGGGTGCGCTTGCGGGAGACACCCGCAGCCTGCGCGTCCCGGCTGGTGAAGGAGCCGGCAAGCAGTTCCGGCGGCAACGGAAGTCGGGCCATGCTTCAGTGTGCGCCGACGGGAGCCGGTCAATTGGGTTATCCACAGCTTGGATGAGCGCGACTGCGCGAGCGGACACTTGGGGCCCCGAAAACGTGGCTTAGGGGCCTCAAGTGTCCGTTCGCGCGGTGGGGTGGGGCCTCAAGTGTCCGTTCGCGCGGTGGGGTGGGGCCTCAAGTGTCCGTTCGGGCGGTGGGGTGGGGCCTCAAGTGTCCGTTCGCGCGGTGGGTGGGGGCCTCAAGTGTCCGTTCGCGCTATTTGCGGAGCTTGGCGCGCAGGCCGGTGACGAGCTTCTTTCCGGACTGGGCGGCCTTGCGGGCGAGCTGGTAGGCGCCGTAGCGGAGCTTCTTGACCGGCAGGTCCCAGGTCCCCGGGTAGGCGACCTCGTGTCCGCCGAAGGACTTCTTGAACGCCGTGAAACCGGCCCACTTATGGTCGGGCTGGTCCGCGGGCGCCACACCCCAGAGGTCCACGTGCGCCAGGCCCTTGTCCTTGGCGTCGGCCATCAGCGTCACCAGCAGCGGAATGCCGGCGCTGAGCTTCCGGTGCGTGTCGTCCAGGGCGGCGTGGGCGTAGGTGCGGGTATCCGCGGAGTCGTAGGCCAGGGCGGCGGCGATCGGCTCGCCCTCCAACTCCGCGATGAACAGCGTGGCGGCACCGGACGGCATCAGCGACCGCGCCACCTGGCTGAGGTACTCGTCACTCTGCGGCTTGAAGCCGTTGCGCGCCGCGGTCAGGTGCAGGAACTTCAGCAGCACGGAAATCTCCGCCGGATCCTGGCTGGACCGGAACGTCACGCCCTTCTTGTGGATGTTGCGGTACAGGTTGCGGTTCACCGGCTTCATGTCCGCCAGGACGTCCTTGAAGTCGCGGTCCACATCCACGATCCAGCTCAGCTCGGGCTGCAGGTTCGCCGGCGCGGGCTGCAGGCCGCGGCTGCGCAGCACGGTCCCGGCGTCGGAGGCGGCAAACCCGGCGTCGACCGGTTCCAGCCGGACGAACACCGCCCCGCACCTGCGGGCCAGCGCCGTCAGGGACTTGAGGGCGGCGTCGAAGGCGGCGAGCGAATCGGCCAGCGGACCGTACGGCACGTAGAGCAGTTTGCCGGCCGGGTTGCTTTCCTCGACGGCCAGGAAACGCCAGCCGTCGCCGGAGAGTTCGTGCACGGTGCGGCCCAGGGCGCGCTGGACGTCGGCCCAGTGCGGGCCCTGCAGGAAGTAATCCACGGTTCAGGCCTTCATTCCGGTAGTAACGGCAAAGGCCACGGCGGGCCCGGTGGCACCGGCGACGGGGTGCACATTGACCGGCGCCTCGGCGGCCGGCAGGAACGCGGAGGCGCCGCGTTCCAGCTGCAGGTCGCCCTTGGGGGAGTCCAGCAGGACCGCGCCGGAGACCACGATGATCACGGCGGCCCCGGACTGCGCCAGCGGGACCGGCTCCGCGCCAGGCAGCAGTTCCACCCGCTGCAGCGCGAACTCCCGGAATGGCGGCCGGTACAGTTCCTGGCCCAGCATGGTGGTCTCGGCGGAGAGCCTGGGCACGCCAACGGCTTCGAAGGCCACGGTCTGCAGCAGCTCGGGCACGTCCACGAACTTCGGCGTCAGGCCGCCGCGGAGCACGTTGTCCGAGGAGGCCATCACCTCGATGCCCAGGCCGCGCAGGTAGGCGTGCACGTTGCCGGCCGGCAGGTACACGGCCTCGCCGGGCGCCAGCGAAATCCGGTTCAGCAGCAGCGAGATCAGCACGCCGGGATCCCCGGGGTACTCCTGGTTGAGGTTCACCACCGTGGTCAGCTCTGCCACGTGGGACCCCATCGGCGCTCCGGAGACCAGCGCAGCGACGACGGCGTCCGTCGCCGCCGCAACGTCCGCGCCGCCGGCGATCAGCCGCTCGAAGGCGGACCGCAGCGCGGCCGGCTCGTCCGGCTGGGCCAGGTCATCCACCAGCCGGGGGAGCAGGGCGGGCAGCTCCAGTCCGGCAAGGTCAAAGGCCGCCGCCAGGTGGGCGAATACGGCCCGCGACTCCGCGGCCGGGCGGAAGCCGCACAGCGCCTCGAACGGCGTCAGGGCAAAGATCATTTCCGGCTTGTGGTTATCGTCCTTGTAGTTCCGCGTGGCGGCGGAGCGGTCGACGCCGGCCGCCTCCTCGCGGGCGAACCCGGCCCGCGCCTGCTCCAGCGTCGGGTGTACCTGCAGGGACAGCGGGCGCTCCGCGGCCAGGACCTTGAGCAGGAAAGGCAGCCGCGGACCGAACTCCGCAACACTGTCGGCCCCCAGATGGTGCTCCGGGTCACCGGCAATCAGCCCGTCCAGGGCCAGCCGTCCGCCGTCGTCCGCGCCGTCGTCCGCCCCGGACCCGTCCGCCCCGGACCCGTCCGCTCCGGTGAGAGCCAGCGAGGGGGAATCCGGGTGGGCGCCGATCCACAGCTCGGCCTCCGGCCCGCCGGACGCCGGCCGGCCAAGCAGCCCGGCGATCGCGGTGGTGGAACCCCAGGCGTAGGGCCGGAGGACGTTCTCAAGTTCGTACACGGAATACCTATCTGCTCGGGGAGAGCCGGGGACTGGAGCGTGCGGATAAGAGGGACCGGGCGCCCGGTCCTACAAGGGGGCGCACTGGCCGTTGGTCGCAACCAGGTTCCGGATGGACTGCTCATCACCGTTGCGCTTGAAGTCATTGAGCATCTGCTCCGTGATCGGCTCGCCCTCGGGCGTGGTGGTCACGGGGGTGAAGTCCGACGACGACGGCGACGGAGCGGGCTGCGTGCCGGGCACGGCCCGTGACACCCCGCCGGCGGCGGACAGCGGACCGGGCACCCCGGCCGGCTGCCGGATGGAGTCGTCGGCCGGCCCCGCCGCGGGAGCGGGACCCAGCAGCTTGTCCACGGCCTGGTGGATCTTGTCGAAGTCCGGCACCGTGGAGAAGGAGGCGTCGAAGTCCGGCGGGCCGATCGTCAGCCGGCTCACGGGCTGGCCCTTGGACTTCATCGCGAGGTCCACGAAGCTGCCGAGCTGGCTGGCGGAGACGTTGGAATCGACCACCTTGGTGCCGGCCTTGACGATGCCCTCGAACTTCGAGAGCAGCGTTGCCGGATCCATCTGCTTGAGCATCGCCTGCTGGACACACTGCTGGCGTGCGATACGGGCGTAGTCGTCCACGAATTCGCGGGAGCGGCCGTACCAGAGGGCGTGGTAGCCGTCCAGCTTGTTGTCGCCCGCCGGTATCCAGCCCAGCGGCATACCGTGGATGCCGTTGGCCTCGTCAATGGTCTCGCCGCTGATCGGGACCCAGCCGCCGGCCTTGATCCGGATGCCGCCCATCGCATCGATGAGCTTGGCGAAGCCGTCCATGTCCACCAGGACGTAGGCCTGCACCTTGATGCCGAGGGTGCCGGA
This sequence comes from Arthrobacter sp. BI5, assembly GCF_056680065.1. NCBI lineage: Bacteria > Bacillati > Actinomycetota > Actinomycetes > Micrococcales > Micrococcaceae > Arthrobacter > Arthrobacter sp. BI5. Next base: position 1,209,373 of record NZ_CM155264.1, read on the forward strand.
CACCGCCTCCAGCGTGGCCTGCGCGCCCGGATCCTGCACCCCGGGATAGAGGTCCTCGTACTTGTTGGTGACCTCGGTGTTGATGGCGTTGATGAGGCACTCATTGCCGCAGTCATAGCCGTCCGGGTAGATCTTGCGCATCGGCGAGTCCGCGCTGAACTGGGCGTTCTGCAGGTTGCGCGGGATGGAAATGATGGCGGCTTTGCCGGTCTTGGCATCGACGCTGATCACGGACAGGCTGTCCGGCCGGCGGCCGGTGCGGTCCGCACCGGCGTCGCCGCCCATCATCAGGAAGTTGTAGCGGCCCTCGGACGGCTCCATCGCGGGGCCGTTGGCGAAGATGGTACCGATCGCGTCCCTGCCGACGTTCAGCAGGTAGGCCGCGTAGCCCAGGCTGCCGCTGCTGAGCAGCATGGCCAGTAGCAGGACGACGACGACGGCGGCGCGCGTCCCGGTCTCGAGCAGGACCGGGCGGACCAAACGGAGGGTGTTGAGGAACAGCGCCGCCCAGCCGAGGGCCAGCGCCGCGAGCACGACGACCAGCACCAGCGCGGTGGCAGGGTTGGCGATGAGGTTGATCAGCGTCGGCCGGGAAACCACCAGCAAAACGAGCGCCGCTGCCACCAGAAACCAGGCCGTGAGGGTGACCCGGAGGGCCAAGCGCCCCAGCCGGCGGTTGCCCGCGACAGTCTGGGCACTGCCCGGGACCAGCAGCGTCATCAGGATCAGCAGGAAGGCACGCTTGGCCAGCACCGGCGACGCGGCTCCGGCGGGGTAGCGGACGGGATCCGTCAGGACACCCCGCGGCGGCTGCGATTTTTCCCGCGCAGCGGCGAAACCTTGGCTCATCTGCGCAATCCCTACCGGCCGCCCCGCGGAACGTTGTTTTCCTCGGAAAAGACGTCGGCCACCTTGCTGCGCAGGTTTGCGCCCTTGCGGGTGGCGGCGTCGTTGAGCTCGTGGGCGAACTGCAGCAGATCGGCCCGCAACTGCTCCGCGAGGGCGTCCGTGCCCGCGGCCAGCATCCGCACCGCGAGCAGGCCGGCGTTGCGGGCTCCGGCGATCGAGACCGTGGCGACCGGGACGCCGGCGGGCATCTGCACGATGGACAGCAGCGAGTCCATCCCGTCCAGGGTCTTCAGCGGCACCGGCACGCCGATCACCGGCAGCGGGGTCACGGAAGCGAGCATGCCGGGAAGGTGCGCAGCGCCACCGGCGCCGGCAATGATGACGCGCAGGCCGCGCTCGTGGGCGGTCTGCCCGTAGCGGATCATCTCGGTGGGCATGCGGTGGGCGGAGACGACGTCGGCCTCGAAGGGGACGCCGAACTCGGCCAGCGCCTCGGCTGCGGCCTCCATCACGGGCCAGTCGGAGTCGGACCCCATTACGAGCCCCACCAGCGGGGCGGCCCCGTTGCCGGAGGGCCGGGAGGCGGAGTCACGGGCTTCGATGCTGGCGTTCACGCGTTCTCCTCGGAGGTCCCCGCGGCGGAACCGGCGTGCGCCCGTCCGTCCCGGATGATGTTGGCGACGTCGCCGGCCCGTTGCCGGACAGAGTCGACGTCGGCGGCCGACGTGCCGACCAGGTTCACGTGGCCAATCTTCCGGCCCGGCCGCACGGCCTTGCCGTAGCAGTGGACCTTCGCGGCCGGTTCGCTGGCGAGGGCTGCGGGGTAGGCGGAGAACAGGTTCTGGTTCGCGCCGCCCAGGAAGTTCTTCATCACCACCACCGGCCCCAGCAGATCGGTGGCCCCGAGCGGCAGGTTCAGGATGGCGCGCAGGTGCTGTTCAAACTGGCTGGTCACCGAGCCGTCCTGGGTCCAATGGCCGGTGTTGTGCGGGCGCATCGCGAGTTCGTTGATCAGGAAGCCGGCGCCGACGCCGGGGGTCTCGAACATCTCCACGGCCATGACGCCCGTGACGCCCAGCTCGTGGGCGATCCGGACGGCGGCGTCTTCGGCCGCCGCGGCAACCTCCAGCGGGATGTCCAGGGCGGGGGCGATGACCTCGTCGCAGACGCCGTCGACCTGGATGGTGTGCACCACCGGCCAGGCCCGGCATTCGCCGTCGGGGGTGCGGGCGACCATCGCCGAGAGTTCGCGGCTGAATTCGACCTTGGCCTCGGCCAGCAGCGGGGAAATGGCCTCGAACCAGTCCGCCGACTCTGCGGCGTCCTGGGCGGAGGCGACGATCCGCACGCCCTTGCCGTCGTAGCCGCCCCGGGGAGTTTTGAGCACCACCGGCCAGCCGGCGTCGTCGCCGAAGGCCACCAGTTCCCCGACGTCGGCCACCGCGGCCCAGCGCGGATTGGGCAGCTCCAGCCGGTCGACCGCGGCGCGCATCACCAGCTTGTCCTGGGCGTTGACCAAGGCGTCGGGGCCCGGGTGGACGTTGACGCCGGCCTCGATCAGGGCGCGCAGGTGCCCGGTGGGAACGTGCTCGTGGTCGAAGGTGAGCACGTCCAGCCCGCGGGAGAACTCGAGCAGGTGGTCAAGATCCGTATAGTCGCCGACGGGGGCCTTGGCCACAGCGGCGACGGCGGAAACGTCCTCAGCCTCGGCGAGGACACGGAGTTCAAAGCCGAGGGCGGTCGCGGCCGGGGCCATCATGCGGGCAAGCTGGCCGCCGCCAACGACACCGATTACTGGAAAAGTCACATCTCCCAGCCTACCGAAAACCTGCGCGGAACCGGCCCTTGGCCGCCGTGCCCGCCGAAACAGCGCCATTTTCCGGCGCGGTCTGCCCGCCCCGGCAACGCGAACCAGCGGCAGCCGGGGGCGCGTTCCCGGAAAACGGCGCTAAAATGGGCCGTTGGCCGTTTGGCCGCCAGCTTCCCCCAGATTCAACCGGCCACGGAGGGTCATGATTAACACACTTGCAGATCGAGCGCGCGGGCTTGCCTCGCTCTTCTGGCGCGAAGTGGCCAAGTTCGGCGCCGTCGGCGGTGTGGCGTTCATCATCGACAACGGCCTGACGTATTACCTGATGCACGGCCCCATGTCCGACAGCGAGGCGAAGGCCCGCTTCGTCGGGGCGACCGTCGCCACGGTTTTCTCCTGGATCGCGAACCGCTTCTGGACGTTCCGCCACCGCCGCCAGGAAAACGTGCTGCGCGAGTTTGCGATGTTCGTCCTGATCAACGGCATCGGCATCGGCATTTCCACCGGGTTCACGGCCCTCGCCAAGTACGGCATGGGCATCACGGACAAGAACACGCTTTTCTTCGCCGGAATTGTCGGCATCCTCGTCGCCACGGTCGTCCGGTTCTTCGCCTACCGCTTCCTGGTCTTCAACAAGGAACTCGACGACGAGCCGGAGTTCTCGCACGACCACGAGATCATCGAACGCCACCCGCACGGCCAGGAGGCCGTCGGGGTTCCCGGCCAGGCCGCCCAGGATCCGGACGGCCCAGGCAGCACACCCGAACGCCGCTGAGCCGCACCCTGCCGATCCTGTCCCGCTGATCCTGCCGGCGCAGGTCAGCTCCGGCTCACGCGCTCGTCACTGAGCAGCCGCTCGGTCACTGCGACGTCCGGGTGGACCAGCACGACGGAACCGTCCCGCTGCCACGCGCCCAGGGACTGGGCCAGGACCGATTCGAGTCCCTCCGCGGCCCGGACGAGCACCCGCTCGCCGCCTTCGGCAGACGACGCACCGGCCGCCGGGGCCGCCGAGGGTGCCGCAAAACCTGCCAGCAGACCGCCGTGCGCGTGCACGGTGCCGGCGGCGCTCCGGACTGCCCGGCGGTCCGCCTCGGGCTCCACGTGCGGCATAAAGAAATCCCCGTGGGAGCGCACCTCGGCCGCATAATCCACGACGCCGGAGGGCAGCTCGCCCAGCCACCGCATCGCCAGCGCCGGCAGCGCGACCGCCATGACGGCGTCGAAGGCGCCTTCGGCGGCCGCCGGTCCGGGCTCGGCCGTGGCGAGCAGTTCGGCTTCCGCCGCGTCAAGCACCACCTCCATGCCGAGCTGCCAGGCCGCCAGCGCCAGCACCAGCGACTTCCAGTGCGCCGGCAGGTCCAGGCGCAGCCGCGTGCCGGGCTCCGCGTCCAGCTCGTCCTGCAGCAGGTTGCTGGTCTTGGCCACCCAGTTGTCCAGCACCCGGCCGGACAGTTCCACCCGTTCACCGGCCGGCCCGTACCAGGTCAGCCGGGGAGAGGTGGACTGGCCGGAACGCAGGGCTGACATCAGGTCGATTGCCGGGATACTCATGCCCTCATCTTGCCACGGCGGCCGGGTACGTGATCTCTGTCACGCCCGCGGCGCCCTGGTGCCCGCCCCGGCGGCGGGCCGCTGGCGGTCGGCGGGGGAAAATCACCGTAAACGCAGGAAAATCCCAGGAAGAACGCAGCGCCAACGCAGGAAAGTACTCAGTAGGCTGTCAATTCCGCGCCAGCATGCGGCGGAGGCCGGAAAACTCCCGGGCGTGGCGTGCACGGCCAATGCGGCGGAAATTGATTATTATCTCCGCCGCGGCTTGACTCCCGGATACTTACACACGTGTAATTAGGTATCGAAAGCCAATGCGCATCAGGCGGCACACAACCGAGTGTCCGAGGGTCAGGCAAAGGCTGCAAAATCAGAGAGGGAACGCCAATGGGGCTTGCAGAGCGTATCCATGAAGATGAAGTCGTCGCCGGCCAAGCGACGGCGAAATACCGTTCACGCGGGGTGCCCAGTGATTGGTACCTAGACCCCGCCGATCCGGACGCCGCGGAGCGGTACAACGAACACACCCAGGACTCACTGCAGGACCAGGCCACGGCCTTCCTCGCAGCCCACGAAGCACTTCTGGCCGGAAACCCTGAGCAGGACGACGATCCGCTCGACCCGCCCATGGAACTGCAGACCCTGCACCCCGGAACCACCGCCCAGCCGGTGTGGATCGGACTGCCGTCCCGGCAGGACTTCGATGATGAAGGCGAACTGGGATGGCAGACCGACGCGCTCTGCGCGCAGACCGACCCGGAGGCCTTCTTCCCTGAAAAGGGCGGCTCCACCCGCGACGCCAAGAAGGTGTGCGGTGCCTGCAACGTCCGTTCACAATGCCTGGAGTACGCCTTGTCCAACGACGAGCGCTTCGGCATCTGGGGCGGCCTCTCCGAGCGGGAACGCCGCCGGCTTAGGAAGCGGGCAGTCTAATTCTTCAAGAAGTACAAGTCACCGCCGTTGTGGTAGCCCACAACGGCGGTGACTATCTCCCCAGGACCCTGGCGGCATTGGCGGCGCAGACGCGTCCGGCGGATGCGGCCCTCGGGATCGATGCCGGCTCCCGTGACCACTCGGCGGCCCTGCTTGGCCAGGCCCTCGGCCCGGCCAACGTCACCGTCGTCGAACCGGGCAGGAGCGGCATGGGCGGCGCCGTCCAAGCCGGGCTCAAGGCACTCGCGCCCTGGCGCGGGGAGGCCGCGCCCGAGGCCCCCGAATGGATCTGGTTGCTGCACGACGACGCCGCACCCGCCCCCGAAGCCCTCGCCGAGCTGCTGCACGCCGTGGAGCGGGCCCCCTCCGTCACCGTGGCGGGCTGCAAGCAGCTGGACTGGCACGCCGAACGCCGGCTGATCGATGTGGGACTCTCCACCAGCCGCTGGGCCGAGCGGCTGACCCTGATCGAAGCCGATGAACTCGACCAGGGCCAGTACAACGGCCGCAGCGACATCTTCGCCGTTAACTCGGCCGGCATGCTGGTCCGCCGCGACGTCTGGGAACACCTCCGCGGCTTCGACCCGGCCCTTCCTGGCAGCGGCGACGACGTCGACTTCTGCTGGCGCAACCGGCTCGCCGGCCACCGGGTGGTGGTGGTGCCGAGCGCCCGCATGTTCCATGTGTCGCACCGCCCGCACGCCCAAGGCAATGCAGCGGCGGCCCGCAAGGCGCAGGTCCACCTGCGGCTCAAGCACGCCCCGGCATGGAAAGTCCCCGTGCACGCCGTCGGGGCCCTGCTGGGCAGCCTCTTCAAGCTGGTCCTCAGCATCGCCGTCAAGGACCCCGGCCACGGGTTCGCCCAGTTGCTGGCAACCCTCGGCGCCCTCGCCCGCCCCGCCGCCGTGTTCCGCGGCCGCCGCAACGCCGCCCGCACCCGGCGCATCCGCCGCTCCGTCATCAAGGGGCTGCAGACGCCCCGGCGGGAGGTCTGGGCGCACCGCCGCTCGCTCATGGAGGCGCTCGGCTCGGACGACGCCGGTGACGCCGCCGGCCACGACCTGCTCGCCGACCAGCCCAGCGGCGATTCCACCGACGACTTCGCGGCGCTGGGCACCACCGAGCGCGGCTGGGTAGGCAACGGTGCCCTGCTGGCCTTGCTGGTCACCGCCGCGGCGTCGCTGATCGGCCTGCTGGGGCTGTTCCGCGCCGACGCCGTCACCGGCGGGGCGCTCATCCCGGTCTCGGGCCGGCTGGGCGACATCTGGAACCATGCCTCAAGCTGGTGGGTTGCGCTCGGGGCCGGGCTGCCGGGTCACGGCGACCCGTTCGGCTACGTGCTCTGGGTGCTAGGTGTGCTTGGTGCGGGCAACGCCAACGGTGCCGTGGCCTGGCTGCTCATCCTGGCCATGCCGCTGTCCGCGCTGGGCGCCTGGTTCGCCGCCGGAGCCCTGACCCGCCGGCGCAGGCTTCGTCTGGCGGCCGCACTCCTCTGGGCCGGTGCGCCCGCCCTCCAGGTTGCCCTGAACCAGGGCCGTCTCGGCGCGCTTGTGGCGCACGTCATGATGCCGCTGCTTGTCCTTGCCCTGCTCCGCGCCACCGGGTCCGTCCCGGGCCGCGGGCGCTTCGCGGTCCCGGTGCCGGGGGACCGGCGCTTCACCGAGAAGCCTCCGGTCAAGCCCGGGGTCAACGGCACACCGTCCTGGACCGCGGCAGCCGCTGCGGGGCTCGCGCTGGCCGTCATCACCGCGGCCGCCCCGTCCCTGCTGCTCCCTGCCGCCGTCGTCGTGACGCTGTGCGGTGTCCTGTTGTGGCGCCGGGGACGCACCATCTGGTGGGCGCTGCTTCCCAGCGTCGCCCTGTTCCTTCCCTTTGCCCTGCCGGTCCTGGACCGGCCCCGGGCCCTGCTCGCCGATCCGGGCCTGCCGCTCGGCTTTGACGCAGCACCGCTCTGGCAGCAGGCGCTGGGCCAGCCGCTGCGCTTCGAGGGCACCGGGGGCCTCGCCGGGCTGTCCGCCTTCGGCCCCGGGGCCGTGCCGTGGGCCCTGCTGCTCGCCCTGCTGATCGGCCTGCCGGTCCTGGTGCTGGCGGTTACCGCCCTCTTCCTCCCGGGCCGGCGTGCCGCGGGGCGGCGGCCCTGGCTGGCCCGCTGCCTCTGGGCCGCGGCCGTGTTGATGCTGGCGGGCGGCTGGCTGGCCGGACACATCGCCACCGGCGCCAGCGCCGAGGTCCTGGTCACGCCGTTCACCGGCCCGGCGGTCTCCGCCGCGGCGTTCGCGCTGCTGGGCGCGGCGCTGATCGGTGCCGAAGCCCTGGTCGACGCCGCCGACGCATCCGCCGCGGGCGGTCTTGGCCGCAAACTCCTGGTCAGCGGCACCGCCGTCACCGCAATGGTGCTCCTGCTCGCCGGTCCGCTGGCCGGACTCGCTGCGTGGGCGGCCCACAATGTGCTGCAACCGGACCCGCCTGCGGCTGCCGCCACCGACCCGGACGGCGCCCCCGCTGCTGCCGGGATCACCGGTACCGCCGACGCGGGCACCGGCGCCGTCCCCGGCGGTGCGCTCGGCGTCCGCCGGCTGGTCCAGGCCGGCATGCCCCGCCTGCTCCCGACGACGGCGATCGACCGGGGGGAGGGACCGGAACAGACCCGGACGCTGGTCCTCTCCGCCAAGGAGGACGGGAGTTTTGCCGCCGCGCTGATGCGCGGCGACGGTACCCGGCTGGACGCCCTCTCCGCCGTCGCCTCGGCCCGCACGGTGACGGGCGCCCCGGGCAAGGAAACAGTCCGCGACGACGACGCGGTTGCCGCGTCCCTGCGTAGCGTGGTCGCCACTATCGCCGCCGGCCAGGGCGTGGACCCCCGCCGGCAGCTGGAGCAGCTCGGCGTCGGCTTTGTCGTACTCGAGGCCAGCGACAGCTCCGCCGAACTGACCGCCAGCCGGATGGATGCCGTCCCCGGCCTCGTCGCCGTCGGCCGCACCGACGTCGGCTGGTTGTGGCGGATCAGCCCGCTGAACGAGAAAGAAGCCAAGAACGCCGACGTCGCGCACCGCGTCCGGATCGTCGACCGCTCCGGAACTACTGTCGGGCTGCTGCCGGCGGAGCCGGTCTCCGCCGACGCAACCGTACCGGCCGGACCGGAAGGCCGGCTGGTGGTCCTCACTGACCGGGCGGACCCGGGCTGGAGCGCCTGGCTGGACGGCCGCCGCCTGACCGCCACCACCGCGGACTGGGCGCAAGCCTTCACCCTGCCGGCCCAGGGCGGCCGGCTCAGCATCCGTTACGAAAACCCGTGGGCACTCTGGACCGGTATCGGCCAGGCCGTAGTGATCGGCCTGACGGTCCTCCTGGCCATCCCCATGCCAGCCCGCCGGCCGAACACCGGGCTCTCCAGGGACGAAGGCTCCCTGCGTAAGGAACACCAGCATGCATGACGACAACGAGGGCGTAACGCCCCCGGAACAGCCTGCTCCCGCCGGGCAGCCCCGCGACCTGGAGGCCCCGGCAACGGAGGCCAAACGGGACCGGGGCGGGCGGGGCGGCTCACCGCGCACCGTCGCGGGCCGGGTTCCGCTCCCGGCCCGGCTGAAGCGCGTTTCCGGGACCGTGGGCGGGGTGCTTTCCGCACTGGTGCTGATCGCGGCAGGCGGCGGCCTGGTGGCGGCGTCCGCCCTCTCGCCACAAAACCCCGGCAGCCGACAACTGGAAGCGCCGCTGGCCGCGGTCCCGGCCGGCAGCAACGTGGGTGTCTGCCCCGGACCGGCGCGGCTGCTCCAGGGTACGCCCGTGGGCACGGACCCGCAGTTCAGCCCGGAATCTGCCACCGCCCGGAGCGCGGTCAGCGCGGTCGTGCTGAGCTCCAGCGCCGGGGTGCTTCCCGGAAGCCGGCTGGCCGCGCTCACCGGCACCCCGCTGGTGCAACTGGCCAAAGCCGCCCCGGCGACCGCCCCGGGGTCCGCGGCGACGCCGTCAGCCCCCGCCGCGACCGCACTGCGCGCCGGAGTTGTACCGGAGCGCAGCGTCGACGCCGTCAGCGTGCTCAGCGCGGACGCGCAGGGAAACCAGCAGCCCTCGGCCGGCGCGGTGATGAGCTACACGGCCACCGACGGGGACCTCCGCGGCGCTGCCGCCGCCGCCTGCCAGCGGCCGGCCAACGATCTGTGGCTGGTCGGGGCGAACACCGCACTGGGCCGGACTGCGGTCCTGAAAGTCAGCAACGCCTCCGGCACCCCCGCCACCGTCAGCCTGGATCTGTTCGGTGCCAAGGGCGCCATCCAGGCTCCCGGGAGCCGCGGACTGCTGGTGGCGCCGGGCAGCACCCGGTCCATCATCCTCGCCGGGCTGGCGCCCGGGCAGGAACGGCTGGGCGTGCGGGTGCGCAGTACGGGCGGCCCGGTCTCAGCCGTCATCCAGCAGAGTGTGCTCCGCGGGCTGACCCCGGGCGGAGTGGAATTCATTTCGCCGGGAACAGTCCCCGCCACCGGGCAGGTCATCTCCGGCATTGACCTGCAGGGCCCCGCGGCGCTGGCGTCCCTGGGTGCGAAACCCGGCTTCGCCGACGCCAAACCCGCCCTGCAGATCGCTGTCCCCGGGGCCGCGGACGCCGTCGTTGAAGTGAAACTGTTCGGACGCGACGGCCAAAAGGCGCTGCCGGGCGGAGTGGTCACTGCCAAGGCGGGTGCGGTCACGGAGGTCTCCCTCGCGGGGGTGCCGGCCGGCCATTACACCCTTGCGGCCAGCTCGGACGTTTCCTTTGCCGCCGCGGCCAGGGTCACCCGCGGGGTCAAGGCCGAGGATGCCGCGGACTTTGCCTGGGCACCGGCCTCGGCGCGGCTGGGAAGCCAGCACGTGGTCGCGGTGCCGCGGACGGGCGAGCGGTTCCTGATGTTCGGCGCCCCGGAAGGCCGTGCCACGATTACCTACACGCCGATCACCGCCGACGGCAAGATCCGCGCCGCAGCCACCGCTGACATTGCGGGCGGGACCACCGCCTCGGTCAGGGTCCCCGCTGACGTGGGCGGGTCACCGCTGGTGGGGTACCTGGTGTCGGCGTCCGGGGACGGGGCCTACGGTGCCGTGCTGCTGGAGCAGGACGGCAGGGCCGACATTGCGAGCATCCCGGTCACCCCCGGTGCGGCCGGCCAGGAGCAAGTCCCGGTCACCCTCGGGTACTAGCCCGGGCAGGTAGCCGCAGGTCACTCTCCGGTACTAGCCCGGGCGGGTAGCGGCGGCGGGCTGGCGGGCTAGTAACGGCGGCGGTAGACCGGGTCCAGTGACTCCGGCGGCACGCCGAGCATCTCGGCCGTGCGCTCCACGACCACGTCGTGCACGAGGTCCTGGAGTTCTTCGCGGCTGCCGCAGGCCTGTTCCACCACCCGCCGGTAGAGCGTGATCACGGGACCGTCTTCCGCCGTCGCCGGAGCGTAGGATCCCATCGGCGCCGGGGTGCCGTCGGCCACAAGCTGCTCCAGCCCGGGCGGGATCTCCTCGACCGCGAAGCGGACGCCGTCCAGCGGCTTGCCCCAGATATCGTGCAGGCGCTGCGCCGAATCCAGGACAAAATCATCGAAACGGTCCGAACGCGTCCGGTACCCGGGCAAGGTCGGGAGCATCAGCTCGCCGCGCAGGCCGCGGCCGTGCCGGTTCCTGCGGCGCTGACGAAAGCTCTTCCCCGGGGCGGTGCCGCCGGCGCCGGGGTCAGCCAACCGGACCGTAAAGCCGGGATCATGGTGCGATGACTGCATACCTTGACTCTAAACCCGGCACCTGATTTCTGCGATATGGCGGCCGCCGCGACCCGCCGTCCGGTACGCGCCCGACGCCCCGGCCGGGCGCGCTGGTGCCGGCCGTTATATAAGGCAAGCCGGCAGACAGCCGGCCGCCGGGGCGTTTCAATGCGCGGACGCGCGGGCCGGGGGGAGTAGTCTGTGATGTCGTGGGTGCAATTCGTCAATGTTCAAGGTCAGCCTGCCGCAATTCGGCGGTAGCCACTTTGACGTACGTGTATGCCGACTCCACGGCCGTGCTCGGCCCGCTGGCCACCTACGCCGAACCCCATTGCTACGACCTCTGCGAACAGCACGCCGGTACCTTGACGGTCCCGCGGGGGTGGGAAGTGCTGCGCCTCGCGATGCCGGCCACCCCGGCCGGTCCCGGACCCGATGACCTGCTCGCCCTCGCCAACGCTGTCCGCGAAGCCGCGGCCCGGCCCGCTGCGGCGGAGCCCGTGCAGGGCCAGCGCGCCGCGCATCCGGCGCTCGAAGCACCGGCCGCCGCCGAAGGAACCCGGCGGGGGCACCTGCGCGTCCTGCGCGAACCCTCCTGAGCCGCGAACTGGCGGTAGGCTGGGAACTGAAATTTCCGTACGCCACCGGCGCCAGCGGCGTCGCCCCCAGGGAGCCTTCACCATGCCACTGATCAGTCCCGAACTGCTGTCTGTCCTGCGCTGCCCCGTGACGGGCTCGGCCCTGGTGCAGGAGGGCGACGAACTCGTCGCCGCGACGCCCGGCGCGGACGGGCAGAAGCCGCGCTACGCGATCGAGGACGGCATCCCGCTGCTGCTGCCGCCGGAGTTGCTGGCCGCGGCCACCGCTGCCCCCTCCGACCAGCACGACGGCGGCCGGCCCGACGGAGGGCCCCGCCACGCCGCGCAATAGCCCCCGAGGGAAGCCCCGGGAAAATCCGCAGGCCGGCCCATCGGCAGCTGCCCCGGCGTCGAACCACTTGCAGTCCCTTCAGTACATCCGGCTACCACAAAGGATCCCCATGACTTTCGATTACAAAATTGCGGACATCTCGCTAGCCGAGGCCGGCCGGCACCAGATCCGCCTCGCCGAGCACGAGATGCCCGGGCTGATGGCCCTGCGCGAGGAATTCGGCGCCAGCCAGCCGCTGAAGGGCGCCCGGATCGCCGGTTCCCTGCATATGACGGTCCAGACGGCCGTGCTGATCGAAACCCTCACCGCGCTCGGCGCCGAGGTCCGCTGGGCCTCCTGCAACATCTTCTCCACCCAGAACGAGGCGGCGGCCGCCGTCGTCGTTGGCCAGGGCACCGTCGAGGACCCGCAGGGCGTTCCGGTGTTCGCTTGGAAGGGCGAGACGCTCGAGGAATACTGGTGGACGGCCGAACAGATCCTGACCTGGCCGGGGGCGGACAGCAACCCGGACCTGGGCCCGAACATGATCCTCGATGACGGCGGCGACGCCACCATGCTGGTGCACAAGGGCGCCGAGTTCGAAGCCCTCGGCGCCGTCCCGGCCGCCGGAGACGACGAATCCGAGGAAGGCCGCGTCTTCCTCGAGGTACTGCGCGCCTCGCTGCAGCAGGACCCGCAGAAGTGGACCCGGATCGGTTCGCGCCTGCTCGGCGTGACCGAGGAGACCACGACGGGTGTCCACCGCCTGTACCAGCTCGCCGAGCAGGGCAAGCTGCTGTTCCCGGCGATCAACGTCAACGACTCCGTCACCAAGAGCAAGTTCGACAACAAATACGGCATCCGCCACTCGCTGCCGGACGGCATCAACCGCGCCACCGATGTGCTGATGGGCGGCAAGGTCGCCGTCGTCTGCGGCTACGGCGACGTCGGTAAGGGCGCCGCGGAGGCGTTCCGCGGCCAGGGTTCACGGGTGATCGTGACCGAAATCGATCCGATCTGCGCGCTGCAGGCCGCGATGGACGGCTACCAGGTAGCCACGCTGGAGAGTGTCCTGGAAGAAGGCCACATCTTCATCACCACCACCGGCAACAAGGACGTCATCATGGCCGAGCACATGGCCGGGATGCGCGACAAGGCGATCGTGGGCAACATCGGCCACTTCGACAACGAGATCGACATGGCCGGACTGGCCCGGATCCCCGGCATCAAGAAGGTCGAGATCAAGCCGCAGGTGCACGAGTGGGTCTTCGAGGCCGACCCGGCCACGGGCAAGGACAGCCGCTCCATCATCGTCCTGTCCGAAGGGCGCCTGCTGAACCTCGGCAACGCCACCGGGCACCCGTCCTTCGTGATGAGCAACTCCTTCGCCAACCAGACCATCGCGCAGATCGAACTGTTCACCAAGGCGGGCCAGCCGGAGGGGGAGCGGGAGTACGGGAAGCAGGTTTACGTGCTGCCGAAGATCCTCGACGAGAAGGTCGCCCGGCTGCACCTTGACGCCCTCGGCGCGGAACTGACGGAGCTGACCAAGGAACAGGCCGCCTACCTGGACCTCGACGTCGCCGGCCCCTACAAGCCGGAGCACTACCGCTACTAGACGCGACCCCAGCTGCCTGAGGGGCCCCGGACCGTGAGTCCGGGGCCTCTTTTTGTGACCGTATCGTGGCGCTGGCCAGGGCGGCCCGCACCGGAAATTCACTTATGCTGTCAAGGTAACGTCTGGAAGGACCCGAGTACTGTGATCGCACCCAAGACCTGGAGCACCGGCCGGAAGGCCGCCGTACTGGCCGCGGCGTGCGCGCTGGCGGCCGGCGGCGGAGTGTTTGCCGCGGCAGGACCCCTGGCCCATCCTTCCTTTGCTTCCGAAGCCGGTTCGCCGGAGCGGTCCACCCAGGGGCTTGCCTTCCCGGTCGTGCCGCCGCTGAAGCTCGCGGCCGCGCCCGCCGACGCCGCCGTCCAGGTCAACCCGGCCGCGCCGGTCACCCTGAAGGTGGGCAACGGCCGGATCGAGCGCGCCGCCCTCACCAGCGATTCGGGTGACGCCGTGGACGGAAAGCTCAGCGCCGACGGTTCCAGCTGGGCCGCCACCGGGCCGCTGCAGTTCAACACCCGCTACACCTACAGCTACTCCGTGGTCGACGGCGCGGGACGCAGCACGGACGCCACCCGCAGCTTCACCACGGTGAGCACCGCCAACGAGGCGGACGCGGCCATCTACCCGCTGGACGGCATGAAGGTCGGCGTCGCGCAGCCGCTCCAACTCACCTTCAGCGAACCGGTGCTGAACCGCGCCGCCGTCGAAAAAGCGATTAAGGTCAGCTCCACTTCGGGGCAGGCCGGCGACTTCCACTGGTACAGCAACACCATGGTCCGCTACCGGCCGCAGAATTTCTGGGCGGCCAACAGCACCGTCACGATGGACATCAAGCTCTTCGGCGTCGACCTCGGCAAGGGCCAGATCGGCAATTTCAACAAGAAAGTCACGGTGCACATCGGCGACAAGAAGGTCGCCATCGCCGATGCCAAGGCGCACACGTTCACCGCCTCGGTCAACGGCCGCCAGGTCGGCAGCTGGCCGGCGACGCTGGGCGACACCCGTTTCCCGTCGGCGCGCGGCTATCTCGTCCTGATGGAACAGTACCGGGTTGAGCACATGGACGCCTCCACCATCGGGCTGAAGCCGGGCGACCCGGCCTACTACGGGCAACTCGACGTCAATTACGCCACCCGCCTGACGACCAGCGGCGAATTCATCCACCAGGCGACCGAGTCCGCCATGCCCTACATCGGCAAGGTTAACCTCTCCCATGGCTGCATCGGGCTGGGCCCCGACGGCGCCAAGTGGGTTTTCGACAACATGACGACCGGCGACGTGGTCCAGGTGGTCAACACCGACGGCGACTATGCGGCCAACGACGACGGCTACGGGGACTGGAACATCCCCTGGGCGAAGTACGCCAACTAAAGCCGCGGAGAATTGTGGTTGGGGGACAGGATTTTGGGGGACACCGGATGGACGAGACGATGAGCACCCGCGCTGGCGCCGGTAGGAACGCCGGGAAGGCTACCGGGAAGAGTACCGGGAAGGCTACCGGGAAAATGCTGGCCGTGGCCGGGCTCTGCCTTGCCATCGGCGCCGGCGGCATCGGCGTCGCCACCGGCCCGGTCTGGGCGGACAGCGACCTGCCCTCGGAGTCGGCGTCGCCGATGCGCAACGTCCCGGGCCTGGCCGCACCCGTGGCGAAAGCCGTCGAACTCGGGGTGACGCCGCTGGACGGCGCCACGGACGTCAATCCGGCCGCCCTGCCCTCCGTCAAGGCCGTCAACGGGCTGGTCAAGGACGTGCGGCTGGAGCCCGAGGCCGGCGGCGACCCCGTTGCCGGGAGCCTCAGTGCGGACGGTTCCACCTGGACCGCCGGGGACCCCCTCGCGTTCAACACCCGGTACCGCTACAGCTTCACTATTGTTGACGGGGCCGGCCGGGAGACGAAACAGGAGCGAAGCTTCACGACGGTGGGCACGGCCAACGAGGCAGACGCCGCCGTCTATCCGTTCAACGGCAGCACCATCGGCGCCGGGCAGCCCGTCGAGATCGTCTTCAGCGAGCCGGTGCTCAACAAGGCGGCCATGGAAAAGGCCGTCAAGGTCAAGGTTTCCTCGGGCCAGGCCGTCGCCTGGCGCTGGTACTCGGACCGCCGGGTGCGGATCCGGCCGGACAAGTTCTGGGCGGCCAACAGCCGGATCACCGTGGACCTGAAACTGTTCGGCGTCGACTTCGGCAACGGCATGGTCGGCAACTCCAATGTTCCGGTCTCTTTTACGGTGGGGCCGCAGCGCATCGCCGTCGTGGACGACATCACGAAGACCATGAAGGTGTACTTTGACGGGCGGCTGGTCAAAACCGCGCCGGTCACCCTCGGCGGCGAGGACTGGCTCTCACCCTCCGGCTACGCGGTCATCATGGAGCAGGAGCGCCGTTCCAAATTCAACGCCGGCAGCATCGGCCTCAAACCCGGCGACAAGGGCTACTACCCGCCGCTGACCGTGGAATACGCCAACCGGCTGACGACGTCGGGCGTCTACGTGCACCAGGCGCTGGAGTCCGCGTGGGGCGCGGTGGGCAGGTTCAACGTTTCGCACGGCTGTGTCGGGCTGCTCCCGGCGGACGCCCAGTGGTTCTTCAGCAACATGAAAACCGGCGACATTGTGCAGACGCTGAACACTGGCGCGGCGCCGGTGGAGCCGCTGGAAGGCTTCGGCGACTGGAACATCCCCTGGGCCCAGTACGCCCAGCGCTGAGTAGGCCCAGCGCTGAGTAGGGTCCCGGGCCCGGGTCCGCCGTCAGCGCTCCCGCTGGTGCGGCAGCCGGCCCAGCCGTGCACCGAGCCGGGCGCTGCGTTCCCGCGTGAGCCGCAGCCGGTCCAGTTCGCGGCGGCTTCGCTCGCCGAGCACCGCCGCCAGGTACTCCTCGGCTCCGGTTCCGGCCGGCGGCGGGGGAGCGACGTGCGCCGCCAGCTCGCTGGCCAGCGATTGCGCCATCCCCGCCCTCGAAGCGGGCGCCATGCGGCCGGCCTGGCGGAGAAAGAGCGCGCCGCGGTGGGCCGCGGCGTCCGGGATCCGACCGATATCCGCCATCGACACCCAGGGCTGCAGCTGGAACGGGACGCTGTGCAGCGCCGGCGCCTCGGCCCGCACCCGGCGCCGCAGCGCGTAGGTGCCGGCCACCAGGTCGCCGAGCCGCTTGGATTTTCCGTTGAACAGCGCGACGGCGGCCGCCAGGCCGCCCAGCGTCGCGTAAATTTCGAGGAACCCGATCAGGCCCCGGATCAGGGCGTGCCGGAAGCGGATGGCCCCGCCGTCGTCGCGCACAATCCGCAGCCCGGCGGCCAGCTTGCCCAGGGACAGGCCGCGGCTGAGCGTCTCCACCGTGACGGGCAGGACCACAAAACAGAAGACGACGGCGACGGTGACCAGGGCGCCCAGCGCAGCGCCGTCCAGCTCGGGGGCGGCGGCCCCGACCACCGCGAGAAGGCCCCATAGCGCGGCGCCGTGCACCAGGACATCCAGCAGCAGGCCCAGCGCCCGGGCAGCGAACGACGCCGGGCGCAACTCAAGGACGACGGCCTCGCCTGTGATGATGGAACTCAAACCGGACCCCCGCTTCCGTGCCAGTGAGGCACAGTCTAACCATCCTCCCCGCCGGTCCTGAGCGCGAACGGACACTTGGGGCCCTCTTTTCCCCGCGCAACCTGGGCCTCAAGTGTCCGTTCGCGCTGGGTGGGGGCCTCAAGTGTCCGTTCGCGCCGGGGTGGGGGCTAGGGTGGTGCCGTGGACATCGAGGCGTTCTCCCTGGTGAACGGGGACAAGTGGGCGCGGCTGCACGCGCTGGCGCATCAGCGCAGGCTCAGCGGCGCCGACGCGGACGAGCTGCTGCGGCTCTACCAGGGCGCGTCGGCGGACCTCTCGCTGCTGCGCTCCGTGGCGCCCGAGAGCGGACTGTCCGCGGCGCTCTCGGCCAGCCTCGCCCAGGCGCGGACCCGGTTCACCGGCGCGCGGTCCAACTTCATGGAGGATCTTGCCCGGTTCTTCGTTATCGCGCTGCCCGCCGCCCTGTACCGGATCCGCTGGCTGACGCTCTGCTGCGGGCTCGCGTTCTGCCTGGTCGCCGCCGCCTACGCCGTCTGGATCGGCAACTCCCCGGAGGCCCTGCGCGCGCTGGGCTCCGACGCCGCGGTCCGCCGCTACGTGGAGCAGGACTTCGTCAACTACTACTCCGAGAACCCCGCCGCGTCCTTCGCCGGCCTGGTATGGACCAACAACGCCTGGATCGCCGCGCAGGCCGTGGCCCTGGGTATCACGGGCTTCTGGGTCCCGATGGTCCTGATCGGCAACGCCCAGGGCGTCGGCGTCGCCGCCGGCGTCTTCGCCGGTGCCGGGAAACTTGACGTGTTCTTCAGCTACATCCTCCCGCACGGCCTGATGGAACTGACGGCCGTTTTTGTGGCCGGCGCGGCGGGGCTGCGGATCTTCTGGGCCGTGGTGGCTCCCGGCCCGCGCCGGCGCTCGCAGGCGCTCGCCGCGGAGGGCCGCTCGCTCATCACGGTGGCCCTGGGACTGGTCCTGGTGCTGCTGGTTTCGGGCGTGGTCGAAGGCTTCGTGACGCCCAGCGGTCTTCCGGTCTGGGCCAAGATCAGCATCGGTGCCGCGGTCCTCGCCGCCTACTGGGGCTATGTCCTGAGGTTCGGCGGCCGGGCATACCGTGCCGGCGCCAGCGGGGACCTGGACAGCCGGGACGCCGGGTACACCGAAATTTCCGCCTGAATCGGGCGGCCCACGGGGTGGCACCTCGCCGGGGTTGAGGCCCTGACGGTAGGCTCGGAGTCAGAGATGTGGCGCTGCCTGGCCCAAGGCACGGCGGCGCGGAAACCTACGGAAGCGAAGCTGCAGTGACGGAAAAAAGTCCCACCCCTCCGAATCGGCAGGATCCGGACCTGGACCCTGCCGACGACGCCGGCGAGCCCGCTTTCGAGTGGATGAAGCCGGCCGCCGCGGGCAAGCGGGCCGACGCCGCCTCCGGGACCCCGGACGCCGGGCGGACCAGCCCGACGCCGGACGCTGAACGCGGCGGTGCGGCGCCGGCCGCCGGACCCGGGATCCCGGTGCCCGGTGCGGTGGATTCCGACCGGACCCCCGCCGCGGGCGAACGCCAGGGCCGCCGCGCCGAGCGGAGGGCCGCCGACGCCGGCGCAGCCAGCAGTGCGGGCGCATCCGCCGGAGCCACTACAGCCACAACCGACGGGCCGGCAGCGGAACACTTCAGCGAGTCGCTGCCGACCTCGGCGCTGCAGGTCCGGCCGCCGCAGGAGGAGGTGGAACGGCGCAACGCCGAGCGGGAACATGCCGCCAACGCCAAGCCCGTGGCGCCCCGGGTGATGCAGGTCCTGCTCGCGGTCTGCTACCCGGTCATCCTGCTGGTCCTGGCGGTCCGCGCCGTGACCAGCCCGCTGTTCCTCTGGGCCGAGTACAACCGCCCGGGCTTCCCGGGGGACGGCTACGGCTTCAGCACCGACGACCGGATGACCTACGGTTCCTACGCGGTCGACTACCTGAGCAACTGGTCCGGTCCGCGGTACCTCGGGGAGCTGGTCAACCGCGCCGGGGAACCGCTGTTCAAGCAAGGCGAAGTCAGCCACATGGCCGACGTCAAGCTCGTGATCCTGTCCGCCTTCGGCGCCGGCGCCCTGCTGATCCTGCTCAGCCTTGTTGCCATTCTCTACCTGCGCCGCCGCAGCACCGGGGGAGTCCGCCGCGGGCTGTTCGCCGGTTCGATCGTCACCCTGGTGATCATCGTCGGCCTTGGTGTGCTCGCGGTGCTGGGCTGGGAGCAGTTCTTCACCGAGTTCCACCGAATCTTCTTCGCCAACGGCACCTGGACCTTCTCCCTGGAGGACACGCTGATCCGGCTGTTCCCCGGCCAGTTCTGGGTGGACGCCGGGATCGTGATCGGCGCGCTCGTCCTCCTGGCCGCCCTCCTTACCCTGATCCTCACTTGGCCCACCCGCAAACGCCGGGGACTGCCGCCCCGGCGGCGTGCTGCCGAGGCCGCCGCGGACGGGTCGGAAGCGTCGGACGCCGCAGACCCCGCGGACGCGGCCGAGCCCAGGGGCCGCCGCTTCAAGCGCAACCGTAACGGCGCCGGGGGCAGCCCCGCCGGCAGCGATGCGGACACCGGCACCGGCGCGGCGCAGGACCGGGCGCAGGACCCGACGCTCGAGCAGAAGCTGGAGCAGAAGCCGGAACAGAAGCAGCAGGACCGCAGCTAGCAGGACCCGGACCAACCACGGCACAGCAAAGCGGCCGGCACTGCGGTGCTGGCCGCTTTTGCGTGCGCCGCCCCGTAACCGAAGGCCCTAGCCGTAGATCCGGTTGATCTGTGCCTCGAAATCGCGCACGACGGCGGAGCGCTTGAGCTTCAGGGACGGTGTCAGGTGCCCGGACTCGACGGTAAAGTCGGCGTCGAGCACCACGAAGCTGCGGATCGACTCTGCCTTGGACACCAGGGTATTGGCCGCGTCGACGGCTGCCTGGATGGCCGCGCGGACCTGCTCGTTGGCCGCCGCCTCGGCGGTCCCCATGACGGGCACACGCTGCGCGGCGCACCAGTTCTCCAGGCCTTCCGGGTCCAGGTTGACCAGGGCCGACACAAACGGCCGCCCGTCACCGACCACCACGGCCTGCGCCACCAGCTGGTGCTCGCGGATCTTCTCCTCCAGCGGTCCGGGCGCCACGTTCTTCCCGCCGGCGGTGACCAGCAGGTCCTTCTTCCGCCCCGTGATGGTGAGGAAACCGTCCGCATCGAGGGAGCCCAGGTCGCCGGTGCGGAAGAACCCGTCCACGAAGGCCTCGGCGTTGGCCGCCGCGTTGGCATGGTAGCCCTTGAAGACGCCGATGCCCTTGACCAGGATCTCTCCGTCGTCGGCAATCCTGATGGTGGTGCCCGGCACCGGGATACCCACGGTGCCTACCTTGGTGCGGGTCGGGGTGTTGGCCGTGCACGGTGCCGTGGTCTCCGTCAGGCCGTACCCTTCCAGCACGGGCACGCCGGCGCCGCGGAAGAAGTGCGCGTCATGCGAACTGAGCGGGCTCGCCCCGGAGACTGTGTAGCCCAGGCTGCCACCGAACGCCTGCCGCAGTTTCGGGTACAGCAGCCGGTCGAAGACGGCGTGCTTGGCGCGCAGCACCCAGCCGGGGCCGGCGCCCTCGCCGCGTGCCGCGGCATCAAGGGCTTTCGAGTAGTCGATCGCGACGGCGGCGGCCGCCTCGAAGAGACGGTCCTTGCCGGCCAGCGCCGCCTTGTGCTCGGCTCCGGCGTAGACCTTCTCAAAGATCCGGGGCACCACTAGCAGGAACGTGGGCTGGAAGGTGCCAAGATCCTCCAGCAGTTCCTTGGCGTTGGAGGTGTGGCCCAGCGTGGTGCCGGCGGTCAGGCAGATCACCTGCACGGCGCGGGCCAGCACGTGGGCCAGCGGGAGGAACATCAGCGTGCGCGTGTGTTCCTGGAGCAGGATTTCCGGCAGGAACAGGACGATGTTCTTCGCGACGAGGGCGAAGTTGCCGTGCGTGATTTCGCAGCCTTTGGGCCGACCGGTGGTGCCGGAGGTGTAGACCAGCGAGGCGACATCGGCCAGGCCGGCCGCGGAGCGCTGCCGCTCCAGTTCGGCATCGCTGACCCCGGCGCCGGCCGCCGCGAGGCTGGCGAGGTTCGGGGCGGCGCCGTCGTAGTCCATCCGGACGACGCCGAGCAGCCGGCCCGCGAGCAGGCCGGAGCCGTCCAGGACGCCCTGGACCAGGGTGGCCTTCACCTGGTCTTCGACGAAGACGCGGCGGGCGCCGGAGTCGTGCAGGATCCATTCGACCTGGCTGGCGGAGGAGGTCTCGTAGATGGGCACGGTGACGCCGCCGGCGAACCAGATGGCGAAGTCCACCACGGTCCATTCGTAGCGGGTGGCGGACATGACGGCGACCGTCTCACCCGGAGTGAGGCCGCCGGCAATCAGGCCCTTGGCCAGGGCCTTGACCGCATCCAGGAACTGCCGGGCCGGAATGTCGGTCCAGCCGGACGGGCCCTTGCGGGAGTAGAGGGCGTGCACCGGATCCTTGCCGTGCTGCTCCAGCAGCAGGTCCGTCACGTTGCTCGCCGGGTCCAGCTCGACGAGCAGTGCGGTGCTAGCTTCTCTCACAACCATGTCTCCCGTTCCGGTCCGCGGCCCGGCGGACGCGGGCTCCGCTAGTTATCCTGCCCTAGATCCAGGACGGCATCCACATCCGCAGCCGCCAGTCCTGGTACGAAATCAGCTCCGCGGTCCAGACCGGGTAGAAGAAGGCCGAGAGCAGTACGGCCGCGACGACGAACAACGCGACGAGGTAGAGGCCGGAGCGGCGCCGCCAGAGCGGGTAGCTGCGCCGGCCCAGGACCAGCCCCAGGCAGTACACCAGGGCGAGCACCAGGAACGGTTCGAAAGATACCGCGTAGAAGAAGAACATTGTGCGTTCCGGGTACATGAACCAGGGCAGGTAGCCGGCGGCCACACCGGCCAGGACGGCCCCGGCCCGCCAGTCGCGGCGGCCGGCCCACCAGAAGAGCAGGACGCCCAGGCAGACCGCCGCGCTCCACCAGATCAGCGGGTTGCCGACCGAGAGGATGGCGGACGTGCAGTTGGGCAGCTCGCAGCCGGCGGTGCCCTGCTTGGACGATTCATAGAAGAATGAGGTGGGGCGCCCCATCACCAGCCAGCTCCAGGCGCTCGCCTCGTAGGGGTGCTCGGCGCTCAGGCCCTGATGGAACTTGTAAGCCTCGAGGTGGTAGTGGGCCAGCGAGCGGAGTGAATCGGGCAGCCAGCCCCAGTCCGCCGAGGGGTTGGTCTCGGCCCAGTGCCGGAAGTACGCGTTGCTGGAGCGGAACCAGCCGGCCCAGGTGGCCAGGTAGACCAGGCCCGCGACCGGGACGATGATCAGGAAGGCGGCGATGCCGTCCTTGAGGATGCCGCCGGTAATCCAGCCGTGGATACCGGCGATCCGGCGCGCGCTCAGGTCCCACAGCACCGTCATCAGCCCGAAGCCGGCCAGGAAGAACAAGGCGGACCATTTGGTCCCGACGGCCAGGCCGAGGCACACGCCGGCGGCCAGCCGCCACCAGCGGATGCCCAGCCACGGCCCGGCGGCGAGCTGCAGCCGGGAGGGCCGGCCGTCCGCGGAGGCCGCGGCCTGCCTGCCGAGCCGGGCCGCGAGCCGTCGCCGGCCGTCGTCGCGGTCCATCAGCAGCGCACCGAAGGCGGCAAGGATCCAGAACATCAGGAAGATGTCCAGCAGCGAGGTGCGGGACATCACGAGGTGGTGCCCGTCCACCGCCAGCAGCACGCCGGCCACGGCGCCCAGGGTGAGGGAGCGGAAGAGCTTCTGGGCGATCAGGGCGAGCAGGAAGATGGAGAGGGTGCCCGTCAGGGCCGCCCCGAAGCGCCAGCCGAAGGAGTTTTCCGGGCCGAAGAGCCACATCCCGGCGGCGATCATCCACTTGCCGACCGGCGGGTGGACCACGTACTCCGGGCTGTCCAGCAGCACCCCGGGGTTGCCCGCGATGAAGGAATCGTTGGCCTTGTCCGGCCAGGCACGCTCGTAGCCGCTGACCAGGAACGAGTACCCGTCCTTGACGTAGTAGGTTTCGTCGAACACCAGGTTGTGCGGGGACTCCAGCCGGACAAAGCGCAGGATGCCGCCCAGCAGCGCGGTGAGGGCGGGGATCAGCCAGAACCAGAGGCGCAGCGACGGCGGATAGTCCCGCCAACTGCGGATATTGCCGACCAGCCGTTCCGTGAGCGCCTCGGCGGTGAACGCCTCGCCGGGGCGGCGGATCCAGCGGTGCCCCTCAAGGTTGCGCCCGGCACCGGCAGGGTCCGGGCTGCGGGCGGGGCGGGGGTTGTCCGGGCTGGCATCGGCGGGCACCGATGCGGCTGAACCGGCCTCGGCAGGCCGCATGGGGGTCTGCGTCACGTTGCCCATGCTACCTTTCGCGGCCGTGATCGTCGGTCCCGCGCGCCCGGCAGTAGGCTGGTGGGGTGGATCCAGAACAACGCACGTCACCGAGTACTTCACCGGCCCCGGCCGCCGCCGACGCGGCTCCGTCCGCAGCCGACGCCGCCGCGGCTCCGGCAGCGGGGACGGCCGCCGGTCCGGGCCGGATCGTGCTGGCCGCCACCCCGATCGGCAACGTCGGGGACGCCTCCGCCCGGTTGATCGGACTGCTGGAGACGGCAGACATCGTCGCCGCCGAGGACACCCGGCGGCTGCACCGGCTGGTCCAAAGCCTCGGCATCACCGTGGCCGGCCGGGTGATCAGCTACCACGAGCACAACGAGGCGGCCAAGACCGGCGAGCTGCTGGACCAGGTGCGGTCCGGGAAAACGCTGGTCATGGTGACCGACGCCGGCATGCCCTCGGTCTCGGACCCGGGCTTCCGGCTGGTGGAGGGCGCCGTCGCCGCCGGCCTCACTGTCACCGCCGTCCCCGGCCCCTCGGCCGTGCTGACCGCGCTCGCCCTGTCCGGCCTGCCGACCGACCGCTTCTGCTTCGAGGGATTCCTGCCGCGCAAAGCCGGCGAACGCGCCTCCCGGCTCGCGGACCTCGACGCCGAACGGCGCACCATGGTGTTCTTCGAGGCGCCGCACCGGCTGGAGCCCATGCTCCGCGCCCTGCACGAACGCTTCGGCGCAGACCGCCGCGCGGCCATCTGCCGGGAACTGACCAAGACCTACGAAGAGGTCATCCGCGGAACCCTGCGTGAACTCCTCGAATGGACCGAGGCGAACGAGGTCCGAGGCGAGATCGCCGTCGTCGTGGGCGGCGCGCCGGAACGGGAGCCCGGCAAGCCGGAGGACCAGGTCGCTGCCGTGAATGCGCTGATCGCGCAGGGCATCCGGCTCAAGGAAGCCGTCGCCGCCGTCGCGGAGGACGCCAGGGTCAGCAAGCGCGAACTGTATTCGGCGGTCCTCGCCGCGCGCTGACCCGGGCCCCGCAGCCCCGGCGGGACGCGGATCGACCTTGTGCAGCTGCACAGCAAAACCTGCGGGGGCTAGTGCGCGCAAGCGTAGACACTCCGGAGAATCCGGCAGTACCGTGGCATTAGTCCAGCCCCGCGGCGCACGACGGCGCGGGCGCCGATCATCGATTTTTTCCAACCCATTGCCGACGAGGGAGTCATTGTGACTGTAACTGCCCAGCCCACCGTTACCGCGGAGCGTGAGGCCGCACTGCTGGCCACCGTGCCGACAGGCCTGCTGATTGACGGGCAATGGCGCCCGGCCGCGTCCGGCAAGACCTTCGACGTCGAGGATCCCGCCACCGGCAAGGTGCTGCTGAGCCTCGCCGACGCCGGCCCCGAGGACGGCGCCGCGGCCCTGGACGCCGCCGCTGCCGCGCAGGAGTCCTGGGCCAAGGTCCCGCCGCGGGAGCGCGGTGAGATCCTGCGCCGCGCCTTCGAACTCGTCACGGAACGGGCCGAGGACTTCGCGCTGCTGATGACCCTCGAAATGGGCAAGCCGCTGGCCGAGGCCCGCGGCGAAGTCACCTACGGCGCCGAGTTCCTGCGCTGGTTCTCCGAGGAGGCCGTCCGCGCGTTCGGGCGCTACTCGGTGTCCCCGGACGGCAAGTCCCGGCTCCTGGTGACGAAGAAGCCGGTGGGGCCCTGCCTGCTGATCACGCCGTGGAACTTCCCGCTGGCCATGGCCACCCGCAAGGTGGCCCCGGCCGTCGCGGCCGGCTGCACCATGGTGCTCAAGTCCGCGAACCTGACCCCGCTGACCTCGCAGCTCTTCGCCGCCGTGATGCTCGAGGCCGGCCTGCCTGCCGGCGTGCTGAACCTGATCCCCACCTCCACCGCCGGTGCCACCACCGGGCCGCTGATCAAGGACTCGCGGCTGCGCAAGCTCTCCTTCACCGGCTCCACTGAAGTTGGCCGGCGGCTGCTCGCGGACGCTTCCGAGACCGTGCTGCGGACCTCGATGGAGCTGGGCGGCAACGCGCCGTTCGTGGTGTTCGAGGACGCCGACGTCGACGCGGCCGTGGCCGGGGCGATGCTGGCGAAGCTGCGGAACATGGGCGAGGCCTGCACCGCGGCGAACCGGTTCATTGTGCACGAGTCCGTGGCCGACGAGTTTGCGGAGAAATTCGCCGCGAAGATGAAGGACATGACCACGGCCCGCGGCACCGAGTCGGACTCCAAGGTGGGCCCTCTGATCGACGCCAAGAGCCGCGACAAGGTCCACGAGCTGGTCACCGACGCGGTCTCCGCGGGCGCCGTCACGGTGCTGGGCGGCTCCGCCGTCGAGGGTCCGGGCTACTTCTACCAGCCCACGATCCTCAAGGGCGTTACCGAGGGCACCCGGATCCTGACCGAGGAGATCTTCGGCCCCGTCGCCCCGATCATCACCTTCGACACCGAGGACGAAGCCGTCCGGCTCGCGAATAACACTGAGTACGGCCTGGTGGCCTACGTCTTCACCAAGGACCTGAACCGGGGCATCCGGATGGGCGAACGCCTGGAAACCGGCATGCTGGGACTGAATGCCGGCGTGGTGTCCAACGCGGCCGCACCGTTCGGCGGAGTCAAGCAGTCCGGCCTGGGACGCGAGGGCGGCCTCGAAGGCATCGAGGAGTACCTTTACACCCAGTACATCGGCATCGCCGACCCCTACGCCGGCTAGTTCCGGCGCAGCCGGCGGACGGCGCCGCGGAGCCTGGACCAGGACCCCGCGGCGCCGTGCCCGGCACCCCTCCCGGGCCCCCGCGCCGCGGCGCGCGGCGTCGACACCCGGCGCCGCAAGCGGGCCGTCAGCGAGGGCGGCAGCCAGGTGGCGCGCAGCCGCGTGCTCCACGACGCGTGCGCCCGCAGCGCGTCCCGCACCGCTGCGATCCTGTCCGCGGGGGCGCCGCCGGGCAGTGGCACACCGGCGGGGGAGCCCGTGTCCGGGCGGCCGTACTGCTGGCGTTCGTAGTCGCCGGTCAGGGAGTCCACAGCAGCGTGCGCCGGTGCGTCCACCCCGCCCGCTTCGCCCAGCGCCGCTGAACCGCGTAGCCGCGCTGCAAAGTGCCGCGGTGTTTCGCTGCTCTGCGGCGCGACCCGGAAGTCCGTGGCGAGATCCCGCAGTTCTTCCCAGGCCGGCACCGCGGACCCGGCCGCGCCGGTCGCTGACGCGTTGAGCCGCCGCCGCCGCACACCGCCGCGGAGCAGCGCCGGCGCCGCCAGCAGCAACAGGACCAGCAGCACCCCGGCGGCGCCGTACAGCAGCGCCGGCAGCGTGCTGCCGGAGCCGCCCCCGCCCGCGACGGCTGGCGCCGGCAGCGGGGCCGGCGCGGGCGCCGACGTGGGCTTCGGGTCATCCTCCGGGATCAAACCGTCGTTGTTTTCGTTGGTGCTGGCCCCGCTGGGCGCCGCCGGCTCCGTGGCGTAGGCCGGCACCACGCCGCGGGAGGGTGTCGGCTCGAAGGCCACCCAGCCCACGCCCTGGAAGTAGAGTTCGGGCCAGGCATGCGCGTCGCGGGCGTCGACCTCGTATTCGGGCAGCGCCCCCTGGCCGGCGATCGACACGGTGGACCCGGTGACGCGGCCCGGGGCGTAGCCGACGGCGATCCGGCTGGGAATCCCCTCCAGCCGCGCCATCACGGCCATCGCCGAGGAGAAATGGATGCAGTAGCCGCTCTTCTGGGTCAGGAAGTCCGCCAGCACGGACAACCCGTTGCCGTCGTAGCCGCCCTGCACGGGGGACTGGAGCGAGTAGCTGAACTCCGCGGAGCGCAGGTAATTCTGGATCGCCATGGCCTTGGCGTAATTGCTGCTGCTTCCCGCGGTGACGCTCTCGGCCGTTTGCCGCACGATCTGCGGAACGTTGGCGGGGGTCCGGGTGAAAACGTCCGGCACCCCCTGCGCCCGGTCCGGGGACTCCGCCAGCACGGCCCGGGTCAGCTTGGGGGCCACCGACGTCACCACATACTGCTGGTTGCGGGAGTTGGTGTCCAGGCCCTTGATGCTCAGGGTATCCGGGTCCCAGCTCCACCGGCCGGTCAGGCCGTTCACCGCCTGGGGCGCGTAGGGGACCGGCAGGTAGGGGCTGGTGAACTGGCCGGCATTTACGGCCGTGACCACCCTGAGCTGTTCCTCGACGTTGGATTCCGGGCCCGGGTCGATCCTTCCGGTGCCCGGCCGCCGGCCGGAGTCACGGTCATCCGGGGACCACGCGTCGCCGTCGAAGCTGTCCACCGTGACGGAGCGGAGATACGGCGCCTGGGCGGCGCTGGTGGCATAGGTGATCCGCCCGTCTCCCGTGGGACTGCGCAGGTTGTTGCCGAGACTGATCATCGGGTTCAGGCCGCTGGCCGGGCCCCAGGGATTCAGCCGGGATCCCTGCGGGAAGGTGCCCTGGTCGAAACCCGGGATGACCAGCTGGAACAGCAGGGTCAGGGCCAGTGCCATAGCTCCGGTGAGGGTGGCGCGTTTGAGCTGGCCGGGGTCGCGTGCCGTGTCCACCCGGGTCCGGGAGGCCGGATGGAACCAGTGGCTGCAGGCCAGGATCATCAGGAAGCCTGCCGCGGCACCGGCGAACCCCAGCCAGCCCACGCTCTGTGGTTTCACCATGGCCGGCACCACCAGGACCGCCAGGACGCCGAGGCCGCTGGTTGCCGGCAGGGCGAGCGGGACGGCCAGGGCGTCGACCAGGATGACCACCAGGCCAAGCACCCCGCAGACCAGCAGCACGATCCCGGCGTTCGGCGCCACCGGGGAGCTCTCGGCCAACACCGTCTCGCTGGCCCGCCGGAGGTAGCGCTGCAGCTGGGCCATGGTGTCCGAAGAGGGGATGAAACCGGCGATGCTGTGCTGCCGGAAGAATGTCGAGGTGAGGACCAGGGCCAGTGCCACGAAGCCGCCGGCGCCGACCAGGAACCCGCGCAGCCGCAGGGCCCGGAGCGCCGCCATGGCCAGCGCGACGGTGAACACCGTGGTCAGCACCGATGGGTACCAGGCCCAGCCGCGCAGCACGCCGTTGAGGCCCAACGCGGCGCCGGCGACGGCCAGCGCGACCGCGACCCCCATGGCCCAGGGTTCGACGCCGGCCCCGGTCCGGCCCGCCCCGCCGGAGGCAGGCGGCGTTCCGGTACCGGGCGCTTCCGGGGCCACGCTGCGCTGCGGAGCCAGGGTCATCGCCGGCCTCCCGCAGCGCGCCGGACCTCGGCGGCGGCCTGGAGCGCGGCGGCGCCCTGTTGCCCGGCGCCGCCCTGGTCGAAGGCTGACCAGGCGGCCGGCAGCGGGGTGGCCGCGGTGACGGACGCCGCGCGCCAGCCCCCGCGGCGGAGGATCTCCAGGACCGGTCCGGCGTCGGACGGACGGTCGGTGACCAGCAAGGCGAAGGCATTCGCGCCGAAGCCTGCCGCCGGCGCCAGCGCCCGGGCCTCTGCCGGAGTGAGGCGCCCGAGGACGGCGAGGATGGGTCCGCGAAGCCGGTGCGCGGAGAGCTTGTCCATCAGCCGGTCGTCGAAAGGCTGCGGCCCGGCGTCGGACGGGGCGTGCCGGGGACCGCTGAGCGCGATGGCGGCCAGGCTCTCGGCAATGGACTGCAGGCCGCCGGCCCCGGTGAACTCGTCGGTGTCCGGTTCCGGCGCCGAGGGCGAATTCAGGAAGGCGGGCTCGCCGGCGGGGTCCAGGCAGCGCAGCGCGTAGTTGCGTTCACCAAGGTGGGTGCTGATGGACATGGCGGCTGTGACGGCCCATTCGAAGGCGTCGCTGGTGACCAGTTCGTGGCCGTCCGCGGCGCCGCCGGAAACGTACCCGGCGCCCTGGGCGAAGGCGTGGAACCGCTGGTCCAGGATGATCGTGGCCTCCGGTGTGGTGACCGATTCCTCCTGGCGCACCATCAGGGCGCCGTGGCGGGCCGTCGCCGCCCAGTGCACCCGGCGCATCGGATCGCCGTGCCGATACTCGCGGGTCATGATGTCATCGTCGCTGGGGTTGGCGCGGATCCGGGTCGCGGTGACGCCGTCGCTGCCGCGTGCGCCGGCCAGCCCGGTCACCGGGAGCTCGACGGCGGCCGGCGTCACCGTGAGCAGATCGCCGTCATCGATTGCGTGGCGGTGGACGGAAAGCCCGAAGGGGTCGCTGAATTCGGCCGTGACTGGCCCGATCAGGAACTGGCCGCGTTTGGCGCTCCGCAGCTGGTATTCGTAGCGGCTGGTCCCCGCGGCGGCGGTCCGCGCCGGAAAGCGGAACACCGGGGAGTGTCCGAACCGGTCCGGCAGCTGCTCCTCCATCAGGGCCTGGCCGGATCCGGGCCCGGTGCGGGCCACCGCCAGCCGGACCGTCGTGGTGGCCGAAGTCTCCACCGGGGACGGGCTGAATTCGCGGTAGACCCGGAACCGGGGCTTGAGCACACGGGTTCCGGCGAGGGACAACAGCGGCAGGACCAGCAACAGGAGCGCCAGCGCCAGCAGGTCGCGGCGCCCCATCACCTGCGCGGCCAGCAGCGAGAACACGCCCGCCCCCAGCAGGCCCCAGCCGCGGGAGCTGAAGATGTGCCTCGGGAACAGGTCCAGCAACGCCACGGCCGCGTCCGCCCCTAGCGTCCGGTGGACTGGGTCGAGGGCCGCACCGCGTCCTGGCCCACCGGCACCTTCGCCAGGATCGATCGGATCACGCTCTGCGGGGTCTCCCCGGTGCCGGCGGCCTTGCGGTCCAGGATGATCCGGTGCGCCAGCACCGATTCGGCGACGCTCACCACGTCGTCCGGCAGCACGAAGTCCCGGCCCTCCAGGGCGGCGGTGGCCTTCGCCGCGCGGAGCAGCTGCAGCATGGACCGGGGGCTCGCGCCCAGCCGCAGCAGGGTGCTCTCCCTGGTGGCACGGCCCAGGGCCACGGTGTATTCCTTGATCGAGCGGGAAACGTACACCTGCTGGACGGTGGCGATCATGGAGGCCACCTCGTCCGCGCTGACCACGGCCGTGACCCGGGTCAGCGGGGACGTGGCCTGGTGGGTCTCAAGCATCTCCATCTCGGCGTCCCGGTCCGGGTAGCCCATCGAAATCCGGGCCATGAACCGGTCCCGCTGCGCTTCCGGGAGCGGGTAGGTGCCCTCCATCTCGATCGGATTCTGCGTGGCCACCACCATGAAGGGTTCGTCCAGCTGGTACGAGTTCCCGTCCACCGTGACCTGGTGTTCCTCCATGCATTCCAGCAGGGCGGACTGGGTTTTGGCCGAGGCGCGGTTGATCTCGTCGCCGATCACGATGTTGGCGAACACCGCCCCGGGCCGGAACTCGAACATCCGGGAGGCCTGATTGTAGATGGACACGCCCGTGACGTCGGAGGGCAGCAGGTCCGGGGTGAACTGGATCCGGCTGACCGAGCAGTCGATGGTGCGCGCCAGGGTCTTGGCCAGCAGCGTCTTGCCGACGCCCGGAACGTCCTCGAGAAGCAGGTGCCCCTGCGCGAGCAGCACGGTCAGGGCCAGTTTGGCAGCCTCGGCCTTGCCGTCAATCACGGTGTTGATGGCGCGCAGGATGCGCTCGCTGGCGGCATGGAACGCCGCGGCCTCCATCGGCGGGGGCAGTGCGGCCCCGTGTTTCCGGGCGCCGGGTCCCACCGCGGCGGCCCGTGTCTCACCGGCTCCGTCAGGAAAGTCCTGCGGCTCGGGCAGTGCTTCGTCCACGGAGGTGCGTCGGTGGTAGTCCATCGGCAGCCTTTCAGCCCTGGTGCGGCCCGGGCGGAGCGGCAGGAAAGCCGGTCCCGCCTCTGGTGCACGCCTGTCTTGGTATCAGCGTACTAACACAACTGACAAAGCAGACAGAGAGTTCCGGGGTAATTCTGAGCCCGGGCCGCGGCTAGGCTGGAAGGATGTGCAACCCGCTGACCCCCGCCCCCTACCGCGCGACCGGCAGCGACGGAACCGGCGGCGCTTCGTCCGAAACCGGCCCGTCCGGCCGGAAACCGTATCCGCCGGCCCCGGAGCCGCTGCCCGTGCCGGTGATGGACAACCACACCCACCTGGACTTTCCGGACGCCGGAACGGCGGTCAGCATCAAGGACGCCCTCGACGCCGCGGAGGCCGTCGGGGTCCGGGGAGCCGTGCAGGTGGGGTGCGACCTGGAGTCGTCCCGTTTCACCGTGCAGGCGGTGGAGCAGGATGCCCGGCTGCTGGGCGCCGTCGCGCTGCACCCCAACGACGCCCCGGCCTACGCCGCCCGCGGCGAGCTGGAGGAGGCGCTGGCGGAGATCGAAGCGCTCGCCGCGCACCCGCGGATCCGTGCCATCGGCGAGACCGGGCTGGATTTCTTCCGCACCGAGGGCGAAGGGCTGGCCCATCAGCGGTACTCGTTCCGCCGCCATATCGACATCGCCAAACGGCTCGGCCTGACGCTGCAGATCCACGACCGCGACGCCCACGATGACGTGGTGCAGGTGCTCCGCGAGGAGGGGGCCCCGGAGCGGGTAGTGTTCCATTGCTTCTCCGGCGGCGAGGAGCTTGCCCGGATCTGCAACAGTGCGGGCTGGTACATGTCCTTCGCCGGCACCGTAACCTTCAAAAACGCGGCGAACCTGCGCGCGGCACTGGCCATTGCCGACCCGGCGCGGATCCTGGTCGAAACCGACGCCCCGTTCCTCACTCCGCACCCGCACCGGGGGAGGCCGAACGCCAGTTACATGGTCCCGTACACGGTCCGGACCATGGCCGAATTGACAGGCCGGGAGCTCTCCGCGCTGTGCGCCCAACTGGCCGAAAATACCGTGCAAGCATACGGATCCTGGGACTAAAACCCGTCTCCGCCGTCACTCTGGCAACATACCGGGTATGCACAAATTCTTGGTTGGTTTATAACGCTACGGTTACAGTGGTCAACTATTAGCCGGGGTCGGGGAAGGCCTTCGGATAATTTCACTCCCTCAGGGCGCGCACCGTGGCAAGGAATCCACGTGTGCGCTCTCGTTTGGAAGTGTGGCGGTGCCCGCGTTTTCCGCAAATATCCGGACCTGGTCCGGAACTGCCCTTGGGGGTGTTTGCGCCGGGGAGACGTGCGCGCTTTTCCCCGTGCCCGGATGGTCCGAAAGATATGGGCAATCGTGGTCAAGTTCTT
This sequence comes from Arthrobacter sp. BI5, assembly GCF_056680065.1. NCBI lineage: Bacteria > Bacillati > Actinomycetota > Actinomycetes > Micrococcales > Micrococcaceae > Arthrobacter > Arthrobacter sp. BI5. The sequence continues at coordinate 1,241,839 of NZ_CM155264.1, forward strand.
CACATCGGATGGCAAGTTCAGCTTCGTCAAGGTCGGTGCGCAGCTGGTGGTGCTCGTGGCACTCGTGCTGGGCCTGGTCGCCTTCGTTGGCAACAACAAGACGGTCACCCTCAACGTCGACGGAAAAGTGAGCTCCGTCCAGACTTTCGGCGGCACCGTCGGCCAGGTGGTCCGCGGCGCCAAGGTGGAGCTGCAGGCAGCGGACAAGGTGTCGCCCTCGGCTGAGTCGCATGTGCAGGACGGATCTGTCATCAAGGTGAACCTCGCCAAGGCCGTCAAGGTCAACCTGGACGGCGCCGAGCGGACCATCAACACCACATCCCCGACCGTTGAGGGGCTGGTGACTGAACTCGGCGTCGCCCCCGCCTCGGAGATTTCGGTTCCCAAGGACGCCCAGCTGGCCGTCTCCGGTTCGTTCGTGAGCATCACGACGCCTAAGGCCGTCACGCTCGTGGCGGACGGCAAAGCCAAGAAGACCACCACGACGGCGGCAACCGTCGGCGGCCTCCTCGCCGACGCCGGCGTCAAACTCGGTGCCAGCGACCGCACCTCGCAGCCCGGCAACGCCCCGGTCGTGAACAACATGGTGGTCAAGGTCTCCCGCGTCGACGTGACCAAGACCGCGGCCACCACCGAAGCCGTCCCGTTCGAGACGCTGACCGCCGAGGACTCCGCCCTGCCCAAGGGTGAGCAGAAGGTCGTCCAGGCCGGCGTGGCCGGCAGCATCAGCAAGAGCTTCAAGCTGGTCCTCGTAGACGGCCGTATCGCCTCGAAGACGCTCGTGGCCCAGAAAGTCACCCGCGAGCCGGTCACCGAGAAGGTCAGCATCGGCACCAAGGAAAAGCCCAAAGTGGAGGCGGCCGCCACGGCAGCCGCCAGCACCGGCGGCAACACCGGCGCCGCTGCCCCGGCGATGATGAACGTAGCCATGTGGGACAAGATCGCCCAGTGCGAGTCCGGCGGCAACTGGTCCATCAACTCCGGCAACGGCTACTACGGCGGACTTCAGTTCGACATCCAGACCTGGCTCGGTTCCGGCGGCGGCGCCTACGCACCCAACGCCAGCCAGGCCAGCAAGGCCCAGCAGATCGCCGTCGCCAACCGGGTCTACGCCCAGCGCGGCCTGCAGCCCTGGGGCTGCGGCTGGGCAGCCTCGAGCTGACACCCCGCTCCGGCCCGCGCGGCCGGCAAGACACCCACGGTTCCCGCACCGGCTGACCACCGCCGCGGAGCGCCCCACGAAGGCCGGTCCCGACTCCTTGGCTTCTAGCGGTCGTTGCAACACCCAGAACTTTTGGGAGTTGCAACGACCGTGTCGTCGTTAACGGGGAAACCACGAGCCAGCAAGAAATACACGCAGGACCAGAAGGATCAGTTCTTCATCGTGTTCGACCGGCTTAGGAGCACGCGGGCAGCGGCCAGGGAACTCGGATTCAGTCCCGACACCTGCGCCGCCTGGGTCCGTAAAGCCGGCTTGAAAAGTCATGGGAAACCGGGGGCTTCTCCTCACCCGGGGCGGGATGAGTACTTCCGGCTGCGCGGTACCGGCGTGAACCGGCGGGAGGCGGCCTCGGCGGTAGGCGTGCATCCTAAGACCGCGGCGGAGTGGGACCTCGGGATCCGTAAGTCCAACGGTCGACGCATTTACTCGGATGGGCGCCTAGTCGATTACAAACAAGGTGTGACCACAATGACCACGCCCGCTGCTGCGCCCGGAATGGTGCCCGTTCCTCCGATGCCGGTGTCGGCGCTGGAGAAGCCCATCGATCCGCGGTTCCTGAATGTGCAGGAGCGGGAACTGATCAGGGATCTGCAGGCCGCAGGGTCCTCGATCAGGGCAATCGCACTAACTCTGGGCCGTGCACCGTCATCGATCAGCCGCGAGCTGCGCCGGAACACCGACGCGGTGATGGGCTACCTGCCCCACGGGGCTCACCGGAAAGCCGCTGCCCGGCGGGCACGGCCGAAAACAGCCAAACTCTCCGTCGACTCGGACCTGCGCGACTACGTGAAGGGCAAACTGCTCATACGCTGGTCACCGGAACAAATCAGCCGCACGCTGGTCGAAGAGTTCCCCGACAACCCGGAGATGCGCGTGAGCCCAGAGACGATTTATCAGGCCCTCTACATCCAGGCGCGAGGAGGGCTCAAACGTGAGGTGCAGGCAGCGCTCCGCACCGGCCGGACCCGCCGCAAACCTCAGAAAAGCGGTGAGCAGCGAACCCCGAGGTTTGTGGACCCGATGGTCATGATTTCCGAGCGCCCGCCGGAAATTGAGGACCGCGCCATCCCAGGCCACTGGGAAGGAGACCTCATCACCGGCGCTCACAACCAGTCAGCGATCGCGACCCTGGTCGAACGCACCACCCGCTACGTGATGCTCGTTCACCTCCCGAATGACCACACCGCCGAGACAGTCCGCGACGGACTAATCAAGACCATGGCTACCTTGCCCGAGCACCTGCGCGGCTCTCTGACCTGGGACCAGGGGGCCGAAATGGCAGGACACAAATCCTTCACCATGGCCACCGACATGCAGGTCTACTTCTGCGACCCCGCAAGCCCATGGCAACGAGGCTCCAACGAGAACACCAACGGGCTGCTGCGCCAGTACTTCCCCAAAGGCACTGATCTCTCCGTTTACGGACCCGAAGACCTCGAACACGTCGCCCAGGAACTCAACGGCCGCCCACGCAAAACGCTCGGCTGGAAAACTCCAGCCGAGCGTTTGCGTGATTTACTACTAACCACCTAACCAACAGGTGTTGCAACGACCCCTAGAAAGCGCCCTCCGGGGCCGGCCTTCGTGCGTTGCCGCCGCGGGATAGGATACCTAGGTGACTGAACCGACCCCCTCCGCCCCGGCCGGGCCTGCCGCGAACCTGCCCTCCGGCGCCCCCGCGCAGCTCCTGGGCGCCTCCGACATCCGCAGGCTGGCCGAGGAAATCGGGGTCCGCCCCACCAAGACGCTGGGCCAGAACTTCGTCATCGACGGCAACACCATCCGGCGGATCGTCGCCGCCGCGGACATCAGCGCTGACGAGACGGTCCTGGAGGTCGGCCCGGGCCTCGGCTCGCTGACCCTGGGCCTGCTGGACGCCGCCAAGTCGGTCGTCGCCGTCGAGATCGACCCGGTCCTCGCCGGCAAGCTCCCCGCCACCGTCGCCCGGTGGCGGCCCGACGCCGTCGCGGACTTCCATCTGGTCCTCGCCGACGCGATGAAGGTGACCGAGCTTCCGGTACAGCCGACGGCGCTGGTCGCCAACCTTCCCTACAACGTAGCGGTGCCGGTGGTCCTGCACCTGCTGCAGCACTTCCCGAGCCTGCGGCACGGCCTGGTCATGGTCCAGGACGAGGTCGCCGACCGGCTCGCGGCGCCCCCGGGTTCCAAGACCTACGGCGTCCCGTCCGTCAAGGCTGCCTGGTACAGCGGCATGCGCAAGGCCGGGGTGATCGGAATGAACGTCTTCTGGCCGGCACCCAAGATCCACTCCGGACTCGTCGCCTTCACCCGCCGGGAACCGCCGGCCACCACGGCCACCCGGGAACAGGTCTTCGCCGTGATCGACGCGGCCTTCGCGCAGCGGCGCAAGACCCTCCGGGCCGCGCTGGCCGGCTGGGCCGGCAGCGCTGCCGAAGCCGAACGCTGCCTCCGGGCCGCCGGGGTCGACCCCACCGCGCGGGGCGAAGTCCTTGATATCGCCGCCTTCGCCCGCATCGCCGAAGCGCACGCCCAGCCCGGCACCTGACCGGGGCTGCCGCGGCGCCTGCTTGGAGCCACAGCCCGCCATGCCATAGCGTGGAGCCATGAACGCAGTGAGAGGGCGCTTTTCCGCGAGGACTGTCCGGGTCAAGGCACCCGGCAAAGTAAACGTCTCACTGGATGTCGGACCGCTGCGCGCGGACGGCTACCACTCGGTGGCGAGCGTGTACCTGGCGGTGTCCCTGTATGAAGAGGTCGCCGCCACCAGCACGGACACCGGCGGGATCACGGTCAGCATCAGCCCGGCCAGCACCCTGGACCTGGACGGCGTGGACATCCCACTCGACGAGCGCAACCTGGCCTACAAGGCCGCGGCCATCATGGCCGATGTCTCGGAGCACTCCACCGGCGTCCACCTCGAAATCACCAAACGGGTTCCCGTCGCCGGGGGCATGGGCGGCGGCTCGGCCGACGCCGCGGCCACCCTGCTGGCCTGCGACGCGCTGTGGAACAGCGGGCTCTCCCGGGACGAACTGGCCCACCTCGCCGCCGAGCTCGGAGCCGACGTGCCGTTCTCCCTGCTGGGAGGCACCGCCGTCGGACTTGGCCTGGGCGACGAGCTCTCCCCGGCGCTGGTCAAGGCGCAGACGGACTGGGTGCTCGTCACCGCGGACTTCGGCCTGCCCACCCCGGAGGTCTACAAAACCCTCGACCGGCTCCGCGCGGACGAAGGGGTGGAAATCGAGGCGCCCACCGCCGTCGATCCCCGTGTCCTCGCCGCCCTCCGCAGCGGCGACGCCGACGCGCTCAGCCGGGTCCTGGTCAACGACCTGCAGCGCGCCTCGATCGAGCTGGCACCCGGACTGCGCGACGTCCTGGGGCTGGGTGAATCCTGCGGCGCGATCGCGGGAATCGTCTCCGGCTCCGGCCCCACCGTGGCGCTGCTGGCCCACAGCCCGGCCGCGGCCGAGGGACTGGCCGAAGACCTGCGCCACCACGGCCTTGACGCCTTGGCGGTCCACGGCCCGGTGCACGGCGCACGCATCATCTCCGATACGCTCCTTTAAGAGGATTGTGGTCGTGATCCGCCCGGCGTCCGGGCCGGGGTCCGCCCGTCTTCGCTTAACAATATTTTTCTCTAGGAAAGCAGTTCCCCGTGGCACACCTGCTCGGCGGCGAGAACCTCACGGTCTCGTACGCAACCCGTACCGTCCTCAACGGCATCACCCTCGGCCTTGAAGAAGGCGACCGGATCGGCATGGTGGGCCGCAACGGCGACGGAAAGTCCACGTTGATGCGGCTGCTGGCGATGCGCGCCACCCCGGACTCCGGCCGCGTGACCAAACGCAGCGAAGTCAACATCGGCTACCTGGACCAGAGCGACGTGCTCGACGGCGACCTCACCGTCGGCGCCGCGATCGTCGGGGACCAGGCCGACTACGAATGGGCCCGCAACCCGCGGATCCGCGAAATCATGGGCGGGCTGGTGTCCGACGTCGACTGGCACGCCAACGTGCATGCCCTCTCCGGCGGGCAGAAGCGGCGCGTGGCGCTGGCCAAGCTGCTGATCGAGGACCACGACGTCATCATGCTCGACGAGCCCACCAACCACCTCGACGTCGAGGGCGTCGCGTGGCTGTCCCGGCACTTGAAGACCCGCTGGCGGGCCAACCAGGGCGCCTTCCTCGTCGTCACCCACGACCGCTGGTTCCTCGATGAAGTCTGTACCAAGACCTGGGAAATCCACGACGGCATTATGGACCCGTTCGACGGCGGGTACGCCGCTTATGTGCTGGCCCGCGCCGAACGCGACCGTTCCGCGTCCGTGATGGAAAGCAAGCGCCAGCAGCTGGTGAAGAAGGAACTGGCCTGGCTCCGGCGCGGCGCCCCGGCGCGCACGGCCAAGCCGAAGTTCCGGATCGAGGCGGCCAACGCCCTGATCGCGGACGTCCCCGAGCCGCGCGACTCAACGGCGCTGAGCAAGATGGCCACCGCCCGGCTCGGCAAGGACGTCCTGGACCTCGAGAACGTCTCCCTCGACTTCCTCGGCGGCGACGCCGGGCAGAAACTCTTCGACAACATCACGCTGCGGCTCGCCCCCGGGGAACGGCTGGGCCTGGTGGGCGTCAACGGCGCCGGCAAGACCACGCTGCTAAAGCTGCTCAACGGCGAGATCCAGCCCAGCTCCGGGAAGGTGAAACGGGGCAAGACAGTGGTCACCGCGGTCCTGACCCAGGAGGTCAAGGAACTCGACGACGTCTCCGACCTGCGGGTCATCGAGGTGATCGAGCGCGAAAAGCGCTCGTTCAACGTCGGCGGCAAGGAATTCACCGCCGGTCAGCTCGTGGAGCAGCTGGGCTTCACCAACGAGAAGCAGTGGACTCCGGTCAAGGACCTCTCCGGTGGCGAACGCCGCCGGCTCCAGCTCCTGCGCCTGCTGGTGGGGGAGCCCAACGTGCTAATGCTCGACGAGCCCACCAACGACCTCGACACCGACACCCTGGCCGCCGTCGAGGACGTGCTGGACGGCTGGCCGGGCACCCTCGTCGTCGTCAGCCACGACCGCTACCTGCTCGAACGCGTCACCGACCACCAGATGGCACTGCTGGGCGACGGCAAGATCCGGGCGCTGCCCCGCGGCGTGGACCAGTACCTCGAACTGCGCGAGGCGGCGCTGGCCGGCTCCACCATCACCGGCGGCGGCAACCCGGTCACCGCCGCGGGCGGAGCGTCGGCCCCCGCGGCCGCCGGACCGTCCGAGGCCGAGAAGCGGGACGCCCGCAAGGCCAAGAACCGGATTGACCGCCAGCTCGGCAAGCTGCAGCAGCAGGAGGACAAGATCCACGCCCAGATGACGGCCGGTGCCGGGGACGCCTCCAAGTTCGACGAGCTCGCCGCCCTGAACGCCAGGCTCCAGGAACTCGCCGCCGAACGCGAGGCCCTCGAACTCGAATGGCTCGAGGCCCTCGAAGTCCTCGGCGAGTAAACCCCCACCGGGGCCTGCGTTGGGTGCCGGAGCCGGCGAGTGCACCTGCGCCCGCGTTACTGCGGGACATGCCCCGTCCGCGGCTCCAGCATTGGGCATGTCCCCTCCCGCCCTGCAGGACTACGGGACATGCCCAGTGGCCGGGCTCAGGAACGGACATGCCCCCTCCGCCCTGCAGGACTACGGGACATGCCCAGCGGCCGGGCTCAGGAACGGACATAGTGCCAATATGTCCATTGCCCGCGACCAGGGGAGGGCATGTCCCTCGGGTGGCTGCGGACCGGGACGGCTGGACATGCCCAGCGGCCGGGCTCAGGAATGAACATAGTGCCGATATGTCCATTGCCCGCGACCAGGGGAGGGCATGTCCCTCGGGCGGCCGCGGACCAGGACGGCTGGACATGCCCCGCGGCCGGGCTCAGGAATGGACATAGTGCCGGTATGTCCATTTCCCGCGACCAAGGGAGGGCATGTCCCGCGGACGGGTGAGGGCACGTGCGGCGGAAGACTCAGTCCCCGGTGTGGAGTTCCGGGTCCTTTTGCAGGCCGGTGAGGCCGTTCCAGGCGAGGTTGACCAGGTGCGCGGCGACTTCGCGCTTATCCGGGGTCCGGCTTTCCTGCCACCACTGGCCGGTCATCGCCACCATGCCGACGAGCATCTGGGCGTACATGGCGCCGTCGGCGGAGCCAAAGCCGCGGTGCGCGAACTCGTCGGCCAGGATGTGCTCCACCCGTTTTGTCACCTGCGAGAGCAGGGTCGAGAACGCGCCCTCGGGCTGCGACGGCGGGGCATCGCGCATCAGGATCCGGAACCCGTCCGTCCGGTCCTCGATGTAGCCCAGCAGTGCCAGGGCAGCCCGTTCGACCTGGACGCGCGGCTTGGCTTCCCCGGAGAGCGCATCGTTGATGGAGTCGAGCAAAATCCGGAACTCGTACTCCACCACCTGGGTGTAGAGGCCCTCCTTGGAGCCGAAGTGCTCGTATATCACCGGCTTCGAGACACCGGCTGCAGCAGCGATCTCTTCGAGGGTGGTCCCGTCCAGGCCGCGGAGGGCGAAGAGTGCCCGTCCGATGCCGATCAGCTGGATGCGGCGCTGCGGCCCGGTCATCCGCGTCCTGGGGATGTAGCCCGGCGCCCGCACCGGCCTGCCGGTGCGGTGGTCCGCCCCTCCGGACACGCCTGCGCTGTTGCTCACAGCACCATCATGCCCTACAGCCGTCGCCGCCCGCCCGGCCGCTGAGTCGCACGAGCAACATCCTTCGTGGCAGAATTGTCTCTTGTGCCACCGGCTTGCCGCGCTGGCACGGTCCGCTCTGGTGTAATGGCAGCACCCCGGCCTTTGGAGCCGTGGAGTATAGGTTCGAGTCCTATGGGCGGAACTGCCGCGCGCGGCCGGCATGACCGGTCCCGGCGGGCGCGGTCCGGCGGCAGTCCAGTAGGATGAAGACGTTGCCGCGACCGGAATGCGGTCCGGCACGGACACGCGGCGCCGGCAACGAGGTGGACCACCTGGCTGTCGCCCACGGGTCAACTGAGATCGACCGAGCAGTGGCACTGAGTCAGGCCACTGAGCAAGGAGAGCCCGTACGTGAGCCCCGAGAACACCGGCCCCGCCGCCGTCATTGTCCTAGCTGCAGGTGCCGGTACCCGGATGAAGTCCCGTACCCCCAAGATCCTCCACGAAATCGGCGGACGCTCCCTCGTTGGCCACGCCCTTCACGCTGCCCGCGCCCTCCGGCCGCGTGAGCTGGCCCTTGTGGTCCGCCACGAGCGCGACCGGGTCGCCTCGCACATCGCCCAGATCGATCCGCAGGCCCTGATCGTCGACCAGGACGACGTCCCCGGCACCGGCCGCGCCGTCGAAGCCGCCCTCGAGGCCCTCGACGCGCTGCACCCCGAACGCCGGCTGAGCGGCACCGTCGTCGTCACCTACGGCGACGTGCCCCTCCTCACCGGCGAACTCCTGTCCGAACTGGTCGCCGTGCACGAGGCGGACGGCAACGCCGTCACCGTGCTCACAGCCGTCCTCGACGACGCCACCGGCTACGGCCGCATCCTGCGCGGCGCGGACGGGACCGTCACCGGCATCCGCGAACACAAGGATGCAAGCGACGCCGAGCGGGAAATCCGGGAGATCAACTCCGGCATCTACGCTTTCGACGCCGCAGCGCTGCGCGACTCCCTGGCGCACGTCACCACCGACAACGCCCAGGGCGAGAAGTACCTCACCGACGTTCTCTCGCTGGCCCTGGCCGCCGGCGGCCGGGTCGCCGCGGTCGTCACCGAGGACCGCTGGCAGGTTGAAGGCGCGAATGACCGCGTGCAGCTCTCCGCCCTCGGCGCCGAACACAACCGGCGCATCGTCGAGGCCTGGATGCGCGCCGGGGTCACCGTCGTCGACCCGGCCACCACCTGGATCGACGCCACGGTGGCCCTCGACGAGGATGTCCGCCTGCTGCCCAACACCCAGCTGCACGGCGCCACCACCGTGGCGCGCGACGCCGTCGTCGGCCCGGACACCACGCTGACCGACGTCCGGATCGGTGAGGGCGCCAAGGTGGTCCGCACCCACGGTTCCGGCGCCGTCATCGGCGCCAACTCCAGCGTCGGCCCCTTCACCTACCTGCGCCCCGGCACCGTCCTGGGCGAGACCGGCAAAATCGGCGCGTTCTACGAAACCAAGAACGTCACGATCGGCCGCGGCTCGAAGCTCTCCCACCTCGGCTACGCCGGCGACGCGGAGATCGGCGAGGACACCAACATCGGCTGCGGCAACATCACCGCCAACTACGACGGCGAGAAGAAGCACCGTACGGTCATCGGCTCGGGCGTGCGGACCGGTTCCAACACCGTGTTCGTGGCCCCGGTCCAGGTCGGCGACGGCGCGTACAGCGGCGCGGGCGCCGTGATCCGCAGCGACGTGCCCGCGGGCGCCCTGGCGCTGTCGCTGGCCAAGCAGCGGAACTCCGAGGGCTGGGTCGTCTCGCACCGCCCGGGCTCCATCTCCGCCGCGCTGGCCGAGGCCGCCGGCGCCACCCCATCATCCTCCAGTACTCCGGCATCGACAGAAGAGGGCTAGCAAAAATGAGCGAAATTACGGCACACGGCGAGAAGAAGCTGGTGCTTGCCGCCGGGCGCGCACACCCGGAGCTGGCGCGCGAGATTGCCAAGGAGCTGGGCACCGAACTGCTGCCCCTGGACGCGTACGACTTCGCCAACGGCGAGATCTACGTCCGGGCCGGCGAAAGCGTCCGCGGCACCGACGCCTTCGTCATCCAGGCGCACCCCGCCCCGTTGAACAACTGGCTCATGGAACAGCTGATCATGATCGATTCGCTCAAGCGGGCTTCCGCCAAGCGCATCACCGTGGTCTCGCCGTTCTACCCCTACGCCCGGCAGGACAAGAAGGGCCGCGGCCGCGAGCCGATCTCGGCCCGGCTGGTCGCCGACCTCTACAAGACCGCCGGCGCCGACCGCATCATGAGCGTGGACCTGCACACCTCGCAGATCCAGGGCTTCTTCGACGGCCCCGTGGACCACCTGATGGCGATCCCGCTCCTCGCGGACTACATCCGCACCCGCGTCGGCTCGGACAAGATCACGGTCGTTTCCCCGGACACCGGCCGCGTCCGCGTGGCCGAGCAGTGGGCTGAACGCCTCGGCGGCGCGCCGCTGGCCTTCGTGCACAAGAGCCGCGACCTCACGGTGCCCAACCAGGCGGTCTCCAAGACCGTCGTGGGCCAGATCGAGGGACGCACCTGCGTGCTGATCGACGACATGATCGACACCGGCGGAACCATCTCCGGTGCCGTCCAGGTGCTCAAGAACGCCGGTGCCAAGGACGTCATCATCGCGGCGACCCACGCCGTGTTCTCGGATCCGGCCTCGCAGCGCCTTGCCGAGTCCGGAGCCCGCGAAGTGGTGGTCACCAACACCCTGCCGATCTCCGCGAGCAAGCATTTCCCGCAGCTCACCGTGCTGTCCATCGCACCGCTGATCGCCCGGGCCATCCGTGAAGTGTTCGACGACGGCTCCGTCACGAGCCTCTTCGACGGCAACGCGTAGCAGCCGCCCTGCCGGGCCCCGTTTTCGCGACGGGGCCCGGCACTGCTAAACTCGATCCGATACCTTGGCGAGGGAGAGCGCCGGCTTTGACTGCCGGACTGCTGGTCTCCGTTATCGACTGGGTCTGAATCTCCCTTCGGAAGGGCGGCCGTGCCGCCCGGCGTTGAAGGTCGCTGACAGACCTCCGCCCTTGCTGAACACCGCTAGTCCCAGAGGAGACACCCATGGCTGAGCAGAAGCTCGCAGCAGAAGTACGCACCGAATTCGGCAAGGGCTTTGCCCGCCGCGCCCGCATGGCCAACCAGATCCCGGCCGTCATCTACGGCCACGGCGCCGAGCCGATCCACGTCACCCTCCCGGCCAAGGCCACTACGCTGGCCGTCCGCACCGCCAACGCCCTGCTGTCCCTGGACATCAACGGCGAAGAGCACCTCGCCCTGGTCAAGGACATCCAGCGCAACCCGATCAAGCAGATCATCGAGCACCTGGACCTGCTGACCGTCCGCAAGGGCGAGAAGGTCACCGTCGACGTCAACGTCCACGTTTCCGGCGACGTCGCCCCGGGCAACGTCCAGAACCTCGAGATGACCACCGTCTCGCTTGAGGCCGAGGCCACCCACGTGCCGACCGCCGTCGAGGTCAGCGTCGAAGGCCGCGCTGCCGGCGAGCACATCCACGCGTCCGACCTGGTACTGCCGAAGGGCACCGTGCTGCTGACCGACCCCGAAGCCCTGGTCGTCAACATCTCCGAGGCCGTCGAAATCGCCGTCGAGGAAGAAGAGACCGGCGCCGAGGCCCCGGCCGCCGAAGCCGCGGAAGCCGAAGAGTCCTCCGAGGCTGCTGCCGAGTAATTCCGGCGTATTCTCAGGTGGCCGGGTCCCTACGGGGCCCGGCCGCCGTCGTTTCCGCTCCCGCGCCCCGCACCCCGTGCCCCTAAGAAGGATGGATCCATGACTGACACCTGGCTGATCGTAGGCCTCGGCAATCCGGGTTCCGAGTACGCCCACAACCGGCACAACGTCGGCCAGATGGTGCTCGACGAACTGGCGCACCGGGTCGGCGGCGGCTTCAAGTCGCACAAGTCGCGGGCGCAGGTCCTTGAAGGCCGGCTGGGCATCGGCGGCCCCCGGGTGGTGCTCGCCAAGCCGATGAGCTACATGAACGTCTCGGGCGGCCCGGTGTCCGCGCTGGCGAAGTTCTTCGATATCGAGCCGGACCACGTCATTGCCGTCCATGACGAGATCGACATTCCCTTTAATACTGTCAAACTCAAGATCGGCGGCGGCGAGGGCGGCCACAACGGCCTTCGTGACATTTCCAAGGCGCTGGCCACGAAGGACTACCTGCGCGTGCGGGTGGGCGTGGGTCGGCCGCCGGGCCGGATGGACACCGCTGACTTCGTGCTGCGGGACTTCGCCACGCCGGAGAAGAAGGAACTGCCCTTCCTGATCGACGCTGCAGCCGACGCCGTCGAGGCGCTGGTGCGCGACGGACTACAGACGGCCCAACAGAAGTTTCACCCCGCGAAAGCCCAGTAACTCCCGCCCCAACGCCCCGACCGCGGTGACCCGGACGCCGCCTGCCCCGTCTCACGGACCGGATTTCCTTTCCAAGCGTCCGGCCATGCCGTTATGATCTGTCTACTCTGTTGTCGGGGGATAGGGTTACGCTACTTCTAGGCGGACGGACTGGGGATTGCCGGCCGCAGAGCGGTAAGAGGAAACTGTATGTCGAGGGATTCACTGGGCTGGGGGAATGTTTCCATTGCATTGGCACCTGCCGAAGTCCAAGAGGCCGCGGGGGCGGTGAACAGACACGCGTGGTCGGGACTGGCACGTGGTGCCGACGCTGACCGCGTCCGGAACGCCCTCACCGCGCCTGACAGCATGGGTGTGGTCATCACGGGGGACCGAGGCGTAGGAAAATCCCTGGTGGGGCGCAGTGCCCTCGCGGGCTTCGGCTCCGACGTCTTCACCCTGCAGCTGCGAACCACCGGCTCCGGCTCTGCCACACCCTACGGCTGCCTCGCGTTCACCCTGGCCCGGCTGCCGCAAAGCGCCCTCGGATCACCTACCGCAATCCTGCACGGCATCACCTCGCTGATCCGCAATGACGCCGCGGGTCGAAAGTGCATCATCCTGCTGGACAACGCGGGTTCCCTTGACGAACAAAGCACCGGGGTCCTGCTGAACCTGCTGCAGACCGGCACGGCCAGGCTGGTCGCCACCGCGCAGCGCACCACCGACCTGCCGCCCGACTTCTACTGGCTCATCACCTCGGGCCAGCTTGCTGAGGTGCGGCTCGCGAACATGACCGTGATCGAAACCCAGCAGGTGCTCCAGGCCGCCCTTGGACACCGGGTCTCGACTGCCCTGGCGACGCAGCTGCATGAACTCGTGGGCGGCAGCCCCACCCTGCTGCAGGCCGTGGTCTCCGAGCAGATCGAACGGGGCAACCTGGTGCTGTCCGGCTCGGTGTGGACGCTGGTCGACGAGGTCGTCCTGGACGGCAGGACCGCCCTGGAGGACATCGTCAGGGCGCGGTACGCCAGGGAGTCGCCGCAGGCGCGCGAGGTCATCGAGGTGCTCTCCTGCGCGCGCTCCATGTCCCTGTCCCGGCTGGCGAGGATGTACGGCCCCGGGCTGATAGCGGACATGGAAGATGCGGGGCAGATCGTCGTCGACCGCACCGACCGGCACTTCGTCACGCTCGGGGACCGGTATTTGGGGGACATTGTCCGGAACTGGCTCAGCGTGGAGCGCCGGCTCGAACTGCGTGACAAGGTTCCCGGCCACCAGGAAGACCAGCTGGCGGAGCTCACTGTCGAGGACCTGCTTGCCTACGCGGCGTGGACGCACGACTGCCATGCCGAGCTGGCGCCGGCCCACGCGCTGGCCGCCGCCCAGGCGGCCGTCCGCCTGTTCGACCCGAAATTCGCGCTCAAATGCGCCGGCAGCATCAGCTCCGGCGACAGCGAGTGGGCGGAGGGGCAGCTGCAGAAAGCCGCGGCGTACCTGCAGCTGGGGCTTCCGCTCCAGGCGATGTCCTCGCTCGACGACATCTCCGAGGCACAGATCAAACGGCTCGGGCCGGAGGCCTTCGCCGAGCTGGTCGCGGCCCGGGCCGACTGCATGGCGTGGCTGGAGGACCGTTGCGGGAAGGTCCCCGAGGTTATCCGGCAGGCCCGACTGAGGCTGCAGGAATTCCGCGAGGAGGGGGACCCGGGCGGCACGAAGGCCCTGGCTCGCGCCGAACTCTGCCTGGACCTGTGCGAATTTAACTACCTGTCCTTCATCGGCGACTACGAGCCGATGATGGACCGGCTCCGGGCCGCCGCCACGGACGCCGACGCCGATGCCCTCAACCCGGTCCACCGGCTCCGGACCTCGATCATCCTGATGGAAGCGCTGTGCGTGACGGGCAAGGAAGTTGAGGCGCGCGAGCTGATGCGCGACATCGGCGGCAAGCTGGGCGAATGGTCCAACGTTCCGCGGATCCGCGAAAACTTCGCCTGGCGGGCGTTCAACGTCCTGCTGCTCTCCGGCCAGTGGCGGCAGAGCATCGACATGCTCAAGGACGCCAGCGGCCGGGCCGGGCACGGCCTGCATTCCGGCAGCGCCGCCACCGACCTCGCCGTCGGTCTTGCCTATGTCTACGCGGGCCTGGGGCACCTGGCCCTGGACCCGCTGCTGGCCGCGATCGCCCAGCTGGAAGTCAGGACCAGCCTGCACGCGCTGCGCCAGGCCTACGCCGCCACGGCCTTCGCCTACGCGCAGATGGGGAACTCAGTGCAGGCCACCGTGTACCTGGACCGCGCGCGGTCCGCGGACGGGCCGGCACGCTTTGTGGTCAGCAGCTCGACCGAGTTTTGCATGGACATGGCCTCCCGGTGGCTGGGCGATCCGGACGCCAAGGACCGGCTGGTCCAGGCCGCGGAACGGCACTACCGGAACGGCCGCTTCACGCTGGCCGGCATCTGCATGCTGGGCGCCACCGTCAACGGCACCGCCAAGGACTTCCAGTTCATGGAAGACATCGCCGCGCACCGGCAGGGCCCCCTCGCGGAGCTTTCCCGGGTGGTGGCGGTGGGAAGCCGAAAGAAGGACGCCGTCACGATGCTTGAGGCCGCCGGCCTGGCCGCTGCCCTTGAGCTCGACGCCGTCCAGGCCCGGTGCGCGGCGCTCGCGTTCGACTTTGCCAAGTCCGCCGGGCTGGCCGGGAGCGCGACCGCGGCCCACACCATGTTGGAATCCCTGTCCGAATCGGTACCGGCGCTGCCAATCGTGCCCCGGAGCAAGGGGCCCCTGCTGACGGAACGGGAACGGCAAATCGCCGCCCTCGCAGGGAACGGAGTGACCAACAAGGACATCGCCGTTGAAGTGGGGATTTCGGTTCGAACGGTGGAGGGACATTTGTACCAGGTATTCACCAAGCTCGGGGTATCGTCACGGAGTGATCTGCTTGGACTCATCTAGGGTCCGCGCGGTGGCCCCCGCCGATGAGGAGCACCGCGCCCTGACCGGCCGCACCGAGGACGTCAGTTCTGCGGTGGAGGCCCTCCAAGGAGGCACCCACGTCGCCGTTTTGCTGCTTGGCGACCACGGAATCGGCAAGTCGACGCTGATGGATGCCGTCGCCGCGGAGCTTGACGGCCAAGTGACGCCGGTACGCCTGCACGGCAGCCCGGCCCTGAGCCACGTGCCGTACGGCGTGCTGGCGCCCTTCATCGTGGACCTGCCGGTGGAGGATGCCACTTCCCAGTTGGCGGTGCTGCGGATCTTCTGGAGCTACCTCGAAGCGGAGCGGCGGGCGACCCAGAAGCCGCTACTGCTGATCGTGGACGACGCCCACGACCTGGACGACGCGACGGCCGGTGTCCTTGGGGAGCTCGCCGCCGCGGGCTGGGCCAAACTGCTTGTCGGGGCGGCGGCCAGGCCCGGGCTGCCGGAGCCGCTCCTGCAGCTCTGGTTCGAGGGGATTGCCGAAAGACACGACCTGCGCCCGCTCACCAAGGAACAAACGACCGAGCTCCTGGCGCACGAGCTGGGACCCCAGGTCCTGCCGGCCGTCGACGAGGTCCTCTGGGAAGCGTCCGCCGGTAACCCGCTGCTGCTGAACTGCCTGGTCGACGATGCGAAAAGCGACGGAACGCTGCTGCAGCGCAACGGGGTGTGGCTGCTCACCCGGCAACTGAACAGCCACGGGGAACGGCTGACCGACGTCGTCCGCCGGCAGCTGCTGCGGCGCTCAGCCCAGGAACGGAAGGCCCTGAACCTCGTTGCGCTGGCCGAACCGGTGCCCAGGCGCCTGATTGAAGCCATGGTGGACGAAGCCACCGTTGCCGGCCTGATCGAACAGGAACTCATCCGGGTCTCCGATGCACCCGACCCGGAACTGCGGTTGTGGCATTCGGTGTACGGCGACACCCTCCGGAACCTGATTTCCCCTGCCCGCAGCCTCCAGCTCCGGCAAGCCCTGCTGCGGTTAATGGACCGGGAACCGGCCTCGGCCGAGGGGCTCCTGCGCCATGTGAGCTGGTCCATGGAATGCGGTGTCGAGGTCGAGGACCGGCAGCTGCTCCGGGCCGCGGTGCTGGCCAGCCGGCTCTTCGAAGACGAACTGGCCCGCAAGGCCGCTTCCCAGGTCAAAGATCCGGAACTGCAGCTCGCAGCGCGGTCGGTGATAGCCCGGACGTACTACAACACCTCAAACCATGCAGCCGCGCGGGACATCCTGGAGGCGGATTTCGCCCAGGGACGGACGGTCGCCGGCCTGCTGAGCGGGTCCCTGCTGTGGGCTGCGGTCCTGTCCGCGCTGGGGCACTCACCGGCCGACATCATGCACCGGGCCACCGCGCTGCTGGGCGCCGGTGAGCGGCTGGCCGGGGAGAATCCCGGCGACGCCGCAGGCATCCTGGCCGCCACCAAGGACCGGGTGCGGACGATCGGCAGCATGGTCCTGGCCCTCGCCGGCGGCGCCGGCGGCGACGGCGGGACTGACGGCGATGCCCCGGGCGGGAGCGACGGCGGGCCGGCCAACAACCTCGAGAAGGCCTTCAGGCTTGCCCTTGAAGCGGAGCAGCTGTTGGTGCAGGGCAAACCGGACAGTGCCTACGCTGCGGCCGCCGCTGCCCTTGGCGCGGCGGGCGCCGACCACGACGAGCTGTACTTCCTCTCCGACTTCCTGGCGGTCCGTGCCGTCACCGCGCTGATCCACGGCG
Source organism: Arthrobacter sp. BI5 (assembly GCF_056680065.1). NCBI lineage: Bacteria > Bacillati > Actinomycetota > Actinomycetes > Micrococcales > Micrococcaceae > Arthrobacter > Arthrobacter sp. BI5. Next base: position 1,258,814 of record NZ_CM155264.1, read on the forward strand.
GAGACTGGGGCGCGGCGGAATCCTCGCTGGGCGGATTCGTGGCGGCTTTCGGCCCCAGCCTGATCTCCTTCGGCGGCGGGGTCCACGCGGCCACCGGCATCATTTTGCTGTACCAGGGCAGGGCAGCCGAGGCCAAACGGACGCTGCGTGCGGCTCTTGAGGCGCTGCGGGTCGCCGACCCGCAGCAGCTGTTTTCCCTGACGGCGGCGATGGCCTTTGCCGCCGCCGCCGACGCCGGCGCCCGGGAGAAAGCCGCGGAGTTCCTGTCGGACTACGAATCGGCCCGGCCGGCGGTGTCCCGCTACCTGCGCACGCTCGCCGAGATGGCCGTGGTGTACGGCAAGGCCCGGCTGGACGGTCACGGCAGCGCGACGGAAGAGCTCAAGCGGCTGGGACGGCCCGACGCCGGCCGCAACACTGCGGGACTGGAGTTCGATGCGCTCTGCTTCAGGCTGGCCCTGGGCGACCAGGACGCGGCCGTGAGGCTGCGCGAGCTCGGGCCGGTGCTGGAGGGCCGCCGGGCTGCGGCCGTCTGCGGCTTTGCCGGCGCGCTGGAGGCGCGGCGGCCTGCCGAGCTGAACGACGCCGCCAGGGGCTGCGAAGAGGCCCAGCTCTGGGGCTTCGCCGCGCTGGCGTACGACGCCGCTGCCGGCGCCTACCGTGCGGCCGGCGACACGCTGCGGGAGCGTGTGGCAGCGGCGCAGCGGCAGCGCTGCCGGGACCGCGCCGAGAGCCTCCCCGGCCAGGAGCCGGCGGGCCAGGACGACGGCCTCGGGCTGCTGACCCGCCGGGAACGTGACATCGTGGCGCTGGCGTTGCGCGGCCTCAGCGACCGGCAGATCGCTGCCGAGCTGCAGGTCTCGGTCCGGACCGTTGAGGGCCATCTTTACCGCAGCTACGCGAAGCTCAACATCAAGGGGCGCGATGAGCTCCGCAGCGTGGCCGCGGACTGAGTGTTTCCCGTTTGGCCGCAGCGCACCGCCCCGGCGGCACTTGCAGACCCCCGGCGACTACTTGGTTTGCCACCCCCGGGTGCTCGATGGTTTCCGAGTACAGCCACGTAGAGACTGGAAGAGTACCCGCACGTAATCGAGTACTACCTACGGATGCCTTCGCGGAGGTTAGTCCATAGCGTGGAGCTATCACTGGTCAAACATTGATTGCGAAGGTCTCTCCTATGTTTCAGCAAGAAGCCGGCGTGCCTGCTGGCAGCGGCAAAACGGACGCGATTTCACCAGCACACCGGCCATCCCAGGGACGGCGGGACGAACCATTCACCCGGCAGCAGACCGTTTCGGACGTTGTCGAAACTCTCACCTCAGGCGCCGGCTGCGGTGTCATCCTCGTGGGTGAGCACGGGGCGGGAAAGTCCTTCATCGCCCAACGGGCCCTGGAGCGGCTCGGCGATGACTACCTGGTTGTGCAGGTACGGGGCAGTTCCATTGCCTCAAAACTCCCGTACGGCGCGCTGAGCGTCCTGCTCAACGACCTCGACGCCTCCCACCTGGAGCACCCCCTCATGGTGCTGCGCGGGCTGACGCATTTGCTCCACAGCAGGGCCCAGGGGCGCGCCGTCGTCCTGTTCGTGGACAACGTCAACGACCTGGACGACCTGTCCTGCATGATGGTGGCCCAGCTGAGTGCGGGAGGCCACGTGAGGCTGCTGGCTGCCTGCGTTGACCTCCACCATGTTGGCGGCGACATCATGGGGCTCTGGAAGGATGACCTGCTCCGCCGTGTGGACCTGGAGCCGTTCGACTTCGCCGAGACAGCGGCCACGCTCAACCAGGAGTACCGCGGAAACTTCTCGCATGCGGCCGCCCGGGCGCTCTGGAGCGCCAGCGGCGGGAACGCTCTCTTCCTGCACTCGCTGGCGCGGGAACAGATCAAGCTCGGCACGGTGGTCCGGCAGGACGGCGCCTGGATCCTCGACGGCCGTCCCATCACCCTGACCGGGGAAGTCCGCGACGTCGTCAAGGCTCGGCTGAACAGGCTCAGCCCCGGCCAGCGCGACGTCTTTGAACTTCTGGCGCTCGCCGGCGCCGTTCCGCTGCAGACGCTGATGAGGATTTTCAATCCGCAGGACATGGACAACCTGCAGGAGCGTGCCCTCATCCAGGTCAGCCACGACCACCCGCCGATGGTCAGCGTCGTCAACTCGGTCACAGCGGCCATCGTGGCCAGTGTGGTTCCGCCGGGACGCAGCGCGGAACTCCGGCGCCGGCTCACGGCCGTGCTGCCGGATACCGGGCAGTCCGAACCGGGCCGGGCGACGGACATCGCCTGGGCATTGGACTGCGGGGAACGGATCAGCGCCGAAACCGCCCTGGCAGCCGCCCATCTGGCCAACGATGCCTCGGATCCCACCTCGGCCCTGCGTTTCATCCACGAAATCGACGGCTGCGCGGCGCTCGCCGGAGCCACCGTCGAAACCGTGCAGGCCCACCTCGCCGTCAACAACAAGGAATCCGCGCGGCGCATCCTGCAAAGCATGGACGGCGCCGCCGGTGAAGAATATCCGCTCGCCGAGTGGGTCACCCTGCAGTTGCTCCGGGTTGACATGGACCACCGCAGCCCGGCCGCCGCAGCCCACGCACGGACCAGGCTGGAGCTGGTACGGGAGCGCCTCTCCGCGCAGCCGGCGGACGATTCGGCCGCGGTCGAACGGGCCCGCGGGCAGGTGCGCCTAGCCGAGATCAAACTGGCGGCCTTTGAAGGCCGCTATGACGACGTCCTCGCCGTGAGGGCCGATCTTGAGCCGGATCTGGGCACCGAAACCGGGATCCTCACCGCGAGCCTGCTCTGCGAAACCATGGCAGTCAGCGGAAATGTCCTCGGCGCGATGGCACTGGGCAAGCAGATCATCGCAGCGGCCGCGACCGTCCCGCTGGCCGACCGCACCGTGCGGGACATCAGGGGCCGCTTCCTGCTCCTCCTGCTGCTTTCCGCGAAGTTCCGGGAGGCGTCTGCCTTCATTGCAGCCGCCTCCGGCACCGCCGAGCCGCAGGCCCGGCTCGGCGGGATGTTCGAAATCGGGCAGGGCGTCATTGACCTCCATGCCGGGCGCCTGGACAGCGCTGTTCCGTTGCTGGAGGCCGGGATGTGGCAGCTCCGGGCCTACGATCCCGAGGGCCTGGCCGGCCTGGCCACGGCCGCGTGTGCCTACGCCGCCGGGCTTGCCGGCGATGAGGAGAAAGCCAGCCTGCTGCTTGCCGAAGTGGCGCAGCCAAAGCGCCACAGCTCCTGGCTGGTGGGCCGGGTGACACGCTACTTCGAGCTTTGCGCGCTGGCCGAACTTGGCCAGCGCGCCGCTGCTATCCGGACCCTCGTCGCCGAAGCTGGCAGCGAGGCGGATGCCGGCGCCCCGGCCATGGGACTGCTCTTCCTGTCCGCCGCGGCCCGGCTTGGGGACCGCCAGCTGTGCCAGAAGCTTGCCGGCCTCGCCGCCCAGGTCACCGGGCAGTTCGCCCAGCTGTGCCTGCGCCTGGCAGACGGGGTAAGGGACGGCGCCAGCGAGCAGCTGCTGGCCGTGGCCAAGGACGCCGACGCCGCCGGGAACGCGGTCTTTGCCCGCGACGTCGCCCGTCGCGCGGTTTTCTGCGCCAATGAAGCCGGTAACCGGATCGCGCTACGCATCTCGCAGCGCACCGAACAGTCCCTCGATGACCGATTCGGAAGCCCGGGAAACGGCCTGCATTCGCTGACCACCTCGACCCTGACGGCACGCGAATGCGAAGTGGCTGTCCGGGCCGCGGCCGGAACCTCCAACCGCAAGATCGCTGAACAGATGCACGTCTCGGTCCGCACGGTCGAAGGCCACCTGTACCAGGTCTACTCAAAACTCCACGTCGCAAGCCGCTCGGAGCTCAAGGATGTCATCTCGGCACCCGCGGCCAGCGCCCGCATCGGCTGACCGGGAAAGTGACAGACCCGGTGTGCCGGATGGGGCCGACGCCGGCGGGAGGAGCCCTCCGTGGAAAGCCTGACTGATGCTGCCGCACTGATCGGCAGATCAGGCGTCGTCAAGGATGTGGTCCACTGCCTGCGTGACGAAGGCAGGGCGGGCGCACTGATCATCGGGGGTGCGGGGTCTGGAAAGACCGTTGTCGTCAAGGCCGTGCTGGCGGAACTTCGGCCGCCGGGACCCGTGATCCGGCTCGCTGCGACTCCGGCGCTCGCGTCAGTCCGGTTCGGAGCGCTGACGCCGTACCTGGCCGGCCTTCCGGACCACGACCTCGATTCCTACGCGGCCGTGCTGGGGGCGGTGACCGCCAGCCTCAGGTCCGAGCCTGCCCTGGCCTTGTTCGTGATCGACGATGCCCAAAACTTGGACCGGGGGAGCATCCAGCTGATCGCCCAGGCAGTGGCTACCGGCGCGGCGCGCCTGCTCGCCGCCTCGCGGCCCGGCCCGCTGGTCCCTGAGGAGTTCCTTGCGCTGTGGGGCGACGGCCTCATCTCCAAATTCGACCTCGCCCCCCTGAGCCGGGCCGAGGTGCATCAGCTCTGCGAGCAGGTGCTGCGGTCCGACGTTTCTCCCTGGGTGAGCGAATTATTCGCCAAGCTGACGGCGGGCAACCCGTTTATGCTGATGTCCCTGATCGAGCACGCCCGGACCACCGGTGCGATCGGACAGCGCCGCGGAACCTGGTTCCTGCTGGTGCCACCGGAGCTCGGCGACGTTCCGGCCGCAGACCTGGTGGACCACCAGGTGCGCGCCATGTCACCGGAGGAAAAAACCGCCGCCGCCGTCGTTGCGCTGGCCGGCCCGCTGTCGCTGGGCCAGATCCTCAGGTTCAGCAGCCCCCGTGCTGTCGACGCCCTTGAAATGGCCGGGATCATCACCGTCTCCAGGGACCTGGACCGCATCGTGAGGCCCGCCAGCCCGCTGATTGGCGAGATCATCCGGCGCCGGGTCCCGGCGGGGCGCAGCGCGAGCCTCAGGTCGAGCCTGCTGGCCCTTCCCTGGGTGGGTCCGGTGCTCCCGGACGCCTTCCTGAACCAGTTGCGGTGGTCACTGGATTCCGGTGCGGAGCCGGCAGCCCCGGAGCTGCTGGAGGCAGCCACCCAGGCCAACGTACAACTGGACACCGCGACCGCGCTCCGCGCCGCGGATGCCGTGGTCGAGGGACCCTACCTGGCGGAGGCGAGGATCCAGCTGGCCTACGCCCACTACATCCTGGGTCATCGCGACGAGGCGGCCGCCCACCTGGCGGCCGCGCAGCCGATACGGTACGGCCGCGGGTCCTACCTTGCCGCCCTCCTGGCCGCCAGGCTCGGACCCGTGGCCGCAGGCGTTGAGGTGCCGCGCGGGCCGGGTGCCGGCGAACCAGCCCCCGGCGGCGGCGACCGGCAGGCCAGGGCGGCACCCACCGTGGGCCGTGCCTCGGGCCTCCTGCTCGATGATTGGGAGGGCAGGCTGGCCGGGCTGGAGGAGGGGCTCCAGGAGCTCGTTGCCGCCGCCGAAAGCGAGCCGGACATCCGAGTCCCGGCGGTGTCCCGCCTTGCCGCGATCTGGAACGCCCAGGGAAGGGTGCTGGCGGGTCTCGGTCTCAGCCGGGAGGCCTGGCGCGGGGTGCGTGAGGACGGGCTGGCGCTTCCGCTCGTCTACGAGGACGTGCTGGCCCGGTACTGCCTGAGCCTGATCCGGGCGGGAGAATGGGAAGAACTCGCCTCGGTGCTGGACGACTATTCCTCGAAGCTGCCTTCGCGGCTGCTGTACAGCGGGGGACTGCTGCACGTGATGCGCGGATACTCCCGGCTGCGGCAGGGACGGGTCCCGGAAAGCCTGGCCGAGCTGCTGCTCGGCGTCGAAGAACTTCTGATCGCCGACCCCTGGCAACTGACCGCCTTCGCCCGAGCGATCACGGCCTACGCGGCCTCCGCCGTCGGTCATTCAGGTGACGCGATGGAGCAGGCGCAAGCCTTCCGCAGGGCCGCTTACCGGGCCCCGGAAACGCTTCGGCTCCTCGCGGAGGCCTACTGCACCGCCGCCGAACAGGCCTCCGGCCGGGACACCGGCGACGCGCGGCGGGAGCTGGCCCGGCTCGCGGACGAGGCGCAGCGCCAGGGACTGCGAGCCATTGAAACCGACATCCGCCGGATCGCCCTCCGCGGCGGGGACACTGCGGCTGCCGCGGGACTGGCGGCCGGTGCCGGCAGCGTGGACGTACCTGAGGGGCGCCTGCTGGGTGCCTACGCGCTCGCCGTGACCGCCGCGGATGCGAGCGGACTCATGGCGATCAGCGACCAGGCCGCGAGCGCCGGACACTTGCTTTTAGCGCTCGAGGCCGCCCAGCAGGCCGAACGCCTGCTGGAAAACGATCCGGAAAAGTGGAAGCTCACAGCGGTGCAGCGCAAGGTGCACCACCGGATGGTCGCGGCCGGCATGTCCGGCCATTTGAACATTGTCCACGGCGAGCGTCATGCCGCTCTCACGGCCCGGGAGTCCGAGATCGTCAAACTGGTGGCGGGCGGTGACACGAACGCGGAAATCGCGGCCAAGCTCACCGTTTCGCAGCGGACCGTCGAAGGGCACCTGTACCGGATTTTTGGAAAGCTCGGCATCAGCCGGCGCGGCGAGCTCGTGGAGATCCAGAAGGATCTGCAGCCGCCGTAATGCCTGGACCTGCGTATCCCGAGCAGTACTCGGACGCCGCGCGAGTATGCCCAAGTAGTGCAGCCCCCCGGTGGCGGAAGAAGTCGGGTAAACCCTACTCGTGTGCAGACCGGGCCCCCACGATTGACTTGAGTCAGTCCCGGGAACGAATCAGCAAGATCCAGACCCAAGATCAAAACCCAAGAATCAAACCCAGGATCACAACCCAGAACTAAAAACAGACCCGGGGAGGAGCCCGACTGCGGGCAGCCGCAGCAGCCAGGAGTAAACATGGCCGCGGCAACACCTCCCACCCCGACTTCCTTCATTGGAAACCGTGCGGTGCCTTCACCGGCAGCCGTACCCCAAAGACGGAGCCGGCGGCGTCAGAGCCTTCTGAGACCGAGGCTCTCCCCCCAGCCGCCGCCGGCTCCCTTTACCGGTCTGCACCACTGCAAGATGGGGAACTGCCGGAGCCCGGTGAGAACACCGGGCCAGCGCCGAGTAAGAGGCAGTAAGAGGTAATAAGCGGCAGTCGTTGGAAGCGACGCCCCGCCCGGGCCAGACAGCCCGCCGGCGGGGCGTTTCGGCGTCCCGGAACCTGGTCCCGCGATCATGCGCCGGCACCCCGCCACCCGGTGCCGTCGGAACGTGGGACAATTAGGTCTAATCTGTGTGACGTAATAGGAGCCGGCTCCGGCCGGCCCCGCGCTACGCCTCAGCGACGACCGACCCAGGAGTATCAGCCCATGGTTGCCACACCAGCCCATCTCCTCCGCTCAGCCACGGCGCTGGGCAATGATGAGGTCATGCGGATCCGCAACGACTTCCCCATCCTGCACCGGTCCGTCAACGGGCACCCGCTGGTCTACCTGGACTCCGGGGCCACCTCGCAGAACCCGCTCAGCGTCCTGGAAGCCGAGCAGGAGTTTTACGAGCAGCGGAACTCCGCCGTGCACCGCGGCGCGCACTACCTCGCGGTGGAAGCCACCGAAGCCTTCGAGGACGCGCGCGAAACCGTGGCAGCCTTCATCGGGGCGGAGGCGGATGAACTGATCTGGACGTCCAACGCCACCGAGGGCCTGAACCTGCTCAGCTACTCCTTCCTGAACGCCTCCCTGCCCGGCGCCCCGGCCGAGGCCGCCCGCTTCGCGCTCGCCGCCGGCGACGAAATCGTGGTCACCGAGATGGAGCACCACGCCAACCTGATTCCCTGGCAGCAACTGGCGGAACGGACCGGCGCCACACTGAAGTTCATCCCGGTCGACGACGCCGGCGCCCTGGACCTCGCCGCCGCCGCCGGCCTGATCGGCCCCCGCACCCGTGTGTTGGCCTTCACCCACGCCTCCAACGTCCTGGGGACCATCAACCCGGTGGCCGCGCTGGTTGCCCTTGCCCGGGCCGCCGGCGCCCTCGTGGTGCTTGATGCCTGCCAGTCCGCGCCGCACCTGGCCCTCGATGTCAAGGCGCTGGATGTGGACTTCGCCGTTTTCTCCGGGCACAAGATGCTTGGCCCCACCGGGATCGGCGGCCTCTACGGACGCTCGGAACTGCTCAACGCCATGCCGCCCTTCCTGACCGGCGGTTCCATGATCACCACCGTCACCATGGAGCGCGCCGCGTTCCTGCCCAGCCCGCAGCGCTTCGAGGCCGGCACCCAGAAGATCTCGCAGGCCGTGGCCCTTGCCGCTGCCGCGAACTACCTGAGTGAGACGGGCCTTGACCGGATCCACGCCTGGGAAGCACAACTGGGCCAGCGCCTCGTGGAAGGCCTTGCCGGCATCCCCGGGATCCGCGTGCTGGGTCCGGCCGCCGGCCAGGAACGTATCGGCCTGGCCGCCTTCGACGTCGCCGGAGTGCACGCGCACGACGTCGGGCAGTTCCTAGACAGCCGCGGCATCGCGGTGCGCGTGGGGCACCACTGCGCCCAGCCGCTGCACCGCCGCCTCGGCATCACAGCCAGCACCCGGGCCAGCACCTACCTTTACAACACCACGGACGACGTCGACGCGTTCCTCGACGCCGTCGCCGGTGTCCGCGGATACTTTCAAGCCTGAGGACGGCACTGCATGAGTCTTGACCAGTTGTACCAGCAAATCATCCTGGAGCACTCCAAAGCCCGGCATGGCAGCGGCCTCGCGGGCGCCGGCGTGCCCGAGGGCGCCAGCAGCGGCCAGTCGCACCAGCTCAACCCGGTCTGCGGCGACGAAATCACCCTGCGCGTCTCCGTGTCCGGCGGCAAGGTCAGCGAGCTGCGCTGGGACGGGGACGGCTGTTCGATTTCGATGGCGTCGGCCTCCGTGCTGACGGAGCTCGCCGAAGGCCTGGACCCGGAGGAGCTGCACCGCGTGATTGACAGCTTCCGCGAGGTGCTGCGCTCGCGCGGCAAGGTGCCGGCCGACCCGGAGATCCTGGGTGACGCGGCTGCCTTTGAAGGTGTGTCCCGGTACGCCGCGCGGGTGAAGTGCGCCATGCTCTCCTGGGTTGCCGCCGAAGACGCCCTCGGCCAGGCGCTCGCTGGGCAGCAGGGCAACCAGGCCTAGCCCCGGCCGGGAAAGGGAACCTCAGGACCGCCGTCGTCCCAGCAGCGCCGCGAGCAGGGTCCCCAGGAGCGCGCCCAGGGTGTTCGCCAGCACGTCGGCGGCAGTGGGGTAGCGGGCCGGTAGGAAAAGGAACTGCGCGGCTTCGATGGCGCAGGAGGTCAGCAGCCCGGCGGCCGTCCCTAGCCACCAGAAGCCCCGGCCCGCGAGCCAGGTCACCAGGACGCCCAGCGGGATGAAGAGCAGCACATTGGCGGCGGACTCCAGGAAGCCGTAGTCGACCCAGCCCGGGACGCCGCTGTGGTGCAGCCAGCGGAGCGTTGAGCGCAACAGCCCGGCCACGGGCCGGTCCACTGGCTGCGGCCAGAGCGCCACCGCAGCGAGCAGCCCAAGGTAAGCCAGGAGTGCCCAGAGGGCCACACGGTGGGGCCGCACTGGCATCTTCCCTTCGGCAGCGGACCGGCAATGGCCTGATTCTAGCCTCCGGTGCCGCCGCCGCGGCCGGGTTAACCCAACTGACTCGCAGTTGTGGTCGTTTTGAGGAGTCAAAACGACCACAACTGCGAGCCGGTCGGAGGGTGCGGGGAAGGACATTCCCCCGGCCTAGGCGAGTAGGCCCGCGATCCCGATCGCCGCCGTCGCCGCGCCGAGCAGCATCGAGATGCTGACCAGCACGACGTGCACGGTGAGGAAGCGGGTGGCCTTGCCGCCGGCGTCGCGCGCCCGCGGGTCCTTCATGACCCGGCGCAGGAACTGCGGCCACACGGCCAGCGACCAGACGCCGGCCACAACCAGGACGACGGCAAGGGCCGCGGGAAGTTCCATCGGCTAGTGGCTCTCAAGCCAGGCCTGGGCCTGGGTGGACTGGATGTTGAGGGCCTTGCCAACCATCGGCTCAGCCGCATCGGCAATCTTGCCGCCCAGCAGCGGCACGGACGAGGTGACCGTGCCTTCCAGCTCGATCCGGGTGCTGCCGCCGTCGGCGACGAGGCGCTGCACAGCGTTGACGTCCAGCGGGGCGCCGGCGACCTTCAGCGAGATGTTGCTCTGCCGCGAACCGTCGGCCTCCGGGGCGCCCCAGCTTTCCAGCTGCGTCACCTTCAGGCTCTCGCCCACGAACTTGCGGGCCAGGTCGGGCATCCGGGTGGTGGGGATGGTGCGGACCGTCGTGGTGTTGAAGGCGCCGGCCGGGTCGCCGTCCACGGCAAACGATTCAAGGGTGCCGCCGACGAGTTCGCTGGTGTGGCGCAGGAAGTCCTCGTTGACGAAGACTGCCGTGACGCTCTCGACGCTATGCGGCAGGGTGGTGGATGCACTCAGGGCCATTGGGGGTCCTCCATGGGGTCTGGCTGGTCGTTTCGGGCTCCCAACATCCTACGCGGTGGGCCCCGCCGGTTCCGATTCGGCGGCCTCCAGCCGCTGCGCCGCGGCGGTGATATTCCGCGACATGGCAGGGAAGATCAGGCTGTGGAACGGCAGCACGGCGAGCCAGTACAGCTTGCCGCTGAGTCCCTTGGGGAAGAAAATGGCCCGCTGCCGGTAGCGGCTGCCCGTACCCTCCGGCTCCACCGAGAGCTCCAGCCAGGCCCGGCCCGGGGCGCGCATCTCCGCGCGCAGCCGGAGCAGCCGGCCCCGCTCGATCCGCTCGACCCGCCACCAGTCGACCACCTCGCCGTCGGCCAGCAGGTGCGGGTGCCGCCGGCCGCGCGCCAGCCCCGCCCCGCCGGTGAGCTTGTCCAGCCAGCCGCGCACGCTCCAGGCCAGTGGTAGCGAGTACCAGCCGTTGCGGCCGCCGATGCCCTCGATGATGGTCCAGACGTGTTTCGGGCTGACCGCACTGGAGTAGCTGCGCTCGTCGACGTAGACGCGGTGCCCGGCCCAGTCCGGGTCGCTGGGCAGCGGATCGGCGTCGGCTCCGGCGTTGGCCCATGTCGTCTCCACCTGCCCGTCCCGTTCTTTGCCCAGGGCCAGGGCGACGGCGCGCCGGTAGGGGGTCAGTCCGCCGTCGGGCAGCGGAATGTAGGAGTCGATGTCACGCTCGCGGGAGACGGCGTCGTGCTGCAGCGACTCCACCAGCGGCAGCGACATGGACAGCGGGATCGGGGTGGTCAGTGCGACCCACATCCCCGCGAGCTTCGGCGCGGGGATGGGCAGGGCCAGCACCACGCGGTGCGGCAGCCCGGCCTCGGCCGCGTATTCCTGCATCATCCCGGCGTAGCTGAGCACCTGCCGGGAGCCGATGTCAAAGGTGCGGTTGATCCGGCCCTCCAGCGACGCCGCGCCGACGAGGAAGTGCAGCACGTCCCGCACCGCGATGGCCTCGATCTTGTTCCGCACCCAGCTGGGGGCGGGCATCACCGGCAGCGTCTCGGACAGGTGCCGGATCATTTCGAAGGACGCCGAGCCGGAGCCGATCACGACCCCGGCCTGGAACACCACCGCGTCCACGGCCCCGTCGAGGAAGACCTTGCCGACGGCCTCGCGGGAGCGCATGTGGGTGGAGAGTTCGGCGCCGGAGGGGTGCAGGCCGCCGAGGTAGACGATCCGGTCTACGCCGGCCGCCGCGGCGGCCTGCGCAGCGGTCTCGGCCATCGCCTTTTCCTTGGCCTCGAACCCGGCGCCGCCCGCCATCGAGTGGACCAGGTAATAGAACACGTCCACGCCGTCCAGCGCCTCCCGCAGCTTCGCGCCGTCGTCGAGGCTGCTCTGGACCACCTCGACGTCCTCCAGCCACGGCACCCCGGCGATCTTCGCCGGCGTCCGGACCAGGACCTTCACCCGGTGCCCGGCCTCCAGCAGCCGGGGGACCAGCCTGCCGCCGATGTAACCGGTGGCGCCTGTCACCAGCACGGTCTTCGGGTTTGCAGCCTTGGGGGTGCCGTTCATGGGTGGCTCCTTCTCGTCGGGGACATCAGCCAGCGGATATTAGCCATTCGGAGTGCGGGTCCCGCCGGACTGCAGCCGGTGCGGCCTGCGCCCCTCTGCCAGCTTAGCCCCGGGTCCCGGCCCGCCGCCGGGTCGCGGTAGGCTGGAAGGACCCGGGATTCTTGCGAATTTCGGGTATTCGTGTTGCCTGCATGCCCGTGATCACGTCAGGAGTTCGCCATGAGCCTCAACGGCCCCTCTCTCATCGGTCTGCGGCGTGTCCTCGCCGAGGACAAGACCTTCGCCCGGGTGCAGGCCGAAGCGTCCCGGCCGGTCACGGCCCGCAGCGAGGACTACCAGATCAGCGCCCCGGCCGGGCTGCGCGCTGCGCTGCTGGCGGAGATGGCTGACGGGCTCGCGTCGGGATCCGCGCCCGACGGCGGCGCCGCCCCGGTGGTGCTCGCCGTCACCGCCACCGGCCGCGAGGCCGAAGACCTCGCCGCCGCGCTGGGCGCCTTCCTGCCGGCGGACACGGTCGCGGAGTTCCCCAGCTGGGAGACCCTGCCGCACGAGCGGCTCTCGCCGCGCTCGGACACCGTCGGCCGCCGGCTCTCGGTGCTGCGCCGGCTCGCGCACCCGGAGGCCGGCGGCGCCCTGCGCGTCGTCGTTGCCCCGGTCCGGGCCGTGGTCCAGCCGATCGTGGCGGGCCTGGGCGAGCTGGTCCCGGTGACCTTGAAAGTCGGCCAGGACGTCCCGTTCGGCGACGTTGTGAAGAACCTCGCCGACGCCGCCTACGCCCGGGTGGACATGGTCACCCGGCGCGGCGAATTCGCTGTCCGCGGCGGCATGCTGGACGTCTTCCCGCCCACCGAGGACCACCCGATCCGGGTGGAGTTCTTCGGCGACGAGGTCGAGCAAATGCGCTGGTTCGCCGTCGCCGACCAGCGCTCGCTGACCGCGCCGGGCGTGCACCACCCTACCGAACTGCACGCCCCGCCGTGCCGCGAAATCCTGATCACGCCCTCGGTGATGTCCCGGGCCGCGACGTTGAAGTCCCAGTTGCCGGCCGCGGCGGACATGCTGGAGAAAATCGCCGGCGGCATCGCCGTCGAAGGCATGGAATCCCTGGCCCCGGTGCTGGTGGACTCCATGGTGCCGTTCCTGGACCAGTTCCCGGAGGGCTCCATCTCGGTGGTGATCGAACCGGAAAAGGTCCGCACCCGCGCCCACGACCTCGCCGCCACTAATGAGGAATTCCTTGAGGCGGCGTGGTCCACGGCGTCCGACGGCGGGACCGCCCCGCTGGATCTGAGCTCCGCGGCCTCGGCGGCCCTGCACTCGGCGAGCTTCCGCTCGCTCGGCGAGACCCGCAGCACGGCGCTGGCGCACGGCGTGTCCTGGTGGTCCATCAGCTCGCTCGCCAGCGACGAGGAGCTGCTGCCCGAGATCGATGTGCTGAACCTGCACGCCCGCGAACCGCGCGGCTACCAGGGGGACGTGGCGGAGATGATGGACTTCATCGGCTCGCACGTGCGGGAGCAGTGGCGGATTGTCGTCGCCACCGAGGGCCCTGGCCCGGCGCAGCGCCTCGCTGAACTTTTCCACGACAATGACATCCCGTGCGCCCGGGTTGAAACCCTGGACGCGGACCCGCAGCCGGGCCTGATCGAGGTGACCACCGCCGCCGTCGGCCGCGGCTTTGTGCTGGACGGGCTGAAAGTGGCACTGCTGACCGAGGCCGACCTGCTGGGCCGCACCTCCGCCGGCTCCACCAAGGACATGCGCCGGATGCCGTCCAAGCGGCGCAACGCGGTGGACCCGCTGCAGCTGCTGGCCGGCGACTTCGTGGTGCATGAGCAGCACGGCATCGGCCGGTTCGTGGAGCTGATCCAGCGCAAGGTCGCGGGCGGCGGAGACGGCGTGCGCGAATACCTGGTGCTCGAATACGCGCCCTCCAAGCGCGGCGCCCCGGGTGACCGGCTCTTTGTCCCCACCGACCAGCTGGACCAGGTCACCCGCTACGTCGGCGGCGACACCCCGGTGCTGAGCAAGATGGGCGGCTCGGACTGGGCCAGCACCAAGTCCAAGGCCCGCAAGGCCGTCAAGGAAATCGCGGGCGAACTGATCCGGCTGTACTCGGCCCGGATGGCCTCCCGCGGGCACGCCTTCGGCCCGGACACCCCGTGGCAGCGCGAGCTTGAGGAAGCCTTCCCCTACGTGGAGACCCCGGACCAGCTGACCACCATCAACGAGGTCAAAGCGGACATGGAACGGGAGATCCCGATGGACCGCCTGGTCTCCGGCGACGTTGGCTACGGCAAGACCGAGATCGCGGTCCGGGCAGCGTTCAAGGCGGTCCAGGACGGCAAGCAGGTGGCCGTGCTGGTGCCCACCACGCTGCTGGCGCAGCAGCACTACGAGACATTCACCGAACGCTTCTCCGGCTTCCCGTTGCGGGTCAAGCCGCTGTCCCGCTTCCAGGGCGCCAAGGAGGCCAAGGAGACCGCCGAAGGTGTGAAGAACGGCTCGGTGGATGTCGTCATCGGCACGCACCGGCTGCTGTCCAAGGACTTCGCGTTCAAGGATCTCGGCCTTGTAATCGTGGACGAGGAGCAGCGCTTCGGCGTCGAACACAAGGAAGCGCTGAAGAAGATGCGCACCAACGTGGACGTCCTGGCCATGAGCGCCACCCCCATCCCGCGCACCCTGGAGATGTCCCTGACCGGCATCCGGGAGACCTCCACCCTGGCCACCCCGCCGGAGGAGCGGCACCCGGTGCTGACCTACGTGGGCCCGTACACGGACAAGCAGACCTCGGCCGCGATCCGCCGCGAATTGATGCGCGAGGGGCAGGTCTTCTTCGTGCACAACCGGGTCTCCACGATCGAGCGCACCGCCGCGAAGATCCGCGAACTGGTCCCGGAGGCCCGCGTCGAGGTGGCGCACGGCAAGATGTCCGAAAGCCGGCTGGAACAGATCATCGTGGACTTCTGGGAGAAGCGCTTCGACGTGCTGGTCTGCACCACCATCATCGAGACCGGGCTGGACATTTCCAATGCCAACACCCTGATCGTGGACGGCGCGGACAAGTACGGGCTCTCCCAGCTGCACCAGCTGCGCGGGCGCGTGGGCCGCGGCCGGGAACGGGCGTACGCCTACTTCCTCTACCCCTCGGAAAAGCCGCTGGGCGAGGTGGCGCTGGAACGGCTCAAGGCGGTTGCGACGCACAACGAACTCGGCGCCGGCATGCAGCTGGCCATGAAGGACCTCGAAATCCGTGGCGCCGGCAACCTGCTAGGCGGCGAACAGTCCGGCCACATCCAGGGCGTCGGCTTCGATCTCTACATCCGGCTGGTGGGCGAGGCCGTGGCGGACTACCGCGGCGAGGCCGAGGAGAAGGCCGCGGAGATGAAGATCGAGCTGCCGGTGAACGCGCACCTCCCGCACGACTACGTGCCCGGCGAACGGCTGCGCCTGGAAGCGTACCGGAAGCTGGCCGCAGCGCTCAGCAACGAGGCGATCGACGAGGTCGAGGCCGAACTTGTGGACCGCTACGGCGAGCTGCCGCTGCCGGCGCAGAACCTGGTCGCGGTGGCCCGCTTCCGGGTCGGCGCGCGCGAGGCCGGCCTGACCGACGTCGCCCTGCAGGGCAACTTCATCAAGTTCTCGCCCGCCCAGCTGCCCGAGTCCAAGCTGATGCGGCTGGCCCGGATGTACCCCGGTTCGCAGGCGAAGCCGGCCCTGGACGCGGTGCTGATCCCCAAGCCGAAGACGGCCCGGATCGGCGGCCGCGACCTGCAGGACGCCGAGATCCTGGCCTGGGCCAACGGTGTGATCGAGGCGATCTTCTCCGACGTCCCGCTCTCGGTCGGCTAGGCCGTGATGGGAGGACACCACGCCGCGTCCGGGGCCGCGGCGTGGGTGGCTATTGCCTCGACCGGGCCGTACGCGCTGGGCTGGTATCCGCTGGACGCCACGGGCATCGTGATCGGCGGGATGGCGACGGCGGGCACGGCCCTGGTCTGCGACTGGGACCACCGCTCCAGCACGGTGGCGCATGCCCTGCCACCGCTGTCCAACCTCATCGCCGTGGGCATCGAGAACGCGTCCGGCGGCCACCGGCAGGGGACCCACTCGGTGCTCGGCGCGGCGTTCTTTGTGCTGCTCGCGGCGCTGGCCGGGCAGCTCCAGCTGGAGACCGACTGGGGCCTGCTGTCCGTGGGTGCCGGCCTGCTGTGCATGTTCATGATCAACATCGCCGCGAAGGCGCTCAAGCTGTTTCCCAAGTACGGCTGGATCAGCAACTGGGTGTTCGCCCTCACCATGGCCGGGCTGGTGACCTGGTTCGCGCCGGACCAGTGGACCTGGCTGCCGGTGTCCATGCTGACCGGCGTCCTGGTGCACATTGTGGGCGACATGATCACCACCGGGGGAGTGCCGCTGCTCTGGCCGATCGTGGTGAAACCGCCGAAGTTCCTGCGCAGGCTGCCACTGGTCAAGAATGTCTGGAAAGCCAACGGGGCATTCTCCATCCCGCTGCTGGGCCGGGCCGGCTCGCGGCGTGAGTGGTTCGTGCTGATCCCGGTCAGCGGCTACGCCATGGTCGGCATGTTCTCCGCCGCCCTCGCCGTCGCCAAGGGCCACTTCCCGGCGGTGCTCGCGCAGGGGACCGCGCTGGTCAACCGCCTGCTGGCCGCCGTCGGAGCCTAGGGCCGACGCCGGGCCGCCCTGGGCTTTCCGCTACGGTTCCGGACGGACGCACCCCGGGCCCGGGGTGCCTTGGTCCGGAACCGCCGCACTTTTCCGGAACCGCAGCTTAAACAACTGTTGCCCCGGACAGCCGGGGCAACAGGAAATCAACGCGAAGGGGTCTAGCTCTCGCCCGCGGAGTCCGAGCGGCCGGTGATGGTCTGCGGGATCCAGAACGCGAGGGCGAACAGGATCAGGCAGGCGGCCATCGGCCACGGGTTGCCCAGGCTGAGGAAGGACAGCGAGTACAGGGCGCCGAAGAACAGGGCCATCATGATGACAAACAGCACGATGCTGGATGCGAGGCTGTTCTCGCCCTGCGGAGTCTTGGTGGTGTTGTTGCTGCTGGACATTCGTTCCTCCTCGGCCCCGCGGGGCTTAAAAACTGTGGCGGCTGCGGCGGTGTTCGGTACGGTCAGTACGCGGATGAACCCTGTTCACCCTTGACGATCGCGATGCCGGAGCTGGCGCCAATACGTGTTGCACCTGCAGCAATCATAGCCTGAGCGTCGGCCAGGGAGCGCACGCCGCCCGAGGCCTTGACGCCGAGTCCCGCACCCACCGTGCGCCGCATCAGGGCGACGTCCTCCGCCGTGGCGCCGCCGCCGTTGAAGCCGGTGGAGGTCTTCACGAAGTCGGCCCCGGCCTCGACGGAGGCCTCGCAGGCGAGCACCTTCTGGGCGTCGTCCAGCAGTGCGGTCTCGATGATGACCTTCAGGATGGCGCCGCCGGAGTGGACAGCCTCGGCGACGGCGCGGATGTCATCAACCAGCGCGCCCTTGTCATTGGCGCGGGCCGCGGCAATGTTGATCACCATGTCGATCTCGTCGGCGCCGTCGAGCACCGCACCGCGGGCCTCGAAGGCCTTGACGTCGCTCGGCGTCGCGCCCAGCGGGAAGCCGATCACGGAGCAGGTCAGCACCCCGGAGCCCTTGAGCGCGGTCTTGACGGTCTTGACCCAGATGGGGTTCACGCAGACGGACTTGAAGTGGTACTCGGCCGCCTCGGCGCAGACCTTCAGGACCTCGGCCTCACTGGCTTCCGGCTTGAGCAGGGTGTGGTCGATGTACGAGGCAATGTTGCCCGCGGCGCCCTCGTGGTCGGTGCCGGCCGCGCCGGCAGCCGTGGTGGCTTCGTTGCTCATGGTGGTCCCTTTCCTGCCGGCCCCGGATCGTGCCCGGCCCGGCCTGCTGACACGGCGTGTGTCGTGGCTTCTCAGTGCACCATCTTGCCATAACGGGACCGGCCGGAGCAGGCGCTATGCCGCCTGCGCGAGGGGCCCGGACAGGGAGGCCTGGAGCAGCCCGGTGGCGCAGACTCCCGCGGCGGAACCGGCGGCCACCAGCAGCCCCAGCCGGACGCCGTCGTACGCCGCCGCGTCGCCGATCGCCCAGATCCCCGGCACCGAGGTGCGGTAGTCCTTGCCCACCACGATCCCGCCCTGCGCCGCGGTGGCCAGGCCGGCGGTGCGGGCGAGGCTGTCGCGGGAAATGCGCTCTTCGGCGAGGACCACCAGGTCCCCGCTGATGCTCGAACCGTCGTCGAAGACGATTCCGGCGGCGGGCAGCGCGGAGCCGGCGAGGGTGGGGACGACGGCGGACGGGCGCAGCGTGGTGCGGACCGGCCGGACGCCGCGGGCGCGGAGCACGGCCTCGGCCTGGCCCGCGGCGGTGCCGGTGCCCACCAGGATGCCCAGCGGCCGGCGGCCCAGGACCCGGGTGACGTCCTTGACGGCGTCGCCCAGGCGGGTGGCGTCATCGATCGTGGAGTAGCTCAGGCAGCGGCCCTCGCCCTCGATCGGCGCCAGGGCCGGCGCCGAACCGGTGGCGATCACCAGCTGGTCGTAGCTGAACTCCATCCCGTCAGCCGTCGTGACCCGCTGCTCCGCGGCGTCGATGAAGCTGGCCGGCTGCCCGAAGCGGACTGACACCTGGGGCAGGGCGGCCAGGTCCAGCAGCTCGTCCGGGGCGTCATCGCGGTTGCTGAGCACCGTGATGCCGCCGGCGAACGGGGTGCGGGTGAGCTGGCGGACCAGCGCCTGCGCCGCCGGGCCGGCGCCGGCGATGACAATCCGCGGCCGGGTCTGGGACGTGGCGGACTCGGTGGGGATGGCGGACGCTTCCGTGACGGACATGTGCTGGCCCTTTCGCTGGTGGGCCGGATGTGGCCCGTGTTCTTGATGTTCCCCAGCGTAGGGGGCCGACTTTTCGCGGAGGTTACCGCCCTGTTGCAGTATTTTCGCGGTTCGTTCGCCAACCGTTACCAGCCGGTAATGCCGTGGGTCACACCCGGATCCGGTAGCCGCGCTTGACCACCGTTTCCACCAGGCTGCCGTCCGGCAGCGCGGACCGCAGCCGGCTGACCGTCATGTCCAGGGCGTGCACGGATCCGCGCAGTTCCAGCAGCTCGGAGAGCGCCTCGCGGGAGAGCACGGCCCCGCCGGCGCCCAGCAGCGCCCGCAGCAGCAACAGCGGGGCCGGGGCCAGCTCCACCGCTTCGCCGTCAATCCGCAAGGACCGGCCGCGCAGCTCCACCGCGCCCGAGGCGGTGTCCAGCCGCCGCACATGGTTTAGGGCCAGGTGCTCCACGACCAGCCGGATCAGGGCGCCCATCCGGAACCGTTCCGGAATGAGCGGCTGCACCCCGGCGTCGATCAGCGGCTGGGCGGTGATGGGGCCGACGACGGCGGTGGCCACCGTGGTCTTCAGGCTCTCCACCAGCTGTTTGTAGAGGCCCATCTCATGCGCGGTGCTCCACAGCGCGTCCACGGCGGGCGCACTCGTGAAGGTCAGCACATCCAGGTTGCCGCTGCACGCCGCCTCGATCAGCTTGGGCAGCCGGTCGGCGCCGTCGGGCTTGACCCAGCGGTATGGGGTGACGGTCATGACGTTGGCGCCGGACATCCGCAGCCGCTCCAGCTGGCGGACATCGGTGTAGCCGTGCAGCTGCACCGCGACGGTCTTTCCGCGCACGCCCTCGGCCAGCAGCATGTTCACCAAGGTGGCGGTGGTTTCGTCGCTGCTGATTCCGACGTCGGCCAGCCCGGCCGCGCGGACCGCGCCGCGGGCCTTGGGGCCGCGGACGAACATCCGGGTGGCGCCGAGGGTTTCCAGCAGCTGCTCGCCGATGCCGAAGGTGTCCGCCGCCTCGCACCAGCGCCGCATCCCGTAGGCGGTGGTGGCGATGCAGAGCTCGGGCCGGGCGTCGATGATGGCGCGGGTGTCCTCGATCAGCCGCAGGTCTTCCTGGACCGGGGCGATTTTCAGCGCCGGGGCGTGCAGCACCTCGGCGCCGCGCCGCTCCAGGGCCTCGATCAGGTCCTGGGAACGCCGGTGCGAGGTGACTCCGATCCGGAAGCCCTCCAGCGGCAGCTCCGCCTTCCCCGGACCCTCGCCCCCGGCGAGCATCCCGGCCGGCACTCCCGCGGGGTGCCCGGTGCGGTCCCCGGCGGTGCCGGCGAGGGCTTCCAGCGCGCTCACGGCGCTCACGCTCCCATCAGGGACGCGGCGAGGCGGTCCAGCTCGGCTTCGGCTTCCGCGCAGCCCCGGTTGGCCTCGGCCACCCGGACCACCTCGCCGATCACCAGCACGGCGGGGTTGCTGCAGCCCGCGGCCGCCGTGGTGATGCTGCCCAGCTCGGCGATGGTGGTGCGCTGGCCCGGGCGGTAGCCGCGTTCGACGACGGCCATCGGCATGTCCGCCCGCATCCCGGCGCGGCGCAGTCCGGCGGCCAGGTGGTGCAGGGTCCCGATGCCCATCAGCACGACGATGGTGCCGCCGAGACCGGCCAGGTGGGTGTGTTCCTTCTCGGTCAGCGGGGCGTGGCCGGAGACCACGGTGAACAGGTGGCTGACCTCGCGGTGCGTGACCGGGATGCCGGCCGCGGCGGGCACTGAGATGGCGCTCGTGACCCCGGAGATCACCCGTACGGGCACGCCGGCCTTCACGCAGGCGGCCACTTCCTCGCCGCCGCGGCCGAAGACGTAGGGGTCGCCGCCTTTGAGCCGGACCACGTTCCTTCCGGCCAGCGCGGCCTCGACCATGAGGTCTTCAATGCCGGCCTGGCTGACCGGGTGGTGGCCGGGGCGCTTGCCCACGTCCACCAGCTCCGCCGTCGTCAGCCCGGGCAGCTCCTGGTACGGGGCCAGCCGGTCGTAAAAGACGACGTCGGCGTCCCGCAGGGCCGTGGCCGCCGCAAGGGTCAACAGCTCGGCGGTTCCCGGGCCGCCGCCGACCAGGGTGACGTGCCCGGCGGGGCCGGCGGCCGGCTCGGCGGCGACCGGGATGCCGGTCGCGCGGCAGCGCTGCAGCAGGCCCGCCCAGCCCGGCTGGCCGTCGTCGACGGCGGCGACCAGGAAGGGCCGCTCCGGCAGCGGGCCGTCGTGCGTTCCGCCGTCGGGGCTGCTGAGCCGGGACACCACGGCGCCGGCGGCCCGGTAGCGGCGGACGGCCTGCCGCGCGGCGGTGTCCGAGCCGGTGACGAGGACTTCGCGGCCGGTGAGATCGATGCTGAGCTGCATGTTAGGCCTGGCTTTCGGTAGGAGCAGAAGTGGCGGCGGGGGTACCGGTGGCGGCGTCGCTGGGGCGGACCGGGATGCTGGCGGCGACCAGCACCGGCTGCCGGCCGGCCTGAGCCTTCTCCTCGGCGGTGGCGGGGCGCATCTGGCCGCGCTCCGGGACGAAGGAGATCGAGTCGTCCTTTTGGTCCGGGGCGTTGACGAAGGAGCGGAAGCGGCGCAGCCGTTCGGGATCCTTGAGCGTCTCAGCCCACTCGTCCTGGTAGGTGTCCACGTGCTTGGCCATGGCCGCCTCAAGGTCCGCGGCGATACCGAGCGAGTCGTGCACCACCACCTCCTCGACGTGCTTCAGGCCGCCCTCGAGGTCCTCCTGCCAGCGCGCGGTGCGCTGCAGCCGGTCCGCGGTGCGGATGTAGTACATCAGGTAGCGGTCGATGTACCTCAGCAGGGTCTCCTCGTCCAGGTCCTGGGCGAGGAGCTGGGCGTGGGCCGGCTGGAAGCCGCCGTTGCCGCCGACGTAGAGGTTCCAGCCCTTGTCCGTGGCGATCACGCCGACGTCCTTGCCGCGGGCCTCCGCGCATTCGCGGGCGCAGCCGGAGACGCCCATCTTCAGTTTGTGCGGGCTGCGCAGTCCGCGGTAGCGCAGTTCCAGCGTGATCGCGAGGGCGACGGCGTCCTGCACGCCGAAGCGGCACCAGGTCGACCCGACGCAGGACTTCACGGTCCGCAGCGATTTGCCGTAGGCCTGGCCGGACTCGAAGCCGGCGTCCACCAGTTCCTTCCAGATGTCCGGGAGCTGTTCCAGCCGGGCGCCGAACATGTCGATCCGCTGGCCCCCGGTGATCTTGGTGTACAGCCCGTACTTTTCGGCGACGGCGGCGATCACGCCGAGCTTCTTCGGGGTGATCTCACCGCCCGCGATCCGCGGAACCACGGAGTAGCTGCCGTCCTTTTGCATATTGGCGAGGGCGCGGTCGTTGGTGTCCTGCAAGGTGCCGCGGCCGGCGTCGAGCACGTAGGCGCTGTGCTGGCTGGCGAGGATGTTGGCGATGGTGGGCTTGCAGATGTCGCAGCCGGTGCCGGTGCCGTAGCGGGCCAGGATGTCCTCGAAGGAGGCCAGTTCCAGGACCCTGATGGCGTCGAAGAGTTCCTGCCGGGAGAGTTCGAAGTGCTCGCAGAGGGCCTTGGAGACGGCGACGCCGGACTTGGCCAGTTCGCCTTCCAGCAGCTTCTTCAGCATCGGGACGCAGGAGCCGCACTGGGTGCCGGCGCGGGTGCAGGCCTTGAGCCCGCTGAGTTCCTGAACCGGGGCGTCGCCCTCGCAGGCGCCGCAGCCGTTGACCGCGTCGCGGATGGCGCCGGCGGCCACGTTGTTGCAGGAGCACAGGATCGCGTCGTCCGGCAGTTCGGTGTCCGGGGCGTCGCCGCTGCCGGCCGCGGTGAGGTAGGCGCCGGGCTCGGCGGCCAGTTCGCGGCCCAGCATGGGGCGCAGCGAGGTGTACGGGGTGGCGTCGCCGACGAAGATGCCGCCCAGCAGGGTCTTGGCGTCGTCGGTGGTGACGATCTTCTGGTAAACGCCGCGGGCCGGATCGGCGTAGACAATTTCGAGCGCGTGCTCGGTCTTGGCGAAAGCGTCGCCGAAGCTGGCCACGTCGACGCCGGAGAGCTTGAGCTTGGTGGCGGTGTCGAAACCCGGGAAGGTCGCGGCCCCGCCGTGCAGCCGGTCCGCGACGATCTCCGCCATGGTGTTGGCCGGGGCCACCAGGCCCAGGCACATGCCCCCGAAGTTGGCGACCTCGCCGATCGCCCAGACACCCGGGACCTGCGTTTGGCAACCGTCGGAAATGACGACGCCGCCGCGCGGGCCGAGCTCGAACTGCTGCACACCGCCCGCTTCGGTGCGGAACAGCTCGTCGCGGGGGCGCACGCCGATCGCGACGATCACGATGTCGGCGTCGACTATCCGGCCGTCGGCCATCAGCACGCCGGTGACCTGCCCGTCGTCGTCGGAGAGGACCTCGGAGGGGAACACCCCGCCGTGGACGGTGAAACCCTTGGCCTCAATCAGCCGGCCGAGGGCCTGGCCGGCGCCCTCATCCAGCTGGGTGTTCATCAGCCAGGGGGAGCCGTTGATGACGATCGGGGTGGCGCCGAGCTGTTCGGTGCCGGCCGCGGATTCCAGGCCCAGCAGGCCGCCGCCGATCGTGACGGCGTTGACCTTGCGGCCCAGCTTGGCGGTGAGCTCGGCGATGGCCCGGTTGATGGACCAGACGTCTTCGAGGGTGCGGTAGACGTGGGTGAGTTCGGCGCCGGGGATCGGCAGGCGGGCCGCGTCCGAGCCGGTGGCGACCACCAGCTCGTCGTACGGGTAGACGCTGCCGGCAGCGGTTTCCACCGTTTTCGCGGCGGTGTCGATGCCGGTGACGCGCTCGCCGGTCCTGAGCATGAGCGCGTCGTGGTCCCACAGTGACGCGCTGCCGAGGGTGAGGTCCACGTCCGCGTCGGTGAGCGCCTTGCTCAGCGCGACCCGGTCGTAGGGCAGGTGGGCTTCCTCGGTCAGGACGGTGACCTGCCAGCCGTCCAGGCCGCGGGCATGCATGGCATCGGCGAAGCGGTGCGCGGCGGGTCCGCCGCCGGCGACGACGACGCGGCGCGGGGTCTGCCCGGATGCCGTCTCAGGAGATGCGTTTTCGGGGCTGGCGGTCTGTCCGGTCACGGGTGGCCTTTCGTTGGGCCGCAGGCGGTGCTCTGCAACGGTTCGATCCAGCTGTTTCGATCGACCCGTGCTCTCAGCA
This sequence comes from Arthrobacter sp. BI5, assembly GCF_056680065.1. Taxonomy (NCBI): domain Bacteria; kingdom Bacillati; phylum Actinomycetota; class Actinomycetes; order Micrococcales; family Micrococcaceae; genus Arthrobacter; species Arthrobacter sp. BI5. The sequence continues at coordinate 1,282,874 of NZ_CM155264.1, forward strand.
GCATCGATCAGCTGGTCCGTTCAGCCTAGGGATGGGCAGTTTCGCTTCAGTTTCCCTTTTGTTTCGTGATCTTAACTTCTGCATCACGGGCGCATTTCGGGCCGCGTGAGGTCTCTTTTACCGGCCGGACACATTGGCCGCATGCCGTTGAAACACCGCGGTCCTAGCGTGGGGGGACGGCCGCAGCAGTGGCCGTACGAACTTTGAGAGGGGCCAAGATGACTGCCGTACTGGAAAGCGCAGCCCGCAGCTTTGTGGAGCGCATCGCGGGAGAAGGCGGGACCGGCTGGCACCGGGTGTGCGCCGTCGAGGACCTGGAGCCGGGCTGGGGCGAAGCCGCGCTGATCGCCGGACGCCAGGTGGCCCTGATCCGGACCGCCGCCGGGGAGGTTTTCGCCGTCGAGCACGCCGATCCGGCCACCGGGGCCCACGTTATGGCCCGCGGCATCACCGGCTCCCGCGGTGCCCGTCCCACGCTGGCCTCGCCGCTGCATAAGGAGGTCTATGACCTCGGCACAGGGGAGTGCCTCGGCAGCCCGGAGTTGCGCCTGGGCACCTACGCCGTCCGGGTCACGGACGGCTTCGTCGAGGTGGAGCTCTAGAGCCCCAGCGCCTCGCGTACGTCGGCCAGGACACCGTCGAGGGCCGCGCGGGCCTCGAGCCGCGCCTGCGGCAGTTCGGCGGCGGATCCGACGCTGCGGATCACCTCGAGGTAGCACTTGAGCTTCGGTTCGGTGCCGCTGGGGCGGATGATGACGCGGCTGCTGTCCTTCGTCAGGTAGAGCATCCCGTCCGTGGGCGGAAGCTGGTCGCTGCCTTCGGCCAGGTCCGCGGCGGTTTCGACGGCGGAGCCGCCGAACGAGTCCGGCGGGCTGACCCGCAGCCGGTTCATCATGGCATCCAGCAGCCCCAGGTCAGCGACCCGGATGCTGAGCTGGTCGCTGGCGTGCAGGCCGTGCACCAGGTAGAGCTCGTCCAGGGTGTCAAAGATGGTCTTGCCCTCGGCCTTGGCGGCGGCAGCGAGCTCGGCGATCAGCACGGCGGCGGAGATCCCGTCCTTGTCCCGCACCAGCGACGGCGCGACGCAGTAGCCCAGCGCCTCCTCGTAGCCGTAGAGGAGGCCCGGCACCCGGGCGATCCATTTGAAGCCGGTGAGGGTTTCCTCATGGGCGTAGCCCGCGGCGGCGGCGATGCGGGCCAGCAGCCGGGAGGAAACGATCGAGTTGGCGAAGACCCCGGCCGTGGAACTGCCATCGGCAGCTTCGGCGGCAGTCAGCCGGGCCACGACGTGCGCCCCCAGCAGGGATCCCACCTCGTCGCCGCGCAGCATCCGCCAGGCGCCGGTGTCCGGGTCTTTCGCAGCCACCGCGGCGCGGTCGGCGTCGGGGTCGTTGGCGATCACAATGTCGGCGTCCACCCGGGCCGCGGTTTCCAGCGCAAGGTCCAGTGCGCCGGGCTCCTCGGGGTTGGGGAAGTTCACGGTGGGGAAGTCGGGGTCCGGTTCCGCCTGTTCGGCCACCAGCGTGACGTCGGCGAAGCCGGCGGCTTTGAGTACGGAGACGGCGGTCTCGCCGCCCACCCCGTGCATGGGGGTCAGGACGATCTTCAGGTCCCGGGCCGGGAAGCGCTCCGGCGCAGCCAGGGCGGCGACGGCGGCCTCATAGTCGGCGGCGATGGAGGGATCCAGCACCGTCCAGCCCCCGGCGGCCAGGGCGATCGAGTCCAGCGCGCCGACGGCGTCGATCTCCGCGGCGATCAGCGCGTCGTACGGCGCCACGATCTGGGCGCCGCGGCCGCTCTCCTCGACCGCGTGCCGGCCCAGGTAGACCTTGTAGCCGTTGTCCTGCGGCGGGTTGTGGCTGGCCGTGACCATCACGCCGCCGTCGCAGTCCAGGGCGCGGACCGCGTAGGCGAGCAGCGGCGTGGGCAGCGCGGCGGGCATCAGGAACGTCTCGATGCCGGCGGCGGTGAAGATCGCCGCGGTCTCCTCGGCGAAGATGGCCGAGTTGTGGCGGGCGTCGTAGCCGACGACGGCGCGCGGCCGGGTTCCCGGGGCGGACTGCGCTACGGCGGTGCCGAGGAAGGCGGCGAGGCCGGCGGCGGCGCGGCGCACCACCACGCGGTTCATCCGGTTCGGTCCGGCCCCGAGGGCCGCCCGCAGTCCCGCGGTGCCGAACTGGAGCGTGCCGCTGAAGCTGTCGGCGAGTTCCTGCCGGGCTGCCGCGACTCCCTCGTCGGAGAGGCGGACCAGCTCGGTCAGGGCGGCGGCGGTCGCGGGATCCGGGTCCTGGGCCGCCCACGTACGGGCGTCGCTCAACAGTTGGGCCAATGCGGCATCGGAAGACGTCATGGGTACCAAACTAGCGTCAAACGGCGGCGCGGTGCGTCCCGACAAGCGCGGGCCGGGCTTACAGTTCCATCACGCCCGGGCCGGCGGAAGTCCCGTCCGGTCCCGTCCCGTGCCCGCGGGACGGCCAACCCGGCACCGTCTTGGCGCCCGCCGGAGGAGCACGCCGAGGTGACACTTCGCGGCAGTGTTTCCGGCCGGAACTGCCGCGAACTGCCAGCTCGGCGCAGGGTCAGCGAAAGATCCGCGCAGGACCGGGGCGCCGGGGCGGGTGCTCATTGACACCCGATTTTCCGGACACGTAACGTCTGGAATATGAAAATGGGCCGTGGGGTGGAGTGGGCTTTGCACTCTTGCGTCAACATGTCGTGGACGCCGCCGGGGGAGGCCGTGAACAGTGCCAGGCTGGCGGCTTTCTACAAGCTGCCCGCGGCGTACCTGAACAAACAGCTCCAGGCCCTCGTCCGGGCCGGTATCTTGACCTCGGTCTCGGGTCCGCGCGGCGGCTTCCACCTGGCGCGCCGGCCGGAGAACATCTCCGTGCTGGACGTGGTGCTGGCCTTGGAAGGAACGGAGCCGGCCTTCCGCTGCGAGGCCATCCTTGGCGACATGCCGGACGCGGACCGGCAGGAGAACTTCGTCCGGACCTGCCTGATTTCGCAGACCATGCGGCAGGCGGAGCTGGCGTGGCGGCAGGCACTGGCGCGGCAGACCATTGCCGGAATCGCCGACTCGATGGAACGCCGGTTCCCCGATGACCGGGCCAACGCGGTCCGGCAGCTGACCCCCGCCCCGGGCAGCTGACCGTCCCCTGGCCCAGGGGCGCCCGGCTCAGAGCTTGGCGATGATCTCCGCGAGCAGCTTGGAGATGCGCGGGCCGGCAGCTTGGCCGGCCTCAAGGACCTCGGCGTGGCTCAGCGGCACCGGGCTGATGCCGGCGGCCAGGTTGGTCACCAGCGAGATGCCGAAGACCTCCATGCCTGCGTGGCGGCCGGCGATGGCCTCCAGTGCGGTGGACATGCCCACCAGGGACGCGCCGATCCGCTTGGCGTACTGCACCTCGGCCGGGGTCTCGTAGTGCGGGCCGGTGAACTGGGCGTAGACGCCTTCGTCCAGGCTGGGATCGACTTCGCGGGCCAGGCCGCGGATCCGCGAGGAGTACAGGTCGGTGAGGTCCACGAAGGTGGCGCCTTCCAGCGGGGAGGTGGCGGTGAGGTTGATGTGGTCGCTGATCAGCACGGGGGTGCCCGGCGCCCAGTCCTCGTTCAAGCCGCCGCAGCCGTTGGTCAGCACCAATGTCTTGCAGCCGGCGGCGGCCGCGGTGCGCACGCCGTGCACCACCGCGCGGACGCCCTTGCCCTCGTAGTAGTGTGTGCGGGCGCCCAGCACCAGGGCTCGCTTGCCCTCGCGGGTCAACACCGAGCGGATGGTGCCGACGTGGCCCACCACGGAAGGGGAGGAGAAGCCGGGGACCTCGTCCGCGGAGAGCGTGGCGGTGGTCTCGCCGATCAGTTCGGCGGCGTCGCCCCAGCCCGAGCCGAGCACCAGCGCGACGTCGTGGCTGTCGACGCCGGTCTCTTCGGCGATGTAGTCGGCGGCGGCGCGGGCGGCGTCGAAGGGGTCCGTGTTCAGGAATTCTGTATTACTCACTGGTACAAGCTACCGTGCCGCTCCCGCCCAGCCCAGCATCTTTATTGGTGGCGCCGGTCCGGATGATGGACAATGGATGATTGTGACTACGCATCCCGATTTCAGTGCACCCCGTATCGCGATTCTGGGCGGAGGGCCCGGCGGTTATGAAGCCGCCATGGTCGCCGCCTCACTGGGGGCGCAGGTCACCATCATTGAGCGTGCCGGGCTCGGCGGATCCGCGGTGCTGACCGACGTCGTACCGTCCAAGACGCTGATCGCGACGGCGGACCTGATGACCCGCGTGGGCGAGGCCGGTGAACTGGGTGTGAAGTTCGACCTCGACGGCGGCGACTGCAGCCCGACGATGCGCGCGGACCTCAAGCACATCAACGACCGCCTGCTAAGCCTGGCCCGGCAGCAGTCCTCCGACATCCAGAAGGGCCTGGAGGGCCAGGGCGTCCGCATCCTGCTCGGCTCCGGCAAGATGCTGGACAACCACACGATCGAGGTCCTCACCGCCGCGGGCACCGAGACCATTGAAGCCGACGCGATCCTGCTCGCCGTCGGCGCCCACCCGCGCGAACTGCCCACGGCCCGCCCGGACGGCGAACGCATCCTTAACTGGGCACAGATCTACAACCTGGACGAGCTGCCCGAGGAACTGATTGTGGTGGGTTCCGGCGTCACCGGCGCCGAATTCGCCTCCGCGTACAACGGCCTGGGCTCCAAGGTCACCCTGATTTCGTCCCGCGACCGGGTGCTGCCCGGCTCGGACACGGACGCGGCGGAAGTGCTGGAGGGCGTCTTCGAGCGCCGCGGCGTGAAAGTGCTGTCCCGGGCGCGCGCCGAGACCGTGGAGCGCACGGACGACGGCGTCGTGGTCACCCTCGGCGACGGCTCCAAGGTGACCGGCAGCCACTGCCTGGTGGCTGTGGGATCCATCCCGAACACCGCCGGGATCGGCCTGGAGGAGGCCGGCGTCGCGCTGACCGAGAGCGGCCACATCAAGGTCGACGGCGTATCGCGCACCACCGCGCCGAACATCTACGCCGCCGGCGACTGCACCGGCGTGCTGGCCCTCGCCTCGGTCGCGGCCATGCAGGGACGCATCGCGATCGCGCACTTCCTCGGCGACAGCGTCACCCCGCTCAAGCTGCACCAGGTGGCGTCGAACATCTTCACCTCCCCGGAGATCGCCAACGTCGGCGTCTCGGAGGCGGAGATCGACTCCGGAAAGTACCAGGGCGACGTCGTCAAGCTTTCGCTGCGCAGCAACGCGCGCGCCAAGATGCGCAACCACAAGGACGGGTTCATCAAGATCTTCGCCCGCAAGGGCTCCGGCACCGTGATCGGCGGCGTCGTGGTGGGGCCGAACGCCTCCGAGCTGATCTTCGCGATCTCCCTGGCGGTGACGCAGAAACTGCACGTCGACGACGTCGCCAGCACCTTCACCGTCTACCCGTCGCTGAGCGGTTCCATCTCCGAGGCGGCGCGGCGGTTGCACGTCCACATGTAGCAACTAACGGAGGCAGTAGCCATGCAGAGTCCCCGCACCCTGGTTGAGTCCGTGGAACAGCATCCCGCGCTGCCTTCCGGACCGGAGGAACGCTTTGCCGGCTACGGCGTGATGGGCGTTCCGTTCAGCTCCGGCTACATCCTGGCCCTGCGGCGTTTTGCTGCGTCCTCCGTCGGCCCGGGCTACACCTCGGTCTGGATCCGTGACCCTGCCGGCGTCTGGACGATGCACAGCACCACAGCCCCCGCGTCGTCCTGTCCCCGCTACTTCGGCAGCGCGCTCGGGGCCGCGTCCACCGTCGGGATTTCCCTCCGGTGGCATGACGACTACTCCTTCCGCGTGGAGGTAGGTGACGGGGTGGACCTGGCCTGGGACGTGACACTGGCTGCGACGCCGGTCACCCGGCTGATGTCGGCCGTGGCCGGGTCTGTCCCGGAGCCGCTGTGGCGCAACCGGACCTTCCTGCGCGCCATGGGCGCCGTGGCAGGCCCGGTGCTGGGCGCCGGGCACATCGGGCTGACGGGCAGGGTGCCCAACGGGCAGACGTTCGGTGCGCGCCCGCGCCGGATGTGGTTTGTCCGTGACAGCACAGCGCACTTGCGGGGGCATAGCCTGGGGCAGGCTTCGGCGCTGCCGGTCCAGGACAGGCTGGGGGACTTCTGGATTCCCCAGCGCGGCATTTTCATGATCGGCTCGTCGGTGTTCGAGCCCTTTGACCCGGCCACGCACCTCGCCGCGGAACGCTGAACCACCTAGGGCACTGACGCAGGGAAGCAGAGAAGGCAGGGGGACAGCGGCAGCCGCCGTCGTCCCCCGCCTCCTCCCGCGAAAAACGGGCACGGGCCTTAGAACGGGTACGGTGCGATGTCCGGGCGCATGGTGAGCCACTGGATTTCGGTGAAGGATTCCATGTTGGCGTGGTGGCCGCCGATCCGTGAGCCGTTGCCGGAGTTCTTCGTCCCGCCGAAGGGGGAGTTCGCCTCGTCGGACACCGTCTGCTCGTTGATGTGGACCTTGCCGGAGTCCAGCCGGTCCGCGATGGTCATGGCCATGCCGACGTCGCCCAGGATGCCGATGGACAGCCCGTATTCATTGTCGTTGGCCAGCGCCACGGCCTCGTCCAGGGTGGAGAACTTCATGACCGGGGCCACGGGGCCGAAGATTTCGTCCTTCCACGCGGGGCTGTCCTCGGCCAGGTCCACCAGCACGGTGGGCTGGTAGAACCGGCCGTCGTGGGTGCCGCCGGCAGCCAGCCGGGCGCCGGCCTGCACCGCGTCCTGGACAATCCCGTCCACCCGGTGCAGCTGGCGTTCGTCGATCACCGGGCCGAGTGCCACGGTGCCGCTCTTCGGATCTCCCACCGGCAGGTGCCCGGCCTTTTCGGCGAGGGCGGCGACGTAGTCGTCGTAGATGTCCTCGTGCACAATGTGCCGGCCGGCCGCCATGCAGATCTGGCCCTGGTGCATGAATGATCCGAATGCCGCCGCGGAGGCCGCCTTGGCCAGGTCGGCTCCGGGCAGCACGATCAGCGCGTTGTTGCCGCCCAGTTCGAGGTGCGCGCGTTTGAGCAGCCGGCCGGCGGTTTCGCCGATCTTGCGGCCGGCCGCCGTCGATCCGGTAAAGGCGATCACCCGGACCTCGGGGGCCTCGACGACGGCGGCGCCGATCTCCGCGCCGCCGGGGAGCAGGGAGAGCAGCCCCGACGGGAGGCCGGCCTCCTCGAAGATCCGCATTACGGTCACGCCGCCGCAGACCGCGGTGCGGGGGTCCGGTTTGAGCAGCACAGCGTTGCCGAGGGCCAGGGCCGGGGCGACGGCGCGGATCGAAAGGATCAGCGGGAAGTTGAACGGCGCGATCACCGAGACCACTCCCACCGGCCGGCGCCGGGCGAAGGACCAGCGGTTTTCGTTGGAGGTGAGCACGTCGCCGGCCGGGAGTGAGGGCAGCGCGGAGGCGTCGTAGCATTCGTTGGCGGCGATGTGCGTTTCCAGCCCGGCCTTGGGCGGGATGCCGCCGGATTCGCGGACGATCCAGTCCTGGATTTCGGCGGCGTGCTCCTCCCAGAGCTGGCCGGCGCGGCGCAGCACGGCGGCCCGGTCCTCCGGGTTGCGGGCAGCCCACTCCTTTTGTGCCTTGGCCGCGGCCGTGGCGGCCTCGCGGACGTCGTCCACGGAGGCGACGCCGTAGCTGCCCAGGGTCTCGCCGGTGGCTGGTTCGACGGCGTCAGCTGTCCCGCCGCCGCCGGTGCGCCAGCCGTTGAGGTAGATCTTGCCCTCCCAGAGGGCGGAGTCGAGCAGGGACATGACGTGTCCTTTCATCGTGGGGCTGCGTGGGGCTGCCTTGGGCGGCCGTACGCCAGGTCGATAGCGCGCTGGCCGATCCCGTCCATCACATGCTGTGCCGCAGCCGCCGTCAAGACCCTCCGGTGACACTCGGCCCTAGCCCGGCGCCGACGGGTGCTCGCACAGTGGACCATGGCCAACATTTACCTTCCCTTCGGGACCGTCGAGGGCCAGACGGCCCGGATCGCCGAGTACATCGCCTACGTGATCCGTGAACACGGGCACGAGGCCCGGGCTGCCGATCTCCAGACCTCCGGCGATGCCCTCCCGGATGAGTGCGACGGCGTCATCGTCGGGGCCTCGGTCCACATGGGCAAGCACGAGGGGTTTGTCACGGATTTCGTCCGCGCGAACAGGGCGGCGCTGGAACGGCTGCCCTCAGCGCTGTTCTCGGTCAGCCTCGCCGCGCACGGGGACGAGGAGAGCGCGGAAGGCTATGTGGAGAAGTTCGAGGAGGAGACCGGCTGGCGTCCGGCGCACGTCGGCCTGTTCGCTGGCGCGCTGCCCTATACCCAGTACGGCTTCCTCAAACGGCACATGATGAAGAGGATCACCAGCAGCAAGGGCTCCCCGGACACGGATCTTTCCCGCGACTACGTCTACACCGAGTGGGACGGCGTCCGGCGCTTCGCGGAGGACTTCCTGGCCGGGCTGCCGCCAGCCGGGGCTTAGACGGCAGCCGTCCGAACGCTTCCCGACGTCGAACTGCCCCGGGCCATCCGGGCGGCCAGCAGGTAGACGATTCCGGTGATCAGCGGGATCACGCTTGCCGCGGCGAGCGAGGAGACTGGGCCCGACCGGCCGAGCACCGTGATCAGCAGCGGCAGCACACCCAGGGCCAGCAGCAACCACCCCGCCAGGGCGGTCCGTTTCAGCCCGAGGATGGCGGCCGGGAACGCCAGGGCGACGACGCCGATAGCCAGCACCGGTCCGTTCACTTCCTGGAAGCTGCGCGCCATCGTCGAATCGACGGCAAACCACACACACACAGCGCGACGAAGGCCGCCGTCAGTGCCACCAGCAGGGGAACTGCCGCTGCCGGCCAGAACCAGGCGAGGGCCGCAAGGACCAGCATCGGCGCCGCCCAGGCCAGGAGCGTCGTCAGGCCGGCCGACCCGCCCGGTTCCTCCATGGCGTAGCCGCCGATGAACGCGCCGCCGAACGCGGTGAAGACCGCCATGAGAGCGGCACCGGTTTTCACCAGGGCGGCGGACCGCCGCTGCGGGTCTTTCTGCCGCCTAATGACAACTCCCAGCACGACTCCGACCACGACGACGGCGCCTACGGCCAGAATGATGGGGACGGACACTGGTGCCTCCTCGGGGGTGGTTCCTGTGCCGATTGAAGCCCGGCGGGGGCCCGTGGCCAAGGGGACAAAGCCCCGGTGTGCGTGGGGCAGGCGTAGATTACTGCCTTCTGATTGTGCACAACTCCGGTCTGCCCAAATTGAGCGCGGTCCAACCCCTAGCGACCGCTCACCGGACGCGACTCTCGACACTCCCCTGCATGTGGCCCGGGCGTTTGTTCCTGTGGGGACCGGTACCTCACCACCGAATCGGACGTCCGTCAAACCTGTCTCACATCAGGCCGTCATACGCCGTCATTTGGGGTCTTCCATCGACGAGCGATCTTGCTATCGTCGCAAGTAAGAATGCCGCCACGCGGCCAAGCTGGCGAGCCCTTGCCGGCTCCTCGACGAAGGACCCACCATGAAGCGCACACGACTTTCCGTTATCGGCCTCATCGCAGCTGCAGGACTAGCCCTGACCGGATGCGGGTCGGCGTCCACAACTCCTGCCAGCTCGGCACCGGCAGGCGGCCCGGACACCTCATTGAGCGACGTCAAGAGTGCGGGTGTGCTCCGGGTCGGCACGGAGGGCACCTACAAGCCCTTCTCCTTCCACGCCAACGGCAACGGCGAGCTGACGGGTTACGACGTCGAGATCATCAACGCCGTCGCCGGCAAGCTCGGCGTCAAGCCGGCCTTCCAGGAGACGCAGTTCGACGCGATCTTTGCCGGCCTCGAAGCCAAGCGGTTCGACGTCGTCGCCAACCAGGTCTCGATCACGGACGAACGCAAGGCGAAGTACGACTTCTCCACCCCGTACACCGTCAGCACCGGCGTCATTGTCACTAAGTCCGACAATGCAGACATCACTTCCTTCGACGGCCTCAAGGGCAAGACCACGGCGCAGTCGCTGACGAGCAATTGGTACAAGCTGGCACAGCAGAGCGGGGCCAACGTGCAGGCCGTTGAGGGCTGGGCGCAGGCGATTACGCTGCTCAAGCAGGGACGCGTCGATGCCACCATCAACGACAAGCTCACCTACCTGGACCAGCAGAAGACGGCCCAGGATGACAGCATCAAGATCGCCGCCGAGACCACGGACAAGTCGCTCAGCGCCTTCGCGTTCCGCAAGGGCTCAACCAGCCTGACGGCCGCAGTCGACAAGGCCCTCACCGAGCTGCAGGCCGACGGTACCCTCAAGAAGATTTCGCAGAAATACTTCAACGCCGACGTCACCAAGTAGCCGGATGGAAACCGTCGAAGAACGCGGCTCCCGATCATGACGATCAACTGGGATCTCGTCTGGGGGTCGCTGGGACCCATCCTGAGCGGCGCGATTACCGGCACCATTCCCGTGGCGCTGGCCTCGTTCGCCTTGGGACTGCTGCTGGCCCTGCTGGTCGCCCTGATGCGACTCAGCCGCAATCCCGTCCTCTCGGCGATCGCTCGGATCTACATCTCTGTTATCCGGGGCACGCCGCTCCTGGTTCAGCTGTTTGTCATCTTCTACGGGCTGCCCTCCATCGGCGTCACCATCAGTCCCTGGCCCAGCGCGATCATCGCCTTCTCCCTGAACGTAGGCGGCTACGCCGCCGAGGTCATCCGGGCGGCCATCCTGTCCGTTCCGAAGGGCCAATGGGAGGCTGGCCACACCATCGGGATGTCCCGCCGCCAGTCGCTGGTCCGGATCATCCTGCCGCAGGCCGCGCGGGTCTCGGTCCCGCCGCTGTCCAACACCTTTATCAGCCTGGTCAAGGACACGTCCCTGGCCTCGCTGATCCTCGTCACCGAACTGTTCCGCCAGGCCCAGCAGGTGGCGGCGTTCAGCCAGGAATTTATGCTGCTGTATCTGGAAGCGGCCGTCATTTACTGGATCATCTGCCTGGTTCTCGCTGGCGGCCAGTCCGTCCTTGAGAAGAGATTGGACCGCTATGTCGCCCACTGAATCCGATCTCCCGGGCGCCGGCCTCCCTGACACTGCGCCGGACGCCGCGCCACTGTTGTCGGTCCGCGGACTCCGCAAGGCGTTTGGCCAGCATGAAGTGCTGAAATCAATCGACCTGAACGTCCGCCGGGGTGAAGTGGTCACCCTGATCGGGCCGTCCGGCTCCGGCAAAACGACGGTCCTGCGGTGCCTTAACGGACTCGAAGTTCCCGACGCCGGCATCGTGGAGTTCGCCGGCGACCTCACGGTCGACTTTTCTGCCCAGGTGTCGAAGAAGCAGCTGGCGGCCATGAGGGACCGTAGCGCGATGGTGTTCCAGCACTACAACCTGTTTCCGCACAAGACCACCCTCGAGAACGTCATCGAGGGCCCGGTCCAGGTGCAGAAGCGGCCCAAGGCGGAGGCCGTCAGGGAGGCCCGGGAACTGCTCGCCCGGGTCGGGCTTGCGGACAAGGAAGACAGCTATCCCTTCGAGCTCTCCGGCGGCCAGCAGCAGCGCGTCGGCATCGTGCGCGCGCTGGCCCTGCGCCCGCAGCTGCTGCTTTTTGACGAGCCGACGTCGGCGCTCGACCCGGAGCTTGTCGGCGATGTCCTGATCGTCATCAAGGAGTTGGCGGACGAGGGCTGGACCATGGTCGTGGTGACCCATGAGCTGGCGTTCGCCCGCGAGGTTGCCGACGAAGTCATCTTCATGGACGGCGGGGTGGTCGTGGAACGCGGCCATCCGGACACGGTGCTGCGCGCCCCGCGGGAGGAGCGCACCCGGCAGTTCGTGGACCGGCTGCTGAATCCGTTCTAAGGCAGGTCCGCCCTACGCCTCTGCGCCCTGGAAGTGCCTTTCGATGAGCCCCTTGATGTCCTCATGGCAGCCGCCGCAGCCGGTGCCGGCGCGGGTGGAGGCCGAGACCTCGGCCACCGTCCCGCAGCCTGAGGACACCGCGGCGGCAATGGACGTTCCGCTCACCCCGGCGCACCGGCACACAGTGCGCTCCGGATCAGCCGCGGCCGCGGCCGCCGCCGTCTGGTCCGGTCCGTCCAGGCGCAGCAGCAACGACCGGTCCGCCGGCAGCTCCGCGCCGCGCTCGAACAGCTGCACCAGCTCGGCCGCGGTGCGGGGCATGCCCACTGCCACCAGGCCCTCGAGTACGCCGGCCCGGGTGGTCATCTTGACGTAGCGGCCGTGCTCGGGATCGGCCCACTGGGCCACCTGCAGCCGGGCCCGGCCGCCCACGGCCCCGGCGGTCAAAGCCTCCTCGTCCCACGGATCGGCGGACACATCCCCGGCCACGGCCACGGTCAGGCCGCGTGCTTTCAGCACCAGCACACCGGGCTGTTCCGCAGGTAGCGGCGGCAACGCCTCCGCCTCGACAGCGCCGGAGGCCAGCAGCGTCAGGTAGCCGGCGAGCCATTCCGCCTGCCGCCAGCCCGGTCCCACCAGCCCGGACGGGCCGCGGGCGCTCCGGCAGACCACGCACTCCGGGTCGGGGCAGCGGACCTCGGCGCAGTCGCCGATCGCGAAGATGTGCGGTTCGTGGTGCGCCCGCAGCCGGTGGTCCACCAGGATGCCGGCCGCCGTCGACAGGCCGCACCCCTCCGCGAGTTCGGTCCGGGGCCGGACGCCGCAGGAGAGCACCAGCAGGTCGCCGTCGATCGCGGAACCGTCCGCCAGCAGCAGCGCCGAGAAGCCGCCGTGGGCCCCGGTCTCCACGGCGACCGAGCGCGCGTTGCCGGCAACCTTCACGCCGCAGTTCCGCAGTGCAGCGGCCAGCACGGCGCCGCCGCCGCGGTCAATGTTGCGGCCCAACGGATGCGGGCCGTTGTGCACCACGGTCACGGTGGCGCCCTCCTCGGCCGCGGCCAGCGCCGTCTCCAGGCCCAGCACACCGCCGCCCAGGACCACCACACGCTTGCCGCCCGCCACCGCCGCCTGCAGCGCCGCAGCGTCCGCCAGGTCCCGCAGCGCCGTCACGCCGGCGGGCAGCACCGGGGCGGCCGGGTCCGGGTTCAGCCTGGTGAGGTTGGGGATCACCGGACGCGAACCGGCGGCGAAAACCAGCCGGTCGTAGCCGGGGGAGCTGCCATCGCTGAGCAGGACCCGCTGCCGGGCACGGTCCACCCGGCGGACCCGGACGCCCAGCCGGACGTCCACGCCCTCGGCAACCAGCACCGCCGCGTCCGCCAGCGCCAGCGCGCCCGCCGTCGTCCGACCGACGCCCAGGTCCGCCACGAGCACGCGGTTGTAGGCGGCTTCCGCCTCCTCGCCGAGCACCGTCAGCGCCACGACCCCGCTGCGCACGGCAGGCAACAGCTCATCCACCAGCCGCGCCGCCACCGGGCCGAAACCCACCACTACGATCCGCTCCGTCATGAGGCACCTTCCAGCTGTAGAACCTTGACGTGCGGACCGGCCACTGCCGGCCGCACCCACACGTTCGTCGTCTTGAACTCCGGCATTCCGGAGACCGGGTCCGTGGCCGCCTCTGTGAGCCGGTTGGCGCTCTCCACATCCGGGAAATGGAACGGCAGGAACACCGTCTCTGGCCGGATGTCCGCACTCAGCTCCGCCCGGCACAGCACCTCGCCGCGGGCGTTGGCAACCGAGACGACGTCGCCCTCACTGATGCCCTGCGCGGCGGCCGCGGCGGGGTGGATCTGCAGCCGCGCCTCCGGCCGGGCCGCGGCCAGGGCGTCCACCCGCCGGGTCTGGGCGCCGGACTGGTAGTGCTCCAGCAGGCGCCCAGTGATCAGGGTCATTGGAGTGCCGGCCGGGGGAGCAGCCGCCTCCGGGGCACGGGGCAAACGACGGCGGGGCGCCACCGGAGTGAACACCGCCCGGCCGTCCGGATGGGCGAAGGAGTTCAGGAACAATCGCGGCGTCCCGGTGCTTCCGGCCGGGTAGGGCCAGTAGGCTTCCTCGCCGCGGTCCAGCAGGGCGTAATCGATTCCGGAGTAGTCGGCCAAGCCGCCCGCGGAGGCGAGGCGGAGCTCCTCGAACACGGTCTCCGGGTCTTCGCTGAACGTTGACGGCGCGTCAAGCAGCGCGGCCAGCCGGGTCATGATCCAGAGTTCGCTGCGCACCCCGGGCGGGGGATCGATGGCCCGGCGGCGGCGCAGCACCCGACCCTCCAGATTGGTCAGCGTGCCTTCCTCCTCAGCCCATTGGGTGACCGGCAGGACCAGGTCCGCCTCGGCCGCGGTCTCGGAGACAAAGAAGTCGCAGACCACCAGGAAGTCCAGGCTGCGCAGCCCGGCGATCACGGCGTTCGCATCCGGTGCGGAGACCGCCACGTTGGCGCCGTGCACGAAGAGGCAGCGGACGCCGTCGGGCTGCCCCAGGGACTTGAGCAGTTCCACGGCGGGGATGCCCGGCCCGGGGATCAGCGATTCCGGCACGCCCCAGACGGCGGCGACGTGGGCGCGCGCGGCGGGGTCGGTGATCTTGCGGTAGCCGGGAAGCTGGTCCGCCTTCTGGCCGTGCTCCCGGCCGCCCTGGCCGTTGCCCTGGCCGGTGAGGGTGCCGTAGCCGCTGCGCGCCGAGCCCGGGAGGCCCAGCAGCAGGGCGAGGTTGATTGCAGCGGTGGCGGTGTCCGTGCCGTCCACATGTTGTTCCACACCCCGGCCGGTGAGGATGTAGCTGCCGCCCTGCCGGGAGCCCTCGGCCAGCCGGCGGGCGGTGTCGCGGATCAGCCCGGCCGGGACCCCGGTGAGGGACTGCACGCGCTCGGGCCAGTAGGGGGCGACGCTGCGGGCCAGGGCGTTGTAGCCGGCGGTCCGGTCCGCGATGTAGCCGCTGTCCGCGAGGCCTTCGTGGACCACCACGTGGGCCAGGCCCAGCAGCAGGGCGAGGTCCGTGCCCGGCAGCGGCTGCAGGTGCAGGCCGCCGCCGTCGGCCGTGAAAGCCGCGGTGGCGGAGCGCCGCGGGTCCACGACGATCAGGCCGCCGGCGTCGCGGGTGCCCTGCAGGTGCTGGACGAAAGGCGGCATGGTCTCGGCGACGTTGGAGCCAAGCAGCAGGATGGTGCTGGCGGTATCGAGGTCCGCCAGCGGGAACGGCAGTCCCCGGTCCAGGCCGAAGGCGCGCATCCCGGCCGCGGCGGCCGAGGACATGCAGAACCGGCCGTTGTAGTCGATCCGCGAGGTGCCCAGGGCCAGCCGGGCGAATTTGCCCAGCTGGTAGGCCTTCTCGTTGGTGAGCCCGCCGCCGCCGAACACCCCGACGGCGTCCGGCCCGTACGCGGCGCGGGTGTCCCTGACCGCCGCGGCGGCGAGCTCCAGCGCCGTATCCCAGCTGACCGGGCGGTGCACGCCGTCGGGGCCCTTAAGCAGGGGCTCGGTGACGCGGCCCGGGTGCTCCAGCAGCGACGCCGAGGTCCAGCCCTTGCGGCACAGCCCGCCGCGGTTGGTCGGGAAGTCCCGGCCGGCCACCTCCAGCGGAGCCTCCGAGGGCCGCGACGGAAGTGCAGCCGCCGCCGGCACCGCCGGAGCGGTCAGCGTCATGGCGCACTGCAGTGCGCAGTACGGGCAGTGGGTGGCGGCGCCGTCGGCCATTTAGACGTGTCCTTTGCCGTGGCGTGCGGCGGGGCGCAGGTAGCAGGCCCAGCAGACGGCCAGCATCACGAGGTAGGCGGCGACGAAGCCGTAGAAGGCCGGAGCGTAGGAGCCGCTGGCGGTGTTGGAGGCGTTGAGGACCTGCGGGATCACGAACCCGCCGTAGGCGCCGATCGCGGAGATCAGGCCCAGCGCGGAGGACGCCAGTCGCTGGGTGTTCACCGTGCTGGCCCCGGAGAGGGCTGCCCGGCTGTGCAGGGCGAAGATCACCGGGATCATCCGGTAGGTGGCCCCGTTGCCGAAGCCGCTGGCCGTGAACAGGGCCAGGAACAGGGCCAGGAAGAGCCAGAAGTTGCCCAGCGGCAGGGTCCAGACCATGGTCAGGGTGATGACGGCCATCGCGGCGAACGCGGTCACGGTCATCCGCGCACCGCCCAGCCGGTCCGCCATCCGTCCGCCGTAGGGCCGGGCCAGCGAACCGACCAGCGGGCCGAGGAACGCCAGCGACAGGGCCACGGTACCGACGCCGATCGAGGAAAACGCCGGGAAGTAGTCCTTGATAAGTTTGGGAAACACGCCGGCGAAGCCGATGAAGGAGCCGAAGGTGCCGATGTAGAGCAGCGCCATGACCCACAGGTGTGGTTCCTTGACCGCGGCGAGCGAGCCGGCGACGTCGCCCTTGGCGCTGGTCAGGTTGTCCATGTACTTCCAGGCGCCGAACGCGGCGAGCAGGATCAGCGGGATCCACATCAGCCCGGCCACCGGCAGGTTCACGGTCCCGGCGGCCAGCACGGTGATGGCGACCGGCACGGCGAGCTGGGCGACGGCGGCGCCCAGGTTCCCGCCGGCGGCGTTCAGCCCCAGAGCCCAGCCCTTTTCCCGGGCCGGGTAGAAGAACGTGATGTTGGCCATCGAACTGGCGAAGTTGCCGCCGCCGAAACCGGCCAGGGCCGCCACGAGCAGCATGACGCCGAACGGGGTGCCGGGGTTTCCGACGCACAGGGCCAGTCCGGTCGACGGGATCAGCAGCAGCATGGCCGAGACGATCGTCCAGTTCCGACCGCCAAAGCGCGGAACCATGAAGGTGTAGGGGATGCGGAGCGTCGCACCCACCAGGCTGGGCATCGAGATCAGCCAGAAGATTTCGTTGGTGGAGAACCGGAACCCGGCCGCGGGAAGCTGGACCACCACGATCGACCAGAGCTGCCAGACCACAAAGCCCAGGAACTCGGCGAAGATGGACCAGTTCAGGTTCCGGCGAGCGATGCCGCGGCCCAGCGACTCCCACTGGCTCTTGTTCTCGGCGTCCCAGTTCGCGATCCAGCGGCCCGGGCGGTACTCCAGCGCGGGGCCGGCCACTGAGGTGCCGACGGGGCCGCCGACGGCGGTGCGCTCGGCGTCGTGGTTCGGGGAGACGCCGGTAGCGGCGTCGGCAATACGTTCTGCAGTCACGGGGACCTCCTTCGGGGTGTCCCTCAAAACTAGGGACGCCGCGTTTCCGGGAGGCTCGTGCTTTGTTAACGTGCTGTGACGTTTGCCTATCGGCGCTTTTGTGACGGCGTGAGGGGCGTGAGCTCTTCAGCGCTTCGATGACTTGGTCGGCGCGCCCGCATGGCCGCCGGGTGTCGGGTAGATCCGGCAAGCGGGCTCCCCGCTGGGCGGCCCGCTGCGGAAGGAGCCGGTTCCGGTCCGGACTCCGGCCTACTTTGCGGCGTCGGTGAGTTTCTGGCGGAATTCTTCTTCGCTGTTGAGGATGAGCTTTTTGCCGTTGAGGAAGAACGTGGGTGTCCCGGTCACTCCCAGGGCCGTGCCGTCCGCGACGTCCTGGCGGATCCGGGCTCTCGTCTTTTCATCCGCTACGGCGGCGTCGTAGGCCGCCAGGTCCAGGCCGAGCTCCCGCGCGAAGGTCCTGAACGCGGCGCTTTGGGAATCATGCTTGCTGCCCCACTGGGGCTGGGTTTCGAACAGCTTTGCAGCCATCTGCTCGTACTGGCCCTGCGCGGCCGCGGCTTCGACGGCGAGGGCGGCGTTTCCGGAGTTCCGGTGCCCGGGGAGGGGGAAGTAGCGGTGGACGAACGTGATCCGGTCCCCGTACTCCTGCTTCAGCTCCTGCACGAGCGGCTCGGCCGCGTGGCAGGATTCGCACTCGAAGTCCAGGAACTCGACCAGTTGCGCCTTCTCCGTGGCCGGGGAGGTCACCCGGTGGCTGTCCTCCCGGACGAGTTGTGCGTCTGCGGCCGCAGGCAGGGGTGCGGTTGCGGGTTTGGTGACGGTGAAGACCGCGTACCAGATCAGGCCGCCGGCGACGATGAGTCCGAGCAGGATCCAAATCAGCAGGCGGGCCGTCCGGGCCGTCCTTGTCGGGCCGCTGGGGGACGGCGTTTTATTCAGGGCTTGTGTCATGGATGGCGGCGCTGTTCTTTTCGTTGCGGGCGGGGTCTACGGCTCAGCCATGCCGTGGCGGCATGGAGAGGGTGACAACTTTCGGTTCGGGACCGGATCCACAACCCTTGCAGCAGCCAGCAGCAGCGCCGGTCGGGGGCGCGACGGCGTCGGTGGCGCTGGCAACGCGCGCGTCGCCGTCGTCGGCCGCGGGGTGGGGGAGGGCGCAGCAGGCGTCCCCGCGCCACGCGTTGATGCCTTCGCGGACGGCGATCCCGGCGATGACCAGTGCCGCGCCAGCGTCTGCCCACCACCATCCCAGCGTGCTGTTCAGGACGAGGCCCAGTAGCAAGACCGCGGAAAGGTATGTGCACAGCAGCGTCTGCTTGGAATCTGCCACCGCGGTCCTGGAGCCGAGCTCGCGGCCGGTCCGGCGTTGCAGCCAGGACAGGACGGGCATGACGGCCAGGCTCAGGGCAGCAGTGACGATGCCCGGGATGGAGTGCTGTGCCTCGCCGCCTCCGGTCAGCGACCTGACGGAGTCCACGGAGACGAACAGTGCCAAGGCGAAGAAGGAGATCGCGATGATCCGCAGGGTCAGGTGCTCACGCCGTTCCGGGTCTTTCGCGGAGAACTGCCAGGACAAGGCGACCGCGGAGGCGACCTCGATCACCGAATCAAGTCCAAAGCCGATGAGGGCGGAGGAATCCGCGACGTTGCCTGCCCAGAGCGCGACGACGGCCTCGGCGATGTTGTAGGTGATCGTCGCTGCCGCGAAAAGCCGGATGCGCCGGCTGAGGGTGGCACGGCGGGCGGCGCTAGGGGCTGCTTGGATTGTTGTGGTCATGCCAGGCACGTCCCGTCCGGGGTGCAGCAGGCGGGGTCAACGGCCAACACGACGCCGAGCAGGTCCCTGATCGCGTGGCCCAACCGGGCATCGGCGAGCTCGTACCGGGTCCGCCGGCCGTCCGGGACGGCCACCACCAGGCCGCAGCCCCGCAGGCAGGTCAGATGGTTGGACATGCTCTGCCGCGAGACCCCCAGGGAATCGGCGAGCTCCGAGGGGTACGCGGGCGCCTCCGCCAAAGCCAGCAGAATCCGCGCCCGGGTAGGGTCGGAGACCGCGTAGCCGAACCGGGCCAGCACCGGGGCGTGCGTGAGGGTTTCCATCTCCTCAAAGTACATCGCTGCATGTATTCAGGCAATTTTGTATTGAGCCGTATCCGGACGACACGCGGTGTCCAAATAGTGGAACATTTGTCCATTGGGTGGACGCGGGGAACTATTATCGAAGGTATATCCATTCCTTTTGCCGGTCGTCTTTCCGTAGTGCGGTCCGGTCTTCATGAAAGCGTCACTACATGTCATCCACTGCCACTTCAGCGGAGCAGGGGTCTGCCAAGCAGGTGAACTCGCGCGGCCGCGTGATCGTCGCCAGCCTGATCGGCACCACCGTTGAGTTCTACGACTTCTACGTCTATGCCACGGCCGCCGTGCTGGTCTTCCCGAAGCTCTTCTTCCCGGGCCAGAACGAAACCACCCAGCTGCTGAGCTCCTTCGCCGTCTTCGGTGTCGCATTCATTGCCCGCCCGCTCGGCTCGATCGTCTTCGGCCACTTCGGTGACAAGTTCGGCCGCAAGGGGACCCTCGTCGCCTCGCTGCTCACCATGGGCATCGCCACCTTCCTGATCGGCTGCCTCCCGACGGCGACCGTTCCCGGCTGGACCTTCTGGGCCCCGGCACTGCTCGTCGTGATGCGCTTCGCCCAGGGCCTCGCCCTCGGTGGCGAATGGAGCGGCGCGGCCCTGCTGGCCACCGAGAACGCCCCGGCGAACAAGCGCGCCATCTACGGCACGTTCCCGCAGCTGGGCGCGCCGATCGGCTTCATCATCGCCAACGTCATCTTCCTGGTCTTCAGCTACACCCTGTCCCCGTCGGCCTTCGAGGCCTGGGGCTGGCGCGTGCCGTTCCTGCTCAGCGCCGTGATGGTCATCATCGGCCTGTACGTCCGCCTCAAGCTGATCGAAACGCCGGCCTTCACCAAGGTCATCGAGTCCAACGAGGTCGCCAAGCTGCCGCTGGGCCGCGTCTTCAAGAGCAGCTGGCGCCAGCTGATCCTGGGCACCTTCATCATGCTCGCCACGTACGTGCTCTTCTACCTGATGACCACGTTCACGCTGACCTACGGCACCCGGGCGTCCAGCCTGGCCGCCGCCAAGGCCGCCGCCGAGAAGGCCGGCAAGCCGATGACTGAAGCGGCAGCCGCCGCGTTTGTCCCGGGCCTGGGCTACACCCGCAACGACTTCCTCTGGATGCTGATTGCCGGCGTCGTGTTCTTCGGCATCTTCACCCTGGTCTCCGGCCCGTTGGCCGAGAAGTACGGCCGCCGCAAGATGCTGATCGCGGTCACCGCCGGCATCTTCGTTTTCGGCCTGCTGTTTGTTCCGCTCTTCAGCGCCGGCTTCGCGGGGACCATGGGCCTGCTGATCATCGGCTTCTCGCTGATGGGCCTGACGTTCGGTCCGATGGGCGCGCTGCTGCCTGAACTGTTCCCGACCAACGTCCGGTACACCGGTTCGGCCATCAGCTACAACGTCTCATCCATCCTTGGCGCGGCCGTGGCACCGTTCATCGCCGTCTGGCTCTGGGAAATGGCGAAGGGCAGCCCGGTGCTGGTGGGTGTGTACCTTACCGCCATGGCCGTGCTGACGCTGATCGCCCTGTTTGTGAGCAAGGAAACCCGCGACCTGGACTACGAGAACAACGTAGCCTGACGCTCCAGCCCGGTTCTTAGTCGAAAAGCCCGGTGTGTTCTGCGGACACGCCGGGCTTTTCCGTGTCGCGGGGCGGTTGCCGGGCAAGAACCGGGCAGGAGCGCGACGGCGGCGGGCGGGGAGCGGGGCGGACCGGCGCGGCGGGGAGGTGCCGCCGGCGGCGGGGCGGACCGGCGCGGCGGTCGGCTGGCGGACGGGTCCTTACCGCGCGTAGCGCTCCACAAAGTTGCGCAGGATGGCCATCGGCTCGGTGACATTGTGCTGCCTGGCCTGCGCCATCAGCTCCTCGGCGGAGTCGGGCGGGAAGTAGCCCGCCTGCCGGTAGATGTCGATCCGGGTGGTGAGGCCCTGGACGTCGAGCTCGGGGTGGAACTGGGTGGCGTAGAGGTTGGACCGGATCCGGAACATCTGCACCGGGCAGGCCTCGGAACTCGCCAGCAGCACCGCCCCGCCGGGCAGCACGGTGCACGCTTCCTTGTGGCCCACGAACGCCGTGAACTGCTCCGGCAGTCCGCGCAGGAGCGGGTCCTGCTGCCCGGCGGAGGTCATGCTGACGGTGACGCCGCCGAGCCCCTCGCCGTAGGTCCGGTCGATCACGGCGCCCTGGTGCAGGCCGAGGGTGCCGACGCCGTAGCAGGCGCCCAGAAACGGGAAGTCCTCGGCCACGATCCGGTCCAGCAGGGCGAACAGTTCGCGCTCCACCCGGTGCTGGGTGCCGCTCTTATGCTCGGCCGGGTCGCTGGAAGTGAAGGGGCTGCCGCCGACGATCACGCCCGAGTACTCGCTGAGCTCCAGCAGGGGCAGCGGCGCGGCCTCCATCCGGACCCGGTGCAGCTGGGCCTCGGCCAGGCCGGTGTAGCGCAGGTAGGCGAGGTATTCGTCGTCGGCGGCGGCGTCCTCGGCACGGGAGGCGAGGAGCAGGAATGGCTTCACGTAACTAAGTCTGCCCCCGCCGCACCGTTGCCGCTATTCGGCGGCGTCGCCGTCCTCGATCATGGCGATGACAGCGCCCGCGGACACCGTCTCGCCAGCCGACGCGGAGAGCCCGATCACGATGCCGGCGCGGTGCGCGGTGAGAGGCTGCTCCATCTTCATGGCTTCGAGCACGACGACGAGGTCGCCTTCGGAAACCCGCTCGCCCTCGGCGACGGCCACCTTTACGATGGTGCCCTGCATGGGGGAGGTCAGGGCGTTGCCGCCGGCCGGTGCCGCCGTGCCGGCGCTCCGGGAGCGCTTCTTGGCCTTCGCCGGCTTGCCGCCACCGCCGCCGGAGACGGAGCCGAGCGACGCCGGCAGCACCACTTCGAGGCGCTTGCCGCCGACCTCGACGACGACGCGCTGGCGTTCGCCGGCGTCGGCCGTTTCCGCTGCGGTGCCCGCAGGCGCCCAGGCGGGGATGTCGTTGACGAAGGCGGTCTCGATCCAGCGGGTGTGGACCTTGAACGGGCCCTCGGCGGGGGCGAAGTCGGGGTTGGAGACGACGGCGAGGTCGAACGGGATGACGGTGGGGATGCCCTCCACCACCATTTCCTCCAGCGCCCGGCGGGAGCGCTGCAGTGCCTGGGCGCGGGTGGCGCCGGTGACGATCAGTTTGGAGAGCATGGAGTCGAAGTTGCCGCTGATGACGTCGCCCTCCTCCACGCCGGAGTCGATCCGCACGCCCGGACCGGTGGGGTTCTTCAGTCCGGTGATGGTGCCGGGGGCGGGCATGAAGTTCCGGCCCGGGTCCTCGCCGGTGATGCGGAATTCGATTGAGTGGCCGCGGACCTCGGGGTCGCCGTAGCCGAGCTCCTCGCCGCGGGCCAGCCGGAACTGCTCGCGGACCAGGTCGATCCCGGTGACTTCCTCGGAGACGCAGTGCTCCACCTGGAGGCGGGTGTTGACCTCGAGGAAGGAGATGGTGCCGTCCTGGCCCACGAGGAATTCGCAGGTGCCGGCGCCGAGGTAGCCGGCTTCCTTGAGGATGGCCTTGGAGGATTCGTAGAGCCGCTGGTTCTGCTCCTCGGTGAGGAACGGGGCGGGGGCCTCTTCCACCAGCTTCTGGTTGCGGCGCTGCAGCGAGCAGTCGCGGGTGGACACGACGACGACGTTGCCGTGCGCGTCGGCCAGGCACTGGGTCTCAACGTGCCGCGGGGCGTCCAGGAAGCGTTCGATGAAGCACTCGCCGCGGCCGAACGCTGCGGTGGCTTCGCGCACGGCGGATTCGAGCAGTTCGGGGATTTCCTCGCGGCTGCGGGCCACCTTGATTCCGCGGCCGCCGCCGCCGAAGGCAGCCTTGATGGCGACCGGAAGGCCGAACTTGTCCACGAACTCGAGGATTTCCTCGGCGGACTGCACCGGGTCGGCGGTGCCGGGAACCTGGGGGGCGCCGACCTTTTCGGCGATGTGGCGGGCCTGGACCTTGTCGCCCAGGGCGGAGATGGCCGCCGGGGAGGGGCCGATCCACGTGATGCCGGCGTCGATTACCTTGGCGGCGAAGTCGGCGTTCTCGGCGAGGAAGCCGTAGCCGGGGTGGATGGCGTCGGCGCCGGAGCGCCGGGCCACCTCGATCAGCTTGTCCATCACCAGGTACGACTCGGCGGCGGTGTTGCCGCCCAGGGCGTAGGCCTCGTCGGCGAGCTTGACGTGCAGGGCGTCGCGGTCCGGATCCGCGTAGACCGCCACGGAGGCGATGCCTTCATCGCGCGCGGCGCGGATGATGCGCACGGCGATTTCGCCGCGGTTGGCGATCAGCACCTTGCTCAGGGAATGGGTGCCCGGCGTGGTGTTTGCGGGCACTTGCGTGGCGGACTGCTCCGAATTTGCTGACAAGGCGTCTCCTTCTTTCCTTCAGGGAGCCTAGCGCGGTTTTGTGGGTTCCGCCGATATTACTTGCGGATCCCGCGCGTAAACAGCCGATCCTTTGTGGGGTTCCTACAAGGCGGTGCGAAATGGCTCACTCTGCGCGGATGTCGACCGGGTCCGCGGCGCCGCCGGTCCAGAGTTCGGTGACGTTCACTTTGGCTTGGCCCAGCAGGCCGCGCAGGGTGGAGATGGAGAGCCCGACGACGGTGTGCGGGTCGCCGTCGACCTTGCGGATGAAGGCGCCGCCGTAGCCGTCGATCGTGAAGGAGCCGGCGCACTGGAGCGGCTCGCCGGTGGCGATGTACGTGTCGATCTCCGCCTCGCTCATCTCCATGAAGTGCACCTCGGCGGAGGAGACGGCGCCGAGCGTCGCGCCCGTGCCGGCGCCGGCGCCCGTGCCGTCGTCGGGCGAGCCCGGGTCGGTGTCCCGGCAGTCCACCAGCCAGTGGCCGGTGTGCAGCACGCCCATGCCGCCGCTCATCCGGAGCATCCGTTCCTTGGCGACGTCGGCGGTGTAGGGCTTGCCGTGGGCCTCGCCGTCGAACTCGAAGACGGAGTCGCAGCCGATCACCAGGGCGCCGTCCGCCTCCGGCAGCGAGGCGACCGCCTCGGCTTTGGCCCGCGCCAGCAGCAGGGCGGTGTCGTGCGGGTCGGTCACGCCGTAGCGGGCCTGCACGGCGTCCTCATCGACATCGGAGACGAGCACGTCGTGGGCGATGCCGGCGTTGCTGAGCAGCTTGGTGCGGGCGGGGGACTGGGAGGCAAGAATGAGGCGGGTCACGGCTCCAGCCTAGTTCCTGGGGCTGGTCGTCGGTGAGCGCTTTCTGTCAGAGGTCGCTGGGAGAGTTAGGCCATGGATGGTAACCGAGCCGTCGTAGGGAATCTTCGCAGCGTCATTGCCCTGTGTTGCCGGGCACTTGAGGAGATGGCATTGCCCGAAAGCGGCGCCGGACTGATCGAAGAGGAGCTGCGGTTGGAGGAGCTGCAGTCCGCCCTAACGACTGTCACGACCCGTCTCGAAGTGGCCGCAGTGCTATGTCGTGGTCCCGCAGTTGCCCTCGAAGCGGGCACCACCCCGATGGCGACCGAAGCGGTGGATCGGCTGCTCTTGGCCCTCATCAATGTCTTAGCCCTCCAGGACACTTAAGTCATGCACGGTCATCAGGCGGCGGTCCTCGAAGCAGCAGTTGGGTGCGGCTGTGCCTGCAATTGCGGGAAGAGGCCGGCATCAGACGATGCAGCCACAGTGCTGAGCGGCGACGTGCCTGAGTCGGACAGCGCCCGTTTGATCGCCGAGATCCGGGCCGTGGAAGACCGCAAGTCCGCCCTGGCCGCCCGTCAGGCGCGGCTGTCCGTTGCCTTTGATCTGCTGCAGCGGGGTGAACAGGCCGACGCCGGCATGCCCGCCGCAGACCTGGGCGTCGGGATTGCCGCGCAGATCGCACTGGCCCGGCGGGAATCACCGGCCCACGGCGGACGGCTCCTCGGATTGGCGAAGGCCTTGGTGACGGAGATGCCGCACACCCTCGCCGCGCTCGAGACCGGGCAGCTCAACGAATGGCGCGCCACGCTGCTCGTGCGGGAAACCGCGTGCCTGTCCCCGGAGGAGCGGGCCGCCGTCGACGAGGAACTCGCGCCCGACACCGGGACGTTCGACGGCGCCGGAGACCGCCGCATCATCGCCGCCGCCCGGGCCGCAGCGTACCGCCGGGACCCCCGCAGGGTCACGCAGCGAGCCAGCCATGCCGCCACGGAGCGGCACGTCAGTCTCCGCCCGGCCCCCGACACTATGTGCTACCTGACGGCCCTGCTACCGGTCGCCGAGGGCGTGGCCGTGCACGCCGCTCTCACCCGGCACGCCGACACCCTTCGCAATTCAGGAGACCCAAGGACCCGCGGGCAGCTCATGGCCGACGCCCTGGTCGAACGCACCACCGGGAAGGCCGGCGGGATCAGCGGCATCGAGATCCAGCTGGTCATGACCGACCGCACCTTCTTCCAGGGCGACAGCGAACCTGCACGGCTGCCGGGGTATGGCATCGTCCCGGCAGGCTGGGCTCGTGCACTGCTCAAGAACGCGGGCACAGGCAAGCGCACGGATCAGGTCTTGGGCACGGGCGGCGCGGGTGTTGCCGGCAATGAGCCGGCCTTCGCAACCTGGGTCCGCCGGCTTTACACGGCCCCAGCCACCGGCGAACTCCTCGGGATGGACTCCCGTGGCCGGCTCTTCCCGTCCGGGTTGCGCCGGTTCATCCAGGCTCGCGACGACACCTGCCGGACACCCTACTGCGACGCCCCCATCCGGCACCTGGACCACATCGTTCCGTGGCACCGCGGCGGCGCAACCACCAGCGGAAACGGCGCCGGACTCTGCGAAGCCTGCAACCACACCAAGGAGACCCCTGGCTGGAGCGCACAACCACGCCCCGGACCCGGACGGCACACCATCCAGCTCACCACCCCCACCGGCCACACCTACTCCTCGACCGCCCCACCACTGCCGGGAAGTGCACTGCCGGGCGGCTCGCTGGCGGGAAGGGCGGGGGCCCGAGCCGGCCGACAACAAAGCCGCCCGCCGATCGCAAGGATCGACGGGCGGCAATGGGGGACGGAATGCGGCTACCGTGCCTCGGCCGCGGCGGGCTCCACGTAGGCCGCCGCACCGCCGTCGGCGTCGGGCTTGCGCAGCTTGGCGCCCTCGACGTCGACGTCCGGCAGGATGCGGTCCAGCCAGCGCGGCAGCCACCAGGCCTTGCGGCCGAGCAGGTACATCACGGCCGGGACGATCGTCATGCGCACCACGAAGGCGTCCACCAGCACACCGAAGGCCATCGCGAAGCCCAGCGGCCGGACCATGTTCAAGTGCGAGAAGATGAAGCCGGAGAACACGCTGACCATGATGATCGCGGCGGCGGTGACCACGGCCGCCGCGTGGCTGAAGCCGGAGCGGACCGCGTGCCTGGCCGTCTCACCGTGCATGTACGCCTCGCGCATGCCGGAGGCGATGAAGACCTGGTAGTCCATGGCCAGGCCGAACAGCACGCCGATCAGGATGATGGGCAGGAAGCTCAGCACCGCGCCGGGGTTCTCGACGCCGAACACGGTTCCCAGCCAGCCCCACTGGTACACCGCCACGACACCGCCGAACGCGGCAGCAAGCGAGAGCAGGAAGCCGCCGGTGGCCAGCAGCGGAACCACGATGGAACGGAACACCAGCAGCAGCAGGACCAGGGAGAGCCCGACGACGATCGCCAGGTAAGGCGGCAGGGCGTCGCCCAGCTTGGTCGAGACGTCCACGTTGCCGGCGGTCTGGCCGGTGAGCCCGATGCTGACCCCGGTGGTGTCGTTGATCCGGGCCTTTTCGGCGCGGAGTTCAGAGACCACGTCGACGGTGCTGGCGCTCGCCGGGCCTTCCTTCGGCAGGACCTGGAAGACCGCGGTGCGGCGGTCCTCGCTCAGCGCCAGCGGCACGGCGGCGGTGACGTTGTCCGTCTTGCGCAGGATGTCCGCGACGTCGAACTGCTTCGCCTGCGCCTCCTCGGCGCTGAGCCCGGCAGGGAAATCGCCGACGACGATGATCGGCCCGGTCATGCCCTCGCCGAAGCTCCGCTTGGTGACGTCGTAGGCCTTGAAAGCCTGCGAGGCGACCGGCTCGGAACTGGCATCCGGCAGGGCGAGCCGGAGCTGGCTGGCGGGCAGGGCCACCACGCCCAGCAGCAGCACGCCTGCCACCAGCGAGAGCCAGGGGTGCCGGGTGACGACGCCGCCCCAGCCGTGGCTGCTGCGGTATTCGTCCCGGGCCCGGTCCTCGGTCTCGTGGCCCGGCGCGGCGTTGTGCCGCTCCGCCTTGGCCCAGGCCCGCTTGGAAATCAGCTTGCGGCCCACCAGGGACAGCACGGCCGGCGTCAGGGTCAGGGCGACGACGACGGCGACGGCCACCGTGGCGGCGGCGGACAGGCCCATCACGGCCAGGAACGGCAGCCCCGGCACCACAAGGGCGGCGAGGGCGATGATCACCGTGAGGCCGGCGAAGAGCACCGCGTTGCCGGACGTGCCGGTGGCCAGGGCCACGGACTCCTCGGGATCCATGCCGGCGAGCAGCTGGCCGCGGTGCCGGTTGACAATGAACAGGGAGTAGTCGATGCCGACGGCCAGGCCCAGCATGAGGGCCAGCATCGGGGAAATGGAGCTCATGTCCACGGCGCCGCTGAGCGCGAAGGTGCCGCCCACGCCGACGGCCACGCCGACGATGGCCATCAGCAGGGGGAGTCCGGCGGCGACGAGGGTGCCGAGCATGACGATCAGCACCAGCGCGGCTACGGCAATGCCGATAATCTCCGCGGTACCGAAGATCTCGGAGATGTCCTCGCTGATTTCCTTGCTGGGCAGCGCGGTCACGTTGGCGGCGGAGACCTCCTTGACGATGTCCTGGACTTCCTGCCGGACCTCCGGCTTGAGGCCGTTGATCGAGGTCTTGAACTGGACCTGGGCGATGGCGGCTTTGCCGTCCTCGGAGACAAAGCGCAGGCCCTGGGACGCTTCGAGCTGGCGTTTGCCGAGCGTCAGCTTGGCGTTTCCGGCGTCGAGTTCCTTGGTGCCGGCGTCGAGTTTTGCCTGCCCGGCGGCGAGGGCGGCCTTCTGCTGGCCGAGCTGGGCCTCGATGGCCGCGGGCGGCAGCCCGGCGGCGGCCATCTGCTGCTCTGCGTCGGCCAGCTGGGCCTTGCCGGCGGCGAGCTCCGCGGCGGCCTTATCCAGCTGGGCCTTGCCGGCGGCGGCTTTCTGTTCGCCGGCGGCGAGGTCCGTGCCGGCCTTGTCCAACTGGGCCTGGGTGGCGAACGGATCCACCGTGCCCTGGACGTCCGGGATGGTTTTCAGCTTGGCCAGCGCGGCGGACACCGCGTCCTTGCCGGCCTGGCTGAACTGCGCGTCGTTGGCTTCGAAGACGATGCTGGCCGAGCCGCCGGAGGAGGACGGGAGGTCCTTCTTGAGCTTGTCCGCCATCTGCTGGGTTTCGGTGCCGGGGATCTGGAAGTTGTTGGACAGCGTGCCGTGGAACGCCGCGGCGGCACCGCCGACGGCCACCATTACGGCGAGCCAGAGGGAGATGACGAGCCAGCGGTGGCGGTAGGAGAACTTGCCGAGACGATAGAGCAACAGGGCCATGTCAGAACCGATCTGGGGAAGGGGCGGCGGTGGGGCTGGCGGCCGGGGCGGCCGCCGGGGACGCGAATCCGGAGCCCAGCAAGCTCATGGAGTCGATCAGCAGTTGGCGCAGGGTGGAGAGTGATTCGGGGGAGAGGGAGCCCTTGCAGCGCGCGAACCAGACGTCCATCGCGGCCTTGCCGCAGGAGATGACGGAGCCGGCGAGGGCGCGCAAGTACAGTTCGTCAATCTCGACGCCGGACCCCTGGTCTGACCCCTGGGCGGAACCCTGGGCGAAGCGCTCGCGGGCGGCGTCGATGATCTCGGCGGTGCAGTGGTCCCAGGCTTCCAGCTCGGAGCGGTTGAGCTGCGGATTGGACTGGCCAAGGCTGTAAAGCTCGGCCAGCGGGGCGATCGTCATCGGGTCGGCGAGGGCCACCAGGGCCGCGCGCGCAGATTCCAGGACGGGCTCGCCGGCGGGCCGGAGGCGGAACTGCTGGAGCGCGGTGTCAAGGAATCCGCGGGTCACCGAGGCGATGACCACTTCGGTGCTGCTGAAGTAGTTGAAGAACGTCCGGCGGGAGATGCCGGCGGCTTCGGCGATGTCTTCCACCGTGAAGTTGCCGGGCCCCCGGGTGCGGAGCAGGCCCAGGGCGGCGTCCGTGATGGCCTGCCGGGTGGCGGCCTTGTTCAGCTCGCGCCGCGACGGCGCCGCGGCCCCGTCATCGGGGCCAAAAAGGGGTGGAGTGGGCATGGACTTACACTATGTGCATGTTTGCACTCCGGGCAAGTTTAGTTGCCGGCGGTACCCTGGGCGAGGCCGGCGGCGCCCGGCCCTGCTGGGCCCGCGGTCCTGCCGCCGGTCCCTGTGCCGGTCAGCTGGATGGACTGCCCGGTGGCGCCGGCCTCGCCGTCGGCCAGCGGGATCGCGTACACCGCCGTGCCGTAGGCACAGATCTCCGTCCAGTTGTTGGCCATGTGGGCGGTATCGAACCGCATCGCCACAATTGCGTTGGCGCCGCGCTGGGCCGCCTCGGCGACCATCCGCGCCATGACTTCCTGCCGGCTCTCGTAGAGAACTTGGGTAAGTTCGCGCAGCTCGCCGCCGGCCAGCGAACGGAATCCCGCCACGACCTGGGCGCCGACGTCCCGCGAGCGGACGGTGAGACCCATGACTTCGCCGAAGACGGCGTCGATCCGGTGGCCGGGTATGTCGTTCGAGGTGACGATCAGCATGATGCGAGCCTAGCCACTTTGGGCGCCCGGACAAGGGGAGGGCCCGGGGAACAATTTGGCAGGAAACATTCACAGGAAGATGAAAGGTTCTGGACAGCTCCCGCCGAAGCCGGCGGGACACACTGGAGTCACGTCTCGAAAAAGACTTCCGAGAACGCAAGCCGTCGCCGTACGGCAGATCCAGGAGAGCGCACATGTCACGTACCAAGAGAATCACGCTCGGCATCTCGGCCGCCGCCCTGGCGCTGGGCGCCGGCGTCGGAGTCGCCGGGATGGCTTCCGCCACCACGACGCCGACCCCCACCCCGAGCTCCACCGCCTCCCCGGAGGGCAGCAGCACGAAAGGTGACGGGATGGGGATGGGCATGCGCGGCGGCCACGGCCACGGTGGCGAACGCGGCGGCTTCGGCGGGGCGAAGGCCTCCGAACTCGCCGCCAAGCTCGGCGTCGATGAGGCCAAGGTCACCGACGCGCTGAAGGCCTTCCGCGACGCCCACAAGCCCGCCACCCCGCCGGCCGAGGGAACCCGGCCGGACCGCTCGGCCATGGAGGCGGAACTGGCTAAGTCGCTCGCAGCGTCGCTGGGCATCGACGAAGCCAAGGTCACCGCGGCCCTGACGGAACTCCGCACCGCCGCACAGGCGGACCGCGCCGCTGAGCTGAAGACCAGGCTGGACAAGGCCGTCAGCGATGGCACCCTGACCCAGGCCGAGGCCGACGCGGTCACCAAGGCCATGGAGAAGGGCGTCATCGGCGGCGGCCACTAGGGAGCAGCAACACAAAGCCCACAAAAAAGTAGTCCCCGGGAAGATGATCCCGGGGACTACTTTTGCGATGAATGGAGCCTAGGCCTTCGCGCCGGCCAGTTCCCGGGCGTCGGAGGCACCGGATGCCGGGGCGCCGGCGGCGGGGGCCGGGGCGTCGCCGTCGGCGTCAACAACATCGGCGTCCACAACGTCGTCGCTGAACGGGTCGCCGTTGCGCGGGGCGTTGTAGAGCGACTCGTCCAGGATGGCCTGGCGCTTGGCCACGATGGTGGGGACCAGGGCCTGTCCGGCCACGTTGACCGCGGTGCGGCCCATGTCCAGGATCGGGTCGATCGCCAGCAGGAGGCCGACGCCGGCCAGCGGCAGTCCCAGCGTGGAGAGCGTCAGGGTGAGCATGACCACGGCGCCGGTGGTGCCGGCGGTCGCGGCGGAGCCCAGGACGGAGACGAGGGCGATCAGCAGGTACTGGCTGAAGTCCAGCTGGATGCCGAAGAACTGCGCCACGAAGATGGCGGACACGGCGGGGTAGATTGCGGCGCAGCCGTCCATCTTGGTGGTGGCGCCCAGCGGCACGGCAAAGGAGGCGTAGGCGCGGGGGACACCCAGGGAGCGTTCGGTCACGCGCTGGGTCAGCGGCAGGGTTCCCACCGAGGAGCGGGAAACGAAGGCCAGCTGCACGGCCGGCCAGACGCCGGAGAAGTACTGCTTGATCGACAGTCCGTGGCTGCGGACCAGGATTGGGTAGACGACGAACAGCACGAGGGCCAGGCCGACGTAGATGGCGAACGTGAACTTGCCGAGTGAGCCGATGGTGTCCCAGCCGTAGACGGCCACGGCGTTGCCGATCAGGCCGACGGTGCCCAGCGGGGCGATCCGGATGATCCACCAAAGGACCTTCTGGATCACGGCGAGGGCCGAGGCATTGAGGTTCAGGAAGGGCTCGGCGGCCTTGCCTACCTTGAGCGCGGCGATGCCGACGGCGATCGCGATCACGAGGATCTGCAGCACGTTGAAGCTCACCGCGGTGGTGGTGACGCCGTCAGTGACGGTGGTGCTGGCGCCCAGGCCCAGGAAGTTCTTCGGGAACAGCCCGACCAAGAAGGCCCACCAGCTGCCGACCTTCGACGGCGCTTCGCCCTGGCCGGTGAGGCCGGTGTTGGCGCCGGGCTGCAGGAACACGCCCAGGCCGATGCCGATCAGCACCGCGATCAGCGAGGTGATCGCGAACCAGAGCAGCGTGTTCCAGGCCAGCCGGGCCGCGTTGGACACGGCGCGCAGGTTGGAGATGGAGCTGACGACGGCGGTGAAGATGAGGGGCACGACGGCGGTCTGCAGCAGCGAGACGTAGCTCGAGCCGATGGTCTGCAGCGTGGCGCCGAGGGCGTTGGGGTTCGCCTTGGTGCTGCCCGTGTACTTCGCGAGCAGGCCGAGGCCCAGGCCCACGATCAGGGCGGCGATGATCTGGAAGCCGAAAGAGCCGGCCCATTTGGGCAGCCGGAAACCTGGCTTGCCTGCGGTTGCGGGGGTGCTTGTCTGAGTGGTCACCCGAATACGCTAGGACCGCGGTCCATAACACGACGAACGGATGTTGAGAAATGTTACGCACCCTGATTTCCCACCTGTCCGCAAGAACCGCGAATTGGGGCCGAAATACGGCCTAAGTGTGAAGTTATTCCAGCTCGCGGTGTGGCGATAGTCTCGCGGGGCGAGGGGACCGAGGTGGCAGTTCGCGGCGGTGTTTCCGAAGAACACTGCCGCGACCTGCCACCTCGGCGAAGCTCACCGCGCCGGTGCGCTTATCCGAGGCGCAGGTGCTAACGCGGGCAGCTCACGGCAACGCCGCCGCCCGCGTGGTAGATCATGTCCTGGTACACCACGGCGGAGCGTACCGGGGTGTTGCTGGTGACCGTCTGGACCGTCGTCCCGCTGCGGGAGAGCTTGAAGGACGGCGTCGTGCCGTTCACGAGCGGGACCTTGAAGGACGTCAGGCCGGCCGGGGCGTCCAGGATTTTGACGTTGCTGCCCTGCGTGATGCTCAGGCGGCCCGGAGATTTCAGCACGGCCACGAGTTCCACCTGGTTACTCGCCGCGTCGCCGTTTGGAATGTACATGGGGGCGGGCTTGCCGTTGCGGCCGATGGGCGTTTTTGAATACGGGGCGTTGGCGGGGTGCGAGCGGTGGCTCCAGTACAGGGCATCCTGGCTGACCGTGGGCTTCACGCCGTTCTTGAACCAGGAGATGTAGTACGCGGCCATGTCCAGCACCGCATAGCCGCGTTGTTTGGACGGCGCCACCCACGACTCCGTGTAGTCGTTCCAGGTCATCAGCGCGATGGAGTCGGCGTTGCTCGTGACTGCAGAGGCCAGGGAATCCCGCAGGGTGGAGCTGTTGGAAGACTCCCAGTACCGCCCGTCGTAGGACCGTGAATCCTCGAACGCCACCGGCTGCATGTACGTCCTGCCCCGGCGGTGGGCTTCGGCGCTTTCCCGGGCGAGCGTAGGGACGCCGCCGGCGAAGCGTGTGCCCCACTGCGAGTAGCCGGACACCGAGTTGTTCCATTCCGTTTTTTGGGTCCCGCCGCCCCAGGAAAGGAAGATCGGGACGAGGTTGGACTTGACGCCGGAGGAGGCGAGCCGGCTCCGGAGTCCGTCCCACCACGCGGGAGTCTTGCGCTCGGGATAGAACGGCGCCAGCACGATCCCGGCATTGTTTCGGTAGATGGAAGGATCGTCCTTGACCTTCATGACGTTGTTGTAGACGCTGTCCGACGTGGAACCGGCCGCGGTGTTGAAGTCCGGACTGAGCATGATCTTGAAGCCCGGGTCCACCGCTTTGGCGGCGGCCAGCATGGCCGGCAACTGCTGCCACCGGATGTCGCTGGAGCTGTGGTACTCCCAGATGAACCCGTCCAGGCCCGCGCCGACGGCCTGCCGGATTTCTTTCTCGAAGTCGGCCTGCCGCCAGGTCGTCGGGCTCGGACGCAGCGGAGGCAGCGGCCGGTCCCGCAGGTCATAGGCGCCGTTGGTCGAGTTGTAGGTATTGAGCCAGGACGCATATTTGTCGCGGCTCGGGTCGGGGCTGTCGATGGCGAGCGGGAACGGCGGGAAGTAGTAGGCCCAGGCCTTCTTGACCGAGGTGTGCCGGTTCGCGGGGGCCGGCAGGCTGATGGGCAGGGGGTTGCAGGCGGCCGTCGTGGCCAGCGGTGTCGCCGCGTGCAGGGGAGCGGGGGAACCGATCGTCGCCGCGGCCGCAAAAACGGCGGCCGCAACTACGGACGCCGTCGTCCGCCGTCGGCTTCGGCGCCGTTCCGGCTCCTGGCCGTGCGTCGTTGGTCTCGGGTGTTCGGCGAAAGTCCTCATGGAATGCTCCAGTATCAGGTCGGGTGCGTTGCACCTGAGACCAGGGTGCTGGACAGCTCATCGGCTGCGCGCCTCATAGAGAAGGATCGTCCTGCGTGGTGACCGCTGCGACGACGCGCGCATACTGACAGCAGGCAAGAGTCACCTTGGATACGGTAGTTCTTGCCCGACGGCGGGCCCGCGACCAGGCGCAGGGCCTCCGTGCATTCGCGTCGCCGTCCCCAGCCCTCGACGTGGGCCTTGATGGCCCGGCGATATGTTCCACAGAGAATAGTCCACTGCCTCGCCCACGTCCACCGCGTCCGGACAATGAGACCGCGGGCGGACCGAGGTGGCAGTTCGCGGCAGTGTTTCCGAAGAACACTGCCGCGAACTGCCATGTGGCGCGTGCGCTTACCCGAGCAGCGCGCGCTTGAGGGTGTCCAGTCCCACCGAGCCCATGTTGAGGGCCTTGGTGTGGAAGGCCTTGAGGTCGAAGCCCGGACGGGATTCGAGCTCGGCGCGGATCTGTTCCCAGAGCCGCTGGCCCACCTTGTACGACGGCGCCTGCCCCGGCCAGCCGAGGTAGCGGGTGAATTCGAACTTCAGTTGCCCCTCGCTGATCGCGAGGTTCTGCTTCAGGAATTCGTACCCCGTGTCCGGCGTCCAGGTGCCCGACCCCCAACGCTCGGGCACCTCCAACTCCAGGTGCACGCCGATGTCGAACACCACCCGGGCCGCCCGCATGCGCTGCATGTCCAGCATGCCCATGTGGTCGCCCGGATCCTTCAAATAGCCCAGTTCCTGCATCAGCTTCTCGGCGTACAGCGCCCAGCCCTCGCCGTGACCGGAGGTCCAGCAGACGTTCCGGCGCCACTTGTTCAGCAGTTCGCGGCGGTAGGTGGCGGTGGCGACCTGCAGGTGGTGGCCCGGAACACCCTCGTGGTAGACCGTGGTGGTCTCGGCCCAGGTGGTGAAGGTGTCCTCGCCCGGCGGCACGGACCACCACATGCGGCCCGGCCGGCTGAAGTCGTCCGACGGGCCGGTGTAGTAGATGCCGCCTTCCTGGGTGGGGGCGATCTTGCATTCGAGCGTCTTCATCGCGTCCGGGATGTCGAAGTGCACTCCGGCGAGGTCGGCCACGGCCTTGTCGGAGAGCTCCTGCATCCAGGCGCGGAGCGCGTCGGTGCCCTTGAGCTGGCGGGACGGGTCGTTGTTGAGGATCTCCTTGGCCTCTTCGACCGTGGCGCCGGGGCGGATCTGCTCGGCCACCCGCTCCTGTTCGGCGATCAGGCGGTCGAGTTCCTGGACGCCCCAGGCGTAGGTCTCCTCGAGGTCCACGGTGGCGCCGAGGAAGGAGCGGGAGGCCAGGGCGTAGCGCTCCCGGCCCACGGCGTCCTTCTCCGGGGCGGCAGGCAGCAGTTCGGATTCCAGGAATCCGGCCAGCCGGGCGTAGGCCGTGCGGGCGGCGGCAGCGCCGGCGTCGAGCCTGGACTGCACGTCCGCCGGGAGCGGGCCCTCGGCGGTCTTGGCCTCGGCGGCCAGCTTGGCGAAGAACCCGTCGTCCGCGGCGTGCTTGGTGGTCTGTTCCATCACAATCCGCACCTGGCGGGCGGCGGAGACCCGGCCGGCGTTCCGGGCTGCGCGCAGCGATTCGATGTAGCCGTCCAGGGCGGCCGGCACGTTGTGTGCGCGGCCGGCGATGTGCTCCCACTGCGCGGCGGTGTCCGTCGGCATCAAGTCGAAGATCGCGCGGATCTCCTGCGCCGGGGAGGCGATGTTGTTCAGCTCGGCCAGGTCCCAGCCGGAGTCGTGGATTTCCAGCTGCAGGCCGAGGCGCTCGCGCATCGCATCCAGGGTGACGGCGTCGACGTCGTCAGCCGGCTCCAGCCCTTCCAGTGCCGCGAGGGTTTCGCGCGCCGCGGCGGCGAACTCCTCGTGCCCGGCGGGGGAGAAGTCCTGGTACTCAGTCTCGTGGCCGGGCAGGCCAAGTTCGGTGGCGAAGCTCGGGTTCAGCCGGATCAGCGTGTCCGTGAAGGCGTCGGCGACGGCGTCGATCGCGGTCTGCGGGCGCGCCGGAACCGGGGTGTCGGGCGTGGTGTTCTCAGTTGTTTCGGTAGTCACCCGAACGAGACTAGCCGGGCCGCGGCGGTTATGAAAGGGTTACTGAACTTTTCTTAGCCGCGGCTGCGCTTCCACGAGCCAGGGCCAGGCTTCGGCGCCAGCTGCAGCTGCTGCCGGCGGAGCCAGTGCCGTACGCCCGGCTTTTCCGGGGCGGCGGATTCGCTGCTGCCGAGCGAAAGGACGACGGCGGTCAGCGCCGCGAGCTCCTCCGCCGTTGGTTCCCCCTTGACGACGGCGAGCAGTGGCTGTTCCGCCGGCTGGGCGCCGGGTTCGGTCTCAGGTGCCGTCACAGCGGGATGTTCCCGTGCTTCTTGGCGGGCAGGCTGGCACGTTTGTCGCGCAGGGCCCGCAGGCCCTTGACGATCTGCAGCCGGGTCTCGGAGGGGGCGATCACCGCGTCCACATAGCCCAGCTGGGCGGCCTGGTACGGGTTGAGCAGTTCCTCCTCGTACTGCCGGATGACCTCGGCGCGCTTGGCCTCGACGTCGCCGCCGGCCTCCGCGACCGCGGCGAGTTCGCGGCGGTACAGGATGTTGACAGCGCCCTGGGCGCCCATCACGCCGATCTGCGCGGTGGGCCAGGCCAGGTTGAGGTCCGCGCCGAGCTTCTTGGAGCCCATCACGATGTAGGCCCCGCCGTAGGCCTTGCGGGTGATCACGGTCAGCTTGGGCACGGTGGCCTCGGCGTAGGCGTACAGCAGTTTGGCGCCGCGGCGGATGATGCCCTGGAATTCCTGGTCCTTGCCCGGCAGGAAGCCCGGCACATCCACCAGCGTGATGATCGGAATGTTGAAGGCGTCGCAGTTACGGACGAACCGGGCGGCCTTCTCCGAGGCGGCAATGTCCAGGGTGCCGGCGAACTGCATCGGCTGGTTGGCCACGATCCCCACGGTGTGGCCCTCGACGCGGCCGTACCCGATGATCACGTTCGGCGCGTAGAGCGACTGCATCTCCAGGAAATGCGCGTCGTCGACGATCTGCTCGATCACCTTGCGCATGTCGTAGGGCTGGTTGGCGGAGTCCGGGATCAGCGCATCGAGGGCGAGGTCGTCGTCGTCGAGCTCCGGCTGCTGGCTGTGCTCCAGCACCGGCGCCTCGGCGAGGTTGTTCGACGGCAGGAAGTCCAGCAGTTCGCGGACGAACTCGACGGCGTCCGCCTCGTCGGCGGCTAGGTAGGTGGAGGTGCCGGTGTTCGCGTTGTGCTGCCGCGCCCCGCCGAGGGTCTCCATGTCCACGTCTTCACCGGTGACGGTCTTGATCACGTCCGGGCCGGTGATGAACATGTGTGAGGTCTTGTCCACCATGACCACGTAATCCGTCAGGGCGGGGGAGTAGGCGGCGCCGCCGGCGGAGGGCCCCATAATCAGTGAAATCTGCGGGACGACGCCGGAGGCGTGGACGTTGTTGCGGAAGATGTCCGCGAACATGGCCAGCGAGGCGACGCCTTCCTGGATGCGGGCGCCGCCGCCGTCGAGGATGCCGACCACGGGGCAGCCGTTGCGCAGCGCGAACTCCTGGACCTTGACGATCTTCTCGCCGTTGACCTGGCTCAGCGACCCGCCGTAGACGGAGAAATCCTGGCTGTAGACGGCCACGGGCCGGCCGTCCACGGTGCCGTAGCCGGAGACCAGGCCGTCGCCGAGGGGCTTCTTCTTCTCCATGCCGAACGCGGTGGAGCGGTGCACGGCGAGGGCATCGAACTCGACGAAGGAGCCGGCGTCGAGCAGCAGGCCGATGCGCTCGCGGGCGGTGTTCTTGCCCCGCGCGTGCTGTTTCTCAATCGCTTCCGGGCCGGAGGGCTGCTCGGCACGGGCCTGGCGGTCGCGGAAATCGGCAATCTTTCCCGCAGTCGTGGTCAGATCGTGGCTCATCAAGTGTCTCCGGCTCTGTTGTGCTGTTCTTCGTTACGGCTGTCACTATGGCCCGTGCGGTGGCGCTTAAGTGGATTCCACACAAAAACATGGCCGTGTTGGCAAGTCTAGTGACGGTATTCGCCCGCGCCGCTGTAGAAAACCTACAATTTTCGCCACGACTCTCGCCGGACCGCCCGTCCCCGGCCCCGGACCCGGCCCGGCCGGCGCCCCGGCCGGCGCGGTCTGCCCGACCCGGGAACGTGACGCCCCTGGCCCGTGCGTTCCCGCCCGTTTCTTCCCCGTGGCACCCCCGCGGCGCCCGGCCGGGCCCCGGATTTCCGCGGCCGCGGGGCGCATTTTCCGGACAGGTCCGCCAACAACCGGGCAGGAACGCCACCGCACGGCGCCGCCGGGTATGTTACTGACCAGTAACATCGGCTAAGCTGGGGCCATGACTTCAAGCAACG
Organism: Arthrobacter sp. BI5; assembly: GCF_056680065.1. NCBI lineage: Bacteria > Bacillati > Actinomycetota > Actinomycetes > Micrococcales > Micrococcaceae > Arthrobacter > Arthrobacter sp. BI5. The sequence goes on from NZ_CM155264.1 coordinate 1,321,418, forward strand.
ACGCTTCGGCCACGTCCCCGCACTCCGGCCAGCAGGGGCCGTACCAGGCCTCGGGTTCCCTGGCCGGCCGCACCATCCTGATGTCCGGCGGCAGCCGCGGCATCGGCCTGGCGATCGTCGTCCGAGCCGCCCGGGACGGCGCCAACGTCGCGCTGCTGGCCAAAACCGGCCAGCCGCACGCCAAGCTGGAGGGCACCGTCTACTCCGCCGCCGAACAGATCGAGGCGGCCGGGGGACAGGCGCTGCCGCTGGTCGGCGATGTGCGCAACGACGACGACGTCGCCGGCGCCGTCGCCGCCGCCGTCGAACGCTTCGGCGGGATCGACATCGTGATCAACAACGCCTCCGCGATCGACCTGTCCAAGACCGACGCCGTGGACATGAAGCGCTACGACCTGATGCAGGACATCAACGTCCGGGGCACCTTCCTGCTCAGCAAGCTCGCCCTGCCGGCGCTGCGTGAATCCGCGGCCGGACAGATCCTCACGCTCTCCCCGCCGCTGAACCTGGACCCCAAATGGGCCGGCCTGCACCTGGCCTACACCATGGCCAAGTACGGGATGAGCCTGACCACCCTGGGCCTGGCCGAGGAGCTCAAGGTGGACGGCATCAGCGTGAACTCGCTCTGGCCCTGCACCCTGATCGACACCGCGGCGATCCGTAATATGCCCGGCGGCGAGCAGATCGTCCGCGGCGCGCGCGGCCCCCAGATCATGGCCGACGCCGCCCACGCCGTGCTGACCGCCAGCAACGCCATCCCCGAATCCGGCAGCTGGAGCGGCAATTTCTACACCGACGAGCAGGTCCTGGCCGCGGCCGGCGTCACGGACTTCGCCCCGTACAGCCTGGGTGCGCTGGAGGACCAGCTGGTTCCTGACATTTTCCTCTGAGTTTCCGGCCGTCATCCAGCGTCCCGGGGCGGTGCTGGCCGCCGAAACTCCCCGCTTTTGCGGGTTCGACGCCGGAATACCGCGGCGTGTCGGTGCAACCCGCCGGTGGCGGCGTCCAAAGGTGGGGGCGCTCCGCCAGGCGCGCGGCCGCCACTGCCAGGCGTGCGGCCGCCACTGCCGTCCCGGCCCGGCGCCGCGGGGCCGGTTACTCGGTAGGATTCAAGCATGCACGCCGCGCACGAGACACCGGACCGTCCACCCCTGGACCAGGAGGCGCTGGGCGACGCCGCATTCCTCTCCGCCCACGGCATCCCGCAGCTGACCATGGTGGAGTCCACCGGCTCCACCAACGCGGACCTGCTGCGCGGCGTGACCGTGGACCCCCGCGCCTGGCCGGATCTCTCCGTGCTCACCGCCGAGTTCCAGAGCGCCGCCCGCGGCCGGCTGGACCGGCACTGGGAAGCCCCGGCCCGCAGCTCCGTTTCCGTCTCGATCGTGCTCCGGCCGGTCAACGCCGAGGGCCGCCCGCTGCCCACCCAGAGCTATTCCTGGCTCTCGCTGCTGGCCGCCCTCGCGCTGCGGGAGGCGCTGCTGGAAACCGCCGGGATCCCCGCCGAGCTCAAATGGCCCAACGACGTCCTGGTCCGCGGCAAAAAGATCGCCGGGATCCTCGCGCAGCTGGGCCCGATGGGCGACGGCGCCGTGCCGCCCGTGGTGCTCGGCACCGGCCTGAACGTCACCCTTACCGAGGCCGAGCTTCCGGTGCCCACGGCCACCTCCGTGCTGCTGGAACACCCAACGACACTGGACCGGACCGCGCTGCTGAAGAGCTACCTCTCCCGGTTCGCCACGCTCTACCGCAGCTTCTGCAACGCCGACGGCGACCCCGCCGCGGGCATGGCCGGCGGTCCCTCGCTGCACAAGCGGGTGGAACACGTGCTGACCACCCTCGGCAAGCAGGTCCGGGCCCAGCTCCCGGGCGACCACGAGATCATCGGCCACGCCACCCGGCTGGACGAGTACGGCTCCCTGCTGGTGGTCGACTCCGCCGGGCACGAGCACGTGGTGACCGCCGGCGACGTTGTGCACCTGCGCCCCTGGACCCCACCCGGCGAGGCCGGCGGCGAAAGCGGCTATGCGTAAAGAGCTCCTCCCGGGCGAGCAAGTCATTGTGGTTACCCGCCCGCAACCGCGGACACTGATTGTCCCGGCACTGCTGTTCATCCTGGTCTGCGCCCTGACCGCCTTCGCCTGCGCCTGGATCCTGAAAGGCGGCCCGGCCAGGCTCGTCCCGCTCATCACCCCGGAGTGGACGCCGTGGCTGATCGGCGCCTCCCTGGCGCTCGCTGCGTGGGTGCTGCTGGCGGCCTGCCTGCCCAAAGTCGTGACCTGGCACGCCAGCCGCTACACGCTGACCAGCCGGCGCCTGGTTGCCCGTTACGGCATGTTGCGCCGGCGCGACCAGCAGGTTCCGCTGGCCGCGGTCCGTAATGTGTTCATCGAACAGACGCTGCTCCAACGGTCCTTGCGCTCGGGGAATATATCCTTGGAGACCGGGTACCCCTCCAGCACGGTGATTCCGGACGTCCCCGAGGTGATGACGTTCCGGAACTTCATCCTCGACGCGATCGACGAACTGCCGGAGGGCGAACTGCTTGAGGCCGACGACACGATGCCCGGCTCCGGCGGGTGGCCATGGGAAATGAGAGAAGGTGGAAGAGATGAACGCTGAGCACGTGCACCCTGACACCGGACTCCAGGCGGCCGAGCCCTCGGACGTCCCCGAGGCGGTCCTGGACACCGCCTCCCTCGAAGCCGCAGTGCTGGACTCCGTCGCCGCCTCCGACGACGACGCTGCCGCCGGCGCTGCTGGTGCTCCCGGCGCCGATGCCTCCGACGTCGACGCCGACGACGACGGCGACGACGACCCGGCAGCAGACGACGCAGACGACGCCCAGCCGGAGCTCGTCGAAGAGCCGCCGGCCACTCCGCCCACCGGCACCATGTCCGCCGAACGCCTCGCCGCCAAGGCCCTGGAACAGCGGCTGCTGGGCGGCGAACGCAAGCTGCGCCGCCGCGAGGTGGCCGCCGGCGCCGGGTTGTCGCTGCTGTCCGCGCGGAAACTCTGGCGTGCCCTCGGCTTCCCCAACCTCGGCGACGAGGACGTGGCATTCACCGAGAAGGACCAGACCGCGCTGAACACGATCGTGGACCTGGTCCGCACCGGCAAACTCACCGAGGAAGCCGCCATCTCCGTCACCCGCGCCATCGGCCAGATGACGGACCGCATGGTGGTCTGGCAGATCGAGGCCCTGGTGGAGGACATGGTCCAGAAGCAGGGGGTCACCGACGCTGTGGCCCGGAAACGGCTGGTCAACGAACTGCCCTCCCTCGTGGACGCCCTTGAGGAAATGCTGGTCTACTCCTGGCGCCGCCAGCTCAACGCCGGGGTGCAGCGGCTCGCCGTGCGCGCCGAGGCCGGCCTGGCCTCCAGCGAGGAAGGCCGCGAGGGGGACGAGGACGACGCCCCGCTGCCGCTCGCGCGCGCCGTCGGCTTCGCGGACCTGGTCTCCTACACCAGCCTGTCCCGCCGGATGAACGAAAAGACCCTCGCCCAGCTGGTCCAGCGCTTTGAGAACAAGTGCGCCGAGATCATCTCCGTCGGCGGCGGCCGCCTCGTCAAGACGGTCGGCGACGAAGTGCTCTACATTGCTGAAACACCCGCCGCCGGCGCCGAGATCTCGCTGGCCCTCTCACACGCCTTCAACGAGGACGAAATCCTGCCCCAGGCCCGCGTCGCGATGGTGTGGGGCCGCATCCTCTCCCGGCTGGGCGACATCTACGGGCCCACCGTGAACCTGGCGGCCCGCCTCACGGCGCTCGCCGACCCGGGCACCGTGCTGGTCGACTCCATGACCGCCGCCGCCCTGGAACACGACGAACGCTTTGTGCTGCTGCCCCGGGACGCCGAAAACGTCCGCGGCTTCGGCGAGATCCACCCCGTGGAGCTGCAGCGCGGCAGCGGAAGGGGCCTGGTCCTGGACTAGGGGTCCCGGCAACGGCCGGGCGCGGCCCCCGCAAACCCGCGGTAAGGGTTTCTCAATTCGATGGTCAATATGTCATAGTCGTGGTTATCCGGCCACGCCAAGAGCACTTCACCACGCCCGGCGGGCGTGACACTGGGGGACAGCAGGAAACATGAAACGCATCCTCGATGCCGTGCGGGCAAAAACACGCCCCGGCTTCCGTCCTGCCTGGAAGAACAACCCCACCAACACCCGGACCGGCACCCAGGCCCGGAACCGGAAAAAACACCTGGCCGGCACCTCGTTGGTGGCGGTGGCTGCGGTGTTGGTGGCGGGGGCGGTTATCTATCCGGGGTTCAAGACTGCTGAGGTGGAGTTGAACGATGGTGGTGTGTGGGTGGTGTCGAAGGCGAAGAACGCGGTGGGGCGGTTGAATTATCCGTCGCGGGTGTTGGATGGTGCGGTGACGCCGGCGTCGACGTCGTTTGATGTGTTGCAGGATGCGGGGACGGTGTTTGTTGATGATGCCTCGGGTTCGACGTTGAACCAGGTGTCGGCGGCGCAGATGCGGTTGGGCGGGGATAAGAAGTTGCCGGGGTCGGCGGTGGTGAGTTTCGGGTCGCGGGTGATTGCGGTGACTGATGCGGCGCGGGGCCGGGTGTGGGCGTTGTCGCCGTCGACGGTGAATGGTTTTGATGAGGAGAGCTCCGAGCCGGTGCTGGCGGGGGCGGCGGGCACGGTGTCGGCGGTGGGCTCTGATGACCGGATTTACAGTGCTGATCCCGGGTCGGGGCGGGTGACGGTGACGGCGGTGGATGCCGAGGGCCGGGTGACGGATTCGCAGGCGGAGACCTGGGAGGGGTTGAAGGGTGCGGGGGATCTGCAGCTGAGTGTGGTGGGGGACCGGCCGGTGGTGCTGGACGCGGGCGCAGGGAAGCTGTTCCTGCCGGGCGGGCGTGAGGTGGCCCTCGCGGACGCGCGGGATGCGCGGTTGCAGCAGCCGGGTCCGGTGGCGGATGCGGTGGCGGTGGCGACGTCGAAGGCGCTGGTTGAGGTGCCGTTGGATGGTTCGGCGGCGAGGACTGTCACGTTTGGCGGGCAGGGTGTTCCTGCGGCGCCGGTGCAGTTGGGCGGGTGTGTGCATGCGGCGTGGTCGGGGGCGAATAAGTATGTGCGGGATTGCGCCGATGATGCCGCTGACCGGAACGTGGCGGTGCCGAAGGCCAGCGCGTCGCCTAGTTATGTGTTTCGGGTGAACCGGGATTTGGTGGTGCTTAATGATGTGAATTCGGGCAATGTGTGGCTGGTGAACCAGAACATGCAGCTGGTGAACAACTGGGACGACGTCATCCCGCCGCAGCAGACCTCGGACGACGCGGACAAGGATTCCGCCGACGAGGTGCAGCAGACCGTCCTGCCGGACCGCACCAAACCGAACAGCCCGCCGGTGGCCAAACCGGACACTTTCGGGGTCCGCGCCGGCAAAACCACCATCCTTCCGGTGCTGGACAACGACACCGACCCCGACGGCGACATCCTCACCGTCCGCTCCCCGGAGCCGCTCAAATCCGGGGTGGTCGCGCCGATTTACGGCGCCACCGGCTACCAGGTCAGCGTCGGCGCGGACAAGACCGGGACCGAAACTTTCAAATACACCGTCGACGACGGCCGCGGCCTTTCCGCCTCCGCCGACGTCACGCTCAACATCGTCCCGCCCGGGGAGAACTCCGCCCCGCGGCAAAAACCCAACCGGAACACCACGCTCGTGGTCCAGGCCGGCAAGGCGGTCAGCCAGAACATCCTCACCGACTGGACCGACCCCGACGGCGATGACCTGTTCGTCGTCGGCGCGGCCGGCAGCGACCCCCGTGACCAGGTGAAGGTCCGGCCCGACGGCCTGCTCAGCTTCCAGGACTCCGGCTCCGAACCCGGCCGCAAAACCGTTACCGTCACGGTCTCCGACGGCCGGTCCACGTCCGAGGGCAAGGTCACCGTCGAGGTGCGCCCGCCCGGGGCCCTGCCGCCGATCGCGAACGCGGACCACCTCGTGGCCGTCGCCGGCGTGAACACGGTGATCGCGCCGCTGAAGAACGACTCCGACCCGCAGGGCGGGGCACTGCGGCTGGCGCAGGTCACCCCGGACGGCAACTCCACCGCCACCCTGGGCGCCGACCAGCAGACCTTCACCTTCAACTCCACCGCCCAGGGCGCCCACTACGTTTCCTACCTCGTGACCAACGGACCGGCCAGCGCCCAGCAGCTGGTCCGCGTCGACGTCGTCCCCGGCGGCGGCGACGGCGCTCCGGTGGCGGTCCGCGATACCGCGCTGCTGCCCTCCGGCGGCAGCGTGCTGGTGGACGTGCTCGGCAACGACTCCGACCCCTCCGGCGGCGTCCTGGTGGTCCAGTCCGTGACCGCGGCGGACGGACTGCCGTTGAGCGTGGCCGTCCTGGACCACTCCGTCATCCGGATCACCGACATCCGCGCCCAGGGCCAGCTCAACGTCAAGTACACGATCTCCAACGGCAAGTCCTCCGCGAGCGGCGAAATCGCCGTCCTGGTGGTCCCCGCGCCGTCCAAGCTCCAGGCCCCGCAGGCCAAACCCGACGAGGCCACCGTCCGCGCCGGCGACGTCGTCACCATCCCCGTGCTGGACAACGACACCGACCCCAACGGCGGCAAGCTCACCCTCGAACCGGAACTCGCGCAAAAACCGGACGCCGCCGACGGCCGCATCTTCACCTCCGGCCAGACCCTGCGCTTCATCGCCGGCGAGGTCCCCAAAACGGTCTACGCCATCTACAAGGTCACCAACGCCTCCGGCCAGTCCGACTCCCAGCAGGTATCCATCCGGATCCGGGCCCGCGACGACGAACGCAACACCCGCCCCGAACCGAAAAACCTGACCGCCCGCGTGGTGGCCGGCATGACGGTGCGCATCCCGGTGCCGCTCGACGGCGTGGACACCGACGGCGATTCGGTCCAGCTCACCGGGGTGGACAAAGCCCCCGCCATGGGGACGGCCGTGGTCAAGGACGGCTACCTTGAATTCACCGCCGCCGGCAACGCCGCCGGCACGGACACCTTCAGCTACCGGGTCCGGGACCGGATCGGCGCCGAAAACACCGGCACCGTGATCGTCGGCATCGCGCCGCAGGAAACAAACAACCAGAAGCCCATCGCCGTGGACGACGCCGTGGATGTCCGGCCCGGCCGCAAGGTCGCCGTCGACGCCCTCACCAACGACTCGGACCCCGACGGGGACCCGATCAGCCTGGTGGGCAACGGCTTCGAAGCCCGGCCGGAGCTCGCCGTCGAGCCCGCGGACGGCGGCAAGGTGCTGCTCACGGCGCCCGGCGCCGCCGGGAACGAGAGCATCAGCTACAAGATCCAGGACGACAAAAAAGCCCAGGGCAGCGCCGTGATCCGGGTCCGGGTCAGCCCGGACGCCACGCTCAAGCGCCCGCTCGCGAAAGACGACGTGGTCACCCCGGCGGAGACGCTGGGCAAATCCGCCGTCGACGTCCCCGTGCTGAAGAACGAGGCCGACCCGGACGGGGTCGCCGCCGAGCTCAAGATCGGCCTGCCCGACGGCAACCCGAACGCCCGCGTGGCCGGCGACGGCACCGTCCGGGTGGCCCTCGCGCCCAAGGACCAGCTGGTTCCCTACACCGTCACCGACGTGGACGGCCAAAGCGCGACCGCCGTCATCTGGGTCCCGGGCCAGGGCGAACAGCACCCCACCCTGGCCAGGACCGAACCCGTCGAAGTGATGGCCGGCAAGGACATTACCCTGGACCTGGCCGAGTACGTCCGCGTCCGGGACGGCCGCACGCCGCGGATCACCCAGGTGGATAGTGTCAAGGTCCAGGGCGCACAGCCGGAGAACGTCGTGGCCGGCAGCGCCCTGCGCTACGCCGCCCTCAAGGACTACGTGGGACCCGGCTCCGTCACCTTCGAGGTCACCGACGGCACCGGACCCGAAGACCCGGCGGGACTCAAGTCCACCCTCAGCATCATCACCAGGGTCATCCCGGACCCCAACGCCAACCACCCGCCCACCTTCAGCGGCGCCACCCTGGACGTGCCCAAAGCCGAATCCGCGAGCCTGGAGCTCGCCAACCTGGCCAAGGACGTGGACTCCGGGGACCAGGAGAAACTCCGGTTCGAACTCGACGGCACCCTGCCCGAGGGCTTCAAGGCCGGCATCGACGGAGCCACCCTCACCGTGACCGCGGACGCCGCCAAGGCCGCCGGCTGGAAGGGGAGCATCCCGCTCAAGGTCACCGACGGCCGCTCCGAGCCGGTCCGGGCGACCGTCACGGCCACGGTCACGGCCTCCAACCGGCCGCTGCCGGTCGCCAACGAGGACGTTGTGGAGAAGGCCAACGCCGGCAAGGCGGAGACCGTCAACGTCCTCGCCAACGACTTCAACCCATTCGCGGAGACGCCGCTGAGGATCGTCGCCGCCACGGTGGAGACCGGTTCGGCAGCCGGCCAGCCCGCGGTGGCCGGCGACTCCATCACCGTCACCCCGGCCGCCGGCTCCAAGGGCGTGATGGTGGTGCGCTACACCGTGATGGACAAGACCGGAGACCTGTCCCGGCAGACCGACGGCCGGGTCCGGATCACCGTCCGGGACAAGCCCGACGCGCCGTCGGCACCGTCCGCCACGGATGTCCGCAGCCGCACGGCCGTGCTCAAGTGGACACCGCCGTCGGACAACGGGGCTGCCATCACCAAGTACACCGTGCGTTCCGGCAACGGCTTCAGCCAGGATTGCGCCACCACCACCTGCACCTTGAGCGGGCTGACCAATGACGTGAAATACGTCTTCACCGTCACCGCCACCAACGAGGTCAACGAGTCCGATCCCTCGCCCGCCTCCAACGAGATCCGGCCGGATGAAAAACCGTCGCCGCCGGAGGCTCCCACGGTCAAGGCCGGCGATAAGAACATGGTGATCGCCTGGCCCGCGGCGAAGACCGAGGGCTCCGCGGTGAAGAACTACAACCTGGAAATCTCACCGCCGCCGGCCAGCGGGGTCGCCGTGAAGAACGGTGTGACCGGGCTGAACTACACCTGGCCGGGCCTGAGCAACGGCGTGCGGTACAAGGTCCGGGCCCAGGCCGTCAACGAACTCGGCCCCTCGGACTGGGGACAGTACTCCGCCGAGGACAACCCGGCCGGCGTCCCGGCCGCCCCGGGCGCGCCGACGACGTCGGTGGCGTCCGCCGTCGGCACCTCCAACCAGCTCAAGGTGACCTGGGACGAGCCGTACACCAACGGCGACGCGATCAAGAACTACTACGTCACCATGCACGGCGGCGGCGGTGCGGACCAGACCCAGCGGGTCGCCGGCACCGTGCGGACGGCGAACTTCACCGCCAACAACTCCGAAGCGTCCTACACCTTCACCGTCCAGGCCGAAAACAAGGCCGGCAAGGGCGCCGTCAGCGCCGCGTCCGCCCCGCGCCGCGCCACCGGCAAACTCAGCCAGGTCTCCGGCGTCAGCGTCACCGAGGCCAACACCGGCGGCGCCGGCCGGGCCGTCACCATCAACTTCCGCGAGCTCAGCGCCGCGGAACGCAACGGCTCCGCTTACTCCGAGGTGGGCTACACCTACCGGGCCAGCACCGGCCAGGCCGGCCCGATCAAGCCCGGCCAGACCGTCGGCGGCTTCGCCAACGGCGCCGCCACCACCATCACGGTGACGGCCAACTCGTCCGTCGCGCCCAGCTCCGACGCCAGCGCCGGGGCCAACGCGACCCCGTACGGCTCGCCCGGCACCCCGTCCGCATCCGGCAGCGACGGGGCGGAGAACCAGCGGAACCTGACCTTGAACTGGGCCTCGCCGGACGCCGGAAGCCACGACATCGCCTACACCCAGATCAAGATCGACAACGGCGGCTGGGAACGGGTGGCCGCCTCCGGCAGCCGCACCGTCAACACCGGCGGCTTCAACGAGCGGCACACCATCCAGGTCCAGACAGTCAACTCGCGCGGCACCGGCGGCCCGGTCGCCTCGGCGTCCGCCCAGTCCGGGGCCGAGAAAACGCGCTGGTCCACCCGGCTTAACTCCGGCATGGACCGCAGCTGCACCGACCTGCCCGGCGCGACGTCCTATGACCCGAAGAAGTTCACCTGCGACGGCAAGGGCGGCTACGACCGGCCCTGGATGTCGCACTTCGACAGCTTCGACATCATGTGCTGGAAGCCGCACGGCACCACCTACAGCGGCGACGGACAGTGGTACTACATCATGCGCGGCTCGCCCAACGAGACACGCTGGATCCAGTCGCTGCACACCACCCTCGGCTCCCCGGCGCAAAGCGGCGTACCGCTGTGCACCTTCCCGACCGGAGCCACGCCGTAGCCGGCCCGGGCCCGGGCCGGCGCCGGCCGGCGGGCAGTCCTCCCCATCGCACTCCCGGGGACGGTTGGGTAGGCTGTCGCGGGAAGTGGGGGACCGGTCTCGGATCCACCGGGGGAACGAACACCACAATCTTGAAGGAAATCTAACGCTGTGACACGACTTTTCGCCATGCTGGGGGCCAGGAAGCCGGGTTTTCTGAAACCGCGCTCGCGCACGCGCCGCAAGGTCGTCACCGGCACCTCGTTGGTGGCGGTGGCTGCGGTGTTGGTGGCGGGGGCGGTTATCTATCCGGGGTTCAAGACTGCTGAGGTGGAGTTGAACGATGGTGGTGTGTGGGTGGTGTCGAAGGCGAAGAACGCGGTGGGGCGGTTGAATTATCCGTCGCGGGTGTTGGATGGTGCGGTGACGCCGGCGTCGACGTCGTTTGATGTGTTGCAGGATGCGGGGACGGTGTTTGTTGATGATGCCTCGGGTTCGACGTTGAACCAGGTGTCGGCGGCGCAGATGCGGTTGGGCGGGGATAAGAAGTTGCCGGGGTCGGCGGTGGTGAGTTTCGGGTCGCGGGTGATTGCGGTGACTGATGCGGCGCGGGGCCGGGTGTGGGCGTTGTCGCCGTCGACGGTGAATGGTTTTGATGAGGAGGGCTCGGAGCCGGTGCTGGCGGGGGCGGCGGGCACGGTGTCGGCGGTGGGCTCTGATGACCGGATTTACAGTGCTGATCCCGGGTCGGGGCGGGTGACGGTGACGGCGGTGGATGCCGAGGGCCGGGTGGCGGATTCGCAGGCGGAGACCTGGGAGGGGTTGAAGGGTGCGGGGGATCTGCAGCTGAGTGTGGTGGGGGACCGGCCGGTGGTGCTGGACGCGGGCGCAGGGAAGCTGTTCCTGCCGGGCGGGCGTGAGGTGGCCCTCGCGGAGGCGCGGGACGCGCGGTTGCAGCAGCCGGGTCCGGGGGCGGATGCGGTGGCGGTGGCGACGTCGAAGGCGCTGGTTGAGGTGCCGTTGGATGGTTCGGCGGCGAGGACTGTCACGTTTGGCGGGCAGGGTGTTCCTGCGGCGCCGGTGCAGTTGGGCGGGTGTGTGCATGCGGCGTGGTCGGGGGCGAATAAGTATGTGCGGGATTGCGCCGATGATGCCGCTGACCGGAACGTGGCGGTGCCGAAGGCCAGCGCGTCGCCTAGTTATGTGTTTCGGGTGAACCGGGATTTGGTGGTGCTTAATGATGTGAATTCGGGCAATGTGTGGCTGGTGAACCAGAACATGCAGCTGGTGAACAACTGGGACGACGTCATCCCGCCGAAAAACCAGTCCGATGACCAGGACCAGGAGTCCGCGGACAACAACACCATCAACATCCTCCCGGACCGCACCAAACCCAACCGGCCGCCGGAAACCAAACCCGACGCCGTCGGCGTCCGCCCGGGCCGCACCACCGTGCTCAGCGTGCTGGACAACGACTCCGACCCCGACGGCGACGTGCTGACCGCCTCGGTCGCCGGCGACGGCCCCAAGGCCGGCAGGCTGCAGAACATCTACGGCGGCACGGCCTTCCAGATCACCGTCCCGGCCGACGCAAAGCCCGGCACCGAAACCTTCGGCTACAACGCCGCGGACGGCCGCGGCCTCTCCGCCGGCGGCAGCATCACCCTCAACGTCGTCGGCCCGGAGGAGAACCGACCGCCCCTGTTCAAGCGCGGCGAGCCCACCACCATGCTGGTGGAGCAGGGCAAAACGGTCAGCCAGAACATCCTCACGGACTGGACCGACCCCGACGGCGACGACCTGGTCCTGCTGGACGCCAAGGCCGTCAACGACCAGGACCAGGTCAAGGTCCGCCGCGACGGCCTGCTCAGCTACCAGGACTCCGGCGCCGCCCCTGGCAAAAAGACCGTCACCGTCACTGTCTGGGACGGCCGCGCCACCACCACCGGCAAGGTGACCGTCAACGTCCAGCCCCCCGGAGCCCTGCAGCCGGTGGTCAACGCGGACCACGTGACCGCCGTCGTCGGCCAGGACCTGGTCATCGCCCCGCTGAAGAACGACGTCGACCCCAACGGCGGCGCGCTGCGCCTCGCCCAGGTGGAAGCCGCCGGGACCGCCGGGCTGGGGCCCGTGACCGACGGCGGAACCTTCACGTTCCGCAGCGACACCCCGGGACCGGTCTACCTGACCTACATCGCCAGCAACGGCCCGCAAAGCACCCAGGGCCTGATCCGGGTGGACGTCGAGTCCGGCAAAGACACCGGCGACCCCGTCGCCGTGCACGACGTCGCCCTGCTCCCGGCCGGCGGCAGCGTGCTGGTCGACCCGCTCGCGAACGACTCGGACCCCGCCGGGGGAGTGCTGGTGCTGCAGTCCGTGCAACTGCCGGAAAACGCCACCGCCTCCGTCAGCGTGATCGACCACGCCGTGCTGCGGGTCACCGACATCAGCGGCAGCAAGGACCCCTTTATCTTCCGCTACACCATGTCCAACGGCAGCAAGTCCGCCACCGGCAGCGTCTCCGTGGTCCCCGTCCCGGCGCCCGCCGTGGTCGAAGCCCCGCAGCCCAAACCCGACGAAGTGAACGTGCGCGCCGGGGACGTCGTCACCATCCCGGTGCTGACCAACGACACGCACCCGCAGGGCGCCAAACTGACCGTGGACCCGGTGCTGCCGCAGCCCGTCCCGCCCGCGGACGGCAAAAGCTTCGTCTCCGAGAACACGCTGCGCTTCATCGCCGGCGCCGCGCCCAAGACCGTCCGGGCCATCTACAACGCCGTGGACCCGCAGGGCCAAAAGAGCGCGGCCGCCGTCACCATCCACATCCTGCCGCTGGAAGGCGCCGAGAACTCGCGGCCGCAGCCCAAAAACCTCACCGCCCGGGTGGTGGCCGGCGGTTCGGTCCGGATCCCCGTGGAATTGGACGGAATCGACCCGGACGGCGACTCGGTCCAACTCACCGGCATCGACAGCACCCCCGCGATGGGCACCGCCACCGCCGGGAGTACCTTCATTGACTTCACCGCCGCCGGCGACGGCGCCGGCACGGACACCTTCCGCTACAAGGTCGTTGACCGGCAGGGCGCCGTGAACACCGGCACCGTCACCGTTGGCATCGCCCCGCGCGGGGAGGCCAACCAGAAACCGACGCCGGTGGACGACGCCGTCGCAGTGCGCCCCGGCCGGCAGATTGCCGTCGACGCCGCCGGCAATGACACCGACCCGGACGGTGACCCGATCCGGATCCTGACCAACGGGATCGAGGCCGCCCCCGAACTGCAGGCCACCGTGAGCAAGCAAAGCGGCCGGATCATCCTGCTGGCGCCCGCCCAGGAAGGCACCGTCAACGTCCGCTACAAAGTGGCCGATGACCGCGGCGCCACGGCGCAGGCCGCCGTCGCCGTCAAGGTCCAAAAGGACGTGCCGCTGCAGGCGCCGATCGCCCGGGACGACCGCGTGACCTCCGCGCAGACGCTCGGCAAGACCGCCGTCGACGTCCCGGTGCTCAAAAACGACGAGGACCCCGACGGCGTCGGCGAAAACCTCAAGATCGGCACCGAGGCGAAAACGGCGCGCCCCGGCCCGGACGGCAGCCTGATCGTGGAGCTGGCCGAGCAGCCGCAGCTGGTCCCGTACACCGTCGAGGACGTCGACGGGCAAAAGTCCACCGCGATCGTCTGGGTCCCCGGGCTGGCGCAGCAGGTCCCCACCCTGGCCAAGGACGACGTCGTGGAAGTCGTGGCGGGCCAGTCCGTCACCGTGGACCTGAAGGAATGGGTCAGGGTCCGCGAGGGCCGCTCGCCGCGGATCACCCAGACCGACCGGATCAAACTGATCGGCGCCGACGGCTCGGACCCCGTGGCCAACAACGGCACCGCGCTGAAGTACACGGCCGGCAAGGACTACGCCGGCCCCGGTTCGCTGAGCTTCGAGGTCACCGACGGCACCGGCCCGGACGACCCGGCCGGGCTTAAGTCCACGCTCAGCATCCGCACCCGGGTGATCCCGGACCCCAACCGGAACAACCCGCCCGAGCTGCTGGGCAGCGAGGTGGACGTGCCCACCGGCGACGCCGCCGGCATCGACCTCGCCCGGCTCACCACCGACCCGGACGACGGGGACGTGCAGAACATGAAATACGAGCTGGTGGGCGAGGTCCCCGGCGGCCTCACCGCCGGCATCGAGGGACAAACCCTCAAGCTCGCGGCCCGGGACGGCACGGCCGCCGGGACCGACGGCGCCGTACAGGTCAAGGCCCGGGACCCGCGCGGCCTTGAGGCCACGGCGACCTACCGTTTCACCGTCACCGCCTCCAACCGGCCCAAACCGGTGGCGAACGACGACCTGGAACCGAACGCCGCCGCGGGCAAACCCGTCACCGTGCCGGCGACGGCCAACGACGCCAACCCGTTCCCGGAAACGCCGCTGAAAATCGTCGCCGCGACCACGGAAACCGGCTCCGGCAACGTCGCCGTCGACGGCGGCAACGTGGTGGTCACCCCGGCCGGGGGTTTCTCCGGGACCATGGTGGTGGCCTACACCATCGCCGACAAGACCAGCGACCCCTCCCGGCAGGCCACCGCCCGGATCCGGCTGACCGTCAAGGACCGCCCGCAGGCACCCACCACGCCGCTGGCGGCCAGCGTGGGGGACGGCACCGCCCTGCTGAACTGGACGGCGCCGGCGGACCGGGGATCCCCCATCACCAAGTACACCGTCTACGGCGACGGCGGCTTCCGGCAGGACTGCCCGGCGAACAGCTGCACCCTGACCGGGCTGACCAACAACACCAAATACCACTTCCAGGTCACGGCCACCAACGCCATCGACGAATCCGAGCGGTCCCCGGCGTCGGCCGAGGTGCGCCCGGACGTCAAACCGGAAACCCCGGCCGCGCCGTCGCTGAAGTTCGGCGACCGGCAGCTCTCGGTCGCCTGGACCGCCCCCGCCTCCAAGGGCTCGCCGGTCAAGTCCTACGACCTGGAGATCTCGCCCGCGCCGCCCAGCCAGAACGCCCAGCTGCAGAACCTGACGTCGGTCAGCTACGTCTGGAAGGGCCTGCAGAACGGTGTGGCCTACAAGGTGCGCGTCCTGGCCCGCAATGACGCCAAGGAACCCTCCGAATGGAGCGCCTACTCGGCCGCCGAAATCCCCGCCGGCAAGCCCGCCACCCCGGCCGCGCCCTCGGCGGCGTCGGCCGGCGCGGTGGGCAGCCAGAGCCAGCTCCGGGTGAACTGGACGGCTCCGGAGAACAACGGCGACGCCGTCTCCTCCTACACCCTGACCACCCTGCGCGGCGGCTCCCCGGTGGCGAACCAGAAGGTCGCCGGAACCTCGCAGAATGTCACCGTGGACAACTCGGAGGCGGACTACACCTTCACGGTTTCGGCCACGAACAAGGCCGGCACCTCCGGCGTCAGCGCCCGTTCCGCCGCCATCCGGGCCGCCGGGAAACCCGGGCGGGTCTCCGGCGGAACGGTTAAGGAAACCGGCACCAGCGGCCAGCTGAAGGTCACGTTCTCCCCGCTCACCGCGGCCCAGCGCAACGGCTCGCAGGCCAGCGAAATCCAGTACAGCTACCGGGCCGCCACGTCCGGCGGCGTGGTCAAGGCCGGGGGCATCGCCGCCGGCGGCGGCACGATCGGGGGCCTGCCCAACGGCCAGGACGTGACCATCAACATCATCGCCACCTCCACCAAGAACAACATCTCCGGCGACGCCGCCGCCATCGGCACGGCGAATCCGTACGGCCCACCCAATGCGCCCCGGCTCTCGGCCCAGAGTTCCACCACGCAGCAGGTGCACTGGACCTGGAACAACCCGGCCAACAACGGCCGACCGATCCAGCGCTTCGAGGTCAGCTACGAGGGCGGCGGGTGGACCAGCGTGGGCCTGGCCAACCGCTACGACCGGGACACCAACGCCTGGAGCGCCACGAAGAACCTCAAGGTCCGGGCCTGCACGGTGGTCTGCGGACCGGCGGATTCCGCGAACGCCACCAGCGGAAAGAACCCCGCCCCGCCGCCGCCCACCTCGTGGTCGATCCGGGCCACCCCGGTGCGCACCTGCACCGAGCCCAACAGCAGCACGGACAGCTACCGGAACAGCAACCCGGACCAGTGCATCAGCCCGGGCAAGTGGTTCGACACGGGGATCACCGCGCAGACGGACTACTACGTCCGCTGGGGTTCGTCCGGCCGGCTCTGGTACCACCTGACCTCCGGGCCCGCCGCCGGCAACTTTGCCCGGGGCGACACCACCAGCCTGGGCTCCACCCCGCCGCCCGGAATGCCCCGGCGGTGACCATGATCCCGTCGCCTAGACTAAACGCCGGACAACGCGGGGACTCCCTGCCGGCGGACCCCCCCCGATGCTTAACCCGAATGGAAGAGGAACCAGCGCATGACGATGACCACTGAGCAGGCCGAATGGTTTGCCGGCACCTTTGAGAAACTCGTTGCCAACGTGGGGCAGGCCGTGCTCGGCAAGTCCCACGTCATCCGGCTGACGTTCACGGCGATGCTGGCCGAGGGGCATGTCCTCTTCGAGGACGCCCCCGGCACCGGCAAGACCTCGCTGGCCCGGGCCCTCGCGGCCACCGTCCAGGGCTCCAACAACCGCATCCAGTTCACCCCGGACCTGCTGCCCTCGGACGTCACCGGTGTGACCATCTACGACCAGAAGACGCAGAAGTTCGAGTTCCACAAGGGCCCGATCTTCAACAACATCGTCCTCGCCGACGAAATCAACCGCGCCTCGCCCAAGACCCAGTCGGCGCTGCTGGAGGTCATGGAGGAATCCCGCGTCACCGTCGACGGCGCCACCTACGAGGCCGGCCGCCCCTTTATGGTGATGGCCACCCAGAACCCGATCGAACAGGCCGGCACCTACCGCCTGCCCGAGGCCCAGCTGGACCGCTTCCTGATCAAGACGTCCATCGGCTACCCGGACCATGCCTCCACCGTGCAGCTGCTCGGCGGCGCCAACCTCAAGGACCGCTCCAAGGACATCACGGCCGTGATCACCACCCAGGCCGTCGCGGACATGGCCGACCTCGCCGCCACCACCCACGTGGACACCGCGGTGCTCGAATACATCTCCCGGCTCTGCGAGGAGACCCGCAGCGCCCCGGAGACCCGCCTCGGCGTGTCCGTCCGCGGCGCGCTCGCGATGGTCCGCGCCGCCAAGGTCTGGGCGGCCAGCCAGGGCCGGAACTTCGTGCTGCCCGACGACGTGAAGGACCTCGCCGCCGTCGTCTGGACCCACCGCCTGGTGATGGACCCGGAAGCGGAGTTCTCCGGCGCCACCGCCGACGCTGTCCTGGCCCGGGTGCTCGCCGACGTCGCCGCCCCGCAGCAGCGGGCCGCCGTCTAGGCTCCGACCCCGTCCCCCCGGGCAGACCCAGCGCCCGGACCATGCACGAACAAAGGCCACCCTATGTCCACCGGCACACCGTTGACCCGGCTTGCTGAACGCCTGAAGCAGCCCCTTTCCCGGGGCGGCAGGCCCGCCCGGCTGCATCCGTCCGCCGTCTGGGCCGAAGCCAGCAGCACCGCCGCCCTGGCGCTGGCTCCGGCCGGACGCGCCGTCCGGGAGCGCTTCCGCCGGCACCTCTGGCCCGTGCTCTCGGTGGTGAGCGTGCTCGGCTGGTCCGTGCTGGCGGCCTCGGTGCTGCTCTGGACTGCCGGCCAGGCCTACGGCTGGCAGGAGGCCAAGGCCGCCGCGATCGCCGGTTTTGTGCTCCTGGTGCTGGCGGTCGGCTTCATTCTGGGCCGCTCCTCCTACGGTGTGCTGCTGGATCTCGCCCGGACACGGGTGGCCGTGGGGGACAGCGCCGTCGGCAGCATCGCGGTGTCCAACACCTCGGCGCGGCCGCTGCTGCCCGCCGCGCTGGAACTCCCGGTGGGCGCCGCCACCGCCGTGTTCCACCTGCCCCGGATGAAACCCGGACAGGTCCACGAGGACCTCTTCACCATCCCCACCGCCCGCCGGGCCGTGATCGTGGTGGGCCCGGTCCGCTCCGTGCGCGCCGACCCGCTGCACCTGCTCCGCCGCCAGGTGCTCTGGACCGAACCCCAGGACCTCTTTGTGCACCCGAAGACCGTGGCCCTGGCCGGTTCCGCCGCCGGCTTCATCCGCGACCTGGAGGGCATGCCCACCACGGACCTCTCCAGCGCCGACGTCTCTTTCCACGCGCTGCGGGACTACGTGCCCGGAGACGACCGGCGGCACATCCACTGGAAAACCACGGCCCGGACCAACAAGCTCATGGTGCGCCAGTTCGAGGAAACCCGCCGGGCGCACCTGGCCATCTCGCTCTCCACCAACACGGACGAGTACGCCTCCGAGGAGGAGTTCGAGCTGGCCGTCTCCGCCGCCGCCTCGATCGGGCTGCAGGCCATCCGGGAGCAGCGCAACCTCGACGTCCTCACCCAGAAAGGGCCGCTGCGCTGCGAGACCGGCCGGAACCTGCTCGATGACCTGACCCGGGTGGTCGGCGCGCCGGAACGCAAAAACGCCGTCGACCTGGCCCGGACCCTCGCCGACACCGTCCCGAACGCCTCCGTGGTGTTCTTCGTCGTGGGCAGCAACGTGACACCCACCCAGCTGCGCTCCGCCTCCGCCTCGGTGCCGCCGGGGGTGCGCAGCCTCGCGGTCCGGATCCAGGCCGGCGCCGCCCCGGCCCGGGCGAACATCGCGGACCTGACCGTGCTCACCCTGGGCGATCTCTCCGAACTGGCCATCGTGCTGAGGAAGGCGGCCGCATGAGCACCGCCACGGGGTTCCGTCCCCGCAACAACGCACCGGCCCGTTCCCGGTCCGGCTTCGCCGGCAGCCAGCCGGCCTGGCACTACGCGCTCGACGCCGGCGCCCTCACCGTGCTGCTGGGGCTCGGCGTGCTCGGCTTCAGCCTCAGCTTCGGCGGCGACCCCTACTACCTGGCTGCCGGCTTCGGCGGGATCCTGCTGGGCCTGGGCGTCGCCGCCGCCAAGGTGCACTTCCGGCTCGGGGTGCTGATCACCACGGCGCTGGCGGTGGGCACCTACCTTGTCTTCGGCACCGCCCTGGCCGTCCCGGAGGCCTCGATCGCCGGGGTCCTGCCCACCCTCGACTCACTCCGGACCCTGCTGGCGGGCGTGGTCTTCGCCTGGAAGGACATGCTCACCGTGGGCGTGCCGGTCGGTACCGCGGGCGGCACCCTGATTGTGCCGTTCCTGAGTTCGCTGCTCACCGCCCTCGCGGCCGGACTGCTGACCTGGCGGCTCAGGAGCCCGTACTGGCCGTTGCTGCCGGTGCTGGTGCTGTTCATCACCGGCATCGCGTTCAGCACCAACGCCGGGTTCCTCACCGTGGAACGCGGCATCTCGCTGACCGTAGGCGCGATCGCCTGGGCCACGTTCCGCCGCGATGCCCTGCGCAGCGGCGACACCCGCAAGGTCTCGGTGAACCGGCCGGACACGGACCAGGCTGCGGCCGGCGCCGCGCGGCTCCGCCGGCTGGGCACCGCCGCCGCCGTGATCGCCGTCGCCGTCGGGATCACCGCCGTCGCATCCCCGCTGGTCACCGCGGACGATGACCGGAAGGTGCTGCGCAACACGATCGTGCCCCCGTTCGACCCGAAGGACTACGTGACCCCGCTGGCGAGCTTCCGCAACTTCGTCAAGGACAAAAAGGACGACAACCTCTTCCTCGTCAAGGGCCTGCCCAAGGACAGCCGGGTCCGCCTCGCCGCCCTGGACTCCTTCAACGGCACCAACTACACCATGGACCCGAACGGTTCGGGCAGCTTCAGCAAGGTAGGCGACGCGAAGTCCCTCAACACCCTCGCCGACACCACCGGGATTGTGCCGACCAACAATTACACGCTGGACATCACGATCGAGGACTACCAGGGGTACTTCCTCCCGGGCGGCCGCAAGACCACCGGCATCAGCTTCGCCCGGGACGGCTCCGGCGCGGCGTCCGGGCTGTACTTCAACTCCGGCACGGACACCGCCGTGACCACCCGCGGGCTGGGCAAGGGCGACTCCTACAGTGTGCAGGTGGCCGACCCGGCCATGCTCGAGCACGGGCAGCTGACCCAGTACGACTTCGCCAAGGTGTCGCTGCCGGACCCGGCCGAGGTCCCGCCGGTGGTCGGCTCGCAGGCCAACGACCTCGCCGCGGACGCGCCCACCGCGATCGACCGGGTGCGCCAGATCGAGGCGCACTTCCAGAAGCAGGGCGCCTTCAGCAACGGCCTGATCGCCGACGGGCAGCTGCCCAGCGTCTCCGGCCACAGCGCCAACCGCATCCGCAGCCTGCTCACGGCCAAGCAGATGCTCGGCGACGACGAGCAGTACGCCGTGGCGATGTCCCTGATGCTGCGCCACCTGGGCATCCCGTCCCGGGTGGTGATGGGGTTCTACCCCGATCCCAAGAGCCCCGAGAACGGCGCCGGCGAGGTGCAGATCACCGGCAAGGACGTGCACGCCTGGGTCGAGGTGGCCTTCGACCGGGTGGGTTGGGTGTCCTTCGACCCCACCCCGCCCAAGGACAACGTGCCGATCCCGCCGGACCCGGAGAACAAGTCCAAGCCCAAGCCGCAGGTCCTCCAGCCGCCGCCCCCGCCGCAGGAGCCGGCCGAGCTGCCGCCGGACTCCTCGCCGGACGCGCTGGACGCCGACGAAAAGAAGAACAACCCCTGGCTGTTCTGGGGGCCCCTGCTCGCCGCGATCGGCACGGCGCTGATCCCGGTGGCGGTCCTCGCGCTGCCGCTGCTGCTGATTGCCCTGCTGAAGTCCCGACGCCGGAAAGCCCGCTTCACCGACGGGCACCCGGCGCAGCGCGTCGGCGGCGGCTGGAACGAAGTCCTGAGCCTGGCGACCGACCTGGGTGCCGGGGTGGACCACCGCGCCACCCGGCGGGAGTCCGCCGCCGTGCTCGGCGAGGCCTTCCCGGCAAGCCAGGGCAGCACCACGCTGCTGGCGCACCGGGCGGACGCCGCGATTTTCGGCGCGGGCCAGCCGAGCGAGGACCAGGTGCGTGAATACTGGGAGATCGTGGACGGCTCGCTGAAGGAGATGACCGGGACGGTGGGTTTCTGGCGCCGCCAGCAGGCCCGTTTCTCGCCGCGCTCGCTGCTGGCCGACGGCCGGGCCGCGCTGAAGCTGCGCGGGCTCCGCCCGGTGTTGCCGGGCCGGGGCCGCAACGCTCCAGCTAGTACAGTGGAGCCCGGTCCGAACCAGGAACCGCAGGGAACAGCCAGGAAGAACCGCAACGAGCCATGACCGACGACGTCGAGCGCTGCCCGCGCTGCCAGCAGCCGATCCGCCCGGGCGCCGCGTTCTGCACCTCCTGCGGGGCGCCGCTGGGCAACCGTTCGGCGCGCAGCGCCCGGCGGCCGGACGCAACACCCGGTACTATCCCGGTAGCGCCTTCGGGGCAGGGCGGACCGTCCGTACCGGGGCCGGCGGGCCCCGGACAGGGTGTCCGCGGACAAGGGGGAGGTACGGTTTTGCCGAACAAGCTTGAGCTGGTTCCCGCCGACGCCGGAAAACGGCTCGGGGCCGCGGTGCTGGACTGGACCGGCCCGGCGGCGCTCCTCGTGGTGCTCTTCGCCGTCGGCTTCGCCGGGGTCACCCAGACACGCAGCGGCGGCTCCATCATCTACAACACCTCCTCGCTGGTCCTCTACGGCGGCATCGGGCTCGGCGCCACCCTGGTGTACATCCTGGTCCAGGCCGTGCTGGAGGGCCGGTCCGGCGCCACCCTCGGCAACCGCATCGTGGGGATCCGCAGCGCCGACGCCGACGGGTACGCGCCCGGCGGGGGAGCCGTCTTCCTCCGCGGCCTGATCACCGGAGCCGGCGTGCTGCTCGC
The DNA here is from genome assembly GCF_056680065.1 of Arthrobacter sp. BI5. NCBI lineage: Bacteria > Bacillati > Actinomycetota > Actinomycetes > Micrococcales > Micrococcaceae > Arthrobacter > Arthrobacter sp. BI5. Next base: position 1,343,551 of record NZ_CM155264.1, read on the forward strand.
CGCCCTCGCCGCCGTGCTGGTGGTGGTTTTCCAGTGGTTCGGAGCCGCACTGGTCCTCCTGGGGCCGCTCGCCCTGCTGGGTGCCGGCTGGGCCGTCCTGGTGGTGATCTCCAACCGCTGGGACAACAACAGCAGGCTGCGCGGCTGGCACGATACCGCCGCCAAGACCCTGGTCTTCGATATCAAGGCCGGCCGGAACCCGATCACCACCGGCGGCATCCAGGGACCCTACAGCTTTGCCCCGCTGGACCTTCCCCCGGTGCAGCAGGTCGCCTCGCCGGTGGCGGGTGCCGCCCGGCTCCAGCCGCAGCCCGCGCCCGCGCCCGCCGGGGCTCCGGCTCCCGAGGCCCCGGCGCCTTTCCAGCCCGCACCGTTCCAGCCGGCTCCCATGCCCGCCGCCGCCGACTCCAGGTCCGCGCCGATTGAGGCCGCCCGGAGCCAGGCCGTGAACAGCCGGGCGTTCAGCCCGCACCCGGACGACGACCACGACCGCACCCAGGTCCGCGGCGACGGTTCCGCCCCGGTCACGGTCGCCATCCTGCGGATCAGGATCGACGACGGCCGGGAAGTCGAACTGGACGGCTCCCTGCTGATCGGGCGCAACCCCGCCGGCCACCCCGGCGAGGAATCCGTCCAACTGCTGCCCGTGGCCGACCCGGGACGCTCCATCTCCAAGACCCACCTCCATGTGCTGGCCGGAAACGGCGGCATCTGGGTGACGGACCGCAACTCCACCAACGGAAGCGCCGTCACGACGCCGGACGGTATCCGCACCGCACTGGCACCCGGGGAACCCACCCACGTACGCCCCGGATCCACCGTGCACTTCGGTGACCGCTCCTTCTACCTAGGACAGGCATGACATCCCAGCCGGCTTCCGTTCCTCCCGCCAAAGCCTCCGCAGCTTCCTCCGGTACTGCTCCCGGCAGTGTTCCCGGCAGTGCTCCCAGCAGTGCTCCCAGCCTCCGGCTGAGCTGCGGCTCCGGCACCGACCGCGGCCTGCGCCGCGAGATGAACGAGGACTCCTTCATCGCGGCCGACCCGGTGTTCGCGGTCGCCGACGGCATGGGCGGCCATGAGGCCGGCGAGATCGCGAGTGGCATCTGCGTGCGCACCCTGTCCGAGATCCCCCAGCTCGCCACGGGGGAGCGGGACGCCACCGCCGCCGTCGTCCAGCAGTACCTGCTGCAGGCCGATGCCAGCATCCGCGAGGAGACCGGCTCGCGTGCCGGCACCACGCTCTCCGGCGTCGTTGTGGTGGAACAGATGGGGATCCCGTACTGGCTGGTGCTGAACATCGGCGACTCCCGCACCTACCGGCTCAGCCAGGGCAAGCTCAGCCAGGTCAGCGTGGACCACTCCGAGGTGCAGGAGCTGGTGGACGCCGGCGAGATCACCGCGGCCGAGGCTGCGGTGCACCCGCGCCGGCACGTCGTCACCCGGGCGCTCGGCACCGGCGATGAGACGGAAGCCGACTACTGGCTGTTGCCCGTTGAGGAAGGCGACCGGATCCTGGTCTGCTCCGACGGGCTCAACGGCGAGCTCGACGACGAGCAGATTGCCGACATCCTGGTTTCCGAGCCGGACCCGCAAGCTGCAGTGGACCAGCTGATCCAGGCGGCCCTGCGCAGCGGCGGCCGCGACAACGTGACCTGCATCGTGGTGGACGCGAGCAACGTCGCCAGCGAGGACGGCACCCAGACCGCTCCGCGCACACCGGCGGAAGCCGAAGACGAAAACACCCTGCCGCGCACCGAGGTCCTGGATGTGGCCCCCGACGGTGCCGTCGGCGGGAACGAAGGCGGATCCGCGGCCGGGTCCGGCGAGGGGCGCCATGGCGCCCGCTAGCCGCACCGCCGCCGTCAGCTACACGCCGGGAACCTGGCTGGGCGTGGTCCGCTCCGAAACCGTGGTGTTGCTGCGCCCCGACACGGACCGCGCCTTGGTCGACTCGCTCTGGACGCTGCTGGCCGGCAGCCCGGAGCTCCCTGAGGTTCTGGACGCCGTGACCTCGGCCTCGGGCGGTCCGCTCGCCCGGCTGCCCTGGTTCGGGATCGTGGGGCTGCGCGGTTCCCTGCAGGTCTTCCTGCGCGGCGGGATCGACCTGAACGTCCGGCTGGACGGCGGGGAATCCGTCGAGCTCAGCGGCCGGGACGTCACCACATGGACCGAGCGGCGCTTCGCAGCCCCGGACGGCTTCAGCGTTGCCGTCCCCGAGGCCGCTTATGCTGCCGGCACTGCGGCGGCCGCCCAGGCCGGGCCGCTGCCGCTGGGCGACGGCGTGGTCCTGCTGCAGGGGCTACACGGCGCGCTGACCGGCGACGGGAGTTCCGCGGACGTGCCGGTGGCGGCCGCGCCTGATTCCGCTGCGCCTGTTGCCGCTGCGCCTGATTCCGCTGCGCCGGCTGCTGCCGTCCCTGCGGCGGCTGCGACTGTTGCCGCCGGGGACGAGCAATTGCTGGCCGCCGCCGAGGCGGACATCGCCGCCGAGCAGGAGGAGCACGACAGCTCCGCGGAAACGGTGCTGGAATTCCCGGAAGCGGACCTCGACGCCGGCCCCGACCTCGCGGGCACCATGCAGGATGTCCCGGCGCCGGACACCGCCGAGCAAGAGCCTACCGGCAGCTACGACCACCTCTGGGAACAGACGGTGATGCGGAGTATTGAAGACGCCGCCGTGCGCGAGGACCCCGAGGCGGAACCGGAGCCCGGTCCGGGTCCCGCCGCGCCGGAGCCGGCCGACGCGGGGGACCCCACGGCCGCCCCGGCGCCCGGCGCGGCGGAAAAGCCCGCCGAAGACGAGCCGGCAGCGGCTCCGGCGGCCGGGCCCGCGCACGTCCCGGCGGTCCCCACCGGCCTGATCGACTCGGTGCCCTGGCGAACCGGCGGTGAGCGGCCGGCGAATCCGGTCCCGCCGGCGCCGCGCGCCGCCCCCGGGCCCGACGCTCCGCCGTCGCTCTTTACCCCGCCGCCGGTCCCGCCGGTGACCACCGCCCCGGCCGCGCCCCGGCCGCCGGCCGATGACGCGGACCACGACGGCCAGACCATCATGAAAAACGACCTCGACGGCCCCGGCACCGCCGGGCAGCGCGCCGCGCCGCCGTCGGACGCCCAAAACCCCGGCACCGGTCCCATGGTGCTGGCCCGGGTGTGCCCGCAGGGCCACGCGAACCCGCCCACCAACGCCCAGTGCGCCTACTGCGGCCAGGCGCTCCCCGGCGACGGCGTCCAGGTCCGGCGCCCGCGGCTGGGCCGGATGCGGCTGTCCACCGGCGAGCTGATCGACCTTGACCAGTCGCTTATCGTGGGCCGGCAACCGTCGGTCTCCCGCGTCCAGGGCGCCGTGATGCCCAAACTGGTCCAGGTGGCGAGCCCCGGCGGGGACATCTCCCGCTCGCACGTGGAGGTCCGGCTCGAGGGCTGGCACGTGATGCTCTGCGACCTCAAGGCCACCAATGGCACGGTGCTGCTGCGCGAGGGCCAGGCCCCGCGCCGGCTTGCCCAGGGCGAGATGGCGATCCTGTTCGACGGCGACATCGCCGAACTGGGCGACGGCATCCAGCTGCGCTTCGAGGAGCTGCTGTGAACGCCAAACGCCCCGTGGCCCCGCCGCCCAGCATCCCGGGGTTCACCTACATCAGCCTGCTCGGCTCCGGCGGATTCTCCGACGTCTACCTCTACGAGCAGGACCGGCCGCGCCGCAAGGTAGCGGTGAAGGTGCTCCTCTCGGACCTCAAAACCGAGGGGGCCCGCCGCCGCTTCGAATCCGAGGCGAACCTGATGGCGCAGCTGTCCTCGCATCCCTACATCGTGACGATCTTCGAAGCGGAAATCACCGATTCCGGCCACTCCTACCTGGCCATGGAGTACTGCTCGCGGCCGAGCCTGGACGTCCGGTACCGGCGCCAGCGCTTCAGCGTGGACGAGGTCCTGGCCGTCGGCATCCAGGTGGCCTCCGCCGTCGAAACCGCGCACCGCGCCGGGATCGCGCACCGCGACATCAAACCGGGAAACATCCTCGTCACGGACTACAACCGGCCGGCGCTGACCGACTTTGGCATCTCCGGCACCCTGGCGGGGGACCAGGACGAGGACGCGGGCATGTCCATCCCGTGGTCCCCGCCGGAACAGTTCAGCGACCGGCAGGTCGACGGCGTCCTGGTGGACGTCTGGGCGCTCGGTGCCACGCTCTACACGCTGCTGGCCGGCCGGTCCCCGTTCGTGCTGCCGGGCGCGGATAATTCCCAGCGCGAGCTGATCTCCCGCATCACCAGCCTGCCGGTCCCCAAGCTGGGCCGCGCCGACGTCCCGGAGTCCCTGGAACTGGCCCTGGCTACGGCGATGGCCAAATCGCCCGACTCCCGATACTCCTCCGCCCACGCCTTTGCCCTGGCGCTGCAGCGCATCCAGGCCGAGCTGAACCTCTCCGTGACACCGTTCGAGGTCCTCGAGGAGCCGCGGGCCGACGAGCCGCACCCGGATGACAGCTTTGAGGAAACCCGGGTCCGCAGCGTCGCCGCGATCGACCCGGACGCCACCGGACACGCCCCGACGTTCCCGACCCGGCTGCCGGGCGCCGCCGCGCCGGACGACTCGACGACGTTCAACAACGGCGTCAACAGGGGGATCGGCAGGGACGCCGGGAGGGACACCGTCCAGCGGCCTGCGGCCCTGCCGGGCTTCGCCGCGCCGTCCTTCCCTGCCCGGCCGCCTGCCGCGCCGCGACCGGCCGGGGACGACGACGTCGCGGCCACCGTCAACCGCTCCAGCGTCGCACCGCGGGACGGGGCCGGAGACGGAACCGCCGCCGAACCGGCCGACGCCGCCCCTGCCGGCCACGGCCGCCGGAACCTGGTGCTCTCGATCGTGGGCGGCGCCGTCCTGGCGGTCGCCGTCGTCGTCGGCATCATTGCCGGCACCACCAGGCCCGAGCCGGCCCCCAGGGCATCCGAGCAGGTCAGCAGGCCGCCCGCGGACGCCATCGATGAGGGCACCGTCCCGGATGTCACCAACATCGTGGGCAGACCGGGGGCTGACGGAAAGTTGAGATTCACCTGGACGAATCCGCAGCCCAAACCCGGCGACAGCTACAAGTGGCGTGTCTACGATGACGGCACGTTCCAAGCCACCGAGAAGCCGGAGGCAAGCGTCGTTTTCGGGACGGGGCAGTTTTTCTGCGTCCAGGTGATGATTGTCCGCCGGGACGGATCGTCTTCGCCGCTGGATATTGATAATTCCGTTGGTTGCTACACCCCTAAATGACACTATGAATGGCCCTGAGGAGACACGCACAATGGGGGATCTGGCGATAGATTTCTGCGGCGAATGGCACGAGCCATCCGACGAGGACATCTTCAGCATCGGCCGCGAGGGCGACCTCGAAGTGGACGACAACCCGTACCTGCACCGGCAGTTCCTGCAGATTGCCCGTTATGACGGCATCTGGTGGCTCAGCAACGTCGGCAGCATGCTCTGCGCAACCGTGGCCGACGCCTCCGGCGGCATGCAGGCCTGGCTCGCGCCGGGTGCCCGGATCCCGCTGGTCTTCAGCCAGACCAACATTATTTTCACCGCCGGCCCCACCACCTACGAGTTTGCCGTCCACCTCCGGACGCCCGCGTTCCGGCAGGAGGCCCGCAGCGAGGACAGCGGCGGCGACACCACAATCGGCCCGGTGGTCTTCACCGACTCGCAGAAGGCCCTGATCGTGGCCCTCGCCGAACCGATGCTGCGGCGCGAAGGAACCGGCTTCAGCGCCATCCCTTCCTCCGCGGAAGCGGCCAAGACCCTGGGCTGGGCACTGACCCGGTTCAACAGAAAGCTGGACAACGTGTGCGACAAACTCGACCGGGTGGGCGTCGCCGGCCTGCGCGGCGGCAGCGGCAAGCTCGCCACGAACCGCCGCGCACGGCTGGTGGAACACGCCGTGACCTCCCACCTCGTCACCGCGGCCGACCTGGTGCTGCTGGAGACGCAGGGCGGAGGGGACGACGCATGAGGATCCGGCTGACCCTGCGCCGCGACCCCGCCGAGGCCAAGGACCTCGCCGTCACCGTAGACGGCCTCGCCACGGTGGCGGACATCGCCACCGAACTCTGGGCGGCTGACCCCGCGCGGCGCGGCACCGCCCCGCCGTCGAACCTCTCGCTCAGCATCGAGGAGGCCTTCGCCGCCGGCGGACTGAACGGCAGCGTCCTGAACCGGGAGGACAACCTGCTCGAATCCGGGCTGCGGCCCGGCTCAATCGTCTCGCTGACCCAGGTCAGCGAGCAGTTCGACCTCCCCGGGGCAAACCGGGGACCCGCGGCGGCGACCCTGCGCGTCCTCTCCGGCCCCGACGTCGGTCGCGAATTCCCGCTGCCCTCCGGTACCAGCTACCTCGGCCGGGACCGCGACGTCGACATCCGGCTGACCGACCCGCTGACCTCCAAACGGCACGCCCGCATCACGGTAGGCGAAACCGTGGAGATTGTGGACACGAACTCCGCCAACGGCCTGCTGATGGACGGACTGCCGGTCAGCCGCGCCACGCTGAACTCCTCGGACACCGTCACGCTCGGCGACACCACCGTGTCCGTGGTGTCCCTGGGCGGCAGCCAGGGCGCCGCGCCGAGTTCACCGCTGATCAATTTCAACCGCTCGCCGCGCGTGGTGCCCCGCTTCGAACCGCACAAACGGACTTTGCCGGCCGGTCCCAAACGCCAGGAGCACCACCCGTTCCCGTACATCATGCTGGTGGCCCCGCTGATGATGGGCGCCGTCCTTTTCGCCGTTACGCAGAACATGATGTCGGTGATCTTCATGATGATGATGCCGCTGTTCATCGTGGGCCATTACGTGGACCAGAAAATGCAGTCCAAGCGGGAACGCAAGGAACAGCTCAAGGCGTTCCGCGCCGCCATGGCCGCGTTCCGCGCCGACATCACCGCGCTGCAGAAGGTGGAACGCTCCGTCCGGCTGCAGGAGGCACCGTCGGTCAGCGACACCGTGGACTCCATTTACAAACTCGGCCCGCTCCTCTGGACCCACAGGCCCGAGCACACCGGCTTCCTGGGGCTGCGGTTCGGACTCGGCACGGCACCGTCCCGGATCCAGTTCGAGGAGCCGCAAAGCAACGAGACCGAGCCCGAGTACATGGCCGAAATCCAGCAGTGCATGGCCCAATTCGGCAGCATCGAGGGCGTACCGATCGTCTCCCAGCTGCGCAGCGCCGGCTCGTTCGGCCTCGCCGGTGCCCGCGGCCTCGTCGACGACGTAGCCCGCGGCATGGTGCTCCAGCTGGTGGGGCTGCATTCGCCGGCCGAAGTGGTGCTCACTGCCATCACCTCGGCCCAGTCCAAGGACCGCTGGGAATGGCTGCAGTGGCTGCCGCACGCCGGTTCCGGCCACAGCCCGCTCAGCGGCGACCACCTCGCCGCCGGCCCGGCCGGGGGTTCGGCCCTGCTGTCCAGGCTCGAAGACCTGATCGACCAGCGCGAGGCCGCGGCCCAGTCGCCGCGCCCGGAACTGCGCCCCGGGCTCAAACTGGAGGGCGACGACGTGCCAGGCCCGCAGCTGCCCACCGTGCTGCTGGTGGTGGAGGACGACGCCCCGGTGGACCGCGGGCGGCTCACCCGGGTACTGGAACGCGGACCGGACTCCGGCGTCCACGTCATGTGGGTGGCCACCTCCGTCCAGCAGCTCCCGGCCGCCTGCCGCGACTTCATGGCGGTCGACGGCGAACACGGCACCACCACCGGCCAGGTCCGGCTGGGCCGGCACACCTTCCCGGTCAGCTGCGAAAGCCTCGACGCCGGGCTCGCCGCCCAGCTGGCGCGCATGCTCGCCCCCGTGGTCGACGTCGGCAAGCCGCTCGAGGACGATTCGGACCTGCCCCGCGCGGTGTCCTACGCGGCGCTGATCGGCAAGGACTTCCTGGACAACCCGCAGGCCGTCGCGGACCGCTGGAGCGAGAACAACTCCGTGCATGCCACCGCCAAACCCAACCGCAAGGACAACGGCACGCTCCGGGCCCTGGTGGGGTCCAAGGGCATCGAACCGCTCTACCTCGACCTGAAGAACGAGGGCCCGCACGCCCTGGTCGGCGGCACCACGGGTGCCGGCAAGTCCGAGTTCCTGCAGTCCTGGGTGATGGGCATGGCCGCGGCGTACAGCCCGGACCGGGTCAGCTTCCTGTTCGTGGACTACAAGGGCGGTGCCGCGTTCGCGGACTGCCTGCACCTGCCGCACACGGTGGGCCTGGTCACGGACCTTTCGCAGCACCTGGTCCGCCGCGCCCTGACCTCGCTCCGGGCCGAACTGCACCACCGCGAGCGGCTGCTGAACCGCAAGAAGGCCAAGGACCTGCTGGAACTCCAGCGCCAGGCGGACCCGGAAGCGCCGCCCTACCTGATCATCATTGTGGACGAGTTCGCGGCCCTGGCCACCGAGGTGCCGGAGTTCGTCGACGGGGTGGTGGACGTCGCCGCCCGCGGCCGTTCGCTGGGCCTGCACCTGATCCTCGCCACCCAGCGCCCGGCCGGCGTCATCAAGGACAGCCTGCGCGCCAACACCAACCTGCGCGTGGCGCTGCGCATGGCAGACGAGGACGACGCGGTGGACATCCTCGGCGTTCCCACCGCCGCGTACTTCGACCCCTCCATCCCGGGACGCGGCGCGGCCAAAACCGGACCGGGCCGGATCCAGGGCTTCCAGACCGGTTACGCCGGCGGCTGGACCACGGAGAAGCCGCAGCGGCCGCGGATCGACGTCGTCGAGATGGCGTTCGGCTCCGGTGCAGCCTGGGCCGCGCCCGCCGCCGAGGCGCCGGTGCGGGAGGAACCCGCCGGGCCCAACGACATCGCCAGGATGACGGCCAACATCATCAAGGCCGCGGACGTGCTCGCCATCGAGCCGCCGCGCAAGCCGTGGCTGGACGAGCTTGCCACCACCTACGACTTCTCCCGGCTGCCGAACCCGCGCACCGACGAGCGGCTGCTCCTCGGCGTCGCGGACGACCCCGCGCACCAGGACCAGCCGACGGTCTTCTACGAACCCGACCGTGACGGCAATATGGCCATCTACGGCACCGGCGGTTCCGGTAAGTCGGCCGCGCTGCGCGGCATCGCGATCGCCGCCGCCGTCACCCCGCGCGGCGGCCCGGTCAACGTCTACGGCATCGACTGCGGCTCCTCGGGCCTGAAGATGCTCGACGAGCTGCCGCACGTCGGCGAGATCATCAACGGCGACGACGTCGAACGGGTCGGCCGGCTGCTGCGCTGGCTGCGGGACCTCGCGGACGACCGTTCGGCCCGCTACGCCGAGGTCCGTGCCGCCACGATCGTGGAGTACCGGAAGCTGGCCAACATGCCGGAGGAGAAGCGCATCTTCGTCCTTGTGGACGGCATGTCCGCGTTCCGCGAGGGCTATGAGTACAGCAAGCTGTCGGCGCTCTGGGACATCTTCCTGCAGCTGGCCACCGACGGCCGCCCGCTCGGCATCCACCTCGTGGTCAGCGGCGACCGGCCCAACGCGGTGCCGGCCTCGCTGCTCGCCTCGATCCAGCGCCGGCTGGTGCTGCGGCTCTCCTCCGAGGACGACTACCTGTCCCTCGACGTGCCCAAGGACGTCCTCGGGGCCGGCACGCCGCCGGGCCGCGGCCTGCTGGGCAACCTCGAGGTGCAGCTGGCGGTGCTGGGCGGCAACTCCAACCTGGCCGTGCAGGCCCGCGAGGTGCACAAGCTCCGCGAGGCCATGCTGCGCCAGGGCGTGGAGCGGGCGCCGCAGATCGAACGGCTGCCCGACTCGGTGGACCTGGACCTGCTCCCCGCGGGCAGCCCGGACCTGCCGGTGATCGGCGTCGACGACGAGACGCTGCAGCCGGCCGAGATCCTGGCGAAGGGCCCGCTGCTGCTGGCCGGCCCGCCGGGCTCCGGCCGCACCGTGGCGCTGGTGACCCTGGCCTACGCGCTGCGCCGTTCCAACCCGGGCGTGGAGCTGATCTACCTCGGTTCGCGGCGTTCCGCCGCGGCGTCGCTCAAGCTCTGGGACCGCTCCGTGGTGGGCGCGGACGACGTCGAGGAAGCCATCGACGAGCTGGTGGATTACTCCACCGGCACGCCGGGCAAGCTGGCGATCTTTATCGAGGGCCTGACCGACTTCACCGACACCCTGGCCGAGTCCGGCATCGGCCGGCTGGTCACGGCGTCCGTCAAGGCCGAGCAGTGGGTGGTGGGCGAATCCGAGACCTCCACCTGGTCCTCGGCCTGGTCGCTGGCGCAGCCGTTCAAGTCCGGCCGCCGCGGGCTGCTGCTCAACCCGGGCGACATCGAGGGCGACAGCCTGCTCAGCACCTCGCTGGGCCGGGTCGGCGGCGAGTTCATCCCGGGCCGCGGCTACATTGTGGGCCGCGGCAAGGTCCGCAAACTCCAGGTCGCCCTGCCGCCGGAGAACCGCACCTAGCCGCCTCGCTCCCGCGGGGTCCGCGGGGGATGGGGAGTGCTGCCCATCGACAGGTTTTTGCGGGGCAGGGTAGGTTCGAGGCATTGGATCTTCCGGAACAGCCGGGGGCCGCTGGGGATGCCGAGAGTGTTCGGGTCCGATGAACTAAGGAGTTTTTTCAATGGCTATGTGGGGTGCGGATGTTACTCAGCTCAAGGCGCTGGGGTCGAAGCTGCTGGCGGGGGCGCAGGAGATCGACAACCAGAGGTCGCTCCTGACGAAGGCGCTGGGGTCGACCGATTGGATGGGACCGGACGCGACGAAGTTCCGGAACGAGTGGAACGGCGAGCACTCGGCCAACCTCACCCGGGCGGCCCAGGCCCTGCAGCAGGCCAGCCAGCAGGCCAGCCGCAATGCCGCCGACCAGGAAAGCGCTTCCTCCAACTAAGGCCGAACTTGGTCACGGAGGGCCCGGACGCACCCGCGTCCGGGCCCTCCCGTTTAAGTCCCGGGCAACCGGGCAGGACCGGTGCTGCGAACGGGGCGGGTTGCTGACCGGACAACGTCGGGGATCTAGGGCAGGATAGGTCTGTGAGCACAGGGAAGACTTCAACAGACACCGACACCCGCAGCCCCGCCGGGGAACTGGTCCCCTCCGAGGCGGTCCGCGAAGAGTACGAGGAACTGGTCGAAGCGGTCCGCAAGCACCGCTTCGCGTACTACCAGGAGGACGCCCCGATCATCTCCGACGCCGAGTTCGACGAGCTCTTCCGGCGGCTGGAAACCATCGAGGCGATGCACCCGGAACTGGTCGCCAACGATTCCCCCACCCAGGAGGTGGGCGGCGAGGTCTCCGCCGCCTTCGCCGCCGTCGAACACCTGACCCGGATGTACAGCCTCGAGGACGTGTTCTCGCTCGAGGAGCTGGAGGCCTGGATCGCCAAGGCCGAGGCCGGCGTCGCGAAGCTCGGCAACGGCGGCAATCCGCCGTCGTGGCTCACCGAGCTGAAAATCGACGGCCTCGCCGTGAACCTGCTCTACCGCGACGGCGTGCTCATCCGGGCGGCCACCCGCGGCGACGGCTTCACGGGGGAGGACATCACGCACAACGTGCTGACCATTAAGGAAATCCCGCAGCAGCTCAAGGGTGAGAACTTCCCGGCTGAAATGGAGATCCGCGGCGAGGTCTTCATCCCGTCCAAGGCGTTCGCTGAATTCAACGACGCGCTGATCGCGGCCGGCAAGGCACCGCTGGCCAACCCGCGCAACGCCGCCGCCGGCTCGCTGCGGCAGAAGGACCCGGCGGAAACCGCCAAGCGCCCGCTCAAGATGTACGTGCACGGCATCGGCGCCCGCGAAGGTCTGGAGACCGCCAGCCAGTCGGATACCTACCGGCAGCTCGCCGACTGGGGGCTGCCCACCAGCCCGTACTTCGAGGTGCTGCCCGGCCTGGCGGAGGTGCTGGACTTCATCCGGCGCTACGGCGACAAGCGGCACAGCCTCAGCCATGAGATCGACGGCATCGTGGTCAAGGTGGATGATCTCGCCACCCAGCGCGCCCTCGGCTACACCTCCCGGGTGCCGCGCTGGGCGGTCGCCTACAAATACCCGCCGGAAGAGGTCAACACCAAGCTGCTGGACATCGCCGTGAACGTCGGCCGCACCGGCCGCGTCACCCCCTACGGCGTGATGGAGCCGGTCAAGGTGGCCGGTTCCACGGTGGAAATGGCCACCCTGCACAACCAGGAAGTCGTCAAGGCCAAGGGCGTCAAAATCGGCGACATCGTGGTGCTGCGCAAGGCCGGGGACGTCATCCCGGAAATTGTCGGACCCGTGCTGGCGCTCCGCGATCAGCAGGACCCGCCAGTGCGCGACTTCGTGATGCCCACTGAATGCCCCGCCTGCGGCACGCCGCTCGCGCCGGCCAAGGAAGGCGACGTGGACATCCGCTGCCCCAACGCCCGTTCCTGCCCGGCGCAGCTGCGCGAACGCGTCTTCCACCTGGCCGGCCGCGGCGCCTTCGACATCGAGGCGCTCGGCTGGGAAGCGGCGATCGCCCTGACCCAGCCGGCCGAGCCCGACGTCGCGCCCCTCACCACCGAGGCGAACCTGTTCCGGCTCAAGCCCGAGGATCTCGCCGGGGTCCGGATCCGCCGTGAAAAGCGCAGCAAGGGCGTGGCCACCGGTGAGTTTGAGCTGGTGCCGTACTTCTACACCAAGGGCACGGCCAAGACCCCGTCCAAGCCGACCGCCAGCACCGAAAAGCTCTTCAGCGAACTGGAAAAGGCCAAGACCCAGCCGCTCTGGCGCGTCCTCGTGGCGCTGTCCATCCGGCACGTGGGGCCGCGGGCGTCGCGCGCCCTGGCCACCGCCTTCGGCACCATGGACGCCATCCGCCAGGCCTCCGAGGAGGAACTGGCCGGCGTCGACGGCGTGGGCCCGGTGATCGCCGTGGCGCTCAAGGAATGGTTCGCCGAGGACTGGCACCGGGAGATCGTGGACAGCTGGGCAGCCGACGGCGTCCGGATGGAGGACGAGCGCGACGAGTCCACGCCGCGGACCCTGGAGGGCCTGACCGTGGTGGTCACCGGCAGCCTGGAAGGGTTCAGCCGGGACGAGGCCAAGGAAGCGATCCTGGTCCGCGGCGGCAAGGCCGCCGGTTCGGTCTCCAAGAACACCAGCTACGTGGTGGCCGGCGAGAACGCCGGCACCAAGCTGGACAAGGCGGAACAGCTGGGCCTGCCGGTCCTGGATGAGGACGGCTTCCGCGCGCTGCTCGCCCAAGGACCGGCCGGCCTGGGCGGCGGAGCGGACGACGGCGGCGAGGAAGCGCCGGGCGGCCCTGCCGAGGCGGCCGAGGACGACGGCGAAGACCACCAGGAGGCGGCCGAGTGAGACCCGGCCCGGCAGAATTCCCCGCGCCCACCGCGTTCCTGGACCTGGCCCGGCAGGCTGCCGCCGCCGGCGCCGCGGTGCTGGCCGGCCGGAGCGCGGCTGAGCTGGGCGTGAGCAACAAGGGCGACTCGGGGGACTGGGTGACCTCCTTCGACCTCGCGTCGGAGGCGGCCGTCCGCGAGGTCATCACCCGCGCCCGGCCGCAGGACATCATCACCGGCGAGGAGGGCGGCACCGTGCTGCCCGGCAGCCCGAGCGGCTTCCGCTGGTCGATCGATCCGCTCGACGGCACCACGAACTTCATCCGCAACATCGTCTACTACGGCACCTCGGTGGCGGTGGCCGGCCCCGACGGCGCCTGGCTGGCCGGCGTCGTCCACGCCCCGGCGCTGGGACGGGTCTACTACGCTGCCCGCGGCTACGGCGCGTGGCTTGAAGAACACGGGCGGCGGGTGCCGCTGAACGGGCCGGTGCCGGGCCGGACCGGCCAGATCCTGGCCACGGGCTTCAGCTACGACAGGGGCGTCCGGGCTGAGCAGGCCGCCGCGCTGGGCGGCCTGATGGACGGCTTCGCCGATGTCCGCCGGCTGGGATCCGCCGCGCTGGATCTTTGCCTCGTGGCGGACGGCACCCACGACGCCTACGGCGAACGCGGGCTCAACGAACACGACTTCGCCGCCGGCGCGCTGATCGCGGAGGAGGCCGGCTGCTGGGTGCGCCGTCCGCGGCTGACCAGCGTGCTCGACGGCGGGCCCTCCGACGAGGAACGGCTCGCAGCCTGGACCTGCGCCGGCCCCCTGGAGCTCTCCGGCAAGTTCCCGCTCTGACGACGGGGACCGGAACTGATAGCTCAGTCACGGAAAGTACTGTTTGGCGGCGCGACAACCGGACGCGCCCGTACCATGGACAGGTGAATCCGCAGATCCTTATCCGCCCCGCCGTCCCGGCCGACTACGACGCCGTCGCCCGCATCACCCGGGACGCCTACCTGGCCGCGGGCCACTTCGAGGACGCGGACCACCCCTACATGCAGCAGATCCAGAAGGTCGCGCAGCGGCACGAGGACGCGACCATCTGGGTGGCGGAGCGCGCCGGCCGGGTCGTGGGTTCGGTGACGCTCGCCGTCGCGGGGGAGCCCTATGCGGACATCGCCCAGGCGGACGAGCTGGAATTCCGGATGCTCGTGGTGGACCCGGCGGTGCAGCGCAGCGGCGCCGGCAAAGCCATGGTGCAGGCCATCATCGAGCACGCCCGGTCCCTTCCGGGCATCACCGGCGTGGCGCTGACCACCGGCCTGACCTGGGAGAGCGCGCACGGCCTCTACCGGAAGACGGGCTTCCAGCGGGCCCCGGAACGCGACTGGTTCGTCCCGGAGACGGACATCAAGCTGCTGGTCTACCGCCTGGACCTCTAGCCCCTTCCGGCTCCCAGCCCTTCCCGGCTCCAGTCCGGCGGTGTCACAAGCCACCGCTGCTGCGAGACCCACTGCGGTAAGGTATGCACCCAGAGCACCACCGTGACCCACGCTGGGAACAGCACGAGTACAGCCGGAGGAAGCATGGCCCCGCACATCCCCGACACCATCGACGAAAAACTGCTCGGCCTCTACCTGTCGGACCACCTGACCGGCTCCACCGCCGGGGTGGGCCGGATCGAACGGATGGCCAAGGACTTCACCGACACCCCGGTGCACGCCGAACTGGCAACCCTGGCGGCGGAGATCCGCCGGGAGCGCGGGCTGCTCAAGGATCTGATCTGCGAGCTCGGCATCCGCCAGCGCCCGCACCGCCAGGCTGCCGCCTGGCTGGCCGAACGCGCCGGCCGCCTGAAGCTCAACGGCCGGGTGCTGAGCCGGTCGCCCATGACCCTGGTCCTGGAATCCGAACTGATGCGCGCCGCGATCCTGGGCAAAATCGGCGGCTGGCAGACACTGGAGGAGCTGGCGCCGGAACTCGGGCTCGATCCGTCAACGTTCGCCGGCCTCATTGCCGACGGACGGTCGCAGATCGCAGCACTGGACCGCGTCCACGAGCACGCCCGCAGCAACGCCTTCCATAAAGCCCGCGACATCGCCGGCTAGCACCGCCTCGTGGCGGGCCGCGAGGACACGGACCGGCTTAACTTCCGGGGCCCGCGGGCACCCCGTAGCGGTGTTCCGGCCGGCCGGTGGTGCCGTAGCGCAGCTGGATGTCGACGGCGCCGTCGTCCGCCAGTGCGGAGAGGTAGCGTTGCGCGGTTGCCCGGGAGACGCCCACCCGGGCCGCCACCTCGGCCGCCGAGTATTGCTGCCCCGGTTCCAGCGACTCCAGCACCGCCGCCTCCGTGGCCGAGCGCGGCCGCGCGGAGGCCGTGACGTCGCCGGGGATCAGAGCCCGCTTGGCCCGTTCCACCGTCTCCTGCGTCAGGTTCCCGGGCTGTGCCAGGATCCGGCGGTAACGCGCGTACGAGCGCAGCTGCTGGGACAGGGACTCGGCCGTGAAGGGTTTGAGCAGGTACCCGAGGGCGCCGCGCCGGAACGCCACCCGGATTGACGCCGCATCCGAGGCGGCGCTGAGGATCATCGTGTCCACATCCAGCTGGTGCAGCAGGTCCAGCCCGGAGGCGTCCGGCAGGTAGACATCCAGCAGGACCAGGTCCGGACGAAGGCTGTGGATGGACTTCAGGGCCTGCGACGCCGAGCCGGCCGGCGCCAGGGCCAGGAAGCCCGCCACGGAGTCCACATAGGCGGCGTGGAGCTTGGCGACGTGGAAGTCGTCGTCCACGATCAGCACCCGGAAATCTTCAGACATTGTTGTCTCCTTCTGCCACGTCTGCTGCCACGTCCTCAACGCCGCCGGTGATAGTCCCCGGAAGCGTCGCCAGGAACACCGCGCCCGGCCCGCCGGGCGCACCCCGCTCCAGCACCGTCACGTCGCCGCCGCGGCGCCGGGCCAGCTGCCGGGCCAGGGCCAGCCCCAGGCCCTGCCCGCCGCCGGCCCGCGCCGGCTGGTCCGCGGTGGTGAAACCCTCGGCAAAGACACCCTCCGTGCCGCCGGCGTCGTCCGTGCTGTATTCCGTGCCGAAGCCTTGCCCGCCGTCCGCCGCGGCGGGCAGGCCGTCGCCGGAGTCGCCCACAATGATGTGCAGGGTGCCCGGGGCTCCGCCGTCGCCGAGGGCGTCCAGCACCTCGACCTCCACCCAGCGGTCGGTTGCGGCGCCGGCGACGGCGGCGTTCACGGCGTTGTCGATCAGGTTGCCCAGCACCGTGGTCACCTCCTGCGGCTCCACGACGTGGCCGCGGACCAGGGTTTCGGGGCCGAGCCGCAGGCTGACGCCGCGTTCGTCGGCCTCCACCCCTTTGGCGCCCAGGAAAGCCTGGAGGTAAGGGTCCTGCAGCAGCTCGGCCTGGTCCACCGGGAACTTCAAAGGCCCGGTGGCGGCCAGCCGGGCCAGGTAGTCGCGCGCCTGCTGATGCTGCCCGATGCTCATGAACCCGGCGATCGTGTGCAGCTGGTTGGCGAACTCGTGGCGCTGGGCGCGCAAAGCCGTGGACATGGTGCCGACGGCGTCTAGCTGGCGGGTGAGATGCTGGAGCTCGGTGCGGTCCCGCAGCATCACCACCCAGCCCAGGTCCTCCCGGCCGTGCAGGGCCTTGCGGGCGCTCGCCACCAGCACGCGGCCGCCGGCCAGGAACTCCACGGCGTCACCCTCGGTGGCGTCCGGCCTGGTCAGGGCCGTCAACGGGGCCGGCACCGGCGCCGTTGCCCAGGTGGTTCCGGCCAGGTCCGGCTGCTCCAGCATCCGCCGGGCCGCGGCGTTGAAAACGCTGATCCGGCCGTCGGCGGATACGCCGATCACGCCGTCGTCCACGCCCTGCAGGACCGCCACCTGGTCGTGCACCAGGGTGCTGATTTCCTCAGGCTCCAGCCCGAGGGTCAGCCGCCGGAGCCGGTGCCGCAGCAGGAAAGAAACCAGGGCGCCGGCCAGCAGCGCGCCGGCCGCGGTCAGGGCGATCGGGACGATGTCCCGGGCGAGGCTCTGGCCGATGGTTTCGGTGGAGTAGCCCACGCTGACCTCGCCCACCACCGTGGTTGAACCCGGCGCGAACACGGGCACCTTGGCACCGGCCGAGGGGCCCAGGGTGCCGGTGTTCCGGGTGGTGACCTCCTTGCCGGAGAGGGCCTCGGAGGGGTCGGTGCTGACCCTCATCCCCAGCCGGTCGGCGTCGGGATGGGCCAGCCGCAGGCCGGTCTCGTCGGTGATGACGACGAACAACGCGCCGGTGCGGGCCCGGGCGCCCTCCGCGGCGGCCATCAGCGGACCGGCGAGCAGCTCCGCGGGCGGGGGAGTGCCGGGCCGTGCGCTGATCTGCTGCACCTCGGCCCGGACCGCCGGGTCTGAGGCCACCGTGCGGGCCAGGGTCAGGGCCTGGTTCTCCGCCTCGCGGCCCAGCCGCTCGTACGTCAGCCAGGCGTGGACTGCGCTGCTGAGCAGCACCACCAGGGCTACCACCCCCAGCTGCAGGAGCAGCGTCTGGGTCGTGAACTTCAGCGGAGTGCGGCGTTTGAGGGCTTCCACGGCGGCCCTCCTTGGGTGATCCGGCGGCCTCATCGGCCTGTGAGCTAAATGCGCAAAATGCGTCCAACAAGCAGTATGCCAATCAATTGAGGCAAAGGCCCTCCCGTGACGCACGCCACCCTAACGTCTGTAGTGCGCATCACAGCGGAGTGGTGCGGAACACAGAAGAAGGAGCCGGCCGTGCTGGTATTACTTGGATTCGCCATGATTGCGGTCTTCATGGTGCTGATCATGACGAAGAAGCTGACGCCGGTGCTGGCGCTCATCATCGTCCCCACCGTTTTTGGACTGTTCGCCGGCGCCGGCCTGGGCATCGGCCCCATGGTGCTCGACTCGATGAAGTCGATGACGTCCACGGCCGCGCTGCTGATGTTCGCCATCATCTACTTCGGCCTGATGATCGACGTCGGGCTCTTCGACCCGCTGGTCCGGTTCATCCTGCGCAAGCTGGGCAACGACCCGGCGAAGGTGGTCCTGGGCACCGCGATCCTCGCCGCGGCGGTCTCGCTCGACGGCGACGGCTCCACCACCTTCATTCTCACCACTGCGGCCATGCTCCCGGTCTACCTGCGGCTGAAGATGAGCCCCGTGGTCCTGACCTGCGTGGCCGGCCTGGCCAACGGCACCATGAACATCCTGCCGTGGGGCGGCCCCACCGCCCGCGCCGCCTCCGCGCTGAAGATCGACGTCAACGAGGTCTTCGTTCCGATGGTCCCGTCGCTGATCGCCGGACTCGTCGTGGTGTTTGTCTTCGCCTGGCTGCTGGGCCTGCAGGAACGCAACCGGCTGCGTACGGTGGCCCCGGAAATCTGGGCCGAGGGCGTTGAGTTCGACGGCGGTTCCTCCACCGGCCGCACCGCCTCCACCACCCGCACGGGCACCACCCGCACGGGCACCACCCCCGCCGGCGGAGTCCCCACCACCGGCGGAGGGTCCTCCGTCGCCGTGCTGGAACGCACCGAAGACCTCGTCGACGAGCACGATTCCGCCATGGCGGACACCGCGCTGGATCCCAACCGCAAGACGCTGCGTCCCAAGCTGTTCTGGTTCAACCTGGGCCTGACGGTGGCCGTCATGGTGACGCTGGTCGCCAACATCATCCCGCTCCCGTTCGTCTTTATGGTGGCCTCCGCCGTCGCCTTGCTGGTCAATTTCCCGAAGGTCAAGGACCAGGGGGCCCAGCTGATCGCGCACGCCCCGTCGATCGTGGCCGTGGTCAGCATGGTCATGGCGGCCGCCGTCCTGACCGGTGTCCTCAACGGCACCGGCATGGTCAAGGCCATGTCCGAGTGGCTCGTGGCGATCATCCCGGCGGACATGGGCCCGTTCATGGCCGTCATCACCGGCGTGCTGAGCATCCCGATGACGTTCTTCATGAGCAACGACGCCTTCTACTTCGGCGTCCTGCCGGTCCTCAGCGAGACGGCGGCCCACTACGGCGTCGGCGCCGCGGACATGGCCCGCGCCTCGATCACCGGCCAGCCGTTCCACCTGCAGAGCCCGCTGGTGCCGGCCATCCTGCTCCTGGTATCCCTCGCCAAAGTGGACCTGGGCGACCACCACAAGAAGGTCCTCTGGCGCACCGCCGTCATCTCCCTGGTCATGCTGGGAGTAGGAGTCCTCACCGGAGCCATCGGCATCGGCTAACCACCCGCGCGAGATGACAGTTCGCGGCAGTGTTTGCACAAAACATTGCCGCGAACTGTCATCTCGCGCCCGACGGTAACAGCAACTCAACCCACGTAGACTGGGACGGAAAATAATCCGAACTTGCAGGGGAGATCCATGGCTGCGATCAACCGCGACGACGTCGCGCATCTCGCGCGTCTCGCGCACATCGAGATGAGTGCTGAAGAGCTGGACAGGATGGCCGGCGAACTCGCCGTCATCGTGGAGTCGGTTAAGTCCGTCAGTGAAGCCGCCGGTGATGACGTCCCGGCCACGTCCCACCCGATCCCGCTGACCAACGTGTTCCGCGAGGACGTTGTGGGCCACACCTTCACGGCCGAGCAGGCGCTTTCCGGAGCCCCCGACGCGTATGAGGGCCGTTTCAAGGTCCCGGCAATCCTGGATGAGGACTAAGACCATGACTGAAACCCGCCCCGAACTCTTCCGCCTCACCGCAGCCGCGCTCGCCGAGAAGCTGGCCGCGCGCGAGGTCACCGCCGTCGAGGTCACCCAGGCGCACCTGGACCGGATCGCCGCCGTCGACGGCAAGGTCAACGCCTTCCTGCACGTCAACGCAGAGGAAGCCCTCGCCGTCGCCGCCGAGGTGGACGCGATCCGCGCCGCCGGCGGCGCCGCTGCTGAGGAACTGCACGTGCTCGCCGGCGTCCCGATCGCCGTCAAGGACCTCATCGTCACGATCGGCCAGCCCACCACGGCCGGCTCCAAGATCCTCGAGGGCTGGCACAGCCCCT
Source organism: Arthrobacter sp. BI5 (assembly GCF_056680065.1). Taxonomy (NCBI): domain Bacteria; kingdom Bacillati; phylum Actinomycetota; class Actinomycetes; order Micrococcales; family Micrococcaceae; genus Arthrobacter; species Arthrobacter sp. BI5. The sequence continues at coordinate 1,363,842 of NZ_CM155264.1, forward strand.
ACGACGCCACCGTGGTGGAGCGCCTCCGCGCCGCCAAGATGCCGATCCTGGGCAAGACCAACCTGGACGAGTTCGCCATGGGCTCCTCCACCGAGCACTCCGCGTACGGCCCCACCCACAACCCCTGGGACCTGGACCGCATCCCCGGCGGCTCCGGCGGCGGCTCCGCGGCCGCCGTCGCGGCGTTCGAAGCCCCGCTCGCGCTCGGCACGGACACCGGCGGTTCCATCCGCCAGCCCGGCGCCGTCACCGGCACGGTCGGCGTAAAGCCCACCTACGGCGGTGTCTCCCGCTACGGCGCCATCGCGATGGCCTCCTCGCTGGACCAGATCGGCCCGGTCTCCCGCACCGTGCTGGACTCGGCCCTGCTGCACCAGGTGATCGGCGGCCACGACCCGCGCGACTCCACCTCGCTGCCGGACCCGCTGGAGGACCTTGTGGCCGCGGCCCGGACCGGCAACGTCGAGGGCATGAAGATCGGCATCATCAAGGAGCTCCACGGCGAGGGCTACCAGGCCGGCGTCGAGAACCGCTTCAACGAGGCCCTTGAACTGCTCAAGGGCGCCGGCGCCGAGATCGTCGAGGTCTCCTGCCCCAACTTCAAGTACGCCCTGGGTGCCTACTACCTGATCATGCCCTCCGAGGCCTCCTCCAACCTGGCCAAGTTCGACGGCGTCCGGTTCGGCCTGCGGGTGCTGCCCGAAGAAGGCCCGCTGACGATCGAGCGCGTGATGGGAGCCACCCGCGCCGCCGGCTTCGGCGACGAAGTCAAGCGCCGTATCATCCTGGGCACCTATGCGCTCAGCGCCGGCTACTACGACGCCTACTACGGCTCGGCCCAGAAGGTGCGCACCCTGATCCAGCGCGACTTCGACGCCGCGTTCGCCCAGGCTGACGTGCTGATCTCCCCGACGGCGCCCACCACGGCGTTCAAGCTCGGTGAGAAGCTCAACGACCCGCTTGCGATGTACCTCAACGACGTCGCCACCATCCCGGCCAACATGGCAGGGGTCCCAGGGCTGTCGCTGCCCGGCGGCCTCGCCGACGAGGATGGACTGCCGGTGGGCGTCCAGCTGCTCGCCCCGGCACGCCAGGATGCCCGGCTCTACCGCGTCGGCGCCGTGCTCGAGTCGCTGCTTGAGGCGCAGTGGGGCGGACCGCTGCTGGACCGTGCCCCCTCCCTGACGGAGCCTTCCTTGACTGATTCCGCACCGGCGGTTGCTGCCGGCGCCCCCGCGAGCCACGGAGGTTCACACTAATGACTGACGCAACCCTCAGCTTCGAAGAGGCGATGGAGAAGTACGACCCCGTCCTGGGTTTCGAGGTCCACGTGGAGCTCAACACCAAGACCAAGATGTTCTCCTCCGCGCCGAACGTCTTTGGTGACGAGCCGAACACGAACGTCAACGAGGTGGACCTCGGGATGCCCGGCGTGCTGCCCGTCGTGAACAAGACCGCGATCGAATCCTCGATCAAGATCGGCCTGGCGCTGAACTGCAAGATTGCCGAGACCTGCCGCTTCGCCCGGAAGAACTACTTCTACCCGGACACCCCGAAGAACTTCCAGACCTCCCAGTACGACGAGCCGATCGCCTACGACGGCTACCTGGACATCGAGCTCTCCGACGGCACTGTCTTCCGGGTCGAGATCGAACGCGCCCACATGGAGGAGGACGCCGGAAAGCTCACCCACATGGGCGGCGCCGCCGGCAGGATCCAGGGCGCGGACTACTCGCTGGTGGACTACAACCGCTCCGGTGTGCCGCTGGTGGAGATCGTCACCAAGCCGATCGAGGGCGCCGGCAGCCGTGCCCCCGAGCTGGCCAAGGCGTACGTCGCCGCGGTCCGCGAGATCGTCAAAAACCTCGGCGTCTCGGACGCCAAGATGGAGCGCGGCAACGTCCGCTGCGACGCCAACGTCTCGCTGCGCCCGCACGGCCGCGAACGTTTCGGCATCCGCTCCGAGACCAAGAACGTCAACTCGCTGCGCGCCGTCGAACACGCCGTCCGCTACGAAATCCAGCGGCACGCCGCGGTACTGGAGTCCGGCCAGCCGGTCATCCAGGAAACCCGGCACTGGCACGAGGACACCCGCTCCACCACCTCGGGCCGGCCCAAGTCCGACGCCGACGACTACCGTTACTTCCCGGAACCGGACCTGGTGCCGATCGTCGCCTCACGTGAGTGGGTCGAGGAGCTCCGGGCCACGCTGCCCGAGCCGCCGGCCGCCCGCCGCAAGCGCCTACAGGCCGACTGGGGCTACTCCGACCTGGAGTTCCGCGACGTCGTCAACGCCGGCGTGATGGACGAGATCGAGGAAACCGTCGCCGCCGGCGCCACCGCCACGGTGGCCCGTAAGTGGTGGATGGGCGAGATTGTCGGACGCGCCAAGAACGCCGACGTCGACCCCGGCCAGCTCGGCGTCGATCCGGCCACCATCGTGGAACTGAACAAGATGGTCGAGGACGGCAAGATCAACAACAAGATGGCTTCCGAGGTCCTGGACGGCGTGCTCGCCGGCGAGGGCACCCCGGCGGAAATCGTGGAGAAGCGCGGCCTCGCCGTAGTCTCTGACGACGGGCCCCTGCTGGAAGCCATCGACGCGGCCCTCGCCGCGCAGCCCGGCGTCGCGGACAAGATCCGCGGCGGCAAGATCCAGGCGATCGGCGCGATCGTCGGCGGCGTGATGAAGGCAACCCGCGGGCAGGCCGACGCCGGCCGCGTCCGCGAGCTGATCCTGCAGCGCCTCGGCGTCGAAGGCTAGTCCCTAGCCACCCACTAAATCGGTCATGATGGTCTGCAGCGCTTCGCAGACCATCATGACCGATTTGCGTTTAAGGTTCTCCGGCCGGGCCAGGATGTCGATCCGGCGCCGGGTGCTGATGCCCTCCAGCGGCTTGAGCACGATCTCCGGGTTGAGCACCGGCCGTGCGGTATGCCGGGGCAGCAGCCCGATCACGCTGCCGGTCGCCACCAGCGCCGCTACCGTGGAGTAGTCATTGATCCGGTGCACGATGTTCAGCTCGCGGCTGGACACGGCCGCGACGGCGGAGAGCACGTCGGCGGGGGAGTAGCCGGTGTGGCTGGTCACCCAGGGTTCGCCGACGACGTCGTCCGCCGTCACCGCCCGCTGCGCGGCCAGCCGGTGCCCGGCCGGCAGCGCCACGTCCAGCGGCTCGTGCGCGAGCGGGATCACCGCCACCCGTTCCTGGGGCCACCGCGGGCTGTGGTCCATCCGGTGTGCGAGGACCAGGTCGTAGCGGGCGGTCAGCGCCGGGAAATCCTGCTGGGCGACGTCCTCGTCGGAGAGCTGGATCCTCGGCTGCCCCGGCCCGGCCAGCAGCCGGGCCAACGGCGCGAACAAGGCCTGGCCGGCGCTGTGGAACCCGCTCAGCGTCACCGGCGCCACCGGCGAGCCGTGGTACGCGCCGATCGCCGTCCTCGCGTCCGCCATTGCGCTCACGACGGCGGCCCCGGCGTCCGCGAGCACCTGCCCGGCCTCGGTGAGGACCAGGTTCCGGCCCTCCTTCCGGGTCAGCGGGACCTCCACGGATTTCTGCAGGGCGGCGAGCTGCTGGGACACCGCCGAGGGCGTGACCAGCAGCGTTTCGGCGACGGCCTTGACACTGCCCAGGGCGCCGAGTTCGCGGAGCATTTCGAGCTGGTGGATTTCCATGCCCACCATCTTATGGGCAAGCAAAAGCTAAATCGTCGATTGAGAAGAATCCGATTGTGCTAATGCTTTCAGCCGGGTCTAATGAGGTGAGTTGTCCCACACCACCGCTCCGAATCTAGGGAGCGGCCAGCACAGTTAGGCAGGCCCATGAAGGCTCTCTACAAGTCCGGCGCCCACGCGGGATTCGAACTGGTCGACCGCCCGGAGCCGGAGACCGGGGCCGGGGACGTCAAGATCCGCGTCATGACCACCGGAATCTGCGGCACGGACCTGCACATCCAGTCCTGGGATGCCTGGGCGCAGGGCATCATCAATGCGCCGCTGATCGCTGGCCACGAGTTCTACGGTGAAGTCGTGGAGACCGGCGAGGACGTCCTGGACGTCAATGTCGGCGACCGGGTCTCCGGCGAGGGTCACATCGTCTGCGGAATCTGCCGCAACTGCCGCGCCGGCCGCAAGCAGATGTGCATCAACACTGTCAGCGTCGGCGTCCAGCGCGACGGCGCGTTCGCCGAGTACGTCGTCATCCCGGAAACCAACGTCTGGGTCCACCACGATCCGTCCGTGACCCCGGAGCTCGGCGCCATCTTCGACCCGTTCGGCAACGCCGTGCACACCGCGCTGAGCTTCCCGCTGGTGGGCGAGGACGTGCTCATTACCGGCGCCGGACCCATCGGCCTGATGGCGATCGCCGTCGCCCGCCACGCCGGGGCGCGCAAGATCGCCATTACCGACGTATCCGCCCCGCGCCTGGAACTGGCCCGCCGGCTCGACGTCGACCTCGCGATCGACGTCTCCACCACGCGCGTCAAGGACGCCCAGCGCGAACTGGGCATGCGTGAGGGCTTCGACATCGGGATGGAAATGTCCGGGCACCCCACCGCGCTGCCTGAGATGATCGACAACATGAACCACGGCGGCCGGATCGCGATGCTGGGGCTGCCCAGCCAGTCCATCGACATCGACTGGGGCAAGGTGGTCACGCACATGCTGACCATGAAAGGCATCTACGGACGCGAGATGTTCGAGACCTGGTATGCCATGAGCGCCATGCTCTCCTCCAACCCCGTGCTGCACGCCAACATCTCCGCCGTCGTCACCGACACCCTGCCCGCCTCGGACTGGGAGAAGGGCTTCGAGATCGCCCGCGCCGGCGTCGGCGGCAAGGTCGTCCTCGACTGGACCGGCTTCTAGCCCCCGCCCGTTTCCGGTACCGTACAAAAATTCATCCCCCTGCTGAGGAGCCACCGCAATGTATTCAGCCATCAAGGACCAGCTGCAGCACGAACTCGACGAGATCCGCGGCGCCGGCCTGTTCAAGACCGAACGGCACATCGATTCCCCGCAGGCCAGCCACATCAAAGCCGGCCAGCTCGGCCAGGGCAGCTCGGAGGTACTGAACTTCTGCGCCAACAACTACCTGGGCCTTGCGGACCACCCCGAGATCATCGCGGCCGCCAAGGAGGCCATGGACTCCCGCGGCTTCGGCATGGCCAGCGTGCGCTTCATCTGCGGCACCCAGGACCTGCACCTGGCCCTGGAGGAACGCGTCTCGAAGTTCCTCGGCACTGAGGACACCATCCTGTTCTCCAGCTGCTTCGACGCCAACGGCGGCGTCTTCGAATCGCTCTTCGGCCCGGAAGACGCCGTCATCTCCGACGCGCTGAACCACGCCTCGATCATCGACGGCATCCGGCTGTGCAAGGCTCAGCGCTTCCGCTACGCCAACCAGGACATGGCGGACCTCGAGTCCCGGCTGATCGAGGCCAGCACCCAGGAAAACCCGGCCCGCCGCAAGATCATCGTCACCGACGGCGTCTTCTCGATGGACGGCTTCCTGGCCCCGCTGGAGGCGATCTGCGACCTCGCGGAGAAGTACGACGCCATGGTCATGGTGGATGATTCGCACGCGGTCGGCTTTATGGGCGCCACCGGTGCCGGCACCCCGGAACATGCCGGCGTCTCGGACCGGGTGGACATCTACACCGGCACCTTCGGCAAGGCCCTGGGCGGCGCCTCCGGCGGCTATGTGTCGGGCCGGCGCGAGGTCATCGCCATGCTCCGCCAGAAGGCGCGCCCCTACCTGTTCTCCAACTCGCTGGCCCCGGCCATTGTCGCCGCTACGCTGAAGGCCCTGGACCTGGTGGAGAACTCCGGCGAACTGCGCAGCAAGCTGTTCGCCAACGCGGAACTCTTCCGCCGCCGGATGGCCGATGAAGGCTTCGAACTGCTCGACGGCGAACACGCGATCGTCCCAGTCATGTTCGGCGACGCCGTGATGGCGGCCAAGGTGGCGGATGCGATGCTCGCCAACGGCGTGTTCGTCACCGCGTTCAGCTACCCCGTGGTGCCCAAGGGCGCCGCCCGCATCCGGGTCCAGCTCTCCGCCGCGCACAGCGCCGACGACGTCGAGAGCTGCGTCCAGGCCTTCGTGGCTAGCCGCGCGGCGGTGGCCGCGGCCTCGTAGCGGGAACGCCCGGGGGAGCCGCCGCCGTCTGTCCGGCGTCCGACCGGGGGAGCCGCCGCCGGAAAGTACTGACGCGGCCTCCTGCCGGGTGCAAGGATGGAGGCATGTCAGCTAATTACGATGTCGTGATTGTGGGCGGCGGCATTGCCGGCCTGTCCCTTGCCTCCGCCCTCGCCGGCAAATGCCGCGTGGCCCTGGTCGAAGCCGAGCAGTCACTGGGCTACCACACCTCCGCGCGCTCGGCCCGGCAGCTGATCCCCAGCTACGGCCCGCCCGTGGTCCAGGAGCTCACCCTGCGCACCCTGGAGCTCATCGGCACCAAGGAGGGCACCCGGCCTGAACCCGTGCTCTCGCCGCGCCGCTTTATGCTGATCGGCAACGAGGCAGACGTCCAGCAGCAGGCCAGCGGCTTTATGCACCGGATCAGCCACGCCGAGGCCCTGGACATCTGCCCCGCGCTCAAGCCGGATTCCTTTGAGGCCGCCGGCCTGGACTCGGGATCCTTCGCCTGCAACGCGTCCCTGCTGCTGGAGGACCACCGGGAGCGGGCGGTCGAGGGCGGCGTGGACATCATCACGGGCGCCAGGGTCCACTCGGCGCAGCGCCTCGGCTCCGGCTGGGAACTCGGCGCCGGGCAGGAAGGGTTCGAGGCCGCCGTCGTGGTCAATGCCGCCGGCGCCTGGGCGGACGAATTCGCCGTGCTCGCCGGAGTTGAGAAGCTCGGACTCCAGCCCTACCGCCGGACCGCGGCAATCGTCGACGTCGAACACCCCCTCCCGCAGGGCTGCCCGATGGTGGCGTCGGCCGGCAGCTTCTACTTCCGGCCGGACGGGCGGCGGCAGGTGCTGATCTCCCCGTCCGAAACCGTGCCCAGCGGCCCGGAGGACGCCCGGCCGTACCCGGGTGACATCGAGGCGCTGATCACCCGGCTGAATTCCGTCACCACGATGGGCATCGGTGACGTCCGCCGGGCCTGGACCGGGTTGCGGACTGAGGCGTCCGACGGCGTCCCGGTGGTGGGGTTCGACGCCGAGGCCACCGGATTCTTCTGGCTCGCCGGCCAGGGCGGCTACGGCTTCCAGACCTCCTCCGGCATCGCCGAGCTGGCTGCCGAGCTCATCCTGGCCGGCCAGGGCGCCGCGGAGCCGCTCCCGGCCGACGGTCCGGCATCCCGGACAGCCGCGGCACTGGCAGCGACCCGGATGTCGATCCGGCGCTGAAGAATGGACCCATGAGCACCCTCATCACCAACATCGCCGAACTGATGACCCAGGATGCGGAGCACCGGGTCCTGACGGATGCGGCCGTGGTGATCGAGGGCGAACGCATCGCCTGGCTCGGGTCCGCCGCGGACGCCCCGGCCGCCGACGACGCCGTCGACGCCGGGCACCGCGCGCTCCTGCCCGGCTGGGTGGACTCGCACACGCACCTCATCTTCGCCGGCGACCGGACCGCTGAGTTCGAGGCCCGGATGGCGGGGGAGGACTACAGCGCCGGCGGCATCGCGGTCACCACCGGCGCCACCCGGGCCACCGGCGACTTCGACCTCACCCGGCTCGCGCTGGGCCGCGTCGCCGAGGCTGTCGCCCAGGGCACCACCTATCTGGAAACCAAAACGGGCTACGGACTCGACGTGGACAACGAGGCCCGCAGCGCCCGGATCGCCTCCACCGTCGCGGACGAGGTGACCTACCTCGGCGCGCACCTGGTCCCCCGGGGCATGGACGCCGAGGAGTACACGGACCTGGTCTGCGGCCCGATGCTCGCCGCGGTCCGGCCCTATGTCCGCTGGGCCGACGTCTTTTGCGAGCGCGGCGCCTTCACCGAGGACCAGTCCCGCCGCGTGCTGGCGGCCTGCCGGGACGCGGGGCTGGGCCTGCGCGTGCACGGCAACCAGCTCGGGGAGGGCCCCGGCGTGCGGCTGGCGGTGGAATTCGGGGCCGCGAGCGTGGACCACGTGAACTACCTATCCCGCGCCGACGTCCACGCCCTCGCGGACAGCTGGTCCGGCTGGGAATCGGCGGCCGGCGCGGGCGAGCGCGGCACCGTCGCGACCTGCCTGCCGGCCTGCGACCTGTCCACCCGGCAGCCGCTGGCCCCGGCCCGGGAACTGCTGCACGCCGGCGTCCAGGTGGCGCTCGCCTCCAACTGCAACCCGGGCACCTCCTACACCAGCTCGATGGCGTTCTGCGTCACCACCGCGGTGCTGCAGATGCGGCTCAGTGTGCACGAGGCGGTCCGTGCGGCGACGTACGGCGGTGCGCTGGCGCTGGGCCGGGAGTCCGGGAACGACGTCGACGGGCAGCGCGCGGTTGGCTCGATCGCCGTCGGGCACCGGGCTGACCTTCACCTGCTCAACGCCCCGTCCGCCACCCACCTGGCCTACCGGCCGGGGATGCCGCTCACCCACGCCGTCTGGCGCGCCGGGGTGCGCGCCCGCTGACGCGCAGACATAGGAGGCACGCCATGGCGGGGTTTGCGAGGGAGCTGGGCATCATGCTCGATCTCCTGAGGGCCGAACACGGCGGCCCGCGGGCCCTTGCCCGGCGGCGGGATGCGCGGCTGGCCGCGCTTGTGGTGCACGCCCGTGCCAGCTCCCCGTTCTACCGGGAGCTGTACCGCGGGCTCCCAGCCGGGGACGTCACGCGCGGGGACGTCTCGCTTCGCGACCTGCCGCCGGTCACCAAACCGCAGCTGATGGCCCGCTTCGACGACTGGGTAACCGACCCCGATGTCACCCGGACCGATCTGGAGGCCTTCGTCGCCGATCCGACCCTGGTCGGCAGCCGCTACCGCGGCCGGTACTTCGCGTGCTCCAGTTCCGGGACCACGGGACACCCGGGACTGTTCGTGCACGACCCCGCCGCCGTCGCGTGCTACCGGGCGCAGGGGATCCGGGCGGTCCGGAGCACCGTCAACGCCGGCGTGCTGCCTGCCCTGCTGCGGCGCGGCATCCGCACCGCCGTGGTGGTGGGTACCGGCGGCCACTTCGCCGGCGCCGTGTGGCTTGAGTCCGAGCGGCGCCGCAGCCGGGGCCGCCGCCGCGCCTACCGCCTGTTTTCCGTGCAGCAGCCGCTGGAGGCGCTGGTGCAGGCGCTCAACGACTTCGACCCGGCCCTCGTGGTGGGCTATCCCAGCGCCCTCGAACTCCTGGCCGAGGAGCAGGACGCGGGCCGGTTGCGGATCCGGCCCGCGGTGGTGGAGTCCAGCGGCGAGTCCCTCGGCGACCCGGCCCGGCTGGCCGCGTCGCTGGGCTGCGGGGTCCACAACGTCTACGCCGCCTCGGAGTTCAGCCCCATCGCCCTGGACTGTCCCCGCGGCTGGCTGCACGTCAACAGCGACTGGGTGATCCTGGAGCCGGTGGAGGAGGACTACCGGCCCACGCCTCCGGGGAAGGCATCGCACACGGTGCTGCTGACCAACCTCGCCAACCGGGTCCAGCCGCTGATCCGCTACGACCTGGGCGATTCGGTCCTCGCCAAGCCCGGTCCCTGCGAATGCGGCAACCCGCTGCCCGCCGTCCGGGTGGCCGGCCGGCACGACGACGTGCTGCACCTGGACAACGCCAGCGGCCGCACGGTGAGTATCCTGCCGCTGGCCGTCACCGCCCCGATCGACGGCGCGCCCGGGGTGCACCGCTGCCAGCTGGTCCAGTCCGGCCCGGCGCAGCTGCGGGTCCGGCTTGAACTGGAGCCCGGCGCCGCGGCGGATGAGGTGTGGCAGGACGTGGCGGCCAGGCTCGCCGGTTTCCTGGCCGGCCAGGGCCTGGCGAACGTGGAGCTGGTCCGTGCCGGTGAGGCGCCGGAGCAGACCGGCCGGAGCGGCAAGTTCCATCAGGTCATCGCCCTCAAGCGCGCGCCGGGCGTCCCTTAAACACCGGGCAGCGCCTAGAAGACCGGGCGTCGCTTAGAAGAACATCGGCGGGGCGTCCAGCACGGTCTCATCCACCCGGCGGTCCTCCCACTGGCTGAACGGCTTGTCCAGCTCGTACTTGCCCTGCCGGGTGCGCAGCAGGGTGCGGATCTCGGCGTTGTCCGGGTTGTTCAGCGACTCGAAGTACTCCACCGACCAGTGGAACCAGCGCATGCAGAACAGCCGCATGGTCAGCCCGTGCGTCACGAACAGCGCGTTCGGGGCGTAGTTCGGCTTGGACCAGTGCCGGTACAGGGTTTCCATGAACGAGGAGATCCGGTCGTAGACGTCGGAACCGGACTCGCCTTCCCGGAACCGGTAGAAGAAGTGCCCGTAGGCGTTGCGGAGCTCCTTCTGGTCCTCGATGTCGCCGGCGATCTGGAAGTTCGCCCAGTCCTGCTCGCGCAGCCGCGGCTCTTCGATGACGCGTTCGGTCAGGGAACCCAGCTGCAGCGCCTCCAGCGTCTGGTAGGCCCGCAGGTAGGGGGAGACGTACACGCACACCCGCTGACCGTCCAGCTGCCGCCGCAGCTGCTCACCGGCGGCCGTGGCCTGCTCGACACCCAGCGGCGTCAGCGGGATCCGGTAATCGGGCACCCGGTTGTAGATCGAGGTGTCGGCGTTGGCGGCGGACTGGCCATGCCGGATCATAAAAATTCTCCCGGGCGCACTCACAGCCCCAGCATAGGCACGTGCAGTCAACTCCCGGCAACGGCAGGCAAGATAGAAACATGTTGGTTCCCTCCCGCCGTCGGCTGCGGCTAGAAGTCTGGATCGTCCTGGGGCTGTCGCTCGGGCAGTCGGCGGTGTACTCGGTGGTGCAGTTGCTGGACAAACTGACCCGTGCGCCGCTGGCGCAGGGCACCTCGACGCTGAACCGCTCGCAGAGCACCCGCGAGTACTTCGACCTCACCTACCAACTGCTGGACATCATCTTCGCCCTGGTGCCGGTGGTGCTGGTGATCTACTTCCTGACCGAACACCGGCCCGCCGGCCTGGCCGCCGGCACCGGGACCTCGGCGTTCCGGAAGCTGGGCTTCAACTTCGCCCGGCCCGGCAAGGACCTGGCCCAGGGCCTCGGCCTCGCCGCCCTGATCGGCATACCCTCGCTGGGCCTGTACGCGGCCGGCCGGGCGCTGGGGATCACGACGGCGATCATCCCCAGCGCGCTGGACTCCTACTGGTGGACCGTCCCGGTGCTGATCCTCTCCGCGATCCGGCACGGGATCGTGGAAGAAGTCATTGTGGTCGGCTACCTGCTCGACCGGCTCGGCAAGTTCGGCTGGGGCATGCCGCTGGCCATCTTCGCCAGTTCCATGCTGCGCGGCAGCTACCACCTCTACCAGGGCTTTGGGCCCTTCATCGGCAACGCCATCATGGGCGTCATCTTCGCGCTGATCTATACGAAGACGCGACGCGTGATGCCGCTGGTGATCGCCCATGCGCTGCTGGACATCGTGGCCTTCGTCGGGTTCAGCCTCTTCGGCAAGGCGATCGGCCTCGGCTAGGCGCACCAGGCCTTAAAAGGATTCGGCCGCCAGCGGTGGGTGGCATCATTGGCACCCGCTGCTGGCGGCCGAAGTTTTTCGGGCAGGAAGCGTCAGATGGTGACGGCTCCGGAATCGGTTTCGAAGGTGACGGACAGGATGCCCGGCGTACCGTGCGGGGCCAGCCAGTTCACGTCCACATCCTCCAGCGGCTTCTCCACCGGTTCGCCCAGCCACTCGGTGACCCGCTCGGCGGAGCCTGCGATGGTGAGCGCGGACATCTTGACGCCGCTCTCGTAGGCGTTGGACGGGTGCAGGGCGGGATCGCCCTCCCACTTGAGCATGTAGGGGACCTGCGGATCCGCGATAAGGCCCAGGATGCCGATCTGCTTCCAGACCAGTTCGCGGCCGTCGGGGAACTTGCGGTTGCCGTTGACGGCCGACCGGCCCAGGCGCTCCTCGAAGGGTGCCAGGTCGTCAACCTCAACGCACCAGCCCATCCAGCCGCCGCCGGCGGCGGAACGGGCCCGGACGGCCTGGCCGAACGGCGCCTTGTCCGAGGCAGGGTGGTCCAGGACCTCCACGACCTCCAGGTACTTGTGCCCGGCGAGCGGGATAATCATGTTGCGGGTCCCGAACCGGGGGTGGACTCCGCCCTTGACGGCTTCGACCCCGAGGGCGGACGCGATACGTTCGGTGGTGGCAGCGAGGCCATCTTGTTCACAGGCGTAAGAGACGTGATCCATGCGCATGCCCTCATCTTGGCACTTTGTGATGGAGCTCTCAGCTTAGGCTGTCCTAACCCTGATGGGATGTCATTTTCCAGGGCTCCAGGGCCGGTCCACGGGCCAAATTCATATTCGTCACAAAGCTATCCAGCCGCCGTCGAGCCTTCCTAAACTGGAGCCAGGTCATGAGTGCCAGCACCAAGCCCCGGCTTGCTGGCCGGCAACCCTCCTTGCGCGGTGGGGTGCCCCGGGTGAAGACCTGGCCCTCCGGCGCCCGCCGGGAGGCAAGCGCGGCGGCAGAGCCGTTCCGGTCCCGGGAGGACCGGAAGGGCCTGTGCCCAGTCACTCAGGAGATCCCCGATGTCCAACGCCTGGTCCTTTGAAACCCGCCAGATCCACGCCGGCCAGGAGCCGGATTCCGCCACCGGTGCGCGGTCGCTGCCGATCTACCAGACGACGTCGTTCGTCTTCCCCAGCGCGGAAAGCGCGGCCAACCGCTTCGCGCTCGCCGAACTCGCCCCCATCTACACCCGGATCGGAAACCCCACCCAGGACGCGGTGGAGCAGCGCGTGGCGAGCCTCGAGGGCGGCCTCGGGGCGCTTCTGCTCAGTTCCGGGCAAGCCGCCGAAACCCTTGCGATCCTCAACATCGCCGAGGCCGGGGACCATGTGGTGGCCAGCCCCAGCCTCTACGGCGGCACCTACAACTTGCTGGCCCACACGCTGAAGAAATTCGGCATCTCGGTAACTTTCGTCGCGGACCCGGACAACCTGGAGCAGTGGCGCGACGCCGTGCAGCCGAACACCAAGCTGTTCTTCGGTGAGGTGGTGTCCAACCCCCGGCAGGACGTGCTGGACATCGAGGGCATCGCGGACGTGGCGCACCGGGCCGGGGTGCCGCTGATCGTGGACAACACGCTCTCCACCCCCTACCTGATCCGGCCGATCGAGTGGGGCGCCGACATTGTGGTCCACTCGGCCACCAAATACCTCGGCGGGCACGGCACCGCGATTGCCGGCGTCATCGTGGACTCCGGCAACTTCGACTTCGGCAAGGACCCGGAGCGCTACCCCGGCTTCAACACCCCTGACCCCACCTACAACGGCCTGGTCTACGCCCGAGACCTCGGCGCGGACGGTGCGCTGGGCGCCAACCTGTCCTACATCCTCAAGGCCCGGGTCCAGCTGCTGCGCGACCTCGGCTCCGCCGTCTCGCCGTTCAACGCCTTCCTGATCGCCCAGGGCATCGAGACGCTGAGCCTGCGGATGGAGCGGCACGTTGCCAACGCCGTCAGGGTTGCCGAATGGCTGGAGGCCAGGGCCGACGTCGAATCCGTCGCCTACGCCGGGCTGCCGTCCAGCCCCTGGTACGAGCGCGGCCGCAAGTACGGGCCGAAGGGCACCGGCGCCGTCGTCTCCTTCAACCTGGCCGGGGGAGCGGAGGCCGGCAAGCGCTTCGTCGACGCCCTCGAACTGCACTCCCATGTGGCGAACATCGGCGACGTGCGCTCGCTGGTCATCCACCCGGCGTCGACCACGCACAGCCAGCTCTCGCCGGAGCAGCAGGCGGTGGCCGGCGTCAACCCCGGCCTGGTGCGGCTTTCGGTGGGACTCGAACACATCGACGACATCATCGCGGACCTCGACGCCGGCTTCCGCGCGGCCAAGAACGCCTGAGGCGGGCGGCGCCGACGGGACCGGCTGTCACACAGCCGTCACAATCTTCGCGCTTGCGCCGCCGGGTTTCGTAGAATCGAGGCAGGTCATGAGTGCCAGCGACAGCCCCGGCTTGCTGGCCGGCAACCCTCCATTTGCGGCGGGGTGCCCCGGGTGAAGACCTGGCCTGCCGGTCAGCTGACGGCGGGCAAGCGCGAAGTTAGGTCCTCACATGACGATTGCCGTCACCCGCACGGGTGTACCCGAATGCAAACCCTCCACTGTTCCTGATGGGACGGTGCAGTACCTCCCGCTCGGTTCTTTGGCCCTTGAATCCGGTGCCACCCTGCCGGAGGTCACCCTCGCCTACGAGACCTGGGGGACGCTGAACGCCGACGCCTCCAACGCCGTGCTGATCGAGCACGCCCTGACCGGCGACACCCACGTCACCCGCGGCGCCGGCGAAGAGCCGGGCTGGTGGGAACAGCTGGCCGGCCCGGGCGCCCCGGTGGACACGGACAAGTACTTTGTGGTCTCGATCAACATCCTCGGCGGCTGCTACGGCTCCACCGGGCCGTCCACGCCGGCCCCCGACGGACGGCCCTGGGGCTCGCGGTTTCCGCTGGTCACCCTGCGGGACAGCACCGCCGCCGAGGCGCGGCTCGCCGACGCGCTGGGAATCAGCAGCTGGTATGCCGTGCTGGGGGGTTCGCTCGGGGGAGCCCGTGCGCTGGAGTGGGCGGTCAGCTACCCGGACCGGGTCCGGCGCTGCGCCGTGATTTCGATAGGCGCCCGCAGCACCGCCGAGCAGATCGCGTTCGCCCAGGCCCAGACCCTGGCGATCCGCCAGGACCCCAACTTCAACGGCGGTGACTACTACGGCGGCCCGGAACCGGACGCCGGCCTGGCCCTGGCGCGCCGGATCGCCCACATCACCTACCGTTCCGCCGCGGAGCTGGACGCCCGCTTTGGCCGGAACGCCCAGGCGGCGGAGGACCCGTTGGAAGCCGGGTCGCTGGCCGGCCGGGGCCGTTACCAGGTGGAGAGCTATCTGGACCACCAGGGCAACAAGCTGGTCCGCCGCTTCGACGCCAACAGCTACATCGCCATCACCGAGGCGCTGATGAGCCACGACGTCAGCCGCGGCCGGGGAAGCCTGGAGCAGGCTGTTTCGCGGGCCACCGCGGAGTTCTTTGTGGCGGCCGTGGACTCGGACCGGTTGTATTTCCCGGCCCAGTCCCGTGAACTCGCCGGCGCGCTGCCGGGCGAGGTGCCTGTGCACGTCATCGAGGCGCCGATCGGCCATGACGGCTTCCTGACCGAAATCGGGCAGCTCAGCGAACAGCTCCGCGGCAACTTCTTCGCCTAGCCGGCACCAGCTCGTGTGCATTTTTGCAGACGCCCTCTGCGCGATTGGTCGTTGAGCCTTCCGCGCCCGCAGTCCATACTCGTGGAGAATGACGCCGTGTGTCCCAACTCACACACACGTTAGTCAGCCCAATGGTCCACAGGGTGTCGAAGGCGACACCGAAGGAGTTCGCATGAGCACGGAAAACGCCGCCGCAAGGCGCGCAGAGGACACCGACGTCAAGACGTCAGGTCTCAAGAAAGTAGTGGCAGCCTCGATGGCCGGCACGGTGGTGGAGTGGTATGAATTCTTCCTCTACGCCTCGGCGGCGACGCTGGTCTTTGGCAAGATGTTCTTCCCCAACTCCGGAACGGAACTGGACGGCATCATCGCCGCGTTCCTGACCTACGCGGTGGGCTTCGTTGCCCGCCCCATCGGCGGCATCGTCTTTGGCCACTTCGGCGACAAGTTCGGCCGCAAGCAGCTGTTGCAGCTCAGCATCATCCTGGTCGGTGTCTCGACCTTCCTGATGGGCTGCCTGCCGAGCTTCCAGCAGATCGGCTACTGGGCTCCGGCGCTCCTGGTCTTCCTGCGCTTTGCCCAGGGCTTCGCCGTCGGCGGTGAGTGGGGCGGCGCCGTCCTGCTCGTCGCCGAGCACAGCCCCAGCAAGTCCCGCGGCTTCTGGGCCAGCTGGCCGCAGTCGGCGGTCCCGATGGGCAACCTGCTCGCCACCGGCGTGCTCTTCCTGCTCTCCTCCATCCTGTCCTCGGCGGACTTCCTCGGCTGGGGCTGGCGCATCGCGTTCTGGCTCTCCGCCGTGATCGTGGTCATTGGCTACTACATCCGCACCAAAGTCCAGGACGCCCCGATCTTCCTCGAGGCACAGAAGGAAGTTGTTACGGAAAACAAGGGCTACGGCGTGGCCGAGGTCTTCCGCCGCTACCCCCGCGGCGTCTTCACCGCCATGGGCCTGCGTTTTGCCGAAAACGTCCTGTACTACCTCGTCGTCACCTTCTCCATCACCTACCTGAAGGTGATCGTCCAGGCCGACACCTCGCGCATCCTGCTGCTGCTCCTCGTGGCGCACTTCATCCACTTCTCCGTGGTGCCGATGGTCGGCAAGCTCTCCGACCGCTTCGGCCGCAAGCCGGTCTACATGGCCGGCGCCGTCCTGGGCGGAACCTGGGGCTTCTTCGCCTTCCCGATGATGGACACCAAGAACGACCTCATCATCCTCGCCGCCATCACCATCGGCCTGCTCTTCCACGCCCTGATGTACGCCGGGCAGCCGGCCATCATGGCCGAGATGTTCCCGACCCGGATGCGCTACTCCGGTGTTTCCCTGGGCTACCAGGTCACCTCGATCGTGGCCGGGTCGCTTGCCCCGATCATCGCCAGCTCGCTGCTGGGCCAGTACAAGTCCTCCACCCCGGTTGCCATCTACCTGCTGGGCGCCTGCCTGGTCACCATCGTGGCGGTCTACTTCCTGAAGGAAACCCGCGGTATCTCGCTCCACGACGTCGACGCCGCCGACGCCCAGGGCACTGCCGACCTCCTGGCCGCCGGTAAGAAGTAACCGGCAGACAACTGCACGAGTCAAGACCAGGCAGCCCCCGTCCCCGCATTGCGGGGACGGGGGCTGCTGTCGTTGGGATCGGGAGATCGTGGACGCCGCTCGCATCGGCAGGGGACCGGTTCACGGAGCCAGCGGGGCGTTACGCCCGTGTAGCGAACTGCACCTGTATGAGTTTGAGCTCGGCGCGTGGAAGCACGGCGGTGACGACGCCGCCGCCCGCTAGTTCCGCGCCAATGCCATATACAATCGGATTAGTATCGACCTCAGCGCCGGGTACTTCGACCCCATTCACCAAGACACCGGCCTGAGCGTTGACCATCCGGTCCGTCACTGCGAGTGCGGGTTGGTCCCAGGAACCTTCGCTCAGTCCGAGCTCCTGCCGGTACCGGTTCGTGAGGATGTGGTTGACGTGTTCGACCAGCACGCTGTGGAGCGAAGTGCGCGGGGATGGGTCACGGTGCCAGGTAGTTCGCACGGCCTCCCACAGCTGCGGATATAGCATGCGCTGCACCTGCTCGACTAGCCATGCGGGTCGGGGCCATGGCGGAACGACGTCGATCGCTCTGCGAGCCTGCTCGTTGGGGTCGGCGAGATTAATTGGGTCCGAGCGGTCAGCTGGGTTTCGCCAGAGGGTGTAGGTGACACTCGCTGCCATTTCGCTGTATCCACGATCGTCCTCGCCGGATGTCAGACTCACGGTATCCGCATCCTCCAGCGAGGGCTGGGACACGAGTCCCATCACGGGGATGGGCATGAGTTTCAGTCGCTTGGCCTGCTCGACCCGGGGATCGGGCGCGTCCTCGGGGAGAATTCCAGTCATCCTCATGCCACGATTATGGCCTTGAAGCGAAAGGCTGGGCTATTGCGCCGGACGGTTTGGAACGTCGGCGTCCCATGTCAGGTCTGCGCCCTCATTCAATGGCAGCGCTTCGATGGCGGGGTCCCGCACTAGTGCCGATACGAGTTCATGACTGCCGGCGACCACCGTGGAGTCGAAGTCAATTTCGGTCACCATGACCCAGCTTCTGTCTGCCGGCCATAGGATGCTCGGTGACTGCGGGAATTGTGGGGAATGGTGCCAGGGCACTTGATCCACCCACGCGGTGTGACGGTAAAACTGTGGCGCGGCATCGAACAGGTAATAGTCGCGGCCCGGCAGGGTCAGTGTCTCGCCTTTGATCACCTCCGATGGCAGCAGGCCGCGACCGAGATCCGTGTCCAGCGCGGCGGCGGAAGTATTCTCCACGGGCGTCGAGTCGTCCGAAAAAGTGAGCTGGGCATAGCCGATGGAGCTTGTAAGTCCTCCCCATCCTTCCCAAATGGCGGTCACACCCTCGTTTGGCGTGGACGTATGTTCACAGAGACGGGCAACCAGTGCTGCCAGTATGTTCGGTGCGAGGTTGCCGGTTAGGGGTTCAGCGTAGCGCCAGCCTTCGCTGTCGAAGAGTTCCTGCCCGTTCGGTAGTTGCCCACGAATTCGGTGGAATTGGGCCAATGGGTGCATCTTGGTCCCGACAGCACCCGCCACCTCAGACCAGCGGACCTGTTGCTCGACGAGGGGGAAGACGCCTGCTCGGGAATGTCCGTGCCAGGAACCGGTGTCCTTGGGGCGGTCCCGGGTCGCCGGATGGAAGATTCTGGCGTAGGCGGGGAAGCCCCGTGGCACCACGACATGCATGTCATGCCACACGGGATCCACCAGAGGCTTCAGCCATTCACCGGGCGCAGCATTGGGCAACGATTCCATGGCGCCAGCCTAATAGTCGGCGCGGGGCAAGCACTGGGAAAGGTTGCGAAACGCGGCCGGATTGAAGCTGGCGCGACCCTGTGAGGGCGCCCGTCCGCGCCGGCAATGTTGACAAGACCGAGGACGCGAGCGGTGCTAGGGTCCTGGAATGACTTTGCGACTTGGGGTGTACGGAGACAGCATTTCCACGGGTTGGCGGGGGATTTCCCACGTCGGCAAGCGGTGGACGTCCATTGTGAGCCGGAACCTTGGGTTGGAGGAGCACAATTTCGCCGTCAACGGCCTGGGATTTCTTACCAAGCGCGACACCGACGCATTCGAAAAGCATCCGCTGGACATGGTGATTGACGCCGACCCACACATCGCTCTGATTGCGCTCGGTGCCAACGACTACCCGCAATTGCCTGACAACGATGACCAACTCCGTCGGACCATCATCCAGGACATGTCGAGGCTGCGCGATTCACTCCCGGATTCCCAGGTGCTCGTCGTAGAGCCCTACTGGCCTTTCCGGGAAGAACCGCCTCGAATCCGCCGCGTCTTTGATCTCCATGCAGAGTGCGCCGAGGAAACAGGTCTGCCGTTCCTGTTGGCCCAGTACGGCGTCTTCGCCGACGATCCCACGCCGTTCTTCTACCCGGAACCGGACCAGATCCACCCGAACGATCTCGGCCACGCCAAGCTGGCGGAGGTCATGACGGAAGCACTCGAACCATACGTCGCCAAGGCCCGGGCCGCCGGCTGACTCACCTCCGGGGTGCTGCCGCCTGATCACACCTTCACCAATCGATGGCGTCCTATTCCGGGCATTGAATGCCACCAGAAGCACAACACTCCGAAACACCGCGATCACCCGGTCTAGTTCTCTCGTCTGCGCGCCAGATGTCGTGCGAATAAGCGAACGGATATGCCGACACCGATTCCTGTGGGAACCATATACAGCACGCCCGACCGCGGGAAAAGCTGACCCAAGACGGCCCCGACGACTGCCGCGGAAATTACTATGACGAGGATGATGAGTGTTAGCTTCAGGTCGCTCACTGTTGCTTCCCCTTTGCAGTCGTGTCACCCCAGGCCGTATCCGACAGTGCGACGCTACGGGTACCGCGTAGAAACGCCCCCAAAAAGCTGGCAATCCCGAGTTTAGCTCCGGTTGCGACGCAGAGCCCCTATATCAGCGCCACGCTCAATGACGAGGAGATCGCCAAGGCCGGCCCGGCCGATTGGCGCAAGTTGGCCTAAGAACTGCGACTGCGGTGAGGCGTCATCCATGGGTAGTGATGGAGAATCGGTGCATGGTCAGCACAGTTCATGGTGACGGTTTCGTGGTTCAAGTGGGGAGCCACTCGCGAGCTGAGCTCACACACTTACTGCACGCAGCGGACGTCATGCTCAATGTTCACGCCGAGACGTTGCTCGACCACCCCGCCTTCGACGCTCCAGAGGCTCGAAGCATACGAATCGTGGAACGACAGGTGGGGGAGCTTGGCTTTGAGCGTGGCGCCATTCAGTCACGGGTCTTCACCGCGGCGAGGAACCAAGGGCTCGAACTTTGCCCCGTGGTGACGGGCCCTTACCTCCGATTGGCGATTACGGAGCAGCCCAACGCGCCGGACTCCGTCCTGTCCGCAGGCCGCGCCCCGACCGGAGCGATCCACGTCGCCTCCGAACCGCTGAGCAAGGGCGTGGAGTAGCCCAAGGGTTTCTACCTCCGTGTCGTGGATGGGCGGCCGTGGCTAAGGGGCTATCGGTGCGATGACACATACGTGTGGGCGCCAGAACAGCGGCTCGCGTTCGTGTTGCCCTAGAGATGCAAAACCTGCCCGGTAGGGTTCCGGTCATGGCCCGAACGCGAAGACAACCCACCAAGACCGCAGTCATCTGGGTCGCTGTTACTTGTGCACTGATAATTACCGGTCAACTCTTTACGATCAGCGGAACCCGCGGCACGCACATTTTGTCCTGGGCCCTCATTGGCTGCACAGTGCTTCTCTTCATCACTGTATTAATCTCGTACCTCCGCAAGGCTAGACGCGAAGATCCTCCGCCGGGCAAGCAGGGAAATGCGAAGAATATTCGGGATTGACCCTCAACTAGGTAGAGACGGGAGAGTGCATACATGGAGAACGAATTGCTCGGCATCGGCCGGCTGGCAGCACTCAGCGGGCTGCCAGTGAGCGCCCTGCGCTTCTACGACGGCGCCGGTGTTTTGCCGCCGTCGGTGGTCGACCCTTCCTCTGGGTATCGCTTCTATCATCCGAGTCAGGTGGTTCACGCCCGGCTGGCGGCGCACCTGCGGCGGGTAGGCCTTCCGCTGGATGACATCCGGACGATCCTGGCCGAACCTTCCCAGGCTCGGCCGATCGTGGCAGCTCATCTCGGACGGCTGGAAGCAGGCCTGGCCGACGCCCGCAGGGAGATCTCCATCGTTCATCAACTACTAGAACACCAGGAGATCACCATGACCCGATGCACGCTGGCTGCCGCCGAACTCATTCGAGCGCTCGGAGAAGTTCGGTATGCCATCAGTGACGACCCAGAACAGCCGCGCCTGAATGGGGTGTTCCTCGACGGCGAGCCCGGCCGGTTGCGTGTGGTTGCTACGGACCGGTACCGACTCGCCGCCAGCACGGTACCCATGTCGCAGCAGGCCGAACTGCATGTGCTTCTGCCCACGGCAGCGGTTAACGAATTGCTCGCCGGTAACCACACGGGATTCCTGGACGTCGTCGTTACCGGCGACACGATCACCTTGACCGGTGATGCCGGCACCATCCATGCGGAGCTCGCCGACGTCGACTTCCCGTCGTATCGCAGCTGGCTCGGCCTCGGCAACCGCGAAGTCCCCGTGGATGCCGCTGCGTTGAGAGCCGCACTAACTGCGGGTACGACCGAGACCTTCACTCGAGACAACGACGGCGTCGCTTACGACGTCAGCCGACTCAGCATCACTTCAAGGGGGGTCGAGGTCGGCTCATCCGACGACCCCGACGCGCTGGTCATCGGGGTGAACCGCGCGTTCCTCCTGGAGGCGCTCGGCACCGGCAGCCAGCTCACCCTCGGTCTGGACGATCCGATTGCGCCGCTGGCCATCCGTAACCCGGACCGAGACGGCACCCTGTCGATCCTCATGCCTGTCCGCCTCGATCAGCCGGTCTGAGTCCAACGCCTCTACTTGCCCGCCGTGGGACGCGCCAAATTGTCGTCCGGCGCGTCCCAGTTCGCGGTCTGTGCCCAACTGGGGAACGCGGTGATCCGGGATCCGAAGCACGGCCACTCGGGCCGGTGCGTCCAGGTTCCCGATACGAAGGCATAGGCTCGGACAATGAATGAAACCCTGGAGCTGCGGCGGCATGGAGATCTCAGCAGGAGGGAACTTGCGGCCCTGGAAGTGCTTTTCGACAGTGAGTACCTAAGCGACCACGGCCGGTGGGATCCCGACGCGCCGTACGGCTACTCGCCGGCGGATTTCCATGTGTTGGCGTTCCGGGGGTCTGAACTGGCGGCGCACGTGGGCTTTCAGCGTCGGGTGATTTCGGTAGGCGCCAGCGACATCCTTGTGGCTGGCGCAGGAGGCGTGCTGGTGGATCTACGCTTTCGAGGTCTTGGCCTCGGCAGCCGAGCGATGCGTCACGCCCAAGTGGCGATGCGCGACGAAGCCGGAGCCGACTTTGGTCTCCTCGGATGTCGAAAAGAGGTGGTCCCCTTCTACGCGTCGGCGGGATGGGTTCAGGTGCGTGCCACTGAACGGTGTCTGTCCCGAGCGGACCAGAGCTCGGTCATCGTGTCCGAAGGAGGGCCAACGCTTATCTGCTCGTCGACCCGCGACGCGAGCGAGTGGCCGAACGGCGACATCGATCTGCGAGGCACACCCTGGTGATCTCAAGACCCGAAGCTGAACGTGACTCGGGTGGATGGCCGGGCCCCCGCCGACTCGTTCGACGCCGATCCTAACCGATCGCCTCTTCAGCGCCGGCTCCAACGCCCAGCCTCGCCCGGAGCAACCTCCCAAGGTTGCCGACACGGCAAGTGCCCGACGGCGGGATCGGGTTACGCACGCGTCGGAGACGAACGACTCTTCAGCCGAGCCAAGGGAATCCCGTAGGCATGGCAGAAGCGCGGCCGGACACGGCCTCGAAGTCGTGGAGCGCCGGAGTGAGCGGCAGGTCTTGGGGTTCAACTGCTATTTCGGCCAGGACAGGAACAGGCTCGGTGCTAATGAACTGGCACTCGGTAATCGGGCCAAGAACGGGATCCGTGTAGCTGGGCATCCTTGTGAAACTGTTCCGCGGAAGAACGTAGACCACCCCCGCCCTGGTTGGAGCCTGGCCGTCCTCGGTTGCAGCGTACGAGAGGAAGATCCGCCGTTCGGACCATCCTCCGGCCACGGCGCCTGGATAGAAGCAGGCGTTCAGGAAACGTCGGCATGCCGATGAACGGATCGCGTACGCGACCGCCCAGGACGGGTCCTCAGTCGCGTAGACGGCGGTCGTCTTGGAAAACTCGTCAGGGCTGGAGTCGACTGGCGCCCTTGGGGCAAGCAACGTTAGGCCCGGTGTCTGCGACCCGTGCAGCACGAATTCGTTGCTTGCGACAAGTTTGGCAAGGCGAGTCCAGGTCCTGCCCCCTTCGGACGGAGCGGGCACGTGCCAGGTGTATGCATCCACGCGACAAACGCTAGCAGCGCCGCGTTCGGACCGGCGTGGAGGCGACCGGATCCGATGGCTGACTGCTCTAATGATCAGATGACGCCAAAGAACCTCACTGCGCCAGCGAAGGTAAGCCCGGGCGATCGCGTTGCGATACTCTCCCCGGCATTTGCCGCACCAGCTGTCTCAGAAGCCGTTCATGAACAGGCGATGAAGCGCTTGACGGAGATCACCGGGTTGATCTCGGTCGAGTACCCGACCACCCGGCAACTGGGTGCAAGCGCCCAGGCGCGGGCCGCTGACATCACTGCGGCGTTCGCCGATCCAACGATCCGGGCCGTACTTGCGACCATCGGCGGTGACGACCAGATCACCGTCATCAAACACCTCGACGCCGCTGTCATCGCCGACAACCCGAAGCCGTTCCTCGGCTACAGCGACAACACGAACCTGCACAACTTCTTGTGGGGCCTCGGGATTTCCAGCTTCTACGGCGGTTCCACGCAGGTACACCTGGGCGCAGGCCCACGCGTGGATGACGTGCACCTGGCCTCGCTTCGCGCCGCACTCATCGAGGGCGGAACCATAGAGTTAGCCGATCCTGGCGAGTCGGAAGACTACGGCATCCCTTGGACGGACCCCCGCGCTCTGACCCGGTTCGGTGACCGTGAAGCGACGGAGCCTTGGTCCTGGTCGGGTCCCAAGGAGGTTGTGGAAGGACGGTCGTGGGGCGGTTGCCTGGAGGTCATTGACCAGATTGCGATGGCTGACCGGATGCCGGCTGTGGCCGACCTCGAAGGGGCGATCCTGCTCTTCGAAACCAGCGAGGAGCTGCCAGCCGCAGACGAAGTGCGGAGATGGGTGCGGGCGCTGGGCGAAAGGGGAATCCTTGAGACCGCCGCCGGCGTGCTGGCCGCCCGCCCGCCGGTAAGCTGCCTCGGGGAACCGGTCCCGGCGGCGGAAGAACGAGCCCGGCTCAGGGCAGAACAGCGGGAGGCGATCATCGAACAGGTCAGCGCGTACAACCCGAACGCCGTCGTCTGCGTCGGAGTTCCCTTCGGCCACACCCGACCCCAATGGATCCTTCCCCACGGCGGACTGATCCGACTCGACGGAATCGCCCAAACAGTTACCGCTGACTACCGCTGAGGCGCCCCGCGACGCAGCCCCTTGCCGGCAGCCGCCGTCGCAGCATGCCCGGCTCAGCCCGCCAGCACGTCCTGGCGTTCGGCGACCTCGGCGCGGACCGCCGCCAGCACGGCCTGCACCGGCGCCGAACGCAGCGATTCGGCCCGCGCCACTGCCCAGATCGGCAGCTGCCGCTGGAAATCGTCCGGCAGCACGGGCACGAACCCGGGTTTGCCGACGACGAGGAAGTTGGGCAGCAGCCCGATCCCGGCGGCCCGGCGGACGGCCTCCAGCTGGGCGAAGATGCTGGTGGCCTGGAAGCTGGACCGCGGCATCGGCAGCTGGGTGGAGCGGTGGCCGAGTTCGGCGACTTGCAGTGCAGACTCCACGTAGGAGACGAAGCCGTGCTGCCGGACGTCGTCGAGCGTCCCGGGCAGCCCGTGCTCACGCGCGTACTCCGGGCTCGCGTACAGCCGCAGGAAGTAGTTGGACAGGAAAATGGTCTGCGCGTTGCTGACCTCCATGTTGCCGACCACCACCTCAAGGTCCACCCCGGAGCGGTTCTGGCTGACCTTGCGGGTGGCGCTGAGCATCTCCACGTTCAGCAACGGATGCTGCTGCTGCAGCCGGACCAGGGCCGGGGCGACGAATTCCGCGCCGAAGCCGTCCGGGGTGCTGATCCGGACCAGACCGGAGAGCACGTCCTCGGTCCGGGCGATCCGGCCGGACAGGGCGCCCAGGGTGGCTTCGATCGCCTCGGCGGCCGCCACCGCCTGGGACCCGAGCTCGGTGAGCTCCCAGCCGTGCGGGCTGCGCTCCAGCGTCCGGCCGCCCAGCTGCTTGTCCAACGCCAGGATCCGGCGCGAGATTGTGGTGTGCGTGGTGCCCAGGGTCTCCGCGACCGCGTTGAACCGGCCCAGCCGGGCCACGGTCAGCAGGATCAGCAGGTCGTCCGGACTGGGAAGCCGTTTCAAGTCCACCCTTGGCCTTTCCTAGCAGCGCACGTCGTCGGACCAATGTGCATCACTGCACATGGCATCTTCACTTTTTCCCCTTGATTGCACTGTAACAGGGTGTGATGGTTGACACGGAAAGGTCCGGCAACTGCGCCGGACACAATGCAAAGCAAAGGAGCTTATGCCATGGCAGTTGTCGCCTGGATTGGACTGGGAAACATGGGCGGGTCCATGTCCGTGAACCTCGCCACAGCCGGAAACGAGGTCCGCGGCTTCGACCTCAACCCCGAGGCCGTGGCGGCAGCCGAGGCCGGGGGAGTCAAGCCCGCCGGCAGCATCGCCGAGGCAGTGAAAGGCGCCGACGTCGTCTTCACCATGCTCCCCAAGGGCGAGCACGCCCGGGCCGTCTACCTCGGCGAAGACGGCGTGCTGGCCCACGCCGACACAAGCACCCTGCTGGTGGACTCCTCCACCATCGATATCGCGTCGGCTCAGGCCCTGCACGACGCCGCCGCGGAGGCCGGCTTCCGCTTTGTGGACGCACCCGTCTCGGGCGGCATGAGCGGCGCCAAGGCCGCCACCCTGACCTTCATGGTCGGCGGGGAAGCCGGCGCCGTCGCCGACGCCACCGAATACATCCGCCCGATGGCCGCCAACATCATCCCCACCGGCGGCGCCACCACCGGCCAGGCCGCCAAGATCTGCAACAACCTGATGCTCTTCATCAACCTCGCCTCCACCGCCGAGGGAGCAGTCCTCGCGGACCGCCTGGGCCTGGACAAGCAGGTCTTCTGGGACATCGCCTCCGTCTCCTCCGGCGACAGCTGGGCGCTGCGCACCTGGTACCCGGTGGCCGGCGTCGTTCCCACCGCCGCGTCCAACAACGACTTCGCGCCGACGTTCACCGCCGAGCTGGCCAACAAGGACATCGGCCTGGCCATCAGCGCCGCCCGCGATACCAACACACCGCTGGAGATCGGCGAGCACGTCCAGCAGCTTTTCCAGCGCCTCATCGACGGCGGCCAGTCCGGCACGGACTGCTCGGCCATCGTCAAACTGGTCGACGGCTCGTTCGAGTCCGCCAAGTAGCCCCCAAACCTTTTAGAAAGAGATCCTCCCCATGGAACGCATTCCGCACCTCATCAACGGCGCCCTCGTGTCGGACGCCGAGCGCTACGGCCCCGTCTTCAACCCCGCCACCGGCGAGCAGGAAAAGGAAGTGGCGCTCGCCTCCGCCGCCCGGGTCGAGGAAGCCATCGCCGCCGCCCGCGCCGCGCTGCCCGGCTGGCGCGCCACCAGCCTGGCCAAGCGCACCAGCATCTTCTTCAAGGTCCGCGAGCTTCTGATGCAGCGCCGGCCCGAACTGGCCGCCCTGCTGACCAGCGAACACGGCAAGGTCCTCTCCGACGCCGAGGGCGAGATCACCCGCGGCCTGGAAAACATCGAATTCGCCACCGGCCTGTCCCACGCGCTCAAGGGCGAACGCTCCGAGCAGGTCTCCGGCGGCGTCGACGTCCACTCCGTCCGGCAGCCGGTCGGTGTTGTCGCCTGCATTACGCCGTTCAATTTCCCGGCCATGGTGCCGCTCTGGATGATTGGCAGCGCCCTGGCCTGCGGCAACACCGTGCTGCTCAAGCCGAGCGAAAAGGACCCCTCCTCCGCCGTCTTCATCGCCCAGGTCTTCGCCGAGGCTGGCCTGCCCGACGGCGTCCTCAACGTCGTCCACGGCGACAAGGAAGCCGTGGACGTGCTGCTTGAGCACCCGGACGTGAAGGCCGTCAGCTTTGTTGGCTCGACGCCGATCGCGCAGTCGATCTACAAGCGCGCCGCGGACCACGGCAAGCGCGTCCAGGCACTCGGCGGCGCCAAGAACCACATGGTGGTGCTTCCGGACGCGGACCTGGAGATGGCCGCCGACGCCGCCGTCTCCGCCGCCTACGGCTCCGCTGGCGAGCGCTGCATGGCCGTCAGCGTCCTGGTGGCAGTCGGGAACATCGCGGACGAGCTTGTGGACGCGATAAAGACCCGGATGGCCACCCTCAAGATCGGCCCCGGCACCGACCCCGCCTCCCAGATGGGCCCGCTGATCACCGCCGACCACCGCGACAAGGTGGCCTCCTATGTGGCCGGCGCCGCTGACGAGGGCGCCTCCGTGGTGGTGGACGGCCGCGAACAGGAGTTCGACTCCAACGGCTTCTTCATCGGCGTCAGCCTGATCGACCACGTCAAGCCCGGCATGAAGGTCTACGACGATGAGATCTTCGGCCCCGTGCTCTCGGTGGTCCGCGTCGAGAGCTACGCCGACGCCGTGAAGCTGGTCAACGACAACGAGTTCGGCAACGGCGTGGCGATCTTCACCCGCGACGGCGGCGCTGCCCGGCAGTTCGAGTTCGACGTCGAGGCCGGCATGGTGGGCGTCAACGTGCCCATCCCGGTGCCGGTGGGGACCTTCTCCTTCGGCGGGTGGAAGAACTCGCTCTTCGGCGACACCCACATGTACGGCCCGGAAAGCATCCGCTTCTACACCCGCGGCAAGGTGGTCACCACCCGCTGGCCGGATCCCTCCACCTCGGTGATCGACCTCGGTTTCCCGCAGGTCGACTAGGGCTGCCGCCGCCTAGCCCTTCATGATCTCCGCGCGCTGGGCCATGTAATCCTCCATGGCGAGCTCGCCGTTGCTGTACTTCTGGTCCAGCTCGGCGAGCTTGCGTGCGCGGTAGCCCTGCGGCCCCGACGGCGCCGGCGGAACCTCCGGGACGGGAGTCGGCGAAGGAGCGGGCGCCTGGGACTGGGCCGGCTGCTGCCAGGGCTGCTGCCACTGCTGTCCGGTGGGCTGCGGCGGGTTGTTCAGGTATTCCGGGCTGTCCTCATACGGGACGGGGTACTGCTGGTTCGCGGGCGGCTGGTTGGCCGGGGGCCGCGGGGCGCCCAGCTGGCCGAAGCCGCCGAAGTAGTCCCGCTGGGTGAATCCGTCCCGGGGCTGGTTGCTCTGCTGGCCGGGGTACTGGCCGGGAAACTGCCCCGGGAACTGGCCCGGCAGGCCCGGGTCCTGGTTTCGTCCGCGGACGGATTTCCGGTACAGGCGCATCGCCGCCGGAACCAGGAAGGACAACAGGATGATCCAAAAGAAAATACTCACGGTACCGGGCCTCTCAAAAGGTGTCTTTCCAGCTTAACGCGCACGCCCCGCCCCGGGTGCCGGGAAAGGCGGGGAGGGTTGCCGGGTCGGATGCCTGGCCGGCTTCGCCCGGGCCGTTCAGGACCGCAACGCGTCCTCGGCGCCGGGCGGGCCCTCACCCGAGCCGAGCGGCACGCCGGGGCCGAACACCGGTCCGGCCAGCGGACGCTTGGCCGTGATCCCGTCGCCGGAGGAGCGGTGCCGGAGCCGGCGGACCACCCACGGGACAAAGTGCTCCCGGGCCCAGATCAGGTCCCCGGTGCGGGCCTCCCGCCAGCTGCGCTGCGGCAGCGGCTTGGGGGAGAGGGGCTCCAGGGTGTGCTGCACATTCAGCGAATCCAGCACCATGGCCGCGATTGTGTGGTGGCCCAGCGGCGAGAAGTGCAGCCGGTCCGCGTCCCACATCTGCGGATCGTTGAGCTGACGCAGTGACCACATGTCCGCGATGACGGCGTCGTGCCGGGCGGCCACGGTGCGCAGGTTCTCGTTGTAGATGGCCACCTTGCTGCGGATCCGGCCCAGCACCGAGGAGCCCGTGTCCGGGCCGTTGAACAGGACCACGGTGGCGCCGCCCATACTCAGGATCTGCACCACGGAGTCCAGCCGTTCGGCGAGGACATCGGGGTCCCCGCCGGGCCGGATCAAGTCGTTCCCGCCCGCGGAGAGGGTCACCAGGTCCGGCTTCAGGGACAGGCAATGGGCCAGTTGCTGGTCCACGATCTGTTGTAGCAGCCGGCCCCGGACGGCCAGGTTGGCGTAGGCGAAATCGTCGTGGCCGCGGCTCAGTTCCTCTGCCACCCGGTCCGCCCAGCCGCGGTGCCCGCCCGGGCTGGCCGGCTCGGGATCGCCGATGCCTTCCGTAAAGGAGTCGCCCATCGCGACGTAGCGGGTCCAGGGGTGGTTGACAGTCCGGTCCGGGAAATTCTCCATCGCTTCTGTTTCGCTCACCTTCATATCCTGCACTGTTCCCGCAAAGCGGCGCCACCGTAGCTTGTTACTCCTAGGTAACTGTAAGAATGGAGCCATGACTGAAGCCCCGTCCTTTCCCGCTGCCTTTCCCGCCCCCGTTGTCCTGTGGTCCCGGCCCGAGGAGGAGCGCGCCGGCAAGCCGCTGCTGGTGCTGCTGCACGGCTACGGAGCCAACGAACAGGATCTGCTCAGCCTGGCGGACATGCTGCCCGAGGAGTTTGTGGTGGCCTCGCTGCGTGCCCCGCTGGTCTCCGGACCGGGCTTCACCTGGTTCCCGCTGACCGCATCCATTGAGTATTCGCTCGACGCCGTCAAGCACGCCGCCGCCTACGCGCAGGACTGGATCGACTCGGCCAGGGCGAACCACCCCTCGGTCACCCTGCTCGGCTTCTCGATGGGCATGGCCATGGCCACCACGCTGCTGCGGCAGCGTCCGGACGGCTACGCCGCCGTCGTCGGCCTCTCCGGGTTCGCGGTCGACGCCGGCGGGGACCCCAGCTTCCGCGACGCGGAACTGGACGGAACAGTGCCGATGTTCTGGGGCCGCGACCAGCAGGACCCCGTCATCACGCCGGACAAGATCGAATTCACCATGGGCTGGGTGCGCAAGCACGTCAAGCTCACCAAGGTGCTCTACACCGGCATGTGGCACGGCATTAACCAGCAGGAGGTCGGCCACGTCGGCGAGTTCCTCACCCACGAGGTACTCAACAAATAAGCCCGGAGCGGCCGGCGCTGCCGGGAGCGGCTGCGCGCTGTCGGGCGCTGCCAGTGGCTGTTAGGCTCCGCTGGGGGTGATGATCCGGACGGTCTGCCCGTTCACCGTGACCGTGTCGCCGTGGTGGAGCTGGCGTCCGCGGCGGTCGTCAATCTCGCCGTTGACCTTGACCAGGCCGTTCTTGACCAGCTCGGCAGCCTCCACCCCGTCCTCGACCAGGTTGGCCAGCTTCAGCAGCTGGCCCAGCCGGATCATGTCGTCGCGGATGGGAATGTCTTCAATTTCCGGGTTGCTCATACAAGCAATAATGCCTGACCAAAGGTGGCACCAATGACCCACGCACCGCGGATCCCTCTGCCCGTCGGACTGCTCCTTGCCGTTGCGGCCGGACTCTTCGTCCCCGTCCAGGGCCGGATCAACGGCGCCCTCGGAAGCGTCCTGGCCGACGGCCTCGCCGCCGCGGTGGTCAGCTTCAGCGTCGGCCTGGCGCTGATGATCGTCGTCTCGCTGGTCCTGCCGAAGGGCCGTGCCGGGTTCGCCGAAGTCCTGCCGGCGCTGCGGGAGCGCCGCTTCCCGCGCTACTACGTGCTGGCCGGAGGCATCGGCGCGTTCTTCGTCTTCGCCCAGTCCTTCACGGTCGGGCTGCTCGGCGTCGCCTTGTTCACGGTCGCCGCGGTTACCGGGCAGACGCTCAGCGGACTGCTGGTGGACCGGATGGGGATCGGCCCGGCGGGCAAGAGGCCGGTCACCGGCATCCGCGTACTCGGCAGCGTGCTGACCGTCGCCGCCGTCGCCTGGGCCGTGTCGCCGCGCTTCGACGGCAGTGCGGCGGCCGGCGCAGGCGCGTCTTCCGGAGCGGAGGCCGGCCCGCTGCAACTGCTGCTGCCGGTGCTGCTGCCGGTTCTCGCCGGGTTCCTGATGAGTTTCCAGCAGGCGATGAACGGCACGGCCACCGTGAGCTACCGCACGCCCATCACCGCCACCCTGGTGAACTTCATCGCCGGCAGCGTGGTGCTGTGGCTCGCCTGGCTGATCAAACTGGCCATCGCCGGGCCCGGCCACGCTCTTCCTACAGAGTGGTGGTACTACCTTGGCGGCCCCATGGGCTGTATCTTCATCGGCGTCGCTGCCCTCCTGGTCCGCAGCCTGGGGGTCCTGATCACCGGGCTGGGCATGATCGCCGGGCAACTGCTGGGCTCACTCGGGCTCGACCTGGTGCTGCCCGCGCCCGGGACCGTCGTCGCGCTGCCCACCGTGCTGGGCACCCTGCTGACGCTGGCAGCCATTGTCCTGGCCAGCCTGCCCTGGTCCCGCGGGGCCCTGAAGCGATAGCAGCGCGGGTAGGCTAGGAGTTTGCATCACACCGTAAGCACTACCCCGCCCGGCAACCAGCCGGTGACCCGGGGCTGACAGCACGGACCGCACCCAGCGGCCCTGTAGAAATTGGAGTTCCCATGGCAGCAAAATCCGTACTCGACCAGATCATTTCCCTCGCAAAGCGACGGGGTTTCGTCTTCCAGGCCGGTGAAATCTACGGTGGCTCCCGTTCTGCCTGGGACTACGGCCCCCTCGGCGCCGAGCTGAAGGAAAACATCAAGCGCCAGTGGTGGCAGTCCGTGGTCCGCGGCCGCGAAGACGTCGTCGGCCTCGACTCCTCGGTGATCCTGCCCCGCCAGGTCTGGGAAGCCTCCGGCCACGTCGAGGTCTTCTCCGACCCGCTGGTCGAGTGCCTCTCCTGCCACAAGCGCTACCGCGCCGACCACCTCGAGGAAGAGTACGAGGAGAAGAAGGGCCGCCCCGCCGAGAACGGCCTCAAGGACATCGTCTGTGCCAACTGCGGTACCCGCGGCGAATGGACCGAGCCGCAGGAGTTCTCCGGCCTGCTCAAGACCTACCTGGGCCCGGTGGCCAGCGAAGAGGGCCTGCACTACCTGCGCCCCGAAACCGCGCAGGGCATCTTCGTGAACTTCAACAACGTGCTCACCACCTCCCGGAAGAAGCCGCCGTTCGGCATCGGCCAGATCGGCAAGTCCTTCCGCAACGAGATCACGCCGGGCAACTTCATCTTCCGCACCCGCGAGTTCGAGCAGATGGAGATGGAATTCTTCGTCGAGCCCGGCACCGACGAGCAGTGGCACGAGTACTGGATGAAGGAGCGCATGGCCTGGTACACCGGCCTGGGCATCCGCGAGGAGAACCTGCGCTTCTTCGAGCACCCGCTGGAGAAGCTCAGCCACTACTCCAAGGGCACCACGGACATCGAGTACCGCTTCGGTTTCCAGGGCTCCGAGTGGGGCGAGCTCGAGGGCATCGCCAACCGCACCGACTTCGACCTCTCCACGCACTCGAAGGCCTCCGGCCAGGACCTGAGCTACTTCAACCAGGCCACCAACGAGCGCTACACCCCGTACGTGATCGAGCCCGCCGCCGGCCTCACCCGTTCCTTCATGGCGTTCATGATCGACGCCTACACCGAGGACGAGGCACCCAACGCCAAGGGCGGCGTCGACGTCCGCACCGTGCTCAAGCTGGACCCGCGGCTGGCACCGGTCAAGGCGGCGGTGCTCCCGCTGAGCCGCAACGAGGACCTGTCCCCGAAGGCCAAGGACCTTGCCGCGCAGCTGCGCAGGAACTGGAACATCGAGTTCGACGACGCCGGCGCGATCGGCCGCCGCTACCGCCGGCAGGACGAGATCGGCACGCCGTTCTGCATCACGGTGGACTTCGACACGCTCGAGGACCAGGCCGTCACCATCCGTGAACGCGACACCATGAGCCAGGAACGCGTGTCCCTGGACAAGGTGGAGGGTTACCTGGCCGCACGGCTGATTGGCGCCTGAGCATGGCGATCGGATACCGCGAATGGCGCGAGGGCGACGACCTCGCCCTCCTGGAGATCTGGGGCGGGCCGGAAACGGACCAGGCCCGGCAGTTCCGCGGCACCCTCGCGCCCTCGGGCAACGCCCCCTGGCGCCGCTGCATCGTGGCCGAGGACGTCGTTGACGGCGTCGCCATCCCCGTCGCGGCCGGCGTGGTCCACGAGGCCTCGCTGCACCCGGAGCGCCTCTGGGTGTACGTGGAAGTCGCCCGCGACCACCGCCGGACCGGCATCGGCTCCACGCTGCTGGCCATGCTCCGGCACGAGGCCGGGCGTGCGCCGTCGGGCGTTTCCCGGCTCCGGACCAAGGTGGAGCCGGGCACGCCCGGCGCCGCCTTCGCCGAGGCGGCCGGCCTGGCCCCGATCCAGCGTTCCCGCCTGGTGGTTGTGGAGCCCGGTGCCCTGAAGCTCCCGGTCTTCGGCGACGGCTCCGAGGCCGCGGCGTCGGAGCAGGTGGAGGATCTGGCCACCGGCTCGGTGGAGCTGAGCGACGTCGTGGGCCGGTACTACACCGCCGTGCACCATTGGGACAGCCCCGGTGAGCTCAGCATCGCCACCGTGCAGCGGCTCTTCCTGGACGATTTGAGCGGCGCGCACGGCGCGATCGTACTGCGCGCGCCCAAGGCCAGTGCGTTCGGCGCGGGCGTGCCGGCCAGCAAGAAGGGCCGGCTCCAGGCGTTCGCGGTCAGCTACGCGCAGGGCGGCCCGGAGATGGGCGGCCCCGAAGAGGGCCACGCCACGAAGGCCGGCGATCCCTCGGACGTCTTCCTGGGCCACGACCCGGAGCTGTCCGACGACGAGGCGCAGGCCGCAGTCCGGGACCTGCTGGCGCTGATTGCGTACCAGTACCCGGTGCTGCTGGAACTGGACGATTCGATGACGGCCCTGCGCGCCGTCGTCGAGCCGCTGCTGGAGACCGGCAAGGCCCGGCAGGCCGGCGCGGACACGCTGATCGTCTCGGACCCCGCCTAAGCCCGTTAACGCAATTGACCCGCAGTTGTTGTCGCCTTGACGCGACAACAACTGCGGGTCAGTTGGCTTAAGCGGCGGCTAGGGGAGCACCGGCGGGACGAACTGGAACGTCATCCCGAGCAGCCAGACGAGCAACAGGACCACCGGCAGGTGGAACACGAACTGCAGGAACGTGAACCCGACCAGGTCCCGGGCGCGGAGCCTCAGCACCGCGAGCAACGGCAGCATAAAGAACGGGTTCACCAGGTTCGGCAGCGCCTCGGCGATGTTGTAGATCTGCACGGTCCAGCCGAGGTTCATCTGCACATCGGTGGCGGACTGCATCACGTAGGGCGCCTCGACGAGCCATTTGCCGCCGCCGGAGGGCACCAGCAGGCCCAGCACCGCCGTGTACAGCGCGATGACGACGGCGAAGCCGCCGCCGCTGCCGATCTCCGAGAAGAAACCGGCCAGGTGCGCGGAGATGGTCATCCCGCCGTTTCCGGTGGCCTTGGTGAGGATCGCGGCCATCGCCGCGTAGAGCGGGAACTGCACCAGGATGCCGGCGGTCGCCGGGACAGCCTTGGTCACGGCCTGCAGGAAGTTCCGCGGGGTGCCGTGCAGCACCAGGCCCAGGATGAGGAAGACCAGCAGGTAGCCGTTGAGGCTGCTGACGACGCTCAGGAACGGCTTGGTCAGGAACTGGGAGACCAGCCAGCCCAGGGTCAGGATCCCGGCGAGGACCGGCAGGATCCTGCTGTATTCAAGCCACTCGCCCGGCCGGGACCGCGGTGCCGGCTCGCTCGGTTCGTCGTCAAGGTCGACGCCGAGGTCCTCGGCGGTGCGGATCGCCCCGCCCTGCGGCGCCGAGAAGTGCGCGATCACCGCGGTGAGCGCCATCAGGATGACCAGGGTGAGCAGGGACTGCCAGGTGAAGATCGTGGTGCCGAAGTCCAGGATCCCGGTGATTTTCAGCAGGGCCGGCGGCAAGGAGGCCGCCGTCGCCTGCAGCTGCGCGGCGGAGGAGGACAGGCCGAGGGCCCAGACGGCGCCGAGGCCCATAAAGGCCGCCGCGCCGAGGGCCCGGTAGTCCACGGTGAGGTCCCTGCGGCGGGCGATGGCGCGGGCCAGCAGGCCGCCGAAAATCAGGCTCAGGCCCCAGTTCAGGAAGGAGACGGACATCGACATCAGGGCCACGAAGCTCACGGCGGTGCGGGCAGTGGCCGGGACGAGGGCCAGGCGGTTGATCAGGCGCGCCACCGGCGGGGACGTCGCCACGACGTAGCCGGTGAGCACCACCATGGCCATCTGCAGGGTGAAGGCGGTCAGGTCCCAGAAGCCGTTGCCGAACGAATCCGCGATGGACTGGGGTGAAGCGCCGATAGCCAGCGCTGCCAGGGCGATGATGATCACGCCGGCCAGGGCGAAGATGTAGGCGTCCGGGAACCACTTCTCGGTCCACGCCGCCATCCGTTGGGCTATCCGGGCGAGACCGCGTTCTTCGCCGATCCCGTGTTTGGTCAGGACTGTGTTTGCCACAGAGGGGTACCTCTCCATTGAGTGCGTTTTTGTACCCGATGGAGTGTAGCCAAGCCGCTGGGGTGAACCGGGCTTATCGGCGCCGGCTGCGCGCGCGCCGCGGACCTTCGGCCTGGTCCAGCCGCCGGCGTTCCTCCTCGGTGGGGGCGCCGCCGCCGAGCGCTGCGGGCATCCACCAGGCGCCCGGTTCGGGCGTGAGCGGGAAGTCGGCGATGCCGGCGTCGATCCCGCGCTGGAGCGCGTCGCGCAAGGCCTCCGTGGCGGCGGGGACGTCCAGCCCGGGGTCCGGGGTGAAGGGCTCGCCGACGTGGACCCGGACCGGTGCGCGCCAGGCGCGCAGCGGGGAGAAGCCGTGGTGCCGGGTCATGATCCGGTGCGCGCCCCAGACCGAGACGGGGATGACGGGCACCCCGGCCTCGGCGGCCATCCGCACCGCGCCGGTTTTGCACTCGCGCACCGTAAAGCTGCGGCTGACCCCGGCCTCGGGCAGGATCGCGATGTATTCCCCCTCGCGGAGCTTTTGCACGGCGGCGTCGTAGGCGTGCGCTCCGGTGTCATAGCCGACGACGACGTGCCCGGCGGCGCTGATGGCCGGCCCGGCGAACCAGTGGTCGGCAGCGCCTTGGGTGATCAGGAAGCGCATCTGGGCTTTGTTGTGCCGCCACAGCAGCAGCTCGGCGACGGCGAAATCGAGGTAGCCGAAATGGGTGATCGCGACGACGGCGCCCGTCCCCGGAGTGACCCGCCGCGAGCCGCCTTCCGGCTGCCTGTCCGGTTGCGCCGGGGGGAGGTGTTCGGCGCCTGTGACGATGACCCGGATCCGGAACAGCCAACGCAGCGCCTGGCCGGTGCGGACGATCATCCGGTAAAAGCGGTGGTTCGGCAGCGGCCTCCAGCCGCGTCCGGCCGCGGGCACGTCAGCGGCCGCCGGGCTGCTGCCGGCCCGGCTGCTGCGCCCGCGGCTGGCGGCGCGGCGGCCAGGGCAGGAAGCCGGAGGTCGATTCGACGTACTCCTTGTAGCCGGGCCGGGCGGACATGGCCTTCTCGGTCAGCGGCTTGCCGGTCTTGCCGGACAGTGTCCAGATCATCAGGGCGGGGGAGAGGATGGTCAGCACACCGGGCCAGGAATCCGCGGCGACGAGGAACAGCCCGGCCCACACGGCGGCATCCCCGAAGTAGTTCGGGTGCCGGGTGTAGCGCCAAAGCCCGGTGTCCAGGACGGTGCCGCGCCTGGCCGGATCCGCCTTGAACTGTGCCAGCTGCCAGTCGCCGACCGTCTCAAAGACGAAGCCGACAATCCACAGCAGGACGCCCAGCAGCGCCAGCCAGCCCAGGGCGCCGGTGCTGAACATGCCCACCTGGATGGTAAGCGAGACAAAGAACATCACGATGCCCTGCGGCAGGTACACCCGGCGCAGCGCGTAGGTGTTGCGGGAGCCCGGCGCCGAGGAGAGCATGTCCACGTAGCGCGGGTCTTCATGGCCGCCGCGGGCCCGGAGGCCGATGTGGACGGCCAGCCGGATGCCCCAGACAGCCACGAGGGCCAGCAGCAGCAGGCGGCGTCCGGCGTCGCCGTGGCCCGCGGACAGCAGCCAGGAGACCGCGGCCGCCACCACGAAGCCCAGCCCCCACACCGTGTCAATCACCGAGTGGCGGCTTTGGCGGACGGCGACGGCGAACGTCACCGCCAGCAGGGCCACCAGACCGAGCGCCACCCAGGGCAGGCTGGCCAGAAAAGCGTCCAGCGGGAAGGCCGGCATCAGAGCACCACGGGGAGGCCGGCCGCGGCGGGCAGAACCTGGCGGAGCGTATCCGTGCCGCGGAGTTCGGTGCCGGCGCGGCTGGCGAAGGAGTCCAGGATAAAACCGTTGGCCAGCGAGTTCCAGAGCCGGACCCGGCGGAACATGAAGTGGCCGGCGCCCGTGAGCGAGATGTAGTCGATCGAGGCGGCCACACCCTCCGCGCGCCGGGCAAAGGCCAGCGAGTTTTTGGGGCTGGTCCAGCGGTCCTCGGTGCCGTGCACGATCAGCACGCGGCGCCCGGCGACGGGTTCCACCGGGGTGGACCGGTCCAGCCAGGGGGCCAGTGCAACCACGGCTTGCACCTGCGGGTGGTCCGCGACACAGAGTGCCGTGAGGCCACCCATCGAGTGACCCAGCAGGTAGACAGGGACGCCGGGGTGCTCGCGGCTGATCTGGGCGAGTGCCCAGCGGGCGTCCTGGACAGGTGACATGTCCGGCCCGTTCCAGCCCCGGTACCGGTTCCGCAGGGTCCAGACGGCCAGTCCGTGCGGGCCGCCCTCGTTCCGGAGAGCCTGCGCGAAGGGCAGCATCCTGGCGGGGCTGAGGTGCCGTGCACGGACCGCCTCGAAGCTGTCCGCGCGGCCGCCGTGCAGCACCAGGGCGACGCCACGGGTTTCCCCGGATGCGTCGGCGATGCTGAGCTCGGCCCGGGCCGCCGGGCCGGCTCCGGCCGCCTGGTGCTCCCGGTCGTCTGTCATGCGTCTGGCCACGTTCGCGTCCTCCACCTCGTCTGGTCCCTGCAATTACCAACAATAAGTTGCCCGCAGGCGTTCCCGTCAGCCTCTACCCGCTGGTTTGCGCAGGTCTTCCCTCAGGACATTCGCAGCGGTGCCCCCGCGGGATGGGCGTGGCCCTCGGGGCGTGGCCCGGCCTCCTGCGGCAAACCCGAGACGCAACGGTCCGGACACCTTGACGCGGACCGGGCGGAGGAGTAGGCCTGTGTTCGTAAACCTCCGGGCGCCATGCCGGCTGGGAGCACAATTCACCGTCCGGGTCGGAAACCACGACGAAATCGACGGTACAGAAAATGGATGGAACCGACTTCGACAGCCTGCGCGGGCAAGTCCGCGGGCACGTCATCACGGCCGGCGACGCGGGCTATGACGAGGCGCGGGCAGTGCACAACGGCATGATCAACAAGCGGCCCGCAGCGGTGGTCCGCGTGTCCCAGGTGGCGGACGTGATCGCCGCCGTCAACTTCGCCCGGGAGAACAGCCTCGCGCTGGCCGTCCGCGGCGGCGGCCACAGCGGACCGGGCTTTGGCACGGCGGATGACGCGCTGGTCATCGACTTTGCCAACACCCGAGGCGTCCGGGTTGATCCGGCCGCCAAGACGGCCCGGACCGAGGCCGGCGCAACCTGGGCGGACTTTAATCACGCCACCCACGCCTTCGGGCTGGCGACCACCGGCGGCGTCGTCGGCTCCACCGGGGTGTCGGGGTTGACCCTCGGCGGAGGCATCGGGTACCTCGACCGGAAATACGGGCTCAGCTGCGACAACCTCATCTCGGCCGACGTCGTCACCGCGGACGGCAAATTCGTCACGGCGAGCGAGAGCGAGCATGACGATCTCTTCTGGGCGTTGCGCGGCGGCGGGGGGAACTTCGGCGTCGTGACCTCGCTGGAATTCCGCCTGCATCCCGTGGACATGGTCCACGCCGGGATCATCATCTTCCCGGGGGAGCACGCCGAAACCGTCGCGAAGTTCTACCGGGAACAACTCGCGGCAGCCCCGGAGGAGTTCGGCGCCTTCCTCGCCTTCCACCAGGGTCCGCCCGTCCCGTTCCTCCCTGAGCAGTGGCACGGAAAGCCGGTCTGCATAGTGGTCGGCATGTGGACCGGTGACCCCGCCGAGGGGCCAGCCCGGTGGCAGCCGTTCCTGGACGCGGCGCCAGTGGCCGGGTCGATGGTGGGCCCTATGCCGTATCCGGCCCTGAACTCGGCGTTCGACGGGATGTACCCCAAGGGGCTCCTGGCCTACTGGAAAGCGGCGTTCCTGTCCGAGCTCAACGACGGAGCCATCGACGCCCACCTGGACTACGGCCGCCGGGTGCCCAGCCTTCAGACCGCCGTGCACATTTACCCGATCGACGGGGCAGTGCACCGGGTG
The DNA here is from genome assembly GCF_056680065.1 of Arthrobacter sp. BI5. NCBI lineage: Bacteria > Bacillati > Actinomycetota > Actinomycetes > Micrococcales > Micrococcaceae > Arthrobacter > Arthrobacter sp. BI5. The sequence goes on from NZ_CM155264.1 coordinate 1,403,317, forward strand.
GGTGTCACGGACACGGCGTTTCCGAACCGGACAGCCAGGTTCTCCCCGGTGATCGCCTGCCATTGGGAGGACCCGGCGGACAGCGAAGCGAACATCGCCTGGGTGCGTGACTACGCAGCGGCGCTGCAGCCCTTCTCCGAGACCGCCGGCTACATCAACTTCATGGACGGCGATGACCAGGGCCGGGTCCCGGACAACTACGGCCCAAATTACGCCAGGCTGCGGGAGGTCAAGGCCACGTACGATCCGCAGAACCTGTTCCACGTCAACCAAAACATCGCGCCGGCCTAACCGACACCGCCGACGCACCCGACGCCGCCGACACCGTAGAGTTTTCGGCATGAGGTTGAACTGCTGATGGGCGCCGGACATTCACACACCACCGGCGGGCACCTCGACACCTCGCCCCGGGCGGCCGCGGCACGGAAGAAGGCCAACTGGATCCTTGCCGCCATCCTGGTTCCGCTGACTCTGCTGACGCTCGCCGCAATGGTGTCACTCTGGCCGTCCGGCAGCAAGGAGGGCATCAAGCTCTCCAGCCCCTACGCGGCAGCCCCGGGTGTCAGCTTCGACACCGGCAGGATCCAGCGCGTCGTCGTCGAAGGCTGTACGGGCGCCCAGCCGGACGCCCCGGCCGGTGCCCCGGCCGGTGCCGGGCAGGGTTCGCAGTGCACTTTCGCCTACACCGAACCGGACAAAGGCGGAAACCCGGTCAAGGTGGTGATCAACCCCGACGTCGCCAAGTCCCACGGCGTCAAGGTCGGCGACAACATCCGATATCTGAACCTCTCCAAGGCGCAGGGCGCCGCCGCGCAGGGCACACCCGCCTACGTCTTCGTCGACTTCGTCCGGACGCTCCCGATCATCCTGCTCGCCGTGCTCTACGCCGTCGTCGTGATCGCGGTGGCGCGCTGGCGGGGGCTGCGCGCCCTCATCGGCCTCGTCGGCGCCTACGCCGTGCTGGTCTCCTTTATGCTTCCGGGCCTGGTCGAGGGCAAACCGCCGCTGCTGCTGGCGCTCGTCGGGTCCACGGTGATCATGATCGGCGTGCTGTACTTTGCCCACGGCTTCACCGCCCGCACGTCGACCGCGCTGCTGGGCACCATGTTCGGCCTGGGCATCACTGCCGCGCTCGCGGCCTGGGCCACCGACGCGGCGAACCTCGCCGGCGTGGGCAGCCACGACGCCGCCACGCTCGCGAACGTCTCGGACCACATCTCCATCTCCGGGATCATCCTGTGCGGGCTGATCATCTCCGGCCTCGGCGTGCTCAACGACGTCACGATCACCCAGTCCTCCGCGGTGTGGGAGCTCTGGGAACTCGCCCCCGGGACGCCGGCGCGGAAGCTGTTCGCCGCGGCCATGCGGATCGGCCGGGACCACATCGCTTCCACCGTGTACACCATCGCGTTCGCCTACGCCGGCGCGGCCCTGCCAATCCTGATCATCGTGATGCTCTACGAGCGGCCGCTGGGCGACACGCTCACCAGCGCCGAACTCTCCGAGGAAGTCATCCGCACACTCGTCGGCTCCATCGGGCTGGTCCTGGCGATTCCGGTCACCACGCTGATTGCTGTCCTCGTCGTGAAAGCCACCGGACTCAAGGGCGGCGCGTCGACCGACGACGGCGGCGTTGCGGACGCCGTCGGCTCACCCGACGGCGGGGCTGGGCCGGCGACGGCGACCCGCCGCGGCCGGCGGGCCGCTATTCCCAGCTGACCGGGCTGCTCCGCGCTGTACTGTGCACGCCGCGTTTTCCACATGGCCGGGCCGGGGTCCCGCCGATTTGCCCGGCTTTGAGACAATGGACGGGTGACTGTTGTAGCAACGCCTCCTGCCCCCAAGCTGGAACTGCCGCCCCTGAAGCTGGGCCCCCTCACGGTGGACACCCCCGTGATCCTGGCCCCGATGGCGGGCATCACCAACTCCGCTTTCCGCAGGCTCTGCCGTGAATACGGCGGTGGCCTGTACGTGGCGGAGATGGTCACCTCCCGGGCGCTCGTGGAGCGCACCCCCGAATCACTGCGCATCATTTCGCACGACGAGGATGAGAAAGTCCGCTCCGTCCAGCTCTACGGCGTGGACCCCGTGACGGTCGGGGCGGCCGTCCGGATGCTGGTCGAGGAAGACCGCGCCGACCACATCGACCTCAACTTCGGCTGCCCGGTACCCAAGGTGACCCGCCGCGGCGGCGGCTCGGCGCTGCCCTGGAAGACCGACCTGTTTACCTCGATCGTCCAGACCGCGGTCAAGGAAGCGTCAAAGGGCGACATCCCGCTGACGATCAAGATGCGCAAGGGCATCGACGACGACCACCTCACCTACCTCGACGCCGGCCGCATCGCCCGCGATTCCGGCGTCGCCGCCGTCGCCCTGCACGGCCGCACCGCGGCGCAGTTCTACTCCGGCAAGGCCGACTGGTCCGCCATAGCCCGGCTGCGCGAAGCGCTCCCGGACATCCCCGTGCTCGGCAACGGGGACATCTGGTCCGCCGAAGACGCGGTGCGGATGGTGCGCGAAACCGGCGTGGACGGCGTTGTGGTGGGCCGCGGCTGCCAGGGCCGGCCATGGCTGTTCGGGGACCTCATGGCTGCCTTCGAGGGCAGCGACGCCCGGCACACGCCGGCGCTGCGCCAGGTGGCGGAAAGCATCTACCGCCACGCCGAGCTGATGGTGGAGACATTCGGCGACGAGGGCAAGGCCCTCCGCGAGATCCGCAAGCACATGGCCTGGTACCTCAAGGGCTACGTGGTGGGCAGCGAACTGCGCAACCGGCTGGCGCTCGTGACCAGCCTCGAAGTGCTGCGCGGCACCCTCGACGAGCTGGACCTCGATTCGCCCTACCCGGGCGCCGACGCCGAGGGCCCCCGCGGCCGCGCCGGTTCACCCAAGAAGCCCGCACTGCCCAAGGACTGGCTGCTCAACCGCAGCCTGGACTCGGAGCAGTCCCGGGACATCTCCTTCGCCGAACTGGACGTCTCCGGTGGCTGAAACCAGGACGTCCGCGCCCGTGCTGGACGGCTACGTGGACCGAGACTGTGCCCGCTGGGTGGAGGAACCACCCAAGAGCACCTACCGGTCTGACTTCGAACGGGACCGCGCCCGGGTGCTGCACTCCTCGGCGCTGCGCCGGCTGGGCGCTAAGACCCAGGTGGTCGCCCCGGACACGGACGACTTCGTCCGCACCCGGCTCACCCACAGCCTCGAGGTAGCGCAGGTGGGCCGTGAACTCGGCCGCGCCCTGGGCTGCGACCCCGACGTGGTGGACACGGCCTGCTTGAGCCACGACCTCGGCCACCCGCCGTTCGGCCACAACGGCGAGTCGGCCCTGAACGAGGTCGCGCACGCGATCGGCGGTTTTGAAGGCAACGCCCAGACCCTGCGCCTGCTGACCCGGCTGGAACCCAAGGTCCTGGCCCCGGATGGCCGGCCCGCCGGCCTCAACCTGACCCGAGCCAGCCTCGACGCGGCCGCGAAGTACCCGTGGTCGGCGGAGAACGCCCCGGTGATCCACGGCCAGCGGACCAGCAAGTTCGGCGCCTACGAGGACGACCTGCCGATTTTCGACTGGATCCGCGAGGGCGCGCCCGAGCGCCGTTCCTGCCTCGAGGCCCAGGTCATGGACCTCGCGGACGACATCTCCTACTCGGTGCACGACGTCGAGGACGCGATCGTCGCCGGGCACTTCCAGCTGCGCTGGATGGACAACCCGGACCACCGGGCCCGGGTGGTGGGCTACGCCAAGCAGTGGTACCTGCCGCACAACGACCCCGCCGCCATCGACGCCGCCCTGGCCCGGCTGGAGGCCACCAGCGTGTGGGTCCGCGAGGCCGACGGCAGCCGCAAGTCCATGGCCGCGCTGAAGGACATGACCAGCCAGCTGATCGGCCGGTTCTGCCAAAGCGCACTCGAGACCACCCGCGCCGTCTACGGCCCGGAGAACCTGACCCGCTACAACGCCGAACTGATCGTCCCGGACGAGACCGTCATGGAGATCGCCGTGATGAAGGGCCTGGCCACCACGTTTGTGATGACCACCGAGCACCGGCAGCCCATCTACGAGCGCCAGCGCGAGGTCCTGCACGCGCTGGTGACCGCGCTCAGCGCCAGCGGTGACCGCAACCTGGAGCCGATGTTCGCCGCCGACTGGCGGGCCGCGGAAGACGACGGCGCCCGGCTGCGCGTCGTCATCGACCAGGTGGCCTCGCTGACCGACGGCTCCGCGCTGGCCATGTACGAACGCCTCGTCGGCAGCCTGCCGTCGCTGTGGTGACCGGCGCCATAAGCCGCCGCCCGGCGTCGTACCCCGGGACTAGGATGGCACTGTGGCCGGCCTGATCAAACGTGAAGATATCGACGAAGTACGCCAGCGCACCGACATCAAGGAAGTCGTCGACGGCTACGTGACCCTCAAGGGCGCCGGCCTGGGCTCCTACAAGGGCCTCTGTCCCTTCCACGATGAGCGCTCGCCCTCGTTCACTGTGCGTCCCCAGGTGGGCCGCTACCACTGCTTCGGCTGCGGCGAAGACGGCGATGTCATCTCCTTTGTCCAGAAGCTGGACCACACCACCTTCCACGAGGCAGTGGAGAAGCTCGCGGCCCGCATCGGCTACGAACTGCGCTACGAGGACGGCGGCTCGGGCCCGAACCGCGAGGAAATCGGCCGCCGCCAGCGCCTCCTCGACGCGCACAAGATCGCCGATGAATTCTTCCGCGCTCAACTGCTGACCCCCGGTGCGACCGAGGGTCGGAATTTCCTCTACGGCCGCGGCTTCGACCGGGCCGCTGCGGAACAGTTCGGCGTCGGCTACGCACCGCAGGGCTGGGACTCGCTGCTCAAGCACCTCCGCGGCCGCGGCTACACCGACGCAGAACTCAGGCTTACCGGCATGTTTTCCGAAGGCGGCCGGGGGATTTACGACCGGTTCCGCGGCCGGTTGATCTGGCCCATCCGCGACATTGCCGGGGACACCATCGGCTTTGGTGCGCGCAAGCTCTACGAGGACGACCAGGGGCCCAAGTACCTGAACACCCCCGAGACCGCGCTCTACAAGAAGTCGCAGGTCCTCTACGGGATCGACCTCGCCAAGCGGAACATCGCCAAGGACCGCCAGTTGGTGGTGGTGGAGGGCTACACCGACGTGATGGCCTGCCACCTGGCCGGGATCCCGACGGCGGTGGCCACCTGCGGCACGGCATTCGGCACCGAACACATCAAGATCGCACGCCGGCTGCTGTCCGACGACGGCAGCGGGGGAGAAGTCATTTTCACCTTCGACGGCGACGCCGCCGGCCAGAAGGCGGCGCTGCGGGCCTTCGAAGAGGACCAGCGCTTCGTTGCCCAGACCTATGTCGCGGTGGAACCCGGCGGGTCCGATCCCTGCGAGCTGCGCCAGGCCAAGGGCGATTCCGCGGTCCGTGACCTGATCGCCACCCGGCGGCCCCTGTTCGAGTTCGCCATCCGTGCAACCTTGAGGCGGCACAATCTGGACACCGTGGAGGGACGCATCGCCGCACTGCGGGAATCGGCTCCCGTGGTGGCGCAGATCCGCGACGCCGGCATCCGGCCCGCCTATGCGCGCGAACTGGCCGGCTGGCTCGGCATGCCGGTCGAGGAAGTCAGCCGGGCGGTCGGCGCCGCAGCCAAACGTGCCGCCCAGGGGCCCTCCGGAAGCTCCGGGCAGGGCTACGGCCAGAACGCCGGCCAGAACGCCGGCCAGAACCAGACCCGGCCCGCCGGGACGGGCCACGGGGGCGGACCGGGCCACGGGGGAGCGCCGGGCGTGGCGCCGTTACCGCCGTCGGCCACGCTGCCGGCCTTCAACCGGCCGGACCCGCGCGATCCGGTGGCGGCGATGGAACGCCAGGCGCTCGAAGTCGTGCTGCAGGAGCCGGCAATCCTCGAGGGGGCCACCTGGCAGCGCTTCTCCGAGGCCCGGTTCTCCACCCCGGCCTACCTGGCCATCCACGAGGCCATCCGGGCCACCGGACAGGGTTCCATCGGTGACCCTGCGCGGTGGGTGGAGCAGCTGCTGCAGGAAGTCCCCGAGCCGCTCCGGCCGCTCGTGTCCGAGCTCGCCGTCGTGCCGCTGCCGGCGAGCACCGCCGAAGCCGTCCAGCGGTACTGCCGCGACATTCTGGCGCGGCTGTTCGAACTGCAGATCACCCGGGTCAAGGCCGACAAAATGGGCCAGTTGCAGCGCCTGGACGCCTCGGCCGACCCCGAGGAGTTCCAGCGGCTGAACCGGGAGCTCATGGAGCTGGAGATGCAGCGGCGTTCGCTCCGCATGGACTCCTGAGTCTGGAGGCAGCGTCCCGCCGGGGGCCAATTTCACTTCCCGGCACGGTGTTTGCTAGGCTTATATCCGCTTCATTCCTCCTTAGCTCAATTGGCAGAGCATTCGACTGTTAATCGAAGGGTTGCTGGTTCAAGTCCAGCAGGAGGAGCGCGCAGTCCCCGTTCCGGGTCACCGGGACGGGGACTTTTTCTATACCCGGCAGGGGTATGCTGCGGGTTCGGAGTGCGGGGGCCCGGCCGATTTCCTTAGCGGTAAAACCTTTGCTAATGTCGTACCTGCTTCATTCCTCCTTAGCTCAATTGGCAGAGCATTCGACTGTTAATCGAAGGGTTGCTGGTTCAAGTCCAGCAGGAGGAGCGAACAGGCCCCGCGCCGGTGGATAACCGGCTGCGGGGCCTTTTTTCTTGCTGTTCGATTCCCGCCACACCAAGGCCGGACCCGGCACATCAAACAAAAAACATCTCGACCTGCAGGAACCGCTCCGCCTCGGTGACGGCCGCCTGGAAGGCCTCGTCTTCGGTAGGGGACTGCCGGGGTTTCCGCGGATGCCATTCGTGGGCGGAGGAATGCACGCGGGTGAAGCCGCCGCGCGGGGGCGCGTAGAAGATGCCGAAACGCTGCACGGGCCACTCGGGGGAGGTCTCGGGGGCGACCAGGAGGGCTGAATCATAGGCGGGGTTGTACCACTGGGCGATCGGTCGACGCCGGTCCTCGGTGAACAGCCCGGCCGCATAGAGGGCCGCCGACTGGGGGCTGGTCTGCGAGCACAGTCGCTCCCACCACAGGGGCAGAATACCGTCGTCGCACCGCTGCCACGTGGCCGGTAGGGGAGGAGGGTCCTGCCAGTCAGGCACACAACAACTTTATCCCCAGCCACCGGCCGCGAACAGGGCAGCATGGTCCCGCGCCTCCTGCCCAGGGGACATGCCCCTTCCGGTAGTCAAAGGCTGGGCATATGCCCGTTTTGTCCATTGTTGGCCGCGGAGGCTGGGCATGTCCCTCCGGGAGTGGGCCTCGTTAGTGGATCGAGGGCACCGTCCGCGGCCGGACCACGAACCAGAGGGAGGCAGCGGCCAGCAGGATGCAGCCGGCCTGGACGGCGCCCATCGGTGTCGCCGAGCCAAGGCCCAGCCAGCCGACCACCGGGGAGATGATTCCGGCCATCAGGAAGGTCGCGGCACCGAGCAGGGAAGCCGCGGTTCCCGCCTGCGCGCCGTGGTTGGCGAGGGCCAGCACCTGAACGCACGGGAAGGTGAACCCGGCCCCCAGGATGTAGAACCAGAGCGGCACCATAACGCCCCACAGGCCGAAGCCAAGCTGGTCGAAGACCACGATCAGCAGCGCCATTAGGAACATCCACGCCGTCGAGCAGGCCAGGATCCACTGCGGCGGGACGCGCTTGATCAGCCGGGAACTGGTCTGGACGCCCGCCACGATCCCCAGCGAGTTAACACCGAACAGCAGGCCGTACTGCTGCGGCGAGAAGCCGTAAACGTCCTGGAAGAGGAACGGCGAGGCCGAGAGGTACGTAAAGAGGCCGCCAAAGTTCATGCCGCCCAGCAGCAGCATGCCCACGAAGATCCGGTCGGCGAAGAGGACGCCGTAACGTTGGCGGACGGTCAGGCCGGTGGTGCCGCGCAGTTCCCGCGGCAAGGTTTCACGCACCACAAACAGGGCCGCTATGATCACGCAGGTGCCGTAGCCGGCGAGGAAGAAGAAAATGCCCGGCCACGGCATGAGCAGCAGCAACTGCGATCCGATCACCGGCGCCAAAATGGGGGCCAGCCCGTTGACCAGCGCCATCCGGGAAAACATCCGGACCATCGCGTAGCCGCTGAAGAGGTCACGCACCATCGCCATCGCCACCACGCCTCCACCGGCGGCTCCGATTCCCATCAGCACCCGGAACAGGCCCAGCGTGGCGATGTCCGTGGACAGGGCGGCGCCGAGTGAGGCACCGATGTGAACCGCCGTGGCCAGGATCAGCGGAAACCGCCGCCCGAACTTGTCGCTCAGCGGCCCCACCACCAGCTGGCCCAGGGCGAAGCCGACGGTCGTGCCGGTCAGCGTCAGCTGTACCGCGGCCTCGGTGACGCCAAGGCTCGCCTCCAGGGCGGGAAACGCCGGGAGGTAGAGGTCCACCGTGAACGGCCCAAGCGCCGTCAAAGCGCCGAGCATCAGGATGTAGAGGAGCTTACGACGACGGGTCAGGGAATCGCCGGGATTGCTGGGTGTATGCACAGAGGTCAATCCTAGGCCCGCGCCGCGCAGGACAAACTGCCCACCCGCCGTCGTCCGCGAAGCGAAGCCGGCCCGGTCCGCGCGGCGAAGGCCGCGGGCCGCCGCCGGACACCGCCGGAGCGCGCCGCGGAGTCGGTCGAAAGACCCCCGCAGGGCCCGGCGGTCCGCACCGCCGGTCCGTGCAACCGCGGTGCGCCTGCACGCCACACCCCGTTGCGGCCGCCCGCGCGTCGCCGTCGGGACCCTGAATGGTAGTTTTGACACCAAGGCGCGCGGGAAACCGCGCCGCCCCGGCAATCCAGCGGAAGCGGAATCACAGATGGAACCAGTTAGGCGGACCCGATGAGCGGACGGCACACCGGCAGGACAAACGGGGGACTGCGCCTTTCCGCGCTGCCCAAGACCGTAAAACTGATCTTTAAACTGGCGCCCCGGCAGCTCAATGATGAGATTGCCTTTGCCAAGGCGGAACTCAAGCGCAAGGGCATCCAGCTCGGCGTCGCGGCGGCTTTCTTGGCGGTCGCACTCGTCTTCGTCGTGTTCCTGGTGATCGGGCTCATCGTGGCCGCCATCATGGGCCTGGCCACGATTATGCCGGCTTGGCTCGCGGCCCTGCTGGTCTGCGCCGCCTTCCTGGTCGTTGCCCTGATCGTGGGCCTGATCGGCTACAGCCGCTTCAAGAAGGCGATGCCGCTGCTCCCCGAGGAGACCATCCGCGGCCTCAAGTACGATCTCGGCATCGCGAAGGAAGGTTCGTCCTTCGACGCCGCCGTCCTGGATCCCGACTCCCCGCAGGCCAAGGCAGCGAAGGCAGCCAAGGATGAAGCCGCGGCCAAGGCCAAGGCCGAGAAGGAAGCCAAGAAAGCAGCCGAACAGCCGGATCTTGGCCCCGCCCCCACCGAGGCAGAGCTGCGCCGCCGCCTCGATCAGCGCCGCCAGCACCTTACCGGCGTCCGCGACGAGCTTGGGCAGGAACTCGACGTCAAGACCCAGGCCCAGCTCCTCCTCGCTGCCACCCAGCACAAGCTGGAAGAAGGCAAGGAGCTCGTGGACGACAAGATCGCCGGGTTCCGCAGCCAGGCCAAGGCCGCCGGCAGCACCCCCGGCAGTACGACCGGCACCGCCGGTTCCGCTGGCGCTACCGCCGGGAACACTGGCGTGTCCGCCGTGGCGGACGAGCTCGCCAAGCGCTGGAAGCCGCTGGCGGCCCTCGCTGCCTCGACGGCGGCCCTCGTGGTTATGCTGCGCCGACTGCTCAAGGGCTAGGCCGCACCCTGAACTCCGACGCTAACTCGTTGCCGGCTGTGGAAAGGGGGAACGGATGAGGTTCATCGGCGCTGGCACGCGGCCGGGGCAGCCCCAGATCCATCACGACCTGGTCTTCACCGTTCCCAACCTGCTGACCGTGGTCCGTTTCCTTGGCGTCCCGTTGTTTATTTGGCTGGTCCTCGCCAAGCAGGAGTACGGCACCGCAGCGCTGGTGCTGGCCATCATGGGCAGCACAGACTGGGTGGACGGCTACATCGCCCGCCGCTTCAACCAGATGTCCAAGCTGGGCCGCATCATGGATCCAATTGCGGACCGGCTCTCCCTCATCGCCGTCGCCGTGACCCTCGTGATCGCCGGCGTCGTCGAATGGTGGTACCTGACGGCCCTGCTCGTTCCGGACCTGGTGCTGCTTTCCATTTCACTCTTCTATTTCCACAGCCACCCCGACCTGCCCGTGAGTCGGATCGGCAAAATCCGCACCGCGCTGCTGCTGGTGGGCACGCCGCTGCTGGTGCTGTCCAAGCTGCCCATTCCGGGGACGGATGCCTACTTCGTGGCTGCCTGGATCTTCCTGGGGCTGGGCCTGGTGGGGCACTGGATCGCCGCCTACAACTACTTCTGGGCCATCATCCGCAAGGGCAAAGAACTCAGGTCCCGCAGCGCCGCCACCGCGAATCCCGGCGGACAGCCCGCTCGCGACGGCGGCAGTAACGCAAGCGGCACCGGCGACGGCGGCACGAACGACGGCGGCCTGCGCTGATGGTCTGGTTGGCAGTAGTCCTGGCGGTCCTTGGCGCCTTCTTTCTGGCTTTCGGCGCCCAGCGGCAGGGGAGCGCCGTCAAAGCGGACACCGGGGGCCTGGCGCTCAGCTCGCATGGGCTGCTCCGCCTGATCCGCAACCCGCGCTGGGTCCTCGGCCTGCTGCTGCTTGGCGTCGGCACGGCGATGAACGCCGTGGCACTCGTCTCGGCGCCCCTCACCGTGGTCCAGCCGATCGGTGCGATTGCCCTGGTTATCACCACGATCATCAATGCCAAAGACCAGGGGCTCAGCATGAACCGGGCCACCGTCGTGGCCATCACCGCCTGCGTCACCGGATCGGCACTCTTCGTGGTGCTCGCCGTCAACGTCACCCAGGAAAACCACCACGTCAGCGGCTCGGACGAACTGACCATCGTGCTGTTGCTGGCCCTGGCCGTGGGCCTCTTCGGCACCCTGGCGCTGCTCTTCAAACACCGGATGAGCGCCTTTGTCTATATCCTCGGCGCCGGCGTGCTGTTCGGTTTCGTGGCCGTCCTGACCCGCATCATTGGCAAGCACCTGCTCGACCCGAACGGGCAGTTCCTGCTCAACGTGCAGTGGTACACGCTGGTCGCGATCGTGGCCGCCGGCGGACTGGGCTCCTGGTTTGTCCAGAGCGCCTACTCCGGGGGGCCGCCTGACCTCGTGATCGCCGGCCTGACGGTCATCGACCCGATCATCGGCATCGCGATCGGCATCGTGATCCTGGGGGAACTGCGGCCCGACGTCCACGCCGTGACGGCAATTGCCATGGGCACGGCGGCACTCCTTGCTATCGTGGGAGTGATCGCTCTTTCCCGGCACCACCCCGAGGTCACCAAGCGCAAGAAGGACGCGCGGAAGGCCGCGGGACGGCTGTCCTAGGGCGGCGCCGCAGACTTCAGGCGCAGGCACCTCGCCAGCGCCCACGGCCAGCCGGCCACCACAGCCCCGCTGACCGCACCGTGACCACCAGGAGCTATCCCCGTGACCATGCCCCAGAACGACCAACCCGACAAAAAGCTGACCATCCTGATCGCGGCGGATACGTACCCCCCGCACGTCAACGGTGCTGCGCAGTTCGGCTACCGCCTGGCGAAGGGCATGACGAGGCGCGGCCACGACGTCCACGTCCTGGCGTGCCGGCCCGGGAAGGGCAAGAGCTTCAGCGAGTTCCGTGACGAGGCCACCGTGCACCGCCTGCGCTCACACTCGGTACCCACCCACGAGTACTTTAGGATCACCTTTCCGTGGGAGATCAAGAAGGAAATCAGCCTGCTGTTCGACCGGATCCAGCCGGACGTCGTGCACATCCAGAGCCACTACATGATCGGCGAACACGTCCTCTACGAGGCGGTAAAACGCGGCATCAGAATCGTCGCAACCAACCACTTCATGCCGGAGAACCTGAACCCGTTCCTGCCCTTCCCGCAGTGGTTCAAGGACATCGTGGGCCGCGTGTCCTGGCGCGACATGGGCAAGGTGATGGGCCAGGCCGATGTCGTCACGACGCCGACCCCGCTCGCCGCCAAGGCCATGCACCAGCACGCCTTCCTGCGCAAGGTGCTGCCCCTGTCCAACGGCATTGATGCCGCCGCCTACGAACTGAAGCCTGGCGAGGAAGCGGTGCACCATGCCAGCCCCACCGTGCTGTTCGTGGGCCGCCTCGCGGAGGAAAAGCACATTGACGTGCTGATCGACGCCGTTTCCAAGACCCCGGCCGCGCTGGACGTCCACCTGGAAATCGTCGGCGGCGGAGAGGTGCGGCCCGCTTTGGAGGCGCAGGTGCAGCGCCTCGGCCTGCAGGACAGGGTGAAGTTCCTTGGCCTGGCCAGTGACGAGGAGCTGCGCCGGGCTTACTTGAGCGCCGACCTGTTCTGCATGCCCGGCACGGCCGAATTGCAGTCCCTCGTGACGCTGGAAGCGATGTCCGCGTCCACACCGGTGGTGCTGGCCGACGCCATGGCCCTGCCGCACCTGGTGCACGACGGCGAGAACGGCTACCTGTTTACGCCGAACGACAGCGGCGACCTGGCTGCCAAGATCGAACGCGTGCTGTCGCTGCCCGCGGACGAGCGGGCTGCCATGGGCAAGGCCAGCCGGAGCATGGTGGAAAGCCACAGCATTGAGCGCACGCTCCAGACCTTTGAGGACATCTACCGGGGCGCCAGCTACGACGACCTCGTCGTCTAGGGCACCCCGGCTGCGAGAGTTGCCCGGGCCAGGGCGACTACTATTGTTAGAGTGTTTTTGCCCGGAACGGTCCGGCCCGCCCGGGCCGGTCGTCCCGGCCCTTGGGGCTATAGCTCAGCTGGTTAGAGCGCGGGACTCATAATCCTAAGGTCCTCGGTTCAAGTCCGAGTAGCCCTACATCGCAAGTGGAATGACCTGGACACCCGCGGTGTCTCCGGGGCCGCAGCAGGCGCGTACGACGCCGGCGGCGGCCCCTTTTGCGTTCCCGCCCGGCCCGCACCCCGCCTGCATCGGCGCCCGCACCCGCGAGCATTCCCGCGCCGCCCGGCACCCCGCGGGCGTTCCCGCCCGGCCTGCATCGGCGCCCGCGCACCCGCTAGCATTCCCGCGCCGGCCGGCACCCCGCGAGCGTTCCCGCCCGGCCCGCACCCCGCTTGCATCGGCGCCCGCGCACCCGCGTGCATCAGCGCCCGCGCGGAGCGGATCCACTGCCGGGCGTGTGCCGCGTCACTTGCCACCCGGCCGAATCCTGGGATATGTTACTGGTGAGTAACATATCCGCGGCGCGACGCCCGCGCCCTTTTGGTCGCTGCTGATCACAAGTGAAGGAACAACATGTCCAAAGCTGCAATCGACATCAACAACCTCCCCTACGCCGACGGTGACTTCTTCGCCTTTGAGCAGCTGCTCAGCGGCAAGGAGCGGGACCGGCTGGCGGAGGTCCGCGAGTTCCTCACCCGCGAGGTCAAGCCGATCGCGGTGGATTGCTGGAACCGCGGCGAATTCCCGATGGAGCTGATCCCCAAACTGGCGGAGATCGACCTGGTCAGCCCGGTCAAGCGCCAGGGCTACTCCAACCTCTTCGCCGGCATCCTGCACGCCGAGGCGACCCGCGCGGACACCTCCATCGCCACCTTCCTGGGCGTGCACGACGGGCTTTTCACCGGCTCGATCGAGGCGCTTGCGTCGCAGGAGCAGCAGGACGCCTGGCTGCCGGACATCTACTCACTGAAGAAGATCGGCGCCTTCGGCCTGACCGAGCCGCTGGGCGGCTCCGACGTCGCCGGCGGCACGCGCACCACAGCCGGGCGCGAGGGCGACAGCTGGGTCCTCAACGGAGCCAAGCGCTGGATCGGCAACGCCACCTTTTCCGACTGGGTTGTCATCTACGCCCGGGACCTGGCCGACAACCAGGTCAAGGGCTTCCTCGTGGATACCAAGACCGAGGGCTACACCGCGACCAAGATCGAGAACAAAATCTCGTTGCGCACCGTCCAGAACGCCGACATCACCCTTGAGAACGTCGTGGTGCCGGACTTCTTCAAGCTGGCCAACGCCAACAGCTTCCGGGATACCAACAAGGTCCTTAAGGTCACCCGCCTGGCCGTCGCCTGGCAGGCCGTCGGCCAGCAGCTGGCCGCGTTCGACGTCGCCCGCCGCTATGCGGTCGAGCGCAGCCAGTTCGGCCGCCCGATCGCCTCCTTCCAGCTGGTCCAGCACCAGCTCGTGCAGATCCTCGGCAACGCTGTCAGCTCCATGGGCATGATGGTCCGCCTGTCCCAGCTCGAGGATGCCGGCGAGGCCAAGGACGAGCAGTCGGCCCTCGCCAAGGCATTCACTACGGCCCGGATGCGCGAAAGTGTCGCCATTGGCCGCAGCCTGCTGGGCGGCAACGGCATCGTCACGGACTACGAGATGGCCAAGATCTTCTCCGACGCCGAGGCGATCTACTCCTACGAAGGCACCCACGAGATCAACACCCTCGTGACCGGCCGGGCGATCACCGGGATCTCGGCCATCGTCTAGCCGCTCCGGGGTAGGCCCTGCACATCAGGGACGTCCCGCGCCGCACCCTTGCGGCCCTTCATCCGGAGCCGCCCAGTCCCGAACCGGGATTCACGGGCGGAAGCAGGATGGAGGGCCGCAGGTCCATCACGAAAGCCAGCGGATTCAGGTACTCATCGCCGCGCCGCACACCCCAGTGGATGCACGGCGTCCGGCCGCAGTGGCCGGGCAGCGCCCGTCCCAGCACCGACCCCTCACCGACGGCACTGCCGGTCCGCAGCGTGCTCTCGACAGGCTCGAAGCTGCTCCGCAGACCGTTGCCGTGATCGATGGTGACCACCGGACGGTCCACCACAAAGCCCACGAAACTGACCTTGCCCGCAGCCGGCGCCGTGACCGGCGCGCCGTCGTACGCAGCGCGGAGGTCCACACCGCGGTGGCCGCTGAGCCAAGGCCGGTCCGGCGGGTCGAAAACGCGCAGCACGGCCGGCCTGGGGGAGAATGGCCAGCTCCAACTGCCGGCAGCCGCCGGCGGAGCCGCCCCCGAAAGCGGGGCCAGGGTGATCAGCAGTGCCATCAACTGCGCGGCCGGCGCATCGGAAACCTTCATGCCGCCAGCCTGCCGTGGCCTACCTGGCCGGGGAAGTCCCCGGGGCGGCTATGTGGATATCCGCCCCGGATTCCAGGCGGGGTTCTTGCCCGGCTTTCCGCCCGGAGTCCCCCCGGATTAAGGTCAGGATGCCTGCCCGTGACAGGTCCATTCCGGCGGGTCCGCTGTAGTACACTTGGTGGAGCAGTTTGCTGTGCCCTCATGCCTCCTTCCATTGATTTGGAGAGGCAGCACGTCTCATTCAGGAGTGCGGGAGCAGTGGCTGACTACGCGTATCCAGACCTCCCTGTCCGAAGCCCGGCTTCCGGGTGCGGAGGACTGCGCCTCTTACGGTCCGGCCCCAGGGTCCGGATGAGGGGTGCGGTGGATACCAGGAGGAACACCCGCCTGGGTGTTGCTAAACAACCGTCAACTATTGGCAGGGTAAGAGAGCCCAGGGCTCTCTCATGAATGACCTGCCGGAAGGAGCGTCGGCATGCCCGTCGTAACTATGCGCCAGCTGCTTGACAGCGGCGTCCACTTTGGACACCAGACCCGTCGTTGGAACCCGAAGATGAAGCGTTTCATCTTCACGGAGCGCAACGGCATCTACATCATCGACCTGCAGCAGTCGCTGTCCTACATCGACCGTGCCTACGAGTTCGTGAAGGCCACCGTTGCACACGGCGGCACCGTCCTCTTCGTCGGCACCAAGAAGCAGGCACAGGAAGCCATTGCCGAGCAGGCCACCCGCGTCGGCCAGCCCTACGTCAACCAGCGTTGGCTCGGCGGCATGCTGACCAACTTCCAGACGGTTTCCAAGCGCATTCAGCGCATGAAGGAACTCGAAGAGATCGACTTCGACGACGTCGCCGGTTCCGCTTACACCAAGAAGGAACTGCTGCTCCTTCGCCGCGAGCTGACCAAGTTGGAGACCAACCTCGGCGGTATCCGCAACCTGACCAAGGCGCCTTCGCTCCTCTGGGTTGTCGACACCAAGAAGGAACACCTCGCCGTTGACGAGGCCAAGAAGCTGAACATCCCGGTTGTGGCCATCCTGGACACCAACTGCGATCCGGACGAAGTCGACTTCCCGATCCCGGGCAACGACGACGCCATCCGCTCCGTCAACCTGCTGACCCGCGTTGTTGCCGACGCCGTTGCTGAGGGCCTGATCGCCCGCAACCAGCGCGCCACCGGCACCACCGAAGCTCCGGAAGAGCCGCTGGCCGAGTGGGAGCGCGAGCTCCTCGAAGGCAGCAAGGCTGAAGAGGCTGCCGCTCCGGCCGCCGCCGAAGCTGCTGCTCCGGAAGCCGCAGAGGCCCCGGCCGCTGAAGCCGCCCCGGCCGCTGACGCTGCCGAAGCTGCTCCGGCTGCCGACGAAGCCAAGTAGTCAGACAAGTAAATCTGGATCTCCCCGCGCGCAGTCCGCTGCGTAAGGGGTACCGACAGGATGGCCGCTCACTGCAAGTGAGCAGCCGTCCTGTCGGTCCGTACACCACACAAATTTCTAGACAGAGGGGTTCACATGGCGAACTACACTGCCGCTGATATCAAGGCTCTGCGCGAGCGTACCGGCGCCGGCATGATGGATGTCAAGAAGGCTCTTGACGAAGCCAACGGTGACGCCGAGAAGGCCATCGAAATCATCCGCATCAAGGGCCTCAAGGGCGCTACCAAGCGTGAAGGCCGCTCCACCGCGGAAGGCCTGGTTGCTGCCAAGGTCGACGGTGGCGTCGGCGTGATGATTGAGGTCAACTGCGAGACCGACTTCGTCGCCAAGGCTGACAAGTTCATCCAGCTCGCCGACAAGGTGCTTGCTGTTGCTGTTGAGTCCGGCGCTGCCGACCTCGACACCCTGCTGGCGACCGACGTCGACGGCAAGCCGCTCTCCGAGGTTGTCGTCGAAGAAGGCGCCATCCTGGGCGAGAAGGTCGTCGTCCGCCGCATTGCCCGCATCGAGGCCCCGACGGTCGACGCGTACCTGCACAAGACCTCCAAGGACCTCCCGGCCCAGGTCGGCGTGCTGTTCGCCGTTGACGGCGAAGGCGACGCTGCTGCCACCGCCGCCCACGACGTCGCCGTGCACATTGCCGCGATGGCCCCGAACTACCTGACCCGCGAGGACGTTCCGTCCGAGCTGGTCGAGTCCGAGCGCCGCATCGCCGAGGAGACCGCCAAGGCCGAGGGCAAGCCCGAGGCAGCGATGACCAAGATCGTGGAAGGCCGCGTTACCGGCTTCTACAAGGGCGAGGTCCTCGTTGACCAGGCGTTCGCCAAGGATGCCAAGAAGTCCGTGGCGCAGGTCCTCGAAGAGGCCGGCGTCAAGGCAACCGCTTTCACGCGTTTCCGCGTCGGTTCCTAAGTAAGTCACGCTGAGGGGGTGGTCACTGCGGTGGCCACCCCTTTTGCATGCACCCGCAGGACGCGGGCTCCGGGGCGGAATGCATCCTTTCGCCCCCGGCACGATACCCTTTTTCAGAGCTCACCAACGGGAAGGCACCATGGATACCGTCAACAATTCAGCCCAGCCAAAGAAGACCAGGCGCCGCGTACTCCTGAAACTTTCCGGCGAGGTCTTCGGCGGCGGCAAACTGGGCGTTGACCCTGACACCGTCCGCGGGGTAGCCAAGCAGATCGCGGCCGCCGTCCCCGACGTCGAGGTCGCCATCGTCGTTGGCGGCGGCAACTTCTTCCGCGGTGCTGAACTCTCGCAGAGCGGCATGGACCGCTCCCGCGCCGACTACATGGGCATGCTCGGCACCGTGATGAACTGCCTGGCCCTCCAGGACTTCCTGGAGCAGGCCGGCGTGGAGACGCGGGTCCAGAGCGCCATCACCATGGGCCAGGTCGCGGAGGCCTACATCCCGCGCCGCGCCATCCGCCACATGGAGAAGGGCCGCGTGGTGATTTTCGGCGCCGGCGCCGGACTGCCGTACTTCTCCACCGACACCGTCGCCGCCCAGCGCGCCATGGAGGTGCACGCCGACGTCGTCCTGATGGCCAAGAGCGGGGTCGACGGCGTCTACACCGCCGACCCGAAGAAGGACCCCTCCGCCGAGAAGCTGCACCGGCTCAGCTACGACGAGGCGCTGCGCCGCGATATCCGCGTCATGGACCAGACGGCCATGACCATGTGCAAGGACAACAACCTCACCATGGTGGTATTCGGCATGGAGGGCGAAGGCAACGTCACCCGGGCCATCCGCGGCGAGGACCTCGGCACCGTGGTCACCCCTTAGCTGCGGCTAGGATATTTTTTAGGACAGTTCCGCTCCCCGGGTCATGGGGCGCGCACCAATTTCTGAGGAGAGAACGTGATCGAAGAAACCTTGCTCGAAGCCGGAGACAAGATGGACAAGGCGGTTGAGGTAGCCAAGGAAGACTTCGCCTCGATCCGTACCGGACGCGCCACCCCCGGCCTGTACAACAAGGTCCTGGTGGACTACTACGGTTCGCCGACGCCGCTCCAGCAGCTGGCCTCCTTCGCTGTGCCGGACGCCCGGACCATCCTCATCACCCCCTTCGACAAGACCGCCCTGCGGGATATCGAACGGGCCCTGAGCGACTCCGAGGTGGGTGCGAACCCCTCCAACGACGGCAACGTCATCCGGATCACCATCCCTGAGCTGACCAAGGAACGCCGCAAGGAATACGTCAAGATCGTCAAAGCCAAGGGCGAGGACGCCAAGGTGTCCATCCGCAACATCCGCCGCAAGGCCAAGGAAACCCTGGACAAGCTGGTCAAGGACGGCGAAGCCGGCGAGGACGAGGGAACCCGCGGCGAAAAGGAACTGGACGCCCTCACCAAGGCCCACGTCGACGGCATCGACGAGCTGCTCAAGCGCAAGGAAGCCGAGCTGCTCGAGGTCTGATGGGGGACGAACAGCAGGCCCCCGGACCGCGTGTCCGGGTGCGGGGGAAAGAGCGGAAAAACACGACGCCCAAAGCCGGCAGGAACCTTCCTGCCGCCACGGCGGTTGGCCTTGCCATGCTCTTCGCGGTGCTGGGCGGCCTGCTGTTCCTGCCCCTGGCCTTTGTACTGATCGTCACCGCCTTCGCCGTTTTCGGCGTCTGGGAGGTCTTCCGTGCGCTGGAGGCCTCGGGCACCCGGCTGCCGATCATCCCCGCGATGACGGGCACCGTGGCGATGCCGCTTGCGGCCTACTTCGGCGGCCCTGAGAGCCTGCTGTTCGCCCTGCTGCTGAGCAGCGTCGCGGTCCTGCTGTGGCGCTCCCTGGAAGGCGCGGCCGGATCCGCGCGCAGCATCTTCGCCGGCGTCTTCACCATGGCCTGGGTGCCGTTCCTGATCAGCTTCGCCGTGCTGCCGCTGCACGCCTCCGGCGGCGTCACCCCGATCGGCCCGTGGCCCGGCGGGGTCGTGCCGATCGGGGCTTGGCAGATCGGCACCCTGCTGCTGCTGGTGGTTTCCAATGACACCTTCGGCTACCTCGTGGGTGCCTCCCTGGGCAAACATCCGATGGCCCCGAAGATCAGCCCGAAGAAGTCCTGGGAGGGCTTCGGCGGGTCGATCGCGGGGGCCGTGCTGGTCGGGGTGCTCGCCAGCATCTACGTGCTGGGCGAACCCTGGTGGTTCGGCGCCGCCCTCGCTGTGGGCATGGTCGCCGCGGCCACCGCCGGCGACCTGGCCGAATCCATGGTCAAACGGGAACTTGGCATCAAGGACATGAGCAGCATCCTGCCCGGCCACGGGGGAGTGATGGACCGCCTGGACTCCATCGTGTTCGCGTCCCCGGTGGCCTTTATGATCTTCTCCGCCGGCGCTGCCGGCTAACCCAGTGCCCCGCCCCCTCGGTGCCTAGAATGGTGCCGGGCAACTACGCCTGAAGTCGGCGCAACCAGAGCCGAACGGCATCGAAGGAAACATAGTTACAGTGGACATTCAACGGCAGATTCCGGCCTCCTTTGACCGCGTGGAGCGGAACCAGTACGGCTACAACGCCAAGCAGGTGGATCAGTTCCTGCAGCGTGCGCGGGTGTCCTTCGAGTCGCCCGACGCCGCGGGACGGTCGGTCAAGAGTGCCGATGTCCGGGCCGTCTCCTTCGACCCGGTCAAGGGCGGCTACTCGGCCGCCGGCGTGGACGCGGCCCTGGACCGCCTCGAGGACGCCCTGGCCCGGCGGGAACGCGACGAACTGATCGGGGAGCGCGGCGAGGAAGCCTGGCTGCGGGAGATCGGCCGGCTCGCCGGCCTGCTCCGGGGCCGCCTGCACCGCCCCGACGGGGAGCGCTTCCGCCGCCCTGCCAAGGCAAAAGTGCGCAGTTACAACACCGCCGACGTCGACGATCTGTGCCACGAGCTGATCGGCTACCTCGAGGAGGACCAGCCGCTCAGCGTGGACAACATCCGCCGCGCCGTCTTCCGCCCGGCCGTCGGGCGCGACGGCTACGAGGAAAGCCAGGTCGACGCGTTCCTGGACCGGGTCGTCGAACTCATGGCCGCCATCGACTGACGCGCCACACGCCCGTACCCAACGCCTGCGACGCCTGCGGCGTCGGACGCGTCACCGTTCGGTGGCGAGCGGCCGCTCCGGGGTGTGCAGCCTGGTCATCAGCCGGGTGATCGTCCGCGGAACGCGGCCTTGGGTGGCCCGGGACACCAGCACCATCACCGTGAAGGCGGCCGGGACCGTCCACGCGGCGGGCTGCGCGAGCCACGGCGGTGTGCCGGCGGCGCCCAGCACCGCGCCGGCCATCATGGAACCGCCGCAAAACACCGCCCCGGTGAGCATCCCGGCGATAGCGCCGGCATCCGTCAGTCCGCGCCACCAGATGCCCAGCAGCAGCACCGGGCAGATGGTTGAGGCCGTAAAGGCGAACACCAGGCCCACGCTCCCGGCCAACGCCGTGGAGTCCGTCATGGTCGCAATCCCCAGCGGCACCACCGCCGAAATCACGGCGGCGAGCCGGAAGCCGCGGACGCTGCCGCCCAGGACGTCCTGGCTGATCACGCCCGCCAGAGACACCACCAGCCCTGAGGTGGTCGACAGGAAGGCCGCGAAAGCGCCCGCCACCACCAGGGCGGAGAGCAGGTCCCCGGCGGTTCCGCCGATCATCCGCCCCGGCAGCAGCAGCACCAGGGCGTCGGCCTGGCCGCTCTTCGCCAGGCCGGGGGCAAAGGTCCGCCCGATCAGGCCGTAGGCGGTGGGGAAGAGGTAGAACACCGAGAGCAGTCCCAGCACAATCAGTGTGGTCCGGCGCGCCGACTGTCCGTCCGGGTTGGTGTAGAAGCGCACCAGCACATGCGGCAGCCCCAGCGTCCCGAACAACAGCGCCACCAGCAGGGAGATGTTCTGGTACGGGCCCGCCGGGGCCAGCGCCGTCGGGTTCACGGCCGCCTCGGCGACGGCGGGGGACCCGGTGCCGGCCAGGACGAACAGGATGAACAGGGCGGGCACGGCCAGGGCGGTCAGTTTCAGCCAGTACTGGAAGGCCTGGACGAAGGTGATGGACCGCATCCCGCCGGACACCACAGTCACACAGACGACGGCGACCACGGCCACCTGTCCCACCCAGGCCGGCAGGCCGGTGGTGATCCGGATGGCCAGCGCCGCGCCGTGGAGCTGCGGCACGATGTAAAGCCAGCCGACCACCACCACCACGAAGCTCGTGACCCGGCGCACCGCCCGGGAATCCAGCCGGGCTTCGGTGAAGTCGGGAATCGTATAGGCGCCGGAGCGCCGCAGCGGGGCGGCGACAAACAACAACAGCATCAAATACCCGGCCGTGTAGCCGACCGGATACCACAGGGCGTCGGTGCCGGAGAGCAGGATCAGCCCGGCGACGCCCAGGAAACTGGCGGCCGAGAGGTACTCCCCGCCGATCGCCGAGGCGTTCCACCAGGGCCGCACCGTGCGGGAGGCGACGTAGAAATCCCCGGTGGTGCGAGAAACCCGCAGCCCGTAGAAACCGATCACGGCGGTGGCCAGCGAGACGGCCGCGAAGGCCGCGACCCCCACCACCGGATTCACCCGCGCCTCACTTGTCCCCGGCCAGGTCGCGGTAACGGGACTCGTTCCGTGCCGCCGTCCGGACGTACAGCCAGGCACTCAGGCCGATCACCGGGTAAATCCCGGCGCCCAGCAGCACCCAGTCGAAGGGCAATCCGGCGATCCGCAGCTCGGCCAGGCCCGGCACCAGCCCGAGCATGAGGGCGAAGGCGAGCAGGATCAGCAGAAACCCGGCGGCCACCACAATGCCGAGCCGCAGCTGGGACCGGATCAGCGAGCGGACGAACACCTGCCCGGCGTCGGACTCCTCGGCGGCCTCGCGGGTGTCGGCGGCTGAACGTCCGGCGGCCGCGCTGCCAGCCCTGACGCTGCGCGGGGCGGTGACACGGACCCGGGTCATGCCTGCGGCCGGATCCGGGTCGCCTCGAGTTTCTCCCGGACCGGCGGCAGGTGCCGGCGGCTGATCGGCAGTTCGGCGCCCGCCACGGTTACGCTGGGGCGGGCCGCGGCCAGCTTCAGGTGGCTGACGTGGTTCAGCGCGATCAGGTAGGAACGGTGGATGCGGAGGAAACCGGCATCGGCCCACTGCTGCTCCAGGTCCGCCAGCGGCACCCGTATGAGGTAGCTCGCGTCCGCGGTGTGCAGCCGGGCATAGTCGCCCTGCGCCTGGACGTAGGTGACGTCCTCGCGCCGGATCATCTTGGTGGTCCCGCCCAGATCCACCGTGATCATCTCCGGCGCCGGGGCACCCTCCCGGATCAGCTCGCTGATCCGACCGATCGACCGGGCCAGTCGCTCGGCGCGGACGGGCTTGAGCAGGTAGTCGACGGCGGCCAGCTCGAACGCTTCCAGCGCGCAGTCCTCGTCGGCGGTGACAAAGACGACGGCGGGGGGCTTGGCGCTGCGGGAGATGACCCGGGCGATGTCCAGCCCGGAGAGGGCCGGCATGTGGATGTCCAGGAAGACGGCGTCGACCTCCTCGGCCTCCAGGGCGCGTAAAGCCTCGGCACCGGAGGACGCGCGGTGGATGGCCCCGATCCGTTCGTCCCGGCCGAGCAGGAAGGCCAACTCCTCGACAGCGGGCAGCTCGTCATCGGCGACGAGGACGTTAATCATGGTTCTAGCGTACTGCGGCGCCGCAGGGTCCATCCGCCGCGCCGGTCTCAGGCGTCATGCCGCGGCTGGGACTTGGGTACCCGCATGGTGATTAGGGTGCCCTCGCCGGGGGCCGTCTCGATGACCAGGCCGTTGTCCTCGCCGTAGACCTGCCGCAGCCGGGCGTCGACGTTGTGCAGGCCGACGTGCTCGCCGTCGCTGTGCCCGGCCAGGACGGCGCGCAGTTTCTCCGGATCCATGCCCACGCCGTCGTCCTCGATCGTCACCTCGGCGAAGGCGCCGGAATCGTTGGCGGTGATGCTGATGTGCCCCGGCCCCTCCTTGGCCTCCAGCCCGTGCCGGACCGCGTTCTCCACCAGCGGCTGCAGGCTCAGGAACGGGATGACCGTGCTGAGCACCTCCGGCGCGATCCGCAGGCTCACCTGCACCCGGTCGCCGAAACGCGCCCGCTCCAGGAGCAGGTACCGGTCGATGCAGCGCAGTTCCTCGGCCAGCGTGGTGAAATCCCCGTGCCGGCGGAAGGAGTAGCGGGTGAAGTCGGCGAACTCCACCACCAGTTCGCGGGCCCGGACCGGGTCGGTGTTAATGAACGAGGCGATCGCGTTGAGCGAGTTGTAGATGAAGTGCGGGCTGATTTGCGCCCGGAGCGCACGGACTTCTGCCTCCATCAGCAGTGTCCGGGAGGCGTCCAGCTCGGCTAGTTCCACCTGCGTCGCCACCCAGTCGGCGACTTCGCTGGTGGCCCGGACCAGCCCCGCCCCGGCCGCCGGGGCGAAGGCCGCCACCACGCCCACCACCCGGGTGCCGGCCTTGATCGGGGCGATCACCACGGCCCGTTCCACACCGGGGGCCAGCGGCGCGGAGGCGTTGCCGTTGGCGAGCAGTTGCAGTTCTCCGGCCGGGATTACGGCGGTGTGGCCGCCCTCCAGCACTTTGGCGGCAAGGCCCATGAGGGCCGGCTTCAACTCTTCCGCAGCACCGTCCCAGGCCAGTACACCGGTGGTGTCGGTGATCGCCAGGGCGTCGCAGCCCAGCAGGCTGCGCAGCTGCCGGCTCGCCTTGGCCGCCCCGGCCGGGTTGAGGCCGGTGCGCAGATACTGGCCGGCACGCGAGGCAGCGTGCAGCGTCTTGTACGTGGCGCGTTCGACGTCGGTGCCCAGCTCGCGGAAGGAGCGCAGAACCTTGAGGCCAACGGCCACGACGACGGCGATCGCCAAGGCGATCACGGCGATCGCCGCGGCGGTGAACAGGGGAGAGTCCGGCATGCTGCCAGCGTAGCGCGGCAGGCCGCCGTCGGGCCGGGCAGCCGCGGCGGACGGCCGCAAGGTGCCGTTGGGCGCAGCGTTTCGACCGTTGAGCGACAGGAAACACGGCGGTGCTGGAATGTAACTCGCATCACGGTGCACAGTGATTGCAGTCACACGCGCCGGAAGTATGTCTACCGGAGCTCGGGTATTCACCGGACGCCGGGGTAACGGGCGGTGGCTCGCCAGTCTCAATGAGGAGGAACGATGGGTCACGAAGCCCAAGAAACGGACGCACCGGCGTTCGTGGACTTCAAGGAAGTCCAATCCACGGAGCAGTTCCAAGAACTGCGCAAACGTCACCGCAGCTTTGTCTTCCCGATGGCCATCGCATTCCTGCTGTGGTACTTCGCCTACGTCCTGCTGGCCGACTACGCGGTGGGCTTCATGTCCACCAAGGTCTGGGGCAATATCAACATCGGCTTGATCCTGGGCCTGCTGCAGTTCGTCTCCACGTTCGCCATCACCGGCTGGTACGTCAGCTACTCGAACCGGAAACTTGACCCGATCGCCGCCGAGATCCGTCACGGAATCGAAGGCCACGAGTTCGACAAGCACGGCAACCGAGTGAGCGGAGAAGCGAAATGAGTTTTATGGTTCCCGCGGTCAACGTTGCGGATCTCAAAGACACCACCCTGCTGAACATGGGCATTTTCGCCTTGTTCGTCGCGATCACCATGGTGATCGTCATCAGGGCCAGCCGGAACAATAAGACCGCGGCGGACTACTACGCTGCGGGCCGGTCCTTCACGGGCCCGCAAAACGGCACCGCGATTGCCGGCGACTATCTTTCCGCGGCTTCGTTCCTCGGCATCACCGGCGCCATCGCCATTAACGGCTACGACGGCTTTATGTACTCCATCGGCTTCCTGGTGGCCTGGCTCGTTGCGCTGCTCCTGGTGGCTGAACTGCTCCGTAACACCGGCAAGTTCACCATGGCCGACGTCCTGTCGTTCCGGCTCAAGCAGCGACCTGTCCGCATCGCTGCGGCCATCTCGACTCTGGCTGTTTGCTTCTTCTACCTGCTGGCCCAGATGGCCGGAGCCGGCAGCCTGATCTCGCTGCTGCTGGGCATCAGCGACTGGGGCGGACAGGCGCTCGTGATCATCGTCGTCGGCGCCCTGATGATCATGTATGTGCTGATCGGCGGCATGAAGGGCACCACGTGGGTGCAGATCATCAAGGCCATGCTTCTCATTGCCGGCGCGGCCGTTATGACCTTCTGGGTCCTGGCGATCTACGGCTTCAACCTCTCCGATCTGCTCGGCGGCGCGGTTGAAACCTCGAAAAACCCGGCCGTGCTCAACCCGGGCCTGCAGTATGGCAAGACCGAGACCTCCAAGCTCGACTTCATGTCCCTGGGCCTGGCCCTGGTGCTGGGCACCGCGGCCCTGCCGCACGTGCTGATGCGCTTCTATACGGTTCCGACCGCCAAGGAAGCCCGCAAATCCGTGGTGTGGTCCATCTGGCTGATCGGTATCTTCTACCTGTTCACCCTGGTCCTGGGCTACGGCGCCGCGGCGCTGGTTGGTGCCGACACGATCAAGGGCGCCCCGGGCGGGGTGAACTCGGCAGCACCGCTGCTGGCCTTCCACCTGGGCGGACCGCTGCTCCTCGGCTTCATCTCCGCGGTGGCGTTCGCCACGATCCTCGCCGTGGTAGCCGGTCTCACGATTACCGCGGCGGCGTCCTTCGCGCATGACATTTATGCCAGCGTCATTGCGAAGGGCAAGGCCGACGCCGATACCGAGGTGAAGGTTGCCCGCCGCACGGTCGTCGTGATCGGTCTGCTCGCCATCATCGGCGGTATCTTCGCCAACGGCCAGAACGTGGCCTTCCTCGTGGCCCTGGCCTTTGCCGTGGCGGCCTCGGCCAACCTTCCGACCATCATCTACTCGCTGTTCTGGCGGAAGTTCACCACCCAAGGCGCCATCTGGAGCATGTACGGCGGCCTCGGCTCCGCCATCATCCTGATCGCGCTCTCCCCGGTGGTCTCCGGCGCCAAGACGTCGATGATCCCGGGAGCTAACTTCGCGATCTTCCCGCTGAGCAACCCCGGCATCGTCTCCATCCCGCTCGCCTTCTTCCTGGGCTGGCTGGGCACGGTCCTGGACAAGAAGCTCGAAGACACCACGAAGCAGGCCGAGATGGAGGTCCGCTCCCTGACCGGCGTGGGCGCCGAAAAGGCCACCAACCACTAACCGCACGCCGGCCGGGCAAGGGCCGGCAGGGAACGACAACCCTGCCGGCCCGGGCGGCCGCAACTAACGAAGAGGAACCCCTGTGCATCAGCACGGGGGTTCCTCTTTGTGTGGCGGGGGTTGCCGCGTCAGCTGCTCAAGACTCAGCGGGGCCGCGTCGTCGCCTCCGCTGCTTACGACTCCGCGGCGCCGCGTTCCAGCAGCGGCTGGATCCGGAACGGGATCAATTCGCCCATGGCCAGGGCGGTATCGGTGCGGTCCACGCCGTCGCAGGCGAGGATCTTGCCGTTGATCCGGAACAGGTCCTCGGCGTCGAGGGCGACCACGCGGAGCAGCAGGTCCGCCGAACCGGTGAGGCCGTAGCCCTCCAGGATTTCCGGGATGCCGGCCAGCTCCACCGCCAACTGGCCCAGCTTCTGCTGCTGAACGTGGACGGAGATGAAGGCCATCAGGGGATAGCCCAGGGCGGCCGGGTTGATGCGGCGTTCAAAGGAGAGGAAGACGTGCTTTTTCTCCAGCTGGGCCATCCGGGCCTGCACGGTATTCCGGGACAAGCCCAGCTTCTGGGCCAGCGCCACGACGGTGCGGCGGGGATCCCGCGCCATGGCCGAAAGCAGGCGGGTGTCAGTGCCATCCAGAGCTTGCATAATGCGCAAGGTTAGCACGGTCGCAGATCCCGACACAGGGCAGAATGCTCAATTTTTTTGAGGGTGGTTGTACCCAATGCCAGTTGTGAGTAGGGTCACAATTATCCGGGGCAACGGCGCCCGGGTGGCCGTCGCGCGTAGGGATCACGAGTTCCGCGGGCAGGGTCAGACGACGTCAGAAGGTTGCGGACAAACTGTGTTTACCGACGACGCGGGCAAGGGCGGCATTGCCGCCGGCGGCCCCGGGAACAGTGCAGGATCAAACAGGCGCTCGGGCGGCGATCTCGTCCAGCTCATCACCCCGGGAGGTGAACGCATAAGCCATCCGGAGTTCGACGCCTGGGTCCAGGACGTCAGCGATGAACAGCTCGCCTCGCTCTACGAGGACATGGTCGCCATCCGCCGGATCGACGCCGAGGCCACCGCCCTGCAGCGCCAGGGCGAACTGGCACTCTGGCCCCCGCTGCTCGGCCAGGAAGCGTCGCAGATCGGCTCGGCGCGCGCGCTCCGCGACGACGACTTCGTTTTCCCCAGCTACCGGGACAACGGCGTCGCCTACGTCCGGGGTGTGCAGCCGGCGGACATCGTGAAGGCCTGGCGCGGCAACGCCCTGGCCGGCTGGGATCCCTACACGGTGAACGTGGCGACGCAGCAGATCATTATCGGCGCGCAGTCGCTGCACGCCACCGGGTACGCAATGGGAATCCAGAACGACGGCGCCGACTCGGTGGCCGTGGCCTACTTCGGCGACGGCGCCACCAGCGAGGGCGACGTCAACGAAGCCATGGTCTTCGCGGCGAGTTTCCAGGCCCCGGTGGTGTTCGTCTGCCAGAACAACCATTGGGCCATCTCCGAACCGGTGATGCTGCAGTCCCACATCCAGATCGCCGACCGCGCCTCCGGCTTCGGCATTCCGAGCATGCGCGTGGACGGCAACGACGTGCTGGCGGTCATGGCCGCCACCCGGATCGCCCTCGACCGGGC
Organism: Arthrobacter sp. BI5; assembly: GCF_056680065.1. Taxonomy (NCBI): domain Bacteria; kingdom Bacillati; phylum Actinomycetota; class Actinomycetes; order Micrococcales; family Micrococcaceae; genus Arthrobacter; species Arthrobacter sp. BI5. The sequence continues at coordinate 1,431,696 of NZ_CM155264.1, forward strand.
CCGCCACGGCGGCGGACCCACCTTCATCGAGGCCGTCACCTACCGGATGGGCCCGCACACGACGGCGGACGACCCCACCCGCTACCGGGACGCCAACGAGCTCGAGGACTGGGCCGCCAAGGACCCGATCGCCAGGCTCAAGACCCTGCTCGACCGCAAGGGCCTGCTGACCGCAGAGCTGGACGCCGCCGTCGCCGCCAAGGCAGACGCCGTGGCCAAGGAACTGCGCTCCGGCACCATCAACATGCCGGAACCCCAGCCGCTGGACATCTTCAAGCACATCTACAGCACGCCCAACTCCTCGCTGGAGCGCCAGCAGGACCACTACACCCGTTACCTGGCTTCCTTCGGCGATCCCGCAGAAGCCGCTTCCGAAGAAGGTGCACGCTGATGACGCAGATGACCTTTGCCCGAGCCATTAACTCGGGCCTGCGCAAGTCCCTCGAAAACGATCCCAAGGTAATCCTGATGGGCGAGGACATCGGTACCCTCGGCGGCGTCTTCCGCGTCACCGACGGCCTGCAAAAAGACTTCGGCAAGCACCGCGTGGTGGACACGCCGCTCGCCGAATCCGGCATCCTCGGCACCGCCGTCGGCCTCGCCTACCGCGGCTACCGCCCGGTGGTGGAGATCCAGTTCGACGGCTTCATCTACCCGGCGTTCGACCAGATCGTCAGCCAGGTCGCCAAGATGCACTACCGCACCCAGGGCGCGGTCAAGATGCCCATCACCATCCGCGTCCCCTTCGGCGGCGGCATCGGCTCGCCGGAACACCACTCCGAATCGCCCGAGGCCTACTTCACCCACACCTCGGGCCTGCGGGTGGTCAGCGTGTCCAACCCGCAGGACGCCCACACCATGATCCAGCAGGCCATCGCCTCGGACGATCCGGTGCTCTACTTTGAACCGAAGCGCCGGTACCACGACAAGGGGGAAGTGGACGAGTCGCTCGACCTCTCCACCGCCCTGTCCATGGAGAAGGCGCGCGTTGTCACTGAAGGCACCGACGTGACGCTGGTCGCCTACGGCCCGCTGGTCAAAACCGCGCGCGATGCCGCCCTCGCGGCTGCTGATGAAGGCGTCTCCATCGAGGTGATCGACCTGCGCTCGCTGGCCCCGCTGGACTTCGCCACCCTGGAAGCGTCGGTCCGCAAAACCGGCCGGCTCGTCATCACGCACGAGGCCAGCCAGACCGGCGGCCTTGGCGCGGAGGTGGCCGCCAGCATCACCGAGCGTTGCTTCTACCACCTCGAAGCCGCACCCGTGCGGGTGACCGGATTCGACGTCCCGTACCCGTACTCAAAGCTTGAAATGCACCATCTGCCGGGCCTGGACAGGATCCTCGACGGCGTCGACCGGGCCCTGGGCCGCCCCAACTCCCTGAGCGGGCTGGAAGGATGAGCGCCACCATGATTAAGGAATTCCGGCTCCCGGACCTCGGCGAAGGCCTGACGGAATCAGAAATCGTCGCCTGGAAGGTCGGCGTCGGGGATACCGTCACGCTCAACCAGATCATCGCCGAGGTGGAAACCGCCAAGGCCGTCGTGGAACTGCCCTCACCGTTCGCCGGCGTCGTGACGGCACTGCATGAGCAGCCGGGCACCGTGGTGGAGGTCGGCAAGCCGATCGTCTCCTTCGAGATCGAGGGCGACGGCGGCGCCGCTGATGCCGGCGATGCCCCCGCCAAGCGCGAACCGAACCTGGTCGGCTACGGCGCGGTGCTGGAAGGCTCCGGCCGTCCGGCCCGACGCGCCCGCAGCTTCGCCGCCGCGGCAGCCCCGGCAGCCGCCGAAGCGACGGCTGTCGCACCCGCCGGCGCACCCGCCGGCGCACCCGCCGTCGAGCGGGCCCAGGCCCCGGCCCCGGAAGTGGCCCCTGCCGAAACCCCGGCTGCGCCAGTGACCGCCGGCGCCCACCCGGCCGAGCGTCCGCGCTCCACGCCGCCGGTGCGCAAACTGGCCAAGGACCTCGGCGTCGACCTCACCGCCATCACCGGCACGGGGGAGCGCGGGCTCATCACCCGCGATGACGTGCGGAACTTCGTCGGCGGCGGCGACCTTCCGGTCGCACCCCGGGAACTGGCCGGCGGCCAGGCCGTCGCGCCGGCACCGGCACAGGGCGCGCGGGAAACCCGGACCCCGATCAAGGGCGTGCGGAAATTCACCGCTGCGGCCATGGTGTCCAGCGCCTTCACGGCCCCGCACGTCACCGAGTTCCTCACGCTCGACGTCACGCCCACCATGGAACTGCTGGGCCGGCTGAAGGCCAGCCGCGCTTTCGCCGGCTACAAGCTCACGCCGTTGACGCTGGTGTCGAAGGCGGTGCTGATTGCGCTGCGCAACCACCCGACGCTCAACGCCCGCTGGGACGACGTCAACCAGGAGATCGTCCAGTTCAACTACGTCAACCTCGGCATCGCGGCCGCCACGCCCCGGGGACTGACCGTGCCGAACATCAAGGACGCGGACCGGATGTCGCTGCTGGAGCTTTCCACGGCGCTGACCGAACTGACCGAGACCGCGCGGGCCGGGAAGACCGCCCCGGCGGACCTTTCCGGCGGGACGATCTCCATCACGAACATCGGTGTGTTCGGCATCGACGCCGGCACGCCCATTCTCAACCCGGGCGAGGCCGCCATCCTGGCGCTCGGCGCGGTGCGGAAGATGCCGTGGGAATACCAGGACGAGGTGGCGCTGCGCCAGGTCATGACGCTGAGCCTGTCCTTCGACCACCGGCTGGTCGACGGCGAACAGGGTTCCCGCTTCCTCCAGGACCTGGGCGCCATCCTCGCCGACCCCGGCATGGCCCTGGCGATGATCTAGCCGTTTCGAAAAAGAAGGCCGGGCATCCACGTCGTGGGTGCCCGGTCTTTTGCCGTCCGGGGGCACTTTGAGGGCAATTTTCGACGGCGGGGCCCCGGATGTCGGCGTGTCCGCGCCAAAGTGCCCCCGGAGCGCGGCCGGTTTATGCGCCGTGGGCGGGAGAGCCGGCCGTCAGCCGAGGGGCGGGGGAGTTGCCGGTGCCGTCAGGGCGGCCAGGGCCATGCTTTCCAGCAGCGGCCGGGCGCGCTTGAGGGCCATCCGGCGCCCGTGGTTCCGCACCGAGTGCGGCGTGGAGTTAATCAGGCCGAAAGTGGCGTGGGCCCGCATCCGCAGCTCGGCCGGGTCCGTGTCCGGATGCAGGACGGCCAGGACGTCCACCCAGAGCTCAACGTAGCTGCGCTGCAGTGTCCGGACCTCGGCCTCGTCGTCGTCGTCGAGGTTGCTGAAGTCCTGATCCTGGACTCGGATGACATCCGCGTTGCTCAGGGCGAAGTCCACGTGGAACTCGACCAGGCCGGCGAGGGCCGCGGCCGCGCCGTCGGACCCCGCCACCACGGCGCGGCCGCCCTCCAGCAGGTCCTGGCTGACACTGAGCAGCAAGGCACCGAGGACCGCCTGCTTGCCGGCGAAGTGGCGGTAAACGGCGGGGCCGCTGACCCCGGCTGCGGCGCCCAGGTCCTCTAGTGAGACACGGTTGAACCCGTCGGCGGCGAAAAGGGCGGCGGCCGCAGTAAGCAGCGCCTTCCGGCGGTTCTGCTTGGCCTGGCTTCGCTGGGTGGTCTGGCTGGACTCGGTCACCGGCGCGTCCCCTTCTCGACTGTCCTGCGGGAAACTGTCCTGTGTTGGACATCACAGTTAATAGAGACTAACCTAAATCTCAGTTATGCGTTACTAACCGAAATGGTCGGGACGCCCCGCTGGGGTGAACGCCGTACGGCCGAGGACGGAAGCAGTCAATGGAGACAATCGCCAGCCAGGTGGATGCCGGCAGCCCAGGCTTCGCCGCGAACCGCGAGGCGCAGCTTGGGCTGGCCCGGGAGCTGAAGGAACGCCTCGCCGCGGCCGCGCTGGGCGGCCCGGAAAAGTCCCGGGAACGGCACGTGGCGCGCGGCAAGCTCCTGCCGCGCGAACGGATCGACCGGCTGCTCGACGATGGCAGCCCCTTCCTGGAGATCGCCCCGCTGGCCGCGGACGGCATGTACGACGGCGATTCGCCCGGTGCCGGCGTGATTGCCGGGATCGGCCTGGTCCACGGCCGCCAGGTGCTGGTCATCTCCAACGACGCCACGGTCAAGGGCGGCACCTATTACCCGATGACCGTGAAGAAGCACCTCCGGGCGCAGGAAATCGCGTTGGAGAACCGGCTGCCCTGCATCTACCTCGTGGACTCCGGCGGGGCGTTCCTGCCCAAACAGGACGAGGTCTTCCCGGACAAGGAGCATTTCGGCCGGATCTTCTTCAACCAGGCGAAAATGTCCGCGGCGAAGATCCCGCAGATCGCCTCCGTGATGGGGTCCTGCACCGCCGGCGGCGCCTACGTCCCGGCGATGAGCGACGAGACCGTGATCGTTCGCAACCAGGGGACCATCTTCCTGGGCGGTCCGCCCCTGGTGAAAGCGGCGATCGGGGAGATTGTCACGGCCGAGGAACTCGGCGGCGGCGAGGTGCACTCCAAGATTTCCGGCGTCACCGACCACCTGGCCGAGAACGATGAGCACGCCCTGCAGGTTGTCCGGGACATCGTTTCCACCCTGCCGAAGCCGGCGGCCCCCGTCTGGGAGGTGGACACCGCCGTCGAACCCGTTGCCGACCCGGACGAGCTCTATGGCGCGGTGCCCACCGACGTCAACGCCCAGTACGACGTGCGCGAGGTCATCGCCCGGCTGGTGGACGGCAGCCGCTTCCACGAATTCAAGAAGAACTACGGCACCACCCTGGTCACAGGCTTCGCGAAGCTGCACGGCCACCCGGTGGGCATCGTCGCGAATAACGGCGTGCTGTTCAGTGAATCGTCGCTCAAGGGCGCGCACTTCATCGAACTCTGCGACCAGCGCGGCATCCCGCTGATCTTCCTGCAGAACCTCTCCGGCTTCATGGTCGGCAAGGACTACGAACAGGGCGGCATCGCCAAGAACGGCGCCAAGATGGTCACCGCCGTCGCCACCGCCCGGGTGCCCAAGCTGACCGTGGTGATCGGCGGGTCCTTCGGTGCCGGCAACTACTCGATGTGCGGCCGCGCGTACTCGCCGCGCTTCCTCTGGATGTGGCCGGCGTCCCGGATCTCCGTGATGGGCGGCAACCAGGCCTCCAGCGTGCTCGCCACCGTCAAGCGGGACCAGTACGAGGCCCGCGGCGAGGAATGGTCCGCCGCGGACGAGGAAGCCTTCAAGGCCCCCATCAAGGCCCAATACGAGGACCAGGGCAGCCCCTACTACTCCACCGCCCGCCTCTGGGACGACGGCGTGATCGACCCCGCGGACACCCGCACCGTCCTGGGACTGGCGCTCGACGTCGTCTCCCGCACCCCGCTGCCGGAGACCTCCTTCGGCCTGTTCCGGATGTGAGCCACCTGTGACTGTTACCTTAACCCCCACGAAGCCGCTCTTCGGCACCGTCCTGGTCGCCAACCGCGGCGAGATCGCCTGCCGCGTGATCCGCACCCTGCGCGCCCTCGGCATCCGTTCGGTGGCGGTCTATTCCGACGCCGACGCCGGCGCCCGCCATGTGCGTGAAGCCGACGTCGCCGTCCGGATCGGTCCCGCGGCCGCTACCGAGAGCTACCTGAAGATCGACGCCATCGTCCAGGCCTGCCGCGACACCGGCGCCGAAGCCGTGCACCCCGGGTACGGCTTCCTGAGCGAAAACGTCGACTTCGCCCGCGCCCTGGAAAAGGCGGGGATCACCTTCATCGGCCCCGGCATCGAATCACTCAACGTCATGGGCGACAAGATCCGCTCCAAGAACCACGTTACCGGCTACGGCGTCCCGGTCGTCCCTGGCATCGCGGAACCCGGAATGAGCGACGAGCAGTTGATCGAGGCGGCGGCCGGCGTCGGTTTCCCGCTGCTGATCAAGCCCTCGGCCGGCGGCGGCGGCAAGGGCATGCACGTCGTCGAACGCCCCGAGGACCTGGAAGCCACCCTGGCCACCGCCCGGCGGGTCGCGGCGAGCGCCTTCGGCGACGACACCCTGTTCCTGGAACGGCTCGTCACGACGCCGCGGCACATCGAGGTCCAGGTGCTGGCGGACAACCACGGCAACGTCATCCACCTCGGCGAGCGCGAGTGCTCGCTGCAGCGCCGCCACCAGAAGGTCATCGAGGAAGCCCCGTCCCCGCTGCTCGAATCCCTGCCCGATGGCGCGGACATCCGGGCCCGTCTGGGCGAGGCCGCCTGCCAGGCCGCGCGCAGCGTCAACTACTCCGGCGCCGGCACCGTGGAGTTCCTCGTCTCGGACAACGCCCCGGACGAGTTCTTCTTTATGGAGATGAACACCCGTCTGCAGGTCGAACACCCGGTCACCGAGATGGTCACCGGCGTGGACCTGGTCGAATGGCAGGTCCGCATCGCCGCCGGCGAAGAACTCACCATCCGCCAGGACGACGTCGTGCTCACCGGCCACTCGGTGGAGGCCCGGGTGTACGCCGAGGTGCCGGAGAAGAACTTCCTGCCGTCCACGGGGACGGTGCTGCTGCTCGATGAAATCCCCGGCCCCGCACAGCGGCCCAGTGCGGCTGCCCGCAACGACGTTGAAACGGCCCATGGCCGCGTCCGGGTGGACTCGGCGCTGGTCCAGGGCCTGGAGATCTCTTCGAGCTACGACCCGATGATCTCCAAGGTGATCGCCTGGGGGCGGGACCGCACCGCGGCCCTGGACACCCTGAACGAGGCGCTCGCCGAGTACACGGCGCTGGGCATCGACACCAACGTCGAGTACCTCCGCCTGCTGATCAACGACGCCGACGTCCGCGCCGGCCGGCTTGATACCGGCCTGATCGAGCGCAAGATGCCGGACTTCAGCTTCCGGCGCGTGGGCGAGGCCGAATTGGTTGCCGCTGCCCTCTTCGCGCTGGCGCAGACCGAGCAGCAGTATCAGTCCGAGCCCGCAGGCGGGCCATGGCAGCGCCGGGACGGCTGGCGGCTCGGTGCCCGGGTGCCGCTGCGGATCAGCCTCGGGACGCCGGACGGCGGCGTCGCTGCGGTGTCCGTTGCAGACCACCCGGCGGCAGAATTCGTCCGGGTGTCCGTTGACGGTGGTCCACAGCGGAAGGCGCTGTGGCGGCCCACCAGCCGCTGCGAGGGGGAACTGGACCTCGACGGCGACAGCACGGCCTTCGCGTTCGCGCCGGTGTACACCGGCCCGGTCATTCCGAGCTGGGACAACCCGGCCCCCGGGGCGCCGACGGAACTCTTCCTCGGCCACGACGGCTGGTCCTGCCGGCTCGAGGTGCTCACCAGGGAGACCCGGCTCGCCCGGGTGCTCGCCGCCGTCGAACGCGAGGAAGGTGCCGCCGACCCGGCGGTGCGCTCGCCGATGCCCGGCACCGTGGTGTCCGTCTCGGTCGGCAACGGCGACACCGTGGAGGCCGGGCAGGTCCTGCTCGCGGTGGAGGCCATGAAGATGGAGCACCAACTGGTGGCGCCGCTGGACGGAACCGTGCATCTCAGTGCCGGCGCCGGAGACCTCGTCAAGGCCGACCAAGTCCTCGCCACCATCCACCCGCACGAACCCTCGGCACCATCAACGGCGGAGGACACCGTCGAGGAAGCCGTCATCGCGATGGGCGCCGCGGACTAGCACCCCGATAACTTCAGCACCACCCCACAGCCACCCCAGACACAGGAGTCACCCCCATGCCAGACTTTGAACTCAGCGAGGACTACCAGGACCTCAGCGACACCGTCCGCGAATTCGCCGACCAGGTGGTGGCCCCGGTTTCCGCCAAGCACGACGAAGAGCACAGCTTCCCCTACGAGGTCGTCTCCCAGATGGCGGACATGGGCCTGTTCGGCCTGCCGTTCCCGGAAGAGTTCGGCGGCATGGGCGGGGACTACTTCGCCCTGGCCCTGGCGCTCGAACAGCTCGGCCGGGTGGACCAGTCGGTCGCCATCACCCTCGAGGCCGGTGTCTCGCTCGGCGCCATGCCGATCCACCGCTTCGGCAGCGACGCGCAGAAGCAGGAATGGCTGCCGCTGCTGGCCTCCGGCAAGGCGCTCGCAGGCTTCGGACTGACCGAGCCCGAGGCTGGCTCCGACGCCGGCGGCACCAAGACCACCGCGCGCCTCGAAGGTGGGGAGTGGGTCATCAACGGCAACAAGGAGTTCATCACCAACTCCGGCACCAACATCACCAAACTCGTCACGGTCACCGCGGTCACCGGCCAGGAGGACCGCCCGGACGGCAGCGTCAAGAAGGAAATCTCCACCATCCTGGTGCCCACCAGCACGCCCGGCTTCACGGCGGAGAAGGCCTACAACAAGGTCGGCTGGAACGCCTCGGACACCCACCCGCTGACTCTCACGGACGTCCGCGTTCCGGAAGCGAACCTGCTCGGCACCCGTGGCCGCGGCTACGCGAACTTCCTCTCCATCCTTGACGAGGGCCGCATTGCGATCGCTGCGCTGGCCGTCGGCGCCGCCCAGGGCTGCGTGGATCAGGCCGTGAAATACGCCAAGGAGCGCAGCGCCTTCGGCCAGAACATCGGCAAGTACCAGGCCATCGCGTTCAAGATCGCCCGGATGGAAGCACGCGCCCACACGGCCCGGCTGGCGTACTACGACGCGGCCGCCCGGATGCTCGCCGGCAAGCCGTTCAAGACGCAGGCCGCCATCGCTAAGATGGTCGCAGGCGAGGCAGCCATGGACAACGCGCGGGACGCCACCCAGGTGTTCGGCGGCTATGGCTTCATCAACGAATTCACCGTGGCGCGCCACTACCGCGACTCCAAGATCCTCGAAGTCGGCGAGGGCACCACGGAGGTCCAGTTGATGCTGATCGCCCGCGAACTGGGACTGTAGCCGGCCGGAAGGATCCTGCGATGATCAACAAAGTTGTTGCCAGCGCCGCCGAGGCCGTCGCGGACATCCACGACGGCGCCTCGCTCGCCGTCGGCGGCTTCGGGCTGTGCGGCATCCCGGTGGCCCTGATCGACGCCCTGCACGCGGGCGGCGCGACGGACCTGGAGACCGTGAGCAACAACTGCGGCGTGGACGACTGGGGACTCGGCATCCTGCTCAAGGACGGCCGGATCCGCCGCACCATCAGCTCCTACGTGGGGGAGAACAAGGAATTCGCCCGCCAGTATCTGGCCGGGGAACTCGAGGTGGTCCTCACGCCGCAAGGCACGCTGGCCGAGAAACTGCGGGCCGGCGGGGCCGGCATCCCCGCGTTCTACACGCCCGCCGGCGTCGGCACCCAGGTCTCCGACGGCGGCCTGCCGCAGAAGTACGACGCCGACGGGAACGTCGCGGTCGCCTCCGCGGCCAAGGAGGTCCGCAGCTTCCACGGCACCGACTATGTGTTGGAGGAGGCACTGACTCCGGACTTCGGCCTGGTCCACGCCTGGAAGGGCGACCGGCACGGCAACCTCGTTTTCCACGCCACCGCGATGAACTTCAACCCGCTCTGCGCCATGGCCGGCAGGATCACCATCGCCGAGGTCGAGGAGCTGGTGGAGCCGGGCGAGCTGGACCCGGAGCACGTCCACGTCCCCGGGATCTTCGTCCAGCGGGTGGTCCTCGCACCGCAGGCGGAAAAACGGATCGAAAAGCGCACCGTCGCGGTGCCATCCACAACCACCCAGCAGCCAGGAGCCTAGCCGTGGAGACGAACAACTCGCAGGGAGCCCCGCCCCGGCCCGAAGCGGTCCGCCACGAATACCGGCGTCCCGCCGTCGAGCACCCCGCCGGGGTGGAGAGCAAGGGCTGGACGCGCAACGAGCTGGCCGCCCGGGTGGCGCAGGAGCTGCACAACGGCCAGTACGTCAACCTGGGCATCGGGATGCCGACGCTGATCCCCAACTATATTCCGGCCGGCGTTGAGGTGGTGCTGCACTCGGAGAACGGCATCCTCGGCGTCGGGCCCTACCCGGCCGAGGACCAGGTGGACCCGGACCTGATCAACGCGGGCAAGGAGACCGTCACGGTCAACAAGGGGGCCGCGTTCTTCGACTCCGCAGCCTCCTTCGGCATGATCCGCGGCGGCCACGTCGACGTGGCGGTGCTCGGTGCCATGGAAGTGGCGCAAAACGGGGACCTCGCCAACTGGATGATCCCCGGCAAGATGGTCAAGGGCATGGGCGGGGCGATGGACCTGGTCTTCGGCGCCAAGAAGGTCATCGTGATGATGGAGCACGTGGACCGCAACGGCAACCCCAAAATCGTGGAGCGCTGCACGCTGCCGCTCACCGGCAAGGGCTGCGTGGACCGGATCATCACCGACCTTGCCGTGATCGACGTCGTGACCGACGGCGGTACGTCCCGGCTGGTGCTGCGGGAACTGGCGCCCAACGTCACCGCAGAGGACGTGGCCGCGGCCACCGGCGCCGAACTCTTCGAGGAAGACCAGGAACTCACCGTATGACCACTAACGCCACGCCCGGGTCCGGAGCCGGCCGCCGGGTCATCGAACAGCGCGGCCTCTACTTCGACGAACTCGAAGAGGACGTCGTTTACGCGCACCGTCCCGGCCGGACCGTGACGGAGACCGATAACGTCCTGTTCACCACCATGACCATGAACACCCAGGCGCTGCACCTGGACGCGGCGTGGAGCGCCGGGCAGCCGTTCGGCCAGCGGCTGATGAACTCCATGTTCACCCTCGCCACCTTGGTGGGCCAATCCGTCGCGCAGCTGACCCAGGGCACCATCATTGCGCAGCTGGGGCTGACGGACGTGTCTTTCCCGCACCCGCTGTACCACGGGGACACGCTCTACACGGAGACCGTGGTGACCGGTAAACGGCCCTCCTCCTCCCGGCCGGGCCAGGGCATCGTGACCATGCAGCACACCGGTCGGAACCAGGACGGCACCGTGGTGGCTCTCGCCACCCGCAGTTGCCTGATGTGGATGCGGGAGGCGCATGCCGAGACCCAGAACGCCCACAGAAGGGCAGAATAGAGCCATGAGTTTCCTGATGGGCCCCGCCCTGCTGTTTTGCCCCGCCGACCGCCCCGAGCGCTACCAGAAGGCTGCCGAGCGTTCCGACGCTGTGATCGTGGACCTCGAGGACGCCGTCGCACCCGCGGACAAGCAGCGCGCCCGCGGCGCGATCCTCGCCCAGCTGGGCTCCGCCGGGGACGTCCCTGAACTGGACCCCAGCCGCACGATCATCCGGATCAACCCGGCCGGCACGGAAGAGTTCGAAAAGGACCTGCACTGCCTGAAGCACACCCCGTACCGGCACGTGATGCTCGCCAAGGCAGAGAGCGCCGCCCAGCTCAGGGAGCTTGAGGGCTACAGCGTGATTGCCCTGTGCGAGACGGCCGCCGGCATCGTCAACGCCGCCGCCATCGCCGCGGAGCCCAATGTGGTGGGCCTGATGTGGGGCGCCGAGGACCTGCTCGCCTCGCTCGGCGGCACCTCCAGCCGGAATGACGACGGCGGCTACCGCGCCGTGGCGCTGCACGCGCGCTCCACCGTGCTGCTGGCCGCCCGGGCGTCCGGCAAGGACGCAATCGACTCCGTTTACGTCAACATCCCGGATCTGGAAGGCCTCGCCGCCGAGGCCCGGGACGCCGTCGCCTCCGGGTTCGGCTCCAAGGCCTGCATCCACCCGAACCAGGTCGCCGTCGTCCGCGAAGCCTACGCCCCGTCCGAGGCGGAGGTAGCCGCGGCCAAGGAGCTACTCGACGCCGCCGCTGCCGCCGGCTCCGGGGTGTTCCAGTACCAGGGAAAGATGATCGACGGGCCCATCCTCAGGCACGCCGAGGCCACACTGCGCCGCGCAGGCCGCCCCTGACCCCGGCGTCCGCGAGATGGCAGGTCGCGGCAGTGTTTCACTCTGGCACTGCCGCGAAGTGTCATCTCGGGCTCAGCAGCGCCGCAGCTACCAGTAGAAAACGAAAGCACGGGCCGGGAGTCTGACGACTCCCGGCCCGTGCTTCATGTTTTGCGGCTTCTTATATGCCGACGCGTCCGCAGGCTCCCGTCGATTAGGGCTGGGGGCCGGCCTTTACTGCCAGCACCGGGCACTCCGCCTCAAGCAATATCCGTTGGGACGTGCTGCCCAAGATCAGCTTGCCCACGGGGGTGCGGCGGCGCAGACCGATCACAATCAGATCAGCATTGTGCTCCTCTGCGGCATCCAGTACCTCCGCGGCCGCATCATGTCCACGGACCGGCTGCTTGATCACGTGGTCAATTCCCTGAGCAGCGAGCCGGTCTTCGATGCTTTGGATCTCTGGCTCCTGCGCGTACCGGTTATCCACCAGCGCATCACCCTTGGAGGAGTTGATGACCAGCAGCCTCTTGCTGCTTTTCCGCGCCTCACCAATGGCCTGGGCCAGTGCTGCTTCGCCCTCGGGTGTCGGGACGTATCCCACCACGATCGTCATGGTAGCTCCTTGATTCTGCTGAATGTGGGTAGATGGGTTTGGCGAAAGGCGCGGGAGCGCCTACTCAGTCGCTGTAGTCGGCTGCGCCGGAATTGGCTGGAAGCAGTGAGCCGCGCTCCGGGCGGTTGCGGCGGATCAGCTTGGACGCGAACGGCCACAGCAGGATGATAGCCACGATGACGTAGACCCCGACGGCGATCGGCTCGCTCCACAGACCGGCCGGATCGCCGGCGGAGAGCTGGAGCGTCTTGCGCAACTGCCCCTCGAGGCGCGGCCCCAGGATTACGCCCAGGACCAACGGCAGGACGGGAAGCCCGAAGCGCCGCATCATGAACCCCAGCGCACCAAGGACCAGCAGCATCACCAGGTCGAATGCCTGCAGGTTCACCGAATAGGCGCCCAGCGTGGCGAAGAACAGGATCCCGGCGTAGAGGTACGGGCGGGGGAGCTGCAGGAGCTTCGCCCAGACCGGTGCCAGCGGAAGGTTGATGATCAGGAGCAGCAGGTTGCCGATGAAGAGGCTGGCAATCAGCGCCCAGACCAGCGGCCCCTCGCTGGAGAACAGCTGCGGGCCGGGCTGGATGCCGTAGGACGTGAAGGCTGCCAGCATGACGGCGGCCGTGGCGTTGGTGGGCAGGCCCAGTGCCAGCATGGGCGTCAGCGTGCCCGCAGCTGCGGCATTGTTGGCGGCTTCCGGGCCGGCAACGCCTTCGATGGCGCCGTGGCCGAATTCCTCGGGGTGCTTGGAGAGCCTCTTCTCGGTCACGTAGGACAGGAAGGTTGGGATCTCCGCGCCGCCTGCCGGAAGGGCTCCGAAGGGGAATCCGAAGGCAGTGCCGCGGAGCCAGGGCTTCCAGGACCGCTTCCAGTCCTGCTTGCCCATCCACGGACGGCCCACCGGGATGATGTGCAGGGGACTGCGACGCAGGTGCGCGGCAACCCACAGTGCCTCGCCGACGGCGAAGATGGCCACCGCCACCACCACGATGTCCAGGCCGTCGGCCAGCAGCGGCAGACCGAAGGTGAGGCGTTGCTGGCCGGTGACGGAGTCGATGCCAACGAGTCCGATTGCCAGGCCCAGGCCCAGCGACGCGAATCCACGCAGCCGGGAGGAACCCAGTACGGCTGTGACCGCCAGCAGAGCGAGCACCATGATCGCGAAGTAACTGGGCGAGCCCAGGCTGACGGCGAACTGGACCACGATCGGCGCGCACACTGCCAGCAGTGTGGTGCCGATGGTTCCGGCAACGAACGAACCGATGGCTGCGGTGGCCAAAGCCTGAGCCGCCCTTCCGGCCTTTGCCATCTTGTTGCCTTCGATGGCCGTGACCACCGAGGAGGACTCGCCGGGGGTGTTGAGCAGGATGGACGTCGTGGAGCCGCCGTACATGCCGCCGTAGTAGATGCCGGCGAACATGATGAACGCGCTGGTCGGTTCCAGGGCGTAGGTGACAGGGAGCAACAAGGCCACGGTCATGGCCGGGCCCAGGCCCGGCAGGACGCCCACGGCGGTGCCGAGGACCACGCCGATCACCGCGTACAGCAGGTTCATGGGGGTAAGGGCGGTGGCGAAACCGTCCATGAGCGAGGAGAAGACATCCATCAGAGAACCCCCTCCAGCAAACCGGCAGGCAGGGCGATGCCGAGGCCCAGGTAGAAGCCATAAAAGGTCAGGACAGACAAGGCCAGGGAAATGAGGCCGTCACGGACGAAGTGCCGCCCGCCGAGGGCCCAGACGCTGCCCCAGAACAGAATTGTTCCCGAAATCACCCAACCGGCCCAGTCGATGAGCAGAATGTTGGCCACGAAGGCGCCCACGAGGGGCAGCACGGTCTTCCAGTCCACGGGATGCGCCAGGTCAATATCCTCGCCGCCTTCGGCTTCGCCCTTGCCGCCCCGCAATACGTCCACGGCCAGCAGCAGGGCGCAGACGATGAGCAGGCCGGCCACGATGAAGGGGACCGTTTTCGGGCCCACCGGATCCGACTGCGAGTACGGCGTCGCCAGGCCGTTGGCGTCGAGAAAGACCACCACGCCGGCCGCCCCGAGCAGGAGGGCGACCCCCAGCTCGGGGCGGCCGGTGAGCCGTGAGGCCGCCGTTGGTGCAGAACTCACGCCAAACCAAGCTTCGTGAGGACGTCCGCCACCCGCTTGTCCTGCTCCGTCAGGAACGTCTTGAACTCGTCACCGGTGACAAAAGCATCGGTCCAGCTGTGCGTCTTCAGCGCTTCTTTCCAGGCCGCGGTGCCGTGCATCTTCTCGAGGGCTGCGATCAGGCTTGCCTTGTCGGCGTCGCTGATCCCCGGAGGGGCGACGACGCCGCGCCAGTTCGTGAACACCAGGTCGATGTTGGATTCCTTGAGCGTGGGAGCGTCAACGCCGTCCAGCCGCTCGGCGCCGCTGGTAGCCAGGACGCGGACCTCGCCCGATTCGATCTGCTTGAGGTATTCGCCCGCGCCGGAGGCCGCGAAGCCGAGCTTGTTGCCCAGGATGGCCGGGAGCAGGTCGCCGCCGCCGTCGTAGGAGACAAAGTTGACCTTGGTGGCGTCGATTCCCACGGCTCCGGCGAGCTGCATGGGAAGCAGGTGGTCGGGGCCGCCCGGCGAGGACCCGCCGCCGACCGCAATGGAACCCGGGTTGGCCTTCCACGCCTTCACCAGGTCATCAATGGTCTTGAAGGGCGAATCCTTGCCAACCATGATGGCACCGGGCTCTTCAATCAGCCTGGCCAGCGGCGTGGTGTCCGTCAGCTTGGCCGTGGACTTGTTGGTGTAGCTGGCGCCGACGACGCCCAGGCCCATCAGCATGGCGAGGTCGCCGTTGCCCTTTTCGTTGACCACGCGGGCCAGGCCAACGGTTCCGCCGGCGCCGGCGAGGTTGAAGACCTCGGTGTTGGTGGCGATCTTCTCGTCGTCGAGAACCTTCGCTGCCGCCCGTGCGGTGGTGTCGTAGCCGCCCCCGGCCGTGTTGGGGACCAGGATCTGGAGCCCGGTGACGGGGCCGGCGGAAGCGCTGGAGCTGCCGCTCGGTGAGCTCTTTGCGGTGGCCCCGCAACCGGTGGCCATCAGGGCGATGCCGGCAGCGACGGCGGCAATTCGCAATGCGCGGACTTGGCGCATGGTGTTCCTCTTCTCAGTAAAGTTCTCGGTGAAACTGGTCAGCAAAACTGACTGGTGCTTTGATGTTAGGCGGCGAAGTGACGGGCATCACTCTTGTGTAAGCAGAGAAAGTTAAGTTCATTTCGTTCACGTTTCAGGCTCCCAACCATGCCTAAATTCGCGGCGGAAACGTTAGCCGGCGGTGGGGTATAGTTCACCCCACCGCCGGAGCTTGGGACCTTCGCGGACGCACCCGGTGCCTCCGCTTCGAGGAAGCCCGCGGAACCACAACAAAGAATTGGGAAGAACGGCTCGTGACTCGACGAAGAGGAATGTCCCTCGCCGGGCAGTACCTGGTCCTGCAGCTGCTGATCGTCCTGGCGGTCCTGGTCGGCGTCGTGGCCATCTCCCTGGCCCAGTCGGCGGCCGCGTTTGAGCGAGTCGAGGGGCGACGGGCCCTGTCCGCGGCCGAAGCGCTGGGCAACAATCCCACCGTGCGTGCGTTGCTGCCCTCGGCGGAGCCCCGGGGCAGCGCGGCGCTGTCTGCCGTCGCCGAGTCGGTGCGCACTGTCTCCGGGTCCGCGCGGGTGGCCCTTGCCCGGATCGACCGCACCGTGGTGGCGTCGAGCGACCCCGGACTGCTGCGCCGGCCCTTGGAGCTTGGTGCGAGCCGGGTGATGGAAGGCCGGGCCTGGACGGGGGTGGTGGGCGGAACAGCCATCCCGGTGCTTTCGGCCCACGTCCCGGTCCTGGACGATTCCGGCACCATGATCGGTATTGCGTCGATCAGCCGGAACTACCCATCCACGTGGGAGCGGCTGGGGGACGCCGTCCCGAACCTGTTGACCTATCTGGGAGTGGCCAGCGTCCTGGGAGTGGCCGGTTCCCTCCTGCTCTCCCGCAGGGTGAAGCGGCAGACCCTCGGCATGGAGCCGAGCGAAATCTCCGGCTTGGTGGAGAACCGCGAGGCGATGCTTTACGGGCTCAAAGAGGGCGTGGTGGCCCTGGACCTCCGCGGTCGGATTACCGTGGCGAATGACAGTGCCCGGGCGCTGCTGGGCCTGCCGGCGGATTGCGTGGGAAAGGATCTGGCCGGACTGCCGGTTGAACCGGCGCTCAAGGAAGTGATGACAGGCGAACAACCCGGGCAGGACCAGCTGGTCCTGGTGGGGGAGCGCCTGGTGGTAATGAACCGGGTGCCTATTCGGTCCAAGGGTCGGGTCATGGGTTCCGTTGCCACCCTGCGTGACCGGACTGAGCTCTCGTCGCTTGAGCGCGAACTGGGTGCAACGCGAACGGCCACTGACACCCTCAGGGCGCAGGCCCACGAGTTCGCCAACCAGCTGCATGTCATTTCGGGGCTGATCCAGATTGGCGAGTACGAGTCCGTGGTGCAGTTCGTCAACGGCGTTACCGTCGACCGCACGCGGCTCAACGACGACGTGACCAGCCGCATCCAGGACCCGGCGCTCGCCGCTTTGCTCATTGCCAAATCGAGCCTCGCCGTGGAGCGGGGGGTGCTGCTGCAGCTGGACCCCGCTTCGTCACTGTCGCGGGTGGAGGACGAACTTTCCCGGGATCTGACCACCGTTGTGGGCAACCTCGTGGACAACGCCCTCGACGCCGTCACGGGCGCGGCGGAGGCTTCCGTCCGGGTCCTCGTCGAGGACAGCCGCGGGGAAGTTGTTGTGACCGTCCGGGACACCGGCCCGGGCATTGACGGCGCGGCGGCCGAGGAAATTTTCCGCCAGGGGTTCAGTACCAAACAACCTGGCCCCGGTGGCGGCCGGGGCTTCGGCCTGGCACTTTCGCGCGTGGTCTGCCAGCGCAGCGGCGGAGCCCTCGCGGTAGTCAACGACGGCGGGGCGGTCTTTACGGCCCGGCTGAAAAGGGCGCCGGCCAAGCGGGCGCACGGGAAAGGAAAGGTGGGCCGGCTGTGATTAACGTTCTGATCGTCGACGACGACTTCATGGTGGCGAAAGTCCACTCCGGTTTTATTCAGCGCACGCCGGGCTTCGCCGTCGTCGGCCTCGCGCATACGGGAGCCCAGGCGCTGGCGGAAACCGCCCGGCTGCAGCCCGACCTGGTCCTGCTGGACATTCACCTCCCCGACATCAACGGACTGGACCTGATGGCCAGGCTGCGGGAGACAGCGCCCCAACTGGACGTACTGGTGATCAGCGCGGCCCGCGAGGTCGAGACCGTCCGCCGGGCCCTGCGCGGCGGAATTGTCCACTACCTGATCAAGCCGTTTTCGCAGTCGGACCTGCAGGAGCGGTTGGAGCACTACCGCAACGCTTACCAGGGCCTGGACCTGGCCAAGGACGTGGCCGAACAATCGGACGTGAACCGGGTCTTTGGACTGGAACGCACGGATCGCGCCGAACGGGCGGAAATCCGCCTCCCCAAGGGCTGCAGCGCCGAGACCCTCCGACTGGTGGTGGATGTGCTCCAGACTGCCGAATCGGATCTGTCAGCGGCGGAAGTCGCGGACCTGCTGGGCACGTCCCGGGTCAGCGCACGCCGTTATCTCGAATACCTCCACGACGAGGCGCGGGTAGAGGTCCGCCTCAAGTACGGCGCCGGCCGCCCGGAACGACGCTACGAGCTGAAGCCGGCATGACCCCGCCGGTCTCCGTGTAATCGCCGAGGTGACAGATCACGGCAGTGTTCTTCGGAAACACTGCCGTGATCTGCCGTTTCGCGCTTCAGGCCCGGGTGGACCCGGGCTGCCGGACCGGTGCGGGATACTGGAATCATGCAGCCGCGCACAATCGTCCTTCTCGGATCCACCGGGTCCATCGGAACCCAGGCCATCGACGTCGTCGACGGCGCCCCGCACCTGTTCGAGATCGTGGCCCTCAGCGCCGGCGGCGGCAACCTCGAACTCCTCGCCCGGCAGGCCGTGCACACCCGGGCCCGGGCCATCGGCGTCGCCAGCGGGGACGCCGCGGTCCTCCAAGCGTTGATCGACGACGCCGCCCGCGCGGCCGGCGTCTCCGGCTACCGTCCGGAGATCATCACCGGTCCGGATGCCTCCACCCGGATCGCGGAAATCCCCGCCGACGTCGTGCTCAACGGCATCACCGGCTCGATCGGACTCGCCCCTACGCTGGCCGCGCTCAAGTCCGGCGCCACGCTGGCCCTGGCAAACAAGGAGTCCCTGATCGTGGGCGGCGCCCTGGTCAAGGCGGCCGCCCGCGAAGGCCAGATCGTCCCGGTCGACTCCGAACATTCCGCCATCGCCCAGTGCCTGCGTTCCGGCTCCGCCGCCGAAGTGGACAGGCTGGTGCTGACCGCTTCCGGCGGCCCGTTCCGCGGCATGACGCGGGAACAGCTGCACGACGTTACGCCCCGCGATGCCCTGGCGCACCCCACCTGGGACATGGGTCTGATGGTCACCACCAACTCCGCGAGCCTGGTCAACAAGGGCCTGGAAGTCATCGAGGCCCACCTGCTCTTCGACATCCCGCTGGAGCGGATCGACGTGGTGGTCCACCCGCAGTCGGTGGTGCACTCCATGGTCCAGTTCGTGGACGGGTCCACCATCGCGCAGGCCTCGCCGCCGGACATGCGCCTGCCCATCGCCCTGGGCCTGGGCTGGCCGGACCGGGTGGCCGGGGCTGCCCGGCCCTGCGACTGGAGCCAGGCCACCAGCTGGACCTTCGAGCCGCTGGACACCCGGGCGTTCCCCGCCGTCGGCCTGGCCAAGGAAGCGGCCCGGCGGGGGAGCACCTTCCCGGCGGTCTTCAACGCCGCCAACGAGGAAGCCGTGACAGCCTTCCACGCCGGCCGGATCCGCTTCACCGATATTGTCGATACCATCGAAGCCGTCATCAGCGAGCACTCAGGATCCTCCGGGTTGACGGTCGAATCCGTGCTGGATGCTGAACAGTGGGCACGCGCGCGGACCCTCGAGCGTTTGGCCGTGGGAAGTGCCTAAGAAGTAGCCGACCAATGCCCAGGAAGTAGCAAAACCCAGCATGAGCCCCGTTGTCCTCTTTATCCTCGGCGTCGTCTTCGTCGTGATCGGCATCGCCGTGTCCATCGCCCTGCACGAGGTGGGGCACCTGGTCCCGGCCAAGCTCTTCAAGGTGCGCGTCACCAAGTACATGATCGGCTTTGGCCCCACCCTCTGGTCCAAGCGCCGGGGCGAGACCGAGTACGGCCTCAAGGCGATCCCGCTGGGCGGCTTCGTGTCCATGATCGGCATGTACCCGCCGAACAAGACGGACGGCAGCGTCCGCCCCTCCAGTACCGGGATGTTCCAGTCGCTCGCGGCCGACGCCCGCTCCCTGGCGCATGAGGAAATCGGCCCCGACGATGGGAACCGGGTCTTCTACCGGCTCCCGGTCTGGAAGAAGATCATCATCATGCTCGGCGGTCCCGCGATGAACCTGCTGATCGGCGTCGTCCTGACGGCCGTGCTGCTGATGGGGTTCGGCGTGTCCGCCTCCACCACCACCATCGCCGATGTCTCCAAGTGCCAGGTCAAGGCAGGCGAGACCGTGGATCCCAACTCGGCTGACTGCAAGCCCACCCCTGCAGCCGCAGCCGGGCTCAAACCCAACGACCGCATCACCTCCTTCGACGGCAAGGCGGTCACCAACTGGGAAGAACTTACCGGCTGGATCCGTGCCTCCGCGGGCCGGCAGGTCAGCATCACGGTGGAGCGCGACGGCTCCCCGGTCACCACCACGGTCACCCCGGTCCTGTCCGCGCGCCCGGTTGTCGGTGCGGACGGCCGGCAGGCCAAGGACGCCGACGGCAAGCTCCAGTACCAGGACGTCGGATTCCTCGGCATCGGCGCCCAGACCGCCCTGGTGCAGCAGCCGGCGTCGGCCGTGCTGCCCATGGCCGGCGAGAACATCCAGCAGATCGCCGGCGTCGTCCTGAACCTCCCGGCCCGCGTGGCCGGGGTGGCGCAGGCCGCCTTCAGCGAAGAGCCCCGCGACCCCAACGGCCCCATCAGCGTCGTCGGGGTGGGCCGGGTAGCGGGCGAAGTCGCCGCCATGGAACAGGTTCCGCTGCAGAGCCGGCTGGCCGCACTGGTCGGGCTGCTCGCCGGGCTCAACTTCGCGCTGGCCGTGTTCAACCTCGTCCCGCTGTTGCCCCTCGACGGCGGCCACGTTGCCGGGGCGCTCTACGAGGGGGCCCGCCGCCAAATTGCCCGGCTGCTCGGCCGCCCGGACCCCGGTGCGTTCGACATCGCCAAGCTGCTGCCGGTGACCTACGTCGTGGCCGCGCTGCTGATGGGGATGGGCGCCTTGCTGATCTACGCGGACATCGTCAAGCCGGTCAACCTCTTCGGCTAGCCCTGCGCCGCCCGGGACCGCTGTGGTCACGGACGACATCGGTGTCCGTGTCCGGCCGTGCGGAGGAGTTGCAGACGTTCCCGCCCGGTTCTACGCGGCAGGACGCCGGATCAGCGTCCTTGGGCCGCGGCATTCCGCGGGCGCCGGGCGTGCAGGCCCGCAACAACTGGGCTGGAGCGCCGCCCCGCTACAACGCCGGAAACAGATCCGTTAGCCGCCGCCGGTTGTTTATCGATGATCAGCTTATTTCGGCTGATTCTAGATAATCAGTTGTAAATGGTTGATGTTACGGAATCAGCCGCCTAGGGTTGGGCTATGTACGTGATGACCATGGACCAGCGCGGCAGCACCGCCGACGTCGACCGCGTCCCGGCCCTCCTGGCCGAACTGGAGCAGCTGTGCCCCGGAGCGCGCTTCGAGCGTTCCGTGGGCGACGAGGTCCAGGGCGTGCCGGAGCGCCCGGAAGACGTCGTGGAGATTGCCCTGCATGCCCTCCGCAGCGGCCGCTGGTACGTGGGTATCGGTGTGGGCCCGGTCGACCTGCCGCTGCCGGCCAGCCCGCGGGAGGGATCGGGAGCAGCCTTCGTTGCGGCCCGCCTCGCGGTGGAAAGGGCCAAATCCGCCGCACCGCACGTGCCGCTCGCGGTCGTCGTTGCAGACGGGCAGCGGCGCCCGGGTGCCGGCGCCCCGGCCGCGAACACGGCCGCCAACCCGGATGACAGCCCGGCCGGGGGTCCGCCGGGAAGCCGGGAATGTTCCGCCGCCGAAGCGGTGCTGCGGTTGCTCGGACGCCTGGTCCAGGACCGGACAGCTGCGCAGTGGAAGGTGGTCGACGCGCTGCGCGGCATCCGCCAAGGGCACGCCGCAGCCCACGGGACGCAGAAGATCGCCGCACGGCAACTGGGAATCACCGAACAATCGGTGAGCCGTGCGCTGCTTCGCTCGGGCTGGCAGGAAGAATGGGCGGCGAGGCCCGCGGCCCAGATGCTGCTTGACCTGGCCCACGGCCTGGCCGTCGGGCCGGACAATGCGGCCGGGACGGACAACGCCGCCCGGCAGACACGTAACGAAGGAGACCGGTGAACGCCCTCTGGATCACGCTGGCCCTGCTGGCTGCAGGGTTCGCCGGCTGGCCGGTCACCGCCCTGGTGTTCCGGCTGGCCCGGACCATCGATGACCGCTCGGACACCCGCGCCGCTGCCGCCGCCGGAGCCGGTAACGCCGACGACCCCGCGGCCGGCGGAGCCGGTAACGCCGACGACCCTGCCGCCGGCCCCGCCGGTAGCGCGGACGGTACGGCGGACGGGACGGTCGACGGCGAAATCACCCGGCCGGCGACGCCCGCTGAAGCCGTTGCCGGCGGGCCGGGGCAGGGTCCGGCCGCGCCGGAAGCCGGCACCCGCATCCTCCGCGGCGGCGCGATCATCGGGGTGCTCGAACGGCTGGCCGTTTGCCTGGCCATCCTGACCGGCCAGCCCGTGGCCATCGCCTATGTCGTCGCCATCAAAGGCCTCGGACGCTTCGCCGAACTGAAGGAAACACCGGTGGCCGCGGAGCGGTTCATCATCGGCACCCTCACCTCGATGCTGTGGGCGGCCGGGGTGGCGGCCCTGGTCAAGGTGCTCCTGCTCGGCTGACGCGCCGGACAGGCGATAGGGTATCCGTATGACTGTTTTTGCTGTTGAGTACGTTTACGACGCCGAATCCGCCGAAACCCGCGACGCCGCCCGCCCGGCCCACCGCGAATGGACCGCGGAACTTGCGCAGGATGGCACGCTCCTTGCCAGCGGCCCCTACACGGACGGCGCCGGCGCCCTCCTCATCTTCAAGGCCGCCGACGAGCAAGCCCTGAACGACCTCCTCAAGCAGGACCCCTTCGCCGATGCCGGCGCCATCTCGGGCACCCGCACGATGGTGTGGGCGCCGCTGACCGGCCTGCTGGCCGGGCACTCCGCCTAGCCTGCACCGCCTGCCCGCCATCGATCGTTCGACCTAGAATTCGACACACAGAGGAGTCCACGTGACCTCGGTCAGCCTGGGAATGCCGTCGGCACCGCCCCCCGTTCTTGCCCCGCGCCGGAAGACCCGCCAGATCAAGGTCGGCTCGGTTGGGGTCGGCTCCGACTCGCCGATCAGCGTGCAGTCGATGACCACGACTCCGACCACGGACATCAACGCGACCCTGCAGCAGATCGCCGAACTGACGGCCTCCGGCTGCGACATTGTCCGGGTCGCGTGCCCCTCCGCCGACGACGCCGAGGCCCTGCCGATCATCGCCAGGAAGTCCCAGATCCCGGTGATCGCGGACATCCACTTCCAGCCGAAGTACGTCTTCGCAGCGATCGAGGCCGGCTGCGCGGCGGTCCGCGTGAACCCGGGCAACATCCGCAAGTTCGACGACCAGGTCAAGGAAATTGCCCGCGCGGCCAAGGACCACGGCACCTCGATCCGGATCGGCGTCAACGCCGGGTCGCTGGAGCCGGGCATCCTGAAGAAGTACGGCAAGGCCACCCCGGAAGCCCTGGTGGAATCCGCCGTCTGGGAAGCCTCGCTGTTCGAAGAGCACGGCTTCCACGACTTCAAGATCTCGGTCAAGCACAACGACCCCGTCATCATGGTGGCTGCCTACGAGATGCTGGCCGAAAAGGGTGACTGGCCGCTGCACCTCGGCGTGACCGAGGCGGGTCCGGCGTTCCAGGGCACCATAAAGTCCGCCACCGCCTTCGGCGCGCTGCTTTCCCGCGGCATCGGCGACACCATCCGGGTCTCCCTCTCCGCCCCGCCGGTGGAGGAGATCAAGGTGGGCAACCAGATCCTGCAGTCGCTGAACCTGCGCCCGCGCAAGCTCGAGATTGTCTCCTGCCCGTCCTGCGGCCGCGCCCAGGTGGACGTCTACACGCTGGCCGAGCAGGTCACCGCGGGCCTTGAGGGCATGGAGGTTCCGCTGCGCGTGGCCGTGATGGGCTGCGTGGTGAACGGCCCCGGCGAGGCGCGGGAAGCGGACCTCGGTGTGGCCTCCGGCAACGGCAAGGGCCAGATCTTCGTCAAGGGCGAGGTCATCAAGACTGTCCCGGAAGACCAGATTGTTGAGACACTGATCGAAGAGGCCATGCGTCTCGCTGAAGAGATGGGGGAGTCCGATGGCGAAGATGCTGTCCCGGGTAGCCCCGTGGTTAGCGTCTCGTAGGGACGGCGCCGGCGCCGCAGCCGGCACGACCGTCCGGGTCCTCACGGGTTCGGACACCGGCGCCCTGCTGGACCTGGCGCGGCAGGACGCCGTCGCCAATGTCTTTATTCTGTCCCACCTTGAGTCCGCCGGCACGGCGTCGCCCACCGCGGGCGGCGCCAGCATTTTCGGAGTGTTCGACGGCGATGCGCTGCTGGGCGCGTGCTGGGCGGGAGCCAACCTGGTGCCTGTGCAGCTGGACCCGGACCTGGCGTCCGTCGTGGCCGGCGCAGCGCACCGGTCAGGGCGCCGCTACGCTTCGATCTTCGGACCGTCCGGGACGGTCCTGGCGCTCCATGCAGCGCTGGAGCGCCTGGGCCACTCTGCCCAGGAGATCCGCGCGGACCAGCCGCTCCTGACCATCGACGGTCCGCCCGACATAGAGCCCAACCCGGCCCTCGGCTTCGGCCAGCTCGCGGACTTCGACCGGATCCTCCCCGCCTGCGCGGCCATGTTCGAGGAAGAAGTCGGCTATTCGCCGTACCTCGGCGGCCGTGACTACTACAGCCGCCGGGTTAAGGGACTGATCCGGGCCGGCCACTCGCTGGTCCATCTGGGCACGGACGGCGAGGTGGTGTTCAAAGCCGAGCTCGGGGCGGTGACCCCGGACGTGACCCAGGTGCAGGGGGTTTGGATGAATCCCGCGTACCGCGGCCTGGGCCTAAGCGCCGGGTACATGGCCGCCGTCGTGGTCCATGCCCAAACCCTGGCGCCGGTCACCAGCCTGTACGTGAACGACTTCAACACCCGTGCCCGCGCCAGCTATGAGCGGGTCGGCTTCCACCAGGTGGGAACTTTCGCGACCGTTCTCTTCTAGACACGATCTTGACACGCGCCTTTGACAAAAATCTGGGTGCAAACTCTTGTTTTGGCGACGTGCATCACATAGGTTCTAGCTAGCCGCGCCGAGCAGGCGCGAGCGGTCTCAGGGATGAACCAACCAGTGGCTGCAGGTGCCGCCCGAAAGGGCAGGATCAGGTACACCAGCAGCCTTGGATTTAGCGGCACTGGGGTCGCAGGGGCCACGCCATCACAGGATGACCAGCCGGAAACGGCCAGGGGCTTCCGTGTCATGGCGTGGCTCTTCCCCTGCCGGCCGGGAACCCGGCGCGCGGCTTGACGGTAGATTAGTGTCTGGACATTTTTCGTCAATGCCCAGTTCGCACCGCACTTCCTCAGAAACGGATACCTTCCAGTGGTCCTTCGACTTTCCAAGCTGTTCCTGCGCACCCTGCGTGAAGACCCCGCCGACGCCGAGGTCGCCAGCCACCGGCTGCTGGTCCGGGCCGGCTACATCCGCCGCGCGGCCCCGGGCATCTACACCTGGCTGCCGCTGGGGCTGAGCGTGCTGCGCCGGGTGGAGCAGATCATCCGCGAGGAAATGACCGCGATCGGCGCCCAAGAGGTCCACTTCCCGGCGCTGCTGCCCAAGGAACCCTACGAGGCGACCAACCGCTGGACCGAGTACGGCGAGGGCATCTTCCGGCTCAAGGACCGCAAGGGCAACGACTACCTGCTGGCCCCCACGCACGAGGAAATGTTCACCCTCCTGGTCAAGGACCTGTACTCCTCGTACAAGGACCTGCCGCTAAGCATCTACCAGATCCAGAACAAGTACCGCGACGAGGCCCGTCCCCGGGCCGGCCTGCTGCGCGGCCGTGAATTCATCATGAAGGACTCCTACTCCTTCGACGTCGACGACGCCGGCCTGGACGCCAGCTACGCCGCGCACCGCAGCGCGTACCTGAAGATTTTCGAGCGCCTCGGCCTCGAAGTCGTCCCGGTCACGGCGACGGCCGGCGCCATGGGCGGGTCCAAGAGCGAGGAATTCCTGCACCCGACCGAGATCGGCGAGGACACCTTCGTACGCTCGGCCGGCGGCTACGCGGCCAACGTCGAGGCCGTCACCACGGTGGTGCCCGCGGACATCGACTTTTCCAACGCTCCGGCCGCGGAGGTGCGCGACACCCCGGACACGCCCACGATCGAAACGCTCGTCGACGCCGCCAACGCCCTGGCGCCCCGCAGCGAGGCCGACGGCGGCGCCTGGACCGCCGCGGACACGCTCAAGAATGTGGTCCTCGCCGTCACCCTGCCTACCGGCGAACGCCAGCTCGTGGTCATCGGCGTGCCCGGCGACCGCGGTGTGGACCTCAAGCGCGTCGAAGCGAACATCGGCGCCTTCCTGCCCATCGGCGGCGAAATCACGCTTGAGGCAGCCAATGAGGAAGACCTCAAGAAGCAGGCCCTCCTGGTCAAGGGCTACATCGGCCCCGGCCTGTCCCTGGACGCGCCGCTGCTCGGCGCCGAGGCCGCCTCGAAGCTGCTCTACCTTGTCGATCCCCGCGTGGTCCGCGGCACCGCCTGGGTCACCGGCGCCAACGAGGCCGGCAAGCACGTCTTCGGCCTGGTCGCCGGCCGCGACTTCGGCTGGGACGGCGTGATCGAGTGCACCGAGGTGCGCGCCGGCGACGAGGCCCCGGACGGTTCCGGCCCGCTGGAAACCGCCCGCGGCATCGAGATGGGACACATCTTCCAGCTGGGCCGCAAGTACGCCGAGGCACTGGACCTCAAGGTCCTGGACCAGAACGGCAAGCAGGTCGTCGTGACCATGGGCTCCTACGGCGTCGGCGTCACCCGCGCGGTGGCCGCCCTGGCCGAATCCAACCATGACAACAAGGGCCTGGTCTGGCCGCGCGCCGTCGCGCCGGCGGACGTCCACGTCGTCGCGGTCGGCCGCGGCGAAGAGATCTTCGCCGCCGCCGAGCAACTGTCCCTGGACCTGGAGGCCGCAGGCCTCGAGGTCATCTACGACGACCGCCCCAAGGTGTCCCCGGGCGTCAAGTTCGGCGACGCCGAGCTCGTGGGCGTCCCCACCATCCTCGCCGTCGGGCGCGGACTGGTGGACGGCGTCGTGGAGATCAAGGACCGCCGCAGCGGCAATGCCGAGAACGTGGCCGTGGACAAGGCTGTTGATTACGTGGTCAACGCCGTCCGCAACAACTGACCGCGGCCGGCGCTGCAGGAAATGGTCTCCGGACTTGAATCGATCCAGCTCGCCACGCTGATCCTGGTGGTGGTGGCCGGTTTCGCCGCCGGCTGGGTGGACGCCGTAGTGGGCGGCGGCGGCCTGATCCAGCTGCCGGTCATGCTGCTCATCCCCGGGATCAGCCCGGTGCAGGCGCTGGCGACGAACAAGATGGGTTCCATCTTCGGCACCACTACCAGCGCCGTCACCTTCTACCGCCGGGTCCGCCCGGACCTGCGTACCGCGGTGCCGATGGCGGTGATCGCGCTGGCCGGCAGCTTCGGCGGGGCGGTGCTGGCAGCATCCCTGCCGGCCAGCGCGTTCAAGCCCATCATCGTGGCGGCGCTGGTGGCCGTCGCGCTGTTCACCGCGTTCCGTCCCAACGTGGGGGACCTGACCAACCTCCGGCACGACGGGCACCGGCACTACGTCGTAGCCTGCGTGATCGGGGCCGTGATCGGGTTCTACGACGGCATGATCGGTCCGGGCACAGGCTCCTTCCTGATCATCGCGATGGTGTCCGCAATGGGCTACGCCTTCCTGGAAGCCAGCGCCAAGGCCAAGATCGTCAACATGGCCACCAACGCCGGCGCCCTGCTGTTCTTCCTGCCGCACGGCTCGCTGCTGTGGGGCCTCGGTCTGGTCCTCGGTGCCGCGAACATGGCCGGCGGTTACCTCGGGGCACGGACCGCCGTCAGCCGGGGTAGCAAGTTCATCCGGATCGTGTTCCTCGTGGTGGTGGGGGCGCTGATCATCAAGCTTGGTTCCGACGTCTGGCACGACGCGTTCGCCTAGCGCGCCCGGCCGCAGGATACGGTCCGCCGGATACCGCCCGGGAGGACTCCCGGTCCGTTGGCCACCGGCGTAGCATGCAGCTATGTCAGCACCTGTTGAACGCTACGGTGATGCCCTGGCAGCCGCGTCCCGGCACGCCCGCCGGTGGCTGGAGAGCCAGCAAACACGGCAGGTCGGCCCCCGGCTGACCGCTGCCGACCTTGCCGCCGACTTCGGCGGCCCGCTGCCGGAGGCGGGAGCGCCGGCCGCCGACGTGGTGGATTATCTGGCGGCCAAGGCCGAGCCCGGGCTGATGGCGATGCCCTCCGGACGGTTCTTCGGCTGGGTGATCGGCGGGACCCTGCCGGCCGCGCTGGCCGCGGACTGGCTGGTCAGCGCCTGGGACCAGAACGCCGGGCTGCGGTTCGCCACCCCCGCCACGGCGGCCATCGAGGAAGCCGCCGGCCGATGGTTGCTCGAACTGCTGGGCCTGCCGAAAGACGCTGACGTTGGCTTCGCCACCGGGGCCACGATGGCCAACTTCACCGGCCTGGCCGCCGCCCGGTGGCGGCTGATGAGCGACGCCGGCTGGGACCTCGACGCCGAGGGCCTCGCCGGCGCACCCCGCATCCAGTGCTTCGTGGGCCAGGAGCGGCACGACACGATTGACCTCGGCCTGCGCTACCTGGGGCTGGGCCGGCCCACGGTGGTTCCCGCGGACCGGCAGGGCCGGATTGACCCGGCCGAGCTCGACTGCGCCCTCGACCGCGCCCTGGCCGGCGCCTCCGGCGCGGACGCCGCCGCCACCGACCGCAGCGCCGCCGCCACCGACCGCAGCGCCGCCGCCACCGACCGCAGCGCCGGCGCCCCCGCGGCGCGCCGCGCCCCGCTGCTGGTCTGCCTGCAGGCCGGGAACCTGCACTCCGGCGCGTTTGATCCCTTCAAGGAGGCCATCGCCGTCGCAAAAGCCCATGGCGCCTGGGTCCATGTGGACGGCGCCTTCGGACTCTGGGCCGCCGCGGTGCCGGAGCTCGCCGCCCTGACCGCCGGCGTGGCGGGCGCCGACTCCTGGGGCACCGACGCGCACAAAACCCTCAACGTGCCCTACGACTGCGGGATCGCGGTGGTCCGGGATACCCAGGCGCTGCGCTCGGCCATGGGCGTGCACACCAGCTACCTGATCCAGGCCGCGGACGGCGCGGCCGATCCCTTCGAGACGGTTCCGGAGCTGTCCCGCCGGGCCCGCGGGGTGCCCGTCTGGGCCGCGCTGAAATCGCTCGGCCGCGAAGGGGTCGCCGCTCAGGTCCGGGGGCTGGTGCTGAACGCCAAGCAACTGGCGGAACGGCTGTCCACACTCGACGGCGTGGAGGTGCTCAACGACGTCGACTACACCCAGGTCTCGCTGGCCTTCGGCGACGATGCCACCACCCGGGCGGTGACGGCACGGGTCATCGCCGACGGACGCGTCTGGATGTCCGGATCACGCTGGCAGGGCCGGGACATCCTGCGGATCTCGGTGAGCAACTGGAGCACGGACGACGCCGACGTGGCGGCCGCCGTCGACGCCGTGCGGGACGCAGTCGCAGCAGTCCGGACCCACGGGTAGGGCTAGCCTGGGTGGCTGACGGCCTGCCCGGGCGCGGGCAGCTCCTGCGGGGCCGGCAGCCCAGGGAGGGTGGTCCCGGCGAGGGTGCTGGCAACCCAGAGCGAGCGGGCGACGTCGCCGCCGTGGCTGGGCTTGGCCGCGTACCAGAGCGCGTTCTCCACCTCGCGGGCCACGGCCCATTGCCGGGCGATCTCGCCGTCGAGCCCGGCAGCGGCGCTGAAGTCGAAGCAGCGCTCCAGCAGGGCCTCGCCGGGGCTTGCGCGGGGGAGCTCGGCCAGCCGGTTCCAGAGCAGCGGGGCCACCGCGAACTCCGCTTCGCCGACCATGGGCTGCGGGTCGATCGCCTTGAAGTCGCCTGCCGTGACGCCGCCGGGACCGGGCAGCGCCGGAGCGTCGTCCCGGGCGAGGATGTTCAGGAAGTGCAGATCGGTGTGGACCAGCACGTCCGTGCCGGACCGCCGGCCGACGGCGCCGCGGGTCTGGCAGACCTCCAGGGCCGCCTCCAACAGCCAGCGCGGGAACGGCCGGCCCAGCCGTTCCCAGCTCTCCGGCAGTTCGTCGCTCCACTGCTCGGCACGGGCCGCGATGTGTTCGAACTTGTGCCACTCCGGCCGGCCGTCCGGCGGGAGGGACAGCCGGCGGACCACGCCGCCCCACACCGGCACCGCCACGTCCAGGGGTTCGTCCTGCAAGGAACGTTCGGCGTCCAGGCGCTCCAGCAGCAGCGAACCGGAGTCGGGGTCGTTTGCCAGCAACCGCACCGCCCCGTTCCCCTCCCAAAGGGCA
Organism: Arthrobacter sp. BI5; assembly: GCF_056680065.1. Taxonomy (NCBI): domain Bacteria; kingdom Bacillati; phylum Actinomycetota; class Actinomycetes; order Micrococcales; family Micrococcaceae; genus Arthrobacter; species Arthrobacter sp. BI5. The sequence continues at coordinate 1,461,904 of NZ_CM155264.1, forward strand.
AGGGCTTGCGGTTCGAATAGCGCTTCGTCGTGCGGGTAGGCAATTTTGAGGACGGCAGTTTCCCCGGGGCCAAACCCGGTGGCTTCCCCCGGGCCGGGACGGGCGGCCCGCCGGACCGGGATCACGATGGCGCCGTGGCCGTTCCAGGGCAGCGCTCCGGGAGCTAGGTCGGGCCGGACTTGCCAGCGGTGTAGGGACTGCTCAATCAGCCGGGGGAGTGACGCCAACCAGGCCCGGCCCTCGCTGCTGCTGCCATAGCGGCGGGTGAGCGAGGGCGGAATCGGGACGGCTGGCGGGATTCTCATCGCCTCCAGCGTAGTTGCCGAAGCTTAGGCGGTGATGCCGCTGGCGCCCAGCCAGCTGCCGATCAGGAAGGTCGCCACGAGCGCCGCGGCGCCGCCAATGACCACCCGGACTGCAGCCTTGGTCTTCGAGCCGCCGCCAATCCAGGCGCCGATGGCTCCGGTCGCCGCCAGCGCCACGAGCACGGCCACGAAGGTCAGCGGGACGCGGATGTTTTCCGGTGGCAGCAGGATGGCCAGCATCGGCAGGATGGCGCCGATCAGGAAAGCGATGGCGGAGGCGAACGCGGCGTGCCAGGGGCTGACAATGTCCGTCTCGTCAATGTGCAGCTCGGCGGACAGGTGCGCGCCCAGGGCGTCATGGGCGGTCAGCTCGGTGGCGACCCGGTGGGCGGTATCCGCGCTGAGCCCCTTGCCCTGGTAGATGGCGGCGAGTTCAGCCAGTTCCTCCTCGGGCTGTTCGGCCAGTTCGCGGCGTTCCTTTTCGATCAGCGCCTCCTGGCTGTCCTTCTGGCTGCTGACCGAGACGTACTCGCCCAGGGCCATGGAGATGGCGCCGCCCACAACGCCAGCGGCGCCCGCGATGAGGATCGGCCCCGAATCCGTCGTGACACCGGCGACGCCGACCACGATCGCGGCGACCGAGACGATGCCGTCGTTCGCGCCCAGAACGCCGGCGCGGAGCCAGTTGAGGCGGTGCGCAATGTCGTTGCGGTGGGGCTCGTTGTCATGAAGGGCTGCTGCGCTGCTGGTTTCCATGCCTACAGCAAATCACCGGCGGCCCCGGGTGGCCAGTATTGGAAGGCTAAGCAAGGTAAGTCGGGGCTTGCTTAGGCCGCCGGGGACGGCCGGTGTCAGTCCGGTGTCAATCCGCGGGCAGGGTGGGGAACGAAGCCGGATCGGCGTCCAGCCCGGGCACCGGACCCGGCGCCGCGCCCCAGAGGACGGTCCGGCGGGCGGCGCCGAGCAGCCCCGAGATGGCCCACTTCCGGGTCTCGCCGTCGCTGAGCGCCACAAGATCGCCGTACGCGGGCAACGACGCGGCCTCCAGCGCACCCAGGCCGGGCCCCGGGGCGGCCAGGAAGGAAGGGTCCAGGGCGTACCCGGGTTCCCGGGGCGGCGCGGGGGCGCAGTGCAACCGGCTGAGGGCTTCCGCTGCCGTGACAAGGGCTTCGTGCCGCGCCAGCTGGGCGGCGGCGGATTTAGCTGCTGCGTCGTCCAGGCGGGTCAGCGCCACCTGATAGCCGTAGACAGTCTCCAGCTCGGTGCGGACCAGGGCGGCCAGGGCGTCCGGCAGGTCGGCGCCCGGCAGGCCGGAGTCCGGCAGGCCGGAGTCCGCCGCGGCGGATTCACTGCTGCGGAAGGGAGCAGCCGACGGCGACGCGGTCCCGGCGGGACAGGATCCGGCTGCGGGGGACTGGACCGCCGGGACCGGGCCAAGCCGCGCCGCGGCAGGATCCGGGGCGCCGGCGGCGGCGGCGAGGGAGGACGACTGAAGCAGCTGGGCGGTCCCGACGGCGGCCAGCAGCCTGGCCATCCCGCCGTCGGCCGCGGCGGCATCGGCAAGCCGCTGCCGTCCGCTCGTTGCGAGGTCCGCAGCCAGCCCGGCGGCGGTGCCCGGGACGAAAGGGCGGACCGGAGAACCCGTTGGTGACGGCGTGGCTGCCGGCGTTTGGCCCGGGCGCAGCAGGGCCCGGGCCTGAGTTGTCAGCAAACTCACAGTACGGGTCACGGCGGGCCGGACGGCGGCTGTTGCGGCGGGCCCTGCGGTGCCGGAGGGGGCGGCGTCAAGCTGTTCGCCGGCGGTCCGCAATTGCAGGGCAGCGGCCAGGGCTGCGGCGCGGGCCTGCTCGGAAAAGGGCGGTTCCGGCGGTTTCGGCGGGGCCCCGGGCTTAAACACGATGCCCAGGCTCACCACCACGAGGGCCAGGCAGACGAGGAGGGCGAGCCGGGGAAGGTGCCGGGGAACCCGGACCCGCCGCCGTTCTTCCCCGCTGTCGTCTTTCACAACAGACCATGTTGTCATGGTTGGCCTGCCGGCCGGGAACAAGAGTGCACCACGCCGCCGGGAATATCGCTAGGCTAGTACACACAACATCATCTAGCGGGAGGCGGGCGGCATCATGACCAACGCAGAAGCCACGACTTCGACAGACCGGACCGGGACGGGGAAGGCTGACGCCGCTCCCGCGCACAACCTGGAGGCAGAGCGCCTGCACGCGCTCCTTGAGCCTGCAGTCCTGGCGAACCGGCTGTACCTGGAGGACGTTTCCATCCACATTGCCGGCGCGAACCGGGTGGTCCACGTAGTGGTGGACCTGCCGCAGGAGGAGACCGGCGGCGTCAGCCTTGACGTCATCGCCGAAATTTCCAAGACCCTCTCGGACATTCTGGACAACGATCCCAGCACCGACTCACGCCCGTACGACCTTGAGGTCTCCTCGCCCGGCGTCGGGCGGCCGCTCACCGAAGAACGGCACTGGCACCGCGCCCGCGGACGCCTCGTTACGGTCAACGTGATCCAAGGCGACAACATCACCGGCCGCATCCAGTCCGTGGACGACGGCGGCGTGACCCTGGTCCCGGAGCTGGCGGTCAAAAAGGGAATGAAGCCCAAGCAGGGCGACCCCGTGAAACTTCCTTTCGACAGGATCCGTAGTGGAAAAGTCGAGATAGAGTTCAGCCACCTCGAAGAGGCCGGTCTGGAGAACGACAATGGACCTTCCGAGGAGGCCTAATGGATATTGACATGAGCGCACTGAGACTCCTGGAGCGTGAGCGCGAAATCCCGCTGGATCTCCTGATTCCGACCATCGAGCAGGCACTGCTGGTGGCCTACCACAAGACGCCGGGGGCCTTCGAAAAGGCCCGCGCGGAGCTGGACCGCAAGAGCGGCCACGTGACCATCTGGGCCACCGAAATCGACGACGACGGCGCGCCCGTCGGCGAGTTCGAGGACACCCCGGCCGGCTTCGGACGCATCGCGGCGAGCACTGCGCGGCAGATCATCCTGCAGCGTCTCCGCGACGCCGAGGATGACAACGTGCTGGGCCAGTTCAAGGGCCGCGAGGGCGAACTCGTGGCGGGCACCATCCAGCAGGGCAACAACCCGCACATGATCCAGGTCAACCTCGGAACGGTGGAGGCACTGCTGCCGCCGCCCGAGCAGGTTCCCGGCGAGAAGTACACCCACGGCAACCGGCTGCGCGCGTTCGTGATCGACGTACACCGCGGCACCAAGGGTCCGTCCATCACGCTGTCCCGGTCCCACCCGGGGCTCGTCCGGAAGCTGTTCGAACTGGAGGTCCCGGAGATCGCGGACCGTTCGGTCGAGATTGTGGCGCTGGCCCGCGAGGCCGGCCACCGTACCAAGATCGCGGTGAAGGCAAACACCCCCGGCATCAACGCCAAGGGCGCCTGCATCGGTGAAATGGGTTCGCGCGTCCGCGCCGTGATGACCGAGCTTAACGACGAAAAGATCGACATTGTCGACTACAGCGACGATCCGGCTACCTTCATCGCCAGCGCACTCTCGCCGTCGCGCGTGAATTCAGTCACCATCACGGACGAGGCCACCCGGTCCGCCCGCGTGGTGGTGCCGGACTACCAGCTGTCCCTCGCGATCGGCAAGGAAGGCCAGAACGCGCGCCTCGCCGCCAAGCTCACCGGCTGGCGGATCGATATCGTCTCCGACGCCGCGGAAAACCGCGACAAATAGCCTCGTCGCGGGCCAGGCCCGCGCGGCCCGCGCCCCGGTCCGTCCGGCTCTCCGATTCTCACCACGTTTCGGGTGCCGGGCGCCGGAGGGGCTAGAATAGACATGACCGCGCCTAACGGCCGGTATCCGCGTGCCCCCGACACGTCCGGTTTTTGCGCCGGACGCCAAGGAGCCCGCAGATGCGAACTGGCAGGAAGAAACTCGTAGTGGCAGAAGTGCAACACCTCGGGGATCAACCGCAACGCACCTGCATCGGGTGCCGGAAAAAGGGTCCGCGGTCGGAGCTACTCCGGCTCGTCGCCGACGCCAGCGGTTCATCCGTTGTCGTAGTGGATGAACGACGCCGGATGGCTGGCCGGGGAGCATGGCTGCACCCCAGCGAAAAGTGCCTGGCACTGGCGGTCAAACGTCGAGCGTTCGGACGCGCCCTCAACGGCGCTGCCGGAACCGCCGACGTCGAACGCCGGATCACGGCAGGCACGCAAGCAGCGGGCGCCCCGGTGGCCGCAGCAACAACCGTCCAACCTGAAAGCGGGTCAGAAAACTGATGGAAACCCGATGAGTTCCCAGCGATGAGTGCGCAACGATGACAACTTTGTTGCGCTCTGCAATGGGCCTTTCAGCTGCACTCGCGGCGGAGGCCCGCAGTAAGAAGTAGACGGTTCGTGCCTGGCTCGGTGCGGACCGAGACAGGAGAAATGTGGCCAAGGTCCGCGTACATGAGCTTGCTAAAGAGCTCGGTATTACTTCCAAAGATGCAGTAACCAAACTGCAGGAACTGGGCGAATTCGTTCGCTCCGCCTCTTCCACCATTGAGGCCCCCGTTGTGCGGAAACTCCGCAACGCCTACCCCGACGCGCCTGCCGCTTCGAAGTCCGAAGCGCCCGCGTCCGCCCCCAAGGCCAGCCCCGCAGCGACCCGTCCGGCGCCCGCGCCGGCTCCGGCTGCGCCGAAGGCCGCCGAAACCAAGACTGAAGCTCCGGCTCCGTCGGCTCCGGCCCCTGCCGCCGCGCAGGCATCCGCCGCACCGGCTCCCGCTCCGGCTGCCGAGGCCCCGGCGGCTCCGTCCGCCGGCGCCAAGCCCGGCGCGCGTCCGGCACCGAAGGCTGAAGCCCCGGCCGCTCCGGCACGCCAGGGCGGCTCGGCCCCCCGTCCGGGCGGTCCCCGTCCCGGCAACAACCCGTTCGCCACGTCCCAGGGCATGCCCCGCGGCCGCGGCGGCGACAATGAGCGCACCTCCCGTCCGGGTAACAACCCGTTCGCTCCTTCCCAGGGCATGCCGCGTCCGGGTGGAAGCCGCACCGAGGGTGAACGCCCCGGCGGCCCCCGTCCCGCAGCCGGCGCCGGCGGTCCTCGTCCGGGCGCACCGCGTCCGGCAGGCGCAGCCGGTGCACGTCCGGGCGCTCCGCGTCCGGCCGGCGCTCCCGGCGCCCGTCCCGGAGCCGGCGGAAACCGTCCGACTCCCGGCATGATGCCCAACCGCACCGAACGTCCCGCACCCGCTGGTGCAGGCCGTCCCGGTGGCGGCGGCCGTGGCCCGGGACGCCCGGGTGGCGCTCCCGGCACCGGTGGTCCCGGCGCCGGCGGCGGCGCTCCGGCCGGCGGTGGCTTCGGCAAGGGTGGCCGCGGTCGCGGTGGCACCCAGGGTGCTTTCGGCAAGGGCGGCGCAGGCCGTGGCAAGCAGCGCAAGTCGAAGCGTGCCAAGCGCCAGGAACTCGAGCAGATGAGTGCCCCGTCGCTGGGTGGCGTGAGCGTACCCCGCGGCGACGGCAACACCATCGTCCGGCTCCGCCGCGGCTCGTCCATCACGGACTTCGCCGACAAGATCGAGGCAAACCCCGCAGCACTGGTGACGGTCCTGTTCCACCTCGGCGAAATGGCCACGGCCACGCAGTCGCTGGACGAGGAAACCTTTGCCCTGCTGGGGGAGGAGCTTGGCTACAAGCTCCAGGTCGTCTCGCCGGAGGACGAGGAGCGCGAGCTCCTCTCCGGCTTCGACATTGACTTCGAAGCAGAGCTGGAAGCCGAAGGCGACGAAGAGCTTGAGGCGCGTCCTCCGGTAGTCACCGTCATGGGTCACGTTGACCACGGTAAGACCCGGCTGCTCGATGCCATCCGCAAGTCCGACGTTATGGCGGGCGAGCACGGCGGCATCACGCAGCACATCGGTGCGTACCAGGTCACGCACAACCACGAGGGCACCGATCGCAAGATCACCTTCATCGATACCCCGGGCCACGAGGCGTTCACCGCCATGCGTGCCCGTGGTGCGAAGGTCACCGACATCGCCATCCTCGTGGTGGCAGCGGACGACGGCGTCATGCCGCAGACCATTGAAGCCCTCAACCACGCCCAGGCGGCCAACGTGCCGATCGTCGTGGCCGTGAACAAGATCGACAAGGAAGGCGCCAACCCGGACAAGGTCCGCGGCCAGCTGACCGAGTACGGCCTGGTTCCGGAAGAGTACGGTGGCGACACCATGTTCGTGGAGGTCTCTGCCCGCCAGAACCTCAACATCGACGAGCTGCTCGAGGCAGTCCTGCTCACCGCAGACGCTGCCCTGGACATGCGCGCCAACCCGAACAAGGACGCCCGCGGTATCGCGATCGAAGCCAACCTGGACAAGGGCCGCGGCGCGGTTGCCACCGTCCTGGTCCAGTCCGGTACGCTGCACGTCGGCGACACGATCGTGGCAGGCACGGCCCACGGCCGCGTCCGCGCCATGTTCGACGACGACGGCAGCGCGCTGACCGAGGCCGGCCCGTCCCGCCCCGTGCAGGTGCTGGGTCTGTCCAACGTCCCGCGCGCCGGTGACACCTTCTTCGTGACCGCTGACGAGCGCACCGCCCGCCAGATCGCCGAGAAGCGTGAAGCCGCGGACCGCAACGCCGCCCTGGCCAAGCGCCGCAAGCGCATCAGCCTGGAAGACTTCGACCAGGCCGTCGCCGAAGGCAAGATCGACACCCTCAACCTCATCCTCAAGGGTGACGTTTCCGGTGCCGTGGAAGCCCTTGAAGACGCGCTGCTCAAGATCGATGTCGGCGAAGGCGTCCAGCTCCGTGTTATCCACCGCGGTGTCGGTGCGATTACGCAGAACGACGTCAACCTGGCAACGGTCGACTCCGCCGTCATCATCGGCTTCAACGTCAAGCCCGCCGAGCGGGTTGCCGAACTGGCAGACCGCGAAGGCGTGGACATGCGCTTCTACTCCGTCATCTACGCAGCAATCGATGACATCGAAGCAGCCCTCAAGGGCATGCTCAAGCCGGAGTACGAAGAGGTCCAGCTTGGTACCGCCGAGGTCCGCGAAGTGTTCCGTTCTTCCAAGTTCGGCAACATTGCAGGCTCGATCGTCCGCTCCGGTGTTATCCGGCGCAACGCGAAGGCCCGCATCAGCCGCGACGGCAAGGTCATCGGCGACAACCTCTCCGTTGAGACGCTCAAGCGCTTCAAGGACGACGCCACCGAGGTCCGCACGGACTTCGAGTGCGGTATCGGTCTTGGCTCGTACAACGACATCAACGAAGGTGACATCATCGAGACCTTCGAGATGCGCGAAAAGCCGCGCGTCTAGTCTGAGCTAGCGTTACGAAGGTGCGGGGCCGTTGGATTTTTCCGGCGGCCCCGCCCCTGCGCTGGGCGGCCAACGTCTGACGACGTCGGCCGCCCAGCTCCGGCAGGCCCGATGCCACTCCCAGGCCGCCGGAAAAATCCAACGGGAGTCCGTCGTAGGCTTGCCTTAGGCGCGTGGCACCAAACTCACCAGTGTGCGGCTTGTGCTTCGGCGTCGTCGTACATCCAAATTTTTTAGGAGTGGAAATGGCTGATCCCGCACGGGCTGCCAAGTTGGCGCAGCGGATTAAGGTTGTCGTTGCTGAGGCTTTGGGCCGGAGGGTGAAGGATCCCCGGTTGGAAGGCGTGACCGTGACCGACGCTCGGGTGACCAATGACCTGCAGCATGCCACGGTCTACTACACCGTCTTCGGCGATGAGGTAGCCCAGGCCGACGCGGCCAAGGGGCTGGAGAAAGCCAAGGGCGTGCTGCGCCAGGAAGTCGGCCGCAACATCACCGTCCGGCTGACGCCGACGCTGGAATTCGTCGCCGACCAGATCCCCGTGGTTGCCTCGAACCTTGAGGAGCTCCTGCGCGAGGCCAAGAAGCGCGACGCTGAAGTGGCAGCCCTTGCCGCTAGCGCCAAACACGCCGGTGACGCCGATCCGTACAAGAGCGACATCCCCGAGGATGTCGAGCTCGACGAAGAGGACTTCGACGAAGACGACTTTGACGAAGAAAACAAGGACCTCCGGGCCGACAACGACATCGACGAGGACCGCAACAAATAAGCTTCCCGCAGCACTGGCCGGACCCGGAGAAGGGTCCGGCCAGTTTTGTCTATGGGCTCCGGGGACTTTGGACTCTATGCCCGCAAGGCTCTGGAGCGTCGTATGGAGGCATGACTGCGGGCGAGCGGAACGGCGGCGAACGGCCGTGACCACTGCACTGATGAAGTGCCCGCAGTGCGGTACCACCAACCGGATTCCGGCCGCGGCGGCCGGGCACCCGCGCTGCGGCAAATGCCGCCGGGATCTGCCGTGGATTGTGGAGGCCAGCGACGCCGATTTCGCCGCTGTCGCGGAGCAGTCCCCGGTTCCCGCCCTGGTCGACTTCTGGGCGGCGTGGTGCGGTCCGTGTCGGATGGTCAGCCCGGTGCTGGACAAACTGGCGCAGGAACGCGCGGCCCAGGTCAAGCTCGTCAAGGTGGACGTGGACAAGTCGCCGGCCCTGTCCCGGCGCTTCGATGTGCAGGCGATTCCCACGATGCTGGTGATCTCGAACGGCACAGTGGTGGCGCGGCAGGCAGGAGCCCCGCCGGCCGCAGCCCTGCGCAGCTGGCTGGACGGTGCGCTGGCAGTCCGGCCCGGAGGGGCGCGCCATGACTGAAATCCTGCGCTACGAGGTGGGGTCCGGCACGGTTCTGGTGGAGGTCGACGAAGGCAGCTTCGGCGTCGAACGTCCGGCGCGAAATGAGCTGGGAATCCTCGACGCGGGGCGACGGCTGGAGGACGCGCTTGCCGCCGTGCGGCCGGCCGCCAGGGCCGCCGCCGAGGTGATGCGGGAACTGGCTCCCGAACATTTGGAACTCCAGTTCGGCGTGAAGTTGGCCGGGGAAGCCGGTGCCATCATCGCGAGGAACTGTTCCGAAGGGCACTTTATCGTCAAGATGTCCTTCACCGCGCCGGCGTCGCAGCCGATGCCGCCGGAGCACGAAATCCAGCTCTGAACCCTGTTTGCCAAACCGGTCCGCCGGCCCGGGGCGCCGCCGGACTCAGGACGTTGCGCCGACCCGCTGGCTAGCGTCGCCGTCGGGCGCCCAGGCCACCCAGCAGCGGGGAACCCATCCCCAGCAGGAAGCCAAAGTCATACCAGTTGCCGGCGCGTCCCGTGTTGTAGAACGGGAACTCCCGCCAGGCTCCAAAGACGTGCGCGATCAGCACAATCCAGGCCGTGAGCCCGTTCCAGATGCCCCACAACAAGTCCTGCCACCACATGAGGTCCTCCTCCCAGGCCGACCGCGCACCCGCCGTGAATCCGCCCGCACCCGCGTCCGGTCAGGCTACTGCCTGGTGCGTCCGGGCGGTAGGACTAAAGGTCCGCGGCGCGGGCGGGAAGCCGGCCCAGGCCTTCCACGAGGTCCGATTGGCTGCCGCACAGGGCAATCCGGATCCAGCCTTCGCCGATCGAGCCGAAGGCGGTGCCCGGGGCGAAGGACACCCCGGAGTCGGCGAGGAAGCGCCGCACCCAGGCGCGGACGTCGCCGCCGCTGACGTGCGAGACGTCCGCCCAGAGGTAGAAGGCGCCCTGCGCGGTGAGGAAAGGGATGCCCTTGGATTCCAACACGGCGGAGGCGGCGTCCCGGTTGGCGCGGTAGTGGGCGTGGGCATGGCTGACGTAGTCCTGCGGGCCGGTCAGGGCTGCCAGGGCGGCGTACTGCGAGGGCGACGCGACGCAGGAAACAATCGCCTCCATCACGTTGTTCATCTGCTGCTCGAGGCCTGGCGGGCAAATCAGCGCCCCGATCCGCAGCCCCGTGAGCCCGTAGGTCTTGGACAGGGTCAGCGAGGTGAACACGCGGGCCTCGCCGGGGACATCGCTATCGAAGCGGGCCGCGCTGATGTGCGGGACGTCGTAGGTGAAAGCCTCGTAGCATTCGTCCGAGATGATCCACAGGTCGTGCTGCCGTGCCAGTTCCACGAGGCTGCGGGTCAGTTCTTCGCCCAGCACGGCGCCCAGCGGGTTGGACGGGGAGTTAAGCATCAGGACCTTGGTCCGCGGCGTGATCAGCGCCTCGATGTCCTGGATCCGCGGCTGGAAGTCGTGGCCCGGGTAAAGCGGGTACTCGACGGGCACGGCGTGCAGCAGGCGGCTGGTCATCGCAAACGTCGGGTAGCCGGGATTGGGGATCAGGATCTCGTCGCCGGGGGAGAGCAGCAGGGTCATCGCGAAGTGCAAACCCTGCTGGGCGCCGTCGACGACGTACACGCGGTCGGCGCCCACCGGCGTCGCGTTGTGCTCCCGGAACCTGGCCGCGAAGGCTTCCCGCAGCGCCGGGATGCCGGCGTTGGGGGTGTAATTGGTCTCGTCCCGGTCCAGGCACGCCATTCCCGCCTCGAGGATGTGGCGGGGGAGGGCGAAGCCCGGCTCGCCGATGCTCAACACGATCGCGCCGGGGGTGTGCCAAGCGGCTTCGGTGATCTCGCGGATCTGGTTGACGGGAACGTTGCGGACGTGGGCGGCGAGCTCAGGCATGTCTGCCATCCTAGCCGCCGGCGGCATCCGGGCCCGGGCGTCCGCGCCGGGGCCAGTCGCGGCGCGGATATACTGGGAGGCGTGCTTTCTGGACTGGTGATAGTGGACAAGCCGCAAGGCTGGACCAGCCACGATGTGGTTGGACGGATGCGGCGGATCGCCGGTACCCGAAAGGTGGGCCACGCCGGCACCCTGGACCCCATGGCTACGGGGGTGCTGGTGCTCGGTATCAACAAGGCCACCCGCCTGTTGACCTATATTGTGGGGACCTCCAAGACCTACACCGCCACCATCCGCCTTGGCGAGTCGACCGTCACGGACGACGCCGAGGGGGAGGTCACTGCCACCCGCAGTGCCGCCGCGGTCACCGAAGACGGCGTGCGGGCCGGCGTCGCCGCCCTGACCGGCGAGATCCAGCAGGTGCCCAGCAGCGTCAGCGCCATCAAGGTCAACGGCGAGCGTGCCTACGCCCGGGTCCGTTCCGGCGAGGAGGTCAAACTTGCCGCCAGGACGGTGACGATCCACCGCTTCGACGTCCACGAACTCCGCCGCTCGCGGGACGGCGAGGCCCTGGACCTGGACGTGACCGTGGAGTGCTCCTCCGGCACGTACATCCGGGCCCTTGCCCGCGATCTCGGCGACGCCCTGGGGGTGGGCGGCCACCTGACTGCGCTGCGCCGGACCCAGGTGGGGCCCTACACACTGGACCAGGCACGCACCCTGGAGCAGTTGGCCGACGAGCTCGAGGTCCTGGAGATGTCGCAGGCCGCCCGGGCGCTGATGCCCAACCGTGAGCTCACTGCGGAGGAGACCACGGAACTGTCCTTCGGACGACGGATCGTGGCCGGTGCCGCCGCCGGCACGCCGGATGCGGCGACGGCGGAGAAGCCCGCGGCAGCCTTCGCGCCGGACGGCTCGCTGGTGGCACTGCTGGCCGACGCCGGGAGCTACGCCAAGCCGGTACTGGTCTTCGCGCCGGACAATGAAAAGCCTGCTGCCGGGAAGGCCGCCGCAGAGCCCGCCGTCGCGGAGCCGGCCGTCGCTGGGCCAGCCGCCGCAGAGCCCGCCGCCGCAGAGCCCGCCGCCGCAGAGCCGGAAGGCTAGCCGTGGACGCGTATTTCTACATCATCCTGGTGGTGGGGCTGCTCTCAACCTTCCTTTGCGTTGGCGCCGGCGTCCTGAAGAAGGCGCCGAACGATGCCACCATCCTGTCGGTAGCCGCCGTCGAGCTGTCCCTGCTGGTCTACCTCGTCGGATCCATCGTCCGGGTCGCGTCGGGGGAGCAGATCGCGGGGGAGCCCTGGGAGTTTTGGGGCTACCTCGTCACGGCGCTGATGCTGCCGGTGGGTGCCGTGTACTGGGCCATCCTGGAACGCACCCGGTGGAGCAATTTCGTGCTGGCGGCCGTCGGCGTCACCGCGCTGGTGATGGCGGCCCGAATGAACCAGATCTGGTACTGACGTGGAAGAGGCAAAGAAGAACATGACGGCTTCACAGCAGGACACCGGCGACGCCGCTGGGCTCGCGGGGCAGGGCGGCGCGGCAGGGACCGCGGGGCAGGGCGGCGCGGCGGCGAAGGACACCCGCAACACCGGTCCCGGCCGGCTGCTGATTGCCGTCTACGCGGTGTTCGCGCTCTCGGCCACCGCCCGGGCCGGGTACCAGATCCTCACCAAGTTCTCTGAGGCGCCGCTCGCCTACCTGCTCTCCGCTTTCGCCGCCGTCGTCTACATCGTGGCGACCGTCTCGCTCGCGAAGGCCGGCCGCACCTGGTTCAAGGTGTCAGTGACGGCGGTCCTGGTCGAGTTGGTCGGCGTTCTGGTGGTCGGCGCGCTCAGCCTCTTCGACGCGGTCAACTTCCCGCACGAGACGGTCTGGTCCCTGTTTGGACGTGGCTACGGCTTCATCCCGCTGTTGCTGCCGATCCTGGGCCTGATCTGGCTGTACCGCCGACGCCCGGCGCCCCGGCGGGCCTGACTCCGCCGCCCCACCCATCAGCCCGGCCCCGTCTGCGTGCGTCTCTTCTGAGCCGCCGACGGGGCCTTTTGGCGTGCCGTTGCCACGACTAATAGTAAGCAAACTTGCCAAATCTATAGTAAGCATGCTTATTGTAGTATCTGGGTGCGGACAGTGACAGCCTGCACCCCACGTTTGTCCACCGGAGCGAGGGAGGCATCATGAGCATTGTGAACGCCGTTCCCCGAGCAACATGGGAACCGAAAACAGCAGGCGATGGGCGCCGATGCGGGTGCCGCGGATGAGCCTCGGCCGGGAAACAAAGAAGTGGCGGACGGATCAGCTTTTGTCCATGGCCGCTCGAGTGGTCGAGCGCCGCAAGGACCAAGCGTTGGCTGCCTTGGGCCTGACCCACGCCGGCGTGATCGCCCTGCAGGGGCTTGCCGCCGGGCCACTGAACCAAGAGCAGCTCGCGCGCCGGATCGCGGTGCAGAGCCAATCCCTGGGGAAAGTCTTGGGCCGGCTCGAAGAGTCTGGCCTTGTCACGCGAACCAAGGACGAGCGTGACCGGCGGCAGTTTTCCGTGGCCCTGACGGCTTCCGGCAGCGCGGCCCTAGCAACGGCGCACGAGATCGAACGCAACGCGCTGCCCGAGGACTTGGAAGGCTGGACCCACCTGCAACAGGACTTGGCCAGGATCCTGGCCGCTTTCGAGGTCCCGGGAAGCTCCTGACCAGCGGGTCATGACGGGGTCCGCCCGGCGCCGCGGCTCTTTCCTTAGCGGGCGGACGTCCTGCGTTTACGAACGCGGACCGCACGACGGCGGCAGCGGCGCGATCTCACGAGGTCGCCGTCGCTTGGGGCTATCCGGCCCGGCCGCAGTCGTCGTCGCTACTTATGGGTTCCGCCGTCGACGTTATTCGGCCCGGCCGCAGTCGTCGTCGTTATTCAGCCCGGTCGCCGCCGTCGTAGCCGCTATTTGCCGTTGCCGTGCCGTACCTCGGGGGCTTGAAGCCTGCGACGGAGGGCCGGCCAGGCAGCCGCGAAGCCCGGATGCAACTCCTTGTCACCGACGCCCTCAAGGCTGACCCACTGCAGCTCGAGACTTTCCGGATCACTGATGGCGGGTTCGAAGGGCTCCACGACTTGCGCGGCGACCGTCGTATAGGACCAATACCCGACGTCGAACACCGTGGTGAAGAGTATGCGGACGGATCCGGGCGGGACGGCGGCCTCTTCCTTGGCCTCCCGGAGCGCGCCGTTGACGGCGTCTTCGCCTTGATGCAGGGCGCCGCCGGGGAGTCCCCAGGTTCCGCCATGGTCGCTCCAAGTGGCGCGGTGCTGCAGCAGGACGCCCTTTTCCGCATCATGCACGAGCAGGCCCGCGGAACCGAAGCGTCCCCAGAAGCGGCCATGCTCGCCCTCCACCCATGCATCGCCGGGGTCGCGAGGCCCGAGCGGGCGGCGCGGATCGTGATACGGGTTCCGAGGCGCGGCTTCCTGCTCTTCTGGCTTTGAAGCTGCGTTCGTCGGATCTTCAGCGGGGTTGTTTCGAGCCGGCTGCGGGGAGACTGAGCTGTCCATCTGGATAGTCTGTCATGCCGTCGACGGGGATCCTGGGGCTGGTCTAGCTGTTCCCAGAATTGTCTTAGGCTCTTGGTTTGATGGGTTCATGGGAACCAATCCTGCTCTCGCCTTGTCTCCGGCCGCCTGTGCCGGGGAAGCTGCTTGTCGGGTGCCGGGTGCCGGGTGCCGGTGGCGCGGGGTGTGCTGCTCCGGTACGGCTGCCTTGCGGGCTGTTCTGTTGCCACTATTACTGTCGTAGGTCCCTGGTTGGATGGGTTTATGGGAACCAGTGCAGCTCTCGCCATTCCTCCGGCCAGTCGGCCCGGGGATGCTGCGCGGCGGCTGGTGCGGGGTCTGCTACTCCGGTACGGCGATGGTGCCGGCCGTTCCGTCGCGTGCTCTGGGGCGGGCAGTGGTGCCGCTCTTAGTGTCGTAGGTCGCTGGCAGGATTGATTCATGGGATCCAGCGCAGCTCTCAGCGTTTCTCCGGCCTCCCGGGCCGGTGGTGCTGCGTGCGGGGTTCCGTCGCTCGGGAACATTCTGGGGCAGGTGCGGGAGTTGTGCGCGACGGCGATCGGGGACGCGGCGCTGTTCGGGTTCGCGGAGGCGGCGGAGTACGCCGCCGGGGTCGAGGAACTCGCCCGGGGGCTGGAGTTCCTGCAGCTTGTCGGCGCGGCCGCGGTGGACCGGACCCGGAAGGAAGCCGCCGCCGCGAACTCCCCGGTCCTGGATGACGGTTACCGCAAGAGCGGGGACTTCCTGCGGGACCGGTTGCAGATCACCGGCACCGAAGCGCACCGCCGCCTGTCCCTGACCGCCGCGGTCCTGCCCCGTACCGGGATCACCGGGCAGATCCTCCCGCCCCTGCATGAGGAACTCGCCGCCGCCGTGGCCGCCGGGACCGTGCCGTCCCGGTCCGCGACCATCATCGCCCAGGCCCTGGACCGGGTCCGGCCCCTGTGCGACCCGGCCACGACCGCCCGGATGGAACACTCCCTCACGGCCACCGCGGCCGAGCACGACCCGGACTTCCTGGCCCGGGTCACCCGGCGCTGGCTGGACGCCATCGACCAGGACGGCGCCGAACCTTCCGAGGAGGTCCTGCGCCAGTTACAGGGCGCGTTCATCCGTAAACCCCGCCACGGCCTGCACCACCTGGAAATCTTCGCCACCACCGAACAATTCGAGACCCTCCTCACCGTGATGAACACCGCCACCAACCCCCGCACCACCCCCGCCCGCACAGGCACCGACAGCAGCCCGGCCGCCGGGGCGGACAGTGGCGGGGCCAACGGCGGCGTGGTGACCGGGGCGGACGGCGGCGGGAAGGTGGGCGTGGCCGGGGAGGTTACCGGGGCGGAGGGGTTCGTGCCGGGCGGGCTGGACTGGCGGTCCCGACCGCAGAAATACCTCGACGGCCTGGTCGGCGGCTGCAAAATAGCCCTCGCGTCCGGCGGGCTGCCCGCCACCGGCGGACACCGGCCCCAGATCATGGTCACCATCGACCACCGCGACCTCCTCGAACGCCTCCAACACGTCACCAACACCAACGCTGACCCTGCCACCGGCACCGGGGACGCCGGCGGACGCGGCACAGGCCCGATGGGGTTCACCGGCACCGGGACCCTGGCCTTCACCGGCCCCGTCACCGCCGCGACCATCCGCAAAATCGCCTGCGACGCCGACATCATCCCCGTCCTGCTCGGCAGCCAGGGCCGCATCCTCGACATCGGCCGCACCACCCGGATCTTCCCGCCCCACATCCGCAAAGCCATCACCGCCCGCGACCAAGGCTGCGCCTTCCCCAACTGCACCATGCCCGCCACCTGGTGCGAAGCCCACCACATCACCTACTGGTCCCGCGGCGGCACCACCAGCACCGACAACGGCGTCCTCCTCTGCTCCCACCACCACCACCTGATCCACAAAGAACAATGGACCATCCAACTCCGCACCGGAATCCCCTGGTTCATCCCGCCACCCCACCTCGACCCCCGCCAAACACCCCGAAGAAACCACTACTTCAGATGCTGAACCACGCACCCTCACGACGGGAATCCGCACGGTCACGAGGGGGAGTCGTCCAGGAGTGCCGCGGCCAGTCACGACCACGGCGCCGTCAGGATTGCTGGGTTCCATCTGATGGCGCGGCTGGCCGGATTTGAGCTGGAATCCAGGTGGTCGGACTGGGACGGCAGCGAATTCACCGGCGAATCGCGCAGCCACGTGTCGGTGTACCGGCTTACTGCACCCTGAAGCACCGATCACCCGGTCTTGAACGGAAGCGGTGTGCCCGCCGGGAACGGGACGGCGCCCTGCTCCGGGGTCATCGTGAACCACTGGCCGTTCTGTTCCGTCACGAAAAAAAGCAGCCTGTCCCCGGCGTCCAGGGGGTCGCCGTCGGGGTAAGTCTTTCCGCACGTAACGGGCATGGCCGCGATCCGGACGGTAACTTGGGCAACACTGCCCTTGAGCACCTTCTCTACTTCCACCACGTGGACGTTGGCCTGATAACCGTAGATTCGGACGTCGCCGTCCCGCTGCAGTGGCTTGCCGACCAGAACCGCGCCGGCGTGGTCGAAACGCTGCTGCATCGTCCCGAAGCGGACCCAGTCGACGCAGACGTCCGTGCGGGTGACCGGCACGAGCCAGCAACCGCAGAGCAGCACTCCCGAGAGGACGACGATGATCGCTGCCCCCGCCATTCTGCGCATGCTCAGACCATAACCGCCGTCGGGAAAAAGGTCTACGGGGAGCCGCCGCCGGGCCGGCGCGCGTCAGCGGAACTGCGCGAAAACCCGCAGGGGCCCGGAGCTGAAGTCGGCGCCTTCCCTGAAACCAAGGGCCTCGTAGAAGGCGCGCTGGCCCGGTTCGTCGTCGGTGAGCAGGACAGTCTGCCGGACGTGCCCGTAGCGGGCCTGCACGGCTGTCACCAGCTGCCGTCCCACCCCGTTTCCCTGGAACTCCGGAGCCACGAGGATGTCCTGCAGATAACAGATCATCGCGTCGTCCGAGACGGCCCGGGCAAGGCCAACAAGTTCACCGCCGGCACCGCGTGCGGTGACCACGAACGACGAGTTATGGATGGCCCGCACCAGCAGTTCGGGGTCCCGGGTGTAGGCGGCCCACCCGACCGATTCATAGAGGGCCACGACCTCGCTGTCGGACACCTCGGCGTTGGCAGTGACAGAGAGCTGGGGCATTGGACCAGTGTGGCATGCTGATGTTCGTGCATCCCCGAAACCCAATTGCCGCTCCGTCGCGGGTCCTCTTCTACGGTGTCACCGGAAGCGGCAAGTCCTCGGCGGCCCGCGCCTACGCGGACCGGACCGGACTGCCCGAGTTCTCTGCCGACGACGACATCGGCTGGCTTCCGGGCTGGCGCCAGCCGGACACGGACAGGCAGCGGGTGCTCGCGGCGCGCATCGCCGGCCAGGACCAGTGGGTCATCGACAGTGCCTACGGAGTCTGGCGTGACCTGGTTGTCCCGCGCGCGGAACTGATCGTGGGCCTGGACTATCCGCGGTGGCTTTCACTGCTCCGGTTGGTCCGGCGCTCACTTCGCCGGGTCATCGCGCGGGAAGAAGCCTGCAACGGAAACCGGGAAACTTTCGGCCGCCTCCTCGCGCCCGATTCGATCATCGGCTGGCATTTCCGCTCGTTCAACCGCAAACGGCGGGTTATGCGGGAACTGGAGAGCTCTCCGGGCACCGCGGAGGTCCTCATCTTCCGCCACCCCCGCGAACTCGAGGCGTGGCTCCAGGGCCTCCCGGAAGGGGACCAGCAACCGGCCCGTTAGGGCCGCCGCGCACCTCTGGACGACGCCGGCCCGCACCAGCGGATTGGCGCACCCGCCGGTCGACGGCGGACGGCCCCGGCGTCGTCAATGGCCCGACGCCGGGTCCGGCAAGGGCCCTGCCCGGTACGGGCCGCCCCCGCGGGTGCGCGGACGCTATTTCTTCCCGAACAGTCCGCCCAGCAGGCCGCCGAGGCCGCCGTCGTTCTTCCGGGTGTCGCCCTGCGTGTCGTGCGGCGCGTCTTCCCGCTGTCCGGGGAGGTCGATGTCGATCAGCTCGCCCGGGCGGGGTTCGTTGCCGGACGGCTGGCCCTGCGGGACAGCCTGGGGCTGCAGCTCGGGCTCGGCCGCGTTGTTCGGGCCGCCGGCGTCGGGGGCTACTGCCTCATTGGCCGTGCGCTGCTGCCCGCCGCCCAGGATGCCGCCGAGGATCTCGCCCAGGCCGCCGCCGGCGCCGCCCGCACCGCCAAGAATTCCGCCCAGGATGCCGCCCAGGTCGATGCCCCCGGCACCGGCACCGGAGTCCTGGCCGCCGCCGGCGCCGCCCCCAAGGGCGCCGCCGCCCGCCTGGCCGCGTCCGCCCAGGACCTTGTTGGCGAGGTAGGACATCACGATCGGCGCCAGCAAGGGGAGGAGCTTGCGAACCAGGTCCCCGCCCACTCCGCCCAGCTGCGCGGTGCCCGCCAGCTGGTTCGCGACCTGGTCCTGCCGGCCGCCGAACACATGGTTCACGATCTTTTCGCCGTCGGCAGTATCTACCTGCGCGGCATCCACACCGCCGTCGACCAGCCCGTCGTGGTGCTGGCTCAGGGCGGATTCCAGCGAGGCCGCGCCCTCCGGAGCCTGTGCGTTGCTGTGCAGCCCGGCGAGGAGTGTGGGGACGGCGGCCTCCACTGCTGTCTGGGCGGTTTGCCGGTCGGTCCCGAGCATGTCGGCGATCTGGTCTACCGGGATCTGCCCGAGGATGTCCTGAAGCTCAGTCATGGCGTTCTCCTTCAGCCGCGGGACGCGCCGCGTGCATTGATGGCGGCGGCGGCCGCATGGCCGTCGCCGAACTGGTGCCCTTGCATCGTAGCCCGGGCCCGGGAGGGCGGAAAGGCGGCCGCCGACGCCGCGGGTGCCGTCCGGGAACCGGGGCGATTGCGGGTAATCTTAGAGAGTTCCGGAGCCGGCCCAACCCTCCGGAGAAGTTCATGGCAGGCAGCAAAAGGCGAGGTAGATGGTCCACATCTGGAACGATCCGTCCGAAGTCCCCGCGGACTTCGGCCCCTCCGTGGTGACGTTCGGCAACTTCGACGGCGTGCACCGCGGCCACCAGCAGGTGCTCTCGCAGCTCATCCGCACCGCCCGCCTGAACCACGCCCGCGCTGTCGCCATCACCTTTGACCCGCACCCGGCGCAGGTGCACCGCCCCGAATCCGCCCCCGAGCTCATCATGGGCTTGGAGGACAAGCTCGTTGCCCTCGGCGAGGTGGGCCTGGATGCCGTCCTGGTGATGAAGTATTCGCTGGAATTGGCCAGCCTCACGCCCGAGGAATTTGTTTCCTCCGTGCTCGTCGACGCGCTCAAGGCCAGCCATGTCGTGATCGGCCATGACGCCCGCTTCGGCCGCGGCAACTCCGGAGACCTGGACACCATGAAGGAGCTGGGGGAGAAGCTCGGCTTCGAGGTCCAGGTCATCAGCGAGTTTGGTTCAGAGGGCTATCCGGTGCACCGCAGCGATGACACCGACGACGACGGCGCCGGGGACCGGCGCTGCTCCTCGACCTGGGTTCGCGAAGCCCTGCGGGAGGGCGACGTCGCCACCGCCGCCGCCGTCCTGGGCCGGCCGCACCGGATGCGCGGAGAGGTGGTTCACGGGGCCGCCCGCGGCCGCGATCTCGGTTTCCCCACGGCCAATCTCTCCTCCGACGCCAGCGGCTACATCCCTGCGGACGGCATCTACGCCGGCTGGCTCGTAGACCAGGCCGGCACGCGCTGGCCGGCCGCCATCTCCGTCGGCTCCAACCCGACCTTCGACGGCGTCAGCCGGCAGGTCGAAGCGCACGTAATCGACCGCCCGGAGGAGGCGGTCGAAGACTTCGATCTGTACGGCCAGACAGTCGTGGTCGAATTCGTGGCCCGGTTGCGCGGTATGGTCGCGTACCGTGGCCCTGAAGCGCTGGTTGAGCAGATGCGGCTGGACGTCGTCCAGGCGCATGACATCCTGTTCGCCGGTTAGCGCGCCCCGTTCGGCATGGAAGGCCAGTAGTGACGATTGAGAAGAACACGCGGGAGTTGGACAAGGATATTGTCCGCGACTTCAGCTCCCGGATGAGCTACGCCTCGTACCTGCAGTTGCCGACCCTGCTCAGCGCCCAGCAGCCGGTCAGCGAGCCGGAGCACCACGACGAGATGCTGTTCATCATCCAGCACCAGACCACGGAACTCTGGCTCAAGCTCGTGCTGCACGAACTCCTCAGCGCCGCGGCCTGGCTCCGTACCGACGACCTCGGCTCCGCCCTTAAGGCCATCGCCCGGGTCAAGCACATCCAGAAGACCCTGACCGAGCAGTGGTCCGTGCTGGCCACCCTGACGCCCACCGAGTACTCCCAGTTCCGCGGCTTCCTCGGCAATTCCTCAGGCTTCCAGTCCAGCCAGTACCGCGCGGTGGAATTCCTGCTCGGCAACAAGAACCGCAAGATGCTTCCGGTGTTCGAGTCGGACCCCGAAGCCCACGGCATGCTGTTGGAACTGCTCGAATCCCCGAGCATCTATGACGACTTCCTCGCCTACCTCAAGCGCCAGGGTTTCGACGTGCCGGACTCGGTACTCAACCGGGATGTGAGCCGGGCCCACGAGTTCTGCCCGGAACTGGTCCCGGTCTTCAAGTACATCTACGAAAACGCGGCCAGCAACTGGGGCGCCTACGAGGCCTGCGAGGAACTCGTGGACCTGGAGGACAACTTCCAGCTCTGGCGCTTCCGGCACCTGCGGACCGTGCAGCGCACCATCGGCATGAAGGCCGGCACCGGTGGCTCCAGCGGCGCCGCCTTCCTGCAAAAAGCGCTCGAACTGACCTTCTTCCCCGAACTGTTCGCCGTCCGCACGGAGATCGGGCAGTGAGCGCCGAACCGGCCGGCCAGGCCGCCGACGCCCTGTGGCAGCGGGCCCTCGACCTCGACGCCGCGGACCCACTCGCCTCCTACCGCGGCCACTTCGTCGGCACCGACACGGACCTGTCCTACCTCGACGGCAATTCGCTGGGCCGGCCGCTGAAGCGCACCGTCACGGACATCAGCAGCTTCATCCAGGACAGCTGGGGCGGGCGCCTGATCCGCGGCTGGGACGAGGAATGGCTGGAACTCCCGCAGGCCATCGGGGACCAGTTGGGCCGCGCCGTGCTCGGCGCCGCCCCGGGCCAGACCATCATCGCGGACTCCACCACCGTGGTGCTCTACAAGTTGATCCGCGCCGCCCTGGCCGCCGTCACGGACCCGGAACGCACCGAGATCGTGCTGGATACCGACAACTTCCCGACCGACCGCTACCTCGTCGAGGGCATCGCCCGCGAAGAGGGCCTCACGCTGCGCTGGATCGAGGCCGACCCGGCCTCCGGCGTCACCGTGGAACAGGTGCGCGCCGCCACCGGCCCGGCCACCGCCGTCGTGGTCCTGAGCCAGATTGCCTACCGCTCCGGTTTCCTCGCGGACCTGCCCGCTATCACCGCCGCCGTGCACGACGCCGGCGCCCTGGTGGTGTGGGACCTGTGCCACTCTGCCGGTTCGGTGGAAATCGGCCTGGACGCTGCCGGCGTCGACTTCGCCGCCGGCTGCACCTACAAATACCTGAACGGGGGACCGGGCTCACCCGCGTTCGCCTACGTCAACGCCCGGCACCTGCCCGGCCTGCAGCAGCCGATCTGGGGCTGGATGGGGCGCAAGGACGCCTTCGAAATGGGGCCAGGCTACGAGCCGGCGCCCGGCATCCGCGGGTTCCTCAGCGGCACCCCCGCCGTCTTCGGCATGCTCGCCATGCGCGGCACCCTGGACCTGCTGGAGGAAGTAGGGATGGCCGCCGTCCGGGAGAAGTCCCGCCTGCTGACCGCGTTCGCCGTCGAACTCCATGACGCCTGGCTGGAACCGGCCGGGGTGCTGCTGGCAACGCCGCGCGACCCGGAGCGGCGCGGCAGCCACATCACGGTGGACCACCCGGCGTTCCGCGAAATGACGGCGGCCCTGTGGGAGCAGGACGTGATCCCGGACTTCCGGGCGCCGCAGGGCATCCGGATCGGCCTGTCGCCGCTGAGCACCTCGTTCGCCGAGCTGCACCGGGGCGTCGCGGCGATCCGCGGGCTGCTGGCCGACGCCGGATAAGCGGGCGGCGCGCCAGCCACCGCTCCGGGCGCCGCGCCGGGCGGTTTAGACAACTTCGGCGGCGTGCCAGTAAACTAAACGTTGGATCCGGCTGCAGTCCGTGGCGGCTGGCTCTTGTTGTGTAGGAATCCCGTCCCAAGGGGATAAGGATTCCGGCGCGGCACCCCCGGCAGTGAATTACTGTTTCGGGCCTCACGGCACATCTCTAGGAGTTATCGTGGCACTTGAAGCCGCTGTAAAGCAGTCCATCATGAAGGATTTCGCAACGTCCGAGGGCGACACCGGTTCGCCGGAGGTCCAGGTTGCAGTCCTGACCCAGCGGATCAAGGATCTGACTGAGCACATGAAGGAACACAAGCACGATTACCACACCCAGCGCGGTCTGCTGGCCATGGTTGGTCGTCGCAAGCGTATGCTCACCTACCTCAAGAACACTGACATCAACCGCTACCGTGCGCTCATCGAGCGCCTCGGCCTGCGCCGCTAGTCAGCTCTAAGGGGCGGCCCCTTCCATCGGGAAGGGGCCGCCTTCTTCAAAAAAACTCAACAGGAGGATCAACCGCATCACGCATTCGCGGTCCTCGGTAGTGATCTCCGGGAACGGCCACAAGGAACTGTGGCTTTAGCCCGTGGATCTCGATCGATGACCGGGTGCAGTGCAGGCCAGTAGACAGATGCTGGACTGGGTTGATGCGGCTGGACTCCGTAAATCAAGAAACGGAGGTGACTCTCTTGGAGGGTCCCGAAATCCAGTTCTCAGAAGCCGTCATTGACAATGGCCGCTTCGGCAAGCGGGTTATCCGCTTTGAAACCGGCCGCCTTGCCAAGCAGGCAGCCGGCGCAGCCATGGTCTACATCGATGAAGAGACCGCGCTGCTGTCCGCAACCACCGCCGGCAAGCACCCGCGCGAAGGTTTTGACTTCTTCCCGCTGACCGTCGACGTCGAAGAGCGCATGTACGCCGCGGGCCGCATCCCGGGCTCATTCTTCCGCCGCGAAGGCCGCCCCTCGACGGAAGCCATCCTGGCCTGCCGCCTGATGGACCGCCCGCTGCGCCCCGCGTTCGTGAAGGGCCTCCGCAACGAGGTCCAGATCGTCGTCACCGTGCTGTCCATCAACCCGGACGAACTGTACGACGTCGTCGCGATCAACGCGTCCTCGATGTCCACCCAGCTCTCCGGCCTGCCCTTCTCCGGCCCGATCGGCGGCGTCCGCGTTGCCCTCGTCGCCGACGAGAACGGCTCGCAGTGGGTGGCATTCCCGAAGCACTCCCAGCTGGAGAACGCCGTCTTCAACATGGTTGTGGCCGGCCGTATCGCCGGTGACGACGTCGCCATCATGATGGTTGAAGCCGAAGCCACGGACAACTCCTGGAACCTGATCAAGGAACAGGGCGCCACCGCCCCGACCGAAGAGATCGTTTCCGAGGGCCTCGAGGCTGCCAAGCCGTTCATCAAGGCCCTTTGCGAAGCACAGTCCGACCTGGCAGCCCGCGCCGCCAAGCCGACCATCGAGTTCCCGGTCTTCCTGGATTACCAGGACGACGTCTACGCCGCTGTGGAGTCCGCTGCCGCCGAGAAGCTGGCCGCTGTCTTCCAGATCGCCGACAAGCAGGAGCGCGACACCGCCTCCGACGAGCTCAAGGACGAGGTCATCTCCTCCCTGGCCGGCCAGTTCGAAGGCCGCGAGAAGGAACTGTCCGCAGCCTTCCGCTCCGTCACCAAGCAGGTCGTGCGCCAGCGCATCCTCAAGGACCAGATCCGCATCGACGGCCGTGGCCTGACGGACATCCGCCAGCTCACCGCCGAGGTTGAGGTTCTGCCCCGCGTCCACGGCTCGGCCATCTTCGAACGCGGCGAGACCCAGATCATGGGTGTCACCACGCTGAACATGCTCAAGATGGAACAGCAAATCGACTCGCTGTCTCCGGTGACGCGCAAGCGCTACATGCACAACTACAACTTCCCGCCGTACTCCACCGGCGAGACCGGCCGCGTCGGTTCCCCGAAGCGCCGCGAAATCGGCCACGGCGCCCTCGCAGAGCGCGCCATCATGCCGGTGCTGCCGTCCCGCGAGGAATTCCCCTACGCCATCCGCCAGGTGTCTGAGGCCCTCAGCTCCAACGGTTCGACGTCGATGGGTTCCGTCTGCGCCTCCACGCTGTCCCTGCTGAACGCAGGCGTGCCGCTGAAGGCCGCTGTTGCCGGTATCGCCATGGGCCTGGTCTCCGACCAGGTTGACGGCCAGACCCGCTACGCCGCGCTGACCGACATCCTCGGCGCCGAAGATGCCTTCGGCGACATGGACTTCAAGGTTGCCGGTACCTCCGAGTTCGTCACGGCCATCCAGCTGGACACCAAGCTCGACGGTATCCCGGCCTCGGTCCTGGCTGCCGCCCTGAAGCAGGCCCGCGAAGCCCGCCTGCACATCCTGGACGTGCTGAACTCCGCGATCGACACCCCGGACGAGCTCTCCGAGTTCGCGCCGCGCGTCATCGCGGTCAAGATCCCGGTAGACAAGATCGGCGAGGTCATCGGCCCGAAGGGCAAGATGATCAACCAGATCCAGGAAGACACCGGAGCCGACATCTCGATCGAGGACGACGGAACCGTCTACATTGGCGCCACTAACGGCCCGTCTGCCGACGCAGCACGGTCCGCGATCAACGCCATTGCCAACCCGCAGGTGCCGGAAATCGGCGAGCGCTACCTGGGCACGGTCGTCAAGACCACGACCTTCGGCGCCTTCGTTTCGCTGACCCCGGGCAAGGACGGTCTGCTGCACATTTCCGAGCTGCGCAAGATCGCCGGCGGCAAGCGCGTGGACAACGTCGAGGACGTTGTTTCCGTTGGCCAGAAGATCCAGGTGGAAATCACCAAGATCGACGACCGCGGCAAGCTCTCCCTCTCGCCCGTTGTGGCCGACGAGGAAGGGTCTGCGGACGCTGCCAACACTGAGGTCTCCGTGGAGTCCGCAGAGTAGTCTTTCCTGACTCGCGCAGCGGGGCCGGTGGATTCGTCCACCGGCCCCGCTGCCGTTAAAGGCAGGTAGGATTGCAGGCAGATTTGGCACGTTTCCCGTGACGGTTTTATTGAAAGGCCTTAATGACTGTCGTCCCCCTGCCGCTTGAGCAGAACCAGCACGCTGACACCCTCATCCACGGCGCCGACGGCGGCTCGCAGGTGCGGCGCTCGGTGCTGCCCGGCGGTGTCCGGGTGCTGACCGAGGCGATGCCGGGGCAGCGCTCCGCGACCATCGGCTTCTGGGTCGGCGTTGGCTCGCGTGACGAGGCCCCGGGGCAGCACGGCTCCACCCACTTCCTGGAGCACCTGCTGTTCAAGGGCACCAAGCGGCGCACCGCGCTGGAAATCGCGTCCGCCTTTGATGAGGTGGGCGGTGAGTCGAACGCCGCCACCGCCAAGGAGAGTACCTGCTACTTCGCCCGGGTGCTGGACACGGACCTGCCGATGGCGATCGACGTCATTGCGGACATGATCACCGGCGCCGTGCTGGACCCGCAGGAGATGGAGCAGGAGCGCGACGTCATCCTCGAGGAAATCGCCATGGACAGCGATGACCCCACCGATGTCGCCCACGAACACTTTGTTGCCGCCGTGCTGGGCACGCACCCGCTGGGCCGCCCGATCGGCGGCACGCCGGATGCCATCCGCGCCGTCGCCCGGGACTCGGTCTGGGACCACTACCGCCGCTACTACCGCCCGGACGAGCTCGTCATCACCGCCGCCGGGGGACTGGACCACGACGTCGTCTGCGAGCTTGTCGTGGGTGCCCTGCACTCCGCCGGCTGGGAGCTGGAGCACGACGCCGCCCCGGTGCAGCGCCGCTCCACCGAACGCGCCGCCATCACCGGCACTGCCGGGCTACACGTGGTCAAGCGTCCGGTGGAACAGGCCAACATCATCATGGGCTGCCCGTCCCTGGTCGCCACCGATGACCGACGCTTCGTGATGAGCGTGCTGAACGCCGTCCTGGGCGGTGGCATGTCCTCCCGGCTGTTCCAAGAGGTCCGCGAGAAGCGCGGCCTGGTGTACTCGACCTACTCCTTCGCCTCCTCCTATGCCGATGCCGGGTACTTCGGCATGTACGCCGGCTGCACGCCGTCGAAGGTCCGGCAGGTCCTGGACCTCCTGGGCGCCGAGCTGGACAAGCTTGCCGAGGGCGGCATTTCCGAGGAGGAACTGCGCAAGGCCGTGGGCCAGCTCAGCGGCGGCATTGTCCTGGCGCTCGAGGACACCGGTTCGCGGATGTCCCGGCTGGGCCGCGCCGAGCTGGTGTCCGGCGAATACCAGGACATCGATGAGACGCTGCGGCAGATCAAGGCCGTCACCGCGGCTGAAGTTCAGGAGCTGGCGCGCGAACTTGCGGCCGCCCCGCGGACTGTCACCGTGGTAGGTCCGTTCGAGGAAACCGAGACGTTCGGGCTCTGATCCGGATCCTCCCTCAGATCCGGTGTGGCATCCGCCGACCCTCCCTCAGGTCCGGTGTGGCATCCGCCGACCCTCCCTCAGGTCCGGTGTGGCATCCGCCGACCCTCCTTCAGATCCGGTGTGGAATCCGCCGACCCTCCCTCAGATCCGGTGTGTAGACCGCCGACCCTCCTTCAGATCCGGTGTGGAAACCGCCGGTCCTCCCTCAGGTCCGGTGTGGAAACCGCCGACCCCCCCTCAGATCCGGCGTGGAAACCGCCGGTCCTCCCTCAGATCCGGTGTGGAAACCGCCGGTCCTCCCTCAGATCCGGTGTGGAAACCGCCGGTCCTCCCTCAGATCCGGTGTGGAAGCCGCCGGTCCTCCCTCAGATCCGGTGTGGAAGCCGCCGGTCCTCCCTCAGGTCAGGCGGGGACGGGCGCGGGCTCGGGGACACGGCGGCACACGGTGGTCATGAAAGGGCTGAACTCGCTCGCGCCCCCAAGCCGCAGCCCGGCGGCGTGGGTCAGTTGGCCGTCTTGAACCCGTAGGGTGTGCCGGGCGGTACCGCGGTCGCTGCGCCGTTCGATGGTCAGGGTGCCGTCGTGCCAGTTGGCCCGGGCGGGCGCCTCCGGGGGAAAGCCCATGCTGTTGACGTGGTACCAGAGAGTGTCGGGATGGTCCGGGTCCATGGTGAAGACGCCGACGCTCTCCGTCTTGGCACCGTCGGCGTCGGTGTGGCGGTAGCGCATGGTCACCGCCAAACCGGCTGCGGCGCGGGCGAAAGCGACCTCGGCCGCGGCGGAACGGGCCGGGCCCCACGCGGTGGCTTCCCATTGGGTGGTACCGCTCCATTGCCCCAGAAATGACTCAAGGGCCTCGTTTGCGCTGCCTGGCAGCGGTCGATCCATGCTTCCTCCGAGTGGGATTCCCTCCGTCTGGCCCCGCCACCATCATCACGCTGTGTCCCGCGGCTGTAAAGGATGGGTCCCGGGTGGATCTGAGGGAGGGTTGGATGTTTGCGCGCCGGTTCTGAGGGAGGGCTGGATGTTTGCGCGCCGGTTCTGAGGGAGGGTTGGATGTTTGCGCGCCGGTTCTGAGGGAGGGCTGGTTGGTGTCGCGCCGGTTCTGAGGGAGGGTTGGATGTTTGCGCGCCGGTTCTGAGGGAGGGCTGGTTGGTGTCGCGCCGGTTCTGAGGGAGGGTTGGATGTTTGCGCGCCGGTTCTGAGGGAGGGTTGGATGTTTGCGCGCCGGTTCTGAGGGAGGGCTGACTGTTCTCGCTCCGGTTTTGAGGGAGGGTCGCAGACGTACGCAGCGCCGGAAAGTTGCCGTTTCGTTACCGTGCGGACTCAGAATCCCGTTGACACCGTGTGAGCTGCACCATAGATTTGCCGTAATCTGAATCACCTTTCAGGTTCAGCTGCAATCCCTTGTCAGACCTCCTGCCGGATCTCCCGCCCGGGATCCGCGGATTCTCAACGAAAGGCATCCCGTGAAGGATACAAAGAAGTTCCTGATGGCCGCCGTGATGGCCACCGGGCTCGCCCTCAGCGCCTGCGCCCCCACCGCCGGGTCGGCCGCACCGGCGGGCTCCGGCGGTGCCGGCAAAGCCGCCGAGCCCGTCAACGTCGGCATCATCTATTCCAAGACCGGGCCCCTCGCGGCCTACGGCGCCACCTACTATGAGGGCCTCCAGGCCGGTATTGACTACGCCACCGGCGGCACCGGCGAAATCAACGGTGCCAAGATCAACCTGACCTACGCGGACGACGCCGGCGACCCGGACAAAGCCGTCACCGCCGCCAAGGACATGATCGGCAAGGGCTACAAGATTATTGGCGGCACGGCGTCGTCGGGTATCGCCGTGAAGCTTGCGGAGCAGGCGCAGCAGAACAAGGTGCTGTACATTTCCGGGGCAGCGGCCACCGACGCGATCCAGGGCGTTAACAAGTACACTTTCCGTTCCGGCCGGCAAAGCCTGCAGGACGTCGCCACCGCCGGCACCTTCATCGACACCAAGGGCAAGAAGGTCGTCGTCTTCGCACAGGACAACGCGTTCGGGCAGGGCAACGTCGCCGCCGTCAAGGCTGTCCTGGGAGCCAAGGGCGCCACCGTGGACTCCGTGCTGGTCCCGGAAAACCAGGAACTGACCCCGTTTGCGCGTCAGCTGCTCGACACCAAGCCGGATATGGTTTTCGTGGCCTGGGCCGGGGCAACCACGGGCAGCATGTGGCAGGCGCTCAGCCAGCAGGGAGTGTTTGACGCCGCCCCCGTCGTGACCGGCCTCGGTGACGCGTCCAGCTTCGGCGCCTACGGCCCCGCGAGCTCCAAGATCAGCTTCCTCAGCCACTACTTCCCGGGTGCCTCAGGCACCGAGGTGGAAAAGAAGATGATCTCCTCCGTCGAGAAGGCCGGCCACAAGGCAGACCTGTTCACCCCGGACGGCTTTGTCCTCGGCCAGCTGATTGCCCAGGCAATCAAGGAAGGCGGCGGGACGGACCCTGACGCCATGGTCAAGGCCCTTGAAGGCTTCAGCTTCGATGGCCCCAAGGGCAAGCAAACCGTCCGCGCTTCGGACCACGCCCTGATCCAGGACATGTACCAGGCCAAGCTGGTCCAGAAGGGTGATGCCTGGGCTCCCGAGCTCGTCAAGGTGATTCCCGGCGACACCGTCGCCCCGCCGGAAAAGAAGTAGCCGCCAGGCGCTTCGGCGCCCGGCACGCTACCCGGACCAGCGAGCTAGAACAAAGGAACCGTATGACAACCCCAGCTCTGCCCGCCCTCGCGGTGGATGGCCTTGGACTGCAGATTGGCGGTGCGCGCATCCTTCAGGATGTGAGCTTCGCCGTCGGCGCCGGCGAAATGATCGGCGTTATCGGCCCCAACGGGGCCGGCAAGACCACCTTGTTCAACCTGATCTCCGGCGTGATGCGGCCCTCCGCGGGCAGCATCACCCTGAACGGCAGGGAGATCACGGCCGCGCCCATCCACCGGCGGGCGAAGGCAGGGCTGGGACGGACTTTCCAGACCTCCAACTTGTTTCCCCGGCTCAGCGTGCTGGAGAACGTCCGGCTCGCCGCCCAGGCGAAACTCGGAGGCAGCTTCAGCGTTCTGCGCTTTCCGTCTGCCTCGGACGAAGCCACCCAGACCGCACGGGGCACCATCGCGGAGGTCGGCCTCACCGGTAAACTCACGACGGCTGCGGGGGACCTGTCGCATGGCGAGAAGCGCAAGGTGGAGATCGCCGTGCTGCTGGCGACGGATCCCGCCGTCGTACTGCTCGACGAACCGATGGCCGGGGTGGCGTCGGGGGACGTCCCGTCCCTCACTTCCATCATCCGCAGTATGCACCGGGACCGCGGCTGCACCGTCCTGATGGTGGAGCACCACATGGACGTCGTCCTGGGCCTGGTCGACCGGGTAGCCGTGATGCACCACGGCAGCCTGCTGGCCCTGGACAGCCCGGACGCCGTGATGGCCGATCCCACCGTGCAAAGCGCCTACCTCGGAGAACCTGTATGAGCACCGCAGCGGACAACCGCGCCACCGAAGCCCGCCCCATCCTGCGGGTCGAGGGCCTCAACGCCAGGATAGCCGGGCAGCAGGTGGTGGAGGATGTGTCCTTCACCGTCCCCGCAACCGGAATCACCGCACTGCTGGGCCGCAACGGCGTCGGGAAAACCAGCACCATCAAGGCCATCATCGGCCTGATCGACCACGCGGGAATTGTCGAACTGGCCGGCGAACGGATCGAGAAGGAAGCCACCTTCAAGATCATCCAGCGCGGTGTTGGTTACGTCCCGGAGGACCGTGAGGTCTTTTCCGGGCTGACTGTCGCGGAGAATCTCAGGCTTGCCGAACGCGATGCCGCCCCGCGCAGGCAACTGGTGGACGAGCTTTTCCCGGACCTGCTGGCGCGCTCGGGCCAGATGGCCGGAACGCTGTCCGGCGGCCAGCAGCAGATGGTCTCGCTGGCACGGGCCCTGTTGAACACCAACAAGATCCTCCTGGTCGACGAGCCCACCAAGGGCCTCGCGCCGAAGATCGTCGGTGAAGTGGCGGAAACGCTGGCCGAAGCGGCCAAGACTGTCCCCATTTTGCTGGTCGAGCAGAACCTGCACGTCGTCCGCCAGCTTGCGGAGGGCGCCGTCGTACTCTCCGGCGGGCGCGTGGTCCACACCGGCCGTGCCCTCGATTTCCTCGATGACGCCGGCCTGATCCAACGGCATCTGGGTGTCTCCAGCGATGCCGCTTCCCACGGAGATCCCGCCGCGGAACCAGCCCAGAAAGGCGCTGCCCTGTGAGCACCCTCGTCCTGCTGCTGTTCACCGGCCTCGGCCTGGGCGCACTGTACTTCCTCGTGGCCGCCGGGCTGTCCCTGATCTACGGGCTGATGGGGGTGCTGAACTTCGCGCACGGTGCCTTCCTGACCCTGGGGGCCTTCACCGGCTGGGAGATGGCCCGCCGCGCCGGCTCTGACAACTGGGGAGTCTTCCTGCTCTCACTCGTCATTGGGGCCGCTGCCGGCGCCGCCTTTGCCGCGTTCACCGAATTCGTCCTGATCCGCCGGCTCTACCAGCGCCACATCGAACAGGTGCTCGTCACGCTGGGCCTTTCCCTCGCCGCCGTCGCGCTGTTCGACGGGACGTGGGGAACCGACCCGGTGTACATCCAGGGCCCGGCGTGGTTCAAGGAGACTACCGACATCCTCGGTGCCCGGGTTCCGAACGACCGCTTCGTCTGCATCATCGCCGCCCTGTTGGTGCTGCTGGCGCTGGTGTTCTTCCTCAAGAAGACCCGCTACGGCATGATCATCCGCGCCGGCGTGGAAAACCGGTCCATGGTCACCGCCCTCGGCATCGACGTCCGTAAGGCCTTCACCCTCGTCTTCACCATCGGCGGGGCGGCGGCCGGCCTCGGCGGCGTTCTCGCCTCGCACTACTTCGGCTACGTCTCACCGATGCTCGGCGGCTCGCTGCTGATCTTCGCCTTCATCGTCACGGTAATCGGCGGGCTCGGCTCGCTGACCGGAGCGGCCATCGCCGCCGTCGCGGTCGCCGTCCTGCAGCAGTTCGCGAACTTCTACCTCGGCGGCACCGGCGATTTCGTCGTCGTGCTTGCACTGGCGCTCGTGCTGCTGTTTCGTCCCACCGGCCTGCTTGGGAGAACCGCATGAGCACCGAAACCGACACCTCCAACACCGACGGCACCAACGCCGACGCCAACACAGCACAGCCGGCGGCCGACGGCGGCGCAGCCCGCCGGGGCCGGAAAGCCGGGGTCGGGGGAGGATCCGGCGTCGCTCCCGGCGGAGCGCGCCGCGGCCCGGCGGGCCGCACTCTCGCGGCGTGGGCCGCGGGCGCGGCGGGCGTCCTGCTCCTGGTCCTGCTTCCGCTGCTGAATATCTCGCTACCGGGAGTGCTGCCTGGCCCCAGCTACACGCCCGGATCCCTGCAGCTGCTGGCCATGTCCATGCTGATGGCGGCCGCGGCCCTGACCTACCACCTGCTCCTCGGTGTTGCCGGGCTGCTGTCCTTCGGGCATGCGCTCTACTTCGGTGCCGGCGTCTACGGGCTGGCGATCATTCTGCAGAACCTTGACATCCCGCTGCTGCCGGCGATGGGCCTGACCCTGCTGATCGTGATCGTGCTGGCCCACGTGGTGGGCAGCATCAGCCTGCGCGTCAGCGGCATCCCCTTCGCCATGGTTACGCTCGCGTTCGCCCAGGCCGGGTCCGTGATCGTGGGCCGTAACCCTGACGGCAGGACCGGCGGCGACGAGGGTATGACGCTGCGCACCGACAACCTGCCGGACTTTCTGGTCGGGGTGGTCAACACCCGCAACCTGTACTGGCTGGCACTGGCCGTGCTGGTGGGCGTATTCGTCATCGTCACCTGGGTGCAGTCCTCCCGGGCCGGGCACGCTGCGGCCGCCGTGCGCGAAAACGAACTGCGCGTCCGGGTCCTGGGCCTGCAGCCCTACCTCGTCAAGCTGCTGATCTTTGTTCTCTCCGCGATCCTGGTTTCCGTGATCGGGATGGTCTTCCTGCTGCTGCAGAGCGGAGCCGTGCCGCGGGCCATCTCCTCGGACCTCACGATCATGCTGCTGGTGATGGTGGTCCTGGGCGGGGTGGGCTCGCGCTGGGGCGCTGTGGTCGGCGGCGTGTTTTACACCATCCTCGACCAGCGGCTTACGACACTGGCCAACTCCGAGGCCGTGAAGTCCCTGCCGGACATCCTGCGGGTACCGTTGTCAGAACCGTTGTTCATCCTCGGCACGCTCTTCATCCTGGTGGTGCTCTTCCTGCCCGGCGGCCTCGCCGGGACCGCAGAGCGGCTGGGACAGCGCCGCCGGGGCGCCCGTGCCGGCAGCGGCGGTAACGAGACGCCCCAAGACATCCTGGAGGACGCCGCATGAGCAACCCGACTGGCCCCAACCGGGCCGATGGCCTGCACACCCTGGGCCGCTGGACCACCGACCGCAGCCTGACCACCCCGCACCGGGTCGCCATCGACGACCGCGGCTGCACCCTGCTCTACAGCGAGCTGGAACGCCGCGCCTCCGCCCTGGCCGACGGGTTCCGTGCCGCGGGCTACGGGACCGGGGACCGGATCGCGAGCCTGACCGGCAACAGCTCGGACCACGTGGTGGCGTTCTTCGCCTGCGCCAAGGCCGGGCTGGTCCTGGTGCCGCTGTCCTGGCGGCTCTCGCCCAAGGAGCTCGCGGCCCAGCTGGAGCTCGCCGAGCCGCAGCTGCTGCTGGTGGAAGGCGACCTCGACGCCCTTGCGGCCGCGGCGTGCGCCCTGCTGCCGCACCGGCCGCGGACCGCCGCCCTCGGCCCCGGCGGCGTCGAAAAGTCGGTACCGCCGCCCACGCACGTGCGCCCGGCGGCGCCCACCGACGCCGGCACACCCCGCCGGGAAGTGCGCGACGACGATGCCCTGCTGATGATTTTCACCTCCGGCACCGAGGGCGCCAGCAAAGCCGCCGTCCTGACCCACGCCAACTGCTTCTGGAACAACCTCTCGCTCTCGCGCACCCTGGACATGGGCAGCAACGACGTGGTGCTGGCCGTGCTGCCGCAGTTCCACGTGGGCGGCTGGAACATCCAGCCGCTGCTGGCCTGGTGGGTGGGGGCCACCGTGGTCCTGGAGCGCGGTTTCGATCCGGGCCGCGTCCTGCAGCTCATTGCCGAGCGCGGCGTGACCATGCTGATGGGCGTCCCCACCCAGTACCTGATGCTGGCCGAACACCCCGATTTTGCCCACGCCGAGCTCGGCAGCCTGCGCCACGCCGTGGTCGGCGGGGCGCCGATGCCGGCGCCCCTGCTGCGGATCTGGCACCGCCGGGGAGTCGCGCTGAGCCAGGGGTACGGCCTGACCGAGGCCTCACCGAACGTGCTGTGCCTGCCGAACGAGGACGCCGAACGGATGGTGGGCTATTCCGGCAAGCCCTACCCGCACGTCGCCGTCGCGGTGGCGGACCCCGTCACCGGTGAAATCCTCGACGGCGCCGCCAGCGGCGAACTGCTGGTCTGCGGCCCGGGCGTGTTTGCCGGCTACTTCCGCGACCCGGCCGCCACGGCGGCCGTCCTCGCCGGCGGCTGGCTGCGCACCGGCGATCTCGTGGAGCGCGACGCCGACGGGTATATCAAGGTGGTGGACCGGCTCAAGGACATTTACATCTCCGGCGGCGAAAACGTGGCACCGGCCGAGGTGGAGGCCGCGCTGCTGGCCCATCCCGCGGTGGCGCAGGCCGCCGTCGTCGGGGTGGAGGACGTTCGCTGGGGCGAAAGCGGGCTGGCGTTCGTGGTGGTCCGTCCCGGCATGGCCACGGACGAACAGGAGCTGCTGGAGCACTGCGCCTCCCAGCTGGCCCGCTTCAAGGTCCCGGCCCGGGTCGAAATGGTCGCGGCGCTGCCCCGCACGGCACTGAACAAGGTGCTTCGCGCCAAGCTGCGCCAGGAACTGGCCGCGCGGCCGGCCCCGGCAGGTGCCCCCGCGGCAGGGGGCCGGGCATGAGCGCCGCACCGCGCACCGCCCGGGGAACACGCACCCGGGCCAAGCTGCTCGAGGCCGCGGAATCGGTCTTCGCCTCGGTGGGCTACCACGAGGCCTCGATCGTCAAAATCACCGAAGCGGCCGGTGTTGGCCTCGGCACCTTCTACCTGTACTTCGACGGCAAGCAGGCCATCTTCGACGAAGTGGTTGAGGACCTGAACCGGCGCGTACGGCACGCCATGACCGACGCCGCCCGGAGCGCCGGCACCCGGCTCGAGGCGGAACGGGCCGGCTTCCGGGCCTTCTTCCGCTTCACCGCCGAGCACCCGGCCCTGTACCGGATTATCCGACAGGCCGAGTTCGTCTCGCCCGGCGCCCTGCGGCTGCACTACACCCGGATCGTCAACGGCTACATCGAAGGCCTGAAGGCGGCCCAGCTCAGCGGCGAGGTCCGGGAGATGGACCCTACCGTGGCGGCCTGGGCCCTGATGGGCATCGGCGAGCTGATCGGCATGCGCTGGGTCCTCTGGGACGAGGAAGGCGCCGAACCCGCCGCCGGAGCCCGGCCCGATGTGCCCGAAGAAGTCTTTGAGGAAATGATGCAGTTCATCGAACGGGCGCTTGCGCCCGCCCCCGGCTCCGCCCCGGCAACCACCGCGAACCCCACCCCGCCCCAGGAAGGGACAGCCCCATGACCCAGACAGCCAGCAAGGACACGTACCGCACCGCCGAAGTGGAGGTCCGCGGCGGCACGCTGCACACCGCGATCTGGGGCCCGGACGACCCCGGCGCCCCGACCATCCTGGCCGTCCACGGGGTCACCGCCTCGCACAAGGCCTGGCCGTACCTGGCCGAGGCGCTGCCGGATGTCCGGATCATCGCCCCGGACCTGCGCGGCCGCGGCCGCAGCAACAACCTGCCTGCCCCGTACGGGATGCCCTCGCATGCGGAGGATCTCGCGGCCGTACTGGCGGAGCTGGCCCCGGGGCCCGTCGTCGTGGTGGGACACTCCATGGGCGGCTTCGCTTCGGTCGTCCTGGCGAACCTGTTCCCGGAGCGCGTCCGCTCGCTGGTGCTGGTGGACGGCGGACTGCCGCTCCAGGTCCCGGAGGGAATCTCCGACGAACAGCTCATCTCCTCGGTGCTCGGCCCGGCCGCCGAGCGGCTCAACGCCACCTTCCCCAGCCGTGAGGTGTACCGCTCCTTCTGGCGGCAGCACCCGGCGTTCAGCGGTGACTGGGGACCGCTCGTGGAGGCATACGTGGACTATGACCTGACCGGCGAGGAGCCTGAATTGCGGCCCGCCACGCGGTACCAGGCCATGGCCGAGGACACCGCCGAGCTGCACCGCGGTGCTTCGCTGCTGAAAGCGCTGGACGAGCTCGCCGTGGACACCGTGGTCCTCCGGGCGCCGCGAGGGCTGCTTAACGAGCCGTCCGCCCTCTACGCGCCCGGCTACCTGGACGACTGGGCCGCGAAACTCCCGTCCCTGCGGGTCCGTGAGGTGCCGGACGTGAACCACTACACGATCGTGATGGGTGAGGCCGGTGCCGGCGCCGTGGCCGACAGTGTGCGGGAGGCCCTGGCAGGCAGTTGAGGGAGGGCCGCGCTCAGCCCGGACGTCACTGACGCCGGGCGGCACGGGGCCTCAGCCGGCGGACGCGAGGATCCGGGTTGTCGGAGCGCCCTGGAGTGCGGGGGCCGCAGCGGGCGAATTCCAAACGTTTGCCCGAAGCTTTGCCAGCAGGGCTTCCGCCTGGGCCTGCTGCTCGAACTCGAGTTCCACCACTACGTAGTGCGGATCGTCCACCGGTCGGCTGATGCGGTGCGCGGTAACCCCCGACGCCGCACGGTTGACGGGGTCACGGTCCAACGCTGTCTTCCACAGGTCGAAATCCCTGATCTTGTGCTCAATCTGCAAGGTGTACATCACGAGCCCTCCTTACGTCTGTTATGTGGCTGCGCGATGTTCCACGGTAGGGCGGCGGGGCGGCCCGCGGTATCCCAGATATCTGGGAGGGCGGCCCGCCCCGGGACGGGTCCGGAGCGCCCGTGAGCCGGTCGATTCAGAAGGCCATGCCCAAGGTACATACTGATGTCATGACCACCAGCTGGGCGCTGAGCCGGAGTCTGGAACGCATCGGGAACCTCTGCCGCGACGTGCTGGATGACCATGAGCTGCGCCGGGGATTACTGGCTGAACTCGGAAGGATGGTGCCCTTCAGCGCTTATGCCTGGCCGTTGACAGACCCGGAATCGGCCACCGGTATCTCGCCGATGGCCAGGATTCCCTGTCCGGAGGAGCTGCCTGAACTGATCCGGCTTAAGTACCTGACGGCGGATGCCCGCTGGACCTCCCTGATGGGCCAGCGCCGGCCGGCGACGACCCTGCTGGTGGCCACCGGCGGGCAGCCGGCGCGGAGCCGGCTCTGGAACGGGCTGCTGAGCCGCTACGGGGTGACGGACGTGCTGTCCGTGGTCTTCGCCGATAAACACGGGTGCTGGGGCTGGCTCGACGTGTGGCGTGGCGGAGACGAAGGCACATTTTCCGAACCGGAGACCGATTTCCTGGCCACGGCGGCCCCGCTGGTGGCAGCCGGCCTGCGGCGGAGCCGGGCGGCACAATGGCGGCAGGGTGTCGACGTCGGTGCCGCGGTCCGGGCGGGCGGCGGCAAGTCCTTGCCGCCGCAGGCCGTGCTGGTCCTCGACGAGCGGCTCGCCGTGACGGGCCAGACCGCATCGGCCGCCGACTGGCTGGGGCTGCTGCAGCGCGGGCCCCGGCCCTACGAAGGGATCCACGCTGAGGTCCTGAATGTCGCCGCCCAACTCCTCGCGGAGGAAGCCGGAGTGGACGCCCACCCGGCGATGTCCCGAGTGCCGGTGGGGCGCGGTGGCTGGGCTCTTTTGCGCTCCACCCGGATGGACCCCGGGACGGGGGCAACGCCTTCGCTCGCGGTGACCATCCAGGACTGCCCGGCGGCGGACCGGCTGGAAGCGTTCGCGCGCTGCTTTGCGCTGACGCCGCAGCAGCACCGGCTGCTGGGGCTCTCCGCCGGCGGCCTCAGCAACTCTGAGCTGGCAGCTGCCCTGCAGATCCGCCCCTACACCGTGCAGGACTTATTCAAGGCACTCTTCGTGGCCTGCGGTGTGCGGAGCCGGGCTGCGCTGCTGGGCCTGGCCCTTGGAGCCGCGGCCGTGTCGGCTCCGGCCGCCGCAGCATCTGACGGACAGTGAGGACCAGGTGAGGTGTGGCTAGCCGCCGGCAAACGGCGGCAGCACGTCGACGACGTCGTCCGGACCCAGCACCGGCGACGAGTTCCGCACCGCCACCTCGTTGAGCAGGAAGCTGGAGCGGGACAGGATGCGGGCCAGCGGCGGGGTGCCGGCCGGCGGCTCGGGGCGTTCGACGGCGAGAATCGCCTCCAGCAGCTCGGCGAGCCTGGCGCCGTCGGGCAGCTCGAACTTTTCCTCGTCCATACCGGCGGCAGCGCGCGCGGCAGCGAAGTAACGTACGTTCACGGGTGGTTCAGCCTCCGATGGCGCTCATGCTGCGGTCCGGCTGGACGAAGTCCGGGGCGTCCAGTCCGACGTGGTCCATGCCGTGCGCCTTGGGCTTGAGCCACATGGCGTCCTGCCAGCGCTCGGCGAGTTGTTCGTCGCTGGCGCCGCCGCGCAGCAGCCCCAGCAGGTCGGTCTCCTCGTGGGAGAACAGGCAGCTCATGATCTTGCCTTCCGCGGTGATCCGGGTCCGGCGGCAGTCCGCGCAGAACGGTTCGGTGACCGAGGCGATGATCCCCACCGTGCCCAGCACGGGGCCGGTAGCCTGGTCCGTGCCAGGCACCCGGGCGCGGACCTCGAAACGCTCGGCCGGGGCGCCGTCACGTTCCCGCGGATCGGCGCTGAGCACGTAGTCGACGGAGAGCAGGCCCCGGATCTCCGCGGCCGTGATCATGTTCCGGCGGGTCCAGCCATGGTCGGCGTCGAGCGGCATCTGTTCGATGAAGCGCAGTTCGTAACCGCGGTCCAGGGCCCAGGCCAGCAGTGAGGGGGACTCGGCGTCGTTGATGCCGCGCATCAGCACCGCGTTCAGCTTCACGGGCCCCAGTCCGGCGGCCCAGGCGGCGTCCACGCCGGCGAGGACGCGGTCCAGGAACGGGCGCCGGGTCAGCTTGGTGAAGGTTTCCTCGTGCAGCGAATCCAGCGAGACGTTGATCCGGGTGAGGCCGGCGGCCTTCAGGCCGGCCGCCTTTTTATCCAGGCCGACGGCGTTGGTCGTCATCGAGATCGGCAGGTCCGGGTGGGCCTGGCGGAGGGCGGAGATGATGTCCAGCAGGTCGGCCCGCACCAGCGGTTCGCCGCCGGTGAGCCGGAGTTCGCGGACACCCAGTTGTTCGACGCCGATCCGGACGATCCGTACGATTTCCTCCGCGGACATGACGGCCTGCTTGGCCAGCCACTCGAGGCCTTCGGCAGGCATGCAGTAGGTGCAGCGCAGGTTGCACTTGTCGGTCAGGGAGAGCCGCATGTCGGTGGCCCGGCGGCCGTAGCGGTCCACCAGTCCGGCAGGCATTCCGGCCGGGCGTCCGGCCGGCTGTGGCGCCGGGACGCCCGCGACGGGGCCGCTTTCCGCGCGGGGCTGGGGCATGCCAAGCTGAACACTCATAATGTCAGGCTACGCCACTGCGGGCCGGGCATCACGCCCCGGCGAGAACGAACTGGCGCCAACGAACTTATGCTGGAGGCGTGAACACGTCTCCGACCGCTCCGGCAGCGGCTACCGGCGGAGAACCGCAGCCCGTTCCGCGGCGCCCGGTGCGGTGGGCCGCCGCGGCCGGCGTGGTGGCGGTGGGTGCCGGCGTCGCCGTCGGCGAACTTGCTGCCGGGCTGCTGAGTCCTTCGGTCTCGCCGGTGACGGCCGTCGGCGGCGCGGTGATCGACGCCGTCCCGCCGGGCGTCAAAGACTGGGTGATTTCGCTTTTCGGCACGGCGGACAAACTGGCCCTGCTCGGCGGGATGGCGCTGGTGATCGCGGTGCTGGCCGCACTGGCCGGAGTGCTCGAATGGCGCCGCCGCTTCGCCGGGCTGGCCGTGATCGCCGTCTTCGGGCTGGTGGGAGTCGCGGCCGTGCTGACCCGGGCGGAGGCGGGTGCCACTGCCGTCCCGGGGCCGTTGCTGGCCGCCGCCCTGGGCGTGGTGCTGCTGCGCTGGCTGGTCCGCCGGCTCACCGAGTGGTCCGACGCCGATGGGGACCCCGCCGGCCAGGCACCCGCCGCGCCGGCACCCGCCGGTCAGGCACCCGCAGACAGGGACCCCGAGGGCCAACCCGCATCCCGCCCCGCCCGCCGCGGCTTCCTGCAGGCCCTGGCGGTGACCACGGTCATCGCCGCCGCCGGCGGGGTCCTTGCGTCCATCCTGCGCGGCGCCGCCGCGGCCGTCACCGGGCTGCGCAGCAAGCTCGCGTTGCCCGTCCCGGCCTCGCGCGCCCCGGCGATACCCGCCGGGGCCGAGCTGTCCCTGGCGGGACTGGACCCCCTGGTCACTCCGAATAAGGACTTCTACCGGATAGACACCGCCCTGCGTGTCCCGCTGGTGGATCCCCGCGAATGGCGGCTCAAGGTCACCGGCCTGGTGGACCGCGAGCTCGAACTCGACTTCGACGCCCTGCTGGCCAAGCCCCTCACCGAGCGGTACATCACCATCGCCTGCGTCTCCAACGAGGTGGGCGGCGACCTGATCGGCAACGCCCGCTGGCTCGGCTGGCCGGTCCGCGGGCTGCTGGCCCAAGCCGGCCCGCAACCGGGAGCGGACATGGTGCTCTCGCGCAGCGCCGACGGTTGGACCGCAGGGACACCGCTGGAGGTGCTCACGGACACCCGCGACGCCCTGCTGGCGGTGGGCATGAACGGGGAGCCGCTGCCGCTCGAGCATGGTTTCCCCGTCCGGCTCGTCGTGC
Organism: Arthrobacter sp. BI5; assembly: GCF_056680065.1. NCBI lineage: Bacteria > Bacillati > Actinomycetota > Actinomycetes > Micrococcales > Micrococcaceae > Arthrobacter > Arthrobacter sp. BI5. Next base: position 1,502,783 of record NZ_CM155264.1, read on the forward strand.
CGGGACTTTACGGGTACGTCTCGGCGACCAAATGGGTCACCGAACTGAAGGTCACCCGGTTCGCCGACGACGTCGCCTACTGGACTCCCCGGGGCTGGAGCGAGCGCGGACCCATCAAGACGTCGTCGCGGATCGACGTGCCGCGGGCCGGCCGGAGCGTGAACGCGGGGCAGGTGGACTTTGGCGGCGTGGCCTGGGCCCAGCACCGCGGCATCGGCACAGTGGAAGTGCGCGTCAACCGCGGCGACTGGAAACAGGCCGAGCTGGCACCGGCGATCTCCACGGACACCTGGCGCCAGTGGAAGCTCACCCTACCGCTGGACCCGGGACAGTACGAGGTCCAGGTCCGTGCCACCGACCTCGCCGGCGTCCCGCAAGTGGAGGACCGCGCCCCGGCGGCGCCCAGCGGGGCCACCGGCTACCACACAGTTACAGTGGACGTGAAGTCCTAGCCCGCCGAGCCGAAGGTCAACAACGTATGCACCGCACCGCGAACAGGCCCGTCACCGTGGAAGCGCACCGGGACAAAGTCCGGGCCCTGCTGGCACCGCTCGCCGCCCGCATCGACACGGTGCCGCTCGGGGACGCCCTCGGCCGCGGCCTGGCCTCCGACGTCCTGGCCCCGCTGGACCTCCCGCCCTTCGCCAACTCGCAAATGGACGGTTTCGCGATCCGCAGCGCCGAGGTGCCCGACGGCGGCGCCGAGCTCCGCGTCGCCGCGCCCGTTCCGGCCGGCGCCGAGCCCGCCGAACTTGCTCCCGGCACCGCCGCGCCCATCATGACCGGCGCCATGATCCCGGCCGGCGCCGACGCCGTCGTCCCCATCGAGCAGGCCGTTCCGGATTCCTTCCCCGCCCCCGGGGAAACCGCCACCGTCCGCCTCCCCGCCGCCCCGGCGGGGAACTACGTGCGGGCGGCCGGCAGCGACATTGCCGCCGGGGAAACTGCCCTCGCCGCCGGCACCTTCCTGGGACCCGGCCAGCTGGGGCTGCTGGCCGCGCTGGGCCTGAGTCAGGTACCGGTGCACTCTGTGCCGAGGGTCCTGCTGGTTACCACCGGGGACGAGGTGGTGGAACCCGGCAGCCCGCTGCAGCCAGGCAAGATCTACGACGCGAACGGCACCCTGCTCGACTCCGCCCTGCGCCAGGCAGGCCTCCACGTCACCCGCACCGGCATCTCCGCCGACAACCCCGGGGAACTGGAGGAGCTGCTGCGCCGCCACGCGCCCGGCGTGGACCTGATCGTCACCACCGGGGGAGTCAGCAAGGGCGCCTACGAGGTGGTCCGGCAGGCACTGGCGGACCACGACGTCGAGTTCGGCCCGGTGGCCATGCAGCCGGGCGGCCCGCAGGGCATCGGAACCTTCGACGGCGTCCCGGTCCTCGGCTTCCCCGGCAACCCGGTCAGCTGCCTCATCTCCTTCGAAATGTTCCTCCGGCCGGTGCTGGCGGACCTGTTCGGCTCGCCGGCGCCGCGCACCGTGATCCGCGCCCGGCTGGCCGAAGCCCTGGCCTCCCCGGAAGCCAAACACCAGGTCCGGCGCGGCACGCTCGGCCCGGACGGAACGGTCCGGCTGGAAGGCGGCGCGGGATCACACCTGATGCACGCCCTGGCGCACTCCAACGCCCTTGTGCACGTCCCGGCGGGAACAGCGGCGCTCGCCGGGGGCGACGAGGTGGAAGTATGGATCCTGTGAACGCAGCAGAGAACAACACACCAGAGCACCCGGACAAGCCCGCGCTGACCCATCTCCGGCAGGACGGCACCGCGCAGATGGTCGACGTGTCCAACAAAGCCGAGACCACGCGGGAAGCCACCGCCACCGCCACCGTGAACAGCACCGCTGAGGTCCTGGCCCTGCTCGGATCCGGCGAACTGCCCAAGGGCGATGCGCTGGCCGTCGCACGGGTGGCCGGGATCCTGGCCGCCAAGAAAACACCGGACCTCATTCCGCTCTGCCACCCGCTGCCGATCACCAAGGTCACCGTCGACTTCGAGCTCGACGCCGAGTCCGTGACCGTCTTCGCCACGGTCAAAACCCGCGGCGTGACCGGGGTGGAGATGGAGGCGCTCACCGCGGCGTCCGTTGCCGCCCTGAGTGTGTACGACATGATCAAGGCCGTGGACAAGCACGCGGTGTTGACGGACATCAAGGTGCTCGCCAAAAGCGGCGGCAAGAGCGGGGACTGGACACTGTGAGCAGCATCGAACCGCACCGCCACGGCGACGCCACCGGCCGGAAGGCCGGCATCGTGATCGCCTCTACCCGCGCCGCGGCCGGGGTCTATGAAGACCTCACCGGTCCCGTCATCGCAGACTGGCTGACCGAGCACGGATTCGAGCCGTTCCCCGCCCTGGTGGTTCCCGACGGCGAGCCCGTCGGCGCCGCCCTGCGCGCGCTGCTGACCCAGCACCCCGCCGTGATCATCACCAGCGGCGGCACCGGCCTCAGCCCCACCGACGCCACCCCCGAACAGACGCTGCCGCTGCTGGACCGCGAAATCCCCGGCATCATGGAAGGCCTGCGCAGCGCGGGCACGGCCAAGACCCCGACGGCGATGCTGAGCCGCGGCCACGCCGGCGCCGCCGGCAGCACCTTCATCGTCAACCTCCCCGGCTCCCCGAAGGGCGTCATGGACGGCCTGGGCGTGCTGGACCCGATCATCGGACACCTCTGCGACCAGCTGGAAGGCAGCCATGGACACTGAATCAGCCTTCGAAGTCGTGCACGCCGTCCTCAGCGCCGAGCCCATCTCGGTGGAGCAGGCCATCGCCGCGGTCGAATCGGACACCGCCGGCGCCGTGGTGAGCTTCAGCGGCGTCGTTCGCAACCACGACGGCGGCAAACCGGTGCAGCGGCTCAGCTACAGCGCACACCCCACGGCGCACCAGGTGCTGGCCGACGTCGTCGCGCAACTGGTCGCCGAGCAGTCGGCGGCCGGGGCATCCGGAGCGGGCCGGCCGGGCCAGCCGGTGCGGATCTGGGCTGCGCACCGGACCGGGCCGCTGGAGATCGGCGATCCCGCCCTGGTCTGTGCGGTGTCGGCGGCGCACCGCGGGCAGGCCTTCGCGGTGTGCTCCGAGCTGGTGGACCGGATCAAGGAGCAGGTTCCGATCTGGAAGGAACAGTTCTTCACCGACGGTACCGTCGAGTGGGTCGGTGCGGGGGAGTAGCCACTGCTCCGGCGGCAGGGTAACGCAAGGGACCCGGTTCCAGCCGGGCCGCGCCCCGGCGGTAGGGTTGATGCCATGACCGAACAACTCGCCGTCGCCGTTCTGGGCGCCAACGGGCGCATGGGCGCCGAGGCCGTCAAAGCCGTGGAAGACGCCAAAGACCTGAAGCTCGTCGCGGCCCTGGGCCGGGGCGATTCCCTCGATACCCTGGTGGATTCCGGCGCCCGCATCGTCGTGGACCTGACGGTGCCCGACAGCACCGAAGCGAATGTCCGCTTCGCCGTTGAGCACGGCATGCACGCCGTCGTCGGCACCACCGGCTGGGACGCTGAACGGCTGGAACGGCTCGAGGCGCAGCTCGCCGGCCAGCCCGGCGTCGGCGTCCTCATCGCCCCCAACTTCGCCCTCGGCTCGGTCCTGGCATCGGCCTTTGCCGCGAAGGCGTCCCGCTACTTCGAATCGGTCGAAATCATCGAGCTGCACCACCCGGAAAAAGTGGACGCTCCCTCCGGAACCGCGGTGCGCACCGCACAGCTGATCGCTGCGGAGCGCGCCGGCGCCGGCGTCGCGGCCAGCCCGGATGCAACCAGCAGCGAACGCCCCGGAGCGCGCGGCTGCGAGGTCGACGGCGTCCGTGTCCACAGCGTCCGGCTCCGCGGCCTTGTGGCGCACCAGGAGGTCCTGCTGGGCGGGCCGGGGGAGCAGCTGACCTTCCGCCACGATTCCTTCGACCGCGCTTCCTTTATGCCCGGCGTGCTGCTGGGCGTGCGCAACGTCGCCGCGCATCCCGGACTCACTGTGGGCCTGGACGGCTACCTGGACCTGGGCCTCTGATGGCCAGCGTCCTGGCGTCCTTCAAGGCCAACCGCACCAAGATCTGGGTGGCGGCCGTGACGCTGCTGCTGGTGTTCTACCTGGTGGTGTCCCTGCAGCGTTCGGTGCTGCTGCTCTCCGATCCCAACCCAGTGGCCAAGGCCCTTGGCCTGGCCTACCTGGTGCTGCCGGTGGTGGGGGCCTGGGCGCTGGTGCGGGAGCTCTTGTTCGGCGCCCGGACCGAACGGCTGGCGAAGATCCTGGAAGCCGAAGGCGGCCTGCCGGAGGATACCCTGCCGCGCACCCCCGCCGGCCGGATCATCCGCGACGCCGCGGATCTGGAGTTTGAGAAATACCGGGCTGAAGCCGAGGCCGCCCCCGGGGACTGGCGGTCCTGGTTCCGGCTCAGCTGCGCCTACGACGCCGCCGGGGACCGCAAGCGGGCCCGCGCCTCGATGCGCGACGCCGTCCGGCTGTTCCGCGCCGGGTCGCCCGGCGCCTAGCGCCCGGCGGTTCGTTGTTTAGCGGTTCCTCGTTTAGCGGTTTCCGGACCGCAGGCCGCGGCCCAGCTGGTTAGCGCCGTGGCCGACCCACTCCAGGGGCCCGCGCCAGGACAGTGCCGCGAAGACACCGCCGATGACCAGCGCGGCCATGGCCTGCGCCCAGTACAGGCCCTCCACGCTCCAGCCGGCGGGGAGCGGCCGGCCGTACAGGGACGCCATCAACCACACGTGCGCCGTATACAAGCTCAGGGTCAGCGCCCCGGCGCCGCGCAACGGGAGCAACAGGTCCAGCTGCACCCAGTCGGCGAGCCGTCCCAGCAGCAGGCAGAGACCCACCACCGCGGCCGCGACCCCCGAGGTGTGCAGCAGGTCCAGCGTGGTGCCAGAATGCGGGGCGCTTGACGCCAGCCACCACGCGGAACCAGACTGGTCGATGCCCGCGAGGTTTACCTGCAGCAGGCTCGCCAAGGGGTACGCCGGGTCGCCCAGTTGCTGCTGCAGCGCTGCGCGGCCGCCCCAGTCCTCCATCAGCACCTGGCTCAGCCACTTGGCGAGCACCGCGGCGATGCTTCCGGCCGCCAGCAACAGCAACGGAACAGCCGCCGTGGACAGCGCCAGCCGGCCGATCGCCAGGCCGATGAGCAGGTAGGCGAGCCATTGCAGCACTGGGTAATAACCCGTCAGGAATACATCGCCGAGCAGCCGGGCCGGCGTGGTCAGGTCCTCCCAGCCGGGGTTGTGGCGGAGCCGGAGCGGCGGATCCGCCGCCAGCAGCCACGGCCGCAGGAGATAGGCCAGGACCGGGGAGGCCAGCAGCCACGCCGCCGCCAGTCCCCAGAGGCGTTTCGAGGGCAGGCCCAGGAACGGCAGTACACAAAGGAACAACAAGGCGTAGTGGACCAGGATGACCGCGATGTTGACTTCCAGGCCGCCGAGGGTGAGGCCCACCGCGGCCACCACCAGTGCCCGGAGGGCGATGCCCCGGCGGGCCGCCCACAATTCCGGACCCTCCAGCGGCCGCTCCTTTCCGGTGGACAGCGCCAACCCGATCCCCGCAAGCACAGCAAAGAGTGCGGCCGCGCGGCCGGAGAAGGCCAGACCGACCCAGGTGGGGGTGAGCTGCGCGTCCGATCCAAAGGTCGGGAGCACATGGGTTGCCATCATGCCCAGCAGCGCCAGCCCGCGGGCCGCGTCTACGCCGGTCAGCCGGGGCGCCGCCGCCTTGGCCCTGGCGGTTTTTGAAGTCGTTGCCATACCGCGCGAGGTCATTCTCCGATCGTCTCACGTCCGGCCGGCCCCGGACCGCCCCAGGGCTGGTGCCGACCGGCGTGTCCACGGGTCCAGCCCAAGGCCTTGTATTCGAATATATGTTCGAATATCATGAACGGCATGAACAACGCATCAGACCCGGCCCGGGCCGCTTCTTCCCTTCCTGCCGGTACGGCCGGCGGCCGGTCGGCCGCTGCGCTCACCCCGGCCGGTGTCCTGAAGGCCATGAGCCCGGGTGTGGTGGACTTCCTCTTCCGGCGGCTGGTCGCCGGAGAGTCGGCGGAGGACGTCCAATGGCACCAGGAGGGCACCTCATTGTCCGCCCAGGCGCCCGGCGCCGAGCTGGCCCGCCGGCTCGCGGAGACCGACCTCGAGGCGCTCACCCCCACCGAGCTGTTCCACTACGTGCGTGCCGCGCAGCGGTTGTCCGCGTGGGCGGAGGGGCTGCGGGAGGACGCCCTGGGCCGTTACTGTGCCGGGCCGCCGGCACGCCCCGGAGCGCCGGCCGACACCACGCAGGAGGGCCGAATTTGACGCGCATCACTGCCTCGCCATTGTCCTAACAAGCCGGGGACAGGGTAACGTTTTTCCTATGGCTGACTCTGACATTCGCTCTTACACGTTTGGAACCCTTGTGACCGCCATGGTCACTCCGTTCACCAACGACGGTGAGGTCGACTATCAGCAGTCCGCAGAGCTGGCCAACAAGCTCGTCGACGACGGCAACGACGCCCTCGTTATCTCCGGCACCACCGGTGAAACGTCCACGCTGGAAGACGACGAAAAGGAAAAGCTTTTCCGTGTGATCGTCGAGGCCGTGGGGGACCGGGCCAAGGTCATCGCGGGGACCGGCACCAACCACACCTCGCACTCGATCGAGATGGCGAAGCGCGCCGCCAAGGCAGGCGCCCACGGCCAGCTGATCGTCACCCCGTACTACAACAAGCCGAGCCAGGCCGGAATCCAGGCCCACATAGAGGCCGTTGCCGACGCCGCGGACCTGCCCGTCATGGTCTACGACATCCCCGGCCGCGCGGGTGTTCCGATCCTGCCCGAAACCATGATCCGGCTCGCGGACCACCCCCGCGTGATCGCCCTCAAGGACGCCAAGGCAGACTTCGCCGCCGTCACCCGCGTCATGGCGAACACGGACCTGGATGTCTACTCCGGGGACGACGGACTGACTCTGCCGTGGATGGCGGCCGGCGCCGTCGGGCTGGTCAGCGTCTCGGCACACGTGGCCAGCAAGCAGTACCGTGCGATGATCGATGCCGCACTTGCAGGCGATTTTGCCACCGCCCGCACCATACATTTCGAACTGGACCCGGTGGTCCGTGCAGTGATGACCCACATCCAGGGTGCTGTTGCTGCGAAGCAAGTTCTTAAGTGGCAGGGAGTCCTGCCCAACTCGGTTGTCCGTTTGCCCCTCGTGGAGCCGGGCGAAGCCGAGATCGAAACGATCCGCGAGGACTTGGCGGAAGCAGGAATCGTCTTCTCCTGATCCGGCCCTGCCTGATCGAAGAGAACACCCCTCCTGCTCCGCCTGGAAAGTAGTGCACTATGACCCAAACCGCCCTTCCCGGCCTCGTCACGCCGCCGAAACTGCCCAAGAACACGCTGCGGATCGTTCCGCTCGGCGGCCTCGGGGAGATCGGCCGCAACATGACGGTCTTCGAAATCGACGGCAAGCTGCTTATCGTTGACTGCGGCGTCCTCTTCCCGGAAGAGACCCAGCCCGGCGTCGACCTGATCCTGCCCGATTTCTCCTACATCGAGAACCGCATGGATGACATCGTCGCCGTCATCCTCACGCACGGCCACGAGGATCACATCGGTGCCGTCCCGTACCTGCTGCGCCTGCGCAACGATATCCCCATCGTCGGCTCCCAGCTGACGCTGGCCCTGATCGAAGCGAAGCTCCAGGAGCACCGGATCAAGCCGAACACCCAGATCGTCAGCGAGGGCCAGGTCCAGAAGCTCGGCCCCTTCGAATGCGAATTCGTGGCCGTCAACCACTCGATCCCCGATGCCTTGGCCGTATTCCTGCGCACCTCGGGTGGCACCGTGCTGCACACCGGCGACTTCAAGATGGACCAGCTTCCCCTCGACGGCCGGATCACCGACCTGCGCCACTTCGCCAAGCTCGGCGAAGAAGGCGTGGATCTGTTCATGTCCGACTCCACGAACGCCGACGTCCCCGGCTTCACCACCGCGGAAAAGGAAATCGGCCCCACCCTGGACCGGCTCTTCGGCCAGGCGTCCAAGCGCATCATCGTGGCCTCGTTCTCCTCGCACGTGCACCGCGTCCAGCAGGTCCTCGACGCCGCCGCGAACCACAACCGCAAGGTAGCCTTCGTCGGCCGCTCGATGGTCCGCAATATGGCCATCGCCGCGAAGCTCGGCTACCTCGAAGTGCCGGCGGGCATCCTCGTCGACATCAAGAACATCGACAACCTGCCGGACAACCGCGTGGTCCTGATGTCCACCGGCTCCCAGGGCGAGCCGATGGCGGCACTGTCCCGCATGGCCAACGGCGACCACCGCGTCGTCGTCGGTCAGGGGGACACCGTGATCCTCGCCTCAAGCCTGATCCCGGGCAACGAGAACGCCGTCTTCCGGATCATCAACGGCCTGCTCAAGCTCGGCGCCGACGTCATCCACAAGGGCAACGCCAAGGTCCACGTCTCCGGCCACGCGGCCGCCGGCGAGCTCCTCTACTGCTACAACATCCTCGAGCCGCTCAATGCCATGCCGGTGCACGGCGAGACGCGCCACCTCATTGCCAACGGCAAGATCGCCCTCGAATCGGGCGTTCCCGAGGAGAGCATCCTGCTGGCGGACAACGGAACCGTCATCGACCTCCGCGACCACCAGGCGGACGTTGTGGGCCAGGTCGAGGTCGGGTTTGTCTATGTGGACGGCTCCAGCGTCGGCGAAGTCACCGAAGCCGACCTCAAGGACCGCCAGACCCTTGGCGACGAGGGTTTCATCTCGATCATCACGGTCATCCACCGCGCCACCGGCAAGGTGGTTTCCGGGCCGGAAATCCACGCCCGCGGCGTGGCCGAGGACGATTCGGTCTTCGACGAGATCATCCCCAAGATCAACGCCGCGCTCGAGGAAGCCGTGCAGAACCGGGACCACACCTCGCAGCAGCTCCAGCAGGTTGTCCGCCGCGTCGTCGGTACCTGGGTCAACCGCAAGCTGCGCCGCAAGCCCATGATCATCCCGGTGGTCCTGGAAGCCTAGGCCCCGCAACCGGGCAGCACGCCCGGTCACGGGCCAGCGCAACAGCTGCACTGAAACGGCCTTCCGCGCCGGCACCGCCTCCAGGCGGCGGCCGGCGGGGGAGGCCGTTTCCGTTCCCTCAAAGACCCCGCCGGGCAGCCCGAATCCGGCCGCCCACGCCGTACGCGGGCGGCCGCCGCCGCCCAACATGATCCCCGCCCGGCCCGGAAATCCGCGGTTTTCGGCCCGGCGTCGGGTACCGTTGCGGGTATGGCGACACGCACCTCCTCCGCGCCTAGAGGCAACTCAAGCGGCAGCTCAAAGGGCAACACCGGCAGCTCTTCCGGCAGGGGCTCCGGCGCAGCTGCGTCCAAGACCGGCCGCTCCCAGGGAACGGCGCGCACCCGCCAGCTGCCCGCCGTCGAACCCCGCCAGCCCTGGCTGGTGCGGGTGGTGGCCGGCGCGTGGCTGGGCATCGGCCACGTGGTGGGCGCCGGCGTCCGCCGGATCGGCCATGACGTCAGCGACCTCGACCCGGCAGACCGCCGCGACGGAGCCGCCCTGTTCAACCTCGCGCTCGGGGTCTTCATCGCCACGTTCGCCTGGTGGGGCTTCCAAGGCTGGTTCCCGGACATGGTCTTCGCAATCGTCAACGGCACCTTCGGCTGGATGTCCCTGCTGCTGCCGCTCATTCTGTTCGTCTGCGCCTTCCGGCTGTTCCGCCAGCCGGTGGACGGCCGCGGCAACAACCGCATCGGCATCGGCTTCCTGATCATGACCTTCGCCGGCTGCGGCCTTGCCCACATCATCGGCGGCCAGCCCACCGTCGCCGACGGCTTCGACGGGCTCCGCCACGCCGGCGGAATGCTCGGCTACCTCGCCGCCGCGCCGCTGGCAACCATCCACGCCGCCGTTCCGATCGCCCTCTACAGCCTGCTGGCCTTCACCTCGCTGCTCATTGTCACGGCCACCCCCTTCGGCGCGATCCCGTCCCGGCTGCGCGGCGCCTACGAGCACCTGATGGGCATCGACCTGCAGGACCGCGACAACCAGGCCGGCCAGGACTCCCACGACCGCAGCTACCTGTACGAGAACGACGGCCCCGCCCCGAAGAAGAAGCGCAAGCGCCTCTTCGGCAAGGACGACGACGCCGACGCCCGGCTGGAAGGCTACGTCGGCGACGAGGCCTTCGAGCACGCCGTCGTCGACGACGATGACGAAACAGCCGCCGGCGCTGCGGGCGCACGGGGAGCCGGCAGGGGTTCCAAAGCCGTGGCGCCCGGCGTGCGGCGGCCCACCCAGGCCGAAATCGCCGTCGAGAAGATCAAAGCCGCCCAGGGGCTGGGCAGCAGCACGGCCGGGGCCGCGGCGGAGAACGCCACCGAGGCGATCCCGCTCGTCTCCCCGGGCATGGTCGCCGCCGGGTCGCTGAACCCGATCCCAGGTGCCGGCAGCGGTGCGGCCGCCCCCAAGGTCCCCGCGAACCCGGTCGCCCCGGCGCCGCTGCCCACGCCGATCCCGCAGCGCACCGAACAGCTGTCCCTCGCCGGCGATGTCACCTACACGCTGCCGTCCTCGGACATGCTCACCCCCGGTTCCATCCCCAAGGAACGCACCGAGGCCAATGACGCGATCGTCGCCTCGCTGACTGAGACGCTGACCCAGTTCAACGTGGACGCGCAGGTCACCGGGTTCAGCCGCGGACCCACCGTGACCCGCTACGAGATCGAGCTGTCCCCGGGCACCAAGGTGGAGCGCGTCACCGCCCTGTCCAAGAACATCTCCTACGCCGTCGCGAGCTCCGATGTGCGCATCCTGAGCCCCATCCCGGGCAAGTCGGCCATCGGCATCGAAATCCCCAACACGGACCGTGAAACCGTCTCGCTCGGCGACGTGCTGCGAAGCCAGAACGCCCGCCGCACCGACCACCCTATGGTCATGGGCGTGGGCAAGGACGTCGAAGGCGGCTACGTCGTGGCCAACCTCGCCAAGATGCCGCACCTGCTCGTTGCCGGCGCCACCGGCGCCGGCAAGTCCTCCTTCGTGAACTCGATGATCACCTCGATCCTGATGCGCGCCACCCCGGACGAGGTCCGGATGGTCATGGTGGACCCCAAGCGGGTGGAACTCACCGCCTACGAAGGTGTCCCGCACCTGATCACCCCGATCATCACCAACCCCAAAAAGGCCGCCGAGGCACTGCAATGGGTGGTCCGCGAGATGGACGCCCGCTACGACGACCTCGCGAACTACGGCTTCAAGCACATCGACGACTTCAACAAAGCCGTCCGGGCCGGCAAGGTCCACCCGCCCGTCGATTCCAAGCGCGTCATCCGCCCGTACCCGTACCTGCTGGTGATCGTGGACGAACTCGCCGACCTCATGATGGTGGCGCCGCGCGACGTCGAAGACTCGATCGTCCGCATCACCCAGCTGGCCCGCGCGGCCGGCATCCACCTGGTGCTCGCCACGCAGCGGCCCTCCGTCGACGTCGTCACCGGCCTGATCAAGGCCAACGTTCCCTCCCGGATGGCGTTCGCGACGTCCTCGGTGACCGACTCCCGTGTGGTCCTCGACCAGCCGGGCGCCGAGAAGCTGATCGGCCAGGGCGACGCGCTCTTCCTGCCAATGGGCGCCTCCAAGGCGATGCGCGTCCAGGGCGCCTGGGTCACCGAGTCCGAGATCCACAAGGTCGTAGAACACGTCAAGGGCCAGCTCAAGGCCGTCTACCGGGACGACGTCGCCCCCGAGACGCAGAAGAAGCAGATCGACGACGACATCGGAGACGACCTCGAGGTCCTGCTGCAGGCCACCGAACTGGTGGTCACCACGCAGTTCGGCTCCACCTCGATGCTGCAGCGCAAACTGCGGGTCGGCTTCGCCAAGGCCGGCCGGCTGATGGACCTGCTCGAGTCCAGGGGAGTGGTGGGCCCGTCCGAGGGCTCCAAGGCCCGCGACGTGCTGGTCAAGCCGGACGACCTGGCCGCGGTGCTGGCCGCCATGAAGGGCCAGGACGGGCCGGTCGCCGCGGATTCGCAGACGGCCGCGCTCAGCGACAATGCCAACGCCAACATCGCCCAGGGCGGCTACGCCGAGGACCTGGTGGCCGCCGACCTCGACAACCGCACCCAGGCCATCGAGTACCACGACGGCGCCGACGGCGGCTCGGACGACGAGGACGGCTCCGAGGACGCCTGGTCGCTGACCGGACGGTAGCCGGCGGCGAGACGGTAGCCTAGGAAGGTGACTAGCGCCGAAACCAACGCCGGGTCCGCCCCGCGGATCTGGAACCTGCCCAACATCCTCACGATGCTGCGGATCGCGCTGGTGCCCTTTTTCGTTTGGTGCCTCGTCGCCGACGCCCCGGGCCTGGACGCGCAGAACGGCCCCTGGCGCTGGGCCGCCGTCGTCGTCTTCGCGGTGGCGATCTACACGGACAAGCTCGACGGCGACATCGCCCGCAGCCGCGGACTCATCACCGACTTCGGCAAGATCGCGGACCCGATCGCGGACAAGCTGCTGATCGGCTCCGCCCTGGTCATGCTCTCGCTGCTCGGCGAACTGCCGTGGTGGGTCACCGTCCTGATCCTGGTCCGCGAGTGGGGCGTCACGGCGCTCCGCTTCTTCGTGATCCGCTACGGCGTGATCCCCGCGTCACGCGGCGGCAAGCTCAAGACCGTAGTGCAGACCGCGGCGATCTTCCTCTACGTGATGCCGCTCGCCTCGATCGCCCCGTGGCTCGGGTTCCTGGCCTTTGTTGTCATGATGGCCGCCCTGGCGATCACGGTCTGGACCGGCGTCGAATATGTCGTTGAGGCCCTCAAGCTGCGCGCCAGCGGCATCCGGGCAAGGAAACAGCAGGTCCAGGAGGGAACGCCATGAGCAATCTCCACCCCACCACCCACCCGGGGCTGCACCCGAATCTGCACCGCCTCGCCGAGCAGGCCGTGGGCCGCGCCATCGAGCACGGACTGACCGTCGCCACCGCGGAGTCCCTCACCGCCGGGATGGTGGCGGCCGTGCTGGCCGACACCCCCGGCGCGTCCGCCATGCTGCAGGGCGGCGTGGTCGCCTACTCGAACACGGTCAAGGCCGACATCCTGGGCGTGTCCCGGGACGTCCTCGACGCCGTGGGTTCGGTGGACGGACAGGTCGCCGCGGCCATGGCCTCCGGGGCGCGCGCAGCGTGCGGTGCCGCCGTCGGCGTCGCCACCACCGGGGTGGCGGGCCCGGAGCCGCATGACGGCAAGGCGGTGGGCACGGTCTACATCGGCCTCGCCACGGCGGAAGGCGCGACATCGTTCGCGTACCACTTCGACGGCAGCCGCCAGGAGATCCGGGCGCTGGCCTGCGGCGCGGCCCTGGAACGGCTGCTCGAAGCCCTGTCCGCGACAAGCTACCGCGGGTAAAGTTGCCGGGAACAAAAGTTGATTCCGAATAGTTGTTACATTGTGTCGCCCCGGAATAAGGGCGGCGCCTAGGATGAAATCATCACAACGTTCGCAGTCCACCGCGAACTAGACATACGAGGGAGCAAGGCGATACAGATGGTAAAGCAGCCCGTATCCGTAAACGGCGTTGTCCGCTGGAAGGATGTGGGCCTCGCCGATCAGGCAAAGAGCGAACAGAAGGAGCGCAAGATGGTTGTACTTCGTCACGAAATCGGTGATGTCCTGCGCGATGTCCGCCAACGCCAAGGCCGTACCCTCCGCGAAGTCTCGCACAGTGCCCGTGTATCCCTGGGCTACCTGAGTGAAGTGGAACGCGGCCAGAAGGAAGCCTCCTCGGAGCTGCTCTCCTCGATCTGCTCGGCCCTTGACGTCCCGTTGTCCAGCATGCTCCGCGAAGTCAGCGACCGCGTCGCCGTGGCCGAGGGCGTTGCGGTACCGGACACCGTCCCCCAGGAATTCGCCCAGCGCTACGCTCGTGACCTTGACCGTGAGCTCAACACCGAGCTGAACGATGAGCTGGCCACCGGCCTGCTCTCCGGCGCGCGCTAGGCCCAAAGCTCTTCAGATTAACGAATTGGTCCCCGGCAGTGCCGGGGACCTTTTCCGTGCCCGGGTGGGCCTAGAGGCCTTCGTCCCGGGGAAAACCGTCGCGTTCGTAGGTGGCGTTGAGCTTCGCCATGTAGCCGGCGAAGGCTTCCAGCTCCGCGGCCGGCCACTGCGCCAGCCGTTCGCGGAAGACCTCGCGCCGCGCATCCTGGACCAGGTGCATCTTCTCCTCGCCCTTGGCCGTCAGGCTGATGGCCTGCGCCCGGCCGTCCAGCGGGTCGGCCTCCTTCGCTACCAGCCCCAGGCCTTCAAGGAACGCGATCTGGCGGCTCACCGAGGGCTTGCCGACGCCGATGCAGGAGGCCAGTTCGGTCAGCCGGATGGGCCCCTTGGCCCGGACCACGGACAGCAGCCCGTAGGCGGCAGGCTCCATCTCGGGATGGACCTGGCGGGATAACTGCTGCGACATGGAGCGGGCCCGCCGCCAGAGCAGGCTCAGCTGGCGCTCGACGGCGGCCAGCGCCTCCTCCGCGGACGGGTCGCAGGTCCCGGAAACTGGCGCCGGATCCGGGGCGGCGTCGCGTGGGTTGCTCATAGCAACCATTCTAGGGGCCGTGCCCGTGAGAGACTTTATCGGTGAGAATCAGCGACTTTTGGCGGCTTATGGACGACGAGTTCGGCGCGGGATACTCTCGGGTGCTCAGCAGCTCCCTGGTGCTGGCGGGCGTGGGCGGCCGCACCGCGGACCAGGCCCTCTCCGCGGGAGTGCCACCGAAACAGGTCTGGCTGGCCCTCTGCGATGTCCAGGATGTCCCTGCCGAACGGCGGCTCGGCCGCGACGTCAAACCCCGCTGACGGTACGGCCGTTGGCGCTACGGCCCCGGTCCGCAGGCATCGGGGGACTGACACGCCGTCCAATTGTTCGAATATCTGTTCGGGTCCGGCTATGCTTTTTTCAGAGCGTTTTCCACATACGCGACGGCGGCGGCAACTTTGTCAGTGGCTGCCACTAGCGTCAGTGATGACATAACAACGGCCGTGACGGCCACTCTCCAGCGAGAAAGTATTAGAGGTGTGAATCATGGCCGCAGCCCCGGATCGCCAGAAGGCGCTCGACGCAGCGCTTGCCCAGATTGACAAGCAGTTCGGCAAAGGCTCCGTCATGCGCCTGGGCGACGAAGTCCGCGCGCCCATCGAGGTCATCCCGACCGGCTCCATCGCGCTGGACGTGGCTCTCGGCATTGGCGGCCTGCCCCGCGGCCGCGTGGTTGAGATCTACGGCCCTGAATCCTCCGGTAAGACCACGGTCGCGCTCCACGCTGTCGCCAACGCCCAGCGCCAGGGCGGCATCGCCGCCTTCATCGACGCCGAGCACGCCCTCGACCCCGAGTACGCTGCCAAGCTTGGCGTTGACACCGACGCGCTCCTGGTCTCCCAGCCGGACACCGGCGAGCAGGCGCTCGAAATCATGGACATGCTGATCGGCTCCGGTTCGCTGGACGTCATCGTCATCGACTCCGTTGCCGCCCTCGTGCCCCGCGCCGAAATCGAAGGCGACATGGGCGACAGCCACGTCGGCCTGCAGGCCCGGCTGATGAGCCAGGCGCTGCGTAAGATCACCGGCCGGCTGAGCCAGACCAAGACCACCGCCATCTTCATCAACCAGCTGCGCGAAAAGATCGGTGTGTTCTTCGGCTCCCCGGAAACCACCACCGGTGGTAAGGCGCTGAAGTTCTACGCCTCGATCCGCATCGACGTCCGCCGTATCCAGACCCTCAAGGAGGGTGCAGACTCCGTCGGCAACCGGACCAAGGCGAAGATCGTCAAAAACAAGATGGCCCCGCCGTTCAAGATCGCCGAATTCGACATCATCTACGGCCAGGGCATCTCCCGCGAAGGCGGCATCATCGACATGGGTGTCGAGCACGGCCTGATCAAGAAGTCCGGCTCGTGGTTCACCTACGACGGCGACCAGCTGGGCCAGGGCATGGAGAATTCCCGCCGCTTCCTGCGCGACAACCCCGAACTCGCCGCCGAACTCGAGCGCCTGATCAAGGAAAAGCTCGGCGTCGGCGTCAAGGCAGCGGACCCGGAGGAATCACCGAAGCTGAAGGCCGTTGACGGCTTCTAACAGCCGGGCCTCCGCCGCGCGGGGCCGCAAGGGGTCAGGATTCCCGTCCCGGAATCCTGGCCCCGGCGTCGTTGGCGACCCCGGAGGTCCCGGCCGGTCCGCGCCGCCGGCACCGGAGCAGGACCCCGAGGCTGATCCCGCCGCCGTCGCAAGGGCCGTGGTGCTGCGGCAACTGACCAACTCACCCAAGAGCCGGCTGCAGCTGTCCCGCAAACTGGCCGAGCGCAACATTCCGGACGACGTTGCCGAGGCCGTCCTCGACCGCTTCGAAGAGGTCCGCCTCATCGACGACGCCGAGTTCGCCGAGCTATGGGTTCGGAGCCGGTCCCAGACCCGGAAACTGGCGAAGGGCGCCCTCCGCCGGGAACTCGCCGAGAAGGGCATCGACCAGGAGACCGCAGCCGTCGCCCTCGACCAGCTCAGCGACGAGGATGAGGAATCGGCCGCCCGGGAACTCGTGGAACGCAAGCTGCGGAACGCGCGGGGGCTCGAGGACCGCGCCGAGCGGGACAAAATGGTCCGCCGGCTCGCGTCCATGCTCGCCCGCAAGGGCTACCAGCCCTCACAGGCCTTCCGCATTGTCGGCGAGGTCTTGGACGCTGCCCTCGAAGAGCAGGACAGCGACGCCTGACCCGGGACCTCCCGCGGTTGCGGAAAAGCTGCCTCCGCGAACGCGGCCGCGCCGAACCGGTACCCTTAACAGGTGAGTTTGACCATTCCTTCCCCCGCCGCCGGCGGAGCCCCTTTGCCGGATGAGACTGCCACGGTCCGTACCTACCAGGTACGGACCTTCGGCTGCCAGATGAACGTGCACGACTCCGAGCGGATGTCCGGCATGCTTGAAGCCGCCGGTTACGTCCGCTCCGAAGGTGAACTGGCCGACGTCGTCGTCTTCAACACCTGCGCCGTCCGGGAAAATGCAGACAACAAGCTCTACGGCAACCTCGGCATCCTCCGTCCGGTGAAGGAAGCCTATCCGGGCATGCAGATCGCCGTCGGCGGCTGCCTGGCGCAGAAGGACCGCGAGACCATCCTCAAGAAGGCACCCTGGGTTGATGCCGTGTTTGGAACCCACAACGTCGGCGCCCTGCCCGCCCTGCTGGACCGCGCACGCCACAACGACGAGGCGCAACTGGAAATCCTTGAATCGCTTGACGTGTTCCCCTCGACGCTGCCCACCAAACGGGACTCCGTCTACTCCGGCTGGGTCTCCATCTCGGTCGGTTGCAACAACACCTGCACGTTCTGCATCGTTCCCGCGCTGCGCGGCAAGGAAAAGGACCGCCGGCCCGGCGACATCCTGGCCGAAATCCAGGCCCTCGTCGACGACGGCGCCATCGAGGTCACCCTGCTGGGCCAGAACGTGAACTCCTACGGCGTGGAGTTCGGCGACCGGCAGGCCTTCTCCAAACTGCTGCGCGCCTGCGGCGACATCCCCGGCCTGGAGCGCGTCCGGTTCACCAGCCCGCACCCGGCCGCCTTCACCGACGACGTTATCGATGCCATGGCCGAGACCCCCAACGTGATGCCGCAGCTGCACATGCCGCTGCAGTCCGGCTCGGACAAGGTCCTCCGGGAGATGAAACGGTCCTACCGTTCCACCAAGTTCCTCGGGATCCTGGACAAGGTCCGGCAGAAGATCCCGCACGCCGCTATCTCCACCGACATCATTGTCGGCTTCCCCGGCGAGACCGAGGAAGACTTCCAGGCCACGCTCGACGTCGTGGAAAAGTCCCGCTTCGCGACCGCCTTCACCTTCCAGTACTCGAAGCGGCCCGGCACCCCGGCCGCGGAGCTTGAGGACCAGCTGCCCAAAGCAGTGGTCCAGGAACGCTTCGAACGGCTCACCGCCCTGCAGGACCGGATCGCTGCCGAGGAGAACGCCCGCCAGCTCGGCCGCCGCGTCGAGGTCATGGTTACCGCGCAGCCGGGCAGGAAAGCCGGGGAAACCCACCGCCTCTCCGGCCGCGCCCAGGACCAGCGACTGGTGCACTTCTCCGTGCCCGACGGCGCCGAAACGCCCCGCCCCGGAGACCTCGTCACCGTGACCATCACGGAAGCCGCAGCGTTCCACCTCGTCGCGGACCCGGCGACTGCGGACGATTACAGCCTGCGCCGCTCCCGCGCCGGCGATGCCTGGGATCGTTCCCAAGCCGATTCCTGCGGCGCCCCCGCCCCGGCCGGGAACGGCGGCTCGTCCGGTGTCTCGCTCGGCATGCCGACCCTTCCAGTCCGCGCCCGCTAGCCCGTGGCCGACTCCGCTCCACACGACAGCTCCGACACCGCCGGCGTACCCGACGGTTCCGCCGCGCCGGTTCATCCCAACGCATCCGGATCCGCCCCGGAGGTCATTGCCGTCGTCGGGCCCACGGGATCCGGAAAGTCCGATCTGGCCGTCTCGCTCGCATTGGCCCTCGACGGTGAGGTCGTCAACGCCGACGCCATGCAGTTCTACCGCGGCATGGACATCGGCACGGCCAAGATCACTCAGGCCGAGCGCAGGGGAGTGCCCCACCACCTCCTGGACATCCTCGACGTGACCGAGGAAGCCAGCGTCTCGGACTTCCAGCAGCAGGCGCGTGCCGTGATCGCGGACATCCATGCCCGGGGCAAGCGGGCCATCCTCGCCGGCGGTTCAGGCCTGTACGTGCGGGCCGCCCTGGACGTGCTCGAATTCCCCGGCACCGACCCCGCCATCCGGCGCCGTCTCGAAGCCGAGGAGGAAGCGGCCGGCCTCGCGCCCCTGCGGGCACGGCTGGAACTCGTGGACCCGGTCTCCGCGGGGCGCCTGGGCGACGCCCGCCGCGTCATCCGCGCCCTGGAAGTCTTCGAGCTGACGGGACGTCCCTTCAGCTCCTTTATGCCCACCCGCGAGTACTTCCAGCCGGCCGTGCAGATTGGCCTCGACGTGGACCGCGACCAGTTGCGCGAGCGGCTCGCCGCCCGTGTCCACACGATGGTGGACCAGGGACTGCTGGCGGAGGTGCGGCGCCTCGACGCCCTGGGGCTTCGCCGCGGCAGGACCGCCTCCCGGGCCCTGGGCTACGCGCAGTTCCTCAGGGTCGTCGACGGGGAGTCGGACCTGGCGCAGGCCGCCGAAGAGACCATTGTCGCGACCCGGCAGTTCGCCCGCCGCCAGCTCACCTGGTTCCGCGCCGACCCCCGGATCAACTGGCTCGACTGGCAGGACCCCGGGCTGGCGGCCAAGGCCACGGCTCTCTGCGGCTGAGATCCGCCGCTGAGCTCCGCCGCTGACAGCCGCCGCTCACGGCCTCCCGCCGTTGAACCCCCGCTACCTCCGGGCAGCGGGTTCCGTCCCGGCCCGGCCGGAACGGTAACCTTGGTGCATGGATGAAACCCTTGCCGCAGCCGTTGACCACCCCGCGTCAGACACCGGCGCCCTCGCCGGCCTGAAGTTCTCGAAGGGCCACGGAACCGGCAACGACTTTGTCCTGATCGCGGACCCCCACGGCGCGCTCTCCGTCACCCCGGAACAGGTCGCGGCCCTCTGCGACCGGCACCGCGGCATCGGCGGCGACGGACTCATCCGCGCCGTACCCTCGCGGCTGCTCCCGGAGGGCCGGGAGCTGCTCGCCGAGCACCCCGCGGCCGAGTGGTTTATGGATTACCACAACGCTGACGGCTCGCTGTCGGAGATGTGCGGCAACGGCGTCCGCGTCTTTGTCCACTTCCTCATCAATGAGGGACTCGTCGACCTGCCGGCCGGCGAGTCGCTAAGCATCGGAACCCGCGGCGGCATGATGACCGTCGTCCGCACCGCGGGCGGCTACGCCGTGGACATGGGGCCGTGGGAGTTCATCTTCCCGGGCGAGGCCACCGCGCGTGCCATGGATTCACTGGTCAGCGCCGAAGGGCTGGAGGTGGCCAGGCCGGCGCTGTCCGTCAGCATGGGCAACCCGCACACTGTCGTCGCTTTGGCCGAACTCGCGGAACTTGACGCCACGCAGCTGTTCAAGGCGCCCCGGGTCGACCCGACACCGCCGCACGGTACCAACGTCGAGTTCGTCGTGCCGTCCGAGCCGCTCGTTCACGACGGCGTCGGCACCATCACCATGCGCGTGCACGAGAGGGGAGTGGGGGAGACGCTGTCCTGCGGGACCGGCGCCTGTGCCGCCGCCGTCGCGATCCGGCACTGGGCCGGCCAGGGCGCGCCGGACGCCTGGAACGTCACGGTGCCGGGCGGCGTCGTCGGCGTGAAGTTCTTCCTGTCACCGGACGGCCACGAGCACGTGGAGCTCAGCGGACCTGCTGTGATCGTCGCTAGCGGGACGCTTTCCTGACTTTCAGGATCCGGAACGACTTCGAGGTGCTCTCGCGTGTGACGGTAAAGCTGCCGTCCAGCTCCGCCGCGAGCCAGCGCTGAAGCGAATCCGAACCAAGGTTCTTCTGCACCACCAGCCAGGCCGATCCGCCCGGGGCAAGCCGGGGCAGCCAGAGCAGCAGCAGGGCGTGGAGTTCGTCCTTGCCGATCCGGATGGGCGGGTTGGACCAGATCGTGTCGAAGCGCAGCTCCGGATCGACCTCGCCGGGGGTGCTGGCGGTGACATTCTCCAGCCCCAGCAGGGCGGCATTCTCGTTCGTCAGCGCCACGCAGCGCTCATTGACATCCACGGCGAAGACCCGGGCGTGCGGGGCCCGCAGGGCCATGGTCAGCGCGATCGGCCCCCAGCCGCACCCGATGTCCAGCAGGTTCCCCTGCGGCGTCGGGGCAGGGACGTCGGCCAGCAGCACCGCGGTTCCCTTGTCGATCCCGTCCGGGCTGAAAATTCCGGAGGACGTCTGCAGCTGCCGGCGTTCGCCGGCAAGCTCCACGGTCAGCGGCTTGCGGGTGAACGGCCCGGCGGGCTGGGCGCTGAAATAGTGTGCAGACTCCATAACTGGCCAGATTAGTTGGCGCCCCGGCGCTATGGGAAACCGGCCGGGAAACCGGTCCCCGCCGCGCCCGCAACCGGCGCCGCCGGGCAGCGCCGGAGCGCAGGGACGGTCTGCTAGTCTTAAAGACATGATCTTGAACTTCAAGTAGCCGGCACGGGCTTTCGCTTCCTTACCGCAGGCCCGTCCCCGCAGCGACGCAGGTTGTTACCTTCCGCTCAGTGCGCCCCTCGATGATGCTGTGCATCACCCGTCGGCGCCAGATCCACTTGAAGTCAGGCCTTGAAGCCGCAGGGCTTATGACCAGGCAGTGCCCGGCAGCAGTCGACCCGGGAGCGCCGAACGGAACGTACCTCCCCGCCACCCGGCGTTATCACGCCGGATCCCTTCCTCATTTACCGCTCCGGCACGGAGCCCGTCCTGCCCGCGGCGACGCAGCCGCCAGGCATTCCAGGAGGCACGGATGACCACCAGTCGTCAGCCCAGCGCGAATACCGCGCCACGAAACACCGAACAGCACTATTCTGAAGTTGTAGACCCTTCAAAGGAGACCATGACCAGTCAGCCCAACACCGGACCCGATTCAGCCGCGCAGGACATGAGCCCTGCGGAAATCCAGGCAGTCATCGACCGGATCCTCTCCAAAGACGCCCCCGCCCCGAAGGCCGGACACAGTGCCGGCACCGGGGCCGCCGGTGAGTCCAGGGCCGTGTTCGGCAAGGCCCAGGCGATTTCGCGGCTGGACGAGGAACACAGCAGCTACGACGGCGACCAGCAGGACCTCGAGGAACGCCATGCCCTGCGCCGTACCGCGGGCCTGTCGACCGAACTCGAGGACGTCACCGAAGTCGAATACCGGCAGTTGCGCCTCGAGCGCGTGGTGCTCGCCGGGCTCTGGACCGAAGGCACCCTGGCCGACGCCGAGAACTCCCTGCGCGAACTGGCAGCCCTGGCGGAAACCGCCGGGTCCGAGGTGCTTGACGGGCTCGTCCAGCGCCGCGCCAAGCCGGACCCGGGCACCTTCCTGGGCTCCGGCAAGGCCCAGGAGCTCAAGGACATCGTGATGTCGACCGGTGCCGACACCGTGGTGGTCGACGCCGAGCTTGCCCCGTCCCAGCGGCGCGGCCTCGAAGACATCGTCAAGGTCAAAGTCATCGACCGCACGGCACTGATCCTGGACATCTTCGCCCAGCACGCCAAGAGCCGCGAAGGCAAGGCCCAGGTGGAACTGGCGCAGCTTGAATATCTGCTCCCGCGCCTGCGCGGCTGGGGTGAATCGATGTCCCGGCAGGCCGGTGGCCAGGTGGGCGGCGCCGGAGCAGGCATGGGTTCGCGCGGCCCCGGTGAGACCAAAATCGAGCTGGACCGCCGCCGGATCCGCACCCGGATGGCCAAGCTGCGGCGCGAAATTGCCGCGATGAAGCCGGCGCGGGAAACCAAGCGGGCCAACCGCCGTCGTAACGCCGTGCCGTCGGTGGCGATCGCCGGCTACACCAACGCAGGTAAGTCCTCGCTGCTGAACCGTCTGACCGACGCCGGTGTCCTGGTGGAGAACGCCCTGTTCGCCACGCTGGACCCGACCGTCCGCAAGGCTGAAACCTCGGACGGGCTGGGCTACACTCTCGCCGACACCGTGGGTTTCGTCCGTTCGCTGCCGACCCAGCTGGTGGAGGCGTTCCGCTCCACCCTGGAGGAGGTTGCCGATTCAGACCTGATCCTGCACGTCGTCGACGTCTCGCACCCCGACCCGGAGGGCCAGATCGCGGCCGTCCGCACCGTGTTCAGCGAAGTCGACGCCCGCAAGGTGCCGGAGATCATCGTCCTGAACAAGGCCGATGCCGCCGACCCGTTCGTGATCGAACGGCTCAAGCAGCGCGAACCGCGCCACGTTGTCGTCTCCGCCCGCACCGGGGAAGGCATCCCGGAGCTGCTCAAGGCCATCAGCGAGGGCATCCCGCGGCCCAGCGTGAAGCTGGAACTGAAGATTCCGTACAACCGCGGGGACCTGCTCAGCAAACTGCACGAGACCGATGCCGAGATCATCAGCCTCGACCACGAGGAGACCGGCACCCGCGCCGTGGTGATGGTGCGCGAGGGGCTCGCGGCCGAACTGGATGCCTTCGTCAGCAATGACTGAACCAGCGGTGGCCGAGGGGGCGGCCGCGCCGTCGGAGAGCGGCCCGTCCAAGAGCAGCCCGTCCAGAAGCAAGCCGAAAAACGGCACGTCCGGCGAGCAGTTCGTAGTTGAACTGCTCGACCGGGCGGTCGCCGGGATGGGCGGCCAGAGCCGCAACGGCCAGCACGAAATGGCCCGGCAAGTGGCGCGCGCGATCGACACCGGCGACCACCTGCTGGTCCAGGCCGGCACCGGCACCGGCAAGTCGCTGGCCTACCTGATTCCGCTGATCGCGCATTCACTGGTCAGCGACAAGCCCACCCTGGTCTCCACCGCAACCCTGGCACTGCAGACCCAGATTGTCGGCAGGGACCTGCCCCGGTTGCTCAAGACCATCACCCCGGCCTTGGAGCGGCCGGTGAAGGTGGCGCTGGTCAAGGGCCGCTCAAACTATGTCTGCCGCCACAAACTCGAAGGCGGTTTCCCGTCCGAGGAACCGTCCGAGGGCCAGCTGTTCTCCCTCGGCGAGGACACCTCCGTGCCGCACTTCGCCGCCGCGATGGGCGGCCCCTCCTCGCAGCTCGGCAAGGAGGTCGTCCGGCTCCGCGAATGGGCCGAGGAGACGCAGGCGGGGGACCGCGACGAGCTGATGCCGGGCGTGACCGACCGCGCCTGGCGGCAGGTCTCCGTCACCTCGATGGAGTGCCTGGGCGCGCAGAAATGCCCGCTCGCCGCCGAATGCTTTTCCGAACTGGCCCGGCAAAACGCCGCCGACGCCGACGTGGTGGTCACCAACCACGCCATGCTGGCCGTCAGCGCCTTCGAGGGCCTCGCCGTGCTGCCCGAATACGACGTAGTGGTGGTCGACGAGGCGCACGAACTCCAGGACCGGGTCACCGGTGCCGTGTCCGGCCAACTGTCCGTGGCCATGGTGCACGCCGCCGCCTCCGGGGCCCGCAAACACACCGGGATCACCGTGGACGCGCTCAACAACGCTGCGTCCAACCTCGAACTCGCCATCGAGGGGGTTCCCAGCGGACTCATGCCCAACGGCTTGAACAGCGAACAACTCGACTGCGTCGACCAGCTGCGAGACGCCTGCCGCGCCGCGCTCTCGGACTCCAAGGGCGACAGCGCCAACACCGCCGACGGCGGCCGGCAGCTCGCGCGGTCCCGGCTGATGGTGATCCTGGAGCTCTGCGAACGGCTCCTGGCCGCCAAGGAGAACCGGGAAGTGGTCTGGTTCTCCCGCAACAGCAGCTTTGACCCGCAACAGGGCTACTCGCAGCCGGATGAGTCCGCGCCCGCCCTGATCAACGTTGCTCCGCTCAGCGTTGCCGGGCGGCTGCGCGAAGGTTTGTTCGCCGACCACACCGTCGTGCTCACCTCGGCAACCCTGGCCATCGGTTCGGCCTTCGAACCGGCAGCCGGAGGCCTCGGCTTGGTGGGCCCCGGCGCACCCAGCTGGACCGGCGTCGACGTCGGATCCCCCTTCGAATATCCCAAACAAGGCATCCTTTACGTCGCCAAGCACCTGCCCAAGCCGGGCCGGGGGACCTCTCCGGAAGCCCTCGACGAGCTTGAGAAGCTGATCCGCGCCTCCGGCGGCGGAGCCCTGTGCCTCTTCTCGTCGCGGCGCGCCGCCGAGGAGGCGGCCGAGGCGATGCGGCCCCGGCTGGGGCTGAGCATACTCTGCCAGGGCGAATCGACTATGACCGCGCTGGTGAAGCAGTTCGCCGATGAGCCGGACACCTGCCTCTTCGGCACCATGTCGCTCTGGCAGGGCGTCGACGTGCCCGGAAACTCCTGCCGCCTCGTGGTGATCGACCGGATCCCGTTCCCGCGGCCCGATGATCCGCTGATGACGGCCCGCTCCCGGGCGGTGGCCCAGTCCGGTGGCAACGGGTTTATGAGCGTCTCGGCGACGCACGCAGCGATCCGCCTCGCCCAGGGAGCCGGACGGCTGATCCGCTCGACGTCGGACAAGGGCGTGGTGGCGGTCCTCGATTCCCGGCTGTCCACCGAACGGTACGGCGCGTTCCTGCGGGCCGCGCTGCCGCCGTTCTGGCCCACCACCGACCCGTCGGTGGCGCTGGCAGCCCTCGAGCGCCTCAGCAAGGCGACCCCGGCAAAGGTACAGGCTCAGCAACCCGCCAAGTAGCCGGAGGCCGCGCCGACGAGAGTACCCGAGGCCGGCGCTGGCGTTCCCGCCCGGTTCTTCCACGCCCCGGGGCCGGCGGGGCCGGGTTCCCGCGGCTGCGGCGGCCCCGCGCGCCGTCGCGGTGCCAACAACCGGGCGGGAACGCAAGGAGGCCCCGTCCGGAACTGCGGACGGGGCCTTCGAGCTGCCGGTGGGATCTGGCTGGCAGGGGTGTGGCAGGGAAGCCGGCGCGGGAGACTACAGGGAGCGCAGCACCGAGACGACCTTGCCCATAATGACGGCATGGTCGCCGAGGATCGGCTCGTACTGGGTGTTTTGCGGGAGCAGCCAGGTGTGGCCGTCGCGCTGGCGGAAGGTTTTGACCGTGGCCTCGTCATCGAGCAGGGCGGCAACGATGTCGCCGTTGACGGCATCGTTCTGGCGCCGGACGACGACCCAGTCGCCGTCGCAGATGGCGGCGTCGATCATCGAATCACCGGCCACCCGGAGCATAAACAGTTCACCGTGGCCCACCAGCTGGCGCGGCAGCGGCATCACGTCCTCCACCACCTGGTCTGCCAGGATCGGGCCGCCTGCGGCGATACGGCCGACAAACGGGACCATCGCGGTGTCCGTGGCGCTGGCGAGTTCCGCGACTGCCTGGCCGCCGACGGCGCGCAGGCCGCTGGACTTCTCCACGCCGGAGATCGTGGTGGCACCCTCGTCCAGGGTCAGCGGCATCAGCACTTCCATGGCGCGGGGACGTTTGGGGTCACGCCGCAGGTAGCCGAGCTTTTCCAGCTGCGAGAGCTGGTGGGTGACGCTGGAAAGGCTGGCCAGCCCGACGGTGTCGCCGATCTCGCGCATGGAGGGCGGGTAGCCGTTGTCTGTCACGGAACGCTGGATGGTCTCCAGGATCTTCTTCTGACGGACGGTAAGGCTCTTCGGCGCCCGACCGGTCTGGGGGCTCCGCTGCGCGGCCCTCCCGCCGGCGGCTTGTGCTGCCATGTTCGCCATGCCTTTCCATTCCGCCCGGCTGCCGTGGCTGCCGGGACCGTTCGGTCCGAACAATGTCAGACCCCGCTGATCAACTGTTGCTGACCAACCCAAGTGGTTGTCCTGTGATTCAAAAGTAGGGCAGCCGCCAGGGTTTTTCAAACATTTGTTCTAGCGAGTCTCGACAATGTTCGTTCATAAGTGCTAAAACAGAAACAGCGAAGTTCGAATATGTGTTCGAAGTTTCGAGGCCTTGCCGGTTCTTAGGATTCGGCGGTGTGTTCGAAGTTTCGTGTTCGAGGGTTCGCGATCGAAGGTAATGCGTTCGATGGTTCGGCCGGTTGGCGGCAGGTACGTGGAGTACGCCGGGCGGCACAGATAAGTCCAGGAGGGCTCAGCTCATGTCAGCAGTAAGCGCTATTTCCGGTTCGTCGGTTTCCGCTCCCGCTCAGGAGGCGGCACCCGCTGCTGCCTCCCGGCAGGCTCCGCTGAGGCTGACCCGCCGAGGACGCTTCGTCTTCTTCGGCCTGCCGCTGATCCTGTTGGCCGCCCTGGTCCTCTCCCTGGCCGGGTTCCTGAACGCCCCGGCCAAGGCCGCCGACTCGGCCGCGGAGCTCTCGCTCACACCGACCGTCACCGTGACGGTCCAGCCGGGGGAGTCGCTCTGGGCCATCGCCGGTGAAGTCGCCCCGGAGCGGGACCCCCGCGACGTTGTTGCCGACATCGTGCAGCTGAACAACCTCGAAGCCGCGCGGGTCATCCCCGGCCAGCAGCTCTACGTACCCGCCAAATAGACCACCCCTGGAAGACTGCCGTCGGCCGCCCGGGAGGGCCCCGGACGGTCACAGTTTCGGGGCCGGGGCCGGTCTCACTTAAACTGGGCAGGTGACTGACCAGCTAGAGCGCCTCAACCGACTGCCCCTCCGGACCAATCTGCGGGGACTGCGCCCCTACGGTGCGCCCCAGTTGGATGTCCCCATCCTGCTGAACGTCAACGAGAACACCCATGGCGTCCCGGCCGACGTCCGCGCGGCCATCGCCGAGGCCGTGACGGAGGCCGCGGCGGGACTGAACCGATACCCGGACCGCGAGTTCACCGAACTGCGCGAAGCCCTCGCCGAGTACCTCGGCCACGGCCTGGACGCCGGCAACATCTGGGCAGCCAACGGTTCGAACGAGGTCCTGCAGCAAATCCTCCAGGCCTTCGGCGGCCCGGGCCGCACCGCGCTCGGCTTCCCGCCCACGTACTCGATGTACCCCCTGCTCGCCGCCGGCACGGACACCGAATACATCGTCGGGGTCCGCGCCGAGGACTACGGGCTCAGCGCGGAATCGGCAGCCCGCCAGGTCCGGGAGCTGAAGCCCAACGTCGTCTTCCTCTGCTCACCGAACAACCCCACCGGCACCGGCCTGGGGCTCGACGTCGTCGAGGCCGTTTACGAAGCCGGCGAAGCCAGCCAGACCATCGTGATCGTCGACGAGGCCTATCACGAGTTCGCCCACGACGGCACGCCCAGCGCCCTGACCCTGCTGCCCGGCCGCGAGCGGCTCATCGTCTCGCGCACCATGAGCAAGGCCTTCGCCCTGGCCGGGGCCCGGCTCGGCTACATGGCAGCGGCCCCGGAGGTCACCGATGCGCTGCGCCTGGTCCGGCTCCCGTACCACCTCTCCGCCATCACCCAGGCGACGGCGCTGGCCGCCCTTCGCCACCGGGTGGCACTGATGGCCGACGTCGAGGACATCAAGCGCCAGCGCGACCGGATCGTGACGGAGCTGACCCGGATGGGCCTCAAGCCCGCCGCCTCCGACTCGAACTACGTCTTCTTCGGCGGCCTCGAGAACCCGCACGAGACCTGGCAGGGGCTGTTGGACGCCGGCGTGCTCATCCGCGACGTCGGCATCCCCGGCCACCTGCGCGTGACCGCCGGAACTGAGACGGAAACCACAGCGTTTCTGGAAGCCCTCGAACGGATCCTGGCCGGCCACGAAGTGCAGTCCGCCTAGACTTAAGCCAGGACCCACGCACACCGCCCCGTTCGCCGGGCGCCCGCCTCATCCAAAGGACACCCCACATGAGCAACACCGGATCAGCCGCTGCCCGGACCGCACGCCTGGAGCGGACCACCAGTGAATCCTCCGTCCTGGTCGAGATCAACCTGGACGGCACCGGCGTCTCGGACATCAGCACCTCCGTGCCGTTCTACGACCACATGCTGACCGCGCTGAGCAAGCACTCCCTGATCGACATGACGGTCAAGGCCACCGGCGACATCCACATCGACGTCCACCACACCGTGGAAGACGTCGCCATCACCTTCGGCGAGGTCCTTCGCACGGCGCTGGGCAACAAGGCCGGCATCCGCCGCTTCGGCGAGGCCACGGTCCCGCTCGACGAGGCGCTGGCCCAGGCCGTCGTCGACGTTTCCGGCCGTCCCTACCTGGTGCACGCCGGCGAACCGGCCGGTCAGGAGTACCACCTCATCGGCGGACACTTCACCGGATCCCTGACCCGGCATGTCTTCGAGGCCATCACCCTGCACGCCGGGATCTGCCTGCACATGAACGTCACTGCCGGCCGGGACCCGCACCACATCGTCGAGGCCCAGTTCAAGGCCTTCGCCCGTGCACTGCGCGCCGCCGTGGAGCCGGACCCGCGGGTCGAGGGCATCCCCTCCACCAAGGGTGCGCTGTGACCGGCAAGGTGCTCCGGGACGGGGCCATCATCAACCCGGACGCCGCCAGGAAGCCGGTCTCGCCCGAGGGCAAGCCCACCGTTACCGTGCTCGACTACGGTTCCGGCAACGTCCGCTCCGCCGTCCGCGCCCTCGAACGCGCCGGGGCCGAGGTCATCCTCAGCTCCAAGCCCGAGGATGTGCTCAACGCGGACGGGCTTGTCGTTCCCGGCGTCGGTGCGTTCGAAACTGTCATGAACGAGCTCAAGGCCGTCGACGCCGTCCGCATGATCGGCCGCCGCGTCGCTGGCGGCCGGCCCGTGCTCGCAATCTGCGTCGGACTGCAGGTCCTGTTCGAAGCCGGCGTGGAACACGGCACTGTGGCCGAGGGCATGGGGGAGTGGCCGGGCAAGGTCGAGCTCCTGCCGGCCGAGGTCGTGCCGCACATGGGCTGGAACACGGTCACCGTGCCGGAGGGCTCCCGGCTCTTCGCCGGCGTCGAAAACGAACGCTTCTACTTCGTGCACTCTTATGGTGTCCAGCACTGGGACTTCGACGTGATCCAGCCGCGGATGGCCGCCCCGCTGGTGACCTGGTCCGAGCACGGCGCGCCGTTCATCGCCGCGGTCGAAAACGGCCCGTTGTGCGCCACCCAGTTCCACCCGGAAAAGTCCGGCGACGCAGGTGCCCGCCTGCTCCGCAACTGGGTGGACAGCCTCCGCGGCGGCCCCAAGGCCGGTGCCGGCCAGACGGCCGCACCGGAACAGACCGCTACACCGGAACAGACCGCCTAGATGTGGTCCATCGTGCTGATGGGCCTCGCCGGCCTGCTGGTTGGCGGTGCCTTGTCCTTCCGGCAGCAGAAAAGTCCGCTGTGGGTCCAGGTCGTGTTCTACGTCCTGGCCGGCATGGCGCTGCTGGCTGCCTGGCTCTTGACCCTGCCGGGAAACTGACCCCGCTGTGGGAACTGACCCTGCCGTGCAACTGACCGCCCGCAAAACGCGCACCCTTTCCCCGACCCGCCGCCCCAACTCCGTGAGGACCTTCCGATGACCACCGAAACCCCACTGCCGGTACTCGAGCTGCTCCCCGCCGTCGACGTCGTCAACGGCCAGGCCGTGCGCCTGGTCCAGGGCGAGGCCGGCAGCGAAACCAGCTACGGCACGCCGCTGGAAGCCGCGCTGAATTGGCAGGAACAGGGCGCCGAATGGGTCCACCTCGTCGACCTCGACGCCGCCTTCGGCCGCGGGTCCAACGCCGAACTGCTGCGCGAGGTCGTCGGCCGGCTGGACATCAAGGTTGAGCTCTCCGGGGGGCTGCGCGACGACGAATCCCTCGAAAAGGCCTTGGACCTTGGCGTCGCCAGGGTGAACCTGGGCACCGCGGCGCTGGAGAACCCCGAATGGACGCAGCGGGTAATCGAGCGCTTCGGCGACAAGATCGCCGTCGGCCTCGACGTCCGCGGCACCACCCTCGCCGGCCGCGGCTGGACCAAGGAAGGCGGCGATCTCTGGGAGGTCCTGGGCCGCCTCGAAGAAGCCGGCTGCGCCCGCTACGTCGTCACCGACGTCACTAAGGACGGCACCCTGCAGGGCCCCAACGTCGAGCTGCTGCGCCAGATGGTGGAGAAGACCGGTAAGCCCGTCGTGGCCTCGGGCGGCATCTCGAGCCTCGAAGACCTCAAAGTCCTACGCTCCCTCGTGCCGCTCGGCGTCGAGGGCGCCATCGTCGGCAAGGCCCTCTACAACGGCAACTTCACGCTGCCCGAAGCCCTCGACGCCGCCGGCCGCCGCTAGGCACGCCCCGGCCATGGAGCACACCACCGAGCCCGGCGGCCGCCCCCTGCCCGGCCACATCGCTGCCGCCCTCGCCGGCGCCGGCGGAGCGACGGACTCCGCCGGGCAGCCCTGGGCCGGGCGCAGCCTCAGCGGTGAGGACGCCAGGATCCACAACTTCGAGGACGACGACGGCGCCGCCGACGCCGGCTACCTCGCGGCGCTGGCGGACCTCGCGTCCGGCGCAGGAGACGAGGCGGCCGTGGTGGCGTCCTTGGCGTCCGCCCGCGTCTTTGTGCCCATCCTCGCCAGCCTCGCCGAAGAAGGCGACGCCGTGGCAGGCGCGCACGGCGGCGAAGTGCACGGCGACAAGCAGGCTGACATGGCCCTGGTGACCCTCAAGGCGCCGGACGGCCGGACAGCCCTGCCGGTCTTCACCTCGGCCGAGGCCCTCGCCGCCTGGCACGCCGCGGCCCGGCCCGTGGCGGTATACGCCGCCCGCGCCGCCCTGTCCGCCGTCGCCGAGGGCGCCGAACTGCTGGTGCTGGATCCAGGCTCGGCAACCACCTTCGTGGTGCGCCGTCCCGCCGTCTGGGCGCTGGCCCGGCAGCACGCCTGGCTACCCAGCTACAGCGACCCGGCGGTGGCGGAGGCAGTGGGCGCTGCCGCGGCCGGCGTTCTCGCGCTGCGCCGGGTGGAAATCCATCCCGGCGGCGGCGTTGCCTCGGCGCAGGCCGGCGGCCGGCAGCTTCCCGGCGGTGGCGCGGGCCCGGAGCTCCGCGTGGTGCTGTACCTTGAAGACGGGCTCGACCCCGTCGCGGTACAGTCCATCGTCGCCGGACTCAACGACGCCTGGGCCCGGAATGACACGTTTGCCGAACGGGTCGACTCGATCGAAATCAAGTTGCAGCGCGCAGCACAGTAGCCGGGAACCGGCGCGGAGACATTCCGGTGCTGCCGAGGGCAGTACACAAAGGAATGCAGTTTCGTGAACTTCGCGCTTTACCGGGATCTGCTGGCCGTGAGGCCCATCAGGAACCTCCTGCTCGTGGGCATGGTTGCCCGCATCCCGCACTCCGCCGCCGGGGTGCTGCTGACCCTGCACATTGTCCTGAGCCTGGGGCAGGGCTACGCCGCCGCAGGGGCGGCCGCCGCGGTCATGACAATCGGCATCGCCGTGGGCGCCCCGTGGCGCGGGCGCCGCGTGGACACGGTCGGCCTGCGCCGGGCGCTGATCCCGTCCGTCGTCTCCGAGACGGTCATCTGGTCCATCGTGCCGCACGTCAGCTACCAATTGCTGCTGCCGCTGGTCTTCGTGGGCGGCCTGCTCACGCTGCCGATTTTCAGTGTGGTGCGCCAGTCGCTGGGCATTCTCGCCACCGGTGAGCGGCGCCGGACGGCGTTCGCCCTGGATGCAATCAGCACCGAACTGGTCTTTATGATCGGCCCCGCCGCCGGCGCCCTGGTCGCCACCGCGGGTTACTCCGTGCTTGGCCTCACAGTAGTGGGCGTCGCCACCTCGCTCTCCGGCCTGTTCCTGATGTGGATCAACCCGCCCACCCGCAGCGCCGTGTCCGGCCTGGCCCCGGATCCGGCGTTCGAGGCATGCCAGCAGGAGGGGGCCGGGACCGCCCTGGTCGCCGCGGCGCCCGCCCACTTGCAGGAGGCCGCGGCCGAGCTGGCGCCGTTGGCGGCCGCGGAGCAGCGGCGGCAGGGCGGATCCGGCCTGCGGCACAAGGTCCGCCACAACTTCGCCTGGTTCACGGCCGCCGTGGCGGCGGTCTTCGCCGTCGCCGCCGGTGCCGGCATGGTGCTCAGCGGCACCGACGTCGGAATCGTCGCCGCCCTGCAGACGGGCGGCCACCAGGCCGAAATCGGCATCGTCTTCCTGTTCTGGTGCGCGGCCTCGGTGCTGGGCGGCCTGGTCTACGGCGCCATGCACCGGCCCGTGTCGCCCGTCCTGCTGTTGTTGGGGATGTCTGCGCTGACCCTTCCCATGGCGTTCGCGCAGGACACCTGGACGCTGGCCCTGCTGTCGCTGCTGCCGGGCCTGCTCTGCGCCCCGGTGCTCTCAGCCGCGTCGGAGAAGGTGGCGGAATTGGTGGAGGAGGGCCGCCGCGGCGAGGCCATGGGCTGGTACGGCTCGGCGCTCACCGGCGGCGTGGCCCTCGGCGCCCCGCTGGCCGGGCTCTTCATCGACGGCGTGGGACCGGGCGCGGGATTCATTTCCGTGGGGCTGGCCGGCGTGGTGCTGTGCGTCGTCGGCCTGGTCCTGCAGCACCGCCGCCGGCGCCGGCTCGCCGCAGCCTAGCGGGCCTTGGGCTTCGCCGGCAGCGCCCCCGCCGGGGAAACGTCTTAACGACGACGACGGCCGGACCGCTGTGGTCCGGCCGTCGCCGTCGTCGTTGGCTGCTGCCGCGCTACCCTGCAGGGCAGGCGCCGGCGACTAATTAACCGCGCCGGTGTACTTCTCGCCCGGGCCCTTGCCCGGCGCATCCGGGATAGCGGATTCCTCGCGGAAGGCCAGCTGCAGGGAACGCAGTCCGTCGCGCAACGGTCCGGCGTGCTGGGAGCCGATCTCCGGGGCCGCGGCGGTGACCAGCCCGGCCAGGGCCGTGATCAGTTTGCGTGCCTCGTCCAGGTCCTTGAGCTCTTCGGCGTTGTCCTCGGCGGCCAGGCCAAGCTTCACGGCGGCGGCGCTCATGAGGTGAACGGCGGCGGTGGTAATGACCTCGATCGCGGGGACCTCGGAGATGTCGCGGATCTGCTGGGAGACATCGCCCTGCGCGTCCGCCGGCTGGTAAACGTGTGAATTACTGTCTGAAGTGCTCATGCTGGTAAGCTTGTCACAGACCGACTGAATGTCGTTATTTCTGCAGATGTTGAGAAACAAGGCAGAGACCCGCCAGCGCCTGCGTGCGCTGAACGGGTATCTTTCTGTAGAATTGGCTTTCAGTTTGCAAGCGGAGTTCTCTCCCACCCGCGTCAGCCGCTCTCCTTCGGGAAGCTTCGCAAGAAGCAAGGTTGCCGGGTACCTGGTCGGGCATTCTTCCCGGGCGCCAGCCCGGCAGGGTGTATGCCGTCTCTCATCAGAGGCGGGCAGCTCCGATCTTCGAGGCCTTCGATTGCTCCGGCAATGGGAGGCCTTCTCTTATTTCCGGTGGAATACCCCTCACGAACACAGGAGCTTTAACATTAGCGAGCCAAGAATCAATGAGCGTATCCGCGTCCCCGAGGTGCGGCTGGTCGGCCCTGCAGGCGAACAAGTAGGCGTTGTCCGTATTGAGGATGCCCTGCGTTTGGCTGCCGAGTCCGACCTTGATCTCGTTGAAGTTGCACCGCAGGCCAAGCCTCCGGTGTGCAAGCTGATGGACTTCGGCAAGTACAAGTACGAAGCGGCCGTCAAGGCACGCGAAGCCCGGAAGAACCAGACCAACACGGTCCTGAAGGAAATCCGCTTCCGCCTGAAGATCGACACCCACGACTACGAGACGAAGCGCGGCCACGCGCTCCGCTTCCTCGGCGCCGGTGACAAGGTCAAGGCCATGATCCAGTTCCGCGGCCGTGAGCAGCAGCGCCCCGAGATGGGCATCCGCCTGCTCCAGCGCTTCGCTGACGACGTCGCCGAAGTGGGCGTTGTGGAGTCCAGCCCGCGCATCGACGGCCGCAACATGGTCATGGTGGTCGGACCGCTGAAGAACAAGGCAGAAGCCAAGGCAGAGGCCCGCCGTGCAACGCAGCGCGCAGAAGCCAAGGCCGAGAACGAAGCCAAGGCAACAGGTGGTGGCCGCGTTGACACGTCCGGCCCCGAGGCGCCCCTGACGCAGTCGCTCGCCGATCTTCTTCCGGAGGGCTACCAGGTCCGGACCGAGGCCCCCGCGGCCGAGGCACCGGCGACGGAAGCTCCGGCCGAAGCAGCAGCAGCCACGGAGGCCCCGGCCGCCGAGGCTCAGACCGAGGAAGCGCCGGCTGCGAAGGCTCCCGCCCAGGAAGCGCCGAAGCAGGAGGCCGCCAAGGCGCCCAAGGCCGCCCCGAAGCGTGAAGCCCCCAAGGCTGAGGCTCCCAAGGCCCCTGCCAAGCCGGCAGCAGCCAAGGCGCCCGCAGCGCCGAAGGCCGCTGAGAAGGCCCCGGTTGCCGCTAAGGCCCCCGAGGCTGACAAGGCCGCCCCTGCCGCGGCACCGAAGCCCGTTGCTGCTCCGAAGCCGGTTCCGCGTCCAGCGGCGCCGAAGCCTGCCGCACGGCCGGCGGCTCCCAAGGCCGCCGCCAAGCCGGGCAGCAAGAAGACCAACTAGTTCACGGCTGCCGGACCGCAATGTCCGGCAGCAGGCAACCAGCACGCCGCCCGCAGGGGTGGCTGCACGAAAGACTGCAGACCCGTCTGCGGATACGTAAGGAGATCGGTTCCCATGCCGAAGATGAAGACCCACAGCGGTGCTAAGAAGCGCTTCAAGCTGACCGGTAGCGGCAAGCTGCGCCGCCAGCAGGCCAACCGCCGTCACTACCTCGAGCACAAGTCCTCCAGGCTGACCCGCCGCCTCGCCGGCGACAAGATCGTCTTCAAGGGCGACGCCAAGGTCATCCGGAAGATGCTCGGCATCTAAGTTCCAAGTTCACGGACCGATAGCCACCTGGCGGCGGTCCACTACCAAAAAGGCTTCTCAGGCCGGCCGGGTTTCCGGCAGTAGACGCTTGGGATCAGAATTTTCGAAGGAGTACGCACGTGGCACGTGTGAAGAGGGCGGTCAACGCCCACAAGAAGCGCAGGGTTATCCTCGAACGCGCAAAGGGCTACCGTGGACAGCGTTCACGCCTGTACCGCAAGGCCAAAGAGCAGCTGCTGCACTCGTTTGTGTACAGCTACGGCGACCGCAAGAAGAAGAAGGGCGACTTCCGCCGCCTCTGGATCCAGCGCATCAACGCTGCCTCCCGCGCCAACGGCCTCACCTACAACCGTCTGATCCAGGGCCTCAAGGCCGCTGAGGTCGAGGTTGACCGCCGTATGCTGGCCGAGCTGGCCGTCTCCGATGCCAACGCCTTCGCCGCGCTGGTCAAGGTCGCCAAGGACTCGCTGCCCGCCGACACGTCCGCTCCGGCCGTCCAGGTCGAGGCCGCAGCGGCTCCGAAGGCCGCGAAGAAGCCTGCCGCGAAGAAGCCTGCTGCCAAGAAGGCTGACGCCGAGGCCGCAAAGTAGTTCCTCCCGCCGTCGAGAGACAGCGTCGTTCAAGAACTGCTCGCAAGAGCAACTAAGGTTCTTATATGAACGAAACCGGGCGCCCGCAAGACTTTCCACTTTCCAACCCTCGAGCAGATCGAGTAAGGAAGGTGGCACAGCTTGCCGGGCGCCCGGCCCGTTTAAGGCGCAGCGAGTTCCTGGCCGAGGGCCCGCAGGCCGTCCGGGAAGCCTTAATCCTGCACCGGAAGAGGATTGCAGCGGGGGAGCCCGGCATCGTCTACGAGGTCTACGCCAGCCAGGCCTGCCTCGACCGGCACCCGGACCTGGAGGCCCTCGCCGAAGGCACCGCCGCCTACCTCGCTACTGACGAAGTACTGGCCGCGATGGCGGACACCGTCACCCCGCAGGGCATCCTGGCGGTCTGCGGCTTCCTGGACGTCGGCCTCGACCACGTCCTGGACGCGGGTCCGCAGCTGATCGCGGTCCTGTGCCAGGTCCGCGACCCCGGGAACGCCGGAACCGTGCTTCGGGCAGCAGACGCGGCCGGCGCGGACGCCGTCGTCCTGACCGCGTCGAGTGTCGATATTTACAACCCCAAAGCCGTACGGTCCACGGCCGGGTCGCTCTTCCACCTGCCGGTGGTGCTCGGCGCCGACGTCGGGGACCTGGTGGCCCGCTGCAAGGAACGCGGCATTGGAATCCTGGCTGCGGACGGCCAGGGCCAGCTGAACCTGGACCGGCTGCAGGACGAGAATGCGGCCCGCCGGCTGGGGGCGTCCGCCGGCGAATCGGACTATGCGCTGGAGAGCCCTACGGCCTGGCTGTTCGGCAACGAGGCCCAGGGGCTATCCGAGGACGAACTGGCCCTGGCCGACCACCGGGTCGCCGTCCCGGTCTACGGCGCGGCGGAGAGCCTCAACCTCGGCACCGCGGCGACGGTCTGCCTGTACGCGAGCGCACGGTCGCAGCAGCGCGGCGCCTAGGCTGCAGCACCTCCCGGACAACCAACGACGGCGGGGGCCCACCATTCGGTGAGCCCCCGCCGTCGTTCTTTCAGCGCTGCGGCAGGGCTGCCGGGGCGCTGACTTGAGAGAATTAAGTGGTCCGGTTGCGTCCGGTGATGGCGCCGTAAATGCCGGCCACAACGAGGCCGCCGACAATGGCCAAAATCCAGGAACCAAGGTTCCAGAATTCCATCTTGCCGCCGCCGAACAGCAGGTCGCCGATCCAGCCGCCGACAATGGCTCCGACGACGCCGAGCACGAGGCTGGTGACCCAGCCGCCGCCGACCCTGCCAGGCATGATTGCCTTAACGATTGCACCTACAATGAGTCCGAGAATGATCCAGCCTAGAAAGCCCATGTCTCCTCCTACATATTCGTCGGCATTCACCTTAGGAATCCCGATTATGGCTTCAAGCTAACACAGGCGTCTGCCCGTGTCAGCAACATCACACTCAATCGTTACGTACCTCCTGCGGCCCTGCCGCGGTGCGGGAGCGGGCCCCCAGCAGGTACGGTGTTCCTTGCGGACTCGGGCCCCCGGCGGTTTCCGCGTCCACCGAAGATAAACCTCCAAAGGAGAAGCTCTCTTGGCTGCAAACGGCGGTACCAAGGCGATCGTCGCGGCGTTGGCCGCCAACCTGACGATCGCAGTCCTCAAGTTCGTCGCGTTCATCCTGACGCTCTCCTCGTCGATGCTCGCGGAGGCCATCCACTCGCTCGCGGATTCAGGGAACCAGCTGCTCCTGCTGGTCGGCGGCAAGCGGGCCAAGAAGGAGGCGAGCCCGGAACACCCCTTCGGCTACGGCCGGGAACGCTACATCTACGCCTTCATCGTCTCGATCGTGCTCTTCTCCGTCGGCGGCCTGTTCGCCCTCTACGAGGCCTGGGGAAAAATCCAGCACCCGCACGGCATTGAAGGGGACTTCTGGTGGGTTCCGCTGGCAGTGCTGGCCGGCGCCATCATCGCCGAGTCCTTCTCCTTCCGGACCGCCATCCGCGAGTCCAACCCGCTACGCGGCAAGCAGAGCTGGGTCCACTTCATCCGCAACGCCAAGCAGCCCGAGCTGCCCGTCATCCTGCTGGAGGACTTCGGCGCCCTGCTGGGCCTGCTCTTCGCACTCTTTGGCGTCAGCTTGACGCTGGTCACCGGCAACGGCATCTGGGATGCCCTCGGAACCGCCATGATCGGCCTGCTGCTGGTGGCAATCGCTGCCATCCTGGCCGTGGAAACCAAGTCCCTGCTGTTGGGCGAGTCCGCCACCAAGGCCGACGCCGCGAAAATCCGCGCCGCCATCGAGGCCGACGGCACCAGCATCATCCACATCAAGACCATGCACCTTGGTCCGGAGGAACTGCTGGTGGCAGCCAAGATCAGCATCGGCGCGGCCGATTCGGGCCGGGACATCGCGGCGGCCATTGACTCCGCCGAGGTCCGCATCCGGGAGGCGGTACCGACCGCGCGCGTCATCTACCTCGAACCGGACGTGCAGCGCGTCAGCGCCCGCTAAAGAAGACGATCCGCCGGAGGCCGCCGGACCGGTACCGCATCGCGCGGCTACCGGACCAGCGGCCTCCGGCGTTCCACCGCACCGCTCAGGGCTGCGACGCCAAGGCCCAGGAGGGCCAGCACCGCCCCCACCAGGGCAGGTGCCACGTAGCCCCAGCCCCAGGCGATGACAAGGCCGCCGAGGAACGCGCCAAGGGCGTTCGCCACGTTGAGGGCCGCATGGTTCAGCGAGGACGCGAGCGACGGCGCGTCGGGGGAGGCGTCGAGGAGCCGGGTCTGCAGCGCCGGGACCAGCATGGACCCGGCCGCGCCCACCACGAAGACCATCACGTAGGCCGACCACGGCCAGTGCACGGCCACCGCGTAGACCACCAGCGCCACGGCAACCCCGGGCAGCACCCAGTAAATGGTGCCCATCACGGACCTGTCCGCGATCCGTCCGCCGACAATGTTGCCGACCACCATCCCCACGCCGTACAGGGCGACGACGAGCGGCAGCCACTCCGAGGCGATGCCGGCCACCGAGGTCATAGTGTGCGCGATGTACGTGTACGTGGCGAAGAACCCGCCGAAACCGACCACGCCGATCAGGACGGCCAGCCAGACCTGCAGCCGCTTCAGCGCGCCGAGTTCACGACGGATGCTGGCGTCCGCATGAGGTTTCTGGAACGGCACGAACTTCCAGAGCATCACCATGGTGGCTATCCCGATCAGGCCGACCAGCAGGAAGAGCAGCCGCCAGCCGAAGGCCTGGCCCAGCCAGGTCCCGAACGGCACCCCGATGACATTGGCGACCGTCAGCCCGGCCATCACCATCGAGATCGCCCAGCCGCGTTTGGTGGGCGCGACCAGGGAGGAGGCAATGACGGCGGCAACGCCGAAGAAGGCGCCGTGCGGCAGCCCCGCGGCAAAGCGGGAGACCAGCATGGTGCCGTAGTCGGGGGCGATGAAGGAGCTGAGGTTGGCGAGGCTGAAGAACAGCATGAGTCCGAGCGCGAGGTACTTGCGCGGCAGTTTGGCCCCGACGGCGGCCAGCGCCGGCGCGCCCACCACCACCCCCAAGGCGTAGGCGGAGATCAGGTGCCCGGCCTCCGGGGTGCTGACGCCCAGGCCCTGCTCCACCTCCTTGAGCAGGCCCATCATGGTGAATTCCGTGGTGCCGATGCCGAACCCGCCCATGGCCAGGGACATGATGGCGAGGGCAAGGTGGCGGGAGCCGGTTTTCGGCGTCGCGGGCGCGTCTTTGGTGGTTGTCATCTTCATCATTGTCCCCCGGCAGCGCGGCACCGGGCGCCTCTAGACTGGTGACGTGACTGAACTCATCAACGTCGTCGGCGGCGCAGTAGTGGATTCCCTGGCCGACCCCCGGTCCCTCCTGGTGGCGAGGCGGACGGCGCCGCCGCAGTTTGCCGGCATGTGGGAGTTCCCCGGCGGCAAGGTGGATCCCGGCGAGACCCCGGAACGCGCCCTGCACCGTGAACTGCTGGAGGAACTCGGAGTGGAGGTCCGGCTGGGGCCCGAACTGCCCGCGGCGGCAGCGTCCGGCTGGCCGCTCAACGACCGCGCCGCGATGCGGGTCTGGTTCGCCGAGCTGGCCGCCGGCACGCCGCAGCCGCTGGAAGACCATGATGAACTGCGCTGGGTGGCACTGGCGGACCCGGCCGACCTCCTGGGGCTGCCGTGGATCCCGGCGGACCTGCCGATCGTTGAAGCGCTCCTGGCGGCTGTCGCGGCGGAACCCTCGCCAAACTGAGCCCGGTGTGGCTACGCTGGGGCCAACCGGGAGGAGCTGGGCGTGCAGGTCGGGGTCAGGCGGGAAGAGCGTGCGGGGGAGCGCCGGGTCGCGGCCACCCCCGAGACAGTGCGGCAGCTGACGGGTCTTGGCCTGTCGCTGCTGGTCCAATCCGGTGCCGGCGTCGAATCCGGCTACCCGGACGCCGACTATGCGGCAGCCGGCGCCGGACTTACCCCGGAACTGCCGCTGGACGCCCTGGATGTCCTGCTGCACGTCCGCCCGCTCACGCCGGAGACGGCCGCCGCGCTGCGGCCGGGCACCATCACCATCGGCTTCGCCTCGCCAGCCTCGGAACTGGCCGCCGTCGGGGCCCTCGCCGCCGCGGGCGTGACATCCTTCGCGCTGGAACTCGTACCCCGCATCTCCCGTGCACAGTCCATGGATGCGCTGAGCTCGCAGTCCCTCGTCGCCGGCTACCGCGCCGTGCTGGAGGCGGCCCTGCGCTACCCGAGGTTCTTCCCGCTGTACATGACCGCTGCGGGGACCATCCCGCCGGCCCGGGTGCTGGTTCTCGGCGCCGGGGTCGCGGGACTGCAGGCCATCGGTACCGCGAAACGGCTCGGTGCCCGGGTCTCGGCCAACGACATCCGCGTTGCCTCCGCCGACGAGGTTGCCTCAATGGGCGGCACCTTCATCAACCTGGAACTCGACGCCCGGGCAGCGGACTCGTCCGCTGAGGGCAGCGGCGGCTACGCCCGCGAGCTCGGCGAGGACCGCGCGGCCCGGCAGCGTGCCCTGCTGGCGCCGCACGTCGCCGCGGCGGACGTGCTCATCACGACGGCGGCGATCCCGGGCCGCGCCGCCCCGCTGCTGGTCACCGCCGAAATGGTGGCCGGGATGCGGGCCGGGTCCGTCGTGGTGGACCTCGCCGCGGAGTCCGGCGGCAACGTCGAGGGCGTCATTGCCGGGCGGGACATCCTGGTCCCGGTCCCGGGCGGCGCCGTGACGCTGGTCGGGATGCAGGACGCGGCCTCGGCCCTTGCCTCCGACGCGTCCCGCCTGTACGCGAAGAACGTCGCCAACCTGCTCGCCCTAATGACCACGGACGGCACGGTGGCCCCGGACTTTGCGGACGACGTCGTCGCCGGAGCGTGCCTGACCCACGACGGCGCCGTCCGGCACGCCGGCACTGCGGCAGCTATGGAGGCCCACAACTGATGGATGCTGTCACGTTACTCACGGTGGTGGTGCTCGCCGTCTTCGTCGGCTTCGAAGTCGTCTCCAAGGTCACCAGCAAACTGCACACCCCGCTGATGTCCGGCGCCAACGCCATCCACGGCATCATCCTGGTCGGAGCGGTGATTGTGG
This sequence comes from Arthrobacter sp. BI5, assembly GCF_056680065.1. Taxonomy (NCBI): domain Bacteria; kingdom Bacillati; phylum Actinomycetota; class Actinomycetes; order Micrococcales; family Micrococcaceae; genus Arthrobacter; species Arthrobacter sp. BI5. The sequence continues at coordinate 1,544,277 of NZ_CM155264.1, forward strand.
CGGGACAGGCCGGCGACCCCTGGCTGCTCGCCGTTGCCCTGCTCGCGGTGGTCCTCGCGACGGTCAACCTGGTCGGCGGGTTCGTCGTCACCGACCGGATGCTGGAGATGTTCGGCCCGCGCAAGGCCGCCCCTCCGAGCACCGCGGGTGTCGCGGGTGTCCCGCCGGGCGACGGCCACGGCCTTGGCAACGCAGGCGAGGAGCGTCCATGAGCATTCTCGCCCCGGCCTGGACCGCGCTGTTCTACCTCGTGGCGGCCGTCTGCTTCATCCTCGCGCTGAAGGGCCTCAGCTCGCCCCGGACCGCCCGGCGCGGCAACGCCATCGGCGCCGCCGGAGCCGCAGTGGCGGTGCTGACCGTGTTCCTCTCCGCCCGGCTGGAGAACATACCGCTGATCCTCGCCGCGATCGCCGTCGGTACGGCCCTCGCAGTTCCGGTGGCCCGGCGGGTGCAGATGACCCAGATGCCGCAACTAGTCGCCCTGTTCAACGGCGTCGGCGGTGGCGCGGCCGCCCTGGTCGCGGTGCTGGAACTCGGCCACAGCGCGGAGCCCTGGGTCCGGCTGGCCGTCGTGTTCACCATGCTGGTTGGCGCGGTGTCTTTTGCCGGGTCTGCCGTCACGGTGGGGAAACTGCAGGAGCTGATCAGCACCCGCCCGTTGTTGTTCCCGGGTATGCCGGTGGTGATGGTGCTGGTCCTGGCTGGCGCGCTCACCGCCGGCGGGCTCGTGGTGCTGACGGGGTCGCCGGCCTGGGCCGGGGCGCTGCTGGTGTTGGGCCTGGCCGCCGGGCTGCTGCTGGTGCTCCCGGTCGGCGGCGCGGACGTGCCGATCGTGATTTCGCTGCTGAACGCGTTCACAGGCCTCGCCGTGGCGGCGTCCGGGATCGTGCTGGGCAACGTGCTGCTGCTCGTCGCGGGGACGCTGGTGGGGGCCAGCGGCACCATCCTGACCAAGGTGATGGCCTCCGCGATGGGCCGCGGCGTGGCCGGCATCATGTTCGGCGCCTTCCGGGGCGGGTCCACCGCCGGTTCGACCACGCTCAGCGACCGGCCGGTGCGCTCATCCTCGGCCGAGGACGTCGCCGTCCAGCTCGGCTACGCCCAGCGCGTGGTGATCGTGCCCGGCTACGGCCTCGCTGTCGCCCAGGGCCAGCACACCGTGGCCGAGCTCGCCACCGCCCTCACCGCCAGGGGAGTCGAGGTCGTGTTCGCCATCCACCCGGTCGCCGGACGGATGCCCGGCCACATGAATGTGCTGCTGGCGGAGGCGAACGTGCCGTATGAATCGCTGCGCGAACTCGAAGAGGTCAACCCGGAATTCGCCAACACGGACATCGCCTTGGTGGTGGGGGCGAACGACGTCGTCAACCCGGCGGCAAAGTCGTCCCCGGGGTCGCCGATCTACGGGATGCCGATCCTTGAGGTGGTCCAGGCCCAGCAGGTGGTCTTCCTGAAGCGCTCGATGCGTCCGGGCTTCGCCGGCATCGAGAACGAACTCCTGCACGATCCCAAGACCACCCTGCTCTTTGGCGACGCCAAGGATTCGCTCTCCAAGGTCCTCGGCGCCGTCAAGATTCTCTAGGCTTCGGGAACAGCGACGTTCAGAACAACGTGGGCTGGGCGGCACCGGTACCGGCACCGGTACCGGCAGCGGCAGCGGCAGCGCGCTGGGCAGCCGGCCCGGGGATGCTGCCCGCAGGGTACTGGGCTTCCTCTTCCCGCGGGTCGTCGTTGAGGTCACGGTGGCTGAAGCCCGAGGAGCCGAGGAAACCGTGCCGGGACTTGAAGTACCGGATCCGGCCGGCCAGCCAGGCCCGGTATTCCTTGGAGGCGTAGGAGCCGCTCCCGTACAGCCGGCGGTACTTGCCGGCAAGCTGGGGATGCTCCTTGGCGATCCATTGCATGAACCATTCACGGGTGCCCGGCTTGAGGTAGAGCGCTCCGGCGGTGACACCGGTGGCGCCGGCCGCCGCGAGCGAGCCGAACAGGGAATCCAGGGCTTCGTCGGAGTCGGAGAGCCAAGGCAGGATGGGCATCGCCATCACACCGCAGGGCAGCCCCGCCTCGCGCAGCCGGGATACCAGTTTGAGCCGGGCCCGCGGGCCGGGGGTACCCGGCTCGACAGCCTCGGAGAGCCGCTCGTCCGTCATGGCCAGGGAGATCCCCACGCCTACCGGGACCTGGGCGGCGGCGTGCTTAAGCAGCGGGATGTCCCGGGCCAGCAGCGTGCCCTTGGTCAGGATGGACAGGGGAGTGCCGGAGTCGGCCAGGGCGCCGATGATGCCGGGCATCAACTGGTACCGGCCCTCCGCGCGCTGGTAAGGGTCCGTGTTGGTGCCCAGGGCGACGTGCTGGCGCCGCCAGGAGGCTTTGGCCAGCTCTTTGCGCAGCACCTCGGCGGCATTGATCTTGACCACCACTTGGCTGTCAAAGTCCAGGCCGGCGTCGAAGTCCAGGTAGGTGTGACTTTTGCGGGCAAAGCAGTAAACGCACGCGTGGCTGCAGCCGCGGTAGGGATTGACGGTCCAGTCGAACGGCATGCGGGACCCGGCAACCACCTTGTTGAGCACCGATTTGGCGGTGACCTCGTGGAAGGTGACGCCGGCAAACTCCGGGGTGGAGACGGACCGCACCAGGCCCGCCAGCGGCAGCAGGGCCGGAGAAGCGGGCCCCGCGGCGGGCGCACCGGCAGGGAGAGTTTCGGCGTTTGGCCTGAGTGCTTGCGCGTCCCACCTCATGGCTACATTCGAATATATGTTCGACCTTAAGTCAAGGACCGCAGGTCAGCGACACGGTGCCGGAGTAGAAAAGCGGCGTTGCTAGGCTGGGCCCATGATTCTCCTGACCGGCTTCGAACCGTTTGGCGGCGAAAGCACCAATCCGTCCTGGACCGCGGCGCGCGGGGCCGCGGCCGTGCTGACGGCGGAGGGGCACGAAGTGGCCGCCGTTGAGTTGCCCTGCGTCTTTGGCGACGCCATCCGGGTGCTGCGTGCGGCGCTGGCAGAGCACCGCCCGGAGCTGGTGGTCTGTGCGGGCCAGGCCGGCGGCAGGAGTGCTGTCTCGCTGGAGCGGATTGCCATCAACTGCGATGACGCGCGGATTCCGGACAATGCCGGCAACACCCCTGTTGATGAGCCCGTGGTTCCCGGCGCTCCGGCCGCCTATTTCAGCACCTTGCCGGTCAAGGCGGCACTGGCGGCGCTGGGAGCTGCCGGGATCCCCGTCGAAGTGTCCCAGACGGCCGGGACCTACGTGTGCAACCACGTCTTCTACGGCCTGATGCACGCCTTGCGGGACAGTCCCGGGGTGCGGGGCGGCTTTGTCCACGTCCCGTACGGGCCGGACCAGGTTCCGACGGGAAGCGGGCTCGCCTCGCTGCCGCTGGAACAGATGACGGAAGCGCTCGCCGTCGTCGTCCGGACCGCGCAGGCGACGACGGCGGACCTCAAGCTCGCCGCCGGCGCCACGCACTAGCGACTGCCACGACGTACGCCCGGACCATGGTCGCGAGGCCCCGCGCAGGCAGGGTCAGTCGAGCAGTTCCCAGACCACGTCCACGTCCGCGCTGACGCTGGAGCTGCCGGCTTCGACGGTCAGCGGCTCGGACGCCGCCACGCGCTGCATGCCGGCCAGCGGGATGGGCGCGGCGGATCCCGGCCGCCGGGTGACCGAGAGGGTCTTGCCCAGCCGGGCGCCGGCCAGTGAGGCGAAGTGCTCGGCCGTGCCGCGGGCATCGTTCCATGCCGCCTCCCGGGCGGCGGCCTCGACCGCGGCGGGGTCCGCGAAGCCCAGCTCCAGGCCGTTGAGGCGCACATCGTCCCCGCCGGCCGCGACCGCGGCGGCGATCAGGCCGGAGGACGCGGCCAGGTCACGGAGCCGGACCCGCAGCGTGCTGGACGCCAGATAACCGGAGACAAGTTGCCCGCGGCCCTCCTGCCAGCTGACCTCCGCCCGGATGTTCAGCCCTGAGGTGGTGATGTCCGCGTTCGCCACGCCGTGCCCGCGCAGCACCTCCGTGACCGCGGACGAGGCGCGGGCAGCATCCCCGTACGCCGCCTCCACGCCGGCGCGCCGGCATTCGACGCCGATGCTGAGTGTCAGCAGGTCCGGCGCCGCTTCGGCGGTTCCGGATCCGCTGACCGCGATCGACCTGGGATGTTCCGTCATGTCATGCCTCGTTCCGGTTGGGGGCCGTGCCTGCCGTTTTGGATGGGGAGTTCCCGGGAAGGGGCCGGGTAACGGTCTTGGCGCGGGCCGGCGGGTAGCCGCCGGCCTGGAGCCCGGCGTGGCGTTCAAAGGGATTGGCCGATCCGGGGTTGCCCGTGCGCCACTGGGACCAGCCGGCTGCCAGGAAGTACAGCGGCAGGAACGGCACACCCAGGCACCAGGCGTACTGCGTGCTGTGCCGCTCCTCGTGCCCCAGCAGTACCGGGTTGCCCAGGGCCTCCGCCGGACCGGCGCGGAACAGCACCACGTTGCCTACGGTGAATGCCGCGGCCCACGGCAGGCGCCAGCGGTAGCCGGTGGCGAGGATCAGGCCCCGGGGGCCGCGTCGGATCCTGGCCCGGGCACAGACAGCCAACAGCAACCCCAGCGGGGTTGAGGCATTCACTACGTTGGCGAGTTGCCGCAGCCGCTGTCCGGACGTCATGAGGCCATGCTAGCGGTGAGCCGTGCCGCCCGGCACCGGCCCCGCCCGGCACCGGCCCTGCCCGGCACCGCCCGGCACCGGCCCTGCCCGGCACCGCCCGGCACCGGCCCTGCCCGGCACCGGCCCCGTCCGTCACGTTCGGGCGGCCGGACGGGTTCAACTAGACTGGACGGGAGTGCCCGCCGGAGCCATTTTGGCGAGCCCTGCCCTTTGTCAACGCGCCGGTCCCTGCACCCGTTGGAGGCCCTGCGTGCGTTGGCATGACCCGACTCGTAGCTAAGAACAGTAGATGACTGAAACTTTGCCGGGCGCCGCCGTCCCGAACCCTCTGGATGAAGCCGCCATCACCGCCGCCGTAGACCAGGCCGTCGCCGCCATTGCCGCCGCGTCGACGCTCGATGAACTCAAGGCCGTGCGGCTGGCCCACACCGGGGAAAAATCCGCGCTCAGCCTGGCCAACCGTGAAATCGGCGCGCTGCCCAAGGACCAGAAGGCCGCCGCCGGAAAGCTCATGGGCGCATCCCGCGGCCGGGTCAACAAGGCGCTCGCGGACCGCACCGCCGAGCTCGAAGCGGAGAACGACGCGCGCATCCTGGTCGAGGAGACCGTCGACGTCACGGCCGCCCCGCGCCGCCGTCGTGCCGGTGCCCGCCACCCGCTGTCCACGCTGCAGGACCGCGTCGCGGACATCTTCGTCGGCATGGGCTGGGAAATCGCCGAGGGCCCCGAGGTCGAGTCGGAGTGGTTCAACTTCGATGCGCTGAACTTCAAACCGGATCACCCGGCCCGTGAAATGCAGGACACCTTCTTCGTGGAGCCGCCCGAGGCCCACCTGCTGATGCGCACCCACACCTCCCCGGTGCAGGTCCGCTCCATGCTGGAACGCGAGGTGCCGATCTACGTGCTGTGCCCGGGCAAGGTGTTCCGCACCGACGAGCTGGACGCCACGCACACCCCGGTCTTCCACCAGTTCGAAGGCCTCGCCATCGACAAGGGCCTGTCCATGGCGGACCTGCGCGGCACCCTGGAGCACTTCGCCCGCCAGATGTTCGGCGAAGAGGCCCAGATCCGGTTGCGCCCCAACTACTTCCCGTTCACCGAGCCGTCCGCGGAGCTGGACATCTGGCACCCGGGAGCCAAGGGCGGCCCGAGCTGGATCGAGTGGGGCGGCTGCGGCATGGTCAACCCCAACGTGCTCCGCGCCGCCGGCATCGATCCGGACGTCTATTCAGGTTTTGCCTTCGGCATGGGCATTGAACGCACCCTCATGTTCCGCAATGAGGTCGGCGACATGCGCGACATGATCGAAGGCGATGTACGTTTCAGCGAGCACTTCGGGATGGAGATCTAACAGTGCGTATCCCACTTTCCTGGCTGCGTGAATTCGCAGCGGTACCGGCCGGAGCAACGGCCGAAGACGTGATGGCCGAACTGGTCAAGGTCGGCCTCGAAGAGGAAGCGGTCCACCGCCCCACCGACGCGCTCCAGGGCCCGATCGTGGTGGGCCAGGTCCTGAGCCTGGTCAAGGAACCGCAGTCCAACGGCAAGACCATCAACTGGTGCCAGGTCCGGGTGGTCCCCGAAGGCCGGCAACAGACCCTCACCGGCGACGGCATCGACCCCTCCGGTGTGCAGGGCATCATCTGCGGCGCGCACAACTTCGTGGAAGGCGACAAGGTGGTGGTCACGCTTCCCGGCGCCGTGCTGCCCGGCGACTTCCGGATCTCCGCCCGCAAGACTTACGGGCACCTGTCCGCCGGCATGATCGCCTCCGTCCGCGAACTTGGCATCGGCGAGGACCACGACGGCATCCTGGTGCTGTCCCGGATCGGCCTCGACCCGGAAATCGGCACCGACGCCATGGAACTGCTGGGCCTTTACGACCAGGCCGCGGAAATCAACGTCACCCCGGACCGCAGCTACTGCTTCTCGATCCGCGGCGTGGCCCGCGAATACGCGCACGCCACCGGCACGCCCTTCACCGACCCGGCGTCCAAGGTCCAAGCCCCCGACGCGCTGGCCGGCGGCTACCCGGTCAAGCTCAACGACGACGCGCCGATCTACGGCAAGCCGGGCTGCGACCGCTTCGTGGCCCGCACCGTACACGGCGTGGACGCCACCCGCCCCACCCCGCCGTGGATGTCCGCCCGGCTCCGGCTCGCCGGCATCCGCTCCATCTCGCTGCCGGTGGACATCTCCAACTACGTCATGCTGGAACTCGGCCAGCCGCTGCACTTCTACGACCAGGACAAGCTCACCGGCGGGATCGTGGTCCGCCGCGCCGTCGCCGGTGAAAAGCTCAAGACCCTGGACGGGAAGGACCGCGCGCTCGACGCCGAGGACCTCCTGATCACCGACGGCTCCGGCCCGATCGGCGTCGCCGGTGTGATGGGCGGCGCCGCCACCGAAGTCAGCGACGCGACGTCGACCATCCTGATCGAGGCGGCGCACTTCGAGGAAGTCTCGATTGCCCGTTCGCGCCGCCGCCACAAGCTGCCCTCCGAGGCGTCCAAGCGCTTCGAGCGCGGCGTGGACTGGCACGTTGCCCACGTGGCCGCCCAGCGCGCCGTCGACCTCCTCGTTGAACTCGCCGGCGGCACCGCCGCCGCCGAGGGCACCGACGTCGGCACCGCGCCGGCGCCGGTAACCGTGCAGCTGCCCGCCGTCTTCGCCGCCGAGCGGATCGGCATCGACTTCACCGAGGAACAGATCCTGACCTCGCTGCAGGACCTCGGCGCCGCCGTCGAAAAGACCGGCACCGGCTACAGTGTCACGGCCCCGAGCTGGCGCAACGACCTGGAAACGAAGGAAGACCTCACCGAGGAAATCGCCCGGCTGGTCGGGTACGACAAGATCCCCGCGACCCTGCCCGTGGCGCCCCCGGGCCGCGGGCTGACCCGCGTCCAGCAGCAGCGCCGCCGGCTCGTGCAGGCCCTGGCCGACGCCGGCCTGACCGAGGTGATGGCGTACCCGTTCGTCTCCAAGGCCGCCAACGACACCTTCGGGGTCCCCGCGGCCGGCGCGGAACGGACGGCGCTCAAGCTGGCCAACCCGATCAGCGAAGAACACGGCTACCTGCGGACCTCCATCCTGCCGGGGCTGATCGAGGTCGCCAAGCGCAACCACTCCCGCGGCTTCCGCGACCTCGCGCTCTTCGAGTCCGGGCTGGTCTTCCTGCCCGGCGACACGCTGGGCACCGCCTCGATTCCGCCGCTGGGCGCCAAGCCCTCCGATGAGGTGCTGGACGGCCTGTACGACGGCGTCCCGGACCAGCCGCTGCACCTCGCCGCCGTGCTGACCGGCCATGATTCCCCGGCCGCACCGGCGCACGCGCCGCGCCCCTGGGACTGGGCCGACGCGCTGGACATCGCCCGGCTCGCCGGCGACGTCCTCGGCGTCGAGCTCGTGGTCAGCCAGGGCCAGCACCAGGCGTTCCATCCGGGCCGGGCCGCCCAGCTGGCGCTGCGCACCGGCGAGGTCGTGGGCCACGCGGGCGAACTGCACCCGAAGCTGCTCGCGGCGCATGACATGCCCGCCCGTTCGGTGGCGCTGGAACTGAACGCCGATGCCCTCTTCGACGCCGCCGCCGACGTGATCGTTGCCCGGAGCATCTCCAGCTACCCCGTGGCAACCCAGGACGTTGCCCTCGTGGTGGCGGCCGATGTTCCGGCGGACGCGGTGCTGGGTGCGCTGCGCGACGGTGCGGGGGAGCTCCTCGAGGAGGTGTCCCTGTTCGACGTCTACGCCGGCAAGGGCATCGAGGACGGCAAGAAGTCGCTCGCGTTCAACCTGCGCTTCCGCGCCGATGACCGGACGCTGACCGCGGATGAGGCCTCGGCCGCCCGCGACAGCGCGGTCGCCGCCGCCCACGAGCGTTTCGGCGCCGTGCAGCGCTAGCGTCCAGGAAGGCCCCGGAAGGAAATACAGGAGGGCGGGACCATGGCATCGCAGCTAATAGTGCGGTCGGTCCCGCCCTTTCGCCTCCCCGGCGCACCCAACGGGACCCCTGGCGCCGCCGCGACCTTGGGCGCCGCCCGTGAGCTGCTGGACGACGTCGAACTCGGGCGCGCCCAGAGCCTGCAACCCGGACCCCGGGAGGACTTCCTGGCCGGCCGGCTGGCCCAGCGGCGCTTCGCGGCGGAACTGCTGGGCGTGCCGGCGTCGGAGCTCACCGCCGCCTACGACTGCCCGCAGTGCGGTCCCGGCGGCCCGCACGGCCGGCCCGGCTACACGCTGGACGGTGTGCCGGTGCCGCTGCTGCTCAGCCTGTCCCGCAGCGCGGGCTGGGTGCTGCTGGCAGCCGTGCGTGATCCCGAACCGGGACTCAGCCTCGGCGTCGACGTCCAGGACCCGGCGGGTGCCGATTTTGACGGCTTTGACGACATTGCGCTGGGCCCGGCGGAGCGAGACAGTCTGCGCGGGCTCTCCGGCGGCGCGCTGCTGACAGGACGGGCCCGGCTCTGGGCCCGCAAGGAGGCCTGGTTCAAGCTGTGCGGTACCGGACTGCGCACCGCGCCGGCCAGCGTGGACGTGCTGCACCGGCCCGGCGTCCGGGATCTGGCACCGGATGAATCCGGACTGCCCGCGCAGTTCGCTGCCGCCGTCGCCCTGGCCGGGCTCCCGGAGGGGGCCAGCGGGGTTTCCGGGCCAACTTCACAGGCGGTCAGCCGGCTGGCAGCGGCGGCAGCGCCTCTTCGTAGAGCCAGGGGTGCAGCACGGCGTCGGCGTCGGTCCCGGTCACCCGGGCCGCTGCCAGGATGAAGTCCTCCGTGGTGACGGAGCCGTGCCGGTGGCTGCCGGTCCAGTCATGCAGGAGGGCGAAGAACGCGAGATCGCCGCAGTGCACGCGGACGGCGTGCAGGGCCAGGGCGCCGCGTTTGTAGACCCGGTCATCGAACATCAATTCCGGTCCCGGGTCACCGACCAGCAGGTCCTGGCCCGCGCGGTTGAGCATCCGCCAGGCCGCCCGGGCGCGGTCGGCCACACTCATGATGCCGGCCTCCTCGGACCAGATCCACTCCGCGTAGCAGGCGAAGCCCTCGTGCAGCCAGATGTCCTTCCACGACGCTGCCGTCAGCGAATTACCGAACCACTGGTGGGACAGTTCGTGCGCGATCAGCCGCTGCGATTCCCAGTCATGCGCCAGGTGGTTGCGGCCGAAAATGGACAGGGACTGGGCCTCCAGCGGGATCTCCAGGGCGTCCTCCGTCACCACCACGGTGTAATCGTCGAACGGGTAGGCCCCGAAGCAGCTGGTGAAGGCGCGCATCATCTCCGGCTGGCGGGCGAGCCCGGCCCGGGCCTCGGCTGCCAGCTCGGCCGGAACCGCGGCGGTCTGGGCGACGTCGCCGGGCGCCCGGTCCGGATTGAGCTGCAGCAGCTCGTACCGGCCGATCTGGACCGTGGCGAGGTAGCTGGCCATCGGCTCGGCCTGCTCGTAGACCCAGGTTTCGCGGCTGGAGCGGGCCTGGTGCGAGACCAGTACACCGTTGCAGACAGCCCGGTAGTTGGCGTCCGTGGTGACCGCAATGCGGTAGCTGGCCTTGTCCCGCGGATGGTCGTTGCAGGGGAACCACGATGCCGCACCGTTGGGCTGCCCGGCGACCAGGACGCCGTCGCTCAGCTCCTCCCAGCCCACCTCGCCCCAGAGCCCGCGGCGGGGAGCCGGATTGCCTTCGTAGCGGATGTCCAGGGTGAACTCGTCGCCGGGCAGCAGAGCCGTGTCCGGGACAACCACCAGCCGCTCCGCCCGCTGGTTGAATTTGCGCACTTTCTTCCCGGGCATCAGCACCTTGGTGGCCCGCAGCCCGGTCAGGTCCAGGACAATGGCGGAACTCTGCCGCCGGGCGACCGCGTGCAGTGTGGCCCGTCCGCTCAAGTGGTTGCTGTTGATCCGGTAGTCGAGCTCCAGCTCGTAGCGGGTGACGCGGTAGACGTCGGTGCCGTGGCCGGGCATGTAGGGATCCGGGGCAGCCGCGGGCGCTTCGGCAGGCAGCTCAGCGGGAAATTTCCCGGCGGCTGGTGCGGTGGGAGTCATGGGATGGCCTTCGGTGGTTGCGGTCGGCGTGGGGCGCCTTCCGGACGGTACACGGACGGTGCGGGACTACTTCGGCTTGGGCGCGGGAACATCCGGGCCGCCCCACGGGCTGACCGGATTTCCCATCCAGTACGTCGCGGCGGGAACGGTTTCACCCCTCATCACGAGTGATGCCGGCCCCACCGTGCCCCCGTTGCCGATCCGGGCCCGCGGCAGGATGACCCCGTGCGGGCCCATCGTGGCCCCGTCCTCGAGCGTAACAGTGTCGATGCTCATCACCCGGTCGTGGAACAGATGGGTCTGGACCACGCAGCCGCGGTTGACCGTGGCGCTGCGGCCCAGGGTAACGAGGTCCGCCTCCGGCAGCCAGTAGCTTTCGCACCAGGTTCCGGCCCCGATCCTGGCCCCCAGGGCGCGCAGCCACCAGACGAGGGCCGGGGTGCCGGACGCCGCGCGCGCGAACCAGGGGGCGCTGACCATTTCGATGAAGGTGTCCACCACCTCGTTCCGCCAGATGAAGGAGCTCCAGAGCGGGTGCTCACCCGGGCGGATGCGTCCCACCAGCAACCACTTCGCGACGACGGCGCTGCCGGCGGCGACCGCCCCGGCCAGCAGGACCACGACGCCGCACGCCAGGGCCGCCACCGCGTAGCTGAAGCTGCCTGCCAGCCAGTCGAGCGCCACCAGCACGCCGGCGGCTACGGCCACGGTCAGCACCACCGGCACGAAGCGGCAAAGCTCCCACAGCGCCCGGGCCAGCTTGAGCCGCAGCGGCGGCTGGAAGGTCCGGCTGTCATCGGAGGCGATGGCGGTCCGGCGCAGCCGCACCGGCGGGCTGCCCAGCCAGGAGGTACCCGCCTTCGCCTTGGCGGGGGTCGCGGACAGCACGGCCACCAGGGAGTTCTTGGGCACACTCCGGCCCGCGGCGGTCATGCCGGAGTTGCCCAGGAAGGAGCGCTTGCCCACCTTGGCCGGCGCGATCCGCATCCAGCCGCCGCCGAGTTCGTAGGAGGCGATCATGGTGTCGTCGGCCAGGAAGGCGCCCTCGCCCACGGTCGTCATTTTCGGGATCAGCAGCACCGTGGACGCCTCCACGTTCCGGCCGATCCGGGCGCCGAGCAGGCGCAGCCAGACGGGGGTGAAGAGGCTGGCGTAGACCGGGAAAAGCAGGTCGCGGGCCATGTCGAGGACCCGCTCGGTGGCCCAGACCTGCCAGCCGATCCGGCTGCGCACCCGGTAGTAGCCGGCGCGCAGCCCTAGGCCGAGCAAACGCGTGGTGCCGAGGATGAGCAGCAGGTTGGTGCCGAACCACGCGAGCGCTGCCAGCGGGAGCGCGGCGGCCAGCTGCGGCAGGGCGTCGAGCAGTGAGTCGTGTCCCTGGATGAAGAGGAAGATCACCAGGGCCGCCGCCGCGGCGGACAGGTAGGGGATCAGGGCCAGGACGGCCGAGGCCGAGGCGAAACCGGCAAACCACAACCGGCCAATCAGGTGGTGCTCCGGCGGGGTGTCCGGCCAGCCGTGTTTGGCCTTCCCCCGCCGTTCGGCCGGGGAACCGGCCACCAGATGGCCGGCTTTGACCCGTCCGAGCACGGCGGAGCCCGGTTCCACCTGCGCGCCGGCGCCGATGCTGGCCCCGGGCATGAGTGTGCTGCGGGCGCCGACGACGGCCCCGGCGCCGATGTGGATGGCGCCGATGTGGACGGCGTCGCCATCGATCCACCAGCCGGAAAGATCCACCTCAGGTTCGATGTTGCAGCCGTTGCCGAGCGAGAGCAGCCCGGTGACCGGCGGCAGCGAGTGGAGTTGGACGTTGTGGCCGATCCTGGCGCCCAGGGCCCTGGCGTAGTACGGCACCCAGGGGGCACTGGCGAGGCTGACGGCACCGGCCAGATCCTGGATCTGCTCGGCCAGCCACAGCCGCAGATGCACCCGGCCGGAGCGCGGATAGCTTCCCGGCCCCACGTTGCGCAGCAGGAACCGCGCAGCGGCCACGGAGATCGCCATCCGGCCGGCCGGGCTGACGAACACCAGCCAGGACGCCCCCACCCACCACCAGGACAGCGTTGGTGCCGCGCTGAAACCCGCGAGGGAGGCGAGCACGTTGTTCGCCGCCATCAGGTAGGTCAGCCAGCGCATCCCGACGAGGATGTGCAGCGGGACGCCCAGCAGCGTCTGCACCCACTGGGCCCGGCGGGAGGTGGGGCGCACGGAACGCTCGCCGGCCGCGGGGGCCGCGCCGTCCGGCAGCGACTGGCGCGCCGTATCGATCAAGGCCCCGATCCGGGGCGTGGCATAGATGTCCGCCACCGTGATCGTGGGGTAGCGGACCCGCAGGGCGGAGACCAGCTGGGCCGCGGCCAGCGAGCCGCCGCCGAAGGCAAAGAAGTCGGCGTCGAGGTCCGCCACGGTGCCGCCGAGCACCGCACTCCACTGTTCCACGATCCAGCGGGCATCATCGGGCAGGTTCAACGGCGCCGCCGCGGCATCGGCGGCGGCCGCCCCGGCCAGCGGCCACGGCAGTGCGTGCCGGTCCACCTTGCCGCTGGTCTTCGTCGGCAGGGCGTCCACCACGGTCAGCAGCGGAATCAGCGGCGCGGGCAGGCTCGAAGCGAGCAAGGCCCGCGCCGCCGCCAGGTCCAGCGTCCTGCCGTCGGCCGGCGCGAGGTAGCCAACCAGCACCTGGTTCCCGGCCGCCGTCGTCCGCACCGCTGCCGCCGCCCCGGCGACGTCGGGCAGCGACTGGAGGGCGGCGTCGATTTCGCCGAGTTCGATCCGGCGCCCACCCAGTTTGACCTGTTCGTCAGCGCGGCCGACAAAGAGCAGGCCGGCCCGCTCGTAGCGGACCAGGTCCCCGGAGCGGTAGGCGCGCTGCCAGCCCAGCGCCGGCAGCGGAGCGTACTTTTCCGCGTCCTTGGCCGGATCGAGGTAGCGGGCGAGCCCGACCCCGCCGATGATCAGTTCCCCGATTCCGCCCTCGGCGACCGGCACGCCGTCGGAGTCCACGACGGCGAGGTCCCAGCCGTCCAGCGGCAGTCCGATCCGGACCGGTCCCGCGCCGCCCAGCCGCGCCGCGCAGGCCACGACGGTGGCCTCGGTGGGGCCGTAGGTGTTCCAGACTTCGCGTCCGTCGACGGCGAGGCGTTCGGCCAGTTCGGGCGGGCAGGCCTCGCCGCCGAAGATGAGCAGCCGGACGCTTTCCAGCGACTCGACGGGCCACAGCGCGGCGAGGGTGGGCACCGTGGAGACCACCGTGATGCCGTGGTTGATGAGCCAGGGCCCCAGGTCCATGCCGGTCCGGACCAGGGCACGGGGCGCCGGGACCAGGCACGCCCCGTGCCGCCAGGCCAGCCACATTTCCTCGCAGGACGCGTCGAAGGCGACCGAGAGTCCGGCCAGCACGCGGTCCTGCGGACCGACGGGCTCGGCCTGGAGGAAGATCCGCGCCTCGGCGTCGACGAAGGCTGCGGCCGAGCTGTGCCGTACCGCGACGCCCTTGGGCGTGCCGGTGGAGCCGGAGGTGAAGATGACCCAGGCGTCGTCGCCGGGGACCGGCGGCCTGGCGGCCGGGAAGGGCCGGGGCCTGCCGGAATCCGTGACGATGGTGCCGCCCGCGCGCAGGATCCCGGAAACCCGGGCCTCGCTGAACACCAGTTTGGCCCGCTCGTCCGGGTCATCCGCGTCGACCGGCACGTAGGCGGCCCCGACCAGCAGCACGGCCAGGATCGCGATGTACAGTTCGTTGGTTCCCGAGGGGATCCGGACGCCGATTTTGTCCCCGGCTCCCAGCCCGGCCAGGTGCAGCTTCCGGGCGGCGGCGCGGACCTCGTCCATCAGCTGGGCGTAGCTGAGCGATTGGTGGCCGTCGTCGAGAGCGGAGGCGTCCGGGAAGCGGGCCGCGGTGTCCTGCAGGACCTCGATCAGTGTCCGCTCCGGCGGCGCGGCGGAGGCGCCGGGCAGCTGCGGCTGATAGGCGGGACCGGAGGCGGAACCGGCCGCGGAACCTGCCGCGGGGGTGGAACCTGCCGGCGCACTGCCGCCCAAAGAAACGCCGCCAGCCGGCGGTTGCTGCTCAATCACAGGGTGATTCTCCTCGCGGCAGATGAACGGAAGACGCCGGTGCCGCTCCCGTGCGGATCAGGGGACCAGGATGACCTTGCCCGTGGTGCGGCGCTGCTCCAGGTCGGTGTGGGCCGCGGCGGCGTCGGCAAGGTCGTAGCGGGCCCCAATCCGGACCTTCAGGCTGCCGTCCGCCACGGCGGCGAAGAGTTCGTCGGAGCGCCAGCGGCGTTCCTGTGCATCCCGGAGGAAGTGGTTGATGGTCGGCCGGGTCAGGTAAAGCGAGCCGCCGGCGTTGAGCCGCTGCGGATCGAACGGCGGCACCGGACCGGACGCGGCGCCGAAAAGCACCAGGGTGCCGCGGATCCGGAGCGCGGCCAGCGAACCGTCGAAGGTGTCCTTCCCGACGCCGTCGTACACCACGTGCGCGCCCGCGCCGTCGGTCAGTTCGCGCACCTTCGCGGCGAAGCCGTCGTAGCGCAGCACGTGGTCGGCGCCGGCGCCGCGGGCCAGCGCCTCTTTTTCGTCGGTGGAGACGGTGGTGATGACGTGCGCGCCCCTGGCCTTGAGCAGCTGGATCAGCAGCAGGCCCACCCCGCCGGCGCCGGCGTGCAGCAGCACGGTCTGGCCCGGCTCCACCTTGAAGGAAGAGTTGATTAGGTAGTGCGCGGTGATGCCCTGCAGGGGGAGCGCGGCCGCGGTGAAGTCGTCGACGCCGCGGGGCACCGGCAGGGCCTTGTCCGCGTCCACGAGGGCGTAGCCGGCGTAGCAGTTGACGCCCTCGGCGGTGGCGACGCGGTCCCCGGCGGCGAAACCGGTCACGCCGCCACCGAGCTCTTCCACAATTCCGGAGGCCTCCGAGCCCGGGGTGAACGGGTACTGCACCTTGTAGACGCCGCTGCGCTTGTAGGTGTCAATGAAGTTCACGCCGACGGCGGCGACCTTGATCAGCAGCTGGCCGGGACCCGGGACCGGCCGGTCAACTTCGGCGAGTTCGAGGACCTCGGGCCCGCCGGACTGACGGGCGAGAATTGCGTGCGTCATGTGTCTCCTTCTGAAAGGTCTCCGCTCCGGGGAGGAGAATTCCTGGCCCGGATTCCCCACCCATCCTAGGCACCCTTGAGCCGGCATCGAAGACCTTGCTCTCCATCTGCACCGCAGGAACTCAGCCGGCGAACCCGCGGACCGCCTGCCCGGCCACCTCGAGGTCGGCCCGGAAAAGGGATCCCGCCAGCGGGTCGTCCCCGGGTTGAAGATTCTCGCGGGAGGTCGTGATGTACAGCTGGTTCAGGTCGGGCCCGCCGAACGTGCAGGCGGTCACCTGGCGCGCCGCCACCTGCACGAGTCCGTCGGGACGGCCTTCGGGGGAATATCGCCGGACCTCGCCTGCGCCGTTGACGGCCACCCAGACGCCGCCCTCTGCGTCGACCGTGAGGCCGTCGGGCTGCTCGTCGTCCGGCAGGCGAAGGAAGGTGCGCCGCCCGGTCAGGCCGGCGTCGCGGTCGTAGTCAAAAACGGCGACGGAGTGGGTTGCCGTGTCGTTGTAGTAGGCGAGGGAACCGTCCGGGCTCCAGTCCAATCCGTTGGAAATGCTGACGCCGTGCACTGCTTGGTGAACTGAGCGGTCCGGGTCGAGCCTGTACAGCGCGGCGGCGCCGGGGCGCTGGTCGTAGGCCATCGAACCGCAGTAGAACCGGCCGTCCGGGTCGCAGGCACCTTCATTCATCCGGACGCCGGCGTCGGTCCACACATCACCCAGCCGGGTGAGCGTCCCGTCCGCCTCTTCAAGGCAAAAACCGCGCTCGACGCCGATCACCGCGCCGCCGCCCTGACGGGGCCGCAAGGCGGCGGCAATCGTGCCGACGTGGCGGCGGGTGACGGACCCGGATGCCGTGAGGGACAGTATGTCGCCGGCGAGCATGTCCACCCAGCGCAGACCGCCCCAGGCAGGGGACCAGACCGGACCTTCGCCGTGGTACGCGACGGGATCGGTGCACTGTTCTGCCTGCATGAAGCCAGCCTCCGGGTCGGTAGTGCCGCTAGTAACGCCGGGTTACGGTGGCCATCGGGCATTCGAAGTGGCGGCCCGCGGCGAGACCGACGTCGTTGAGGTAGCGCACGATGATGCCGTAGGACTGCAGCAGGGTGGTTTCCGTGTAGGGAACCTGGTGCTTGGCGCAGAACTCGCGGACGATCACGGCGGCCTTGTCCAGCTGGGGCCGGGCCATGTCCGGGAAGAGGTGGTGCTCGGCCTGGCGGTTGAGGCCGCCGAGCAGGATGTCCATAAAGCGGCCGCCGGAGATGTTCCGCGAGGTTAGGACCTGGCGGCTGAAGAAGTCCACCCGGCTGTCCGCCGGCAGGACGGGCATGCCCTTGTGGTTCGGCGCGAACGAGGCGCCCATGTAGAAACCAAAGACGGCGAGCTGGACGCCGATGAACGCCAGCGCCATGCCCCAGGGCAGGAACGTGAAGGCGAGCACCGGAAGCAGGCTGAGGCGGACCACCAGGATCGGGATTTCCACCCAGCGGTGTGTGACCTTGGCGCGCTGGAAGATGAACTTGACCGAATCGATCTGCAGGCCCAGGCCCACCAGGAACAGCAGCGGGAAAAAGAACCAGCCCTGCTTGCGGGTCAGGAAGGAGAACCGCCCCTGCCGCGTGGCGGCGCCCTCGGGGTGGAAGGCAATCGCGCCGGTGGCGATGTCCGGGTCCTTGGAGATCACGTTCGGGTGGTTGTGGTGCGCACCGTGCTTTTGCTCCCACCAGGAGTAGCTGATGCCGGCCACGGAGGTGGCGAGCAGCCGCGCGGCCCAGTCGTTGGCGCGGCGCGAGGCGAAGATCTGGCGGTGTCCGGCCTCGTGGGCGAGGAAGCTCAGCTGCGTGCACAGGATGCCAATGGCGGCCGCGATCAGGAGCTGGAACCAGCTGTCACCGATCAGCGCGAAACCGAACCAGGCGGCGGCCATCAGCAGGACCAGGACGGAGAACACCGTGATGTAGAACCCGGTGCGGCGTTCCAGCAGGCCCGCTGCCTTGACGCTCTTCAGCAGCTCCGAATAGCTCAGGACGACGGCGTTGGGCTGACGGACGCGCGGTTGCGGGCGCGCCGGCGTTTCCGCGGAAAGTGTGGTGGTGGGGGTCATGAAACGCATGCCTCGTAACTGTTACGGGCAACGTTGCAGCTGGCATTTGCAGCGGCACGGTCTGGATCACCCTCTATCCAGCATACGCTGACGCCGCCGGCAGCATCCGGACACGGCCACCTGCATGCATAAATATCGGGTTCTATGCATAGTCTTGCTGTATACTCGGTGCTATGACTATTTCTGTTGCCGTCTCCGGCGCAAGCGGCTACGCCGGCGGCGAGGTACTGAGGCTCCTGGCCGGTCATCCTGACGTCACCATCGGCGCCATCACCGCCCACAGCAACGCCGGTTCCAGACTAGGCGAATTGCAGCCGCATCTCCATGGCCTGGCCGGACGCATTCTTGAAGACACCACCGTGGAGAACCTCGCCGGGCACGACGTCGTGTTCCTCGCCCTGCCGCACGGGGCATCCGCGGAGATCGCCGCGCAGCTGCCCGCCGGCACGGTCGTGATCGACGCCGGCGCGGACCACCGGCTGGAGGACGCCGCGGCCTGGGAGAAGTTCTACGGCTCGCCGCACGCCGGCACCTGGCCCTACGGCCTGCCCGAGCTCCCGGGCCAGCGCGAGGCCCTCCGCGGCGCCACCCGGATCGCCGTCCCCGGCTGCTACCCGACGTCGGCCCTGCTGGCCCTCACCCCGGGCTTCAGCAACCACCTGCTCCAGGCCGACGACGTCGTGATCGTCTCCGCTTCCGGTACTTCCGGAGCCGGCAAGGCCGCGAAGGTGAACCTGATCGGCGCCGAAGTGATGGGCTCGATGAGCCCGTACGGCGTCGGCGGCGGACACCGGCACACCCCGGAGATCGAGCAGGGACTGTCCAAGGCCCTGAACGCACCGGTCACCGTGTCCTTCACCCCCACACTGGCCCCGATGAGCCGCGGCATCCTCACCACGGCCACCGCGAAAGTCCGTCCGGGTGTCACTGCCGGAGAACTGCGCCGAGCCTGGGCGGAGGCCTACGACGAGGAGCCGTTCGTCCACCTGCTCCCGGAAGGCCAGTGGCCCTCCACCAAGTCCGTGCAGGGCTCCAACCACGCCGTCATGCAGCTGGCCCTGGACGGGCACACCGGCCGCGTGATCGTCAGCTGTGCCATCGACAACCTCACCAAGGGGACCGCCGGCGGCGCCGTGCAGTCCATGAACATTGCCCTCGGCCTGGCGGAAACCGCCGGCCTCAACCTGCAGGGAGTCGCTCCGTGAGCATCACCGCACCCCAGGGATTCCGGGCTGCCGGCGTCAAGGCCGGCCTCAAGGCCTCCGGAAACCCTGACCTGGCCCTCGTTGTCAACGACGGGCCCAACAAGGCAGCCGCCGCCGTCTTCACCTCCAACCGGGTGGCCGCAGCCCCGGTGCACTGGTCCCGCGAGATCATCAAAGACGGCCGCGTGGACGCCGTGATCCTCAACTCCGGCGGCGCCAACGCCTGCACCGGGCCGCAGGGTTTCCAGAACACCCACACCACCGCGGAAAAGACCGCGGAAGCACTCGGCGCCTCCGCGACGGACATCTTCGTCTGCTCCACCGGGTTGATCGGCGAACAGCTGCCGATGGACAAGCTGGTCCCGGCGATCGGCGCCGCGGCCGCGGCGTTGGACGCCGACGGCGGCCCGGCAGCGGCCACCGCAATCATGACCACCGACTCGGTCTCCAAGCAGGCGGTCTTCACGGGCACTGACGCCGAGGGCAAGGAGTTCACCATCGGCGGGATGGCCAAGGGCGCCGGCATGCTCGCCCCGGGCCTGGCCACCATGCTCGTGGTCCTCACCACGGACGCGGAGGTCCAGCCCGAACTGCTCGACGTCGCACTCCGCGACGCCACCCGCGTGACCTTCGACCGGGCCGATTCGGACGGCTGCATGTCCACCAACGACACCGTGGTGCTGCTCGCTTCCGGCGCCTCGGGCGCCGTGCCGTCCGCCGTCGACTTCGGCAAGGGCCTCACCCAGGTGTGCGCGGAACTGGCCCGCAAACTGATCGGCGACGCCGAGGGCGCCAGCCACGACATCGCCATCCGCACCTTCAACGCCGCGAGCGAGAAGGACGCCGAAGTGGTCAGCCGGGCCGTGGCCCGCTCCAACCTTTTCAAGACGGCTATCTTCGGCAAGGACCCCAACTGGGGCCGTGTGCTCTCCGCCGTGGGCACCACCGACGCGGCCTTCGAACCGGACCAGCTGAATGTCTCGATGAACGGCGTGCAGATCTGCCGCAACGGCAGCATCGGCGAGGACCGCGGCCTCGTGGACCTGGAGCCGCGCGAGGTCCTGGTCGAGATCGACCTGCAGGCGGGCGCCGCCGAGGCCACGATCTGGACCAACGACTTGACGCACGAGTACGTCCACGAAAACAGCGCCTACTCCAGCTAGGCCGTCTGCTAACGGACGAACAGAAAGACGAACACCATGAGCACCCAGACCCGCGAGACCACTTCCATGGCCGACGCGCAGAGCAAGGCCGGCACGCTGATCGAGGCGCTGCCCTGGATCCAGCGCTTCGCCGGCACCACCATGGTGATCAAGTACGGCGGCAACGCCATGGTCAACGACGAACTCCGCCGTGCCTTCGCCGAGGACGTCGTCTTCCTGCACCACGTCGGCATCCACCCGGTCGTGGTGCACGGCGGCGGCCCGCAGATCAACGCCATGCTCAGCCGGCTCGGCATCGAATCCGAGTTCAAGGGCGGCCTGCGCGTCACCACGCCCGAAGCCATGGACGTGGTCCGCATGGTCCTCACCGGCCAGGTGGGCCGCGAACTCGTCGGCCTGATCAACTCGCACGGCCCCTACGCCGTCGGGATGTCCGGCGAAGACGGCGGGCTGCTGCGCGCCGTCCGCACCGGCACCGTCGTGGACGGTGAAGAGGTGGACCTGGGCCTGGTGGGCGAAGTTGTGGGCGTCAATCCGGAAGGCATCCTGGACATCGTGGCGGCCGGCCGGATCCCGGTGATCTCGACCGTCGCGCCGGAAATCCACGACGACGGATCCACCACCGGCCAGGTGCTCAACGTCAACGCGGACACCGCCGCAGCGGCAGTTGCGTCCGCCCTGGGGGCCTCCAAACTGGTCATCCTGACCGATGTCGAGGGCCTCTACGCCAACTGGCCGGACCGGTCATCGCTGATTTCCTCGCTGACGGCGTCGGAGCTGCGGGACATGCTGCCGCGGCTGGAGTCCGGCATGATCCCGAAGATGGCGGCCTGCCTGAAAGCGGTTGTCGACGGCGTCGAGCGCGCGCACATCGTGGACGGCCGGCTGCCGCACTCGATGCTGCTGGAAACCTTCACGACCGCCGGCATCGGCACCCAGGTCGTCCCTGACGAGGAAGTGAACGCATAGTGAGCAGCACTGAACTGAGCCATTCCGCTGAAGGCCGCAGCAGCGATGGGGGGCCGGGTGTGGTCGGGCACCGCGAAGCGGGCGGGGCCCCCATCGCTGCGGAGGCCGCCGCAACCACAATTGTCCCGAGCAGTAGCGGAGCCGACTGGCTGTCGCGCTACTCCTCCTCGCTGCTCGGCGTCTTCGGCACCCCGCAGCGCGTGCTGGTCCGCGGCGCCGGCTGCCTCGTCTGGGACGCCGACGGCAAGGAATACCTGGACCTGCTCGGCGGCATCGCGGTCAACGCCCTGGGGCACGCCCACCCCTTCGTCACCTCGGTGATCTCCAGCCAGCTGTCCACCCTGGGCCACGTCTCCAACTTCTTCACCAGCCCCACCCAGATTGCTTTGGCTGAGAAGCTGCTGGAAATTTCCCAGGCCCCGGCCGGGTCCAAGGTGTTCTTCGCCAACTCCGGTACCGAGGCCGTCGAAGCGGCGTTCAAGCTGGCGCGCCGGAATGCCGGGTCCCCGGAGTCGCCGCGGACCAAAATCATCGCCCTCGAAGGCGCCTTCCACGGCCGCACCATGGGCGCCTTGGCGCTGACCTCCAAGGAGGCCTACCGGGCGCCGTTCGCACCGCTGCCCGGCGGCGTCGTGCACGTGCCTTTCGGCGACATCGAGGCCCTCCGTGCCGCGATTGATGAGAGCACCGCCGCCGTCTTCCTCGAACCGATCCAGGGCGAAGCAGGCGTCCGCCCGCTGCCCGCCGGCTACCTCCGGGCGGCCCGCGAAGCCACCAGCGCCGCCGGCGCCCTGCTGATCCTGGACGAGGTCCAGACCGGCATCGGCCGCACCGGCAAGTGGCTGGCCAGCGAGGACGCCGGCATCGTCCCCGACGCCGTGACCCTCGCCAAGGGCCTGGGCGGCGGCTTCCCGATCGGTGCCCTGCTCACCTTCGGCCCCGAAGTTTCTGCACTGCTGTCCGCCGGCCAGCACGGCACGACATTCGGCGGCAACCCGGTGGCCACCGCGGCGGCCCTGGCCACCCTGCACGTGCTGGAGAACCAGCAGGTCCTCGCCCACGTCCGGGAGGTGGGGGAGCACCTGCGCACCGGCCTCGCCGGGATCGACGGCGTCACCGAGGTTCGCGGCGAAGGCCTGCTGATCGGCTTCGACCTCGACGCCGACGTGGCTCCCGCCGTCGTCGCCGCCGGGCTGGACGCCGGGTTCATCGTCAACAGCCCCGGTCCGCACACCATCCGCCTCGCGCCGCCGCTGATCCTGACCGAAGCCCAGGCCGACCGTTTCCTCGCCGCGCTGCCGGCCCTCCTCCAGACCGCAAAGGACGCCCAGTGACCGCCTCCATGACCGCATCCGTGCCCACCCGCCACTTCCTCAAGGACACGGACCTCACCCCGGCCGAGCAGGCCGAGGTCCTGGACCTCGCCGTCCGGATGAAGGCCGCCCCGTACAGCGTCCAGCCCTTCGCCGCGGAAGGCAGCGGCCGCAAGACCGTGGCCGTGATCTTCGACAAGACCTCCACCCGCACCCGGGTCTCCTTCGCCACCGGCATCGCCGACATGGGCGGCAACGCCCTGATCATCAACCCGGGCGAAGCCCAGATCGGGCACAAGGAGTCGGTGGAGGACACCGCCAAGGTGCTCGAACGCATGGTCTCCACCATCGTGTGGCGGACCGGCGCGCACGCCGGCCTCGTCGCAATGGCCGGGAACGCCCACGTCCCGGTGATCAACGCCCTGTGCGATGACTACCACCCCTGCCAGCTCCTTGCCGACCTGCTGACCATCAAGGAACACAAGGGCACGCTGGCGGGACTCACCATGAGCTACCTCGGCGACTCCGCCAACAACATGGCCAACTCCTACCTGCTGGCCGGCGTCACCGCGGGCATGCACGTGCGCATCTCCGGCCCGGAGGGCTACCTGCCCGCTGCGGAGATCGTCGCCGCCGCGGAAGAGCGCGCCGCGGAAACCGGCGGCTCCGTGCTGGTCACGGTTGACGCCGCAGAGGCGCTCCGCGGAGCCGACGTCGTCGCCACCGACACCTGGGTCTCGATGGGCCAGGAAGACGAGAAGGAAGCCCGGCTGCAGCTGTTCCGCGAGTACTCCGTGGACGAGGACGCGATGAAGCTCGCCGCGCCGGACGCCGTCGTGCTGCACTGCCTCCCGGCGTACCGCGGCTACGAAATCTCCGCCGGCGTGATCGACGGCCCGCAGTCCGTGGTCTGGGACGAGGCGGAGAACCGGCTGCACGCGCAGAAGGCGCTGATGGCCTGGCTCATGCACCGTTCAGGCCTGGCAGTGGTTGATGGGCTGGCGCCGGTGGACGGGCTGGACTGATGTCCGTCCAGCCCGCCGCCCAGGGGGCCAGCCCGGCCACCAAAACGGCCCGGCAGGCGCGGATCACCGCGATCCTCACCGGTGAATCCGTCCGCTCGCAGGCCGAGCTGGCGGCCCTGCTCGCGGACGACGGCGTCCAGGTCACCCAGGCCACGCTGTCCCGCGACCTCGTGGAGCTGGGCGCTGTCCGGGTCCGCGGCAAGGAGGGTGTGCTGGTGTACGCCGTGCCGGGGGAGGGCGGGGAACGCGCGGCCAAAAGCGGCGTGACCCAGGAAATCCTCGACGCGCGGCTCGCGCGGCTCTGCGGCGAGCTACTCGTCACGGCCGAGGCGTCCGCGAATCTCGTGGTGCTCCGGACCCCGCCGGGCGCCGCGAACTTCCTGGCCCTCGCCATCGACCACTCGGTGATGCCCTCGATCCTCGGCACCATCGCCGGGGACGACACCGTGCTGCTGGTCACCCGCGACCCGGCCGGCGGCGCCGCCGTCGCCGCCCGCTTCCTGCAGCTGGCCGAAGAAGCCGGCCAGTGAGACCCATCTGTGAACTTTCACTAGAGACCCCAAGAACCCAACAACTAAGGAGCATTTGAAGTGACTGAGCGTATTGTGCTGGCCTACTCCGGTGGCCTGGATACTTCCGTAGCCATCGGCTGGATCGGTGAAGCGACCGGCGCCGAGGTCATTGCCGTGGCGGTCGACGTCGGACAGGGCGGCGAGTCGCTGGAGACCATCCGCCAGCGTGCCCTCGGCTGCGGTGCCGTCGAAGCCTACGTGGCCGACGCGTCGGATGAGTTCGCGAACGAATACTGCATGCCCACGCTGAAGGCGAACGCCCTCTACCAGGGCCACTACCCGCTGGTTTCCGCGATCTCCCGCCCGGTGATCGTCAAGCACCTGGTCAAGGCTGCCCGCGAATTCGGCGCCACCACGGTGGCCCACGGCTGCACCGGCAAGGGCAACGACCAGGTCCGCTTCGAGGTCGGCATCCAGACCCTCGGCCCGGACCTGAAGTGCATCGCCCCGGTCCGCGACCTCGCCCTGACCCGAGACAAGGCCATCGCCTTCGCCGAGGAAAAGGGACTGCCGATCGAGACCACCAAGAAGAACCCGTACTCGATCGACCAGAACGTCTGGGGCCGCGCCGTCGAGACCGGTTATCTCGAGGACATCTGGAACGCCCCCACCAAGGACATCTACGACTACACCGCCACCCCGGAGTTCCCGCCGGCCCCGGATGAGGTCACCATCTCCTTCGAAGCCGGCGTGCCGGTCGCGATCGACGGCGTCAAGGTCACCCCGCTGCAGGCCATCAAGGAACTGAACCGCCGCGCCGGCGCCCAGGGCGTCGGCCGGATCGACGTCGTCGAGGACCGCCTCGTTGGCATCAAGTCCCGCGAAATCTACGAGGCCCCGGGAGCGATGGCGCTGATCACCGCGCACAAGCACCTCGAGGACATCACGATCGAGCGCGAGCAGGCCCGCTTCAAGGCCACGGTCGGCCAGCGCTGGTCCGAGCTGGTCTACGACGGCCAGTGGTTCTCCCCGCTCAAGCGCTCCTTGGACGCCTTCATCGAAGACACCCAGCGCTACGTCTCCGGCGACATCCGCATGGTCCTGCACGGCGGCCAGGCGATCGTCAACGGGCGCCGCTCCGAGACCTCGCTCTACGACTTCGATCTCGCCACCTACGACACCGGCGACACCTTCGACCAGTCGATGGCGCGCGGCTTCATCGAGCTGTGGGGCATGTCCGCCAAGGTTGCCTCCGGCCGCGACATCCGCGTCGCAGGAAAGTAGCCCGCGTGGCTGAGTCGGAAACCACCAAGTCCGAGGCGACGAACACAGGTGCGCTCTGGGGCGGCCGGTTCGCCGGCGGCCCCGCGGACGCCCTTGCAGCGCTGAGCAAGTCCACGCACTTTGACTGGCGGCTGGCCCGCTACGACATTGCCGGGTCCCAGGCGCACGCCCGCGTGCTGCACAAGGCCGGGCTGCTGGACGACGCCGAGCTGGAAGGCATGCTCGACGCCCTGGGCCGCCTGGACGCGGACGTCGCCTCCGGCGCGTACACCCCGGCCGAATCGGACGAGGACGTGCACGGTTCGCTGGAACGCGGCCTGATCGAGCGTGCCGGCACCCAGCTGGGCGGCAAGCTCCGCGCCGGCCGCTCCCGCAACGACCAGGTGGCCACGCTGGGCCGGATGTTCCTGCGCGACCACGCACGGATCATCGCCCGCGGCGTACTCGCCACGATCGATGCGCTGGTCGGTCAGGCCAAGGAGCACCGCGGGGTGGCCATGCCCGGCCGCACCCACCTCCAGCACGCCCAGCCGGTGCTGCTCAGCCATCATCTGCTGGCCCACGCCTGGGCGCTGCTGCGCGATGTGCAGCGGTTGGCCGACTGGGACAAGCGCGCCGGCGTCTCGCCCTACGGCTCCGGCGCCCTCGCCGGATCCTCGCTGGGCCTGGACCCGGAAGCGGTCGCGGCGGACCTCGGCTTCAACTCGGCCACGCACAACTCGATCGACGGCACCGCCTCCCGCGACGTCTTCGCCGAGTTCGCATGGGTTTCGGCCATGATCGGCGTGGACCTGTCCCGGGTATCGGAGGAAGTGATCCTGTGGGCCACCAAGGAGTTCTCCTTCGTGACCCTGCACGATTCCTACTCCACCGGCTCCTCGATCATGCCGCAGAAGAAGAACCCGGACGTGGCCGAACTCGCCCGCGGCAAGGCCGGCCGGCTGATCGGCGACCTGACCGGGCTGCTCGCCACCCTCAAGGGCCTGCCGCTCGCGTACAACCGCGACCTGCAGGAGGACAAGGAACCGGTCTTCGACGCCGCCGACACCCTGGAGCTGCTGCTTCCGGCCGTCTCCGGCATGATCGCGACGCTGAAGTTCAACACCGAGCGGATGGAATCCCTGGCACCCCAGGGCTTCGCGCTGGCCACGGACATCGCCGAATGGCTGGTCCGGCAGGGCGTGCCGTTCCGCGAGGCGCATGAGCTCTCCGGCGCCGCGGTGAAGCAGGCCGAAAGCCGCGACGTCGAACTCTGGGACCTGACGGACGAGGAATACGCCGCCATCTCGGAGCACCTGACGCCGGACGTCCGCACCGTGCTGTCCACCGAAGGCTCGCTCAACAGCCGGAACTCGCAGGGCGGCACCGCGCCGGCCGCCGTCGAGCGCCAGCTGCTGGCACTTGAGGCAGAGCTCGAGGCCGTGCGCGCCTACGCCGGCTAACTCTTCGACACCCGCGAGATGACACTTCGCGGCAATGTTTTCCGATAACACTGCCGCGAAATGTCATCTCGCGGCGTTTAAGGTGGGTGGATGAGCGAATCGTTCCGCCAGTTCCTGCGCGCCCTGCCCGACTTCCCCGACGCGCTCCCGGACTTCGACCCGGAGCAGGCGCCCGCGGATCCCGCCGAGCTGTTCCGGCAGTGGCTCGCGGAGGCCCTGGCGGCAGGCGTCCCGCAGCCGAACGCCTGCAGTCTGGCTACGGCCGACGCGCTCGGCCGGCCGTCCTCGCGGATGCTGATCCTCAAGGACATCGACGACGACGGCTGGCACTTCGCGACGTCCCGCCAGTCGCGCAAAGGCCGGGAACTGGCGGATAACCCGCACGCCGCGCTGAACTTCTTCTGGCAGCAGCAGGGCCGCCAGGTCCGCGTGGCCGGCGAGGTCGTGGAACTCTCCGCGGAAGCTTCCGCCGTCGACTGGCACGATCGGCCCGGCGCCGACGGCAGCGCGAACCCCAGCTGGCAGCTCTACGCGCTCCGGCCCCGCGAACTCGAATTCTGGCAGGCGCGGCACGACCGGCGGCACATCCGGCACCGTTATGGGCCCGGCCAGGACGGCCGGCCCAGTTAGCCGCGATTAATCCGGACGCTCCGTTAGGATGGGCGCCATGACCTCAATCACCCCTGAAAACCTGCTCGAGGAACTCCGCTGCGCCGCCGACGTCGTGACCGGAATCGCCGTCAAACTGGGCGACCAGGATGTCCAGGCCCCGTCCGAACTCCCGGGCTGGACCCGCGGGCACGTGCTGGCCCACCTCACCGGAATCGGCAACGCGATGGCCCGCCAGGCCGAATACGCCGCCCGCGGCGAAAGCATCGAACTCTACGACGGCGGCTTCGAAGGACGCACCCGCGCCATCGAACTGGCGGCCGGCCACAGCGCCGAGGAGCACCGGGCGGCCGTGGCCGCCGCCTTCGAGCGCGCACTCACGGCGTTCGGGGCACTCGATGCGGCAGGTTGGCAGGAACCCATCAGCTACCGCGGTGGCGTGGTGTTCGACGGCGGCCTGGCGCTCTGGCGCGAGCTCACCATCCACGCCACCGACCTCGGCACCGGCCGCGGCCCCGAAACCTGGAGCAAACCGTTCTGCGAACACCTCTTCGACTTCCTGGCTGCCCGGGTGCCCGAGGGGGAGCGGTTCGTGCTGCAGCCGCTGGGTCTGCCCTCCGTCACGATCGGTGCCGCCGGCGGACGCTCGACCGCCATTAACGGCATGCTCACCGACATCGCCGCGTGGCTGGCCGGCCGGACCCCCACCCTGGGAAGCCTGCGCGCCACCGCAGCGGCCGACGGCGTCGACCTTCCGGAGCTGCTGCCGTGGCCCGCCGGGGTGCCCGTCACCCGCTGACACTTCCGCCGAGGTGACATTTGACGCCGATCTTCTGACGAAACATTGGCGCCAAATGTCACCTCGGCGCGGTTTCGAGCAGCGCCGCCTCGCGTTCCCGGGACAGCAAGCTTTCCTTGATGGCGAGCCCCCAGCGGAACCCGCCCAGGCTCCCGTCGGTGCGGATCACGCGGTGACAGGGCACGAACAGGGCGGCCGCGTTGAAGGCGCAGGCGCTGGCCGCCGCGCGGACGGCTTTGGCGTTGCCGGAGAGCTCAGCGTATTCGGTGTAGGTCACCGGACTGCCTGCGGCCACGGTCCGGAGCATGTCCCAGGCATGGCTGCGGAAGGGGCCGGATTTCTGCAGCACCGGCACCTCCATCACGGCGCCGGGATCGCCGGCATAAAAGTCCTCGACGGCGGCCGAGATGCTGCCCAGGTCCGGGACCGTCTCGTAGCCCTCAGGCAGCAAGTCGGCATGGATCTGGCCGGTGAGTTCGCCGGGTACCGCGGTCCAGCCCGAGGCCAGGACGGCGCCGTCGCGGGCAATGATGGTGAACGGGCCATCCGGGGTGGACATGGTGAGGAGCTGCGCTTTCATTGCGTCACTTTCTTCAGGGCTGTTGTCTTGGTGCGGGCCGATTTTGTCCGCGCCGCGGACTGGGCTGCTGCGGCCGCGCGCCAGAGGTGCATGGTGGCGTAGGAGCGCCACGGGCTGACCTCCCGAAAATCGGGAGAGAGCGAAGCGGGGGCCAGGGGAGCGGGGGACGACGGGGCCGGGGCCGGGACAGCCGCCTCGTCGCCAGCCTCGTCGGCGGCGACGCTATCGGTATTGCCTGATTCCTGCGCCAGCGAGCGGATACCGTTGCGGACGGCGGCGTCGTTGGCCAGGAACACGTCCGGGGCGCCGATCACCCGCATCGCGAGGTATCCCACGGTCCAGGGTCCGACGCCGGCCAGCGGCAGGAGCTTGGCCTGCAGCCCGGCCAGGTCGTCGCCGTAGCCGAAGTCCAGCTCGCCCGCCGCCATCGCCGTTGCGGCGCCGCGGATCGAATCGATGCGGCGCTGTGGTCCGCGAAGCAACTGGAATCCGGTGTCCGCAATGTCAGCCGGCGTAGGGAAAATCCGGTGCAGGCCGTCTGCCGGAACCGCACTTTCGCTGCCGCACGCCGACAGCTGGACCAGGGCTGTCCGCGCCGCCGCCACGGTGATTTGCTGGCCGACCATGGCGCGGATCAACAGTTCCTGCGGGTCCACGGCCCCGGGCATCCGCATTCCCGGGGCGGCCGCAACACTGGCCGCCAGCCGCGGATCGGCGGCGAGGGACGTGTCAATGGCGACCGGGTCGGCGTCGACATCCAACAGCCGCCGGACCCTGCTGAGCAGCGAGGCCAGGTCCCGCAGGTCCACGGCACCGATGCTTAGCTTCAACGGGCGTCCCGGCGCATCGACGTCGTAGTCCACCCGGAAGCGCGCGTCCCCGTGGGACAGCCGCAGGGTACGGGCATAGGACGTGGCCGTCCCCTCCTCGATCCCCGGAATGGCGCGCACGGCCAGGAAGCCGAACACCCCCGGATCAAAGGGCTCCCGGTAGGGCAGGTTCAGGGCCAGGGCCGTGGAGGACACCGCGGTGCGGCCCGGCGACTGCGGGTGCCGCGCCGTGGCCCGCAGCGCCGACGGCGTCATGGCGAAGACCTCGGCGATGGTCTCGTTGAACTGGCGGACGCTGCTGAAGCCCGCGGCGAACGCGATATCGGCGGCCTTCATTGAGGTGGAGACCAGCAGCGTCCGGGCGGTCTGGGCCCGGCTGGCCCGTGCCAGCGACAGCGGACCGGCGCCCAGTTCATGGCTGAGGATCCGGTTGAGCTGCCGCGAGGAGTAGCCCAGTCGCGCAGCGAGCCCCTCCACGCCGTCGCGGTTAATCACACCATCGTTGATCAGCCGCATGGCCCGGCCCGCGATGTCGGAGCGGACATTCCATGCCGGGGTGCCGGGCACCGCCTCGGGCAGGCAGCGTTTGCACGCCCGGTAGCCGGCGTCGTGGGCGGCGGCCGAGGTCTCGTAGAAGGTGACGTTGCCGGCTTTGGGGGTCCGTGCCGGGCAGGACGGCCGGCAGTAGATTCCGGTGGTGCGGACAGCGGTGTAGAACTGCCCGTCGAAACGGGGGTCCCGGGCATCGATTGCCCGGTAGCGCTGCCAAAAGTCCATGGCTCCATCCTGCCAGCCCGCGTCCGCCCCCGCTAGCGGAAATCGGACACCGCCGTGGAGGGCCGCTACTCCGGGGAGGAAGGGGTTTGTTAAAGTCGGGGAATGGATTCCAGCGTGACGCCCGAGGCCCTGCGCGGGCTGCTCTCCGCCGATGCGCGCACCGTTGCGCCGCTGCTGCTTGGCGCGGTGCTGACGCACGAGAGCCACGGCGGGCCGGTCGCCGTGCGGATCACCGAGGTCGAGGCCTACCTGGGGCCGGAGGATTCGCTGCATCCGGATCCCGGCTCGCACACGTTCCGCGGCCGGACCCGGCGGAACGCCCCGATGTTCGGCCCCGCCGGGCATCTCTACGTGTACTTCACTTACGGCATGCACCACTGCGCCAACATTGTCTGCGGCCCCGAGGGAGTGGCCTCCGCGCTGCTCCTGCGCGCCGGCGAGGTGGTCGCCGGAGAGGAACTGGCCCTCGCCCGGCGGCCGACGTCGAAAGCGCCGAAGGACCTTGCCAGCGGGCCCGCCCGCTTCGCGACGGCCCTGGGACTGACGACGGCGGACAGCGGCCGCGATGCGCTCGGCGCCCCGTTCCGGCTCGAGCTCCCTGCCGCGCCCGCGACGGCGATCAGCTCCGGGCCGAGGGTGGGCGTCTCCGGCGCCGGCGGCAGCGACGAGTACCCGTGGCGTTTCTGGCTCAGCGGCGACCCGACCGTCTCCCGCTACAAGGCGGCAAAGGTCCGGACGGCGTAGCCGGCCATCAGGGCGTGGCACCGGCGGCTTAAGGAGATGACAGCTGATGGGCGAAGGCAAACGCGGGAAACCGGGCAGTGAGCTCGAGAGACTGGAGATTTTCCAGGAGCTGGCCACCGA
Organism: Arthrobacter sp. BI5; assembly: GCF_056680065.1. NCBI lineage: Bacteria > Bacillati > Actinomycetota > Actinomycetes > Micrococcales > Micrococcaceae > Arthrobacter > Arthrobacter sp. BI5. The sequence continues at coordinate 1,575,536 of NZ_CM155264.1, forward strand.
GTACTTTTCGATGGTGGCCCTCTTCGACGCGGAGCCGCCGGTGCACCCGGCCGAGGCGGAGCGCCGGCGCTGGCTTGAGCTCTTCAGGGCGGCGCTGCTGCGTAAATTCATCGTCCGCGATGAACACGTCTCGCTCAAGCTCGTGGTGCGGGCGCTCCGCTTCTGCAACTACTCGGCGGACCGCCACCTCGCGGACGGGGCCGACGGCATCGTCGCTCTGTTCACCCCCGAGATGGTCCAGGGCCGTCAGCACGTTGCGCCGGGTGAAGGTCCCGCGCCGGACGAAAGGCCGGGTGAAGGTCCCGCGCCGGACGAAGGGCCGGACCGTTTCGAAGACGTTCTGTACGGCCGGCTTTTGCACGGTGACGCGGACCGCTTCCACCGCTCCGCCTGGGCCAACGACACCGTCCGCCTGAGTGCCGCGGCAGCGGCCCGGTTCGACGCGGAACGGGCGCTCTCAGCAGCGCTGGAGCTGGTCCGGTACGGAATGGCCAATAACCTCTTGAAATCCCCGCGCACGGCAGGCGGGGAAGGCGGGCCACCCGGGCCGGCCGGCGGCCAGGGCCGGCCGTCTAGTACCAGCCAGTAAGATTGATGGGTGAAACAAAGCGAGCAGGCCCAGCCCCAGACCAGCAACGCAATTCCGGTGGATGAGCTGATCACCAGCCTGTGTGCCACCGTCCTGGACTACCCTAAGCCCGGGATTGTCTTCAAGGACCTCACCCCGGTCTTCGCCGACGGCGTTGCGCTCAAGGCCGTGGTCGATGCGCTGGTTGAACCCTTCCGCGGGCAGTTCGACGCCGTCGCCGGGGTGGAAGCCCGCGGCTTCCTGCTGGCCGCGGCCGCCGCCTACGCCACGGACACCGGCGTCGTGACAGTCCGCAAGGCGGGCAAACTGCCCCGCGAGGTGGTCTCCGAGGATTACTCCCTCGAATACGGCACCGCCACCCTGGAACTGCACAGCTCGGACCTGGTGCCGGGCACCCGGGTGCTCATCCTCGACGACGTCCTCGCCACCGGCGGCACCCTGGGCGCAGCCGCCAGGCTGTTCGAACGCTGTGGCGTCGAGGTGGCCGGCGTCGGCGTGGTGATGGAGCTCGAGGAGCTGAACGGCCGGGCGGCCCTCGGCGGACACCGCATCCACTCGCTGCTGAGCCTGTAGGGATCCCCGTCGCCGGACGGTGAGCAGCGGGCTGACAGCGAGCTGACAGCCGGCTGTGCAGCCGGGTGGACGGTCGCGGCCACCTCGGTAGAATGCCTGACAAAAGCGAGGCCTGAAGAAAACCGACATATTTGGGGAGCGATGCTCGAAATCGCTGTAGAATGGTTGGTCTGTCTTTTTCGATAGGGGAACGTTCGATGCACGACGCTGATTTGGCCCATGAACGCGACTATGTAGCCGGACTTTATGCCCGGCTGGATGAGCTGCGGGCGGAAAAGCGCGCCCAGCTCGCCCAGGTACGCCGCGCGGGTGCCGTGGGCACCATGCAGAACGTCTCCGAGCGGGACGCGTTCGCCGCTCTCTACGAGGACCGCCTCGCCCAGCTCGACGCCGTCGACGACCGCCTCGTGTTCGGCCGCCTCGACCTCGACTCCGGCGAGGCCCAGTACATCGGCCGCATCGGCCTGACCACCGAGGACCTGCAGCGGTTGATGGTGGATTGGCGGGCACCCGAAGCCGGTCACTTCTACCAGGCCACCGCCTTCGACCGGCAGGGCGTACGCCGCCGCCGGCACCTGATTCTGCAGGGCCGCCAGGTCAAGGCGATCGAGGATGACGTGCTCGACGCCGACCTGCTGGCCGACAACGATTCGCTGCAGGGAGAGGGCGCGCTGCTTGCCGCCCTGAATTCCAAACGCACCGGCCGGATGTCGGACATCGTCGGCACCATCCAGTCCGAGCAGGACAGGATCATCCGCTCGTCCATCTCGGGAGCGCTTGTGGTCCAGGGCGGACCCGGCACCGGCAAGACCGCCGTCGCCCTGCACCGTGCCGCCTACCTGCTCTACACCCACCGCGACCGGCTCAAGACCGCCGGCGTGCTGCTGGTGGGGCCGTCGTCGTCGTTCATGAACTACATCGAACGGGTGCTGCCGTCCCTCGGCGAAACCGGTGTGGTGATGGCCAGCCTGGGCCGTCTGATGCCCGGCATCCACGCCGTCGCCGAAGACGATTCCGACGTGGCGGCCATCAAGGGCCGGCTCGACATGGCCGAGGTGGTGGCGAACGCGGTCGCCAACCGGCAACGGGTCCCGGCCGAGAACCGCATCCTCGAAGTGGATGGCCGCAAGCTTGTGCTGACCCCGCGGCAGGTCCGCCGGGCGCGGGAGAAGGCACGCGCCACCGGGAAGCCGCACAACGAGGCACGGGTCTCCTTCGTCAAGATCCTGCTGCGCGAACTGACCGAGCAGATGACCGAACTGGTGGAGGCCGGCAGCATCGGAAACAACGCCGACCGGTCCTACCTTGCCGAAGACGTCCGTTCAGCGCGTGACGTCCGGGTGGCCCTGAACCTGTGCTGGATGCCGATGACCCCGGAAAAACTGGTGGGGGAGCTGCTGAGCAAGCCCGCCATCCTGGCGGCGTGCACCCCGCACCTCAGCGACGCCGAACGCGCCCTGCTGCTCCGGCCGGCCGGATCGCCGTGGACCGAGGCCGACGTCCCGCTGCTGGACGAGGCCGCCGAACTGCTCGGCGAACTCGATCCGGCCGCCGGCCGGGGGCTGGCCCAGCAGGAGCACGACCGCGCCCGCGACCTGGCCAACGCCAAACAAACCCTCGTCAACATGGAAACGGCCGGTGTGGACGTCCTCATCTCGGCCGAAGAACTGGTGGACCAGAACCAGGAACGCGAGGCGCGGCTGACCGCAGCCGAGCGAGCCACCAGCGACCGCACCTGGGCCTTCGGGCACATTGTGGTGGACGAGGCGCAGGAACTCTCGCCCATGCAGTGGCGGCTGCTGGTCCGGCGCTGCCCGCTGAAGTCCTTCACGATCGTCGGTGACATCGCCCAGACCAGCTCGGTCGCCGGGGCGAAGTCCTGGCAGAGCGCCCTGGCCCCGATGTTCGGCGACCGCTGGCAGCTTGAAGAACTCACCGTCAACTACCGCACCCCGTCGCAGATCGCCGAGGCGGCAGCGCGGATGGCCAACGCCGCCGGGCTCGTCGTCTCCGCGCCCAAGGCCGTGAGGGAGGGCCGCTGGTCGCCGGTCATCGACCGGGTCGAGCCCGGCGCGATCGTCGGCCGGCTCCTTGAGGTCCTCCCGGAGGAACTCAACGCGCTCGACGGCGGCCTGCTGGCCGTGATTGCCGACGGCGGGCTCCTGCCGGAGGCCACTGCCGCGCTGCGCGCCGCGTACGGCCGCCGGGTCGGCACCGGCGCCGGCAGCTACGAGCAGGACATTGTGGTGATCAGCCCCCGTGAGGCCAAGGGGCTGGAGTTCGACGGGGTCGTCGTCCTGGAACCGTCAGCCATGCTCAACCACGAGCACGGCAGGGTGGGTGATCTCTACGTCGCAATGACCCGCCCCACCCAGCGGCTGCGCCTCATCGCGGCCGCCCCCGTGCCGGCCGGCATCGAAGAGTAGGCGGCTGCCCGCCGCTGTGTCTTGCCGCCGCTCCACTGGTTCGCCAGGAGGATGCGGCGACGAGTGCCGTTCCGTCACGAGCTGCAGCGGGGCGGTCCGGCCGCGGCGATCCTGCTAACTTAGATTCCGTGTCCCAGCTAAATGATCTTCAGTCCCAGCAGAACGACCCCGGCTTCGCCAACATCTGGCAGGAGCTGAAATGGCGCGGCCTTGTCCACGTCTCCACGGATGAGGCGGAGCTGGAGAAATTGCTTGCGGGCGCTCCCGCGACGTACTACTGCGGCTTTGATCCCACCGCGCCCAGCCTGCACCTGGGCAACCTCGTGCAGCTGCTGCTCATGCGCCGGCTCCAGCTGGCCGGGCACAAACCTCTCGGCCTGGTGGGCGGCTCCACCGGATTGATCGGTGACCCCCGGCAGACCGCGGAACGGGTGCTCAACACCCCGGAAACCGTGGCGGAATGGGTGGGTCGGCTGCAGGGCCAGGTCCAGCGCTTCCTCAGCTTTGAAGGGGACAACGCGGCCCGGATGGTGAACAACCTCGACTGGACCGCCCCGCTGAGCGCCATCGACTTCCTGCGCGGCATCGGCAAACACTTCCGCGTCGGCACCATGATCAAGAAGGACATCGTTGCCACCCGCCTTAACTCGGATGAGGGGATCAGCTACACCGAGTTCAGCTACCAGATCCTGCAGGGCATGGACTACCTGCAGCTGTTCCGCGACTACGGCTGCGTGCTGCAGACCGGCGGTTCGGACCAGTGGGGCAACCTCACCAGTGGCACCGACCTGATCCGCAAGGTGGAGGGCAAACACGTCCACGCTCTGGGCACGCCGCTGATCACCAACGCGGACGGCACCAAGTTCGGCAAGAGCGAGGGCAATGCGATCTGGCTGGACCCAGAAATGTGCAGCCCGTACGCCTTCTACCAGTTCTGGCTCAACACCGCCGACGCCGACGTCGCCGCCCGGCTCAAAGTCTTCACCTTCCTCAGCCGTGCAGAGATCGAAGCACTCGAAGCCTCGGTAGCGGAGCGGCCCTTCGCCCGCGAAGGCCAGCGGAAGCTTGCCTACGAGGTCACCTCACTGGTGCACGGCGTCGAGGCCACCGAAAAGGTCATTGCCGCGTCCGCTGCCGTGTTCGGCGGCGGGGACCTCGCCGCCCTGGACGCAGAGAGCCTCCGGGCCGCCACGGCGGAACTGCCTTCCGCGACCGTGGACGGCTCCGGACTCGGGATCATCGATCTTCTGGTGGCGACCGGGTTGTCCGACAGCAAGTCTGCGGCCCGGCGGACCGTGGGGGAGGGTGGTGCCTACGTGAACAACACCAAGGTCTCCGATCCTGAGGCCGTCATCGCACCCGGGGAGCTCCTGCATGGGCGCTACCTGCTGCTGCGCCGCGGCAAGAAGAACCTTGCAACAGTGGAGGTTTCGGGAGCCTAGCCGCCACTCCTTTTTCGGGCCGGCTCCGGCCCGCCCATGGCACTCTCCGGGTGCCCCTGCACGCTTCCCACTGTCCGATTTGCACGGCCGGAGGGGAGCGTGTATTGTTTTCTGAGTCGCCGCCGCTGAGTGGTGACAAACCCCCAACAAAGAGAAGCAATTCTTCCTGCGCACAACGCGGGAAATCGAAATTGCTTCGCATTTTGCTGGGCGGATTCTCTGCTACAGAGTGAATTTCGGAAAAATTTCCGGGTTTGCAAAGTAGAAAAGAATGAAATAAGCTGAAAACATCGCAGCGAAGAAAAGCGAAATGAATAAATTCACCGAGTGAATTGTTTCGACAAGTATTCGAATGTGTCTGTTGTTTGAGAACTCAATAGTGTGCCAAGTTTGTTGATACCAATTTATTGTATTGAATTGGTTGAATTGACTGGATCCGCCACCCCGTGGTGTGGTCTGGTTTTTACAGCTGGTTTCAAATTTTGTGCAGCCTTCACGTCCCGTTTTCCCGGGGGTGTTGGTTGTGTCTGTTTTTCTTCAACGGAGAGTTTGATCCTGGCTCAGGATGAACGCTGGCGGCGTGCTTAACACATGCAAGTCGAACGATGATCCGGTGCTTGCACCGGGGATTAGTGGCGAACGGGTGAGTAACACGTGAGTAACCTGCCCTTAACTCTGGGATAAGCCTGGGAAACTGGGTCTAATACCGGATATGACTCCTCATCGCATGGTGGGGGGTGGAAAGCTTTATTGTGGTTTTGGATGGACTCGCGGCCTATCAGCTTGTTGGTGAGGTAATGGCTCACCAAGGCGACGACGGGTAGCCGGCCTGAGAGGGTGACCGGCCACACTGGGACTGAGACACGGCCCAGACTCCTACGGGAGGCAGCAGTGGGGAATATTGCACAATGGGCGCAAGCCTGATGCAGCGACGCCGCGTGAGGGATGACGGCCTTCGGGTTGTAAACCTCTTTCAGTAGGGAAGAAGCGAAAGTGACGGTACCTGCAGAAGAAGCGCCGGCTAACTACGTGCCAGCAGCCGCGGTAATACGTAGGGCGCAAGCGTTATCCGGAATTATTGGGCGTAAAGAGCTCGTAGGCGGTTTGTCGCGTCTGCCGTGAAAGTCCGGGGCTCAACTCCGGATCTGCGGTGGGTACGGGCAGACTAGAGTGATGTAGGGGAGACTGGAATTCCTGGTGTAGCGGTGAAATGCGCAGATATCAGGAGGAACACCGATGGCGAAGGCAGGTCTCTGGGCATTAACTGACGCTGAGGAGCGAAAGCATGGGGAGCGAACAGGATTAGATACCCTGGTAGTCCATGCCGTAAACGTTGGGCACTAGGTGTGGGGGACATTCCACGTTTTCCGCGCCGTAGCTAACGCATTAAGTGCCCCGCCTGGGGAGTACGGCCGCAAGGCTAAAACTCAAAGGAATTGACGGGGGCCCGCACAAGCGGCGGAGCATGCGGATTAATTCGATGCAACGCGAAGAACCTTACCAAGGCTTGACATGGACCGGACCGGGCTGGAAACAGTCCTTCCCCTTTGGGGCCGGTTCACAGGTGGTGCATGGTTGTCGTCAGCTCGTGTCGTGAGATGTTGGGTTAAGTCCCGCAACGAGCGCAACCCTCGTTCCATGTTGCCAGCGCGTAATGGCGGGGACTCATGGGAGACTGCCGGGGTCAACTCGGAGGAAGGTGGGGACGACGTCAAATCATCATGCCCCTTATGTCTTGGGCTTCACGCATGCTACAATGGCCGGTACAAAGGGTTGCGATACTGTGAGGTGGAGCTAATCCCAAAAAGCCGGTCTCAGTTCGGATTGGGGTCTGCAACTCGACCCCATGAAGTCGGAGTCGCTAGTAATCGCAGATCAGCAACGCTGCGGTGAATACGTTCCCGGGCCTTGTACACACCGCCCGTCAAGTCACGAAAGTTGGTAACACCCGAAGCCGGTGGCCTAACCCCTTGTGGGAGGGAGCTGTCGAAGGTGGGACTGGCGATTGGGACTAAGTCGTAACAAGGTAGCCGTACCGGAAGGTGCGGCTGGATCACCTCCTTTCTAAGGAGCACCTACAACAACCCTGCCGGGCGTTATGCCTGTGTGGTGGTGTTGTCAGGAGTACGCCCGTTGCGCAGACGATTGTTCTGCGGCGGGTGCTCACGGGTGGAATATCAGCAAATAGCGGCCGCATGGTTTGTCCTTGCCCAGTACGGATGTGCTGCTCTCTTGTGGAGCAGGGTGTCCTGGAACGGCGGGGGCGGGGCTGGTGCGGTTTAGTGTTTGGCACACTGTTGGGTCCTGAGACAACAGGACCGGGGATTGAACGTTCCCGGGACTTGTGTTTCTGGTTTCCCGGCTGCAGCGAACATGCACTGTTTGGGTGTGTGGGGTGTGTGGTATGGGGTTGTTGTTTGAGAACTACATAGTGGACGCGAGCATCTTTTATAAGAAGCAATTTCCAAGAATATGAACCTGGATCTGGCTGCGCGTGATGGTGTCACCCTTGGGTGGTGTTGTTGGGTGTGGTTGGTTTCTGTGGTTCTCTCGAAATTACTCCTTGATCTTTTGTGGTCAAGTTTTTAAGAGCACACGGTGGATGCCTTGGCATTAGGAGCCGAAGAAGGACGTAGGAATCTGCGATAAGCCTGGGGGAGTCGATAACCGGACTGTGATCCCAGGGTGTCCGAATGGGGAAACCCCGCCAGACGCGCGAGTGATCTGGTGACCCGCATCTGAACACATAGGGTGCGTGGAGGGAACGCGGGGAAGTGAAACATCTCAGTACCCGCAGGAAGAGAAAACAATAGTGATTCCGTTAGTAGTGGCGAGCGAACGCGGATCAGGCTAAACCGTTCCATGTGTGATAGCCGGCGGGCGTTGCATGGTCGGGGTTGTGGGACTTTCCGTTCTGTCTCTGCCGGGACAGTGGGGTGAGAGCATGTGCATAGGTGAACGGTCTTGAAAGGCCGGCCAGAGAGGGTGTGAGCCCCGTAACCGAAATGTAGTGTGCCGCCTGGGAAGTATCCCAAGTAGCACGGGGCCCGAGAAATCCCGTGCGAATCTGTCAGGACCACCTGATAAGCCTAAATACTCCCTAATGACCGATAGCGGACCAGTACCGTGAGGGAAAGGTGAAAAGTACCCCGGGAGGGGAGTGAAACAGTACCTGAAACCGTGTGCTTACAATCCGTCGGAGCAGCCTTGTAGCTGTGACGGCGTGCCTTTTGAAGAATGAGCCTGCGAGTTAGTGTTACGTCGCGAGGTTAACCCGTGTGGGGAAGCCGTAGCGAAAGCGAGTCTGAACAGGGCGTTGCAGTGGCGTGATCTAGACCCGAAGCGAAGTGATCTACCCATGGCCAGGTTGAAGCGACGGTAAGACGTCGTGGAGGACCGAACCCACTTCAGTTGAAAATGGAGGGGATGAGCTGTGGGTAGGGGTGAAAGGCCAATCAAACTTCGTGATAGCTGGTTCTCCCCGAAATGCATTTAGGTGCAGCGTTGCGTGTTTCTTACCGGAGGTAGAGCTACTGGATGGCTAATGGGCCCTACAAGGTTACTGACGTCAGCCAAACTCCGAATGCCGGTAAGTGAGAGCGCAGCAGTGAGACTGTGGGGGATAAGCTTCATAGTCGAGAGGGAAACAGCCCAGACCACCAACTAAGGCCCCTAAGCGTGTGCTAAGTGGGAAAGGATGTGGAGTTGCGAAGACAACCAGGAGGTTGGCTTAGAAGCAGCCATCCTTAAAAGAGTGCGTAATAGCTCACTGGTCAAGTGATTCCGCGCCGACAATGTAGCGGGGCTCAAGTACACCGCCGAAGTTGTGGCATTCAGATATTAGCTAAGCCCTTGTGGTTCAGGCGTCTGGATGGGTAGGGGAGCGTCGTGTGGGCAGTGAAGTCGCGGTGTAAACCAGCGGTGGAGCCTACACGAGTGAGAATGCAGGCATGAGTAGCGAAAGACGGGTGAGAAACCCGTCCGCCGAATGATCAAGGGTTCCAGGGTCAAGCTAATCTGCCCTGGGTAAGTCGGGACCTAAGGCGAGGCCGACAGGCGTAGTCGATGGACAACGGGTTGATATTCCCGTACCGGCGAAAAACCGCCCATGCTGAACAGGGGATACTAACCGCCCGAGACCTGCCCGACACCCCTTGTGGGTGAAGGGTTTTGGTGGAGCGCGGGACCGAAACCTGGGAGGCAAGCGTATTAACAGGTGTGACGCAGGAAGGTAGCCGAGCCGGGCGATGGTTGTCCCGGTCTAAGGATGTAGGGCGAACGGTAGGCAAATCCGCCGTTCATGATGCCTGAGACCCGACGGGACCCCCGTATGGGGGGATTCGGTGATCCTATGCTGCCTAGAAAAGCATCGACGCGAGGTTTTAGCCGCCCGTACCCCAAACCGACACAGGTGATCAGGTAGAGAATACTAAGGCGATCGAGAGAATTATGGTTAAGGAACTCGGCAAAATGCCCCCGTAACTTCGGGAGAAGGGGGGCCCCTATCGTGATGGACACTTGCTGTCCGGAGCGTGCAGGGGCCGCAGAGACCAGGGGGAAGCGACTGTTTACTAAAAACACAGGTCCGTGCGAAGTCGCAAGACGATGTATACGGACTGACTCCTGCCCGGTGCTGGAAGGTTAAGAGGACCGGTTAGCCGCAAGGCGAAGCTGAGAATTTAAGCCCCAGTAAACGGCGGTGGTAACTATAACCATCCTAAGGTAGCGAAATTCCTTGTCGGGTAAGTTCCGACCTGCACGAATGGAGTAACGACTTCCCCGCTGTCTCAACCATAAACTCGGCGAAATTGCAGTACGAGTAAAGATGCTCGTTACGCGCAGCAGGACGGAAAGACCCCGAGACCTTTACTATAGTTTGGTATTGGTGTTCGGAGTGGCTTGTGTAGGATAGGTGGGAGACGTTGAAGCCCGGACGCCAGTTCGGGTGGAGTCATCGTTGAAATACCACTCTGGTCACTTTGGACATCTAACTTCGGCCCGTAATCCGGGTCAGGGACAGTGCCTGATGGGTAGTTTAACTGGGGCGGTTGCCTCCTAAAAAGTAACGGAGGCGCCCAAAGGTTCCCTCAGCCTGGTTGGCAATCAGGTGTCGAGTGTAAGTGCACAAGGGAGCTTGACTGTGAGAGAGACATCTCGAGCAGGGACGAAAGTCGGGACTAGTGATCCGGCGGTACATTGTGGAATGGCCGTCGCTCAACGGATAAAAGGTACCTCGGGGATAACAGGCTGATCTTGCCCAAGAGTCCATATCGACGGCATGGTTTGGCACCTCGATGTCGGCTCGTCGCATCCTGGGGCTGGAGTAGGTCCCAAGGGTTGGGCTGTTCGCCCATTAAAGCGGTACGCGAGCTGGGTTTAGAACGTCGTGAGACAGTTCGGTCCCTATCCGCTGCGCGCGCAGGAAATTTGAGAAGGGCTGTCCTTAGTACGAGAGGACCGGGACGGACGAACCTCTGGTGTGTCAGTTGTACTGCCAAGTGCACCGCTGATTAGCTACGTTCGGATGGGATAACCGCTGAAAGCATCTAAGCGGGAAGCTCGCTTCGAGATGAGATTTCCATACACCTTGTGTGTGAGAGGCCCCCAGCCAGACCACTGGGTTGATAGGCCGGATGTGGAAGCGAGGACTAACGACTCGTGAAGCTGACCGGTACTAATAGGCCGATAACTTACACCACACACTCTTCTTCGTGAACGGATTCAAAAGACGTTCACACCAGCGGAGGAGTACAAAGAAACAAGACTGCTTGCGTCCACTATGTGGTTCCCAAACAACAAACCCGTCGCCAGACGAAACGTTGCAGGGAGCCAAAACTGAATAACAACACCACACTGCCCGCAGGGGCAGGATGTTGTAACCACAGATTTCCCACCCAGGGGTGCCTTCACAGGCCCGGGGTGCGGAGCAAGGGTTACGGCGGTCATAGCGTGGGGGAAACGCCCGGTCCCATTCCGAACCCGGAAGCTAAGACCCACAGCGCCGATGGTACTGCACCCGGGAGGGTGTGGGAGAGTAGGTCACCGCCGGACAACCATTACAGCCAGGCCCCGACACCACGTGTCGGGGCCTGAGCCCTTTAACACCCAAAACACCCCCAAAGCCCAAACGCTCCCGCAGATCCTGCCGGCAAGCCAACAACGCTCCCGCAGATCCTGCCGGTAAGCCAACAACGCTCCCGCACAAGAGGCTGCCCAAATCAGAACCCTCCCGCAGATCCTGCCGGTAAGCCAACAACTCTCCCGCACAACCGGCGCCCAAAATGAGAACCCTCCCGCAGATCCTGCCGGTAAGCCAACAACTCTCCCGCACAAGAGGCTGCCAAAATCAGAACCCTTCCGCAGATCCTGCCGGTAGGTCACCGACGCTCCCGCACAAGAGGCTGCTAAAAAGAGAACCCTCCGGCAGCACCGCCGCCAGTCATCGCGACGCTCCCGTACTAGAGGCGCCTGAAGCGGGAAGCTTCCCGCAGGTCGTTCCGGGCCGGCCTGTGAGACTCGCCACCGCGGCGGCCGGCAGCGTCCCTGCCGTTAGCCGGGCGGGGGCGTCTCGCCTAGAATTGATTGAGATGTACGGACTTCGAAGCGCTTGATTTCGGGTTGCGTAGGGAACGAAACACGGAACAGAGCGGCTGCGATTGCGCCAGTGGTCAGCTCATAACAGGAGGAATCCACCATGGCTGAGCACAACGACGGCAACCGCGGCAACGACCGCGGCAACTTCGGCGGGGACCGTAATTCTGGAGGCGGCGGCTTCCGCGGCACGAACAACTCCGGGGGAGACCCCCGTGGTTTCCGGGCCAAGGATGATCGTAAGCCGTTTGGTGATCGTCCTTCGCGTGAGGGCGGGGAGCGTCGCAGCTTCGGTGGCGATCGTGATCGTAAGCCGTTTAGCGGTGGTGGCGATCGTGATCGTAAGCCGTTTAGCGGTGGTGGCGATCGTGACCGTAAGCCGTTTAGCGGTGGTGGTGACCGTGATCGTAAGCCGTTTGGTGATCGTCCGTCGCGTGAGGGCGGTGAGCGTCGCAGCTTTGGTGGCGATCGTGATCGTAAGCCGTTTGGTGATCGTCCGTCGCGTGAGGGCGGTGAGCGTCGCAGCTTCGGTGCCGACCGTGACCGTAAGCCGTTTAGCGGTGGCGGCGACCGTGACCGGAAGCCGTTTGGTGATCGTCCGTCGCGTGAGGGCGGGGAGCGTCGCAGCTTCGGTGCCGACCGTGACCGTAAGCCGTTTAGCGGTGGCGGCGACCGTGACCGGAAGCCGTTTGGTGATCGTCCGTCGCGTGAGGGCGGGGAGCGTCGCAGCTTCGGAGGCGATCGTGATCGTAAGCCGTTTAGCGGTGGAGACAACCGCAAGCCGTTCGGCAACAGGGACGATCGTCCCGCCCGCAGCTTCGACCGCGGCGACTCGGGCCCCCGCACCTTTGGACGGGACCGCGCCGAGGATCGTCCGGTGCGCGAACCGAACGCCAGGGACCTGCGCAGCGCCAACCGTCCGGACCGCGAGCGTTCACCGCAGATCGATGAGGACGTCACGGGTAAGGAACTCGACCGCGCCACGCAGCACCAGATCAAAACCCTCGAGGACCACAGCGCCGAGTGGGTGGCGCGCCACCTTGTGATGGCCGGCCGCCTCCTCGATGAAGAGCCGGAACTCGCCTTCCAGCACGCCCTGGCGGCCAGCCGCCGCGGCGGCCGCCTCGCTGCGGTCCGCGAAGCCGTTGGCCTGACCGCATACGCTGCAGGACACTACGGCGAGGCGCTGCGTGAATTCCGCACCTACCGCCGGATCAGCGGATCCAACATGCACCTGCCGGTGATGGCCGACTGCGAGCGTGGTCTCGGCCGCCCCGACCGCGCCCTGGACATGGCCCGCTCCGAAGAAGCCAAGGACCTCGATGCTCCGGGCAAGGTGGAACTGGCCATCGTCGCGGCCGGCGCCCGCACCGACCTGGGACAGTTCGACGCCGCTGTCTCCGAGTTGGAAATCGCGCAGCTGGACATCAACCGTGCCTTCTCCTACAGCCCGCGGCTCTTCCGTGCCTACGCCGATGCCCTGACCGCAGCCGGCCGTGAAGCCGAAGCCGGGAAGTGGCAGCGGCAGGCCGCCGTCGCCGAGAAGGCCTTGGGCCTGGGCATCGACGAGGAGCCGGACATCATTGACCTCGGCTGGGACGAGGAAGAAGAAGCTCGCGAGGAAGCGCAGCGCCGCCGGACCCTGCAGCAGCAGTCCGAGCAGCAGGCCGCAGCTACCGGCGGTCCCGCACCCCGCGCCGCTGGCGCGGAAGCCGTCGCCGGCCTCCCGGAAACGTCCGCCGCACAGTCTGCCGCCCGTGATCTTGAGGCTGGCTCCGACGACGAAGAGCCGGACTTCTTCGAGTCCGACGACGCCGAGTCGGACGAGGATTCCGTGGAAGCCGACGAACTGGAAAGCGACGGGGTAGAAACCGGCGACCTCGAAGCCGGGGACACCCACGCCGGTGAGTCCCACCGTCCGGAACGCGCCGAGGACTAGTCGCTCATGGCCGAAGCTGAGCTGATTTCCCGGTTCGACGCGCTCCTCGCCGACCTGGATGGCGTCGTCTACGCCGGTCCGCACGCCATCCCCGGCGCGGTGGAGTCGCTCCGCCGGCTCGCCGGCATCGGCGTCGGGCTGGGCTACGTGACCAACAACGCCTCACGCACGCCCGCCGAGGTGGCGCAGCACCTGCGTGACCTCGGCGCCCCCGCCGAAGAGCAGCAGGTGGTGAGCTCCTCCCAGGCCGCCGGTGAGTTGCTTGCCTCGTTGCTGCCTGCCGGTGCCCGGGTGCTGATCACCGGCGGCGACGCGCTGGCCCGCGAAATCGAACTCGCCGGGCTGGTGCCGGTCCGCAGCGAAGCCGAGGACCCCGTCGCCGTCGTGCAGGGGTTCCATCCGGACCTGGGCTGGAAGGACCTGGCGGAGGCGTCCTACGTCGTCGCCGCCGGTGCCCTGTGGGTGGCCACGAACACGGACATGTCCATTCCGCAGGCCCGCGGCATGGCTCCCGGCAACGGCACCCTCGTTGCCGCCGTCGCGGCCGCAACGGGCCGGCAGCCGCAGGTCGCGGGCAAGCCGGAAGCGCCGCTGTTCCACGCCGCGGCCAAGCGGCTGGCTGCCGACCGCCCGCTGGTGGTCGGCGACCGGCTGGATACCGACATCCTCGGCGGCAACAACGCCGGCTTCGCCACGGTGGCGGTGCTTACCGGCGTCGATACGAGGGAATACATCCTCGCCGCGCGCACCCTGGAGCGGCCCACCTTCCTGATCAATGACCTCACCGACCTCTACCGCCCGTACCCGGCGGTGGAGCACGACGGCGGGGGACGCTACCGCTGCGGCGCCGCCTCCGCACTCGTGGACGGGACAACAGTGCGCGTCAGCGGAGACCCTGCGGACCTCGACGCTTGGCGGGCGGCCTGCGCCGCCTGGTGGGCGGCGAACCCCGAGACTGCAACCGCCCAGGCGCCCGGCCTTGAATGGTTGGATCACTAGACTGGAGAGCATGACCGAGCCAAACCCCTCCCTTGACGCCCGCCCGGGCAGCGATGCCGCCAGGCTCGACTGGCCCGAGCCCGCGGGGGACTCCGCCGTTGGCGACCCTGCCGTTGACGCGCTGCTGGGACGCCTCGGTGCGCTGCCGGAACTGCCGGTCCCGGACCACGGCGAGGTTTATGCCGGCCTGCACGACGAGCTGGCGGCAGCCCTCAACGAGGACGTGGCCGGGCAGCCTGCGGGAGACGCGCCACGATGACCAGGCTTGACCAGGCCCTGGTCAGCCGCGGGCTGGCGAGGTCACGTACCCATGCCGCGCGCTTGATCGGCGAAGGAAAAGTCAGTTCCGGGGGCGAGGTGCTGGCCAAGGCTTCGCTGCAGGTGCAGGACGGCATGGACCTGGATGTCGCCGCCGGGGCCGAGGACGACTACGTCAGTCGTGCGGCCCACAAACTGGCCGGTGCCCTGGACGCCTTTCCCGCCGTCGAGGTTTCCGGTAAACGCTGCCTCGACGCCGGGGCCTCCACCGGAGGCTTCACCGAGGTGCTGCTGCGGCGCGGCGCGGCGCATGTCGTGGCCGTCGACGTCGGGCATGACCAGCTGGTACCGCAGATCCGCAGCGACGCCCGGGTCTCGGTCCATGAAGGGCTCAACGTCCGCTACATGACGCCGGAAATGATCGGCGGCCCGGCGGCGCTGACCGTGGCCGACCTGTCCTTCATTTCGCTGACCCTCGTGGTGGCGCCGCTGGCGGCGTGCACCGAGCCGGGCGGGGACCTGGTCCTGATGGTCAAGCCGCAGTTCGAGATCGGCAAAGACCGGCTGGGCCGCACCGGCGTGGTCACCTCCGAGCGGGAACGCCGCCTGGCCGTCACCAAGGTAGCGTCCGCGGCGATGGACGCAGGCCTGGACCTGGCCGGCCTCGCGCAGAGCCCGCTACCCGGCCAGGACGGAAACGTGGAGTACTTCCTGTGGATAAAACGCGGGATCCGGACAGACCTGCCTAAGATCGAGGAGCGGGACGCAGCGGTTGCTGCGCTACTCGGAACAATCTGGTCGTAGCCCTGAAAGCACAAGCAGCACGAGAAGCACTAGAAGGCGGAAACCGATGAGCAGGCGTGTCCTCATCCTTGCCCACACCGGCCGCGAGGAGTCCCTCAAGGCCGCCTGGGAAGCGTGCGCCCAGCTGCACGCCTCCGGCCTTGTCGCCGTGATGCAGAAGTCCGAGCTCAGCGACATGGTCAGGTTCTTTGGCCGGCTGGACCAGCCCGTCGAAGTTCTGCACGACCACGTCAAACTGCCCGACGTCGAACTCGTCATGGTGCTCGGCGGCGACGGCACCATCCTGCGCGCCGCGGAGCTGGTGCGCGAGGTGGACGTGCCGCTGCTCGGCGTGAACCTCGGTCACGTCGGCTTCCTCGCCGAGAGCGAGCGGGCGGACCTTGCCCAGACCGTGGAATGGATCGCCAGCCGCCAGTACACGGTGGAGGAGCGGATGACCATCGACGTGCAGGTGTGGGTCCGCGGGCAAAAGATCTGGCACACCTGGGCGTTAAACGAGGCCGCCATTGAAAAAGGCAACCGGGAACGGATGCTCGAGGTGGTCACCGAGGTCGATGAGCGCCCGCTCACGTCCTTCGGCTGCGACGGCGTCGTCCTCGCCACCCCCACGGGCTCCACCGCCTACGCGTTTTCCGCCGGCGGGCCCGTGGTCTGGCCGGAGGTCGAGGCGCTGTTGATCGTGCCAATCAGCGCCCACGCGCTCTTCGCCAAGCCGCTCGTGGTCTCGCCCCGGTCCCGGCTGGCCGTTGAAATCCTAAACCGCACCGACGCCCAGGGCGTTTTGTGGTGCGACGGCCGGCGCTCGGTGGACCTGCCGCCCGGTGCCCGCGTGGAAGTCACCCGCTCGGCCACCCCGGTCCGGCTGGCCCGCACCCACCAGACCCCCTTCTCCGGCCGCCTGGTCCGCAAATTCGAACTCCCCATCCAGGGCTGGCGCGGCCCCGTTCCGCAGACCGACGCCATCCACACCGGGCCCCTGCCGGTGGTGCGCACCCCGCGGCCCATGCCACCGCTGCCCGCGCCGCGCCATGCGGACCCGGGCGCGGGCCCTGGCGCACCAACCGATCCCTCGACTGCGAAGTGACCCATGCTTGAAGAACTGAGAATCCGCGACCTCGGCGTCATCACCGACGCGACGCTGCCGCTGGGCCCCGGCCTGAGCGTCGTGACCGGCGAGACCGGTGCCGGCAAGACGATGGTGGTCACCGCCGTCGGGCTGCTGCTCGGCGCAAGGTCTGACGCCGGCGCCGTCCGCAGCGGCGCGAAATGCGCCTCCGCTGAAGCCGTGCTGAAGCTCGACGCCGGGCACGCCGCGGTGACCCGTGCGCGCGAGGCCGGCGCGGAGGTGGAGGAGTTCGACGGCGGCGCCGAACTGCTGCTCGCCCGCAGCGTCGGTGCCGACGGGCGCAGCCGCGCCTACCTCGGCGGCCGCGCCGCGCCGGTCGGAGTCCTTGCCGAGATTGGCGGGACGCTGGTGGTGGTCCACGGACAGTCGGACCAGATCCGGCTCAAGAGCCCCGTCGCGCAACGCGAAGCCCTGGACAAGTTCGCGGGGGAGTCCCTCGCCGGATCGCTGGCCGCCTACCAGGAGCTGCACGGGCACTGGAAGGCCAGCCAGGCCGAGCTGGACGAACTCCGCAACGCTGCCCGCGAACGGTTGCGCGAGGCGGAATCGCTCGAAGCCGCGCTGGCCGAGATTGACGCCGTCGACCCGCAACCGGGCGAGGACGAATCGCTCAAGGCCGAGGCCGTCAAGCTGGCCAACGTCGAAGAACTCCGGATTGCAGCCAGCACCGCGCATCAGGCCCTGATCTCCGAGGACTTCGGCGAGGACGCCGACGCCACCACGCTGGTGGACGCCGCAAAGCGCACCCTGGAGCACGTCGCCGAACACGACGGCGAACTGGGCTCCGCCGCTGCCCGGCTGGCCGAAGTCGGCTTCCTGCTCAACGACATCGCCGGCGATCTGGCCAGCTACCAGGCCTCCCTCGACACCGAGGGCCCGGAACGGCTCGCAGAGATCGAGGACCGCCGAGCCGCGCTTGCCAAGCTCGTGCGCAAATACGCGCCCAGCATCGACGAGGTGCTGCTCTGGGCGGAGCAAGCCCGGGCCCGCTACGAGGAACTCCAGGACGACTCCACCCGGATCGAGGCGCTGGGCGCCGAAGTGGCCCGCGCCGAGACGGACCTCCGCAAACAGGCCGCGGCCATCAGCAAGACACGGAAGAAGGCCGCCAAGGACCTCTCCGCCAGGGTCAGTGCCGAGTTGACCGCGTTGGCCATGGCCGACGCCACCCTGGTCATCAACGTGGACCCCGGCGAGCAGCTGGGCCCGTTCGGCACCGACGAGATTGCCTTCCTGCTGCAGCCGCACTCCGGCGCACCGGCCCGGCCGCTGGGCAAGGGTGCCTCCGGCGGTGAACTCTCCCGTGTGATGCTCGCCATCGAGGTGGTGCTGGCCGCCGTCGACCCTGTCCCCACCTTCGTCTTCGACGAGGTCGACGCCGGCGTAGGCGGCCGCGCCGCCGTCGAGATCGGCCGCCGGCTGGCCATGCTCGCCCGGCACGTCCAGGTCCTCGTGGTGACCCACCTGCCGCAGGTGGCCGCCTTCGCCGACCAGCACATCCGGGTCACCAAGACTTCGGTGCGCGGGGCCGACGGCGCGACGGCGACCGGCTTCACCTCCAGCGACGTCCAGCTGCTCGACGAGGCCGAACGGGTCCGCGAGCTGGCCCGTATGCTGGCCGGTCAGGAAGACTCCGAATCGGCCCGGGCACACGCCCAGGAGCTGCTGGACGACGCCAAGCTGCTGCCGCAGGCCTGACCGGCCAGCCTGCGCCGGGCACTGGGATGACCGTCACAGCGGCGTTTTACCGACCCTAGGAAGACCGAATTGATGATAGGCTCAAATTCCGTGGTGCAGCGATCAAATTCCCGTGTAAATTCCCGGTTCCCGGGCTCGTCCAAGACGACCAAACACATCTTCGTAACCGGTGGTGTGGCGTCCTCGCTCGGTAAGGGACTGACGGCTTCGAGCCTCGGTCACCTCCTGCGGGCACGCGGCCTGTCTGTAACTATGCAAAAGCTCGATCCCTATCTGAACGTGGATCCGGGCACGATGAACCCCTTCCAGCACGGCGAAGTCTTCGTGACCGACGACGGCGCCGAGACCGACCTCGATGTCGGCCACTACGAGCGCTTCCTCGATGAAAACCTTGAGGGTTCGGCCAACGTCACGACCGGCCAGGTGTACTCCACGGTCATCGCCAAGGAGCGCCGCGGCGAGTACCTCGGTGACACCGTCCAGGTCATCCCGCACATCACCGATGAGATTAAGCGGCGCATGCGGCTTCCCGCCGAGGGCAAAAACGCCCCCGACGTCATCATCACCGAAATCGGCGGCACGGTCGGCGACATCGAGTCCCAGCCGTTCCTCGAATCTGCCCGCCAGGTCCGCCAGGACGTCGGCCGGAACAACGTGTTCTTCCTGCACGTCTCCCTGGTGCCGTACATCGGGCCGTCGCAGGAGCTCAAGACCAAGCCGACGCAGCACTCCGTCGCCGCGCTGCGCTCCATCGGCATCCAGCCCGAGGCGATCGTGATCCGCTCGGACCGCGAAGTGCCGCAGGCCATGCGGGACAAGATCGGCCGCATGTGCGACGTCGACATCGACGCCGTCATCGGCTGCCCGGACGCACCGAGCATCTATGACATCCCCAAGACGCTGCACTCCCAGGGACTGGACTCCTACATCGTCCGCGCCCTGGACCTGCCGTTCAAGGACGTCGACTGGACCAGCTGGGACAAGCTCCTCGAAGCCGTCCACAACCCCAAGCACGAGGTGGAGATTGCCCTCGTCGGCAAGTACATCGACCTGCCGGACGCCTACCTGTCCGTGACCGAAGCGCTGCGTGCCGGCGGCTTCGCGAACGACACCAAGGTCAAGATCCGCTGGGTCCCCTCGGACGAATGCGACACCCGCGAGGGCGCCGTGAAGTCCCTGGCCGGGGTGGACGCGATCTGCGTCCCCGGCGGCTTCGGCATCCGCGGCCTCGAGGGCAAGCTCGGCGCCTTGAAGTATGCCCGCGAAACCAAGCTCCCGGTCCTGGGCCTGTGCCTGGGCCTGCAGTGCATGGTGATCGAGTACGCCCGCAACGTGGTGGGCCTTGAGGGTGCGTCCTCGTCCGAGTTTGAACCGGACTCCAAGTACCCGGTCATCGCCACGATGGAAGAACAGCTCGACATCGTCGAGGGCAAGGGCGACCTGGGCGGCACCATGCGCCTGGGCCTCTACGAGGCGAAGTTGGACGAGGGTTCGGTCGTCGCCGAGACTTACGGCACCACCACGGTCAGCGAACGCCACCGGCACCGCTACGAGGTCAACAACAAGTACCGCGAGCAGATCGCCGCCCAGGGCCTGGTGTTCTCCGGTACCTCGCCGGACGGCAAGCTGGTCGAGTACGTGGAGCTTCCGCGTGAAGTCCACCCGTACTACGTGGCCACGCAGGCTCACCCGGAGCTGAGCTCACGGCCTACCCGCCCCCACCCGCTGTTCGCGGGGCTGGTCAAGGCTGCCTTGGAGCACCAGCACGGCGCGGACCAGCCGGCCGCAGCCGCCGGCAAGGCTGCTGCCAAGTCGACTCCGGCAGAGTCAAAGTAACTCCCAACTGAATCAAAGGACGGCGCGATGCCCGGTAAGTCTGAGACCCCCAATGCTGCACGGCAGGTTTCGGATGAGCCGAGCCCGCGCCGTCTTTTGTCTTCCGAGAAGGTCTACGAAGGCCGGATCTGGGATGTGGTCAGCGACAGTTTCCAACTGAGCGACGACGGCGAGCCTCTGGTCCGCGACTATATCGACCACCCCGGGGCCGTGGCCGTGTTGCCGATGAACGACGACGGCGAGATCCTCTTGATCAAGCAGTACCGGCACCCGGTCGGCATGGCCCTCTGGGAGATTCCGGCCGGATTGCTCGACGTCGAGGGCGAGGACTTCGTAGCTGGCGCGGCCCGGGAGCTGGCAGAAGAAGCGGACCTCGTGGCCGGGGAGTGGAACGTGCTGGCCGACTTCTTCAACTCGCCGGGGTCCTCCAGCGAGGCCATCCGCATTTACCTGGCCCGGGATTTAACTGACGTTCCCGGTCACGAACTGCATGTCCGCACCGACGAGGAAGCGGAAATAGAGCTGCACTGGATCCCGCTTGACGCGGCCGTCGCGGCGGTGCTGGAGGGGCGGCTGCACAACCCCTCGGCCGTCGTCGGGATCCTCGCCGCCGCCGCGGCCCGCGGTGACGGGTTCCAGGGGCTCCGCCCGGCCGACGCGCCGTGGCCGGCCCACCCCAGCCAGCGCTGATGACCGGACTGCTGGCGGCCGAACCACCCGCCGCTGAGCCCCCCGCGGTCGGGCCTCGCGCCGTCGAGCCTCGCACCGTCGGTGAGCCTGCCCAGGCCGTCGAGCCTCGCGCCGAGCAGCCTGCCCGGCCGCTGACCGCCGTCGACCGGGCCATCACCGACTACCTGCAGCACATGGGGGTGGAGCGCGGACTTGCCGCCAACACCCTCTCCGCGTACCGGCGCGACCTCGCCCGCTACGCTCGGCACCTCGCCAACGCCGGGCGCCGGCGCCCGGAGGAGATCACCCGGCGCGACGTGACAGGCTTCGTGCAGGCGCTCTCCGACGGATCCGACGGCGGGTCTGCGCTGGGCGTGCGCTCTGCAGCCCGCACCGTGGTGGCGGTCCGCGGACTGCACAAATTCTGGGCGTTGGAAGGCGTCACGCCCACCGATCCCGCCAGTGATGTGCACCCGCCGATGCCCGGAAAGCGGCTACCCAAGGCCATCTCGGTGGACGAGGTGACCCGCATCCTGGAAGCGGCCGGAACGGATACCGCCACCGGGCTCCGCGACCGTGCCCTGCTTGAGTTCCTTTACTCCACCGGGGCGCGGATCAGCGAGGCCGTGGGCCTCGACGTCGATGACATCTCGCTGCAGGGCGACGAGTCCGGCGACGGGCCCGGCGGCGGCGTGCCGGGCACCGCCGGGCCGGGCACCGCCGGTCCGGCGATCGTCCGGCTGTTCGGCAAGGGGTCCAAGGAGCGGTTGGTGCCGCTGGGATCGTATGGGGCCCGTGCCCTCGACGCTTACCTGGTCCGCGGCCGGCCGCTGCTCGCGGCCAAGGGCAAAGGCACTCCTGCGCTGTTCCTGAACGCGCGGGGCGGCCGGATCAGCCGGCAAAGCGCCTGGACTATCCTCAAGGCCGCCGCCGAGAAGGCTAACATCACCAAAGACGTTTCGCCCCACACCCTTAGGCATTCCTTCGCCACGCACCTACTGGAGGGCGGGGCGGATGTGCGTGTGGTGCAGGAACTGTTGGGCCACGCTTCCGTAACCACCACGCAGGTCTACACTCTGGTCACAGCCGATACCCTGCGCGAGATCTACGCCGCTGCGCATCCGAGGGCGCTGGGCTGAGGCAGCTGGGCCGGCGGCAGGGCCCGCGGCTGGCCCGCGGCCGACGCAACCCCGTCGCGACCTCATCGACCTGGCGACACCATCAAGATTGTCGGTGGTGCGTGATGCCATGTGGGTATGAAAAGCGTTGCTTGGAATGCGGGAACCGGTGCGGGGACAGGTGCAGCGGCTGGGGCGGCCGCCGTCGCCGCCGATGCCGTGCCCGGTGCTGCGTCCGCCACCACTTCTTTGGCCGGTCATGTAGCCCGGTCAAGCGCGGCTATCGCACCTTTATTGTCGGTGCCCGTGTCTAGGCTGGTGGTATGAAAAGCGGGGCGGCTTTGAGTGCGGAGATCGGTGCGGCGGCGGCGGCCGTCGCGGCGTCTTCTGCCGCGTTGGCTGCCCTGTTGGAGGGCATCGGTACCGGTGATGCGGCCGATCCGTTGTGTGAGGTGTCGGTGGCGTGCCTGGACGGGTTGGCGGAGGTGGCCCGCACTGAATCCCGGCTCGCGGCGTTGAAGGGTTTGCTGACCGCGGGGTACGTGCGCTCGTCCGGGGCCCTGGCGGGGCCGGCGGCGAACCTGCGGGACGCCACGGTCCAGGAGATGTCAACGGTCGCGGAGATCGCGTGTGTGTTGACGGTCAGCGAACGCAGCGCCGGGGCGCTGATCTGCGATTCCCTGGCCCTGACGGAGGTGCTGCCGCTGACCCTGGCAGCCTTGCAGGGCGGTGAGCTGTCGTGGCAGCACGCCCGGATCATGGTCGATGAGGCCGCGAACCTGGATGCGGCCGGGGCCGCGGCGCTGGAAGGGCATTTCCTGGACCCGGACGCGCCGAACCCGGCCCGGGGCTGCCCGGCCGGGGAACTGGTGCCGGGCCGGTTCCGGGCGAAAGCGCGCACCTGGCGCGAACGCCACCACCCGGTCAGCATCGAAGCACGGCACGTGAAAGGCGCGGCGGACCGGCGGGTCGAGTTCTGCCCGGACCGGGACGGCATGGCCTGGTTGCACGCGTACCTGCCCGCGCACACGGCCGCGGGGATCTGGGAACGGTCCACGACGGCGGCCCGGGCGCTGCAGGGCCCGGCCGAGACCCGGACCCTGGCCCAGCTCCGCGCCGACGTCGCCGCGGCCCTGCTCCTGACCAACAACCTCCCCGCCACCACCAGCCCCACCAGGACCGGCGCCACCAGCCCCGGCGCCGGCGGGGCGCCCGGCACGGGCGCTGGCACCGGCAGCGCGGCCGTCACCGGCTCCGGCAGCGGGGCAACCACCACGGGCGCCGGCGCCGACGCCGACGCCGACGCGGACGCCATCGGCGGCGTGGGTGTGGGCTTGTCCGGGTGTGTGCCGGTTCCGCGGGCGCAGGTCCTCGTCACCGTCCCGGTGCTGTCCCTGCTGGGCGTGACCGAGGAGCCGGCGGTGCTGGACGGGTACGGGCCGATCCCGCCCTCGATGGCCCGGCGCCTGGTCGCCGAGGGGGACGGGTCGTTCTACCGGGTCCTGACCGACCCGCGCGACGGGGCGCCGCTGGAGATCGGCCGGACCAGCTACCGGCTGCCCAAAGCGATGCGGCAATGGTTACGGCTGCGGGACGGGAAGTGCTCGTTCCCGGGCTGCAACAACCCGTCGCTGGACAACGAAGCGGACCACCTCCTGGCCTGGGCCGACGGCGGGGCCACCGGGATCAGCAACCTGGGCCAGCACTGCCGCAAACACCACGGCCTCAAACACACCACCGCCTGGACCCCCACCCCCGCCACCCCCACCAAACCGCCCGGCTGGGTCTCACCCACAGGCCGCACCTACGCCAGCGAACAACAAGACTGGGAACCACCCCACTGGCCCGCTGACTTCCCCCTCACCGACAACACCCCGCCGCCGGGCAACACCACGGCCCCAGTTGAGCTGAACCAAGTCCTGTCGCCGGACCCCGGCGGCTACCCCGACCCCGGCCTGCCCGCGGACCCGTTCCCGGACGCCGGCGGCTATCCCGACCCGGACCCGTTCCCGGAGCTTGGCGGCTACCTCGACCCGGGCCTGCCGACGGACCCGTTCCCGGACTGGTACCACTTCACCGCCCGAGACGAACCAACCGACCAAGACCCGGCCGATAAAGCCTGGCCGGACATGCCCCCGGATCCGTTTCCGGACTGGCAACTGTCTACGTCAGGGCGCCGCCTACCCGAGAGTCTTCTGCTCCAGGGTGCCGAATAGACCGTAGGTTGCCGGGAGCACGTCATCGGGTATGACGTCTGCAGACATACGATGTCGGATCGGTTGCGGCCGGATCCTATGTTCCAGGCAGGACTGGCTATCGCACCATGCGGGCGTCGACGAGCATTGGTGCGCCGGGGTCTGTCTGGCCCGTTCCATCAAAATTGAACCCGTTGCGCCGGTAGAAGGCCACCGCACGCGGATTTTCCTTTGCGACCCACAGCATGGCTGGACCATCACCCGCCGTCGCATCAAGCAATGCCTGACCTACTCCGGCGCCGTAGGACTCTGCCGCCACGTAGATGCTAAACAATTGACGGTCGCGCACGAGCGCCTGGCCTTCCGGCCCGATGCTGGGACCGAGCGCAAGGTGAAGGACATGACGACTTCCTCCCAGAATCCCCGCATCCGGGAAGTTTGTTGTCGGTCTGTGTAAGAAAACAACCTTCGCGGGACACTTAGTCTTCAGGAAGAAGATCAGAAAGAAGTCATCCGATGTCCGGGGGAGTACCATGTTGGCGGCTAAAGAGCAAGCGTTTATCGATCTGCACACTCAACACTCCGCGCAGGTATACCGCTATATTGCCTTCCGTATCAGCGACCGGCACCGCGCCGAGGAACTGACCGCCGACGTTTTCAGGATTGCGTGGGAAAAGCAGCTTTCGGAACCACCCGGCATTGGCTGGCTGTTAGCGACGGCCCGGAATGTGATCGGCAATGAGTACAAAGGTCGACGGCGCCGCCAGGAACTGCTCGACCGGCTCCAGGATGAGGCCCGCAGCCAAATCCCCGGTCCGGACACGGAAGAGCGTTCGGCAGTGGCGGACGTCCTGGTCCAACTCAGGGAGCGGGACCGCGAGGTCCTCATGCTCAGCTACTGGGATGAACTCCCCACGGCTGAACTGGCCCAGGTGCTCGGATGTTCCACTTCTGCCGCCGCAGTCCGCCTCCACCGGGCGCGTCGGGCGTTCGCGAAAGCCGCCCCCGCCCATCTCATGAACGAACGGAAGGACTAGCCATGGACCGCATCGAAGAGCTCATGAAGAATGCCAAGCCACGGGTCGGAGCACCGGGTGCAGCCACCGAAAGCGACTCTGTCCGCTCGATCGTCTCGACCACGGATCCGAACGTTGTCCACCTGGCGGAGCGCACGCCGGCAGGGCGAACGCCGGCACGACGCAAAACCGTCCGGGCCGCGGCGGCAACGGTGATGGCCGCTGCGGCTGTCGTTGCCGCAGTGGTTATCGGCGGGAACCTGATGCCGCAATCGGCGCCCGGCCCTGCGCAGACCGGCGTCCCGACGACGACCGCCTCCACCAGCCCCTCACCGGGTCCTGCCAGCCCCTCACCAAGCCCCGCCAGCCCCTCCGTGCCCACGTCCACTGCCGCTCCCGCTCCAACGAATGCCGCAGCGTTGAGCACTGGCGGCGTCGCGTGCACCCTGTCCAATATCGACCAGCAACGCAATGACCAGACCCGTGCCATCACGGCGATACCCGCCGCCGAGCAGGCTTATTACACAGTGCTGGGCTGCGCTGACGGTTGGCTGGCCTACTCCATTTCCGATGATGGCGTCCGGGCGCTCCACCTCGACGGCGGCAACGCGTGGTACAAGATTGCCAAGCTGCAAAACGGCCGTTTCCTCTGTGATGTCCGGCAAGAGTGGGCCTATGTTTTCAACTGGGAGTTCCAGGCGACGAACAATCAGGGACTCACTGCGCAGCAGGCCATGGACAAAGAATTTGCAGCCAAAGGAATTCCGGTCAAACTCCGGCCCAAGCTGGTCGGCGACGGCCCGGCAGCCAAGTAGCCGCTAGCGTCCGGCGCCGGCTATAGGCTGGAGCACATGCAGCTTACGCCGGTCACTCTCTGTTTCCTGCTCCGCGACTGCCCCAGCGGCACCGAAGTGCTGCTGGGGCTGAAGCGGACCGGCTTCGGCATCGGCAAGATCGTCGGCATCGGCGGTCACGTGGAGCCGGGGGAGAGCGACGCGGAAGCCGTCGTCCGCGAGGTGTGGGAAGAAGTCGGCCTGGAGGTGAGCCAGGAGGACCTGGCCCACGCCGGCGTCGTCGAATTCATTTTCCCGGCCCGGCCGGAGTGGAACATGTCCTGCCGCCTCTTCACCGCCCGGAAATGGAGCGGCGAAGCGGCTGAGAGCCGGGAAATCACCCCCGAGTGGTTCAGCGTCGAAGCCCTCCCGCTGCACCGAATGTGGCAGGACGCTGAGCACTGGCTTCCGCCGGCGCTGGCAGGCGAAACGATCGACGTCGTCGTTGTCCTCAATGAGGACAACGAGACTGTGGCGTCAATCCGCTATCCCTCCACCAAGGGCTGAGCCCGCGCCCCAGGGCTGAGCCCGCGCTCCCGCCGAATAATTCCGCGACTCGAAACGGCGGTGCGGTCTATGCCGGGTCGCGCCCGGTAGCCTAGGCTTCGAGCGGTGCCCGACGGTGATCGGGCACTTCGGTAGCTCACCGGCAAGCGGCACACGAATCAATTCGGGGGAACGGCATGTACTCAAGTAATCGCGATCATACGGGCGCGGACCTATACGACGAGGAGCCGCCGCCCGGACCCGGTGCGCGCCGTCGCTGGCCGCTGGCTGCTGCCGTCGTTATCGTCGCCCTGGCGGCCGTCGCCGGGGGTGTTGCCGTGGCCGGCAACTTCCGGTCCGCAGACCCCGCCCCCGCAGCGGCCTCGACGGCCGCAGTGGCGGCGCCGACCGAGTCCGCTTCCCTGACGACGACGCCGTCGTCCACCGTGGCGGCATCGGAATCCGCGACGCCATCGGCCTCCGCAACCTCCTCGACCTCGGCTTCGGCCACCCCCGCACCTTCGCCCGGAGCCTGGCGGACCTTCACGAGTGCGGACGGGAAAATCAGCTTTGACTACCCGGCCGCCTGGAGCGTTGCCGCCCCGGCCGGGGCCGCCGGGTCCGGAGCCGTCGACGTTGACGTCGCCAATGAGGCTGGCATCGTGGTGGCCTCCCTGTACTCCGGGCCGTACGGCGGGATCGGCGGCGCCTGCCAGAGTCCGGTGTCGTACGTCGTTCTGGACTCGGTCGACGTCGACGTCCCGTACCAGCCCACCAAGGGCTCCGTCACCCCACGGTTCACCTTCCGTGTCCTGCAGGAGGCCGACCATGTGACGGCATCCTACGGCCTGACCAGCTTCCCGGCCGGGCAGAACGGCATGACTTGCATGTTCTACAACGTCGTTAACGGGCCCGCCGATTCGCCGCTCTTTTCGTTTGCGGACGCCTTCCAGGTCAACGCCGGCGGCACGGAGCAGACCCTGAACCACAAGGGAGCCAAAACATTCCCCTCCCTGGACGCTGCGCGGGCCTACATGCAGACGTCCGAGTACCTGAACGCGAAACGCATGATCACCTCGCTGAAGGTCAGCGCCGGCTAACCCGCCTGCAGATGCGGGACTAGCAACCAAACCAACAAAAAGCGCGGGCCGGCCACCTCCAAGAGTGAACTGCTCCCCGAAAGTTGAACTGAGAATTCAGTTCTGACTTTCGGGGAGCAGTTTTATGCATGGAAGAAGTTCGTTGTCCGAGGGGCAGCGCGAGGCCGCGGTAGCGTTGTTTGAGGCAGGCTGGGGAGACAGGGCTGTGGCGAACCGGCTCGGGGTTAGCAGAAAGCCGATCGGTCGTTTGCTTGACCGTTGGCGAGTGCGTGGAGGATCGACACTGGTGTATAAACCAACGAAGCGAGTGTTTACGTTCGAGTTCAAGCTCGATGTTGTTCGGCGGGATCTTGCCGGCGAGAACCGGGTGGCTCTCGCGAAGGAATTGGGGTTGTCTTCCCCGGTGCTGATTCGTAGGTGGACGCAGCTTTACCGGGAGCAGGGCGAAGACGGGCTTCGTCCGAGGGCCAAGGGCCGCCCGAAGGGAAGTCCGGGCACTGCCGGCAAGCCCGAATCAGAGCTCCAGCGCCTGCGCCGTGAGAACGAGCGCCTGCGCGCCGAGGTTGCCTTCCTGGGAAAAGTGCAGGCCTTGAGAAACGAGGAACGGCGGTAATCGTCCGCGCCGTTATCGCTCTCAAGGCTGACCACCGCCTCGAGCTGCTCCTGGACGTTGCCGGGTTGGCCCGGTCGACGTTCTTCTATCACCAGGCACGTCTGCAAGAACCTGATCCTCAGGAGCTCCTCAAGGCCGAGGTCACTGACATCTTCGAGAAGAACCATGGCCGATATGGGCACCGCCGCATCCACAGTGAGCTGCTCAAGCAAGGGTGGACGGTTGCGAAGAAGACCGTGTTGAAGGTGATGCGCGTCCTCGGGCTGGTCTGCAAGGTCCGGCGGAAGAAGCGCTACAACTCCTACAAAGGTGAACAGGGCCGGGTTGCCCCTAATCTCCTGAACCGCGAGTTTGACGCCACAGCCCCGAACCAGAAGTGGGTGACTGATGTGACCGAATTCAGCGTCGGTGACCAGAAGCTCTACCTTTCCCCGGTCATGGACCTCTTTGATCGGCAGATCATCTCCTACACCATTGGCACATCCCCCAACCTGGCGCTCACCAACACTTCTCTGCAGCAAGCCCTGACCTGTCTTCACCCTGGCCAGCAACCGCTGGTGCATTCGGATCAGGGATTCCAATACCAGCACATCTCCTGGCGTGGGCTCCTTGAGGGCGCTGGCGCCGTGCAGTCAATGTCCCGCAAGGCCAACTGCTACGACAACGCGGTAATGGAGAATTTCTTCGGCCATCTCAAGGAAGAACTCTTCCACCGGGTCCGGTTCCTCAGCACTGATGCACTGGCAACGGCCCTGCACGAGTACCTCCGCTGGTACAACAACGACCGAATCTCGACAAAGCTAAAGGGCCTGAGCCCGGTGCAATACCGAGCCCAGGCCCTCGCGGCTTAGGATCTTACTTGGCCAGTCCAACTTTCGGGGACCAGTTCAGAGGTGGCCGGCCCGCGCTTTTTACTGCCGCGAAGGGACTACGGCAGGTGCCGTTCTTCCACACCGTTGTATTCGCTCAGCGGGCGGATCAGCGAGTTCGAGTCCAGCTGCTCCATGATGTGCGCGGTCCAGCCGGTGATCCGGCTGGCCACGAACAGGGGAGTGAAGGTGGGGGTATCGAAGCCCATCAGGTGGTACGTGGGTCCGGCGGGGTAGTCAAGGTTCGGCTTGATGGCCTTCGCCTCGTCCATCGCCGCCTCAAGTCCGTTGTAGAGCCCCAGCAGCTCCGGACGGCCGTAGTGCGCAATCATCTTGTCCAGGGCGGCCTTCATGGTCGGAACCCGGGAGTCGCCGTGCTTGTACACGCGGTGGCCGAAGCCCATAACCTTCTTCTTGTGCGCCAGGGCATCTTCCATCCAGGCCTTCGCCCGGACCGCCGCCTCCTCCAGCGATTCCTCCTGCCGGATGCCGATCTCGTCGAAGGTGTGCATCACGGCCTCGTTCGCGCCGCCGTGCAGCGGGCCCTTCAGGGCGCCGATCGCGCCGGTCACGGCCGAGTGCAGATCCGAAAGCGTCGAGGTAATCACCCGCGCCGTGAAGGTCGAGGCGTTGAACGAGTGCTCGGCGTACAGGATCATCGAGACGTTGAAGGCCTCGACGACTTCCGGCACCTGCTCCTCGCCGAAGGCCATCCAAAGGAAGTTCGCCGAATAGCCCAGATCCTCCCGCGGCTCCACGAGCTCCTGGCCGTGCCGCCGGCGCTGGTCGTAGGCCACCACCGCCGGCATCGCGGCGAACAGGTCCACGGCCTTGGCCATGTTGGCCTCCCGCGAGGAATCCTCGGCAAGGGGGTGCCGGGCACCCATCACCGAAGCCGCGGTCCGGCAGACATCCATTGGGTGCGAGGTCACGGGCAGTGCGTCGATGACCTGCTTGACCACCGGGTCCAGGACGCGGCCGGCGCGTTCGGCGCGCGTGAACTCCGCCAGCTGCTCTTCCGTGGGCAGCTCACCGTTCCAGAGCAGGTAGGCCACTTCCTCGAAGCTGCACTTGGCGGCCAGCTCCTGGACGGGGTAGCCGCGGTACAGCAGGGAATTGGTGTCCGGGTTGACCTTGGACACCGCGGTGTAGTCCACCACAACGCCGGCAAGGCCCTTTTTGATCTCATTTTCAGCCATGCTGAAACTCCTTTGTTCCTAACGCCTGTTGACCGGCCGGGGCCGGCAGTCCGGTGGGGTGTCAGACACCGGGGATCTGGAAGTTGAAGACCCCGGTGTCAAAGCGGTTATAGGCCTCGTAATCGACGAGGTCGTAGAGACGCGCACGGGTCAGCATGCTCGAAACCTGGGCCTCCTGGGTGCCGTCGGATTTGATCGATTCCAGAGTACGCTCAGCAGCGCCCATGGCACTACGGAGCAGCGTCACCGGGTAAATGATCATGTTGACCCCGACGCCGGCCAGCTCGTCTACCGTGAACAGCGCGCTCTTGCCGAACTCGGTCATGTTGGCCAAGATCGGCACGTCGACCGCGTCGCGGATGGCCTGGAACTCGGACAGGTCCTTCATGGCTTCCGGGAAGATCGCGTCCGCGCCCGCTTCCACGAGGGCCTTGGCGCGTTGCTGTGCCGCCTCGAGGCCGTCCGTGGCCCGGATGTCGGTGCGGGCCATGATCAGGAAGTTGGGGTCCCGGCGTGCGTCGGCCGCGGCCCGGATCCGCTTGGTGGCGGTCTCCAGGTCCACGACGTTCTTGCCGTCGAGGTGGCCGCAGCGCTTCGGGTTGAACTGGTCCTCGATGTGCAGGCCGGCCAGGCCGGCGTTTTCGAGTTCCTGCACGGTGCGCGCCACATTCATCGGCTCGCCGAAGCCGGTGTCGGCGTCGACGATCGAGGGCAGGTCCGTCATCCGGGCGATCTGCCCGGCCCGGGTGGCCACCTCGGTGAGCGTGGTCAACCCGATGTCCGGCAGGCCGAGGTCGTTGGCGAGGACGGCGCCGGAGATGTAGACCCCGGCGAAGCCCTTCTCCTCAATCAGCCGGGCCGAGAGCGGGTTGAACGCGCCCGGGAACTGCGCGATGCTGCCGGAGGCAAGCAGCTCACGGAACCGGATCCGCTTCTGCTCCGGTGTGGTCTTCGAATACAGCATTAGAAGAGTCCCTTCGGTGCGGCTGCCAGGTCGATCACGCCGTCGGCTGCCTTGATGTTCAGCTGGTCCAGCTCGCCGGCAGCCAGCTCGGGAAGCCGTGCGGCGGCGTCGAGGAAGCGTTCGATCTCCTCCTCGGCCACGAGGCCGGCGGCGAGGGTGCGGAACTTGTTGACGTACTGCTCGCGCGCGAACGGCCGGGCGCCGAGCGGGTGCGCGTCGGCGACGGCGATCTGGTCGGTGATGACGGTGCCGTCCTTGAGCGTAATCTCCACCGAGCCGCCGAAGGCCTTCTCCGCGATGTCCAGCGAGTGGTAGCGGCGGGTCCATTCCGGGTCCTCGACCGTGGTCACCTTGTGCCACAGCTCCACGGTATCGGGCCGGCCGGCGCGCTCCGGGGCGTAGGAATCGACGTGGTGCCAGGCGCCGTCCTGCAGTGCCACCGTGAAGATGTACGGGATGGAGTGGTCCAGGGTTTCCCGGCTGGCCGTGGGGCTGTACTTCTGCGGGTCGTTGGCGCCGGAGCCGATCACGTAGTGCGTGTGGTGGCTGGTCTTGATCAGCACGGATTCGACGTTGACCGGGTCGGTGACCTCGGGGTGCTCGCCGTGCAGCTTGCGGGCCAGGTCAATCCACGCCTGGGCCTGGTACTCGGCGGAGTGCTCCTTGGTGTAGGTGTCCAGGATGGCGCGCTTGGCTTCGCCGTCCTCGGGCAGCGGCACCGTGTAGTTGGCATCGGGGCCGTCGAGCATCCAGGCGATGACGCCGTCTTCACCTTCATAGATCGGCACCGGGGAGGTCTGGCCGCGCATGGCCCGGTCGGCGGATTCAACAGCCATCTTGCCGGCGAACGCGGGGGCGTGGGCCTTCCAGGTGGAGATTTCGCCCTTGCGGGACTGGCGGGTGGCGGTGGTGGTGTGCAGCGCCTGGCCGACGGACTGGAAGATGGTCTCGACGTCGAGGCCCAGCAGGGTGCCGATGCCGGCGGCAGCGGAGGGGCCCAGGTGCGCCACGTGGTCGATCTTGTGCTTGTGCAGGCAGATGGCCTTGACCAGGTTGACCTGGATCTCGTAGCCGGTCGCGATGCCGCGGATCAGGTCCTTGCCACTGGAGCCGACGTGCTGGGCGACGGCGAGGATCGGCGGGATGTTGTCGCCCGGGTGGGAGTAGTCCGCGGCGAGGAAGGTGTCGTGGTAGTCGAGTTCGCGGACGGCGACGCCGTTGGCCCAGGCCGCCCACTCCGGTGCGACCCGCTCCTCAATGCCGAAGACCTTCGAGCCCTTGCCGCCGGTGCTGGGGCCGTGGGTGAGCGCCTGCGCGCGGGCCGCGACGATGGGGGCGCGGTTCAGCGAAGCGATGGCCACCGAGGCGTTGTCGATGACGCGGTTGATCACCATGTCGGTGACCTCATCGGAGACCGGGACCGGATCCGCGGCCACCTTGGCGATCTTGTAGGCGAGCTGGTCCTCGCGGGCCAGGTTTTCCTCGCTCTTGTAAACGCGGACGTGGTGTTCCTTAACCATGGTGCTCCTTTTAGTGAGGTACGTGGGTTGCTTTGACGTGGGAAAGACTTCGGTGCAGATGCAGCGTGGTGGCGGCCTCGGCCAGCCGCGGGTTGCCGGCGGCGATCGCCTCGGCGATAGCCGCGTGCTCGGTGGCCGCGGCTGTGAGGCGCTCGGCGTCGTCGGCTGCCAGCCGGCGAACCCGGACCAGGTGAACGCGCAGGCTGCGCATGGCCTGGGCCAGGTAGGAGTTGGAGATCGCGGCATCGATGGCCGTGTCCAGACGCCCGACCAGGCTGTAGTAATCGTGCCGGGCCGGGTCGGCGCCGTTGATGAGCTCCGGCGCTCGCAGGAGTTCCCGCCGCAGCTGTTCGAACGTCGCGGCGTCGCCGCGCTCGGCGGCCAACGCGGCGGCCTTGCCTTCGAGGGTTTCGCGGAGTTCGAACAGTTCGTCGATGTCCTCGAGGGAGATGTCGGTGACGACGACGCCGCGGCCGCCGGCCGACGTCGTCAGCCCCTCCGCGGTGAGCCGGCTGAGCGCCTCCCGGAGCGGCGTGCGTGAGATGCCCAGGCGCTCGGACTGCTCGACTTCGGCGAGCACCGTACCGGGCAGCAGGCGCCATTCGATGATGTCCTCGCGCAGGGCCGCATAGGCCTTGTCGCTGGCGCGCATCGTGACTCCTTCGTTCGCTGACCTCATCAGTGTATACACAATCGGTAGTGCAGCCCAGCATATTGGACAGAAAGGGCAAATTCCACCGTCCGCTGTATACACAGCCCTTGTGGCGGAACGCGCTGCGGGCTACCATGAGCTGCATCACAATGTCGTGGACGGGATTACTTCATGGTCACCAAGAGCTACCGGGACAGTTACGAACGCAGCGTTGAGCAGCCGGAGGATTTCTGGCTTGAGGCGGCCGGGAAGGTCGCCTGGACCACCCCGCCCGGCCGGGCCCTCGACTCCAGCCGGGCGCCGCTGTACGGCTGGTTTCCCGACGGTGTGCTGAACACCTGCTACAACGCCCTGGACCGCCATGTGGCGGAGGGCCGCGGCGACCAGGACGCCCTGATCTACGACTCCGCCATGCTGGGCACACAGCAGCGTTTCAGCTATGCCCAGCTCACCGACCTCGTCGCCCGCTTCGCCGGGGTCCTCCGCAGCAACGGCGTGGGCAAGGGCGACCGCGTGGTGATCTACATGCCGATGATCCCGGAGGCCGCCATCGCCATGCTGGCCACGGCCCGGCTCGGCGCAATCCATTCGGTGGTGTTCGGTGGCTTCGCCCCCAAGGAACTCGCAGCCCGCATCCGGGACGCCGCGCCCGCCGCGGTGGTCACCGCGTCCGGCGGTATCGAACCCTCCCGCCGGATCGAGTACCTGCCCGCCGTCGCCGAGGCGCTGGAGCTGGCAGGCGCGCCGGAGACACCCGTGCTGGTCAAGGCGCGGGATGGCTTCACGGCGTCCGCGGCCAGCCACGGCTGGCTGGACTGGGACGCGGCCATGGCGTCCGCTGTGCCGGCCGAGCCCGTCGACGTCAAGGCCACAGACCCGCTTTACATCCTTTACACCTCGGGAACCACCGGGGCGCCCAAAGGTGTGGTGCGGGACAACGGCGGCCACGCCGTCGCCCTGCGCTGGACGCTGGAGAACATTTACGACGTCGGCCCCGGCGACGTCATGTGGACCGCGTCCGACGTCGGCTGGGTGGTGGGGCACTCCTACATCGTGTACGGCCCGCTGCTGGCCGGAGCCACCACCGTGATCTATGAGGGCAAGCCGGTCGGCACCCCGGACGCGGGAGCCTTCTGGCGGGTCATCCAGGACCGCAAGGTCAACGTGCTGTTCACTGCGCCGACGGCGCTGCGGGCCATCCGGAAGGCCGACCCCGAGGCCAAACTGCTCGAACAGTACGACATCTCCAGCCTCCACGCCCTGTTTGCGGCCGGCGAACGGCTGGACACGGACACCTTCCACTGGGCCTCCCGGATTCTGAACGTCCCGGTGGTGGACCACTGGTGGCAGACCGAGACCGGCTGGGCCATCTGCGCCAACCCGCGCGGCCTGGATGTGCTGCCGATCAAGGCCGGCTCGCCGAGTGTGCCGATGCCCGGCTTCAAGCTGCGCATCCTCGACGGCGCGGGCGACGAAGTGGAGCCCGGCACCGAGGGCAACATTGTCCTGGACCTGCCGCTGCCGCCCGGAACCCTGGCCACGCTCTGGCGCAACGACGAGCGCTACATCTCGTCCTACCTGCAGGCCTTCGAGGGCAGCTACGCCACCGGCGACTCCGGCTACCGGGACGAGGATGGCTACCTCTTTGTGATGGGCCGCACCGACGACATCATCAACGTCGCCGGCCACCGTCTCTCCACCGGCGCCATGGAGCAGGTGATCGGCCAGCACCCGGCCGTCGCCGAATGCGCCGTAATCGGACTCGCCGACCCGCTCAAGGGCCAGCGCCCCAGCGGCTACGTGGTCCTCAAATCCGGGGTGGACGTGCCGGAGGAGATCCTGGTCAAGGACCTGATCGCCCTGGTCCGGCGCGACATCGGGGCGGTGGCGGACTTCAAGCACGTCACTGTCGTGGACGCGCTGCCCAAGACCCGGTCCGGCAAGATCCTGCGCAAGACCATGCGCCAGATCGCGGACGGTGACGACTACGTGGTGCCGTCCACGATCGAGGACGCCGGGGTGATCGACCAGCTGGTGGGCGTCCTCCGCCCCGGTCCGTAGGACGCGGGCCGTCCTGACCCAACGCCGTCCTAACCCGCGCCGAGATGACACCTCGCGGCAGTGTTTGGCGGAAACATTGCCGCGACCTGTCACCTCGGCGGAGCCACCTCGGCGGGGTGAAGCCGCCGGGGTGATGGCGGGGTGCAGCGGGGGACGCGGGGGAGCGGCAGGCCCAGGCGCCGAGCTAGGACCCTGCCCGGCCCCAGCGGTACTCGTTTTCCGGCCGGCCCGGCGCGCCGTAGCGGGCGGTTCGGGTCACCGTGCCGGCATCGGCCAGGTACTCCAGATAGCGCCGCGCCGTCACCCGGGACATGCCCAGCGCCTCCATCACCTCGCTGGCCGACACCGCCCCGGTCTGCAGCTTCATGAAGTCCTGCACCGAGTCCAGGGTGGAGGTGGACAGGCCCTTCGGCAGCGGCAGTTCGGAGGGTGCCCGCAAGCTGGCAAAAGCTTGATCCACATCGCTCTGCGACGCGCCGGCCCCGGTGCCGCCCGCACCGGGGGAGGCCAGCTGCTCACGGAACTGCCGGTAGCTGCGCAGTTTGTCCGCGAACGTCGCGTAGGTGAACGGTTTGATCAAGTACTGCACGACGCCGGTGGCCACGGCGCTGCGGACAATGTTCAGTTCGCGCACGGCCGTGATGGCGATGATGTCGGCAAAAAGACCGGCGGCCCGCATCCGGCGGGCGATGTCCAGCCCGTGCAGGTCCGGCAGGTTCATGTCCAGCAGCACCAGTTCCACCGGCTGGCCCGCGGCGGACAGCTCCGTCATCAGGCGCAGGGCGGATTGCCCGTCCGGGGCGGAGCCGGCCAGGGTGAAGCCGTCTAGCCGCCCGATGTACGCGGCGTGGGCCGCGGCCGCGATCGGCTCGTCCTCGACGACGAGTACGCGGATGTCGCTCATTGCTGTTCCTCTGCTGTCCGGGCGGGTTTTACCCGGGGGGCTTCTGTGGGGTCCTCCGCGGTGCCTGCCGGCGCGCTTGGCGCTGCCACCGGAATCGCCGGCAGGGTGACCCGGAACAGTGCCCCGGCCGGGCTGGTGATTGTCATGCTACCGCCCAGACGCTGCACTGCCTGGCGCACCAGTGCCAGCCCGAGTCCGCGCCCGAAGCGCCCTGCCGCCTTGGTGCTGAAGCCGTGCCGAAAGACGTCATCCACGGCCTCCGGATCGATTCCGGGGCCGCTGTCCTCCACCGTGATCTCCAAGGCTCCGCCCTCTGAGGAGACAGACAATTCCACGAGCCGTGGCGGTGGCGCGTCGGCCGCGGCGTCGATTGCGTTGTCGAGCAGGTTCCCCAGGATAGTGACGAGGTCCTGGACGGCCAGCCCGGTTACGGCCGTGGAGCCGTCCGCGGTGAGGATGAGTTCGACGCCGCGTTCGTGCGCTTCGGCCGCCTTGCCCATCACCAGGGCGCCGAGCACCGGCTCCTCGAGCGAGCTGACCAGGTCGTCGGTGAGCCGCTGGCTCAGCTCCAGGTCCTTGGTGGCGAAGTCCAGCGCCTCGGCGCTGCGTCCCAGCTCCATCAGGGACACCATCGTGTGCAGCCGGTTGGCGTGCTCATGGGTCTGGGCCCGGAGCGCGTCGGAGAGCGTCCGCATGGTTTCCAGCTCACTGCCGAGTGACTCGATCTCGGTCCGGTCCCGGATGGTGGCCACGGTGCCGTAGACCGCGCCGGACGGCGCCTGCCGCTGGCGGCCCGCAGCGGAGCGGGGACCCACGGCGGGGCCCTGGTTCACCACCAGCACCCGCGCGCCCGTCAAGTGGATCTCGTCCTGGGCGGTCCGGCCGGATTCAAACAGCTCCTTCAGGCTGGGGGCCAGCGGCAGGTCCGCCAGCGACGGCGGCTCCGCGCCCCGGCCGCCGGAGGAACCGCCGTCGACCGTGCGGGGCGGTACCCCCAGCAGCGCCGCGGCCTGGTCGTTGTACATCACCACCTTGCCGCGCGGGTCAATGAGGATCACACCCTCGCGGACCGAGTGGAGAACCGACTCGTAGTAGGCGAACAGCTGTGCCAGCTGTTCCGGACCCCAGCCGCGGGTCACCCGGCGGAGATAGCGCCCCAGCACCCACGACGCCGCCGAGCCGGCCGCCAGCAGAGCCACGGCGATGGCCAGCAGGGCGGGCAGCCGGCCGGAAAACGCGACATCCACCGTCCGCACTGTCACGCCGGCCGCGACCAGCGCCCGGACCTTGCCGTCCGCGTCCTTCACCGGGGCGATCGTGCGCACCGAGGGGCCGAGGGTGCCGGCCTGGATCTCGGTGAAAACCTCGCCCTTCAAGGCGGCGTCGATCGAGCCGATGTACGGCTTGCCCAGCTCCTCGGCGCGGGGATGGGTCCA
The DNA here is from genome assembly GCF_056680065.1 of Arthrobacter sp. BI5. Lineage (NCBI taxonomy): Bacteria > Bacillati > Actinomycetota > Actinomycetes > Micrococcales > Micrococcaceae > Arthrobacter > Arthrobacter sp. BI5. The sequence goes on from NZ_CM155264.1 coordinate 1,613,452, forward strand.
CCGGGTCCGGTCCGGCGCCATGATCGTGATGAAGTCCGCCTGGGCATCCCGCATCACCTTTTGGGCGTAGGGCTGCAGCTGCGCGGAAGGATCCGGGGCGCTCGCGGCCTGCAGGACCAGCGGGTTGTCCGCAACGGCGGTCGCGATCCCGGCCATCCGCCGGCCGGCCTCCTCATAGGCGTGGTCGCGGGCGTCCACGAACGTGGCCGTGCCGACGATCGCCGTCAGGGCCAGCATGAACAGCAGATGGGACACAAACAGCCTGCGGGCGATGCTCCAGTGATGGATCAACTGCACCTTCCATGACCAATATGAACGCAACGGTGATGCGCGTCACTTCATACCCAAAGATGGAGGAACACGCAGAACGGACGTGATGCGCACCCCAAGCCGCATCGAAGTCCAGCCTATCCAAGGAGAACACCATGGCCTCTCAAAGAGGAGAGTCAGCGGCACAGGCCGCGGCGCCGGTCAAGAAGCGCAAGGGGCTGGACAAGTCCCACTACCTGTACATGGCCGTCATCATCGCTGTTGTTCTCGGGGCCCTCGTCGGGTTGATCTTCCCCGAGTTCGGCAAGTCCCTCAAGCCGCTGGGCGACGGCTTCATCAAGCTCATCAAGATGTTGATCGCCCCCGTCATTTTCTGCACCATCGTCCTCGGCATCGGCTCCATCGCCAAGGCGGCCACGGTCGGCAAGGTCGGCGGCCTGGCACTGGGCTACTTCATCGTTATGTCGACCTTCGCCCTGGCCATCGGCCTCGTCGTCGGCAACCTGATCCACCCGGGTGAGGGCCTCAAGATCGCCCCCTACGATCCGAACAAGAAGGCCGCGACGGACAGCACCGTCGACTTCCTGCTGGGCATCATTCCGGGTGACATCCCCGTGCTGCCCACACTCTTTGCGGCCATCCTCATTGGTTTCGCGCTGCAGAAGATGGGCCCGCAGGGCACCCCGATCCTGAAGGCCATCGGCCACGGCCAGGTCCTCGTGTTCCGCCTGCTCATCATGATCATGTGGCTCGCCCCGGTCGGCGCCTTCGGTGCGATCGCCGCCGTCGTCGGCGCCACCGGCGTCCAGGCCATCATCAGCATGGCCACCCTGATGGTCGCCTTCTACATCACCTGCGCCGTGTTCATCGTCGTGATCCTGGGTGGTGTGCTCAAGGTGGTCACCGGCGTCAACATCTTCCGCCTGATGAAGTACCTCGGCCGCGAATACCTGCTGATCTTCTCCACCTCCTCCTCGGAGTCGGCCCTGCCCCGCCTGATCGCGAAGATGGAACACCTCGGCGTGTCCAAGCCCGTGGTCGGCGTCACCGTCCCCACCGGGTACTCCTTCAACCTCGACGGCACGGCCATCTACCTGACCATGGCCTCCCTGTTCGTCGCCAACGCCATGGGCACTCCGCTGGACCTGGGCGCGCAGGTCTCACTGCTGATCTTCATGATCATCGCCTCCAAGGGCGCCGCCGGTGTCACCGGCGCCGGCCTCGCCACCCTGGCTGCGGGCCTGCAGGCCCACCGCCCGGAACTGCTCGGCGGCGTAGGCATGATCGTCGGCATCGACCGCTTCATGTCCGAGGCCCGCGCGCTGACCAACTTCACCGGCAACGCCGTGGCGACGGTCCTGATCGGCACCTGGGTCAAGGAAATCGACGGCGGACAGGTTGAGCGTGTCCTCTCCGGCGCCGAGCCCTTCGACGAGCAGACGATGATGGCCGGCCACGCCGGTCACGAGGCCGCCGTTGAACCGGCTGTCCAGACCGGCCAGCCGGTGCCCGCCAACGCCTGAGCACCACCCCGAAGGACCTGAAACCGCCCGGACACGCACCCCGCGTCCGGGCGGTTTTGTGTGTTCCGAAACCCTGCCGCCGGAGCAACCCTCGACCTCTACCAGAGGGTAAAGGCGCGCGGAACGGCGGTTGTCAAGGTCCGTCGAATACCGTGTCGGGGGCTGTAACCTTGGGAGGAACGACGATCCGCGACTGGCGGGCCGCCAGCAGGATCAAGCAGTCAGCATCAAGCCGGCAGTTCCAGGCAGCGACACCAGGCCAGCCGGATCAAGCACCAAATCACCGTCATCGAAAGTGTGGATAGATACGTGAGCAGCGAACAGGGGTCAGCCACTCTGGAAGGCACCGAACTCGACCTGGACGACGCCATCATGGGCCCCACCGGGCGCCCCCAACGCGACTTCCCGGAGCCCGCGCCGCTGTCATCCCACGGCCCGGCCCGGGTCATCGCCATGGTCAACCAGAAGGGCGGCGTGGGCAAGACCACGTCCACCATCAACCTGGCCGCCGCCCTGGCCGAATACGGCCGCCGCGTGCTGCTGGTCGACTTCGACCCGCAGGGGGCCCTCTCCGCCGGCCTCGGCACCAACCCGCATGAACTCGACCTCACGGTCTACAACGTCCTGATGGACCGCAAGGTCGACATCCGCGACGCCATCCAGAAGACCGGCGTCGAGAACGTGGACCTGCTCCCGGCCAACATCGACCTCTCCGCCGCGGAAGTCCAGCTGGTGAACGAGGTGGCCCGGGAACAGGTCCTGGACCGTGCCCTGAAAAAGGTCGAGGATGACTACGACGTCGTCCTGATCGACTGCCAGCCTTCGCTCGGCCTGCTCACGGTCAACGCACTGACCGCAGCCCACGGCGTGATCATCCCGCTGATCTGCGAATTCTTCGCCCTCCGCGCGGTCGCGCTGCTGGTCGAGACGATTGACAAGGTCCAGGACCGGCTCAACCCGCGCCTGCAGGTCGACGGCGTGCTCGCCACGATGTACGACGCCCGCACCCTGCACGGCCGCGAGGTCATCGCCCGGCTGGTGGAGGCCTTCGGCGACAAAGTCTTCGAGACCGTCATCAAGCGCTCCATCAAGTTCGCCGACGCCACCGTGGCGGCCGAACCCATTACCAGCTACGCCGGCAACCACGCCGGCGCCGACGCCTACCGCCGCCTGGCCAAAGAGCTGATTTCGCGCGGCGGTGCGCCCTAGCCAGGGCTGTGACGGCCACAGCGACCCCGACGGCGGAAGTGTTGCCGCCTGGGAAAAAGCCCGGCTTCGAGGTCCGGCTGGCCAACTTCACCGGACCGTTCGACCTGCTGCTGGGCCTGATCTCCAAGCACCAGCTGGACATTACCGAGGTTGCCCTGGCCACGGTCACCGACGAGTTCATCAAGTACATCAAGGGTCTGCAGCGGCCGGGGGAGGACTGGGCGCTGGATGAGGCCAGCGAGTTCCTGGTGATTGCCGCCACCCTGCTGGACCTCAAAGCGGCGCGGCTGCTGCCCGCCGGCGAGGTCGAGGACGACGAAGACATCGCACTGCTCGAGGCCCGCGACCTGCTCTTCGCCCGGCTGCTGCAATACAAGGCCTTCAAGCAGGTGGCCGGACTCATCGGCTCGACGCTCGAACTGGAAGGCCGGCGCTACCCGCGGCAGGTCGCGCTGGAAAGCCACTTCGCGGCACTGCTGCCGGAACTGGTCTGGAAACACACCCCGCAACAGTTCGCGGCCCTGGCCGAAGCGGCCCTGAAACCCAAGGCGGCGGCCCCCACCGAGGTAGGACTCGCGCACCTGCACGGGACACCGGTGAGTGTGAAGGAACAGGCGGAAATCATCGGCCACCGGCTCCGGCTGGGCAAAGCGCTCACCTTCCGGGCCCTGATCGCCGACGCCGAGTCAACCCTTGTGGTGGTGGCCCGGTTCCTGGCCCTGCTGGAAATGTTCCGGGACAAGGCGGTGGCCTTCGACCAGCTGCTGCCCCTGGGCGAGTTGTCCGTGCACTGGACCGCCGACGGCACGGACTGGAGCAGCGAGAATCTCAGCGAAGAATACGAGGAACAGCCGTGACGGACCAACTGCCTGAGACCGCGCCGGACGCCGGGCCGGATGTCGCCAACCTGCCCGGCGGCGCCCGCGCCGCCCTCGAAGCCGTGCTGATGGTGATCGACGAACCGGCGACGGCCACGGAGCTGGCCAGCGGCCTGAACCTGACCGTCGACGTCGTCGAGGGCCTGCTCGGGGAACTGCAACGGGAGTATAACGGCTATACTGGTAATGCCCCGGATGCGGACGACGCCGGCAGTACACCTGAAAATACTGCTTTCAGTGCCGCCCCCCGGGGTTTTGAATTGCGGAATATCGCCGGAGGCTGGCGGATCTATTCCCGTGCTGAGTTTGCCGACGTCGTAGGCGGATTCGTGCTGGAAGGACAGACAGCCAGGCTGACGCAGGCGGCGCTCGAAACGCTCGCCGTCATCGCTTACCGCCAGCCCGTATCAAGGGCGCGGGTGTCCGCAATTCGAGGGGTCAATGTTGACTCTGTCGTGCGGACGCTGACCCAGCGCGGACTGATCGAGGATTCGGGACACGATCCCGAATCCGGGGCCATCCTGTACCGCACGACGTCGTATTTCCTTGAACGCATGGGAATCGGCTCGGTGGCTGAGTTGCCTCAGCTTTCACCCCATCTTCCAGGGCTTGAAGGCATAGCAGAGTTTTACGACGCAGGAAGAATGTAGGCAGGAACGCTGCCTGCGCAACGAGTATCCACCAGGGCAGAACCAGTTGCCCGGCCGGTGGGGGACTGCCGTGGGGCAGCCGCCACAGGCCAACAAACGAAGGACGGGTCATGACACAGGCGGGACGCCAGGGTTCACCACGTAACGGTTCGGGACGCACCAGCGCCGGACACCAATCAGCACGCACCCAGGGTGCGGGCGGCGCCGGCCGCGGCCAGCGCGACTTCACCAAGGGCGGCGGCGACCGCCCGTTCAAGCGGCCCAAGCCGCGCGAAGAAGCATTCGTCGATCCGGACCTCAACCCGGGAGCCGCCGGCGGCGCGGCCCCGGACCAGGGTGACCGGAAGGGCGCCAAGCCGGCCGCACGCAAGCCGGCGGCCCGCAAGCCCGGCGCCGGCAAGGTGCCCGGCACGCCGGGCGCACTCAAGCCCAAGCCGCGCATCGGCGCCGGCGCGGCCAAGGCCACCGGCTCCCGCGCCTTCGGCAGCGAACGCTTTGGGCAGAACCTTGGCCCGGTCCGCAAGCCCGCCCGCAAGCGCGGCCCGCGCGCCGAGGTGCCGCAGTCTGAGCTGCACGACGCCGACGGCATCCGGCTGCAGAAGGTCATGGCCTCCGCCGGCGTCGCCTCGCGGCGCGTCTGCGAGGAAATGATCGCCGAAGGCCGCGTTGAGGTCGACGGCCAGGTCGTCACGGAGCTCGGCGTGCGCGTCGACCCCAAGACCTCGGTGATCCACGTGGACGGCCTGCGCATCCAGCTGGACGAGAACATGGTCTACATGGTGTTCAACAAGCCCAAGGGTGTCGTCTCCACGATGGAGGACCCGGACGGCCGCCCGTGCATCAGCGACTTCGTCCGCAACCACCACGGCGAACGCCTCTTCCACGTCGGCCGGCTCGACGTCGCCACCGAGGGCCTGCTGCTGCTGACCAACGACGGCGAACTCGCCAACCGGCTGACGCACCCCTCCTATGAGGTCCCCAAAACCTACCTCGTCCAGGTCCGCGGGCCGTTCCCGCAGGGCGTCGGCGCGCAGCTCAAGGCCGGCGTCGAACTCGAAGACGGCATCGCCTCGGTGGACTCCTTCAAGCTCGTCGACTCGACCCCGGGCCACGTGCTGATCGAGGTCGTACTGCACTCGGGCAAGAACCGCATCGTGCGGCGCCTCTTCGACGCCGTCGGCTTCCCGGTGCTGCGCCTGGTCCGCGTCAAGGTCGGCCCCATCGGCCTGGGCGACCAGCGCCAGGGCAGCATCCGCAACCTTGGCAAGCAGGAAGTCGGCCACCTGCTGGCATCCGTGGGGCTGTAAGGCATGTCCGCATTTCGCACCCACGGCCGCGGCCACCTGAACGGGCCGGTCGTGGTCGTGGGAACCGGGCTGCTGGGCACCAGCATCGGGCTGGGACTTCGGGGCCGCGGCGTCGCCGTGTTCCTCTCCGATCCCTCGCCCACCAACCAGGCCGTCGCCGTCGACATCGGCGCAGGCCTGCCCTTGTCGCGCCTGGACGGCGAAACGCCGGAACTCGTGGTGGTCGCCGCGCCGCCGGACGTCACGGCCGACGTCGTCGCCCGGGCCCTCGAGGACTACCCGCAGGCCGTCGTGGTGGACATCGCCAGCGTCAAGGCCGGTATCCAGGCGGAGCTGCGCGCGCGCGGCGCCGACCTGGGCCGCTATGTGGGCACCCACCCGATGGCGGGCCGGGAGAAGTCCGGCCCGGTCGCCGCCCGCGGCGAACTGTTCACCTCGATGCCGTGGGTGCTCTGCCCCTCACCGGAAAGCCGGCCCGAAGCGCTGCAGGCGGCGCGGTCGCTGGCCGGGGACCTGGGCGCCGTCGTCTCCGAATTCGGGGCCGAGGAACACGACGAAGCCGTGGCGCTGGTCTCGCACCTGCCGCAGGTCATGTCCTCCCTGGTGGCCAGCCGGCTGCAGGGAACGCCGCTGCACGCCCTTTCGCTTGCCGGCAACGGACTGCGGGACGTGACCAGGATCGCCGCGAGCGACCCCACGCTCTGGGTGCAGATCCTGGGCGCCAACGCGGCCAAGGTCGTCGAGATCCTCTACGGCGTCCGCGATGACCTTAACCGGCTGATCGGGACCCTCGAGGACCCGACGGCGCCGGGCGCCCGGCTGGACCTCGCGCAGCTGATCAGCGAAGGCAACGCCGGCCAGTCCCGGATTCCGGGCAAGCACGGCGGGCCGCCGCAGGCCTACTCCTGGCTGACCGTCCTGGTGGATGACACGCCCGGTCAGATCGCCAAACTCCTGACGGAGATCGGCGAGATCGGCGTGAACCTCGAGGACCTCCGCCTGGACCACTCTTCAGGACAGAATGTCGGCATGGTGGAAATCTCCGTGCTGCCCAACAAGCATGAACTGCTCATCGAAGCCCTCAACGACCGTGGATGGCGGGTACTCCAGTAATGACCCAGGAACTCATTGAAACGGTGGACGTCGTCCGCCCCGGCAAAAGCCTTGTCGTCGCAATCGACGGCCCCTCCGGCTCCGGCAAATCCAGCGTCAGCAAAGAGGTGGCACGCCGGCTCAGGCTGGCCTACCTCGACACCGGAGCGATGTACCGGGCCCTGACCTGGTTCTGCCTCGACAGCGGAATGGACCTTGCCGACGGCGAGGCGATTGAAGCCGCTGCCGAGGCCCTTCAGCTCGAGGTCAGTACCAGCCCGCAGGAAGAGTACGTCCGGGTGGCGGGTGCCGATATTACCGAGGCCATCCGTGAACCGGCCATCTCCGCGGCGGTCAGCGCCGTCGCCACCACCCTCGGCGCCCGGACCGAGCTGATCCGTCGGCAACGCGAACTGATCGAAAAGCACCACCGGCGCATGGTGGTGGAGGGACGCGACATCACCACCGTCGTCGCGCCGTCCGCCGAAGTCCGGATGCTGCTCACCGCCAGCGAGGAGGCCCGGCTTCGCCGCCGCGGCATCCAGCTGGGCGGCAGCCAGAACGCCGAACAGCTCGCGGCGCAGGTCACGGCCCGGGACGCCAAGGATTCCACCGTGGTGAACTTCACCCAGGCCGCCGACGGCGTGGTTACCCTTGACTCCTCGGACCTGGACTTCGCCCAGACCGTCGACGCGGCCCTCGGGATCGTGCACCGGATCATCAACCACACCGTCATCAACCACACGGCCATCAACCGTGACTGAGGCCGCAGCCGGGGCGCAGCTTCCCGGCCGCTGGTACCTCTTCGGGACCATGGCCTGGAGCCGTCCGGTCGGCTGGCTGCTGGACCACCTGGTGTACCGGACCACCGTCAGGGGCCGCGCCAACGTTCCGGCGGCCGGACCGGTGATCTTCGCCGGGAACCACATCAGTTTCCTCGACGGCCCGGTCATGTTCGGCGCCGCGCCGCGGCCCATGCACATCTTCGTCAAGAAGGAGATGTTCAAGGGGTTCCTCGGCCTGGTCCTGAGGGCTTCCGGCCAGCTGTCGGTGGACCGCTCGGGGGACCGGACGGCGCTGGAACGGGCTAAAAGTGTCCTCGACGCCGGACGGTGCGTCGGGATCCTGCCCGAAGGCACGCGGGGGAGCGGAGAGGCGGCGGCGATCAACAACGGCGTGGCCTGGCTCGCGCTGAACTCCGGCGCGACCGTCATCCCGGTGGCCATCCTGGGAACCAGGATCAGCGGCGAGCACCTCAACGCCGTTCCCCGGCCCGGCCGGCGGCTGCAGGTCAGCTTCGGCGGTGCCCTCACCGTAAGCCGCAGGCCCGGCGAGACCGGGCGTGCTTCAATGGACAGGGTGGGAACCGAGATCCGCGCCGCACTGGCGCGCCACGTCCAGGACACAATTCAGTACAGCGGGCAGGGACTGCCCGACGCGGATTCCCCGCAAGAACGACAGACAGCAGTAGCCGGGACGCCGGCAGATCACCACCAAAGGAAAGTGCAATGAGCGATACGACTCAAACCCCCGGCCATTTTGGCGCCGGCGAAGACGAATACACGCCCACCGGCACGGACCAGGTGGCGGAGAATCTTGCCGCCCTGGACGACGAGGAAGCCGAGCTCCGCGCGGCCTCGCTCCGGGCCGGCCTGGACGACTACGAGCTGGACGAGGAAGACGCGGCCCTGCTCAGCGGCCGCTACGAGGACGAGGATTTCGACGGCCCGGTCAAGCTTGACCCGGTGCTGGCCATCATCGGCCGCCCCAACGTCGGCAAGTCCACCCTGGTCAACCGCATCCTGGGCCGCCGCGAAGCCGTGGTCGAAGACACCCCCGGCGTCACCCGTGACCGCGTGATGTACTCCGCACACTGGAACGGCCGGAACTTCACCGTCGTCGACACCGGCGGCTGGGAGCACGACGCCCGCGGCATCCACGCCCGCGTCGCCGAGCAGGCCGAGATGGCCGTGGAACTCGCCGACGCCGTGCTGTTCGTGGTGGACTCCGCCGTTGGCGCGACCGCCACGGACGAGGGCGTCATGAAGATGCTGCGCAAGTCCAAGAAGCCGGTCATCATGGTGGCCAACAAGGTGGACGACTTCGCCCAGGAAGCCGACTCGGCCGCGCTCTGGGGCCTCGGCTTCGGCGAGCCGTACCCGGTCTCGGCGCTGCACGGCCGCGGCGTCGCCGACCTGCTCGACCACGTCATGGACACGCTGCCGGAATTCTCCACCATCGAAGGCCTCGAGCGCAGCGGCGGACCCCGCCGGATCGCGCTGATCGGCCGGCCGAACGTCGGCAAGTCCTCGCTGCTGAACAAGCTGGCCGGCTCCGAACGCGTCGTCGTGGACAACACTGCCGGCACCACCCGCGACCCGGTCGATGAATTCATCGAACTCGGCGGCCGGACCTGGCGCTTCGTGGACACGGCAGGCATCCGCCGCCGCCAGCACATGGCCCAGGGCGCGGACTTCTACGCCTCGCTGCGCACCCAGAGCGCGCTCGAAAAGGCGGAGGTCGCCGTCGTGCTCCTCGCCGTGGACGAGGTGCTCAGCGAGCAGGACGTGCGCATCCTGCAGCTGGCGATCGAGTCCGGCCGCGCGCTGGTGCTCGCGTTCAACAAGTGGGACCTGCTCGACGACGAACGCCGCACCTACCTGGAACGCGAAATCGAACAGGACCTGGCGCACGTGGCGTGGGCCCCGCGCGTGAACATCTCGGCCAAGACCGGCTGGCACAAGGACCGGCTGGTCCCGGCCCTGGACACCGCGCTGGAGAGCTGGGACAAGCGCATCCCCACCGGACGCCTTAACGCGTTCCTCGGCGAACTGGTGGCGGCCCACCCGCACCCGGTCCGCGGCGGCAAGCAGCCCCGCATCCTTTTCGGCACCCAGGCCTCGAGCCGGCCGCCGAAGTTCGTGCTCTTCACCACCGGGTTCCTGGACCCCGGCTACCGCCGCTTCATCACGCGCCGGCTCCGCGAAACCTTCGGCTTCGAGGGCACGCCGATCGAGGTCAACATGCGGGTCCGGGAAAAGCGCGGCAAGAAGCGTTAATTCCGACACGCGCCCGCCGAGGGAAAAAGTTCCCGTGACATGCTGAAAGTGTCACGGGCACCCTCCGGAATCGTGTAAGCTTTTGGAGGTGGTTCGGCCGGACTGCTCGGATGAAATCCTTTGGATAACAACAGGAGATCTTCAAGAGCGGAGAACGGCGGAACCAGCGGGCTGTAGCGCAGCTTGGTAGCGCACTTGACTGGGGGTCAAGGGGTCGCAGGTTCAAATCCTGTCAGCCCGACCAACAGAAAGCACCCCGCCATTCCGGCAACGGAATGGCGGGGTTTTCTGTATTTAACCGCAAGATTGAGAACGCGCCCGCTCTAGAAGCCCCTACTTCAAAAAGCGCGACGTCCGGCGGTCGGCCAGGATCTTGCCTTTCGTTTGACAGGCAGGGCAGTACTGCAGCGCGGTGTCGGCAAAGGAAACCTCGCGCACCGTGCCTCCGCAGACGGGGCACACTTCGCCGGCGCGGCCATGCACCCGCATATGTCTCCGCTTCGTGTCCTTCAGTTCGCTGGGCGGTTTGCCGCCAGCCTCCGCCAGCGCGGTTCCCAGCACTTCGTGGATGGCGTCATACAGTCGCTGCACCGCGGACCGGTCCAGGGAGCTGGCGATGGCGAACGGGGACGTCCGGGCCGCGTGCAGAATCTCATCGCTGTAGGCGTTCCCGATTCCGGCGATCACGCCCTGGCTGCGCAGCACCCCCTTGATCTGCTGGTTGCTGGCCGCCAGGATTCCGGCCAGCGCGTCGACGTCGAACCCGGGGCTGAACGGATCCGGGCCGAGAGCCGCGATCCCCGGGACGTCGGAGGGGCCGCGTACCAGGTAAACCGCCAGGCTCTTCTTCGTGCCGGCCTCGGTCAAGTCCAGGTCGAGCGGTCCGGCCCCGCTGGAGAAGGACAGCCGGGCCGCGAGATGGCCGCTGCCCATTTTCAGCGGTGTGCCGGTGGGCGCGTCGGTGAACCGGACCCAGCCCGCCCGGGCCAGGTGGAAAATGAGATGCAGCCCGCCGGCCTCCAGATCCACGAACTTGCCGTGCCGGCGCACCCCGGTCACGGTCCTGCCCTCCAACTCGGAGATGGGGGGATCCGCCGTCTTCAGCACTGCGAAGGAGACGATCTGGACTTTCGTCAGGACTGTTCCGCGCAGGCGCGTGTCCAGGAAGTCCGCCAGGGCCGCCACTTCGGGTAGCTCAGGCATGGCCAAATCCGGCCGGAACGGGTGCACATGCTGCCATGGCCCCATCATGCCAGAGTCCTCCCGGGCCCGGCCGGATATGCCTATACTTTCAGCGGCGGCCCGTCCGATCGGCCGCCGTCGACCTTGGTGATTGACCCGACGAAAGGCCCGCCATGAGCATCATTCCCGAAGAGCTGTCCTACACCGCCGAACACGAATGGGTTTCCGCCCCGAATGCCGACGGCGTCGTGCGCGTAGGGATCACGGATTTTGCCCAGGACGCGCTGGGGGACGTCGTTTACGCCCAGATGCCGGAGGTCGGCACCGACATCAAGGCCAACGACGTCGTCGGGGAGGTCGAATCCACCAAAAGCGTCAGCGACATCTACGCCCCGGTCAGCGGCGAAGTGGTGGCCCGCAACGAGGCGCTGGACACCGATTCCGCCCTGATCAACTCCGATCCGTACGGCGAGGGCTGGCTGATCGAAATCAAGCTCGCGGAAGCCGACGCCGTCGAGTCATTGCTCAGTGCATCGGAGTACGAACAGCAGGTAGGCTAAAGGGAAGGCCTCCGGGCCGTGTTACTGGACACGTCAGTTGTTGGACACAGCAATTGATTGGACCGGTGGCCGGCCGGGGGACTGACTACCGGATCTGCCAGGCTTTTCCGGACGGCATGCGTTGTTTGCAGGGGGGACACCTGCAACGAATGAGGAGGACTCAATGGTTCGGCACGGACAGAACGACACCGGTGACTACGGCACGGGTGGAGTGAAAGCCTCGGAGACCACATCGATCCATCTCACCCCTGTGCGCGATGAGCCCACCATCACCCCGAAGGTTTCGGCCGAGGAACGCTCGGCCGTCGAATCCCTGCCGGCCGGGTCCGCCCTGCTGGTGGCTCACAGCGGTCCCAACTCCGGCGCCCGTTTCCTGCTTGACTCGGACGTCACGACGGCGGGCCGCCACCCCGACGCCGACATTTTCCTTGACGACGTCACGGTCTCGCGCCGCCACGTCGAATTCCGCCGCACGGCGCGCAGCTTCGAAGTTGTGGACACCGGGAGCCTGAACGGCACCTACGTCAACCACGACCGTGTCGACAGCGTGGAGCTGAAGTCCGGTAACGAGGTGCAGATCGGCAAGTTCCGGCTCACCTTCTACCTCAGCCCTGCCCGTACCGCAGGCAACGTCTGATATCGGGGTAGTTGCCTGTGGCCATGGCACAAGCCGAACGGCGCGGACCCCAGGTCCTGAACATCGGGGAGGTCCTGGCTCAACTGAGCGACGACTTCCCCAACATGACGGCGTCGAAAATCAGGTTCCTTGAAGAAAAGGGACTCATCAACCCGCAACGGACCCCCGCGGGTTACCGGCAGTACTCGGAGAGCGACGTCGAACGGCTCCGCTTCGTGCTGGCCCTGCAGCGGGACCAGTACCTGCCGCTGAAGGTCATCAAGGACTACCTTGACGCGATCGACCGCGGCGAACGGCCGGACAACCTGCCGCCCGGCGTCACGGTCTCACCGCGGATCGTCTCGGACCAGCTTGCCGCCGAACTGAACAACCGGGTGCGTCTGCTCAGCGAGGAGCAGCTCCGCGCCGAGTCCGGGGCCAGCGTCCCGTTGCTCGAGTCCCTGCTGAGCTTCGGCCTGATCGGGCACGTCAACGGCAAATTCGACGAACACGCGCTGCAGGTTGCCCGGGCCTGTGTCCAGCTGGAGGGCCATGGCCTGGAACCGCGCCACCTGCGGCCCTTCCAGGCCGCCGCGGAACGCGAATTCGGGCTGGTGGAACGCGCGGTGGCCACCCTGACCTCGCGCAAGGACGCCGCCTCGCATGCCCGAGCCGCGGAGGCCGCCCGTGAAATCAGCGAACTCTGCCTGTCGCTGCACCGCGCCCTGGTCCAGGACCGCATCTCAAGGATGGACAGCTGATGATTGAGGTGGAGATCGTAGGCGTACGGATCGAACTGCCGTCGAACCAGCCGCTGGTCCTGCTCAAGGAGATGCACGGTGAGCGCCACGTCCCGATCTGGATCGGCACCCCGGAAGCCAGCGCCATCGCCCTGGCCCAGCAGGGCGTCGTCCCGCCGCGGCCGATGACTCACGATTTACTGGTGGACGTGGTCGAGGCGCTGGGCCACACGATCGTCAGCGTGAACATCGTGGCCGTCGAGGACAACATCTTCTACGGCCAGCTGCAGTTCGAGGACGGCACCACCGTCAGCTCCCGGGCCTCGGACGCGCTGGCCCTGGCCCTGCGGGCCAAGTGCCGGATCTGGTGTGCGGATTCGGTGATGGAGGAGGCCGGAGTGCGGATCACCGAACACGACGACGGCGAGGCGGCCCAGCCCGGGCCCGCCGTCGACGAAGAGGGCGAGCTGCGGCGTTTCCGGGAGTTCCTTGACGACGTCGAGCCCGAGGATTTTGCCGGCTGAAACCGGCCCAAGCTTAAAGTTGGGGTCGAAAGTTTCGACACGCCCCCGCAATACCCCCAACGTCTTTGACCTTGGGCCCCGGCAGGCCTAACGTCGGAGGTACAAGTTCCCATTGCATACAACAGCAGCGCAAGTCACACTGGACAGTGCAGCCGGATCCGAAATTACACGAATGATTTTCGTGCCGTGTCGGTCCGACACCGGTCCCGGACCGCGTGTTGTTGCTGCAAGTTCCCGCGGGAACTCATGACAAGGAGGATCCACGTGAGTCCGAAAGGCGAAGCAGGCGAGCTCAAGCAGGCCTCGACGGCAGGCGTTGCCGTGCCCGCGAGCGGCGCGCAGGGCCTGCTCTTCACCGAGGATCTTCCTGTCCTGGACGAAGACGCGGGCTACCGCGGCCCGACGGCCTGCAAGGCGGCCGGGATCACCTACCGCCAGCTCGACTACTGGGCACGCACCGGACTTGTCGAGCCTGCCGTGCGCGGCGCTGCCGGTTCCGGCTCACAGCGGCTCTACGGCTTCCGCGACATCCTGGTCCTCAAGGTCGTCAAGCGGCTCCTCGACACCGGCGTCTCGTTGCAGCAGATCCGCTCCGCAGTGGAGCACCTCCGGGAGCGCGGGGTCGAGGACCTTGCCCAGATCACCCTGATGAGCGACGGCGCCAGCGTTTACGAGTGCACCTCGGCGGATGAGGTCATTGACCTGGTCCAGGGCGGGCAGGGTGTCTTTGGCATCGCCGTCGGCCGGGTCTGGCGCGAAGTGGAAGGAAGCCTCGCGTCCCTTCCGAGCGAACACGCCGCGGACCAGTCCTTCCCGGACGACGAACTCAGCAAGCGCCGCGCCGCCCGCAAAATCGGATAGCACGGCGCACCACCCCTTCCGCAAAGCAACGCGGGGTCACTTGGCGTCCATCACACCGTGGTGGATAGACGCGACGTGGCTCCGCGTTGCTTTTTGTTTGCAGTGCTAGCGCTGGCTCCGGTCACGCACCGTCCCGGCGGACACCAGCTCCCCGGTGCGTCCGGTCCCCATCAGGTTGGCCAGCAGCGAGTCGAACAGCGCGGCGGCGTTCTTGGCCGAGTCCCCGGGCCAGTGATGCACCGAGTGGGCGGCGCCCTGGATCTGCTGCCAGTTGGCCTGCTCCGGGATGTGCGGGCTCAGCAGCAGTTCGCCGAACATGGACTGCATCTCGGCCAGGCGGAAGCTGTGCTCCGCGGAACCGCTGCGGACCCGGTTGGCCACAATGCCCGCAGGCGAAAGGCCGGGTGCGAATTCCTGCCGGAAGAGCTGGATTGCCCGCATGGTGCGCTCGGTGCCCGCGACGGAGAACAGCCCCGGCTCGGCAACCAGGGCCACCTTGTCGCTGGCAGACCATGCCATCCGGGTCAGCCCGTTCAGCGAGGGCGGGCAGTCCACCAGCACGAGCTCGTAGTGACCGGCGCCGGCCAGCACCGTGGAGAGCCGGCGCAGGTCGCGGCGGCCCAGGTCGGGCCGGTCGTAGATCCCGGTGTACGCGGAGCCGATGGCAACGTCCAGCACCGGCGCCGCGGCACCGCGGGAGGACGCTTCGCCGGCGCGTTCCACCCAGCCGCTGGGGACGACGTTGTCGGCCAGGCGGGCCCGGCGCGGGGCCTTGAGCATGCGGCCGATGTCCAGCTGGTCGCCGGGCCGGACGCCGAGGGCCGTGCTCGCGTCCGCGTGCGGGTCAAGATCGACCACGAGGGTGGGAATGCCGGCTGCGAGGGCGGCCGAGGCCAGCCCGGTTGTCACCGAGGTCTTGCCGACACCGCCTTTGAGGCTGCTGATGCTGACTACTTGCACTTGAAAAACCAATACCTAACGCCGGTTGCCGGGACTGGGTCGTGCCGGCCCGTGCGTTCCTTCGGACCGGGGCGTGCATGCGCCACCCACCAACTCATCATATGTTGATGCGCCGCCGAAACCTTTCTCATCGGGCCGTCCCGTCCGGCCCGGCGGCCGCCCGGACCGTTGGGGCGCCGCCGCAATCGCGGTGATCTGCCTGTTGCGGGCGAAATGACGCATAATGCTGTGACGGGCGCCACAATGATTTGTGTTTGCGCACACCGGTCCTAGAAACTGTGACGACTTACCGAACCACCCGCGATGATGCAGGAGAAGTATGTTTTCCAAGATTCTGGTGGCCAACCGCGGCGAAATCGCCATCCGCGCCTTCCGCGCCAGCTACGAGCTGGGTGCCAAGACCGTTGCAGTGTTCCCTACCGAGGACCGCAACTCGATCCACCGCCAGAAGGCGGATGAGGCGTATCTGATCGGCGAAGAAGGCCACCCGGTCCGGGCGTACCTCGATGTCAACGAGGTTGTCCGCGTGGCGAAGGAGGCGGGCGCCGACGCGATCTACCCCGGCTACGGCTTCCTCTCTGAGAACCCCGACCTGGCCCGCGCTGCCGCCGCGGCCGGCATCACCTTTGTCGGGCCGCCGGCGGAGGTCCTGGAGCTCGCCGGAAACAAGGTCGCCGCGCTCGAGGCCGCCCGCAAGGCCGGAGTCCCGGTGCTCAAGTCCAGCCAGCCGTCCAAGGACCTGGACGAACTCATCGCCGCGGCGGACGAGATCGGTTTCCCCATCTTCGCGAAGGCTGTCGCCGGCGGCGGCGGCCGCGGCATGCGCCGGGTGGACACCCGGGAGGCGCTGCCCGAGGCCCTGCAGGCCGCCATGCGCGAGGCTGACGCCGCCTTCGGCGATCCCACCATGTTCCTGGAGCAGGCGGTCCTGCGCCCGCGCCACATCGAAGTGCAGATCCTCGCCGACGCCGAGGGCAATGTTATGCACCTCTTCGAGCGCGACTGCTCGATCCAGCGCCGCCACCAGAAGGTGATCGAGATCGCCCCCGCGCCGAACCTCGACGAGGGCATCCGCCAGGCGCTGTACCGGGACGCCGTGAAATTTGCGAAGGCCCTGAACTACGTCAACGCCGGCACCGTGGAGTTCCTCGTCGACACCGTGGGCGAGCGGGCCGGCCAGCACGTCTTCATCGAGATGAACCCGCGCATCCAGGTCGAGCACACCGTCACCGAGGAAGTCACCGACGTCGACCTCGTCCAGGCGCAGCTGCGCATCGCCTCGGGGGAGACCCTCGCCGATCTGGGCCTCTCGCAGGAGACCGTCAAGCTCAACGGCGCCGCACTGCAGTCCCGCATCACCACCGAGGACCCGGCCAACGGTTTCCGGCCCGACGTCGGAAAGATCACCGGCTACCGCTCCGCCGGCGGCGCCGGTGTCCGGCTCGACGGCGGCACCGTGTACTCCGGCGCCGAGATCAGCCCGCACTTCGACTCCATGCTGGTCAAGCTGACCTGCCGCGGCCGTGACTACCCGACCGCCGTCGCCCGCGCCCGGCGCGCCCTCGCCGAGTTCCGGATCCGCGGCGTGTCCACCAACATCTCCTTCCTCCAGGCCGTCCTGGACGATCCGGACTTCATTGCCGGCGACGTCGCCACCTCGTTCATCGACGAACGCCCCGAACTGCTCAAGGCCCGCGTCTCCGCGGACCGCGGCACCAAACTGCTGACCTGGCTCGCCGAGGTCACGGTCAACAAGCCCAACGGCGAGCTCACGGTCCACACCGACCCGGCCGACAAGCTGCCCGCCCTGCCGGAGGGTGAGGCGCCCGCCGGGTCCCGGCAGCGGCTGCTTGAGCTCGGTCCGGAGGGCTTCGCCAAGGCCCTCCGCGGCCAGGATGCCGTCGCTGTCACGGACACCACCTTCCGCGACGCGCACCAGTCCCTGCTGGCCACCCGGGTCCGGACCCGTGACCTCGTGGCGGCCGGGCCGGCCGTGTCCAGGCTGCTGCCGGAGCTGCTCTCGGTCGAGGCCTGGGGCGGTGCGACGTACGACGTCGCCCTGCGCTTCCTCGGCGAGGACCCCTGGGACCGCCTGGCCGCGCTGCGCAAGGCGCTGCCGAACACCTGCCTGCAGATGCTGCTCCGCGGCCGGAACACGGTGGGCTACACCCCGTACCCGGAAGAGGTGACCGTGGCCTTCGTCAACGAGGCCGCCGCGACCGGCATCGACATCTTCCGCATCTTCGACGCCCTCAACGACGTCAACCAGATGGCCCCGGCGATCCGCGCCGTCCGCGAAACCGGCACCGCCGTGGCCGAGGTGGCCCTCTGCTACACCGCGGACATGCTCGACCCGGACGAAAAGCTGTACACCCTCGACTACTACCTGGACCTGGCCCAGAAGATCGTCGACGCCGGCGCGCACATCCTCGCGATCAAGGACATGGCCGGCCTGCTGCGCCCGGCGGCCGCTGCCCGCCTGGTGGCGGCCCTGCGGGAGAAGTTCGACCTGCCGGTGCACCTGCACACCCACGACACCGCAGGCGGCCAGCTGGCCACCCTGCTGGCCGCCGTGGACGCGGGCGTGGACGCCGTCGACGTGGCCTCCGCCTCGCTGGCCGGGACCACCAGCCAACCGTCCGCGTCGGCGCTCGTTGCGGCGCTGGCCCACACCCCGCGCGACACCGGCTTGAATTTGGCCAGTGTGTGCGCCCTGGAGCCCTACTGGGAAGCGGTGCGCCGCGTCTACGCGCCGTTCGAATCGGGACTGCCGGGCCCCACCGGCCGCGTCTACCAGCACGAGATCCCGGGCGGCCAGCTCTCCAACCTGCGCCAGCAGGCGATCGCACTCGGACTCGGTGAACGCTTCGAGGCGATCGAGGATATGTACACCGCAGCGGACCGGATCCTCGGCCGGCTCGTAAAGGTCACGCCCTCCTCCAAGGTGGTAGGCGACCTGGCCCTGCACCTGGTGGGCCTCAACGCCGACCCGGCGGACTTCAACGAGAACCCGCAGAAGTACGACATCCCGGACTCGGTGATCGGCTTCCTCTCCGGCGAACTCGGTGACCCTCCCGGCGGCTGGCCGGAACCCTTCCGGACCAAGGCCCTGCAGGGCCGCAGCGTCAAGGTCCGCGACGTCGAGCTCAGCGCCGAGGACAGCGCGGCGCTCAAGGGCGACTCCAGGACGGTCCAGCAGACCCTCAACCGCCTGCTCTTCGCCGGGCCCACCAAGGACTACCAGAAGAGCGTCGAGTCCTACGGCAACCTGTCTGTGCTGGACACCCGCGACTACCTCTTCGGCCTGCAGCGCGGCGCCGAACACGAGATCGAACTGGAGAAGGGCGTCCGGCTGATCGCCTCGCTGGAGGCCGTCTCCGAACCGGACGAGAAGGGCATGCGCACCGTGATGTGCACGCTCAACGGACAGTCCCGGCCCGTGGTGGTCCGTGACCGTTCCGTGGTGAGCAACGTCAAGGCCGCCGAGCGGGCCGACTCCTCCCAGCCGGGCCAGGTCGCCGCTCCGTTCGCCGGCGCCGTCACCCTGACCGTCAAGGCCGGCGACGCGGTCAAGGCCGGGGACACGGTCGCGACCATCGAGGCCATGAAGATGGAAGCCTCCATCACGACGCCGGTGGCCGGCACCGTGGCGCGGCTCGCCGTCGGTGCGGTCGAGCAGGTCCAGGGCGGGGACCTGCTGCTGGTCGTCGAATAGCGCAGCCGGCCGCGGCATAGCAGAAGGGCTCCTCCGGCTTCGGCCGGGGGAGCCCTTTCTGTGGTGCTTCGTGGTGCGGGGTATTAGGCGTGGGTGCTTCGCTTCGCGGAGTACATCTCCTCGATCACGTTCTCGAAGTCCTTCATCACCTGGGCGCGCTTGACCTTCATGGACGGCGTCAGGTGGCCGGAGGCTTCGGTGAAATCGGAGGGCACAATCCGGAAGGACTTGATGGCCTCGGCCTGCGATACGGACTGGTTCGCGCGGTTGATGAGCTCCTGGACCGCCGCGGTGACGGCCGGGTTTCCGGTGGCCTCGGCGACGGTGGTCGACGCCGGGAGGCCGTGGCGTTGCAGCCAGCCCGGCAGTGCCTCCTCATCGAGCGTCACGAGCGCGCCGATGAACGGGCGGTTGTCGCCCACCACGAGGACCTGCGAGACCAGCGCGTCGGCGCGGATCTGGTCCTCCAGCAGCGCCGGCACCACGTTCTTGCCGCCGGCGGTAACGATGATTTCCTTCTTCCGGCCGGTGATGGTCAGGAAGCCCTGCTCGTCCAGCTGGCCGATGTCGCCGGTGCGGAACCAGCCGTCCTCGAAGGTCTCGGCCGTGAGGTCCTCGCGGTTGAAGTAGCCCCGCATCACACAGACGCCCTTGGCGAGGATCTCGCCGTCGTCGGCGATCTTCACGGCGTTGCCTGGGATCGGTGCGCCGACGGTGCCGATCTTGATCAGCGACGGCGTGTTGACCGTGACCGGTGCGGTGGTCTCGGTCAGGCCGTAGCCTTCGAGGATCTGCAGGCCGATGCCCTGGAAGAAGTGGCCGAGCCGGGCGCCGAGCGGGCCGCCGCCGGAGACCGCGTGCGCCACCTGGCCGCCCATGGCGGCGCGGAGCTTGCCGTAGACGAGCTTGTCGAACAAAGTGTGCTTGAGCTTGAGGCCCAGCCCCACTTTGCCGGCCTGGCGGGCCCGCGAATACGCGATGGCGGTGTCCGCGGCGCGGTGGAAGATGGCGCCCTTGCCAGCGTCCTCGGCCTTGGTCAGGGCGGAGTTGTAGACCTTTTCGAAGACCCGCGGCACCGCGAGGATGAAGGTCGGCTTGTAGCTCTGCAGGTCCGGCAGCAGGTTCTTGATGTCGGGAGTGTGCGCAACGGTGACGCCGGCCGCCACCGCCAGCACCGAGATAAAGCGGGCAAAGACGTGCGCCAGCGGCAGGAACATGATGGTCCGCGCCTGCTCCTGGACGATCTGGCCCAGCGACGTGGCCAGTACGTTGTCGGAAAGCTCCACGAAGTTGCCGTGGGTCAGCTCGCAGCCCTTCGGACGCCCGGTGGTGCCTGAGGTGTAGATGATCGTGGCGAGGTCCTTCAGGGAGGCCTGGCTGCGGCGGGCTTCCAGTTCCTCGTCGCTGATGCCGGTGCCGGCGGCGCGGACCTCGTCCAGGGCGTCCCCTTCGAGCTGCCAGACGTGCCTCAGGCCGGTCAGGCCCTCGGAGGTCGCTGCCTGCCGGATGATGTCCTCGTGGTGGGCCGATTCGCCGAAGGCGGCGACGGCGCCCGAGTCGCCGAGGTTCCAGGCCACCTGCGAGGGGGAGGACGTCTCGTAGATCGGCACGGAGACGGCACCGGCGAACCAGATCGCGAAGTCGACGAGGGCCCATTCGTACCGGGTGCGGGACATGATGCCGACGCGGTCGCCGGCCCCCACGCCGCTGGCCATCAGGCCCTTGGCGAGCAGGGAGACGTCGGCGAGGAAATCGGTGGCCCGGACGTCCTGCCACTGGCCTGCGGCGTCGAGCCGTGAGAACAGGGCCGGGTTGGACGCCTTGGCGGCTTGGCGCAGCACCAGGTCCGTGATGTTCGTTTCCGGTGGGACGGTGACCAGGGGCGGGACACTGATTTCTCGCACGATAGCTCCTTTGATATCCATTGACCCGCAAGGGGGGTACGACTAACAGTAGTATGTGGCCCCCGCGGGGGTGTGTTCCACCTCACCTACTGGCGAGTAACTTTACGGTCAGGGGCCCGGTTGCGCCACTTCGGGACAGAGCCGGTGCCCGGCTGCGCTTACTCCTGCGGCCCCTAGAATGGGACACGATGCATATACCAACACCCGGGCAACAGCCCGCACCGCAGCGCAGGACGGCCGCCTGGCGGCGCAGGGCGCGGGGCTTTCCCGGCGCGGCGGAGGCGGGCGCCTACCGCGGACACCTGCGGCTCGGACGTAAGGGCCTGGCGATTGGCGTCGACATCGGCGGCACCAAGGTGGCGGCCGGCGTGGTGGATGCCGAGGGGCGCATCCTCAGCCAGGCGAGGCGGTCAACGCCGGGCAACGATCCGCGCGCCGTGGAGCAGGTGATCGTGGAACTCGTGGAGGAACTGGGCCGCGGCCACCGCATCGGGTCGGTCGGGATCGGAGCAGCCGGCTGGATGGACCTGGACGGCGCCACCGTGCTGTTCAGCCCGCACCTTGCCTGGCGCAACGAGCCGCTGCGCGAAAACCTGCAGCGGCTGCTGCGCCGCCCGGTGCTGCTGACCAACGACGCCGACGCCGCCGGCTGGGCGGAGTGGCGCTTTGGCGCCGGCCGGGGCGAGAGCCGGCTGGTCTGCATCACCCTCGGCACCGGCATCGGCGGGGCCATGGTGATGGACGGCCGGCTGGAGCGCGGACGGTTCGGCGTCGCCGGCGAATTCGGCCACCAGATCATCATGCCCGGCGGCCACCGCTGCGAGTGCGGCAACCGCGGCTGCTGGGAACAGTACGCCTCAGGCAACGCGCTCGGACGGGAGGCCCGGGAACTGGCCGCGGCGAACTCGCCGGTGGCCCAGGAACTGCTGAAGGCAGTGGACGGCCACGCCGAACGGATCACGGGCGTGATCGTGACGGAGCTCGCCAAGGCCGGCGATCCCACCGCCCGTGAATTGCTCGAAGAGGTAGGGGAGTGGTTGGGGCTTGGGCTCGCGAACCTGGCAGCGGCCCTGGACCCGGGCACCTTTGTGATCGGCGGTGGACTCTGCGACGCCGGCGAACTAGTCGTGGCCCCGGCACGGAAGGCTTTCGCCCGGAACCTGACCGGCCGCGGCTTCCGCCCGGCAGCCGGGATCGAACTTGCGGCCCTGGGGCCGAACGCCGGACTGATCGGCGCCGCGGACCTCTCCCGGGTCAGCAGCCGGATGCGCAGCTAGCGCCGGCCCGCCGCCGGCCGGGCAGCAGGAAGGCTAGACACGGGCCCCGTCGTCGTCCTCGTCCTTTTCCTGCGGCAGCTTCATGATCAGGAAGACCACCGAGGCTGCGAAAGCGGCCACCATGCCGACGATCGCCAGCAGCGGTGCGGACCGCCAGAAGATGACGGAGAGCAACAGCGCGACAGGGCCGCCGACGGCCCCCAGCCAGGCCAGCACCGTCAGGGGATCGGACCCGGCCAGGCTGGGCGGTTCCTCGGGGACGAACGCGCCGTCGTCGTCATCCGGCTCGTAGTCCCGCGGGCCGGTCAGGGTGCCCCGGCCCGCCGGAGCGTCGTCCACGATGCCCGGGGAGTCCGGCCGCCGCGCGGCCGGGGGCTCCAGCGGCGGCGGCGCCGCGAGGCCCAGCGGGTCGAAGTCGCGGAAGGACCGCGCGGCCGGGGCTCCGGCAGCGGGGCCGGCGGCAGGTCCGGAATCGGTGCCCTCAAGCCTGGCGACCAGATCCAGCCAGACGGCGTCGTCCTGGCTGGCGCCCGGGTCCGGGGAATCAGGATCGGGGGAGTCGGGATCGGATCTAGTCATCTGCCGTTTCTTTCTGGCTGGCGCTGGGGGCACCCGGGTTGTGGCCTTCCACCACCGACCGGATGAAGTCGGCCGTGCCGCGGAAGATGCGGGGCGCGTCGTTGTCCATGGTAGCCACGTGGTAGCTGTTCTCCAGCCGGATCACCTCCAGCGGGGCGTTGCTCAGTCCGCGGCGCAGGGCCGCCAGGCTGGTGTCGGAGACGACGTGGTCCACCGCGGACCGGTAGACCCGGACCGGGGCGGTGATCCGCGGCAGCAGCCGCACGGTGTCCTTGAACATCTTGTTCAACTCGTGGGCCGCCGCGACCGGGGTCCGCGGGTAGGCGCCCTCATCCACGCCCTCCTTGAGGATGTCGTTGGCGATCGCCGGAGTGCTTTTGAGCACGAACTTAAGGATTCCGGCCAGCGGGGCACGGGGATCATCGATCACCAGGCCGGGGTTGACCAGCACTGCCCCCGCCACCGGGCGGGTGGCCGCCAGCCGCAGCGCCAGCGCCCCGCCCATGGAGAGCCCGGCCACCACCACGTGGTCGCACTCCCCGGCCAGCTCCAGGTACGCCGCGTCCAGCCCCGCATGCCAGTCCTGCCAGCGTGTCCGGGCCAGCTCCTGCCAGCTGGTGCCGTGCCCGGGCAAAAGAGGCATCCGGACGGCGTAGCCGGCCCCGGCCAGGAATTCAGCCCACGCCCGGACGCCGTGCGGGCTGCCGGTGAAACCGTGGGACACCACCACGCCGGTCCGGGGACCGGAGCCGGTGAACGGGCTGCTGAACGGCGAGTGGTCGGGGGCTGCGTTCATGGGTGCTCCGGGTTTCGTGGCTGTGGCGGGTCTTCCGCCGCGCGGCCGGCGGGGACGGTGGACTGTTCGGCGGACGTGGTTGCGGACGTGGTTGCGTGCCCGCGAAAGAAGCCGGCGGACCGCGCAAAAATCGTAGGGGCGTCGACGTCGAGGGTGGCGACGTGGCCGCTATCCGGCAGCTGTACCACGGAAAACTCCCGCGATCCAAGGCGTTCGCGCAGCAGCGCCAGCGAGGACGGCGGCACCACCGCGTCGGCGTCGGACTTGAACACCAGCGCCGGGGCATCGACGGCGGGCAGCTCGCGCAGGGTCGCGGTGAAGAGCTTGCGCAGCTGGTGGACGGCCGCGAGCGGGGTCAGCGAATAGTCGCCGTCCTGCGTAGTTGCCGCCGTCGACTCCGCCTCCTGGAGCGGGACCGTGGTGCGCTGCAGGTATTTGAGCAGCCCGATGTAGCGCACCCGGCGGTCGTAGAAGCTGAGCCCGGGGTTGACGACGGCGACGCCGGCGACGCGATGCCGGGCTGCGGTGCGCAGCGCGATGGTCCCGCCCATGGAGAGGCCGGCCACAAAGCACGACCGGGTCCCGGCGGACAGCTCCAGGTAGGCGGCCTCGAAGGCGCCGTACCAGTCCTGCCAGTCGTACCGCGCGAGATCCCGCCAGTCGGTGCCGTGTCCGGGCAGCAGCGGCACGGAGACCGCAAAGCCTTGGGAGGCCAGGTGTTCGGCCCAGGGCAGGATGCTGAGGGGGCTTCCGGTGAAGCCGTGGCAGATGGCGACTCCGGTGTCCGCGTTGGCGCCGTGGCCGGGGTAGCGATAAGCGGCAGGCGTCATCGGAGTGCTGCTTTCGCTCATGAGCCCATCGTGTCACTGTTCGCGGCAAAACTCACTAGAGTAGGGTGTCATTGAAGTCCCGGCCGGGCCCGAGGAAGGGCCGGCCGGACGCCTGCCGGAGAGGTACACCACGTGTTTTATTGGTTCATGAAGACGTTCGTTCTTGGGCCGGTCCTGAAGTCGCTGTTCCGGCCCTGGGTCAAGGGACTGGACAACGTTCCGGCAGAGGGCGCCGCGATCCTTGCCTCCAACCACCTCTCTTTCTCCGACTCCATCTTCATGCCCCTGATGGTGCCGCGGCCCGTGGTGTTCCTGGCCAAGTCCGAGTACTTCACCGGAAAGGGAATCAAAGGCAAACTGACCGCCGCCTTTTTCCGCCTGACCAACCAGCTGCCGATGGACCGGTCCGGGGGAGCGGCCTCCGCCCGCTCGCTCGACGCCGGGATGGACGTACTGAAGAACGGCTCGCTCCTGGGCATTTACCCCGAGGGCACCCGCAGCCCCGATTCCCGGCTCTACCGCGGGAAGGTCGGGGTCGCCAGGCTTGCCCTGCAGGCCCGGGTCCCGGTGATCCCGGTCGCGATGATCGGCACCGACAAGGTCCAGCCGATCGGCAAGCGGATGCCGAATATCCGGCGGATCGGGATGATCTTCGGGGAACCGCTGGACTTCAGCCGCTACTACGGCATGGAGGACGACCGCCTGATCCAGCGCTCCGTGACCGATGAAATCATGTACGAACTGATGCGGCTCTCCGGCCAGGAGTACGTCGACGAGTACGCCGCCGTGGTCAAACTGCGGCTCGCCGGGAAAGCCACCGAGTCGCCCGACGCCGGCGCCGGCCAGGGACCGGAGACGCCCGGGACTGTGTGACGGGGCGCCCGCGGTCAATGACGCCGGGGGCCGCCGTTCACTGCGGAGGCAACTATCCTTAGAGGGTGACTGAGCTATCTGCGCCTTCAACGTCCCTGAACAACTCCATGCTGGCCGGCTCCGCCCTGGGCTCGCTGACCAGCACGGCCCAGAGCGGTGCCGCGAATTATCCGGGGCTGGACCACTGGCGGGAGCTCCCCGCCTCGCAACAGCCCAGCTGGTCCGATCCCGCAGTCTTTGAAGCCTCGGTGAAGGAACTCTCGGTCCTGCCGCCGCTCGTGTTTGCCGGCGAGGTGGACATCCTGCGGGAACGGCTCGCCGCTGCGGCGCAGGGCAAGGCCTTCCTGCTCCAGGGCGGAGACTGCGCGGAAACCTTTGAAGCGGCGACGGCGGACAAGATCAGCGCCCGGGTCAAGACGATCCTGCAGATGGCCGTCGTCCTGACCTACGGCGCGGCGATGCCCGTGATCAAGATGGGCCGCATGGCGGGCCAGTTCGCCAAGCCCCGCTCCTCCAACGACGAAACGCGCGAAGGCGTCACGCTGCCGGCCTACCGCGGCGACATCGTCAACGGCTACGACTTCACCCCGGAGTCGCGCGCCCACGACGCCAGCCGGATGCTCAAGGCGTACCACACCTCGGCGTCGACCCTGAACCTGATCCGTGCCTTTACGCAGGGCGGCTTCGCCGACCTGCGACTCGTCCACCAGTGGAACAAGGGCTTTACGGAGAACCCGGCGCACGCACGCTACGAGTCGCTGGCGCGCGACATTGACCGGGCCATCAAGTTCATGGCCTCGTGCGGGGCGGACTTCGAGGCACTCAAGCGCGTGGAGTTCTACGCCAGCCACGAGGCCCTGCTGCTGGACTACGAACGTGCCCTGACCCGCATCGACTCGCGGACCGGCCTGCCGTATGACACCTCGGCGCACTTCCTCTGGATCGGGGAGCGCACCCGGGAACTGGACCACGCACACGTCGACTTCCTGTCCCGCGTCCGAAACCCGATCGGCGTCAAGCTGGGCCCGTCAACCACGGGCGAGGACGCCCTGCGCCTGATCGACAAGCTGGATCCGAACCGGGAGCCGGGACGGCTGACCTTCATCACCCGGATGGGTGCCGGGAACATCCGGGAGAAGCTGCCGCCCATCGTGGAGCGCGTCACCGCCTCCGGCGCGCAGGTCCTCTGGGTCACGGACCCGATGCACGGCAACACGGTCACCTCGCCGAACGGCTACAAGACCCGCAACTTCGACGACGTCATTGACGAGGTGCGCGGGTTCTTCGAGGTGCACCACGGCCTCGGCACCGTCCCGGGCGGACTGCACGTGGAAATGACCGGCGACGATGTGGCCGAGTGCCTTGGCGGCGCCGACCCGATCGACCAGGACGCGTTCCTGGATCGCTACGAGTCGGTCTGCGATCCGCGGCTGAACCACATGCAGTCGCTCGAAATGGCGTTCCTGGTGGCGGGCGCCCTCGCCAAGCGCTAGGCGGCGGCCGGCGTCGGGCCGCCAGCAAGCAAACAGCACCGCCTCGGCTATATCCAGCCGGGGCGGTGCTGTTTCTGGAGGACTTGCGGACTGCGGCCGCGCGGCCGGACTGCTGGTCAGACCACCTTGAGCGTCACAACGGAGCCCTCGGGGGCGCGGGTGTCCTTGGGATCCTGTTCCCGGACGGTGCCGAAGAAACCTCCCAAGATGTTCTCGATCCGGACTTCAAACCCGAGCGCCTCGAGTTGCTTGCGGGCTTCGCTGGCTTGCTTGCCTACGAAGCTGGGGACGTCCACGAGTTTCGGCCCCTTGGAAATCGTCAGGGTCACGGCGCCGCCCTTCGTCAGGTTCCCGGTGGCAGGGTCCTGGCCGGCGACGGCCCCCTTGGGCACGTTCCGGTCAAAGACCTGCTCGGGGGCGACGACGGCGTTGAGCCCGGCGGCCTCGATGGCCTTGACCGCGGCCTCCTGGTCCTGGCCGCGGACGTCGGGCACCGGGATCGGCTGCGGCCCCTTGGAGACTGTCAGGCCGACGGGCGTTCCGTGCTTGGCCGGGGTGTCCTTCCCGGGTTTCTGCGCCAGCACGGTTCCGGCTTTCGCCTTCTCGTCGTAGCGCTCGGTGATGGGGCCCAGCGCCATCCCGGCGCCGTTAAGGGCCGTCTTTGCCGCATCCAGCGACTTGCCGGTCAGCTCCGGGAGGGGAAACAGTTCCGGGCCCTTGGACACGGCGAGCGAGACGGACTCGAACTTGCGGACCACCTGACCGGCCTGCGGCTCCGAGCCCACCACGAGCCCGGGCGACACGTTGTCATCGAAGACATCCCGGGTGGTCGACCCGAACCCGGCCGTCCGGAGCAGTTGCTGCGCCTCGGCCACGGTCTTGTTGGCCAGCTGCGGAATAGTTCCCGGGGACCCCGGACCCATGCCGAAGAACCAGCCGGCGCCGGCCGCGAGCAGCGCTACCAGGACCAGCACCAGGATCCAGGCCAGTCCCCGGCGCCGCGGGTTGCCGCTCCGCAGGCTGCGGCTTGGAGTCGCTGCCGCCCGCTGCCGGGCCAACGCGTCGTCGCGGTCCTGCTTGCGCTGGGCCCGCTTGCTGGTGGGTTCAGGCCGGCCGGCCGGGACGTCCTCTGCAGAGGCGCCGAACCCGCGTTCCTCCGGGGCAGCGAGCGGGCCGTAGGCGCCCGGCCGGGGCGTGCCAGACAAGACGGTGGTCGGGTTGCTGCGGCGGCTGATGACTTCGGTAGGGTGCTGAAAGCCGCCGAGCACTTCGGTGTGCGCCTGCCCGGCGGTCGGCTGCTCCGGCGGGGCTGGCCGGACCGGCGCGGGGCCGAATCCGGTGGCCGCCGCGGCGGCGGGCAGGGCGGCCGGCGGCCGCAGGTCCAGTTCGGCGTCGCTGAGGTTGGTCCGGATGTGGCGGAGTTCCGAGAGCAGGGCGTTGCCGTCGACGGGACGCTTGTCCGGGTCGTTGGCGGTGCACCACTGCACCAGCTCGTCGAGTTCTTCGGCAAGCCCCGGGACCAGCGCCGACGGCGGACCCACGGTGGAGTTCACGTGCTGGTACGCAACCTGGATGGGGACCTCGCCGTCGAACGGCTGCCGTCCGGTGAGCATCTCGTAGAGCATGATCCCGAGCGAGTAGATATCGCTGCGGGCATCGGCCTGCTTGCCCATCACGAGCTCGGGGGACAGGTAGGCGACGGTCCCGATCAGCGCGCCGGTGCTGGTGGTCGTGGTGATCGCCCGCGCCAGCCCGAAGTCGCCGATCTTGATCCGGCCGTCGTCGGCGATGAGCACGTTCTCCGGCTTGACGTCCCGGTGGATGAGGCCGGCGGCGTGGGCGGCTCCCAGGCCTTCGACAACGGGATCGATCAGCGCCAGGGCAAGCCGCGGGGTGAGGGCACCCTTTTCCTTGATCACATCCCGCAGCGTGTGGCCCTTGATGAACTCCATCACCAGGTAGGCCAGCGGGCCGTCGTCACCCTGGTCCAGGACCCCGACGACGTGCGGGTGCGAGAGCCGGGCCGCCGCCTTGGCTTCGCGGCCCAGCCGGTCCAGGAACTGCGGGTCTCCGGCCATGTGCGGATGCAGGACCTTGAGCGCCACATCCCGTTCGAGCCGCCGGTCGGTGGCGAGGTACACGGTGGACATCCCGCCGCGGGCCAGCTTTGAGCGAATCAGGTACCGGTTGTCCACCAGGGTCCCGACGAGAGCGTCCGATGTGTATTCCTGCACCCTCTGATCCTAAGCTCTGCACGGAAACGGGCCCGGATTGACATGCAACCCGGGCCCGTATCGTTACGCGGCGGAGGCCTCAGCCCCTCGCCGGTGGTTCTAGCTGAACGTCTTCTTGAGGCTCTTGATCGAAGCCACGTAGGCCTTCGTATCTTCGTACATGCCCCTGGTGTTCACCGAGTACTGTCCCTGGTAGTAACCGGCGATCGCGTAGTCCAGGTTCTTGCTGGTGCTGACCAGCTGGCGGATGATGGCGACGCCGGCCGTGGCGTTGTCGTACGGGTCCAGCAGGTTCAGCTTGCGGCCCACGAGGTCAGAGGCCCACCCGCCGGAGGACGGGATGACCTGCATGGTGCCGATCGCGTTCGCGGGTGACACCGAGCGGTGGTTGAAACCGGATTCCTGGTAGGCGAAGGCCAGGGCCAGGGACGGTTCCACGCCCATCCGGCGCGCCGTGTCTGCCACAATCTGCTTCATCTGCTCGCGCGAGGGAACCGGAGAAGCGTTGAGCAGCGCCTTGTTCTGGTTGGCGGAGCTGACAACCGCCTTCGGGTAGCTGAAGCCCAGGAACGAGCTGGGTACCAGTGGCGCGGCGGGGGTGGCCGGGGTGGCCGGTTTGCTCGAGGCAGGCGTGATCGTGCCGGTGCTGGCGCCAGGAATGACGAGCTTGTTGCCGGGGTAGATGATGCTGCTCATGGTCAACCGGTTTGCCGACAGGACGGCGGAGAGCTTCACCCCGTGCCGGGCAGCGATGCCCGAGAGGGTGTCGCCGGACTTGATCGTGTAGGAGCCGGAACTGGCGGGCTTCGGTGCCGCGGGCCGGGCCGGCGCGGGCTTCGGTGCCGCGGTGCGGACCGGGGCGGGTGCGGCCGTGCCGGCGCCGATCTTGATCTTCTGGCCGGGGTAGATCACCGAGCGCATGTTCAGCCCGTTGCGGCTGAAGACCTCGGACAGCTTGACGCCGTGGCGGGCAGCGATGCCGCTGAGGGTGTCGCCGGGCTTGACGGTGTAAACGCTGCCGCCGCTAACGCTGGCGCGGACGGGGGCAGGCTTCGCGGGAGCCGCCTTCGCGGGGGCGGTGGCCGTACCGGTGAGCCGGATTTTCTGGCCGGGGTAGATCACCGAGTTGGCGCGCAGCTTGTTCAGCGTCAGGACCGACTGGGTGCTCAGGCCGTACCTGGCGGCGATCCCGCTGATGGTGTCGCCGCGCACAATCGTGTACTGCGCCGGGGCAGAGACCTTTGCCGGGCGGAGTCCGGCGGGGAGCGTGGCCGGGACGGACCCGGCAGGAATCAGCGTGGACGGCTGCGAGGTGGGTGCCACGCCCTGGGCCTTCATGGCGGCTGCCAGCGTCGCCGGGATCGCCCGGGGACGGGATTCCGCAGCGGCCGGCTGGGCGATCGCCAGAGAGGAAAGCACGACGGCGGGCAGCGCCGCCGTCGTCGCCGCAATCAGCGGGAGGCCGGGCCTCGGGTTGGTTTTTGGCGAACGTGACGTCGTCATGGGAAAAATCCTCTTCTCAGCGGCGGACGCTGCAGTTCAGGCCGGTGTTACTGGTGTTAACAGTGTGACTAAAGATACTGCAGTTACAAATGTGATCTAAGCGAATGTCTCATGAATTGCGGATTAGCACAAGAATTGTTTGACATTCTGCAATCACGCAACTTCGGCGCGTGTCGCCGGCACCTGCCGGCCTGCCCGGACCGGCGCGGGGGAAGGTGCACAGGGTCGGCCGGTTCGGAGTACTAAGGGGCCCGTGCCGGGACGTACTAAGTACGACTGTATTAAGAGGTCGCGGCGGCGGGTCGTGGCTGACTAGGCGCATTCCGCTCCGGCATGGCAATCTTGATCCGTGAGTACTGTAGAAAGCCTTGTAGGCGAATGGCTGCCCCTGCCCGACGTAGCCCAGCTGCTGAACGTTTCCATCACCAAGGTTCATGCCCTGCTGGACGAACGCGCGCTGGCGGCGATCCGGATCGGTGACCGCCGGATCCGCTCGGTTCCCGCCGCGTTCATCCAGGACGGCCACGCCGTGGAGAGCCTGAAGGGCACGATCGTTGTCCTCTCCGACGCCGGCTATTCGGACGAAGAACTCATCACCTGGCTGTTCACCCCGGACGAGTCCCTGCGCGGGCGTCCGATCGACGCGCTGCGCGAAGGACGCAAGACGGAAATCCGCCGCCGCGCCCAGACCATGGCCTGGTAGGCCACCTTCCCTTTGACACAAAGGCCGTGCACGGCGCCTGGCGCTGTGCACGGCCTTTGCTGTACCCGGGTTGGCCTGCCGCCCGGCTAAGCGCTTGGCTAAGCGGTGCGGCTGACCGCGGCCTCGGCAAGCTTGCGGAGCGCCGTCTTGGGCAGCTCGTCCAGCGGCAGCAGGTCCAAGGCGTCGAAGGCGGCCCGGCCGAATTCCTCGATCAGGACTTCGGTGGCCTGCAGCGCACCGCAGTCGATGATGATCCGGCGAATTTCCTCGACATCCCCGGCGGTCAGGTCCGGGCTGCCGAGCTTGGCATCGATGAAGCTCGATTCCGCCGGCGCGGCCTGGTCGAGGGCAAAGGCCACCAGCACGGTGCGCTTGCCCTCCCGGAGGTCGTCGCCGGCCGGTTTGCCGGTGGTGACCGGGTCGCCGAAGACTCCCAGCACGTCGTCGCGGAGCTGGAAGGCTTCGCCGAGGGGGAGTGCGAAGGCCGAGTAGCCGCGCAGCAGCTCGTCCGAGGCGCCGGCCAGCGCACCGCCCAGTGCGAGCGGGTGCTCGGTGGAGTACTTGGCCGATTTGAAGCGGATGATCGACTGGGCCCGGCTGACGGCGCCGGCGCGGTCGCGGCGCGGCCCGGCCACCTCCTCAAGGATGTCCAGGTACTGGCCGGCCATGACCTCCGCACGCATCAGGTTGAAGATGAGCCGGGCCTGGCTGCCGGAAGCGGCCCGGTCGCCGATTTCGGTGAACGATTCCTCGCTGAAGGACAGGCAGAGGTCGCCGGTCAGGATGGCGGCGGCGTGGCCGAAGCGCTCCGGATCCAGCGCCCAGCCCTGGCTCGCGTGCAACTCGGTGAAGCGGCGGTGCACGCTGGGGCCGCCCCGGCGGGTGTCCGACCGGTCAATGATGTCGTCGTGGATCAGCGCGGCGGCCTGGAACAGCTCCAGCGCCGAGCCGGCCGTGACCACTTCGCCGGCCCCGGCGTCGCCGCCCGCGCCGCGCCAGCCCCAGTAGCACATCAGGGCGCGGAGGCGCTTGCCGCCGGTGACCAGGTTGGAGATGGAGCCCATCAAGGGATCGATGTCCGGGGAAATGGCGGACATGACGGCGGTGCGGGCGGTCAGGAAGTCGGTCAGCTTGCCGGCGACGGCGGCCACGAAGTCCGTCTGCTCCACCCGGAGTTGTTCGGCCAGGCTCACTTGACGGACTTCGCGGCGACGTTGGCGCCGATGGTGAAAGTGGAGACGCCGGCCGTCTCCACGACGGCGAGGTTCACCGTTTCGTTGCCCCCGCGCAGGAAGTCCTTGGAGGCCACCGACCCGACTTTCTCGCCGGGGACGGCCTTGAACCCCTGGCTCTCCAGCTTCTTGCTGTAGAAGGCCACGACTCCGGCGGCCGGGGAGCTGATTTTTGCCACCAGGGCGACCGTGGCCGGGGTGTCGGTCTTGTCGAAACTGCTGGATTCCACCTGGGCGCCCGGCATCACCGGGAGCAGGGTCTTCGGGAAACCTTCCACCAGGGCGCCCACGGTGGCGGAAGTGCCGGGTTCGGCTGAGGGGCTGGGAGGGGCCGTGGTGGAGGCCTGGGCGGTGGACTGTGCGGTGGACGTTGACTCCGAGGCCGTCGGCGACGACGTCGCCGTGGCCCCGGGGGCGGGGGTGCACGCGGCCAGGGCCAGCAAAGCGCCGGCGGCGGCCACTGCCGTCACGGCGCGGTTGCGCTCTCCAATAACCTTCACGGGGGTATTCCTCCTGGTGTTGACGCCGGATTCAGCCTCCAGTTTAGTCAGTCGCTGCGGCTAGGATTGATGTGTGGGGCCGGACAGCGAAAATCAGCGTGGGGAACAGAACAGCGAAGCCAGGCTTCGCGAACTCCGGCGCAGCAGCATCCTGCACGTGGACATGGACGCTTTTTTTGTCTCGGTGGAGCTCCGCAGCCGGCCGGAGCTGAAGGGCCGGCCCGTGATCGTCGGCTACCCCGCGGACCGGTCCGTGGTGCTGTCGGCGTCCTACGAGGCCCGCAAGTTCGGCGTCAAGTCCGCGATGCCGATGGCAGTCGCGGCGCGGATGTGTCCCTCGGCCATCATCATCGAACCCCGGCACAAGCTGTACTACGAGGTCTCAGGCCAGATCATGGCCATCTTCGGGTCGATCACCGACCTTGTGGAGCCGCTGAGCGTTGACGAGGCCTTCCTCGACGTCGGCGGTGCCATCCGGCGCCTCGGCCCGCCCCGGGAAATCGGCGAACTGGTCCGCCGCAGGGTGGAGGGTGAGCTGGGCATTACGGCGTCGGTGGGAATTGCGGCCAGCAAGTTCGTCGCCAAGATCGCGTCCACCCGGTGCAAGCCGGACGGCCTGCTGCTGATCGGCCCGGACGAGACGGTGCCGTACCTGCACACCCTGCCGGTCAACGCGCTCTGGGGCGTCGGCGCCAAGACCGTGGAGGTGCTCGCCCGGATGGGCATCCGGACCGTCGCCGATGTGGCTGCGACGCCGCTGCCGTCCCTGCGGAAGATCCTCGGAGCCACGGGCGAGCACGTCTACCGCTTGTCTTGGGGGATCGATCCCCGGCCGGTGACCCCCGTCCGGCTGGAAAAGAGCATCGGGGCGGAAGAGACGTTCGCGGTGGACACGGCCGACGACGCGCAGCTGCACCGCGAGCTGCTGCGGCTCTCGCACCGCACGGCGGAGCGGCTGCGGAGTGCCGGCATGCACGCCCGGACCGTGGCGCTCAAGCTGCGCTACGCGGATTTCTCCACGATCACCCGAAGCCGCACCGTTAGCACCCCGATCGACAGCGCCCAGTTGCTCTACGGCGTCGCGGTGCAATTGCTGGAATCCGTGGGCCAGCGGCCCATGACGGTGCGCCTGATCGGAATCCGGGCGGAGCAGCTCGAGGAAGCCGCCCAGGCGCCGCTGCAGCTTAGCCTGGACCGCCGTGATGACAACTGGCGCGCGGCCGAGCAGGCGCTGGACCGTGTCACCCGCAAGTTCGGCAACAAATCGGTCCTCCCGGCCCGGCTGCTGGACCCGGGACCCGGCCCCGGCTGAACTCACATTTTGCGGGAACCAGGCCGTCCCGGGCGGGGTGCGGATCCGGCTGCGCGCAAGGGCCCTCCCGGCGCCGCGGAGCAGGGCCGGCGTCTTTCAGAACAGGGCGCAACAAACTATCCTTAGATATACGTAGTTTTAGAACGACCGGATCAAACGTTCGGGTTGCCGGCCAGCCAACTAAACACCTCACAGGGAACCGCGGATCCGCATTTCACCAATGACGGGAAATGGGAACGGAAAGCGGGAACCAGCCGGGAAGCCCGGTCGTTAGGGGTTTAGGGACAAAGGCCGCGTCAAGTCCGGACGTTGGCCGACTTAAGGAGGTCGTGATGCCGCTCTCGGAGCACGAACAGAAGTTGCTGGAGCAACTTGAGAAGCAGCTGCACGAGGACGATCCCAAGTTTGCCAGTTCGATGGGCTCGGATCCGGGTCGTTCCTGGTCCACCCGTCACCTGGTCATCGGGGTCCTCGGCGCCCTCGCGGGCATCCTGCTGCTGTTGCTGGGCGTCTCGTTGCAGAGCATTCTGGTGGGCGTGCTTGGCTTCGTCGTGATGGGCGCCGGCGTTTACTTCGCCACCATGCGCAGCTCAAGCGGCAAGGCCAGGCCGGGCGCCGCCGGCGGAAAGCCCGGCAAACCGCGCAGTTCCTTTATGAGCAACCTTGAGGAGCGCTGGGAGGAACGGCACCGCGGGGACTCCTGAAGCAGGGCTGCGTCCGCGGCCGGCACCGAATCCTCCATTCCGCACCACTAAGACTTCCGTAGACCACGAAAGACCCGCTTCGGCGGGTCTTTCGCCGTTTAACCCGTCGCTTCCACGGGGCAACCTGGATCGGCTGCTCCGGTGTGGCCCTTTTGGGGTGCCTAAACGGCGGTTAGGGAACAGCCGACGCGCGGCCGGGGCGGCGCAAGTCCCTCCACTGCGCCCCACTTTTCCCGCTTCCCTTTATTCCCAAGGAACATTTGGGCGAAAAAGCGCCGGAAATGGGTCAAAAAACACCGGATGTCGTTGACGGGGGAGCGAAGTGGAGTAATGTGGAGGACGTAAGAGGGTAGTGGCAGCACAGGGGACGTTGGACTTCCTACAACAGACAGGCGGTGGGCCGTGTTTCTCGGCACACATTCGCCGCGTCTGGACGAAAAGGGTCGCATCATCCTCCCGGCGAAGTTCCGCGAGGAACTTGCCGCCGGCCTGGTTCTCACACGAGGCCAGGAGCGTTGCATCTACGTCTTCAGTGAGGCGGAATTCGGCCGGGTTCACGAGCAGATGCGGGAGGCTCCAATCTCCTCCAAGCAGGCTCGCGACTACATCCGCGTTTTCCTCTCTGGAGCCTCAGACGAGGTACCTGACAAGCAGGGGCGCGTGACGATTCCGCCGGCGCTCCGGGAGTACGCAGGTCTCGGCAGGGAGTTGGCCGTCATCGGCGCCGGCACCCGGGCGGAGATCTGGGACGCCCAGGCCTGGAATGAGTACCTGGCCGAAAAGGAGACCGCCTTCTCGGAAACCGACGACGCCATCCCGGGGATTCTCTAAAAGCCCCGCGGGCGCCGGCACCACCAGCACCACCCGTTTCTTGACCGAGATCTCCAGCCGCCCATCCGGCGGTTCACCTGGCTCACTTCCCCGGAGCCAGGCGGACCGCAGGGTAGCCGCGGATGGGGATCTGGATCAAGAAGCAGCAAGGCCGCATAGCAGGACCAAGCAGCACAATCCCCAGCAGGACCTGACAGCCACTCCGAGCAACGAAAGGACGCAGGCATGAGTGACGACTCCAACCAGGCGAAGCCTACGTCCGAACGCCATGTACCGGTCCTCAAGGACCGGTGCATCAATTTGTTGGCACCGGCTTTCGAAGCGGCCCGACGCCGCGGCGAGACGCCCGTCGTCGTCGACGCCACGCTTGGCATGGGTGGCCACTCCGAAGCGATGCTGCAGCGGTTCCCGGACCTGCACCTGATCGGCATCGACCGTGACGAGGAGGCGCTCGCCCTGGCCGGGGAACGCCTGGCGCCTTTCGCCGACCGGATCGACCTGGTCCACGCGGTGTATGACGAGATCCCCGAGGTCCTGGCGGACCTGGGCTTCAACGAGGTCCACGGCATCCTGATGGACCTTGGCGTCTCCTCCCTGCAGCTGGATGAGCGGGAACGCGGCTTCGCGTATTCCTTCGACGCGCCGCTGGACATGCGGATGGACACCAGCCGCGGCCAGACCGCCGCCGACGTCGTCAACAACTACAGCGAAGAGGACCTCGTCCGGATCATCCGGAAGTGGGGCGAGGAGAAGTTCGCCGGCCGGATCGCCAACCGGATTGTGGCGGCCCGGGGGCAGAAGCCTTTCGCCACCACCGGGGAACTCGTTGAGACCATCCGCGCCGTCGTGCCCGCTGGTGCTGCCAAGAGCGGCGGCCACCCCGCGAAGCGGACCTTCCAGGCGCTCCGGATCGAGGTCAACGAGGAACTCGAAGTCCTGGAGCGTGCCATCCCGGCAGCCGTGGCCGCGATCGCCCTGGGCGGCCGGGTCGTAGTGATGTCCTACCACTCGCTGGAAGACAAGATCGTCAAGGGGGTCTTCCAGGCCGGCTCCAAGTCCTCGGCCCCGCTCGGCTTCCCGGTGGAGCTCGAGGAACACAAGGCCGAACTTAAGACCCTGACGAAAGGCACCGAGGTGCCCACCGCCGCAGAAATCGCAGAAAACCCACGCGCCGCTTCCGCCAGGCTCCGCGCCGTGGAACGCATCAAAGCCAGGAGAGTCGCATGAGCACCGCCGCCGTCAACAGCTTCCCCGTTGCCACCGCTGCCACGGCCCGTGCGCTCCCGGACCTGCACCCGGCCGCGCCGATCCGCAAATCCCGCACCCCGCTCTCCGTCGTCCGGACTGTTCCGCGCAAACGGCGGGCACCGTTCGTCGTGATGTGCTTCGGGATCCTGGCGCTGGCGCTGATGGCGGTGCTGGTCCTGAACATCTCCGTCTCCTCGGCGCAGTACCAGCTGGTGCAGCTGCGGGCCAAACAGACCACGCTGACCAAGCAGAACCAGGACCTCACCCAGCAGGTACAGAATTTCGATGCCCCGCAGAACCTGGCCGCCAAGGCCACGGAACTGGGCATGGTGGCCTCCGCCGGCAAGGGGCAGATCGACCTGTCCACCCTGTCCGTCACCGGGAAGGCCAAAGCGGCCGTCAAGGGCGACGCACCGGGCGCCGTTATTGCCGCACCGGCCGTCGCCGGCCAGATCAACGTGGTCCCCTCGGTGTCGGAGGCCGAGCCGCTGCTCAACCGCAGGCCGGCCGAGCCCAGCACCGCCCCCGCACCGGCCGCGCCGGCCCCGGCCGTCAAGGCGCCCGCCCCGGCCGTAGACCTGCACGGTGGATCCGTCCCCGCCCCCGCGCAGAAGGCCCCCGGTAAGTAGCGGACGGGACCAACCGACCAGCCAGGCAAGCAGCAAGGAAACATCGTGGCGCAGAACACCGGCAAGGCACGCATAGGCAAGACGCCGAGCGCCACGCGGCGGTTGCGGCTCGGGCTGGGGATCATGCTCTCGCTCCTGCTGGTGGTCGGCGGGAAGCTCTTCCTGGTCCAGGGGCTCGACGTCGGCGGCATGGCCGAGGCGGCACTGCAGAACCGGCTCAAGCCGATTGAGCTGCCCGCGGAGCGCGGCAGCATCCTTGACTCCCGGGGCACGGTCCTGGCCAGTAGCGTGATCCGCTACAACGTCGTGGTGGACCAGACCGTGAACACCAACACCGAATCCTTCCCGCGGCTTGAGAAGGTCGACGGCAAGGACACGGTCGTGAAGATCTCCCGGGACCAGGGCATCGAAGAGCTCGCCGCGGTGCTGGGCATGAAAAAGGAAGACCTCAAGGCGGCGCTGACCGGGACGTCGCGCTACTACATTGTGGCCAAGGACATCCGGCCAGACGTCGAGGACCGCATATCCAAGCTTCAGATCCCCGGCATCGTCACCGAGGGCACCAGCAAGCGGGTCTACCCCAACGGCTCCGTCGCTGGCGGCATCGTGGGCTTCCTCAAGGACGGCACCACCGGCCAAGCCGGCCTCGAACAAACCCAGGACGAGGTACTCCGGGGCACCGCGGGCAAGCGGCTCTTCGAAATCGGCGCCGACGGGCTGCGGATCCCGGTGGGCGTGGACCAGTTCACGCCGGCCGTGAACGGCAAGGACATCAAGCTCACCCTGAACTCGGACCTGCAGTACTTCGCCCAGCAGGCCATCCAGAGCCAGAAGGACAAACTCAGCGCCGAGTGGGGCATCATCGTCGTCGCCGACGCCAAGAACGGCAACATTATCGCCATGGCGGACACCGACGCGCCGGACCCCAATGACCCCGGCAAGGTTGCCGCCAAGGACCGCGGCGTCCGGGCGGTGACCGCCGCCTACGAGCCGGGCTCGGTGGAGAAGATGATCACCGCCGCGTCCGCAATCGAGGAGGGCACCGCGCGCCCGCTGGACAAATTCACCATTCCGCCGACGTACACCGTGGACGGCCAGACGTTCACTGACGCCTTCGAACACGGCACTGAGCAACGCACGCTGGCGGGCATCGTCGGCTATTCCATGAACACCGGCACGGTCATGGTGGGCCAGCGGCTCAGCAAGCAGAAGCGCCATGACTGGCTGCAGAAGTTCGGCATCGGCGAGGCGCCGGACATCGGCCTGCCCGCCGAGGCCAAGGGCATCTTGACGCCCGCCGACCAGTGGGACGGCCGCCAGCAGTACACCGTGCTGTTCGGCCAGGGCGTTGCCCAGTCGACCCTGCAAACGGTCCGCGCCTACCAGAGCATCGCCAACGGCGGCGTGATGCTCCAGCCGCGCCTGATCGACAGCTACATCAGCCCCGACGGTACCGAGGAGAAGGTCCCGGCCAAGCCCAGCCGGCAGGTCGTGTCCAAGGACACCGCCCGGCAGGTGCGCGACATCCTGGAAAGCGCAGTCACCGAGGGCGAAATCAAGGACGCCGCGATTGACGGGTACCGCGTGGGGGCCAAGACCGGCACCTCCGAGTCACCCTGCGATGACGGCAAGTCCGGTTTCTGCGGCTACACCGCCTCGATGGTGGGGATGGCGCCGATGGACGATCCGCGGTTTATTGTTGAAGTGGTCCTGCAACGGCCCAAGGGCAGCATCTACGGAATCACCAACGGGCCCGTCTTCCGTTCGGTGATGAGCCAGACGCTGCGCACGTACAACGTCGAGCCGTCCACCGGGAAGCCGGTCAGGCTGCCCCAGTACGCCAAGTAGCATCCAGCACCACGAGTCAGCAGCACCAACCAGTTCCACGCAGCACGGCCTGCGTGCGGAGCCTTTCTCCGCGCGCGGCGCCCGACGCCCCAGCACCGCAACGGAGATCCCCTTGTCAGAGCTCAATGCCCAGGACGCGGCAGCCGCGCCGTCCGGCCAGGAATCCACGTCGGCGTTCCGGCCCACGGCGGTCACCGCGGTGCCGCTCGAAACCATCGGTGAGTGGATCGGCGTCGTCGTTCCCGGAGCCTCCGCCGCCGTCCCGGTGACCGGTATCTCGCTGAACTCCCGGGCGGTCCTGCCGGGGGACCTGTACGTAGCGCTCCCCGGCGCCACCCGGCACGGCGCGGACTTCGTCTCCCAGGCGGTGGACGCCGGCGCCGTCGCGGTGTTGACCGACGACGCCGGGGCACGCCTGCTGGCGCTCTCCAACGACATCTCGGTGCCGGTGCTGCTGGCCGCAGAGCCACGCAGCCTGGTGGGGCGCCTCTCCGCACTGATCTACCGGAGCCGGCCGGAGAACGGTGCGTCGCCGGCCCTGTACGGGGTCACCGGGACCAACGGCAAGACCACCACCACCTACTTCATCAACTCCCTGCTGCAGGCGCTGGGCCAGAAAACCGGGCTGATCGGAACCATCGAGATTCTGGCCGGCGGCGAAGCGATCCCCAGCCTGCTCACCACCCCCGAGTCGACCGACGTGCACGCCCTGCTGGCGCTCATGCGCGAACGCGGCCTCGATGCGGCGTCGATGGAGGTGTCCTCGCACGCCATCTCCTTCCACCGGGTCGACGGCGTGGTCTTCGACGTCGCTGGTTTCACCAACCTGACGCAGGACCATCTGGACCTGCACGGGACCATGGACGAGTATTTCGAGACCAAAGCCCGGCTCTTCACGGCGCAGCGCGCCCGCGCCGCCGTCGTAACGATCGACGACGAATGGGGCCGGAAGCTCGCCGACGGCGCAGGCATCCCGGTCACCACGCTCTCCACGAATCCCGACGCGAACACCGGCGCAGGTGACGGCGACGCAGACGGTCCGGCAGCGGACTGGAGGGTCGTGGACCCGCAGCCGCGCGGACTCGGCACCGAGTTCGGCCTGCGGCACCGGGACGGCACCGAGATCCGCGTGCACACCGGCCTGCCCGGAAGCTTCAACGTCGCCAACGCCGCCCTGGCCACGGCCATGGTCCTGGCCGGAGGAGCCTCCCCGGCCCAGGTGCAGGCCGCCCTCGACAGCGCGGACCCCTTCACCGTGGCCGTCCCCGGCCGCATGC
The DNA here is from genome assembly GCF_056680065.1 of Arthrobacter sp. BI5. Lineage (NCBI taxonomy): Bacteria > Bacillati > Actinomycetota > Actinomycetes > Micrococcales > Micrococcaceae > Arthrobacter > Arthrobacter sp. BI5. The sequence continues at coordinate 1,654,371 of NZ_CM155264.1, forward strand.
AGCTCGTGGCAACGGCCCCGGCCGCCGTGGTCGACTTCGCGCACAACCCGGACGCCCTCGCCCGCGCCCTGGAGGCCGTGCGCTCACCGCAGCCGGGCTCCAGGGTGATCATCGTCTTTGGCGCCACCGGCCAGCGCGACCAGGGCAAACGGCCCGCGATGGGGGCCATCGCCGCCCGGCTCGCGGACATTGTGATCGTCAGCGACGACGACCCGCACGACGAGGACGCGGCAGCCATCCGCGCCGACGTGCTGGCCGGAGCCCTCGACGCCAAGGCCCGCGAACACGGTGACTGCACCGTCCTGGAGGTATTCCCTCGCGACGCAGCCATCCGCAAAGCGGTGGAACTCGCCACCCCGGAGGACACCATCCTGGTCGCCGGCCGCGGCCACGAGGTCTGGCAGGAGGTAAAGGGCGTCAACCTGGCGCTCGATGACCGGGTGGAGCTGCGCTCCTCCTTGACAGCACGAGGATTCACCGTTCTCGATGACCAGCGGATAGAGTCCTAAACCGAGATGATTGCATTTACCGCGGCGGAGATCGCCGAAATAACCAACGGCCGGCTGGCCGCCGAACCGGGCATCACGCCCGGCTCTGTGGTGACCGACTCCCGCGAAGCCACGGCGGGTTCCCTCTATGTGGCCAAGCCGGGCGAAGCCGCCGACGGGCACGATTTCGTGGCCGCAGCGTTCGACCGCGGAGCTGTCCTGGCCCTCGTCCAGCGGGACGTCGCCGACGCCGACGGGCGCAACTACCCCGCCGTCGTCGTCGAAGACTCCGTGCTGGCCATGGGCGCCCTCGCCGCCGAGGCGGTCCGCCGGATCCGCGCCCGCCGCGCGGCCGGGGGAGCGGCATTCACTGTGATTGGTATCACCGGGTCCGCGGGCAAGACCACCACCAAGGACCTGCTGGCCGGAATCCTCGCCGAAGACGGCGAAACGGTCGCGCCGCAGGGCTCCTACAATGGCGAAGTCGGCGTCCCGCTGACCGTCTTCAAGGCCGGATTCGAGACCCGCTACCTCGTGATCGAGATGGGCGCCACCGGCATCGGCCACATCCGCTACCTCGCGGACATGGTCCGCCCGGAGATCGGCGTCGTGCTCGGCGTCGGCACCGCCCACGCCGGCGAATTCGGCGGGGTCGAGAACATCGCCCTGGCCAAGGGCGAACTGGTCGAAGCCCTGCCCGCCGACGGCACGGCCGTGCTGAACCTGGACGATGCCCGGGTGGCCGCCATGGCCGCCCGGACGTCCGCAACGGTGCTCGGCTTCTCCGCGCAGCCCGCGCGGGAGGGCCAGGGTGCCGCCGTCCAGGCCGAGGACGTCGAGTTGAACGCCGCGGGCAACCCGGAATTCGACCTCCTGCTTCCGGGCGACAGCGCCCGCCACCACGTCTCGGCCAAGCTGATCGGCGCCCACCACGTGGGCAACCTGCTGGCCGCGGCCGGCGCGGCTCACGCCGCGGGGATCCCCGGCGCGCAGATCGCCGCCTCGCTGAGCGCCCAGACAGCGGCAAGCCGCTGGCGGATGGAACGCACCGAGCGGCCCGACGGTGTGACCATCATCAACGACGCCTACAACGCCAACCCCGAGTCCATGCGAGCCGCCCTGCGCACGCTCGCGGACCTGGGCCGCGGCCGCCGGACCTGGGCCGTGCTCGGCGCCATGCTGGAACTCGGCGAAGACTCCATCCGCGAGCACACTGCCGTCGGCACCCAGGTGGTCCGGCTCAATATCTCCCGGCTGCTGGTGATCGGACGCCAGGCCCGCGCCCTCTACGTCTCCGCGGTCAATGAGGGCTCCTGGGGCGACGAATGCCTGTTCGCCGAAACCGTGGACGAGGCCTACGGGATTCTGCGTTCCGAGCTCGAGCCCGGTGACCTGGTCCTCTTCAAGTCCTCCAACAGCATCGGACTGCGCCACCTGGGGGATCGGATAGCATTACCCCCACTGGCGCCGGATGAGGCCGCCGGGGATCCCGCCGGGAACCCTGCTGAATCCACCGCGGGGACCACCGCCGAAGGGAGCACGCTGCCGTGATTGCACTGCTGATGGGCTCCGGCCTGGCCCTGCTGCTCTCCTTCCTGGGCACCCCGCTCTTTATCCGCTTCCTCGTCCACAAGAGCTACGGACAGTTCATCCGGGACGACGGACCCACCTCGCACCACACCAAGCGCGGCACCCCCACGATGGGCGGCACCGTCGTCGTGGTGGCGGTGCTGGTCAGCTACGGCATCACGCACCTCGTGATGTGGATGATGAACCCCCGCTCGCCGGGCCCGTCGGCCTCCGCCCTGCTGCTGCTCTTCCTGATGGTAGGAATGGGTCTTGTGGGGTTCCTGGACGACTTCATCAAGATTTCCGCGCAGCGCAGCCTGGGCCTGAACGCCAAGGCCAAGCTGATCCTGCAGGCCGCGGTCGGCATCATCTTCGCGATCCTCGCGCTGAACTTCCCGGACGAGAACAATGTCACGCCGGCGTCATACCAGATCTCCCTGGTCCGCGATATCCCGTGGCTGAACCTGGCGTTCGGCGGCACCGTGCTGGGCGCCATCCTGTTCGTGCTCTGGTCCAACCTGATCGTCACCGCCGCCACCAACGGGGTGAACCTCACCGACGGCCTCGACGGACTGGCCGCCGGCGCGTCCGTCATGGTGTTCGGTGCCTATACGATCATCGGGATTTGGCAGAGCAACCAGGCCTGCGGCTCTCCCCGCCAGGCCGGCGCCGGCTGCTACACCGTCCGCGATCCGCTCGACCTCGCCCTGCTCGCGGCCATCCTCAGCGCCGCGCTGGTCGGCTTCCTCTGGTGGAACACCTCCCCGGCGAAGATCTTTATGGGCGACACCGGGTCGCTGGCGATCGGCGGCGCCGTCGCCGGCTTCGCGATCCTGTCCCGCACCGAACTGCTGCTCGCCTTCATCGGCGGCCTCTTCGTGCTGATCACCCTCTCGGTGATCATCCAGGTCGGCTACTTCAAGATCACCAAGGGAAAGCGCTTCTTCAAGATGGCCCCGTTGCAGCACCACTTCGAACTCAAAGGCTGGGCGGAAGTCACCGTTGTGGTCCGGTTCTGGATCCTTTGCGGGCTCTTCGTCGCGGCCGGCCTGGGCATCTTCTACGCCGAATGGGTGGTGCTGCTGTGAGCGGCATTATTCCTGAACCGCTGTCCAGCTCGCCGCGGCTGGAGCACCTGACGAGCTGGGACTCGGACTGGGCCGGGCTCCGCGTGGTCGTCACCGGGATTGGTATTTCCGGCTTCGCCGCCGCGGACACCCTGATCGAACTCGGCGCCCGCGTGGTTGTGGTGGATGCCGCGGACAGCGCCAAGGCGCGCGCCCAGGCGGACACCCTCCGGATTGTCGGCGCCGCCGACGTGCTTCTCGGCGAGGACGCCGTGGATACGGTGCCCAGGGTCGACGGCGAAAAGCCCGAACTGATCGTCACCTCACCCGGCTGGCGGCCCGACCAGGCCCTGCTCGCCGCTGCCGCCCGGGCGCACATCCCGGTCTGGGGCGACGTCGAACTCGCCTGGCGGGTGCGCGAGCGCCAGGGCCGCAAGACCGCGGACTGGCTAACGATCACCGGCACCAACGGCAAGACCACCACCGTCGGCCTAACCGAATCGATGCTGCAGGCCGCGGGCCTGAAGGCGATCGCGGTCGGCAACGTGGGCACGCCGATCCTGGACGCCCTCCGCGACCCGGTGGACTATGACGTCTTCGCTGTTGAACTCTCCAGCTTCCAGCTGCACTGGAGCCACTCCGTGTCGCCGGTCGCGAGCGTCTGCCTCAACGTCGCCGAAGACCACGTGGACTGGCACGGCTCCTACGACTCCTACCTGGCGGACAAGGCCAAGGTCTACGAGCGCACGCAAAAGGCATGTGTTTACAACGCCGAGCAGATCGAAACCGAGCGGATGGTCGAAGACGCCGACGTGGTGGAGGGCTGCCGCGCGGTAGGCTTCACCACTCTCACGCCGGCGATCAGCATGCTCGGCGTCGTCGAAGGCCTGCTGGTGGACCGTGCGTTCATCCCGGAGCGCAAGGACAGCGCCGCCGAGCTGGCCGCGATGTCCGATCTGGGTCCGGTGGCGCCCCGGCACATGGTGGCCAACGCCCTGGCCGCGGCCGCCCTCGTCCGGGCCTACGGCGTCGAACCGTCGGCCGTCCGCCAGGGGCTGCAGAACTACCTGCCGGGGGACCACCGCATCCAGCCCGTCGCCCGGCACGAGGGTGTGCTCTGGATCAACGACTCCAAGGCCACCAACCCGCACGCAGCGGCGGCCTCGCTGTCCGCGTTCCAGGACGTGGTCTGGATCGCCGGAGGACTGTCCAAGGGTGTGAATTACGACTCACTGGTCCGGGACAACGCCGCCCGACTCAAGGCCGTGGTGCTGATCGGCGCGGACTCGTCGGACCTGCTGGCCTCGCTCCAGCGACACGCGCCGGATGTCCCCGTGATCGGCCAGGCCAAGGGCGAGACTGAAGACGTGCAGACTGCCGAACCGGCCCACGCCCACGCAGCCCCCTCACCGATCTTCGGTGAGACTGTGATGGCACGGGCCGTAGCATCGGCGGCGCAGCTGGCCGCCCCGGGGGACACTGTGCTGCTGGCCCCGGCAGCTGCATCCATGGATCAGTTCTCTTCCTATGCTCACCGTGGCGACGCCTTCATCGAAGCTGTCCGCGAGCTCGTGGAAGGGCAGGCTCAGACCACCGAGGAGTAGCAATGGTCAGCACGCCCACCCGTCCCGCCGCGGCACGGACGGCCTCCACCGCAGGTGGAAAACCAGCCGGGCAACCAGCCGGGAAAGCAGGCAGCACCGCCGCCGGCGCGGCGGCCGATGCGGGGCCCCGTCCCACGCCCGTTGCCAGGGTCCGCGGCTGGTACCGCGGCTTCTGGGCGGCACTGGAAGGCACCGGCAAGTCTCGTAACGGCTCCACCTATTACCTCATCCTGGGCTCCACCCTCGCCTTGACCGCGATCGGCATCCTGATGGTGCTGTCCGCATCGAGCGTGGAGGCGATCGCGGCGGGGGAGTCGGCCTACACCGCAGCCGGCAAGCAGAGCCTCTTCGCCGCGATCGGCCTGTTCTGCATGTTCGTGCTCTCCCGCGTCAACGTCGTCTGGCTCAAACGCGGCGCCTGGGCCGCCATCCTGGCCGCCTTCGTCTTGCTGGTCCTGGTGCTCCTGGTGGGCCGCAGCGCGCTCGGCAACCAGAACTGGATCGACGTCGGACCCTTCACCTTCCAGCCTTCCGAGGCGGCCAAGCTGGCCCTCGCCCTCTGGATGGCGACGGTGCTGAATGCCAAGGCCAAGCTCCTGCACCAGGCCAAACACGCCTTGATCCCGGTGGTGCTCCCGGGAGCGGCCGGGGTCATCGGCCTGATCCTGATGGGGAACGACCTTGGCACGGCGATGATCGTCATGCTGATCACAGCCGCCGCGCTCTACTTCGCCGGGGTGCGGCTCTACCTGTTCGGCATCGCCGGAGTGGTCCTGGCCGTCGGCACCGCGGTGCTCGCCATCACCAGCCCCAACCGGGTCTGCCGCATCCTGTCCTGGACCGGCCAGACCTGCGCGGACGGCTCGGACGTGAACTACCAGTCCACCAACGGTCTCTACGCCCTGGCCTCCGGCGGCTGGTTCGGCGTGGGACTGGGCCAGAGCCGGCAAAAATACAGCTGGATCCCGGAAGCCCACAACGACTTCATTTTCGCCATCATCGGCGAGGAACTCGGCCTGATCGGCACCATCGTGGTCCTGATCCTGTTCGCGATCCTGGGCACGGCCATCTACCGCGTTGTGGTGGCGCAGCAGGGCCTGTTCCACCGGGTCCTCGCCGGCGCCATCATGGTGTGGCTGCTCGGCCAGGCCTCCGTCAACATGGCCGTCGTCACCGGCCTGCTCCCCGTGGTCGGCATCCCGCTGCCGTTCATTTCCTACGGCGGCTCGGCCTTGCTCATGTCGCTCTGTGCCATCGGCGTAGTGTTGTCCCTGGCCCGGGCCCAAATGGAACCGGACATGCAGCCGAAGGGAATGTTCAAGTTCGGGCCCGCCGGCTTCGCCAAAGTACTCCGCAAGCAGGCGGCCGCGCGGCGGGACGCCAAGCGTCCGGCCGGTACCCGCACCCAAGCCCCGAACGCCACCGCGCCCAAAGCCCAGACAACCAAAGCCCCGACAACCAAGACCCAGTCAACCAAGGCCCCGGGCGCTGCGGCCCGGCCCCCGGTCGGCAGCACTGCCGTCCGGCGGCCCGGCACCCGGACGCCCGCTCCCAAGAACCCCGCACGAAAGCGTACCTAGCCCCCATGAAGACCGAGTCGCCCCTGTCCGTCGTCCTTGCCGGCGGTGGCACCGCCGGGCACATCAGCCCGCTGCTTTCCATCGCCAACGCCCTGCGTGAGGTCAACCCCGGCGCCCAGCTTCTCGCCGTCGGCACCCCGGGGGGGATGGAGGCCCGGCTGGTGCCCGCCGCCGGGCTGGAACTGGCCACGGTCAGCCGGGTCCCGTTTCCGCGCAAGCCGTCAATGGAGCTGGTGCGGCTCCCGGGCAAGCTCGCCGCCGCCGTCCGGCAGGCCGGATCCATCCTCGACGACGCCCGGGCTGACGTGCTCGTCGGCGTCGGCGGCTACGTCTGCACCCCGCTGTACCTTGCCGCGTGGCGCCGCAAGATTCCGATCGTCGTGCACGAGGCCAACACCCGGCCCGGGCTCGCCAACCGCGTCGGAGCCCGGCTGAGCCGCCACGTGGCCGTCGCGTTCGCTGAGACCAGGCTGCGCGGGGCACGGCACGTCGGCATGCCGATGCGCCGCGAGATCTCCGGCCTGGACCGGGCCGCTGCCCGGTCCGCCGCGCGCACCGCGCTCGGCCTGGACCAGGACAAACCAACCCTGATCGTCACCGGCGGCTCCTCCGGGGCACAGAGCATCAACCGCGCCATCGCCGCCTCAGTCGACGCCCTGGCCGACGCCGGCATCCAGACGCTGCACATCACCGGGCGCGGCAAGACCGTCCACGACGCCCAGGGCAAACCGCTGGCAGCGCCCGGCTACCGCCAGGTTGAGTACGTGGACGGGATGGAACTGGCCTACGCCGCCGGCGACCTGCTGCTGGCCCGCTCCGGCGCCGCGACCGTCTGCGAGGTCGCCGCCGTCGGCGTTCCGGCCGTCTTCGTCCCGCTCCCGATCGGCAACGGTGAACAGGCGCTCAACGCCGCCGGCCTGGTCAACGCCGGCGCCGCCCTCCTGGTTGAGGACAGCGCCTTCGACGCTGCCTGGATCAGCGGGCACATCACCGCGTTGCTGGGCGACCGCCCGCGGCTGGAGGCGATGGCCGCGGCCGCCGAGCAGCTCGGCATCCGGGACGCGGACCGGCGGATGGCCGCCCTCGTCCTGGAAGCCGCGCAGTCCACGCCCCGCCGCACCGCCGGGCAGTCATGACCAGACAGTTATGACCAGGCAACCACGACCAGGACGGCAAAATCCCGGGCAACGACCCGGCAGCGACATTCAACGGCAGCGACAGTGAACAGCAGGCAGGAAGCGGTAAAGCAATGACCCAGGCCCAGAACGGCACACCGCCGGCGGCCCGCACCCAGGACTCCCTGGGCCGCGTGCACTTCATCGGCATCGGCGGGGTGGGGATGTCCGCCGTGGCCCGCATCATGGTGGCCCGCGGCATAACGGTGAGCGGTTCGGACGCCAAGGACCTGCCGGTCATGGCCGAGCTCGCCGCGGCCGGCGCACGGATCGCGGTCGGCTACGACGCGGCGAACCTGGGCGACGCCCAGACCGTCGTCGCCGGCTCAGCCATCCGCCCGGACAACCCCGAGCTGGCCGCGGCGCGCTCCGCCGGGCTGCCGGTGCTGCACCGCTCCGAGGCCCTGGCCGCAACCATGGCGCAGGACACGGCCGTCACGGTCGCGGGGACGCACGGCAAGTCCACCACGACGTCGATGATCACGGTGCTCCTGCAGGGCGCCGGCCTGGACCCGTCCTTCGCCATCGGCGCCAACGTCCCCGCCCTGGGCGTCAATGCGGCCTCCGGAGCATCCCCGGTCTTCATCGCTGAAGCCGATGAATCGGACGGCTCCTTCCTGAACTACCGGCCGCAGATCGCGGTCGTCACCAACGTCGAGCCGGACCACCTGGACTTCTACGGCACGGCCGAGGCGGTCTACGCCTCCTTCGACCGCTTCACCGAACTCCTCCCGGCGGACGGCTTGCTGGTCGCCTGCGCCGACGACGACGGCGCCCGCGCCCTGGCGCTGCGCACCCGGGGCCGCGGCAACACCCGGGTGGTCCTGTACGGCACGGCGGCGGACGCCGATGTGGTGCTGCATGACGGCGGCCCGGGCGACGTCTGGATCTCCACCGCGGCGGGGAAATTCGCCGTGGAACTCCAGGTCCCGGGCCGGCACAACGCCCTGAATGCCGCCGCGGCGTTTGCGGTGGCTCTGGAGCTGGGCGTTGCCCCTGAAACGGCCGCCGGTGCGCTGGCCAACTTCTCCGGCGCCTCGCGCCGCTTTGAATTCAAGGGCGCCGGCCGTGGTGTGCGGGTCTACGACGACTACGCCCACCACCCCACCGAGGTGCGGGCGGCCCTCGCCGCGGCCCGCTCGGTGGCCGGCGATCACCGGGTCCACGTGCTGTTCCAGCCGCACCTGTTTTCCCGCACCCGGGAATTCGCACACGAGTTCGCCGACGCCTTGAACGCCGCGGACACCGCCCTGTTGCTCGACATCTACCCGGCCCGCGAGGATCCCATTCCCGGTGTCACCAGCCAGCTCATCGCCGACCACCTCGGCCCCGGCGGACGGCTGGTCGGTCCCGGCGAGGAGGCCGTCCGGGCCGTGCTCAAGGCCGCCGCGCCGGGGGACATTGTGCTCACAGCCGGCGCGGGCGACGTGACCGCCTACGGCCCGCGCATCGTCGACGCACTGACCCTCGGGGCGCCGGATGCCTAGCACGCGCCGGCCCGCCTACCCGTCCGGGCCGCGCGGCTCCGCTTCCGGCCGGCCGGCAGCAGGGCAGGAGGACGTCATCTCGGCGTCCAAGGCAGACCCGGCAGCGGGGGATCCGTTAGCCCCCAAGCCGTCCGGCCCGGCACCCTCAGTCGTCAATCCGGCCGGGGCCGGGGGAACAGAGACGCAACGCGGCAACGTGCTCGCCTTCCCGGAACCGAAGGCGAAGCGGCGCCGCCGGATCATCCTCAGCACGGTCGCGGCGATCGCAGTGCTGGCCGCGGCGATCGTGGCGGCGGCCATCTACTCGCCGTGGCTGGCCGTCCAGACGGTTACCGTGCAGGGCACCCGGATGCTCACCGCGGATCAGGTCAAGGCGGCCCTGGCGCCGCTGCAGGGCAAGCCCCTGCCGCAGATCAGCGATGACGAGGTGGGCCGGCTGTTGCGGCCGCTGGTCCAGGTCAAGGCGGTCACCACGCAGGCCCGGCCGCCCTCGACGCTGCAGGTGCGGATCACCGAGCGCGTGCCCGTGGCGCTGGTCAAGCAGGGAGCGCTCTACCAGCTGGTGGACGTCGACGGCGTCCAGCTGGGCACAACGAAGGATCCCGCATCGATCAAACTTCCGGTGATCGACGGCGGCCGGGGCGCGCTGCCCAAGGACCTGTTCCACGCCGTCACCGCGGTGCTCGGTGCGCTCCCGCCGGATGTCCTGGCCCGGCTTTCCGATGCCTCGGCCAAGTCCGCGGACGCCGTCGAACTCAAGCTGGTGGACGGCAGGACGATCATCTGGGGCAACGCGGGGGACAAGGAACTCAAAGCCAGGGTGCTCTCGGCCCTGCTGAAAGCCCCGGTTGATCCGAAAAATCCGGTCGCGGTCTACGACGTGAGCGTGCCGCGCCATCCGGTCACCCGATAGCTCTCCGTCACTTACCCCGGCCCGCGGCCGGGGTATAGACACAATGGCGCCGCCGCGGGGACGCGGCGGCGCCCATCAGCGGCAAAAATGCAGAAACAGAGGGCATTTTCCCGGTATTCCCGCGACACGCGGAGCCGGTTATTGAATGTCCTCTGCATAGGAAATAGCGTCACAGACATGAGTTACTTGACATAACTATAACCTTCAACTGGAAGGTTAAGGTTCAAAGCTTCAAGCTCGACTCCATCAGTTTTCGCAATAGAACACGAACAAGGGACACGTAACGTGGCAGCTCCGCAGAATTACTTGGCCGTCATCAAGGTCGTCGGCATCGGCGGCGGTGGCGTGAACGCAGTCAACCGCATGATCGAGGTGGGTCTTCGCGGCGTCGAATTCATCGCCATCAATACGGACGCCCAGGCGCTGTTGATGTCCGATGCGGACGTCAAGCTCGACGTCGGACGTGAGCTGACCCGCGGCCTGGGAGCCGGTGCGAATCCTGAGGTCGGCCGGCAGGCAGCCGAGGACCACGCCGACGAGATCGAAGAGGTCATCCGTGGCGCAGACATGGTCTTCGTCACCGCCGGCGAAGGCGGCGGCACCGGCACCGGCGGCGCGCCCGTTGTGGCCCGCATTGCCCGCTCGCTGGGTGCGCTGACCATCGGCGTGGTCACCCGCCCGTTCACCTTCGAGGGACGCCGCCGCGCCGGCTCCGCCGAAGCCGGCATCGACGCCCTGCGCGACGAGGTCGACACCCTGATCGTGATCCCGAACGACCGGCTGCTGTCCATCAGCGACCGCAACGTCTCCGTGCTGGACGCGTTCCGCTCCGCCGACCAGGTGCTGCTGTCCGGTGTCCAGGGCATCACCGACCTGATCACCACGCCGGGCCTGATCAACCTCGACTTCGCGGACGTCAAGTCCGTGATGCAGGGCGCCGGCTCGGCGCTGATGGGTATCGGCTCGGCCCGCGGTGAAGACCGCGCCGTCAAGGCTGCGGAGCTGGCCATCGCCTCACCGCTGCTGGAAGCCTCCATCGACGGCGCCCATGGCGTCCTGCTTTCCATCCAGGGCGGCTCGGACCTCGGACTCTTCGAAATCAACGAGGCCGCCCGCCTGGTGCAGGAAGTGGCGCACCCCGAAGCCAACATCATCTTCGGTGCCGTGATTGACGACGCGCTCGGGGATGAAGCCCGCGTAACGGTGATCGCTGCCGGGTTCGACGACGTCAAGGCCACTTCGCCCTCGATGGACCAGTCCCAGCCGGTCCCGGCCCGTCCCGCAGCGCCCGCACCTGCTCCGGCCCAGGCTCCCGCCTCGGCGCCGGTCCAGCCGCTGCACGCCGGCGTCGGCGCGTCCGGGCTGAGCAACTGGGGCCAGCAGCGCCCCTCGGCCGTGCCGGCCGACTCGGGCTTTGACGTGGACCTTCCGTCCGTCGTCGAGCCGGATCTCTCCGGCCGCCACTCGGATGACCTCGACGTGCCGGACTTCCTGAAGTAAGCCGTCGCTTTCACACACCGCCAAAGCACCATGGCACTGCCCTGACGGCAGTGCCATGGTGCTTTGGCGGGGTTACGGTAGTCCAGATGTGTTTTTTATTGTTTGCGGTTCCGGAAGTGGCGGTGTGCTGAGTGTTTTCCTGGCGAGCTGAGGTGCGGCCCGGCATCTGGGTGGCGTTCACCAACGTAGCGGCGGGCAACCTGGCGCTCCATGTCGGCGACGACCCGGCGCAGGTGCACCGCCGCCGGGAACTGCTCGAACAAGCCGCCGGGCTCAGCCCCCGCCGCTTCCAGTTCATGAACCAGGTGCACGGCAAGGAAGTAGCAGTCGTTGGCGGAGGCGCCCCGGCCGGGGAGCCTGGCACGCCGGCTGCGGATGCTCCTACCGCCGACGCCCCCACCGCCGACGCCATGGTGTCCGCCGGCGGCCCGCTGGCGGTTATGGTGGCGGACTGCGTGCCGATCGTCCTGCTGGGGGAGCGCGCGGCGGGCAGTGACGCGCCGCCCGTGTTCGGCGTCGTCCACGCCGGCCGTCCGGGCCTGGCCGCCGGGGTGGTCCCCGCCGCGGTGGCGCAGCTGCGTGAGCACGGCGCCACCGGAATCAGCGCGTGGATCGGCCCGTCCATCTGCGGGCAGTGCTACGAGGTGCCGGACAGCATGCGCGCGGAGGTTGCAGAGTCCGTTCCAGCGGCCTGGTGCACCACGGCCCAGGGCACGCCCGGACTGGATCTGCCGGCCGGTGTCCGCCGCCAGCTTGCGGCGGAGGGCGTCGCCGTCGAGTACTCCGGCGGTTGCACCCGGGAAGACGCAGGGCTGTACTCATACCGGCGTGACGGGCGCACCGGCCGGTTCGCGGGCCTGGTCTGGACCGCCACGCCCGCCGCCACGCCCACCGGGGCCCTCACGTGACGGTGCCGGCAGCGGACGCTGCTCCGGCGGACCCAAGATTGGCCCAGCTGCGCGAACGCCTTGACGTGGTCCGGCAGCGGATCGACGACGCCGTGGCCGCCGCCGGGCGCCAGTCCACCCCGGAGCTGATCGTGGTCACCAAATTCCACCCGGCCGAGGACGTCGCGCGGCTGGCCTCACTCGGCGTCACCGATGTCGGCGAAAACCGGGACCAGGAAGCGTCCGGGAAAGCCGCAGCGCTGCAGGAGCTGGACCTGCGCTGGCATTTCATCGGCCAACTGCAAAGCAACAAAGCCAAATCCGTCGTCAAATACGCCCACGCGGTGCACTCCGTGGACCGGCCCCAGCTGGTCGCTGCCCTGGCCAAGGCGCTCCGCGCGGAGCAGGAACGCACCGGCCGCGGAGACCTCGACTGCTTCATCCAGGTCAGCCTGGACGACGACGCCGACGGCCACCGCGGCGGCGCCCTGCCGGCGGACGTCCCGGAGCTGGCCGCGCAGCTCGCGGCCGCCGCCGGACTCCGGCTGGCGGGCGTGATGGCCGTGGCGCCCCTTGGCGCAGCACCGGAGGCGGCGTTCCAAAAACTGGCGGAGATCTCCGCCCGGCTCCGCGCCGAGCACCCGCAGGCCACCGGCATTTCCGCCGGAATGAGCCAGGACCTGGAAGCGGCCATCCGGTTCGGGGCGACACACCTTCGAATTGGCTCCGATATTCTCGGTCCGCGCCCGGCGTTGCGGTAGGTTCAACGTATTGGAAGGTAATGGCGGGGATTCCAATGCAGTGAATTCAAGCAGTGACTCCAACACGGTCACGTCACTGAGCGGCCCGCAAACGGACACGATTAGGAGTCGACCATGGCTGGCGCTCTGCGCAAGACAATGATCTATCTTGGGCTCGCTGACGGCGACGAACACTACGAGTCCGAGCATCACACCCCGCACAAGGATGAGGACGAATCCATGGAGCACGACCGCGAGGAGCGCCGTGCGCCGGCGCCCGTCCGCGAAGTCCCCAGGGAAGAGCCCTACGCCGCTGAAGAGGAATACCGCGCACCCGTGACACCCATCAAGCGAGCGGCCGCGAGCCGCGAAGAGACCACAGGCCTGCGGCAGATCACGACGATCCACCCGCGGTCCTACAACGATGCCAAGCTCATCGGTGAAAGCTTCCGTGACGGCATCCCCGTCATCATGAACGTCACCGACATGGGCGAAGCGGACGCCAAGCGCCTGGTCGACTTCTCCGCCGGCCTGGTGTTCGGCCTGCGCGGCAGCATCGAACGGGTGACCAACAAGGTGTTCCTGCTCTCGCCGTCGTATGTCGAAGTGATCGGCGACGACAAGAAGGTCAGCGAGACGCAGGCCAGCTTCTTCAACCAGAGCTAGTCCAGGATTCCGTCCGGATGCCAGGCAGGAATACCTGCCTGGCATCCGTGCTGCGCGATCCGTGTTGGAATAGACGTGTCGGAATACATGCGACCACCTGCCAGGCTACTGCGGTATCCGGAATGATCATGGAGATATGAGTTAACTCATGGGAATTGTTTTCGGACTTGTCTATATCGCCCTGCTGCTCTTTTTTGTCGCCCTGATCATCCGCCTGATCTTCGACTGGGTGCAGATGTTCGCGCGCAGCTGGCGTCCCCACGGCGTGGCGCTCGTCACCGCGCACGCTGTGTACTCCGTCACAGACAAGCCCCTCAAGCTGCTCGGCCGGGTCCTTCCGCCGCTGCGGCTCGGCGGAATTTCGCTGGACCTCGCGTTCCTGGTGCTGTTCATCGCCGTCTCGGTGGCCATGAGCGTTGCCCGGTACTTCACCTACGCGCAGCCGATCGCCGCATAACCTGAGCGGCCGGACCAGTCCGCCGCCAAAAAGATAAAACTCCGGTTTGACACTGCGGTGTTGAATTAGAGGAACCAGACCATATTTAGGTACCGTAGTTTTGACGGCCGGAAGGCCTCCTGACTAACTAGACCAACGAGGTGACCAGATGGCTTTGACGCCAGAAGACGTTGTCAACAAGCGCTTTCAGCCGACCAAGTTCCGCGAAGGCTACGACCAGGACGAGGTTGATGACTTCCTGGACGAGATCGTCGTCGAACTGCGACGCCTGAACCAGGAGAACGACGAGCTGCGCAAGAAGCTCGCCGAAGCCGGTTCCGGCACGGCCGCCAGCTCCGCTGCTGGCGCTCCCGTCGTGGAGAAGGTGCCTGCACCCGTCAAGGCCGAGAAGGAAGACCGCGCCAAGGCAGAAGCCGAGGCCAAGGCCGCCGAAGCCGCCGAAGCTGCCAAGAAGAAGGAAGCCGAGAAGGCTCCCGCTCCGGCGCCTGCCCCCGCACCCGTTGCCGCGTCGGCGTCCGCCGAGTCCGCCGCCGGTCTGCTGGCCATGGCGCAGCAGATGCACGACAAGCACGTCGCCGACGGCGAACAGCAGCGCGACAAGATCATCGCCGAGGCGCAGATCGAAGCCAGCAGCCTGGTCAACGACGCGCAGGAAAAGTCCCGCAAGATCCTCGGCGCCCTCGAGCAGCAGCGCTCGGTGCTGGAGCGCAAGGTCGAGCAGCTGCGCGGCTTCGAGCGCGATTACCGGTCCCGCCTGAAGGCCTACATCGAAGGCCAGCTGCGTGACCTGGATGCCCGTGGTTCGGTCGCGGCCCCCGAGGTCGAAGCCAGCTAGGACGTTTTACACGTATTCTGAAAGCCGGTGGCTGAGGACTCCTCGGCCACCGGCTTTTGGCATTAACCCGGACGAAAGCACTATGACTGACGCACCAACCCCAGACGCCGCCCAGCCCGCGGATGCCGTGCAGCCGCCGGCGCGCAAACCGCGGCGCGCCCTGCTGCTGACCCTGTTCGCCGGATTCGCGGTGTTCGCCTACGTGTTCGACCAGCTGACCAAACTCTGGGTCACGAACACCATGACCGAGGGCGAACGCATCCCGGTGCTCCCGCCGCTGCTGCACTGGTACTACATCCGGAACTCCGGCGCCGCCTTCTCGATCGGCGAGAACGTCACCTGGGTGTTCACCATCATCATGGCGGCCGTTTCCATCGCGATCCTGCTGCAGCTGCGCAAGCTCGGCTCCGCCTGGTGGGCGCTGGCGCTGGGGCTGCTGCTCGGCGGCGCACTGGGCAACCTGACCGACCGGCTGTTCCGTGAGCCCTCGTTCGCGATGGGCCACGTGGTGGACTTCATCCAGCTGCCCAACTTCGCGATCTTCAACATCGCCGATTCGGCCGTGGTGTCCGCGGTGGTGATCATCTGCCTGCTCACGCTGCGCGGCGTCGCCCTCGACGGCTCCCGCCTCAACCAGCACCAGGACAAGGCAACCACCGGCGCGGCCGCGCCGGAACCCACCACACCGGACCATACCGGGAACGGCCACAATGTCTGAGCCCGGTCCGGCGGGGGAGCAGGGCCGCCGGCACTTCAACGTCCCGGCCGAACTCGCCGGCACCCGGGTGGACGCGGGGCTGGCGAAACTGATGGAGATCTCCCGCTCCCAGGCCGCCACGCTGATCGCCGAAGGCCATGTCAGCAGCCACGGCAAGCCGGTGGGGAAGTCCCTCAAGCTCAGCGCCGGCGGCGAGCTCGACGTCGTCCTCCCGGAACGCCGGGACCCGCTGGAAGTTGTGGAGGAAGTTGTGGAAGGTCTGAAGATCCTGCTGGACGACGACGAGTTCGTCGTCGTCGACAAACCCGTCGGGGTGGCCGCCCACCCGTCGCCGGGCTGGGTCGGGCCCACCGTCGTCGGCGGCCTCGCCGGTGCCGGCTACCGGATCTCCACCTCGGGGTCGCCCGAACGCGCCGGCATTGTGCACCGGCTCGACGTCGGCACCTCCGGTGTGATGGTGGTGGCCAAGACCGAGAACGCCTACACGGCGCTCAAACGGGCCTTCAAGGAACGCACCGTGGACAAGGTGTACCACGCCGTCGTGCAGGGCCTGCCGGACCCGCTGGCCGGCACCATCGATGCACCCATCGGCCGGCATCCCGGCCACGACTGGCGCTTCGCCGTGATCGAGGACGGCCGCGACTCGGTGACCCACTACGAGGTGCTCGAAGCCTTCGGGAAGGCCTCGCTCGTGGAGGTGCACCTGGAAACCGGCCGCACCCACCAGATCCGGGTGCATTTCTCCGCCCTGCGCCACCCCTGCGCCGGCGACCTGACCTACGGGGCCGATCCCCGGCTGGCCGCCACCCTGGGCCTGACCCGGCAGTGGCTGCACGCCCGGCAGTTGTCCTTCGACCACCCGCGGACGGGGGAACGGGTCACCGTGACCAGCGAATACCCGCAGGACCTCAAGTACGCCCTCGAAGTGCTGGAGTCCGGCAACGCCTAAGGCAGCACCTAGGCGGCGGTCCGCCCCGCCGTCGTGCCGGGCACGTCAGTGTCCGTGCCCGGCACTAGAATGATTCGGTGACTTCCAGCAACAACTCGTTCGTCCACCTCCACAACCACACCGAATACTCCATGTTGGACGGTGCGGCGCGCCTCGGAGAACTCTTCGATGAGACCGAGCGGCTGGGCATGCCGGCGCTGGCCACCACGGACCACGGCTACCTCTTCGGAGCGTTCGACTTCTGGAAGCGGGCCACGGACAAGGGCATCAAGCCGATCATCGGCGTCGAGGCCTATGTCACGCCGGGCACCGCGCGCACCGACAAGACCAGGGTGCGCTGGGGCGAAGAGAACCAGCGCAAGGACGACATCTCCGGCGGCGGCTCCTACACGCACATGACCCTGCTCAGCTACAACAACGTGGGCATGCGCAACCTGTTCCGTGCCTCCTCGATCGCCTCCCTGGACTCGGTCTTCGGCAAGTGGCCGCGGCTGGACCGCGAGCTGCTGAACACCTACTCCGAAGGGCTCATCGCCACCACCGGCTGCCCCTCCGGCGAGGTCCAGACGAGGCTGCGGCTCGGGCAGTACCGCGAGGCCCTCGAAGCCGCGGCCGAGTTCCGCGACATCTTCGGTGCCGAGAACTACTTCTGCGAACTCATGGACCACGGCCTGGACATCGAACGCCGCGTCACCGGCGACCTGCTGCGCCTGGCCAAGGAACTGAACCTGCCGCTGGTGGCCACCAACGACCTGCACTATACCCACGAGCACGACGCCAAGGCGCATGAGGCGCTGCTGGCCATCCAGTCCGGCTCGACCCTGCTGGAGCCCACGTATGACAACGGCGGTTCACGCTTCGCCTTCTCCGGCAGCGGCTATTACCTGAAGTCCCCGCAGGAAATGCGGGAACTGTTCCGCGACCACCCAGACGCCTGCGACAACACACTGCTGATCGCCGAACGCTGCGAGGTGTCCTTCAACACGGGCGCCAACTACATGCCCCGGTTCCCCTGCCCGGAGGGGGAGGACGAAACGTCCTGGCTGGTCAAGGAAGTGGACAAGGGACTCCACTATAGGTACCCGCAGGGCATCCCGGACAAGGTCCGCCAGCAGGCCGACTACGAGCTGGAAGTCATCACCTCGATGGGCTTCCCGGGCTACTTCCTAGTGGTGGCCGACTTCATCAACTGGGCCAAGAACAACGGCATCCGGGTGGGTCCCGGACGTGGCTCCGGTGCCGGCTCCATGGTGGCGTACGCCATGCGCATCACCGACCTGGACCCGCTGCACCACGGACTGATCTTTGAACGCTTCCTGAACCCGGACCGCGTCTCCATGCCCGACTTCGACGTCGACTTCGATGACCGGCGCCGCTCGGAAGTGATCGACTATGTGACACGCAAGTACGGCGACGAGCGCGTCGCCATGATCGTCACCTACGGCACGATCAAGACCAAGCAGGCGCTCAAGGACTCCTCCCGCGTGCTGGGCTACCCCTTCAGCATGGGCGAGCAGCTGACCAAGGCGCTGCCGCCGGCCGTGATGGCCAAGGACATCCCGCTGGCGGACATCCAGAACCCCGAGTCCAAGCGCTACGGCGAGGCCGGGGACTTCCGCCAGCTGATTGCCACAGATCCCGAAGCCGCGAAGGTCTTCGAAACCGCCCTGGGCATTGAAGGCCTGAAGCGGCAATGGGGCGTCCACGCCGCCGGCGTCATCATGTCCTCGGACCCGATCATCGACGTCATCCCGATCATGCGCCGTTTCCAGGACGGCCAGGTCATCACGCAGTTCGACTACCCGACCTCCGAGGGCCTCGGCCTGATCAAGATGGACTTCCTGGGCCTGCGGAACCTGACGATCATTTCCGACGCCCTGGAAAACATCAAAATGAACCGCGGCGTCGACCTGGACCTCGAGTCCCTGGCCCTGGACGACGCCGCCTCCTACGAGCTGCTGGCCCGGGGCGACACGCTCGGCGTCTTCCAGCTCGACGGCGGCCCCATGCGGTCGCTGCTCAAGCTGATGAAGCCCGACAACTTCGAAGACATCTCCGCCGTGCTGGCGCTCTACCGGCCGGGACCGATGGGTGCCAACGCGCACACCGACTACGCGCTGCGCAAGAACGGCATCCAGGAAGTCATCCCGATCCACCCCGAACTCGAGGAGCCGCTGGCCGAGATCCTCGGCGGCACCTACGGCCTGATCGTGTACCAGGAGCAGGTTATGGCGGTGGCGCAGAAGCTCGCCGGCTACACCCTGGGCCAGGCCGACATCCTGCGCCGTGCCATGGGCAAGAAGAAGAAATCCGAGCTGGACAAGCAGTTCGCCGGCTTCTCCCAGGGCATGCAGGACAACGGCTACTCGATGGCCGCGGTGAAGACCCTCTGGGACATCCTGCTGCCCTTCTCCGACTACGCCTTCAACAAGGCGCACTCGGCGGCGTACGGCGTGATCTCCTACTGGACCGCCTACCTCAAGGCGCACTACGCGCCGGAGTACATGGCGGCCCTGCTCACCAGCGTCGGCGACGACAAGGACAAGTCGGCGATCTACCTCAACGAGTGCCGGCGCATGGGCATCACGGTGTTGCCGCCGGATGTCAACGAATCAGCGCTCAACTTCACCCCGGTGGGCAATGACATCCGCTTCGGCATGGGGGCGATCCGCAACGTCGGCGCCAACGCCGTCGACGCGATGGTGGCCGCACGGGAACGCGAAGGCGCCTACACCTCCTTCAAGGACTACCTGATGAAGGTCCCGGCGGTGGTCTGCAACAAGCGCACCATCGAATCCCTGATCAAGGCCGGCGCCTTCGACTCCCTCGGCCACCACCGCCGGGCCCTGGCCATGATCCACGAAGAAGCCATCGACTCGGTTATCACGCTCAAGCGCAACGAGGCGATCGGCCAGTTCGACCTGTTCGCCGGCATCGACGACACCGAGTCGGAATCCTCGTTGAGCATCGAGATCCCCGAGCTGCCCGAGTGGGAGAAAAAGGACAAGCTCTCCTTCGAACGCGACATGCTGGGCCTCTACGTCTCGGACCACCCGCTGCAGGGCCTCGAGGGGCTGCTGAGCCAGCACGCCGACCAGTCCATCACCTCGATCATCGCCGAGGACGGGCCGCACGACGGCGCCATCATCACCATCGCCGGCATGATCACCTCGCTCAGCCGGCGGATCGCCAAGGCCAGCGGCAACGCGTACGCGCGCGCAGAGATCGAGGACCTGGGCGGCTCGGTGGAAGTGATGTTCTTCGGGCAGGTCTACGGCCCGATCGCCTCCGTGCTGGCCGAGGACCTGATCGTTGTGGTCAAGGGCCGGCTGCAGCGGCGCGACGACGGCGCGGTGGCCCTGAACTGCATGGAACTGTCGGTACCGGACCTCAGCGAAGGACTCGACGGGCCGCTGGTGATCACCATGCCGACGCACAAGGCCACCGAGGCCGTGGTGAACGAGCTCGGTGAGGTGCTCCGGACGCACCGCGGCAAGTCCGAGGTCCGGCTGCACCTGCACGGCGACTCCCGGGTGGAGGTCATGGGGCTGCCCGTGCATCTGCGCGTCAACCCCAGCCCGTCCCTGTTCGGCGACCTGAAGGTGCTGCTCGGCCCGACCTGCCTGGACAGCTGAGCCCGCCTGGTCAGCTGAGTCCGCAGCCTAGATTTCGTAGTCCAGCGGCACCGGCTGGCTGTAGCTGCCACCGTGGTAAAGCAGCGGTGCGCTGTCGCCGCCGAGCGCGCCGTCGACCACCTCGACGACCACCACGGCGTTGTTCTCGAAGGAGAGCCGCATCTGGATCTTGCCGATCAGCCAGCCGGTAACGTCCTTGAGGATGGGGACCTCGTGCGGGCCCAGCGCCCAGTGGTCGCCCTCGAACCGGTCGCGGGTGCGGGCAAACCGGTCGGCGAGCTCCTGGTTCTCCAGCCCGAGCATATGCACTCCGATGTAGGCGGAATTTGCGACGGCGGGCCAAGAGCGGGAGGTCCGGGCCATGTTGAAGGTGAACCGCGGCGGCTTGGCCGAGAGGGACGCCACCGAGGTGGCGGTGAAACCGTAGGGCACGCCGTCGTAGTTCACGGTGATGATGGCGACTCCGGCCGCGTGGCGGCGGAACATTTCCTTGAATGTCCCTTCGAAAGCTTCTTCGGCTGAGGCCACTGTGGTTCATCTCCCTGCTGTTCTGCGACTGGTGCTCACTGCCAGCGTATTCCTGCCGGCGCCGCCCGCGGTATTCGGCCGGCGCCCAGGAGGCGTCCGGGCGTCACGTGCCGTGCGGCGGCGTCATGTCCGTCCGCCGCCGGATCCTTTGTTAAGGTTTGTTGCATGACACAACCCGCGGTGCACGTGCCCGTTGACGACTACGACGGCGCCCCCGCGCACGCTGCACCCCGGCGGCCCGGGCGCAGCGTGCCGTGGACGGGGCTGGCCGTGATCGCCGCGGCAGGCCTCCCGGTCGGCCTGCTGTGGTGGCTCCTGGCGCCGACCGGCCTGAACCTCCTCACCCGGGACCCCGCCCTCGCCGCCGGCAGCAACCCCGAAACCTGGCTGCCCCGCGATCTCGTCCTGGCCGGGTTGTTCCTGCTGGCCGGCTGCCTGTCCGGGGTGCTTATTGCCGGGAACCGGCCCGCGCGGCTGGCAACCGCGACGGTGGTCCTGGCCGTTGCCGCGGCTGCAGCGGGTGCCTTGCTGGCCTGGGGGACCGGGGTGTTCGCCGGCAGTGTGTGGGGCGCCGCGGAGGACACCTCGGCCAGCGCCAGCATCGCGTTTTCGCTGCGCGCTTACGCCATGCTGGCCATCTGGCCGGCCGCCGTCGCGCTGGCGATCTTCCTTGCCACCGTTTTCGGCCACTCCGAGCCGGACCAGGCGCCCGGGCCGCAGGCCTGACGCAGCGCCCTCCGGGGCGCCCGGGACGCTCCGGGCGGGGTGCCGCGTAACAGCGGCCGGGCCCGGCCCGGCCGGCGCGTAAAATGGAGGCGTGACCCCCACTGCTGACAGCCCCGTCCCTTCCGCCTCCCTGCCCACAACGCCCGCCACCCTCGACTTCCGCACCGTCGACGTGCGCGGGCAGCGGCTGTCCCTCGCCGGGCTCCGCGCCGCCGTCCCGCGGGCGCAGCACGGCACCGTGGCCGACGCCGAGGAAAAGGTCCTGGACATTATTTCAGCGGTCCGGACCCGCGGCTTCGAGGCGCTGCGAGAGCTGGCACTGAACTTCGACGGCGCCGACCAGGCCCACCCGCGTGTCCCCGCCGGGGCCCTCAAGGCCGCGCTGGACGGGCTGGACCCGGCCGTGCGCGCCGCCCTGGAGGAGTCCATCAGCCGGGCGCGCCGCTTCGCCGATGCGCAGCGGCCGGCAGACACCGACGTCGAACTCGGCAAAGGCGCGGTGGTCAGCCAGAAGTGGGTCCCGGTGGCCCGCGTCGGGCTGTACGTCCCAGGCGGCCTGGCGGTCTATCCGTCGTCCGTCATCATGAACGTCGTCCCGGCGCTGGCCGCCGGCGTGGAGTCGATCGCGCTGGCCTCGCCGCCGCAGAAAGACTTCGACGGACTGCCGCACCCCACGATCCTGGCGGCCGCGTGCCTGCTGGGTATCGAGGAGGTTTACGCAATCGGCGGCGCCCAAGCCATCGCCGCGTTCGCCTACGGCATCCCCGCCGGCACCGGTAACACCGACGCCGGCGTCGAGGCCGGCATCGAGGCCGGCATCGACCCGGTCGACGTCGTCACCGGGCCCGGAAACATCTTCGTGGCCACTGCCAAGCGGCTGGTCAAGGGCGTCGTGGGCATCGACTCCGAGGCCGGGACCACCGAGATTGCCATCCTGGCCGACGCCACGGCCCGGCCCGGGCTGGTCGCAGCCGACCTGATCAGCCAGGCCGAGCACGATCCGCAGGCCGCGTCCGTGCTGATCACCGACTCCGAGGAGCTGGCCGCCGCCGTCCGCCGCGAACTCGGCGTCCAGGCCGCCGCGACCAAGCACAGCGCCCGCGTGTGCCAGGCCCTGTCCGGTCCGCAGTCCGGCGTCGTCCTGGTCGAGGACCTTGAGCAGGGCATCGCCGCCTGCGACGCCTACGCCGCTGAGCACCTGGAGATCATGACCGCGGACGCCGCCGGAGTGGCCGCACGGATCCGGAACGCCGGCGCCATCTTCGTGGGCGACTACACCCCGGTCAGCCTGGGGGACTACTGCGCGGGCTCCAACCACGTGCTGCCCACCAGCGGGACGGCCGCGTTCTCCTCCGGGTTAAACGTGACCACCTTCCTCCGCGCCATCCAGGTGATCAACTACAGCCGGAGCGCGCTGGAGGAGGTCAGCGGGCACATTGTCAGCCTCTCCGGCGCCGAGGACCTGCCGGCGCACGGCGAGGCCGTGACGGCACGGTTCGCCGCGGGTGCATAAACCGGGCGTTGGCCGCCCGGCCGGGACCGCGCCCGACCACAACATGTAGTAATTACAGGCTTGTTATTCAGCAACATCTAGTCGTAAACTGATCCGGGAAGCGCCATCACGGTGCTCCGGCGCTGTGATGGTGTCCAGGCTTGCGGCAGGGAGGAACCGACGTGTATTGCCCGTTCTGTCGTAACCCTGATTCGCGCGTGGTGGACAGCCGCATCGCCGACGACGGTTCCGCCATCCGGCGCCGCCGGCAGTGCCCCGAATGCGGGCGCCGGTTCACCACCGTGGAAACCACCAGCCTCACCGTCATCAAGCGCTCCGGCGTCGGCGAGCCGTTCAGCCGCAGCAAGGTCATCAACGGCGTGCGGAAAGCCTGCCAGGGCCGTCCCGTCACGGAAGACGACCTGGCCATGCTGGCGCAGGAGGTCGAAGAGACCATCCGCGCCTCCGGCGCCGCCGAGATCGACGCCCACGAGGTGGGCCTCGCCATCCTCAACCCCCTCCAGCGCCTCGATGAGGTGGCCTACCTCCGCTTCGCCAGCGTGTACCAGGCCTTCGAATCGCTGGAAGACTTCGAGTCCGCCATCGCCCTGCTCCGCCACGAGGCGGAGTCCAAGGGGCGCGAAGGCAAGAACTCGCAGAAGAGCCCGCTCTAGGCTCAGCCAAGCTCCGGTGGTGGCGGCGGAGGGGAAGCCGCGGCCACCACCGGCTCCAAGTTTCGGTATCGCGTGCGGGGCTACTTGGCCAGTTTGTGCGTCAGGGCGACCTCGATCGCCGCACCCACGATGCCGGCGTCGTTCTTCAGCTCGGCCGGAACGATGGGTGTGCGAAGTGACATGTGCGGAAGGTACTCGTCGGCGCGCTTGGAGATGCCGCCGCCCACGATGAACAGTTCCGGGGAGAAGAGGAACTCGACGTGGGAAAAGTAGCGCTGCAGCAGCACGCTGTATTCGGCCCAGCTCAGCCCGTCCCGCTCACGGGCGACGGCGGAGGCCTTGCTTTCGGCGTCGAAGCCGTCGATTTCGAGGTGGCCCAGTTCGGCGTTCGGGACGAGCTTGCCGTCGAAGATGAAGGCGGAGCCGATGCCGGTGCCCAGCGTGATGACCAGGACGGTGCCGGAGATCCCTTCGCCGGCACCGTAGCGGGCTTCGGCCAGGCCAGCGGCGTCGGCGTCGTTGATAACCTCAACCGGGCGGCCGAGGCGCGCGGTCAGCAGGGCATCGATGTCCAGGTTCAGCCAGGAGTTGTCCACGTTCGCCGTCGAGTGCACGACGCCGTGCTGGATGATGCCCGGGAAGGTCACACCGACCGGGGAGTCGGGCGCCGGGGCGTCGGGACGCTTGGAGAGCTCCGTGACGACCTGTGCGACAACTTCGGCGACGGCTTCCGGGGTGGAAGGCTGCGGGGTGGGCACGCGGAGCCGATCGCCCACCAGTTTGCCCTTTTTCAGGTCAACGATTCCGCCCTTGATGCCGGTGCCACCGATGTCGATGCCGATCAGCGGTGCGTTCTTCTTCGACTTCTCGTCCTTCTTGGCCAATGGGCTTCCGTTCGTGGCAGGGGCGGGGTGGGTCTTCGGGGGGTGTTGCGGGTTGTTGCTGCGTCAGGGGAGGGTCAGGACCTCAGCGCCGGACTCCGTGACCAGCAGCGTGTGCTCGAACTGCGCGGTCCGTTTGCGGTCACGCGTGACGACGGTCCAGTCGTCGGCCCACATGTCCCACTCGACCGTGCCCAGTGTCAGCATGGGCTCGATCGTGAAGACCATACCGGCCTCAATGATGGTGTTGTAGGCCGGTGCGGCGTCGTAGTGCGGAATGATCAGCCCGGTGTGGAAGGCCTCGCCAACGCCGTGGCCGGTGAAGTCCCGAACGACGCCGTAGCCGAAGCGCTTGGCGTAGGACTCGATGGTCCGGCCGATGACGTTGATTTCGCGGCCCGGGGCCACCGCCCGGATGGCACGGCGCAGCGACTCTTCGGTGCGTTCGACCAGCAGCCGGGACTCCTCGTCGACGTCGCCCACCAGGAACGTGTAGTTGGTGTCGCCGTGCACGCCGCCGATGAAGGCCGTGATGTCGATGTTCAGGATGTCGCCGTCCTGGACCACGGTGCTGTCCGGGATGCCGTGGCAGATGACTTCGTTGAGCGAGGAGCACAGGGATTTGGGGAAGCCGCGGTAGCCCAGGGTGGACGGGTACGCCTGGTGGTCGAGCAGGAACTCGTGCCCCACTTTGTCCAGCTGGTCCGTGGTCACGCCGGGTGCAATGTGCTTGCCGACCTCGATGATTGCCTGGGCTGCGATCCGCGAGGCGATCCGGATCTTCTCGATGGTCTCTGCGGACTTGACCTCTGAGCCGGTGAACTTGGCCGGTGCGGGCTTGCCGACGTATTCGGGGCGCGGGATGGACGCCGGCACGGCAAGCTGGGGGCTGACTGTTCCCGGGACAAGGGTGCCGATGGGTGCAGTCGAGGTGAGGGAAGGCATAGATTGATTCTATAAGCACCCGGCCGAAGGCCGGAAAATGCAGCCCGGAAAATGCAGCCGGAAAATGCGCGGGAGCCGGCGGAAGCTACTGCCGTGGCCCGGGCACACCCGAAAGGATCACCGATGACCGAATACTGGTACAACGTCAACACCCACGAGATCGAGGAAGACGCGATGTCCGACTGGAGCCAGCTGATCGGCCCCTACAAGACGCGCGAGGAAGCCGAACACGCCCTCGAAAAGGTCAAGGCCCGCAACGAGGCCTGGGAAAAGGGCGACGAGGACTAGCGGAGACTCCGGCTAGAAAGAGTGCTCCGGGCCGGGGAAATGGCCCGAGCGGACGTCGTCGCCGTAGGCTTTCGCGGCGTCGCTTAGGGTGGTCCGCAGGTCCGCGTACTGCTTGACGAACTTGGCCATCTTCCCGCCGCGCAGGCCAGCCATGTCCTGCCAGACCAGCACCTGGCCGGTGGTCGCATTGCCGGCGCCGATGCCGATGGTGGGGACCTTGACGGCGGCGTCCACGGCAGCCGCCGTCGGCGCCGGAACCATCTCCATCAGCACGCAGAACGCACCGGCGTCGGCGAGGGCGACGGCGTCGTCGATTAGCCGCTGTGCGTCGTCGCCGCGGCCCTGGACCCGGTAGCCGCCGAGGGCGTGTTCGCTTTGCGGGGTGAAGCCGATGTGCGCCATCACCGGGATGCCGGCCTGGACCATGGCCCGGACGGTCTCGGCGTAGAACTTGCCGCCCTCAATCTTGACCGCGTGCGCGAGCCCCTCCTTGAGGAACCGCACGCCCGTGGCGACCGCCTGCTGCGCGGACACCTCGTAGCTGCCGAACGGCAGGTCGGCCACCACCAGCGCGCGCCGCGCGGACCGCGTCACCGCCCGGCACAGCGGGATCAGTTCGTCAACGGTGACGGGCAGGCTGGTTTCGTTGCCGAACACGTTATTGGAGGCGGAGTCTCCCACCAGCAGCACCTCGATGCCGGCCGCGTCGAAGATCTCCGCGGTGTACTGGTCGTAGGCCGTCAGCATGGCGAAGCGTTCACCGTTGAGTTTGGCCTGCCGCAGGTGGTGCGTGCGGATCCGGGCAACGGGCTTGGCGGCGCTGCCCGACGCCGGAACCGCGGCTGCGCCGGACTCCGCCGGGACGCCGGATGCGGGGCCGTTGCCGTAGGGGGCGGCGAGTTCTGCGGACATGCTGGATTCGGGGCTGTTGCTGGGGGCCATGCCACGAGCGTAGTGCGATACCCGGGGTCCTAGCTACCGGGCGGCCCCGGCGGTCCGGTGAAGGCCGTCACAAACAAGGCCCCCTGGCATGGCCGGGGGCCGCCGGGACGCCGGTTCGGCGGACATTGTGTTAACGGCGTGTTACGCCGGTGCGCTACGCCAGCAATCGCCTCAAATGCTTAGTAGAGTGATTCGAGAGCAGCTGCGGGCGCCAGCCAGGACGAGTAGTCGGGACGGGTCCGGGGCACGGACGTAAACCCGGAAAGAGGCACCATGGACCGCCAGCAAGAGTTTGTCCTGCGGACGATCGAAGAGCGTGACGTGCGCTTTGTGCGCCTGTGGTTCACCGACGTCGTGGGATCGCTGAAGTCTGTGGCGCTCGCGCCCGCCGAAGTGGAAGGCGCCTTCGAGGAGGGGCTGGGCTTCGACGGCTCCTCGATCGAGGGCCTGGCCCGCGTCTTCGAATCCGACATGCTGGCCCAGCCGGACCCCTCCACCTTCCAGATCCTGCCGTGGCGCGGCGAGACGGAAGCGACCTCGCGGATGTTCTGCGACATCCTGACCCCCGACGGCGAACCCTCCGCGGCGGATCCGCGCAACGTCCTCAAGCGCAACCTCGCCAAGGCCGCGGACATGGGCTTCACCTGCTACACCCACCCCGAAATCGAGTTCTACCTGCTCAAGTCCCAGCAGCCCGGCCCGGACGGTGCGCCGGTTCCGGTGGATGAAGGCGGCTACTTCGACCACGTGCCCGGCGGCGTGGCGCAGGACTTCCGGCGGACCGCCGTGACCATGCTGGAATCCGTGGGCATCTCGGTCGAGTTCAGCCACCACGAGGCCGGCCCCGGCCAGAACGAGATCGACCTGCGCTACGCGGACGCCCTGCAGACCGCGGACAACATCATGACCTTCCGCACCGTGATCAAAGAGGTCGCGCTGCAGCAGGGGACTTACGCGACCTTTATGCCGAAGCCGTTCACCGCGCACCCCGGCTCCGGCATGCACACCCACTTCTCGCTGTTCGAGGGCGACACCAACGCCTTCTACGAGGCGGGAGCGGAGTTCCAGCTCTCCGAAACCGCGCGGCAGTTCATCGCCGGCATCCTCAAGCACGCCCCCGAGTTCACCGCCGTGACCAACCAGTTCGTGAACTCCTACAAGCGCCTCTGGGGCGGGGGAGAAGCCCCCAGCTACCTGAGCTGGGGCCACAACAACCGCTCGGCCCTGGTCCGGGTTCCGCTCTACAAGCCCGGCAAGGGCCAGTCCGCGCGGATCGAGTACCGTGGCATCGACTCCGCCGCCAACCCGTACCTCGCTTACGCCGTGCTGCTGGGCGCCGGGCTGAAGGGCATCGAGGAGGGCTACCAGCTTCCCGCCGCCGCCGAGGACGACATCTGGTCGCTGAGCTCGGCCGAGCGCCGCGCCATGGGCCACGACCCGCTGCCGGCCAGCCTGCACGATGCGATCCGCACCATGGAGGATTCCGAGCTGATGCCGCAGATCTTGGGCGAGCAGGTCTTCGAGCACTTCCTGCGCAACAAGCGTGCCGAGTGGCAGGATTACCGCCTCCAGGTGACGCCCTACGAGCTGCAGCGCAACCTGGCCATCCTTTAGGCGGCTGCGGTGAGCCTGGCACGGCGCCTCATCGCCGCAGGTTTCAACGACCTGGAGAAGGGCGAGCGGTTCCTGGCTGCCCCGGAACTGGCGGGCCTGGATGAGGACGCCCTGTTCGCCGGGCTGCAGCTGGCCGCCAACCCGGACACGGCGCTGCAGTCCCTGGTCCGGCTGATTGAGAAGCACCCGGACCTGCGGAAGCTGGCCGCGGCCGAACCGGACCGGAGCGAACCGCTGTACCGGGTGCTGGGCGCGTCCGAGGCGCTGGGCGAATTCCTCATCCGGCACCCCGAACACCTGGACGCCTTCCACACGACCGCCAGCCCGGAGCCGCAGGCCGCCGACGCCGGTGAGCTGCGCACCCGGCTGCTGCAGTCCGTCCGCGCCGACCCGAAGGCCGCACGGCCGGTCGCCGCCCTCACCGGGCAGGAGGGCTACGCGGCGCTGCGCACCGCGTACCGGCGGGGCCTGGTGGAGCTTGCCGTCAAGGACCTCTGCGCCGCCGACCCGCTGGACTTCATGCCCGCCGTCGGGGCCGAACTGGCGGACCTGGCCGGGGCCGCGATCGAAGCCGCCCTCGCGGTGTCCCGGGCCGAAGCGGCGGAGCAGTTCAGCGCCGCGGATGTCGCCGACGTCGGACTGGCCGTGATCGGGATGGGCAAATGCGGTGCCCGCGAGCTGAACTACATCTCCGACGTCGACGTGATCTACGTGATCGACCCCGGCGCGCTGGAGGACTCCCGGGCGAACACCATCGGCACCGCCCTGGCCTCGGGGATTTCGCGCGCCATCATGTCCACCAGCCGTGAGCCCGGGCTGTGGGAGGTGGACGCGAACCTCCGGCCCGAGGGGAAGTCCGGGCCGCTGGTGCGTACCCTGGCCTCGCACGAGAGCTACTATGCGCGCTGGGCCGAGAGCTGGGAATTCCAGGCGCTGCTGAAGGCCCGCACCATCGCCGGTGACGCCGCGCTCGGCGCACGCTACGAGGCCGCCGTCGCGCCGCTGATCTGGTCCTCCGCGGGCCGCGAAGGCTTCGTCGAATCGGTGCGCTCGATGCGCCGCCGGGTCACCGAACACATCCCGGCCGAGGAGGAGCAGCGGCAGATCAAACTGGGCCGCGGCGGCCTGCGCGACGTCGAATTCACCGTCCAGCTGCTCCAGCTGGTGCACGGCAA
Source organism: Arthrobacter sp. BI5 (assembly GCF_056680065.1). Lineage (NCBI taxonomy): Bacteria > Bacillati > Actinomycetota > Actinomycetes > Micrococcales > Micrococcaceae > Arthrobacter > Arthrobacter sp. BI5. The sequence continues at coordinate 1,683,906 of NZ_CM155264.1, forward strand.
ATCGGACGAAACCCTGCGCTGCCGGGACACCACCTCGGCCATCGCGGCCCTCTCCGCCGGCGGCTACATCGGACGCTCCGATGCCAAGGAATTCGACCGCGACTACCGCTACCTGCGCCTGCTCGAGCACCGCATCCAGCTCTTCCAGCTACGCCGCACCCATCTCATGCCGGTCAAGGAAGCCTCGCTGCGCTCCCTCGCCAAAGCCGTGCTGGGCCCGTTCTCTGACGAACGCCCACACCCCGACGCGCTGCTGGCGGCGTGGCGGAAAACCAAGCGCTCGGTACGGGAACTCCACGAACGCATCTTCTACCGGCCGCTGCTGAACACCGCCGCCGCGCTGAGCAGCGAGGAAGCCAAGCTCACGCCCGAAGCCGCGCAGGGCCGGCTCGCCGCGCTCGGCTACCTCGATCCGCGCGGCGCCATGCGGCACATCGAGTCGCTTACCGGCGGGGTCAGCCGCCGTGCCGCGCTGCAGCGCCAGCTGCTGCCGATCCTGCTCGGCTGGCTCGCCGACGGGGTGGACCCCGACGGCGGCCTTCTCGCGTTCCGCCGGGTCAGCGAGGCGCTGGGCACGACGCACTGGTACCTCGGCCTGCTGCGGGATTCGACGGCGGCAGCCGAACGGCTCTGCCACGTGCTCTCCAATTCCCGGCTCATCTCGGACCTGCTGGAGGTCTCGCCGGAATCGGTGGCCTGGCTTGGCTCGGACAAGGACCTGGTCCCGCTCAGCTATGAGGCACAGTGGCTGGAAATCACCTCCAAGATGTCCCGGCACGCGGACCCGGAGAGCGCCATGCGCCTGATCCGGCTGATCCGGCGGCGCGAGATCCTGCGGATCGCCATCGCGGACAGCGCCGGACTGCTGGACCAGGATCAGGTGGGGGCCGCCCTGGCCGACACGGACCGCGCCGCCATGCTCGGTGCGCTCCGGGTGGCCGAGACGGTGGTCACGGCCCGGGAGCCGCTCAAAACCAAGGTCCTGGTGGTGGCGATGGGACGGCAGGGCGGCCGGGAGATCGGCTACGGCTCCGACGCCGACGTCATGTACGTGCACCGCGGCCTGCCCGGGGTGCCGGAGGACGAGGCCCAGCAGCAGGCCGCCCGGATCGTCGGCAAACTCTCCAGCCTGCTGACCCAGCCGCTGAAACCGGCGATCCTCGCCGAACGGGTTCTTACGGTGGACGCCGATCTGCGCCCGGAGGGCAAAAACGGGCCGATGGTACGGTCGCTGGAGTCCTACGCCGAGTACTACCGCCGCTGGTCCCTGATCTGGGAGGCCCAGGCGCTGCTGCGGGCCCGGCCGATGGCCGGTGACGACGAACTCGCCGCCGACTTCCTGGCACTGATCGATCCGATCCGCTATCCCGACTCCGTGGCGGACCAGGATGTCCGCGAGGTCAGGCGCATCAAGGCCCGGATGGAATCCGAGCGGCTGCCCCGCGGCGCGGACCCGGCACGGCACCTGAAACTGGGCCGCGGCGGCCTGAGCGACGTCGAATGGCTCGCCCAGCTGCTGCAGCTGCGGCACGCTGGCCGGCATCCGGAACTGCGGACCACCTCCACTGTCCAGGCCCTTGAAGCGGCGGCCGGCCTGGAACTGCTGGAGGCCGGGGAAGTGGTGCTGCTGCTGCGGGCCTGGCGGCTCGCGAGCAGGATCCGCTCGGCCAACGTGATCTGGACCGGGCGCGCCTCGGACCTGCTGCCCTCCTCGCGCCGCGACCTGGAAGCCGTGGCCCGCTGGTGCGGTTACGGCCACGGGAATGCGGCCGAGCTCGAGGAGGACTACCTGCGGCTCAGCCGGCGGGCCCGCGCCGTCTTCGAGCGCGTCTTTTACGGCCAATAGCCGGCCCTGTCCGGCCTCGCCGGGTGCCAGCGGGCAAATGCGGGTAGCCTCGAGGGGTACTTTGCCGGTCCTTGAGGCCGGCTCCCGCACTTACCTAGGGGTTGTTTACCTTGCCCAGACTCCAGCAGACCGGGGCCGCCCGGCCGCGGACGGCCACGGTCATCGGAGCGTTGCTGGCCTTCGCCGCTATGCTCCTCGGTGCCTCAGGCGCCGCCGCGGCCCCCGCGGACGCGCGCCCCGCCGCAGGCGGGACGCTCCGGTCCGCCGGTACAGCGCTGCCGGCCGCCGCGCCGTCGAGCCTGTCCGGAAAAACCTTCGTCATCGGCACGGACACCACGTTCGCCCCGTTCGAGTTCCGTGACGCAGGCGGCGAGCTGACCGGCATCGACATGGACCTGATCCGCGAGATCGCCAAGAACCAGGGCTTCGCCGTCGAGATCAAGTCGCTCGGCTTCAACGCGGCCCTGCAGGCGCTGTCCTCCAACCAGGTGGACGGCGTGATCGCCGGCATGTCCATCACGGAACCACGCAAGAAGATCTACGACTTCTCCGACCCCTACTTCGAGTCGGGCGTCCAGATGGCCGTCGCCAAGTCCAACACGGAGATCAAGGGCTACGAGGACCTGCGCGGCAAGACCGTCACAGCCAAGACCGGCAGCGAGGGCGAAACGTTCGCCAAGTCGATTGCCGGCAAGTACGGCTTCACGGTCAAGTCCCTGGACCAGTCCGCCACCATGTACGAACTGGTCAAGTCCGGGAACGCCGTCGCCGTCTTTGACGACTACCCGGTGCTGGCCTACGGCATCAGCCAGAACAACGGCCTCAAGGCCGTGTCCGAGAAGGAAAAGGGCGGCTCCTACGGCTTCGCCGTCAACAAGGGCAAGAACCCCGAATTGCTCAAGGCGTTCAACACCGGCCTGGCGGAGCTGAAGTCCAGCGGCAAGTACCAGGAAATCCTGGACAAGTACCTCAAGGACCCCACGCAGGCCGCCACGTCCAGCTTCTGGGACCTGCTGGCCAACAGCTTCCCCGCCCTGATGAAGGGCCTCGGGAACACCGTGCTGGTCACCGCGATCTCCTTCGCCCTCGCCATGCTGATTGGCCTGTTCATGGGGTTCTTCAAGATTTCCACGTCCGTCATCCTGCGCGGAATCGCCACCACCTTCGTCAACATCTTCCGCGGCACGCCGCTACTGGTCTGGGCTTTCTTCTTCTACTTCGGCATCCCGCAGCTGACCGGCCAGCCGATCGACATCTGGGTGGCCGCAGTGCTGACACTGAGCCTGAATTCCGCGGCGTACATCACCGAAATCGTCCGGGGCTCCATCCAGTCCGTGGACCCGGGCCAGCTCGAAGCCAGCCGCAGCCTGGGCCTGGGCTACTCCAAGTCCATGCAAAAAGTCGTGGTCCCGCAGGCGTTCAAGATCATGACGCCGTCCCTTATCAACCAGCTGATCATCATGCTCAAGGACAGCTCGCTGCTGCTCGCCATCGGCTTCGCCGAACTGCTCTACCAGGGCCAGCAGATCTACGCCGGAAACTTCCGGATCACCGAGACCCTGCTGATCGTGGCGGTGCTGTACTTCGTGGTGATCATGCTGCTGACCAAGCTGGCCAACTTCGCGGATAAGAGGTTCAACAAATGAGCACGGCAGTCACTGCACCGAGCAAGATTTCCGTCCGGGAACTGAAGAAGTCCTTCGGCTCCAACGAGGTCCTCAAAGGCATTAACGCCGAAGTCGCCGAAGGCGAGGTGGTGTGCGTGATCGGGCCCTCGGGCTCCGGCAAATCCACTTTCCTGCGCTGCCTGAACAAGCTCGAGGACATCACCGCCGGCCACGTCACGGTGGACGGTTTCGACGTGACCGACCCCAAGGTGGACATCAACGAGGTCCGCCGGCACATCGGCATGGTCTTCCAGCACTTCAACCTGTTCCCGCACATGTCCGTGATCGAGAACATCATGCTGGCACCGGTGGAGTCCAAGAAACAGGGCAAGGACGAAGCACGGGCCAGCGCCCTGAAGCTGCTGGACCGGGTCGGACTCGCCGAGAAGGCGGACGCCCGGCCGGCGTCGCTCTCCGGCGGGCAGAAGCAGCGCGTGGCCATTGCCCGGGCGCTGGCAATGAACCCGGACATCATGCTTTTCGACGAGGCCACATCCGCGCTGGACCCGGAAATGGTGGGCGAGGTGCTGCAGGTAATCAAGGACCTGGCGCGCGAGGGCATGACCATGGTGCTGGTGACCCACGAGATGGGCTTCGCCCGTGAAGTGGCTGACCGGGTGCTGTTCATGGCTGACGGCGTGATCTGCGAGCAGGGCGCCCCGGAGGAGCTGTTCGGCAACCCCCAGCAGCCCCGGACCCGGGAGTTCCTGTCCAAGGTGCTCTAGGCTCTTGCCGCCGGGCTGGCCCGACGGCGGGGCGGCCCGGCGTTGGATACGCTTCTGACATGTCTGAACACGTGTGGCTGATCGCCTTGAAGAACCTCGACGACGATGCCCGCGCCATCAAGCTGGGGGAGGTCGCCGGGCTGGAGCTGGGCGGGGGGCAGCGGATGTTCGTCGGTGATCCGCTGCGGATGATGCTGATGGGCCTCGAAGAGGACTCCCGGTTCCCCTACGTGATGGACGCCAACGGCGCGGCCGTTGGCGTCGCCACGTTGCAGTCCGGGGCCGCACGCGCCGCCGGCTGGGCCGACGACGACTCCGTCTGGTTGCTCCGTGGCTTCCTCGTCGACCGGAGGCAGCAGGGCAAGGGATTCGGCGCCGCCGCGGCGGCAGCGGCCGTGCGGGAAGCCGCCCGGTTGACGGCCGCGCTCGGCGGGGAGCAGCGCGGCGTCGTCCTGTCCGTCAACGAAGCCAATCCCGCCGGACAGGCGGCCTACCGCAAAGCCGGCTTCGAGGACCGCGGGCAATACCTGGGCGGGGACGCCGGGCCGCAGCGGATCATGTACCGCGAGTTCTGACCAGCGCACGGAACAGTCCGCCCGGGGTGTTGCGGGCGGGACGCACGTGGGGAGCGGGCGTCCCTTACTTTAGGCTCGCGGCCCACTCCGGATCGAAGTCCGGGTGGTCCTCGTAGCCTGCGGCGAGGATGTTGAGCATGGCGCGGCGGGCCATCGCCAGCTCGCTCTGGGCGTCCGCGCTGTCAACGGTGCCCGCTGCGGCCCGCTTATAGCGCGCCAGGATTTCCCGCTTTTGGGCACATTCTGCGCGCATGGGCGCGGCGAGCGGGGGAGCCGCTGGGTGCTCGGTAACGGGGGCGTGCCGGAGCTCTGCTTCTTCTTCGTCGATCCGAGCTTCCAGGAACTCCACAATATCCACACCTCGGATTCTGCCATGCCGCTACGCCTGGTGGGCGGTTTCGCCACCTTCGGGCCGATTCTCGTCCGCTGGGGTGAGGGCCGTCCGGATGAGCCGGGAGTAGTGCCTGTCATGGGGAGCGAGGCGGTCCAGGTAGGACGCCAGGTCCTCCACCCGCTCAATCTGGGACTGCCGCTCCTGGACGAGGGCGAGGAGGTAGCGCCGGTCCCGGGCGGACTGGTCGGCCACACCGCCGGCAAATTCGTTTTCGTCAGCCGTGAGTCGTTCCTCGATGGCGGCGAGAGCCGCGTCCCGGGAGGCCGCTTGGCTGGACGGGATTGCTTCTGCTTCTCCGCCCGGCGCGGACTGACCGCTCGATGATGCTCCCAGGCCATCGAAGCGGTCCAGGCGCGAGTAACCGGGTGCCGGGTCGTCGGCCACAAGGTGGTGGCGTATAAAGCTTCGGAACCGGGACATCACCGCTCCTCGATGTAGTTCCTAAGACCAAGCGTAGCCTCGAACGCGGGAGACGGAGGGCTAATTATCTCCAGGTGCGGCACCGAGCGGCTTGACGGGAGAACGCGGGCGACGGCTGGAATCGCCAAGTTTCCGCGGAATTGTGGTCGGGCGCGGTTGGCCAGATTTATCCAGCCGTCGCTGGTTCCGGAACCGTTAGGAACGGCTGACGCAACGACTGGCGGTGGCGTCTGCGTGCGGAAGTTAGCGGACGATGAACGTCCGGCTGATCTTGAAGATTGTTGGGTCGTCCTTGGTGTTATGGACGCGGACAACCCATTTTGTACCTTTAGGACCCCATGCTGCGTGGGTACTGTTCCAGCCGCCGGCGACGTAGTGGCCGTTCTGGTACCAGCGGTACCTCAGGTTTGCGCCCTTGGGCCAGCCGTAGTTGTTTGCGCGCAGAACGGTCCCAGCCGACACGTACACTGTGGACTTTCCGACTAGGCACTGCTGGCCCGGCGGGCACACAGCGGCGCTGGCAGGGGCCGCGGTGATGAGTCCTCCGGCGCCCATTGCAACGGAAAGGACGGCGGCGGCTGCCGCTTTGCGGAATATCAATCGTTTCAATGCTGGCACGGTTCCCCGCACCTCCTGTCGGTGGTTGGCAGATAGAACTTAGGCTGCTGAACGCTTCCGACATACACCGTCTAAGGCGCCCCCAAGCATGAGTATAACCACAGGGCTAACACTGGAATCGCGGGCGCATGCATACGGGCGGCTGAACTCGCTGACTGGGAAGCGCGGCAAAGCTGCTCGTGACACAACGAAAGGCCGGCCCGAGGTTTGAAACCTCGGGCCGGCCTTTCGTTGTGCCTATGAACTAGACGCCGTAGTAGAGCTCGAACTCGTACGGGTTCGGGCGCAGCGAGAGCGGACGGATCTCGTTCTCGTACTTGTACTCGATCCAGGTGTCGATCAGGTCCTGGGTGAAGACGCCGCCGGCCTGCAGGAACTCGTTGTCCTCGGCCAGGGCTTCCAGGGCTTCCTCGAGCGTGCCCGGAGCCTTGGGGATGTCCTTGGCTTCCTCGGCGGGGAGCTCGTAGAGGTCCTTGTCGATCGGAGCCGGCGGTTCGATGCGGTTGCGGATGCCGTCGATGCCGGCCATCAGCTGGGCAGCGAACGCCAGGTACGGGTTGGAGGAGGGGTCCGGCGCGCGGAACTCGATGCGCTTGGCCTTAGGGTTGGATCCCGTGATCGGGATACGGATACCAGCGGAGCGGTTGCCCTGCGAGTAGACCATGTTGACCGGAGCCTCGAAGCCCTTGACCAGGCGGCGGTAGGAGTTCACCGTCGGGTTGGTGAAGGCCAGCACGGCGGAGGAGTGCTTCAGCAGGCCGCCGATGTACCAGCGGGCGGTGTCGGACAGGCCGGCGTAGCCCTTCTCGTCGTAGAACAGCGGCTCGCCGCCGTTCCACAGCGACTGGTGGCAGTGCATGCCCGAGCCATTGTCACCGAAGACCGGCTTCGGCATGAAGGTGACCGACTTGCCCCAGGCATCCGCGGTGTTCTTGATGACGTACTTGAACTTCTGCAGGTCATCGGCCGCGTGGGTCAGCGTGGTGAACTTGTAGTTGATCTCAGCCTGGCCGGCGGAACCGACCTCGTGGTGGCTGCGCTCGACCTCAAGGCCGGCCTCGTCCAGGGCGATGCACATGGCGTCGCGCAGGTCGGCCTGCTTGTCCGTCGGGGAGACCGGGAAGTAACCGCCCTTGACGGGGGTCTTGTAGCCGAGGTTGCCGCCCTCTTCCTCGCGGCCGGTGTTCCAGTGGGCTTCCTCGGAGTCGATCTTGTAGAAGCTGCCCTGCGGGGAGGACTGGTACTGGACGTTATCGAAGACGAAGAACTCGGCCTCGGGGGCAAAGAACGCGGTGTCGGCGATGCCGGTGGAAGCCAGGTAGGCCTCGGCCTTCTCGGCCACGCCGCGGGGATCGCGGTGGTACGGGTCACCCGTGCGGGGGTTCACGATGGAGAAGTTCAGCGCGAGCGTCTTCTCGATGCGGAAGGTGTCAACGAACGCCGTCGTGACGTCCGGGATGAGCTGCATGTCCGACTCGGCGATGCCCTGGAAGCCGCGGATCGACGATCCGTCGAAGAGTTGGCCGTTGACGAAGAAGTCCGCGTCAACGCTCTTGGCGGGCACGTTGAAGTGCTGCTGAACGCCCGGGAGGTCGGTGAAGCGGATATCAACGAATTTGATGTCTTCGTCTTTGATGAACTTGAGGACTTCGTCCGCAGTCTTGAACATCTATGCTCCTTACGCATATGAAAGATCTGGCCGTCAGGCCGTGTGGTCCAGCGCAGTCCAATGGCGGGGAAAACGCAGTGTCCACCCCGCCTACGATGCCGCTAGCAACTGTTACCACCCTAAGGACACGGGATTTCCCCACGGTGTCCGCTTTGTTTCGGGCAGGTTACAGAATGCGCTGACGTGTTAAAGCTAGTCGCTGTCCACAGTGTGGCCTATCCGGGTCCGCTCTGTGGCCGGGAAGCGTCCATATTGTGAACAGCCCGTTGCCCTGCCCCGGAGCCGATAGGCTTGAGGGGTGGTTGATCGCAAAGATATAGGCTCCTGGCTCAGCGGGCCGGACACGTCCGGCATCTCCAAGTACCCGGGGGAGCGGCTGGGCCTGCCTGAGTCAGGACCGGGCTCCATCGCCCGCGCGGGCCGCCGGATCCTGGCCATCTGCATCGACTGGGGGATCGCCCTGCTGATCAGCAACTTCGCCTTCGCCGGAAACCCCTGGGCGAACCTGGCGGTCTTCGCCGTCGAACAGGCCCTGCTGGTTGGAACGCTGGGCTACAGCATCGGCCACCGCATCGTGGGCATCCACGTCGTCCGGCTCGACGGCGGTCCCGCAGGACCGCTCCCGGCGCTGGTCCGCAGCGTCCTGCTTTGCCTGGTGGTCCCCGCCGTCATCTTCGATCCGGACCACCGCGGCCTGCACGACAAGGCCATGAATACCGTCCTCGTCCGGATGTAACGGTCGCCCAGCACCGAACCTTCGGCGATTGCCGGAGATGGCCGGTATCCCACACCGCGTGGCGGCCATTTGTGGCTAATCGACGAGGCTGCGGACCTAGACCCGCGCCTGCTCGGGAACCGGGGTCGGCTCTGCCGTGCCGGTGCGGACACTGAGGTGCCCGCGGCGTCCGGCCCATCGTTCAAACCAAATCGTGGCGAACGGCAGGACCGCGGCGAGCCCGGCGAGGAACGCCACCCGGAACGGCCAGCGCTGCAGCCGCCACAGCGACAGGGCGGCCAGGCCGTAGCCGATGAAGAACGCCCCGTGCACCGGTCCGGCAATTTCGACGCCCAGTTCGGTGGTCCGGAGCACCCACTTGAGGAACATCCCCACCAGCAGCGCCGCCCAACTGAAGGCTTCGGCTACGGCAAGCGTCCGGAAAATCCTGATCACGGCGGTCGTCGGGGGAAATTTCATGAGGGGCAGTCCTCTGCTGTGGATCGTCGGGGTGGGTCGTGGGTGTGGGTCGTCAGGGCGTCGTGCGCGGACGCCGGCGCACGGCGTCGGCGTCGTTAGTCGGATCGCTGGGGGCGGCGCGGGTTAAAGCGGGACGCCCCGGCTGCCGGCGTGGTGCCGGTAACCGGGGCGTCCCGGAAAACTCTTTGCCGAGGTCCGCACCTAGCGGCCGCGCGCCGCCTTGCGGTCCGGGCGGGCCTTGTACGGGTCGATGCCCTTGGGGATCGGCAGGCGGTTGCCGAGCGAGGAAATGCGCTTCGAAACGGTGCTGACCTCGGTCTTGGTCAGTTCGTTCTTCATCTTGCCCATCTTCTTGGCGACCTGGCTGATCGGCACCTGGCCCTCGCCCCGGCCGCTCTCGATCACGTGGATGGTGACGTTGGGCAGGATTCGGGCGAGGCGCTTGCGTTCGCCGTCGAGCAGCGGCTTGACCCGGTGGCTGGGGCCCTCGCTGACCAGGACGACGCCGGGGCGTCCGATGGCGCGGAAGACGGCGTCCTGGGTGCGCGGGTTCACGGCGACCGGCTGGTCCTCGGTGATCCAGCCGCGGCGCAGCGTGCCCAGCGCGGCGCCCGAGGCGCCCGGCTGGTTTTCGATCTGCGCGAACGCGGCGCGCTCGGCGCGGCGGGACAGGATCAGGGTGGCGGCCAGGATGCCCAGCGGAATGCCGATGATCAGGCCGGTGATCCAGTTATCCAGCAGGAAGCCGACCAGGAAGCTGACCGCGACGACGCCGAGGAAGGCCAGCAGCATCAGCCACGGCACCATCGGATCGTGCCGGCGGGTCATCTGGAAGACGTCGCGGATCTGCTTCAGCCGGCTCGGCTTCTTGACCTTTGCTTCCTTGGGCTTGCGGGAGAAAAGGCCACGCTTCGGCTCAACGGCAGAAGAGCCGTGGGCTGAAGAGCTGGGCATGCGGGGGTCAGGGGAATTCGCCATAGTGCCTTAATTCTACGTGATGCACGGCTCAGGGCCGGACACCGGATTGCTCCGGAGCCGGCCCTGGGCGGCAAGGGGGTGCGGGTGGTTCAGGAGTGCGCTGCGAGCAGTGAGCTGGCTTCCTGTCGGGTGCTGCCGGAGCTTTCGATGTGCGCGAGGGCGGCGGGGATTTCCCAGCCCTTCTTCCGCATCGCGGTGGCCCAGAGCCGGCCGGCGCGGTAGGAGGAGCGCACCAGCGGTCCGGACATCACGCCGAGGAAACCGATCTCATCGGCTTCCTGCTGCAGGTCCACGAATTCCTGCGGCTTGACCCAGCGGTCCACCGGGAGGTGGCGTTCGGACGGGCGCAGGTACTGGGTGATGGTGATCAGGTCGCAGCCGGCCTCGTGCAGGTCACGCAGCGCCTCGGAGATCTCCTCGCGGGTCTCGCCCATGCCCAGGATCAGGTTGGACTTGGTGACCATGCCGAGCTTGCGGCCCTGCGTGATGACGTCCAGGGAGCGCTCGTAGCGGAACGCGGGGCGGATGCGCTTGAAAATCCGGGGCACCGTCTCGACGTTGTGCGCGAAGACCTCTGGCTTGGAGTCGCAGATTGCGGCGATGTGCTCGGGTTTGCCGGAGAAATCCGGGATCAGGAGTTCGACGCCGGTACCCGGGTTCAGTTCGTGGATCTTGCGGACCGTCTCGGCGTAGAGCCAGACGCCCTCGTCGGCGAGGTCGTCGCGGGCCACGCCGGTGACGGTAGCGTAGCGCAGTTGCATGGCCTGGACCGAGCGGGCCACCTTGGTGGGCTCAAACATGTCCACTGGGGAGGGCTTGCCAGTGTCGATCTGGCAGAAGTCGCAGCGCCGGGTGCATTCGGAGCCGCCGATCAGGAAGGTGGCTTCCTTGTCTTCCCAGCATTCGAAGATGTTGGGGCAGCCGGCCTCTTCACACACCGTGTGCAGGCCTTCCTTCTTCACCAGGTTCTTGAGCTGGACGAACTCCGGGCCCATCTGGACTTTGGCTTTGATCCATTCGGGCTTACGTTCCACCGGGGTGGCCGCATTTCGCTGCTCAATGCGCAGCATCTTCCGGCCTTCTGGTGCCAGTGTCACAGTAGGGCTCCTTCATGGGTTGCAACTAGGGCTTCTTCATTGTGGCGCAGTTCCTCAGTGATCCGCGACACGAGGTCCGCCGGGGTGACGTTCCGGCCGGTCTCCTGCGCGATCGTGGTGACGCCGGCGTCGGTGATGCCGCAGGCAATGATCTGGCCATAGGGGGCCAGATCGTTGTTGCAGTTGATCGCAAAGCCGTGCATGGTCACGCCTTCGTGGACCCGGATGCCGATGGCGGCGATTTTGCGCGCCGGGCCTTTCTCATCCTGTTCGATCCAGACGCCGGCGCGGCCCTTGATCCGGACGGCGTCGATGCCGTAGTCGGCGAGGACGGCGATGATGACCGCTTCGAGGCGCTCCACGTAGTCGCGGATGCCGGCCGGGTTCTTCAGTTTGATGATGGGATAGCCCACCAGCTGTCCGGGGCCGTGCCAGGTCAGCTTTCCGCCGCGGTCCACGGGCACCACGGGGGTCCCGTCGAAGGGACGTTCGTGGTCCTCGGTGCGTTTACCTGCGGTGTAGACCGGGGAATGTTCGAGCAGCAGGACGGTGCTGGGGGCGGTTCCGGCGAGGACTTTCCCGTGGAGTTCGCGCTGGATGTCCCAGCCGCGGGTGTAGTCGACGAAGTCCGGAGCGAGACCCAGCCGGGTGAACTCAAGAGTCATGGCATCCAGCTTAGTCCTCGGCCGTCCCGCCCACCGATTCTGTGGCGAACCTCTCACGCCTGTGGATAACTTCTGCAGGGATGCCGAAGATCCGCTATTCCTGAACCATGGATGATTTCGAACGGTCCGCGCCACCTGACTCCGCAGCTGATCCCGCACCGGTTCCGGAGGTTGCCGGTTACGACGTCGGACGGCTGCTGGGACGCGGCGGCACCGCCGGCGTCTGGCTCGCCACTGACCGGATGACGCGGTGTGACGTCGCGTTGAAGTGTTTCGTCGGGCCGCCGGGGCAGGCGCCGCCGGGTCCGGGACGGGCCGCGGATGCCGAGGAATCGGTGCGGCGCGAGGTGCTGATCCTCTCCGCCCTCGACCATGAGCATCTCGTTAAGGCGCACGCCGTGCTGCGGGTAGGTTACGCAAACGGCGGGGGCGGGCTGGGCCTCGTGCTGGACTATGCCGCCGGGGGATCGCTGGGGCAGCTCCTCTCGGCCCGCGGCAGCCTGGCGGCGGGGGAGGCCGTCACCATCCTGACCCCGATCGCGCAGGCCCTGGCCTACCTGCACGCCAAGGGTTTCACGCACGGCGATGTGTCACCGGGAAACGTGCTGTTCACTGCCCAGGGCAAGCCGCTGCTGGCAGACCTGGGCGTGGCTCGGATGCTGGCAGACCCGCAGGAGTCCGGCCGTGCCGGCACGGACGGGTTTCATGACCCGGCCCCGGTTGATGCGGTCCGCGCCGGACTCCAGCCCGAACGCGACGTCTACTCGCTGGCCGCGCTGGGCTGGTTTTGCCTCACCGGCCGGGCGCCCGAGCCGGAGCCGCAGCGTCCGCCCCTGCCGCTGCTGGTCCCGACGGTTCCGGCCGGCCTGGCCGACGCGCTCGAAGCGGGACTGCGTGCCGACCGCCGCCAGCGGCCCTCCGCGGCGGAGCTCGCCGCCGCAATATTCCGCAGCGTGCCGCCGGCGCCCGTCGACCTCTCGGTCTCGGTGCATCCGACCGTCGTGCCGCAGCTCCTGACGCGGCGCTCTGTTCCTGCCAGCGCGCGGGAACGCCGGGCGGCACGGCTCCGGGACCGGAAGCGCCGGAGTGCACCCCCGGGCCCGGCGGATCAGGTCCCGGCGGGACGCAGGGCGCGGCACGCCGCGGGCCGCCTCCGCGGCCTGAACCAGAGCGCCAGGATCCGCCGCGGCCCGGGCCGCCCAGACCCGGTCCGCCGTGGCCCGGGCCTCCGGCGGGCAACCGCTGCGTTCGTCACGGCCGTGTGCGTCGCGGCGGCGGGTGTCTTCGGGACGTTGCTGCTGGCCGGGAGGCTGGCTGCCGGTGAATGGGCGCCGGAGGTCCGGCCGTCGTCCGTACCGTCGGCCCGGCACAACACGACGCCGGTTCCCGGCACGACGCCGGTTCCCGGCACGACGCCGGTTCCCGCCACGGCCCGGGCCGTGCCGGCTGGACTGCAGGAGCTGCTCGCCGCAGCGAAGCCGGAAGACGCCGTCCGGGGGCTCGCGGGGTTGCGTTCCTACGCGCTCTCCACGGGGAACCTTGGGCTGCTCGACCAGGTCAACGCCCCGGCGTCGCCGGCGGCCGCCGCGGACGCCGGCGTCGGTGCCCGGCTGGCGGAGACCGGGCATGTGCTGGACGGCTTCGAAACGCGCCTGAGCCTGGTGCAGCGCCGTCCCGAGAGCACCGCGTCGCGGGCAGTCGTCTCGGTCAGGGTGGCCTCACCGCCCTACCGGGAACGGGACGCCACGGGAACAGTGGTCGCCGAGGCGACCGCCGTCGGCGAGCAGCCGCTTCGCCTGGTGCTGGTGCCGGTGGACGGCAAATGGCGGATCCAGGAGATCCTGCCCGCCGCCGGGAGCTAGCCCGACGGCGTCCCGCGGTACCGCTTAGCCGCGGCGCTGCTTAGCAGCGGTACCGCTTAGCCGGGTTTACCGCTTAGCTGCGGTCCGCGACCCAGGCCGCTGCCTGGGCCAGCGAGGGGTGCTGCCACTGGAACCCGGCCCCGGCCAGGGCGGCGGGCTCCATCCGCTGGCTGGCGAGCAGCAGTTCGTTGGCGAGTTGCCCCATCACCAGGCGCAGCACGGGAGCAGGTACCCGCAGCACGGCCGGCCGGTGGAGCGCCTCGGCCAGCCGGGCGATCAGCGAGTTCACGTCCGCGCTTTCCGGGGCGCAGACATTGACCGGGCCGGCCAGCGGTGCGGTCAGCAGGAACTCGAACGCGCCCGCCACGTCCGGCAGCGTGATCCACGGCCAATACTGCCGGCCGTTGCCCAGCGGACCGCCAATGCCCAGGCGTAGCAGCGGCAGCAGCCGGCCGAGGGCACCACCGGTGCGGCTCAGGACGACGCCCGTGCGGGCGGTGACCACGCGGACCCCGGTCGGCGCCTCGTGGGCGGCGGCTTCCCAGTCGATGCAGATCCGGGCCAGGACACCGCTGCCGGCCGGGGCGCTCTCCTGCAGCACAGCAGGTCCGGCGTTGCCGTAGTAACCGGAGGCGGACTGGCTCAGGAAGACCGAAGGCGGGGTGTCCATCCGGGCCATCGCCGCCGTCAGGGTCCGCGTCGGGCCCAGCCGCGAAGCACTAAGCTCGTTGATTCGGCGCAGCGTCCAGGGCCGGTCGCCGATCCCTGCACCGGAAAGGTTGATGACGGCGTCGGCGCCCTTGAGAGCCGTGTCGTCGATGCGCCCCTCGGCGGGGTCCCAGCGGAACTCGGCGGCGGAGGCGGGAGGCCGCCGGACCAGGCTGGCGACGTCGTGGCCGCTGCCACGCAGCGCGCCGGAAACAGCGGTTCCGATCAGCCCGGAGGCGCCGGCAATAAGGATTCGCATGATCCATCTCACCATGCCCGGCACGGCAGGGAAACCTCCCCGGCGCCGGGACGGTTTTGACTATGATCAAACGATGACCTCTTCGAGTTACCTCCGTTTCCCGCATCTGCACGGCGATCTGGTCACCTTTGTGGCCGAGGACGACGTCTGGATTGCGCCCCTCGCCGGCGGCCGCGCCTGGCGGGTTTCCTCGCTGCAGTTGCCCGCCCGCAACCCCCGTTTCACCCCCGACGGGCAGCGCCTGGTCTGGACGGTCATCCAGGGCACGGCGCCGGAGGTCGTCACCGCGGACGTCGACGGCGGCGGGTACCGCCAGCTCAGCTACTTCGGCCACAGCTCCACCCGCGTCAAGGGCTTCACCCCGGACGGCGACGTGGTTGTCACGAGCGCCTTCCGGCAGGCGGACAGCCGCCTCACGCACGGTTACAGCCTCCCGGTCGACGGCGGCTGGGCCGAGGAACTTCCGTTCGGTCCGGTCGAGTCCGTGGCCTACGGAACCGTCGTCGGGGACGAACGCCCCGTGGTCCTGGCCAGTGTGCTCTCCCGCGAACCGGCCTGGTGGAAGCGCTACCGCGGCGGCACTGCCGGCAAGCTGTGGATCGACGCGGACGGCAACGGTGAGTTCGAGCGGCTCGCGCCCGAACTCGACGGCAACCTCACCGACCCCATGTGGGTCCAGGGCCGGATCGCGTTCCTCTCCGACCACGAGGGCTACGGCAACCTCTATTCCGTGCTGCCCAACGGCACGGACCTCCGCCGCCACACGGACCACGAGGACTTCTACGTCCGGCACGCGGCCACCGACGGCGAACGGGTGGTCTTCGAATCCGCCGGTGAACTCTGGCTCCTCGCCGGGCTGGACGCCGACGCGGTCAAACTCGACATCACGCTGGGTTCCGCCTCGCAGGCCCGGCGTTCGTCCGCGCTGAAGCCCTCCCGCCACCTCGGCGACGTCATCCCGGACCACACTGGCGACTCCAGCGCCGTGGAGGCCCACGGCACCCTGCACTGGCTGAGGCACAAGGACGGACCGTCCCGCATCCTCGAGGCGACCCCGGGCGTCCGGGCACGCCTGCCGCGCCCCTTCGGCGCCGGCCGGATCGCCTACATCGCGGACCACGAGGGCGCCGAGGCGCTCTACCTGAAGTCCATCGCCGCGCCGCTGCACGGCGACGGCGGCCACGGGTCCGGCCAGCCGCACAGCGCCGGACCGGCAGCTGCTGCGGCAGCTGCCGCCCCGGCAAACAGTAAGGCCCCGCAGGACCCCGACGGCGGAACGCCGCTGCCCAGCCCCGTCTCGGCAGCCGCCCTGACCCGGCCGGACACCGCCTCTGCCCCCGTTCCCGCGCCGGCCGCCGTCGTCGCCGCGGATGCCGCGCCCGGCGCCGGCGAAGGTGCAGACAACAGTTCGTCGGCTGCCGGCCCCGCACCGGAACGCCCCGACGCCAAGGACACGGCCCGGATCGAGTTCCCGAAGCCGAGCCGTGCCAGCGCCATGGAAGCCAGCCCGGACGGCAACTGGCTGGCCATCGGCACCTCGTTCGGCGATATCTATCTCGCCGACACCCGAACCGGCACCCTGACCCTGCTAAGCAGCATCGGCGAGGGCAGCATCGACGGCTTCACCTGGTCGCCCGACTCGGCCTGGCTGGGCTGGGCTGAGCCGGTCACCTCCTTCGGTTCCCGCACCCGGCTGCGGCTGGCCCGGATCTCTGCGGCCGGAGCAGCCGCGGAAACCCCGGCTTCGGACCGGGACGGCGGGGCCGCGATCATTGACGTCACCGACGGCCGCTTCCGGGACGATTCGCCCGCGTTCACCCCGGACGGTAAATTCCTGGCCTTCCTGTCCAACCGCAGCTTCGACCCGGTCTATGACGGACACTCCTTCGACCTGTCCTTCCCGAGTCCGATCAAGCCCTACCTCGTGGCCCTGGCCGCGGACACGCCGTCCCCGTTCGGCCCCAGCGTCGCGCTCCCCGAAGACAGCGCTGCCGCCGCCGCCGGGGAGGGTGAGGGCACCGAAACCGCCGTGACGGTCAAAGTCGACGCCGAGGGCCTGGCACACCGGGTCATCAGCGTCCCGGTCCCGCAGGGCAACTACTCGCACCTGGCCGCCACCGCCGGCGCCCTGCTCTGGCTCGACCACGAGCTGGCCGGGGTGACCGGCGACGGCCGGGCCAGCCTGGAGGACAAGAACGCGGCCCCGAGCCTGGTCCGCTTCGACCTGGCCAAGCGCCGCGCCACCACCATTGTTGACGCGCTGGACAGCTACCGGCTCACCGGCGACGGCGAAAAGGTGGTCCTGCTCCAGGACAAGCAGATCCGCGTCTCGCCCGCCGCGTCGAAGGCCGACGAGGAATCCGGGCAGCTGGTAAAAGTGGACCTGAACCGCATCCGGGTCCGGCTGGATCCGGTCAGCGTCTGGGGCCAGGCCTTCGACGAAGCCTGGCGCCTGCAGCGCGACTTCTTCTGGACCGCGGACATGGCCGGCCAGGACTGGGATTCCGTGCATGCCCGGTACCGGCCGATCGTGGACCGGCTCGGCTCTCACGACGACCTCGTGGACCTGCTCTGGGAACTCCACGGCGAGCTGGGAACCTCGCACGCCTATGTCCGCCCCGCCATGGTGACGGAGAATGGCAGCAACGGCCAGGGACGCCTCGGCGCCGACCTCGCGTTCACCGGTGAGGGTTGGGAAATCACCCGCATCTTGGCTGGGGAATCCTCCGACCCGCTCGCCACCTCGCCGCTGACCCGGCCCGGCGTGGACGCCCGGCCGGGCGACGTGCTGCTGGCAGTCGACGGCGTCGAACTCTCGGCGTCGCTGACCCCGGCGGTGCAGCTGGCCGGAGCCGCGGGCCGCGCCGTCGAGCTGACCCTGCGCAACGGCGCCGGGCACGGCGCCGCCGCCGGGAAGCAGCGCCGCGTCGCCGTCGTGCCGGTCAAGGACGAGGAACGGCTGCGCTACCAGGAATGGGTCGCGTCGAACCGCCGCACCGTGCGGGAAGCCTCGCAGGGGACCTTCGGTTACCTGCACATCCCGGACATGATGGCCAACGGCTGGGCGCAGCTGCACCGCGACCTGGATACCGAGACCTCCCTGGACGGCCTGATCGTGGACGTCCGACGCAACCGCGGCGGCCATACCTCGCAACTCGTGGCGGAGCTGATCGGCCGCAAGGTGACCGGCTGGAGCATGCCGCGGGGCGAGCGTCCGCGCACCTATCCGCACCACGCGCCGCGCGGGCCGGTCATCATCCTTACCGATGAATTTGCCGGCTCCGACGGCGACATCATCACCCAGGTTTCCAAGTTGCGCGGGATCGGGCCGGTCATCGGCACCCGGACCTGGGGCGGCGTCGTCGGCATCGACAACCGGTTCGCCCTGGCGGACGGCACCGGCGTCACCCAGCCCCGCTACGCCACCTGGTTCACCGGCGGCGTGGGCTGGGGCGTCGAAAACTATGGTGTTGCCCCCGACATCGAGGTGGCCTTCCCGCCGCACGCCTACGCGGCCGGGGCAGACCCGCAGCTGGAATACGGCATCGGAGCGCTCAAGGAAATGATCCAGGAGCTCCCCACCGACCGCCCGCCGCTGCGCGAGGGCTACCGCAAGGTGCGGCCCGCCCCGCTGCCCGCCCGCCGGCCGGGCAACTAGCGCCCACGCGGAAGGCCCCCGCCCCGGGAAAATCCGGGGGCGGGGGCCTTCGTGTATCTGCGCTTGCCGGCTGCTTGCCGGCTGCTAGGCGGCCAGGGTGGCGTCCAGGGTGATCTTGATGCCGGTCAGGGCCGCGGAGACCGGGCAGCCGGTCTTGGCTTCCTCGGCGATGCGCTGGAAATCCTCTTCGGAGATACCGGGCACCCGGGCGTTCAGGGTGAGGTGGCTGCCGGTGATGCCGGTGCCGGGCTCGAAGGTGACGTCGGCCTTGGTGTTGACTTCCTCCGGCGTGTGGCCGGCCTGAGCCAGGGCGTGGCTGAAGGCCATCGAGAAACATGCCGAGTGCGCGGCGGCGATCAGTTCTTCCGGGCTGGTCTTGCCCTCGGCCGCTTCGGCGCGGGCCTTCCAGGTGACGTCGAAGTTGCCGAGCCCGGAGCTGTCCAGGCTGGTGTTGCCGGCCCCCGACATCAGGTCGCCGTTCCATACAGTGTGTGCGGTGCGTGTTGTTGCCATGTCCACTCCTCAGCGTCGTTGAGTCAGCGATCCGGTCAGGTAAGCGGATCCTGCCGTGTCCCATCCTAGGGACTCGGTCCGACCGCTGCACGCGGTGTCCGCTCTCAGAGGATTGTCTGGACATCCGCCGGCTCCGCCGCCTCCCGGCTGAGCGCCCAGCGGCGGCCCGGCGCGGAGCCCCGGGGTTAACGACGACGGCGACGCACCCGCGCGGGGTGCGTCGCCGTCGTGGTGGCCGGGGCCTACTGCCAGAGGGTGGCGATGGCCACGTTGAGCAGCGCGAGGCCGCCTACGGCGTGGGCGAGGCCCTTGCTGACCGGCTGGTCCTTCTTGTACTTGCGGCTGCCGATAAACGCGAGCACGGCGACAACCGCGGCGATCGCGAACTTGATGCCGAGCTTGGCGTAGTTGGCGTCCATGTCGAGAGCCGGAATCAGGCCCATCATCACGATGCCGGTGATGAGCTGCAGGGCAGCGCCGTCGAACTGGCGGGGGTGGACGGTGGGCTGCTTCATCTGGACAATCCAGATGCCCACGATCATGGCGGCGCCGATGATGTGCAGGAAAACCATGATGTTATAGACGATGTTCATGGGACCTAGCTTAGCGACAAAGTGTCCATAAAGAGCGAAGGGCACCTTCCCTTACGGGGAGGTGCCCTTCTCTCACCCGATCGGATGAGCTAGCGGCTAGAGGCCGAGGTCTGCCTCGAACGCGCCTTCTTCGAGGCGTGCCTTGAGCGTCTGCAGGAAGCGTCCTGCGTCGGCGCCGTCCACCAGGCGGTGGTCGTACGTCAGCGACAGGTACATCATCGAACGGATCGCGATCGAGTCGTCGCCGTTTTCGTCCGAGACCACCACGGCGCGCTTGACGATGGCGCCGGTGCCGAGGATGGCGACCTGCGGCTGGTTGATGATCGGAGTGTCGAAGAGGGCGCCCACGGAACCGATGTTGGTGATGCTGAAGGTTCCGCCCGACAGTTCGTCCGGACCGATCTTGCCGTTGCGGGTGCGGTCGGCAACGTCGGCGATCTTGCCGGCCAGGCCGGCCAGGTTCAGGTTGCCGGCGTCGGCGATGACCGGAACCAGCAGGCCCTTGTCGGTGTCCACCGCAATCGCCAGGTGCTCGGCGTTGTGGTAGGTGATCTCCTGCTTGTCCTCGTCGTAGGAGGCGTTGACCTTCGGGTGCTGCTTCAGGGCCTCGGCAACAGCCTTGGCGATGAAGGGCAGGAAGGTCAGCTTGGAGCCGTTCTGCGCCTGGAAGGAGTTCTTGGCCTTGGCGCGGAGCTTGGCGACCTTGGTCATGTCCACCTCGTGCACCTGGGTCAGCTGGGTGGAGATGTCCAGCGACTCACGCATCCGGCGGGCAATGACCTGGCGGATCCGCGGAGCCTTCTGCACGGTGCCGCGCAGCGAGGACTGATCAGCGGACGGGCGCGCTGCCGGAGCAGCTGCCGGGGCGGAGGACGCTGCCGGTGCGGCGGCCGGGGCTGCCTTGGCCTCAGCCGCGGCCAGCACGTCCTGCTTGCGGATCCGGCCGCCGACGCCGGTGCCGGTCAGCGAGGAGATGTCCACACCCTGCTGGTTGGCGAGCTTGCGGACCAGGGGAGTGACGTAGCCGGACTCGGCCGGGGCAGCTTCCTGCTTGGGAGCTTCCTGCTTCGGGGCTTCCTGCTTCGAGGCTTCGGCCGGAGCGGGTGCCTCCTGCTTCGGGGCTTCCTGCTGGGGAGCCGCAGCCGGAGCGGGGGCCTCCTGCTTCGGCGCTTCCTGCTTGGGAGCTTCCTGCTTCGGAGCCTCGGGGGCGGGAGCGGCGGCAGGGGCGGCCGCGCCGGAGCCGATCACGGCGAGGACAGAGCCCACCTCGGCCGTTTCGTCCTCGGCGACGCGGATTTCCTGCAGCGTGCCGGCAACCGGGGAGGGAATCTCGGTGTCGACCTTGTCGGTGGAGACTTCCAGCAGCGGCTCGTCCACCTCGACGGTGTCACCGATGCTCTTCAGCCAGCGGGTGACGGTGCCCTCGGTGACGCTCTCGCCCAGGGCGGGGAGGGTGACCTCATGGCCTTCACCGGCAGGGGCAGCCTCGGCGGCGGGGGCCGGGGCGGCCGGCTCAGCGGCGGGGGTTTCAGCTTCGGGAGCCGGAGCCTCGGCACCGGACGGCGACTCGGCGGGCGCCTCCTGGGCGGGGGCTTCCTCGGCGGCCGGGGCGGCAGCCTCAGCGGAACCGGAGCCGTCGCCGATGCGGACCAGCGGGGCGCCGACCTCAGCGGTCTCGTCTTCGGCGACGAGGATTTCCTCGATCACGCCGGCGATCGGAGAGGGGATCTCGGTGTCTACTTTGTCGGTGGAAACTTCGAGCAGGGGCTCGTCCACCTCTACCCGGTCACCTACCTGCTTGAGCCAGCGGGTGACGGTTCCTTCGGTGACGCTCTCACCGAGGGCGGGCAAGTTAACGGATTCAGACATGTCGTCCCCGTTCTCCTTATTGATCTTTAGTGCGGATGGTTGCTGCCTTGTTCGAGCTTAGTGCACCCGGCATTTCGGGCCGGGCGCACTAAGCACGGAGTTCTTGCGGTGGTGCGGGGCTGTTAGCCGTGCAGGGGCTTCCCCGCGAGGGCGAGGTGCGCTTCGCCCAGGGACTCGTTCTGCGTCGGGTGCGCGTGGACCAGCTGGGCCACGTCCTCCGGGTAGGCTTCCCAGTTCACGATCAGCTGGGCCTCGCCGATCTGCTCGCCCATGCGGGCGCCGATCATGTGGACGCCGACGACGGGGCCGTCCTTCTGGCGGACCAGCTTGACCAGGCCGCTGGTTCCCAGGATGGAGCTCTTGCCGTTGCCGGCGAGGTTGTATTCCTGGGTTTCGATCTGGTCGTCACCGAACTTGGCCTTGGCGGCCTTCTCCGAGTAGCCGACGGTCGCGATTTCCGGCTCGGAGTAGGTGACCTTGGGGATGTTGACGTCTTCGACGACGACCGGCTTGAGGCCGGCGATTTCCTCGGCCACGAAGATGCCCTGCTGGTAGCCGCGGTGTGCGAGCTGGACGCCGGGGACAATGTCGCCTACGGCGTAGATGTTGCCGACGCCGGTGTGGAGGCGCTCGTTGGTGATGACGAAGCCGCGGTCGATCGTCAGGCCGGCTTCCTCGTAGCCAAGGTTCGCCGTGACCGGGCCGCGGCCGACGGCGACCAGCATGAGGTCGGCCTCGAAGGTCTTGCCGTCGACAAGGGTGACCTTGACGCCGTCGTTGTTCTGCTCAACGCCCTGGAAGAAGGTGCCGGTGGAGAACTTGATGCCGCGCTTCTTGAAGGCACGCTCGAAGGCCTTGACGATGGTCGCGTCCTCGTTCGGGACGAGCGAGGGCAGGCCCTCGATGATGGTGACGTCGACGCCGAAGGACTTCCAGACCGAGGCGAACTCGACGCCGATGACGCCGCCGCCGAGGATGATCGCGCTCTTGGGGATGAAATCCATGGTGAGGGCTTCGTCGGAGGTGATGACCTTGCCGCCGATTTCCAGGCCCGGCAGGGTGCGGGAGTAGGAACCGGTCGCGAGGACAATGTTCTTGCCCTTATAGGCGGTGCCGTTGACGACGACGGTGTCGGTGCCCTGGAGCTTGCCCTCACCCTCGATGACGGTGATGCCCTTCTTGCCCTTGATGAGTCCCTGGAGGCCCTTGAACTTGCCGGCAATGATGCCGTCCTTGTAGGCGTTGACGGCGTTGATGTCGATGCCGTCCAGGGTCACGTTGACGCCGTACTTCGCGGAGTCCCGGGCGTGGTCGGCCAGTTCGGCCGAGTGCAGCAGGGCCTTGGTGGGGATGCAGCCGTTGTGCAGGCAGGTGCCGCCGAGCTTTCCCTTTTCGATGAGGCCGACGGTAAGGCCAAGCTGGACGGCGCGGAGCGCAGTTGCGTAGCCGCCGCTGCCGCCGCCGAGTACCAGGATGTCGAATTCTTGCGCAGTTGCCTGATCGGCCACTAAAACGCTCCCTCGCGTGAACGATGACACGAGAGTACGCATCATCTGGTCTTGGAACTGTCTGCCGTGATTATGCCAGCAGGCCGGTTCCCTTTCGTTTGGAATTACTTCTGTGAAGCTGTTTGCTTTGAAACTACGGTTCACCTTAGCGAACCACTAATACATGCTCCACCTTGCCGTGGCGTTTGTGGAGCGCTTGTGTCCAGTGTCACGCGGCCTTGTGGCCGGGGTATCAGCCCCGGGCCGCAAGGCCGCGCCGCACCGGACGGTGCCTCAGCCGGTGCTGAAGGCGTGCTTGTTCAGACGGCTTTGGCGAGGATGTCCTCGACGTAGGACACCAGGGTGCGCACGGTGCAGCCGGTGCCCTGCTTGTGGTTGTAGCCGTAGGGGCTGCCGTTGTTAAAGGACGGGCCGGCGATGTCGATGTGGGCCCAGGGGATCTGCTCGCCGTCCTTGCCCTTGCCCACGAACTCGCGCAGGAAGACGGCCGCCGTCATCATGCCGCCGTGGCGTTCGCCGATGTTAGCGATATCCGCGACCTGTGAGTCCAGGCTGGGGCGCAGTTCCTCGGGCAGCGGCATCGGCCAGACGAGTTCGCCGGCACGGTCCGCCGCGGCCTTGAGCGCTCCGGTGACGGAGTCGGAGCCCATCACGCCGGCGGTCCGGTCGCCAAGGGCGATCAGCTGGGCGCCGGTGAGGGTGGCGACGTCGATGATCGCGTCCGGGTACTCCTGGCTCGCGGCAACGATGCCGTCGGCCATGACCAGGCGGCCCTCGGCGTCGGTGTTCAGGACCTCGACGGTCTTGCCGCCGAAGATGGTGAGCACGTCGGCGGGCCGCTGGGCGGCACCGGAGGGCATGTTCTCCGCGATGCACAGCCAGGCGGTCGCCTTGACCGGCAGGCCCAGCTCGGCGAGGGCAAGCACGGTGTTAAGGACGACGGCGGCGCCGGCCATGTCGGACTTCATCTCGCCCATGCCGAGGTGCGGCTTGAGCGAGATTCCGCCGGTGTCAAAGGTGATGCCCTTGCCGACGAGGGCGATCTTGGCGGTGGCCTTCGCGGGGGCGTATTCGACCTTGACCAGGCGCGGCTGCCGGGTGGAGCCCTTGCCGACGCCGAGGATGCCGCCGAAACCGTCCTTCTCCAGGCGCTTCTCGTCCCAGACGGTCACCTTGACCGGCAGGCCCTTGGCCAGGTCCTTGGCGGCGTCGGCGAACGTTTCGGGGTAGAGGTGGCTCGGCGGCTGGTTGACCAGCGTGCGGGTGGCGTTGACGGCCTTGCCGATCAGGGCGGCGCGCTCCAGCACGGGCGCCAGCGCCTTGTCCGCCGCGAAGTCGGTGAGGATGCGGACGTTCTTCACCGGGTCCTTGAGCCCGTCCTTGGCGGAGCGGTACTCGTTGAAGGAGTAGGCGCCCATCGCGGCGCCCTCGGCGACGGCAGCAACGGCGGCGAGGTCCGGCGTCGGGAGCGCGAGGGTGACGGTGGTGACCCCGGCCAACTGGCGGACGGCCGAGCCGGCCGCGCGGCGCAGTGCCTCCTCGGAGAGCGGGGCGCCCGGGGTAATCTTTCCGACGCCGGCGAGGACCAGGACGGAGGCGCCGGCCTCGGGCAGGCCGGGAAGGCGGTGCGCCTGGTCTGCGGCGCCGGTGAGGCCCAGAACGCCCAGTGACTCGGCCAGCGCCTCGGCCGCCTTGGCCGTCAGCGGGTTCTCCAGCAGCACGGGGCCGTCGGTGCCCTGTCCCACGCCCACGACGAGGGCGTCGGACGGGGACTTCTTCAAGTCTCCGGCGACCGCACTCAGTTTGACTTCGGTATTCTTGACCACGAGGACAATCCTCAATTCTCTGTGATTTGTCGGCAGGAACTGCATGTTCGGCGCCCTGCCATGGGTACCTGAGCCACCATCGGTATTGCACGCAACCTCAGTGTCTGCAAGGCCATCGATAAGGCCAGTTCCGATCGTAGTCTCTCCCCGGTGCCGGAGTTCAATTTAATGAGAGCTGGCACACACCCGGGGCAGGAATTACCCCGGACGGCGGCGCGTTGTAGCAGGTATCGGCACTCCGGCGCCCTGGGTTGGCCGCCGCGGGCGCCGCCGCCCCACCCGTCCTGCTACTGCGAAAGGAACATGCCGTGATGGAACGGATTTCCGGCTCCTTGCTGGACCCCGAAACGCTTTACGTCCGTGATGACGCGCTGTTCCGCAGTGCTGAGCTGCGCGGGCTGAACCTGTTGATGGGCTTCACCGGGTTCGCCGACGCCGGCCACGTCGTCAAGCAGATCACCACCGAACTGCTCGACACCTTGGACCATGAGCTGGTTGCCGAGTTCGACGCCGACCAGTTGATCGACTACCGCTCCCGGCGCCCGCAGGTGAGCTTCGTCGAGGACCACCTGCAGGACTACCAGGCCCCGCGCCTGGCCCTCTACCGGCTCATCGACGGACTGGGGAACCCGTTCCTGCTGCTGGCCGGCTTTGAGCCGGACCTGCAATGGGAGCGGTTCGCCCGCGCCGTGGTGGGCATCGTGGCGGAACTGGACGTCAACCTGGCCGCCTGGATCCACTCCATTCCGATGCCGGTGCCGCACACCCGGCCGGTCGGAGTCACCGTGCACGGCAACCGGCCGGAGCTGATCGAGGGAATCTCCGTCTGGAAGCCCACCGTGGAGGTACCCGCCGCCGTCGGCCACATCCTGGAACTCCGCCTCAGCGAGGCCGGCCGGAACATCGCCGGGTACGTGATCCACGTCCCGCACTACCTGGCCGAAGCCGAATACCCGACGGCCGCCGTCGCGGGGCTGGAGTACCTGGGCGCGGCCACCTCGCTGATGCTGCCCACGGACCGGCTCCGCGAGGCCGGCCGGGAGGTGGGCAGGCAGATCGCCGAGCAGATCGATGCCTCCGAGGAGGTCCAGCAGGTCGTCTCCCGGCTCGAAACGCGGTACGACGAGAAGGCCGAGGGGACGGTGCGCCGCTCGCTGCTCGCCGATGAGAACGACCAGCTGCCGAACGCGGACGCGCTCGGCGCCGCCGTCGAGGCTTATCTTGCCCGTAAAGAACCCGGCGAATAAATACTATTTATGACGGCCGGGGCATAATGGGGGAGTGACCTCCCCCCGTGCCTGGCTGATTTGGATCATCGGGATCTTCGCGTACCTGGTGGCGGTCAGCCAGCGCACCTCCTTCGGCGTCGTGGGGCTCGAAGCCACCGCGAGGTTCCACGCCAGCGCCGCGGAAATCTCCTTCTTTACCGTGCTGCAGCTGCTGGTCTACGCGGGCCTGCAGATCCCTGTCGGGGTCCTCGTGGACCGCTTCGGCTCGCGGGCCATGATTGCCGGCGGCGCCCTGCTGATGGGTTTGGGCCAGCTCCAGCTCGCGTTCGCCGACAGCATCCCGGGCGGTGTCCTGGGCCGCGTGCTCGTGGGGGCCGGCGACGCCATGACCTTTATCTCCGTGATCCGGCTGATCCCGCTGTGGTTTGCCCCGTCCCGGGTGCCGCTGCTGACCCAGCTAACCGGCATGTCCGGCCAGCTGGGCCAGCTCTTTTCCGTGGTGCCGTTCGCCATGATCCTGCACTCTGCCGGCTGGACCCCGGCGTTCCTGACCCTGGCCGGCATGTCCGGGCTCGCCGTCGTGCTGACGGTGCTGCTATTGCAGGACCTGCCGCCGGGCCACCCCGCGCCGGAGCCGTCCCAGGGGTTGCGCGCCACCGGCGTTTCACTCTCCCGGGCCTGGCAGCAGCCGGGCACCCGGCTGGGGCTGTGGAGCCACTTCACCGTGCAGTTCAGCGGGACGGTCTTCGCGATGACCTGGGGGTACCCGTTCCTGATCTCGGCCCAGGGGCTGGACGCCGGGACCGTGTCCGCCCTGATGGCCCTCTACGTGGCAGCCGCGATCGCCGCCGGTCCGCTGATGGGCAGCTTCGTGGCCCGCCACCCCCTGCGCCGGTCCACCATGGTGCTGCTGATCTCCGGGGCCACGGCAGCAGCTTGGGCCGCGGTGCTGCTCCAGCCTGGCCGGTCGCCGCTCTGGCTGCTGGCCGGACTCGTGGTGGTCCTGGCGATCGGCGGCCCCGGCTCGATGATCGGCTTCGACTTCGCCCGGACCTTCAACCCGGCCCACCGGATCGGGACGGCTACCGGCATCGTTAATGTCGGCGGCTTCATCGCCGCGCTGTTGTCCATCTACCTGATCGGATTGGCCCTGGACGCGCTGCATCTGGCCGGGGCCTCGCCGGGCGGGCTGTACAGCCTCGGCGCTTTCCGGATCGCGCTGAGCGTGCAGTTCCTGCTGCTGGCCTTCGGCGCCGCCGCCATCCTTATCACCCGGCGGAAGGTGCGCCGGCAGATGGCGGCGCAGGGCGTTGTGGTGCCGCCGCTGCTCAAAGCCCTCGCCCAGCAGCGCCGGGTCGTCGCGCAGCGCCGCCGTACGCCCTGACGGACTTATCCACCTGACGGACTTATCCACATAGGAAACATCGGGGCTGACTCCCTGTGCCGGCACCGACGAAGCTGGCACCATGACAGCTCCCGACCACCTGAAAATCACCGGCCCTGAAGACATCCTCGGCTTCATCCCGCATTCGCTCGGCTATTGGCCGGCCAACAGCCTGGTAGCCATGACCATGCAGGGGAAGCGGCTCGGAGCCACCCTGCGCGTCGACCTCCCGGACGCCTCCCGCTGCCGCGGTTCCGGGCTGAAGGCCTTCGCCCGGACCGTCCGCGACTACCTCAAGGCAGATGCGGAGGCGGACGGCACCCTGCTCGCCCTTTTCGCCGGGCCTCCGGCGGAAGATTCCGCCGGAGACACGGCAGAGGTCGGCTTTGACCCTGGCGACTTTGACCCTGGCGGTGCGGACGACGGCGTTGCGGATGAGGGCAACCCGGATGCCGCCGCGCTGGCCAGGCTGCTGCAGCAGCTGGAGCGTACCCTCGGCGAAGCGGGCCTGCCGGTGCGGGACGCCTGGCTGGTCGGTGAGCGGTACTGGCGCAACGCCCACTGCCTGAACCCCGCGTGCTGCACCCCGCCCGGCCGGCCGATCGAAGAGATCAGGAACAGCCGCCTGAATGCCGAGCTTGTCTTCCGCGGCAGCAGCGTGGGCGCCGCCCCGCCAGACTCCGCATTGGCCGTGCTGCCGGACCAGCCGGAGCCGGGCGTCCTGGAAGCCCAGCAAACCTGGGCCCGGGAGTTCTCCGGCCGGTGGCGGGACCGGGCACAGTTCGGCGCGGTGCTGGACATCTGGGAGCGCGTGCTTGCGCCCGCCCCGCCCGCGGCAGGCGGGCCCCCGGCACCACGTCCGCCGAGTGGGGCGGTTTCCGCTGCAGAGCCGGGGCCTGCCGCCCTGCCGGTAGGACTTGCTGGTTACCTGCGTGCCACGTTGTGCGTCGCGGCCTGGCGGGACGCGGTTCTCGTGATGGCGGCCGCCGGTCGGGACGCAGCCGTCGCCGGTGCCGAAGACTTTGGCATGTTCGACGGCGGCCCGGGAAGGCCCGCGCCGCTGCCGGACCTCGAGGGAGTCCCGGCCGCGGCATCGGAAACGGCGGCGGCAGCTGAGCCTCGAGCGCGGCGGCAGCCGGTGGCCGCGCCAGCTCTAGCGACCGGGTCCAACGTCCCCGTAGCCGGCGGCACCCCCGGCTACGGGGACGTTCTGCTGGGCCTTGAGCCGCCTACGCCCAACTGGATGCGCCTGGCGCGACTCGACCGGGTCCTTATCCAGCTGGGCAACTGCGGCGGCGGCGAAGCCCGGGCCGCGGCCCTCACAGCCCGGGGCTGGATCGAATGGTGCCGTGGCCGCGGCTCGTTTGCCGACGCCTTGTTCGCCGCCGCCACAACGGAACAACCCGGCTACCGGCTCGCGGAGCTGCTGGCCGAGCTGGGCCGCCGCGGAACACTCTGCGGCTGGGCTCGCCGGAAGGAGGCCGCCTGGCAAAAGTTCGACCCGGATGCAGCCTGAGCCCCGGCGGCGCGGGCCGCCACATTGCGCGGAGGCGCGGGCTCCGGGGCCCCGATCCGCAAAAATCGTGAGACAATGGTTGGCGAGACCCGGTTGGGTCCGTGTATCGAGTGCGTGTAGCGAACCTTGGAAACAGGGAACATTACGGTCGCCCCGGCAGTTCTACTAAGTGGCTCTGCTGGACGTGATTGCGCCTGATGTGAAACACGGACTTGACAGGGTCATAGTGGTGTTGCCCGTATGGTGATTCCACAGACCGCCGCTAGAAAGGTTTTCTGTGACCCCGTCTTCCGCGAAGAAGGAACCCGCCGACCAGGCCGTATTGTCCCCCGAGGAGAAGAAGGCGGCGGCAAACGCCAAGCGTGCCGCCACGCGTGCAGCCAACAAGGCTGCAAAAGACGCCGCTTCGGGTGATGACACCGCCTCGGCAGTCGCCAAGCCTGAGCCCAAGAAGCGCGGGCCCAAGCCCGGCGCCAAAGCCGCGGCCGAAGCCGCAAGCAAGTCCCGGGACGAAGATTCCGACGATGTCGAGGTCGAAGAGGACCTCGATGAGGTGACCCCCGACGCCGTCGAGCTCGGTGAAGACGGCGAAGAGGTAGCCGGCAAGGCGGCAGCAGCCACCACCGGCTCCGGCTTCGTCTACTCCGACGCCGACGACGATGACGCGCCCGTGCAGCAGGTCATGTCCGCCGGCGCCACCGCCGACCCGGTCAAGGACTACCTGAAGCAGATCGGCAAGGTCGCGCTGCTGAACGCCGAGCAGGAAGTTGACCTGGCCCTGCGGATCGAGGCCGGGCTGTTCGCCGAGGAGAAAATCGCGGCGGACGACGGCTCCATGGATCCCAAGCTCAAGCGCGAGCTCGAGTTCGTGATCCACGACGGCAAACGCGCCAAGAACCACCTGCTGGAGGCAAACCTCCGCCTCGTCGTCTCGCTGGCCAAGCGCTACACCGGCCGCGGCATGCTGTTCCTGGACCTCATCCAGGAAGGCAACCTGGGCCTGATCCGTGCGGTCGAGAAGTTCGACTACACCAAGGGCTTCAAGTTCTCCACCTACGCCACCTGGTGGATCCGCCAGGCCATCACCCGCGCCATGGCCGACCAGGCCCGCACCATCCGCATCCCGGTGCACATGGTGGAAGTCATCAACAAGCTGGCCCGCGTCCAGCGCCAGATGCTGCAGGACCTCGGCCGCGAACCCACCCCGGAAGAGCTGGCCCTCGAGCTGGACATGACTCCGGAAAAGGTCGTCGAGGTCCAGAAGTACGGCCGCGAACCGATCTCGCTGCACACCCCGCTCGGCGAGGACGGCGACTCCGAGTTCGGCGACCTGATCGAGGACTCCGAAGCGGTGGTTCCGGCTGACGCGGTGAGCTTCACGCTGCTCCAGGAACAGCTCCACTCGGTCCTGGACACGCTCTCCGAGCGCGAGGCCGGAGTCGTGGCGATGCGCTTCGGCCTGACCGACGGACAGCCGAAGACTTTAGACGAAATCGGAAAGGTCTACGGCGTGACCCGCGAACGCATCCGCCAGATCGAATCGAAGACGATGTCCAAACTGCGCCACCCGTCCCGCTCCCAGGTCCTGCGCGACTACCTGGACTAAGCTCCCCGGACCGGGCGCCGGTTCAGCCAACGCGGGGTCACGTCCCGCCCATGATCTTCGGATCCACGGGCGCGACGTGGCCCCGCGTTGTTTGTCTTAAGCGGCGGCTTGAACGTCGTGATTGCCCGTCGGGGATGTTAAAGCAGTAGGGCCCCTCCGTAACGGAGGGGCCCTACGGGCGGATCCCTGGGGATCCCTGAGTACGTCTAGTCGACCGGAACCGGTGCCTTCTCGTGGAGGCGGCCCGTCTCGTCGTGCCAGTCGGAACTGAGCGGGCGAAGGTTCGGCTCTACGGCGCGTGCGTGGTGAGCGCAGAACAGAAGCTCACCGCCGGAGGCTCCGAGAACAACCCGGACGTATGCCTGAGCTCCGCAACGGTCGCACCGGTCAACGGTGGTGAGTGTGCGGTCCGCAACTGCTGTTGTCATGTTCGGCCTCCTTGGTAGATCGATACATCTATATAACCAGCATTCGCGGCCGTTCCATGGCAAGGATGGGACACTTTCGCTGTCCGCGTATCACGGCTCAGTAACGGCGGACAGCTCCTCTCCGTAGTGTTGTCCCTCCAGGGGAGTGGCAACCCGGCTTACGGCGGCGGGCCGACTAACCTAGGAAGAGCGTCTGCACGTTCCATCCCTGAAGGAGTTTCCGACCCGTGGCACCAAGTTCTGATTACACCGCCCGGCATCTCTCCGTGCTGGAAGGCCTCGAGGCCGTCCGCAAGCGCCCGGGCATGTACATCGGATCCACCGACTCCCGCGGTCTGATGCACTGCCTCTGGGAGATCATCGACAACTCCGTGGACGAGGCCCTCGCCGGATTCGGCCACGACATCAAGATCATCCTGCACGCGGATAATTCGGTCGAGATCCACGACGACGGCCGCGGCATCCCGATCGACGTCGAACCCAAGACCGGGCTGACCGGCGTCGAGGTGGTGTTCACCAAGCTGCACGCCGGCGGCAAGTTCGGCGGCGGCTCCTACACGGCCTCGGGCGGCCTGCACGGCGTCGGCGCCTCCGTGGTGAACGCCCTGTCCTCCCGGCTGGACGTGGAGGTGGACCGCGGCGGCAAGACGTACAAGATGTCCTTCCGCCGCGGCGAACCCGGCCGCTTCAAGGACCCCGGCACCAAACCCGACCCGGCCGCCGTGTTCGAGCCCTTTGTCGACGGCTCCGTGCTCGACGTCGTCGGCAAGGCCAAGCGCGGCGTCACCGGCACCCGGATCCGCTACTGGGCCGACCGGCAGATCTTCACCCCGGACGCGAAGTTCTCGTATGACGAGCTCGCCGCCCGCGCCCGGCAGACGTCCTTCCTGGTCCCCGGGCTGAAACTCACCGTTCGGGACGAACGCCGGGTTGCCGGCACCCCGGGGGAGCTGGGCCCGCACGAAGAGGTCTTCCACCACGACGGCGGCATCTCCGAGTTCGTCGAGTTCCTCGCCGCCGATCCGGCCGTCACCGACGTCTGGCGGCTGCACGGCGCAGGCAAGTTCAAGGAGACGGTCCCGGTCCTGGACGAGCGCGGCCACAGCCAGCTGGCCGAAGTGGAGCGCGACTGCGAGGTGGACGTCGCCCTGCGCTGGGGCATCGGCTACGACAGCACCGTGCGCAGCTTCGTCAACATCATCTCCACCCCCAAGGGCGGGACGCACCAGTCCGGCTTCGAACAGGCCCTGGTCAAGACGTTCCGCAAGGCCGTGGAAACCAACGCCCGCAAGCTCAAGGCCGGCAACGACAAGATCGAAAAGGACGACATCTTCGCCGGGCTCACGGCTGTGCTGACGGTCCGCCTCGCCGAGCCGCAGTTCGAGGGCCAGACCAAGGAAATCCTGGGCACCTCCGCCGTCCGCGCCATCGTGGCGAAAGTGGTCGAGCGGGAGATCAACGCCAAGCTCACCTCTGCCAACCGGAACGACAAGGCCCAGTCGGCGCTGCTGCTGGAAAAGGTCGTCAGTGAGATGAAGTCGCGCATCTCGGCGCGCGTCCACAAGGAGACCCAGCGGCGCAAGAACGCCCTGGAGACTTCCTCGATGCCCACCAAGCTGGCGGATTGCCGCACAGACGACGTCGCGCGTTCCGAACTGTTCATCGTGGAAGGCGACTCCGCCCTCGGTACCGCCAAGCTGGCCCGTTCCTCGGACTTCCAGGCGCTGCTGCCGATCCGCGGCAAGATCCTGAACGTCCAGAAGGCTTCGGTGGGGGACATGCTCTCCAACGCCGAATGCGCTGCCCTGATCCAGGTCGTCGGCGCCGGCTCAGGCCGCAGCTTCGACATCAGCGCCGCCCGCTACGGCAAGGTGATCCTGATGACCGACGCCGACGTCGACGGCGCCCACATCCGGACCCTGCTGCTGACGCTGTTCTTCCGCTACATGCGCCCGATGATCGACGAGGGCCGCGTCTTTGCCGCCGTCCCGCCGCTGCACCGAGTGGAGGTCATCAACGCGGGGCAGAAGGCCAACGAGATGATCTATACATACTCGGAGGCGGAGCTGCACGTGCTGCTGGACCGCCTCGCCAAGGAAGGCAAGCGGTACAAGGAGCCGATCCAGCGCTACAAGGGCCTGGGTGAAATGGATGCGGAGCAGCTCGCGGAGACCACGATGGACCCGAGGCACCGCACCCTGCGTAAGGTCGGGATCGAAAATGCGAAGCAGGCCGAGGAGACCTTCGACCTGCTGATGGGCTCCGACGTCGCCCCGCGCAAGGACTTCATCATCGCCGGGGCCGCAAGCCTGGACCGGGAGCGCATCGACGCCTGACCGGGCCCGGTTTCCGGAACTGGGCGCCGGGACTGAGTGCCGGGCTCGCCGAGCCTAGCGGGTAAGCCGGCTCAGCCGGTTCGAGCGGCTCAGCCGAGCAATCCGGGCACGATCAGCAGCGCCGTGGGCACCGCCAGCAGCAGCAGGCAGGCACCCAGGACCGCGTAGCGCAGGGCCTCCGGCAGCGGCGGCTGGGGTGAGAGCAGCCGGCTGACCCGGGACACTGTGGTGACGGCCGAACCGGCGCCGCCGGTGGCTCCGGGCTGGCCGGCGTCGGCCTCACCGCCCGGCTCGCCGAAGGCCATCCGGGCGCGCGGGGCCCCGGCGGACCCGCTGGCGACGATCGCGATGGCCTTGATCAAGGTGGCCTTGCTCTCGGTCTTGAGGGCGACGTCGTCGGCCAGCATTTCGATCAGCGAATTCACCGCTTCCTGCGCCAGCCGGGTGGTGGGCAGCCAGGGCAGGGCCTGCCGCCAGGCCGCGAACGCCCAGAGCAGCAGGTGGTGGCGCTGGCTCAGGTGGGCGTTTTCGTGGATGAGCACCGCGCGCAGCTCGTCCGGCTCCAGCGCCGCCATCAGTCCGTCCGAGAGCACAGTGACTGAGCGGGCGCCACCGGGCAGGCAGTAGGCCACGGGCGAGTCATGGCTGATCACCATGGTCCGGGGGCCGTCGGCCGAGGGGGAGGCGAGCAGGGCGAGCAGCTCTCGGTGCCGCCGCCGCTGGCGCTGGATCTTGTAGTAGGTGAGCAACAGGGTGAAGACCAGGTGGGCGCTCAGCAGCGCCGCGGCCGAGAGCGCGAAGATATGCCAGAAGCCCAGCGCCGTAGTGGGCTCATTGCGGAAAACCATCCCGGCCAGGGACCGCAGGCCCGCCAGGAGGTTGTCCCCGACCGGCTCCAGGCCGTAGACCAGCATGGCCCCGATCATGGACAGGCCGCCGGCAAGGGCGATCGCCTGCCAGAGCAGCATCGCCGTAAAGGGGGAGCGGGCCGGCCATTGGGCGCGCGAAAGAAGGATAGGCACCGGCCAGGCCAGTGCTATCGCCAGGACCGCCAGAAAATATGAGGTCCAGAACACCGGTGTTAGCTGTGGCCCAGCAGTTTGCGCAGCGTCTCCGCCTCGGTGGCGGAGACGGAGCCAATGAAGCGGGCCAGCACGGCCTCGCGGTCGGGCGCGGAGCCGAGCACCTCGTGCATCAGTTCCGCGGTGTGGTCCGCGCGGCTGGAGACGGCCTGGTAGCGGTGCGGACGGGTGCCGCGTTCACGCTCCACGAGGCCCTTGCGCTCAAGCCGGGACAGGACGGTCAGCACCGTGGTGACGGCCAGGTCCTTGCCCTCGTGGCCGGCCGTGCCGCCCGCCGCACGGGTGCTTTGCGCGAGCAGGTCCCGCAGGGTGTTCGCGGTCGCAGCCTCCTGGCCTGCCCAGAGCAGGTCCATCACTGCCCGTTCCAGTTCGCCGAGACTTGCCATTCCGTACGTCCTTCTTGAGTGCCGCCCTGGGGAGTTGGTTCCGCCCCGGATGGTGTGCCGATACTTCAGCTTTAAATTTACCGTGTTTTACGCGCAGTTTCTACATGAGGTAGAACAGGGCCGCCGCGGCGTGTCGGCCGCAGCGGGCGTGCGGGGCGTGCGGTCGGCGCGGCGGCGGACCTGCGGGGCGTGCGGTCGGCGCGGCGGCGGGCGGCCGCTCCATTGCGGGGTGCGGCGTGCCGTGCCACGCTGGGTGCGGGAGGGTGCGGACGTGTTCTACACTCTGTAGAAGTACTATTTCTACGCATCGTAGAAAACTCTCGGGAACCTAGCCAAAGGGACTGCCTTGGACGCCTTGGAAATCGCACGCTGGCAATTCGGTATCACCACCGTCTACCACTTCATGATGGTGCCGCTCACCATCGGCCTCGGCCTGGTGGTGGCGGTGATCCAGACGCTCTGGTACCGCACCGGCAAGCCGGAGTATCTCCGGATGACCAAGTTCTGGGGCAAGCTCTTCCTGATCAACTTCATCATGGGCGTCGCCACCGGCATTGTGCAGGAGTTCCAGTTCGGCATGGCCTGGAGCGAGTACAGCCGGTTCGTCGGCGACGTCTTCGGTGCCCCCCTCGCCATGGAGGCACTGCTGGCCTTCTTCGTGGAGTCCACCTTCCTGGGCCTCTGGATCTTCGGCTGGAAGCAGCTCAAGCGCGGAGTGCACCTGGCCTGCCTCTGGATTGCCGTGATCGGCTCGGTCTTCTCCGCCTACTTCATCATCGTGGCCAACAGCTGGATGCAGCACCCGGTGGGCGTCGAGATGATTGACGGGCGGCCGGTGATGACCGACGCCTGGGCCGTCTTCACCAACAACACCGCCCTCGTGGCCGTGCCGCACACTCTCTTTGGCGCCCTCGCCGTCGCCGGCTCCTTCCTCCTCGGCATCGCCTGGTACCACCTGTGGCGCCGCCGCCACGACGGCATCGACACCGTGGGGGCGGACGGCAAGGTTGTTCCCGGCGAGTCCCGGATTCCCGGCCGCGACCGTGCCGACCACGCCGTCTGGATCCGCTCGCTGCGGATCGGCGCCGTCGTCGCAATGATCTCCTTCGCCGGCACCGCCATCACGGGCGACCTGCAGGGCAAACTCATGTTCGTACAGCAGCCCATGAAGATGGCCGCCGCCGAGGCCGCCTGCCACGACGGCACCGGCTTCTCCATCCTGAGCGTGGGCAACGTCGGCTCCAAGAACTGTGACGACGTCGTTGCCGTGATCGAGGTTCCCGGCATTCTGTCCTTCCTGGCCAAGGGCGACTTCACCACTGAGGTCAAGGGCGTCAACAGCCTGCTGGATCAGTACAAGGCCGATTACGGCACGCACCTGCCGGACAACCCGATCTACGGGGACCGTGCCGGCCAGGAAATCCAGTACGTCCCGGTCATGGAAGTCACCTACTGGGGTTTCCGGATGATGATCGGCTTCGGCGGTCTGGCGGCCCTCGCCGCCCTCGTGGCACTCTGGATCACCCGCAAGGGCACCGTCCCGGCCTCCCGCGGCCTGATGCGGCTCGCCGTCTTCGGGATCCTGGCCCCCTTCGGCGCGAACGCCGCCGGCTGGATCTTCACCGAAATGGGCCGACAGCCTTTCGTGGTGGCCCCCAATCCGGATCCCAGCGGCATCGACCAGGTCTTTATGTTCACCGCCGCCGCGGTATCCCCGGGGGTCTCCGCCGGGGAGCTGCTGACCTCGCTGGTGGTGCTGACCGCCGTGTACGCGGTGCTGCTGGTGGTCGAGGTGAAGCTGCTGGTGAAGTACATCCGCGGCGGCGTCGTGTCCGCGATGCCCGAGCTGGCCCACGCCCCGGCGGACGAAAACGAGGACCAGACCCCGCCCGGCGGTACCGGCGGCAAGCCCGAAGCCGACGACGTCCTGGCCTTCGCCTACTAACGGCCCCGAAAACAAGCTGCAGAGGATATTCAGCATGGAACTGCTACCCACCATCTGGTTCATTGCCATCGCGGTGCTGTGGACGGGCTACCTCTTCCTGGAGGGCTTCGATCTCGGCGTCGGCATGCTCATGAAGGGCTTCGCCAGGAACAACACCGAACGCCGGGTCCTGCTCAACACGATCGGCCCGGTCTGGGACGGCAATGAGGTGTGGCTGCTCACCGCGGGCGGCGCCACCTTCGCGGCGTTCCCGCTCTGGTACGCCTCCCTGTTCTCCGCCCTCTACCTGCCGCTGCTGCTGGTCCTGGTGGCGCTGATCTTCCGCGCGGTGGCGTTCGAATACCGGGGCAAGGTGGACACCCCGCAATGGCGTGCGCGCTGGGACTGGGCCATCGCGCTGGGCTCCCTCGTCGCCGCGTTCGGCGTCGGCGCGGCCCTGGCACTGACCACCACCGGGCTTCCGCTGAACGCCAACGGTGACCGCGAAGGCGGCCCGTTCGCCTGGTTCAGCGCCTACGCCGTGCTCGGCGGCCTCGCCGTCGTCGGCTTCTCGCTGCTGCACGCGCTGGCGTTCCTGGCCCTGAAGACCGACGGCGAGGTCCGGCACCGCGCGCGGCAGTGGTTCGTCCGGCTGCTGCCGGCGCTGCTCCTGCCGATCGCCGGCTGGGCGATTGTGCTGCAGCTGCAGAGCGGGAAGGCGTGGACCTGGGCCGCCGTCGTCGCCGCCGTGGTGGCCGCCGCCCTGGCCTGGAACTTTGCCCGCGGCGGCGCGGAAGGCAGGGCCTTCCTGTCACTGGGCGTCTTCCTGCTGCTGGGCAGCGCCTCGATCTTCGGCGCCGCGTTCCCCGTGGTGCTGCCCTCGACCCTTAACCCGGACTTCAGCCTGACCGTCACCAACGCCTCATCCTCGGACTACACCTTGGGCCTGATGACGGTCGTGGCCTGCATCGGGCTCCCGCTCGTCCTCGCCTACCAGGCCTGGACCTACTGGGTGTTCCGGCGCCGGGTCAGCGCCGCCCACATCCCCGAGGCGCACAGCTTCCTGCCCGCGATTGCCGCCAAGGCCCTGGCCCCGAAGGATTAACCGGCCATGAGACCGCAGTTCCCGACTGGACCGGCCACCCGCTCGGCGCTCTACCTGCTGGGGCTGCTGGCTGCCCTCAAGGCGCTGTCCCTCGTGCTGATGGGGCAGGCTGTCGCCGCCATGCTGGCCGGGCTGATGGGGCACAACCCCGCCTGGGCCGAGCAGCTCGGCTGGGGCCTGTCCGGGGTGGTGCTGCGCTCGCTCACCGTGTGGGCGCAGGCCGTGGCATCCCGCCGCGCCGCGCTGGGGGTCAAGGAGGAGCTGCGCTCACGGCTGCTTGATCGGGCACTGCACACCGGCACCCGCACGGCCGGGCCGGCCGACGGCGGACTCGCGGTCCTGGCGACGCGGGGACTGGACGCCCTGGACAACTACTACACCCAGTTCCTGCCCGCACTGGTGAACTGCGCCGCCATCCCGTTGCTGCTGGGGGCCAGGATCCTCTTCGCGGACTGGATCAGCGCCGTGGTGATCGTCCTGACCGTCCCGCTGGTGCCGCTGTTCATGGTCCTGATCGGCCGCTACACCGAGGACCGGGTCCGGGAAGCCCAGTCGGCGCTGTCCCGGCTCTCCGGGCACATGCTGGAACTCGCCAAGGGCCTGCCCGTGCTGGTGGGCCTGGGCCGCGCCGCCGCCCAGCGCAAAGCCCTCGAGGACATCTCGGAGGAATACCGGGCCAAGACCATGGGGACCCTGCGCACCGCCTTCCTTTCCGCCCTGGCCCTGGAGCTCATCGCCACGATCTCGGTCGCCGTGGTCGCCGTCTTCATCGGCGTCCGGCTGGTGCACGGAGACATGGCCCTCGAGGCGGGACTCCTGGCCCTGATCCTTGCGCCTGACTGCTACCTTCCGCTGCGCGAACTCGGCACCGCCCACCACGCCAGCGACGAAGGCCGTGCCGCGCTCGCGGACACCACGGACGTCCTTGACGCCGCCCAGGCCGTGCCGCTCGCCCCCGCCGGCCGGTCCGCCGCTAGTCCGCCGGCCGTCACGGTCCACGGCCTGGCCGTGCGCTACGCCGGCCGCGCGGAGCCCGCCGTCGGCCCGCTGAGCTTCACCGCCGCCCCCGGGCAGGTCACTGCCCTGGACGGCCCCAGCGGGGCCGGCAAGAGCACCGTGCTGGGCGTGCTGGCCGGCACCATCGGCGCCGGCGCCGGCACGGAGCTTACCGGGCGGCTGGCGGGGTTCACCAGGACTGACCTCGCCTGGGTGCCGCAGCACCCCGTGCTGGTCGAACCCACGGTGCTCGGGGAAGTCCTGCTGTACCTGGGCACCTCCCCGGACCGGTCCCCGGCGCAGGCCAGCACCAAAGACACTGCCGAGGCCCGGCGGTGCCTCGCCGCCTGCGCCGCCGAACACCTCGCCGGGAAACACCCTGCCGAGCTCAGCCCGGGGGAGCTGCGCCGGGTGGCCGTCGCCCGCGGGCTGGCCCGGATCGCCGCCGGCGCCACGCTGCTGCTGCTGGACGAGCCCACCGCGCACCTGGACCGGATATCCGCGGACGCAGTCAGCCGCACCATCGCCGGCCTCCGGGGCAAGGTCACCGTGCTGCTGGTTGCCCACGACCGGCAGACCCGCGAACTCGCGGACCGGCTGGTGACCGTCGGCAGACGCACCGACGCCACCGTCGCCGCGGCCGTGCCGGCAAGCGTGTCCGGCGCCACCGTCGCCGCGGCCGTGCCGGAAAGCGTGTCCGGCGCCGCGCCGGCGTCGACTGCCAGCCACCGCA
The DNA here is from genome assembly GCF_056680065.1 of Arthrobacter sp. BI5. NCBI lineage: Bacteria > Bacillati > Actinomycetota > Actinomycetes > Micrococcales > Micrococcaceae > Arthrobacter > Arthrobacter sp. BI5. The sequence continues at coordinate 1,723,276 of NZ_CM155264.1, forward strand.
CCGCGGACCGGGAAGCCCTCCAGCCGGCAGCAACCGGCGGGTCCAGGGCCGCCGCAGGGGCCGCCGCAGACTCCGCGGAAAGTGCTGCAGGCGCCGGTGCGGACAGGGCTGGCGTTGTCCGTTTCGGAGCGACGGCCGCCCTGTTGCGGCGGCTACTGGCGCCCGTCGCCGGGAAGTTTGCCGCGGCCGGCGCGGTCGGGGTCCTGGCCGCGCTGTTCGCCGTCGCCCTGTCCGGGCTGTCCGGCTGGCTCATCATCCGCGCCAGCGAGCAGCCGCCCATCCTGTACCTGCTCACCGCAATCGTGGGCGTGCGCTTCTTCGGTGTGGGCCGCGCCGCCCTGCGGTACACCGAACGGCTGCTTCTGCACGACGCCATTTTCACCGCGCTGACGCGGCTCCGCGGCCAGCTGTGGGAGTCGCTGAGCCAGCGGGCACTGTCGCTGCGGCGGCTCCTGCAGGGCGGCAACGTCCTGGGCGCCGTGGTGGACGACGTCGACACCGTCCGCGAGCTGCTGCCGCGCGTCGTGCTGCCGCCGCTGACCGCCGTGGCCGTGGGCGCGGCGGCCGTGGCCGGCATCGGGCTGCTGCTCCCGGCGGCGCTGCCGGCCGTGATCGCCGCCGCGATCGTCAGCCTCGCCGCCGCGCCCGCCCTGGCACTGTTCGCGGACCGGATGTCCGCCGGAACCGAGCAGCGGCTGCGCTCCGGTGTGCTGCGCCGGGTCGCGGCGGCCCTGGACGCCCGCGCCGAACTGCACGCCAACGGCGTAGGCTCCCCGGTCCTTGCCGGCATCCACGAGGCCGACCGGGCCGCGACAGCCGCGTCGCAGCGTTCGGCCCTGGCCGAGGGGCTCGGCCAGGCGCTCACCGTCCTGGCCTGCGGGTCCGCCGCCCTGGCCAGCGCGGTGCTGGCTGCCCCGCTTGCCCTCAGCGGCGCTGCCGAGCCGGCGACGGTCGCCGTCGTAGTGCTGCTGCAGCTGGCGCTCGTGGAGCCCTATTCGGCGATCACGACGGCGGTCCGCCAGTACCCGGCGCTGCGCTCCGTGCTGCGGCGGATCAACGCGTCCGGGGTCCTCACGCCGGCCGCGCTGGACGAAACCGGCGCGCCCGTGCCGGTGGCGGGGCGGCCCGGCGGACGGCCCGGCGTGGAAATGGACAACCTGGCAGCGGCGTGGCCGGGCGGCACGGAAGTCTTCACCGGGCTGACCGGCAGCGCCGAACCGGGCCGCTGGCTGGCCGTGACCGGAGCCTCCGGGTCCGGCAAGTCCACCCTGCTGGCCGTGATGCTCGGCTTCCTGCCGGTTGCGTCAGGCAAGCTGTTCCTGACCGGCCGTGCCGCCTGGTGCCCGCAGGAGGCGCACCTCTTCGACTCCACCATCCGCGGCAACCTGATGCTGGGCCTGCCAGAGCGGGAGCGTCCCACGGACGGAGCAACCGATCCGGCCGCGGCCGCCGGGCTTGACCGGCAACTGGCCGCTGCGTTGTCCGCCGTCGGCCTGGAACCGCTGCTGCAGCGGCTCGACCGGGGCCTGGACACGCCCATCGGGCCCGGCGGGGCGTTCCTCAGCGGCGGCGAGCGGCAGCGCCTGGCGGTGGCCCGCACGCTGCTGACCGGCGCCGACGTGATCCTGCTCGACGAACCCACGGCCCATCTGGACGCGGAAGCTGGCCGAAGCATGCTGGCCGAGTTGCGGCGCGGGCTGGCCGGCCGCACCGTGGTCCTGGTGACGCACAACCCGGAGGACATCAGCCCGGAGGATAACCGGCTGGACCTGGACGTGGCCGGTCTCCGGCCGGCCGCGCCGGTGCTGGCGCGGGGGTAGGGCCGCCACTAGCCTGTAAGCCATGAACGGACGCACCGACCCGCAGGCCGGCCTGGACCGCCGCCTGACGTGGCGGCCGGCCGGCGCCGCCGAGCTTGACGACTGGGCCGCCCTGATTGCCCGGACGGCCGCCGTCGAGCGGCCGGTCTGGTTCGAGCGGCGCGCGGACCTGGCCCAGATCCTGGACTCCCGGACGAACCCGGCGGCCACGAACAGCATCCTCGGCTTCGACGGCCGGGGGGTCGCACGGGCCTACGCCAGGCTCACGAAAAACGCGGACGGGGACAAGGCCGTCGGCTACGGCTGCGTGGACCCCGGGTGGCAGGGCAGCGGCGTCGGAACCGGGCTGCTGGCCTGGCTGGAAGCGCGAACCCGGCAGCGGTTCGCCGAAGACTCGAAAGGGGCTGCGGACTCCGGGGACCCGGCGGCCCGGGCGGCCGTGCCAAAACTGCGCCTCTACATGGAAGAGAAGCATGCCCATCAGGCGGCGCTCTTAGGCGGCTGCGGCTACCGGGTTGTCCGCTACTACAACGAAATGCACCGGCCGCTGGACCAGGCCATTCCCGAGGCTGTCCTGGACGGCGGCCTGGAACTGGTGGGTTTTGGGCCGGGGCTGCACGAGGCCGTGCGTCAGGCCCACAATGACGCCTTCCGGGACCACTGGGGCAGCGAACCCCGCGACGAAGAGGCTTGGGGTTTTGTGGTGAACGATCCGCAGGCGCGGCCTGACCTCAGCGCCGTCGTCGTGGAGAAGGCCAGCGGCCGGGTGGCCGGCTACCAGCTCGCCAGCCACGATGCCGAGGGCGCGGCGGACCGCGGCTTCAAGGAGGGCTACACCGACCTGCTCGGAGTGCGCCGCGAGTTCCGCGGACGGGGCGTCGCCCAGGCGCTGCTGGCCGACGCGATGCGCCGCTTTGCCGCGGCGGGAATGGACAAGGCCTCGCTCGATGTCGACTCGGAGAACCCCACGGGAGCCCTGGCGCTCTACACCAAGATGGGATACCGCACGGTCAACCGCAGCATGGCCTGGGACAAGGAACTCTAGACGGTCCCCGGCACGTCAGCCATCCACACGCTATCCATCCACATCGTGGAGGTGGTGAACGACGTCGTGCAGGAAATACTGCGCGAAGCTCAGCACCGTGAATTCCGAGCCGTTGCTGCGGGTGCCCTTGCGGCCCCAGTCCTGCTCCGGGACGCGGCCGAAGGACGCGGCGATTTGCTCGCCTTCGGCCGTCAGCTCGGCGCTCACCTCGGCGGGGTCGGCTCCCGCGTAGTCCTGCTCCACCGCGGTCCGGTCCTGGTCCCAGTCCTCGAAGCGGGCGTCGTCCTGGGTCAGCATCAGGTTGAGGCGGTGGTCGAAAAGGGTAAAGACGTCCCGGACGTGGCAGGCGTACTCCAGCGCCGACCAGGTGTTCCCGTCCGGGCGGACGGCGGCATCCGGGCGCCGCAGCACGGCGCGCCAGCGCGGCAGCATACTGGCCACCCGTCCCGGCGCCGTGGCGGGGGTGCAGGCAGAGATGTCGAAACCGCACTCGGGGCACGGCCGTGACAGCACCCAGGTCCAGTCCTTTTGATCGGGAACGATAGGCATGGGAGCAGTCTAGGCGAAGGAGTAAAATCCGTTCCGGGGGAAGGGCCTGGAAAGGGACATTGCCATGCTCAAGGACCAGCTGGTCGGCGCCGTCTTGCCGGCCGCCGACATCGCCCGCGCGCGCGATTTCTACCGCGACAAACTCGGACTCGAACCGGATAACCCGGGTGCCGAGGACAACCTGCAATACACCTGCGGCTCCGGCAGCAGATTTCTCGTGTACCTGACGCCCAACGCCGGATCGGCCAAAAACACCCAGATGGGCTGGATGGTTCCGGACGTTCCGGCCGCCGTCGCCGAACTGCGCGCGGCGGGGGTCGTCTTCGAGGAGTACGATTTCCCGGGCCTGAAGACCGAGGACGGCATTGCGACCCTCCCGGATGGCAGCACTGCCGCCTGGTTCCTGGACAGCGAAGGCAACATCCTCAACATCAACTCGGGGATGTAAGCCCGCCGGTTGACCCCGGGTTGATCCTGGGCGGCCGCGCACGGCGGCGGCCCTGGGTCAGCCGCGGGCCGCTAGCCCTCCGCGGCGTCCTCCGCGGCCCACGCCATGCTCGGGCCGATCGCGTCGACGGCCTGGGAGAGCGGAATGCCGGAACCGTCGCGGCGGCCGTGCTCGCCCGGCAGCGACCGCGCCACGCCGGCCAGCGAGGACGCCTTCGCCGGGCCGTGGCCGGCCCAGGCGAGCAGCAGGGTGTCCTCGCCCTTGAGGAAACGGTGCGCGCGGACGCCGGCCGTGCCGCGGCCCTTGGCCGGGTATTCAGCCAACGCCGTGACCTTGGCCGCGCCCGGGGCGGTGCCGGGCAGCGCCCCCTCGGTGCCGGCGATGGTGACCACCACGGCGGCGTCGTCGGAGGAGCGGGCAGTGCCGAAGTGCAGCACCCGGTCACCGGCGGCCAGCTTGATCCCGACCATGCCGCCCGCGGTGCGGCCCTGCGGCCGGACCGCCGAGGCACTGAAGTGCAGCAGCTGGGCCTGCCGGGTGACGAAGACCAGCTCGACGTCGTCCGCGGCGGCGGGCTCGACGCCCACCACGGTGTCCTTGTCCTTGAGCGCGATCACTTCCCACTCCTCGCGGTTCAACGGGTAGTCCGGCTGGACTCGCTTGACCACGCCCTGCGCGGTCCCGATCGCGAGGACCTGGTCCAGGGGTGCGAACGCCACGAGGGACTCGCCCTTGAGCAGCGTGATGAAGTCCTTGGCCGGCACGCCGCCGGCCATGTTGGGCGTCCCGGACGTGGGCGGAAGCACCGGCATGTCCATCACCTGGAGCCGCAGCATCCGGCCCTGGGACGTGACCGCGGCAATCTCGCCGCGCGCCGAGGTCTTGACCACTGAGCGGAAGACGTCGTGCTTGGTCCGCGGGCCTGATTCGGCGAGGCTGTCCTGGTTGGCCGTGCGCGCGATCTGCCCGGACGCCGTCAGGATCGCCCAGCAGGGGTCGTCCGCGATCTCCAGGGCCAGCGGCGCCGCCTTGCCCTTGGCGCCGGGTGCGGCGGTGAGGGCCGCGGCGACCGTGGGGGAGACGGCCTCGGATTCGAGCAGCACGGTCCGGCGCGGGGTGCCGTATTTGTCCGCGAGCTCGCCGAGTTCGTCGGAGACCAGCCCGCGCAGCAGCTCGGGGGAGTCCAGGATGGCCTGGAGTTCGGCGATCTCGCGCCGCAGCTCGTCCTGTTCCTTCTCCAGCTCGATCCGGGAGTACTTGGTCAGCTGCCGCAGCCGGAGTTCCAGGATGTAGTTGGCCTGGATCTCGGACAGGTCGTAGATGGACATCAGCCGGGTGCGGGCCGCGGCGGCCTCGTCCGAGGACCGGATGATCTGGATCACCTCGTCGATGTCCACGATCGCGATGAGCATGCCCTCCACCAGGTGCAGGCGGTCCTTCTTCTTGCCCAGGCGGAACGAGGTGCGGCGGCGCACCACGTTGATGCGGTGGTTGACGTAGACAGAGAGCAGTTCCAGCAGCCCCAGGGTCTGCGGCTGCCCGTCGACGAGCGTGACGTTGTTGATGCCGAAGGAGTCCTCCATCGGCGTGAAGCGGTAAAGCTGCTGGAGCACGGCGTTCGGGTTGAAGCCGTTCTTCAGCTCGATCACCAGCCGCAGTCCGTGCTTGCGGTCGGTGAGGTCCACGATGTCGCTGATGCCGGTCAGCTTCTTGCCGTTGACCGCATCCTTGATCTTCTCGATCACCTTCTCCGGGCCCACCATGTACGGCAGTTCCGTGACCACCAGGCCGGTGCGGCGCGCCGAAAGCTGTTCGACTTCCACCTTGGCCCGCGTCTTGAAGGAGCCGCGGCCGGTGGCGTACGCGTCGCGGATGCCGTCCAGGCCCACGATCCGGCCGCCGGTGGGCAGGTCCGGGCCGGGGACGAACTTCATGATGTCCTCGAGGGAGGCGTCCGGGTGCGCGATCAGGTGCCGCGCCGCCGCCACCACCTCGCCGAGGTTGTGCGGGGCCATGTTGGTGGCCATGCCGACGGCGATGCCGGTGGCGCCGTTGACCAACAGGTTCGGGAACGCGGCCGGGAGCACATCCGGCTGGGTGAGCTGGTTGTCGTAGTTCGGGACGAAGTCCACCACGTCTTCGTCGAGGTGGTCCGTCAGGGTCAGCGCCGCCGCCGCCAGCCGGGCCTCGGTGTACCGCGGGGCGGCCGGACCGTCGTCGAGCGAGCCGAAGTTACCGTGGCCGTCGATCAGCGGCAGCCGCAGCGAGAAGTCCTGTGCCATCCGGACCATGGCGTCGTAGATCGCCGTGTCGCCGTGCGGGTGCAGCTTGCCCATCACTTCGCCCACCACACGCGCGCTCTTGACGTGGCCGCGGTCCGGGCGGAGGCCCATCTCGCTCATCATGTACAGGATGCGCCGCTGCACGGGCTTGAGGCCGTCGCGGGCATCGGGCAGGGCACGGGAGTAGATCACCGAGTAGGCGTACTCCAGGAACGAGCCTTCCATTTCGGAAGTGACGTCAATGTCGACGATGTTCTCGGTGAAATCCGGGCTGGCTTCCCCTGCCGGGGGCGTGGTTTGGCGGCGTGCCATGGGGCTGGTGGGTCCTTCGACGGGTTACTCAGTTGATGGTGCGTGGCTGTTGAGGCGCGATGACGGCGGGCAGCTCAAGTTTATGGCTAGGCTAAGCCTATGGTGGATCAGCCCGCGGACGGCGTATATCCGGAACATTGGGAAGCCGATGTCGTGCTGCGCGACGGCGGGACAGCCCACCTGCGCCCCATCCACCCCGCCGACTCCGACGCGGTACAGGCCTTCCACGTGGGCCAGTCGCAGAAGTCCATCTACATGCGCTTCTTCGCGTTCAAGTCCAAGCTCTCCGCCAAGGAACTCAAGCGCTTCACAGAGGTCGACTACAAGGACCGGGTGGCCCTGGTGATCACCATCGGCGGCGAAATCATGGGCATCGGCCGGTATGACCGGCTCGACGACCCGGAAGAGGCGGAGGTCGCCTTCAACATCGCCGACGCGCACCAGGGGCGCGGCATCGGCTCGATCCTGCTCGAACACCTCGCCGCGGCGGCCCGCGAAAACGGCATCCGCAAGTTCAGCGCCGAGGTGCTGCCGGAGAACCGCAAGATGCTGATGGTCTTCTCCGATGCCGGCTACGACGTCAAGCGGCACTTTGACGACGGCGTCGTCAGCCTTGAGTTCAACATCGACCCCACGGACAAGTCCCGTGCCGTGATGGAGTCCCGCGAACACCGCGCCGAGGCCCGCAGCATCCAGGAACTGCTCGCCCCGTCCTCCGTGGCGGTGATCGGCGCCAGCCGCAAATGGGGCACCGTCGGGTACCAGCTGCTGGAACACATCATCGAGGGCGGCTTCACCGGCCCGGTCTACGCCATCAACCCGGAGGCCCTGGAGCTCGCCGGCATGCTGTCCTTCGCCAAGCTCTCCGAGGTCCCCGGCCCGGTCAAGCTCGCCATCATCGCGGTCCCGTATGACGAGGTGCCCAAGGTGGTGCAGGAGTGCGGGGACGCCGGGGTCAAGGGAATTGTGGTGGCCACTGCCGGCTTCGCGGACGACGGCGAACGCGGGCTCGCCCGGCAGCGTGACCTGGTCCGCCAGGCCCGCGCCAACGGCATGCGCGTGATCGGCCCGGCCTCGCTGGGCATCGTCAACACCAACCCCGCCGTGTCCCTCAACGCCTCGATGGCGCCGTCGCTGGCGCGCCGCGGCGGCCTCGGCCTGTTCAGCCAGTCCGCGGCGATCGGCGTCTCGCTCTACGCCGCCTCCAGCCGCCGCCGGGTGGGCCTCTCCACCTTCCTCTCCGCCGGCAACCGCGCCGACGTGTCCGGCAACGACATGATGCAGTTCTGGGAGGACGACGCCGACACCAACGCCGTCGGGCTGTACCTCGAATCCATCGGCAACCCGCGCAAGTTCTCCCGCCTGGCGCGGCGGCTGGCGCGGACCAAACCGGTAATCGTGGCCAAGTCGGACGCCATGGGCCTGAACCTGCCGCCCGGCCACGCCGTGCGCACCACACAGGCGCCGCCCGAAGCCCTGGACGCCATGATGCGCCAGGCCGGGGTGATCCGGGTGGAAACGATCGAACAGCTCATGGACGTGGCACAGATCGTCTCCAGCCAGCCGCTGCCCCAGGGCCCCGGTGTGGCCGTTTTCAGCAACTCCCGTGCGCTCGGCAAGGTGGTGGCGGACAGCGCCGCCGCAGCCGGACTCGGCGTGGAACGCATCGTCGCCGACGTCGACCTGGACACCGGCATGTCCCGGGCGCTGCCCGCGCTGCGGCGCAGCCTGCAGGAGACGCTGACCCTCGACTCGGTGCACGCCGTGGTGGTGGCCCTGCTGCCGGCCCGCGGACTCACGGTCGAGAAGATCGGCGCGGTGCTGGCCGAGTGTTCGGCGGCGGCCGGGAAACCGGTGGTCGCGGCGTTCACCGGCCTCCTTGACCCGTCAATCTACGTGGAGGGCATGGTCGGGGCAGCCGCCGACGACGCTGCGCCTGAGGCCGCTCCCGGCGTGCCCTGCTACTCCAACCCGGGGGCCGCCGTGGCCGCCCTCGCGGCCGTAGTCCGCTACGCCCAGTGGGTGGTCCGCGACCAGGGGCTCTTTGTGGAGCCCGAGGGCTGCGACCCGGAGGCCGCCCACGAAGACCTGGAAGAGCTGCTCCGGCCCGTGGGCGGCGAACAGCTGGTCCGGCTGGACCCGGCCTCCGCCGCGAAGCTGCTGGGCCGCTACGGCATCCGCGTGCTGCCCTCCGAAGGCTTCGAAGGCGAGGACGACGCCGTCGCGGCAGCGGACCGGCTCGGCTGGCCGGTGGCGCTCAAGACCACGGACCCGGCGCTGCGGCACCGGCTGGACCTCGGCGGGGTGCGCCTGGACATCCAGGACGCCGACTCGCTGCGCCGCAACATCGCCCAGATGCGCAAGTCGCTGCAGCGCTACGGCTCGCCGTCGCTGGAGGTCCAGTCCATGGCCCCGGTGGGTCAGGCCTGCACCTTCCGCGCTATCGAGGACCCGCTGCTGGGCCCGGTGGTGTCGTTCGGGCTGGCCGGCGACGCCGTCAACCTGCTGGACGACTGGGCGCACCGGGTCCCGCCGCTCTACGGCTCCGACGTCCACGACTTCATCCGCGCGCCCCGTGCCTCCCGCAAACTCTTCGGCTACCAGGGCCTGCCCGCCGTCGATGCCGCCGCGCTCGAGGACGTCGCGGCCCGGCTGACCCGGCTCAAGGACAACCACCCGGAGATCGTGCTGGTCGAGTTCAACCCGGTCCTGGCCGGTCCCGACGGCGCGGTCATCCTGGCCGCCGACGTCCGGATTGCCAACGCTGCCCAGCGCACGGACACGGCTCGCCGCGCGATGCGCAGCTAGCGCCGCAGTTAGCATGTCCCCAGCCGATCTGTGAAAATGGAAGCCATGAGTTCCCAGCCTCCAGCATCCAAGCCCCAGGTGTCCGTCCCCGGCCGCCACGGCTCGCCGCACCACGGCCTGCACGACCACAGCGCGCAGGGCCAGAGCCTGGAAGGCGCCCTCCAGCAGGCAGGCTTCTACCCCCGTCTGGTGGCCGACGTCGTCGCCGACGCGTTGGACGGCCGCGACTGCGTGGCCCATCTGGTCCACCTGGAGACCCACTTCGACCGGGCCGAGGTGCGCCGGCACATCACCGTGCTGGTGCTGACCGAGGACATGCTGGTCATCACCCACGTCGACGACCAGCAGCTCGACGAAGCCGGCGAGCAGATCGTCGCCCAGGTCTCCACCGAATCCGTCCCCGTGACGCAGATCCGCTCCGTGGTGCTCAGCTACGTCTACGCCCAGCCGCAGGACTACAAGCCCTCGGACCCGGTGCGTGAGCTGACCCTCTCGATCGCCTGGTCCGGCGGGCAGCGCCTCGACATGGGCCCCGCCAGCTGCGGCGACCCGCAGTGCGAGGCGGACCACGGCTACAGCGGCACGATCGCGCAGGAGGACATCGTTCTGCGGATCAGCGCCGAAGCGGACGGCCTGCAGGCCGTCCAGGACGCCAAGCTCTTCGCCCGGGCGCTCCGGGCCGTGAACACCGGGTCGACCGCGGCCGCCCCGCACGGGCTTTCCGCCCTTCCGCAGCGCTCCCGCAGCGGCGTCTTCGGCAACCGCCTCAGCCGCGGCCACCAGCGCTGAGATGGGGCCGGACCGAGCCGCCGCGTCCCCGGTAGCCTCCCCGCAGCCGGACGCCCCGGGGTCAGCGCCGGCCGGCGGGCCCGCCGGGCTGCCCTCGCCCCCGGCCTACGGGGAACGTTCCATTGCCGAGGTGCTCAGCAGTGCCGCGGCCAGCCTCGGTGTCCCCGGATTCGGCAACCGGTTGAACCTTCCCGCCGCGAAGCACGTCTGCGTCGTGCTGGCCGACGGCCTGGGCCGCCAGCTGCTCAAGCAGAAGACCGCGCACACGCCGTTCCTGCGCTCGGTGCTGCAGGCCGGCCAGGGCGCCGTGCCGGTGTGGCTCGATGCGGCCTTCCCCTCCACCACCGCCGCGTCGCTCGCCAGCTTCGGGACCGGGCAGCCCGCCGGGCAGCACGGGATGGTCGGCTACGACGTCCTGGACCCGGACCAGGACCGGGTGGTCAACATGCTGGGCAATTGGGACGACGGCGTGGACCCGCTGCAGTGGCAGCCCCTGCCCACCGTCTTCGAGCGGGCCGCCGGGCACGTGGACGTGACTACGGTCGCGCTGCCGCGGTTCAGTGATTCGGCCATGACCCGGGCCGCGCTGCGGGGCGGCCGGTTCCTGGCCGGGACCACCTCGCACGCCCGGACGGCGGCGGCCGCTGAGGCCATGGCCGGCGCGGACAGTTCGCTGATGTACTTCTACGTCCACGAACTGGACAAGGCCGGGCACCGGTACGGTTGCCAGTCGCCGCAATGGGAGCACCAGCTCGAAGAGCTCGACGCCACCGTGCGCCGACTCAATGCCACCCTTCCGGCCGGCACCACCGTGCTGGTCACCGGAGACCACGGCATGTTGGACGTGCCGGCATCGCAGCGGATCGACTATTCCGCCGAGGCGGAGCTGATCGCCGGAGTCCGGCACACGGCGGGGGAGCCCCGCATGGTGCACCTCTACCTCGACGACGAAGCGGACGACGCCGGCCGGCGGCGGCTGCTGGACGCATGGCGGTCGCGGTTCGGTGACCGGATCTGGGCCTTCACCCGGGAAGAGGCCGTGGCTGCCGGGCTGTTCGGCGAGGTCCGGGCCGGGGTCGGACCGCGGATCGGCGACGTGATGATCGCCGCGCGCGACGCGCTGGCCTTCTACGACACCCGCCGCGTCCAGGCCCGGGCGCTCGAGGTGGTGGGGCAGCACGGCTCGCTGACCAAGGCGGAGCGTGAGGTGCCGCTGTTGTGCTTCGCGGCCGAAGGAAAAGCAGGCGCCAGGGCCGCCGGCGCAAAAGCCCCAGGGAAGGCTTCGCGCCGCTAAGCCGGAACGCTCCGGCTGGCCGCAGCCCTAGTCGCTGCGGGTCCCGAAGACGATTTCATCCCAGCTGGGCACACTGGAGCGCTTGGGCTTGGAAGGCTGGCGTTCCGGGGTCTCGGGCTCCCGCTCGGCGCGTGGTGTGTCGGTGCGGGATGCATCCGGGCGGGGAACCGCAGGGGAGTCGTGCTGCGCGCGCCGCGACGGCCCGCCGCCTACGAGCTCATCCAGTCCGGGGCTCGACGAGGGTCCGGACCGCACCGGCCGCAATTGTGAGGCGGCAATGGTGATTTCCCGGGTTTCGGTGCTGACCCCGTCGTGGAGCTTCAGCGCGTCGTCGTCGGTGCTGTCCTGGTGCCGCGGCGCCAGGCTCAGGCGGGACAGCATGGACGGCCGTGCATCCCTGCGGCGGGAGAGGACGTCGGGGTTGGGAACCGAATGCGGTTCGGCTGACGCCGCGGGCGGGGTCTCTTCCACGGCCTCGGCGTCCTCCGCGGGCGCCTCAACTTCCGCCGCGTCGTCTTCTGCGTCTTCAAGCGACGGGACTTCGGAAGGGCGCGGGTGGGCTGCGGGCACTCCGTTGGTCAGCAGCAGCGCCAGGGCGTCGTCGGCGTCCTCATCCAGGCCGAGGCGCTGGCCGCGGCGGGTGCGGAGCATGTCCAGCAGTCCGTCGGCATCCTTTTCCTGCTGGGTGCTGTTTTGCTGGACGACGCTGAGTTGCGCGGTCGCGCCGCGCGCGGCTGCTTCCGCGTCGGTTTCAAAATCAAAGGGCCGGTCCGAAACGGCGGAGAGGCGGCGGGCCGGGACCGGGCCGTCCATCGGTTCCAGTTCGCTGAGCTGTTGCGCCCAGCGGTTGGCGTTTTGCAGCGACTTGCGCGCCGGGCTGAACGTCCACATGGCCGGCGGCTCTTCACCGATGGCTGCATGGGCGCCGGGCTGCGTTTCGAACCGCGCCACCACATTCCAGCTTCCATCCGGCCGGCGCCAGGAGTCCCATTCCACCGAGGAAGGCTCGATCCCGTGCGCCCGAAGCCGGTGCATGACCATGTCATCCAAGCTTGCAGGCTGGTCGCCGAAGAAGGAGCGGTAGCTGTCATGTCCCGCGGACGGGGTAGCCACCTCGACCTTGCGGGCCTGCTGGGCCACGTACTCGCGCTCGGCCAGCACTGGGCCTTCGTAGCGCTGCACCTTGGCCAGCGGAATGCCGGAGAGCTCCGCCACCTCCGCCGCGGTGGCACCGCTGCGGATCCTGGCCTGGATATCGCGGGGGGACATGGCAATGGGCTCGGCGCCCACGCCGGAAGCGGCCCTCGCGGGCGTCCGGCTGGCTGCCGCCCGAAGTGCCTCATCGATCGGCAGCTGGAACATCTCGCCGCCGGTGCCACTCAACAGGAGATGCTCCCCGTCGTCGTGGACGCCTACAAGCCGTAGATCCTGCATACAAATCCTCCACCCTGGCATTACTAACATTCGAAACTCTGCCACCGTTTGGCCGCAATTCGGGGTAGGAGGGAGGGCGCGCCGTGATTTTCCGCGACTTTCCGGCCCATTTGGCCCGTCCCGGTCCGGCGGAGCTGCGGCCGGACCACTGGCCTCTGGTGTTTGGCAGGGGATGTGCGCAAAAATGACCCGACATCGGGCACAAAAAGCGTTTGTCCGGCGTTGACATCGGTGAACCAAACCCGGGCCGTACCGGGGCTACCAGCCCCGCCGGTGCGGACGCGGCGATCCAACCAAACGACTGCGGAGTGTGAGCAACTACTAATGGCGACAGACTACGATGCGCCGCGCAAGACCGAGGAAGACCTCAACGAGGATTCCATCGAGGAGCTGAAGTCGCGGCGTACGGACAAGCCCTCCGCGGTGGTTGATGAAGACGAGACCGACCTTGCTGAAGGCTACGAACTCCCGGGCGCCGACCTGTCCGGCGAGGAGCTGCTGGTGCGGGTGCTGCCCGCCCAGGCAGACGAATTCACCTGTGCCTCCTGCTTCCTGGTCCGCCACCGTTCGCAGATCGCCCGCGAAAAGGACGGCCTGAAGTACTGCAAGGACTGCGAGGGCTAAAGGACTGCGGGGGCAAAGAGCACCGCGGGGGCTCCGGGCCCGGCAGGGACTGGCGGCATGCGGCGGCTCAGCACTCAGCGGGACAGGGCGGCGACGAGCTCATCCGGGTGCCGTGTGGACGCCAGCCAGTAGGGCGTGCGGTCCGAGGGGTCGGTGATCTCTATCCGGACCACCGGGTCGATCCAGCCGCGGATGCACATAAAGGCGAGCCCGTTGAGCCGGGTGCCGCGCTCCGCCGTCGCCTCGGCGCCGCGGAAAGCCTGGACGGTGCCGACGAAGCGGCGCTCAATCGTCGCCCGCCCTACGCGCAAGGTGGCGGCCGTGACCGAGATGGACGGCGTGGACAGCACCAGCAACACCGCCAGAATCGCGAAGAGCACCACGGCCGCGGTGATCCCCGCGGCGATGCTGATCGGTGCGAACACCAGGATCCCGGCCCCGGCCAGCCCGGCAGCCACCAGCCAGATCCAGAAATTCGGCCACAGTTTTTCGCTGAACAGGACGGTGGCGTCGTCGGGGGTGCTGTTGGAGGCAGGCACGGCTGCACTGGATTCGGGCATGAGCCCAGCTTTCCACTTTTCCCGGGCCATTTCACCTTGGCCGTCCCGCGTAGCCGGGCCCGCCGTCGCCCGGCCCGCCGGGGAGCCCCGGGGGAGCAGCCCACGGTAGGCCTATCCTCCCCGCGGGCGTTACAGTGGGGAACTGTGACTGAAGAAACCACTGCCGTGAACACCCCGCCGGCAGAGCCCGCAGCCGGCGGCCCTTCCGCGTACGGAGCCCCCACCCTGACCGTGCAGCTGAAAATGCTCGACGACGGTCTGCAACCGCCGTCGTATGCCCACCCGGGCGACGCCGGCGCGGACCTGCGCGCCCGCGAGGACGTGGTGCTCGGGCCGGGGGAGCGGCGGCTGGTGCCGACCGGTGTGTCCATCGCCCTGCCCAACGGCTTTGTCGCCCTCATCCACCCGCGCTCCGGCCTCGCCACCAAGCACGGACTGACCGTGGTCAACGCGCCCGGCACGGTGGACGCGGGGTACCGCGGGGAGATTGCCGTGACGCTACTCAATACCGACCGCGACGAGGCGATTGAATTGCGCCGCGGCGATAGAATTGCACAAATGGTCATCCAGCGAGTGGAGTACGCGGAGTTCGTGCCCGTCCAGGAGCTCAGCGATTCAGTCCGCGGCGCCGGCGGTTTCGGCTCCACCGGCGGCTTTGGCGCCCCAGGGGCCTAAACCGGCCCGATAGACGCAGCTCTTCCCTGTGCGGCCGTCGGGCCCTCGCGCAGGATCACAACTAAGGAGACAAACCCCATGGTTTTTGGGCGTGGCAGAAAAGCCAAGCAGGAGCAGACGACGGACGCCGGCGAGACCCCGGAGGACGCAGTTGCGGGAACCGTCGCGCCGGCCGAGGCCAGCGACGGCGCGCGCAGCGCCGGTCCCTACGACGTCTCGGAAATTGAAAACCAGGACGGCTACGTGGACCTTGGCGCCCTGCTGATTGCCCCGCGCGAAGGGCTGCAGCTCCGGCTGGAGGTCGAGGAAGCCACCCAGCGCGTGGTGGCCGTCACCATGGACCTGGACAGCTCAAGCCTTCAGCTGCAGGCGTTCGCGGCGCCCCGCTCCGAGGGCCTCTGGGACGAAATCCGTGAGCAGATCGGCCAGTCCGTCGGCAGCCAGGGTGGCCAGGTCGAAGAGATCGAGGGCCACTTCGGCATCGAGCTCGTCGCCAAGCTCCCCGCCGGTGACGGCAGTGACGGCTACCGGGTGGCCCGCTTCATCGGCGTCGACGGTCCCCGCTGGTTCCTCCGCGGTGTGCTCGGCGGCGAAGCGGCACTTGACCGCGCCGCCGCCGCCGGACTCGAAGAGCTGTTCCGCCAGATCGTTGTGGTGCGGGGCGAGAACCCCATGCCGCCGCGCGACCTGCTCCAGCTCCGCCTTCCCCGTGACTCCGGCGTTTCGGCGCCGCACGGCGCCCCGGAGTTTGAACAGCCCGAGCGCGGACCGGAGATTACCCAGATTGGTTGATGCCCCCGGCAGGAAACCCGCCGACGCCGTCCCCGTGCGGGGGCTGCCTGAGCGCGGACGGGTGCTGTGCCGCGGCTTCATTGAATCCGTGACGTACGCACCGGCCAGCGAGGTGGCCGCCTTCACCGCGATCGTCACCGACCACGACGCCCCGGCGGCCAAGGCGCGGCCGCCGGCGTCGTCCGTCCAGGCCGCCCGGCCCGCCCAGCAGGGCGTCGGCCGCAAGCGGCCCGCCGTGGCCGCTGACCGTCTCCGGGTGGTCTGGCTGGGACGGCGCCGCATCCCCGGCGTCCAGGCCGGCCTGGAGCTCCGGCTCGAGGGCATGGTCACGGTCCGGGACGGGCTGCCCACCATGTTTAATCCGCGCTACGAAATACTCTCCCGCAAGGAGGAGCAATGAGCACGCCCGAAGACCCGCAGCCCACCGTGGCCCAGCTCGCCGAAGGCTACGCGGCCAAAGCGGGCCTGCACCGCTCCAGCAACGGCAATATCGACGTACTCAAGAGCGCCGGCGGTGTCCAGGGCATCGCCGAAAGTGTCCTGCCCGGACTGGTCTTTCTGATCGCGTTCACGGTGACCCGGGAACTCCCGCTGGCCCTGATCGGCGCGCTGGCCGTGGCCGCGGTGTTCACCGTCGCGCGGCTGGTCCAGCGCAAGCCGCTGACGCAGGCGCTGGCCGGTATAGTCGGCGTCGGGCTGTCAGCCTGGCTGGCGAACTCCACCGGCAAGGCGGAGGACTTCTACGTCCTGGGATTCTTCACCAACCTCGGGTACATCCTCGCGATGTCCCTTTCGATCGCCGTGCGCTGGCCTTTCGCCGGGCTGTTGTTCGGTTTTATCCGGAACGAAGGCCTGGACTGGCGCAAGCACCCGTCCCGGGTAAAGGCGTACCGGATCGGCACCTGGGTGATCATCGCGGTCCTCGTTCTGCGCCTGCTGGTCCAGGTCCCGCTGTACCTGATGGGGGAGCAGGGCCTCGCGGGCCTCGCAACCACCCGGCTCATCATGGGCGCGCCGCTGTACATCCTGGGCATGTGGGTGGCGTGGCTTCTCACCCGCCCGGCCCCGGCCCCCGTTGACGGGTCGGCCGGACCCAACTAACTCGCAGTTCTTGACGCTTCTATGTTTGTCAAGCAGGTGGAGCCACTGTTCGAGGAGCTCCATTTTCGATGGACTCAGAGTAGCTCTATGAACAATAGCCATGAGCCCAGCCTAGGGGCGGGCGAAATCAGAGGAATAATACTCCGCAGACACCCGGCCAAGAGGTTCCCGTTAGCCGATCGGTCAACGGGCAATCGCCGTTGTGTTGGATGTGCCACTGCTTGAATAGGACTTACCGACTGAACGATCGACTTAAGGGATCTGACGTGACACAAGTGATAAAGGAAGCACACGATTCCTGGGACCGGGGAAGGTGGCGCAACCCGCCCGTGCGTGTCGTCGCGGATGGTCGGACTCTGCGGGTAACCGCAGCCGAGAACAGTGACGCCTGGAGGCACACCTCGTACGGCTTCGTCCATGACAGCGCGCATGCCCTGTTGGCACCGCTGCCCGCTGAGGGGGCGGTGGAGGTTTCATTCCTTCTGAATTACACCGAGCAGTTCGACCAGGCGGGGATCTATCTTCACGTTTCGGAACTTTCTTGGATCAAGGCCGGTGTGGAGGTGTCCGACGGAGTCCCACAGGTTGGGGCCGTCGTAACACATGGGGTCTCCGACTGGTCGGTGGCACCTGTCCCTGAGTGGATCAATCGGGAAATCACAGTGCGGCTGAGCAGGGCCGGTAACGCCGTCACCATCAGGGCCCGCGCCGGGGATGAGCCTTTCCGGCTCGTCCGCGTTGCTCCTCTGGATGAAACAGTAAGTGCCGAGGTCGGCCCATTTTGTGCCTCGCCCACTCGGGCTAACCTCACGACCACCTTCACCCGATGGGTTGAGACCGATGCAGATGCAACCCTGCACCCTGAACACGACTAAAGCCGCAGCACTCATCCGTGAGTCGTACTGGGAGCGGTGAAGGATCCGAGCCTGCGCCCGCACCCGGGACAAGGAACGTAAATCAGCCCATTGACTCGTCGCGTTGCCAGGCTGCTTCCTTCCGGAACGTGTCGCGTGTCGTTTTGAGCGCCCGGGTCAGCCGTCGAAACCGTCGTCGCCGGCGGGCTGGGTCTCGCGGCCGTGCTGGTCCGTGCCGGCCCGCTGGCCGCTCCCGGAAGCCTGGCCGGCTGCGTCGTCGGCGGACTCCGGCGCCGACAGCAGTGCCCGCAGCCCGTCCTCCGCCGCGATCGTGGTGACGAAGAACAGCTCGTCGCCACCGTCGATCACGTCGTCCCGGCTGGGCGTGATGGGCGCCTGGTCCCGCAGGATCGCCACCAGCGTCGCGTCCTCCGGCCACTCGATATCACCCACGGTCAGGCCGATCACGTGCGAATCATGCGGCACGGTGAACTCCACCAGCGAGGACACCCCGGTCTGCAAGGTCAGCAACCGGACCAGGTCGCCGATCTCCACGGCTTCCTCCACCAGGGCGGTCATCAGCTGCGGGGTGTTCACCGCGACGTCGACGCCCCAGGAATCGTCGAACATCCAGTCGTTCTTCGGGTTGTTGACCCGGCCCACGGTCCGTCCGACGCCGAACTCGGTCTTGGCCAGCAGCGAGACCACCAGGTTCACCTTGTCGTCGCCGGTGGCGGACACCACGACGTCGGCGTCCTCCAGCCGGGCGTCCTTGAGCGTGCTGAGTTCGCAGGCGTCGCCGACCAGCCAGTGCGCGCCGCGCAGCCCGCTGCGGCCGATCACCTCGGGCTTGAGGTCGATCAGCAGGATTTCGTGTTTGTGGGCCAGCAGCTCACGGGCAATAGAGGAACCGACGCTGCCCGCCCCGACGATAACTACTTTCACTTAGGACTCCTTGGCGGGGGACTTGGCGAGAATGTGGGCGACCTCGGTGGTGCGGTCCACGCTGAGCATGGCGTGGACGGTATCGCCGTCCTGGTACAGGGTTCCGGGCCCGGGGAGGATGCCCTCGCCGAAACGGGTGAGGTAGGCGACGCGGATGTCGGCGGCCTTCTCGAGCGCGGTGACCGGGTGCCCGATCCAGCCGGATTCCACGTCCACCTCGGCCAGCACCAGCCGGCCGGAAGGATCACGGAAGTCGCCGGCGAGGTGCTGCTCGGGAAGGATCCTGCGCAGCACCTGGTCCGCGCTCCAGCGCACCGCCGCGACCGTGGGGATGCCCAGGCGCTGGTAGATCTCGGCGCGGCCCGGATCATAGATCCGCGCCACGACATGCGGCACGTGGAAGGTCTCACGGGCCACCCGGGTGGCCAGGATGTTGGAGTTGTCGCCGCTGGACACGGCGGCGAAGGCGTAGGCCTCCTCGACTCCGGCCTGCTTGAGCGTCTCCCGGTCGAAGCCGACGCCGGTGACCTTACGGCCGGTGAAACCGGTCCGTAGCCGCCGGAAAGCACGGTCGTCCTGGTCGATGATCGCGACCGAATGGCCGGCGTCCTCCAGTGTGTGCGCCAGGGTTGCCCCAACACGGCCACAACCCATGATCACGAAGTGCGCCACCCGTGCCTCCTCAAGCTTTCTGTGTCTGATGCTGCGTAAAACTCTACCGGCCACCCGGACCCCGGAGCCGGTCCGGCGGCGGTGCGGCAAGCCGGCGGCCGTCAGGCAGGTTCCGCCGTCATGACATCGCGTCCGAATCAGACTAGCTTTGTCTGGTGCTGACAATTTTCAACGCCGTGAAGCGGGTGCTGGTAGGCAGGCCCTTCCGGAACGACCGTCTGGCCCACACCCTGCTGCCCAAGCGGATTGCGCTGCCCATTTTCGCCTCCGATGCGCTCTCCTCGGTGGCGTACGCACCCGATGAAATCCTGCTGACCCTGGCGCTGGCCGGCGTCAGCGCTGTGGCCTTCTCGCCCTGGGTGGGGCTCGCCGTGATGGTGGTGCTGCTTACCGTGGTGGCGTCCTACCGCCAGAACGTCCATGCCTACCCCTCCGGCGGCGGCGACTACGAGATCGCTAACGTCAACCTGGGCAAGTACGCCGGCCTCACGGTCGCCTCGGCCCTGCTGGTGGACTATGTGCTCACCGTCGCGGTGTCGATGTCCTCGGCCGCCGCGTACCTCACCACCGCCGTCCCGTCCCTGCACGGCCAGCAGGCCGCGATCGCCACGATCGGCGTCGTCATCCTGGCCCTCGTGAACCTGCGCGGCATCCGCGAAGCCGGCAGCGTCTTCGCGGTCCCCACCTATATCTTTATGTTCTCGATCCTCGGCATGACCGCCGTAGGCATCTTCCAGGCCGCCACCGGCCAGCTCGGCCAGGCGCCCTCGGCGGCGTTCGAGATCGTCCCGGCTGCCGGTTTCGACGAGGGGCTGGTGGGGCTGGCGGGCGCATTCCTGCTGCTGCGCGCATTCTCCTCCGGCGCCGCCGCCCTGACCGGCGTCGAAGCTATCAGCAACGGCGTGCCGAACTTCCAGAAGCCCAAGAGCAAGAACGCCGCTACCACGCTGCTGCTGCTCGGCGCGATCGCCGCCGCCATGCTCGCCGGGATCATCTACCTCGCCAATGCCACCAAAGTGCACATTGTGCTGGACCCGGCGACGGAGTTCCTGCTCAACGGCAAACCGCTGGACGAGGGCTACATCCAGAACCCGGCCATCAGCCAGATCGCGCAGACGGTCTTCGGCGCCGGTTCCATCCCGTTCTATATCGTGGTCGCCGCTACCGGCGTGATCCTGGTGTTCGCCTCCAACACCGCCTTCAACGGCTTCCCGGTCCTCGGCTCGATCCTCGCCCAGGACGGTTACCTGCCGCGCCAGCTCCGCACCCGCGGCGACCGGCTCGCCTTCAGCAACGGCGTGCTGGCGCTGGCCGCCGGCGCACTGGTCCTGATCATCGCGTTCGACGCCGACGTCACCAAGCTCATCCAGCTCTACATCGTGGGTGTCTTCATCTCCTTCACCCTCAGCCAGCTCGGCATGATCCGGCACTGGGGCCGCGAACTGAAGCTCGCCAAGGACCCGGCCGCGAAACTGCGGATGATCAAGTCGCGCACCATCAACACGATCGGCTTCGGCATGACGGCCCTGGTCCTGGTGATCGTGCTGATCACCAAGTTCGAGCAGGGCGCCTGGATCGCGCTGCTGGCCATGTTCATCCTCTTCCTGATCATGTGGAGCATCCGCGCGCACTACGACAACGTGGCCAAGGAACTCGCCGTCGACGAGGACTCTTCGCCCCGCGCGCTGCCCACCCGGGTCCACGCCGTGCTGCTCGTCTCGCACGTGCGCAAACCGGTGCTCCGGGCACTGGCCTACGCCCGCGCCTCCCGGCCTTCGCGGCTGGACGCCATCACCGTGGACATCAGCCCGGAAGAGACCGAGCAGACGCTGGCGGACTGGGAAAAACTGGAGATCCCGGTGCCGCTGACGGTGCTGGCCAGTCCGTTCCGTGAGACGGTCACGCCGATCATGGAGTACATCAAGAACATGCGGCGCGACTCACCGCGGGACCTGATCGTGGTGTACATCCCCGAATACGTCGTCGGCAAATGGTGGGAGCAGCTGGTCCACAACCAGACGGCGCTGCGGATCAAGACACGGCTGCACTTTGAGCCCGGCGTGATGGTCGCCAGCGTGCCGTGGCAGCTGAAATCGTCCGAAGAAGCCAAGAAACTGCAGGATATCCAATGAGCACCGACACCCGGACCCCCGCCCGTACCGAGCTCGTCGTCGACGTCGGCCCCGTCGCGCACGGCGGCCACTGCGTGGCCCGGCACGAGGGCAGGGTGATCTTTGTCCGGCACGGAATCCCCGGCGAAAAGGTCCGGATCCGGCTCACCGACGACGGCGACTCCGCCAAGTTCTGGCGCGCCGACGTCGTCGAGGTGCTGGAACCCTCCCCGGACCGGGTGGACCACTTCTGGCATGCGGCCGACGCGCAGCGGTCCTGGTCGCACGGCCATCCGCCCGTGGGCGGCGCCGAACTGGGCCACATGACGCTGGAGCGCCAGCGCGGACTCAAAGCCGACGTCCTGGCCGAACAGCTGCACCGGTTGGCCGGCGTCGACGTGCCTGTCACGGTCGAAGCTGTGGGGGAGGCCGCAGGTGGCACCCCCACGGGCCTTGCCTGGCGGACCCGCGCGGGCTTCGCCGTGACGCCCGGCGGCAAGCTGGGCATGCACGCGCACCGCTCCGACGCCGTCTTCCCGGTCCGCGAGATGCCGCTGGCCGTCGAGGGCATCAACGCCCTCAGGCTCTGGGACATCGACCTGCAGGGGATCGAACGGGTTGAGGTGGCAGCTCCCGCCAACGGTTCGCGGCCGCTGGTGCTCCTGGTCCCGGCCGCCGGCACCCGCGCCAAGCGGCTCAGCTCCATCGTCGCCCAACTGCCCGCCGACGTCTCCGTGGCGCAGGTGGACCCCGGCACCGGCGCCGTGACCCAGCTGCGCGGCCGCACCTGGGTGCAGGAAACCGCGGCCGGCCACGACTACCGCGTCACCGGCGACGGTTTCTGGCAGATCCACCGCGACGCCCCGGACACCCTGGTGGGGGCCGTGACCGGCTTCCTGCACGACGGCGGCTACCTTGGCGCCGGCTCCGTGGTGGCAGACCTCTACGCCGGCGCCGGACTCTTCACCGCGCCGCTCGCCGACGCCGTCGGCGTCACCGGGTCGGTGCTGTCCGTAGAAGGGGCGCCGGGCACCAGCCGGGATGCGCGCAAGAACCTGCACGGCGCCACCCAGGTCGAAATCATCCAGGGGAAAGTGGAGCGGGTGCTGCGGCAGAAGCCGCGCGATTTCGACGCCCTGATCCTGGATCCGCCCCGGGCCGGCGCCGGCAAGGCGGTCGTGAACCAGCTGGTCGCGGCCGGGCCCCGGGCGGTGGCCTACGTTTCCTGCGATCCGGCGTCCTTCGCCCGCGACGTGGGCTACTTCCAGCAGGCCGGCTGGGGGCTTCAGGAACTGCGTGCCTTCGACCTGTACCCGCACACCCACCACATGGAGACTGTGGCGTTACTGACTCCCAGAGGCTGAGGCCACTAGGATGGGCGGAGTAGTCCGACGTCGCGCTCCGTAATCACGGCTGACCTCCTGCACCCAAGCGCCGATCCTTGTGCAAACAAGGAAAAGCTCTAGTTAGGATGACCTAACTAGCAAGGGGTCTGCGGCGCGACAAAGATGAAACTGTTGCGAGAGGAGTCCTGCGATGAGCATTGTGGACAGCTTCGGTTCAAAAGGCAAACTTAATGTAGCCGGTACCGAATACGAAATTTTCCGGTTGAACTCCGTTGAAGGTGCAGAAAACCTTCCGTTCAGCCTCAAGGTATTGCTTGAAAACTTGTTGAGGACCGAGGACGGCGCCAACATCACGGCCGATCACGTCCGCGCACTGGCCGGTTGGGATCCCAACGCCGAGCCCGACACTGAAATCCAGTTCACGCCGGCGCGCGTGATCATGCAGGACTTCACTGGCGTGCCCTGCGTTGTCGACCTCGCCACCATGCGTGAGGCCGTCAAGGAACTCGGCGGCGACCCCAAGCGGGTCAACCCGCTGGCGCCGGCGGAAATGGTCATTGACCACTCCGTCCAGATCGACGCTTTCGGTAACTCCGGCGCGCTGGAGCGCAACATGGAGATCGAGTACCAGCGCAACGGCGAGCGGTACCAGTTCCTGCGTTGGGGCCAGACCGCGTTCGACGACTTCAAGGTCGTCCCGCCGGGCACCGGCATTGTGCACCAGGTCAACATCGAATACCTGGCCCGCACTGTCATGACCCGCGAAGTTGACGGCGCGCTCCGCGCCTACCCGGACACCTGCGTCGGGACCGACTCGCACACCACCATGGTCAACGGCCTGGGCGTGCTCGGCTGGGGCGTCGGCGGCATCGAAGCCG
Source organism: Arthrobacter sp. BI5 (assembly GCF_056680065.1). NCBI lineage: Bacteria > Bacillati > Actinomycetota > Actinomycetes > Micrococcales > Micrococcaceae > Arthrobacter > Arthrobacter sp. BI5. Next base: position 1,746,615 of record NZ_CM155264.1, read on the forward strand.
AGGCGGCCATGCTCGGCCAGCCCGTCTCCATGCTGATCCCGCGCGTCGTCGGCTTCAAGCTGACCGGGTCCATCCCGGCCGGCGCCACCGCCACCGACGTCGTGCTCACCATCACCGAGCAGCTGCGCCAGCACGGCGTGGTCGGTAAGTTCGTGGAATTCTACGGCGAAGGCGTCGCGGCCGTGCCGCTGGCGAACCGCGCCACGATCGGCAACATGAGCCCCGAGTTCGGGTCCACCGCCGCGATGTTCCCGATCGACGACGTCACCCTCGACTACCTGCGCCTCACCGGCCGCTCCGACGAGAACGTGGCCCTCGTGGAGGCCTACGCGAAGGAACAGGGCCTCTGGCACGATCCCTCCCGCGAGATCAAGTTCTCCGAGTACCTCGAGCTGGATCTGTCGACGGTTGTCCCGTCGATCTCCGGCCCGAAGCGCCCGCAGGACCGTATCATCCTCACCGAGTCCAAGGCCCAGTTCCGCGAGGACCTGCGCAACTACGTGAAGGAAGAACTCCCGGACGGCAGCCTGGACGAAGCGATCGACGAGAGCTTCCCGGCGTCCGACTCGCCGTCGTTCACCGCCTCGGCGACGCACCTCACGGAGCAAGCGCCGCACGGGCACGGTCCGAAGTCCAACGGACGTCCGACCAAGACGGTGGCCGTCAAGACCGCCGACGGCCGCGAGTTCGAGCTGGACCACGGCGCGGTGTCGATCGCCTCGATCACTTCCTGCACCAACACGTCCAACCCGTCCGTGATGCTGGCCGCCGCGCTGCTGGCCCGCAACGCCGTGGACAAGGGCCTCACCTCGAAGCCGTGGGTCAAGACCTCCGTGGCTCCGGGCTCCAAGGTCGTCACCGACTACTACAACAAGTCGGGCCTGACCCCGTACCTGGAGAAGCTCGGCTTCTACATCGTCGGCTACGGCTGCGCCACCTGCATCGGCAACTCCGGTCCGCTCGACGCCGAAATCTCGGAGGCCATCCAGGCCAACGACCTTTCCGTCACCGCCGTGCTTTCCGGCAACCGCAACTTCGAAGGCCGGATCAACCCGGACGTCAAGATGAACTACCTGGCTTCCCCGCCGCTGGTCATCGCGTACGCCCTGGCCGGCACCATGGACTTCGACTTCGAGAACGACGCCCTGGGCCAGGACGAAGCCGGCAACGACGTCTTCCTGAAGGACATCTGGCCGAACCCGGTCGAGGTCCAGCAGGTCATCGACTCCTCGATTGACAAGGGCATGTTCGCCCGCGGCTACGAGGGTGTCTTCGAGGGCGACGACCGCTGGAAGGCGCTCGACACCCCGGCCGGTGACACCTTCGCCTGGGACGAGAAGTCCACCTACGTCCGGAAGCCCCCCTACTTCGAGGGCATGAAGGCCCAGCCGGAGCCCGTCCAGGACATCACCGGGGCGCGCGTACTGCTCAAGCTCGGTGATTCGGTCACCACGGACCACATCTCCCCGGCCGGTTCCTTCAAGTCGGACACCCCCGCCGGCCAGTACCTGCTGGCCAACGGCGTGGAGCGCAAGGACTTCAACTCCTACGGCTCGCGCCGTGGCAACCACGAAGTCATGATCCGCGGCACCTTCGCCAACATCCGGATCAAGAACCAGCTCCTCGACGGCGTCGAGGGCGGCTTCACCCGCGACTTCACCCAGGCCGACGGCCCGCAGGCCTACGTCTACGACGCCGCGCAGAACTACCAGGCCGCCGGCACCCCGCTGGTCGTCCTGGCCGGCAAGGAGTACGGCTCCGGCTCGTCCCGTGACTGGGCCGCCAAGGGCACCGCACTGCTGGGTGTCAAGGCTGTCATCGCGGAAAGCTACGAGCGCATCCACCGCTCCAACCTGATCGGCATGGGCGTCCTGCCGCTGCAGTACCCGGCCGGCCAGAACGCCGCCAGCCTGGGCCTGACCGGCACGGAAACCTTCGCGGTTGAGGGTGTCACCGCCCTCAACGAAGGCACCACGCCGAAGACCCTCAAGGTCACCGCCACGGCCGAAGACGGCACCGTCACGTCCTTCGATGCGGTCCTGCGCATCGATACCCCGGGCGAAGCCGACTACTACCGCAACGGCGGCATCCTGCAGTACGTGCTGCGCCAGATCTCCGCTAACTAGCGCGGTCTAAGCAGCCAAACGGGAAAGCCCCGGTCCGTCCCTGACGGACCGGGGCTTTCCCGTTCCGGCACCCGCCGGGCGCCGGGCCCGCCGAAGAGGCGTTAGAGTTAAAAGGCATGTCTACTACCCGCAAGGAGGGGCCGTTGGGAATCTTGGAGACCATCCGGAATCCGCAGGACCTGAGCAAGTTGTCCCAGGCGCAGCTGGACCAGCTGGCTAACGAGGTCAGGGAGTTCCTGATCGGCAACGTCTCCCAGACGGGAGGGCACCTCGGGCCGAACCTCGGCGTCGTTGAACTCACCATTGCGGTGCACCGGATCTTCGATTCCCCCCGCGACAGCATCGTCTTCGATACTGGCCACCAGTCGTACGTGCACAAACTTCTCACCGGGCGGCAGGATTTCAGCACGCTCCGCCAGCAGGGCGGCCTGTCCGGCTACCCGGACCGGGCTGAATCCGAACACGACATCGTCGAAAGCTCGCACGCCTCCTCCTCGCTGTCCTGGGCCGACGGCATCTCCCGCGCCCGGCAGCTGACCGGCGACGGGGACCGCTACGTGATCGCCGTCGTCGGGGACGGCGCCCTGACCGGCGGCATGGCCTGGGAAGCCATCAACAACATCGCCGCGGACAAGAAGCGCCGCGTCGTGATCGTCGTGAACGACAACGGCCGTTCCTACGCCCCCACGGTCGGCGGCGTCGCCGACTACCTCGCCTCACTGCGCCCCACCATCGATTCGCTCCGGGCCGCGCCGGCTTACGAAGGCGCCCTGGACTGGTGGAAGAAGCGGCTGCAGAGCGGCGGCCCCGCCGGGCAGTTCACCTACAAGAGCCTGCACGCCATGAAGAAGGGCATCAAGGACTGGTGGGCGCCCCAGGGCATGTTCGAGGACCTGGGCATGAAGTACATCGGCCCGGTGGACGGCCACAACCTCCAGGCCATGGAAAACGCGCTGGCCACGGCCAAGAACTACGCCGGACCGGTAATCGTGCATGCCATGACCGAAAAGGGCCACGGCTACGCCCCGGCCCGCGCCCATGAAGCGGACCAGTTCCACGCCGTCGGGATCATCGATCCGGAAACCGGCGAGCCCACCGAAGCCGGCGGCGCGAAGTCCTGGACCTCGGTCTTTGCGGACGAGATCGCCGACATCGCCGACGAACGCAAGGACATCGTCGGCATCACCGGGGCCATGCTGATCCCGGTGGGGCTGCACAAGTTCGCCGCCCGCCACCCGGAGCGCGTGTTCGACGTCGGCATCGCCGAACAGCACGCCCTCACCTCCGCGGCCGGCATGGCGTTCGGCGGACTGCACCCGGTGGTGGCCGTCTACGCGACCTTCCTGAACCGCGCCTTCGACCAGTTGCTGATGGACGTCGCCCTGCACAAGGCCGGCGTCACCGTGGTGCTGGACCGGGCCGGGGTCACCGGGCCTGACGGCGCCAGCCACCACGGCATGTGGGACATGGCGATGGTCCAGATCGTGCCCGGCCTGCACCTCGCCGCGCCGCGCGACGCCTCCCGGCTGCGCGAGGAACTGCGCGAGGCCGTCGCCGTCGAAGACGCCCCCACCGTGATCCGCTACTCCAAGGGCACCGTCGGCGCCGAAGTCGAAGCCCTCGAACGGCTCAACGACGGCGTGGACGTGCTGGCCCGCCGCCCGGCCGGCTCCAGCGACAACGACGTGCTGATCGTCAGCGTCGGCGCCATGTCCGAACTCGCGCTGGACGTCTCCAACCGGCTCGGCGCCCAAGGCATCAGCTCCACGGTCGTGGATCCGCGCTGGGTCCTCCCGGTGCCCAACTCCGTGATCGCCCTCGCCTCGCACCACCGGCTGGTCATCTGCATCGAAGACGGCGTCCGGGCCGGCGGCGTCGGTTCCCGGATCCGGCAGGAAATGCGGGCCGCCGGGGTGGACACCGCGCTCAACGAGGTGGGACTGCCAGTGGAGTTCCTCGACCACGGGAGCCGCAGCCAGGTCCTGGAGCGCGTCGGACTGACCGCCCAGCAAATCACCCACGACGTCGTCGCGCAGGTCCTCGGAACCAAGGTCCCGTTCGCGCGGCCGCTGCCCGGCCAACAGCACCCCAGCACCGGCAGCCTGCCGATCCTGTGAGCGCGACCCCGCGCCCCACCAGCTTTACCAGGCCGTCAAGGCACAGCAAGCACCCTTCGACGGCAAAGACCGCGGACGGTATACGAAGGGACTTACCATGAGCGGCATCATCCGGGTCTACAAACGCGACGAAGAAGGAGTCCTGCACTTCCGGGAAGCCTGGATCGACGAGGAATACCACGAGTTCGTGATGAACCACGGCGTCGTCGGGCACCAGAGCAAGACCGAGGAAACCGAGGCTGCCGACGCCGCCGCGGGCGAGGGACTGATGGCGGCCTTCGCGGCGCAGTGCGCGGAGGACGGCTACGCGGAAATCCCGGACGAGGAACAGTTCTGGGTGGTGGCGCAATACGCGCTGAAGACCAAGGACGGCACTAGCCGCGACCGCTACCTTGAGGAAAAAGCCAAGGACGCCCTGATCAGCCACCTCGCCTGGCGCGGCCTCGGCGTGGTGGACCGCTCCGAGTTCGCCGACGCCAAGCTCAACATCTTCTGCCTCACCCCGGACGTCAACAAGACCGTCAACGCGATCAAGGTCTGCATCCGCGGCGAGGACCTGGACTTCACCAAGCTGAGCATCGGCGCCGCCCCGTTCGGCAGCACCGAGTTCAAGCTCAAGCACTCGGCCAAACCGGCCAACAGCTTCACACTCTAGGCACCACCGGCAGCCACCACGCACTCCGGGCACCACCTGTTAGGAGCCGGGCACGGCTCACATCAGTTTTGGGGGCAAGCGACTGGAAGGTACGGCAATGACGCGCAAATCCCCTCGACCAGGCAGCACTCCGTTACCGGCAGGGCTGGCGGCGCCGGCGCGCAAGTCCCTGGCGCACGCGGGAGTGGAAACCCTGGAACACCTGGTGCTGCTGGGCCGCCGGAGGCTGGCTGGGATGCCGGGCATCTGCCCGCGCACCCTCGCGCAACTCCAGGACGCCATGGACGAACACGGGCTGGAACTGCCCGCGGGGTAGCCTGCCCGGGAGGCCGCCCGGGAGGCCGCCCGGGAGGCCGCCCGGGAGCCTGCCCGGGACCCGCCCTCGGCCGTTATAGGCTGAATCCCATGACTGAATACCGACGCGTAGGAAATTCCGGACTGACCGTCTCCGTGGTGGGACTTGGCTGCAACAATCTGGGCCGGGCAAACACGGCCACCGAGACGCAGGAGGGGACCGACGCCGTCGTGCATGCGGCCCTGGACAACGGGATCACCTTCTTCGACGTCGCCGACGCCTATGGCCGGGAGCCCGGGCTCAGCGAAACCATGCTGGGCAAGGCCCTCGGCGGCCGCCGGGACGACGCCGTGATCGGCACCAAGTTCGGCTTGGACATGCGCGGCACCAACGGCAACGACTTCGGTGCCCGCGGCTCGCGCCGCTACATCATCAAGGCGGCCGAGGCCTCCCTGCGCCGGCTGGGAACGGACTGGATCGACCTCTACCAGTTCCACACGCCGGATCCGCTGACGCCGATCGATGAGACCCTCGCGGCTCTCGACGAGCTCGTCACCAGCGGAAAGGTCCGTTACATCGGCCACTCCAACCGGGCCGGCTGGCAGATTGCGGAGGCCGAATTCGTGGCCCGCAGCCGCGGCGGAGCACGCTTCATCTCAAGCCAAAACCACTACAACCTGCTGGACCGCCGCGCCGAGCTGGAGGTCACCCCGGCCGCCGAAGCGTACGGCCTGGGCGTGCTGCCCTACTTCCCGCTGGCCAACGGCCTGCTCACCGGCAAGTACTCCGAGGGGGAGGCACCCGAAGGATCGCGGCTGAGCCACACCCGCACCAACCTCGTCCACGACGCCGACTGGAAACAGCTGGGCGCGTTCTCCGCCTTCGCCGCCGAGCGGAACCTGACCGAGATCCAGGTCGCGTTCTCCTGGCTCGCCGCCCAGCCATCCGTCAGCAGCGTGATCGCCGGCGCCACCCGTCCCGACCAGGTCCGCCAGAACGCCGCCGCCGTGGCCTGGGTGCCGGACGCCGCAGAGCTGGCAGAACTCGACGAGATCTTCCCGCGCACGCCGAAGATTGCCCTGTTCTGAGCCTCCCTGCTCTGAGCCCTACCGTGTTGAACGCTTCACCGCCTGGAGGGAGCGCCGCCAGACACCGGGTCCTGATGGACGTCGATACCGGGATCGACGACGCCCTGGCCATCGTCTACCTGCTGTCCCGGCCTGAGGTCCGGTTGCAGGCGATCACCTGCACCGCCGGCAATGTCGGGGCACGCCAGGTGGCGCTGAACAGCCTGTCCCTGCTGGAGCTGTGCGGCCGGTCGGGGATTGAGGTGGCGGTCGGAGCCGAGGTTCCGCTGCAGATTCCGCTCGTTACCACCGAGGAGACCCACGGCCCGCAGGGGATCGGCTATGCCGAGTTGCCGGCCCCCGCCCAGGCCATCTCGGCACGGCACGCCGTGGACGTCTGGGTGGAGGAAGCCAGGGCGCACCCGGGGGAGATCACCGGGCTGATCACCGGACCGCTGACCAACTTTGCCCTGGCCCTGCGCCGCGAACCGGAGCTCCCCAGGCTGCTCAAGGGCCTGGTAATCATGGGCGGCAGCTTCTACTACCAGGGCAACACGACGCCGACGGCGGAGTGGAACACCGCGGTGGACCCGCACGCCGCCAAGGAGGTCTACGCGGCCTACCGCGGGCTGCCCGAGGAGAAGCTCCCGGTGGTCTGCGCGCTGGAAACCACGGAGCGGATCGAGATGCTGCCGGAGCACCTGCGGCGGCTCGGCGAGGCCGCCGGCGCGCCGGAACCCGAACTGGTGCTCCCGGAGCAGCCCGAAGGACTGCGCAGCAGCTCCAGCAGCCCGCTGGTGGCATGCCTGTCGGACGCGATCCGCTTCTACATGGAGTTCCACCGGCTCTACGACCAGGGCTATGTGGCACACATGCACGACGCGTTTGCCGCCTGCGCTGCCGTCGGTCGCACCCCCGTCAGCACCCGGCTGGCGACGGTCGACGTCGAGACGGAGTCCCCGCTGCTGGCCGGCACCACGGTGGCCGACTTCCGCGGCCTCTGGGGACTGCCGCCGAACGCCAGGATCGTCACCGGCAACGATCCGGGGCAATGCTTCGACGAGCTGATCTCCTCCGTTGGCGCGCTGGCGCGCTCGTTGGCTGCCGGATCGCTAAGATGATAGCTGCGCCGAGGTGACATGAGGCGGACGAAGCAAACCCCAGCCGAAGGACTTTTCCCATGTCACCGCAACCCCTGACCCTGCCCGACGCCGACGCCCGCGCCGGGACGGCCCCCGGCCGCCGCCGGCTGCTCGAACTTGCCGGTGCCGCGGCCATCGCGGCCACCTACGTTTTCCTGGTCTTCAGCCAGCCTGCGGACATCGCCACCGGACCCGCCAGTTTCTCCGCCCTGGTGGCCCTCGGCGGCTTCCTGCTTGGCGCGGTGCTGCTGCTCCTGGCGGTGCTGCCCGTGCTGCCCACCTCCACCCTGGTGCTCATGCCGGTAGCGATCGTGCTCAACGTGGTCCTCGGCCAGCTGATGGGCAGTACCGGACTGCCCTTCTATCTCGACGCGATCGGCACGGTCCTGATCGCCGTCCTCGCCGGACCTGCCGCCGGCGCCGCCACCGGAGTGCTCGGCAGCATCGTCTGGTCCTTCTTCAACCCCACCGTGCTGCCCTTCGCCGCCGGAGCGGCGCTGATCGGCTTCCTCGCCGGGCTGGCCGCCCGCGCCGGACTCTTCCGCCGCTTCTACTTCGCCCCCGTGGCCGGCTTCCTCACCGGCATCCTCGCCGGCGTCGTCTCCGCCCCGATCGCGGCGTTTGTCTACGGCGGAACCGCGGGACTGGGCACCGGCGCCATCGTCAGCGCGTTCCGGGCCATGGGCGACACGCTGCTGGCCGCGATCACAAAGCAGGCCCTCATCTCCGACCCGATGGACAAGGCGATCGTCTTCACGATCGCCGCACTGCTGGCCTACGCCCTGCCGCGGCGCACCACGTTCCAGTTCGCCTTTGTCCGCCGCTTCCGGGTGCTCGCCGGCAAGGTCCCGGCGGACCCCGCAGCCTAGGCCATGCCCCTGCACCCGCTCACGGCCTTGACCGCGGCCTGCTGCGCCGCGGTCATGACGACGGCGGCCGGCAGCTGGCCGTTCTCCGTCGGCGTGGCCCTCGCCGCAGTGCTGCTCGCCGCACGCGCAGGCGTGGCCGGCCGGGTGCTCTGGGCTGCCGGGGTCATCCTCGGACCGTTGTTCCTGTCCCTGCTGGTACTGCACGGTTTGTTCTTCCCGGAAGGGCATACGGTGCTGGCGCAGTGGGGGCCGGCCCGCGTGACCGCCGAAGGACTCAACTTCGCCCTGGAGCTGGCCTCGCGGACGGCCGCGTGTGTCCTGCTGCTCCTGCTTTTCTCCTTCACCGTCAACGTCCCGGACCTCACGGCGGCGTTGGCCGCGCGGCGCCTCCCGCCGCAGTTCAGCTTTGTGCTGGCCTCCACGCTCACGCTGGTTCCCGCCATGGCGGCCCGGCTGGCCCGGATCCGGCACGCCCAGGAGGCGCGCGGCCTCGTGGTCCGGCGCGGGCTGCTGTCCCGGCTCGCGGCCGCGCGGCTGCAGGCGGTTCCGTTGGTCCTGGGCCTGGTGGAGGACGCCGGGCTCCGGGCGCAGGCCCTGGACGCGCGGGGTTTCGGCGCCCCCGGTCCGCGGACCAGCTACCGGCAGCTGGAGGACCCGCCCGGGCAGCGGATCTTCCGGGCCGCGGCGCTGCTGCTGGCCGCGGCCGCCGTGGTGCTGCGGCTGATCACGGCCTGGCCGGCGGGAGTGCCCTCGTGACCGGTAACGGGCCGGCCGGGCAAGCCGCAGGAGTTGGGCAGTCCGCCACCGCCGCGCTGCCGGCGGCCGCTGCCCGGATCACCAGTTTTAGCTACCACGGGGACACCGGCGCGGTGCTGCGTGACGTGCAACTCTCCGTCCTGCCCGGATCCCTGACCGCAGTGCTGGGCGGTTCCGGGAGCGGCAAGACCACCCTCGGCAAACTGCTCGCCGGCTGGGTCCGGGCCGGCCACTCCGGCTCCCTGCTCGGCAGCCTGGCCCTCGGCGCGGACCGCCTGGACTTCCGCGGCGGCGCCGGCGACCCCCGGATCAACCCCGCCGCCTGGTCCGGCCGAGTGGGCTACGTGCCGCAGGACGCCGGCGCCATGCTGTCCTCGGTGCGCTCCACCGTGGCCGAGGAGCTGGCCTTCGGGCTGGAAAACCGCGGCGTGCCCCGCCCGGAGATGATCCGGCAGGTGGCCCGGAGCGCCGAACAGACCGGCCTGAGCGGACTGCTGGAGCGGAACCCTGCGGAGCTCTCCGGCGGCGAACTGCGCCGGCTGGCGGTCGCCTGCGCGGTGATCGCCGGGCCCGACGTGCTGGTCCTCGATGACCCGCTGGCCTCCCTGGACGCGGCAGGGACCAGCCAGGTGGCGGAGCTGGTGCAGTCCCTGCTCGACGCCGGCACCGCCGTCGTGCTCCTGAGCCAGCGGGCCGACGCGCTGGCCCGCCGTGCCGGGCATTGGCTTGTCCTGGATGCCGGCACGGCAACCGCGGAAGGCCCGCCGGCCGGGCTGGCTGCCGGGCCCGTGCTCAGCGACGCCGGCGTCGTGACGGAGTCCGGCAGCGCCCAGACCCCCGCGCAGCTGACCGCCGCGGCCGCCGCCGCGGCCCCGGTGCTTGAACTGCGGGGCATCAGCTTCGGCTACGGCTCAGGCAAGATGCGCGGCGCGAGATCCGCAAGGGGGCCGGCCGGGGTCGTGCCCGCAGCAGACCTGCTGCGCGATCTGGACCTGACGGTCCGGCCCGGTGAAATTGTCGCCATCACCGGTCCCAACGGCACCGGCAAATCCACGCTGCTCCGCCTCCTGAACGGGCTGCTGCGGCCGCACACCGGGGAGGTGCTCGTGGGCGGAAGAAGCATCCACGGGATCCCGACCGGCCGCGTTGCCACCTCGGTCGGTCTGTTGTTCCAGCAGCCGCGTGACCAGCTCTTTGAACGGACGGTGCTGCGGGAAGTCGGCTTCGGGCTGCGCCGGCTGCTCGGCACGGACGCGGCGGGCCGGCGGGCGCAGGAGGCGCTGGCCACCGTCGGGCTCGCGGCCGATGCGCAGGCGCACCCGGCCGAGTTGCCCTCGTCCCGGCAGCGGCTCCTGGCCTTGGCTACGGTACTGGCCCGCAGGCCGGCGGTCATCGCGCTGGACGAGCCGACCGTGGGACTGGACCGGCACGGCCTTGAGCGGCTCCAGCACGCCGTTGCCGCGGAGGCGGCTCGCGGCGCCGGCGTCGTACTGGTCACGCACGACCTCGCCTACGCGAGCGCCAACGCCCACCGCGTCCTGGTTCTCGACGGCGGCAGCCTGCGGGAAATCTGACGAGCGCCGGTTACGAACCAACTGCCGCCCGGCACTGTATATTTCTTGGAGTTTTCCCGCGTCGGAGCGGGCCTGCCCCTGACTAGGAGGAACCGTTGACCAGGAGGAACCGTTGACCAGGAGGAACCGTTGACAAACGCTATAGCCCCGGAGATCGGGACGGTCTTCGTCCCGGTCAGCGATATCGCCAAGGCCCGGGACTGGTACTGCTCCCTGCTCGGTGCCCCGGCGGACGGCGAGATTCTCTTCGGTCATCTCTATGTGCTGCCGATGAACGGGGCCGGCCTGGTCCTGGACAGCAAGATCTACTCCGCTGACGCGGTCTTCCGGGTGCCCGCGTTCCATCTCAACACCTCCGACATCCAGGCCGCGCACGCCCATGTGCAGGACGCCGGTGCGGAGGTCACGGAGATCCGGGACGGCCAGTGGTTCAACTTCAAGGACCCGGATGGCAACGTGCTGATGATCTGCGAGTGCTAACGGCAGCGGCCGCCCCTGCCGGGCCGGCCGAACGAACAAAGGCGCCGCCGCCCCGCCATCACGGCACGGGCGGCGGCGCCTTCGTCTTCGGCTGCTAGGCGGCAGGTTCCGAGGCCACGCCCGGTGCCAGGAATTTCTTGCCGTTGACCCGCTCGGAGGCGCCCACCCGGTCCAGGTAGGGGGTGATGCCGCCCAGGAACATCGGCCAGCCCGCGCCGAGGATCATGCAGAGGTCGATGTCCTCCGGTCCGGCCACCACGCCTTCGGCCAGCATCAGGCCGATTTCCTCAGCCAGGGCGTCCTGCGTGCGGCGCAGCACTTCCTCGGCGGTGGAGGGCGAATCGCCGAACGACATCAGGGCCAGGGTCTCCGCCGGGATCACTGGCTTTCCGGCCTTCACCGAGGACGGGTCCCAGAGGGATTTGACCCCGTTGTCGATCAGGACCTGCAGGTTTTTAGACACCGTGAAACGGTCCCCGAAAGCGGCGTGCAGGGATTCCTGGACGTGCTGCGCGACCGGCAGCCCCACCATGGCGCCGAGCGTGAACGGCGTCATCGGCAGGCCCATCGGGCGCAGCGCGTTGTCCGCCACCTCGGCCGGGGTGCCCTCATCGAAGGCAGCCGTCACTTCGCCCATCAGCCGCAGCAGCAGCCGGTTGACCACAAACGCGGCGGCATCCTTGACCAGCACCGCGGACTTCTTCAGGCCCTTGGCCAGCTCGAACGCGGTGGCCAGCACGGCGTCGTCGGTCTTCGGCGCGCGGACGATCTCCAGCAGCGGCATCACGGCCACCGGGTTGAAGAAGTGGAAGCCCACCAGCCGTTCGGGATACTGCAGGTCCTCCGCCATGGCGGTGACGGACAGCGAGGAGGTGTTGGTCGCCAGGATGCACTCCGGCGAAACGATCGCCTCGACCTCCTTGAACACCTGCTTCTTGACGTTGAGCTCCTCGAAGACCGCCTCGATCACGAAGTCGGCGTCGGCGAAGGCTTCCTTGGACACGGAGCCGCTGACCAGGGCCTTGGTCCGGTTGGCGGCGTCCGCGCTGATCCGCTTCTTGGCCAACAGCTTGTCCACCTCGGCGTGGACGTAGTCCACGCCCTTGTCCACGCGGGCCTGGTCGATGTCCGTCATCACCACGGGCACCTTGAGCTGGCGGGCGAAGAGCAGCGCCAGCTGGCTGGCCATCAGGCCTGCGCCGACGACGCCGATCTTCGTCACCGGGCGGGCGAGCTTGCGGTCCGGGGCGCCGGCGGGACGCTTGGAACGGCGCTGCACAAGGTCCAGGAAGGCATACACCGTGGAGCGGAATTCGTCCGTCTGCATTAGGTCCGCGAGGGTCTGGCATTCCAGCTCCGCCGATTCGGCCTGCGTCAGGGTGCGGTTGGCTTCCAGCACATCCAGCACCTTGGCCGGTGCCGGGGAGGCATTGGAGGTCTTCGCCTCCACGAACGCCCGGCCGGCGGCGACAGACGCGGCCCAGCGCTCGGCAACCTCCGGGGCGGAGGGGTCGACGGCATTGGTACGCGCGGGGACGGTGGCGCCGGCGATCACCTGCGCGGCCCAGGCCACGGACTGCTCGACGAAGTCGGCCGGCTCGAAGATGGCGTCCGCGACGCCGAGCTCGTAGGCCTGCGGGCCGGTCAGCGTGCGGTTGTTGCTCAGCGGGTTCTCGATCATCACCTTGACCGCGTTCTCCGGGCCGATCAGCCGCGGCAGGATGTACACCCCGCCCCAGCCCGGGATCAGCCCGATGAACGCTTCCGGCAGGGCCAGCGCACCCGCCCCGGTGGAGACGGTGCGGTAGGTGGACTGCAGGGCGATCTCCAGCCCGCCGCCCAGGGCCAGGCCGTTGATGAACGCGAAGCTGGGCACGCCGAGGTTCGCCAGCGTGGCGTAAACGTCGTGGCCGAGCTGGGCCATCCAGAGGCCCTGTTCACGGCCGCTGACCGACTTGACCGTGGACAGGTCCGCGCCGGCGACCAGGAAGTAGGGCTTGCCGGTGACGCCGACGCCGACTATCTCGCCGCGCGCGGCACGGTCCCGCAGCCCTTCCAGCACGGTGCCGAGCTCGATCAGGGTGTTCGGGCCCAGGGTGGTGGGCTTGGAGTGGTCCAGGCCGTTGTCCAGGGTGACGAGGGCGAAGGTGCCGGGGCTCTTGCCGTCGATGGCGGGGAGCTGGATGTCCTGGACGTAGGAGTGCGTCACGGTCTCGTTGGGAAACAGTTCGGCAAGCTTGTGGAAATCGGCGGCGCTCATGCTGCGGCTCCAGTCTCGGTGGGGGTGTATTCGGTGCCGTAGTCGGCGTGGTGCGGGTTCTCCCAGATGACGGTGGCGCCCATGCCCAGGCCAATGCACATGGTTGTCATGCCGAAGCGGACGCCGGGGTCTTCCTCGAACTGGCGGGCCAGCTGGTTCATCAGCCGGACGCCGGAGGAGGCGAGCGGGTGCCCGACGGCGATCGCGCCGCCGTAGCGGTTCACCCGGGGGTCGTCGTCGGCGATGCCGAAGTGGTCCAGGAAGCTGAGGACCTGCACGGCGAAGGCCTCGTTGATTTCGAACAGGCCGATGTCCTCGATGCCGAGACCGGCGTTTTTGAGCGCCTTTTCGGTGGCGGGCACCGGGCCGATGCCCATGACCTCCGGTTCGACGCCGGCGAAGGCGTAACTGACCAGCCGCATCTTGACCGGCAGGCCCAGTTCTTCGGCGGCGTCGGCGGAGGCGAGCAGGGCCGCGGTGGCGCCGTCGTTGAGGCCGGCGGCGTTGCCGGCGGTGACGCGGCCATGCGCGCGGAACGGGGTGCGCAGCGCAGCGAGGTCCTCGACCGAGGTGCCCGGGCGCGGCGGCTCATCCACGGTGTTGACGGTCCAGCCCTGGCCCGGCTTCATGGTGGCCACCGGGACCAGGTCCGGCTGGATCTGTTCCTTGGCGTAGGCCGCGGCCAGCTTGTCCTGGGAGGCGACGGCGTAGGCGTCCGTGCGTTCCTTGGTGATGGCGGGGAAGCGGTCGTGCAGGTTTTCCGCGGTGTTGCCCATGTTCAGGGCGGCCGGGTCCACGATCCGTTCGGACATAAAGCGCGGGTTGGGGTCCGCGCCGGCGCCCATCGGGTGGTTGCCCATGTGCTCCACGCCGCCGGCGATCACCACGTCGTAGGCGCCGAAGCCGATGCCGCTGGCCGTCGTCGTCACCGCGGTCATCGCGCCGGCGCACATCCGGTCGATTGCGAAACCGGGAACGGTCCGCGGCAGACCAGCCAGCAGGGCGGCGGTGCGGCCGATGGTCAGGCCCTGGTCTCCGGTCTGGGTCGTGGCGGCAATGGCCACCTCGTCGATCCGTTCGGCCGGCAGGGACGGGTTGCGGCGCATCAGTTCGCGGATGCACTTGACCACGAGGTCATCGGCGCGGGTTCCGGCGTAAATGCCCTTCTCGCCGGCGCGGCCGAAGGGGGTGCGGACGCCGTCGACGAAGACAACGTCGCGGACGGTGTTGCGTCTTCCGGTGCTGGGCTTTGCGCCGCTGTCGGTTCCGTTGCTGGCTTGGCTCACGTATTACTCCTCATTGAGACATGGGTGCCGGATCTCCGTCCGCCGGTTGGGGGCTCGGATGGACGGGCCTGATCAGGCGGCATCCCTAATTATGTTACTCATCAGTAACATAGCTGGCAAGGAGTTGGTGGGCCGGGCGTCAGGAAACGGCGTCGGTCGGTGCTGCCGGTTCCACCGGGGCTGCTTTGGCTTCCTTCGGGGGCAACGGCTGCGGGTTGAGGAAGGCGTCGGCGATCAGCGGGGCGGTGAGCTGGATCTGCCATTGGCGGGCGCCGAGGTTCTGCAGCTCCTCGGCAATGCCTTCCTCGCTGATCTCGGCCGGCGGCCGCCACGCCACGCGGCGCAGGTAGTCCGGTGTCAGCAGGTTTTCGACCGGCAGGTTCAGCTCTTCGGCCCGGGCCTGCAGCTTCGGCCGGGCGGTGGCGAGCCGAGCGGCGGCCTCGGGATCCCGGTCGGCCCAGACGCGCGGCGGCGGGGGAGCATTGGTGGGCAGGTGCAGCGGCGGGAGCTCCTCAAGGCTCCGGGCGGTGCTGATGCAGCGCAGCCAGCGCGGGGCCTCGCGCTGCGCGGCCCGGCCATGGAAGCCCTTGGTGCCGAGCAGCTGCGGGACGGTGCTCGGCATGGCCTTGGCGGCGGCCACGAGGGACGAATCGGGGATCAGCCGGCCCGGGGCGACGTCGCGCTTTTGCGCCAGTGAGTCGCGCTCCAGCCAGAGTTCGCGGACCGCGGCGAGCTGGCGCCGGTCGCGGATCTGGTGCAGCCCGGAAGTCTTGCGCCAGGGGTCGACGCGCGGCGGGGCCTGGCCGGCCTCGAGGATCGCGGCGAATTCCTGCTCGGCGTAGTCCAGTTTGCCGTCCGCGGTGAGCAGTTCGATCAGCTCTTCGCGCAGTTCGGTGAGGACCTCGACGTCGAGCGCGGCGTAGCGCAGCCAGGGTTCCGGCAGTGGCCGGGTGGACCAGTCGGCGGCGGAGTGTTCCTTGGCCAAGCCGAAGCCCAGGAGCTGTTCGATCACGGCGGCAAGGCCCACCCGCGGCAGCCCGGCCAGCCGGGCGGCGAGTTCGGTGTCGAAGAGCTTGTCCGGCCACATACCGAGTTCGGACAGGCAGGGGAGGTCCTGGCTGGCCGCATGCAGGATCCATTCAACGCCGCGCAGTGCCTCGTTGATGATGCGCAGGTCCCCGAAGGGCTCCGGGTCGATCAGCCAGGTGCCGGCGCCCTCGCGGCGGATCTGCACGAGGAAGGCACGCTGGCCGTAACGGAATCCCGAGGCGCGTTCCGCATCAACTCCCGCAGGTCCGTGGCCGGCGGCCAGGGCGGCGGCGCAGCGTTCCAGTCCTGCCCGGGTCTCAATGACGAGGGGGACGCCGTCGCGGGGCGCGTCGAGGTCAATGACCTCGGGGACCAGGCTGTCGAAGCCTTCGACCGTGATGTGGGCTGCCGTGTCCGCGGCGTCAGTCGGGCTGGGGACTGTGCCTGCGGCTGAGTTCGTGGCGGTGTTTGTGGCGGTGCCCGCGGTGCTGATTTCCGGATTATGAGGGGTCATGATGACTCCAGTTTACCGACAACCCTGTCCTTGCCGGCCGAGGCTGCGGCCCTCCGGGCGTGATCATGCCCGCCGCGGACGCCGTCGGGGCAGCGCGGAGACGCCCTCGGGCAGCGGCGGCAGGCCGGCAAAGGTGCAGACCATGTCCGACCATGCCTCCAGGTGGGCGGTGATGTCCCGGCCGGCCGGGGTCCAGGAGGCGCGGAGTTCAATGTCGATGGTTCCGGGCCGGTCGGCGAGCGTGCCGAAGCTCTCGGAGAGCACCCGGGTTGCAGTGCCGCCAGCCGAACGGTACTCCGCCTGGTGGTTTTCCAGTGCTTCCACGAGCCAGGTCCAGGCAACGGAGCCCAGCATCTCGTCATTGCCCATGTCCGGCTCCAGCTGGGCCCGGATGTAAGTGACAATCCGGAATTCGCCGTCCCAGACGGCGGAGCCGTCGGGGTCGTGCAGCAGGATAAAGCGGCCGGTGGCGAGTTCGACGTCGTCGCTGCCGGACGCCGGCGCCAGCGCGGCGGCCGCCGGGCCATGGACCGCGCCCGGTGCCGCGTCGCCGGGGACGACCACTTCCGCGCCGAGCGCCACCGCGTAGGGAGCGAGCCGGCCGGGAGCCGGGATCTCATCCAGGCGCAGCTCGCTGCGGCACCGTGCTTTTCGAAGCGTCCCCAGGGCGAAGAGAAAATCCGCCGGAACCTGGTCGAGTGGGTTCACAGTGAAAGATTATGCACCGGGCCCGTCCCGGCCCGGCAGGCTCGCCGCCGGGCCGGAACCGGTGAGCTGCTAGCCGCCCGCGAGCTCGCGCTTGATCGCGGCGATAAAGGAATCAACGTCTTCCTCGGTGGTGTCGAAGGAGCACATCCAGCGCACCTCACGTGCCGCCTCGTTCCAGTCGTAAAAGCGGAAGGACTTCCGCAGCCGGTCCGCCGCCCCGGCGGGGAGGACGGCGAAGACGCCGTTGGACTCGGTCTTCTGGCTCAGTTCGACGCCCGGGATCGACTCGACGCCGGCGCGCAGCCGGGCAGCCATCGCATTGGCGTGCGCGGCCGAGCGCAGCCACAGGTCGCCCTCAAGCAAGGCGATGAACTGGGCGGACATAAAGCGCATCTTGGAGGCCAGCTGCATGTTCATCTTGCGAAGGTAGACCAGGCCGTGGGCGGCCTCGGGGTTCAGCGCGATCACCACCTCGCCAAAAAGCAGGCCGTTCTTGGTGCCGCCGAAGGAAAGGATGTCCACGCCGGCGTCGCGGGTGAAGGCCCGCAGCGGCACATTCAGGTGGGCCGCGGCGTTGGCCAGCCGGGCGCCGTCCATGTGCAGTTTCATGCCCTTGGAGTGGACATGCTCCGCGATGGCGCGGACCTCTTCGGGGGTGTAGCAGGTGCCCAGCTCGGTGGTCTGCGTGATGGAGACGGCCAGCGGCTGGGCCCGGTGCTCGTCGCCCCAGCCCCAGGCTTCCTGGTCGATCAGGGCGGGCGTGAGCTTGCCGTCCGGCGTCGGGACCTGCAGCAGCTTGATGCCGCCGATCCGCTCCGGCGCGCCGTTCTCATCCATGTTGATGTGGGCGGTGGAGGCGCAGATGACGGCGCCCCAGCGGGGGAGCAGCGACTGCAGCGCCAGGACGTTGGCGCCGGTTCCGTTGAAGACGGGGAAGCACTCGATGCCCGCGCCGAAGTGCTGTTCCATCAGTTCCTGCAGGCGGGCGGTGTAGTCGTCCTCGCCGTAGGACACCTGGTGGCCCTCGTTGGCTGCGGCCAGGGCGGCGAGGACCTCGGGGTGCACGCCGGAGTAGTTGTCCGAGGCGAAGCCTCGGACGGAGGGGTCGTGGAGCCGCGCCGCGGTGTCCGCTGGGGCAGCGTCAGGGGTGGTGGTTTCGACCGGGTTTGTTTCGACCGTGCTGGTCATCTCTTTGCTCACGCTTTCAGTCTAGGGGTGCCGGCTTACCGGTTAAGGGGCAGCCGCCGGCCGTTGAGTTCTGCGGCGGGGGTCCGGAAAAGCTCGACGGCGGCCGCCGCCAGCTCCTCGACGTCGGTAAAGCCGGGGAATTTACGTTCGGGGGAGGCCGCGCGCATGGCCGGATCGACGAGGGCTTTCACCACGAAAACGACGGCGGCGCTGTGCTGCTGTTCCGGGCCTGCTGCCGTTCCGGAGGCGGCTGGGTTTGCAGCATTCGCTGCGTCGGTTGGGTTGCCGGACTTTCGGGCCTGGTCGCGCCGGAAGCCGTCCGCCACGGCGAGGGTCCAGGCTTCCGCGGCGGCCTTGGCCGCCACGTAGCTGGCGCCGCCCGCCGTCGGGCTGGCCACCGCGCTGGAGGAGACGATGGCCAGCCGCCCGGTGTCCGAGGCGGCGAGCTCGTCGTAGAAGGTCCGGCTGACGTTGCGGAGCGTGGTGACGGCGTTGCGTTCCAGGTACTCCCAGTCCTCGTCGCTCTGGTCGGTGATGCCCTTCGCGCCGCGCCAGCCGCCCACCAGGTGGATCACGCCGTCGATGTGTCCGGCCCGTGCCGTCAGCTCTGCGTGGAGGTCCCGGACCGCCGCCGGATCGGCAAGGTCGCAGGCAAGCGGCACCACGCCGCTGCCGGCGTCGGCGGCGGCGGCGTAGATGCGGGGGGCATCGGTGCCGACGGTGAACACCGTGTGCCCCGCGCCGCGGAGGGCGCGGGCCACGGCGATTCCGGACGGGCTGCTGCCGCCGGCCACCAGGATGTTGAGCGTGCGTCCGCTGCTCATCCGGCGTTGATGGCCTGGGTGGCGGGGCTGGCGGCCGTGTCCGGGTGGGTGTCTGTCGACCCCGTGATGCCGGCGGTCGATTCGATCACGGTCCGCATCTTCTTTTCCAGCGCCTCGTAGAACATGGAGAGCGGGAACTCGTCGTCGAGCACCTGGTCGGTGAGGCCGCGCGGCGGGCCGTCCAGCGGCAGGGCGCCTGGCCCCTTGGCCCAGACCGAGGCCGGGTTGGGCGTGACGGTGCCGGAGATGAGCTCGTAGGCGGCGAGCCAGTGGGTTATCTTGGGCCGGTCGATCGAGCGCCAGTAGAGTTCCTCGATCCGGGCGCCGAGTTCCACGACGACGTCGGCCACTTCGTCCCAGTCGATGCTGAGCTTGCTGTCGGTCCAGTGCAGCACGTGGTGCTGGTGCATCCAGGCGAAGAGCAGCTGCCCGCCAAGGCCGTCGTAGTTGCGGACGCGGCTGCCGGTGATGGCGAACCGGAAGATGCGGTCGAAAATGACGGCGTACTGGACCAGCTTGGCGTGCCGGCGGGCTTCCGGGTCCGCTTCCTCGTCCTTTTCGATCTTCACCGATTCGCGGAAGGCGGTGAGGTCGCAGCGGAGTTCCTCGAGCGAGTACAGGAAGAACGGCATGCGCTGTTTGATCATAAACGGGTCGAACGGCAGGTCCCCGCGCATGTGCGTGCGGTCGTGGATCAGGTCCCACATGACGAAGGTCTCCTGCGTCAGTTCCTGGTCCGCGAGCAGGCCGGCGGCGTCCTCGGGCAGTTGCAGCGAGGTGATGTCCGCGGCGGCCCGCAGGACGCGGCGGAAACGGGCGGCCTCACGGTCGGCGAAGATGGCGCCCCAGGTGAAGGTGGGGGTCTCACGGACGGCCACCGTCTCCGGGAACAGCACCGCGGAGTTGGTGTCGTAGCCCGGGGTGAAGTCGAGGAAACGGATCGGGACAAAGAGCTTGTTGGAGTAGTCGCCCGCTTCCAGTCCGGCGATGAACTCGGGCCAGATGACCTCGATCAGCACGGCCTCGACCAGGCGGTTGCTGCTGCCGTTCTGCGTGTACATCGGGAAGACCACGAGGTGCTGCAGGCCGTTGACGCGGTGCTGCTGCGGCTGGAATGCCTGGAGCGAGTCGAGGAAGTCTGGAACGCCGAAGCCGCCGTCGGCCCAACGCTGGAAGTCGGCAACCAGGAGGTCCAGGTAGCGCTCGTCATGCGGGAACGCCGGGGCGAGCGCGGCGACAGCCGTCGTGATGGTGGCGACGTGCCCGGCCGCGGTCTCGTGGTCGGCGGGCTCCGGCACGGAGCCGTCCTGGATCTGGAGCGCCTGCAGGGCCGTGGCAGCGGCCTTGAGCCGCCGCCACTCGGGGGATTCGGCGGTGATCGGGGCAGGGGCGGTGAGGGCCGTCATGGTCATCGTCGGTCGCCTTTCTGGTTGCTTGGAACGTCTACGGCGAGCGTAGCAAGCAAACAGCAGCTCTAACCCAAAAACCGGTCGAGCATAAGGAACTCTGAGTCATGGGGGTGCCCGGAAGCCTCCCAGCTCCAGCCGGGACGGGGGTGCCTAGGACTCCGGGCCGGCGGCGGCCGTGCCGGCCGCCGGGACCAGCTTCAGCGATACCGAGTTAATGCAGTAGCGCTGGTCTGTGGGCGTGCCGTACCCCTCGCCTTCAAAGACGTGGCCCAGGTGTGAATCGCAGGCCGCGCACCGCACCTCAATACGGTCCATCCCCATGGTGCGGTCATGGATGTAGCGCACGGTGCCGTCCGCCAGCGGCGCAAAGAACGAGGGCCAGCCGCAGTGCGAGTCGAACTTTTCCCGGCTTGTGAAGAGCTCAGCGCCGCAGGCCCGGCACTGGTACACGCCCTCGGTATGGGTGTCCCAGTACTCGCCGGTGTACGGCCGTTCCGTTCCGGCCTGGCGCAGCACGCGGTATTCCTCCGGGCTCAGCTCCTCGCGCCATTGCTGGTCCGTTTTTTCAACCGGTGCCGGTCCGGCCGCCGGCGGGTTGCCGGCGGCATCACCCGCGGGGGAGCTGACGGGCGAGACTTTGGGCTTGTTGCTGAAGATGCTCATGACGTCAATAACGCTCAGGAGTCGCCGATAAATCCCGATCCGGCGTACAAATGCAGCACCGGAAGGCCCAGCTTGTCCTGTGCCTCGTTGGCCCAGTCGGTGTGGAAGGTGTCCGCGACGGCGTGCGGACGGGTGATGACCACAGCCTGTCCGGCGTTCAGTTCCTTGACTTTGGCGACCAGGCCGTCCACGGCCCGGCCCTCGACGACTTCACCGGTCACGCCGCCGCCCAGGCCGCCCAGCGCGGTAAGCGAGGTAGCCAGGGTTTCCGCGGCAGCCGTCCGTTCCACGGCCGGATCCGGCTGCTTGGCGGTCAAGTCCCGGAACG
Organism: Arthrobacter sp. BI5; assembly: GCF_056680065.1. Classification (NCBI taxonomy): domain Bacteria; kingdom Bacillati; phylum Actinomycetota; class Actinomycetes; order Micrococcales; family Micrococcaceae; genus Arthrobacter; species Arthrobacter sp. BI5. The sequence continues at coordinate 1,767,905 of NZ_CM155264.1, forward strand.
CCTTGGCGATCTCCAACATGGACAGGTTCTCCAGGAAGTCCACCAGCAGGTGACGCTCGGTGTTCGCCGGGACCAGGACCACCAGCGGCGAATCGCCGCCGGCCACGAGGGTTTCGATGTTGACGCGGTCGTCCGCGCCGAGGGGCTCTTCTGTCAGGATGACGATTGGGTCGCTCATGCCCCCAGCCTAGCCGTTAATGCGCCGGGGGCCGCCGCCCCGGCACGGAATGGGCCGCGGTGCGCCGGATGCCGGGCTTGGCCGGGAGTTCGGTAAGAATGGTGCCATGGCATCCACCCTGCGCCTCGTCCCGCAAAAGCCCCGGACCCCGACTGCCCGCGGGGCCTCCCGCGGCCCGCAGGCGGGGCTGCCGGACACCCCCATTGCGGATACGGCTGTCCCGGGGAGCGCCAAGTGGGCGGTGGGCGGCATCATCGGCGGAGGTGCCGCGGCGGGCCTTCTCGCCGCGGGGTCATCGGCGCTGGCCCTGTACTTTGCCCGGCGGGTCATCACCCCGGTCCGGGTCCGCGAGGAGGACCAGGAGGTGTTGGCGGTGATCCGGGAGGGCCGCGGGCAGCAGATCATCCTCAAGGCGACCCCGGATTCCACCGTGGAGGGCGTTTACGGTTTCTTTTTCGACGGAGGCCGCGGGCACGCCCGGCTGGGCCGGATCCTGTCCTACTCCCCGGCCGAGCAGACCGTCCTGCGCGACGTTGAGACCGTCTACAGCGGGGACCTGGCGACGGCGCGCCGCGGCTACTGGAGCGGGGCAGTCCATCCGGATCCCGCGGCCATCGGGCTGCCGTTCGAAGACGTGCAGATCGAGGTCGACGGCGGAACAGCGCCGGCGTGGCTGGTCCGGGCCGCCCCGGCGGCCGATGCTCCGGCGTCGGACACGTGGGCAATCATGGTGCACGGGCGCGGCGCCTCGCGGCAGGAGGGCCTGCGGGCCGTCCGGGTGGCCCGACAGCTGGGCCTGTCCAGCCTGCTGATTTCCTACCGCAACGATGGGCTGGCGCCCTCGGCCGAGGACGGCCGCTACGGCCTCGGGTCCACCGAGTGGCGCGATGTGGAGGCCGCGATCGCCTACGCGCTGGAACAGGGCGCCCACGAGGTGGTGCTCTTCGGCTGGTCGATGGGCGGCGCGATCTGCCTGCAGACCGCTGACCTGTCCCGTTACCACCACCTGATCCGGGCGATGGTGCTGGACGCCCCGGTGATCAACTGGGTCAACGTCCTGGCGCACCACGCCGAGCTGAACCGGATCCCGTCCGCCGTCGGACGTTACGGGCAGCTGATGATGAGCCACCCGCTGGGCCGGCGGCTGACCGGGCTGGCCGCCCCGGTGGACCTGAAGGCGATGGACTGGGTGTCCCGCGCCGTCGAGCTCCGGACGCCGACGCTGATCCTGCACTCCGTCGACGACGAATACGTCCCCTACGGCCCGTCCGCGGACCTCGCGGAGAAGAACCCGGAGATGGTGACCTTCGAAGCGTTCAGCACGGCGAGGCACACCAAGGAATGGAACGTCGATCCGGAGCGCTGGGAGTCGCTGGTCACGGCCTGGCTGCGGCAGCAACTGGCGCCCCGGCCTTCCCCGGCCGGCTAACCCCCGCTTGTCCCCAGAGCGCGAGCGTACACTTGCGGCCCCGTCCAGGAGCGCGAACGTACATTTGCGGCCCCGCGCGGGCGCAAAAGAGGGCCCCAAGTGTACGTTCGCGCTTCAGCTCCGGGGTGAGCCGATCCGGGCCGTGCGGGCGCCGGTCAGCCGGATCAGTTCGGCCGGGCTGAGTTCCAGGTCCAGGCCGCGGCGCCCGCCCGAAACCAGGAGGGTCTCCATCTCCAGCGCGCTCTCGTCGACCACCGTGGGGGAGGGCTGGCGCTGCCCCAGCGGCGAGATGCCGCCGAGCACGTAGCCGGTGCGGCGCTCCGCCGTCGCCGGGTCCGCCATCGCCGCCTTCTTGCCGCCCAGGGCTGCGGCCATCGCCTTCAGGTCCAGGCTGCCGCTCACCGGCACGACGCCGACGGCGAGCCGCCCGTCGACGTCGACCATCAGTGTTTTGAACACCCGTGCGGGGTCGATGCCCAGCACCTCCGCGGCTTCCAGGCCGTAGCTGGCCGCCGCCGGGTCATGGCTGTAGGGGTGCGCAACGAAGGAAACCCCGGCCGCCGCGAGTACCGCGGTGGCCGGGGTTCCCTGGGACGCCTGTTTGCGGGCCATGGTGCGGATCAGGCCTGCTGCGGCAGGGCGGCGACCTTGCGCTTGATCCGGCCGAGCATCGCCGTCATGCCGCGCATCCGCAGCGGAGTGATGGCCCGGGTGAGACCCAGGAGTTCGGGCATGTCGTCCGGAACGGCGAGGATCTCGGCCGGGCTGAGCCCGTCCAGTCCCTCGTGCAGCACGCCGGCGAATCCGCGCGTTGTGGGCGCCTCCGGCGGGGCCTTGAAGAACAGTCGCACCCGCTCGGGCGCGCCGCCGGACTGCCCGTCGCCGGCCGGCTCGGTTTCGATCGTCAGGAACAGCGGCGACTGGCATTCCACCACCTGCTCCATCAGCTCCGGATGGTCCTGCAGGCGCGCCGGCGGATCCGGCAGCTCACGCGAAAACTCGAGCAGCAGCTGGAGCCGCTCGGCTTCTTCGAGGGCCTGGAAGTCGTCAACAATGTCCGCGAGGGCGGCGGGGAGGGCAGAGGTATTCATCAGTTCCAGTTTACTTTCCTGCCGGCACGGTGCCGCGTTCGGTGCCCTTGACGATGGGGACCCGTACGGCGTTGCCCCATTCGGTCCAGGACCCATCGTAGTTGCGGACGGTGTCGAAGCCCAGCAGGTACTTGAGCGCGAACCAGGTGTGGCTGGACCGCTCACCGATCCGGCAGTAGGCCACGACGTCGTCGCCCGCCGTGAGTCCGGCCTCGTCCAGGTACAGGGCCTCCAGTTCGGGACGGCTGCGGTATGTCCCGTCCTCGGCGGCGGCGCGGGCCCAGGGGATGGACGCTGCGGTGGGGATGTGGCCGCCGCGCAGGGCGCCCTCTTCCGGGTAGGCCGGCATGTGCGTGCGCTGGCCGGTGTACTCCTCGGCCGAGCGGACGTCGATCAGCGGCTTGCCGAAGTGCGCCAGCACGTCGTCCTTGAAGGCGCGGATCGGGGCGTCGTTGCGCTCGACCACCGGGTAGTCACCGGGCGCGGGGACCGTCCGGTCCGTGGTCATCGGGCGGCCCTCCGCGATCCACTTGTCGCGGCCGCCGTCGAGCAGCCGGACGTCCTCGTGGCCGAAGAGCGTGAAGACCCAGAGCGCGTAGGCGGCCCACCAGTTCGATTTGTCGCCGTAGATGACCACGGTGCTGTCGCGCGAGATCCCCTTGGCGGCGGCCAGCGCGGCAAACGCTTCACCGTTGACGTAGTCGCGGGTGACCTCGTCGTTCAGGTCGGTGTGCCAGTCGATCTTTACCGCGCCGGGGATGTGGCCCGTTTCGTACAGCAGTACGTCCTCGTCCGATTCGACGACCACCAGTTTGCCGCCGTCGAGCGCACCGTCTTCGATTGCCGCCGCGAGCCACTCGGTGGAAACCAGGCGTTCGGGGTGGGCGTAGGCGGCGAATTTGTCGTTCTGCTCAACGGGGTAGGGCATGGTGATGGCCTTTCACTGGGCGGTCGTGGGGGCCGGGCCAAGGGTGGTGCGCGGCGCCGGGCCTGCTACCCACAGTAACCACGCTCCGGCGGGATTGCTTCCCGGGCCTGCCTGCGCGGAAATATGGCCTTCGTCACGTCCGCTGCCGCGCCCGGAAAGGAAACCCGCCGTTGCCGGTATTCTTTCTGGGGACACGAGACCAGCAGAACGGACCACCTTGGTACAGATCGAACAGCTCGCCGCCAGAACGCCGGCGGTTTCCGTGGATGAACTCCTCAACGGGTTTTATCCGTCGCCGCGCTTCGGTGAGGTGTCCTTTGCCAGCTACCGGCCGGACCCGGCCCAGCCCAGCCAGGCCCATGCGGTCCATGCGCTGCAAAGCTTCGCTGCCGGCGTCGGCTCCCGGGACGGTGACGGCCTGTTCAAACGTCTCTTCGGCAAGAAAGACACCTCCCGCGCGGGCATCTACCTCGACGGCGGCTTTGGCGTGGGTAAGACCCACCTGCTCGCCTCGCTGTGGCACGCAGCCCCGGGGCCCAAGGCCTTCGGCACCTTCGTGGAGTACACCAACCTGGTGGGGGCGTTGTCCTTCCGCAAGACCGTGGAGGCGCTCAGCCACTACAAGCTGGTCTGCATCGATGAGTTCGAGCTCGACGATCCGGGCGACACGGTCCTGATGTCCCGGCTGATGCGCGAACTCGCCGACGCCGGGGTCAAGCTCGCCGCCACATCCAACACCCTGCCCGGTTCCCTGGGCGACGGCCGCTTTGCCGCCGTCGACTTCCAGCGCGAGATCCAGGTCCTCGCCGACCAGTTCGACGTCGTCCGGATCGACGGCGAGGACTTCCGCCACCGCGGCCTGCCCAAGGCACCAGCGCCGCTGCGCAACGACGAGCTGACGCACCACATGAAGGCGGAGTTCGACGGCCGGACGGTGGCCAAGGACGAATTCAGCACCCTGATCAACCACCTGGCCGGTGTGCACCCGAGCCGGTACCGGCAGCTGATCGACGGTATCGACGGCGTGGTGTGGCGCAACGTCGAGACCATCACCGAGCAGGCCGTCGCGCTGCGCTTCGTGGTCCTGGCGGACCGGCTGTACGACAAGGACGTCCCGATCCTGGCCAGCGGCGTGCCGTTCGACCAGCTCTTCACCGAGGAAATGATGACCGGCGGGTACATGAAGAAGTACTTCCGCGCCGTCTCCCGGCTCACCGCCTTGGCCCGGGAGGGCCAGAACCACGAGCCGTCCTAGCCCGTAACTGCAACGCGGGGTCGCTTTTGGCCGATTCGGAGTCTCCGGATAGGCCAAAAGTTACCCCGCGTCGGTCGTTAAACGACGAAGGTGCCGGCGCCGCCTCTCGGCGGGACCGGCACCTCGCTGACGTATTTGGGTCAGAGGCCCTGCGGCCGGGGTTCCCCGGCGACGGGTGGCTCACCCGCGACGTGCGGCTCTGCGACGGGGGCCGTTGCCGGCCGGCCGTCCGCGTTGTCCACGAAGCCGGAGGCGCCTCGCTGGGCGGAATCTACTTTGTCGGCGTATTTTCCGCCGGTCTTCGAATCGACGAAATCACCCGCCTTTTCGATGCCGTCCTTGATGGCCTGTTCGTTGCCACCAATCAGATGCTGAGCCTTGCCCTTTAGATCGTCAATTAAACCCACGGGCACCTCCCTTCAGTCGCGGAGCCAGATCGCTCCTAGCGCTTTCGATCCTAACCGCCGGGTGAAGACGTGCCAAGGGTGTACGCCCAGAGGAGAAAGACCCTGGGCGGGGGATCGGAGAGGGCAATGAAAAAAGCAGCCCCAAAGGAGCCGCTTTTGTGGTGGGCGATACTGGGATCGAACCAGTGACCTCTTCCGTGTCAGGGAAGCGCGCTACCGCTGCGCCAATCGCCCGCAACCGGAAGGATCCGGAGTGGAGTTGTGAAGCTTTGAAACAAGAGAGCGGACGACGAGATTCGAACTCGCGACATCCACCTTGGCAAGGTGGTGCTCTACCAGCTGAGCTACGTCCGCATTTTTAGTCCGTTCCGGCTGGGCCGGTGGTACTGGATCAAGCAAGTTGCCTTGCTTTGGTGGGCGATACTGGGATCGAACCAGTGACCTCTTCCGTGTCAGGGAAGCGCGCTACCGCTGCGCCAATCGCCCCTTCGTAACCGGCCGGAACCGGAAACCAGGGTTTTCACCGAGGTGGGTACGGGATTCGAACCCGTGTATACGGCTTTGCAGGCCGCTGCCTCGCCTCTCGGCCAACCCACCGTGTAGACACGGTTCCAGAAGAACCATATCCGTGACAGTGTCCTGCGAGCGGACGACGAGATTCGAACTCGCGACATCCACCTTGGCAAGGTGGTGCTCTACCAGCTGAGCTACGTCCGCATTGTTGCCAGCGATTCACTGCCGTAATCGGCATTTCCTCGCGTTCCAACGAGTAAGAACTCTATAGGAGGTTCAGGGAACTTACAAATCGGGGCGCGTTCCCCGCCGCTTGACCCCCGTCTTTCCCTGCAATCTAGCGGATTTTGCTAATTACAGACGTGTAATTCGCGCCGGTTCTGGCGGCGTTGGGGGCGGGCGCCTGAGCGGTGGGGTGACGACGGCGGCGGACGGTGTGCGGCGTCGGAGCTGGATTTGAAGCTGTGGGAACGGGCCGCTCCCGCGATTCGCCAATGGTGGCCGCTATGTTTCCCTCAAAGCGGCCATCTTCGTCCAACGGTCGCAGCGAGGCCGGTCCCAGGCAAGGCGGCGCCGCCGCGGGAAGTCCCGATTTCTAAATTCCGCCGGGGTGGGCTAGCATTCAATGGCACCGGGGCGATTGGCGCAGTGGTAGCGCGCTTCGTTCACACCGAAGAGGTCACTGGTTCGAACCCAGTATCGCCCACCCGAAAGATGGTCCGTTCCGCTCACCGAGCGGGGCGGGCCATTTTGTTTTCCCGCGGCCTGTTTTCCTGCAGTGTCCGACCCCTGTGAAAGAGTTTTTCTATGACCGCCCCGCTCCTCGCCCATGCCACCGAATACGGCCGGATGTATGCCCGTTCCACGTCGGAGCAGTTCTCTGTCCCGTCCATCACCACGGTGATCGGCCAGCAGCCCCACGGCCTGGACGGCTGGTTCGGCTACATGGGCGCGAACAGCCTCGCCGCGGATCCAACGCTGCCGGCCATACTGGGCAGCCCGGCCAAGATTCGGCAGGCGGTCAGCCGGGCCGCCAAGGCAGCCGAAACGCACCGGGACGACGCCGCCAAGCGCGGCGACCGCGTCCACAACTACTGCGAACAGGTGGCCCTGCGGGCGCTCGGCCGCCCGCACCAGATGAAGGAAGCCCGTGAGGCGCTGGCCGCCAACGGCGAGGAAGCGTTCGCCGCGCGCTTTGACGAGTGGTGGGAGCTGTTCCAGGTGGAGCCGGTCGCTCCGGAGATCACGGTCTGGAACAAGACGGTGGGCTACGCCGGCACCCTGGACCTGGTGGCGAAAATCAACGGCCGTACCTGCCTCATCGACTACAAGACCAAGGGGACCAGCCGGGACGGCACCGTCAAGCCGCTCGATGACAAGGTGGTGATGCAGCTGGTGGCGGGTATGAAGGCCGAAGAAAGCCTGGTGGACCCGGTGGCAGGGGAGTGGGAAGCGTGGCAGCACGGTGACTCTCCGATCCTGCTCGCGGTGGCCATCGGCGAGACGGAGGTGCGGCCGCAGCGGGCCAACCCGGACGTGCTCAAGCATCACTGGTGGAAGTTCTGCGCGCTGCGGCGCGTCTGGGAAATGTCTGCGGACACCCTGGCCGCCGGACCGGCCCTGCTGCCGATCGCGCCGCCCGCTGCCCGCTGAGCCGGAAACCCGCGCCACCCACTAAACTGGACGGGATCCCGAAGCCGCCCACCGTGAGGACACACCGCCCATGGCCATCTTGAATATCCGCATCATTGGGGACCCTGTGCTGCGCACAGTTGCCGATCCCGTGACGGAATTCGGGCCTGAGCTGGAAAAGCTCGTCGCCGATATGACCGAAACCATGGAGGACGTGGAGGGCGCCGGACTGGCAGCCCCGCAGGTCGGGATCAGCCAGCGGGTCTTCACCTACCGGATCCGCGGGGTTGAGGGCCACATCATCAACCCGGTGCTGGAAAACAGCGATGACTTCCAGCCGGACGAGGTGGAAGGCTGCCTGTCCATTCCCGGGCTCGGGTTCCCGGTCCGCCGGCACCGCAGCACCCGCGTCACCGGCGTCGACGTGCACGGCAACCCGGTGGTGCTCGAAGGCGAAGGCATGCTCGCCCGGGTCTTCCAGCACGAGACCGACCACCTGGACGGGATCCTCTTCACCGACCGGCTCGACGGCGAGGACCGCAAGGCCGCCCTGCGCGCCATCCGCAACGCCAACTACGACTCCATCACCGAGCAGACGACGTCGAAGCGGGCCAAGACCGTCGGCTCTAGCTTCGGCGCGGGTTCCGCCTTCGGAACCGGCCAGTGAGGGTCCTCTTCGCGGGCACCCCTGCCGTCGCCGTTCCGTCGCTGGATGCCCTCGTCGCCGCCGGGTTCGACGTCGTCGCCGTGCTGACCCGGCCGGACGCACCGCTGGGACGCAAACGGGTCCTCACACCCTCGCCGGTCGCCGCCCGCGCCGCGGAGCTCGGCATCGACGTCATCCACGCCGCCAAGGTCGACGCCGGTGTGACGGCCAGGATCGAGGCCGCCGCACCGGATGCCGCAGCGATCGTGGCCTACGGCGGCCTCATTCCGCGGGCGGCCCTGGACATTCCCCGGCACGGCTGGATCAACCTGCACTTCTCGCTGTTGCCGGCCTGGCGCGGCGCAGCGCCGGTCCAGCGCGCCCTGATCGCCGGGGACGACATCACCGGCGCCGTGACGTTCCGGCTCGAAGAGGGCCTGGACACCGGACCGGTGTACGGCACGCTGACCGAGGCCGTCCGGCCGGCTGACACTGCCGGCGAGCTGTTGGAGCGCCTGTCCCACAGCGGCGCCGTGCTGCTGACCCAGACCCTGTCCGCCGTCGACGCCGGCAAAGCCACCGCCGTCCCGCAGCAGGGGGACGTCAGCCTGGCCCCCAAACTCAACCTCGACGACGGCAGGCTCGACTGGCACCAGCCGGCGCTGGCGATCGGCCGCCGCTCCCGCGGAGTGACGCCGGAACCCGGCGCCTGGACCACACTCGAGGGTCAACGCGTCAAACTCGAACCGGTGCTGCTCCGCCCGGCGGCCCCGGCCCTGCGCCCGGGGCAACTGGCCCTCGACGGGAAGGCGGTCCTCGTCGGGACTGGTTCGCACCCCGTTGAGCTCACCCGGGTCCAGCCTGCAGGCAAAAAAATGATGACCGCCGCTGATTGGGCGCGCGGACAGGCAACACTGGAAAGCGTGGTCTTCGAATGAGCGAATCCGGATCCAATGGCAACGGCCGGGGACGCGGCGCTGCCGCCGGAGGCCCGTCCTCCGGCAAGTCCGGCCAGGGCGGCGGCGGCGGCCAGGGCCCCCGCGGCGGCGTCAAGCGGAACGCGCAGGGACGCGAACGGAACCGCGGACCGCAGCGCGGCTTCACCGAGAACGCCCCCTCCCAGCGCACCCGGCGCGCCGACCCCGCCCGGCTGGTGGCCTTCGAAGTGCTGCGCGCGGTGGCCGCCGAGGACGCCTACGCGAACCTGGTGCTGCCGGCCCGGATCCGGCACCACGGACTGGACAAGCGCGACGCCGGGTTCGCCACCGAGCTCAGCTACGGCGCGCTCCGCGGCCAGGGCACCTACGACGCCATCCTCGCCCGCTGCGTGGACCGCCCGTTGGACCAGCTGGACCCGGCCATCCTCGACGCGTTGCGGATCGGCGCCCACCAGCTCCTCGCCATGCGGGTCCCGGCCCACGCCGCCCTCGACGAAACCGTGGGCCTGGCCCGCGCCGTCATCGGCGCCGGCCCGTCCGGCCTGATCAACGCGGTGCTCCGCAAGGTCTCTGCGCACACCCTCGACGAGTGGCTGGAACTGCTGCTCAGCGACGAGCAGGATGAAACCAAGGTCGCCTCGGTCCGGTACGCCCACCCGGAGTGGATCGTGCGCGCCTTCCGGCAATCGCTCGTGGCGCACGGCCGCCCGGTCACGGAAATCAACGAGCTCCTGGAGGCGGACAACGCCGCCCCCGTGGTGAACCTGGTGGCCCTTCCCGGCCTGGGCAGCCTGGACGAGGCCCTGGAAAGCGGCGCCACCCCCGGCGAGCTTGTGGAAGGATCGGCGCTGTCCAGCGGCGGTGACCTGGGCCGGCTCGCCTCCGTGCGGGACGGCAGCACCCGGGTCCAGGACGTCGGCTCCCAGCTGGTGGCCCGCGCCCTGGCATCGGTGGACCTTTCCGCGGGAACCGCCGCGGGCAGCCAGGCCGCCGCTGGCAGCCAGGCGGGCGCCGACGGCGGCGAACGCTGGCTTGATCTCTGCGCCGGCCCGGGCGGCAAGGCCGCCCTGCTCGGCGCGCTGGCCCGGCAGCACGGCGCCACCCTGCTCGCCAACGAGCCGGCGCCGCACCGCGCGAAACTGGTCCGGCAGGCGCTGGCTGCCGTCCCGCACGAGGTGTGGCATGTCCGGACCGGCGACGGCCGCGAGGTCGGATCCGAGCAGGCGGAAAGCTTCGACCGGGTGCTCGTGGACGTGCCCTGCACCGGGCTGGGCGCGCTGCGCCGGAGGCCGGAATCCCGCTGGCGGCGCACCCCCAAGGACCTGGTGGACCTCGGCCCGCTGCAGCGCGAACTGCTCAAATCCGCCCTGGACGCGGTCAAGCCCGGCGGCGTCGTAGCGTACGTGACCTGCTCGCCGCACCCGGCCGAGACCACCGCCGTCGTCAGCGATGCGCTGCGCAAACGCGACGACCTCGAACTGCTCGACGCCGGCGCCGCCCTGGACGCGGTCAGCCTCAGCGGCCACCTCGAGGCAGGCCACGACCTCACCGCCCAGCTCTGGCCGCACCGGCACCGGACGGACGCCATGTTCCTGGCGCTCATCCACAAAAAAGCCTGAGACCCGGGCCATACTGGCACCAGCTACCCGACCTTTCCGACCAGCACAACGACAAGGAAATCCATGGCCCACTGCTGCATCCACCCCAGCATCCTGTCGGCGGACTTCGCAAACCTGCAGTCCGAGCTCCACAAGATCAGGACCGCGGACGCCGTGCACGTGGACGTGATGGACAACCACTTCGTGCCCAACCTCTCGCTCGGCCTTCCGGTGGTCCAGCGGCTGCAGGAAGTCAGCCCGATCCCGCTGGACGCGCACCTCATGATCGATCACGCAGACCGCTGGGCGCCGGCCTACGCCGACGCCGGGTTGGCTTCGGTGACGTTCCACGCGGAGGCGTCGATCGCGCCGGTGAAGCTGGCCCGTGAGCTGCGCGCCCGCGGCGCCAAGGCGGGCCTGGCGCTCCGGCCCGGCAGCGGCGTGGAGCCGTTCCTGGACATGCTCGGCGAGCTGGACATGATCCTCATCATGACGGTGGAGCCCGGTTTTGGCGGCCAGGAATTCCTGGACCTTACGCTGCCCAAGATCCGCCGGGCCCGCGCGGCGATCGACGCTTCCGGCCTGGATATCAAGCTCCAGGTGGACGGCGGCATCACCGAGAAGACCATCTGGCGTGCCGCCGAGGCAGGCGCGGACGTCTTTGTGGCCGGATCCGCGGTGTACGGCGCCGATGACCCGGCGGACGCGATCGCGCGGCTCCGGGCTGCCGGCAGCCGCTGACGCGAACATGACGAAGGTTGTACCGCCCGTCCGCGGGGAATAGCGGGACGGCACCGGCGGTTGTGTCAGAATAGCTACACACATACGTGCTCCGGGGTCGGTGTAAGTCCGAACCGGCGGTCATAGTCCGCGACCCGCGAGCCGTCACTTTCCCTCTGGGGGAGGCCGACGGCGGACGGTTGAACCGGTGGAACTCCGGTACCGACAGTTAAAGTCTGGATGAGAGAAGCACGTACAGCTGTTACTGCGGCGCCCCCACGGCGCCGCGGAATTGCGCTGTCGTATACCCCCGGAGCCATCGCGGTTCTTGAGGGAAGGAACGACAGACATGAACCCCTTGCGATGGCTCTTCGCCGACTCCGCGGTCCCACGGGAGCGGGCGGACGGCAAATGAGCGTTCAGCAGCCGGCCGCCGGGCCGCAGGATATCGATGAAACGGGCAGGGCGGATTTCGCGGCCGCTGCCGGTTTCAGCGCCGCCGAGACGGCCGCCATGGACACGGCCCTCGCTGCGGCGGCGCAGGGTCCGCGCGGCGCGAACCCGCTGGTGGGCGCCGTTGTCATCGGCCCCGACGGCGCGCCCCTGGTCACCGGCTACCACCGCGGCGCCGGCACCCCGCACGCGGAGGCCGACGCGATCGCGCAGGCCGCGGCCGCCGGGCTGGACCTGACCGGCACCACCATGGTGGTCACGCTCGAACCATGCAACCACTGCGGCCGCACCGGCCCGTGCGCCCAGGCGATCATCGAAGCGGGGGTCGCCGACGTCGTCTACGCGGTCGATGACCCGCACGATCCGGCCGCCGGGGGAGCGGCCACCCTCCGCGCTGCCGGGGTCCGGGTCCGTTCCGGACTCGGCGCCGTGGCTGCCCTGGAGCTCAACCGGCGCTGGTTCGACGCCGTCGCCGCCAAACGGCCGTTCGTCACCCTGCACATCGCCCAGACCCTGGACAGCCGGATCGCGGCCAGTGACGGCACCAGCCAGTGGATTTCCAGCCCCGAATCGCTCGCCGACAACCACGCGCTGCGGGGCCGGATCGACGCGATCCTGGTCGGCACGCAGACCGTCCTGGTGGACAACCCGCGGCTGACCGCCCGCACCCCCGACGGCGCACCCGCGGACAAGCAGCCGCTGCGCGCGGTGATGGGCCTGCGCGGGATCCCCGAGGACGCCGCGGTCAACGGCGGCGACGGCAAGGTGCTGCACCTGCCCACCCGGCAGCCGCGCGAGGCGTTGGACCAACTGTTCAACGCCGGCGTCCGGCAACTCATGGTGGAGGGCGGCTCGCGGATCCTGAGCGCGTTCCTGGCCGCCGGCCTCGTCGACGAGCTGATCGTCTACCTGGCTCCGACGCTGCTCGGCTCCGGCACCCCAGCCCTGGATGACCTCGGCATCGGCACCCTCGCCGACGCCCAGCACTGGGACTGGGACCACGCTTCCGGCGGCGCCGTCCGGACACTGGGCCGCGACCTGCGGCTGCACCTGCGCCCCGCCACCGACACTTCATCCGATTCCACCCCGCGCACCGACGCGGACACCGCCGCAGGAGGCTACTGATGTTTACCGGAATTATCGCCGAACAGGGGAAGGTGCTGTCCGTCGAGCGCGACGGCGACACCAGCGCCACACTGCGCCTGCACGCCCCCGGCAGCACCGAGGGCCTGGCCCACGGCGGATCGATCGCCGTCAACGGGGTCTGCCTGACCGCCACGGACATCGACGGCACGGACTTCAGCGTTGACGTGATGGGCGAGACCCTGGTCCGCAGCACCATCGGCGGACTGGCCGCAGGCGATCCGGTCAACCTCGAGCGCTGCGTCCCGGCCGGCGGACGGCTCGACGGCCATGTGGTGCAGGGGCACGTCGACGGCGTCGGCGAGCTGCTGGAACGCGAGGCGCTCGGCAACTGGGACCGGCTGCGCTTCGGGGTGCCGGCCGCGCTGGCCCGCTACATCGCGGAGAAAGGCTCAATCGCCGTCGACGGCGTCTCCCTGACCGTCACGGCCGTGAGCCCGGCGCCCGAGCCGGCCCCGTGGTTCGAAGTCGGCCTGATCCCGACCACCCTGGCCGAAACCGGCCTCGGCGCCAAGTCCATCGGCGCGCGCGTCAACCTCGAAGTGGATGTGCTGGCTAAGTACACCGAGCGGCTGCTCGCGTTCGCGCCGGCCGTGCATGGCCAGGAGGCAGCATCATGAGCAAATTGCAGGAGGACCGCGGTGTCGCCGTCGACACGCCGTCGGCGCTGGACCCGATCGAGGACGCCATCCGTGCCATGGCCGCCGGCCGTCCGGTGCTGGTGGTGGACAACGAGGACCGCGAGAACGAGGGCGACATCATCTTCGCCGCGCAGCACGCGACCCCGGCGCTGATGGGCTGGACCATCCGGTATAGCTCCGGCGTCATCTGCGTGCCGCTGCCCGGCGACCGGGCGGACGCACTGGCGTTGCCGCCGATGGTGACCATCAACCAGGACTCCAAGGGCACCGCGTACACGGTGTCCTGCGACGCGGCCGTGGGCGTGAGCACCGGAATCTCCGCCACCGACCGCGCCCTGACGGCCCGGATCCTGGCCGATCCGACCAGCCAGCCGAATTCTTTGACCCGTCCCGGGCATGTTTTCCCACTTCGCGCCGTTAAGGGGGGTGTGCGGGAGCGTCCCGGCCACACCGAAGCGGCTGTCGAGCTGTGCCGGCTGGCCGGGCTGGAACCCGTGGGCGTTATCGCAGAACTGGTGCACGACGACGGAGAAATGATGCGGCTGGACGGACTTCGCGGCTTCGCGCTCGAACACGGCTGCCCGCTGATTTCGATTGCCGACCTGGTGGCGTACCTTGAGGCCGGCAACACCGGCGGCCACGCAGCGGAATCCGCCTGACACCCTGATTGAGGAGAGACAATGACGACTTCTGAAGCGCAGCCGGCCACCCCGGGACAGCAGCCGCATCCGGTCAGCGGCGGACCGATCGTCCAGTTGCCCACCGCGTACGGTGACTTCGTGGCCCAGGCCTGGACCGATCTGGACACCGGCGCCGAGCACCTCGCCGTCAGCTCCCCGCTGCCGGCCACGGACGGCCAGGCACCCCTGGTGCGCCTGCATTCCGAATGCCTCACCGGGGACGTGTTTGGTTCGTACCGCTGCGACTGCGGCGAACAGCTCGCCTACGCCCTGGAAATAATCCACGAATTCGGCGGCACCCTGCTCTACCTGCGCGGCCAGGAAGGCCGCGGCATCGGCCTGGCCAACAAGATCAAGGCCTACGCCCTGCAGGAGGCCGGGTTCGACACCGTCGAGGCCAACGAGCAGCTGGGCCTGCCGGTGGACGCCCGCTGCTACAACGCCGCGGCGCAGATCCTCGCCGAGATGGGCCTGCACGAGATCCGCCTGCTGAGCAACAACCCGGACAAGCAGGACCGCCTGGCCCAGGCCGGAGTCAAGGTCGTTGAGATGGTACCCACCGAGGTGCCCTCCCGCGAGCAGAACCTGCGTTACCTGCAGACCAAAAAGGACCGGATGGACCACCGCCTGGTCCTCGACATGGAGCCCGCCGCCCCCGCCGCGGGACAACTCGGCTTCGAGCACGAACAGGGCTAACAGCCCACCACCAGACCCCCACCTCCCACAGCATAGGAACCTGCATGAGCGGCCACGGCGCACCCCAGATCGACCTCACCACCTTCCAGCCCGACGAGACCTCCCGGCTGAAACTGGCCATTGTGGCCGCCAGCTGGCACACCCAAATCATGGACGGCCTGCTCGACGGCGCGCTGCGCGCCGCCAAGGACGCCGGCATCGCCGAACCGAGCGTCCTGCGCGTCCCCGGGACCTTTGAACTGCCGGTGGCGGCGGCCCGGCTGGCCCCGCACTTCGACGCCGTCGTGGCGCTGGGCGTGGTGATCCGCGGCGGAACCCCGCACTTCGAGTACGTCTGCGAAGCCGCCACCCTCGGCCTGACCGAGGTCAGCGTCCGCACCGGGGTGCCGGTGGGCTTCGGGGTGCTGACCTGCGATACCGAACAGCAGGGCATCGACCGGGCTGGCCTGCCGGGCTCCACCGAGGACAAGGGCCACGAAGCCGTCACCGCGGCCCTCGCCACCGCCGTCACGCTCAAGCAGTACTCGTAGGCTGTGTATTCCCTCACATCCGGGGCGTCATGCTGGGGCCCGGCAGGCGTGGCCCGGCCGTGAACAAGTAGGCTGGACGGTGTGAAGAATTTCGAATCGCTGTTCGCAGAACTGAGTGAGAAGGCAGCCGTCCGCCCGGAGGGCTCCCGCACCGTCGCCGAACTGGATTCCGGAGTCCACGGCATCGGCAAGAAAGTCGTGGAAGAAGCAGCCGAAGTCTGGATGGCTGCCGAGTACGAATCCGATGAGGCCGCGGCGGAAGAAATTTCGCAGCTGCTCTATCACCTGCAGGTTCTGATGCTCGCCAAAGGACTCAGCCTGGAAGACGTCTACAAGCATCTCTAGCCACGTCGCGCCGGGCTGCGCGGACTGAAGTCCGCGCAGCCCGGCGCACCACGTGGCCCGTTGTGCCTGCACCCGATGACTTCCTAACCAGAAAGAACTTCCCATGCTGAGAGTTGCCGTCCCGAACAAGGGATCCCTGTCCGAAGCCGCCTCCGCCATGCTCGCCGAGGCCGGTTACCGCCAGCGCCGCGACAGCCGCGAACTGGTCATGGTGGACCCGGACAACGACATTGAATTCTTCTTCCTCCGCCCGCGCGACATCGCCGTGTACGTCGGCCAGGGCACGCTGGACGTCGGCATCACCGGCCGCGACCTGCTGCTCGACGCCGAGGTGGAGGCCGAGGAACTGCTGCCGCTGGGCTTCGCCGCCTCCACGTTCCGGTTCGCCGGCCCGGTCGGGGACTTCAGCTCCATTGACCAGCTTGAGGGCAAGCGCCTCGCCACCAGCTACGACGGGCTGCTCCGCGGCTACCTCGCCCAGCGCGGCATCAACGCCAAGGTCGTCCGGCTCGACGGCGCCGTCGAATCCTCCGTCCGGCTCGGCGTCGCGGACGCGATCGCCGACGTCGTCGAAACCGGCACCACCCTCAAGGCCGCCGGGATGGAAATCTTCGGCGAGCCGATCCTGAACTCCGAATCGGTGCTGATCGGCCGCAAGGGCGAGCAGAACCCGGCCACCGAGGTGCTGATCCGCCGCCTTCAGGGTGTCCTCGTCGCCCGACAGTACGTGCTGATGGACTACGACATCCGCAAGGAGCTCGTTGAGCAGGCCGCGGCCCTCACCCCGGGCCTGGAGTCGCCCACCGTCTCGCCGCTGCGCGATTCGGACTGGGTGGCCGTCCGGTCCATGGTGCCCAAGAAGGAAACCAACCGGATCATGGACGAGCTCTACGACCTCGGTGCCCGCGCCATCCTGGTCAGCAGCATCCACGCCTGCCGGATCTAGCGTCCCAGTCCGTGAAGCCCTCAGCCGTGAGCAAATTCCAGGAGCAGCCATGTCCGTAGCCGTCCGCGTTATCCCGTGCCTGGACGTCGACGCCGGCCGCGTGGTCAAGGGGATCAACTTCGAAGGCCTGCGCGACGCCGGCGACCCGGTCGAGCTGGCGCACCGCTACGACAACGGCGGCGCCGATGAGCTGACCTTCCTGGACGTCACCGCGTCCTCCGGCAACCGCGAAACCACCTTCGACGTCGTCCGCCGCACCGCTGAGGAAGTCTTTATCCCGCTGACCGTCGGCGGCGGCGTCCGCGGCGTCGCCGAGGTGGACAAACTGCTGCGCTTCGGCGCGGACAAGGCGGCCATCAACACCGCGGCCGTCGACCGGCCCGACGTGATCGACGAGATCACCCGGCACTTCGGTTCGCAGGTCCTGGTGCTTTCCCTCGACGCCCGGCGCACCCGGCCCGGCTCGCAGCCGACCCCGTCCGGGTTCGAGGTCACCACCCACGGCGGCCGCCAGGGCACCGGCATCGACGCCCTCGCCTGGGCCCGGGAGGCCGCCGACCGCGGCGTCGGCGAGATCCTGCTCAACTCGATCGACGCCGACGGCACCAAGGACGGCTTCGACCTGGAACTGATCCGGCTGGCCCGCGCCAGCGTGAAGGTGCCGCTGATTGCCTCCGGCGGCGCCGGCAAGCCCGAGCACTTCCCGCCGGCGGTGGCCGCGGGCGCCGACGCCGTACTGGCAGCCTCGGTGTTCCACTTCGGCCCGCTGGACATGATCGCCCAGGTTAAAACCGCCATCCGCGAGGCCGGCTTCGAAGTCCGCTGACCACCAGCCGATTAAAAGCAACGCGGGGTGCCTCAGCGCCCATCCCGAAGGGGAATATCGGCGCTAAGTGACCCCGCGTTGTTGGTTTAGTGCGAGCTTAGAGGCCGACTTCGGCGGACTGCAGGAGCGCGACGGCGTCCGGCTGGCCCTCGAAGGTCACCAGCGCGTGCCGGGTCCGGCCATGCGCGTGCATCAGGAGTTCGCCCGGTTCGCCGACGATCGCGACCGAGACGGGCGCGCGCTTGGCCACGTGCCGGGGACCGGACGGGCGAACCAGGACGATGCCCAGGTCCACGCCGCGGTACAGGATGGCGGCACGCTTGATCAGTTCATCCCAGAGAGCGTCGGAGTAGGCCTCGTCCAGGGCGCGCGGGGCCCAGCGGTCCACCGCCCGGCGGACATCCTCGGTGTGCACGAAATATTCGATCAGGTTGGAGCTTTCGTCCAGGGCCTTGATCCGCATGGGGGAGAGCGCGGGCGGACCAGCGCGGAAGGTGTTGACCAGCCGCGCGTAGGCGTCCGGCGTCCGGACTTTGGCGGCGAGTTCGGCCGTAGCTTCGTCCGAGGCCTTGGACAAACGCTTGATCAGCAGGCCCAGTCCAACGCGGGCTTTCCGCTCGCGAAGGTACAGGTGGGCAGCAAGATCCCGGGTCTGCCAGCCCTTGCAGAGCGTGGGGGAGTCAGGACCGGCCGCCAGCAAGGTTTCGGCCAGAACTTCTCGGGATGGATCGACGAAATGCATCACTTGTGAAACTAGCACGAGACGCCGGTGCGTGTGCACCGCGGGTGCCGTGATTTTGGCGGCGGCGGCCTTTTGGCGGCCATGTTAAGCGCGGGGCCGCCGGCGCCGGGCGGCGGCCGGCCCCGAGGCACTAGACTTGAGCTGATGTCTGAGCAGCCCGCCCCCGCCCCCGTCAGCGAAACTCCGCTCCCTGCCGGCCTGGCCGCGTCCTTGAAACGGGACAGTGCCGGCCTGGTGGCGGCGATCGTCCAGCAGTATGACACCAACGAGGTGCTGATGCTCGGCTGGATGGACGACGAGGCGCTGCACCGCACCATGACCACCGGACGCGTCACCTTCTACTCCCGCTCCCGGCAGGAATACTGGCGCAAGGGCGACACTTCCGGCCACGTCCAGTGGGTCAAGTCCCTGGCGATCGACTGCGACGGCGACGCGCTGCTGGTCCGCGTCGACCAAGTCGGCGCGGCCTGCCACACGGGCACCCGGACGTGCTTCGACGGACGCGGGCTGGACGCCGTCGTCGGCTACGCCGACTGACCCCGCGCGCACAGCCGCACCCCACCGCGGCGCGCAGCGCGGCTTCCCACCAGCAACAGAGCAAGAGAACAGGCAGAAAAACGCAGCCATGCAGGACCTTGGAATCATCAGCCCCAGCCTGGACGAGTTCCGGGAACTCGCCGGCCACAGCCGTGTCATCCCCGTCCGGCTGAAGGTGCTGGCTGACGCCGAAACGCCGATCGGGTTGTACCGCAAACTCGCCCAGGGCCAGCCGGGAACATTCCTGCTGGAGTCCGCCGCGGTGGGCGGCGCCTGGTCCCGCTACTCCTTCATCGGCGCGCGGTCCCGCGCCACCCTGACCACGAAGGACGGGCAGGCACACTGGCTCGGCGAGCCGCCCGTGGGCGTGCCGCTGGAGGGCAGCCCGGTCGACGCCATCCGCGACACCCTCCGCGCCCTGCACACCGACCGCTTCGAGGGCCTGCCGCCCTTCACCTCCGGCCTGGTCGGCTTCCTCGGCTGGGAAACGGTCCGGCATTGGGAGAAACTCACCAGCCCGCCGGAGGATGACCTGCAGCTGCCGGAAATGGCGCTGAACCTTGTAACGGACATGGCTGTGCACGACAACATGGACGGCACCGTGCTGCTGATCGCCAACGCGATCAACTTCGACAACAGCTCCGAACGCGTCGACGAGGCCTGGCACGACGCCGTCGCCCGGGTGAAAAACCTGCTGGCCAAGGTCAGCGCCCCCACGGAACAGCCCATCTCGGTGCTGCAGCCCGCCGCCGTCGACTTCGCCTCCAGCGTCCAGGAGCGCTGGGACGAGAACGACTACCTCGCCGCCCTGGACCGCGGCAAGGAGGCAATCGTCGACGGCGAGGTCTTCCAGGTGGTGATCTCCCGGCGCTTCGAGATGGAATGCGGAGCCGACCCGCTGGACGTCTACCGGGTGCTGCGGAACACCAACCCCAGCCCCTACATGTACATTTTCAGCCTCGAGGACGCCGCCGGCCGCCAGTATTCGATTGTGGGCTCCTCCCCGGAAGCCCTGGTCACGGTAACCGGTGAGGACGTCATCACCCACCCGATCGCCGGATCCCGGCCGCGCGGCAAGACCATCGAAGCTGACAAGGCCCTCGCCGAGGAACTGCTCGCCGACGAGAAGGAACGCGCCGAACACCTCATGCTCGTGGACCTCTCCCGCAACGATCTCTCCAAGGTCTGTATGGCCGGTACCGTGGACGTCACCCAGTTCATGGAGGTGGAGCGGTTCAGCCACATCATGCACCTGGTGTCCACGGTGGTGGGCAAACTCGCCCCGTCCGCCACCGCGTACGACGTGCTCAAGGCCACCTTCCCGGCCGGCACCCTCTCCGGCGCGCCCAAACCCCGGGCGCTGCGGCTGCTGGACGAGCTGGAACCGCACCGCCGCGGCATCTACGGCGGCGTCGTGGGCTACCTGGACTTCGCCGGCGACCTGGACATGGCGATCGCCATCCGCTCCGCGCTGCTCCGCGAAGGCCGTGCCTACGTGCAGGCCGGCGGCGGGATCGTGGCCGACTCCGTCAACGCCACCGAGGCGATCGAAACCATCAACAAGGCCGCCGCCCCCATGCGCGCGGTCCATACGGCCCAGTCGCTGCGCAACATCACGGCCGACACGGTGCCCGACGCCGGGACGGAGCAGCCATGACCGGCCCCGCGGGAACGATCAAGAGCACCAGCCCGGCCGTCCCGCGCTGGGCCCGGAAGTCCACCCTGGTCCTGGTCGTCGCCGCGCTGGCGCTGGCGGTCTTCGGCACCACCACCCAGACTTGGCTGACGGTCCAGCTGGACCCCAGCCAGCTCGGCCAGGGCGTCAGCAGCCAGGACGGACTGCAGGTCCAGGGGAGTAAGGCTGCCACCACGGTGACGGCGCTGGCCCTGGTTGCGCTGGCCGGCGGCCTCGCCGCGTCGATCGCCGGACGCATCGCCCGTTGGGTCATCACCGCGATCATCCTGCTCGCCGCCGCCGGGATCGTTGCCGCCGCGGCGACCGTGTTGGCCGACCCGCTGGCCGCGGCGCAGGGTTCCATCGCCGCCGCCACCGGCATCAGCGGCAGCAACGTCCAGGTGGCGACCACCGCCTTTCCCGTCCTCGCCGTCGTCGCCGGTTCCCTGCTGGGGCTCAGCGCCCTGGCGATCGTGCCCGCCGGACGGTACTGGAAGAGCCGCACCAAGTACGATGCCGCCGCCACCGGCGGCCCCTCGGACCCCGCCGGGCCGACCGACGAGATCGACAGCTGGGACCGGCTCTCCCGCGGCGACGACCCCACCTGAGCCGGCGCCGTGGGTGCCCCTGCGGCCGCGGCCGGTCACAAAGCCAGCAACGCGGCCAACGGCGCCGCCAATAAATGGCAGAATGTAAGCAGTATTGATCCTGAGGAGATTTCCATGAGCAAAGCCCCTGTTTCTGCACCCAAGCCCGCCGCCGGCACCGGCGTCTACGACGGCGTCGACCACAGCGAGCCGACCGGCCACGGCAACAGCCCGGCGGCCTGGACCACCGTGATCGTGATGCTGATCGGCGCCCTCATCGCAGCCATCGCCTTCGTGATCGCCAACACCCCGATCTTCATCGCGGGCGCGGCCGTCATGCTGATCGGCCTCGTGGTGGGCTTTGTTATGCGCAAAGCCGGATACGGCGTCGGCGGCAGCAAGCTGAAGAACTCCGGCCACTAAGAGTGACTGTTCTCGATGACATCAATGCCGGTGTCAGGGAGGATATGGAGGCACGCCAGCGCCTCGTCACGCTCGCCGAGCTGAAGGAGCGTGCCGCGGCGGCGGCCCCGGCACGCGACGCCTGGGCCGCCCTCGGCGGGCCAACGGACCGGTCGCAGCTCAAGGTGATCGCCGAAATCAAGCGGCGCAGCCCCTCCAAGGGCGACCTGGCGAGCATCGCGGACCCGGCCTCGCTGGCGGTGCAGTACGCCGACGGCGGCGCGGCCGTGATCAGCGTCCTCACCGAACAGCGTCGCTTCAACGGCTCGCTCGCGGACCTGGACACCGTCCGGGCCGCGGTGGACATCCCGCTGCTGCGCAAGGACTTCATGATCGACGAGTACCAGATCTGGGAGGCCCGTGCCCACGGCGCCGACCTGATCCTGCTGATCGTCGCCTCCCTGTCCGACATGCAGCTGCGCGAGTACAGCGCGCTCAGCCACGAGCTGGGCATGAACGTCCTCGTGGAGACCCACACGGCCGGTGAAGTTGAGCGCGCCGACGCCGCGGGGGCCCGGATCATCGGCGTGAACGTCCGTAACCTCAAGACGCTCGACGTCGACCGTTCCGTCTTCGCCGAACTCGCCGCCGGCATCCCGGCCGGGTCACTTGTGGTGGGCGAATCCGGTGTACGCGGCGTCGACGACGTCCGGCACTACGCGGCCAGCGGCGCCGACGCGGTCCTGGTCGGCGAGGCGCTGGTCAGCGATGCGACCCCGCGCGAGCGGATCGCCGAGTTCATGGCCGCCGGAGCCGAAGAAATCGCTGCACGTTCCTGACCGCGCCCGGCCGGATTCCCGGCCGGACTCCGCGGCGCTTCCGTGCGGCACCGAAGATCTAGTTAGCAGTGGAACAGGATGGTGAGACTGATGGTCGATGCGCCAACAGCCGGCTCAGAGGACAGCCCCGTGGATGCGTTCCTGGAAGGCAGCCGGCCGGATGAAGACGGACCGCAGGGCGCACCCTCCCTGCGCCACAACCCGGGACCCTACTTCGGCTCCTACGGCGGCCGCTGGATGCCCGAGTCCCTCATCGCCGCCCTGGACGAGCTCGAGGACACCTTCGAGAAGGCCAAGGCCGATCCCGAGTTCACCGCGCAGATCGCGGAACTGAACAAGAACTACTCCGGACGCCCCTCGCTGCTCACCGAAGCCAAGCGCTTCGCCGAGCACGCCGGGGGAGTGCGGATCTTCCTCAAGCGCGAGGACCTGAACCACACCGGCTCGCACAAGATCAACAATGTGCTGGGCCAGGCGCTGCTCGCCAAGCGGATGGGCAAGACCCGCGTGATCGCCGAGACCGGGGCCGGCCAGCACGGCGTCGCCAGCGCCACCGCCGCGGCCCTGCTGGGCCTGGAGTGCGTGGTCTACATGGGCGCCGAGGACTGCCGCCGGCAGGCCCTCAACGTGGCCCGGATGGAGCTCCTCGGGGCCACCGTCATCCCGGTGACCAACGGCTCCCAGACGCTCAAGGACGCCATCAACGAGGCGCTCCGCGACTGGGTCGCCAACGTGGACAACACCCACTACCTGCTGGGCACCGCCGCCGGAGCGCACCCGTTCCCGGCCATGGTCCGGTACTTCCACGAAGTCATCGGCGAGGAAGCCCGCGCCCAGATCCTGGAACAGACCGGCCGGCTGCCGGACGCCGTCTGCGCCTGCATCGGCGGCGGCTCCAACGCGATCGGCATCTTCCACGGCTTCCTGGATGATCCTTCGGTGAAGATCTACGGCTTCGAAGCCGGCGGTGAGGGCGTCGAAACCGGACGCCACGCGGCGACCATCACGCTGGGCAAGCCCGGCGTGCTGCACGGTGCCCGCTCCTACCTGATGCAGGACGACGACGGCCAGACCATCGAGTCACACTCCATCTCCGCCGGCCTGGACTACCCGGGCGTCGGACCCGAGCACTCCTACCTCGCCGACATCGGCCGGGTCAGCTACGAGCCGATCACGGACAGCGAGGCCATGGAAGCCTTCCGGCTGCTCTGCCGCACCGAGGGCATCATCCCGGCCATCGAGTCCGCGCACGCCCTGGCCGGCGCCATCAAGGTCGGCCAGCGCCTGGCCGCCGACGCCGGAGACACCCCCGGCGGCGCCTCAGACAAGATCGTGCTCGTAAACCTGTCCGGCCGCGGCGACAAGGACGTGGCCACCGCCGCGGAATGGTTCGACCTGCTCGACAAGGATTCACCCGAGCACGAGATCGCCCAGGAGGGGGAGCAGCTGTGAGCCACGCCGACAACAGCACCGAAGGCCAGAGCGACGGCCGCGCGGACGGCAACGTGCAGCCCGCCAGCAAGTCCGCGGCGGCCATTGACCGGGCCAGGGCCCAGGGCCGGGCCGCCCTGATCGGATACCTGCCCGCCGGCTACCCGAGCGTTGAGGACACCATCGCCGCCGGCATCGCGCTGGCCGAAAACGGCGCCGACCTGATCGAGATCGGCATCCCGTATTCGGACCCGGTGATGGACGGCCAGGTCATCCAGGCCGCCACCACCGAGGCCCTCGCCAAAGGCTTCCACGTCAGCGAGGTCTTCGACGTCGTCCGCGGCATCACGAGCAAAACCGAGGCTGCCGTCCTGGTCATGACCTACTGGAACCCCGTGGTCCGGATGGGCGTGGACGAGTTCTCCCGCCGCCTGGCCGACGCCGGGGGAGCCGGGCTCATCACGCCGGACCTGATTCCGGACGAGGCCGGGGAATGGATGGCCGCCTCGGACAAGTACGGCCTGGACCGGGTGTTCCTGGTGGCACCGTCGTCCTCACCGGAACGGATGAAGCGCACCGTCGACGCGAGCCGCGGGTTTGTGTACGCCGTCTCCATCATGGGCGTCACCGGCGCCCGCACCTCCGTCAGCTCCGCGGCCAAGGACGTCGTCGCCGCAGCCCGCGCCGCGGGCGCTGACCGCGTCTGCGTCGGCCTCGGCGTCTCCAACGCCGGCCACGTCCGCGAAATCGCCGCCTACGCCGACGGCGTCATCGTCGGCACGGCCCTCGTCGCGGCGATCGGTGAGGGCGGCGTCGATGCTGTAGCGTCCTTGACGAAAGAGCTCAGCACCGGCCTCACCAGGGAAGAAGCGTAAGCAATGCAGTCAATCCTCCACGCGGCAGCGATGGTTCCCGCGAGCATTCCGAGCCCGGACTGGTCCGGCTTCGATATCCCGCTGCCCTGGGGGACCCTGCGGATCCACGCCTACGCGCTGTGCATCCTGGCCGGCATTATCGCCGGCCTCTGGCTTACGTCCGTGCGCTGGGCACGCCGCGGCGCGCCTGAGGGCAGCGTCTGGGACATCGCCATCTGGGCCATCCCGTTCGGCATCATCGGCGGCCGGCTCTACCATGTGGTGTCCTCCCCGGACGCCTACTTCGGCCCCGGCTTCGACGGCACCGGGGACCTGTCCCTGATCCCGCAGATCCAGCGCGGCGGCCTCGGGATCTGGGGGGCCGTGGTGCTCGGCGCCGTCGGCGCCTGGATCGGCTGCCGCCGCGCCGGCGTCAAGCTCAGCGCCTTCATGGACGCCGCCGCCCCCGGCCTGCTGCTCGCCCAGGCGATCGGCCGCTGGGGCAACTACTTCAACCAGGAACTCTTCGGCGGCCCCACCACCCTGCCGTGGGGCCTGCAGGTCGACGCCGACAACCCCAACTTCCCGGCCGGCATGCCGGCTGACACACTGTTCCACCCCACGTTCCTCTACGAATCGCTATGGAACCTCGTGGGAGTGGTGGTGCTGCTCGCCCTGGACCGTCGGTTCTCCTTCCGCCGCGCCCGGTTGTTCTGGCTCTACGCCATCTACTACACGCTGGGCCGCGTCTGGATCGAAGCCATGCGGATCGACGACGCCGAGCAGATCACCCTCTTCGGCATCACCACCAGGCTCAACGTCTGGACCAGCATCTTCGTGCTCATCGCTGCGCTGGCGGTCTTCATCGTCCTGGGCCTGCGCAAGCGCGAGGTCCCTGACACCCCCTACCTGCCGGGTCGCGAACCGGAGGCCGCCGTGACGGGGGAGGCTGCCGACGCAACAACCTCCGACGCAGCCGCCAAGGACGACGCTGAGGCGGACGACGCCGACGCGGTGCCGGCCACGGTGCCGGCCACCACCGCGACTATCCGCCATTCGGACACTGCTGTCTCAGATACTGAATCGCGTGATAATGTCCCGGGTAACCAGAGCGGTCCGGACCGGGCTTCGGCCCCAGCCGAGGCGCGCGGCGAATCCACCGGCGGTACCAAACCCGCCAGCGGAGAAGCTGCCCCTGGTCCAACCGGCGGCAGTGCCGCCGGAACCGCGCCGGAAGCTGACAGCACCAAGTAGCTCAGCACCGGCAATCGGGCTGCAGGGCGAACGCCCGCCGGGGCCCGAGTCCACAGCGTCGTGGCGAGATGGTTTGCATGGGACGGCAGGCAGCAGACAGCTGCACGCTATGCAAGCCCGGGCCGGCGGCCCGCGTAACTGTTCGTACAGCAAGCGGCGCTGGCCTACAATTCGAGTAGGAAAAACACGTTGTTGTGCCCGTCACACCGGCGCACCGATACGGGCCAATGTTGTCCCTCCCATACGCACGATCAGGAGGAAGGACGTCTCCCATGACCCAAACCCTGCACAGCCCCAGCTGGTCCGGTCCGGACCAGCCCGCCACGGCTATCTCACCGTTCAAGCGTTTCGCGGCACTGCCCGACGCCGCCGGACTGTACAACCCGGAGCAGGAGAAGGACGCCTGCGGCCTGGCCATCATCGCCACCCTGCGCGGCGAACCCGGCTACGACATTGTTGACGCCGCACTGACCGCCCTGCGCAACCTCGAGCACCGCGGTGCCGTCGGCGCCGATGAGGGAACCGGCGACGGCGCCGGCCTCCTCATGCAGGTCCCGGACGAGTTCTTCCGCGCGGTCACCGACTTCGAACTGCCCGCCGCCGGCCAGTACGTGGTGGGTACCGCGTTCCTGCCGGCCGAACAGCGCGAATCCGACGCCGCCAAGGCCGGCATCGAAGGCCTCGCAGCCGACGAGGGGCTCACCGTCCTGGGCTGGCGTGAGGTCCCGATTGTGGCCGACCTGGTCGGCGCCATGGCCAGGGCCTGCATGCCGTACTTCGCGCAGCCGTTCTTCGCCTCCAGCACCGGGGAGACCCTTTCCCGGAACGAACTCGACTCCCGGGCCTGGCGGATCCGCAAGCGCGCCCAGAACAAGTTCGGCGTGTACTTCCCCTCGCTGTCCTCCCGGACCATCGTCTACAAGGGCATGTTGACCACGGCGCAGCTCGAACCGTTCTACCCGGACCTCTCGGACAAGCGTTTCAAGACCAAGCTCGCGATCGTCCACTCGCGCTTCTCCACCAATACCTTCCCGTCCTGGCCGCTGGCCCAGCCATTCCGCACCATCGCGCACAACGGCGAGATCAACACGGTCAAGGGCAACCGGAACTGGATGCGTGCCCGCCAGTCGCAGCTGGCCAACCCGCTGCTGGGGGACAGTCCCGAAGAGCTCTACCCGATCTGCACCCCGGGCGCCTCGGACTCGGCCTCCTTCGATGAGGTTGCGGAACTGCTCTGGCTCTCCGGCCGGCCCATCACGCACTCGATCATGATGATGATCCCCGAGGCCTGGGAAAACCACGCCACGATGGACCCCGCCCGGCGCGCGTTCTACGAGTACCACTCGCTGCTGATGGAGCCGTGGGACGGCCCCGCCGCCGTGTCCTTCACCGACGGCAACCTCGTCGGCGCCACCCTGGACCGCAACGGGCTGCGCCCGGGCCGGTACTGGATCACCGAGGACGGCCTGGTCGTCTTCGCCTCCGAGGTGGGCGTGATCGACGTCGAACCCTCCAAGGTGGTCAAGAAGGGCCGCGTCTCGCCCGGCAAAATGTTCCTCGTCGACACCGAGGCGGGCCGGATCATCGACGACGCCGAGGTCAAGGCCGAGGTCGCCGCGGCGAACCCCTGGGCCGAGTGGGTCAAGGACAACCTGATCGACCTGGCGGACCTGCCCGAACGCGAGCACGTGGTGCACACCGCAGCCTCGGTCAACATCCGCCAGCGCACCTTCGGCTACACCACCGAGGAACTGAAGATCCTGCTCGGCCCGATGGCCCGCACCGGCGCCGAACCCCTCGGCGCGATGGGCTCGGACACCCCGGTGGCCGTGCTCTCCAAGCGGCCCCGGCTGCTTTTCGACTACTTCGTGCAGTCCTTCGCACAGGTCACCAACCCGCCGCTGGACGCCATCCGTGAGGAACTGGTCACCTCCCTGACCTGCGCGATCGGCCCCAACGGCAACCTGCTGGACACCAAGCAGGTCCGCCAGCCGCAGGTCTCGCTGCCGTTCCCGGTGATCAACAACGACCAGCTGGCCAAGATCGCCAACATTGAAAACGCCGACGGCGACCGGGTCGCCATGAAGGTGCGCGGCCTGTACCGTCCCGACGGCGGCGAAAACGCGCTGCGCGCCCGGCTGACCGAAATCTGCGAGCAGGTCTCCGGCGCCATCAACCGCGGCGTCCAGTACGTGGTGCTCTCGGACCGCGACTCGAACGCCCAGTGGGCTCCGATCCCGTCGCTGCTGCTGGTCAGCGCCGTGCACCACCACCTGCTGCGCAGCGCCAACCGCACCAAGACCGCGCTGGTGGTTGAGGCCGGCGACGTCCGAGAGACGCACCACGTCGCCGTGCTGATCGGCTACGGCGCGTCCGCGGTCAACCCGTACCTGGCGATGGAATCCGTGGAGCAGCTGATCTCCTCCGGCGACGTCACCGGCGTCACCGCGCAGGACGGCGTCTACAACCTGATCAAGGGCCTCGGCAAGGGCGTCCTGAAGATCATGTCCAAGATGGGCATCTCCACGGTCGCCTCCTACACCGGCGCCCAGACCTTCGAGGCGCTGGGCCTGGGCCAGGAGCTAGTGGACGAATACTTCGCCGGCACGCACTCCCAGCTGGGCGGCGTGGGCCTGGACGTCATTGCCGCCGAGGTCGCGGCGCGGCACCGGATGGCCTACCCGGAGAGCGGCATCGAACTGCCGCACCAGCCGCTGCTGGGCGGCGGCGAGTACCAGTGGCGCCGCGACGGCGAACCGCACCTGTTCAACCCGGAAACGGTGTTCCGGCTGCAGCACGCCACGCGTGAACGCCGCTACGACATCTTCAAGGCCTACACCCGGGGCGTGGACGACCAGTCGCAGAACCTGATGACCCTGCGCGGGCTGCTGAAGTTCAAGGGCGGACTGCGCCCGGCGGTCCCGCTTGAGGAAGTGGAGCCCGTCTCCAGCATCGTCAAGCGTTTCTCCACCGGCGCGATGAGCTACGGCTCCATCTCGCAGGAGGCCCACGAGACCCTCGCGATCGCCATGAACCGGCTGGGCGGCAAGTCCAACACCGGTGAAGGCGGCGAGGACGTGGACCGGTTGCTGGACCCGACCCGGCGCTCGGCGGTCAAGCAGATCGCCTCGGGCCGCTTCGGTGTCACCAGCCTGTACCTGACCAACGCGGACGACATCCAGATCAAGATGGCGCAGGGCGCGAAGCCCGGCGAGGGCGGCCAGTTGATGGCCCAGAAGGTCTACCCCTGGGTGGCCCGGACCCGGCACTCTACGCCCGGCGTCGGACTCATCTCCCCGCCCCCGCACCACGACATCTACTCGATCGAGGACCTCGCGCAGCTGATTTATGACGCCAAGCGCGCCAACCCCTCGGCGCGGGTGCACGTCAAACTGGTTTCCGAGGTCGGCATCGGCACGGTCGCCGCCGGCGTCACCAAGGCCAAGGCCGACGTCGTACTGGTCTCCGGGCACGACGGCGGCACCGGCGCTTCGCCGCTGAATTCGCTCAAGCACGCCGGCGTGCCCTGGGAACTCGGCCTCGCCGAAACCCAGCAGACGCTGATGCTCAACGGCCTGCGCGACCGCGTGGTCGTGCAGGTGGACGGCCAGCTGAAGACCGGCCGCGACGTGGTGATCGCCGCGCTGCTCGGCGGCGAGGAGTTCGGTTTCGCCACCGCCCCGCTGGTGGTCTCAGGCTGCATCATGATGCGCGTCTGCCACCTGGACACCTGCCCGGTGGGCGTCGCGACGCAGAACCCGGAGCTGCGTTCACGCTTCAACGGCAAGCCCGAATTCGTGGTCAACTTCTTCGAATTCCTGGCCGAGGAAGTCCGTGAGATCCTCGCCGAGCTCGGCTTCCGGAGCCTGGAAGAGGCGATCGGCCACGCCGAAATGCTCGACACCCGCGAGGCCATCAGCCACTGGAAGGCCGAAGGGCTGGACCTGGACCCCATCCTGCACGGACTGGAGTTCGACGACGACGCACCGCTGCGCAACCTCACCGGCCAGAACCACGAGCTGGACAAGCACTTCGACCAGCGGCTGATCGCCATGGCCGCGGAAGCCTTGAGCGACCGCACCCCGGTGAAGATCGCCGTCGACGTGATCAACACGGACCGGTCCGTGGGCACCATGCTCGGCCACGTGGTCACCAAGACCTTCAGCACCGACGTGCTGGCCACGGACACCATCGACATCACGCTGACCGGCACCGCCGGCCAGTCCCTCGGCGCGTTCCTGCCGGCCGGCATCACGCTGCGGATGTTCGGCGACTCCAACGACTACGTCGGCAAGGGACTCTCCGGCGGCCGCATCATCGTCCGCCCGGACCGCACCAACGTCTTCGCCGCGGAGCGGAACGTGATCGCGGGCAACGTGATCGGCTACGGCGCCACCAGCGGCGAGCTGTTCCTGCGCGGCCAGGTGGGGGAGCGCTTTATGGTGCGCAACTCCGGCGCCACCGCGGTGGTCGAAGGCATCGGCGACCACGGCTGCGAGTACATGACCGGAGGCCAGGCGGTGATCATTGGGCGCACCGGCCGCAACTTCGGCGCCGGCATGTCCGGCGGCACCGCCTACGTCCTGGACCTGCAGACCGAACGGGTCAACAAGCAGGCCCTCGACGCCGGCGAGCTGCAGCTGCGCGAACTGGACGCCGAGGACCGCGAAATTGTCCACGGGCTGCTGGTCAAGCATCTCGAGGAAACCGAGTCGCTGCACGCGGCCCGGTTGCTCGAGAACTTCGACGACACTGCCGCCCGCATTACCAAGGTGCTGCCGCGCGACTACGCGGCGGTGCTGCAAACCCGTCTTGACGCCATCGAAGAGGGCCTGGACCCCGACGGCGAAGAAGTTTGGTCTCGAATCCTGGAGGTGACCGGTGGCTGATCCACGCGGATTTCTGAAAGTACGCCAGCGTGAAACGCAGCCGCGCCGTCCCGTTCCGGTCCGCATCATGGACTGGAAAGAGGTCTACGAAGCCCAGGAAAAGGGTGTCCTGAAAAGCCAGGCCGGCCGGTGCATGGACTGCGGCGTCCCGTTCTGCCACCAGGGCTGCCCGCTGGGCAACCTCATCCCGGAGTGGAACGACCTCGTCTGGCGGGACAAGGGCGAGGAAGCGATGGAACGGCTGCACGCCACCAACAACTTCCCCGAGTTCACCGGCCGGCTCTGCCCGGCGCCCTGCGAGGCGTCCTGCGTGCTGGGGATCAACCAGCCTGCCGTGACCATCAAGCAGGTTGAGGTCTCCATCGTGGACCAGGCCTTCGACAACGGCTGGGTCACCCCGCTGCCGCCGGCGCGCCTCTCCGGCAAGACGGTCGCCGTCGTCGGCTCCGGCCCCGCCGGGCTCGCCGTCGCGCAGCAGCTGACCCGGGTGGGCCACACCGTCGCCGTGTACGAGCGCGACGACAAGATCGGGGGCCTGCTGCGGTACGGCATCCCCGACTTCAAGATGGAAAAAGAGCATGTGGACCGCCGCCTGGACCAGATGAAGGCCGAGGGCACGCGCTTCCGGACCGGCGTCGCCGTCGGCACCGACGTGACCTGGGAGCAGCTGCGCCGGCGCTACGACGCCGTCGTGGTCGCCACCGGCGCCACCGTCCCGCGGGACCTGCCGATCCCGGGCCGCGAGCTCGAAGGTGTGCACTTTGCGATGGACTACCTCGTCCCGGCCAACCGCGTGGTGGCCGGCGAGACGGTGGAAAACCAGATCAACGCCGCCGGCAAGCACGTGGTCATCCTCGGCGGCGGCGACACCGGCGCCGACTGCCTCGGCACCGCGCACCGGCACCAGGCCGCGTCCGTGACCACCTTGGCGATCGGCAAGCAGCCGTCCGCGGAGCGGGCCGCGCACCAGCCCTGGCCGACGTTCCCCACCCTGTTCGAGGTGGCCAGCGCCCACGAGGAAGGCGGTGAGCGCACCTACCTGGCGTCCACCGTCGAATTCGTCGGCGAGAACGGCAAGCTGACCGGCGTCAAGGTCGCCGAGACCGAATTCGTCGACGGCAAGCGGCTGCCCAAGGCCGGCACCGAACGGATCATCCCGGCGGACCTGGTCTTCCTGTCGCTGGGCTTCACCGGCGCCGAACCGGCCGGAATCACCGACCAGGTGCACGCCGAATTCGACGGCCGCGGCAATGTGGCCCGGGACGGCTACTACATGACCAACACCGAAGGCGTCTTCGTCGCCGGCGACGCCGGTCGCGGCCAGTCCCTGATCGTCTGGGCGATCGCCGAAGGCCGCGCCTGCGCCGCCGCGGTGGACAAGTTCCTGATGGGCAGCACCGTTCTCCCGGCGCCGGTAGCGCCGACCGACCGCGCGATCGCCGTCCTGTAGTCCGGCCCGGCCCCTTGCGGGCCGGACACCGGCCGTTCATCCCCGCGAGAACTTAAAACAACCAAGAGACAACTAGGGTAGGTATATGAGACGCGCTAAAATTGTGGCCACCTTCGGACCGGCGATCGCGAGCTTCGAGAACACGCTCGCCGTGCTGGAAGCCGGGGTCGACGTGGCCCGCATGAACATGAGCCACGGAGACTACTCCGTGCACGACAACACCTACGACAACGTCCGCAAGGCCGCCGGGCAGCTCGGCAAGGCCGTCGCCATAATGGCCGACCTGCAGGGTCCGAAGATCCGCCTCGGCCGTTTCGTCGACGGACCGCACCTGCTCGCCGTCGGTGACACCTTCACGATCACCACCGAGGACGTGCCGGGCACCAAGGACATCTGCTCCACAACGCTCAAGAGCCTCACCGAGGACGTCAACCCCGGCGATTCGCTGCTGATCGACGACGGCAAGGTTGCCCTGCGCGCCATCGAGGTCGACGACGTCAAGGTCGTCGCCCAGGTGGTCGTCGGCGGCTACGTGTCCAACAACAAGGGCATCAACCTGCCCGGCGTCGCCGTCAACGTCCCCGCCCTGAGCGAAAAGGACGAGGACGACCTGCGCTGGGCCATGCGCCGCGGCGTGGACATGGTGGCGCTCTCCTTCGTCCGTGACGCCTCGGACATCAAGCGCGTCCACGAAATCATGGACGAAGAGGGCCGCCGCGTGCCGGTCATCGCCAAGATCGAGAAGCCGCAGGCTGTGGAGCAGCTCCCCGAAATCATCGACGCCTTCGACGCCATCATGGTGGCCCGCGGCGACCTCGGTGTGGAGCTTCCGCTCGAGGAAGTGCCGATCGTGCAGAAGCGCGCCGTCGAGCTGGCCCGCCGCTGGGCCAAGCCCGTCATCGTGGCCACGCAGGTGCTCGAATCCATGATCGACAACCCGCGCCCGACCCGCGCCGAGGCCTCCGACTGCGCCAACGCCGTGCTCGACGGCGCGGACGCCGTGATGCTCTCCGGCGAGACCAGCGTGGGCAAGTTCCCGATCGAAACCGTCAAGACCATGGCCCGGATCATCGAATCCACCGAGGTCCACGGCTTGGAGCGCGTCCCCCCGCTGGGCACCAAGCCCAAGACCCGCGGCGGCGCCATCACCCGGGCCGCCGTCGAAATCGCCGACCAGCTGGAAGCGAAGTACATCTGTACCTTCACCCAGTCCGGCGACTCGGCACGCCGCCTCTCGCGGCTGCGCCCGATCCGCCCGGTTTTCGCTTTCACCCCGGTGGAGCACGTCTGGAACCAGCTGGCGCTGACCTGGGGCATCCAGCCGGTACTGGTCCCGATGGTGGGCCACACCGATGAGATGACCGCCCAGGTGGACCGCAACCTGCTGGAGATGGACCTCGTCGAGGACGGCGACATGGTGGTCATTGCGGCCGGTTCGCCTCCCGGAAAGGCCGGGTCCACCAACATGCTGAAGGTCCACAAGGTGGGCGACCTGGCCGACGCCGGCAGCCACGGCGAGGCCGTCACCAAGGACAAGCTCGGCCCCTGGCCGGAAAAGAAGAAGAAGAACACCAAGGTCTAGTTCTTCAGGCAATACAAAGGGAGGGTCCCCGCCGCTGGTATTCAGCGGCGGGGACCCTCCCTTTGTTTTTCTGTGTGCTGGCCGGGTTGGCGGCGCGCTAGTTGACCTGGTTGATGATGGTCTCGGCAACCTCGCGCATGCTCAGGCGGCGGTCCATCGAGGTCTTCTGGATCCAGCGGAAGGCTTCCGGCTCCGTGAGGCCCATCTTGGTGGTCAGCAGGCTTTTGGCGCGCTCCACGAGCTTGCGGGTGGCGAACTGCTCCTGCAGGTCGCTGACTTCGCTTTCGAGGGCCTTGATCTCCTCGTGCCGGGACAGGGCGATCTCCAGGGCGGGGATCAGGTCCGCGGGGGTGAACGGCTTGACCACGTAGGCCATGGCGCCGGCGTCGCGGGCGCGCTCGACGAGTTCCTTCTGGCTGAACGCGGTCAGCAGCACCACCGGGGCGATGCGGGCCTTGACGATCTTTTCGGCGGCGGAGATGCCGTCCATGACGGGCATCTTGACGTCCATCAGGACGAGGTCCGGCTTCAGCTCTTCCGCGAGCTGCACGGCCTTCTCGCCGTTGTCCGCTTCGCCGACGACGTCGTAGCCTTCGCCGCGCAGGATCTCGATGATGTCCAGGCGGATGAGGGTCTCATCCTCGGCGACCACGACACGGCGCGCCGGCTGGGAGGTGGGGGTTGACTCCGTCTGTTCTGACACGGGTACTCCTTGGAAAGGTACGGCGGGAACTGAACCATCTGAGGCAAGTCCGCTGGTGTACTGGGGGCCGGTTGGGATCGATGCGGCGTCACTGGCGCGATTCTGGAATTCAGCCTATCTGCATGTAGAGTAATTTCGCGCACCGGAAGCGATCGCGTTGCTCACAGCACCATGGAGCAGGCGAATATGACAACCGGTGTACTCCGCGCCCGAGTGGCGGAATTGGCAGACGCGCCGCACTCAAAATGCGGTATCGAAAGGTGTGTGGGTTCGAGTCCCACCTCGGGCACAGTGTTTCCTGTTCAGGGTCTTGGAGGCCTCTGAGCCTGGACAATTTTCTCTGATGGGCCCCTTCGGGGGCCTTTTTGTTGCCTGGCCGTTACTGTGGCCGGCGGCTCCTTCTCGTGGTTTCGGGCAGCGGTGGCGCTGCTTACTCGTTCATGACCGGGTACGCCTGGAACCGCATGACTGGCGCTGTCCGGGGGAGCGTCGACGCCTTTGCTGGGATTCCATGACTGTTCATGGTGACGTTGCCAAATAAGTGAATGGCTTGGTGGGGTTTGTTGGCGGTCAGGCGCTAACCTTTTCTTGAGCCCCGGCGCGTGCCCGGTCGGCACGCTGGAAGGCCGGTAGTTGGTCGATCTTGGTGGCGTGGACATCGTGTTGCTTTTCATTCCTGCATGGGCAGGTGGGACCCGTCGTCGCTCACGACGTCGAACACGTCAGCCCGACCCTATATTGGATCGGGCTGACGATCTGGGGTTGCTCATCTTGCGGGGCGCCTTAACGGCGCCCCGATGATGTCCCTACCGGGCGGGCAGCGCCTCGAGCAGGAACCGGGCCGCGTCGTCGAGGGCCTTGCCCCCCTCGGGGAGTCGGTCCTGGTGCATGTGCCAGACGTGGAACATCTCGGGCCAGACGTCCAGGCGCACTCGCACGCGGTTCTCGGCCAGGTGCCCGGCGAGCCGGACTGCGTCGCTGAGCATGAGTTCATTCTCCCCGATTGTGACTAGGATCGGGGGCAGTCCGCGGACGTCGGCGAAGACCGGGGATGCGTCCGGGTCATTCGGCAGTGCCCCGCCTAGGAAGCTGCGTGCCAGCAGGTCCAGGACGGCCTTGCTGTTGAGCGGGTCGAGGCCTTCCCGGTTGGTCATCGACGCGCCTGTGTGTTCCAGGTTCGCCCAGGGTGACAGGGCAACCCCGGCTGCCGGCAGCCGCAGCCCCAGGTTCCGGGCCTTGATCATCACCGTGACTGTCATGGCGCCGCCGGCCGAATCACCTGCGACCATCAGACGCTCCGGATCCTGACCCTGCTCCAGCAGCCAACGGTACGCGTCGACGGTGTCGTTGATCGGCGTGGGGAAGGGGTGTTCAGGAGCGAGCCGGTAGTGCGGCAGGAACACCCGGGCCTTTAGGCGCTGGGCGAAGTTTCCGGCGAGGCCGTGGTAGCCCGCGGGGCTGCCGACTATGTAAGCGCCTCCGTGGATGTAGAAAAGGGCCCGGTTGTCCTCCACCGTCTCGGGCGTCACCACGATTCCCGGGATCCCGCCCATGTCCACCTCTTCGATGGTGACCCCTTCCGGGGTGGGATGGGCGGCCAGCATCTCGTCGTATGCGGTGCGCAGTTCATCGAGGGTCGTGTCCGACGGTTCTCCGCGGAGCAAGGGGGGAAGGGCGGCCAGGCTGGAGCTCCAGTCCTGAACAGCGGTGGAAACTTCTGTGGTGATAGGCATGTTCGTTCCTTTCGAGGGGGTGGTTTAAGTTCTAGCACGTTCATCGGTAAATTGCGATATAACGATTTTGAGGTAGCCTTATGGAGTGCCTACACATGAGAACCCCGGAACCCAGCTCCAGCAGGATGAGCTGCTTGCAGCACTGCGCGCGCTCTCCAACCCACACCGCCTGGCGATCCTGCAGTGGCTCCGCGACCCCGTGAAGAATTTCGAAGAACAGAAAGTCGACGCCACACGCTACGGGGTGTGCGTCTCAAGCATCAGGAAGCGTTGCGAGGTCTCCCAGTCCACCGCCTCGCAGTTCATGGCTACCCTCGCAGACGCGGACCTCGTGCAGACCACCCGCATTGGACAGTGGACGTACTTCGCCCGCAACGAGGCGGCCATCGACCGGTTCCGGTCCTCCGTGGCCACGTCCCTCTAAGCCTTCCCAACCTCCTGTCGCGGGAAAAGTGAGTGAAGGCAACAAGCTTGCCCGGCATCCCAGCCCAGGAATCCGGCATCGCGTCAGCGCAACTGAACTCCGCCCAGCAGATCGGCGTCGCCCTTGGCGTTGCAGTGCTCACCACAATCTCCGTAAGCATCACCGAATACAGGCTCCCCGACGCACTGACAGCGCTGTACACCTCACGCGCCTCTAGAGACGCTGCAGCACGCAACAGCCAGCGCTGCACTCACGAGTGGCTACACGACGGCGCTTTTCATCGCGGCCATCCTTCTCGCGGCATCGGCACTTATCACCGCGCTGATCATCAACGCCGGCCGCCAAAAGGAAACCACCCAAGCGGCCACTCCCGAGGCAAGCCCCCAAAGCAAACAGCCAGCTACGCAAACCTCCACCGGCGGGATGCGCAAGGAATAGGGCACGGCGGGATCGGTCTCACAAACGATCGATTACTGAGACCGTCGGGTGGTTTTCAGGGCGGGTCAGGACTGTCGAGGTAATGAGACGCGGCAAATTGTCCTCGCGGGAACGTTGCGGGTCTCCTTTCGCCGACGTAGCCTCGGCCAGGTGAACGGCGAAGGAAAGCCCATGTCGGCGTCGAACGGCCGAGCGAAGAGAAGCAGGGGCGCGGCTTTCCTGCCGATTGGGATCGTTTTCGTTGCGGTTGCGATCGCAATGATGTTTCTGGGAACCACGGCCTGGATGGCGTTCTTCACGATGGGCATCACGTTGCTCATCCTCGGGATGCAGAAGCCCGCAGACGACGATGAGCGTCCACCCAGCGAGTCTTCACGGGGCTGACCGCGACCGCATCATCGCGCTGAGTACTTTCGTGTCCCTGTTTCTGGGGAAGGGACGGGGTCAGGCGGCCCGTGAACGCCGCCTCGGACCGCAGGCTCCCGGCACATAAGAAAGCCCCTCGACGGAGGGGCTTTCACGGATGAAGCAGTGGGTTGGTGGTGTTGGTCAGCGGTGATGTGCGCCCCCTTCCCGGACTTCGTGTCCGTCTGACTGCATTCGATACCGAAAGACTTTAATCGCTGATCCGCGGATCGTCCAGCCGCACTGCGGCGTGTCATCCCGGACACGGGATCGCCGCCCAGCTTCGGTGCCCCCCGGGCAGGAACCCTGCGCACCGGTGGTTCCGCAGCGGCCAGTGCCTGCCGGACCGTTCTCCGGGAGACCCGGTGCTCCCGTGCGAGGCAGCGGATCGAGGAGCCCTTGACCCTGGCATCCCGGCGGATCCTCGCGAATAGCTCCACTCTCGACTCCATCACTGCCTTACACCGTTGGGAAAAGCTCCGATGGAATCTACCGTGGGGTGGGCGCAACTGAAGCTGCGATTCATCAACCGGCGGGGCGCGAAGTGGGCCCAACTCAGACTGCAAAACCGATCCCCAATCAAACTGCCCTAGTCACCGCCGTCTGAGCAGCCCGGCTGGTGCCGAACCGAGAAAAGAAAAGGTGTGCACAATGTGCACACCCGCGGCTTCGGATCGGGTCGTATATCGGCCGGACCGGGCCGGATTACGGAGGTTTTCGGGGGAGTGGCGGATATTCAGGGGCCGGAACCCGGTTCGAGTCCCACCTCGGGCACAGTGTTTCCCTGTTCAGGGGCTTGTGGGCCTCTGGGAGTGGACAAATTGTTCACTGATGGGCCCCTGCGGGGGCCTTTTTAGTTGGTGGCCGCAAGTGTGGGCCGGGTCCCGCTTGCGTACTGTGTCTATCAGATTTCGGTGCCGGTGCGTAGCGCTCGGGGCAGTTCCGAATGGACCACTTGCCGTGGGGCTTCCAGTCAATTATTGATGCCTCTAGCCATTCATGGGTCCCACGGCATGAACGCTTTCAGACCCCGGACCGGTGAGCCTAACGGTGCACCGGACAACAAGCCGGTCCGGGGCGTTTTCGACGTCAACCAGCGTTTCTCCGGCTTGTACGACCGCATAGGTTTCTTCGCCGGCCTCCACCTTGAATCCCCGCCTGTCGGCGTCTTGGATTGCGTTTTCCAGGGCCTCTCGGCGGAGCTCATCCAGGTATCCGGGTTCATCTGCGCGGGCGGCGTCGCCAAAGGCCCATCCGAAAAGCGTCCCGGGTTTCTCCATGAAGCTGAGTTTACGCACAAAGGCGGAACGTTTTAACTGGCAGCGGGACCCCCGGTGGAGTGGCGTCGTTCTGTTCGAGCATGCGGCCGACAAGAGCAGCAGCAAGAGACTCGATCCGCCGCGGAGCCGGCCTGCGATCACCGGACTGATCCGCCGCGACTCGAGCATCTCGTAGAGAAGGGTTCCCTCTCCGGCACGGAGTCCGGCTGAGCGAACGGCAGCGAGGAGGGCGCTTAAGGCCGCCGTCACCGATCTTTTCCTAGAGCCGGCGTAGTTGCCGGCGGGTCCTTCCGCTGTAGCCGGCGGTGGCCCAGCCACACTGCAGCGACCATGAGGCCCAGGACGTCGGCGAATCCCAGGGTCGCCTCCCACGGCAGCTCGATGTCACCGCCGCTGAGGTTGTTAAAGAATGAACCCAGCGGCGTGAGCAACGGCCACAGCACAAGGACGTTGCGCACCAAAGCGAACGCGACCGCGTAGAGCACCCCAAGCCCAAACAGAAAGACCATTCCATCACCGCCCATCCCGTAACCGACGTGGTAAACCGCGTACAGGCCAGCCGCGATTGCTATGCCGGGAGCTTGACCGAAACTCGCGCTCAGGCGCATCTGGACGAAGCCACGGAAAAACACGGTCTCGAAAGCACCTACCGTCAAAGACATAACAAGCAACGGAACCCAGCCAACAGGTGCAGGCAGCCGGTAGCCGAGCAGCGTGATGGCAAACTGGATAAGGGAAAGGATGAGTCCAAGGACTGTCGCCTGCTTCCAGTTGCCCAGTCCCAGGCCCAGATCGGACAGCGGACGCCCCCGCCTAACCGTGTAGAAAACCGGCCCTGCGACCCCCAGGACCAAGCCCGCACCAAAGCAGAGGAAAAGGCCGAGAACGTTGGCGGTCGTGAAGACGGTGAAGGCTACGCGGAACAGCGCCACGACGGCAATGTAAAGTGCTGCCACCACCGCCAGATCCAATCTGTCAACGCGCCCGCGCCGCCAGCCCACCGGACCGGTCAGAGCAGCCAAAAGAAGCGCCGAGGCGGGGACCGCTATTCCAAACACCGTCAGGTCACGGAAGGCCAACGACAACATTGCCGCCACGAGCCAGGAAAGCCACGTCCACGCGCGCCAGCCTTCAAGTCCCAGGATCCTCATCGGGTCCACCCTTTCGCCCTGAAGACAGCGTGGACCTCATGGGTCCTTGCTGATAGAGCATTTGGGCCGGGATACGTATACCGTCACCGCGCAGCCGATGATTCGGATGTCGCACAAATGCAGGTCCCCGGCGGATGCTCCATGTAGGCCGGTTTGCTGCGGGACGATACGTGAGCCGTCACGGTTCATCGTGTGACGGCTATTCTGGATGCATGGATGCCATGTCCCTGTCAGCCGTCACGTTGAGCGGCCACTTCGCCCGGGACTTTCCGGAGATGGCCATTGCTTGGCGGGCAGAGGACATCGCTGACCCTCAATTGCTGGTGCTCAACGACCGGCTGGCAACCGAATTGGGCTTGGACGTTGACTTCTTACGAAGTGCCGAAGGGGTGGGCCTGCTGACCGGGCATCGGCTCCCCGTTGATGCCACTCCGGTCGCGCAGGCTTACGCGGGCCACCAGTTTGGCTGGTACGCCCCCCGGCTCGGCGACGGGCGCGCCCTCTTGCTCGGCGAGATCACGCACGCCGACGGCACGCCGCGGGACGTGCACCTCAAGGGTTCCGGACGTACACCGTTCGCCCGCGGGGGAGACGGGCTGGCCGTCGTCGGGCCGATGCTGCGCGAATATCTCGTCAGTGAAGCCATGCACGCGTTAGGCGTTGCCACCACACGGTCCCTCGCCGTGGTGGCAACGGGGCGTCCCGTGCAGCGCGACACTGTGTTGCCGGGAGCCGTGCTCACCCGCGTCGCCATGAGTCATATGCGCGTGGGCAGTTTCCAGTACGCCGCGGCCACGGGGGACGCCGGTCTCGTTCGCCGCCTCGCCGACTATGCGATCTCCCTGCACTATCCGGCGGCGGCGCAAGCCGAAAACCCCTACCTCGCCCTCTTCCAAGCGGTGGTTGCTGCGCAGGCGTCGCTGGTGGCCCGCTGGATGCTGGTGGGATTCGTCCACGGGGTGATGAACACCGACAACATGACGATCTCAGGCGAGACCATCGATTACGGCCCGTGTGCTTTCATCGACGCGTTCGACCCCGCCGCCGTCTACAGTTCGATCGACGAAACAGGGCGCTACGCCTATCGGAATCAGCCAGTGGTGGCGGAATGGAACCTCGCCCGTCTCGCCGAGTCGCTGCTG
Source organism: Arthrobacter sp. BI5 (assembly GCF_056680065.1). Taxonomy (NCBI): domain Bacteria; kingdom Bacillati; phylum Actinomycetota; class Actinomycetes; order Micrococcales; family Micrococcaceae; genus Arthrobacter; species Arthrobacter sp. BI5. Next base: position 1,809,018 of record NZ_CM155264.1, read on the forward strand.
CCCCTGCTGCATGAGGACCAGGAGGCAGCCATCCAGCTTGCGGTGGAATCACTGGACGATTTCCGCCATCAGTACAGTGCTGCCTGGGCGGCGGGCATGAATAGGAAGCTTGGATTCCGTCCGGGGCTCGGGGATGAGGTGACGTCGCCCCTCGTCGAGGAGCTGTTGACCCTCCTGCAGCAGGGACGCGTGGACTACACCTCGTTCTTCCGCAGCCTCGGCAATGCGGCCCGTGGCCGCCCTGAGCCAGCCCGGCAGCTCATTCCGGATGGGACGGCGTTTGATGACTGGGCTGCTCGCTGGCGTGCCTTGAACCCGTACGCCGACATGATGGACCGGGTTAATCCGGCGTACATTCCCCGCAACCATTTGGTGGAGGAAGCCTTGGCCGCTGCCACCGGTGGCGACCTGGGGCCGCTGTTCCGGCTTCTGGATGCGGTCACCGACCCGTATAACGAACGCCCCGGGCTCGAGCGATACGCACTTGGCGCGCCGGATGACTTCGGCGCGTACCGCACGTTCTGCGGAACCTGAGCAGTTGCCCCGCTCAACCAGACTGAAATGAACCTGTTGGCAGGTGATTCGGATGGGCCCGCCGTACCGTATCGACACGCACCAGCACATCGTTCCGCCGGGGTATGCGCGGTGGATGCGTGACAAGGGGATAGACCCCGGTGGGATTGGTCTGCCGTCGTGGTCCGAGCGCTCCGCGTTGAAGTTCATGGACAGGCACGACGTGCAGACCGGCATCCTCTCCCTGTCCACGCCCGGTGTCTACTTCGGGGATGCGATGGAAGCTCGGTTGAAAGCGCGGGAGGTTAACGAGTTCTGTGCGGAGGTGGTGGCCGCCCGGCCGGATCGGTTCGGGTTCTTTGCGACGCTCACACTGCCGGACGTGGAAGGCGCCCTTGCGGAGGCCCGGTATGCCCTGGACACCCTTTTGGCGGACGGGGTCGTGTTGCTGGCCAACAATGACGGCCGCTACCTGGGAGATCCGGGTTTTGAACCTCTGCTGGAGTTCCTGCACCGCCGCCGGGCCGTGGTCTTCATCCACCCCGGTGACCTCCCGGCGCCTGCCGTGCCCGGCGTACCCTCCTTTGCCGCAGATTTCTTGCTCGACACTACCCGCACCGCTATCAGCCTTGTCCTGTCCGGTGCGATGGAGAAGTTCTCCGGGATCAAATTCGTCCTGGCGCACGCGGGCGGATTCGTGCCCTTCATCGCCTACAGGATCCTGCTGACGATGCTCCTCGACAAGGACCACGCCCTCAGCGCACTGGCGGCCCTGGGAGATAAGAAGCTGTCCATCTTGCGACGCTTTTACTACGACGTCGCCCTGTCTGCCAGCCCGGCGGCGTTGCCCAGCCTGCTCGAGGTAGCTGACCCGGGCCGTATCACGTACGGCACTGACTTCCCGTTCGCTCCCTCCGCGGCCATCGATTTCCTGACCATGCAGTATGAGAAGTATCCGCTGGATCCCGTACTGCGCGCGGCGATTGACCGCGGCAACGCCGAGGCGCTGTTTCCTCGTCTCCGCTTTGACCGGAATTAGGCGGTTGTTTGGCTGAAGCCGGAGAATGGTCGGACCGTCTCGGAGTGGGAGCGTCGCTGCTCGAGACCGCCGCTGGAGCGGGCAACCCAGCACGAAGCCCACCGATCCTCCCGCCGATACTTCGAATCCCCGACCGAGAAGAGCACACTATGACCAGCACCGTCCTCGTCGCCGGAGCCACCGGTGACCTCGGCCGCCGCATCGTTCGCGAACTCCTCCGCCACGACACCCTCGTCCGGGTGCTGACCCGCCCGGGCAGCGGGAGGGCCCACGGCATCTTCGGCGATGAGGACCGTGTGAAGATCCACGAGGCCGCCTACACGGACCGGGCCGGCCTGGTCTCAGCGTTGTCGGGCGTCGATACCGTGATCTCGGCCGTCAGCGGCGCGCGCCCTGTGATCGTTGACGCGCAACGGGCGCTCCTCGCCGCCGCCGTCGACGCCGGTGTAGCACGGTTCATCCCGTCGGATTACTCTGCGGATTACCGTCGGATCACTCCCGGCAGCAATCGCAACTTCGAGCTCCGTCGCGAGTTCGCCGCGGAACTTGATGCCGCCTCCATTCGTGTGACTTCCGTGCTGAACGGGGCGTTCGCCGACATGCTCACCGGACAGGCGCCCATGATCCTGTTCACGCGCCACCGGGTCATGTTCTGGTCCTCACCAGACCAGATTCTCGACTTCACCACCAAGGACGACGTCGCGCGCGTCGTCGCGCTTGTCGCCCTCGACGAGGACGCGCCCCGAGTCGTCGAAATCGCCGGTGACCGCGTCACTGCGCGGACTATCGCCCGGGCGATGACCGAACTCACCGGAACACCTTTTGCCTTGCAATGGGCCGGTACCACCGGCATTCTGTCGGCGATGAGCCGGATCGGCCGTCGCTTGTCGAAAGACACGGACAAAGCATTCCCCGCTTGGCAGGGTATGCAGTACTTCGTCAGCATGTTCAGTGGCGAGGCCGAACTTCATCACGTCGACAACGACCGCTACGGCCCGCACGAATGGACCTCGGTCCGCGATGTCCTGGAAACGCACGTGAAGGAGTCCACGGGGGCTTAGGCTCCCTTCCCCGGGGTGCAGTAGTTGTGCACTTCGTGAAAGATCGGCTTCGGAGGCCCCGCGAAGCCGGCTTTCACGCTGAGGGGCATGATCTTTTCTTGCGCGAAGGCATCGAACTGCTCCCGGCTCTTCCAGACATCCGTAACTTGCAGACCCCTGTCCGTCATCGTGGCCCAGTGGGAAATAGATCCGTCGGGGCCCGGTCCGCCCGGCGTAAGCCCCATCAGCATGTTGATCTCGTCGTACTGCTCGATTGTCGTTCCGTCGACCTCCAAAATGACTGCAACCGCCATGACATGCTCCCGGGTGTGCAGGCCGGGGACTCGGGCAACCCTGCGCTCCCGCCGGTCCTCGCCCTCGCCGAACGGGTATGGCCCGGCCGACCCCGTGACGCGCACGCCGGCGCGGATCCGGCTGGCCCGGACGAAGCTTGATCGTCTTCGTCCGCCGGTGTCTCCACCGGATGGTTTGATTAGTCGGTGCTCCGTCTTAAACGCCTTGTGGTTTTCAGCCTGTTCGCGCTCTGCGTCATCACCGCATTCTCCTTCTGGGTAATCCGGCAGCCCGGCGCGGACGCCCGCGTGGCCCTGTCTGCTCCTCCCCGGGCGGGCGCGAAACTCGAAGCCGCAGGCATCACCACGGCCGTAAACGTCACCCGCAACCCGGACGCACAGTGGCTCGCCCGGGCCGCGGCGCAGACCGGGATACCTGCCCGTGCGCTCCGGGCCTACGTTTCGGCTGCCGCCACGACCAGCGCTTCCATCCCGGACTGCGGGATCAGCTGGAATACGGTGGCGGCCATCGGCTTCGTCGAATCGGCGCACGGGACGTACGGCGGCGGCAGCCTCGACGCAGCGGGGCACTCGAGCGGGCCGATCGTGGGCCCAAGCCTTAACGGCGCCGGTTTCGCCGCGATCCCGGACACCGACGGCGGAACCCTGGACGGCGACGCACACTGGGACCACGCCGTCGGGCCCATGCAGTTCATTCCCTCCACCTGGCGGCTGGTAGCTCGGGACGGAAACCGGGACGGAACAGCGGACCCCTTCAATATCGATGACGCTGCCCTCAGCGCGGCGGATTATCTCTGCGGCCACGGCCGGGATCTCACCACCTCGCAGGGGTGGACCGACGCTATCTACGCCTACAACCAGTCCGATCCCTACATTCGCCGGGTGCGCACCCAAGCCACTGCCTACGCCGCCAAGGCGGCCGCCGCCGGGTGAACCTGCGCCTGGCGGCAGGCATTTTCTGGCCCGGTGTCTTGAGCTCCTGGGACGCTCACCCTAGAGTAAGTCCGACCCACGAGCACCCCAGGAGCTGACATGTCCCTCGTCCGCGTGCACAACTTCTCCATCTCCCTTGACGGCTACGGTACCGGCGAGGGCCAGCGGCTCGACGCGCCGTTCGGCCACGCGGGCACCAGGCTGATGGAGTGGGCGTTCGAAACGCGCACCTTCCGCGCGATGGGCCTTCACGGGGAAACGGAAGGTTCCTTCGGCGTCGATGAGGCCTTCGCCGGGACCTGGGGGCCGGGAGTCGGAGTGGAGATCATGGGACGCAACAAGTTCGGTCCGCAGCGCGGTCCCTGGCAGGACGAGGAATGGAAGGGCTGGTGGGGGGAGAACCCTGTCTTCCACACGCCCGTCGTTGTCCTGACCCACCACCCCCGGCCGGTACTCGAGATGGAAGGCGGGACAACCTTCCATTTCGTCGATGCCAGCCCGGCGGATGCGCTCAAGCAGGCCCGCGAGCTGGCCGGCGACCTGGACGTCCGGATCGGCGGGGGAGTGAGCACCGTGCGGCAGTTCCTTGAGGCCGACCTGATCGATCACATGCACCTTGTCCTCGTGCCCATTGTCCTGGGCCGGGGCGAGCGGCTCTGGGACGGTCTCGAAGAGCTGGAACAACGCTTCGACATCGAAGCGACCCCTTCTCCCTCCGGAATTACCCACCTGGTCTTCACCCGCCGCACGGCCCGGTAGACGGAGCCGACGGCGGCGCCCGCCGGTTTGGCATCCCGGGACTAATTCCGCACCAGGCGCGGTTGTACCCTCGGAACCGGACCGGTTTCAGGTGCTGCGCGCCGCGGACGACGACGGGAACGAGATTAAGTGACGAATTCAGCCGAGGGAGTCGGCTTCCGCTCGAAACGGGGACCAATCCTCATTGCCCTGATGCTTTCGACGGGGCTGGTGGCGATCGATTCGACCATCGTCGCGACCGCCGTGCCGTCGATCGTGCAGGACATCGGCGGGTTCGCATCCTTTCCGTGGCTCTTCTCCGCCTACCTGCTCGCGCAGGCCGTGTCCGTGCCCGTCTACGCCAAGCTCTCCGACGTCGTCGGCCGTAAACCGATCATCCTGATCGGCATCGGGTTGTTCCTTCTAGGTTCGATCCTCTGCGGAGTGGCATGGAGCATGCCGGCCCTCATCGCGTTCCGGGTGTTGCAGGGCCTGGGTGCCGGTGCAGTCCAGCCCGTGGCGATCACGATCGCCGGCGATATCTATACGCTGACCGAGCGCGCGAAGGTGCAAGGCTACCTCGCGAGCGTGTGGGCGGTGTCCTCCGTGGTTGGCCCGACTCTCGGCGGCGTGTTTTCGGCCCTGGGCTTCTGGCGCGGGATCTTCTTCGTGAACATCCCGCTGTGCCTCCTGGCGGGGTGGATGCTGCTCCGGACGTTCCACGAGAATGTCGAGCGCACCAAGCACCGGGTCGATTACCTGGGGGCGGGCCTGCTGACTGTCGCGCTGACCCTGATTATTCTTGGGGCCCTCGAGGGCGGCCAGGCATGGGGCTGGACCTCCGCCATCAGCATTGCGGTGTTCGTCAGCGGAGCGCTCCTGTTCGCCGCGTTCATCCTGGTCGAGCGGAGGGCTGCCGAGCCGGTCCTGCCGCCGTGGGTGGTCTCCCGGCGGCTGCTGGCGACGACGGCGTTGATCTCCTTCGGCGTGGGCGCGGTCATGCTGGGCCTCACCTCGTACGTTCCCACGTTCCTTGAAGGAGCCCTCTCAACCTCGCCGATCCTGGCCGGGCTCGCACTGGCAGCATTGACGATCGGCTGGCCGATCAGCGCCTCCCAATCGGGCCGGTTCTATCTCCGGCTGGGGTTCCGGAAGACGGCGCTGATCGGCATCACGATCACGGTCATCGGTACGGCAGTGCTTGCCCTCACCGCCGCCACACCCAACGTCCTCCTGGTCGCGGCGAGTTGCTTCATCGTGGGGCTCGGACTCGGGCTGGTGGCCACCCCCAGCCTCATCGCCGCCCAGTCCAGCGTCGACTGGAATGAGCGCGGAGTAGTCACCGGCACCAATCTTTTCGCCCGGTCGATCGGCAGTTCCATCGGTGTGGCGGTGTTCGGCGCCGTCGCCAACGCGATCTACGCAGGCGCTCCGGGCGGCCACACAGATCCGCACACCGTCGTCTCGGCGTCCGGGGCTGTTTTCCTGGCCGTGCTGGCCGGGGCCATCCTCACCGTCGTCGCCGTGATCGCGATGCCCGCCACGGACACCAAGAGCACCGCACCGGCGACCACCGGGCCTGCGGCGGCCGCCGAAGCCAGTAAGGCATCTGCACAGGATTAGGCACTTCTGGTTGGCCCGGTCCCGGTGAGCCGGGAGGACCAACCCGCCGGTTCAGCGCGGGAGCCGGATCCTCACCACCCGGACGTGCCCGGGCCGCCCTTGAACGGACCCACAATGTTCCTGGTGATCCAGCCGCCGTAAAAGTCGCCTTCCTGGGAGGTCACCCGCTCGCCGTTGACCTCGCAGGAGTCCATGTGGCCCGGGTAGAGGGCCACCCGGGTGCTGAGCGCCTCGAAACCGCGGGCGGGTTCCGGGTAGGTCCACGCGCCGCGGGGAACGACGACTCCGCCGGCGACGACGTCGAAGTAGTGCGCTTCGCCCTTGAACTCGCAGAAGCTGGTGCCCCCGACCGGGACCAGAACACCGGCGGGGAATGAGCCCAGCGGCAAGTAGTACACCGGGGGATGGCTTGTCTCCAGCACGCGCACGGCATCGGTGGTGTCGGCAATCACCTGGCCGCCGAGCCGCACCGTCACCCGTTCGGACCGCGGCTCCACCCTGGGCGGCCGCGGGTAGTCCCACACGGATTCCTGGCCGGCTGCGGGTTTGATGGGTTGGGGACGACGGCCGAAGCCGGAAAAACCGTGAGCGGGAGTCATGTTCCCATCGTGCCACCTTCCGCCCGAACGCCACCGTGAATCCAGCGCAGGAAACGCCCGACGACGCTATCCGCGCCAGGCTGGGGGAGACTGGCTAGTAGGCCGCCGCGCACCACCGATGAAGAAGAGGAAGACCATGACGCTCAAGGATCAACTGAAAAACGACGTTGTCGCCCACATGAAGACCGGCAATAAGACCGCACTTACGACCGTCCGGAATGTGCTGGGCGAAATCAGCACCCGCGAAAAGTCAGGCAAGACCCCGGTCGAGCTCGATGACGCCCAGGTGACGTCGCTGCTGCAGAAGGAAGCCGCCAAGCGCCGTGACACCGCCCGCATCTACACCGAAGCCGGCGAACCCGACCGCGCCGCTGCCGAGTCCGCGGAGGCGGACATCATCGAGGCGTACCTGCCGAAGGCCCTGACCCGTGCGGAGGTCGAAGCGATCGTCGATGAGGCAATCGCCGCGCTGAAGGCCGACGGCCAGGAGCTCTCCATGCGCTCCATCGGCGCCGTGATGAAGCCGGTCACCGCCAAGGTCGCCGGCCGTTTTGACGGCAAGACCGTCAGCGAGATCGTCCGGGCGCGCCTGGCCTAAGCGGCCTGCGGAAGCAGCGGCAACCGCGGATCCCACTCCGCTGTACTTAGAGGCCGCGGCGCCCCGTCCAGAGCCCGTGCAGCAGCGGAACCACCGACGCGATCATCAGTACGCTGCCGAGCACTGCGTCGTCCGCCCGCACGACGGAACCGGCAATGAGCAGGGCGCCGAAAACCAGGGCCGATGCCGTTCGCTGCGCCGTGCGGTCCAGCCGTGCCAGCTGCCGTTCCAGACGCGGGTTAGCCACCGACAGCGAGCCGTCCTCGATCCGGGTGAGCAGCCGGTCCAGGCGCTTCGGCAGACCCAGCGCCAGCCCGGCGGCGTCGAGCGCCTGCTGGGCCACGTCCTGGACGATGTTGCCACGCTCGTCGCGCAGCAGCTGCGCGGCATAGGGTTCCACCGCGTCCCACAGATTGAACCGGGCATCGAGCGAGCTGGACACCCCCGAGGTCAGTGACATCGCCCGGATGATGAGGAGGAAGTTCTCCGGCAACTGGAAGGGCAGCGAGCGGACCAGGTCGCCGAACTCCACCGCAAAATCAAGGAATTCCCGCGGGTCCACCTCACGGAGCTCGGCGAAGCCCATCCCGCCGAACCGGGCAAAGAGGTGCGTCATGGCCCGCTCAAGCTCGGCCGTGTCGGCCGTCGGCAGCAGCACCCCCACATCCCTGACCGCGCTTACCAGGCCTTTGCCGTCACGCGATGCGGCCGCGATGAGAAGTTTCCGCAAGCCGCTGCGGGTCGTGGGAGGGACCTCGCCCATCATGCCGAAATCGATGAACGTCAGCTTCCAGGGACGCCCTGCGGAAGAATCAATAGCGGGAGTGACAAAGATGTTCCCGGGGTGCGGATCGGCATGGAAAAAGCCGCTGGTGAACATCTGCTCGAACATGACCGACGCGAACACCGGGGCAACCTGCGCGGGATCGATGCCTGCCGCCAGCAGTGCCTCCGAATCCGTGATCTTGATCGCCGTAACGTCTTCGAGGGTCAGTACCCGGCGGGTGCTCCACTCCCAGGCGACGCGTGGCACAGCCACCCGGTCGTCGTCGGCGAAGTCGGCTGCGAAGCGCTCTGCGTTCGCTGCCTCATGCAGGTAGTCGATCTCCTCAAGGCTGATCTGCGCGAACTCCTCCACCAGGGCGGGCATGTCCGCCCGGTCGGCAACCAAACGCACCCGGCTGAGCCAGCCGCCCACCTTGCGCAGCGCCGCCAGGTCGACGTCGACGATCGCGTCGATGCCCGGCCGCTGCACCTTCAACACCACGCTGCGCATCCCGGCCTCGGCGGCGTTGACGGGAAGGAGCTGCGCGCGGTGGGCCTGTCCCAGCGACGCGGCGGCGATCGGCGTCTGATCGACGGAGGCGAAAACCTGGTCCAGCGGCATGCCCAGTTCCGTCTCGGCAAGTGCCCGGATGGCGGCGAACGGGACCGGAGGCACCTCGTCCTGCAGTCCCTCGAGCTCCTTGGTGATCTCGGGCGGAAGCACGTCCAGCCTGGAGGACAGGAACTGGCCCACCTTGATCATGAGGCCGCCCAGCTCCACCGCAAGCACGTGGAAGCGCTGTGCGAACCGCCGCATCCGCTTCGTCCGGGTGCGCCCGGCACTGCCGCCCAGCCCGATGCGGGGGAGGAACAGCTCGAACCACCAGGTCACCGCGAGATGCCACGCAGCGAAGCGCAGGATGCGGCGGTAGCGGGCGCGGGTGTCCCCGGCGCCGGGTACCGGATTTGTCCGGTCCCGACGAACCGATGCCACCCGCGTCAGTCCTGGGCGAGGATCGAATACAGCCGGCGACGTGCCTCGTCGAGCACCGTAACGGCCTGCTTCACCTGCTCCGGCGAGCCGGTGCGACCCACCTGCGCCGCGGCCTGCGCCAGTTCGACGCCGGCCTTCGGCAGTGCCGCGAACCCGGGGCCGGTTGCCTGGCCTGTGGACTCCCACGGTGCCGAGGTGTCGGCACCCGCTACAACCTCCCGGCCCGCCTCGGTCAGCGAGTAGATCTTGCGGCCGTTGGACTCCTCGGCCCGGATCAGCCCCTCATCGGCCAGGAGCTGCAACGTGGGGTAAACGGAACCGGCGCTCGGCTTCCAGCTGCCGCTGCTGCGCTCCTCGATTTCACGGATGATCTGGTAGCCGTGCATCGGCCGTTCCGCGAGCAGGGCAAGCACCGCGGACCGCACCTCGCCGCGTCCCGCGCGGCTGCCGGCGCGCTTCTCAAATCTTGACCGCAGCTCTTCAACGGCCTGCCACATGCCGTCAATGTTGGGGGTGCCGAAGCCGCCGGCCGGGTATGAATTACGCATGCTGGTCTCCTTAATGGATCGCTAACGATACTTAACGATACATTCCGATATACGCGAAACCAATGGCCGGATGGACGGAGCGTGAGAGACGTGCGCCTGTTCCATGCCCGCCCAGAAACAGGCGGGGCCCATGCCTGTCCCGACATGGGCCCCGCCGTCCTTGCGGACTGTGTTCAGCGGATCGGTGCCGGACCGTCAGTCCGCCTGCGGCGTCAGGCCGGCAGCCTTAACCGCCGTCGTGGCGGCGGTCTCGTCATTGTCCGAACTGTCGCCGGTGATCCCGACGGCACCCACGACGGTGCCGTCCTGGTCCCGTACCAGTACGCCGCCGGGAACCGGGATGAGCCGGCCGCCCAGGGCGGCGGTCGCTGCTGAGATGAAATACGCCTGCTGCTCGGCGCGTTCCATGATGGCGCGCGAGCCCATGCCGAGGGCCAGCGCGCCGTAGGCCTTGCCCTGGGCGATCTCAAAGCGGTTGTTTGAGGCGCCGTCCTCGCGTGCGGCGGCGATGACGTGGCCGCCGGCGTCAAGGACGACGACGGTGAGTGGTTTGAACTCACGCTGCCGGCCCGCGGCGAGGGCTTCGTCGATGATGGTCCGTGCGGACTCAAGGGTCAGGTTCATGAGGCGTTCCTTGCCAGATCGTCGGTGTGTTTGTGCGCGGCCCGGCGGCGGTGCAGGACGGGCTCGGTGTAGCCGGAGGGCTGGGTGGCGCCCTCGAGGACTAGTTCGCGGGCGGCGAGGAACGCCTCGCCGTCGAATGCGGGGGACATCGGCGTGTAACCGGGGTCCGAGGAGTTCTGGTCGTCGACGACGGCGGCCATCCGCCGCAGTGATGCCTCCACTTCCTCCCGGGTCACGACGCCGTGCAGAACCCAGTTAGCGACGTGCTGGGAGCTGATGCGGCAGGTGGCACGGTCCTCCATCAGGGCTGTGCCGTGGATGTCGGGCACCTTGGAGCATCCGACGCCGTCGTTCACCCAGCGCACCACGTAGCCCAGCGTGCTCTGGATGTTGTTATCCAACTCGTTGCGCCGGTCTTCTTCGGACCAGTCCGCGGGGTCGCCCACCGGGATGGTGAGCAGCTGCCGCAGGGTGGAGCGGCGCTTTCCGGCGAGCTCGGCCTGCCGGGCATCGACGTCTACCTGGTGGTAGTGGATGGCGTGGAGGGTGGCGGCCGTCGGCGAGGGGACCCAGGCGCAGTCAGCGCCGGCGAGCGGGTGGTTGCCTTTCTGGGCCAGCATGTCCGCCATGTTGTCCGGAGCAGCCCACATGCCCTTGCCGATTTGGGCGCGCCCGCTGAAGCCGCATTCGAGCCCGATGTCGACGTTGGCATCCTCGTACGCCTTGATCCAGCTCGAGTTCCGCATGTCGGCTTTGCGGACCATGGGGCCGGCCTGCATGGAGGTGTGGATTTCGTCGCCAGTGCGGTCCAGGAAGCCGGTGTTGATGAAAGCGACCCGTTCCCGGGCCTCCCGGATGCAGGCCTTCAGGTTTGCCGAGGTCCGGCGTTCCTCGTCCATGATCCCGATTTTCAGCGTGAGCGGATCCAGGCCCAGCACCGCCTCGACGCCGGCCAGCAGCGCGCAGGCGACCGCGACTTCGGCGGGTCCGTGCATCTTGGGCTTGACCACATAGACCGACCCGGTCCGCGAGTTGTGGCCGGCATGCGGCCCGCGCAGGTCGTGGACTGAGCCCAGTCCGGTGAACAAGGCATCGAGGATCTCCTCAGGCACCGGGGCGCCGGAGGCATCGAGCACGGCATCGCTGGTCATCAGGTGGCCCACCTGGCGAATGAGCAGCAGCGAACGGCCGGGCAGCGTCAGCTCCGAGCCATCCGGTGCGGTGTAGACGCGGTCGGGGTTGAGCCGGCGGGTGTGGGTGCGTCCGCCCTTCGTCACGTCAGCGGTCAGGGTGCCCTGCATCAGCTGCAGCCAGTTCCGGTAGCCGTCAACCTTGTCCCCGCCATCGACGGCGGCGACCGAATCCTCGAGGTCCATGATCGTCGTCAGGGCGGATTCGAGGACAATGTCCTTGACCCCGGCCTGGTCGCCGGAGCCGATGGAATGGTTGCGGTCGATCTGGATTTCCACGTGCAGGCCGTGGTGCACGAGCAGCACGGATTCCGGCTGTTCGGCTTCTCCGCGGAAACCGGCGAACTGGGCCGGGTCTGCCAGCCCGGTTTCACCGTCCGGTGTTTCGGCGACGAGCGTGCCGTCCGCGATCCTGTACGCGGTGACGGCGGTGTGGGACCCGCCGGCCAGGGGAGTGTGCTCGTCCAGGAAGCGGCGGCCGAACGCCACGACGGCGGCACCGCGGACCGGGTTGTAGCCGTCCGTCTGCCCGCGCCCCTCGGCGTCGTCGATAGCGTCGGTGCCGTACAGCGCGTCGTACAGCGAGCCCCACCGGGCGTTGGCCGCGTTGGCGGCGAAGCGCGCATTCAGCAGCGGGACCACCAGTTGCGGCCCGGACACGGTGGCGATCTCGGTATCGACGCGGTCCGTACTGATCGTAAACTCGCCGGGTTCCTCGACCAGGTAACCGATCGACCGGAGGAACTCCTCGTATGCCGCCGGGTCCAGGGGCGTCGTACCCTGGGAGCGGTGGTAGTCGTCAATGTGCTGCTGCATCAGCTCGCGGACGTCCAACAGTTCCCGCACGCGCGGCGAGAAGTCAGCCACCAGGGCGGCAGCGCCGGCCCAGAACTGCTCGGCCTCGAGTCCGGTACCCGGCAACGCCTCGTCCCGGACGAAGGCGTAGAGCTCCTCCGCGACGTGGAGTCCGTTCGTCTCCAGATGATTCGGCATCCCGGTCACGCTCCGTTCAATTTCGTATTGCGGAATAAAAATATCGATCTATAAAAGCTAGCCACCCTTGCCCTGGCTGTCAACGGCGTTCCATGACCGGCCCCGACCCTGCACGACCCGCCCGGCCGCTGTTGACTGTGATCTGGATCGCACATATGGTCTATCCACTGAACAAGAGATTAATTTCACCATGCGGAAATTTCGCGCCGCTAAAATCTCGCCGCGGGCTCTTGGCCCACCAATGCTCGACAAAACAAAGGAGTTTTTGTGAGTCCAAGGCTTGAGCCTTTCCAGCAGATTATCGATCCGATCGCCGGGTCCCTGGCCCTCTCGGCGGTGGTTGCCGCGCTCCCGCTGCTGCTTCTTTTCATTCTGCTCGGCGTCTTCCGGGTCAAGGCACCCAAGGCAGCCATTGCCAGCCTGCTGCTCTCGATCGTCCTGGCCATCGTGGGCTGGCGGATGCCGTTCGTCCAGGTCCTCAGCGCCACCGCGCAAGGCGCCTTCTACGCCGTCTTCCCGATCCTCTGGATCCTCATCAACGCCTTGTGGGTCTACAAACTCACGGTCGCGACACCGTGGTTCGAGGTCCTGGGCCGGACCATCAGGTCCATCTCCAACGACCTGCGCATCCTGGCTATCCTGGTCGCGTTCTGTTTCGGCGCGCTGCTCGAGGCGCTGGCGGGCTTCGGCGCACCGGTGGCGATCTCCGGCGCCATGCTCATGGCTGCCGGAATGAAGCCCCTGAAATCAGCCATCGTTGCGCTGCTGGCCAACACCGCCCCGGTCGCTTTCGGAGCGATGGCCGCTCCGATCATTGCCCTGAACGGCGTGACCAACATCCCGCTGCATGACCTCAGCTCCATGGCGGGGCGCCAGACCCCCTTCGTGGCCGTCCTGATCCCGCTTATCCTCGTTTTCATCGTCGACGGCAAGCGCGGCCTGCGGCAGACCTGGCCGGTGGCCCTGGTCTCCGGCATCGTCTTCGGCGTGGCGCAGTTCCTGGCCTCCAACTTCCTCGTCGTCGAACTCACCGATGTCATTGCCGCCATCGCAACGGTCGCGGCGGTCCTGCTCATGCTCAGGTTCTGGCAGCCGGCGGAAATTGTCGGGATGCACGACGTCGGGGGCAGCGACGCCGCCGAAGCGGAACTGGTCAACGCCGGCGCTCCGGCCCGCACCGGCTACGGAACGTCCTCCGGCCTGGGCGGTGTCAGCCGTAACGGTGCCCCGGTGGATACCGGAGCGCCGGCAGGGTCCGCCGGCGCCGCGGTCAGGCCGCCCAACCGCGACGTATGGATGGCTGTTGCACCGTATCTGATCATCATGGCCGTCTTCTCGATTGCCCAGCTCCCGGGCGTGAAAAATTGGCTTACTGCCGTCGGCTCCGTCACCTTCGAATGGCCCGGGATTGATGCCGTGGATCCCGCCGGACACCAGGTTGCCGCGCACAAATTCAAGCTTGACCACCTCAAAGCCACCGGCACGCTGCTCCTGATCTCGGGAATCATCACCATGGCGCTGTACAAGCTCAAGCCCCTGGCGGGAGTGCGGATCTACCGCAACACCCTTTTCCAGCTCCGCTGGACCATCGTGTCGGTCACGTCCGTCCTGGCGCTGGCGTTCGTTATGAACGTCTCCGGGCAGACGAACTCACTGGGCATCGCCCTGGCCTCCGCAGGAGGATTCTTCGCCTTCCTGTCGCCGCTGCTCGGCTGGATCGGCGTGGCGCTCACCGGCTCGGACACCTCGTCCAACTCGCTCTTCGGGCAGCTGCAGGTCACCGCCGCGCAGCAGACCGGGCTTTCGCCGACGCTGATGGCGGCTTCGAACTCCTCGGCGGGTGTGTTGGGCAAGATGCTCTCCCTGCAAAACCTGGCGGTGGCGTCCGCCGCCGTCGGCCTCGACGGGGCGGAAAGTGTCCTGTTCCGCAAGCTGCTGGGCTGGAGCCTGGGGCTGCTGGCCTTCATCACCGTCCTGATCGTCCTGCAGTCCACACCAGTCCTGGGCTGGATGGTCCCCTAGGCAACGGCCGGGGCCCGGTACCACAGGGCTCCGGCGCCGACCTGTCCGGCACGGCCGGACGGAAAACGTTCAAGACACCGATAGAGAGCAGACCTTGTGAGCACTACCGCTAACCAGATCAACACACAGGCCGGGGCGGCGCTCGTCGCCGCGGCCCGGCACGGTTCCTCTGACGTAACCGACCGCATGAACGTCAATACCGACCGGTCCGGATACACGCCCGCGACGCTGCCGGACGGCGTCGTCTATGCGACCAGTATCGACGACGTCGTCGAGACCATGGTCCGTGCGACGGCGGGGCGCATCCCCATCGTGGCCAGGGGCGCCGGAACCGGCCTGGCTGCCGGTTCGGCAGCCCAGGCCGGCGAGATCGTCCTCGACCTGTCGGGCATGAACCGGGTGCTGCGCGTCGACCCGCTCGAGCAGCTCATCGTCGTCGAACCCGGCGTGCTTAATGCCGAAGTCAACGCCGCCGCCGGAGAGCACGGCCTCTTTTACGCCCCGGATCCTGCCAGTACCGCCATCTGCTCCATCGGCGGAAACATTGCCACCAACGCCGGCGGCATGCGGTGCGCCAAATACGGCGTCACCCGCGAGTCCGTGCTGGCGCTGAAGGTGGTCCTGCCGGACGGCCGGGTCCTGGTGACCGGCCGCGAAACCATCAAGGGCGTCACCGGGTACGACTTGAACGCCCTCTTCATCGGCTCGGAGGGGACGCTGGGCGTGGTGGTCGAAGCGACGCTGCGCCTCCGGCCGCTTCCGGTCTCGACCGCGACGGTGGCGGCGTTCTTCCCGGACATTGTCACCGCCGCCCAGGCCGCCTCCGCCATCATCGCCTCCCGCATCACGCCGTCCGTGCTGGAGCTCATGGACGGACCCACCCTGGCCGCCGTCGATGCCGCCCTGGGCACCGACTACCGGAGCCGCGGCGGGGCGTTCCTGCTCGCCCAGACGGACGGGTACGGAGCCTTCCTGGAACAGGACGTGCTGATTCAGGCAATCGAACCCCTCGCCACGTCCTATGAGAAGGCCACGGACCCCGAGCGCACCGCCGAACTGCTGCGGGCGCGCCGCGAGGCGATCCCGTCGCTGGAACTGCTGGGCAACGTCTGCATCGGCGATGTCGGTGTGCCGCGCGGACGCCTCGCCGAAATGGTGACCGGCATTGAGGAAATCTCCCGCCGCACCGGTGTCCGCATCTTCACGGTCGCGCACGCCGCCGATGGCAACCTGCATCCCATGATCGTGCTGGATGAAGGCCAGCCGTCGACTGAAGGACCGGCGAAAGCCGCGCTTGGCCAGATGTTCGAACTGGCCCGCAGCCTGGGCGGCACCCTCACCGGCGAACACGGTGTCGGAATCCTCAAGCGGGACTGGCTGGTCGACGAACTCGGCAGCGAGTCCCTGGAACTGCAGCACGCGATCAAGGGTGTGTTCGATCCGCTCGGAATCCTCAACCCCGGCAAGGGCATCTAGCCGACGACGCTGCTGCCCGGGACCTTGCACCGCGGCGCCCATCCGGCGCCGCGGTGCACTCCGGAAACCGCAGGGCAGCGGTGCTGTATGTTGGGAAGCCAGAGAATATTTCACGATGCGGATATTAGTTGTCGGCAGGGATTTCAGGAGATCGTGCCATGGCAGAACGAGCCCCGGGAGGCGTCCAGTCAGTCGAGCGGGTCTTCGAGCTGCTGGAACTGATTGCCGACGCCGGGGGCGAGGTCATGCTCAGCGAGCTGTCGTCGTCCACCTCCCTGCCGCTTCCCACCATCCACCGGCTCCTCCGGACCATGGTCACGCTGGGCTATGTGCGGCAGTTGCCGAACCGGCGGTACTCGCTGGGACCCCGGCTGATCCGCCTGGGCGAAAGCGCCACCAAGCAACTCGGAGTCCTGGCCCGGCCCCAGCTCAAATCGCTGGTGGACCGGCTGGGGGAGACCTCGAATGTTGCCGTGCTGGACGGGGACATGATCATCTACGTCGCCCAGGTGCCGTCCCGGCATTCGATGCGCATGTTCACCGAAGTGGGGCGGCGCGCACACCTGCATTCCACCGGCGTCGGCAAGGCGATCCTGGCCCAGCTGGACGACGCAGCGGTGCGCGGGATCGTCTCCCGCACCGGAATGCCGACGCCGACCAGCAAGAGCATCGGGGATATCGACACGCTCCTCAAGGATCTGGACATGATCCGCGAGCGGGGCTACTCGATCGATGAAGAGGAACAGGAGATCGGCGTCCGGTGCTTCGCCACCGCCGTGGCCAACGCGCCCACGCCGATGGCAATCTCAGTCTCCGGCCCCGTCTCCCGCGTCGACCAGGCTTTCGCTGACCGCGCAGTTCCCCTCCTGCAGGAGGCCGCCCGGGCCATATCGGAGGAGCTGAACCTCGCCTAGCCCGGCACCTGGTCATCCAGGCCGGATCACGATCGAGAGGACGACAGAATGGACACGAAACGCACGGTGGCGGTGCTGGGCACCGGCATCATGGGGGCCGCGATGGCCCGCAATCTGCTCCGGGCCGGACATGAAGTCCACGTCTGGAACCGCGACCAGGCCAAGACCGTCGCGCTTGCCGAAGCGGGTGCGCAGGTGGCTTCGTCCCCGGCCCAGGCGGTCGCGGGTGCGGATGTGGTGCTGACCATGCTCTTTAATGCTGCCGCAGTGACCGAGGTAGTCCGGCAGGCAGCCACGGGTATCCGGCCAGGCACCGCGTGGGTGCAGTCCACGACCGTCGGTGTGCACGACGCAGCGGCCCTCGCGGACCTGGCCGGCGAGGTCGGCCTGGACCTGGTCGAAGCGCCTGTGTCCGGGACCCGCGAGCCCGCAGAAGCCGGCCAGCTGCTGGTGATCGCGGCGGGACCGGAAGCCGTCCGCGAGCGAGTGGCGCCGGTTCTGGACGCCATCGGCGCGCGCACGATCTGGACCGGGGAAGACCCGGCTGGGGGCTCGGCCACCCGGCTCAAACTTGTGGTGAACAGCTGGGTCATTGCCGCCTCAAACGCTGCCGGGGAGATCCTCGCCCTGGCCGAAGCCCTCGGGGTGGACCCCCGCCAGTTCTTTGACCTGATCGACGGCGGCGGCCTCGACCTGCCGTTCCTGCGGACCAAGGCGGGCCTGATCCTAGATGACCGGCTGGAACCGGCGTCCTTCGCGGTCGACACCTCGCTGAAAGATGCCCGCCTGATCCTCGACGCCGCCCGCGGACTCGGTCTTCGCCTTGACGGCGCCGAGGCCTCTGCCGCGCGTCTGGAGCGGGTCGCCGCGCAAGGCCGTGCCAAGCAGGACATGGCCGCCGCGTACTTCGCCAGCACTGAGCAGGACCCTGGTTCGCACGACGATTCTGGCCGGGGCGCCATGCCCCGAGGGGAGGTAACCCGATGACCCGGACGCACAAGATTGCCGTCATTGCCGGAGACGGCATTGGGCAGGAGGTTGTCCCGGAGGGCATCCGGGCCCTGAAAGCGGCGGCAGAGGCCTTCGACTTTAAGGTGCAGACCACGGACTTCGACTTTGCCAACGCCGACTACTACCTCAAGCACGGCACGATGCTGCCGGACAACTGGTTCGATCAGCTCAGCGGCTTCGACGCCATCTTCTTCGGCGCTGTCGGCGCCCCGGAAACGGTGCCGGACCACATATCGCTGTGGGGAAGCCTGCTCCAGTTCCGGCGCCATTTTGATCAGTACGTCAACCTGCGGCCGGTGAAGCTGCTGGCCGGCGTCAAGAGCCCCCTCGCGGACCGGGTTCCCGGGGACATCGACTTCTACGTGGTCCGGGAGAACACCGAGGGTGAATACTCCAGCATCGGCGGCCGGATGTTCGAGGGGACCGACAGGGAAACAGTCATCCAGGAAACAGTCATGACCAGGACGGGAGTGGACCGCATCCTGAAATATGCGTTCACCCTCGCCGACAGCCGTCCCAAGAAGCACCTGACCTCGGCCACCAAAAGCAACGGGATCTCGATCACCATGCCGTACTGGGACGAGCGGGTCGAACTAATGGCGCAAAACTTCAGCGACGTCAGGACCGACAACTACCACATCGACATCCTGACAGCGAACTTCGTCCTGCATCCCGAACGGTTCGACGTCGTCGTCGCCAGCAACCTTTTCGGCGACATCCTCTCCGACCTGGGACCCGCCTGTACGGGCACCATCGGCATCGCGCCCAGCGGCAACATCAACCCCGAACGCCGGTTCCCCAGCCTCTTCGAACCGGTCCACGGATCAGCCCCCGACATCGCCGGCCAGGGCATCGCCAATCCCGTGGGCCAGATCTGGAGCGCAGCGATGATGCTGCAGCACCTGGGCGAAGATGCCGCCGCTGCCACAGTTGTGCGGGCCTTCGAGAACGTCCTGGCCAGGGGAGGGGAATCCCTCACCCCCGACCTGGGCGGCAGCGGCAGCACAGAACTGCTGGGCAGGGCCATCGCGGACGAAATCCGCGCCGTAGCCGGCAGTTGACAGCCGGGCCATTGACACCCGGGCCCGGCGGTGCCAGCCACGCCCGCGGGCCGGCGGTCAGTCCGTTTGGCGCTGGCTGAACGCGACCAGACGCGCCTGCATCTCCCAGTAGGGGGTGGCGGCTGGCGCCTGCTTGCCGTCGCGCAGGGCGGTGGCCACATTCACCGCCGCGTCAACGGCTGCGCGGTACGGCAGCGAGCCTGAACTCACCCGCCGGACCCCCAGGTCACCCAGCTCGACAACACTCAGGGTGGGATGTGCCAGCAGGTTGACCGGCAGCCCGATGCCGGCGGTGACGGCCCGGATGTCCTCCGGAACCACGAGGCCGGGGACGAAGATCCCGTCCGCGCCGGCGTCGGCGTACACGCCGGCACGGTGCAGGACGGCATCCACCGTGGCCTCTTCGCCGAACCAGATATTGTCCACCCGGGCGTTGAGGAAGATGGCCGGGCTGCGCCGTTTGACGGCGGCCACCTTGCCGGCGAAGGCCGCCGGGTCCACCAGGTGCCCGTCCGTGCTGTCCTCCAGGTTGACCCCGGCAACGCCCACACTGGCCAGCCGGGCGACGAGGTCGGCAACCTCGGCGGGGTCATCGGAGTAACCGTCCTCGATGTCCGCGGTGATGTGGACGGGCAGGCGGCACAGCTGCGCCGCCAGTGCGGCGGTGACCGCCTTGCTGGACCGGCCGCCGTCCGGCAGGCCGGCACTTGCCGCGATGCCGAAGCTGGTGGTGCCGACGGCCGGGAATCCCGCCGTCGCAAAGGCCAGAGCGGATCCGACGTCCCACGCATTGGGCAGCAGGAGTGGCTCCGTCATGTGGTGGAGTTCCCGAAAAGTAGCCATTGATATTCCCGTCCCTGCCGGCCAAATGGTGGATTCCCCATTAGTTTAACTGCGCTGACCAGTGCCGGACGGTCCCTGTTCCGGTGGCTGGCGGGCTGTTAGTCTCGGGGTCACGACGAGTTCGGGAGGCCTGATGTGGGATCGACTGCGGGGACTGCTCGGCGGGCAGGACAGCCCTGAGGCCCGGGCCCGGCCCCGGGGCGACATTGCCGACCCGGCATTCAAGGAGATTGCGCTCCAGCTGACGTCCACCGCCGAGAACTCCACGCCTGACTGGACCACCTCGTTCGGCTACATCGAGGACATCGATGACGGGCGGGGCTACACCGGCGGCCTCGTGGGCTGGTGCAGCGGCACCGGCGACATGCTCGAGCTCGTCCAGGCCTACACCCATGCCGCCCCGGGAAATCCGTTGGCCCAGTACCTGCAGCAGCTGGAGCAGATAATGGACGCCCCCTACAAGGACCGCCCTGCGCTGAGCCACCGGCTCCTTGATCCGTCCTTTCCGGCGGACTGGAAGAGGGCGGCGGATGACCCTGCTTTCCAGCGGGCCCAGCAGGAGGAACGGGACCGCGTCTACTGGGGGCCGGCGCTGCAGGAAGCCGTCCGGGACGGGGTCGGGCCGCTGGGGCTTGCGATTTACTACGACGTGTCGGTCAATCACGGGCCAGGGGACGACGACGAATCGTTCGGCGGCATTTTGGCGGCGGCCCGGAAGGCGCACCACCCCCCGGCCCGGGGCGGGGACGAGTCGACGTACCTCGCCGCCGTGGTGGAGGCCCGGGTGAAGGTCCTCAAGGCCTGGGGCGACTACCAGCGCCATGGGCGCCAGGACATCCACAGGAGCCTTCTGGAGGCCGGCAACCTGGAGCTTGTTCCGCCGTTCAGCTGGTCCGTCTACGGCGACCGCTTTGAAATCGGTTCGACGCCGCCACCTCGGTAGGCAGCCCGGTTCCCTTGCCGGCTCCGGATGCCTCAGGGCCCGGGCCGCCTCGGCCACTCTTTGCCCGCCCAGGGGTCGTAGTCCGCGATGAGCTCCTGCGGCGGCCGTTTGCTTTCCGGGACGTGCTGGAGGTTCACCCGCACCCGGTACCAGAGCGAACTCGAACCGCGCATTCCGTCGACCAGAATGTCGGCCGGATGCAGGTCCGGGACGAGGTCCGCGTGCCGGGTCTTCCATTCATCAACCGCCGCCAGCGCCTCCGGTTTGGTTTTGGTGCGCGCCACTTCGATCAGCGGCATGACCGACTGACGGCGGCCGGAGCCGTCGACGCCGCGGGGCGGCTTCTCGGCGGGGCCGAGCTCGGCGGCGAGGGCCAGGAGTCCGTCGAGTGAGCCGACCGCGTCGTCGATGCCTTCATGGGGGTCTCCGACGTCGGCGAACCGCCCGGGAACCGTCAGCACCGTGAAGTGTTCGGGCCGGGTCGAGCGGACCTCCTCCCAGGTCAGCGGCGCCGAGACCCGCGCGTCCGGCACCGGCCGGATGGAGTACGCCGACGCCACGGTGCGGTCCTTGGCGTTCTGGTTGAAGTCGACAAACACGCTCTCCCCGCGCTCCTCCTTCCACCACCGCGCCGTGGCGAGGCCCGGCGCGCGGTTCCCGACCTCGCGGGCGAGGGTCTCCGCGGCGAGCCGCACGTCGCGGTAAGACCACCGGGGCGCGATGCGCACCAGGATGTGGAGGCCCCGCGAACCGCTGGTCTTCGGCCAGCCCACCAGCCCGACGTCGTCGAGCACCTCCCGCGCGACATAGGCGACGTCGACGATTTGGGGCCAGCCGACTCCCGGCATGGGGTCCAGGTCCACCCTCAGCTCGTCGGGGTGTTCCAGGTCCCCGGCGCGCACCGGGTGCGGGTTGAGGTCCAGGCACCCGAGGTTCACCACCCAAGCCAGCCCCGCGGCATCCCGGATGACGGCTTCTTCGGCTGAGGTCCCCGACGCGTAATGCAGCGTCGTCGTGTCGATGAAGTCCGGGTGGTTTTCCGGCACGCGCTTCTGGAAGAACGGCTCGGCGTCGATCCCTTTGGGGAAGCGCTTGAGCACCATGGGCCGTCCGCCGGCTCCCCGCAGCGCCCCATCGGCGACGGCGAGGTAGTAGCGGACCACGTCGAGCTTGGTCAGCCCCGGCTCAGGGAAGACCACTTTGTCCGGGCTCGAGATGCGAACCTCGTTCCCGGCAATAGTGAGGATCTCCGCGGGGGTCTTCGACGGGTTCATTCCGCCACGCTAGCAACGATCCCACATCCCGGCCAGAGCCGCTGCGCCGTCTGCTGGCACAGGCAAGTCAGGCTGCCTGCCAGCTGACCGGGAGCGACTTCAGGCCGTAAACGATGGTGCTGTCCATGCGTTGGAGGTCCGCCCCCGGGGCCAGGGCCAGGCCCGGCAGCCGGGACAAGATGGCCTGCAGCGCTGTCCTTGCTTCAAGGCGCGCCAGCGGGGCGCCCAGGCAGAAGTGGATGCCGTGGCCGAACGCCAGATGCCGGAGCTGGTCCCGGTCGATGTCGAATTCGGCGGCGCGCTGGAATTGCCGGTCGTCGCGGTTCGCCGAGCCGATCCAGGCCACCAGCGGGGCGCCGGCCGGGATCCGGACGCCGCCCAGGGTGGTGTCGGCAACCGCGATCCGGTACATGGACTGGACGGGGGAGCGGAAGCGGAGCACTTCTTCGATGGCCTGGGGAAGCAGTGCCGGTTCGCGCCGCAGCCTCTCGATGGTGCCGGGCAGTTCGGTGAAGCAAAGGACCGCGTTGCCTATCAGGTTGGTGGTTGTTTCATTGCCGGCGACCAGCAGCAAACTGCAGAAACCCAGCAGTTCGCCCACGCCCAGTTTTTGCCCGTCGATTTCGGCGGCGAGCAGGCTGCTGATCAGGTCGTTGCCGGGCCGGCTCCGGCGCTGTTCGATCAGGTTCAGGAAGTACTGCATCATTTCCTGGTTCGCGGCCTGGTGCTCCTGTGTTGGTGCGCCGGTCCGCGTCTGGCTGACGATCACGTCGGACCACTGCTTGAAACGCTCACGGTCTTCGGCCGGGATGCCCATGAGTTCGGAGATCACGATGACGGGCAGCGGGTACGCCAGGGCCTCGATCAGGTCTGCTGTGCCGAGCGCGGCGATCCCCTCCAGCAGTTCGTCGGTGAGTTCGGCGATGCGGGGAGCGAGGGCGTCCACCGCTTTGGGCGTGAAGGCCTGGGTGACCAGGGAGCGGAGTTGGCGGTGCCGCGGCGGGTCTGTGGTGATCAGGCTGGACGAGAACAGATGGCCGGCCTCGGAGGGATCGTCGCCGCGCATCCGGGAGGAAAACCTCTCGTGTTCGGAAAGGACCCGCTGAACGTCGTCATAGCGGAAGACGTGCCAGCTCCCCGATTGCTCGTCGTGGAAGACCGGTGCGGCCTCCCGCATTCTTTCGTAGGAGGGAAACGGATCGAGCGGATGTTCACTGGCTGCGGCGAAGTCCATGACTGGCCTCTCTGCTCAGCCCGGCCGTGCAGCCTGGCCGCACCGCCGGGGCCTCGGATCAGTTGACCCGGGGAGCCTGATTTTAGCCGACACCCGTCGCGACGTCAGTAGGGGAGCGGTCCCGCGCACGTAAAAGCGCGGCGGACGACAGCGGGACCCCGCCGTCGTCGACTTTGGGCAGCCAGCCGTGGAACGTGAAGCTGCCCGGCGGGTTTAGCCTTGTCATGACGGTGATGGATCCCACCGGGACCGACAGGAGCGCCCATGAACGAACCAGGCAACGAAAGCCGCCCAGCTGCCGTGCCCGCGGCTTATAGCCCGCGCCGGATCACCGGACCCGTGCTGATGGGCGTCGTACCCGGCCAGCCGCTGGCGGTGGCACACCGGGCCGCTGAACTGGCGTTCAGCCTGGACGTCAAGCTGGTCTGCGCCTATGTGGACGTGACGACCTACCTCGCCGAAGAACCGGACGGGCGGGCCGAAGCGCGGCCCATCGATCCGGACGGGATCGACGATGACATCGAAGGGATCAGCGCCGGGATCCGGGAACACCTCCGGGAAGCGCTGGACGCGAGCGGGGTGCGCTGGTCCTTCGTGACCCTCGCAGGGGATCCCGCCCGGGCGCTGGGGCGGCTGGCCGAGTCCACGGATGCGTCCGTGATCGTCGTCGGCACCCGCGAGCGCGGCCTCGGAGCCCGCTTCGAGGAGCTGCTGGTCGGTTCCGTCGCCGTCCATCTGACCCACCGCCAGCACCGGCCCGTCCTGGTTGTCCCGCTCGCCCCGCAGGCCAAACATCATCCGAAGGTGGGCCAGTGACGGAACCGGCCACCCCCGACACCGCAGCAACGGCTCCGCCCGGCGACGTTGACGAAGGGATCCTGGGGGAGGTCCGTGCCCACCGCCCGGTCCACCTGCACCCCGGGTTCGTGCTCGTTGTGGTTGCCGGCGGAATTGTCGGGGCGCTGGCCCGGTACGGTCTGAGCACCGTGCTGCCGTCCCCCGGAGGCTGGCCGCTGCCCACCCTGGTCATCAACCTGGCCGGAGCGTTCCTGCTCGGCGTCCTGCTCGAGGCACTGGTCCGCCGCGGCCCCGACGCCGGGCGGCTGAGGATCGTCCGCCTGCTCGCCGGCACCGGATTTATGGGTGCGTTCACCACCTACAGCACCCTGGCCCTGGAGGCCAACAACCTGCTCGGGGCGGGCCGGACCAGCGACGCGCTGGTTTATCTCGCCGCCACGCTGATCGGCGGAGCCGTGGCCACCGTCGCGGGGATCCGGTCCGCCGCGGCCCAGCACTCCCGGTTCACGGCCCGACGTCGGCAATCAGCCCCCGGGCGTGACCGGCAGGAGGGCCAGCGGTGAACGTCCTGACCATTGTGCTGCTCGGCCTCGCCGGCGGGCTGGGCGCCGGGACCCGTTTTGTGGTGGACGGGCTGGTCCGTTCCAAACTCCGGACCGCCCTGCCGGTGGGCACCATCGCCATCAACATCACCGGGTCCTTCCTGCTGGGGCTGGTTGCCGGAGCGGTCATCGTCCACGCGGCCCCCGCCGAGCTGCAGGCCATCGCCGGCACCGGCTTCCTGGGCGGCTACACCACCTTCAGCACCGCCAGTTTCGAGACCGTCCGGCTCATCCAGTCGGGCCGCACCGGGCTGGCCCTGCTGAACGGCATCGGGACCGCGGCGGCCGCGGTCGGTGCTGCGGCCGCCGGCCTGGCCCTCGCCAGCCTCTTGTAACACCGTCAGGGCCCGGGCGCCGGCAATCCGTCAAAAGCAACGGGGGCCGCCAGTGCCCTGATCGGGGACTCGGCCGGGAGCCAGATCAGGCGGCTGCCAGCGCTGCGGGGAGTTCTGTCAGTGCGGTGACCGTGAACTCGGGTGCCTCGAAGTGCCCGGGGTAGCTTCCGCCGGTCCGGTTCACCCAGGCTGTACGCAGCCCGGCGCGGGCGGCACCGTGGATGTCCCATGGATGGACGGCGACCAGCAGCATGCCGGCCGGCTCTGCCCCGGACGCAGCGGCGGCGTAGTTGTAAGCCGCAGGGGCGGGCTTCCAGGCGGGCGCGTCTTCGACCGAGAGCAGCGACTCGAACTGATCGCGGATCCCGGCTTGGCTGAACAGTTTCGCGGCGATCCCGGCCGAGCCGTTGCTGAGCGTGATGAGCCGGTAGCCGGCGTCCCCGAGGGCCTTGATGCCCTCTGGGACGTCCGGGTGCACTCCGAGTGCGCTGAGTCCTGACATGACGTGGTCCACCGCGGCGCTAATCGGGCGGTTGAGGTCCACGGTGGCCAGCAGGCCCCGGAGCAGCTCTGACCCGATAGCAGCGAACGATGGGTTGTCCCGGCTGGCGGTGAGCGCAAAACCATCGCGCAACAGCGACGCGAACCAGAGCTTGGCCAGCGCGGCCGGCGCTCCGACCTCGCTGAAACGGTCACCCATCGGGGACATATCGGAAAGAGTCTCGTTGACATCAAAGACGATGACTGGCTTTGCGGTGGTCATGGATCCTCCTGCTTCCGGACGTTAGTCTCCTGCCCCAGTCTGCCAGCCATCACCCGATGCCGGCTTTCAGGTCCTCAAGCAGTCACTCCGGCGTCGGGAGTTCCAGCTGCGCGGCGTGGAAATCAAAGTGCAGGGTGGGGTAGGCGTAGACGTCGTTGAGCGTCATGACCGGCTTGAAGAACGGATCCCACCTGTCCGGGAACGGCATGGACCTGGCCAGGGAGGCGGGGCTCTCGCGTTCCAGCCGCCGGGTCAGCGCAGTGATGGTCTTGTCCAGTTTCCTGGCCATCCTGTGCCTGTTGTAGACGAGGGCGGCGGCGCGCGAACCCCAGTAGTTCACCGCGTCGAAGGGGCCGGTAGCGGCGTTCAGTCCGGCGGCAAAGGCGGTTCCGGCGCGGGCGGGGAGGCGGCTGACGGTCCGCACCAGGGGCAGCAGGGCGCGGACGACCATGTAGCCGAACACCATGTGGAACAGCAGCTGCTCGTTGGTCCAGCGTGTGCCGTTACTGGTCCGGTCGAGTTCCGCGGGTGTGGCGCTCTCCAGCCAGGTGTCCAGGTCGCGGATGGCGCGGCGGTACCCGGCGGTGATCTCGTCCTTTGTCGGTGCGACGGGGTGCTCTGCCATGGCTCAGGTCCCTCGCCGTCCGAGGCGCCCGCGCTCGCGGATCGCGGTGCGGAGGGAGTCCAGGTCCGGCTGGCCGGACAGCCCGTCCCGGCCCCGGTACACCCGGCAGCTGACCGCCGGGGCCGCGCTGGACGGGAAGAGATCGACGCCGTCAATGATGAACGAGGGCGATCCGTGGAAGGACGCTGCTGCCGCTTCGGGCTGCGTGGTGATGTCTGTGGCTGTGAGCAGCGCCGGATCGAGGCCCTCCTGTTCCAGGGCCCTGGCGAAGAGTTCCCGGGCGGAGGCGCCGTGGGGGCAACCGGGGATGGTCAGCAGGCGAATGTCCATGCCCTCATTATCGCGGCTGGCGGCTCCGGATTGCGGCTGAAGGCGCGGGATTGCGGCTGGAAGCGCCGGTGACAGGTCGGCGCTCAGCCGACCGGATCTGGCCGCGCGGCGCGCAGGCCCGCGACGGCGGCGAGTACGGCCGCGGTTCCGGCCGCGGCGGTCATGGCGTACGTCATGGCCGTATAGGTCCCGAGCCAGGCCGCCAGCACGGGGCCTGCAGCCGGGGCCACGGCGGTGACCGCTGTCAGCGGGGCCGAGAAGATCCCCTGCAGTGTGCCCAGGTTCCGGGTGCCCCAGCGGTCGGCCACAATCGTGGCCTGCAGCAGGGTCTGGCACCCGCGGACCGCGCCGGCGAGCATCCCCGCCGCGACCAGCACCGGCACCGGACCCGGCAGGGCCGCCAGGGTCAGCAGGGCAGCCGCCGCCGTTCCGGTAATGACCGGCAGCCGGGCAGCGGACGGGATGGCGGCGAACAGCAGCCGGCCGCCGACCTGGCCGGCGCCCACCAGGCCAAGCCCCAGCGCGGCCGTGGTGTAGTCGGCGCCTTTCTCGAGCAGCAGCGGAATGATGTTCAGCGTCACGGTGTACAGGCCCAAGCCAAGGAGGACCATGAGCGCCTGCAGGCCAAGGAACTCCGGGCTTCGCCGCACGGCCCGCGCCAGCGCGCGGTGCTCCCGGGCGTTGGTGCCGCCGGATTTGCCCCCGGCATTGCTGCCGCCGGCAGACGGGGACCAGCTCCGGTTCAGGAAGCGGGCATGCAGCGGAACGGTGATGAGTGCCATGATCCCGGCGAGGATGACAAAGGCGGTCCGCCAGCCGAATTGGGCGGCCAGGGCGGCGGTGGCGGGGGCGAAGATGGTGGACGCGAATCCGCCGGCGAGGGTCAGGATGGTGAGGGGCCGCAGCCGGGCCGGTCCGTACCAGCGGCTGATCACCGTGAAAGCCGGCTGGTACAGCACTGCGGCCTGCGCACTGCCGGCCAGCAGCCAGGCCGCGAAGAACAGGGGCAGGTTCGGCGCCACCGCCACCAGGACCAGGGCCAGCACTCCGAGGAGGGACCCGCCGATCATCAGTGTGCGCGGCCCGGTCCGGTCGAGGATCCTGCCGACGAAGATGCCAGCCACCGCGGAGATCAGCAGCCCGGCGGAGAAGGCTCCCGTCACCAGGGCCGGCTCCCAGCCAGTGTCCTCGCTGATGGGCCGGACCGCCGCGATCAGCGCGTAATAAAGCACGCCCCACCCGGTCATCTGGGTGATGCACAGCGCGGCCAGGCCGCCGCGCGGTGCACCCTCCGCGGCGAGGATCCGGGTGGGAGCGTGCGTAGGCACAGGGAAGGTCCCGGTCCGGGTGGTCAGTTCCCGCCGGAGCGGCCGTGGGCCAGCCCGGTGGGGAATCCCACCAGCACGGGTTCTGGCGCTCCGCAGCAGCCGCCGGAGGTTTCCGCCACGAACCCCGCGGCGGCCACGGCAGGAACGTCGCAGCTGGTGCCGATGTCCGAGGAGCAGACGCCGGTTTCCGGCAGCTCCAGCTGGACGGTGTCGGCGGCCTCACGGTCTCCGGCCAGGGCGGCTGTGACGGAGCGGACCTGTTCGTAGCCGGTGGCGAGCAGGAAGGTGGGGGCCCGGCCGTAGGACTTCATGCCGACAATGTAGAAGTCCTGCTCCGGGTGGGCCAGCATCCGGGCACCGTGCGGCTCCACGGTGCCGCAGGAGTGGAACTCGGGGTCAATCAGCGGCCCGAGTTCCCGCGGCGCCTCGACACCCGGGTCGAGTTCCAGCCGGAGTTCCCGCAGCATGTCCAGGTTCGGGCGGAACCCGGTGGCCGGAACCACGACGTCGGCGCCGAGGGTGCGGCCGTCGGTGGCGGTCAGCGTAACGGCGCCCCCCTCCGCGGCGAGGCCGGCGATCCCGAAACCGGTGTGCAGTTCCACGGGGCCGTGCTCAACGAGCGAGCGGAGCCGGCTGCCGAGCTGGCCGCGGGCGGCGAGGCCGTCGGCGTCGCCGCCGCCGTAGACCTTGGCGGCCGAAGCGCCGCGGATCGCCCAGATGATCTTCGTTCCGGGCACCTGGGCCGCGAGTTCGGAGAGGTTGATCAGGGTGTTGGCGGCTGAGTGGCCCGCACCGACCACGACGGCGGTACGGCCGGCAAACGCTGCACGGTCGCGTCCCAGCACGTCCGGCAGCGGAGAGGAGATGTGGGCCGCCGCGGCGGTTTCGCCGACGGCAGGCAGGCCCGAGGTTCCGAGCGGGTTGCGGGTGGACCACGTGCCGGAGGCGTCAATGACGGCTGCGGCCTGGTAGTCGCGGACTTCGCCGTCGGCGTGTTCGACCCGGACCACGAAGGGGGTGGTGCCGCGGTTCCGTGAGTGGGTTTTGTCCATCCCGAGGCGGGTCACCGCGATGACGCGGGCGCCGGTGTGCAGGCGGGACGCGATCACGGGCAGCGACGCGAGCGGGGTGAGGTACTGGTCGATAAGCTCGCCTCCGGTGGGCAGCTCCGACGGTTCCGGTGCTTTCCAGCCGGTCGCGGCGAGCAGGCGGACGGCGGCGGCGTCGGTGTTGTACTGCCACGGGGAGAACAGCCGGATGTGGCGCCACTGTTCGATCGCCGCGGCCGGGGCCGGGCCTGCCTCGAGGATCAGCGGCTCCAGGCCGCGTTCAAGCAAGTGTGCAGCCGCGGCGAGGCCGATGGGGCCGGCTCCGATGACAGCAACGGGACGGGTGTTGGGTACAGCCATGGTGTCCTCTGTTTCATCCGGTGGGGTGGCGGGTCATTTGCTGCCCCGCCCGGCCGGTCCTTGTGGGACCGGCCGGGCGGGGACGCGTCGGTCAGGCGTGGGTGGGGTCCTCGACCAGGGCCGTGGCGATGCTGTCCGCGTCGTCGAGGGCGGCGAGGTAGCGTTCGGCGTCGAGGGCGGCGGCGCAACCGGTGCCGGCGGCGGTGATGGCCTGCCGGTAGCGGTGGTCCACGGCGTCCCCGCAGGCGAAGACGCCGCTGAGGTTGGTGACGGTGGTGGGGGAGTCGACCTTGATGTACCCCTCGGCGTCAAGCTCCACCTGGCCGGTCAGCAGTTCGGTGCGCGGCACGTGGCCGATCGCGACGAAGATGCCTGTGGCGGCGTGTTCGCGGGTTTCCCCGGTGATGGTGTCCGTCAGGGTGACGCCGGTGACCTTGGATTCGCCGTGGATCTTGGTGACGGCCGAGTTCCAGGCGAAGCGGATCTTGGGGTTGTCCTTGGCGCGCTGGGCCATGATCCGGGAGGCCCGCAGTTCGTTTTTGCGCACGACGACGGTCACGGTCTTGCCGAAGCGGGTCAGGAAGGTCGCTTCCTCCATCGCGGAGTCACCGCCGCCGACCACGATGATGTCCTGGTCGCGGAAGAAGAAGCCGTCGCAGGTGGCGCACCAGGAGACGCCGTGGCCGCTGAACTTCTTCTCCTCCGGCAGGCCGAGCTCCTTGTAGGCGGACCCGGTGGCGAGGATCACGGCGGGCGCCTCGTGGGTCTCGCCGGCTCCGGTGACGACCCGCTTGAGGTGGCCGGTGAGCTGGACGTCGGTGACGTCGTCGAACACCACCTGGGCGCCGAACTTCTCGGCCTGCTGCTGGAGACCGTCCATCAGCTCCGGGCCCTGGACGCCGGAGGGGAAACCGGGGAAGTTCTCCACCTCGGTCGTGTTCATCAGGGCGCCTCCGGCGGTGACGGCGCCGGCGATGACGAGCGGTTCCAGCCCGGCCCGGGCGGCGTAGATCGCGGCGGTGTAGCCGGCGGGGCCGGATCCGATGATGATCAGTTGTTGGGTGCTCATGAGAGGCTCCTGGTCCTGGTTACTTGGCGGCGGGGGCGAGGGAGGCGATGAGGTCCTCGATGCGGGACTTAATCTCGTCGCGGATGGGACGGACGGCGTCGACGCCTTGGCCGGCCGGGTCTTCAAGTTCCCAGTCCTCGTAGCGCTTCCCGGGGAAGATCGGGCAGGTGTCGCCGCAGCCCATGGTGATCACGACGTCGGACTCCTTGACGGCCTCGGTGGTCAGGACCTTGGGGATTTCGGCGGACATGTCGATGCCCAGCTCGGCCATGGCCTCGACGGCGGCCGGGTTGACTTTCTCGGCGGGCTGGGAGCCGGCCGAGCGCACCTCAATCTCACCCTTGCCCAGGGTGGTGAGGAAGGCGGCCGCCATCTGGGACCGGCCGGCGTTGTGGACGCAGACGAAAAGGACGGAGGGCTTCTTGGCGGTGTCGGTGCTCATGGTGTTCTCCTGAAGTTTCTGGGGGTTAGGCGGAAAGGGGGCTGGCGGCGAAGCAGCGTTTGCGGGCCCAGAGGGCCACGTAAACCAGTCCAACAAGGACCGGGACTTCGATCAAGGGGCCGACGACGCCGGCCAGGGCCTGCCCGGAGGTGACGCCGAAGGTGCCGATCGCCACGGCGATGGCGAGTTCGAAGTTGTTGCCTGCGGCGGTGAACGCCAGGGTGGTGGTCTTGGCGTAGCCGATGCCCAGCCAC
Organism: Arthrobacter sp. BI5; assembly: GCF_056680065.1. Classification (NCBI taxonomy): domain Bacteria; kingdom Bacillati; phylum Actinomycetota; class Actinomycetes; order Micrococcales; family Micrococcaceae; genus Arthrobacter; species Arthrobacter sp. BI5. The sequence goes on from NZ_CM155264.1 coordinate 1,840,262, forward strand.
TTGCCGATCAGCATGCCGGCGCCGAAGACGACCAGGAAGTAGACCAGCAGAGGCAGCGCAATCCGGGCCACGTCCAGCGGCCGGGACGTGATGGTGCCGCCCTGCAGGGCGAAGAGCAGCGTGATGGTGAAGAGCAGGCCGTACAGGGCCCACGGGCCGAGCCGGGGGAGGAACCTCGCTTCGTACCAGTCGCGTCCCTTGGCTTTTTCGCCGAGCGTGCGGGTGAGGAAACCGGCCAGCAGCGGGATTCCCAGGAACACCAGCACGGACGCGGTGATGGACCAGAAGGAGAAGTCCGCGCTGGTAGTCGGCAGGCCCAGCCAGGACGGCAGCAGCTGCAGGTAGAACCAGCCGAGGGCACCGAACGCGACGACCTGGAAGGCGGAATTGATGGCGACCAGCACGGCGGCGGCTTCCCGGTCGCCGCAGGCGAGGTCGTTCCAGATCATCACCATGGCGATGCACCGGGCCAGCCCCACGATGATCAGGCCGGTGCGGTACTCCGGCAGGTCGGGGATGAAGATCCAGGCAAGGGCGAACATAAACGCCGGCGCCAGCACCCAGTTCAGCACCAGCGAGGTGACCATCAGCCTGCGGTCGCCGATCACCCGGTGCGTCTGGTCGTAGCGGACCTTGGCTAGCACCGGGTACATCATGACCAGCAGGCCGACGGCGATCGGCAGCGAAACTTCTCCGACCTTGACGGCCTCCAGTGCGGTGTCCAGGCCCGGGATGAAGCTGCCCAGCAGCAGGCCGGCCGCCATGGCGGCGATGATCCAGACCGGCAGGAAGCGGTCCAGGGTGGACAGCTTGCCGGTGACGACAGCGTCGCTTTCAAGGCCGGGGGACGGGTCAGTCTGGATGCTCACGGGACTCCTGTGCTGCGTTGGCGCTGCTCTGGTGAAGCTGCTCGGAAAATATTGATGCTTGTCGATATGAGATGGTTCCAACTATATCGATGATTGTCAATCCATGTGCATAATGGAGGCATGAACTCTTTGGAAACCCTCGAACCGGTTCTCGACGCGTCCTGCTGCGCGCCGTCCGGCCAGGCGGTCCTCAGCGCCGAGGATGCCCAGCGCAAGGCGCTCGTGTTCAAGGCCCTGTCCGACCCGAACAGGCTGCGGCTGCTCTCGATCGTGAAGGGCGCCGGGGACGGGGAAGCCTGTGTCTGCGATTTGACCGAGCCGCTGGACCTGGGCCAGCCCACCGTGTCGCACCACCTCAAAATCCTGGTTGACGCAGGCCTGCTGCACCGCGAAAAGCGCGGCACCTGGGCGTACTACTCGCTGGTGCCCGGCGCGATCGAGCAGACGGCCGGGCTCCTGGCGTCGCTGTGAGCGGCGGAACCATGGCCGGCACCGCGGCCGGCGCCACCGCCGAATACACCGTCCGGCCGATGCAGGAATCCGACTGGCCCGAGGTCCGGCGGATCTACCAGGAGGGGATCGCCACCGGGCAGGCCACGTTTGAGGTCGAGGCGCCGGACTGGCAACGTTTCGACGCTACGCGGCTGGCGTCGCACCGCCTCGTGGCGGAGGGGCACGACGCCGGGATCCTCGGCTGGGCGGCTGTCTCCGCGGTCTCCGCCCGCCCGGCGTACGCCGGCGTCGTTGAACACTCCATTTATGTTTCCGAGGCGGCGCGCGGCCGGCGGATCGGGGCTATCCTCCTCCAGTCCCTGATTGCCGCGACCGAACAGGCCGGCATCTGGACCATCCAGGCGAATGTCTTTCCGGAGAACGGGCCGAGTCTGAGACTCCACCTCGCCCACGGCTTCAGGGTGGTGGGACACCGGGAAAAAATCGCCCGGATGGCGCACGGGCCAGCGGCCGGACAATGGCGGGACACCGTCCTGATCGAACGGCGTACACAGGTCCTTTAGGTCTTGTGCCCTCCGTGCGCCGGCAGCAAGGCTAGGCCCTGGGAGCTACTATTGCCGCCGTACGCAAGGAGGACACCATGAATGCCGCAACCCCTGCACCTGAGGACCGGCTGCGGGCGATGCTGGAGAACGTCAGGACCGCAACCGCGAACACGCGCCAGATGATGGACTCACCGGGGGACGAGAACTGGGTGCAGGACGGGGAGTCCGACGCCGAATACCTGCGGGGGATCCAGCGCGACACGATCGCCAGGCTGGATGCCACCGCCCGGGACCTCGAGGCGCTGCTGGCCCAGCGCCCGGGCGGGTAACCACACACCGCCCGGGCAGCACCCTTTCCGTGGGCCCGCGTCAGGCCGGCTGCGAGCTGAGGGCCGTCAGTGCCGTGAGCTTGTCTTCGCCGATGGGCTCTTCGGGCAGCAGCGGAATGAGGGCAACCCGGTCCGCCAGGGCATGCACCTTCGTGATGTGCTCCAGTTCTCCCGCGGCGCGAGCCCGCAGGAACGGCGTCCGGGGGTGCGCGGCGGCGATCGAGTTGTTGATCACCCAGGCCCACGGGTGGATCCCGGCCCTCTCCAGGTCGGCCTGCAGTTCTTCCGCTTCGAGCACCGGGGTCGGCTCAGCCAGCGTGACCAGGACAACCTTGGTCTGCGCCGGATCCTGGAGCCGCATCAGCGGCGTCACGAAACCCATGGTGTCGCCCACCTGGCGGGCGATTTCGCGGTGGTAGGAACCGGTGGCATCCAGGAGCAGCAGCGTGTGGCCGGTGGGTGCCGTGTCAATCACCACGAAGTGCCGGCGGGACTCCTGCACCACCCGGGAGAACTGCCGGAACACGGCCACCTCGTCGGTGCACGGGGACAGCAGGTCCTCGGCCAGCGCCGCGCGTCCTTCCTCGTCCAGACTCCGGCCCTTGGTCGCCATCACGTGGCTGCGGTATTCCTGGATGGCCGCCTCCGGATCAATCCGGGAAACGGTCAGGCCGTCCACGGAACCGTGGAGCGTCTCGGTGAGGTGCGCCGCGGGATCAGTCGTGGTGAGGTGCACCGCGTGGCCGCGCTTGGCCAGGGCGACGGCGATCGCGGCGGCGACCGTCGTCTTCCCAACCCCGCCCTTGCCCATGCACAGCACGAGCCCGTGGCCGCCGGATTCCATCTCGTTCACCAGCGCGCCCAGCGGAGCGTCCTGGATCCCGGCGTCTTCGGCTGCGGGGACCAGCCCCGCGTCCGCCGCGCCGCCGGCGTCGGACGTGCGCGCGAACAGGGTCTCCAGCGCCGGGATGCCGACCATGTTGCCCGGCTTTAGTTCCAGGACATCGCGGGGTAGCCCGGCGACCGCCGCCGGAATGGCTGCGACGGCGGCGGCCTCCCGGGCGCGCAGCGCACGCGCGAGATCCTCGCCGCCGGCAGCTTCCGGCAGGACGCCGTTGACCACGACGTACACGCCGCCGATGCCGAGCTGGTTGAGTTCGAAATAGGTCCGCTCAATCTCGGCCAGCGCCGAGGTCTGCGCGCGGCTGACCAGGACGAGCCGGGTCCTCGCCGGATCGGTGAGGGCCTCGACTGCCTTGGCATACACCTGTTTGTGCTTCTCGAGCCCCGACAGCGGGCCCAGGCAGGACGGGTCACCCTTGCCGGCCGCCAGGAAGTCGGTCCAGGAGCCAGGCAGCTGCAGCAGGCGCAGCGTGTGGCCGGTCGGGGCGGTGTCGAAGACGATGTGGTCATACTCCCCGTAGGAGCCTTCGTCGGCGAGCAGGTTGGTGAACTCGTCGAAGGAGGCGATCTCCGTGGTGCAGGAACCGGAGAGGCTTTCGGCGATGCCGGCCAGTTCAGCCGCCGGCAGGACTCCCCGGACGGGTGCGAGGATCCGCTCGCGGTAGGCCTCGACGGCCTGCTCCGAGTCGATTTCGAGGGCGGAAAGGCCCGGCACCTCCGGGATGGCCGTCAGGGTGTTCCCGATACTGACGCCGAAGACCTGGCCCACATTGGAGGCAGGGTCGGTGCTGACCAGCAGGATCTTCCTGCCCGCCCTCGCCAGGGACAGCGCGGTTGCGCACGCTATGGACGTCTTCCCCACGCCGCCCTTGCCGGTGAAGAACAGGAACCGGGGCGCGTCCTGGAGAAACTTCACGCCGGAACCCGGCAGCAGTACGTGGAGCCGCGGCGGCCTCGCGACTGGAAGACCCGGACAGCAGGCATTGGCGTTCTCCCTTGGCTCGTTGATGCCGACGCCGGCCCGGGACGGGGACTTGCCCCGCGAGGGTGCGACACTCACCGCCAGTTTATCGATGCGGGTCAATGCCGGGCGGGCCGGGGTGTGGACCGCCGTCGCCGGATGGCCCCGACCCGCCCCGGCCTGCTGGCCCCGGCGCTGCCGGGCCCGCGCAGCCCGGCCCTACTGAACTCCGGCGGACTCGGTGGCCAGGTTTCGTTTGAGGATTTTCCCGCTGGGACCGAGCGGGAGCTCCGCGAGCAGCCTGACCACGCGCGGGTATTTGTACGCGGCAAGCTGGGCGCTCGCGAACTCGATCAGCTCGGCCTCGGTGGCGGTGGATCCCGCGTCGAGCACGATCGCGGCCGCGATCTCCTGGCCGTGGACATCGTGCGGGATGCCGTAGACGGCGGCGCTGACCACCTGCGGGTGGGTCAGCAGGATTTCCTCGACCTCGCGGGGATAGACGTTGTAGCCGTTGCGGATGATCATGTCCTTCTTGCGGTCCACGATCCGCAGGTACCCGTCCTCGTCCTTGGTGCCAAGGTCCCCGGTGCGGAACCAGCCGTCGACGATCGCTTCTGCCGTCGCCTCCGGCCGGTTGAGGTAGCCCTTCATCAGCAGGTGTCCGCGGATGACCAGCTCGCCGAGTTCCCCGGCCGGCAGCAGTTCGATGCTTTCAACCGTCTCGGCGCGGGCGATTTCGATGTCGACGCCCCAGATCGGGACGCCGATGGTGCCGGGCCGGGGCGGCGTGCCGACGTGGTTGAACGCGGCGACGGGGGACGTCTCGGTGAGGCCGTAGCCTTCGTGGATGTCGATCCCGAACACGTCGCGGAACTTGTCCATCACAGCCAGGGGGAGGGACGCCCCGCCGGAAATCCCGTAGCGGAGCGCCGGCGGCAGTGCGGCGCCGGTCTTGGCCGCTTCCAGCAATGCCACATACATGGTCGGCACCCCGACGAAGATGTTGACCTTGTGCCGGGTCATCAGCTCAAGCGCTCCCTCGCCGCTGAACCGGGGCATCATCACGATCGTTGCGCCGGCGCGGAGTCCGGCGTTGAGGACGACGGTCTGGCCGAAGGTGTGGAAGAGCGGCAGGCCGCCGAAGAGGACGTCGCCCTGTTTGAAGTCCATAACGCTCGTCAGCAGCACGGACGTCTGTTCCACCAGCGCGAAATGTGTGCCGAGGGCGCCCTTCGGTTTACCGGTGGTGCCGGAGGTGTACAGGATCGTGGCGGTGTCCGACGGCCGGCAGGGCACGTAGCTGCGGATGGGTTCGGCCGCGGCCGCCTCGGCTTCGAGCCGCGGCAGCCCGTCGTCGGGCGCCATCACCGTGAGGACTTCGACGCCGGTGGCGGCGGCGCCGGCGGCTCCCTCCTTCAGCAGTGCGGCGGCGCAGATCAGCATCCTGGCGCCGCTGTCCTGGAGGACGTATTCGATTTCGCGCGCCTTGAGCAGGGCGTGCACCGGAACCACGATGGCTCCCAGTGACAGGATGGCGTAATAGACCCGCGCGAAGTCCGGGACGTTGGGAATCAGGACCGCGACCGCGTCTCCGGGTCCGATGCCGCGTGCCCGGAGCGCCCCGGCGTAGGCGCGGGTGCCGCGCCAGAGTTCGCCGTAGCTGGTTTCGTCCGCACCGACGATCAGCGCGATGCTGTCCGGACTCCTGCGGGCGGATTCGGCCAGGATGGCCGCGACGGAAATGGTGCCGAAACCTTCTTCGGGATTGGTGGTGTTCATGGCCTGCTTCTTCGTTGGGATGGTCATGCTTTGAGGATCAGCGCGTCGCCCTGGCCGCCGCCGCCGCACAGGGCGACGACGCCGGTGCCGCCGCCGCGGCGTTTGAGGGCAAGCGCCTGGTGCAGGACCAGGCGTGCGCCCGAGGCGCCCACCGGGTGGCCGAGCGCTATCGCGCCGCCGTCGGCGTTGACGTCTTCGGGGTCGATGCCCAGGTCTTTGGCGGACTGGATGAGCACGGAGGCGAAGGCTTCGTTGATCTCGACCAGGTCGAGGTCCTGCACGGAGAGGCCCTCGCGCTTGAGCGCGAGTTCAACGGCGCGGGAGGGTTGGGAATGCAGGGATCCGTCCGGCCCCGCGGTCTGGCCGTGCGCGCCGATTTCGGCGATCCACTCCAGCCCGGCAGCCTCCGCAGCCGCCTTGCTGGCGATCACCAGGGCTGCCGCGCCGTCGGAGAGCGGGGAGGAGGACCCGGCGGTAATGGTGGCCGCTGCATCCTTGGAGAAGGCCGGGCGCAGCTGGGCCAGGGATTCGGCGGTGGTCTCCGGGCGGATCCCCTCGTCATGGGTGAGCGTCAGGGCGGCCCCCTTGCGCTGGGGGACCTCGATCGGGGCGATTTCCTCGGCGTAGATGCCGGCGGCGCGTGCCGCTTCGGCGCGCTGGTGGGACCGGGCCGCGACGGTGTCCTGCTCGGCCCGGGTGATCCCGCGCCCGGCGTTGCCCGCGTCCGTGGCCTCGCCCATCAACTGGCCGCTGACCGGATCCTGCAGCCCGTCGTGGTTCAGGGAGTCGAGCATGGGTGCGTCACCGATGACGACGCCTGCGCGGAGCCCGGGCACCAGGTGCGGGGCGTTGGTCATGGATTCCTGGCCGGCCGCGACGATGAAGTCGGCTTCGCCGGCGCGGATCATCCGGGCCGCGTCGATCACGGCCGTGAGCCCGGACAGGCAGAGTTTGTTGATCGTGACGGTGGGCACGTCCCAACCGATCCCGGCAGCCAGGCTGGCCTGGCGCGCGGGGCCCTGGCCGGCTCCGGCCTGGATGACCTGGCCGACGATGACAGCTTCGATCTGTTCGGGGCCGACGCCGGACCGTTCCAGGGCGGCCCTGATGGCGTGGGCGCCCAGCTCGCTGGAGGAGAAGGGTGTCAGGCCGCCGCGGAAGCGGCCGAAGGGGGTCCGGGCGCCGCCCAGGATGACGGGGATGTTGGCGTTCTGGTTCACGTTCTGGTTCACGGGAGTCCTTTCGGGTGGACAGGTTTGGCGCAGGTCAGGCGAAGGCGGAGGTGCCGGTGATCCCGCGCCCGATGATGAGGGCCTGCATCGTTTCGGTGCCCTCGTAGGTGTGGATGGCCTCGATGTCGGCAAGGTGCCGGGCGACGCGGTTTGCCAGCAGGATGCCGTTGCCGCCTAGGAGGTCCCGGGCGTTGGAGGCAATTTCGCGGGCGGTGCGGGTGCAGGTGTACTTGGCGAGCGAGGCTTGCTCCGGGGTGAGCGAGCCTTGCTCATCGAGACGGGTCATCTGGACGACCATCAGCTGCATGGTTGCCAGTTCGCTGAGCATCCGCGCCAGTCTCTCCTGCACAATCTGGGAGGCGGCCAGCGGCCGGCCGAACTGCTGGCGCTGCTTGGCGTACTGGACCGCGGTCTCATAGCAGGCGGTGGCGTGGCCGACGGCGGACCAGGCGACTCCCAGCCTGGTGGCCAGCAGCACCCGGGCGGTGTCCTTGAAGGACCGGGCCCCCGGCAGCACGTTGTGCTGCGGGACAAAGACGTTCTCCAGCCGGATGTGGGCCTGCCAGATGGCGCGCAGGGCCAGTTTGCCCTCAATTTTCGTCGCGGCGTAGCCGGGGGAGTCCTGCGGTACCAGGTAACCGTGCACCTGGCCGTCCTCGCCCCGGGCCCACACCACGCTGACGCCGCCGACCGAGCCGTTGCCGATCCACTTCTTCTCGCCGTTGAGCAGGAAGCCGCCGTCCGTGCCGGTGGCCGTGGATTCGAGGGCCACCGAGTCCGAGCCGTGCGTGGGCTCCGTCAACGCGAACGCGGCGAACTCCTTGCCGGCGGCGACCGCGGGGAGCCACTGCTCCTGCTGTGCGGCAGACCCGCACTCCGCGATGGAACGCAGGGCCAGTCCGCCCTGGACCGCGATCATGGTTGCCACGGACCCGTCGCCGCGGCTGATTTCCATGTTCACCAGGCCGGCTGCCATCCTGCTCATCGGGGCGAAGCCGTCCACCGGAACGCCGTCCCGCAGCAGGTCCAGCTCACCGAGGCGCCGCAGCAGGTGCACGGGGTAGTCGGCGCGTTCCCAGTAGCCGTCGATCACGGGAAGGACCTCGTCCTGGACGAAGCGCCGGGCGCGGTCCCAGTAGCTGCGGTCCTCGTCACTGATGCCGGCGAATACGGAGGCCGGGTCGGTGCCCAGGGCCTCGGTCAGGACATAGGCGGGTTCCATTGTTCCGGCCGGAAAATGGGCGGCGGCGCCGGGGGCGCTAAGCCCGGTACCGGGCGACGTCGTCGTCATGTGTTGGTCCTCTGTCTTGGCGGCGGGTTCTCCGCCCGCATGCTGTGGCTTAGGCCACATCGACTAAGGATGCAGTGAAACTTAGTCCCACGTCAAGAAACTGGGTGTCAGAGGCGCCGGTGTCCGGTGTGCGCGGCCCCGGTCAGGGCAGCGCGTCGCGGACGGCCTGGACCACGGCCTCCCGGTCCGCTCCCGCCGTCAGGACGGTCACGACCACGGCCGGCGCCGCCGGCGCCGCGGCAGCACCGAGTAGCGCCGGCCGGAAGATATCGGAGAGGGCGCGCAGTTCGTCGGCGAGCGCCGTGGATGTGCCCCGGTCCCCGGTTTCCTCAGAGCTGCCGGCTGGTGTGCGGAGCCAGCGGCGGAGGAACGCATTGTGGACGGCGACCACCGCCGCGGCGAAGGACACGGCCTGGTATTCGCGGTGTTCGACGTCGGGCAGCGTTTCCAGCAGGTGCTGCAGGAAGGCCCTCTCGTACCGGTGGGAGGTAACCAGTTCGCGGTCGCGGAGCGCCGGCACGGCCTGCATCAGCTCGTAGCGCGCGCGGGACGTCTCCGGGTTCCGCAGGTGGTGGTTGAACACCAGCAGCGCAGCGTCCACGATCGCGGCCAGCGGTTCCTGCATCGTTTCCGCCAGGCTGTCGGTCACCTGCCGCAGGATCCGCTCGTGGTCGGCGAAAACCACGTCCTCCTTGGAGCCGAACTTCCGAAAGAAGGTGCTGCGGCTCATGCCGGCCGCGTCCGCCAGGTCATCCACGGACGTTGCGTCAAAGCCGTGCCGCGCCAAGAGGCCGATCGCGGCCGCGGCGGGCGCGTCGGCATGGTGGCTGGGCGGTTGCAAGGTCATGGGCCGAAATCTAGCACAGCCGCCGGTGCCGGATCCGGGCCGGGGGCCGCATCCCCGCGCGCTCCTGCCCGGTTGTTAGCCCCGACGCGCGGAACGGCCCGGCGTGTCTCCGGCCCGGCGTCGTAGTTTCCGCCTAAAACCGGGCGGGAGCGCGCCGGAAGCCGCCCGCAGCCGGCCACAGCCGGGCGGGAGCGCGCCGGCGGGGAAGCCTGATGGCACTAATCTGGGGGAGTGGCAAGCATTCGAGAAGCGCAGAAGGAGCTGACCCGCCGGCTGTTGCTGGAAAAGGGCTTGGAGCTCTTCGAGGAAAAAGGGTATGCCGCCACCACGGTGGACGACATCGCCGCGGCCGTCGGCACCACCCGGGCCACCTTCTACTCGCACTTCCCGTCAAAGGCCCGGCTCATGCGGTCCCTCGTCGAGCGGACCAACGAGATGCTGACGCAGGGCGACGTCCCGCCGTTGCAGTCGGTGGTGGAATCCGGGGACCGCGAGCTGATCCGCGCCTGGCTCGCCCGCAAATTTGACCAGTGGGCCGAGATCCGCCCCTACGTGGTGGCGGCACACCAGGCCGCGGCCAGCGAACCGGACATCCAGGCGGCCCTGGATCAGTGGTTCGACACGGCGATCGATGACATGGTGGCCGGCCTTGACCGTGCCGGACGGTTTGACCCCGCCAGCCGCCGGGTGCGGTGCGCCCTGGCCTTCGGGGAGTTGGAGTTCTTTTCCCGGCGCTGGATGCGGCTGGGCTGGACCGTGGACCGGGATGCCTCGCTGGAGCTGATGGTGGAGAACTGGTGCTTCCTGCTCGCCGAGTAGTTCGCCGAGTATGCAAGCAGGAAGCACCAGACGGCCGCGGGGAGGCTCAGCCCGCCGCCGGCTGGCGTGTGGTGAACGGCAGGACCAGCCGGGACGGGTGGGCCGCGTCGCGGTAGATCTTGTGCGTGACGGGCCGGCCCACCGGCAGGTGGAACGCGTCCGGCGGCAGCAGTGCGTTGTGCTCGTCGGCCAGCGGCTCATCATTGGAGAGCTCCACGGTGAGGGTGTGGCCGGGCTTGAACGTGTTGGCGAACGGGTAGAGACGCAACACGTATTCCTCAATCACCCCGGGTTCCACCGGAACGGAGCGGGTGTGCGGGTGGACCGGGCTGCCCTCGGTGCTGCGTTCGTCGAGCTCGCGGTGTGAGGCCTTGAGGTACCCGCTCGTGATGAGCTGGCGCTTGCCGTTGGGCGCGTAGTCCCAGAGCCGCAGGATGAAGTTGGTGTCCGGCTGGTCAATCTCCGCGAAGATGTGCGCGGCGCCGGTGCCGATCATTTCGGTGTCCTCCTCGAAGGGCGGGGTGGACCAGCTGAGGATCTCCACCTTGTCCGTCACGGTCAGCGGCGCCTGGTAAAAGCCATCCGGCGCGGCGTATTCGGACCCCATCGTTTCAGGCTCGGCCGACAGCTTGCGCCGCGGGCGCAGGTAGAGCGGCTTGTACTCGACGTCTTTGGGCGGCCACTGATCAGCGGTCACCAGCTCGCGCGAACCTTCCACGAAGACGCTCACGGCCGGCTCGTCCATGACACCGTTGTCGATGCCCTTGATCCAGTAGTCGTACCACCGGAACATCTTGTCGTGTTCCTCGATGAAGGGCCGCGACTGCATTGGAGGGTAGGGGCCGATGTCCAGCTTCTTGGGCCCCTTCAGCTCCTTGAACAGCTCGATCGTGCCGTCCATGGTCCAGCCGCGGCCCTGGTCAATCTGCAGCCAGACCGGGATGTCGATGTTCGGGGCGAGCGTGATGGGGTTGCGCTCCTCGTACCAGTCGCCGTCCAGTTCGTTCATGACGATGTCGAACCAGGTTTCGTGGTTCTTCGGGTAGTGCAGCACGTGGACGAGGTTGGGCCAGGCGGCGACGTCGGGATCCTCAAGGCGCTTGGCGACAAGATCTTTGAGCTCCGCGGGGGAGTACTTCTCGACCATGCGGGACTTGACGTTGTCGGTGAACGCCCAGCCCGAATCGCCGCCGCGGCCCTCGCGGGCGGCGCGCGGCATGAACCACATGATGCCGCCGTGGTACGTGGTCTCGTAGAAATCGTAGTGTCCGCCGGAGACGAAGATCGCCTTCAGGTGCGGCGGCCGCTCGGCCGCGGCCAGCACCTGCATGGACCCGAAGTAGGAGATGCCCACCATGCCGACATTGCCGTCGCACCATGGCTGCGCGGCGACCCATTCGATGAAGTCATAGGCATCCTCGCCCAGTGACACGCCGCCGGCGTTGTAGTTGCCGATGTGTTCGCCGCCGGAGTGCCCGGAGCCGCGCAGGTCGCCGATGACGTGGACGTAGTCCTCTTTGACGATGCGGGCGATGTCACCGGCCTCGATGCAGCCGTCCCACATCGGGCTGGGGCGCCGCTGCGGCGGGGTGGTCAGGGCCAGGGCCTGCAGTTCCTTGCCGTAGGGGCTCAAAGCCACCAGCGCGGGCCGCGGCTTGTCCTCGGGACCCTGATAAGCGTCCGCGGCGAGCTCGACGCCGTCGCGCATGGGAACCCGCAGGTCCTTGCGGACGGCGATTTTTTCGCCGCCGGCGTTCAGTAGCTGGAAGTCATCCATGAGTGCTGATCTCCTCATCTTCTGTCGAATGGTCCGACGCCGTGCGGTAGCCGTGCAGCGTGGTGAAGAACGGGGACGGCTCCAGAGCGGGATCCCCGGCGTACCCAAGGTCCGCCGCTGCCCGGGCGAACGGGGAGTAGGGCGAGTCCGTCTCCTGGAGTCCGGCAGCCAGGCAGCCGCAGGCCGCCTCCCGGACCCGGGACTCCACGGCCAGGCTCCGCTCCAGCGCTTCGCGGGCCTGACCGGCGTCGAGCTCCACGCCGTACGGTGTGCCGTCCGCACGGCGGTACGGATGCCCCAGATAGAGGTGCCGCGGACGGATTTCCTCGCTCAGGTACTGCAGGCTGGAGCGGTAGCCGGCCGGGTCCACGAAGCCGGGGAATCCGTTGGCGGCACCGTGGACCTGGACGGCGTCCCCGACGAACACGTCGTTTTGGCCGTCAAGGACATAGGCGACCGAGCCGCGGGTGTGGCCCGGAATCGAGTGGACCGAGACCGTGACGTCGCCGCCAAGGGAAAGGGTCTCCCCGCCCCGCACCAGCAGGTCCGGCTCCAGCTCGCCCGAAATCACGGCGTTCGTGGCCGCCGTCAGCTTCGCCTCGCCGTCCGGGTCGTGCAGGTACTGCCCCCGTCCGGACAGGTATTCGTCCACGTGGGTGCGGCGCGAGCGCAGGAACGGGGCGTCGGCCTCGTGGATGACCACCCGGGCCCGCCGCCCGGTGAGCTCCCACAGGGCGTGCGCGCCGCCGATGTGGTCGATATGTCCGTGGGTCAGCAGGATCCAGCGGACGTCCTCGATCCGGCGACCGATCGCCGCAAGGGCCGGCACCATGCCGTCGGCGGGCGATGACGCGATTCCCGTGTCCACGATCGCCGGCTCCGGGGCGTCGATGTAAAAGCTGTAGAGACCGAACCGCCCCCATGGGGAGACCAGGGGATGGATGGCAACCGGTTCAGTCATTGCGCTGTGCCCCCGCCACGCCCCGGCTCCCGTCCGATCTCCGGGTCCCGCGCAGGAAGGCGGCGGTCTCTTCGAAGACCCCGTAGAACTCCGGGATCCAGGAAAAGTTCTGGACGAAGCCGTGGTTGGCCCCCGCGTAGCGGCTCACTGCCGCGTCCACCCCGGCCTCCCTCAGGCGCCGGCCGTAGAGCTCGCCCTCGTCGCGCAGCGGATCGTGTTCGGCGGTGATGACCAGAGCAGCCGGCAGGCCCGCGAGATCCCGGCGTTTGATGGGGGAGACCAGCGGGTCCGCCGGGTCCGCGCCGCTGTCGAGGTAAAACGCGTTGAACGGTTTGAGGCCGGCCGTTTCCAGCCCGTAGCCTTCGGCGTTCTCCCGCAGCGACGCGTAACGGTCGACGTCGAAGTCCAGGTCCAGCGACGGGTAGAACAGGACCTGGTGTGTGATGGCGCCGAAACCGTCGTCGTGGGCCATCGCCGCGACGGCGGCGACGAAGTTGCCGCCCGAGCTGTCGCCCGCGATGGCGAGGTTCTTCCCGTCCCAGTTGAGGCTTTCGCCCTGCCCGGCCGCCCACCGGACGACGCCGTAGCAGTCCTGGAGCCCGGCCGGGAACGCGGCCTCGGGGGCCAGCCGGTAGCCGACCGAGATGACCTTGTAGCCGGATTCCTTGGCCAGGGACCGTGCGACGTGGTCGTGCGTGTCCAGGCTGCCCAGGAAGAACGCGCCGCCGTGGAAGTAGACCAGGATGCCGTAGGCGTCCGCCTCCGCCGGCGTGTAGATCCGGACGGGCACCTCGCCCGACTCCGTCACCGCCGTCGTGTCCTCGACGTTGCGCAGCGGCAGCCGGTCTTCGATCCGCGGGACCTGCGCGGCCTCGCCGGCGCGCATGGCGCGGGGGTCCAGGGGCGAACCGTCGGGTGCCGGCAGGGTGCTCAGGATTTTGGCAATTTCGGGATGAATGGTCATGGCGTTCAGGCCTTTGCCGGTGCTGCCGCGGTGGCGGGCTGCTGCGACGCGGGTTTCTGGCCGGGAAAGACGTCGTTGACCTCTTCCTCGCTCCAGCCCTGGCGGGAGATCCGCTGCAGTTCATCGGTCACCGGCTTGCGGGTCGCCTGGAACAGGGCCAGCGCCTCCTTGACCGAGCCGGCCTGGGCCAGTGCGTCGGCCAGCGCTCCGGCGTCCTCGATGGCCGAGTTCGCGCCTTGGCCCTGGTGGTGCAGCATGGAGTGGGCCGCGTCGCCCATCAGGACCACGGAGTCGGTGTGCCAGGTGTCCACCGGGTCGATGTCGTAGACCGCGCGGATGTTGACGGTGTCCATGTCCAGGCCGCGGGCAATCGCCACGATCCGCTCGTCGAAGCCTTCCACCGTCTTTAGGAGGTCTTCTTTGGTGATGGTGGGTGCCCAGGTGCCGTCCGGGTTCAGGGCTGTGATGTCGAAGGACAGCTGGTTGCGGTGGCGCAGCGGCAGCAGGTAGACCTTGGTGCCCTTGCCGATGTACATCCGCAGGTTGTCGTCGGTCACCATGCCGTGGGCGTCGTCGGCGGAGATCACCACCCGGTAGGCGTGCTCGCCGGAGAACACCGGGCCCTTGTCGGAAAAGAGCTGCTCGCGGACGGCAGACTTGATGCCGTCTGCACCGACCACCAGGTCGGCTTCGACGCTCTTGCCGTTGGCAAAGGTCAGGACGGAGCGGCCGCCCTTGTCCTCGATGGTCTCCAGCCGGTGGCCGAGCTGCACCATGCCCTCGGGAAGCACGCCGAGCAGGGCCTCGATGAAGTCGCAGCGGTGGATGAGGTAGGTGTGCTTCTCGTCGCCGAACTCCGGCCAGCTGTCCTTCATGATCGGTTCGCCGGTGGCGCTGAGGATTTCGAAGTAGTCGCTTGCCGAGCTCACTTTGGCGACCGTGTCGAAGATCCCCCACTGGCGGAACCGGGCCATCGTGGCGGGGCGCAGGCCGATGCCGGCGCCAACTTCTCCCATCTGGGGAGCCTGCTCGTAGACCGTGACGTCTGCGCCGAGCAGGCTCAGCGCCTTGGCCGCGGCGGCGCCGCCGTAGCCTGCGCCGATGATGGCGATCTTGAGGTTCGTGATGTCTTCAGCCTTCATGGTTTCATCTCTTTCTAAAGCTTTTTCGTGGCCCGGGCCATGCCTGCTGGAACGGGTATGGTGTGGTGGCCTGTGTGTGGCTCAGGCGTGCAGGGACAGGAAGTCGGCCGGGTTGTCCTCGAGCAGGAGCTTGAGCGTGGCGTCGTCGATGCCGGCCGCCCGCATGTCGGGGATCATGTCCTCGAAGATGTAGTTGATGGTGTGGCCCTTCACGCCTGGCCAGCCCAGCGGGCTGCAGTTGGCGTCCGCCGAAACCAGGAGCTTGTCCGCGTACCCCTTCTCCACGAGGTTGACGAAGTGCTGCATGCGTTCGGCGCGCTTGCGGCCCCAAAACGGCGGGTCCGGCAGTTCCAGGTCGTAGCCGAAGGTGTCGAAGCCGATCCGGCCGCCCTGCTGGTAGATCCAGTCGTGCGGAGTGATCGGAGCGTTCAGGCCGTCGTCGGCGTGGCCGAACAGCACCCGGTCCAGCGGCAGGCCCTCTTCGTTGAAGATGGTCACGGCAGGTTCGGGGTCAATGGCCAGGTGGGTCAGGATCGGCGCTCCGGTGACGACGGCGGCGCGGGCCGCGGCCCGGTAGATGCGCTTGTCCAGGTCCGTCATGCGGCCGCCGCGGCTGACGCCGACCTTGATGACTCCGGCCTTGGCGCCGGTGTTGCCGATGCCGACGGTGATCTCATGGATGAAGACCTTGGCGAGGTAGTCCACGCTGGCGCGGGAGAAATGCGGCAGGGCGGTGTCGCCGCCGACGAAGCCGGTGCAGGCGACAATGTGCACACCCGTCTTCTGCGACAGGGGCTGGTAGTAGTCGACGTCGCGGCCGTTGCAGATGCCCGTGGCGTCCACGAAGGTGCCGCCGCCGTATTCGCGGAACTTCCGCAGCTTCGGCACTGTTTCCTCGTAGGCCTGTTCCGGCGACTTCCACCACTTGGTGTCCAGTTCGGAGCCGGGCATGCCGTAGCCGATGTGTTCGTGGACGGCCACGATTTCCAGTTCTTCGGCCGGGATGGTTCCCAGCACTGTGTTGACCTTGGTCATGCGTTCACCTCAGGGGTTCGAAAGGTTGTTGTCTGTGAGCGGACGCGTGCTTAGCGCACGGTCAGCAGCTGGTGCGGGTTGTCCACGAGGATCCGCCGGGCGTCGGCTTCGCTCAGGCCGCGGGACTTGAGGAACGGCACGAACGTGGTCAGCACGTGGCTGTACGGCAGGTTGTACTCCGGCAGGCCCTTTGCCACGCCGATCGAGTTGCCCGAAAGGATGATCTTGTCCGCATGGCCGGCCCTGACGAGCTCGAGGACCAGTTCGGCGCGCTGGTGGTCTGAGAGGTAGTCCGGGTGGTCGTTGAGGCCGACGTGGTCGAGGCCGACGAAGGCTCCGCGGCCGGCGACCTCGACGGCGGCACCCTTTGCGTCACTGCGGTCCAGGTCACCGACGAGCACCCGGTCGGCCTCGAGCTGCTCGTCCAGGACAATGTCCAGGTCGTGCAGGGCGTCGGCGCCGAAGCGCAGGGACACCGCGATGCCGGTGTTCTTTGCGGCGCGGGCGGAGCCGCGGAACAGGCTTTCCTCGGTGGGGGTCATGCCCGCGCGGTCCGCCATGGTGGCAACGACGCCGGCGGCGGCGCGGCGTTCGACGCGGGGGACCACCATCCCTTCGCTGACTTCCTTGCCGAAGAGTTCGCTGAACTTTTCGGCAGGCCACGGGGTGGGCGGGTTGGTCTGCGGGGTCAGGAAATATCCGCCGAGTTCTTCCTCCGGGCCCAGCCCGGTGGAGGCGACGATGTGGACGCCGGTGGAGCGGGACAGCGCCTCGTACAGCTTGAGGTCGCGGCCGTGGAACATGCCGGTGCTGTCGACGATGGTGCCGCCGCCGTGGGCCCGGAAGTCGGTGAGCTTGCCGGCCAGGGTCTCAAAGATTTCGGCCCGGTCCATGGAGATGTCCGGGGCGTACAGGGCGCCGGGGAGTACCGACAACAGGGACTCATGGACCGCGACAACGCCCAGGTCGGAAGCGGGGACGGGGCCCAGGACCGTGTTGACGGTGGGTCCGGCGGAGGCGTCAAAGGCGGCGCCGGTGCCGGGGGGTGTGGGGTAACTCACGTGGCTTCTCCCTTGAAGTTCGGGTGCTGTATCCAGGAGCGCCGCGGAGTCTGGCCACGCCGTCGCTCCGTTGCGGTGTAGCCAGCATCACATAACGCTTTACATTGTGTCAAGGAAACATCCGGCGCGTATATGTTCGCCTTGTTCATGTAACCAACGTTGCGTAAGACGTCTTGACATCATGTAAAGCAAGGCTCCAAGATGTGGGGAGCGCCACATCTACTTCCGGCCCAGGCCGGCCTCCCTCCCGGCAGAACGCCAGTCCCGGCGTAGCGCCGGTGTATCGACCGGAAACAAAGGAGTTTCATCGATGAGTCAAACCACTTTGGTAGCGAGCCCGGGCTCGGTACGGGCCACGTTCGTCGCCGCCTACAGTGCGGTCACCCTGGCCCAGATCACCAACGCCCTGCCGGGCGCCCTCAACGGCACCTTCGCCGTGGAATTCCGCACCTCCGGCGCCGGGCTGACCTGGATCGCCGGCATGTTCATGATGGGCATCGTGGTGTTTGAGCTCAGCTGGGGGCTCCTGGGCGACATGTTCGGCCGCAAGAAGCTGCTGTACGCCGGCGCCGTGGTCAGCGTCGTCGGCTCGGTCCTCGCAGCACTGGCGTCCACCACCGAAATGATGATCGCGGCGCAGGCGGTCGGCGGCATCGGAGCCGGCATTCTGTTCCCGATTTCGCTGTCCATGATCGCGGCCATCACCCCGGACCACCGCGCGCGGGCGAAAGTCATCGCCACCTGGGCCGGGTTCCTCTCGCTGGGTGCGGTCATCTCTCCGACGCTGGCGGGCCTGACGGCTGCGGCGTTCACCGTTCCGGGTGCCGGGGCAGGCGCGCCCAACGCCTTTAGCGGCTGGCGCGTTGCCTACTACGTCGCCGCCGCGATCGCCGTCGCGGTCCTCATCATTGCGGTCCGGGCAAAGGATTCCGCAGCCGCCGAGGGCCGCAAGCTGGACCTGCCCGGCCAGGTGACGCTCGCGCTCGGCCTGATCGCTGTCCTTTTCGCCACCGTGCAGGCCGTCGACGCCGGCTTCGGCAGCGCCGAGGTGATCTTTAGCTACGTGCTCGGCGGGCTCCTCCTGGTTGCCTTCGTCGTCATCGAACTGCGCACCAGCCAGCCGCTGATCCACCTGTCCCTGTTCCGCAACAGCGCCTACTCCATCACCGGCATTGTTGCGGTCACCGGCATGTTCGCCTTCCTCGCAGTCTGCTTCAGCACCAGCGTCGCCGTCGGCGGACTCGCCCTCGCCGAAGCCTGGAAGGTCGGCGTGTTGTTCGTCTTCATCCAGGGACCGGCCTTCGCATTCATCCCGGTGGTGGGCTGGCTGATCCACCACGTGGCCCCGCGCTGGGTGCTCACTGCCGGCTTCGGCTTTATGGCCGTTTCCGCCTTCTGGCTCTCGACGTTCGCACTGGGCACGCCGGAGGCCTTCGGCGGAACGCCGTGGACGGCGTTCATTACGCCGCTGCTGCTGCTCGGCATCGGCTTCGCTCTCACGGTCGGCTCCATCACCGCCGTCGCCATCAACACCGTCCAGCCGCAGCACATCGGCATGGCCTCCGCCACCACCAACCTGCTGCGCGACCTTGGTTTCGCCCTGGGCCCCGTGATCGGCTCCGCCATCGCGTTCGGCGTCGGAGCCAGCGTCTTCGCCGGACCCCTCGCGGGCATCCTCGGCGGCGCCGGGCTGCCCGCTGACGCCGTAGCCGGGCTCTCGAACGTGCCGCCGCTCGGCTTCCTCTCCGGCTGGGACGGCGTGATCGCGCAGTTCTCCGGCCAGGCAGCGGCGTCCGGCGCACCCGCCCAGGCCGTCGACGGCATGGTCAAAGCCCTCGGCTCCGCGCAGCAGCAGATCCAGGGCGTGGCCGGGACGTCCCTCGGTCAGGGGTTCCAGGCTGTGTACCTCGTCGCAGGCATCGCGGCGGCCCTTTCCGCCCTCCTGACCCTTTTCATCTCCGCTCGTTCCTCGGCGCCCACGCCGGACGCGGTCGCGGAGACCACCGAAGCCAACGCCGAGGCCAGCGCCGAGGCAGCGGTGTAAGACCGCACGCCCCTGGCCTTCCCTACCAACCAACACCTCACTGGGAGAACACCGTGACTGCACCCATCGAATCCGACATCGACATCTGGGACGACGACATCCTGGTCGACCCATACCCCACCTACGCCTCCCTCCGTGAGCAGGGAGCAGTGGTCCACCTGCCCAAGAACGAGCTGTACGTCCTGACCCGCTACGACGCCATCCGCGACGCACTCGGCGATCCGGAAACCTTTTCGTCCAGCAGCATCGGCTTCAACCCCATGGTGAACGAGGCGCTGCAGGGCACCTCGCTTGCCTCGGACCCGCCCGTCCACACCCAGCTGCGGGCCACGCTGTCCCAGAACCTCACCCCCCGCGCCCTCCGCGGCCTGAAAGTCGTCATCGACGAGAAGGCGGACAAACTCGTCGCCGAACTCGCCAACAGCGGCAGCTTCGAAGCCATCGATGCACTGGCCCGGGCCTTCCCGATCGAAATCGTCGCCGACCTGATCGGCTTCAGGGGCCACGTCAAGGACAACATGCTGCGCTGGGGCCAGGCCGCGATGCAGGTCATCGGCCCGCTGAACCAGCGCACGCAAGAGAGCTTCCCGATTGCCGGCGAGCTCTACGGCTGGTGCTCCTCGGTTACCGCCGAGGACCTCACGCCCGGGTCAATCGGCCGCGGAATCTTCGACGCCGAGACGCGCGGGGACATCCCGCAGGGTTCTGCGGGGCACATCATCCACCAGTACCTGGGAGCGGGTGTCGACACGACCATCGCGTCGATCGGCAACATTGTTGCGTTGTTCGGCCACCACCCCGAACAGTTCGAGCTGGTCCGGCAGAATCCGGAACTGGTCCCGGCAGCGTTCGCCGAGGTGCTGCGCTACTGGGCGCCGGTCCACATCTGGGGCCGCAAGGCGACCCGCGACGTGGAAATCGACGGCGTCACCATTCCCGCCGGCGCCCAGGTAGGCATCCTCTTTGGCGCCGGCAACCGGGACCCCGGGCACTACGGGAATCCCGATGTCTTCGACGTGGCCCGCAACCCGGTGGACCACCTCTCCTTCGGCTACGGCCCGCACGGCTGCGCCGGCCAAGGGCTGGCGAAACTTGAAGCACACGCGATCATCGAGGCACTTGCCCGGAGGGTGAAAACATTGACGGTCTCCGACGAAGTTCGTGAGCCGAGCAATATCACCCGCAGCCTCGACCTGCTTCAGGTCGAAAAGGTGGTGGCAGCATGAGGATCGAACTGGACCGGCCGCGCTGTGAAGGACACGGCCTCTGCGAGGAAGCCGCCCCGAAGCTGATGCACCTCGACGACGACGGCGAGCTGGTGATCGATGTCCCTGAGGTGGACGGGGCCGACCTCGACGCCGCCAAGGCGGCTGTCCGGGTCTGCCCGGTGGCCGCGCTGCGCTTGGCCGCCGCCTGATGATGCGCAGGATAGTGGTCGTCGGCAACGGCATCGCCGGGCTCACGGCCTGCGACTCGCTCCGCGCCGCCGGCTTCGACGGTGAGCTCACTGTCGTGGGCGCCGAGCGCCACCATCCCTACAGCCGCCCCGCCCTGTCCAAGGCGCTGCTGCACGGTGTTGATGGGGGCGGTTCCGACGGCAGAAGCGGTGACGCGCTCCGCGCGCACGAGCTTCCGGCGCCGTCCCATGAAGCAACCGAGATGCTCGGCGTGAGCGCCGCGGGCCTGGACGTCGACGCCCGGCTGGTTTACCTGGACGGTGGCGGCGAGCTGCCGTATGACGGCCTCGTCATCGCCTCCGGTTCCCGGGCCAGGCGGCTCGCCGCCGGGCCCGGAGCAGCAGGAACGGGCCTGGACGGCGAGTCCCAAGAGATCACCCTGCGCACCATCGAGGACGCGGTCCGCCTCAAGGAGCGCGTCGCGTCCCGTCCCTCGGTCATCGTGATCGGGGGAGGGCCGCTCGGCATGGAGGTCGCGTCCGGTTGCCTGTACCAGGGCTGCGAGGTCACCCTCGTCGCCGACGCCAAGCCCTTGTCGCGGCAGCTGGGCGGCTACCTGGCCGACATGTTTACCAGCGCCGCGATCCGGCGCGGGCTCCGGGTGGTGGTAGGCGGAAAGGCGAGCCTGGGCGATCACGGCGGCGGGGCCACAGTGGCCCTGGCCGACGGGACCGTGCTGGAGGCGGATCTTGTGGTCACCGCCGTCGGCGATGAGCCGAACATCCGCTGGCTGGCCGGCTCAGGCCTCCTCAGCGACGGGTCGCTGCGTGTCGACTCGCGCGGCCGGCTGCGGCCGGAGATCGTGGCCGCCGGCGACGTGGCGTTTTTCCCCACCGCTCGCGGTGTGCAGCGGGTTCCGCTGTGGACGAGTGCGATCGACCAGGCCAAGGTGGCCGCCGTCGGCCTGCTGCAGGGCGACTCCGCACCCGTATTCAAGTTCCAGCCGTACTTCTGGACGGAAGGCTTCGGGCTGGCGCTCAAAGCCGTCGGCTTTACCCCGGTGGCAGGCGACCCCGACTACAACGAACCGGGCACGGAGGACGGGTCGGCGCTGCTGCGCTGGGCCAACCCGGACGGTTCCGGGACCGCAGTCGCGGTCAACTACCGGATCACGGTCCCCAAACTGCGCCTGCTGGCCGACGCCGGTCCGACGGGCGTCCCTGCCGCGGGTCCGGCCGGCGCCGGAGCGGTCGCGCCGCGCCCGGCGGCGCCGGCCCCGGTTTGACGCCGCACAGCACCGTTAGGATTGATCCATGTCGTCGTTGCGAGAAGCCCAGAAGAAGCTCACCCGCGACATGATTGTGGAGCGCGCGCTTGAGCTCTTCACCGAGAAGGGCTACGCCCCCACCACCATCGACGAGATCGCCGCCGCGGCCGGCACCACCCGGGTGACCTTCTACGCCTACTACCCCTCCCGCGCCGACTTGATGCGGGACTTCATGGCGCGGGTAAACGCGGTACTGGACCGTGCCGACGGCCCGGAGAGCGGTTCCACTGCGCCCGACCTTGTTGATGTGGTGCGGGCAGGTGAACTGTCTGGCATACTCGCCTGGCTGGAGTCCCGGGCGGCGCTCTGGCCGGTCTTCCGGCCCTACCTTGACGTCCTCGATGAGGCCGCCGCCGTGGACCGTGAGGTCCGCACCATGGTCGAGCAGTGGCATGAGGAGGTCATCTCGGATCTGGTCCGCGGAATGCAGCTGGCCGGACGCTTCTCGGAGGAGACGCACCACATCCGGGGAACCCTCGCCTTCACGTCCCTGGACTACGTGGCCACCCTCTGGACGCGGCGCAAGTTTGAACCCAACCGGGAACACGCCCTTGAGGTCCTGGCCGACAATTGGTACCACCTGCTCTGCGACGAGGGCTGAACCGGCCTCTGCACAGCGGCGGCCAAGCGCCGCTCGGCGGCCCATGATGACTCCCATGTAGCCGGCGCTGCGGTCCGGGGGCACTTCGGCGCGGACACGCCGTCGGCCAGGGAACCGTCGTCGAACATCACCCTCAAAGTGCCCCCGGACGGAGGCAACCAGGCACGAAAGCGGGAGGCCCCTTCGCCTGAATTGTTCAGGCGAAGGGGCCTCACGCTGGGTCGATCGTTTAGCTAGCCTCAGATCCACTTGGGCGCGGCAGGAACCGTCCCATTCGTTGTACGGGGTCCCACTGCCGTGACGCCGCTGGTGCCGCGGCCGGCGGACCATTCGACGACGGCGGGCAGCGGTCCGGAGACCACGGTGGGGGACGCCGCCGCGGTGTCGCCGAGGGTGAGATCGCGGTCGGTGACCTTGAGCACCAGGTCCTTGTCGGTGCCGCGGGTCTTCCAGGCGCCGGTGATGTCGTTGAGCAGCCGCTCCAGGACAGGAACGGGAATGTCCCGGAAGACGGCCCCGTTGTCCAGGTCCACGGCGTGCATCCAGACTTCCCGGCTGCGCATCCAGACCGTTTCCGTGGCGGGGACTTCCCGGCCCTGGATGGTGCGGACTTTGTGGTGCCAGGCATCCTCGGGGAGGTCCCGCCATTCGACGTTCAGGTGCACGGCCGAGTGGTCGAACAGGTGCCGCAGCGCGATCGGGCTCAGCGTGGCGCCGAAGTTGATCTCGTGGTCGCGGACCTCGGTGGAGGGGTACATCGGGGTTTCCACTCCGGTGCCGGCCCATTCCACGAGCCGGGCGATGGCGCGGGCGTTGTAACCGATGTGCGCCGTGATGTGGCGGCGGGTCCAGCCCGGCAGCAGCGAGTCGCCGTCGAGCTCCGCGTCGGAGAGCTCGTTGAGCTTGCGGGCGAAGAACGCCGTGCCCCGGCGGGCCTGCAGCAAAGCTGCCAGCAGCTCCGGGTCCGTCGTCTGGTCGTGGCGGGCAACCATCAGGCTTCCTTGACCACGCGGTTCTTCAGCTGCCCCAAGCCCTCGATGGTGGTGACCAGGAGCTGGCCCTCCTGCAGGTAGCGCTTCGGGTCCTGGGCGTGGCCCACCCCGCCCGGCGTGCCGGTGGCAATGACGTCGCCGGGGTTCAGCGTGATGATGGTGGAGATGTAGGAGACCAGGAACTCCGGCGTGAAGACCAGGTCGCCGGTGGGGGTCTGCTGCTGAACCTCGCCGTCGACCTCGGAGGTCATCAGCGGGCCGGCGCTGAATTCGTCCGTGGTGACCAGGGCGGGGCCGAACGGGGTGGACTTTTCCCAGGTCTTGCCCTGCAGCCACTGGATGGTGCGGAACTGGTAGTCGCGCATGGAGACGTCGTTCAGCACGGCGTAGCCGGCGATGTGGTCTTTCGCGTCGGCTTCCGGAATCCGGCGGCCGGCTTTGCCGATCACGACGGCGAGTTCGGCTTCCCAGTCGACGGCGTCGGATTCCTGCGGGAGGGCCAGGTCATCGTTCGGGCCGATCAGGGATTCCGCGTACTTGGCGAACAAGGTGGGGAACTCGGGGACTTCCCGCCCCATTTCCTTGATGTGGTTGCGGTAGTTGTGGCCCACGCAGATGATCTTCCCCGGCGCGGGGACGACGGCGTCGAGGTCGGCGCCCTCGAGCGGGTGGGTGGCGCCGGCCGCGTTCTGCGCGATCGCTTCCCAGTCAGCGGAGCGGAGCAGCTCGCCGACGTTGGCGAAGCCGTCTATCTCGGTCAGGGTGTCGCCGTCCTGGCGCACAGCCACGGTGGAAGTGCCGGTGGCAGCGCCGGTGCCGTTTTCGGTGCGGAGGGTGAGGAGTCTCATGCGTTCTTGCGTCCTTCGGTGTAGGTGCGGTTGAAGTTCAGTCGTTCGAAAATGGGGGCATCGCTGAAGCGGAAGAGATCAAATTCGGTGTCCGCCTGCAGCGACCACGCCGCCCAGGACGGGACAACGAACAGGTCGCCCTTCGCGAGGATCCGGGTTTCTCCGTTGAGGACCACGGAGCCGGATCCTTCGAAGACCTGCCAGACGCTCGAGCCCACTTCGTGCAGGGTTTCGGTGGTGGCGCCGGCGCGGAGGCGGTGGAATTCGGCCCGGATGGTGGGCATGACGTCCCCGCCGGTGGTGGGGTTGGTGAAGCGGACGGCGGCGTGGCCCTGGGAGACGGTGGCGGGGTGGCCCTCGTCCTCGAGCAGCAGCTGCTCGCGCAGCGCGCGGTCTGTGTATTCCCAGCGGTAGGCGGCGATGGGGGAGCTGGTCGTGTCGTCCAGTCCGGAGAGCGGGCGCAGGCCCGGGTGGGCCCAGAGCCGCTCGGAGCGGGAGATGTCCGGGGTGGCCTCGTCCGTGACGCGTTCGGTGCCGAACTCGAAGAAGCCGGCGTCAGCGTAGTGCACGAACGGGATGTCCAGGCCGTCGATCCAGGCCATCGGCTCATCGGTGTCGTTGTGGTGGCCGTGAAAGTTCCAGCCCGGGGTCAGCAGGAAGTCGCCGCGCGACATCCGGACCGGGTCACCGTTGACGACGGTCCAGACGCCTTCGCCCTCGACGACGAAGCGGAACGCGTTCTGCGAGTGGCGGTGCTCCGGGGCGGTCTCCCGGGCACCGAGGTACTGAATGGCTGCCCACAGCGTGGGGGTGGCGTACGGGGTGCCTGCCAGGCCCGGGTTCGCCAGCGCGATGGCGCGGCGTTCACCGCCGCGGCCCACCGGGACCAGGTCGCCGGCGCGGGCGGCCAGCGGGTACAGGTCGCTCCACCGCCACACGTGGGGGACCGCCTTCGGGCTGGGGACCATCGGCATCAGGTCCGCGATCTCGGTCCAGAGCGGGATCAGGTTCTCGCGGTCAAAGTCGCGGTACAGCTCCTGCAGCTGGGCAGCCTCTTCGGGCGTGGGCTCCGGAGCGGTGTGGGCTGCGGCCACTGATTCGTGGGTCGTGTTCTCAGCGCTGATGGACACTTGGGCCTCCTCGGTAGGTCAGGACAGTTCTTTGGCGTAGTTCGACCATACGGAGCCGGCAGTGTGACCTCCAACATATTCTGCTGGTCAGAATTGCAGCCGAGTCCCGCCTAGGCTGCCCTGCCGGGCGCCCAGCCCTGCCCCGCGCCGGGACCGTGCCGGGTGCTCAGTCCGGCTCGGCGGGATTGGCCGCGATGTCGATCTCCAGCTGCCGGCAGGTCTCCCGCAGGGCCTGGACCAGTCCGGCGTCGAACACCCGGCGGAACCGGGTTGCGGGAGTAGCGACGCTGAGCGCGCCGACGACGTGCCCGTGCCGGTTGTGCAGGGCCATTCCGAGCGCGCTCACTCCTTCCTCGGTGCCCTCGAAGTTGGCGGCGAAGCCGTTGCTGCGGATGGATTCCAGCTCGCGCAGGAAGGCCGGATACTCCGCTGCCGGAATGTTGTCCCCGCCGATCTCGGCGTTGCTGCTGCGGAACAACTGCTCGATCATGGCCGGCTCCAGTTCTGCGAGCATGGCCTTGCCGCCGGAGGTCCTGTTGGCCGGCATCACCGTCCCCTGCCGGTCACCAACCCGCAGGACGCTGTTTCCCTCCACCGTGGCAAGAAAGCGGACTTTGGTGCCCACCCGCACCATCAGGTTCACGGTTTCGTCCAGCCGCGCCGAGAGCAGTTCCATGTGCGGCTGCGCGAGCGTGCGCAGCAGCCTGGTCCACGCCAGCCCGGCCGGCCCGACGCCCATCGCCGGCCCCGGGACGTAGCGGCGGGTTTCATCCTGCACGGCGAACCCCCGGTACACCAGCATGGCCAGCAGCCGGTGGGCGGTGGACGGGGCGACGCCGAGCTCCGCGGCGGCGTCCTTGAGCCGCAACGCCCCGCCGTCGCGCAGCAGCTGCAGCAGCTGCAAGGCGTTGTCGACCGCCTCGATGGAATAGGTGGGCCGCTTCTGCACGGGCTTCCGGGCGGAGGGAGGTGATGGCTTGTTCTGCACATCAGAATTGTATTGTGGTTCACTTAGCGTGGCTAGGACAGTAGTGGCATGAATCACACACCCTCTGTTGCAGCGCCGCAACGGTCCGCGCCGGAGTCTCCCGGCCCCACCGCCGCTGACGGTCCTGCCTCCCGATTTTCCAAGGCATCAGCGGCGGCTGTGCTCGTCTGCTGGCTCCTCGTCGTCTTCGACGGCTACGACCTGATCGTCTACGGCACCGTCCAGTCCTCCCTGATCTCCGAGACCGGCTGGGGCCTGAGCAAGGCCACCGCCGGGACCATCGGTTCGATGGCCTTCGTCGGCATGATGATCGGCGCGATCTTCGCCGGCCGGATGGCCGATTCCTGGGGCCGCCGCCGCACCATCCTTGGCTGCGCCATCGTCTTCTCGGTCTTCACCATCCTCTGCGCGTTCGCCCCCAACGCCCCGGTCTTCGGCGCCCTCCGGCTCCTGGCCGGCATCGGCCTGGGCGGGCTGGTGCCTTCGGCCAACGCCCTCGTGGCCGAACTGGTCCCCACCAAGTGGCGGTCCACCATCGCGACGCTGATGATGTCCGGCGTGCCGATCGGCGGATCCATCGCCGCCCTCGTCGGGATCCAGCTGATCCCCGCGTTCGGCTGGGAATCGATGTTCCTGGTCGCCGCACTGGCCCTGCTCGTCGTCGTCCCGCTGGGACTGAAATACCTGCCGGAGACCCTCACCCCGGCCACCCCGGCCGAGATAGCGGCCCGCCGGGGCCGTACGCTCAAGGAACCGGCCGGGTTCTCGTCCCTGCTCCGCGCCCCGTACCTGGGGATCAGCATGCTGTTCGCGCTGGCCACGATCGCCACGCTCTTCGCCTGGTACGGGCTGGGCACCTGGCTGCCGAACCTGATGCAGCTGGCCGGCTACAACCTGGGCTCCGCCCTGACCTTCGCCCTGGCCCTGAACCTCGGGGCGGTGGCCGGCTCGGTCCTCACGGCCTGGGCCGGGACGCGGTTCGGTCCGATCCCGACGGCGATCGCCGCTGCCGCCGTCGCCGCCGTTGCGCTCATGGTCCTCGTAACCGGCCCGTCCGTCACCGTCGTCTACCTCATGCTGGTCCTGGCCGGCGTCGGAACCCACGGCACGCAGTGCCTGATCATCGCCGCCGTCGCCAGCCACTATCCCGGACACCTGCGCGGCACCGCGCTGGGCTGGGCGTTGGGGACGGGCAGGATCGGCGCCGTCGCCGCACCGCAGGTCGGGGGCCTCCTGCTGGCCGCCGGGCTCGGCGTCAACTCCAATTTCCTCGCCTTCGCCGGCGCGGCCGCCATCGCCGCGGTCCTGCTCGTCGTCGTCGGCCTCCAACTCAAATCGAAAATCTCTATCCCGCAAGGAGCAAGCAATGTCTGAGCACGCCACGTCCACCGATGTCCTGGTCATCGGAGGGGGAATGGCCGGACTGGCCGGAGCCCTCGCGCTGCGTGAAAACGGCGCCAACGTCACCCTCGTGGAACGGGCCCCCGAATTCGGCGAGGTCGGCGCGGGGCTGCAGATGGCCCCCAATGCCTCCCGCGTCCTGAAGCGCTGGGGCCTGCTGGAGAAGGCACTGGAAATCGGTGTCCAGCCCAAGCACCTGGTCTTCCGCGATGCCGTCACCGGCGAGGAACTCACCCGCCAGAGTCTCGGCGGGGAGTTCGCGGACCGCTACGGCGCACCCTACGTCGTGATCCACCGCAGCGACCTGCACCGCGTCCTGCTCGAAGGCTGCGAGGCCGCCGGCGTCAAGCTGGTCAACGACGTGATGGTCGAGAGCGTTGAAACCGTCAACGGCCGCGGCGTGGCCCACACCGCCGCGGGAGTGGACTACGCGGCCGACGTCGTGATCGGCGCCGACGGGCTCCGCTCCACCTTGCGCCCGCTCGTGACCAACGACGAGCCCGTCTCCTCGGCCTACGTCGCCTACCGCGGCACCGTCCCGATCACCGAGGACACCCCCAAGGCCGACCTCGAGGACGTCATCGTCTACCTCGGCCCGGACTGCCACCTGGTGCAGTACCCGCTGCGCAAGGGCGAGCTGCTGAACACCGTGGCCGTCTTCAAGTCGCCGTCCTTCGAGCGCGGCGAGGAACAGTACGGGGGTGTGGACGAGCTCGAGGCTGCCTACAAGGACTGCGTCCCGGCCGTCCAGGAAGCGCTGAAGAACCTGGCCACCGGCATCCGCTGGCCCATGTACGACCGTGACCCGATCGAAAACTGGGTTGCCGGCCGCATGGTGCTGATGGGCGACGCCGCCCACCCCATGCTCCAGTACCTCGCCCAGGGCGCCTGCCAGGCGCTGGAGGACGCCGCCGCGCTGCAGGACGCGAGCCTGGGCACCGTCTTCACCGAGGACGGTGCCAACCCCGAGGCCTGGGACGGCGCGATCCGGGAGTTCAACACCATCCGCGCCGGCCGCACCGCCCGGGTCCAGCGCACTGCCCGCGTCTGGGGCGAATCCTGGCACGTCTCCGGACTGGCCCGGACGCTGCGCAACCTGCTCTTCAAGAGCCGGAAGGACAACGACTTCCAGTACAACGACTGGCTGTACGGCCAGGACGGCGACGGCGTGCCCGCGGTCCGCGAGGCCCAATCCCGCCTGACGGACCGTATCTCCGCCTAGGCAAACCCCGACGCGGGGTCACCTAGCGCCCATTCCGGAGCCCCGGATGGACGCTACGTGACCCCGCGTTGCGTGTTCGGAGCACCGGACCAACCCGGTCCGGACTAGACTCGCTTCATTTTGGTGCACGGCCGACAGGGGGCCGGACGGACGCCGGCCGACCGGCGGCCGGGCCCGGGCCGGATGAGCCTTCGACAAGGAGGTCAGGATGGCTGGCGGCAGCAGCGAACCCGGCAGGTCCGTGACCTCGAAAGTGCTCTCCATCCTGGAAGCCTTCGAGACGTCCCGAGGTGCCCTCAGCCTGACCGGGATTGCAGAGAAATCGGGGCTGCCGCTGAGTACGGCCCACCGGCTGGTCACCGAACTCACCGCGTGGGGACTCCTGTCCCGGGAGCCGAACGGGCGCTACCAGCTCGGTATCCGGCTGTGGGAGCTGGCGCAGAACACGGGGAGGCAGTTGCGTGACGCGGCCCGGCCCTACGTGCAGGACTTGTTCTCACTCACGGGGGAAACCGCGCACCTGGCGGTCCGGGCCGGACACGAGGTCCTTTACATCGACCGCGTTTACGGTTCAAAACGGGTGCCGCGGGCCTCCCGGGTCGGCGGCCGGTTGCCCATGCACGCGACCGCCGTCGGCAAGGTGATCCTGGCGTACGAGCAGGACTGGGTCCGCGACGCGTACCTGAACCGGCAGCTGGAGCGGCACACCGCCCACACCCATGTGGACCCCAAAAAGCTGGCGGCGGAACTGGCCCAGATCCGGGAGCAGGGGTACGCCACCACGCTGGAGGAAGTCCGGCTGGGCTCCTGCTCGATCGCGGTCCCGGTTTTCCACACCGGCAGGATCGGCGCCTCCATCGGCCTGGTACTTCCCACCAGCCAGGCCGCCACCATGACCCGGCACCTCCCCGTCCTGCGGGGCATCGCCGCCCAGATTGAGCGCGCCACCGCGCGGATCCCGCTCGAAACGCTGCTGGGAAGCCACGTCGCCGGCACCAACTGAGCGGAGTCCGGGCTGAGCCGGTCCGGGAGGGTCCGTCCGGGGGCCCTTTGGCGGCAATGTTCGACGTCGGCGGCTAGTTTGGCGGCGTGTCCGTGTCGAAGTGCCCCCGGACCGCTGGCAGCACCCGGGCCGGACCCTGCCCAGGCGGAGCGCGTTAACCGGGCGTGAAACCAACTGCCTTCCGCCCAGTGGAAGCAGACACTGTCCGACGGGAGTGACGCGGGCCACACTGGGAGATAAGAACCCCGGCATGCACTGGCGCTGCCGGCGGGACCGAAAACCAAGGAGCTTAGATGTCACCCTCGACGGAAACGGCCGGCCGCTGTCCCTTTGGCCACGGCGCCGAAGCCCCCGCAGGGCACCACGGCTATGAGCCGTTCCAGATGAAGGATCCGTTTCCCGCCTACGCTGAACTCCGGACCGAGCAGCCCGTGATGTTCGACGAGCGGGTGGGCCTCTACGTCGTCTCCCGCTATGACGACATCAAGGCCGTCTTTGAGGATTGGGAGACCTTCTCCAGCGAAAATGCCCAGGCCCCGGTCCGCGAGCGCGGCGCTGCGGCGAAGAAGATCATGGAAGAGGGCGGGTTCACCGCCTACTCGGGCCTGTCGGCGCGGCGCCCGCCGGAGCACACCCGCATCCGCGCCGTGGTCCAGAAACCCTTCACGCCGCGCCGCTACAAGGCGCTGGAACCGTTCATCCGGCAGAACGTCGTCGACCTGCTGGAGAAGATGCTGGCCCACCCGGAACACCGCGGCGACATGGTCAAGGACCTCGCGTACGACGTCCCCACCATCACCATCCTCACCCTGATCGGCGCGGATGTCTCCCAGGTGGACACCTTCAAGCGCTGGAGCGATTCCCGCGCGGCGATGACCTGGGGCGACCTCAGCGACGAGGAGCAGATCCCGCACGCCCACAACCTGGTGGAGTACTGGCAGGAATGCCTCCGCCTGGTGAAGGTGGCCCACGAGGAGGGCGGCGACAACCTCACCGCGGACCTGGTGAAGGCGCAGCAGGAGGGTGCCGAGATCTCCGACCACGAGATCGCCTCCGTCCTGTACAGCCTGCTTTTCGCCGGCCACGAGACTACCACCACGCTGATCTCCAACGCCCTCCGTGAGCTCCTGGCCCGCCCCGGCCAGTGGAAGCAACTGGTCGAGGACCCCAAGAAGATTCCGGCCGCCATCGACGAGGTGCTCCGCTACGCCGGCTCGATCGTCGGCTGGCGGCGCAAGGCGCTCAAAGACACCGAAGTCGGCGGGGTCCCGATCGAGGAAGGCGCGCATCTGCTGCTCCTGATGGGCTCTGCCAACCGTGACGAGAACAAGTTCGACGCCGGCGAGGACTTCGACATCAGCCGCCCCAACGCCCGCGAGCACCTCTCCTTCGGGTTCGGCATCCACTACTGCCTGGGCAACATGCTCGCCAAGCTCCAGGCCAAGATCGCCCTTGAGGAAGTGGCCCGGCTCGCCCCGGAACTGCAGCTGGAGAATCCGGAAGCCATCACCTTCCGCGAAAACCTCTCCTTCCGCGTCCCCGAGACCGTCCCTGTCAGCTGGAAGGCCTAAGGAATATGCAAAGCAACGAATACATCCAGTTCTTCGACGGCGGCATTGAACCGAAGCTCGAGAACCTCGGCGGCAAGGGCGCGTCCCTGGTCACCATGACTGCCGCCGGCATGCCCGTCCCGCCGGGCTTCGTGGTCACCACCGCGCAGTTTGATGCCTTTATGCAGGAAGCAGGCATCACCCGGCATATTCACCAGCTCTTGGCCGACCTCGACCCCGAGGACATGGGCCAGGTGGATAAGGTCTCGGCCGCCATCCGCGAGGACATCTGCTCCCGCCCGGTGCCGCAAGCCCTGCGCGAGCTCACCGTCGGCGCCTACGAGGCCCTGATGTCCCGTTTCAAGGCGCCCGTGCCGGTGGCCGTGCGCTCCAGCGCCACCGCCGAGGACCTCCCGGACGCCTCCTTCGCCGGCCAGCAGGACACCTACCTCTGGCTGAACGGCGTCAAGGCCGTCACGGATCACATCCGGCAGTGCTGGGCATCGCTGTTCACCTCCCGCGCCATCATTTACCGGCTGAAGAACAACATCCCCAACGAGGGCCTCTCGATGGCCGTCGTGGTGCAGAAGATGGTCAACGCCCGCGTCTCCGGCGTCGCGATCACCATGGACCCCACCAACGGCGACCGCTCCAAGATCACCATCGACTCCTCCTACGGCGTCGGCGAGATGGTGGTCTCAGGCCAGGTCACCCCGGACAACATCATGCTGGACAAGGTCACCTTGGCGGTCATCTCCGAACACCTAGGCGACAAGCACGCCGAACTCGTCCCGGACGCCGTTGCCGGCCGCCTGGTGGAGCGGGAAGTCGACGCCGAACGCCGCGGCCGGCGCAGCCTCAGCGACGCTGAACTCAGCGCCGTGGCGCTGATGGCCAAGCGCGCGGAGAAACACTACAAGTGCCCTCAGGACATCGAGTGGGCCCTTGACACGGACCTGCCGGACGGTGCGAACCTGCTCCTGCTGCAGTCCCGCCCGGAGACCGTGCACTCCTCCAAGCCCGCCGTCGTCACGGCCCCGCAACCGGTGGTCGCTGGAGGCTTCTTCAGCGGATTCAGCGCCTGGACGCCCAAGGCGTCCGCCTAGTACCCGCTAATGCCCCCCCCCGTTCCGCCCTCCCACCACGGCTCGACGATGAGCCCGCCTTGAAAGGACCGCCATGTCCCTGAAGTCCTTCCCCAAACCCTCCGAGCTTGCGGTCCCCGCCGGCGCCGAGGGCTGGGAAAAGATCTACCCGTATTACCTGGTCTTCCAGGACAAGCTCAAAGAGCAGGAGGACGCCAAGTTCTGGTTCTGCGACAGCCAGCACTGGCCCACAGTGTTCAAGCCCTTCGAGACCATCGGCGGCGAATTCGCGGTCAAGTGCCTGGGCCAGTACAACGCCCGGCATCTGATGATCCCGAACGCCAACGGCATCGAATTCCGGGTGCACCTGGGCTACCTGTACATGTCGCCCATCCCGGTCCCCGAGGACCAGATCGCCGCGCGGGTCCCCCTGTTCGAGCAGCGCGTGGGCCACTACTTCCAGAACTGGGACCAGTTGCTCAAGCAGTGGCACGTCAAGGTCAAGGGCACCATCGACGAGATGGAAACCATCTCCTTCCCCAAGCTCCCGGACGTTGTCCCGATGGAGGATATCCTCTCCGGCAAGGGCAAGGACGGCTCCGAAAAGCTGCTGGAAAGCTACGACCGGCTGATCCAGCTGGCCTACCAGAACTGGCAGTACCACTTCGAGTTCCTCAACCTCGGCTACATCGCCTACCTGGACTTCTTCAACTTCTGCAAGCAGGTCTTCCCCAACATCCCCGACCAGTCGATCGCCACCATGGTGCAGGGCGTGGACATGGAGCTGTTCCGTCCGGATGATGAGCTCAAGCAGCTCGCCAAGCTCGCCGTCGAACTCGGGCTGCAGTCCCGCTTCGGCAACACCGACGACGTCGAGGCCACCCTGGCTGCGATCGCCGCCGCCCCCGACGGGGACCGCTGGATTGCCCAGTACGAGGCCGCCAAGGACCCGTGGTTCAACTTCACCGTAGGCAATGGCTTCTACGGCCACGACAAGTACTGGAACGAACACCAGGAAATCCCGCTCGGCTACATCGCGGACTACATCCGGCGGGTGGACGAGGGCCAGGAAATCATGCGCCCGATCGAGGCCCTGATCATCGAACGCGACCGCATCATCGAGGAATACCGGGAACTGCTGGAGGGCGAGAACCAGTCGCTCTTCGACGCCAAGCGCCGGCTCGCCGGCACCGCCTACCCGTACGTGGAGAACCACAACTTCTACATCGAGCACTGGACCATGGGCGTCTTCTGGCGCAAAATCCGCGAGCTCAGCCGGATGATGCAGGCCGAGGGGTTCTGGACCGAACCCGACGATCTCCTGTACCTGGGCCGCAACGAGGTCCGCGATGCGCTCTTCGACCTCGTCACCGGCTGGGGCGTCGGCGCGAAGCCGATCGGCCCGGACTACTGGCCGGAGGAGATCGAACGCCGCCGCGGGATCGTGGACGCGCTGAAGACGGCGCGGCCGGCGCCCGCGCTGAACACCCCGCCGGAGATCATCACCGAACCGTTCACCCGGATGCTCTGGGGCATCACCACCGAGCAGGTCCAGCAGTGGCTGGGTGCCGGCGAAGCGGTGGAGGGCGGCGGCCTGCGCGGTATGGCGGCATCACCGGGCATCGTGGAGGGGCTGGCCCGCGTCGTCACGGACGCCGACCAGCTCTCCGAAGTGCAGCAGGGCGAAATCCTGGTCGCGACCGTCACGGCACCGTCCTGGGGCCCGATCTTCGGCAAGATCAAGGCAACGGTCACTGACATCGGCGGCATGATGAGCCACGCGGCGATCGTCTGCCGGGAATACGGGCTCCCGGCCGTAACCGGGACCGGCTCCGCGTCCACCACGATCAAGACCGGGCAGCGGCTGCGGGTGGACGGCACCAAGGGGACCGTCCAGATCCTCGACACCGAAGACCAACTGGTCGTCGCCGGGCCCGGGGCGCACAGCCACAGCCATGTCTGATCCGACGATGACCCCGGCAGAAAACGGGAGCGGGCGCCAGCCGGCCCGCACCGTCCTGATCACCGGTGCCGCCGGCGGGCTGGGCCGGGCGTTCGCGCTCGGCTTCGCCCGCCGCGGCTACCGCGTGGCGCTGGCCGACGTGAACCTGGCCGGTGCGGAGGAAACGGCCAAGCTGGTCCTGGACACCGGGGCCGAAGCTGCCGCCTTCCACGCGGACGTCACCAGCCTCGACTCCACCGAGGCCCTCGCGAAAAGCTGCGCGGACTTCGGCGGCGGAAGCATCGACGTCGTGCTCAACAACGCGGCGGTGTACGCCGGGGTGACCCGGAGCCCGTTCGAGGACATCGACCCGGCCGAATGGGACCTGGTGATGAACGTCAACCTCAAGGGCCCCTGGCTCGTCACCCGCGCGGCGAGCCCGTACCTGCCCGAGGGCGGGCGCGTCATCAACCTCTCCAGCGCCACGATCTTCAGCGGCTCGGAGCAGTGGCTGCACTACGTCGCCTCGAAAGGCGGTGTGGTGGCCCTGACCCGGGTGCTCGCCAAGGAACTGGGCCGCCGGGGGATTACCGTCAACGCGATCGCCCCCGGCTTCACCCTCACCGAAGCCAGCTACGGGCTGATGGAGAACGCCGAGAACTACGGCGTGGACCGGGGTGCCATCAAGCGGGCCAGCCAGCCGGAGGACATCGTGGGTGCGGCGCTTTTCCTGGCCGGCCCGGACAGTTCCTACTACACCGGCCAGACCATGGTGGTCGACGGCGGCCGCCAGTTCATCTGAGCGCCGGCTCCAACTTTCCAAGCGACTTTCTACCCAAGGAGGACCAATGCCAACGGTTCATTTCACCGACGCCGACGGCGCCGTCCGCGACGTGCAGGGCAACCCCGGGGATTCCGTCATGGAGACCGCGGTGCGCAACGGCGTCTCCGGCATCGTGGCCGAATGCGGCGGCTCGCTGTCCTGCGCCACCTGCCACGTCTTTGTCCGCGAGGACTGCCTCGCGGAGCTTCCACCGATGGAGGACATGGAGGACGAGATGCTCTACGGCACGGCCGTGGACCGCGAGGACAACTCGCGGCTGTCCTGCCAGCTGCGCCTGACGGACGAGCTCGAACTGTTCGTCACCACCCCGGAAACCCAGGTGTAGCCGTGGAAACCCACGTTGCCGCGGCGCAGCAGCCGTCCGCCGAAACGGCCGGCGCAGCCGGTCCCGACACTGCAAGCCCCACCCGCACCGGCCTGCTGATCATCGGCGCCAGCCAGTCCGGCGTCCAGCTCGCGGTGTCGCTGCGCGCGCTCGGGTTCGACGAGCACATCACCCTGCTCGGCGACGAGGACCACCGGCCCTACCAGCGCCCGGCCCTGTCCAAGGAGTTCCTGCAGGGCACGGTGGAGAGCGAATCCCTGATCTTCCGCTCCAACGAGTACTGGGCCGAGCACAATGTGGAGCTGGTCAAGGGCGAATACATCGTCCGGATCGAGAAGGACGCGGACGGGTCGGGGGTGGCCCATTCCTCCTCCGGCCGGCAGTTCCCCTTCGCGCGGCTCGCCCTCACCGTAGGCGCCCGCGCCCGAAAACTGGAGATTGAGGGCGGGGACCTCGACGGGGTGCTCTACCTGCGCAACGCCGACGACGCCCTGGCGCTCAAGGCCCGGGTGGGGGATGCCAGCGACGTGGTGGTGATCGGCGGCGGATTCATCGGCCTCGAAGCCGCGTCCAGCCTGCAAAAGATGGGCAAGAACGTCACCGTTCTCGAATTCGGTCCACGGTTGGTGGGCCGCGCCGTCGGCGAGGAAACCGCCGAGTACTTCCTGCAGGCCCACCGTGCACGGGGCCTGGACATCCGGCTGAACACGAGTGCCAAACGGTTCACCGCAGGCGGCGCCGCCGGTGACAACGCCGCGGCCGACGGTCGCAGGGCCGTCGCCGGCGTCGAACTCCAGGACGGCACGGTGCTTCCGGCGCAGATCGTGCTGGTCGGCATCGGCGTCATCCCCAACACCCAGCTGGCCGAACAGCTTGGCCTGGCCGTGGACAACGGGATTGTCGTGGACCGCTTCGCGCTGGCCTCGGACGGGACCACGGTGGCCATCGGCGACTGCGCCAACATGCCCAACCCGGTCCCCGGCTCGGAGCCGGGGGAGCGGATCCGGCTCGAGAGCGTCAACAACGCGATCGAGCACGCCAAGGTGGCCGCCTACTCGCTCACCGGGCGGCACGAGGAATACGCCGGCATCCCCTGGTTCTGGTCCAACCAGGCCGACCTCAAACTCCAGATCGCTGGACTCTGCAGCGGCTACGACCAGACGGTGCTGCGGCAGGACCAGGAACGAGGCAAGTTCAGCGTGCTCTACTACCGGCAGGGCCGGATCATCGCCGCGGACTGCGTCAACGCCCCGCTCGACTTCATGGCGGTCAAGAACGCCCTCGCCAAAGGCCTGAACATCCCCGCCGACGCCGCCGCGGACCCGGCCACACCCCTCAAAACGATCACCACGGACAACTAGCCGCCTGCGGCTGGCCCCACCCGAAGGAGCACTATGACCACCCCCAAGACCCCGGTTGCCGACGCCGCCAATGCGAATCCGGTTTCCGACGCCGCGGCTACGGACTTCGCCGCCGCCTACCCGGTCCGGCCGATTCCGGCCCCGGGACCGGTGGACACGGCCCCAATCGCCACCACCCCCGCGGCCCTCGAGGAACTGAACGGACTCTGGCGGGCAGTAGTGCACGAGACACGCACCCGCGGCAACGACATTCACCTGCCGATCTCGCTCGCCTTCGCGGAGCGGCTCTGCCGGGCCTATCCGGAAGCGGACGCCGAACTGGTCCGGGTGGCCACCGTGCTGCACGATACCGGCTGGGCCCACGTGGACGAATCCCGGATCATCTCCGAAGGCTTCGCCGGGGACTGGCGCAAGGCCGCCATCCGGTACGAACACGAAAAGCAGGGCTGCGACGTCGCCCGCCGGGTGTTGCCGGACCTGGGCTACCACGCCGACTTCATCGAGCGCGTCTGCGCGATCATTGACGGGCATGACACCCGCCCCGTGGCCTATTCGCTGGAGGATGCGCTGATGCGCGACGCCGACCGGCTGTGGCGCTTCGACCAGGCAGGGATCGCCCTGGCCTCCTCCTGGTTCAAGATGGACCCGGCCACCTACACCGAGCGGCTGACCTCGGAAATCGTGCCCGAGCTCATCACCCAGGCCGCGTTCGACATGGCCACCGCCGATCTGGACCGCTCCACCGCCCTGCTCAAGACGGCGGTCATCCGATGACCGCCGCCACGCACGAGGCCCACGCCCTGGCCGCCCGCGCCGCGCTCAACCTGCCCTACACCCACGTGGACGACCTCTTCATCGACGGCGCCTGGATCCCGGCACGCGGCAGCGGACGGAACCCGGTGACGGACCCCGCCACCGGCGAAGTCTGGGGCTCCGTGCCGGACGGCACCGCCGAAGACGTCGACGCCGCCGTCGCCTCCGGACGCCGGGCTTTCGACGCCGGCGACTGGCCGCGGCTGGCGCCGTCGGTCCGCGCCGCATACCTGCTGCGCATCGCCGACGAAGTCGAGAAGCGGGCCGGGGAGCTGTCCCTGACGAACACCCGCGAGAATGGCTCGCCGGTGTCTGAGTCCGCCGGGGCTGCCGCCAACGCCGCTGGGATTCTCCGCTACTTCGCCACCCTGGCCGAATACCTGGAGCGGGAGGACGTACGGGCCTTCCCCAATGGCGGCGGGGAATCTGTCGTTCGGCGCGAACCGGTGGGCGTGTGCGCCCTGATCGCACCGTGGAACTTCCCGATCAACCTCGTGGTCATCAAGCTCGCCCCCGCGCTGCTGGCCGGCTGCACCGTGGTGATCAAGCCGGCGTCGCCCACCCCGCTGTCCCTCCGGGTGGTCATCGACGCGGTGGCCGCGGCCGGAGTCCCGGCCGGCGTCGTCAACCTTGTCACCGGATCCGGCCGGCTGGGGGACGAGCTGGTGAAGCACCCCGGCGTGGACAAGGTGGCGTTCACGGGTTCCACACCGGTTGGCCGGAAGATCGCGGCGGCCTGCGGAGAGCTGTTGCGCCCTGTCACCCTGGAACTCGGCGGAAAATCCAGTGCGATTGTGCTGCCGGACGCAGACCTGGACGCAATGTCCAAGGTGCTGATCCGCTCCTGCCTGCGCAACACCGGGCAGACCTGCTACATCTCGACCCGGATCCTGGCCCCCGCCAGCAGGTACGAGGAAGTCGTGGACATGGTCACCGCCACGATTGCGGCGGCCAAGCAGGGCGACCCGCTGGAGCCTGACACGGTGTTTGGCCCGTGCGCCACGGAGTCCCAGTACCGGACCGTGCTGGAATACGTGGAGTCCGGCCTGGCAGAAGGCGCCCGTGCCACGACCGGCGGGCGCGCGGCGTCCCTGAGCGGCGGGCTGGAAGGCGGCTACTTTGTCGAGCCGACCGTGTTCGCCGACGTCACCCCTGAAATGCGGATCGCGCGCGAGGAGATCTTCGGCCCGGTCATCTGCATCCTGAAGTACAACGACGCGGGAGGCAGCGCCGAGGAAGCGGTGGCGTTGGCCAACAACACCGAGTTCGGCCTGGGCGGACTGGTGTTCGGCTCCGACGCCGGGACCGCGTTTGCGGTGGCGGATCGGATGGACACCGGTTCGGTGGGCATTAATTTCTTCGCATCCAACCACGCGGCGCCCTTTGGCGGCCGGCACGATTCCGGCCTCGGCACCGAGTATGGCATCGAGGGCCTGAACGCCTACCTCAGCTACAAGTCGATCCACCGGAAGGTGTAGGGGTTGCTCTATCACTTATGGTCCCTCTGCGACGCCCGGAACGGCCCGAAGTGATAGCGCAACCGGTTCCGTCCGTGCCAGCATGGGGCGCAGCGACTATCCATCGGAGGCACTGCAATGAAAGCCAACGAACTGCTGCTTGACGGTTTTGGCAGGATCCGCGAAATCGTGGCCACAACGCTTGAAGGCATCGACCCGGAGGCGCTGGCGCGGAGGCTGGGAGATCACACCAACCCGATCGCCTGGCTGGTCTGGCACCTCGGCCGCGGGGAGGATGCGCAGGTCGCGGCGGTTGCCGGCCTGGAACAGGTGTGGACGTCGCAGGGGTTCGCCGGACGTTTTGATCTCCCACTCCCGGACCAGGACACCGGCTACGGCCACACCCGGAGCCAGGTCGACGCCGTGCAGGCCCCTCCCGAGCTGCTGCTCGCCTACTACGACGCCGTCCACCGGCAGACCGTCGAATTCCTGGCTTCCCTCAGCGACGAGGACCTGGACCGCGTCGTCGACACCCGCTGGAAGCCGCCGGTCACGCTCGGGGTGCGGTTGGTCAGCATCCTGGCCGACTGCCTCCAGCACGCGGGGCAGGCCGCCTACGTGAAGGGTGCCGGCGCGGCTACCGTGACCGGTTGAGCACCATCGCCGAGCCGCCGCCGCGCCGGACCGGCTCCGCCGCGGCCACCATCCTGCCGCCCGGACCGAACTCGATCGCGGTTGCTGCGCCGATCTCCGCCGCCGACGTGAACGCATCCCCGGACGGTGTGAACTGATGGCCGAACGGCGTCAGCTCGCTGCCGTACGCGGCGATGAACGACGGCTCCGCTGTGACCTTGGCCGTGTTCCGCTGCGAGGCGCGGGGTGCGGCGATCGCCTCGGAGATGGTCATGCCCAGGTCCACCCGGTTCAGGATGGTCTGCAGCACCGTCGTGATGATCGTCGACCCGCCCGGCGAGCCGAGCGCAACGAACGGGGCCCCGTCCTTCAGGATGATGGTCGGCGCCATCGAGGAGCGCGGCCGCTTGTTGGGCTCGATCCGGTTCGGATCCTTCGGGTCGTACACGGTGGAGAAGTCGGTCAGTTCGTTGTTGAGCAGGAACTCGCGGCCGGGTACCACCATGCCGGAGCCGCCGGTCTGCTCGATGGTCAGCGTGTACTCGGCCACGTTGCCCCACCGGTCCGCGATCGTCAGGTTGGTCGTGGAGATGTTCTCGGTGTCCTTCTCCTCGGCGGGCGCCACGGTCGACGCCGGGCACACGCCGTCGAACGCGGCCACATTCCCCGGTGCGACCGGCTTGGCCGCGGCGTGCTGCGGGTCGATCTGGCAGGCGCGTTCCTTGCCGAAGAGCGGGTCGGTGAGGGCGGCTGTCGGCACGTCCACCTGCGCCGGGTCGCCCACGTACTTGCCCCGGTCGGCGAACGCCAGGGCACTGGCTTCCAGGTAGTGGTGCAGGGCGCCGGCCCGGGACATTCCGGAGAGATTGGCCGGGTCCAGGATGTTCAACGCCTCGCCCACCGTGGTGCCGCCGCTGCTGGAGGGCGCCATGCCGTAGACGTCCAGGCCGCGGTAGTTCACGTGGGTGGGGGCCTGGTCCACCGCGCGGTAGGCGGCGAGGTCGGCCGTGGTCATAAACCCGGCCGGGACGGGCAGCCCCGTGCCGGCGGCCTTCAGCGGTGCCTGCACGGCGGCGGCGATCTCGGCCGCGAGCGGGCCGGTGTAGAAGCCGTCCGTCCCCTGCTGCGCGAGGAGCCGGTACGTGGCGGCCAGGTCATGGTTCTGGAAAATACTGCCGACGGCGGGGGCGTCGCCGCCGGGCAGGAACAGGCTGCTGGTCGCGGGGAACGCCGCGAAGCGGGCCTTGTTGTCGAGCGTCTGCTGGCGGAACGTATTGTCCACCACGAAGCCGCGGGTGGCGACCTTGATGGCCGGCTTCAGGGCCTCGCCCAGGCTCAGGCTTCCCCAGCGCTTGAGGGCCCGTTGCCAGGTGGCCGGGGTGCCCGGGACGCCCACGGCTACCCCGCTCGTGACAAGGTCGGGGGTGAAACGGTAGGGCTTCCCGGTTGCCGGATCGATGAACGCATCGTGCGGCATCGCGGCCGGCGCGGTTTCGCGCCCGTCGACCGTGCCGACCTGGCCGGATTTGGCGTCGTAGTAGACGAAGTAGCCGCCGCCGCCGATTCCGGCGCTGTAGGGTTCGGTGACGCCGAGGGTCGCGGCCGCGGCCACGGCGGCGTCCGCGGCGTTGCCGCCCTTGCGGAGCACCTCAAGTGCCGCGGCCGAGGCCTCCGGATCCACCGTGCTCACGGCGCCGCCGTAGCCGCTGGCCGTGGGGGTCTTTTGGGTCTCGCGGGGATCAGCGAACGCGGGGCTGGCAATGGAGCCGCCTGCCACGCTCAAGGCCAGTGCCGCCGTGACGGCGGACAGCCGACGGCCTACATGTTGCATATGCTCGCTTCCGGGCTAGGGCCGTAAGTATCTGACAGTTCCTGTCACACTAACCGGGCGCTTTGTGACATTGCAATAAAAGAAGGTGTCACATTTGTGATGGGGCTGCCCAGCCGGCGTCCCGGAGGTGTGCCAGGAGGGCGTCGAGGACCGGGAGTTGGCCGCGCACCAGTTTGCGCCGCGCCTCCGCCTCCTCGAACCAGGCGGCGTCGTCAATCTCGGGGTAGCTGCGGACCACGCCGGAGCCCTTCGGCCATTCCAGCTCAAAGGTGTTGCTCACCACCCGTTCCGGCCGGAAATCGGCTTCGGCGGCGAAGACTGTGACGACCTTGCCGGAGGCTTGCCGGAAACTGCCCAGCGGGAAGTAGCCGGCGTCGGGCGGCGCCGTGCCCATTTCCTCGGTAAACTCGCGCCGCGCGGCCGCCAGGGCATCCTCGTCCGCGGTGTACTCGCCCTTCGGGATGGACCAGGCGGCCGCGTCCTTGCGGGCCCAGAACGGACCGCCCATGTGGGCGATCCAGAATTCCGGCTGCGACTGCGCTCCCCGCCGGTACAACAGGAGGCCTGCGCTGCGGACGCTCATGCGGACTCCGTTCCACGGGCACCCGGCCCGCTGCGTGGCGGTGCTACCAGTTCTCCGGGTCGTTCATGGTGCAGGCCTGGCTGCTGCACTGCCGCGCGCTGACCTGCCAGTCGGGCTGGCGTGCCGCCAGGGAGCGCTCGTCTTTCCAGGTCGGCACTACCCGTGAGCCGCACGCCGGACACGGCGGCTCCATATGCGCGCGTCGTTGCGCCTTGTTCATGTTTCCCCCAAAAAGCTTTGATGCGTTGCGTCAAGGTCAATGTAGCCATATTTCCATCGAAGTTACAAACTCCTAGGAGCGTTCCGACCACTGCAGCACGCGCAGCGCGCGCATTGTGTTCCAGCGGCTCGGACGGCCGTCCCCGTCGTCCAGCGGGAAGTGGATCCGGCCCGGATGGCTGTTCTCCAACGGCCAGGTGCCGTCCGGCCGGCGCTTTGACTCCACCAGCGCCAGGGCTTCCCCGATCCGGCTGTCCGGCGCGGCACCGGCGGCCCGGAAATATTCCAGGCCGCGCAGCACGTCGTAGTGCCAGCGGACCGGGTAGGAGAACTGGAGCCAGGCCGGGTTGACCACGTCCCCGGTACTCTTGCGGCGCAGGAGGCTGCGTTCGAGCAGATACTCCTCGCCGCGCTGCCGCGCCGCGGCTATCTCGGGAGTGCCGCCTGTCGCCTTCCCGTACTCCAGCAGCCCCTCCAGGACGTTGATGGTGGTGGCGAAGGAGGACCGGGTCGAGCCCCGGTCTGCGTCGCAGTTCCAGCCGCCGTCGTCGAGCTGTTCGTCGAGCAGCCGCGCGACGATGCCGTCGACGTTCTCGCCGAAGTACGCCCCAAGCGCGACGGCCATGCCGTTGATGCAGGGTTCCACCTCGCCCTCGAAGAACGGCTGGCCGCCCTCTTCCCAGCGGCTGTTGTTCCGGACGCGTTCGACGGCGGTGCGTGCCGGACCGCTCTGCGGGTCAAGCCCGAACTCGCGCAGCAGCAGCAGGGTATAGGCGGTCGCGGTCCAGGGCTGGCCGGGCTCCGAGCCGT
The DNA here is from genome assembly GCF_056680065.1 of Arthrobacter sp. BI5. NCBI lineage: Bacteria > Bacillati > Actinomycetota > Actinomycetes > Micrococcales > Micrococcaceae > Arthrobacter > Arthrobacter sp. BI5. The sequence continues at coordinate 1,883,639 of NZ_CM155264.1, forward strand.
CGAACGGGGCCGGGAAGTAGGTGCCGCCGTCCCACTGCCCGTCACGGCCCTGCAGTGCCAGCAGTCGGGCGCCCCAGCCCTGCTCGGCGACCCGGCCACGTTCGGCGGCCAGCTCCTCCGGCGGCGCGTCCGTGAGGTCACGCAGGACCTGCCAGCGGATCGCGGGGTCGGAGTCGAGCAGCCAGTCGAGGACGTCCATCCGGACAAGCTAGCACCGGCGGCGCCGGCCGGGGAAGGGAGCGCCGGCGCCCCTAGTCGCCCTCGTCGTCGTCGGACAGCCGGCGGAAATCGCGCGACAGGTAGAGCGCCAGCGCGGCCGAGTTTCCGCTGTCCACGATCACGGCGACCCGTTTCCGGCCCAGGGTGTGCAGCACGTGCAGGCAGTGGCCCAGCAGTTCTTCGGCCAGCCCCTGCCGGCGGTGGTCGGGGTGGGTGAACAGTTCCGCGATCACGCTGTCCCAGTCGCTTTCGATCCCCGGGGCCGGGTCCGTGACGATGATGGCGGCTGCCAGCTGCCCGTCGGGGGCCGCCTTGACCGCGGAGGCTTCGGGAACGTGCCGGCCCCGGGCACCGGCGAGCAGGGTGTCGATCCAGCCGGCGGTGCGGTCGGGAGGCTGCGGCAGGCTGTCGGCGTAGGAATCCCGGTACATCTCGGAGAGCTCGGGGACGTCGGCGGCCTGGATGGGCCGGATGGCGGTGCCCGGACGGCCGCCATCGCTGGGGCCGGTGACTGCGGTCAGGATGATCAAGGGATTCATAGCAACCCTGCTCTCTCTTGCAGCGACGACACCTTCGGGCGTCCCTTCCAGCTTGCACCCGCTGTGTTGCGGCGGCGTTTCCGGATGGTGATATCCAGGCGTCGGGACGGCCAGCGGAAGATGAACGCTGTCTTTCCCGGGGATGTCATGACCGGCCGGCGACGGCGGTGACGAAGCCGGCGGGCGCGCCCCGCCGCCGTCGGGCCGTGCCGGGAGCAAAGTTTCCGCGGCTGTTTCGGTCCCGGGATACGGAAACGGCCCGGCGCTACAGGATTCCCGTAGCGCCGGACCGTTTGCGCGTCGTCCGTCCGGAACCGCCGCGCGGAACGGCGGCTGCGGAGGCTAGACCAGGGTCGCGGTGTCGATCACGAACCGGTAGCGGACGTCGGAGGCCAGCACGCGCTCGTACGCCTCATTGATCTTCTCGGCCGGGATGACCTCGATTTCGGCACCGAGGTGGTGTTCGGCGCAGAAGTCCAGCATTTCCTGGGTCTGGCGGATGCCGCCGATCATCGAGCCGGCGAAGGAGCGCCGGCCGCCGATCAGGGCGAACGCGTTGACCGGCAGCGGCTCGGCCGGGGCGCCGACGTTGACCATGGTGCCGTCGAGGCGCAGCAGCTGCAGGTAGGAGCTGATGTCGATCGAGGCGCTGACGGTGTTGATGATCAGGTCGAACGTGCCCGCGAGTTCGGTGAAGGTGTTCTCGTCGCTCGTGGCGAAGTAGTGGTCCGCGCCGAGGCGCAGGCCGTCTTCCTGCTTCTTGAGCGACTGGGAGAGGACCGTGACCTCGGCGCCCATGGCGTGGGCGATCTTGACGGCCATGTGGCCCAGTCCGCCGAGTCCGACGACGGCGACCTTCTTGCCGGGGCCGGCGTTCCAGTGGCGCAGCGGCGAGTAGGTGGTGATGCCGGCGCAGAGCAGGGGTGCGGCGACGTCGAGCTCGATGCCCTCGGGGATACGCACCACGAAGTCTTCGGTGACGACGACGTGGGTGGAGTAGCCGCCCTGGGTGATGGTGCCGTCGCGGTCCACGGCGCCGTAGGTGCCGGTGTTGCCCTTGAGGCAGTACTGTTCCTCGCCGGCCTGGCAATTGGGGCACTCGCCGCAGGAGTTCACCATGCAGCCGACGCCGACGCGGTCACCGACGGCGTGCTTGGTGACGGCCGAGCCGACCTCGGTAACGATGCCGGCGATCTCGTGGCCGGGAGCGAGCGGGTAGGACTGCGGTCCCCAGTCGCCGCGGACCGTGTGGATGTCCGAGTGGCAGATCCCGGCGAACTTGATCTCGATCAGGACGTCGTGCGGGCCAACGTCGCGGCGCTCGATGGTGGTGGGGACAAGGTCCTCGGTGGCGGACGGGGCAGCGTAAGCGTTTACGGTAAGCATTCTTCTCCAGTAAGAGTCGGTACGAAAGTCGCGATCGCGGGGGAGAGGATCGGGTCCAGGGGCTTGGGGGGCGCCTCGGAACCTGTCGGCCCACGATGGCGCGGTGGCCGGACGGCATGCCGCCCGGGCCACAGTATGAGCCAACACCCTGCCGGGGTGGATTGTTCCGCAGCGGGACACTTTTTCTGGTCCAGCGTTCGTCACAGGCCCGGATGGGAGTGCTCCGGCGGCGGGGCGCGGGCTCATGGTTCTATTCAAGTGCCTGTTGCGGCGGCGGGGGAGACCCTGCTGGTACAGGTACCGGCAGGGCCTCCCTCCCCGGCGCTGTTAGCCGGCCATGCCGGGGTGGACACGCACGAATTCGATCTTGTTGCCCGGGTCGACCCGCTTCCTGGGGGCCCGGGAAAACCCCTTGGCGTCCAGGTGGTTCTGCGCCCGGTACTCGGCGAGCGCGTCGTCGTAGGCGGCGTTCAGCTGCCGGCCGGTGACTTCCTCGGTGGAACCGTCGGCGAAGGTGATGGTGACGGGTGTGCTGGCGGGGAAGTGACGGTTCATCCGGATGAAGCCTTCGGCGTCCTGCTGCAGATTGATCAAGGGGGATTCCACCTTTGCGATTGGGTAGTCCCAGTCTTCCGTAGTTTCCACCACCTCCGCGACGCAGCGGGCCCGACGAAGCAATGGCGGGGGCGGGCGGGACCGCCGGCGGGAGCGGCGGGGGACAATGGAGGCGTGACTTTTTCGCCGACCGCGCAGAGCCCGGAATCCCGGCCGTTCGATCTCGCCGCCCTTGGCGCCGGCCTGGTCTTCGCAGGATCGCTGGACCAGCTCGCGGCGGCGCTCCGCGCGGAGGGCCCGGCCGGTGCCGCGGTAGTCGAGGCGCCGCCGGGCACGGGCAAGACCACGCTGGTGCCGCCGCTGCTGGCCAATCTGGCCCTGCAGGGCGCCGCCGGCCGGACCCCGCGCATTGTGGTCACCCAGCCGCGCCGCGTCGCCGCACGGTCCGCGGCCCGGCGGCTCGCCGCCCTGGACGGCAGCCCGCTGGGCGGACGCGTCGGCTACACCGTCCGCGGCGACCGCCAAGCCGGGCCGGGCACCTGGGTCGAATTCGTGACGCCCGGCATCCTGCTGCGCCGCCTGCTGGCCGATCCCGGGCTGGAGGGCACCGGCGCGGTGGTGCTCGATGAAGTCCACGAACGGGGCCTGGAGACCGACCTGCTGCTCGGCATGCTCGCCGAGGTCCGCCAACTCCGCGGCGACCTGACCCTGGTCGCCATGTCGGCCACCCTGGACGCGCCCCGGTTTGCCGCCCTGCTCGCGGACACCCCGCCGGGGGAGACGCCGGGGCGGGCCCCGGACGGCGGCGGCGGCGCGGCTCCCGTCGTCGGCTGCCCGTCGGCGCTGTATCCGCTGGCGGTTCAATGGGCACCGGCGGCGGGACCCCGCCTGGACGAGCGGGGCGTGACTCGGGCCTTCCTTGGCCACGTCGCGGACACAGCAGCGGAAGCCCACGCCGCAGCGCTCGCCGCCGGGGAGGACATCGACGCCCTGGTCTTCCTGCCGGGTGCCCGGGAAGTCTCGGAGGTTGCGGCCCGGTTGCGCGGCCGGACGGGGGCTGAGGTGCTGGAGCTGCACGGCCAGGTCACCCCCGCCGTGCAGGACCGGGCGGTGTCCGGCCGCCGTCCGGGCGAACGCGCACGGATCATCGTTTCCACTGCGCTCGCCGAGTCCTCCCTGACGGTGCCGGGGGTCCGCCTGGTGATCGATTCCGGCCTCGCCCGTGAGCCGCGGCGGGACGCGGGGCGCGGCATGACGGGCCTGGTGACTGTGTCCTGCTCCCGGGCCTCCGCGGAACAGCGCGCCGGACGTGCCGCCCGCCTGGGCCCCGGACGGGTGGTCCGCTGCTATGACCAGCAAAGCTACGGAGCCGCCCCGGCCCATCAAACTCCGGAGATCGCCGTCGCCGACCTGACGGGCGCGGCCCTGGTGCTGGCCTGCTGGGGCTCACCGGGCGGCCGCGGGCTGGCCCTGCCGGACGCCCCGCCCCGGGCGGCGATGGACGAGGCCGTCGAAGTCCTGCGGGAACTCGGCGCGGTGGGCCCCGGCGGCCTCGCGACGGACCTGGGCAAGACGCTGGCCCGGATCCCGGCGGATCCGCGGCTGGCCCGCGCCCTGCTGGACGGCGCGGCCGCCGTCGGGCACCGCGCCGCGGCGGAGGCCGTCGCCGTCGTCGCCGGCGGACAGCGGGTCCCCGGCGCCGATCTGCCCGGGCTCCTGAAGGCCCTGCGGTCCGGCACTGATCCCGGGTCCCGGCGCTGGGCCGACGACGTCCGGCGGATGGAGGCGATCGCGCGCCAGGCCCGGACCGGCAGCGAAGCGTCCCCGCCCGCAGCGCCGGCGGGACCCGCAGCGCCGGCGGGACCCGCAGCGCCGGGGGGACGCGCAGCCGGGGCGGAAGGCACCGGCTTCGTCGTCGCCCTCGCCTTCCCGGACCGGGTGGCGCGCCGGGTCCCGGGGCCGGGGGAACGGTATCTGCTGTCCTCCGGCACCCGGGCCGGGCTCCCGGCCGGCAGCCGCCTGGCCGGCCACGAGTGGCTCGCCGTTGCGGAGGTATCGCGGGCCGAAGGGCGGGACGCGGCCGGCACCGGTGCCGTCATCCGGTCAGCCGCGCCGCTGGCGGCGGAGGCCGCGGAGACCGCCGCGCGGCAGCTGCTCAGTGACACGGTGGAGGCTGCCTTCGGCCAGGGCCGGGTCACCGCGCGCCGGGAACGCCGCCTCGGTGCGATTGTGCTCTCCTCGACGCCGGTGCGGCCGGCCCCGGCGGAGGGCCGCGCCGCGGTGGCCCGCGCCCTGGCGCAATCCGGGCTGGCGACGATTGGCTGGTCCACGGCGGCGGACGCCCTGCGCCGGCGGCTGGCCCTGCTGCACCGGGAACTGGGTGCGCCGTGGCCGGAGGTGTCCGAGGCCGCCCTGCTGGGCCGCCTGGACGAGTGGCTCGCGCCGGAACTCGAGGCCTTGGCTGCCGGTGCCCCGACCAGCGGCATCAACCTGGCCGAACCGCTGCGGCGGCTGCTGCCCTGGCCGGACGCGGCCCGGCTGGGGGAGCTGGTTCCGGAGACGCTGGAGGTGCCCAGCGGCTCCCGGGTACGGATCGATTACCCCGAGGTGGGGGACGACGACGGCCGGCCGGTGGTCGCGGTCAAGCTGCAGGAGTGCTTCGGCTGGGACCAGACGCCGCGGCTGGTGGCAGGCCGGGTTCCGGTGCTGTTCCACCTGCTCTCCCCGGCCCGGCGGCCGCTCGCCGTGACCGACGACCTGGCATCCTTCTGGTCGGGCCCCTACGCGCAGGTCCGGGCGGAGATGCGCGGCCGCTACCCGAAGCATCCCTGGCCGGAGGATCCGTGGACGGCGCCGGCGACGGCCAGGGTCAAAAGCCGGATGTGACGGCCGCGCGGCGGGGCGGCGCCACCCACGGGGCAGGTGCTACCCGGCCTCCGCGCCCTCCCAGGCAACGTGGACCCAGCGCTGGCCTTCGCCGTCCCAGGATTCCGAATGGCCCAGCAGGGCCAGGTCCTGGAAGCTGACCTCGATCCCGTTGCGCTGAAGCTCGTCGCGGAGTTCGCTGGTGGCCTCGCGGACCGCTGTTACTACTGCTTCGGGGTTGTCGGATTCAACGGGGCGGGATGCTTCGTATGGTTTGCTCATGGGCACCATCTTTCAGCCTGGGCGCCGTTATGGGAACAACCGCCCGCGATGGGAGCGGCTAGCTTAGCTTCCCACCAGCCGTTCGCCGTTGGACCAGCAGACCGTGCGCAGCCAGTCGTCGTCGAGCCGCGGCTCCTTGTCGCGGAGCCGTTCGAGCGCCTCGAGCTGGTGCGCGTAGGGGTACGGGATATTGGGGAAGTCGCTGCCGAGCACAATCCGGTCCGCAAACTCCACCAGCCTGGGCAACAACCCGGCGGGGAACGGGGCGACGTCTTCGAAGAAGTCGGTGAACGCCATGGTGGTGTCCAGATGGACCCGGGGGTACCTTTCGGCAAGGCCCAGGAACTCGCCGTACTCCGGCGTGCCCAGATGCGCGACGACGGCGGTGAGCTCCGGATACCGGCGCAGCACACCCTCAAGCTTGTCCGGGCCGGTGAACCCGGCCCTCGGTACCGGGCCGCTGCCCACGTGCACCACCACGGGAACGGCCGCGTCGGCAAGGAGGCCCCACACCGGGTCCAGGACCGGCTCGCGCAAGTCGAACCCGCCCACCTGGGCGTGGATCTTGAAGACCCGCGCGCCCCGGTTGAGGGCCGACTCGACCTGCCCCAGCACGCCCTCCTCCGGATAGAACGTGGCGCTGGGGACGCAGTCCGGCTCGGCCGCGGCGAGGTCCAGGGCGAAATCGGTCAGGTCGGCCGCCATCCCGGGCTTGTGCGCGTAGGTGAGCGCGGTGAAGCGGCGGACCCCCAGCTGCCTGAGCCGGGCCAGCCTGCTCTCCTGGTCCGTACGGTAGGTAATCGGCCAGGGCCTGCCCACCAGCGGTCCGGCCGCATCGAAATGTGCCCAGACCCGCCGCAACATCCGCTCGGGGAGGAAATGCGTGTGGATGTCGACCAGTCCCGGCAGCCCCAGCTGGTGCCACCAGGCCGGGACGTCGTCGTCCGTGAGTGCTGCCGCCGAGCCGGTGCGCGGCCCCGTCACCGGGGATCCTTCGGCCGGGCGCCCTCCGAGCGGCCGCCGTCCGCCGCCCGGTCCTGGCTGTGCAGCCCGATGAACTCCGCCACGGCCGCCGCGAGGCTGGCCCCGGTTTCTTCCGGTGTCCGCTTCGTCCCGGCCACGGCAAAGGAATGGTCGCCGCCCTCGCGCCACTGCAGCGTCGCGGCCGGGCCGATGCGCGCCACCACGGACTCCAGCAGCCCGCGGGTGGCGAAGGTATCCCTGGTGCCCTGGAGGAAGAGCATCGGCACGGTAAGTCCGTAGAGATGCTCGTCGCGCAGCTTCTCCGGCTTGCCCGGCGGATGCAGCGGATAACCGAGATACACCAGGCCCGCCGCCGGCATGCCCTCCGCGACCGCCATGGACGCCATCCGGCCGCCGAAGGACTTCCCGGCGGCCCACAGCGGTTCGCCCTCCGAGCGGGCCGCGGCCGCCTCCATCGCGGCCCGCCACGCCGCGATGGCCGCCGGGGGCCGGTCCGGGAACTTCCGGCCCGCCTCGCGGTACGGGAAGTTGAACCGCAGGGTGGCGACGCCGGCGTCGTTCAGGGCGGCGGTGAAACCGCGCAGGAACGGGTGCTCCATCCCGGCGCCGGCGCCGTGGGCCACGACAAGGGTCGCGGCGGGGCTCGCGGGCCGCGCGTACACCCCGGAAACCTCAGTGCCGTCGACGTCGATGGCCAACGGAAGCTCAGCGGAAAATGCCTCAGACATGTCAGCCACCCTAATCAGCGGCCGCGGGGATCACCAGAGCGGCCCGCCGGACGTCCCCGAAGAGTGCGCTTCCGGGACGTCCGGCCCCTGTTCCGCCGCGCCGGCGGCCAATAGATTGGGGCTGGGGCAAGCCACCGGCTGAGAGGAAAGAACCATGTCGACCACTGCTGGAGCCGCGTCGCGGCTGGCCGGGGCGCTGGCCATCGTGCTCGGTACCAAGGACATCCCGCTGCGGCTGCGCGCCTGGGACGGCTCGGAAGCCGGACCGGAGGGCGCCCCGCTGCTGGTCTTCCACTCGCGCCGGGCGCTGCGGCGGATACTCTTCTCGCCCGGCCAGCTGGGCCTGAGCCGGGCCTACGTCGCCGGCGAGATTGAGGCGCCCGGTGACATTTTTGCCAGCTTCGGCGCGCTCAGCTCGGCGGGAAAGTTCGCCGAGCCCGGGCCGTTCCGGCGGCCCACGGTCCGGGAACTGGGGACCCTGGCCGCGGCCGCGGTGCGGCTCGGCGCGCTCGGGCCGAACCCCGCCCCGCCCCCGGAGGAGGCCCAGGTGGCGCGCAAGGGCCGGCGGCATTCAAGGAAGCGCGACGCCGCCGCCATCTCGCACCACTACGACGTCGGGAACACCTTCTACGCCCTCGTGCTCGGCCCGTCCCTGGTCTACTCCTGCGCTGTCTGGGAAACCCCGGAGACGGGCCTGGACGCGGCGCAGGAAGCCAAACTCGACCTGGTCTGCCGCAAGCTCGGCCTCCGGCCCGGGATGCGGGTGCTGGACGTCGGCTGCGGCTGGGGCAGCTTCGCCATCCACGCCGCCGAACGCTACGGGGCCGACGTCGTGGGCGTCACCCTGTCCGCCGAGCAGGCGGAACTGGCCCGGAAGCGGGTGGCGGACGCGGGGCTGACGGACCGGGTCGAGATCCGGATCCAGGACTACCGCGACGTGGACGACGGTCCCTTCGATGCGATCAGCTCCATCGGCATGTCCGAGCATGTGGGCCGCGAACAGCTCGGCCACTACGTCTCCCGGCTGCACGCGCTGCTGCGCCCCGGCGGCCGGCTGCTGAACCACGCCATTTCCTGGAACGCCGGCCCCACCAACCCGGATCCCGATTCGTTCATTCCGCGCTACGTCTTCCCGGACGGGGAGATGCTCAGCCTGGCCGAGATGATCGGCGCGCTGGAGGGCGGCGGCCTGGAGGTGCTCGACGTCGAGGCGCTGCGCCCGCACTACGCACTGACCCTGCGGGCCTGGGTGCAAAACCTGGAACGCCACTGGGACGAGGCCGTGCGGGCCAGCAGCCCGGGCCGGGCCCGGGTGTGGCGGCTCTACATGGCCGCCAGTGCGTTGGGATTCGAGGCCGGAACCACCGGGGTGAACCAGGTCCTGGTGCAGCGCGCCGGCGGCTCCGAACCCCCGCTGCGCCGGACCGCCTGGCTCTGATGAAACCCGGACCGGCCGCCGCCGTCGCGGAGGGGCTCGCCTCGGCGGAGGCGGCCCGGCGGCTGGCGGCCGACGGTCCGAACGAACTGCCGACGGCGAAGCCGCGGAACATCCTGCAGCAGAGCTGGGCCGTGATCCGCCAGCCCATGCTGCTCCTGCTGCTGGTCGCCGGGACCGTGAACTTCCTGCTGGCTGAACTGCTGGACGGCGTGCTGCTGATGTCCTTCGTCGTCGTGGTGATCGGTATTTCCATCTACCAGGAGCGAAAGACCGAGAACGCCCTCGCAGCCCTCCGGGATCTGTCCTCCCCGCGCGCGCTCGTGATCCGCGACGGGGACCAGCTACGCATCCCCGGCCGCGAGGTGGTGCGCGGGGACCTCGCCGTGCTGGCCGAGGGGGACCGGGTGCCGGCGGACGCGGTCCTGCTGGAGGCCCGCAACTTTTCGGCCGACGAATCCGCGCTGACGGGCGAATCCGTGCCGGTGCGCAAGGCGCCGGGCCCGGCCGGTACCGCGTCCGAAGCCATGGGACGGCCCGGCGGGGACGCGACGCCCTGGATCTTCTCCGGCACCCTGGTGGTCAAGGGCCACGGCCTGGCGCTGGTCAAGCAAACCGGGGCCGGTACGGAGCTGGGCCGGATCGGCTCGGCCCTGCGGTCCATCGAACAGGAACCCACCCCGCTGCAACGGGAAATCGACCGGCTGGTCCGGTACCTGGCCGCCTTCGGCCTGGCGGCCGCCGCCGTCGTGGTGGTGGTGTACGGGCTGACCCGCGGCAACTGGCTGCAGGGCCTGCTGGCCGGGATCGCCACCGCGATGGCGATGCTCCCCGAAGAGTTCCCGGTGGTGTTGACCGTGTTCCTTGCCCTCGGGGCCTGGCGGATGTCGCAAAAGCACGTGCTGACCCGGCGCGCGCCGGTGATCGAAGCCCTTGGCTCGGCGACCGTCATCTGCGTGGACAAGACCGGCACCCTGACCCTGAACAGCATGACCGTCCGCCAGCTGGTGGTGGGGACCCAGAGCCACACCATCGACGAAGGGCCGCTGCCGGAGGCTTTCCACACGATCGCCGAGTATGGCGTGCTGGCCTCCCCGGTGGACCCCTTCGACCCGATGGACAAGGCCTTCAAAGCGGTGGGCGGGAAGTACCTCGGCGAGACCGGACACCTGCACGCCGACTGGGAACTGGTCCGCGAATACCCGCTCTCCGAAGGCCTGCTCGCCCTCTCGCACGTGTGGCGCGCGCCCGACGGCAGCCACTACGTGGTGGCCGCCAAGGGCGCCCCGGAGGCGATCGCCCGGCTGTGCCGCCTGGACCCTGCCCGACTCGCGGTCCTGATGGCGGACGTGGAGACGGCCACGGCCGGCGGCCAGCGGGTCCTCGCGGTGGCGCGCGCCTCCTTCGACCGGAACGGGAGCCTGCCGGACCGCCAGGCGGACTTCGGGTTCGAGTACCTCGGCCTGGTCGGCCTGCACGATCCACTGCGGCCCGGCGCGGCAGACTCCGTCGCGGCATGCGCCCGGGCAGGGGTCCGCACCGTCATGATCACGGGGGACTATCCCGGAACCGCGCTGGCGATCGCCCGCGAGATCGGGCTGGACCACGGCGCCGGCGTCATTACCGGTCCGCAGCTGGAGGCCATGACGGACGATGAACTGGCCCGGCGGATCCGCACCGTCCGCGTGTTCGCCCGGATGGTGCCGGAGCAGAAACTCCGGCTCATCCGCGCCCTCAAGGTCAACGGTGACGTGGTCGGCATGACCGGCGACGGCGTCAACGACGCCCCCGCGCTGCGCGCCGCGGACATCGGCATCGCCATGGGCGCGCGCGGCACCGACGTGGCCCGGGAATCCGCCGACCTGGTCATCACCGACGACGACTTCAGCTCGATTGCCGGCGGCATCCGGCAGGGCCGCGGCATCTTCGACAACCTGCGCAAGGCTCTGGCGTACACCATCGCCGTGCACGTCCCGATCGTCGGCATGTCCCTTCTGCCGGTCTTCGTCAGCGGGTGGCCGCTGGTGCTGCTGCCGGTCCAGATCGCGTTCCTGGAGCTCATCATCGACCCGGCCTGCTCCGTGGTCTTCGAAGCCGAGGAAATCGATCCGGCGATCATGGACCAGCCGCCGCGCCGGGTGGGTCAGGGCATCTTTGGCCGCCGGGTGCTGGCCATCGCCGCCTGCCAGGGGCTCTCCGTGCTGGCCGCCGTCGTCGGCGTCTACCTCTGGAGCATCGGCAACGGCAAGGCGGACGACGTCGTCCGGTCGCTGGCCTTCGCCACCCTGGTGATCGGCAACCTGTCACTGATCCTGGTGAACCGGTCCTGGCGGCTGCCGGTCTGGCGGACCTTCCGCGAGCGCCGGAACCGGACGCTGAAATGGGTGGTCGGCGGCGCGGCACTGTTCCTCGTGGTGCTGCTGAACGTGCCCTCACTGCGCGGCGCCTTCGACCTGGGGCCGCTGGCGCCAGGGGACTGGGGGCTGGCCGTCGTCGCCGGGGCCGCCGGAGTGGCCTGGTTCGAAATTTACAAGACCGTCCGCCGCTCCTGACGCTGCGTGCTTTCCTTGGACAGCGCCCCGGGGTAGCTTGATCCTCATGGCTCGGGAAGAAACCACGGTCTCCGTCGAGGGACCCGACGGCAGCAGGGACGTCAGGATCTCCAGTCCCAGCAGGCTACTCTGGCCCGAAGCGGGCCTGAGCAAGCTGGACCTCGCCCACTACATGGTCTCCGTCGGAGACGCGTTCCTGGCCGCCAACGGCGGCCGCCCCATCACGCTGCAGCGGTTCTCCGGCGACGTCGACGGCGACCAGTTCTTCTCGAAGAACCCGCCCAAGGGCGCGCCGGACTTCGTAGGGGCCGTGGACGTGGTCTATCCCAGCGGCCGGTCCCACCCCCAGCTGGTGATCGACGAGATCGCCGCAGCGGTCTGGGCGGTGCAGATGAACACGGTGGTCTTCCACCCCTGGGCGTCGCGGGCGGCGAACCCGGACAACCCGGACCAGCTGCGGATCGACCTTGACCCGCAGCCCGGCACCGGGTTCCGGGACGCCGTGCCGGCCGCCCGGGAACTGCGCACCGTGCTGGCCGAGGCGGGGCTGACCGCCTTCATCAAGACCTCCGGCAACCGCGGACTCCACGTCTTCGCGCCGATCGAGCCCGCGCATGAGTTCCTTGAGGTGCGGCACGCCGTCATTGCCGCCGCGCGCGAACTTGAACGCCGGATGCCGGAGCAGGTCACCACCGCCTGGTGGAAGGAGGAACGCGGCACCCGGGTCTTCATCGACTTCAACCAAGCCAACCGTGACCGCACGATGGCAGGGGCCTACAGCCCCCGCGCCCTGCCCGCCGCCACCGTGTCCTGCCCGCTGGAGTGGGAAGAGCTGGAGGGCGCGGACCCCAGGGACTTCACCGTCGCGACCGTTCCCGGCCGCCTCAAGGCCACCGGGGATCCCTGGGCCGGCATGCATGCCAGCCCCGGCTCCATCCAGGCCCTACTCGGGTGGTGGGAGCGGGATCTGGCCGCCGGTCTGGGCGAGCTCCCCTTCCCGCCGGACTTCCCGAAAATGCCCGGCGAACCGCCGCGGGTGCAGCCCAGCCGGGCCCGGAGCAAGGACTAGGTCCGGCCCGTTTTATTGGACCAGCTCGGGGTGGTGCAGCCGGGCAACCTCGGGGTGGGCGCGGAGCCAGCCCTTGAGCACATTCGCCCCGTAGGAGGCGAGCATCGGGTTGGCGGGATCGTCTGAAAGCCCGCGCGACTGTGCCGCCAGCGCCGGCGGCAGCGGAACCGGATCGATGACGGCGTCCAGCCGGGGCGACCAGAAGAACGGGACCGTGTAGCGGTCGACGCCGGGCGGCGGCGCCTGCACCCGGTGGACCGTCGCCGAGAGGTACCCCTGGGTCGCCACTTCAAGCATCTCGCCGAGATTCACCACCAGGGCACCCTCGATCGGCGGCACAGGAATCCAGACATCGCTGCCGTGCGGCCGGACCTCCAGTCCGCCCACCCGGTCCTGCAGCAGGAGGGTGACGAAGCCGTAATCCGCGTGCGCGCCAACGCCCTGGTTCCCCGCGGCCTGAACCACGCCGCCGACGTAGTGCGTGAGTTTGGCCATCCACGCCGGTGTCCCCTGGAAGGCGGCGGCGAAGTAGTCTTCGGGCAGTTCCAGCGACACCGCGATCGAGGCCAGCAATTCCGCGCCGACCCGGCACATGTGTTCGGCCCAGGCCATGGCGACGGTGCGCAGCTCCGGGAGGGCCGCGTCCGGCCAGAGGTTGGGGCCCTGGATCAGCCAGTACGGCTGATCCGCCGGGTAGCCGCGCAGGGCGGGCCGGTCCGGTCCGAAATCAAGTTGCTCGCGGGCGTCCGGCCGCCCCTGGGTCACTTCGTGGCCAAGCCTCGTGTAGCCGCGGAAATGCGGCGACTTGCGGTTGTCCAGGGCCAGCCGCTCCGCTTCCGGCAAGGCGAAGAACCGTCGGGTGACCTCGAAGAGCTCAGCGACCTGGGCGGCGGTGGCGCCGTAGCCGGTCAACTGGAAGAAGCCCACCCGGTGGCTGGCGTCGCGGAGGGCCGCGACGAAAGCGGGGTTAAAGGACCCGTCCTCGCTTCTCGCCTCAGTCAGGTCCAGCACCGGGATTGATTCGGTTGGAGTGTCCATCACTGCAACGTAGCACCGGGCGAAGGGCTATTGAAGGTGTCAGCGGTTACGGCGCCGGCCCCTGGCCAGCCGGAGTAGAACCAAGGTGCCCGGCCGGGTGCGAACCCGCGGACCGGCACGCTCACTTGACCGTCAGCGTTCCGTGCATGCCCGGGTGGAAGGTGCAGTGGAAAGCGTACGTTCCCGGAGTTGACGGGGCCGTGAAGCTGGCCGTGCCGCCGCTGCCCTTGACGTCGACGTCGAACGCCGGTCCGTCGTCGGCCGTAACCGTGTGCTCGGCACCATCCATGTTGGTTACGGTCACGACCGCACCGGCGGCCACCACCAGCGGCGGGCCGTAAGCGAAGTCCCGAATCGTGATCACTGCTGCGGAAGTTGCCGGGGCTGATCCGGCGGAGGGCGTGCCGGCCGCGCCGCTCTCCGTGCTCCCGGTCGCGGACGCGGTGGCCGCCGGCGCGGTGGCAGTCGGCGCGGAGGCAGTCGGCGCGGTCGTAGTCCCGCCGCCCGGGGCGCATCCTGTGGCACCCAGCAGGATCACCGCCAGCAGCAGCGTGGCGCGCGCGTTTCCGGTGTTCATAGCCGACTACCTCCCCATCTGGATCTTGCGATAACAGTGAAGTTGCCTGCTTAAATTGTGCTCCCGTTCCGCTCCTGTGGCGCCGGCAAATCTGCCGGTTTTCAAATGATGTTGCCCCCCGCACCGGGCTTCTGGTTCGGGCTTCCGGCGGAGTCGCCGCCGGGAGGCTGCCCGGGTCGCGTCCGCGCCGCGGACCGGGACGGTATGGCAGGGTGGAGAGTGCCCGAGTCCCGCCGTGCCGCCAAGGAGTCCGATCGATGACCGTGCCAGCCATGCTGACCGCAGCCTCCGCAACGCAGGACCTGACCGGGATTGTCGGTTTCGCCGCGCGGTCCATCGATGCGCTGGGGGAATGGGGTGTGGGGCTCTTCACGCTGGCCGAAACGGTCTTCCCGCCCATCCCGAGCGAGGTCATCCTGCCACTGGCCGGATTCCTCACCCGGCAGGGGTCCATGAACCTGGTGCTCGTCTTACTGACCAGCACCCTGGGCGCCTACCTGGGGGCGCTGGTGCTGTACTGGCTGGGCGCCCGTCTGGGTCTGGAACGGTCCATCCGCTGGCTGTCCCGCCTGCCGTTGGTGGACCGGGGCGATTTTGAGAAGGCCGCTGACTGGTTCGACCGGCACGGCAGGCCGGCGATCTTTTTTGGCCGGCTGATTCCGGGCGTGCGGAGCCTCATCAGTCTGCCGGCGGGGGCCCAGAAAATGAACATGCTCAGCTTCAGTGCCTTCACCCTCGCGGGAAGCGGCCTGTGGAACGGGATCCTGATCGGACTGGGCGCGGTCCTCGGGGCCCGGTACGAACTGATCGACCAGTACTCGCGCTATCTCAATTACGCCGTGTACGCGGCCTGCGCGGCCCTGCTGGTCTGGTTCATCGCCAGAGGTGTCCGCCGGAGGAAGCCGGACAGCCAGGGACCGCGCCGCGGAAACTCCGGCCGCGGGCCGTCCGGCGGGTAGGCCAGCGCCGCGCGTGAGGTTGCCACGCTAGGTGACGGCCCCTTGCTTGCCGCCGCGATCTACTTGGCCGTAACCCCGGCTACCTGCTTTTCTTCGCGGCACCGTACTCGACGTTCCCGGTCGCCGTACCCGACTTTTGCCGTTCACCAAATCGGGTAGTTCCCGCGCTTGCCGCCCCCGGAGGGTCGTGTAACCGTGGCTCCGGGGGCAGGAGTGGAAAACGGGGCCAGTCCGCCGAATTCGGCACCTCTTCCCGCCCTGTTCCACGCGATTTGAATTCGTTGCCTGGGGAATCGGAGAACATCGTGCCCACACCGCCGGGAGCACCACCGCCCATATCGGTTCAACTTTTCGGACCTTTGGAAATCCGCCGCGACGGCGTGTCCCTCACTGCCGCGGATCTGGGCGGGAGCAAGCCACGGCATATTCTTGAACTTCTCCTGCTGAACCTGGGCACACCGGTGTCAAAGACGCGGCTGATCGAAATTCTTTGGGGGCCCCACGCCAGCGACGGAGCCGTAGCCACGCTGGAGAGCTACGTCAGCGGCATCCGGCGGGCGATCCAGCCGGGACAGACCAAAACGGGTCCTCTCAGGACGGCCAACAGCGGATACGTCCTGGAGCCCCGGCTGGTGGACCTGGACCTCACGCGCTTCCACGGCCTGCTGCTCGCTGCGGGCTGCGCCGCGCCGGCCGAGGCGTACGCGCTCCTGGTCGAGGCGCTGGAGCTCTCCGCCGAACCACTCCTCGGCTTCGAACTCGTCGCCGACTGGGCGGACGCGGCCCGCGCCCGGAACGCCGCCGATCGCGTTGCCGCAAAGATCGCGGCCGCGGACGCGGCACTGTCCCTCGGGCGGCACGACGAAGCTGTTCGCTGGGCGCAGTCAGCCGTCCGGTCCGAGCCGCTGAACGAGCGGGCCTGGACGGTGTTGGTGACGGCCTTTGAACATGCCGGCCTGCCGGTAGAGGGCCTGTCTGCGTATGAGCGTTGCCGCCGACTTTTTGACCGCGCGCTGGCCTGCCCGCCGGGACCGGCCCTCCAAGCCGCGCATTTGAGGCTGCTGCGGCAGCGCGCTGAAGAAAATACGGAGCTCTCCGAAGTACTGGCGGCCCTGCTGCTCCTCGACGAAAAGCTGCACGCACCGGGGCCGAAGGGCACGGCGGCCGATGACCGTCTCCGGGAGAACGCCGGAAGGATCCTGGACTCTTTCCTCCAGCGCGTCCGGACCGCGGTCTGACGGTTACCCACACGCGCATTCTGCAAACCTAGGCGCGGCCCTTGAGGATCAGGTTCCAGTACACCTGCGGGAAAATGTCCCGGTCCACAACCCACGACGCGCGGCTCTCTTTCCACGTCGGAACCTTGGGGACCGAGGGCATGGGCCTGTAGTGGTCATCGAACTCGGCGAAGACAACCGTCGAGCGGGACACCGTGAAGGGGCACACCGAGTATCCGTCGTACTTCTCCGGCAGCGGCTTTCCCTCGCGGGCCGCGACGAGGTTCTTGGCCAGTACCTTCGTCTGCTTCCGCAACGCACCGCCGGACTTGGAGTTGGTGGTCGCCGCGGCATCACCCAAGGACCAGATGTTCGGGAACCGGGTGTGCCGGAGGGTCTGCGGGTCCACGTCCACGAACCCGCCGGAGTCGCCCGGGGCGGGCAGTTCGGTGGCCTTGAGCCAGTCCGGGGCCGACTGCGGCGGCACGGCGTTGAGGACGTCGTAGTGCAGCTGCTCGGTGGATCCGGTTGTATTGTCCCTGATCACCGCGTTTTGGGCCGCCGCCTCCACCGCAACCAGTTCACTGTCCAGGCGCAGTTCAATGCCGTACTCGGCGATCTTGCGACGCAGCTCCTCGTCCACCCCGGGCACGCCGAACACGGTGGGGTAGGGCTGCACCATGACGACGCGAATGTCCTGGAGGACTCCCTGCCGGCGCCAGTAATCGCAGGCCAGGTACATGGGCTTCTGTGAGGCGCCGCCGCACTTGATGGGGCCTGAGGGCATCGTGAAGACGGCGGTGCCGGCCGTGAGGCCGCTCAGCAGCGCCCAGGATTTCGCTGCCAGGCCGAAGTCGTAGTGGGACGCACCCGCGGCGGAATGGACGGCCTCGGCCAGGCCCGGGATACCGGCCCAGTCCAGCTGCAGGCCCGGGCAGACCACCAGGTGGCCAAAGCCCAGCCGGCGGCCGGAGGCCAACGTCACCATGTTGGCCGCCGGGTCGACGTCCACTGCGCTGTCCCGGATCCATTCCACGCCAGGTGGCATGACGGAGCTCTGGGTCCGGACGGCTTCGACGGCCTTTGCCCTTCCGCCGGCGATGTGGGAGAACAACGGCTGGTAGAAGTGCTGCTCTCCGGGCTCCACCACGGCCACATCCTTGATGCCGTAGCGATGCAGGCGTGCGGCGAGGGAGACACCGGCATTACCGCCGCCGATGATGAGGACGTCGTGCTTCTGGCCGGCCACGGCGTTACTCGTGCACTGTCAGGGCGGAGGCTTTGTGAGCAGCCCGGGCACCTGTTCCGGCCGACTCCACGACATACATCGGCTCGTCCGCACTGGCCCGGTGGGTGTGTCCGTCCAGCTCGAAGTCACTGACCTTTTTCTGCACAACTGTGCCGTGGGTGGGGCCCTGGGGCGTGTTCCACTCGACGGGTGTTCCCTTGCTTAGCGGCATTGGCGCTCCTCGGATCGGCCGGTTCCAGCGGCACACGGGGTGCCAGCAGCCGGAGCCTCAATAGTAAGCATGGTGACCTCTTTTGGGTATCGTGCCGGTGCCGGCCGCCCGATCCTGTGGGGGACTGGTCAGGCGGCCTTGACCACGGGCAGTTCGTCCCAGTGGGTCGTGTAGCGCGGGGACAGCATGTCGCGCTTCATCGTCCAGTCAGGGCCGCCGCGGATCCCTGCGGACCCCAGGCCGATGGAACCCTTGCCGTACTTGCGGCTGACCTCCTCCAGCAGCGGGCCGATGCCCCGTTCCTCGTGCGGGTTCTCAAACACGGCCAGCGGAGCCTGGTTGGCTGTCGGACGCAGGTCCGTGACCATGACGCCGGCCCGCGCGTAGTTGACGCCGTCGACGATCCGGGGGAGCAGGGCGCAGGCGGCTTTGGCCAGCAGCAGCGGGTCCGCGGTAGGCATTGGCAGCGAAACGCACGCCGAGGGGTGCGAGCTGTCCCGCGGGTTGTAGTGGGATGTGGCGGCGAAAGCCGTCAGGACTTTGGCCTGCAGGCCGTGCCGGGCGAGCCGGGCGCTGGCCTGCTGCGCGTAGATCCCGAGGACCTGGCGCATCGCGGCCGCAGTGCTGATGGGGGTGGCGAAGGACCGGCTGAAAATCAGCTGGTCGCGGCCGACGCGTTCCTCTTCGAGCGGGATGCACGGCGTGCCCCGCAATTCCAGGACCGTGCGCATCAGCACCACCGAGAAGCGGTCCCTGATGGTGACCGGGTCCGCCCGGGCCAGGTCAAGCACGCTCCGGATCCCCAGCCCGTTCAGGCGTTTGGTCAGCCGCGTGGAGACGCCCCAGAGCTCGATGACGGACAGGCCGGCCATCAGTTGCTCCTGGCGCTCGGCGGGAACGGCGTCCCAGTGGCAGACGCCGTCGAACGCCGGGTTGTGCTTGGCCCACTTGTTCGCCAACTTTGCCAGGGTCTTGGTGCCGGCGATCCCGACGCACACCGGAACGCCGACATTCCGGCGGACCGACGTCTTCATGGCCTGCCCGAGCCGCAGCAATTCTCCCGGGCTGCCGCGGACGCCAAGGAACGCTTCGTCGATGCTGTAGACCTCCAGCCACGCCGAATACCGGCCCAGGAGTTCCATCACCCGGGCGCTGATGTCCCCGTAGAGCTCGTAGTTGCTGGACCTGGCCACCAGCCCCCATTCCCTGGCCCGCGGGGCAAGTTTGAACCAGGGCTCGCCGAGGGGGATGCCCAGGGCCTTCGCTTCCGGCGAGCGGGTGACGGCGCAGCCGTCGTTGTTGGACAGCACCACCACCGGCCTGCCCTCCAGCGAGGGATCGAACGCCCGTTCGGCGCTGGCGTAAAAGCAGTTCACGTCCACGAGGGCAATACTGCCGCCGGGCCGCGGCTCGGACCCGGGCCTAGACATGGTGCAGGCACCGGGTGGCGACGCCCCAGATGACGAGGTCGGAGAGGGCCGGTACCCGGATGTCCGGATAGCGCGGGTTATCTGCCTGCAGGACCACCCCGGACGCGGTGACCCGGAGGCGCTTGACGGTGAGCTCGCCGTCGAGGACGGCGACGACGACGCACCCGTCGCGCGGCTCGAGCGCCCGGTTGACGATCAACTCATCCCCGTCGCTGATGCCGGCGCCCTCCATGGAGTCCCCTGAGACCCTGACGACGTAGGTGCTGGTGATGTCCTTGATCAGGTGCTCGTTGAGGTCGATTCGGCCGTCAAAATAGTCCTGCGCCGGCGACGGATAGCCGGCAGCGACGGGCACCGGCGAGATGAGGACCGACAGGAGGGAAGAGCCCGCATCTATCACGCGGGGCCCGATGATTACGCCCACAACACACCCTTTTTCGAATATATGTTCGAATTAAAGTGTAGCGCCCGGGGCTGACATTTGACCTCCTCATGAGGTTTCATTCGATGCAGGATGCGTTCGAGCCGGGAGGGATTCAAAGGGTCGGATTCGCCCGCAGGACGCTGACTAAGCCATGTCGTAACCCATAACCGGCAAATGGTGGACACCGACGGGACAGCGGCAGCAGCTTCCCAGTGCCACGGCTGGTGTAGGTGTGGCCGCCTGCGGCAGCACGTCAGCAGGCAGCGTGGAATTCAGTCGTGCGTCGGCTCGCCGGTGACCCGGTGATCGGCGTGGTTGATGGTTTCGCGGATCAGCCGGATGAGGTGTCCGTCGTGGAGGGAATAGATGACGTGTCGGCCGTCTTTGCGGGTGTCCACGAGTCCGCTGAGGCGGAGTTTGGCCAGGTGCTGGCTGGTCACTGTCCGCGGCACCCCGGCGGCGGCGGTGAGCTCGGTGACGGTTTTGGGTCCGTCGGCGAGCTGCCAGAGCAGGTGCAGGCGGGTCGGTTCGGCGAGCATTCGCAACGTGCCGGCGGCAGTCTCCAACAGCTGCGGTCCCGGGGTGACTGGGTGGGCCAGGGACGGAGCGTCAGGGGCGTGATCCGGCGCGCTGTCGGGTTGACTGCTCAACGCTCTGCTCCTTCTCCGCTGGTTCCTTGGCTGCTGCGGCGTGGTGCCGGGGCCAGGACACGAATGCACCTGCACTGCCTATCATCGCAATAATTGTCAGCGCCATGGCAGCCCAGCCCAAACCGGCCATGGCCCCAACCCATCCGGCCAGCGGATACGTCACGATGTAACAGGCGTGGGAGAGGGAGAACTGGGCCGTGAACACGTACGGCCGGGTCTCTTCGGTAGACGCATCCCGCAGCAGCCGTGAAGAAGGGGTGAGGATGGTGGAGTTCGCGGCGCCCAGCAGGAACCATAGACCCAGCAGCAGCCACCAGCCCGACCCTGGGGCACCCAGCAAGGTCAGTGCCGCCGTAGCGGCCAGGACCAGCGGAATGGCGGCGGCGCCGGAGAGCATCACGGCACGGTCCCCGAACCGGTCCAGGACCCGTGGCGCAGACAGGGCCACGATCATCGACCCGACCCCGAAGCAGGCCAACGCCAGCGCCAGGTCGGTGTCCGGCCGGTGCAGGACATCCCGCACGTAGACCACTGTGTTGACCAGCACCAGCGCCGTCGGGGCAGCGACCACGAGGTTCAGCGCCAGCAGGGACCGCAGTCGACGGTTCCGCCAGAAAATCCTGGCTCCCAGGGTGGTCCGGTGCCATAGCGAAGTCTGCGGCGCCGCGGAGGCGGAGACCCGCGGCAGGACGGTGATGGCGACCATGAGCGCCGAAAAGAGGAACCCGGCGACGGTCCCGAGGAAGAGATTGTTGTAGCTGAGTGCGGTCAGCAGCAGTGCAGCAACGGCCGGGCTGACCAGGGCTTCCATGTCGTAAGCCAGCCGGGACAGCGACAGTGCCCGGGTGTAGTCCTTTTCCTGGGTCAGGATGGTGGGGATCAGGGACTGGAACGCCGGGGTGAACGTCGCGGACGCACTCTGCAGCAGGAAGATCACGATGTAGATCTGCCAAACGTCGGTAATGAACGGAAGGCATAGGGCCATCGCGGCCCGGATCAGGTCCGCCCCGATTAGGACCCGTTTCTTTGGCCATCGCGCGGCCAGGGCGTTGATCACCGGAGCCAGGCCCACATAGGCCAGCATCTTGATCGTCAGTGCGGTGCCAAGCACCGCTCCGGCGTTGGTACCGGCCAGGTCGTAGGCCAGGAGCCCCAGCGCGACGGTGAGCAGCCCGGTGCCGATCAAGGCCACGATCTGGGCTGCGAACAGCCGTCGGTACGGCACGTTCTTCAGAACTGACAACATCAGCGAAACCCCTCAAGTGCATACGTGCATGGTTATGCACTTATGCTAGTCGATGGGAGCGCATGTGCCGCGTTCAACCGGCCCCGGTTGGCAGCCGCGGCGGGCTCCGCTGCGGCTACGCGAAAGCGGTGACGCCGAGACCGGAGCCGGCATCCACATTTACCTGTGGAAGCTTCTCGAAGGCGGGCTTGCCCAGCCAGTATCCCTGGAACAGCCGGATGCCCGTACCCTTCAGTTCCAGGAACTCCGCCTCGGTCTCGATGCCTTCTGCGAGCACCGTGATGTTGAGCTCCCGGGCGATATCGACGATGCCGGCGACGACGGCCTGGCGGGCCGGGCTGGTGTCGATCCCGCGGATGAGCTTCATGTCAATCTTCATCAGGTCCGGCTGGAAATCGACAAGGAGGCCCAGACCCGCATGACCGGCGCCGAAGTCGTCGATGGCGGTGGTAAAACCATGCTTGCGGTATTCGGTGATGATGTTCGTAAGGTGGGCGGTATCCGAGACCTCCTCATTTTCCGTGAACTCGAACATGATCGACGAGGTCGGAAAACTGCACCGGCTGGCTGCGAGCAGTGTCGCGCGTAGGCAGGCGGCCGGTTCGTAAACCGCGTTCGGCATGAAGTTGATCGACAACATCAACTCCTCACCCGCCGGAAACAGCCGCGATGCCAGCTCGATTGCCTTGACGCGGCAGTCCTGGTCGAAACGGTACTTCTGCTCCGGCGACACCTTTGACAAAACTTCGTAAGCGCCCTCGCCTGACAAGCCCCTGACCAGCGCCTCGTAGCCCCACACGCGGCCGGCAACGGCGTCATAGATCGGCTGGAAGGCCATGCTGAAATCGAAGTCAAGTTTTGAAGATGTGGTGCAGCCGTCACAGGCCATGTGGGAGTCCCCTCTCGTGGTTTAGGACTACCGTAGGACACGAGTGCCGCCGTCGAGGGTCCGAACACAACTGGTTGTTGGCCGTGTCGCGAACCTTCGACGCGAGTGAAGTGCTTGGCACCTTTCCCGCCGGATCAGGCTCCGCGTCCTAGCGCTGAGCGTTTAGGGTGCCTCCGGCCGAACGGTATCGATCCAGTAGCGCCGCTTGCCGTTGCGGGTGTCCTCGTAGACGCCGCCGTTCTTTTCGATGGTCGCCCGGGATCCGGCGTTGTCCTCATCGCAGGTGAGGAGGACCCGGGGGATTCCCAGCTCCCGCGCCAGCGGCAGGGCGTCAGCCAGCGCTTTCGCCGCATGGCCGCGGCGCCTGGCGGAGGGTCGCACGCTGTAGCCGATGTGGCCGCCCTCATTGAGCAGGAAGTCGTTCAGCTCGTGCCGGATGGCAAGTGAGCCCAGGAACGTGCCACCCTCCACGATCCACAAATACGTGCAGGGCACGTAACCCGGTCTCCGCGGGGTCTCCGGTAGAGCGTCCTTGAGTAGGACATCGACAAAACGACGGAACGACCCGGCGTCCCGGAGTTCTTCCAGAGGCCAGTCCTCCGCGCCCCCGCCGTCCCGGCGCGCGCCCTCAAATTCGGCGGAACCTTCCAGCCAGGAGGAGTGGAAGCTGACGTCAGGCAGAGTGAGGCGGGGCATCCCAGGATCGTATCCCAGGGGCGGGGGCCCGACTATTCAAACCGCGACGGGTCGCCCATACCGTGGCGGACAACCTCGGCGACACCGCTGGAGAAGTCAACGACCGTCGTCGGCTCCGCCCCGCAGTCGCCGGAATCGATCACGGCGTCCACCACGTGATCCAGCCGCTCCTTGATTTCCCAGCCCTGGGTCAGGGGCTCTTCCTCGTCCGGGAGCAGCAGCGTGCTGGAGAGCAGCGGCTCGCCGAGTTCGGCCAGCAGAGCCTGGACCACCTTGTTGTCCGGGATTCGCACGCCGACGGTCTTCTTCTTGGGGTGCAGCAACCGCTTCGGCACCTCCTTGGTGGCCGGCAGGATGAACGTGTAGCTGCCCGGCGTCACGGCCTTGATGCTGCGGAAAACGTCGTTGTCGATCTGGACAAACTGCCCCAGCTGGGCGAAGTCCTTGCAGACCAGCGTGAAGTGGTGCTTGTCATCGAGGTGCCGGATGGCGCGGATCCGGTCCAGCGCGTCCCGGTTCCCCAGCTGTGCGCCCAGCGCGTAGCAGGAGTCGGTCGGATAGGCGATCAGGCCGCCGGACTTCACCATGTCCACCACCTGGGTGATGGATCGCGGCTGGGGGTTGTCGGGGTGCACATCGAAATATCTCGCCATGGCACGAGCTTACGCCCGACGCCGGTCGTCCCGCCGCTAGGCCTGCTGCCCGTGATGCTGCTCGTCGTGGTGGATCCGTTCGTCCAGCTGCCGCAGCGGTTCGCCGCTGCCGCTCCACTGCGTGGCGATGATCTCCGCGGCGATGGACACCGCCGTCTCCTCCGGGGTCCGGGCGCCGAGGTCCAGGCCCACGGGGCTGTGCAGCCGGGACAGTTCGGTCCCGCCCAGTCCCGCCTCGCCCAGCCGCCGGAGCCGGTCCTGGTGGGTGCGCCGCGACCCCATGGCACCGATAAAGGCGACCGGGCCGCCGCGCAGGGCCACCTCGAGCAGAGGAATGTCGAACTTCGGATCATGCGTGAGGACGCAGATGACGGTCCGTTCGTCGACCAGCCCCCGGTCTTGCTGCCCGGCCAAGTAGCGGTGCGGCCACTCGTTGATCACCTCGGCAGCCTCGGGAAACCTGGCCGGAGTGGCGAAGACGGCACGGGCGTCGCAGACGCTCACCCGGTACCCCAGGAACGTGCCGAGCCGGGCGAGCGCCGCGGCGAAGTCGATGGCCCCGAAAACGAGCATCCGTGGCGGCGGGGCGTAGCTGGTGAAGAAGATCCGCATCCCGCTGTCCAGCCGCTCGCCGTCCGGGCCGTAGCTCAGGATGCCGGTCCGGCCCGCGGCTAGATAACCCTGGCAGTCGTCGCCCACGGCGAGGTTTGCGCGCTCCGAGCCCAGGTTTCCCTCGAAGCCGTCCGTCCGCACCACCAAATGCCGCCCCAGCCAGGTGCTGTCCGGGTGCTCGATGACTGTGGCCACCCCCACCCGCTTTTCGTCCTCGATGTCCTGCCGCACGCCGTCGAGCTCCGCGAAGCGCTGCGCCGAGACCGGCTCAACGAAGATGTCGATGATGCCGCCGCAGGTGAGGCCGACGGCGAACGCGTCGTCGTCGCTGATCCCGTACCGCACCAGCACGGGGACCCCGTCGTCCCGGACCTGGCTGGCCAGTTCGAACACCGCGCCCTCGACGCAGCCGCCGGACACCGACCCGACGGCGGCGCCGCCGGCCGTGACCAGCATGGACGCGCCCGGAAGCCGCGGGGCGGACTTGAACGTGTCCACCACCGTCGCCAGCCCCGCGGTTCTGCCCTGCCGCCAGTCCGGCATGATGGCTGCCAGCACGTCCCGCATGGAGTGCTCCTAAAGCCGTCCGCAGAGCCGGAGCATCCGGAACGCCGACCGGCGTCCGGCCCAGTAAGCCAGGCAGGCGACCGCCGCGAGCAGGCCGAGGGCCTTGCCGGGGCTGGAGAGCTGGTCGGCGGCGATGCCCTTGGCGAGGCTGAAGGCGTCCAAGCTGCCCGACGGCGGCGCGGGCGGCGCGGTCGGCGCGGGCGGCGCCGTCGGCGTGGGCGGCGTTCCGGGGCCCGCAGGGGAGGGGGCGGCCGGCGCGTGGGCGGCGGTCGGCACCTGTTCGGCCGCCGCCGGGGCCGCGGCGGCGGTTGCCGGCTCCTGCTCGGCCAGCATGGTCTGCAGGTTGCCGGCGAAGAGCCCCATCATCTGTTCGGTGACGCTGCCGATCACGCTCTTGCCCATGGCCGCGGCCTTGCCGGAGAGCGCCAGATCGGCACTGACTGTCCCGTGCGTTGTGGTCCCCTCTTCGGTCAGCGCCAGTGTCACCGTAGCTTCGGCGGTGCCCTGGCCCCGGGTTTCCTGTGCCTTGCCGCCGAGCACGGCCCGGTGCTCGGCGGCGTTCCGCTCCAGGACATTGAGCAGGCCCCGGTACTGCATGTTTACCGGACCCAGCTTCACGGTCATACCCACCTGGTAGGCGTCATCGGAGAGCTTGTTCAGGATCTGGGCGCCAGGGAGGCAGCCTGCCACCCGTTCAAAATCCATCAGGGTGTCCCAGACCTTGCCGATCGGTGCCACCACCGCGAAACTGCTGTCTATCTGCATTAGCTGCTCCCTTGATTTGCGATCCCTTGACTTCCACCTGTGTGTCCTCCGGGTGCGGAGGGGCCATCGCCGCGGATGGCGGCCGCCACCTCCGCCAGCGCCGTGTAGCTGTGCCCGCTGACGAAGGCGTCGCAGTAGGGCAACGCGGCGGCAATCCCGCCCGCCAGCGGCTGATACTGCGGCGCTGCTTTCCGCGGGTTCACCCAGACCACCCGGTGCGCGAGCCTGCGCAGCCGGGCCATCTGGGTCGCGACCTGCTCCGGATCCTCCTGCGCCCAGCCGTCGGAGAAGACCACCACCACGGCGCCCCGGGCGAGTCCGCGGCGGCCGTGTTCGTCCAAGAACCGGCGGAGACTCTCGGCGAGCCGGGTGCCGCTGGCCCAGTCCGGTGCGGTCGCGGCGGCTTGCGCCAGGGCCAGGTCCGGGTCGCGGTGGGCCAGCTGCCGGGTCAGGCGTGTCAGCCGGGTGGAGAACACAAAGGCTTCCGCTCCGGCGGTGGCGACGGCGCCCTGCAGCAGGGCCAGGAAGATCCGGGAGTACGGCTCCATCGATCCGGAAACGTCGCACAGCAGCACCAGCTTGCGCCTCAGCCGGCGGCGCCGGGCGTACAGGAGACGGGGGGAGTCGGCGCCGGAGCGGCGGGCGGCCCGCACGGTGGCCCTGATGTCCAGGCGTGCGCTGCTGTGCGGGGATTTGCGAGTGCGCCGGCTCAGGCGCTCGGGTGTGGCCAGCAGGATCCTGGCAGCCAGCCGGCGGATCTCCGCGGCTTCCACGTCGGACAGAGCGGCAAAGTCCATCCCGTGCAGGTGCTCTTCCGTGGACGCCATCGCCAGGACGGCCTCCCGCACGGACTCCGGCCGGTTGCCGGCGTCGTCGCTGCCGGCGGTCAGCGCGGGCGGCCGTAGGGCGGTGCTGCCGGGCTCGGCGGGGCGGCCGCTCTGCTTGGCGGGCCGGGTGCGCGACCCGTCCGCGGGCGGCGGCGGAGCCGGGACAGGGACGGGTTCCCCGGCGCGGCGTTCCAGCGAGGCGGCGGGATCGAAACCGCCCTGGAACACGGCGCCGAAGACGGCGTCGAAGACCGGCAACTGCTCGTGGCCCGAGACAAGCACTATCCGCAGCGCCCAGTAGAGCCGCTCCAGGTCGGTGGGCGGGACCAGCGCGAGCGCCTCAGCCAGCCGGGCGGCCCGGTCCGGCGAGCAGGAAAGGCCGGCGCCGCGCAGGGCCGTGATGAAGGCCGCGGCCAGGGCGGCGGCCTCGACGGTTGGCGAAGAGGGCGGAGGCGCCGATTCAGTCATCGGTGCCGCCCACCAGCCAGGCCGCGCCACGGGAGCCCACCAGCTCCAGGTCGTCGCGGTTCTTCACGATCGAACCCCAGGTCTGTTCCGCCGTCGCGGCGTCGATCCGCTCAATGCCGAGCACCGCGAGCGCGGAGACCCAGTCGATGGCCTCGGAGATCCCGGGCGGCTTGGCCAGGTCGAGGGTCCGCAGCCGGGTGATCACCGCGGCGGCCTGCAGCGCCAGCGGGCCGCTGCTGGCGGGCACCCGGCGGCGCACAATCTCGGCGATCCGGGCCGGCCCGGGATAATCGATCCAGTGGTAGAGGCAGCGCCGGGTCAGCGCGTCGTGCAGGTCCCGGGTGCGGTTGGAGGTCAGCACGACGATCGGAGGATGCGTGGCGCGGATGGTGCCCAGTTCCGGGATGGTGACCGAGGCCTCGGCGAGCAGCTCAAAGGTGAACGCCTCAAACTCGGCGTCGGCCCGGTCGATCTCGTCCAGCAGCAGCACGGCCGGCCGCGGTCCCGGGTGTTCGATGGCCTGCAGCAGCGGCCGGCGCAGCAGGTACTGGGGGCCGAACAGCTCGGCCTCGCTGACGTCGGCGTCGCGGGCTTCGGCCAGCCGGATCCCCAGCAGCTGGCGCTGGTGGTTCCACTCGTAAAGCGCTTCGCCGGCGTCGATCCCCTCGTAGCACTGCAGCCGGTACAGCGGGGTGTCCAGCAGCTCCGCCAGTGTCTTGGCGGCCTCGGTTTTGCCCACTCCGGCCTCGCCCTCGAGCAGGATAGGCTGCGGCAGCCGCACCGCGAGGAACAGGGCGGTGGCGAGCCCGATGTCGGCCAGATAGTCGTGTTTGTCCAGGGCCGCCATCAGCGAGGCCACGTCCGGGATCCTCCGCCGCACCTCTTCCTCCGCCCCGGTCCGGGCCGCCGTGTTCACCCTGCCCCCTGCAGCTCGGCCAGCACCCGCCGGTAGTCCTCCTCGGTGTCGACGTCGAGAGGGACGTTGCCCGGCGTCGGGACCTCGACGACGTCCGCCGCCCGCTGCTCCAGCAGCTTCCACACCGCCTTGTCCCCGTGCAGCGACGCCAGGTCGGGCAGCAGCCGCCGGCTGAACGCGAGAGGATGGCCGGGGCCGTCGTCGTAGCGGCACACCGCCGCCCCG
The DNA here is from genome assembly GCF_056680065.1 of Arthrobacter sp. BI5. NCBI lineage: Bacteria > Bacillati > Actinomycetota > Actinomycetes > Micrococcales > Micrococcaceae > Arthrobacter > Arthrobacter sp. BI5. The sequence continues at coordinate 1,911,872 of NZ_CM155264.1, forward strand.
GGACCGTCCGGCCCGGCCAGCGCCCGCAGCAACGGGGCCACACTCTCGGACCGGATGCCCGGCTGGTCACCCAGCAGCAGCACTACCGCTTCGGTGTCCGGCCGCAGCACCGCCATCGCCGCGGCGATCGACGACGAGCATCCCTGGCCGTAGTCCGGGTTGAGCGCCACCTCGCAGCCCGTGGTGTCCACGGCGCCGAGGACCTCCCGGGCCGATCCGCCCAGCGCCAGCACGGTCTGCGCAAACCCGCAGCGCCGGGCCGTCGCGAGCACAGCGTCCAGCAGCACGCCGTCGCCGTAGGGCAGCAGCTGTTTGGGCCGGCCCAGGCGCTTGGACGCCCCGGCCGCCAGGATGACAGCCGCGGTGACGGCATTGGAGGGGAATTCACATGCTGGGGGCATAGCGCTCCGGATCCTTGCGGAAGGCGGCGCGGCAGCCGGGGGAGCAGAAGTACACGGTAGCGCCGTTATGCTCGAGCTGCAGCGAGGATTCGGCCACCGGCACGGACATCCCGCACACGGGGTCCACCGCGGTCTCCGGCTGCGGCGCGGACGGCGCCGGAACCCCGCCGGCCCGCGCGCTGTTCTGCGCGCCGTTCTGAGCGCCGGCCCGTGCCGCGGACCGCTCCTGGACCAGCTGGGCGAGGATGGAGAGCGCGATTTCAGCCGGGGTGCGGGCGCCCAGCTGCAGGCCCGCCGGGGTGAACACCCGGGCGCGCAGCGCGTCGTCGACGTCGAGCGAGTCCAGTACGACGGCGCCGCGCGATTCGCTGGCCACCAGCGCCACGTAGGGCACGCCGGCCCGCAGGGCGGCTTCGAGGGCACCCTCCTCGGCCTTGCCGTGCGAGGCAACGACCAGGGCGGCGTCGTCCGGGCGGGGTTCGGCGGCCCCGCCGTCGGCGAGCTCGACGTCGAAACCCACCCCGGACCCCAGCGCGGCGAGGGCCTGCGCCACCGGCGTCGTCCCCACGACCACAACCCGCGGCGCGGGCAGGCGCGGCTGCAGGAAGATTTCGATCGCGCCGCCGCTCAGGCACGGGTTGGACACCTCGACGGCGCCCTCCTGGGCGCGGCGGGACGGTTCCCCGGGCAGCACCCGCAGCAGCAGGGGTTCCCCGGAGGTCAGCACCTGCAGGCCGTACTCCCGGACCGAGGATTCGACGCAGTTCCCGCCGACGAAGCCCTGGATGTCGCCGCCGGGCAGCACCAGGGCGGTGTCCCCGGCGCGCGCGCTGGTGGGATGCTGGGCGCGGACCACCGTGGCGTGCACGAACGGCTCGCGGCGGGCGGCGAGCTCGCCGGCCCGGGCGGCAAGGGATTCTGCGGCGGTGGTCATCTCAGATCGGTGGCCTTGCCCGGCCCTGCATGGCCGCCCAGACCCTGGCCGGTGTGCACGGCATGTCCATGTGGGTAACCCCGAACGGCGCCAGCGCGTCAACCACCGCGTTCACGATCGCCGGCGGGGAGCCGACCGTGGCGGACTCACCGATCCCTTTGGCGCCGATCGGGTGGTGCGGGGAGGGCGTGACCGTGAAGCCGGTCTCCCAGTCCGGGACTTCCATGGCCGTGGGGATCAGGTAGTCCATAAAGGAGCCGCCCAGGTTGTTGCCGTCCGCGTCGAACTCGATGATCTCCATCAGGGCCATCCCGACGCCGTCGGTCAGCCCGCCGTGGACCTGGCCCTCGATGATCATCGGGTTGATCCGGGTCCCGCAGTCGTCCACCGCGATGAAGCGCCGCACCTTGACGTGGCCGGTGCCGGGGTCAACGTCGACGACGCAGATGTAGGCGCCGAAGGGGAAGGTCAGGTTGGGCGGGTCGTAAGTGACTTCCGCGTCGAGGTTCCCGTCGACGCCTTCGGGCAGCGTCATGGTCCCGTGGGCGGCCATCGCGATGTCCTCGATGGTCTTCCCCGCGCTGGGGTCGCCCTTGACGAACCAGCGGCCCTTTTCCCATTCCAGGTCCTCCGGGCGGGTCTCCAGCATGGCCGCGGCAATCAGCTTCGCCTTTTCCCGCACCTTGCGCGCCACGAGCGCCACGGCGCCGCCGCTGACCGGCGTCGAGCGGCTCCCGTAGGTGCCCAGGCCGAACGGCGTCTGGTCCGTGTCGCCGTGGACGACGTCGATGTTCTCCGGCGGGATGCCGAGTTCCTCCGCAACGATCTGGGCGAAAGTGGTTTCGTGGCCCTGCCCCTGGCTTTGCACCGACAGCCGCACGACGGCCTTGCCGGTGGGGTGCACCCGCAGTTCGGCGCCGTCGGCCATGCCCAGGCCGACGATGTCGAAGTGCTTTCGGGGCCCGGCGCCGACGACTTCGGTGAAGAAGGAGATTCCGATGCCCATCAGCTCGCCCCTGGCGCGCTTCTCCTTTTGTTCGCGCCGCAGGTCCTCGTAGCCGGCCAGCTGCATGGACAGCCGCATGGCCGCCTCGTAGTTGCCCGAGTCGTAGACCCAGCCGGTTTTGTTGGCGTAGGGGAACTGTTCGGGCTTGATGAAGTTCTTCAGCCGCAGCTCCGCGGGGTCCATCTCCAGCTTCCGGGCCAGAATGTCCACCATCCGCTCCACCAGGTACACGGCCTCGGTGACGCGGAAGGAGCAGGCGTAGGCCACCCCGCCGGGCGCCTTGTTGGTGTAGACGCCGGTCACCTTGCAGTAGGCGGCCTGCAGGTCGTAGCTGCCGGTGAAAATGGAGAAGAAACCGGCAGGGTTCTTGGTGGGCTGGGCGGTGGCGTTGAACGCGCCATGGTCGGCCAGCACGTCGGTGCGCAGCGCCAGGATCTTCCCGTCCTTCGTCGCGGCGATCTCGCCCTTCATGATGTAGTCGCGGGCGAAGGAGGTGGACATCAGGTTCTCGGAGCGGTCCTCCATCCACTTGACCGGCTTGCCGGTGACGATGGAACCGACGACGGCCAGGATGTAGCCCGGGTAGATGCCGACCTTGTTACCGAAGCCGCCGCCGATGTCCGGGGAGACGATCCGGATCTTGTGCTCCGGGATGCCGGCCACGATCGCGAAGAGGGTCCGGTGCGCGTGCGGGGCCTGGGTGGTCTCGTAGAGCGTGAGCTTGCCGTCTATGGGGTCGAAATCGGCGACGGCGCCGCAGGTCTCCATCGGGGCCGGGTGCACCCGCGGGTACACCATCTCCTGGCTGACCACGACGTCGGCGCCCGCGAACACCGCATCCGTCTCCGCCGCGCTGCCCATTTCCCAGTCGAAGATCTTGTTGTCCGTCCGGCCCTCGATTTCGTCCCGGATGAGGGGCGCGTCGGCGTCGAGGGCCCTGCGCGCGTCGACCAGCGGCGGCAGCACGTCGTATTCGACGTCGATCAGTTCCAGCGCGTCGCGGGCGGCGTAGCGGTCCTCGGCCACGACGAACGCGACCTCCTGCCCCTGGAACCGGACCTTGTCCGTGACCAGCACCGCCTGCACGTCGGCGGAGAGTGTCGGCGCCCAGGCCAGCTTGAGGCCCTCCAGGTCCTTGCCGGTGATGACGGCGAGGACCTTGGGGTGCGCCAGGGCGTTGGTGGTGTCGATCGACACCAGACGGGCGTGCGCCACCGGGGCGCGCAGGATCGCGCCGTGCAGCATGCCGGGCAGCACCAGGTCGTCGAGGTAGTGGCCCTTGCCGCGGACGAAGCGGGGATCCTCCTTGCGCTGGATGCGGCCGTAACCGATCGGCCGGTCCGCGTCGCCGGCGGCGGGGTTGCTCTCCCGCTCGTGGATGACAGTCATGCCTTCACCTCTGCGTCCTGGGTTTCCGTGGCGACGTCCGCCACCACGGTGTCGGTCCCGTCGAGGACTTCGTCGGCTCCCTCGGCCCCGCCGGCGGCGGACGCCGGATGGGCGGCGGCCCACTGCACCGAGCGGACGATTGTCGCGTAGCCGGTGCACCGGCAGATCTGCCCGGAGATGGCCTGCCGGATCTCGCCGTCGTCCGGGTGCGGGTTCTTGTCCAGCAGGGCCCGGGCGGTGAGCATCATGCCCGGCGTGCAGAAACCGCACTGCAGCCCGTGTTCCTCCATGAAACCCTGCTGCACCGGGTCAAGCGTGGCCCCGGTGGCGAGTCCCTCGACGGTGCGGATGTCGTGCCCGGCGGCCATCGCCGCGAGGACGGTGCAGGACTTTACCGGCTGGCCGTCCATCAGGACCACGCAGGTCCCGCAGTTGCTGGTGTCGCAGCCCCAGTGGGTGCCGGTCAGCCCCAGCACCTCGCGGAGGTAGTGGACCAGGAGCACCCGCGGCTCAATTTCGCTGCTGACTTCGTTGCCGTTCACGGTCATGCTGATCTGCATGCGCTTCAGCCTTCCTGCGTCTGGGCGGCTGTCCGGGCGGCGCGGGCGCAGGCCTGCCGCAGGACCCGCCGGGTGAGTTCGTCGGCGAGGTGCCGTTTGTAGTCGACCGGTCCGCGCTGGTCCGCTACCGGGTCGCAGGCTGCGGCGGCCAGCCGCCCGGCGTCGGCGAACAGTTCCTCGGAGGGGTGCTTGCCGCGCAGTGCCGCGGCGGCTTCCGCGACGGTGTGGTCCAGGCCCAGGGCGGTCAGCCCGACGGCGGCGTCGGCAATGCGGCCGTCCTCCTCGAGCGTCACCGCCGCGCCAGCGGCCCCCACGGCCCAGTCGCCCACGCGCCGCTCCACCTTCTCGTACGCGCTGGACGAGCGGGGCCGGATCGGCAGGCGGACCTCGCACAGCAGTTCGTCCTGGCCGACGGCGGTCTGGTACGGGCCGCGGTGGAAGTCGCGCATCGCCAGCGTGCGCTCGCCGCCGGGGCCGCGGATCACGGCCTGGGCACCGAGGACGTCGCACACCGTGGAGAGGTCTTCGGCCGGGTCGGCCTGGCAGAGTGAGCCGCCGATGGTCCCGCGGTTGCGAACCACCGGGTCGGCGATCACCTGTTCGGCGTCCCGGACAATCGGGAACAGCCCGGCGATCTCCTCCGATTCCAGCAGCGTGCTGTGGCGGGTCAGGGCGCCGATGCGCAATTCCCCGCCGTCGCGCAGGATGAAGTCCAGTTCGAAGAGGTCGTTGATGTCGATCAGCCATTCGGGCCGCGAGAGCCGGAGCTTCATCATCGGAAGCAGGCTGTGGCCGCCGGCGACGACCCGGGACTCAGGTCCGTGGCGTGCCAGAAGCTCGAGCGCGTTCTCCACCGTGGTGGCCCGAACGTAGTCGAATGGAGCCGGAATCTGCATGGTCCCACCTCACTCCAAGGCGCGGGCAACGTCGCCCGGCGCCGATTTAACGCAAGTGTTGCCCCGCCCCGGCGGGGGTGTCAACATCGTCATAAGCGAAAGGTTATGAAGCCGTGCCGATGACGTTGAGCCAGTTGCGGACGTTCGCGCTGGTGGCGCGCCTGGGCTCCCTCCATGCGGCCGCGGCTACCCTGGGCGTCAGCGAACCCGCGGTGTCCGCGGCCTTGGCGGCGCTCCGGCAGGACCTGGGCGATCCCTTGTTTACGCGGGCTGCCGGCGGGATCACCCTGACGCCCGGCGGCCGGGCCCTGGCGGACTATGCGCAGGACATTGTCGGGCTCGCGGACCAGGCCCGCTGGGAGGTCGGTAACGCCAAGAACGACGCCGGGCGGCTCAAGATCGCCGCCACCGCGCCGTTTGCCGAGCACGCGGCCGGCCGGCTGCTGGACCTGTTCACCAAACGCGTCCCCGGCGCCTCGGTGGACGTGGTCGCCGAAGCCGCCGAGGATCTGGCCGGGCTTCTGCTGGAGCGGGCCTACGACATTGCCCTTGGCGCCCGGCCGCCGGCGCCTGCGGGTGTCCCGGCCGCCGAATCCGGCCTGGAATCGGTCCCTTTCCTGCGCTACCAGCGGGTCTTTGTTGCGGCCGCGGCCGACCCCCTTGGCCGGCTGCACGGCCCGATCGCCATCCGGCGCCTGCTGGGCCGGCCGTGGTTCGCCGGGCCGGCGGGAATCCTGCCGGGTTCGGAGGAGGGCCGCTGGCTCGCGTCGCTAGACGTGGCGCCGGAAATCATTCGGCTCAGCAGCGAGACAGAGGCCCTTGCTGCCGTGCGGGCAGGGGAGGGGACCATGCTGGCCCTGGCGCACATCGTCCGGGCCGAGGTCCACCGCGGCGCGCTGGTGCGGCTGCCCGTGGCCGGAACCCCGGTCGCCGGCCTGTGGTGGGCCAGCACGCTGGGCCAGCACAGGACCACGACCATGGCCCACACCCTGCAGCGGTTCGTCGGCACTGCCGATGCCACGGCGGCGATGGTCGCCCACGGCGGTTCACGAGGGCTGGAGCGCCGCGGCTCAAAGTTCCACGTCGCCCTGTGGAGCTGACCCGGCTGGCCGCAGGTTATTGGCGGGGTTCCTTGTGTCGCGTTGCACATTGGCCGGAATCGGTGCTACCCCTTGAGGGATAGCCGATCCACCGAAGCACCCGACGATGAGGAGTAGCACATGACTTTGCCCCGAGACGAAGACAGCTCGCTGCGGCACTGGAGCGCCCGCTTGATCCAGGCCCTGCAGATCCTGGACCTGGAAGTGGACCACGAGAAAATCGTCCAGGTGGCCGACGAATCCCTGAAGGCCGTCGGACCGCACGCCGATGCCATCAGCGCGTTCATCGTCGGCTACGCCGCCGGAACGGCGTCCACCAACGGCCGCAAGAGCACCGACGAAGCGGTGCACGCCGCGTCGAACAAGGTCCTCGAACTGTGCGAACACGGCGAGGCCGGCGGCCCGGACGAAAAGGGCTGGGCCAAGCGCGCCCAGTAGCACCCGGAAGGCACCACCGCCGGTCAGCAGGAAGGCCGCGTCCCCGTTGGGGGCGCGGCCTTCCTGTGTCCGGTTTGGCGCGGTGGTTTAGGCCGGCAACGTGACTCCCGGGGCTGCATGGAGCCGGGCCGGGCTGTCCGGAGACTGGTCCAGGCTGGGCTCAAGCCGGACAATCACGGCCTTGGAGATCGGGGTGTTGCTGCCCTCGGCCGTGTGGTTCAGCGGCACCAGCACGTTGGCCTCCGGATAGTAGGCGGCCGCGCAGCCGCGCGCCGTCGGGTAGGAGACCACGCGGAACTTGCGCAGCACGCGCTCGACGCCGTCCTGGTACTCGCCGTGGATGTCCACGAAGAGTCCGTCCGCGAGGCCCAGTTCGGTGAGGTCGTCCGGATTCACGAACACCACGTGGCGGCCCTTCTTGATGCCCCGGTAGCGGTCGTTGTGGCCGTAGATGGTGGTGTTGAACTGGTCGTGCGAGCGCATGCTCTGCAGGATCAGGGTGCCTTCCGGACGCTCCACGTGTTCGAGCTCGTTCACGGTGAGCACGGCCTTGCCAGTCGGCGTCGGGAAAGTCCGGGAATCACGCGGACCGTTTTCGAGGATGAAGCCGCCTTCCTGGCGGATCCGTGTGTTGTAGTCCTTGCAGCCGCCCACAACCCGTGAGATGTGGTCCCGGATCAGGTCGTAGTTCTTCTCGTAGCCGTCCCAGTCGGCCCTGATCTTGTCGCCCACGAGGGCCTTGCCCAGGCGGCTCAGGATGGCGGGTTCGGAGAGCAAGTGGTGCGACACGGGCTCCACGCTGCCCCATGAGGGGTGCACCGCGCAGACGGTGTCTTCCACCGAGACGAACTGCTCGCCGGATTCCTGGATGTCGATCTCGGACCGGCCCATGGTCGGCAGGATCAGGGCCTCCGCGCCGGTGACCACATGGGAGCGGTTCAGTTTGGTGGAGACCTGGATGGACATTTCGGTCCCCGCCACGGCCGCCTCCGCGGCGTTGGTGTCCGAGATGGCGCCGACGAAGTTGCCTCCGACGGCCATGAACACCTTAATCTCGCCTTCCTGCATCCTGTTGATCGTCTCGACCGCGTCCACGCCGTGCTCGCGGGGCGGTTCGAAGTCGAACTCCTCGCCGAGGGCTTCCATAAAGGACTGCGGCATCTGTTCCCAGATGCCCATGGTGCGGTCGCCCTGCACGTTGCTGTGCCCGCGGATCGGCGACGCGCCCGCGCCGGGCTTGCCCATGTTGCCGCGCAGCAGGAGCAGGTTGATGATCTCCTTGATGGTTGCCACGCCCTTTTTCTGCTGCGTGATACCCATGGCCCAGGTGATGATGACCTTGTCGGCCTTCAAGTAACGGGCGGCAAGCTCGTCGATCTCCTCCGTGCGCAGCCCGGTCGCTTCCAGCACCGCGGCCTCGTCCAGCAGGGCCAGGTGCTCCTTGAGCTCCTCGAGGCCTTCGCAGTGCTCGGCAAGGAAGTCGTGGTCCAGCACGGTGCCGGGGTTTTTGGCCTCGGCGTCGAGCACGCGCTTGGAGACGGCCTGCAGCAGCGCCATGTCCCCGCCGATCCGGATGTGCAGGAACTGGTCGGCGATCGGGGTGCCGCGGCCGATGATGCCCTTGACCTTCTGCGGGTTCTTGTACCGGTGCAGGCCCGCCTCCGGGAGCGGGTTGACGGCGACAATTTCGCCGCCGTTCTCCTTGCAGTTTTCCAGTTCGGTGAGCATCCGCGGATGGTTGGTGCCGGGATTCTGGCCCATGATGATGATCAGGTCGGCATCCGCGTAGTCGTCGAAATTGACGGTTGCCTTGCCGATGCCGATGGTCTGGCCCATGGCCCAACCGGAGGACTCGTGGCACATGTTGGAGCAGTCCGGCAGGTTGTTGGTGCCGTAGCCGCGGACCAGCAGTTGGTAGAGGAAGGCGGCCTCGTTGGAGGTGCGCCCGCTGGTGTAGAACGACGCCTCGTCGGGGGATGCGAGGCCCTTGAGCTTGTCCGTGATGATCCGGATCGCGTCATCCCAGCTGACCGGCTTGTAGTGGTCCTCGCCGGCGGGCTTGTAGACCGGCTCGGTCAGCCGGCCCTGCATGCCCAGCCAGTAATCCGAGTGGTTGCGGAGCTCACTCACGGAGTGCTCCGCCCAGAACTCGGACGCGATGACCACCGGCGTCGCTTCCCAGGTGACGGCCTTGGCACCGTTCTCGCAGAACTCGAAGGCTTTCCGGTGGTGCGGGTCCGGCCAGGCGCAGCTGGGGCAGTCGAAACCGTCCTTCTGGTTCATCGACATGACAGTCTTGCGCGTGCGGTTCAGCCCCATCTGCTCGATGGCAGGCTTCATGGAGTGGTAGACGCCCGGGACGCCGGCGGCCCAGTGCTTCGGCCCGTCGCCGACCTCCAGGTCTTTTTCGTTCGTTTCTTCAACGTGCGGAGTCTTACGAGTCACGACAACTTCCCTTCTGCAGTCGCCGCCGGTAACCCGGCGGCGGGCACAACTACCTCTAGGCACCCTACCTGTCCTCTTATGACAGGCCTATCAGCTTGCCCGGAGCGCCGCAAGCAAAAGGACGGCGCCGACGGCGGGCGGCGATCCAGATTTTCCCAAGGTCCGTCCCGCATCCTTGCACCACCATCAACTTCTTCAGGCGGAGGCCCGTCACCGGACCGCCGCCGTCCCGCCGCGGAACAACAGCCAGGGCCGCGTCCCGGAAGCATGTGATGGGACCGCTGGCTGCCGGGTTCCCAGCGACCCGGCAGCCGGCCCTGCCACCGTCAGCGCAGGTCAGCGGCCGGCAGCGTCGTCCCGGCGGCCGGCCACCAGCATGTCCCGGATCTCCCGGCGCAGCACCTTCCCGATCAGCGAGCGCGGCAGCACGTCCATCACCACCACGCGGCGGGGGACCTTGTAGGCCGCCAGCTCCCGGCGCGCAAACGCCAGCAGGGCCGCCGGGTCGACGGTGCTTCCCGGGGCCGCCACGACCGCCGCGACGACGTCCTCCCCGCCGCCGGGCCGGGGGAGCCCCACCACCGAGACCTCGGCGATGCCGGGGTATCCGGCCAGGACGTCCTCCACCTCGGTGGGCGAGACGTTGAAGCCGCCGGTGATGATCAGTTCCTTGATCCGGTCCCGGATCGTGACGAAGTAGTCCTTGTCCACCGAGACAATGTCGCCGGTACGGAACCAGCCGCCCTCCAGCAGGGCCTCCTCGGTCTCCTTCGGCCGGTTCCAGTAGCCGGTAAAGACCTGCGGCCCGCGGATCAGCAGCTCGCCCGCTTCGCCCGGGGCGCGGTCGATCCGGACGTTCTGCGGATCCACCACGCGGATGTCGGTCAGCGGGAACGGGACGCCCACCGTGCCAGGTTTGCGGCTGGGGCCAAACGGGTTGCCCACGGAGATGGGGGAGGTTTCGGTCAGGCCGTAACCCTCGATCAGGTAGCCTCCGGTGGCCTTCTCCCAGGTCTCCACAGTCGCGGCCGGCAGGTTCATGGCCCCGGAAATGGAGAAGCGGATGCCCTTGAGGCTGATGCCCTGCCGGGCCGCCGCGGCAGCGATCCGGTCATAGATCGGCGGCACCGCGGGGAGGAAGGTCGCGGGGGACTTCCGGTACGCCTTGAGCACCAGGTCGACGTCGAACTTGGGAAAGAGCACCAGCCGGGCGCCGATGCTCAGCGCGAAGGTCATGCACAGGGTCAGGCCGTAGGCGTGGAACATGGGCAGCACCGCGTACACGGTTTCGCTCCCGTCCTTGAGCCCTGGAACCCAGGCGCGGCCCTGCGCGGCGTTTGCCTGCAGGTTCGCGTGCGTCAGCATGGCACCCTTGGGCTCGCCGGTGGTGCCGCTCGTGTACTGCAGCACCGCCAGGTCTTCCGGGGCGGGCCGCGGGTGGCGCTTCTTCAGTTCCCCGGCGTCGAGGAGGTCCCGCCAGGGCAGCACGGTGCGCTGCACCCCACCACGGGTCCGGGGCGCGGGCTTGCCGGCGGCGAGCGCGGCCCGCGCCTTGCGGGCCGCCGGAAGCGGCAGCCGCAGCGCGAGCCGTTTGCCCAGCGGCATCGCCGCGGTCAGATCCACCGACACAACGCTGCGCAGCCCGACGTCGTCCGGCAGCTGCAGCACCCGATCCACTGCCTTGTCCCAGACGACGGCGACTGTGGCGCCGTGGTCCTCGAACTGGTGGCGCAGCTCCCGGTCCGTGTAGAGCGGGTTGTGTTCCACCACAACCGCGCCCAGGCGCAGCGCGGCGTGGAAGGCAACCAGGTGCTGCGGGCAGTTCGGGAGGACCAGTGCCACCCGGTCGCCGCGCTTCACACCAAGTTTCTTCAGTCCGGCAGCCGCCCGGCTGATCAGGGCCCCGAGTTCCCGGTAGCTGGTCCGGGCGCCGAAGAATTCCAGCGCCGGCTTGGCGCCGAAGCGCCGGACGGAGGAATCCATCAGGTCCACGAGGGAGCCCGCGGGCAGCTTGAGGTCGGCGGGGACTCCCGGACTGTAGTGCCTGGTCCAGGGACGGTCCGCCCAGGGGAGACCTGAAACCGGGGCGCCGCGGGAAGATCTCTTGTTCATGCCGTTGTCCTTGCCACTGGGAATAGCGGAGCCGGTTTCCCTTCCGGCCCGAGAGCCTGCCCGGAGAGCCTGCCCCAAAAAGCCTACCGGTGCCGACGCCGGGGCCCGTGCCGCCCGCTGCCGGCGCGTGCCGTGACTTTCGGCCCTAGGTGGGGGCCCGCATTGCGCGGAAGGTGGGTTTGACGGATTCGGGAACGGAAGCACCATGAAACACGAGCAGCCGACCCTCCGGTTCTTCGGTGCAACGGACACCGTGACCGGCTCCCGCTACTTGCTCGAAGCCGGCGGACGCCGGGTCCTGGTTGACTGCGGGTTGTTCCAGGGCTACAAACGCAGCCGCGAGCGGAACCGCATGCCCTTCCCGGTGCCGCCCCGCTCGATCGACGCCGTCGTCCTCACCCACGCCCACCTGGACCACACCGGCTACGTGCCCGCGCTGGTCCGGGACGGCTTCGCCGGGCCGGTTTACGCCACCGACGGGACCACCGAGCTGTGCAAGCTGATCCTTCCGGACAGCGGCTACCTGCAGGAAGAAGAGGCCCGGTATGCGACGCACCGCGGATCCACCCGGCACAGCCCGGCGCTGCCGCTGTACACCGCCGCGGACGCCGTCAGGTCGCTGAACAGCTTCAAGATCCGCGATTTCGACGACCCGCTGGATCTTGGCGGGGGCATGGAAATGACTTTCGTGCCGGCCGGCCACATCCTGGGGGCCGCGCAGGTCCACGTCAGGTTCGGCTCCCGGTCGGTGCACTTCACCGGCGACCTGGGCCGTTCCGATGATCCGTTCATGTTCCCGCCACGGCCGCTGGGTCCCGTCGACGTGCTCGTCACGGAATCGACTTATGGCAACCGCGCACACTCCACCCTGGATCCCGAGAAGCAGCTCGGGGAGATCATTACCCGGGTCGCCAAGCGCGGCGGGGTGGTGATGTTCGCCGCCTTCGCCGTCGGACGGGCCGAGACTCTCATGCTTTACCTGTCCCGGCTCCGCCGCAAGAACGCGATCCCGGACATTCCGGTGTACCTCAACAGCCCGATGGCCATCGACGCCTCGGACATGTACCAGCGGCATCCCGAGGAGCACCGGCTCAAACGGGACGAATACGAGCACATGTACAGCATCGCCAAGCTCACCCGCAGCGTGGACGACTCCAAGCTGCTGAACCTGCGCGGCGGACCGATGATCATCATCTCGGCCAGCGGCATGCTCACCGGCGGCAGGATCCTGCACCACCTCGCCGCGTACGGCACCGACCCCAAAAACGCCCTCATCCTCAGCGGCTACCAGGCCGGCGGCACCCGCGGCGCCGCACTCGCCGCGGGGGAGCGTGAGGTCCGGATTTACGGCGAGGACGTGATGATCCGGGCCGAAGTCATCCAGCTGGAGAACCTGTCCGCGCACGCCGACGCGGACGGCATCCTCAACTGGATGAAGGCCGCACCGCAGGCGCCGCGGATGACCTACATTACGCACGGCGAGCCGGACGCCGCGGACGCGCTGCGGATCCGGATCAAACGCGAACTGGGCTGGCGGGCCAGGGTGCCGGAACATCTGGAACGGATCGACATCGGGGACCCGCGGTGAAACCCGGCAGCGTCACCAAGGCTGCAGTGCTGGGCGAGATCCATTCCCTCGCGCGGCAGCTCCGCAGCGACCGGGACCTCGACGGGCTGGTCCGCCGGGCCGGGGAGTGCCGCTTCACCGCGATCGGGGAAGCCTCGCACGGAACCCACGAGTTCTACACCTGGCGTGCCACGCTCAGCCGCCGGCTGATCGAGGAACAGGGCTACACCTGGATCGGCGTGGAAGGTGACTGGCCCGACTGCTGGCGGATCAACCAGTGGGTCCGCGGCCAGGCCGGGCAGGACCAGGGCGTCCATGCGCTGCTTGCGGGGTTCCAGCGCTGGCCCACTTGGATGTGGGCGAACGAGGAAGTCGCCGGGTTCCTGGACTGGTTGCGGACCTGGAATTCGCGCCGGCCGCTGCCGGAACGGGTCGGCTTCTACGGCCTGGACGTCTACTCGCTCTGGGATTCGCTGCGCGAGATCATCGCCTGGCTCCAGGAGAACCAGCCCGCCGCCGTGCCCGCCGCCATGCGGGCCTGGCAGTGCTTCCTGCCGCACCATGAGGACCCGCACCAGTACGCGTGGAGTACACGGCTGGTCCCGAACTCCTGCGAGGCCGACGTCGTGGCCCTGCTCAGCGAGGTGCGGAGCCGGGTCTTCAGTCCGGGCGATCACGACGAGGAGGCATTCGACGCCGTCCAAAACGCGGAGGTGGCGGCTAACGCCGAGCATTACTACCGCATCATGGTCCGCGGCGACCGGCAATCCTGGAACGTCCGGGACCACCACATGGCGGACACAATCGACCGGCTGAGCCGGCACCTGGGGACCGGCTCCAAGGGCATCATCTGGGAGCACAACACGCATGTGGGGGATGCCCGGGCCACGGACATGGCGCAGGACGGCCTGGTCAACGTGGGCCAGCTGCTGCGCGAGCGGCACGCCCCGGAGGGGGTCGTGCTGGTGGGCTTCGCCGCCCACCGGGGAACGGTCATCGCCGCGGATGCCTGGGGGACGCCGGAGCGGATCCTGCCCGTGCCCGCGGCGCGGCCGGGCAGCCACGAGGATTTCCTGCACGAGGCCCTGGGCGTGCCGGCGGTGCTGGACTTCGGCGACGACCGCACCGGCCCGTGGCTTTCCACTTGGCTCGGGCACCGCGCGATCGGGGTGGTCTACCACCCGGAGCGGGAGCAGGGGAACTACGTGCCGACCCGGATGGGCGAGCGCTACGACGCCCTGATCTGGCTCGAGCAGACGGCCGCGCTGCGCCCGGTGCACCACGAAGGGCCGCCCCGGGAGCCGGAGTTCGAGACCGAACCGACCGGATTCTAGGGCCTCCCCGTGCGGGGCTTAAGGCCCTAACCGGCGGGCGGGTGCCGGGGCACACTGAAGTGTCGGCAGAGCCTCGGTGCTGCCGGCGATTCATGCCAACAGCAGCGGCCGCCAACAGCGGTCTCCGCCGCGGTCTCAGCAGTGGTCACAGGACGGTGCGCTGCGGGGGCCACCGTAGGGGTCGCGTACACGTTCACGCTATGGAAAAGAGCAGGATTCAGCATGAGTAAACCAATTGTCGTCGGCATCAACGGCTCGGCGGGCAGCGAAGCCGCGCTTGCGTGGGCGCTGGAGCGCGCTGCCCAGCACAAACTCCAGGTCCTGGGCGTCCACGCCGTGGATGACCGCTGGATGTCACCGGACTTCCAGTACCACGAGCTCATCCGCGAGTCGGGGATGGAACTGCTGGAGAAGGCCAAGGCCAACGCGAAAAACCAGGCCCCGGACGTGGACGTGGATGTCCAGCTCCGGCACGGCAGCCCCGGCTCGGCACTGCGGGAGGCGTCCAAGGACGCCTCGATGGTGGTGGTTGGGTGCCACGACAAGCACTGGATGGACGGCGGGCCCATGACGGACCGCGCACTCCAGATCGTTTCCGCCTCGGACAGTCCGGTGGCCGTCATCCCCAGCGCCCGCAGCACCGGCAAGCGCGGCGTGGTGGTCGGCGTGGACGGGTCCGAAGAGTCCCTCCAGGCCGTGGCGTTTGCCGCTGCCGAGGCCGATCGCGGCGGCGACGAACTGACCGTGGTCCTGGCCTTCCGCAGCCCGGCCCGCTGGGTTGAGCACCAGCTGCCCGAAAGCGGACTCGCGGAGACGATCGTCGAGGAGGACCGGGTGGTCCTCGCCGAATCCGTGGCCGGCCTCGGGGACAAATACCCCGACCTGGTGGTTCACCAACGCCTCGAAACCGACACCGAGCCGGCGAAGGCACTCGTAGACATCGCCCGGGAGGCGCGCCTGCTGGTGGTCGGCAGCCGCGGCCGCGGCGGTTTCTCCCGGCTGGTGCTCGGCTCCACCGCCCACGCGGTGCTGCTGAACGTGCCGTGCCCCACCGTGGTGACGCGGGTGCACAAGGTCAAGCACGAGGACTGACCCCGTCAACGGACCAATTGCCGGCGAGGCCCCCTTCATCTGGAGGGGGCCTTCCTGCCGCCGGTCCGGCTCCGGGAGCGGCCCACAGCCCGTGTTTTGCCCCGCACCCATTCGCACGTACGATCTATAAGGTTTCAAGACAGCTTTGGTGAACTGCGCAAGTGACTCCGGCCAAACAGCCGGTGAACATCGACCCGACCAGGCCGCCACGGGGAATGAAACTGCTGACCGTCGACTCTGCAGATTGGGCAACAGGTGGAAATCACCGTAATGGTGGCGCTAGTCATAACGCTGGCGCTGTTCTTCGACTTCACTAACGGATTTCACGACACCGCCAACGCGATGGCCACGCCCATCGCGACCGGCGCCATCAAGCCCAAGACCGCCGTCGCCCTCGCAGCCGTGCTGAACCTCGTGGGCGCTTTCCTGTCCACCGAAGTGGCGAAGACGGTGTCCGGCGGCATCATCCGCGAAGGCTCCGACGGCATCCAGATCACCCCGGACATCATTTTCGCCGGCCTGATGGGCGCGATTCTCTGGAACATGATCACCTGGCTCAAGGGCCTGCCCTCCAGTTCCTCGCATGCCCTCTTCGGCGGCCTCATCGGTGCCGCCATCGCCGGCATCGGTCTGAACTCGGTGAACTTCGCCTCGGTGCTCCAGAAGGTCCTCCTGCCCGCGGTTTTCGCCCCGGTGATCGCGGCTGTCGTGGCCTACGTCTGCACCCGGCTCGCCTACGCCCTGACCGCGCGGCACGATCCGGAGACCGGCAGCAAGCTCACGCAGAAGCGAGGCGGGTTCCGCACCGGGCAGATCTTCACGTCCAGCCTGGTGGCCCTCGCGCACGGCACGAACGACGCGCAGAAGACGATGGGCATCATCACCCTGGTCCTGATTTCGGCCGGCAGCCAGGCCCCCGGCTCCGGCCCGCAGCTCTGGGTTATCGCAGCCTGCGCCCTGGCCATTGCCATCGGCACGTACTCCGGCGGCTGGCGGATCATCCGGACCATGGGCTCCGGCCTCACCGACGTCAAGCCCGCCCAGGGCTTCGCCGCCGAAACCAGCACCGCCGCTGCCATCCTGGCCTCCTCGCACCTGGGTTTTGCCCTGTCCACCACGCACGTGGCCTCGGGTTCGGTCATCGGCTCGGGAATGGGCCGGCGCGGCACCACGGTGCGCTGGGGAACCGCCGGGAAGATCGTCCTCGGCTGGCTCTTCACCCTCCCGGCCGCCGGGATCGTCGGGGCCCTGACCGCCATGCTGGTGCACACCGGCACGGTCGGGTTCATCATCGCCGCGGTCGCCGGCACGGCAGCCGTGATTTACATGTTCATCGCGTCGCGGAAATCCCACGTCGGCCACCACAACGCCGTCGAGGTCGAAGAGGCCGGCCAGGCCATCCGCTTCGCTAAGAAGAAGGCGGCTGCGGTCAGCCGCGGCAACAACTCCAAGGGTGGCCTGAAATGAAGTGGCTTGAACTCGTCCAGGTAGCGGGGGCCACCCTCGCAGCCGCCGTGACCGTGACCGTCCTCTACGCGCTGGGCGTCCGGCTGACGGCCATCGCCGGGGACGTGCGGACCACCCAGCCCGGCTGGATCCGGCCGCTCTCGTACGTGTGCTTCGGCCTTTGCGGCCTCGCCGTGCTCTTCGGGCTGTACCTGATCATTCCGTACTTCAGCAAGTAGCCCGCAGACGTTGGCCCCGGCGGCCCCAGGCCGCTAAGCCGTGCTGGAAACCCGCTCCGGGAAAGCCCGGGCTCTGGGAAAAGCCACCGCGGATGGCTACGCTGGGCCCATGCCGGGTTTCCAGTACTTCGTAGCGGCCTCCCTGGACGGCTTCATCGCCACCGCGGACGACAACCTTGACTGGTTGCTTCAGTTCGACGGTTTCGCCGGCGGCAAGGAAAGCTACGACGCGTTTATGTCCGACGTCGGGTGCATCGTGATGGGCGGGGAGACCTTTGCCTGGCTGCGGGAACACGAACCTGATACCTGGCCGTACCCCGGCACCCCCTGCTGGGTGTTCACGCACCACGAACTGGCGGCCCCGAAAAGCACGGACATCACCTTCGTCCGCGGACCCGTCACCGAATTCGCCGGGGACCTGAAAGACGCCGCCGCGGGCCGCAACGTCTGGGTGGTTGGCGGCGGGGTGCTCGCCGCTCAATTTGCCGACGCCGGCCTGCTGGACGAGCTGATCCTCTCGGTCATCCCGGTGGTGCTGGGCGGCGGGAAGCCGCTGCTTCCGCTGGCCCGCCCGACAGCTCCGCTGGAACTGCGTTCGTCGCGGACTATGGGCCGTGGCATCGTCGAACTTCGCTACCGCCTCGGCGGGGGCGCCTGATTCGCACGCCGCCCGGCTACCGGCCGGCCAGGCCGGCGGCGACTCACCCGGTGCAGGCCGGCCGTTTGCTTATCCGGCGATATCGCGGAGCAGGTTCGTGATCCGCGCGGTGGAAAGCCGGCGGCCCTGCTCATCGGTCATCACAATCTCGTGCGTCGTGAGCGTGCGGCCCAGGTGGATCGCCGTGCAGGTCCCGGTGACGGTGCCGGAGGAGACCGCGCGGTGGTGCGTCGCGCCGACGTCGATCCCCAGGGCCTGCCGGCCCGGCCCGGCATGCATGCCGGCGGCGAACGAACCCAGCGTTTCGGCCAGTACCACGTGCGCGCCGCCGTGCAGGATGCCTGCCACCTGGGTGTTGCCCTCCACCGGCATCGTTGCCACCGTGCGTTCCGGACTCATTTCCAGGAAGTGGATCCCCATCTTGACCACCAGGGCGCCCACACCCATCCGGCCCAGCCAGTCGTGCAGTTCGGCGGGAACGCCGGCGGCTTCCAGTTCAGCGGCGAACGGGGCGGGCGTGAAATTGTCGATCATGGGAACTAGGCTGGCACCTGTGAGCGAAACTACCAAACCGGCCCCTTCCCCTTCTGCCGCAGGCACCACAACTGACAGCATGACCGACAACGCTGGCGCGGCCGGCGGTTCCGTGCTCGTGGCCGAACCGGCGAAGAAGCCCCGCCGCAGCACCCCGGAGGTCTCCGCCACCGAAGCGCCGGTCATCCCGATCACGGACCAGCCCCGGCTCCTGGTGCTGGACGGACACTCGATGGCGTTCCGGGCCTTCTTCGCCCTGCCGGCGGACAAGTTCTCTACCTCCACCGGGCAGCACACCAACGCCGTGCACGGCTTTACCTCGATGCTGATCAACCTGATCAAAGCGCAGAAGCCGACCCACGTGGCCGTGGCCTTCGACGTCTCCGATGACACCACCCACCGCAAGGCCGAGTATGACGGCTACAAGGGCGGCCGCAATGAGACCCCGCGGGAAATGAGCGGCCAGATCGACCTGATCGACAAGGTCATGGGCGCGTGGGGCATCAAGACCATCAAGATGCCCGGCTGGGAAGCCGACGACATCCTGGCCACGCTCGCCGCGATGGGGGAGAAGGCAGGCTACGAGGTGCTGCTGGTCTCCGGCGACCGGGACGCCTTCCAGCTCATTACCGACAACGTGTTTGTGCTGTACCCCAAGAAGGGCGTCAGCGATATTCCCCGGATGGACGCGGACGCCATCCAGGAGAAGTATTTCGTCAGCCCGGCGCAGTACTCGGACCTCGCCGCCCTGGTGGGCGAGAGCGCGGACAACCTGCCCGGCGTCCCCGGCGTCGGACCCAAGACGGCAGCCAAATGGATCAACCTCTACGGTGGCCTCGAGGGAGTCCTGGAGAACCTCGACGCGATCGGCGGGAAAGTGGGGGACGCGCTCCGCGAAAACGTGGAGGACGTCAAGCGCAACCGGCGGCTCAACCGGCTCCGCACCGATCTCGAACTGCCCGTCACGCTGGAGGACCTCGCGGACCCGCGGCCGGACCAGGCCGCGCTCGAGGAGCTGTTCGACGCCCTCGAATTCAAGACCATCCGCACCCGGCTTTTCGCCCTCTACGGCAGTGAAGTGACCGAGGCCGAGCGGGAGAGCCTCGACACTCCGGACTTTGTTATCCCGGCCGACGCCGCCGAGCTGAACGCCTTCCTCGCAGCCGGCGCGGGGACACGCTCAGCCCTGGCGGTCGACCTGATGCCCGGCCGGATCGGCGAGGACGCCGCCGCGCTGGCGATCGTCCGCGACGGCGCCGCCGCCTACCTCGACCTCACCCGCCTGGACGCCGCCACCGAAAATGTCCTCGCAGCATGGCTGCGCGACGAGCAGGCACCCAAGGTGATGCACGGGTTTAAGGCCGCCCTGAAGGCGCTGACCGCCCGCGGCCTGGAACTTGGGGGCGTGGTGGACGACACCTCCATCTCCGGCTACCTCATCCAGCCTGACCGCCGCAGCTATGAGCTCGCCGAGCTGGCCCAGCACCACCTCAACATCGCGGTCTCCCCGGAAGCTGCCAAGGAAGGCCAGCTTGAGCTGGCGTTCGACGGCGACACCGCCGCCGCCGGGGCGCTGGTGCACGTCGCCGCCGTCGTCCAGGCCCTGAGCCGGTACTTCGAAGCAGAGCTGAAGGAGCGCAAGGCCCAGGACCTGCTGATGACCCTGGAGCTGCCGGTCAGCCGGGTCCTCGCCGACATGGAACTCGCGGGCATCGCCATCGATATGCCGCGCATGGACGAGCAGCTGGCGGACCTCGCCAAGGTGATCGACAACGCCCAGGAGCAGGCGTTCGCGGCCATCGGCCATGAGGTCAACCTCGGCTCGCCCAAGCAGCTCCAGACCGTCCTGTTCGACGAGCTGGGCCTGCCGAAGACCAAGAAAATCAAGTCCGGCTACACGACCGACGCCGCCTCGCTCAAGAACCTGCTGGAAAAGACCGGGCACGAATTTTTGGTGCAGCTGATGGCGCACCGGGAGTCCTCGAAGCTGCGCCAGATGCTGGAATCGCTGAAGAAATCCGTCGCGGAAGACGGCCGGATCCACACCACCTACGCGCAGAACGTCGCCGCCACAGGCCGGATCTCATCCAACAACCCGAACCTGCAGAACATCCCGATCCGGAGCGAGGAGGGCCGCCGCGTCCGCGGCATCTTTGTGGTCAGCGACGGTTATGAGTGCCTGCTGTCGGCGGACTACTCGCAGATCGAAATGCGTATTATGGCGCACCTCTCGGGTGACGCCGGACTGATCCAGGCGTACAAGGACGGCGAAGACCTGCACCGGTTCGTGGGGTCCAACATCTTCCATGTGCCCACGGACCAGGTCACCAGCGCGATGCGATCCAAGGTCAAGGCGATGTCCTACGGCCTGGCGTACGGTCTGACGTCGTTCGGCCTGTCCAAGCAACTGGAGATTTCCGTCGACGAGGCACGGACCCTCATGAAGGACTACTTCGACCGGTTCGGCGCCGTCCGCGACTACCTGCGCGGCGTCGTCGACCAGGCCAGGATCGACGGGTACACCGCCACCATCGAGGGCCGCCGCCGGTACCTCCCGGACCTGACCAGCACCGACCGCCAGCTGCGCGAGAACGCCGAACGGATCGCGCTCAACTCGCCGATCCAGGGCTCCGCGGCCGACATCATCAAGCGGGCCATGCTGGGCGTCTCCGGCGCGCTGGCCGAGCAGGGCCTGAAATCGCGCATGCTGCTGCAGGTCCATGATGAACTGGTGCTCGAAGTCGCCGAGGGCGAACGCGACGCGGTCGAGAAGCTCGTGACGGAGCAGATGGGCGCCGCGGCGCAGCTATCGGTGCCGCTCGAAGTCCAGATCGGCATCGGGTCCAGCTGGTTCGAGGCAGGGCACTAGGCCCGTTCAAGTTTGCAGGGATTCCAGGGGGAAAAGCACGTGGCAGAGCAGTATGAGATCAGGCGATTCCAGCCCGCGGCCAAGGACGACCCGGCGTACCCGGAGTCCGTCGCGTGGATGCGGGCGGTAGCCTTCGGTTTCCACGACGCCCGCCGTAGCGACGAACGGGTCGATAAGGGCATCGAGATGCAGCGCACCGACGGGCGCGTCATGACCGGGGTCTATCAAACCGGGCCCGTCGCCGACCACGCACTCGGTCCCGACGTGCCGGTGGCGACGTTCGGCACGATGACCAAGACGCTCAACATTGGCTTTGGGCGGCTCCTGGACACCCGGCTCGTGACTGCCGTGACCGTGCGGACCTCGCACCGCCGCCGCGGACTGCTGCGCCGCATGATGGCCGAGGAACTCGGGCTCGCACAGCGGGAGGGCTTGGCGATGGCCGCCCTGACCGCCTCGGAAGCGTCCATCTACGGCCGCTTTGGATACGGAGTCGCGACGTCGGAACAGTCGATCAAGGTCGACACCGGTGCCCGCTTCGTCCTGAACCACACCCCGGCCGGCAGCGTCGAGGTGGCCGACCCCAAGGTCCTCCTCGAACTGGCTCCGGTGATCTTCGACCGCCTGCACCGCCTCACCCCGGGCTCCATTGACCGGCACGAGTTCTACCGGCAGTTCGCCTCGGGCTCCATCAGCCGGGACGACGGAGAGGACCCCAAGGTCAAGGTCGCGCTGCACTACGGCCCCGACGGCGAGGTGGACGGCTACGTGTCCTACAAGTTCGGTGGCTGGGCCAGCACCCCGTACACGATGGAGGTCGTCGACCTGGTGGCGGCCACCCGGCACGCCTACCTGGAATTGTGGCAATATCTTGGCGCCATTGACCTGGTCGAACGCGTGACCTGGGACGAGGCGCCGGTTGACGATCCGTTGCCTTGGGCCCTCGGGGATCCGCGCTGCGTTGACGCCTCAGAGGCCCGTGACATGCTTTGGCTGCGGATACTCGATGTGCCCAAGGCACTGGCGGCCCGCCACTACCCGGCCGACGGCAAGCTGGTGCTGAAGGTGGCTGATCCGCTCGGCCTGACCGGCGGGACGTTCGCCCTGGACGTCAACCAGGGCGCAGCGGTCGTCACGGAAGCGGACGGCGCCGGCGTCGACCTCGAACTGGACGTAGCGGCGTTGTCCTCGATCTACCTTGGGGGAGTGCACCCCGTCACGCTGGCCGCCTCGGGGCGGATCCGCGAACAAACGCCGGGAGCGGCGTTCCTCGCTGCCCGCATGTTCGCCGTCGAACGCCCGCCGCACTGCCTCACGCACTTCTAGGCGGCGGCCGCGGGCACCGTTGCGCTTTGACCGGCGTTGCTGTAAACGACTAGACTAAACGGGCGTGTACTACGTGTGCGCAACCAAATCCACAGAATCAGGATGACCCGGCGGATCGCCTTTGATGTGCCGTGTTCTTTGCCCGTGTCGCCGACGCGGGCGCGACGGTCTGCCTGACCGACTAACTATCCACAACGGAGCCCCTACTACATGACCATCACCTCCACCGAGAAGCCCGGTACCCCCGTAGTCGCCATTAACGACATCGGTACCGCTGAGGACTTCCTCGCAGCAGTCGACGCGACCATCAAGTACTTCAACGACGGGGACCTCGTCGAAGGTACCGTCGTCAAGGTCGACCGCGACGAAGTTCTGCTCGACATCGGTTACAAGACCGAAGGTGTCATTCCCTCCCGCGAGCTTTCCATCAAGCACGACGTTGATCCCGGAGACGTCGTCTCCGTTGGCGATCAGGTCGAAGCCCTGGTGCTCACCAAGGAAGACAAAGAAGGCCGTCTGATCCTCTCCAAGAAGCGTGCTCAGTACGAGCGTGCCTGGGGCGACATCGAGAAGGTCAAGGAAGAAGACGGCGTCGTCACCGGTACCGTCATCGAGGTTGTCAAGGGTGGTCTTATCCTCGACATCGGCCTGCGCGGCTTCCTGCCGGCATCCCTCGTCGAGATGCGCCGTGTGCGCGACCTTGCTCCGTACATCGGTCAGCAGATCGAAGCCAAGATCATCGAGCTGGACAAGAACCGCAACAACGTTGTGCTGTCCCGCCGTGCATGGCTCGAGCAGACCCAGTCCGAGGTCCGCTCCACGTTCCTCAACAAGCTGGAAAAGGGCCAGGTTCGTCCGGGCGTCGTTTCCTCCATCGTCAACTTCGGTGCCTTCGTGGACCTGGGCGGCGTAGACGGCCTGGTTCACGTTTCCGAGCTGTCCTGGAAGCACATCGACCACCCGTCCGAGGTTGTCGAAGTTGGCCAGGAAGTCACCGTCGAGGTTCTCGAGGTCGACCTGGACCGCGAGCGTGTTTCCCTGTCGCTCAAGGCTACGCAGGAAGATCCGTGGCAGACCTTCGCCCGCACCCACGCCCTCGGCCAGGTTGTTCCGGGTAAGGTCACCAAGCTGGTTCCGTTCGGCGCGTTCGTCCGCGTTGAAGACGGCATCGAAGGCCTGGTCCACATCTCCGAGCTCGCCGTCCGCCACGTTGAGCTGGCCGAGCAGGTTGTCTCCGTTGGCGACGAGCTGTTCGTCAAGGTCATCGACATCGACCTCGAACGCCGCCGCATCTCGCTGTCCCTCAAGCAGGCCAACGAGGGCGTCGACGCCGAATCCACCGAATTCGATCCGGCTCTCTACGGCATGGCCGCTGAGTACGACGAAGAGGGCAACTACAAGTACCCGGAGGGCTTCGATCCGGAGTCCAACGAGTGGCTTGAAGGCTACGAGACGCAGCGCGCCGCCTGGGAGCAGCAGTACGCTGACGCCCAGACCCGCTGGGAAGCCCACAAGAAGCAGGTTGCCCAGCACGCTGCCGACGACGCTGCCGCTGCAACGTCCGGCGAGAGCGACTCCGGCACCACCAGCTACTCCTCCGAGCCGGCCGCAGCCGAGACCGGTGCAGGCACGCTTGCATCGGACGAAGCGCTTGCCGCTCTGCGTGAGAAGCTGACCGGCAACTAATTGCCACCGGCCCGGGTTGCTCCGGGCCAGCCAAGCGGGTCCCTGCCACGTGCAGGGGCCCGCTTTGGGTTAAGCCGGGCCGCGGTGCCGCGTGGGCGTGGGGACATGCCCAGTCTTAGCGCCCAGGAGTGGACATAGTGGTGTTATGTCCACTCTTCGACGCCGCCGCGGCGCATGTCCCTTGCGGCAGGCAGCCTTCGGACTGTGCGGGGTTGCTCGGGCGTGGGGACATGCCCAGTCTTAGCGCCCAGGAGTGGACATAGTGGTGTTATGTCCACTCTTCGACGCCGCCGCGGGGCATGTCCCTAGGCCGGCGAGGCAGGAGGCACTAGGCGGATGCGGACAGGAGCCGGTCCGTGGCCTCGTCGGGGAGTCCGCCGAAGTATTTGTCCAGGACTTCCCGGAACACCAGTTCGTCGGGTGCCGCCCGGAGGAACAAGGTCGACGACGAATGCAGCTTGCGTGCGTCGATGCCGCCGAAAATCTGGTCTGCGCTGCGATTTTCGACGGCGAGGACCGCCCGGGCACACTCCCTGATACGGCCGCCCAGAAGCGGATGGTCCAGATAGGCACGCGCTTCATCCAAGGAAGAAATGGCATACTTCCGCGAGGTCGGGCTTAGTCCGAGGCCAGCGATCTGCGGGAAGACGAACCACATCCAGTGGCTTCGCTTCGCACCGGCGCGAAGCTCCGAGAGAGCCCGCTGGTAGGTGCCGGCCGCGTCCTGTGCTTCCGCAAAGCGCTCGAGGTTGAAGGGGTCGTCCACGTCTGTTCTCCTGGTTCGCTCGCCGGGACCTTTCCTTCATCCAACCACTGTTCCTGCCTCGCAGGGAGGAGCATGTCCATCCTTGGGCGCAGCTGGTGGGCATAGTGGCATTATGTCCATCGGTCAGCGCGGGCGTGGGGCATGTCCCGAAGAGTTACCTGGGGGAGGGGCATGTCCATCCTTAGGCGCAGACGGTGGGCACAGTGGCGTTATGCGCATCGGGCCGCGCGGGCGTGGGGCATGTCCCCTAAGTTGCCTGGGGGAGGAGCATGTCCATCCTTGGGCGCAGCCGGTGGGCATAGTGGCGTTATGTTCATCGGTCCGCGCGGGCGTGGGGCATGTCCCCTAAGTTGCCTGGGGGAGGGGCATGTCCATCCTTGGGTGAAGACGGTGGGCACAGTGGCGTTATGCTCATCAGTCGGCGCGGGCGTGGGGCATGTCCCCTTGGGGATTCGGCACCGGGCACCGCCGGCTAGCCGAGTTTGAGGCGCGCACCCACCCGGTGGCCGTCCGTTGCCATCTCGGCGCCGGCGGAACGAAGCAGGGCCTGCGCGGCGCCGTTGCCCGTGGTTGTTTCGGCCACCAGCAGGTCCGCCCCGGCCGCTGCGGCTTCGGCCTTGACCAGCCGCAGTGCCTCTCGGCCAATGCCGCGCCCGCGGAAGCTGCGGCCGAGCCAGAGCCCGGTCTCCAGGGCCCCGCCACCCGGCACGGCCGTCCCGGGCCGGTCAGCCGGGACGCGCAGGAGCCGGATGGAACCGGCCAGCTCGCCGTCGGCCGTGATGGCCCAGGTTTTCTGCCGTGCCGGACCGTCCAGCCCTGCCGCGGCGGCGTGGTGGTAGTCGCGGAACCAGCTGATCCGTTCGGTGTTCCACCCCTCGGCGGTCCCCAGCGGCGGAGTGACTTCCTCGGCGTCGGCGTCGTGCAGCGCGACCGACAGCAGCCGCTCCAGCACCGGCTCCGTCACGTCGACCAGCGCCACCGCGGGCACCGGCTCAGTTGATGGCAACATCGATCCACTCCGTTTCTCCGGGCTGCAGCACGGCGGTTCCAGCCGTGAGGGCCGCGAGGCGATCAGCGGCCTGCGCCAGCCCAGCCGGGTCGTCCGGCAGCGCCAGCCGAAGAACCGTCGTCTGCGCATCATAGCTGGTGCCGGCCATCACATAACCGGCCGAGCGCAGTTCATTTTCGAGCCTGCCGGCGGACGCGTGCGGCACCGGCACGGCGCAGATCCGCAGCCGCTGCCGCCGCACCAGCGGCGCGAGTTCCAGCGCGGCGGACACGGATTCGGAATAGGCCCGGACCAGTCCGCCGGCACCGAGCAGGATGCCGCCGAAATAGCGGACGACGACGGCGGTCACGTCGCTGAGGTCGGTCACGCCGGGTGCGGTTTCGCGTTTCAGCAGTGCGTCCAGCATCGGGATGCCCGCCGTGCCGGAGGGTTCGCCGTCGTCGCTGGAGCGCTGCACCCCGCGGTCCGGGCCAAGCACGAAGGCCGAGCAGTGGTGCCGCGCGTCGTGGAATTCCCGGCGCAGCCCGTTCACCAGCGACCGGGCGCTGTCCTCGTCGGCGGTGCGCTGCAGCACCGTGATGAAGCGGGACCGCTTGATCTCCAGCTCGTGGCGGAAGCCGCCGCCGCCCGCGAGGGTGGTGTACGCAGTGGCCCTGCTTTCCGGAGAAACCGCGTCGACTGGCACGGCTTCAGTTTAGTCTGGTGGGGTGCTGAAGATTGGTTTGACGGGCGGCATCGCCTCAGGGAAGTCAGTGGTGGCGTCGCGGCTGCGCGAGCTGGGCGCGGTGCTGGTCGACGCCGACGCGCTGGCCCGCGAGGCGGTGGAGCCGGGTACGCCCGGACTGGCGCGCGTGGTGGAAGCCTTCAGCTCCGCCATCCTCGGCCCGGACGGCGCCCTGGACCGCACCCGCCTCGGCGCCGTGGTTTTCGGCAACCCGGAACGGCTCGCCGTGCTGAACGGCATCATCCACCCCCTCGTCAGGGAACGTGCCGCCGCTCTCGCCGCGGCCGCCCCGAAGGGGGCCGTTGTGGTCCAGGACATCCCGCTCCTGGTCGAGACCGGCCAGGGCGCCAACTTCCACCTTGTGGTGGTCGTGGACGCCCCGGAGGACCTCAGGGTCCGGCGGATGGTGGAGCACCGCAAAATGACCGTCGAAGAGGCACACTCCCGGATGGCCGCCCAAGCAACGAGGGAAGCCCGGCTGGCCGCGGCCGACGTCGTGCTGGACAACTCCGGCTCCAAGGAGGAACTCCGGGACGCAGTGGACCGGCTCTGGCAGCGACGGCTGCTGCCGTTTGCGGACAACCTGGCCAAGCACCGGATGGCCCCGCGCACCGGCGGGCCGGTGCTCAGCCCCGCGGACCCCGACTGGCCTGCCCAGGCCTCGCGCCTGGCTGGCCGGCTGCAGGCCGTGGCGCCGCGGGACATCCTTGCGGTGGACCACATCGGATCCACGGCCGTCCCGGGCCTCGCCGCGAAAGATGTGCTGGACCTCCAGCTCACCGTCCGGGACCTGGCGACGGCGGACCGCCTGGAGCCGCTGCTGGCCGAGGCAGGGTTCCCGCGCTGGCCGGGAATCGGCGCCGACAACCCCAAGCCCGCGCACCCCGACCCGGCCGACTGGGACAAGCGGGTGCACGGCAGCGCGGACCCCGGCCGTCCCGTGAACCTGCACGTCCGGGCCGCGGGATCCCCGGGCTGGCGGTACGCGTTGTGCTTCCGCGACTGGCTGCGCGACGACGCCGCGGCCCGCGCGGACTACCTGGCGGAAAAGCGGCGCGCGGCGCGGCGGCACGGCGTGGACAAGTCCACCGCGGCCTACGCCGCGGACAAGGAGGAGTGGTTCACGGCCTACGCCGCCCCGCGGATGGACGACTGGGCCCGGCGCACCGGCTGGCAGCCGCCGTCGTACGCCGGCGCCGGACCGGGCGGTACAGCCCAAAGCTGAATCAGGGGAACCCTGTCGGAGGGCGGCGGTAGATTAGTACCATGAGCCTTGCCCAGGAAATCAACCGTGTTGTGGCGCCCTTCGAGGTCATCAGCGAGTTCAAGCCCGCCGGTGACCAGCCCGCTGCGATCGCCGAACTGACCGAGCGCATCAAGAACGGTGAGAAGGATGTGGTGCTGCTCGGCGCCACCGGTACCGGTAAGAGCGCGACGACGGCGTGGCTGATCGAGCAGGTCCAGCGGCCCACCCTGGTGATGGTGCAGAACAAGACCCTCGCCGCGCAGCTCGCGAACGAATTCCGTGAGCTGCTCCCGAACAACGCCGTGGAGTACTTCGTCTCTTACTACGACTACTACCAGCCCGAGGCCTACGTGGCGCAGACGGACACCTTCATCGAGAAGGACTCCTCCGTCAACGAGGAAGTCGAACGGCTCCGGCACTCGGCCACCAACGCGCTGCTGACCCGCCGCGACGTAATCGTCGTGGCCACGGTGTCCTGCATCTACGGCCTCGGCACCCCGGAAGAGTACATCGCCGGCATGGTGACGCTCCGCAAGGGCGCCGAGATGAACCGCGACGACCTGCTCCGGAAGTTCGTCTCCATGCAGTACACGCGCAACGACATGGACTTCCACCGCGGCACGTTCCGGGTCCGCGGGGACACCGTGGAAATCATCCCGATGTATGAGGAACTGGCCATCCGGATCGAGTTCTTCGGCGACGAGATCGAGAACATCTACACGCTGCACCCGCTGACCGGCGAGGTGCTCCGGGACGAGACCGAGATGTACGTCTTCCCGGCTTCGCACTACGTGGCCGGTCCGGAACGGATGGCCCGCGCGATCAAGCGGATCGAGGACGAGCTCGCCGACCGGCTCAAGGTCCTGGAGAGCCAGAACAAGCTGGTCGAGGCCCAGCGTCTCCGGATGCGCACCACCTACGACCTGGAAATGATGCAGCAGATGGGATTCTGCAACGGCATCGAGAACTACTCCTCGCACATTGACGGCCGCGCCCCGGGGACCGCGCCGCACTGCCTCCTCGACTACTTCCCGGACGATTTCCTCCTGGTGATCGATGAATCCCACGTCACCGTGCCGCAGATCGGCGCCATGTACGAGGGCGACATGTCCCGCAAGCGGAACCTCGTGGACTTCGGCTTCCGGCTGCCCTCGGCGATGGACAACCGACCGCTCAAGTGGGACGAGTTCCAGGAACGCATCGGCCAGACCGTCTACCTGTCCGCGACGCCGGGCAAGTTCGAGCTCGGCAAGGCGGACGGCTTCGTCCAGCAGATCATCCGGCCCACCGGCCTGATCGACCCCGAGGTCATCGTCAAGCCCACCAAGGGCCAGATCGACGACCTGCTGGGCGAAATCCGCACCCGCACGGCGAAGAACGAACGCGTCCTCGTCACCACGCTGACCAAGCGGATGGCCGAGGACCTCACCGACTATCTGCTGGGCCACGGGGTGAAGGTCGAATACCTACACTCCGACGTCGACACGCTGCGCCGCGTGGAGCTGCTCCGCGAACTGCGGATGGGGGTCTTCGACGTCCTGGTCGGCATCAACCTGCTCCGGGAAGGCCTTGACCTCCCGGAGGTCTCGCTGGTCAGCATCCTCGACGCCGACAAGGAAGGCTTCCTGCGCTCCTCCACGTCGCTGATCCAGACCATCGGGCGTGCCGCCCGCAATGTCTCCGGCCAGGTCCACATGTATGCGGACAGAATCACTGACTCGATGGCCCACGCCATCGACGAAACGAACCGGCGCCGCGCCATCCAGGTGGCCTACAACACGGAAAAGGGCATCGACCCGCAGCCGCTCCGGAAGAAGATCGCCGACATCACGGACCAGATCAACAAGGAGGACGCGGACACCCGCGAGCTGCTGGCCAGCGCGGGCAAGGCCCGCGGCAAGGGCAAGGGCAGCTCCAAGGTCCGCGCCGACGGCCTCGCCGCCGCCCCGGCGGAGGACCTGGTGGGCCTGATCGAACAGTTGACCGAGCAGATGCACGCCGCAGCCGGCGAGCTGCAGTTCGAGCTCGCCGCCCGGCTCCGGGACGAGGTCGGGGAGCTCAAGAAGGAGTTGCGCCAGATGCAGTCGGCCGGGCACGCCTAGGGTAAAGTGGGACTGACGTAGGGGAGTATCCCAAGCGCTACGATCGTCAACACGCACGGCACAGATGCCCTGCCGGGCGTAGCGGGCAGCGAATCGGCACCGGAGGGCAACGGCCCCGGTGCGGCAGCTAGCCGGAGAGACTTACACCGCTTAGTTGTACCCTGCGAAAGGTATCTTTGTGCCCGAACTTCCCGTCTGGTTCGAGATCGGCTCCTTCGTCGTTCTCGGCATCATCCTCGCCATCGACCTGCTCCTGGTGCTGAAGCGCCCGCACGAGCCGTCCATGAAGGAAGCGGGCCTCTGGGTCTCCTTCTACATCGCACTGGCGCTCGTCTTCGCCGGAGCCATGTTCCTGTTCACCGGCCCGGAGTACGGCGGGCAGTTCATCGCCGGCTGGGTGACGGAGTACAGCCTCAGCATCGACAACCTGTTCGTCTTCATCATCATCATGGCTCGCTTCTCGGTACCCCGTAAGTACCAGCAGGAAGTGCTCATGGTGGGCATCATCATCGCCCTGATCCTGCGCGGAATCTTCATCCTGCTCGGCGCGATCGTGATTGAACAGTTCAGCTGGGTCTTCTACATCTTCGGCGCGTTCCTGCTCTGGACCGCCTGGAAGCAGGCGCAGGACGAGGGCGAGGACGAGGAAGACAAGGAAAACCCGCTGATTGCCCGGATCCGCCGGATCCTGCCGATGTCGGAGAAGTTCGACGGCGGCAAGCTGCGCACCGAGGTCGACGGCAAAAAGGTCTTCACCCCGATGCTGATCGTTTTTGTGACCATCGGCATGACCGACCTGCTCTTCGCCGTGGACTCCATCCCGGCCATCTTCGGCCTGACCCAGAGCGCGTTCATCGTCTTCACCGCCAACATCTTCGCCCTGATGGGTCTGCGCCAGCTGTACTTCCTGCTCGGCGGCCTGATGAACCGGCTGATCTACCTCAAGCATGCGCTGTCCGTCATCCTCGCCTTCATCGGCGTCAAGCTGGTGCTGCACGCCATGCACGTCAACGAACTGCCCTTCATCAACGGCGGCAAGCACATCGAATGGGCCCCGGAGATCCCGACCTACGTGTCGCTCGGAGTGATCATCGGCACCATCGTCATCGCGGTCGTCGCCAGCCTGGTCAGCTCTAAGGCCTCGAAGGCCAAGCTGGACGCCCGGCTCGAAGAGGACTCCCGCAAGAGCCTCACCGACGCCGAGTAGCGCCTCCGGGCGGGCCCGCCACGGGCTAAGCTCGGAGCGTGAAAATCTTTGACGCCGCGACGGCGGCCGGTACGGCGCTGCACCCGCCACGGGTGCAGCGCCGTACCGTTGTGGTGCTGAGCGCCGCCCAGCTGCTCAGCGGCGTGGGCGGCGGCGCCAGCCTCTCCGTCGGCTCGCTGCTGGCCGTCCAGCTCTCCGGATCGAACGCCTGGGCGGGCTCGGTCACCACCACCATGACCCTGGCGGCAGCAGTGGCCGCGCTGCCGCTCGCCGGCCTGGCCGGCCGGCGCGGCCGCCGGGCAGCCCTGGTGACCGGGTTGCTCTCCGCGATGACCGGCGCCCTGCTGGTGATCCTGGCGACCGTCACCGGCCTCTTCCCGGTACTGCTGCTGGGCGCCGCCATGCTGGGCCTGGGCACGGCAGCCAACCTGCAGGCCCGCTTCGCCGCCGTCGACCTCGCAGTGCCGGAACACCGGGGACGCTCGCTCGCGGTGGTGGTCTGGGCGGTCACGGTCGGGGCCGTGGCCGGACCGAACCTGATCCAGCCCGGCGCGGTGGTGGGGCAGGCGCTCGGCCTGCCGCCGATCTCCGGGCCCTTCGTGTTTTCGACGGCGGGACTCGCCCTCGCGGCGCTGCTGCTGTTCCTCGGGCTGCGCCCGGACCCACTGCTGCTGGCCGCCCGGATCCGGAGCGGGTCAGGGGAGCCGGCGACTGCGGACGGTCCGGACGGGCCGGCGAAAGGGACGGCGAGCCGCCGGCGCAGGCATGCCCTGCGGGACGGGCTGCGCGCGGCCCGGTCCTCGCCCCGCGCCCGGCTGGCACTGCTCGCCGTCGTCGCCGCGCACGGCTGCATGGCCGCTGTGATGTCCATGACCCCGCTGCATCTGCAGCTGCTCACCGAAGGGCCGCTGGCCGGCCACGACCCGGGGCATTCGCACGCTGCGGGCACCGACGTCTTTGTGCTGATCGGCTTCACGATCTCGCTGCACATCGCCGGCATGTATGCCCTCTCCCCGGTGATGGGCTGGCTCACCGACACGTTCGGCCGGCTGCCGGTGATCCTGCTGGGCCACGGCCTGATCCTGCTCGCCGCCTGCGTCGCGGGGTTCGGCCAGGCCCAGCCGGCGCTGGTCACGACCGGACTCGTGCTGCTGGGCCTGGGCTGGTCCGCGGCCACCATCGCAGGGTCCACCCTGCTCGCGGAGAGCGTCGCGGCCGGGGACCGGGTCCTCGTCCAGGGCGTCTCGGACACCCTGATGGGGGTCGCGGGAGCCGTGGGATCGGGGTTCGCCGGGCTCGTGATGAGCGGGGTCGGTTACCAGGGCCTGAACCTCGTTGCGGCCGTGGTGGCCGCCGCGGTGCTGGCAGTGGTCGTGTCGGCGGGCCACCGCCGCACTGCTGTTCCGGCCGGGGGATGAGCCCCCGCCGGTACCGCGTCGGGACGGCTCAGGCCCTGCCCGCGCGGGCCATGCCGAGCAGCCGGCCGAAGATGGCCTCGCCGTCGTCGGCGATGCCGTCGTGGTGGAACTCGTCGGTCTCCCACACCTGCAGCCGGCGCACCGCCGCGGCGGTTTCAAGCGACAGGCCCCGGTCCACGTAGATGTCATCGCTGTACACGGCGGCCGTCACCGGTACGTTGTTGAGGGCAAGCCGCTCCGGGTCGTAAAGCGGTTTCCAGTCGTTCTTCTCGGCGAGCAGCTGCGCCACCGTCCGTAGCGGACGCAGCGCCGGGTCCTGCTCGAAGTACCAGGGGTAGACCATCTCACCGGTCAGCAGCGGGTCGGCGGCGTCGGGGCGGAACTCCGGGAAGTCCTGGAGCACCCGCAGCGCAGCCCAGTCGGTGGCCTCGCCCTGGCCGTAGATGGATTCGTGCATCAGGGCGTACAGCGGGTTCGCCGCGCGGGAAACGAGGCCCCGGACCTGTTCCAGGAAGCCGTCGGAGAGGCGGTCGCCGTCGGGGGTACTGACGAAGGCATCCTCCAGCAGGTGGTGCAGGCCGTCCACCCGGGTGTTGCCGCCGAGGTAGGAGCCCACCATCTGGAACCGCTCCACCGTGAGCGGGCTGCCGTCGGGCAGGAACTCCTCGGACACGCGGAGGTGCCGGGCGATCCGGCTGACCAGCTCCCGGTCCTGCGGGTACCAGCCGAAGTACTCGGCGTTCCGCGCAGCCACCCGGCGGAAGGTTGCCTGGTAGACCCGGTCCGCCGGACCGGCCAGGGGCGCAAGGCCGCCGGTGATCAGCGCCTCGCGGAGCCCCTCCGGGGCGAAGGACAGGTAACTGAGCGCGCAGAAACCGCCGTAGCTCTGCCCGTAGATGGTCCACGGCGCGGCGCCCAGGGTCCGGCGGATGGCTTCGGCGTCGGCCACGATCGAGTCGGCCCGGAAGTGCTCCAGGTAGTGCGCCTGGTCCCGCTCGTTCCCGCGCAGCGGAAGGGTGTTGCGGTCGACGGGGGTGGACAGGCCGGTGCCGCGCTGGTCCAGCATCAGGATCCGGAAGTCCTTCGCCGCGGCCTTGCTCCAGCCGCCCAGGGCGGGGAACCGGTTGCCGCGGCCGCCGGGACCGCCCTGCAGGTACAGCAGCCACGGCAGTTCCGCGGCGGCCTCCTCGCTGTGGTCGGCGGAGACGTATTCGCGGGCAAAGACCGTGATCGTTTCGCCGCCGGCGCCGAAGTGGTCCAGCGGAACCTCGAAGTAGTGCTCGGCGGTGCGCATGCCGCGGTAGGCGTGCCGGGCCTTGACGATGTGCGGGACGGAAGCTGTCGTCGCCGAAACAGTGTCAGCCACGCGCGTCGGCCGTCCGGGCGCCGGCGAACGCGTCCAGGGCTTCGCCGGTGAGCCGGAAGGTGGACCATTCGTCCATCGGAGCGGCGCCGAGGTTCTTGTAGAACGCGATCGAGGGTTCGTTCCAGTCCAGCACGCTCCACTCCACCCGCGCGTAGCCGCGGTCGACGGCGGTCGCGGCGAGGTGCTGCAGCAGCGCCTTGCCGTGGCCGGCGCCGCGGGCCTCGGGCATCACGTACAGGTCCTCGAGGTAGATGCCGTGCACGCCTTCCCAGGTGGAGTAGTTCAGGAACCACAGCGCGAAGCCCTGGACGTCGCCGGCTTCGTTCTCCGCCATGGTCGCGTATACACGCGGGTTCTCGCCGAACAGCACCTCCGTAAGCATTTCCGGGGTGTTCCGGACGGCGTCCGGCTCCTTCTCGTAGATGGCCAGGTCGTGGATCATCTGCAGGATGGCGGGGACGTCGTGGGCGGTGGCCGGGCGGATTACACTCATGCCCGCCAGTTTACTAGCGGCTACAGGCGGTTCACGTCGGTTACGCGCACGACGGCGGTGCCGGTCTCGTCCGAGGCGGGCAGGTCCACCTCGGCGGAGATGCCCCAGTCGTGGTTGCCGGCCGGGTCGTCGAAGATCTGCCGCACCTTCCAGACGCCCGGTTCCTCGGTGATGATCAGCAGGCCGGGCCCGCGTGCGTCCGGGCCGGTCCCGATGTCCCCGTGCTCCTCGAAGTAGTCGTCCAGCGCATCCTCCCAGCGTTCCGCGTCCCAGCCGGAGCCGCCGTCGAGCTCGCCCAGCGCGGTGGCGGCCTCGTCAGCGAACAGTTCCACCCGGCGGAACATCTCGTTGCGGACCATCACCCGGAACGCCCGGACGTTGGAGGTCAGCGACGGCGGCGGGGGCGGCGGGGCGTCGTGCGGGGTCGGGACGGCGCCCGAGGTGAGTTCCTCCCATTCGTCCAGCAGGCTGGAGTCCACCTGCCGGACCAGCTCGCCGAGCCAGGCGATGAGGTCCTCGAGGTCCTCGCGCAGCGCATCCTGCGGCACGGTCTGCCGGAGGGCCTTGAATCCGTCGGCCAGGTACCGCAGCACAATGCCCTCGGACCGGGCCAGGCCGTAGAACTGCACGAATTCACCGAAGTTCATGGCCCGTTCGTACATGTCCCGGATCACGGACTTGGGCGCGAGCTCAAAGTCGCCGATCCACGGCGCGGCCTTCCGGTACACATCGAAGGCCTCGCCGAGGATCTCCGCGAGCGGCTGGGGGTAGCTGACCTCCTCCAGCATGGCCATCCGCTGGTCATAGTCGATCCCGTCGGCCTTCATCGCGGCGATCGCCTCGCCGCGCGCCTTCTTCTGCTGCGCGGACAAAATCTGCCGCGGCTTCTCCAGCGTCGACTCGATCACCGACACGACGTCGAGGGCGTACGACGGCGACTCCGGATCCAGCAGCTCCAGGGCCGCCAGGGCGAAGGGGGAGAGCGGCTGGTTCAGGGCGAAGTTCGCCTGCAGGTGCACGGTGAGCCGCACGCTGCGGCCGTCCGGGCCCTGCTCGGCGGGCGGGATGCGTTCGACGACGCCGGCGGCCAGCAGTTCGCGGTAAATGCCGAGGGCCTTCTTCATCAGCTGGAGCTGCGCGGCGCGCGGCTCGTGGTTTTCGGTCAGCAGGCGGCGCGCGGCCTTGAACGGATCGCCCGGGCGTTCCATCAGGTTCATCAGCATCGCGTGAGTGACGGTGAAGCTGGAGCCCAGCGGGTCCGGCACGGACTCCACCAGCCGCTTGTAGGTGGGCTCGCCCCAGGACACAAAGCCCTCCGGCGGCTTCTTTTTCACCACCTGGCGCAGCTTCTTCTGGTCGTCGCCGAACTTCGCCGTGGCCTTGGCCATCGCCTTCACGTTCTCGATCACGTGCTCGGGCGCCTGGACCACCACGGTCCCGGCGGTGTCGTAGCCGGCACGCCCCGCCCGGCCGGCGATCTGGTGGAACTCGCGGGAATTCAGCAGGCGTGTGCGCGTGCCGTCGTACTTGCTCAGGGCCGTCAGGAGCACGGTGCGGATGGGGACGTTGATGCCGACGCCCAGCGTGTCGGTGCCGCAGATGACCTTGAGCAGGCCGGCCTGGGCCAGTTGCTCGACGAGCCGGCGGTACTTGGGCAGCATGCCGGCGTGATGCACGCCGATGCCGTGCCGGACCAGCCGGTTCAGCGTCTTGCCGAAGCCGGCGGCGAAGCGGAAGCCGGCGATCAGCTCGGCGATCTTGTCCTTTTCCTCGCGGGTGCAGACGTTGATGCTCATCAGGTTCTGGGCCCGGTCGATCGCCTCAAGCTGGCTGAAGTGCACAACGTAGACCGGCACCTGTTTCGTGGAGAGCAGCTCCTCGAGCGTCTCGTGCACCGGGGTCTGCTGGTAGTAGAAATGCAGGGGGATGGGCCGTTCGGCGGAACTGACCGTGGTCGTCGGCCGGCCGGTCAGTTCGGTGATGCCCTCCTCGAAGCGGGTGACGTCGCCGAGCGTGGCGGACATCAGCAGGAACTGGGCCTGCGGGAGTTCCAGCAGCGGCACCTGCCAGGCCCAGCCGCGCTGCGGATCCGCGTAGAAGTGGAACTCATCCATGATGACCGCACCAAGCTCTGCGGCGGAACCCTCGCGCAGGGCGATGTTCGCCAGGATCTCCGCGGTGCAGCAGATGATGGGCGCGTCCTGGTTGACGCCGGAGTCGCCGGTGATCATGCCGACGTTCTCGGCGCCGAAGATCTCGCAGAGCGCGAAGAACTTCTCCGACACGAGGGCCTTGATGGGGGCGGTGTAGTAGCTGCGCTCCCCACGGGCCATCGCCTGGAAATGCGCCGCGATGGCCACCAGCGATTTTCCGGAGCCGGTGGGGGTCGCCAGGATGACGTTGGACCCGGCGGCGAGCTCCATTACAGCCTCGTCCTGGGCGGTGTAGAGGGCGAGCCCGCGGCTCTCCGTCCATTCGACGAACCGGGTGTAGAGCTCGTCCGGATCGAGGCCGGTCCGGCCGGGAACTCGGGCGGCCGGGGCGGGGAGCTGATCAACGAGTTTCATTGCCTTCCAGCTTAGTGGCCAGCGGCGCGGCCGGCGGCGCGCAGCCACCGATGCATCCAGCCCCCGGCCGACCCACGGGGTTAGGCTTCGGCTGACAGAACCAGCGGTGAAGCGGAGGAATGCATGAAATGGGATCCAGCCAAGTACGTCCAGTTCGGGGACTATCGGGACCGGCCCTTCTTCGACTTGACCGCGCGCATCCAGGCGGACGGGCCACGGCACGTCGTCGACCTTGGCTGCGGGCCGGGAAACCTGACGGCGGCGCTGGCGGCCCGCTGGCCCGGCGCCGCGGTGGAGGGGCTGGATTCCTCGGGGGAGATGCTTGCCAAGGCCGGCGCTGTGGCGGCCGCGGCCGGCAACCTGTCGTTTAGCCAGGGGGACATCGCCGCGTGGATGCCGGGGCCGGACACCGACGTCGTTGTCAGCAACGCCGCCCTGCAGTGGGTGCCGGGGCACCGGGAATTGCTGCCCCGCTGGCTTGAGGCGCTGCGCCCCGGGGCGTGGTTCGCGCTGCAGGTGCCAGGCAACTTCGACGCGCCCTCGCACACCCTTATGCGCGGGCTTGCCGCGTCGGACGAATGGTCCGGACGCCTTGCGGGCGTGCTGCGGCACGACGACGTGGTGGGCGGACCGGACGACTACCTTGAGTTGATGCTCGACGCCGGCTGCGACGCGGACGCCTGGGAGACGACCTACCTGCAGGTCCTGCCGGGGGCCAACCCGGTGCTGGAATGGGTCCGCGGGACCGGGCTCCGCCCGGTGCTTGCCGCGCTCACGGCGGAGGAGGGCGCCCGCTTCGAGGCCGACTACGCGCGGATCTTGAACGAGGCCTATCCGCCCGGCACCCACGGAACGGTGTTCCCGTTCCGGCGGGTCTTCGCGGTGGCCCGCAGACGGTGAAGGCTGCCCCGGCCGGCGCCGTCGACAAACCGCTGCGGCGGGGAAACCGAGGCACGAACGGGGCCGCGTTTACGGATATGACACGCCGTGTGACAACTCTTGCCATGTGATGGGGCTTACAATGACAAAGCGGTCTGGGGGCGGCCGCCCTCTGGTCCGTATCCTCGCCCTGTTCTAGCGATGGAGGTTCGGTGCTATTTAGCCTGATGCGGCGGCTGCTCGCCGCCCACAGGGGGACCGTCCTGGCCATCATCTGCCTGCAGCTCGTGCAGACCACCGCGAACCTCCTGCTCCCCACGCTTAACGCCGCCATCATCGACGACGGCATCGTCGCCGGCGACACGCCCGTGATCCTCCGTCTGGGCGGCGCGATGGCGGGGATCGCAGCCGTCCAGGTCGGTGCCGCCGTCGCCGCCGGCTATCTCGGCGCCGTCGTGGCCATGCGGGTGGGACGCGGGCTGCGCGAGGAACTGTTTGCCAAGGTCCAGACCTTTTCCTCGCAGGAGGTGGGCGCGTTCGGTGCCCCCAGCCTCGTCACCCGGGCCACCAATGACGTCGCGCAGGTCCAGAACCTCACCGTCCTCGTATTCACCATGCTCGTCACGGCCCCCGCCAGCTTCATCGGCGGCGTCGCCCTCGCAGTGCACCAGGACCTGGCGCTCTCCGGCATTGTGGTGGCCGTCATCCCGGTGCTGGCCGGGCTGATGCTGCTGATCGTGCGCAGGCTGATCCCGCTCTACCGGCGCGGCCAGGAACTTATCGACCGGATCAGCCGGGTGCTGCGGGAACAGATCATCGGCGCCAACGTCATCCGCGGCTTCGTCCGGCAGGACCATGAGATCCGCCGCTTCGACACCGCCAACCGTGACCTCACTCGCAACAACCTGGACTCCGCGCTGCTGGTGGCCGGCATGAACCCGGTGATCATGGTGGTGGTCAACCTGTCTTCGGTCGCCGTTGTCTGGTTCGGCGGCCACCGGATCGAAGCCGGACAGATGCGCCTCGGCGCCCTGACCGCGTTCATCGCCTACATCCTGCAGATCCTGATCGCCATCATGACGGCGATGTACGTCTTTACGACAGCCCCGCGCGCGGCGGCCTGCGCCGAGCGCATCCAGGCGGTCCTCGACACCGAGCCGTCCATCGGCTCTCCCGCGCCGGAGAACTGGCCGGACGCGGCAGCCGACTCAGCACCGGCCTCCGCGGCGAGCCCGGAGCCAGAAACTGAGCCGGAACCTGGGCCGCCGGTGGCCGATGGCACCGTCGAGTTCCGCGAGGTTGCCTTCGCCTACCCCGGGGCGGAAGCGCCGGTGCTGGCCGGGGTCAGCTTCACCGCCGTTCCCGGGACGACGACGGCGATCGTCGGCGCCACGGGCAGCGGCAAGAGCACCCTGCTGAACCTGCTGCCGCGCTTCCTTGACCCGACGGCAGGCAGCATCAGCATCGGCGGCCGCGGGATCCGCTCGCTGCCGCTGGCGTCGCTGCGCCGAATGATGGCGCTGGTGCCGCAGCACTCCTACCTCTTCTCCGGCACCCTCGCCCAGAACCTGCGGATGGGCGGGCCGGCGGCGGACGAGGCGCAGCTGTGGCAGGCGCTGGAAACCGCCCAGGCCGCGGACTTCGTCCGGGACCTCCCCGGCGGCCTCGACGCCCCGGTCAGCCAGGGCGGCACCAACTTTTCCGGCGGCCAGCGCCAGCGCCTGTGCATTGCCCGCGCCTTGCTCCGGCCGGCCCCCGTCTACCTGTTCGACGACAGTTTCTCCGCCCTCGACTACGGCACCGACATCCGTCTCCGCGCTGCGCTGGAGCCGCTCCTGCGGACGGCCACCGTGCTGATCGTGGCCGAACGACTCTCCACCATCGAGGACGCGGACCTGATCCTCGTGCTCGAGGACGGCCGTCTGGTGGCGCAGGGCACCCATCACGGGCTGCTGGAGTCATCCCGGACCTACCAGGAGATCGCCGCCTCCCAGCTGGTCCTCGAGGAAACCCTGTGAGCGCCGGCACCCCGGTGCGGGCCGGAACGCCCGCGGCCAAATGGCGGACCGCCGGCCGGCTGCTGGGGCTGCTGAAGCCGGTACGCCTTCGCATGGCCGGCGTCATCGCCGCGACGTGCTGTTTTGCGGCACTGAACGTGGCGGCGCCCAAATACCTCGGCGACGCCACCGACGTCGTGGTCCGCGGCGTGGTCGGCGGAGTCTTCGACGAGAAGCGGCTTGGCCGGCTGCTGCTCGCGGTGGCACTGATGTACCTTGGCGCCTCGCTCTTCAGCTGGATCCAGGGTGCCCTGACGGCAACGGCGGTGCAGCGGCTGAGCTACGGTCTCCGTTCATCCGTGGAACACAAGCTGCACCTGCTGCCCTCCAGCCATTTCGACGACCAGCACCGCGGCGACGTGCTCAGCCGGGCCACCAACGACGTCGACAACGTCTCGCAGTCGCTCAACCAGCTGCTCAACCAGCTGATCATGTCGGTGTTGATGCTCTCCGGGGCCCTGGCCATGATGTTTTGGCTGTCGCCGCTGCTGGCGTTGATCGCTCTCGCCTCGGTTCCCGTCTCCACCCTGATCACGGTGGCCGTGGCGCGCAAATCGCAGGCGCACTTCACCGCGCAGTGGGGCAGCACCGGCGAACTGCACGCGCACCTGGAGGAGTTCTTCACCGGGCACGAGGTCGTGAAGGCCTTCGGCCGGCAGGACGCTGCGGCGGCCACCTTCAGGCAGAGCAATGACCGGCTCTTCCGGTCCGCCTCCAGCGCGCAGTACCTGTCCGGCGTCGTGCAGCCCCTGATGATCTTCGTCTCCAACCTCAACTACATCGCGGTTGCCGTGATCGGAGCGCTGCAGGTGGCCGCCGGCACCATGACGGTCGGCGGTATCCAGGCCTTCATCCAGTTCAGCCGGCTCTTCAGCCAGCCGATGGGCCAGATCGGCGGCATGCTCACCCTGATGCAGTCCTGCGTGGCCTCGGCCGAACGCGTCTTCGCACTGCTGGACGCCCCGGAAATACCCGCGGACCCGGCTGGGCCGGCCGCCGGCGCCGCCCGGGCCGCAGCCCTGCGCGCCGCCGACGGCGGGGACGCCCCGCCGTCCGGGAGGGTCACCTTCGAAAACGCCACATTTGGCTATACGCCGGGTTCCCCGGTGGTCCGGGGCTTGTCCTTCGCCGTCGAGCCGGGCCAGACCGTCGCGATCGTGGGGCACACCGGGGCGGGCAAGACCACGGTGGTCAACCTCCTGATGCGGTTCTACGAGCTCGATTCGGGCCGGATCACGGTGGACGGCGCGGACATCGCCGAACTGCCCTGTGA
This sequence comes from Arthrobacter sp. BI5, assembly GCF_056680065.1. NCBI lineage: Bacteria > Bacillati > Actinomycetota > Actinomycetes > Micrococcales > Micrococcaceae > Arthrobacter > Arthrobacter sp. BI5. The sequence goes on from NZ_CM155264.1 coordinate 1,953,011, forward strand.
CGTGCTGCGGTCCGCCTTCGGCACCGTGCTGCAGGACGCGTGGCTGTTCACCGGCAGCATCCGGGACAACATCGAGTACGGCCGGCCCGGCGCCAGCGACGAGGAGATTCTCGCCGCCGCGCAGGCGAGCCACGTGGACCAGTTCGTCCGCGCCCTGCCGGCCGGCTACGCCACCATGCTCGGCAACGACGGCGATTCCCTCAGCCGCGGCCAGCGGCAGCTGATCTCGATTGCCCGGGCGGAGCTGTCCGGCCGCAGCATCCTGATCCTCGATGAGGCGACCAGCTCGGTGGACAGCCGCACGGAGGTGCAGATCCGGCAGGCCATGGCGCGGCTCCGGCAGGGCCGGACCAGCTTCGTGATTGCCCACCGCTTGTCCACCGTCCGGGACGCTGATCTAATTCTGGTCATGGACCACGGACGGATAGTTGAACAGGGGAACCACCAGGACCTGATAGCGGGGGGCGGACTGTACAGCTCGCTGTACCGCGCCCAGTTCGCCGGCAGCGAACGGGCCGGGGATGTCCTGGAGCCGGAACTGTGAGTTCCGGCGAGCGGACGGCGGGCCGATTCCCCGGCAGCTGGAAGCCCAATGCCGGCAGTTCGGTGCCGCTCTTCGAGCAGCTCAGGCTGAACATCATCGAGCAAGCCAACAACGGCTCCCTGGCCCCCGGCACCCGGCTCCCGGCCGTGCGCAGCCTGGCGGGCGAACTTGGCGTGGCACCGCACACCGTGGCGCGCGCCTACAAGGAACTTGAGGCCGCCGGCGTCGTGGCGACGCAGGGCAGGAACGGCACGGTTGTCTGTGCCCGCGACGAGGCCTGGGGGTCGCTCACGGCCGCCGCGGCGGAGTTCGCGGCGGCGGCTAAAGCCCAGGGTGCCAGCTTCGCCGAGGCCGTTCAGCTGTTGGCCGCCGCGTACGACCGGCACTAGCGCATCTTCTACTAGCACAACCTCCGCCCGAATAGATATTCGAAGAAGTTTTCGATTAGCATTGGAGGCGTGCCTAAAGCCTTAGCTGAAGAACCCGCCGTCGATGTCCAGTCCGCTGCCGCACCGGTGAAGTCCGGGAAAGCGGCCAGCCCGCAGCCGTCCAGCCCGGCGTCGGCGGGTGCGGAACTGGCCCGCCCCGACTTGTCCCGCCTCGTCGTCAAGGGCGCACGCGAGCACAACCTGCGCAACGTCGACCTCGACCTGCCGCGCGACGCGATGATCGTCTTCACCGGCCTCTCCGGCTCCGGCAAGTCCTCGCTCGCCTTCGACACCATTTTCGCCGAGGGCCAGCGGCGCTACGTGGAATCACTCTCCGCGTACGCGCGCCAGTTCCTGGGCCAGGTGGACAAGCCCGACGTCGACTTCATCGAGGGGCTCTCCCCGGCGGTGTCGATCGACCAGAAGTCCACGAGCAAGAACCCGCGTTCCACTGTGGGCACGATCACCGAGATCTACGACTACATGCGCCTGCTCTGGGCCCGGGTGGGGCGCCCGCATTGCCCCGTCTGCGGCGAGCCGGTCACCAAGCAGACCCCGCAGCAGATCGTCGACCAGCTTCTGGAACTGCCCGAGGGCACCCGGTTCCAGGTCCTGGCGCCCGTGGTCCGCGGCCGCAAGGGCGAGTTTGTTGAACTGTTCAAGGAGCTCACCGCGAAGGGCTACTCCCGGGCCCGGGTGGACGACAAACTGATCCAGCTCAGCGATCCGCCCAAGCTGGGCAAGCAGTTCAAGCACACCATTGAAGTGGTGGTGGACCGCCTGGTCGTGAAGGAGGGCATCAGCCAGCGCCTCACCGACTCGGTGGAAACCGCGCTGGGCCTGGCCGAGGGCCGGGTGCTGGCCGAATTCGTTGACCTTGACGCCGACGATCCGGAACGGATCCGCGCCTTCTCCGAGCACCTCGCCTGCCCCAACGAGCACCCCCTCGCCATCGATGAGATCGAACCCCGCTCGTTCTCCTTCAACAACCCGTTCGGCGCTTGCTCCGCCTGCAGCGGTATCGGCACCAAGCTGGAGGTCGACGAGGAACTCCTGATCCCCAACCCGGAGCTCTCCCTCTCCGAGGGGGCCATCGCGCCGTGGTCTCTCGGTACCGCCACCACCGAGTACTGGAACCGGCTCCTTGGCGGCCTGGCCAAGGAAATCGGCTTCAAGATGACCACGCCGTGGGAGAAGCTCTCCACCGAGGCCCGGCAGACCGTGCTGCACGGCAAGGACCACAAGGTCGTGGTGCAATACCGCAACCGCTTCGGCCGGGAACGCAAGTACAGCACCGGCTTCGAAGGCGTCGTCCAGTACGTGCACCGCAAGCACACGGAAACGGATTCCGACTCGGCGCGGGACCGCTACGAGGAGTACATGCGCCAGGTCCCGTGCCCGGCCTGCAACGGCGCCCGGCTGAACCCGGCGTCGCTCTCGGTCCTGATCAACGGCAAGTCGATCGCCGAGGTCGCCGCGCTGCCCATGCGCGAGTGCGCGCACTTCCTGGACACCCTGGTCCTCAGCGGCCGCGAGGCCCAGATCGCGCACCAGGTCCTCAAGGAGATCCAGGCCCGCCTGACCTTCCTGCTCGACGTCGGCCTCGAGTACCTGAACCTGGAGCGGCCCTCCGGCACGCTGTCCGGCGGCGAGGCGCAGCGCATCCGCCTCGCCACCCAGATCGGTTCCGGCCTGGTCGGCGTGCTGTACGTCCTCGACGAGCCGTCCATCGGGCTGCACCAGCGCGACAACCGCCGCCTGATCGAAACCCTCACCCGGCTCCGGGACCTGGGCAACACCCTGATCGTGGTCGAACACGACGAGGACACCATCCACGAGGCAGACTGGGTGGTGGACATCGGACCGGGCGCCGGCGAGCACGGCGGCATGGTCGTCCACTCCGGCTCCTACCAGGACCTGTTGAAAAACACCGAGTCCCTGACCGGCGACTACCTCTCCGGGCGGAAGTCCATCGAGGTGCCGAAGAAGCGGCGCAAGTACGACAAGAAGCGCGAGCTCAAGGTCGTCGGCGCCAAGGAAAACAACCTGCTCAACGTGGACGCCGCCTTCCCGCTGGGCCTGTTCACGGCCGTCACCGGCGTCAGCGGTTCCGGCAAGTCCACCCTGGTCAACGAGATTCTCTACAAGGTGCTCGCCAACAAGCTCAACGGCGCCAAGCAGGTCGCCGGGCGGCACAAGACGGTCCAAGGCCTCGAGCACCTGGACAAGGTGGTGCACGTTGACCAGAGCCCCATCGGCCGCACCCCGCGGTCCAACCCGGCCACCTACACGGGCGTGTTCGACCACATCCGGAAGCTGTTCGCGGAGACCAACGAGGCTAAGGTCCGGGGCTACCAGCCGGGCCGGTTCTCCTTCAACGTCAAGGGCGGACGCTGCGAGGCCTGCTCCGGCGACGGCACGCTGAAGATCGAGATGAACTTCCTGCCGGACGTCTACGTCCCGTGCGAGGTGTGCCACGGCGCCCGCTACAACCGCGAGACGCTTGAGGTGCACTACAAGGGCAAAACCATCGCGGACGTGCTGAACATGCCGATCGAGGAGGGCGCCGAGTTCTTCGCCGCGTTCTCGCCGATCGCCCGGCACCTGCGGACGCTCGTCGACGTCGGCCTCGGCTACGTGCGGCTCGGCCAGCCCGCCACGACGCTCTCCGGCGGCGAGGCGCAGCGCGTGAAGCTTGCCGCGGAACTGCAGAAACGCTCGAATGGCCGCAGCGTCTACGTGCTCGACGAGCCCACCACCGGACTGCATTTCGAGGACATCCGCAAGCTCCTGATGGTGCTGCAGGGCCTGGTCGAAAAGGGCAACACCGTGATCACGATCGAGCACAACCTCGACGTCATCAAGAGCGCGGACTGGATCGTCGACCTGGGGCCGGACGGCGGTTCCGGCGGCGGCCGGGTGGTCGCATCGGGTACACCGGAGCATGTCGCGAAGTCCAAGGACAGCCACACCGCGGCTTTCCTGGCCGAGATCCTCAACTAGTCCGAAGCCCGCACTGACCTGACATGCAGCTGCCCTGCCGCCGCCGGAATTCCAGGGGCGGCAGGGCATCCGCGTGTCGCGGGCCCGCCCTGACGCATACCCGCAGCGGTATGCGAATTTCAGGCATCCCCGCGGTCGTGAGAAACTAAGGCCCGTGATGCCTACCTCCGTGCCCGTGATCTTCGACCTGGACGGCACCCTTGTTGATCCGGCCGGGGGAATCACGGCCGGTATCTCCGCCGCCCTCAGCGAGCTTGGACTTCCCGTCCCGGGACCGGACAGGCTGGACGCGATGATCGGCCCGAAACTCAGCCATTCGCTCCTGGACATTGCCGGCGTGCCTGCGGAACAACTGGACGAGGCCATCCGGATCTACCGGCGGCACTACCTGTTCAGCGGCATTGCGCAGAGCCGGCTCTACGCCGGCATCCGTGAGCTGCTGGAATCATACGCCGACGCCGGACGGCCAACCGCTGTCGCCACCCAAAAACCCGAACACCTGGCCCGCATGGTCCTGGAGCACCACGGCATCGCCGGCCTGTTCCGGTCCGTCCGCGGCTCCGCAGCGGACGAATCGACGACCGCCCACGGCCCGGCCGGAAAGGCCGGCATCGTTGCCGCCGCCCTGGCGGACCTCGGTACCGGGCACGCGGTCATGGTGGGGGACCGCGCCCAGGATGTGGCCGGAGCGGCTGCCAACGGCCTGGAATGCATCGGGGTAGGCTGGGGCTTTGCGCTCGACGGCGAACTCCGTGAGGCGGGCGCAGCGGCGGTCGTGCACAGCACCTCCGACCTTTACGAGACCATTTCCAGGCTGGACCCCGTCCGGACCGCCGCCCTGCAGCTGAATGAGGTGCACACCATTGGCAATGTTTGACGCGATCCGCTGGACCACGCGCGGGCTCATTTCCTCCACGTGCCGGCCCACCGTCGTCGGACTCGAGAACGTGCCAAAAGAGGGCCCGTTCATCGTGGCGCCGAACCACCTGTCCTTTCTGGACAGCGTGATCGTCCAGGCACTGATGCCCCGCCCCGTCGCTTTCTTCGCCAAGGCGGAATATTTCACCACCGGCGGCGTCAGGGGCAAGGTGATGAAGTCCTTCTTCGAGGCTGTCGGCTCCATCCCGGTGGAACGCGGCGAACAGGCCGCCAGTGTCCAGGCGCTGAAGACGCTGCTGGACATCCTCGACGCCGGCAAGGGCGTTGGAATCTACCCGGAGGGCACCCGCTCCCGCGACGGAATCCTCTACCGGGGCCGCACCGGCGTCGGCTGGCTCGCCCTCACCACGGGCGCCCCGGTGATCCCGGTCGGGTTGATCGGCACGGAGAACCTGCAGCCGGCGGACAGCAACAAGGTCGCCCCGCAGCACTTCACCATGAAGGTGGGTGAGCCGCTCTATTTCGACAAGACCGGTCCGGACCACTCCCTGCCGGCGCGGCGCCAGGTCACGGACCGGATCATGGACGCGATCGCGGAACTGAGCGGGCAGCAACGGGCCACCACCTACAACCAGAGCAAGAGCGTCGACTAGCCGCTCCACCGGGCGGGTGCACCTCGTGCGGAGGGGCGCGGTCGGCTGCGTGCCGGCCGGCTCAGTAGAATGGACTGGTGGCAAATCCAGCTAGTTACCGCCCCCAGACGGGGGAGATCCCGACCAACCCGGGCGTTTACCGCTTTCGGGACCCGCACGGCCGGGTCATCTACGTCGGCAAGGCCAAGAACCTCCGCTCCCGGCTGAACTCCTACTTCGCGAACCCCGCGGGCCTGATGCCCAAGACCCACGCCATGGTGCACACCGCCAGCAGCGTGGAGTGGACCGTCGTCGGCAGCGAGCTGGAATCCCTGCAGCTGGAGTACACCTGGATCAAGGAATTCAAGCCGCGGTTCAATGTCATGTTCCGCGACGACAAGTCCTATCCGTACCTGGCCGTCACGATGGGGGAGAAGTACCCCCGGGTACAGGTCCTGCGCGGCGAACGGCGCAAGGGAACCCGCTATTTCGGCCCTTACACGGCCGGCGCGATCCGCGACACTATGGACACCCTGCTGCGGGTCTTCCCGGTCCGCAGCTGCAGCGCCGGCGTCCTGAAACGCGCCGAAGCCAGCGGGCGGCCCTGCCTGCTCGGTTACATCGACAAGTGCGCCGCACCCTGCGTCGGCCGGATCTCGGCCGAGGACCACCGCGCCCTGGCGGAGGATTTCTGCGCCTTCATGGGCGGCGAGGCGAAACGCTTTGTCTCGCGGCTGGAGAAGGACATGGCCGCGGCCGTCGCGGAGCTGGATTACGAACGGGCCGCCCGGGTGCGCGATGACATCATCGCGCTGAAAAAGGTCTTCGAACGCAACGCCGTGGTCCTGGCCGAGGACACCGACGCCGACGTGTTCGCGCTGCACGAGGACGAGCTTGAGGCCGCGGTCCAGGTCTTCCACGTCCGGGGCGGCCGGATCCGCGGCCAGCGCGGCTGGGTGGTGGAAAAGGTCGAGGACTCCACCACCCCTGACCTCGTGGAGCACCTGCTGCAGCAGGTCTACGGCGAGGAAGGCGAAAGCCAGGGCAGGATGCCCCGGGAGGTGCTCGTCCCGGCCGAGCCCAGCAACGCCGCCGAACTGGCCCAATGGCTCAGCGGGCTGCGCGGGGCCCGGGTGGACATCCGCGTCCCGCAGCGCGGCGACAAGGCCACGCTGCTCTCCACCGTCCGGGACAACGCCGAACACGCGCTCAAGCTGCACAAGTCCCGGCGTGCCGGCGACCTGACCATGCGCTCCCAGGCGCTGCAGGAACTGCAGGAGGCGCTGGACCTGCCGGGCGCGCTGATGCGGATCGAATGCTTCGACATCTCACACATCCAGGGCACCAACGTGGTTGGTTCCATGGTCGTGGTCGAGGACGGGCTGCCCAAGAAATCCGACTACCGGAAATTCTCGGTCACCGGAGCCGCGGCCAACGACGACACGGCGGCAATGCACGACGTCCTGACGCGCCGCTTCCGGAACTACCTGCAGGAACAAGCCGACAAGACGGCCGAAGGTTCCGGACCGCTGGCCGCCGCCCAGGCCGCCGCAGTGGCCGACGCCCCGCTCACCGACACGACGACGCCGGCGCCCCGGACCAAGTTCGCTTACCCGCCCAACCTCGTCGTCGTCGACGGCGGCAAGCCCCAGGTGAACGCCGCGGCGAAGGCCCTGGCCGAACTCGGCATCGACGACGTCTACGTCGTCGGGCTCGCCAAGCGGCTCGAGGAGGTCTGGCTGCCGGACAGCGACTTCCCGGTCATCCTGCCCCGCGCGTCCGCCGGCCTGTACCTGCTGCAGCGGATCCGGGACGAGGCGCACCGCTTCGCCATCTCCTTCCACCGGCAAAAGCGCGGCAAGGCCATGACGGTCTCCGCCCTCGACGGCGTGCCCGGCCTTGGCGACTCCAAGCGCAAGGCCCTGCTGAACCAGTTCGGCTCGGTAAAAAGCATCAAGGCCGCCAGCATCGAGGAGCTGACGGCGGCCAAGGGGATCGGGCCCGCCCTCGCCGGCGCGATCGTGCGGCATTTCAACGCGGACGACGGCGCGGACGGGCCTGTTGCCCCGGCCGTAAACATGACAACGGGCGAAATCCTCGAAACTTAGCTAGCACCGGCAATCTTAGCTAGGGTAAGGAGCTGAGGTATGGCGCGCGGGCGGCAGGCAACTGCCCCCGGCCCGCGGGCGCATGGCAGAGCAGACAGCAGAGATGGGGCACGACTGATGGCAGAGTCAACGGCAGGATCCGGCGTGGAGGCGGACGGCTTGACCCCCGTCAAGCCGATTGAGGCCGAGCTGCTCGTGGTGACGGGGATGTCGGGGGCCGGCCGGAGCACCGCGTCGGATGCCCTCGAGGACCACGGCTGGTACGTCGTGGACAACCTTCCGCCGCAGATGCTCGGAACGCTCGCGGAGCTCGTCTCCCACGCGCCCGGCTCCATCTCCAAACTCGCCGTCGTCGTCGACGTGCGCAGCAAGGACCTGTTCGCGGACATCCGTACCGCGCTGCGCAACCTCGAGGCCAGCGGCGTCACCTTCCGGGTGCTCTTCCTGGACGCTAGCGACGACGTCCTGGTGCGCCGTTTCGAACAAGGCCGGCGCCCGCACCCGCTGCAGGGCGGCGGCAGGATCCTCGACGGCATCGCAGCGGAACGCGAACTGCTGCAGGAGCTCCGTGACTCGGCGGACATTGTGCTGGATACCTCGACGCTGAACGTACACGGCCTCGCGACCGCCATCACCGAACTGTTCAGCGAAACGGGCCCCGTGGCGCTGCGCCTGAACGTCATGAGTTTCGGCTTCAAATACGGGCTGCCGGTGGACGCCAACTTCGTCGCCGACGCCCGCTTTATCCCCAACCCGCACTGGGTGCCGCAACTGCGCCCGCACACCGGCCTGGACAAGGACGTCAGCGACTATGTCCTCGACGCCGAGGGTGTGGGCAACTTCGTGGAACGCTACGTGCTGGCGCTGGAACCCGTCCTGGACGGCTACCGGCGCGAGAACAAGCACTACGCGACCATCGCCGTGGGCTGCACCGGCGGCAAGCACCGCTCGGTCGCCGTCGCCGTGGAACTCTCACGGCGGCTGGCGCAGTACCCCCGGGTCACCGTCACCACCACCCACCGGGATCTGGGCCGCGAGTAATGGCGCTCCTCACCGGGCCGCTGCCCCTGGTTCCGGCCGCCAGCGCGGCCTCCGCCGGCCAGCAGGACAAAGGCCCCTCCGTGGTCGCCCTCGGCGGCGGCCACGGCCTCTCCGCCTCCCTCTCAGCCCTGCGCCTGCTCACCTCCGAGCTGACCGCCATCGTGACGGTCGCGGACGACGGCGGGTCCTCCGGGCGGCTGCGCGACGAGTACGGCGTGCTGCCGCCGGGCGACCTCCGGATGGCGCTGTCCGCGCTGTGCGACGACACCGACTGGGGCCGGACCTGGCGCGACGTCATGCAGCACCGGTTCAAGCCCGGCAAGGGCCGCGGCGGCTCGCTTGACGAGCACGCCATGGGCAACCTGCTGATCGTTACGCTCTGGGAACTGCTGGGCGACGCCGTCGTAGGACTGCAATGGGCCGGAGCGCTGCTCGGCGCCCGGGGACAGGTCCTGCCGATGTCCACCACACCGCTCACCATCGAAGGCGAGGTCCGGGTCACCCGGCCCGACGGCAGTTCGGTCCTGCAGACCGTCAGCGGGCAGGCCAAGTGCGCCGTCGCCGGCTCCCTCGAGGCCGTCCGGCTGCTGCCGGAGTCCGCTCCGGCCTGCGTGGAGGCGCTGACCGCGATCGAGCTCGCCGACTGGGTGGTCCTGGGCCCCGGCTCCTGGTACACCTCGGTGCTGCCGCATCTGCTGCTGCCGGAAATGCGCGACGCGCTGTGCAAGACGGAGGCGCGGCGCTGCCTGACGATGAACCTCGCCACGGACACCAAGGAGACCCTCGGGATGACCGCCGCGGACCACCTGCGCGTGCTGCGGGACTACGCGCCGGAGTTCAGCGTCGACGTCGTGCTGGCCGACCCCGCCTCGGTGCCGGACCTCCCGGACTTCGAGCGGGCCGCCGGGATGCTGGGTGCTGAGGTGGTCTTGGGTAAAGTAGGGGCGTCGAGCCGCCGGCCGATCCACGACCCGCTGCGTCTGGCAACGGCGTACTACGACATTTTCGGGAACAGGTAGGAAAGGTGCCATGGCACTGACAGCATCAGTCAAGGAAGAACTTTCCCGGCTGGACATCAAGAAGTCCTCGGTCCGCAAGGCTGAAGTGTCCGCCATGCTCCGTTTCGCGGGCGGACTGCACATCATCTCCGGCCGGATCGTGATCGAGGCCGAAGTGGATCTGGCCTCCACCGCGCGCCGGCTGCGTGCCGCGATCGCCGAAGTCTACGGACACCAGAGCGAGATCATCGTCGTCTCCGGCGGCGGCCTGCGCCGCGGCAGCCGCTACGTGGTCCGCGTGGTCCGCGACGGCGAGGCCCTGGCCCGCCAGACCGGCCTGCTGGACGCCCGCGGCCGGCCCGTCCGCGGCCTCCCCTCGGTGGTGGTGAACGGCTCCGCAGCCGACGCCGAGGCGGTCTGGCGCGGGGCGTTCCTGGCCCACGGTTCGCTCACCGAACCCGGCCGTTCCTCGGCGATGGAAGTCACCTGTCCCGGCCCCGAATCCGCCCTCGCCCTCGTCGGCGCCGCCCGCCGCCTCGGCATCCAGGCCAAGGCGCGCGAAGTCAGGGGAGTGGACCGCGTCGTGATCCGCGACGGCGACACCATCGCCGCGCTGCTGACCCGGATGGGCGCGCACGACGCGCTGATGGTCTGGGAGGAACGGCGGATGCGCAAGGAAGTCCGCGCCACAGCGAACCGGCTGGCCAACTTCGACGACGCCAACCTGCGCCGCTCGGCGCAGGCCGCCGTCGCGGCCGGAGCCCGGGTTGAACGGGCCCTGGAGATCCTCGGCGACGACGTCCCGGACCACCTCAAATACGCCGGCGAACTCCGTGTGGCGCACAAGCAGGCCAGCCTGGACGAGCTGGGCCGGCTGGCCGACCCGGTGATGACCAAGGACGCCATCGCCGGCCGGATCCGCCGCCTCCTGGCCATGGCGGACAAACGGGCACAGGACCTGGGCATCCCCGGCACCGAGGCGAATGTGACCCCGGAAATGCTGGACGAGTAGCCACCGGCCGGCTCCAGGGCCAGAATCGGATCCAGCAGCCGGGAATACCTCAGCGGGAGCGGAGGCTATGCCCACTGGATCCACATCCATAGACTTCCGGGTGTCCAACCATCCGGATGCACAATCCGAGAGTTAGCAAAACCGGACGAACCCGTCCACGACATTGGAGGATTTTGTGACCGAGTACGTACTGCCCGAACTTGACTACGATTACGCCGCGCTGGAGCCCCACATCTCCGCGAAAATCATGGAGCTGCACCACAGCAAGCACCACGCCACCTACGTTGCCGGCGCCAACAACGCGCTGGCCCAGCTGGCCGAGGCACGCGAGAAGGGCGACTTCGCCAACATCAACCGCCTCTCCAAGGACCTCGCGTTCCACACCGGCGGACACATCAACCACTCCGTGTTCTGGAAGAACCTCTCCCCGGACGGCGGCGACAAGCCCGAGGGTGAGCTCGCGGCGGCCATCGACGACGCCTTCGGCTCTTTCGACGCCTTCCGCGCCCAGTTCAGCGCCGCGGCGCTGGGCCTGCAGGGTTCCGGCTGGGGCTTCCTCGCCTACGAACCGATCGGCGGCAACCTCGTCATCGAGCAGCTCTACGACCAGCAGGGCAACGTCGCACTGGGCACCACGCCGCTGCTGATGCTGGACATGTGGGAGCACGCCTTCTACCTGGACTACGTCAACGTCAAGGCCGACTACGTCAAGGCGTTCTGGAACATTGTGAACTGGGCCGACGTCGCCAAGCGCTTCGACGCTGCACGCAAGAACGCCACCGGCCTGGTCACCCTCTAGGGGCGGTCCCGCCGAACCGGCGCCCAGCCGAAATGTGGCTGTAACAAAGCTCACATTTCGGACCGTTGGGCCCGAATTGTGGACGGCCCGCCCCCGCACTTGCGGGGGCGGGCCCACTTAAACGTAAGATGGATCACGGAAGGCGGTTAGCCTTCAGCAACGTGGCTGGTCGCCCTCCGATCTGGTAATCATCTCTGCCCAATGGCGTGCGGGATCTGTTAGTTGGCTTGAACGCCTACTCAACTAGTCGTGCTTGATAGAGCACCAAGGAGACTGAAAACGTGACGACACGTATTGGTATCAACGGCTTCGGCCGCATCGGCCGCAACTACTTCCGCGCCGCCCTGGCGCAGGGAGCGGACCTCGAGATCGTTGCAGTCAACGACCTCACCAGCCCGGAAGCCCTCGCACACCTCTTCAAGTACGACTCCGTCGGCGGCCGCCTGGCCGAAACCATCGAGGTCAAGGACGGCAACATCGTCGTCGACGGCAAGACTGTCAAGGTTCTCGCCGAGCGCGACCCGGCCAACCTCCCCTGGGGCGAGCTGGGGGTCGACATCGTGATCGAATCCACCGGCTTCTTCACCAAGGCCGCCGATGCGCAGAAGCACATCGACGCCGGCGCCAAGAAGGTCCTGATCTCCGCGCCCGCCTCGGACGAGGACATCACGATCGTGATGGGCGTCAACGACGGCCTCTACGACAACGCCACGCACAACATCATCTCCAATGCCTCCTGCACCACCAACTGCCTGGGCCCGCTGGCCAAGGTCATCAACGACTCGTTCGGCATCGAGCGCGGCCTGATGACCACCATCCACGCCTACACCGCCGACCAGAACCTGCAGGACGGCCCGCACAAGGACCTCCGCCGGGCCCGCGCCGCGGCCATCAACATGGTTCCCACCTCGACGGGAGCCGCCAAGGCGATCGGCCTGGTCCTGCCGGAGCTCAAGGGCAAGCTGGACGGCTACGCCATCCGCGTCCCGGTCCCCACCGGCTCCGCCACCGACCTCACCGTGACCGTTTCCCGCGAGACCACTGTCGAGGAAGTCAACGCCGCGCTCAAGGCCGCGTCCGAGACCGAAGAGCTCAAGGGCCTGCTGACCTACACCGACGAGCCGATCGTCTCCTCGGACATCGTCGGGGACCCGGCGTCGTCCATCTTCGACTCCGGCCTGACCAAGGTGATCGGCAACCAGGTCAAGGTTGTTTCCTGGTATGACAACGAGTGGGGCTACTCCAACCGCCTCGTCGACCTCACGGAGCTCGTCGCGTCGAAGCTGGGCTAGGGTAAGACCCATGACATTCCACACCCTCGACGAACTGATCGCTGATGGTGTCCGCGGGCGGTACGTTCTGGTCAGAAGTGACCTGAACGTGCCGCTCGACGGCTCTACAGTCACTGACGACGGCCGGATCAAGGCCTCCCTGCCAGTGCTGTCGAAGCTCACGGACGCCGGTGCCCGCGTGCTGGTCACGGCACACCTCGGCCGCCCCAAGGACGCCCCGGAGGAGAAGTACTCGCTCAAGCCCGCTGTGGCGCGCCTGGCCGGGCTCGCGTCCTTCAAGGTAACCCTTGCCGGTGACACCGTGGGCGAAGCCGCCACGGCTGCCGCAGCCGCGTTGCAGGACGGCGAAGCCCTGGTCCTCGAAAACGTGCGCTTTGACGCCCGTGAGACCTCCAAGGACGACGCCGAGCGCGGCGCGTTCGCAGACGAGCTGGTGGCCCTCACCGGCGACAACGGCGCCTTCGTTGATGATGCCTTCGGTGCCGTGCACCGCAAGCACGCATCCGTCTACGACGTCGCCACCCGGCTGCCGTCGTACCAGGGCGACCTGGTCCGCACCGAAGTCGAGGTGCTGCGCAAGCTGACCACCGACACCCAGCGGCCCTACGTCGTGGTGCTCGGCGGGTCCAAAGTCTCGGACAAACTCGCCGTGATCGCCAACCTGATCGGCAAGGCAGACACCATCCTGGTGGGTGGCGGCATGTTGTTCACCTTCCTCGCCGCCGCCGGCCACAAGGTCGCGGGCAGCCTGCTGGAAGAGGACCAGATCCCGGTCGTGCAGGACTACCTCAAGCGGGCCGCGGACGCCGGCACCGAATTTGTGGTCCCCACCGACGTGGTGGTGGCTGCCAAGTTCGCCGCCGACGCCGACCACGAAACGGTATCCGCGGACGCTATTGAGTCCAGCCGCTTCGGCACCTCCGGAATTGGCTTGGACATCGGACCGGACTCTTCCGCCGCGTTCGCGGAACGGATCAAGGGCGCCAAGACGGTGTTCTGGAACGGCCCGATGGGCGTCTTCGAATTCCCCGCCTTCGCCGCCGGCACCCGGGCCGTCGCCCAGGCGCTGACGGAGACTGCCGCGTTCACGGTGGTGGGCGGTGGCGACTCCGCCGCCGCGGTGCGGACCCTCGGCTTCGCCGATGACCAGTTCGGCCACATTTCGACCGGCGGCGGTGCCAGCCTGGAATACCTTGAAGGCAAGGAACTTCCCGGCCTTAGCGTGCTGGACCGCTAGAACTCCCGGCCGGCCGGGTCCCCGTTCCGCACTGCGGGGACCCGGCCGGTTCTTTCACTGCAACGAATCTTTTGGAGATCACGTGACAACGTCAACCAACGGCAAGTTCGACCGCAAGCCCTTCATCGCGGGCAACTGGAAGATGAATATGGACCACGTCCAGGGCATCACCCTCCTGCAGAAGCTGGCTTGGACCCTGTCCGACGCCAAGCACGACTACAGCCGGGTGGAGGTCGCCGTGTTCCCGCCGTTCACGGATCTCCGCGGCGTCCAGACCCTCGTCCAGGGCGACGAACTGGACGTCGCCTACGGCGGCCAGGACCTCTCGCAGTTCGACTCCGGCGCCTACACCGGGGACATCTCCGGGCAGTTCCTCGCCAAGCTCGGCTGCCGCTACGTCCTGGTGGGCCACAGCGAACGCCGCACCATCCACAATGAGTCCGACGAGGTCCTCAACGCCAAGACCAAGGCGGCCTTCCGGCACGGCATCACCCCGGTGCTCTGCGTCGGCGAGGGCCTCGAGGTCCGCCAGGCCGGAACACACGTGGAGCACACCCTGGCCCAGCTCCGGGCCGGCGTCGAAGGCCTCGGCGCGGAACAGGCCGCCGAGCTCGTGGTCGCGTACGAGCCGGTCTGGGCCATCGGCACCGGCGAGGTTGCCGGACCGGAGGACGCCCAGGAAATGTGTGCCGCGATCCGCGCCGAGCTGTCCACCCTCTTCGACGCCCCGGTTGCCGCCAAGACGCGCCTGCTCTACGGCGGCTCGGTCAAGGCCAACAACGCCGCCTCGATCCTGAAGGAACGCGACGTGGACGGGCTGCTGGTCGGCGGTGCCAGCCTGGACGCCGCCGAGTTTGCTAATATTGTCAGGTTCGAGAGTCACCTGCTGACGGATTAGTCCGGACACAGCTGTTGGCCCCCGCAATCCCCCTCTTCTGAAAGGCCGTCGTGGACGTTCTTCATGTCATTCTGCAGGTGCTGCTGGGCATCACCAGCCTCCTGCTGACCTTGCTCATCCTGCTGCACAAGGGACGTGGCGGCGGTATGTCCGACATGTTCGGCGGCGGCATGAGCTCCGGCCTCAGCTCTTCCGGCGTGGCCGAGCGGAACCTGAACCGCTTCACGGTCATCCTCGGAGTCACCTGGGGCGTTGTGATCATCGCCCTCGGCCTGCTGATGCGCTTCAGCACCGGCGCCGACTCCTAATACCCGCTTCCGCAAAACTGCATAAGGGGCCTTGCGGCCCTCCCGGCATCGGGAATTCCCGGACTACACTGTCGCTGGCAAGCACCAATCCACCAGCTGAGTAGCCAGGAGTTCCCGATGCTGCATTCTGCCTCCGGATTCAGGGGCATCCGCGTGGGCGCCATCGCCGGAGCCTCGGCGCGCCACGAACCGCTCGACGGCGGAGCGGGCCAACCCCGGATCTGCGTTACCTACCGGTGCGCCAAGGGCCACGAGACCTCCCTGGTGTTCGCCAAGCTCCCGGAGGAGCAGATCCCCGGGGTGTGGGACTGCCGCCGCTGCGGCGCCGCGGCCACCCGCGACGAGGCCCGCTTCGCCCTGGAGGACGAGGCCGCCGAGGGGTACAAGAGCCACCTCGAATACGTTAAAGAGCGGCGCTCCAGCCAGGACGCCGAAGACGTGCTGGCCGGAGCGCTGGAAAGGTTACGCGCCCGACGCGCCCTTCCGGACGAGCTGCTCGGGGACGCGTGAGGCCGCGTCCTCGTCAATCAACCACAGTGTCTGGAAGCGCCCGCGCGGCCCTGACGCCGGCACCTGCACCGGGTTGGCTCCGGCGAGGGCCAGGCCCACGGCGCCGGCCTTGTCATCGCCGGCCACCACCATCCACACCTCGTTCGCGGTGTTGATCGTCGGCAGCGTAAGCGAGAGCCGGGCGGGCGGCGGCTTGGGGGAGTTACGGACACCGACGACGGTCAGGTCCTTCTCCCGGATGCCTGCCTGCTCCGGGAACAGCGAAGCCACGTGGGCGTCCGGGCCGACGCCCAGCAGCACGATGTCCAGCCGCGGCAGGCTGCCGGGCTCTTCCGGGCGGTCATCGGACATGTCGGCGGCGTGCTCGGCCGCCGCAGCCTCGGCGAGCCGCCGGGCGTAGTCGGCGGCGGCCTCCTCGGGGGTGCCGAAGTCGTCCGTGGAGCCGGGTACGTGGACGCGCGCCGGGTCCACCTCGATGTGCGAGAGCAGGGCCTCGTGCGCCTGGCGGGCGTTCCGGTCGGCGTCGTCGCCGCCGACGAAGCGTTCGTCGCCCCACCAGAAGTTCACCTTCGACCAGTCCACCGCCGGCGCGGCCGGCGACTCAGCGACGGCCTTGAGCGAGCCGATGCCCATCGTACCGCCGGTCAACACCACCGTCGCCTCGCCGTGTTTATCCTGGATGTCCACCAGCTTGGTGATCAGGCGTGCCGCGATCGCGGCCATCAGGACGGTCGAGTCTGGATGGATGCTTACTCTGGGATCAGCGCTCACTGGGACGGACACTCCTTAGGTTGGTACGGGGCAGTCCCATAGTAATCACTTCGCCGAAGACTTCGTCCGGGTCCAGGCGGCGGAGTTCCTCGGCCAGGCAGTCCTTGAGGCTGCGGCGCGGCAACGAGATCCGCTGCGCCGGCTGGCCTGGCTGGGTCAGCTCCGCCACCGTGAGCCCGGGCCGGAACAGCTGCACGTCACCACCGGTACGGGTCAACCGCACCCGCCGGATTCCGGTGCCGGCCGGATCGGCCACGATGGTCACCGGGGCATCCAGCGCCAGGGTGAGCCATGCCGCCAGCAGCATGGTGCTGGGGGAGTCCGAGGCGCCTTCGACGGCGACGGCTGTGACCGGCGAGGAGTCGACCTGGTCCAGGACGGCCGCCAACTGGATCCGCCAGTTGGTCAGGCGGGTCCAGGCAAGATCGGTGTCACCGGCCTTGTAGGTGGTGCGCAGATTGTCCAGCGCCGCCAGTGGGTCCGGCTCGTTCGCGGAGTCCGTGATACGGCGGTGCGCGATCCGGCCGATCGACGTCTCGCAGGCGTTCCGCGGCGCGCCGTGCGGCCACCAGGCCACAATCGGGGCATCCGGGAGCAGCAGCGCGGCCACCAGGGATTCGCTTTCCTCCGCAAGTTCGCCGTAGCCGCGGAGCAGGATGACCTCGGAAGCGCCGGCGTCGCCGCCCACCCGGATCTGGGCGTCCAGCCGGGTGGGCGCGGAGGCGCCGGCGTCGGCCAGGACGATGATGCGGCACGGGTGCTCCCGGCTGGCCTCGTTGGCGGCCTCGATGGCTTCCTCTTCGAGCCCGGACTTGGTCACCACCACCAGGGTCAGCACGCGGCCCAGGGCGATCACGCCGCCCTGTTCGCGCAGCGCCATGATCTTCTTGGAGATCTTGGAGGTTGTTGTGTCGGGAAGATCTACGATCATGGCCTTCTCCAGGTCCGTCCGTCGCGGGCGAGCAGTTCATCGGCGGAGGCGGGGCCCCAGCTTCCGGGGGCGTAGGGCTCCGGCTGTTCCTTCAGGGACGCCCAGTAGTCCTCGAACGGGTCCAGGATCTTCCAGGACAGTTCCACCTCCTGGTGCCGCGGGAACAGCGGCGGCTCGCCGAGCAGCACATCCAGGATGAGCCGTTCGTACGCCTCCGGGCTCGACTCCGTGAAGGAGTGGCCGTAGCCGAAGTCCATGGTGACGTCGCGGACTTCCATCTGGGTGCCCGGGACCTTGGAACCGAAACGGATCGTGGCGCCCTCATCGGGCTGCACCCGGATCACCACGGCGTTCTGGCCGAAGTCGTCCTCCCCGTGGTCGCGGAACAGCAGGTTGGGAGCGCGCTTAAACACGACGGCGATCTCCGTCACCCGGCGCCCCAGCCGCTTGCCGGCCCGCAGGTAGAACGGCACACCGCTCCAGCGCCGGGTGTTGATGTCCACTCGGATCGCCGCGAACGTCTCGGTGGTGGAGTCGGCGGGGATGCCCTCCTCCTCGAGGTAGCCCAGAACCTGTTCGCCGCCCTGCCAGCCGCCGGCGAACTGGCCGCGGGCGGAGTGCGTGGAGAGGTCGTCCGGCAGTCGCACGGCTGCGAGGACTTTTTCCTTCTCGGCGCGGAGGTCGTCCGCGTTGAAGGAGATGGGTTCCTCCATGGCGGTCAGGGCCAGCAGCTGCAGCAGGTGGTTCTGGATCACATCGCGGGCCGCGCCCACGCCGTCGTAGTAGCCGGCGCGGCCGCCCGTGCCGATGTCCTCGGCCATGGTGATCTGGACGTGGTCCACGTAGTTGGCGTTCCACAGGGGTTCGAACAGCTGGTTGGCGAAGCGCAGGGCCAGGATGTTTTGGACCGTCTCCTTGCCGAGGTAGTGGTCGATCCGGAAGACCGCGTCGGGCGGGAAGACGGATTCCACAATGTCGTTGAGCTGCCGGGCCGATTCGAGGTCGTGCCCGAAGGGCTTCTCGATCACGACGCGGCGCCACTTGTCCCCCTCGGCCTGGGCGAGGCCGTGCTTGGAGAGCTGCCGGCAGACCAGTTCGAAGGCCTTCGGCGGGATGGACAGGTAGAAGGCGTGGTTGCCGCGGGTGCCGCGCTGTTCGTCCAGTTCGTCGATCGTTTCGCTGAGCCTTTCGAAGGCGTCGTCGTCGTCGAACTCGCCCTGCACGAAGCGGATGCCCTCGGAGAGCTGCTTCCAGACCGTCTCGTCGAACGGTGTGCGGGCGTAGCTTTTGACCGATTCCTTGACCTCGGCGGCGAAGTCCTCGTTCTCCCACTGCCGCCGGGCGAACCCGACGAGGGCGAAGCTCGGCGGCAGCAGCCCGCGGTTGGCGAGGTCGTAGACGGCCGGCATGAGTTTCTTGCGGGCGAGGTCACCGGTAACGCCGAAGAGGACCAGGGATGAGGGGCCGGCGATGCGGTTCAGGCGGCGGTCCCGCGGGTCCCGGAGCGGATTGCGCCCCCGGCCCGCGGGCTTGAGGCCGCCGTTTTGCGAGAGTGGCATGGTTGCTGTGGTGCCTTAGCTTTCGGTGGAGGACGCTGGGCGGCCGGCAATTGGCGTGCCGGCCAGCGAGGAGACGAGCTGCTGCAGCTGGCGGACGCCGGCGGCACGGTCCGTGAGGTGGAGCCGGAGCACGGGCCGCCCGTGGTCCCCGAGGACCTGCGCGTCGCCGGCGGCCTGGGCGGAGATCAGTTCGCCGAAGCTGAAGGGACGTTCCGGGATGGCGAGGTCCGTCGCGGACGCCGCCGTGACCTGGAGGAACACGCCGACCGCCGGGCCGCCCTTGTGGAACTGGCCGGTGGAGTGCAGGAACCTGGGTCCCCAGCCGAACGTGACGGGCCGGCCGCTCAGTGCTGCCAGCTCGTCCCGGATGCCCTCAAGCGGTGCGTAGCTGAGCCGGTCGAAGTAGGCCTGGACGCTGAGGTAACCGTCCGTCCCGAGCTGGCCCAGCAGCGCGCTGACCGCCTCGGCCGCGGTGCCGGCCTGGCCCAGCCAGTCGCCGCCGCGGACCTCGATGGCGCCGTCGGTGAAGTTGGCCGGCGTCGGTTCCGGCTGCGCGTCCAGCAGGCCGCGGGCGGCCACCTTGGCGGCCTCGACGTCGGGCTGGTCGAAGGGGTTGATGCCGAGCAGCCGCCCCGCGACGGCGGTGGCGAACTCCCAGGTCATCATCTGCGCGGCGAGGCCGCCGGCAATTGCGGCCTCGTTGGCGCCCAGTTCGACGTCGGCGTCGGCGGCCACCAGCCGGATCACCAGCACATCCGCGGCGCCGGTCTTCACCTCGGGCGCTTCCGGTCCGGCGACCACCGGCAACACGCCGGTGCCGAGCTTGCCGGTGGACTCGGCGATGAGCTGTTCGGCCCAGTCGGCGAACCCGGCAATCCCGGAACCGTCCTCGGCGATGACAATCTTGTCGCGCAGCGGGTTGGTGCCGCCCAGCGCGGCGCCGAGTGCAAGGCCGATGTTCTCTTCGCTGTCGTCGTTGAGGATTTCGGCGGTTTCTTCGGCTTCGTCAAGGAAGGCCTGGATGTCCACGCCGGCCAGGCCGCACGGCACCAGCCCGAAGGCGGTCAGCGCCGAGTAGCGGCCGCCGACGTTGGGGTCGGCGTTGAAGACGGCACGGTAGCCGGCCTCACGCGCGGACTTGTCCAGGGGGGACCCCGGGTCCGTGACGATGATGATCCGGCTCTTCGCGTCGAGCCCGGCTTCGGTGAAGGCGTCCTCGAAGACGCGGCGCTGCGAGTCGGTCTCCAGGGTCGAGCCCGACTTGGAGGAGACCACGATGGCGGTCTCCGCCAGCCGGTCCGCGAGGGCAGCGGCGACCTGCTCGGGGTCGGTGCTGTCCAGCACCGTCAGCTCGACGCCGGCGGTTCCGGCGATGACCTCGGGGGCGAGGGAGGAACCGCCCATGCCGCATAGGACGATCCGGGTTACGCCCTCGGCGCGGAGCGCGTCGCGGAGCGCCAGGACGTCCGCCACGAGCGGCTGGGAGATGGTGGCGGCCTCCACCCAGCCGAGCCGGACCGCGGCCTCGGCTTCGGCGTCGGGACCCCACAGGGTGGCGTCCTTGGCGAAGATCCGGGTGGCAACCCGTTCCTCCAGCAGCGCGGGCAGGTGCTGTTCATGGGCCTGGCGGGCAGCGCCAGTGGCGTCGTAGCTGAGAGTGGTCATGGGGGACTACGCGTCCTTCCGTGCAGCGGCGAGGGCGCCCTCGACGTCGGCCAGCAGTTCCTTCCAGCTGGCCACAAACTTGTCGAGCCCCTCCGACTCGAGCACGGCGACGACCTCGTTGTAGGAGATGCCGAGGGCGTCGAGCGCGTTCAGGGTCGCGTTCGCGTCATCGTAGCCGCGGGTGACCGTGTCGCCGGTGATGGCGCCGTGGTCGTAGGTGGCGTCCAGGGTCTTTTCCGGCATCGTGTTGACCACGCCGGGGGCCACGAGTTCGGTCACGTACAGGGTGTCCGGGTAGGCCGGATCCTTGACGCCGGTGGACGCCCAGAGCGGCCGCTGCGGACGCGCGCCGGACTCGGCGAGCAGCGCCCAGCGCTCGGTGGAGAAGAGCTCCTCGTAGACCTGGTACGCCAGGCGGGCGTTGGCGAGGCCGGCCTTGCCCTTGAGCGCTTTGGCTTCCGGCGTGCCGATCGCGTCGAGGCGCTTGTCGATTTCGGAGTCCACGCGGGAGACGAAGAACGACGCCACGGAGTGGATCTTGGACAGGTCGTGGCCGTTTTCCTTGGCCTGCTCGAGTCCGCTCTGGAAAGCGTTGATGACGGCGCGGTAGCGCTCGAGCGAGAAGATCAGGGTCACGTTGACGCTGATGCCGCTGGCCAGGGTAGCGGTGATTGCCTCGAGGCCTTCGAGCGTGGCGGGGATCTTGATCAGGACGTTGTCCTTGTTGACCTGGCCAAAGAGTTCCTTCGCCTCGGTGATGGTGCCGGCGGTGTCCCAGGCAAGGCGGGGATCCACCTCGATTGAGACGCGGCCGTCGACGCCGTTGGTCGCGGCGGCGACGGGGGCGAACAGGTCGCAGGCGTCGGCGACATCGGTGGTGGTGATGGCGAAGACGGTCTCCTCGACGCTGGCGCCGGCGGCTGCCATTTCCTTGATCTTGCCGTCGTAGTCGGTGCCGGTGGTGATCGCGGCGTGGAAGATGCTCGGGTTGGTGGTGACACCAACGACGTTCTTCTCTTCAATCAGCTTGCGCAGCGTGCCGGTGGCGAGGCGGCCGCGGGAGAGGTCATCGAGCCAGATGGAAACGCCGGCGTCGGACAGCTGTTGCGTGGGGGTAGAGCTGGGGGTGGTGTTCATGGGTAACTCCTGAAGTCTGGGGCCGCCGCCGTCAGGTGGGCGGCGGCGGCCCGGAAAGCGTGAAGTTGGGCTCAGGCGGTGAGGCCCGCGAGGGATTCATTCGCGGCGGCGGTCACAGCCTCGGCGGTGATGCCGAATTCCTGGAACAGGCGCTTGTAGTCGGCCGAGGCGCCGAAATGCTCCAGGCTGATGGAACGGCCGGCGTCGCCGACAAATTCCTTCCAGCCCAGCGCGAGGCCGGCTTCAACGGAGACGCGGGCCTTGACGGACGCGGGAAGCACAGCCTCGCGGTAGGCGGGGTCCTGCTTGTTGAACCATTCCACGCACGGCATGGACACGACCCGGGTGGGGATGCCGTCGGCCTGCAGGGCTTCGCGGGCCTCCACGGCCAGCTGGACCTCGGAGCCGGTGGCGATCAGGATGACCTGCGCCCCGGTGGTCCGGCCGTTGGCGGAGGCTTCGGCCAGCACGTAGCCGCCCTTGGCGACCCCCGCGGTCGAGGCGAACGTGTCGGCGTCGGCGTCGCCGGTGCCGCGGGCGTACGTGGGGATGTTCTGCCGGGTCAGCACAATGCCGGCCGGATTCCCGTGGTTCTCGAGCATGACCTTCCAGGCCGCCGCGACCTCGTTCGCGTCTCCCGGGCGGACGACGTCCAGGCCCGGGATCGCGCGGAGCGAGGCGAGCTGCTCAACCGGCTGGTGGGTCGGGCCGTCCTCGCCGAGACCGATCGAGTCGTGCGTCCAGACGTACAGCGACGGGACGCCCATCAGGGCGCCGAGCCGGATCGCCGGGCGCTGGTAGTCGGAGAAGATCAGGAACGTGCCGGAGAACGCGCGGGTCGGGCCGGCCAGGCTGATCCCGTTCACGATCGACGCCGCGGCGTGTTCGCGGATGCCGAAGTGCAGCACCCGGCCGTAGGGGTTGCCCTTCCACGCCTCGGTCTGCCGGGAGGCCGGAATGAACGACGGCGAGCCTTCGATGGTGGTGTTGTTCGACTCGGCGAGGTCCGCGGAGCCGCCCCACAGTTCGGGCAGGACCGGACCGATCGCGTTCAGGACCTTGCCGGAGGCGGCGCGGGTGGAAACATCCTTGCCGGCTTCGAAGACCGGCAGGGCGGCGTCGAGTTCGGCCGGGAGCTTGCGGGCCTCGACCCGTTCGAGCAGGGCGGCCGCCTCCGGGTTGGCGGACTGCCAGGCCTCGAAGGAGTCCTGCCACGCGCTCCGGGCAGCGGCGCCGCGGGCCTGCGCCTCGCGGGTGTGGGCCAGGATCTCGTCATCAACCTGGAAAGAGCGTTCCGGGTCGAAGCCCAGGACCTTCTTCAGGCCGGCGACTTCCTCGGCGCCCAGGGCCGAGCCGTGGATCTTGCCGGTGTTCTGCTTCTTGGGCGCGGGCCAACCGATGATGGTCCGCAGCGAGATGATCGAGGGTTTGCCCGTCTCGGCCTTCGCAGCGAGCAGGGCGGCGTGCAGTTCCGCCACGTCTTCCTTGTACTCGCCGGTCCGGGTCCAGTCGACCCGCTGGGTGTGCCAGCCGTAAGCCTTGTAGCGGGCCAGCACGTCCTCGGTGAACGCGACGTCGGTGTCGTCCTCGATGCTGATGTGGTTCTCGTCGTAGATCACTACGAGGTTGCCCAGTTCCTGGTGGCCGGCGAGCGAGGAGGCCTCGGAGGTGACGCCTTCCTGCAGGTCGCCGTCGGAGGCGATCACCCAGACGGTGTGGTCGAACGGGCTGGTGCCGGCGGGGGCGTCGGCGTCGAACAGTCCGCGCATCCGGCGCTGGGAGTAGGCGAAGCCGACGGCGGATGCCAGGCCCTGGCCGAGCGGGCCGGTGGTGATCTCCACACCGGCCGTGTGCTTGTACTCCGGGTGGCCCGGGGTCAGCGAACCCCAGGTCCGCAGCGCCTCGAGGTCCTTCAGCTCCAGGCCGTAGCCGGAGAGGAACAGCTGGATGTACAGCGTCAGGGACGTGTGGCCCGGGGACAGGACGAATTTGTCACGGCCCAGCCAGTCCGGGTTCGCCGGATCATGCCGCATCAGTTTCTGGAAGAGCAGGTACGCGGCCGGCGCCAGGCTCATGGCCGTGCCGGGGTGGCCGTTGCCGACCTTCTCCACCGCATCCGCCGCGAGCACCCGGACGGTATCCACGGCACGCTGGTCCAGATCAGTCCATGACAGTTCTTGCTCTTCCAAATGTGGCACGAAAACCGGGCCCCTCTCTGTGCTGACGGCCGGCGGTACGATTCCCTCCGGGCGGATTCCCTCGGGGAGCTTTCCCGCCGGGGCACAGGTCGGTGCCCGCTGCGGTTCGTACCAGCCGTTCACCATCGAAACGTTGATCTATCATTCAGTCGCATGCGTAGGGCAGGGAACGCCGTTTGGGGCGTCCGCCGGTGCGTGCTGATCTGTCAGACAGCTTAGCCCCATTCCACCTGCCGGGCAGCGTACATCTCACGAATTGGGCCGGATTTCGGCTTATATGAATCACCGCGGGCCGCCGCGGCGGTGAGGCGGCGTTAATCTGCCGGAATTCCCGGCGGCCGCTGCGGAACCGGGACGCCGGTGCCGCCACGGTATGATGGTGCGTGGCTACCAATGGGGGAGAGGACATGCCTGTGCGCCGCGCGTGGACCCCCTCCGAATGCAGTGCGGCGGATTTAGCACGCACTGCGATGACCAGCCGGACTGAACAGCCAGACAGAACAGAGTGACTGCCACCGTGAGCACAACAGATACGCCGCTTAATGCCGCCCAGGCCCCAGGCCGGATCGGCTTCGCCCGCAAAGCCAAGGCCTACCTGGCGCTCACGAAACCCCGGGTGATCGAACTCCTGCTGGTCAGCACCCTGCCCACCATGATCTACGCCGAGCGCGGCTTCCCGTCCCTGGGCCTGATCCTGGCAACACTCGTAGGCGGCGCCTTCGCCGCCGGCAGCGCAGGCTCCTTCAACTGCTATATCGACCGGGACATCGACAAGCTCATGCACCGGACGGAGAACCGGCCGCTGGTCACGGGCGAGGTGACGCCGCGGGAAGCGCTGGTGTTCTCCTGGCTCCTCGGCGCCGCCGCCATCGCGATCCTCTGGTTTGGCGCCAACCCGCTCTCGGCCTGGCTGGGGCTCGGCGCCATCGTGTTCTACGTCGTGATCTACACCATGATCCTCAAGCGCCGCACCGCGCAGAACATCGTCTGGGGCGGCGCCGCCGGCTGCTTCCCGGTGCTGATTGCCTGGGCCGCGGTGACCAACACGGTGGAGTGGCCCGCCGTCGTACTCTTTATGGTGATCTTCCTCTGGACCCCGCCGCACTACTGGCCGCTGTCCATGCGCTACGGCGAGGACTACCGCAACGCCAACGTGCCGATGCTCGGCGCGATCGCCGGCGCCAAGGTCGTGTCCGTGCAGGTCGTCCTGTACGCCTGGGCCATGGTCGCTTGCTCGCTGCTGCTGATCCCGGTAGGCGGGGCCGGCTGGGTCTACACCGTCACTGCCGTCGCCGCAGGCGCCTGGTTCCTGTACGAATCGCACGCCCTCTACAACCGGGCCCAGGGCGGGGACGTCTCCAACAAGGGCGCCATGAAGGTCTTCCACGGCTCCATCAGCTACCTCACCCTGCTCTTCCTCGCGCTGGCCGTCGACCCCTTCATCGGGTCCGCCCTCGTCGGCGGCTAAGCAGCGCCCCCCGAACCAACAACGAACGCGGGGTCAGATACAGCCCATCCGGACGGCCGGTATGGACTCTATCTGACCCCGCGTTGTTGTGTGTGGCTAGTTGACCGGGCTGCTGCGGGCGATGTCCGCGGCGTTGGTGGACGCGATCATCAGCAGCGCCGCACCGAGCATGTGTGCGCCGACGAGCAGCGCCGGGATGCCGTTGTAGTACTGCGTGAAGCCGATCGCGGCCTGCAGCACGGTGACGCCCAGCAGTGCGAACACGGCGGTGCGGAACGGGCCGGAGATGCGGCCGCGGAGCACCAGGAACACACCGAACAAGGCCCCTGCCGTGACGAGGTACGCCGGGACGGCGTGAATGTGTGAGAAGAGGTCCCAGTCCAGGTTGTTGCGCGGGGCGTTCGCGTCGCCGGCGTGCGGGCCCGCGCCGGTCACCACAACGCCGAGGCAGACGGCGACGGCGGAGAACACGGCGACGGCGCCCAGCACCGGCCGTGCGGCGCCCGGCAGGGCGGGGAGA
Organism: Arthrobacter sp. BI5; assembly: GCF_056680065.1. Lineage (NCBI taxonomy): Bacteria > Bacillati > Actinomycetota > Actinomycetes > Micrococcales > Micrococcaceae > Arthrobacter > Arthrobacter sp. BI5. The sequence continues at coordinate 1,978,949 of NZ_CM155264.1, forward strand.
TCACGGGTGCGGAAGGCGCCGGTCCGTCCGTAGGCGCGGTTGACGAGCAGCGTCGCGACCACCACGAGGGCCATGGAGACAAGGAAGTGCAGCCCCACTACCCACGGGTTCAGCCGGGTCAGGACGGTGATGCCGCCGATGACGGCCTGGGCCGGAATGCTCGCCAGCAGGCCAAGCGCCAGCAGGAACAGGTCGCGGCGTTCGCGGCGCAGGTTCCACAGGTACACCAGCATCATCACCGCGACGGCGGCCAGCGCGAAGGTCAGGAGCCGGTTGCCGAACTCGATGATGCCGTGGATGCCCATCTCCGGCGTGTTCACCAGCGAACTGTCGGTGCAGCGCGGCCAGGTGGGGCAGCCCAGGCCGGAGGCGGTGAGGCGGACGGCGCCGCCGGTGACCACCAGCACGGTCTGGCCGACCAGGGACAGCACGGCCAGCCGGCGGACCGTCTTGTCGACGGTGCCGGGCAGCCGGGAGGAAATCCGGGACACGATCCGGGAAGGGCGGGACGCCGTACTCACAGTTTTCTCAATTCCACTTGAACCAACGGGTTGCTGCGGCGCCGGCGATCGCCGTCCAGAGCAGCAGGACAAACACGGCGGCCAGGTTGACGCTGCCGTGCAGGAAAGCATCCCGCAGCGCCTGGCCCAGCGCGCCGGAGGGAAGGAAATGCACTATCGCCTGGGCGAGGGCGGGGAGGCGTTCGGCCGGAATGACAATGCCGCCGAGCGCACCGAGCAGGATCCACAGCAGGTTGGTGATCGCCAGGGTGGCCTCCGGACGCACCGTGCCCGCGACCAACAGGCCCAGGGCGGTGAACGCCGCGGCGCCGAGCACCAGCAGCGCCAGACCGGGGAGGATCCCCGGCGTGGAGGGCTGCCAGCCCAGCGGTAGGGCGACGGCGGTCACCACCAGCACCTGCAGCAGCAGGACGGCGAGTACCGCCAGTACCTTGCCCAGGATCAGCCCGGCCCGGCCCAGCGGGGTGGTGGAGAGGAAGCGCAGCACCCCGTACCGGCGGTCGAAGCCGGTGGAGATGCCCTGCCCGGTGAAGGCCGTGGACATGGCGCACAGGGCCAGGATGCCCGGCACGGCGATGTTGACCCGGCTGGAGCCGAGACCGTCCAGCAGCGGCGTGACCGTCAGCCCGATCAGCGCCAGCAGCGGCAGGATGACCGCGAGGATCAGCTGCTCGCCGTTGCGGAGCATGGTGACAGTCTCGTACCCGCCCTGCAGCAGGATCCGGCGGAGCAGCGGAGCGGGGGCACTTCCCAGCGGGGTGCGGGCGGTTGTGCCGGCGGGCGTGGAGCTCATCGGATCTCCCTTCCGGAGATGTCGAGGAAGACGTCCTCGAGGCTGCGGGCGGCCAGGCTCATGGAGGCGGGCATGATGCCCCGTTCGGCCCACCAGGCCGCGACGGCGGCGAGGTCGGCCGGGGTCAGCGCGCCGGTGGCGCTGTAGCTGCCGGCCCGCGTCTCGCGGATCTCGACGTCGGCGGGCAGGACGCCGGCCAGGTCCAGCCCGGGGGCCGCCTCGAAGAGCAGTGTCCGGATATGCTGTTCGCCTTCAGTCGCCAGCTCGTGGTTCAGCAGCTGCGCGACGGTGCCTTCGGCGACGTTCCGGCCGGCGTCGATGATGTAGACGTAGTCGGCCAGGCGCTGCGCATCGTCCATCAGGTGCGTCGTGAGGACAATGCCCATTCCGCGGTCCCGCAGCTCGCCGACCAGTTCGAAGACCAGCTGGCGGGACTGCGGGTCCAGGCCGGCGCTCGGCTCGTCGAGGAAGAGCACCTCGGGACGGCCCACCAGGGCTGCGGCAAGGGCCAGCCGCTGCTTCTGGCCGCCGGAGAGGCGCCGCACGGAGGTGCGGCTGAACGCGTCGATGCCCAGCCGCTCCACCAGCTCGTCCACCGGCCACGGGTCCTGGTACATGCCGGCGATGTGCCTGAGCAGCGGGATGGGCCGGGCCGACGGCGGCAGCCCGCCGTCCTGGAGCATCACGCCGACGCGGGCGCGCAGCTCCGCCCCGGCTGTGTCCGGATCCTGGCCAAGCAGGCTGATGCTGCCGCCGGTGCGTTTCTGCAGGCCCTGCGCGCATTCGATGGTGGTGGTCTTGCCGGCGCCGTTGGCGCCCAGCAGGGCGGTGACCTGGCCGCGTTCGGCCACGAGGGAGAGCCCGCTGACCACCCGCAGCATTTTGCCGTCAAGGCTTGGCAGGGGACCTACATCCTTGATGAGCCCGCTGATGGCCAGGGCGGGGGATTCGGGAGATCGCACCACAGCATTCTACGCGATGTAGTAGGCCCGGCCCCGATCTTCGGCGGGCGCCAGGAAAGCCATGCCTTACTGGATCGGGGGACTAAATTACGACATGATTGTGTTGTGTATTCCATGAGCCCAACTACTTCCGCCGTGCCTGCCGTGCGCGCGGGGTCACGTGAGGCTGCCGGGCCCGCGGCAGTGCCTGTTGCGGTGCCGCCGGCAGTGTCCGTTGCAGTGCCGTCGGCACACGCCGCGGACGCCGAGGAACGCACCCGGGACCGCGTGCTCGCCGCAGTGCTGGAACACGGCCCGATCAGCGCCGCCGAGCTCGGTGAGCTGCTGGGATTCACCCCCGCCGCGGTCCGCCGCCACTTGGACCACCTGTCACGCCATGGCGTGATCGAGGTCAAGCGGGTGGCCCGCGCGGGTGCCGGCGCCGGCCGGCCGGCGCGCCGCTACGTGCTCAGCTCCCAGGGCCAGTCCACGCTCGGGAACGACTACCTCGATATCGCCAGCTCCGCGCTGCGACGGCTCGGCGAAACCGCAGGCTCCGACGCCGTGCGGGAGTTCGCCGTGGAGCGCTTCGCCGAGATGGAACGCCGCTACGCGCCGGAAATCGAACAGGCGGGGACCGACATCACCGCCCGCGCCCAGGCGCTGTCGGAGGCCCTGAGCCGCGACGGGTTTGTCGCCTCGGCGCAGTCAATCGAGGCCAAGGCCCCGCTTCCGGCGGCACTCTCCAGCGTCCAGCTCTGCCAGGGGCACTGCCCCATCCAGCAGCTCGCCGCCCAGTTCCCGGTGTTCTGCGATGTGGAGACCGAGCTGTTTTCCCGGCTGGTCGGCGTCGACGTGCGCCGGCTCTCCACCCTGGCGCGCGGCGGCCACGTCTGCACCACCCACATACCTACGGGCCGTCCGGCCGCCGTCGGGGCTCCCAGCCCCGCGGGCCCGGGCAACCCGGACGAAGTATCCAACCATCTGCAAGAAAGGCCGTGATGACGGACCAACTATCAGAGAAGAAGGTTGCTGAATCCACTGTGATCTCGGAGATTCTGGAAAAGAATCCCGAGCTCCACGGAATCGGCACCTACGAATACGGCTGGGCCGACAAGAACGACGTCGGCGCGAACGCCCGCCGTGGTATCGATGAGGACGTCGTGCGTGACATCTCGGCCAAGAAGAACGAGCCGGAATGGATGCTCGACCTTCGCCTCAAGGGCCTGAAGTACTTCGACCGCAAGCCCATGCCCACCTGGGGCGCGGACCTGTCCGGCATCGACTTCGACAACATCAAGTACTTCGTGCGCTCGACCGAGAAGCAGGCCGCCACCTGGGAGGACCTGCCCGAGGACATCCGGAACACCTACGAGAAGCTGGGCATCCCGGAAGCCGAGCGCAGCCGCCTCGTCTCCGGCGTCGCTGCCCAGTACGAGTCCGAGGTTGTCTACCACCAGATCCGCGAGGACCTGGAAGCCCAGGGCGTCATCTTCCTGGACACGGACACCGCGCTGCGTGAGCACCCGGAGATCTTCCAGGAGTACTTCGGCACCATCATCCCGGTGGGCGACAACAAGTTCGCCTCGCTGAACACGGCCGTGTGGTCCGGCGGGTCCTTCGTGTACGTGCCCAAGGGCGTCCACGTGGACATCCCGCTGCAGGCCTACTTCCGCATCAACACCGAAAACATGGGCCAGTTCGAGCGGACCCTGATCATCGCGGACGAGGACTCCTACGTCCACTACATCGAGGGCTGCACCGCACCGATCTACACCTCGGATTCGCTGCACTCCGCCGTCGTGGAGATCATCGTGAAGAAGGGCGCCCGCGTCCGTTACACGACCATCCAGAACTGGTCCAACAACGTGTACAACCTGGTCACCAAGCGCGCCATCTGCGAAGAGGGCGCCACGATGGAGTGGATCGACGGCAACATCGGATCCAAGGTCACCATGAAGTACCCGGCCGTTTACCTCGTCGGTGAGGGCGCCAAGGGCGAGACCCTTTCGATCGCGTTCGCCGGCGAAGGCCAGCACCAGGACACCGGTTCAAAGATGGTGCACATCGCTCCGAACACGAAGAGCTCGATCATCTCCAAGTCCGTGGCCCGCGGCGGCGGCCGCGCCGCCTACCGCGGTCTGGTCCAAGTCCGCGAAGGCGCCAAGCACTCCGCCAACACGGTCCGCTGTGACGCGCTGCTGGTGGACACCATCAGCCGTTCGGACACCTACCCGTACATCGACATCCGCGAGGACGACGTCACCATGGGGCACGAGGCCACGGTCTCGCGCGTCAGCGAAGAGCAGCTGTTCTACCTGATGTCCCGCGGCATGCGCGAAGACGAGGCCATGGCGATGATCGTGCGCGGCTTCATCGAGCCGATCGCCCGTGAACTGCCGATGGAATACGCCCTTGAGCTGAACCGCCTGATTGAACTGCAGATGGAAGGATCGGTCGGTTAATGACTGACATCACTACTGAAAAGGCCCGCATCGGCGCGCCCTCATCGAAGCCGTTCATTGACGGGTTCACCGAGGAAGGCGAAAGCCTCTCGCCGCTGAACTCCGCCGAGTCGAAGGCCCCGCTGGCCGGCGAGGCCGTCAAGGCGCACTCGCACGGCGGCGGCGTCGGCGTCCCGGACAGCTCGCGCGCCGGCCGCCTGACCTCCTACAAGCTGGCGGACTTCAAGCCGCTGACCGGCATGGAGGAAGACTGGCGGTTCACCCCGCTCAAGCGGCTCCGCGGCCTGCACACCGAGGTCCTGAACGGCGCCGCGCCGTCCGTGGCCGTCACCGGCCCGGAGAGCGTCCGGGTTGAAACCGTCGGCCGCGACGATGCCCGCATCGGCTCCGCAGCCATCCCGGAGGACAGGGTTTCGGCCAACGCCTGGGAGAACTTCACCGAGGCCACCGTCATCACGGTGCCCGCCGAAGTCCAGGCCGTCGGCGAGGTCAGCGTGGTGCTGACCGGCCAGGGCGACGCGGCGTCCGCTCAGCACATCGTGATCATCGCGGAGAAGTTCTCCAAGGCCGTTGTTGTGCTGGACCACCAGGGCTCCGCCGTCGTCTCGGAAAACATCGAAATCCTGGTCGAGGAAGGCGCGCAGCTCACCGTCATCTCGCTGCAGGAATGGAACGACGACGCCGTGCACGCCTCCTCCCAGCAGGCGAAGCTGGGCCGCGACGCCAAGTTCAAGCACATCGTCGTCAGCCTTGGCGGCGACCTGGTCCGGGTGACGCCGTCGGCCCGCTTTACCGCGCCAGGTGCCGAAGCGGAAATGTTCGGCCTGTACTTCGCCGACGCCGGACAGCACCTCGAGCAGCGCCTCTTCGTGGACCACGCCGTCGCCAACTGCAAGTCCAACGTGCTCTACAAGGGCGCCCTGCAGGGCCGGAACGCGCACACCGTCTGGGTGGGTGACGTCCTGATCCGCAAGGAAGCCGAAGGCACCGACACGTACGAGGCCAACCGCAACCTGGTCCTCACCGACGGCGCCCGCGCGGATTCCGTGCCCAACCTCGAGATCGAGACCGGCCTGATCGACGGCGCCGGCCACGCCAGCGCCACCGGCCGTTTCGACGACGAGCACCTGTTCTACCTGATGGCCCGCGGCATTCCGGAAAAGGTGGCCCGCCGCCTGGTGGTCCGCGGATTCCTGAACGAGATCATCCAGCAGATCAAGGTTCCTGTCATCGAGGATCGCCTCACGGCCGCCGTCGAGCGCGAGCTCGCCGCCACGGACCACTAGAGAAGTACGGGACGGAAGACATGACGGAACAGCCAAAAGGCGAGCTGGTCTGCAGCGCGAGCGAGATCCAGGTCAAGCAGGCGCTGCGGATCCTGATCGACGACTACCCGGTAGCGGTCGTCAAGGACTCGATGGGGGAGATCCACGCCATCGGTGACACGTGCTCGCACGCGGACATCTCACTCTCCGAGGGCGAGGTGGAAGGCTGCAAGATCGAGTGCTGGGGCCACGGCTCCCAGTTCGACCTGCGCAGCGGCCAGCCGCTCCAGCTGCCCGCCTACGATCCCGTGCCGGTCTTTGCCGTCACCATCCAGGATGACGACGTCTATGTAGACGTCAGCACCATCCTGAACGGCGCCGAGGCTCCGAACTTCAGCTGACCGCGGGGGGCAAGCCACGCTTGCCCCCCGCCGGCCGGCAGCCAGCAACAACCAAATCTTATCGACGAGAAAACGCACCACCGCCGAGGTGGCGGTGCAGAGGAGAACAAGACACATGTCCACTCTTGAGATCAAGGACCTGCACGTCAGCATTGACACCGAGCAGGGCACCAAGGAAATCCTTAAGGGCGTCAGCCTGACCATCAAGACCGGCCAGACCCACGCGATCATGGGCCCCAACGGCTCGGGCAAGTCCACCCTGGCGTCAACGATCGCCGGCCACCCGCGCTACAACGTCACGAGCGGTACCATCACGCTCGACGGCGAAGACGTGCTCGCGATGAGCGTCGACGAGCGCGCCCGCGCCGGCCTGTTCCTGGCCATGCAGTACCCGGTCGAGGTTCCCGGCGTCAGCATGACCAACTTCCTGCGCACCGCCAAGACCGCGATCGATGGCGAAGCCCCGAAGCTGCGCACCTGGACCAAGGACGTCAAGGCCGCCATGGCGCAGCTGCGCATCGACGCCGACTTTTCCCAGCGCAACGTCAACGAGGGCTTCTCCGGCGGCGAGAAGAAGCGCGTGGAGATCCTCCAGCTGGAGCTCTTCAAGCCCAAGTTCGCCATCCTCGACGAGACCGACTCGGGCCTGGACGTCGACGCGCTGAAGGTTGTCTCCGAGGGCGTCAACCGCGCGCACGCCGAGGGCAACATGGGCACCCTGCTGATCACCCACTACACCCGGATCCTGCGCTACATCAAGCCGGAATTCGTGCACGTGTTCGTGGACGGCAAGGTTGTCGAAGAAGGCGGCCCGGAGCTGGCCGACCGCCTCGAAGAAGAAGGCTACGACCGCTACCTCCCGGGCGCCGGAGCCGCCACCATCGCTGCCGCCGACGCCGCAGCACAGGCCTAGTTAGGACTACGCCATGACCGAAATCAATATGGCCCGGACGGGCCTCGAGGATGTCGAAGAGGCACTCAAGGATGTGATCGACCCGGAACTGGGCGTGAACATCGTTGACCTGGGCCTGCTCTACGGCCTGAAGTACTCCGACGACGACGGTGCCCTGCTGATCGACATGACGCTGACCACGGCCGCGTGCCCGCTCACCGACGTGATCGAGGAGCAGGTGGGCAAGGCCCTGGACGGCATTGTGGACGACTGGCGACTGAACTGGGTATGGATGCCGCCGTGGGGTCCGGAGCGGATCACCGAAGACGGCCGCGACCAGATGCGCGCCCTGGGCTTCAACATCTAGGTCCCCCGCTTCCGCCGAGACGGAATTAACGACGACGGCGGGCCCACCTCCAAGAGGTGGGCCCGCCGTCGTCGTCTGGGGGGTCGGGCTACGGGGTGGCGACCTTGAAAGTGTCGCACTGGTTGATGTCGCCGGTCTTGTAACCCTGGTAGAACCACTTCTGCCGCTGCGCGCTGGAGCCGTGGGTCCAGGATTCGGGCGAGACCCGGCCGGTGGCGGCCTTCTGGATCCGGTCATCGCCCACCGACGACGCGGCGGACAGGGCGTCCTGCAGGTCCTGCGTCTTGAGCGGTTCCAGGAACGGCTGGCCGCTCTTCGGATCCTTGGTGGTGGTGGCGTAGCGGACCCAGAGGCCGGCGTAGCAGTCGGCCTGGAGCTCCACCCGCACCGCGCCGGACTCCGGACCCTGCGGATCCTGCTGGGCACGATCGATGGTGCCGAGGACATTCTGGATATGGTGGCCGAACTCGTGGGCCACCACGTACTCCTGCGCCAGCGGGCCGCCCGAGGAGCCGAAGCGGTCCACGAGTTCCTGGAAGAAGCCCGGATCGAAGTACGCCGTCTGGTCGGCCGGGCAGTAGAACGGGCCGACCTCCGAGGTGGCGGAGCCGCAGCCGGTGCTGGTTGCCCCGCGGAACAGGACCGTGTCCGGTTGCGGGTACTTCTTGTTGTACTGCGCCAGGTAGTCCGGCCAGAACGCATTCAGGCTGTTGACTGTGCCCACGATCCGGCACTCCAGGCTGGCATCGGCGTCGGCGCCGGTCTTGCACGCCGGTGCGGTGCTCTGGCCCTGCGACTGCTGGTCCTGGGTGCTGCCGGCCAGACCCTCCAGCAGTTGCGGGTTGATGCCGAACAGCGCGGCCAGGAGCAGCACAATGCCGCCGCCGATTCCGCCGCCGATTTTGGTGCCGCGGCCCATGCCGCCGCGGCTCTGGACCTGCGACGGGTCCAGTTGCACGTTGTCATTGAAACTCATGCTGAAACAATATCCTCTCCCGGCTGTCCGGGCTTCGTTGCCCGGTAAAGTTGGTCCGATGCCTTTTCTCGACAGACTCCAGCGCTGGGCCGACGAGCGCCCCGACGGCACCGCCGTCGTCGTGGCCGGGCAACGCCTGAGTTTCTCCGAACTGCGGGATGCCGCGGCCGCGCTCGTCCCGCTGACGCCGAGCGTCACGGTCCTGGCCGAGCGCAACTCCACGGATTTTGCCGCTGCCTTCGCGGCGGCGGTCGCCGGTAGCCGCCGCTGCGCCGTGCTGGACCCCACTTGGCCGCAACAGCTGCTCGACAGCCTGACCGCGCGGATCGCGGACACCGTGCCCGGGGGCGGGGCCAGCCTGGATGGGTCCGCCGGGGGCGGCACAGGCGAGGGCGGCGCCATGGGCGGCGACCTCGCTGACGGCCCGCCCGACTCGCCGTTCCTGATCGGGCTCACGTCCGGGACCACGGCGGTGCCGAAGGCGTTCAGCCGGTCGCGGCGGTCCTGGCAGCTGTCCTTCGAGTCCTCTGTCGAGTTCTTCGGCCTGGGCCCGGACGACAGGACGCTCGCGCCCGGGCCCCTGGCCGCCAGCCTCAACCTCTATGCCCTCGCCGAATGCCTGTATGCCGGCTCCGCATTCCATACCCTCGACCATTTCGACGTCGGGGACGCGCACACCGCGGTCAGCCACGACGGCATCACCCGGCTGGTGCTGGTGCCCACGATGCTCCGGCTGCTGAGCGAGCGCGGGCTGGCCGGCGGTGTGGACGGCTCCGGGCTGCGGAGCATCATCTGCGCCGGTTCCAAGCTCGACGCGCGGACCCTGGAGGCCGCGCGCCGCTGGGCGCCGAACGCGACCATCTTCGAATACTACGGCGCCGCGGAGCTCAGTTTCGTCGCCGGCGAGGGCCTGCGGCCCGGTGAGGCAGCAACAGCAGGGGAGCCGGGCCTGGGAACCGGGATCGGCGGGCCGTTTCCCGGCGTCGAGGTGAGGATCCTGGACGACGGCGGAGCCCCGGTGCCGGACGGGCACGACGGCAACGTCTGCGTGCGCAGCGGCATGGCCAGCGACGGCTACCTCTGGGGCGACGACGGCGAGGCACTGCGGTGCTTTGACGGCTGGTACACCGTGGGGGACCAGGGCTACCTGTCCGGCGGGATCCTGCACCTGCTGGGCCGCCGCTCGGACATGATTGTCACGTCGGGCACCAACGTGTACCCGCACGAGGTGGAGCTGGCCCTCGCATCGGTCCCGGGAGTCGCCGCCGCCGTGGCCGCCGGGCAGGCGGACGACCTGCGTGGCCAGCGCGTCGTGGCAGCGGTGCTGCCCGCGCACGGCGGCCTGACCGGCACCCAACTGAGAGCCGGCGTCGAGGACGTCCTGGCCCATAACAAGCGGCCACTGGACTATTACCTGCTGTCCGAGCTGCCCCTCACCGACCGAGGCAAGCCCAGCCGTCCGCTGCTGCTCGAGTGGATCGCCCGCAACGACCCGCGGATCCGGCGCCTTGGCTGAGGATCCGCTGCCGGCCGACGGGCAACCCGTCATCATCGCCGCGCGGCGGACCCCGGTCTGCCGGGCCCACGGTGCCTTGAAAGCCCTGCAGCCCGAGGAGCTGCTGGCGCCGGTGCTGCGCCGCCTGCTGGAAGACACGGGCGCCGCGGCTGACCAGGTCCAGGACGTGGTGATTGGTAACGCGGTGGGCGGCGGCGGCAACGTTGCCCGGCTGGCGGCCCTGGAGGCCGGCCTGCCGGTGAGCGTTCCCGGGCTGACCGTGGACCGGCAGTGCGGTTCCGGGCTGGACGCGATTGTGCTGGCATCCCGGCTGGTTGCCGCCGGGGGTGGTTTCGGGAGTGGCCCCGGCGGCGTTTACCTGGCCGGCGGAGTCGAGAGCATCAGCACGGCGCCGCTCCGTGCCCGTCCCGGCGCCGGTGGCGAGCCGCAGTTCTACCGCCGGGCCCGGTTCGCCCCGGCGGGCTACGGCGACCCTGACATGGGGGTGGCCGCGGAAAACGTGGCTGTGCGTTTCGGTATTTCGCGGCAGCGGCAGGACGAGTTCGCGCTGCGCAGCCACCAGCGGGCCCTCGACGCCGCCGCAGCCGGCGCCTTCGACGGGGAAGTTGTGGCGCTGTCCGGGCCAGAGGGTCCTGTCCGCTCCGACGACGGGCCGCGCCGCTCCCTGACCCCTGCGGTGCTGGCCCGGTTCCCGGCGGCGTTTGTTCCCGGCGGGAGCGTGACCGCCGGAAATTCCTGCTTCGACGCGGACGGGGCCGCCGCCGTGGTGGTCACCTCGCTGGCCCGTGCACGCGAACTCGGCGCCCGCGACGGCCTGCTGGTGCTCGGGACGAACACCGCGGGCGTGGAACCAGCGCTGCTGGGGATGGGCGCGGCGGCAGCTGCGGCACGCCTGCTCGCGGGTTCTTCCATTGCGGCCCGGGACCTCGGGCTGATCGAGTTCAACGAGGCCTTCGCCTCGCAGACGCTGGCGTGCCTCGACCAGCTGGGCATCGAACCGCGCCGCGCCAACCTCGACGGCGGAGCCCTCGCCCTGGGCCACGCCTACGGAGCATCCGGCGCCGTCCTCGTGACGCGGCTGCTGGCCCAGGCCCGTCGGTATCAGGTGGATGGCACGCTGGCCCTGGCCATGATCAGCATCGCCGGCGGGATGGGGACGGCTGCGCTGTTCGAGTACAGGACGCTCCTCTAACCCCAGGGGACATGCTCATTCTTCGGGCCCGGGCGTGGACATAGGGGCCGTATGTCCACGCCCGGCGGCCTAGGGAGGGCATGCTCCTCAGGTGCCCCAGGGATCGGGCATGTCCGGTGCGCCGACCCGGGGGACATGCTCATTCTTCGAACCCGGGATTGGACATAGTGGCCGTATGTGCACGCCCGGCGGCCTAGGGTGGGCATGCTCCTCAGGTGCCCCAGGGATCGGGCATGTCCGGTGCGCCAACCCGGGGGACATGCTCATTCTTCGGGCCCGGGGTTGGACATAGGGGCCGTATGTGCACGCCCCGCGGCCAAGGGAGGGCATGCTCCTCAGGTGCCCCAGGGACCGGGCATGTCCAGTGCGCCAACCCGGGGGACATGCTCATTCTTCGGGCCCGGGATTGGACATAGGGGCCGTATGTCCACGCCCGGCGGCCTAGGGTGGGCATGTCCCGGGTGGCCGGGCTCAGTCCTCCCAATCCTCCGCCTCGGCCAACCCGCGGGCCGCCAGGGCCTCGCCGGTCTGCCGGGCAAAGGCCACCGTGGTGATGAACACCGGCAGTACCAAGGCGCGGGGGTTCCGCTCCAGGCCACGGGCGCGGGCCGAATCACGGACATCGGCATAGGCTCCGGCGATGAAGGGGATGCTGCGCAGCATCACGGCGATCGTCAGCGCGAACCGCTCGGGATCGGCGCCGAACCGGCGGAACGGCCGGGCCAGCGAGGCCACACCGTCCAACAGGGTCTGGACCGGGGTGGTGGCGGTGAGGATCGACGCCGCCACCACACAGACCAGGACGTTCAGTACAATCCGTGCCGCAACGGGGCCGCCAAGCTGCCACCACTGGAACAGCCCGATCATGGCCAGCACGGGCAGGACCGGCCGGACGGCCCGGAGCAGCCTGCCGGCACCGGCGCCGCTGAGCAGGAACACCCCGCACAGCAGCACTAGCCCCGCTGCAGCCGCGGCCCAGTCCGCCACCAAAAATGAGCCCATCCCACACGCGAGCACCAGAAGGAACTTCAGCCACAGCGGCGCGCGGTGCACCGGGGAACTCCCCGGCACGTAATTGGCCAGCAGGAAGCCGTGCCCCCTCATGGCCCCGCCGTCTCCCCGCGGGCGGGCGGCACGGCAGCGGGATCCGCCGCGCACAGCTGCCGGTACTGCGCGACGGCGGCGGCCGCGCCGCCGTCGAACACTACCTTCCCGGCGTCCACCACGAGCACCCGGTCCAGATCGAGGGCAAGGTCCAGGTCGTGCGTGGACAGGATGACCTGCTGTTCCAGCCCGGCCAGGGTGCGGCGCAGGAGTTCGCGGTTCCGCAGGTCCAGCAGGGTGGACGGCTCGTCCAGCACCAGGACGTCCGGTTTGACGGCCAGCACGGCGGCGAGGGCCACCAGCTGCCGTTCGCCGCCGGAGAGCTCGTAGACACTCTGGTCCGCCAGCGCCAGCAGCCCGAAACGCTCCAGCGCCGCTTCAGCCAGGGCACGTCGTCGGCCGGCGTTCCGCTCCGAACGGCGCAGGGACAATTCCACGTCCTCCCGGCCCGTGGGCATTACCAGCTGCGAGAGCGGATCGGTGAAGACAAAGCCGACCCGGCGGCGCACGGCCCGCACCTCCCGGACCGTGTCCGCACCGGCGACCGTGACACTGCCGGAGCTCGGCGCGACCAGGCCGTTCAGCAGCCGCAGCAGCGTCGACTTCCCGGAGCCGTTGGCGCCGATCACGCCGATCCGCCGCTCGGTCAGGTCCAGGGACGTGGCGTGGAGCAAGGTCTTGGGCTCCGCCGAGCCGTCAACGGCGACCCGCACCTCCGCGCGGTCCAGGACAATGCTCATGCGCGTCCGTCTGCGCGCCGGATGCGGCGCACCAGCAGGTCAGGGAAGGCCTTGTGCAGGGCGAGGGCGACCGTGACCGCAAGGACGTTCTTAATGATGTCGCCCGGGTAGAACGCGAGGTCGGCCACGAAAGCTGCGGAGAAACTGAGTTTCGCGTTGACCACCATGCCGAGGATGCCCAGCCCGTGGACAAAGACGATGCTGCTGACCATGGCGGCGCAGAAGAGCAGCACGGCCCGGAGCTTCCCGGAGCGGCCCGCCGTGCGGCGCAACACGACGGCGGTCAGGGCGCCGACGGCGGTGGCCGCCAGCAGGAAGCCGATGATGTAGCCCGCCGACGGTCCGGCCAGGACACCCAGGCCGCTGCGCCCGCCGCTGAAGATCGGCAGTCCGGCGAAGCCCAGGAGCAGGTAGAGCCCGACGGCGGCGAAGGCGCGGCCCGCGCCCAGCGCGAGCCCGGTGAGCATCACAGCGAGGGTCTGCAACGTGATCGGCACACCCAGGCCGGCGACCGGGATGGCCGCCACGAGCGCCGACGCCGCGACGAGTGCGGCGAAGACGGCGATCAGTCCCAGGTCGGTAGCATCCCAGCGGTTGCGCCGGCTTCCGCGCGGCGTCGCGGCACTGGAAGCGGTGGGGTTGGTGGTGCCGGCATCGGTGACGGCATTCTCGGCATTGCTCATGATGTTTCCTGTCGCGTGGTGGGTCCGGGGATCTACTTCCGACGATACGGCCGCGGCCACGCCGCCATTTTGTAGGCCTTCCACTAAGCGCGGGCCCGCTCGCTGGACCACTCCGCCAATCCGGCGAAGCGGCGGTCAACGACGGCGGGCGCCGGCCGCCGTCGTCCGCGGCGTTCCCCGATGTCACCCGTCAGGGGAGGTGCCGGTAGACTGGTAGAGGCCGAACTCTTGGCCACACTGCCCCGGCCCCGTCCAGACTTCATCCGTTGTGCCGCGGCGTTCCCTGTTGTGAAAGGCCTTAGCTGCATTGATTACCGTCCAGGATCTCGAACTGCGCGCCGGCGCCCGTCTGCTTATGGACCAGGTGAGCTTCCGGATCGACAAGGGAGACAAGATCGGCCTCGTTGGCCGTAACGGTGCAGGCAAGACCACGCTGACCCGGGTGCTGGCCGGTGAAGGCCTCCCCGCCGCCGGGAAGGTGACCCGCAGCGGCGAGATCGGCTACCTGCCGCAGGACCCCCGCACGCCGGACATGGAGCAGCTGGCCCGGGACCGGATCCTGTCCGCCCGCGGCCTCGACATCGCGGTCGGCAAGCTCCGGGTCGCGCACGAGGAGATGGCCAGCGAGGACGCCACCGTCCAGCGCAAGGCCATGAACCGCTACGACCGGCTGGAATCCGAGTTCCTCGCCGCCGGCGGCTACGCTGCCGAGGCTGAGGCCGCCGCGATCTGTTCGAACCTCGCCCTGCCGGACCGGCTGCTGAACCAGCCACTGAAGACCCTCTCCGGCGGCCAGCGCCGCCGTGTGGAGCTCGCCCGCATCCTCTACTCCGACGCCGAGACGATGCTGCTCGATGAGCCCACCAACCACCTCGACGCCGACTCCATTGCCTGGCTGCGCGAGTTCCTCAAGAACCACCAGGGCGGCCTGATCGTGATCAGCCACGACACCGAACTGCTCGAGGCGACGGTCAACAAGGTCTTCCTGCTGGACGCCAACCGCGCGCAGATCGACTTCTACAACATGGACTGGAAGCGCTACCTGACGCAGCGCGAAACCGACGAGCGCGCCCGCAAGCGCGAACGCGCCAACGCCGAGAAGAAGGCCCAGGTCCTGATGGACCAGGCCAACAAGATGCGCGCCAAGGCCACCAAGGCCGTCGCAGCGCAGAACATGGCCAAGCGCGCGGAGCGGCTGCTCGGCGGCCTGGAAGCGGTGCGCGAGAACGACCGCGTGGCCGCCCTGCGCTTCCCGGACCCCTCGCCCTGCGGCAAGACCCCGCTCACCGCCGACGGCCTCAGCAAGTCCTACGGGTCGCTGGAAATCTTTACCGACGTCGACCTCGCGATCGACCGCGGCTCCAAGGTGGTTATCCTGGGCCTCAACGGCGCCGGCAAAACGACACTGCTGCGCATGCTCGCCGGCGTCGACAAGCCCGACACCGGCGAAGTCATCCCCGGCCACGGCCTCAAGGTGGGCTACTACGCGCAGGAGCATGAGACGCTCGACGTCGACCGCACCGTGCTGCAGAACATGCGCTCGGCCGCGCCGGACATGAACGACTCCGAGGTCCGCGGCATCCTGGGCTCGTTCCTGTTCTCCGGCGACGACGTCGACAAGCCCGCCGGGGTGCTCTCCGGCGGTGAGAAAACCCGGCTGGCGCTGGCCACGATTGTCGCGTCGAGCGCCAACGTGCTGCTCCTTGACGAGCCCACCAACAACCTCGACCCCGCCAGCCGCTCCGAGATCCTGGGCGCGCTGCGCAACTATACCGGCGCGGTCGTGCTGGTGAGCCACGACGAGGGCGCCGTCGAGGCACTCAACCCGGAGCGCGTCGTGCTGCTGCCTGACGGGGTCGAGGATCTCTGGAACGAGGACTACCTGGATTTGATCACGCTGGCGTAATCCTCGTTCGGGCGGTCCCTTCTGGTCACCTCCGCGCCCCGGCACGCCCGATTTGCCGCGTGCTCGCTCGTACTCCCCACCGTCCCCCTAACCTCGCAAGCTCGGCCAGGGAACCCGGACGGCGTGGGCCCCCGCTTAGACGCACGCTACGCAAATCAGCCGCACCGTTGCGCTAGTGCATCGTCATCATCGCGCTCAGCGCTCTCACGGATGTCGCTCCGCTGGCGGTCATGTCGCCACTGCGGAAGCTAACGTACCTGGAGTTCTTCCGCGGCGGTGATGCGGTGGAGTTCTTGGTAGCTGATGGAGAACATGGAGTTGTGGTCTCCGGCGCCGGCCCAGAGCGGTTCGTGGTTCTTCAGGGATTCGTCGAGGAGGGTTCTGATTTTCGCCGGATGGCCGAGCGGGGCCACTCCGCCTACGCGTTGGCCCGTGTGGTGCAGGACGAAGTCGGGGGAGGCGCGGCGGATCTTCCCGGAGCCGAGAAGGGCTTCAACCTTGCGGACGTCCACTTTGGCTGCGCCGCTGGCAAGGATCAGCAGGGGAGCGCCGTCCAGGTCGAAGATGAGGCTGTTCGTGATCGCCGCGACGTCGCAGGCCAAAGCAGCGGCGGCTGCCGCCGCCGTCGGCACCGGGGACTCAAAGATGGCCACGGTATCCGTGGCGCCGGCCGCGAGGAGCGCGCGCCGGACGCTGGCGACGGCGTCGGGGTCCATCCGGTGCTCCCTCAGAATCCCTGGGCGTCCAGGATTGCGTCTTCCTCTTCCTCGGCCGTGGCAGTCTTGCGCTTCCGGGGGACCGTCCGACGGTGCGGGGACGGATTGCTCGCGTGCAGGTACCCGTCCCCGGCGTCCTGGTCCTCAGCGTCCTCCGCATCAATAGCGGCGTTCCGGGCCTGTTGGCGGGCAGCGTAACCGAAGCCGACGAACATGAGGACGCCGAAGGCAAACCACTGCAGCGAATAGGACAGGTGGGTGCCTTCCTCGGTGGAGGGCTTGGGGAAGCCGACGGGCATGTCTGCGGCCGGCGGGGTCTCCGAAGCCAGTTGGCCGTAGGCGCCGGTGAGCAGCGGGTATCCAAGCTGGGAGGAGTAGGTTGCCAGGTCGATCGACGCGAGCTGCCCGTCCGGGGCGCCGCGCTGCAGCGCCGGCTCGGCCGGCTTGAGCCGGGCCACCACGGTGACGTTGCCGGCCGGCGGAGCCGGGACCGAATCCGGGCTCCCGGGAGTCTTATTGCCGATGGGAAGCCAGCCGCGGTCGATCACCACCGTTTCGCCGGACTCCAGCTTGAACGGCACCACCACCTCATAGCCGGGTTGTCCGTTGAGCGGGCGGTTGCGGACAATCCGCTGCCCGGCCTCGTCGTAGCGGCCGCGGAGTTCTACCTGCGTCCATTCCCGGTCAGCGTCGAGCTTGATGAACTGGTCCCGGGCGTCCGCGAAGGGAATCGGGGTCGCGGAGTAGTTCGAGACGACGCGGTTGATCTCGGCGAGGGTCTCGGCCCGGCGGTCCATCTGCCAGCGGCCCAGGAACACGCACGCGGTGGCAAAAATGGCGGCCAGCAGCAGGTAACCCAGCCACTTGCTGGAGAAAAGGAAGCGGTACATTCAGCCGGCCCTGCCCGGGACAATGGGGGATTCCGCGCCGTTGCCGGCAGCGTCGTCCAGCGGGACGGTTGCCTTCCAGAGCCCGCGCGTCTGCAGATAATCCTCCAGCCAGGCACGGTGTTCCGGGCAGGCGAGCCAGGTTTTGCGGCGCTCCGGGGTGTGGATCTTCGGGTTGTTCCAGAGCAGCTGCCAGGCGGCGTCGGCGCGGCAGGCCTTGCGCGAGCACATCGCCGTTGCAGGCGCGGCAGCGGGGTCGGCCAGATCAAAAATGTTCATGAAGCAGCCCGCCTGTGGTCCTCGTCGTCGTCGTCAATCAGCTCGCCTTGGAGCAGCGTGATGGGGGCGTCGTCCGCCGCCGGGGGGCGCTGGCCGGGAGTCTCCGCCGGGCGGGGCGCGTCGAGTTCGCCCATCGGGACGTAGTCGATCAGGGACTCGCTGTGGACTTCGGCGCGGTCGCTGCCGTTGGCGATCACCACCGCAAACCAGGGCAGGAAGACGGCTCCGATGATGGGGATGACCTTGAACCAGCCGTCCACCACGAACACGAGGACCAGGCAGATCATGCGGATGCCCATGGCCACGGCATATTTGACCATCCGCTGGCGCATCTCTTCCGAGTGGGCGGCGGCGGCGTCGGTAATGCTATGGACCTCGGTGTCACCGGAGTACTCCCCGGACGACCGCTCACCGGGTCGGTTCTTGTTTGTCACGGCTGTCAGATCACGCTCCATAGGCTTACTTCGATTCTCTCACCATCGGCGGGGGCACCCAAACAGCTGCCGGCCCCGGGCCGGAACGTTCGCGCCGGAGGCTAAGATCGGAGGCAGGAAAATCCAGCCCACCCGACGCGGTGCCAGTGAGCCGCAGAATCCCGGAGCCCAATATGTCTGAAGCAACCTCGACCAGCCGCAGCGTCCTCATCACCGGCGGCAACCGGGGCATTGGCCTCGCCATCGCCGAGTCCTTCCTGGCCAACGGCGACAAGGTCGCTGTGACCTACCGCAGCGAGACGACGCTCCCGGCCGGCATCCTCGGGGTCAAAGCCGACGTCACGGACGAGGCCTCCGTGGACGCCGCGTTCGCCGAGGTCGAGGCGGCGCACGGGCCGGTGGAGGTCCTCGTCGCCAACGCCGGCATCACCAAGGACACACTCCTGATGCGGATGAGTGAGGACGATTTCACCTCGGTGATCGACACGAACCTCACCGGCGCCTTCCGCGTCATCAAGCGCGCTTCCAAGGGCATGATCCGGGCCCGCAAGGGCCGCGTGGTGCTCATTTCCTCCGTGTCCGGCCTCTACGGCGCCCCCGGCCAGATCAACTACTCCGCGTCCAAGGCCGGCCTGGTCGGCATCGCCCGCTCACTTACCCGCGAGCTCGGGGCACGCGGCATCACCGCCAACGTGGTGGCGCCCGGCTTCATCAACACGGACATGACCGCCGAACTGCCGGAAGCCACGCAGAAGGACTACCTGTCCAAGGTTCCCGCCGGCCGCTTCGCCGAAGCGTCGGAAGTCGCCGACGTCGTGCGCTGGATCGCCAGCGATGAGGCGGCCTACATCTCCGGCGCGGTTATCCCGGTCGACGGCGGCCTCGGCATGGGCCACTAGGCCCGGGCCGGCTGGGCCGGCTGGGCCGGTTGCGTTTGCCGTCCCCGCGGACGACGGCGGCTGCCGGGCCCGCGGACGACGGCGGCTGCGGCCCGGTCTCGGCGCCGCGGGTTCCGCCCGGGGCCGGGCCTTTGGCCCTAGGCGGCGCAGCAGCCGGGGGCGTGTAATGGGTCGTACAGCCCCTGACCGCGCCAAGGCAGGGGCGTGGACCCAGGAGGATTATTATGGCTGATCTCAGCAAGTGGGCACCCTCGGACATGTTGGAGCCCGTCCGCCGCTTCCTCGACGGCGACCTGACGATGGCCTCGACCATCAAGGTCGAGCAGTTCCAGGACGGAAACACCCTGGTGGTGCGGGCGGAGGTTCCCGGCATCGATCCCGACAAGGACGTCGACGTGTCGGTCAGCGAAGGCATGCTGCATATCAGGGCCGAACGTGAGGAAAAGACCGAGCACAAGAGCAAGACGGGCTACCGTTCAGAGTTCCGCTACGGCTCCTTCCTGCGCAGCATCGCCCTGCCGGCCGGGGCCAAGGAAGAAGACATCACCGCCAGCTACAAGGACGGCGTCCTGGAAGTGCGCGCCCCCGCCCCCGTCACGTCGCCGGGCGAGACGACCAAGAAGATCAGGGTCGACCGGGGCTGACGCAGGCAGGTCTCACCGCCGGCCGGCACCTCGCCGCAGGTCTTGGGGGAGCCAGCCGGTTGGCTGCGGCAGGCGAGTCGAGCGCCGGACCGGACTTCAGTCGGCTTCGTCCCGGGCCTGCCGCAGCCAGCCCGCCACCTCGGCGTCGAGGTCCTCCACGGAACGAAGCTCCAGATGATGCATCCATAGTCCGGGTGACGGGTGCACCACCGACTTGAACCGGGGCGAGTCGATCCGGCTGCCCGCGGCAATCGAGAGCACGGCCGGCACGTCGGAGCGCACGTAGCGCCCGGGCCACCAGACGTAGGCGAAGCCGCGGCGCCGCCCGCGGAAGGCGACCTGGCTTTTGGTTGCCCTGATTTCAGGCGGATCGACGGCGTCCGGGCCGACTGCAGGCGGACCAGCTGAAAGCCGGCCTGCTGCGACCGGCGCGGGTCCGGTAAGCATCCGTTCCACGACGCGGTACAAGGCAAGGCCCCGGGGCGACCCGTAAAAGACTTCCTCCGGTGTGGACTCGGTGCCTTGGCTCCCCATGGCCGCGAGCCTACGCCGCCACCGGTCCCCGCAGCCACTCGCGCCCGCTTCCACCAGGGGGACATGTCCAGTCTTCGTCGCGGCGGGTGGGCTTATGGGTACTATGTCCAGTGCCGGACGCACGCGGAGGGCATGTCCCGCGGAGCGCCTGGCGCCACCGGTCCCCGCAGCCACTCGCACCGTCTTCCACCAGGGGGACATGTCCAGTCTTCGTCGCGGCGAGTGGGCATATGGGCACTATGTCCAGTGCCCGACGCACGCGGAGGGCATGTCCCGCGGAGCGCGCGCCGCCACCGGTCCCCGCAGCCACTCGCACCCGCTTCCACCAGGGGGACATGTCCAGTCTTCGTCGCGGCGGGTGGGCATATGGGCACTATGTCCGGTGCTCGACTCTCCCGGAGGGCATGTCCCGCGGAGCCTGCCGCGACCCGAACCACGCGGCCACCGGAACTAGGCCTGCGCGGCTTCTTTGTGGATCCCGGACAATCGAATTGCTGCGGACCGCTGGCATGATGGACAGCAGACCCCACAGTATTTGGACGTTTGGAACAAAGGAGCTCGAATGGGACTGCTGGACAACAAGACCGCGATCGTTACCGGTTCGTCGCGCGGCATTGGCGCAGAGGTGGCCAAGTTCCTCGCCGCCGAGGGAGCCGCCGTCGTGGTGAACTACCGCCAGAAGGCGCCGCGCGCCAACAAGGTGGTCGCGGAAATCGAGGCAGCGGGCGGCCGGGCCGCAGCCGTAGGCGCTGACCTCACCACGCAGGAAGGCGTCCAGGCACTCGCCAGCGCAGCGATGGAGAACTTTGGCTCGCTGGATCTGCTGGTCCTTAACGCCTCCGGCGGCATGGAGTCCGGCATGGAAGAGGGCTACGCGCTCAAGCTCAACCGCGACGCCCAGGTGAACATGCTCAACGCCGCCGTGCCGCTGATGTCCGAAGGGTCGCGGGTGGTCTTTGTGACCAGCCACCAGGCCCACTTCATCGAGACCGTGCCCACCATGCCCGAGTATGAGCCCGTCGCCCGCAGCAAGCGCGCCGGTGAAGACGCGCTCCGGGAGCTCGTTCCGAGCCTCGCCGACAAGGGCATCTCCCTGGTGGTGGTCTCCGGCGACATGATCGAAGGCACCGTCACCGCCACGCTCCTGGACCGCTCCAACCCGGGCGCCATCGAGGCCCGCCGCGCCGAGGCCGGCAAGCTGTACTCAGTGAAGGAATTTGCCGCCGAGGTCGCCAGGATGGCCACCGCCGACGTCGAGACCGGCCACACCGAATACGTCGGCGGCGCCGACTACTTCGACAAGTCCAGCGACGCGGGCAACTAGTAACCGCCGAGATGGCACTTGGCGGCAGTGTTTTTCAAGAACACTGCCGCCAAGTGCCATCTGGCGTTAACACCGGGCCGACGCCAGGCCGGGCCCTACACGCCGGCGATGTGCCGGACGGCGTCGAGGTACGGCATGTTCACGGCTGCGTCCGCCACGGCGCGGACTGCCGGCTTGGCGTTGAACGCGACCCCGATGCCCGCGGCGCCCAGCATGTCCAGGTCGTTGGCGCCGTCGCCCACCGCGATGGTGTGCTCCATCGGGATGCCCTCGGCCGCGGCCCACTCCCGCAGGTACTTTTCCTTGGCGGCGCGGTCCACCACGTCGCCGAGTACTTTCCCGGTCAGCGCGCCGTCCACAATTTCCAGTTCGTTGGCAATCCAGTAGTCCAGCCCCAGGTCCTCGGCAATCGGCCGCAGGATCTGGTTGAAGCCGCCCGACACCACCGCGACGGCGTGCCCGGCCGCCTTGAACGCCACCACCAGCTCGGCCGCGCCGTCGCTCAGGGTCACCTCCGCGCGGACGGACTCGACGACGTCGGCCGGCAGCCCGGCGAGCACCGCCACCCGGGCGTGCAGGCTCTGCGCGAAGTCCAGTTCGCCGCGCATGGCCGCCTCCGTCACGGCCGTCACTTCCTCGCGCTTGCCGGCGTAGGCCGCCAGGAGCTCAATGACTTCCTGCCGGATCAGCGTGGAGTCCACGTCCATGATCAGGAACTTCCGCGGGGCCTCCCGCAGGGCGGCGGGGACAATGGCCGTGTCGACGCCGTCAATCCGCGCCGCGGCGATGCTCCGGCGGAGCCCGTCCAGCCCGGCCGCCGTGGGGGCGTCCGGCATAGTGCAGTCGGCGGAGTAAACCGAGAAGCGGCCGTCGCCGGCGGTGCTTTCGGCGCCGATGGACAACCCCGCTCCGGCCAGCGACCGGCGCAGCTGCGCTACTTCGGGAAGGGACAATTTGACGCCGTAGCTGACCGCGGTCACGTTCGAACTCATGGCCTCAATCCTAGCGAGCGGGCCGCAGCCGCCCTGAATTCGTTTCGCGCCGGTGACGCACCCCGGGGGCGCCACTGCGGGCCCGCCGCCCCGGTTATCAGTCGTCCGCTTTTTTGTCCTAGTGTCTACTCCTATGAGTGATGTTCTTGAAATGGCCGCCGTCAGCGTTGTACGTGGGGCAAAAACGCTCCTGGACAAGGTTGACTGGCAGGTCAAGGAAGGCGAGCGTTGGGTGATCCTGGGCCCCAACGGCGCCGGCAAAACCACTCTGTTGCAGGTGGCCGCCGCCCGCCTCCACCCGACCAGCGGTATGGCCGGGATCCTCGAAGAGATCCTCGGCGCCGTGGACGTCTTCGAACTCCGCCCGCGGATCGGCCTGTCTTCCGCCGCCCTCGCCAACCAGATCCCCGAGCACGAAAAGGTCCTCAACGTCGTGGTGACCGCCGCGTACGGCGTCACCGGCCGCTGGCGCGAGGGCTACGAAAAGGACGACGAACGCCGCGCCTTCGCCCTGCTCAATGAGTGGGGGATGGGCCCGCTGCTCAACCGCCCTTTCGCGTCACTCTCCGAGGGCGAACGCAAGCGTGTGCAGATTGCCCGCGCGCTCATGACGGATCCGGAGCTGCTGCTGCTCGATGAGCCCGCCGCCGGCCTGGACCTGGGCGGCCGCGAAGACCTCGTCCACCGGCTCAGCGAGCTGGCCCGGGACGAAGCCGCCCCGGCGATCGTGCTGGTCACGCACCACCTCGAAGAAGTGCCCCCCGGGTTCACGCACGCCCTGCTGATGCGCGACGGCGGTGTGGTCGCCTCCGGCCCGCTGGCAGACGTGCTGACCGCGGAAAACCTCAGCAAGACCTTCGGCGTCGACCTCGACGTCAGCGAGACCGGCGGCCGGTACACCGCCACCGCCCGCCGCTGAACGGCCCGCTGACAGCGCGTGGAGTTCCTCAGTAGCGTCTTCATTTTCTTCGCCGGCCTCTGGGCCGGCACCATCAACAGCGTGGTGGGTTCCGGCACCCTGGTGACGTTCCCGGTGCTGATCGCCCTTGGCTTCGCCCCGGTGACCGCCTCGATCAGCAACGCCATGGGCCTGGTGGCCGGCAGCGCGGCCGGGGCCTGGGGGTACCGCAAGGAGCTCGCCGGCCGGCGCAACCAACTCCTGCGGCTGCTGCCCGCCTCGCTGCTGGGCGGAATCACCGGCGCCTACCTGCTGCTGCACCTGCCGGAGCAGGTTTTCCACTACGCTGCGCCCGCCCTGATCGTGGTGGCCCTGCTGATGGTGGTGTTCCAGCCCAGGCTGCAGCGTTGGGTGCAGAACCGCGAAGAGAACCCGGAACACGCCATCCGGGACAAGCGGCACGGCTTCCTGTTGGTGGTACTGGTCTACCTCGCGGGCGTCTACGGAGGGTACTTCGTGGCGGCGCAGGGCATCCTGCTGGTCGGCATCCTCGGCGTATTCATGGCCGGAACCATGCAGAACGCCAACGCCATGAAGAACATCCTGGTCCTCGGCGTGAACCTCGTCGCCGCAGCGTCCTACCTGCTGTTCGCCTTCGACCGGATCAGCTGGCCCGCGGTCGGGCTGATTGCCGTCAGTTCGCTGGTCGGCGGCCTGGTCGGTGCCAAGGTGGGCCGCCGCCTGTCGCCGCCGGTGCTGCGCGGCGTCATCTTCATCCTGGGAACCGTGGCCCTGGGCTTCATGATCGCGAAGCTGGTGAATTGAGCGGTCCATGAGCTTCCACCACCTCGAATCCGCCGACGACCCCCGGGTCGCCGACTACACCCAGCTGACCGACGTGCACCTGCGCAAAGTCCGCGAACCCGCCGAGGGCATGTACATCGCGGAGTCCTCCCGGGTGCTGCGCCGCGCCCTCGCCGCCGGGCACCGGCCGCGCTCATTCTTCCTCGCGGAGAAATGGCTCGAGGACCTCGCCGACGTGTTTGAGGCCTACCCGGACGTGCCGGCGTACATCGGCTCGGCCGCGCTGCTGGAGGAAATCACCGGCTTCCACCTGCACCGCGGCGCTATGGCGGCCATGCACCGCCCGGCTCCCGTGCCGCTGCCCGAACTGCTCGCCGGTGCCCGCCGGATCGCGGTCCTGGAGGACATCGTGGACCACACGAATGTCGGCGCGATCTTCCGCTCCGCGGCCGCCCTGGGGCTCGACGCCGTACTGGTCTCCCCGCGCTGCGGGGACCCGCTCTACCGGCGCAGCGTCCGCGTGAGCATGGGCACCGTGTTCCAGGTCCCGTGGGCTCGGCTCGAAGACTGGCCGGGGGAGCTGGCAGTACTCAAGGAACACGGGTTCCTGGTCGCTGCGATGGAACTGACGCCGGACGCCGTGGATGTCGACGTCCTCGCTGCCCGGAACCCCGAGCGGCTGGCCCTGGTGCTCGGCACCGAAGGCGCCGGGATGAGCGGGGCAACCCTCGCCGCCGTCGACCTTGCCGTGAAAATCCCGATGCGCGCCGGCGTCGATTCGCTCAACGTCGCTGCCGCGTCCGCCGTCGCGTTCTGGGAACTGCGGCCCCGCGACTGATGCGCCATCCGGGCCGCCACTGCCGTTGGCAGGATCCCGGGAGTCCGCCCGCGGGCCGGTTCGTCCGGTAGGGGGATCTGGGCTATTATTGATAGCTGGCCGTGCTGCGCCTTTCGGCGCCGGGCAGCCACTCCCACTCATACCTGGCAGCTGGCAAAATCCAGTTGCGTGAACAAAGGTCCAATTATGCAGTCTGATATCCACCCGAAGTACGAAGCTGTTGTTTTCAACGACCTGGCTTCCGGCGTCAAGTTCCTGACCAAGTCCACCGTGTCTTCCTCGAAGACCATCGAGTGGGAAGACGGAAACACCTACCCGGTCATCGACGTCGAAATCTCCTCCGAGTCCCACCCGTTCTACACGGGCAAGCAGCGCATCATGGACTCTGCAGGCCGCGTCGAGCGCTTCAACGCTCGCTTCAAGGGCTTCGGCGGCAAGAAGTAACTTTCTTCACCCCAAGGTCTTTTGGAAAAGCCCGCACCGGCAACGGTGCGGGCTTTTTGCGTCCCGGGGCCGGCCGGGTGCGGGGCCGCTGCGGTTCGCGGCCGGGTTCTGTTTCGGCCGGGCAGTGGGGCAGGATTGAGGGTATGACTTCCTTCCCTTCCCCCGCAGCGCCCAGCACCGAGGACGACGGCGGCCGGCGCCACGGAGAGTACAAGGTTCCCGGCGGCAAGCTGGTGGTGGCCGATCTCGACGTCGTCGACGGCGTCCTGGCCCACGTCTCGATCAGCGGGGACTTCTTCCTCGAACCCGACGAGGCGCTCCTGGACATCAACCGCAGCCTCACCGGCCTGCCGGTGGACGCCAGCGCGGCGGATCTGGCCGCAGCCGTGACCGAGGCCCTGCCGGAGGACGCCGTGCTCTTCGGCTTCTCCGCCGAAGCGGTCGCCATCGCGGTCCGCCGGGCCCTGGCCAAGGCCACCGGCTGGGGCGACCACCACTGGAACATCATCGGCCCGTCCGTGCTGCCGACGCACGTGAACGTGGCCCTCGACGAGGTCCTCACCGAGGAGGTCGGTGCCGGGCGCCGCAACCCGACGCTGCGGTTCTGGGATTGGGAGGAACCGTCGGTTGTGATCGGCAGTTTCCAGTCCGTCCGCAACGAGGTCCACCCCGACGGCGTCAGCCGGCACGGCATCAGCGTGGTCCGCCGGATCAGCGGCGGCGGAGCCATGTTCATGGAGGCCGGCAACTGCATCACCTACTCGCTCTACCTGCCGCAAACCCTCGTAGATGGCATCAGCTTCGCGGACTCGTACGCTTTCCTGGACGCCTGGGTCATGGCCGCGCTGGAAAAAGTCGGCATCAACGCCTTCTACGTGCCGCTGAATGACATTGCCACCGACCAGGGCAAGATCGGCGGTGCCGCGCAGAAGCGACTTGCCAACGGCGGCATGCTGCACCACGTCACCATGAGCTACGACATCGACGCCGACAAGATGGTGGACGTGTTGCGGATCGGCAAGGAGAAGCTCTCCGACAAGGGCACCACCAGCGCCAAGAAACGCGTCGACCCGCTGCGGCGGCAGACCGGGCTGGCCCGCGCCGAGATCGTCGCCGCCATGATCGAGGTCTTCACTGAACGGTACGCGGCGACGCCGGCGGAACTCACCGAGGCCGAACTCGACGCCGCCCGCCGCCGGGTGGAGACCAAGTTCGGCACCACGGAGTGGCTGCACCGGGTCCCGTAGCGGCCGCGGGGCGGGGTTGCTAGGCCGCCGCCTGCGCGGTGAGCGCGCGGAGCAACTGGCTGCGCTGTTCGATGATGATCCGGCGCAGTGCCCGCGGCGCGTCCGGATGTTCGGCCAGCCACTGGTCCGTCCGGGCGATCACCGGGTGCCCGGCCGGGGCGCCGCCGCCCCGGCCGAGGTCCTGGCCGGCCGGGTAGAGCCCGCGGACGATCCGGCTGGCGATCTCGATGCTGCGGTCCGCCCAGACCCGTTCGAGGCACTCGAAGTAGGGTTCCACGTAGTTATCCAGCAGGGTGGCCGGCGCCGTGTTGAAGCCCGCGATGGTGGCACTGAGTAGCTGGTTGGACAGTTCCGTGCCGTGGACCGCGGCGTCCCAGGCGGCATCCTTGACCGCCGGGTCGGGCCGGGCCGCGAGGGCCGTGGCGTGACCGGACTTGCCCGAGGCGGTGTTGTCCCGGTCCAGTTCGGCGTCCAGCTGCGCCGGGTCCGCCTGCCCGTTGGCCGCGAGGGCGTGCCAGAGGTTCCAGCGGAGCTCCGCGTCGACGGAAAGGCCTTCGATGACGGTGCTGCCGTCCAGCAGGCCCCTGACCAGGTCCAGCTCTCCCGCGTCGTAGCGGCTCGTGGCGGCCACGGTGCGCGCCCAGGCCAGCTGTTGGTCGGAGCCGGGCGCCGCGTTCCGCAGCTCCGCGGCCGCTGCGCTGAGGAAGGCGCTGCGGACGGTGCTCCGCGTGGCGGCGGGCACGTAGCGTTCGATTGCCGTTCCGGCGTTGCCCAGGACATTCAGGAGCACACCGATGCCGGTCTCGGCGGGGCCGAAGCGCTGCACAGCCTCGACGTAGCGGGCCGCGGGCGTGACGGCGTCCCGGGCTGAGTCCCACAACGCGGTCCAGCACAGGGCCCGTGCCATCGGATCGCCGATCGAGCCCAGCGAACTGCGCACGGTGGCCTCCGAGTGCGGATCCAGCCGGACTTTGGCGTAGCTGAGGTCCTCGTCGTTGACCAGCAGCAGCGCCGGGCGGGCCATGCCGGCGAGCTGGCCCACCAGGGTGCGTTCGCCGTCGACGTCGGTCTCCACACTGTCGGTGCGGACCAGGGCTCCGGTGGCGTCGGGGTTGTACAGGCCGATCCGCAGCCGGTGCGGGCGCGGCTCCTGGCGGCCGGTGATCGGGTCTTCGGCGTGCTGGAGCAGGGACACGGCGCCCAGGACGCCGTCGTGCTCTTCGATCTCGGTGATGAGGGTCGAGATGCCGGAGGTCTGCAGCCATTGCCGGGCCCACGTGGCGAGGTCCCGGCCGGAGGCGGCGCTGAGCGCGGCCAGCAGGTCCGCCAGGGTCGTGTTGCCGTAGGCATGGTCGCGGAAGTACTGGCGGGAGCCGGCGATGAACGCGTCGAAGCCCACGTAGGCCACCAGCTGCTTGAGCACCGAGGCGCCCTTGGCGTAGGTGATGC
Source organism: Arthrobacter sp. BI5 (assembly GCF_056680065.1). NCBI lineage: Bacteria > Bacillati > Actinomycetota > Actinomycetes > Micrococcales > Micrococcaceae > Arthrobacter > Arthrobacter sp. BI5. Next base: position 2,007,100 of record NZ_CM155264.1, read on the forward strand.
CGTCGAAGTTCTGCTTCGCGGCCTCGAGGTCCGGGATGTCCGCGACGATCGGGTGCGTGGTGGGCAGCTGGTCCTGGACGTAGGCCCAGGCCTTGCGGTTGTTGGCGAAGTTGACCCACGCAGTCGCCCAGTCCGTGGTCCGGTCCACACCGAGGGTGCCCATGTAGTCGGCGAAGGACTCCTTGAGCCACAGATCGTCCCACCACCGCATCGTGACGAGGTCTCCGAACCACATGTGCGCCATCTCGTGCAGCAGCGTGTTGGCACGGCCCTGGTACTGCGAGTCGGCGGCCCGGGAGGTGAAGACGTAGCTTTCGGTGAACGTGACCAGGCCCGGGTTCTCCATGGCGCCGAGGTTGTACTCGGGCACGAAGGCCTGCTCGTATTTGCCCCAGGGGTAGGGGTAGTCGAAGAGGTCGTTGAAGAAGTCCAGGCCGTTCCGGGTCAGCAGGAACAGTTCTGCCGCGTCGAAGGACGGTGCCATGGAGGCGCGGCAGTAGAGCCCCAGCGGCACGTCAAGGGCGGTTCCATCCGCGAGGTTCCCGTGCCAGGTGTCCTCGGCCTTGAAGTAGGGGCCGGCGAGCACGGTGGTGATGTAGGTGGACATCGGCTTGGTGGGGGCGAAGTCCCAGCGGCTTGTTGCCGGATCGCTGGTCAGCTGGGTGCGGAGGGTTTCGGCGCCGTTGGAGGACACCTGCCACTCGGACGGGGCCATCACGTGGAAGGTGAACTCGGCCTTGAGGTCGGGTTGTTCGAAATTCGCGAATACGCGCCGCGCGTCGGCCGGTTCGTACTGGGTGTAGAGGTAGCACTGGCCGTCGGCGGGGTCGAAGAAGCGGTGCATGCCCTCGCCGGAGGTGCTGAACCGGGCGGTGCCGGTGACCGTGACCTGGTTCTCGGCCTGCAGGTTGTCCAGGCGGATCCGTGAGCCGTCCACGACATCGGCCACGGGCAGGCCCTTGCCGTTGAGGAAGACGCTGTGCACCGAACTGCTGATGAAGTCCAGGAAGGTGGACGCGCCGGGTTCGCTGGCGGAGAAGGTGATGACACTGCGGCTGGTGTAGCCCGCAACCGCGGGATCCGCCGCCTGGCGGACGTCGAGGGAGACGTCGTAGCTGTGGGTGGTGATCAGGGCTGAGCGGGTTGCCGCTTCGTCACGGCTCAGGTTCTGGTTCGACACTCCGCTATCTAATCACGGGCGGTGCCGGGGGGGCGGTCGGTCAGCGGCCGGGAATCGGCGGGGCGGTCGGTCAGCGGCCGGGGATAAGGACGACGGCGGCGGCCAGTCCCAGCGCGGCGATCAGCAGCCACGACGCCAGCGCGGCCAACAGGGCGGGGGTACCGGTCCGCAACAGGTGCCCGACCCGGACGGCCGACCCGAGGCCGAAGAGCGCCATGCCCAGCAGCACGTCCTGCAGCACCGCGGCCGCCCCGAGTACCCCCGGGGAGAGCCAGCCGGCGGACCGCAGGGCGGCCATGGCGATGAACCCCACGACGAACAGCGGCACGACCGGGGGAAGCTTCCCGCCGTCGTCGGACCCGAGCCGGTGGTGGATCCCGGCCGCGGCGACCATGGGTGCGAGCAGCAGTACCCGGGTGAGCTTGACGATGACGGCGACGGCGAGCGCCGAGGCGCCGGCAGTCTGCGCGGTGGCGACGACCTGCCCGACGTCGTGCACCGACGCGCCCGCCCAGGCCCCGAAAGCCTCCGGGCCCAGCCCCAGCGGCCCGATCAGCAGCGGCAGGACGCCGATCGCGAGTGTGCCGCAGAGCGTGACCAGCGCGATCGGCAGCACGGTGTCCTGCTGCCGGATGCGGCGCACGGCGGCCATCGCGCCGATCGCGGAGGCGCCGCAGATGGCGAATCCGGTCGCGAGCAGCAGCGACACCGCCGGCGGCAGCCGGAACAGCCGGCCGATGCCGTAGGTGCCGGCGAACGCCGCCAGCACCACCCCGGTGATCACTAACAGCGCGGGCACGCCCAGGCCCAGCACGTCCACCACACTGACCTTGAGCCCCAGCACCACGATCCCGCTGCGCATCAGGTGCTTGCCGGCGAAGTCCAGTCCAGGCCGGCCGGCCCCGGCGCTCCAGCCGGACACGCCGGGAAGGTTCGCGGCGAGCAGCCCCAGCAGCACGGCCACGGTCATGGCCGGCAGCGCGGGCAGCGCCAGGTGGACGGCGAGGGCGGCGGCGACGGCAGCAGCGCAGGCCAGCAGGCCGGGCACCAGCGGCTGCAGGCGGCCCGGGCGGCGGTGCGGAAAGGAGGGGCGGATCAAAGGCACGCACCCCACCTTGCCGCAACCGCCGGCTAAATATCGCAGCGTGGGCCGCAACACGCCCCGCGGGCCTGCGCCGAAATGATTTCGTAACGAAAAGGTGGTTGGCTAGTGGGCATGTCTGACCTATTCCAGGATTACTCCGAGGCCGCCGGCCGCAGCGGCGCCTACGACGAGATGTTCACCCCGGACCAGCAGGCCCGGCGCTCCTACGGGCAGGTGGCCGGGGCACTGCAGGAACTGTCGCTGGCCGACGTCACCGCCCGCGCCGACTCCATGGCGCGGACCTTCCTGGACCGCGGCGTGACTTTCGACTTCGCGGGGGAGGAGCGGCCCTTCCCGCTGGACATTGTGCCCCGGGTGATCCCGGCCGATGAGTGGACGGTCCTGGAACGCGGCGTCGCCCAGCGTGTCCGGGCGCTTGAGGCGTTCCTCAACGACGTGTACGACAAGATGACGGTGGTCTCCGACGGCGTCATTCCGCGGCAGCTGGTGACCACCAGCGCGCATTTCCACCGCCAGGTCCACGGCTTCGAACCGGCCGGCGGCGTCCGCGTCCACATTTCCGGCATCGACGTCGTCCGCGACGCGGCGGGAACCTTCCGGGTGCTCGAAGACAACGTCCGGGTCCCCTCCGGTGTCAGCTACGTCCTGGAGAACCGCCGTGCCATGGCCAAGGGCCTGCCGGAGGCGTTCGGCCAGCAGCTCATCCGCCCGGTGGAGGAATACCCGCGCCGGCTGCTGTCCGCGCTGCGCAAAACGGCGCCGTCCGGCGTCGACGACCCCACCGTGGTGGTCCTGACCCCCGGCGTGTTCAACAGCGCCTACTTCGAGCACACCCTGCTGGCGGGCCTGATGGGCGTCGAGCTGGTCGAGGGCCGGGACCTGATCTGCCGCGGCAACCGGGTCTACATGCGCACCACCGCCGGTGAACAGCGCGTGGACGTGATCTACAAGCGGATCGACGACGAGTTCCTCGACCCGCTGCAGTTCCGCTCCGACTCCATGCTCGGCTGCCCGGGACTGGTCAACGCCGCCCGCGCCGGCGGCGTCACGATCGCCAACGCGGTGGGCAACGGCGTCGCGGACGACAAGCTGGTCTACAGCTACGTGCCGGACCTGATCCGGTACTACCTCAGCGAGGAACCCGTGATCGCCAACGTGGACACCTTCCGGCTCGAAGAGAAGGAAGCCCGCGAGCATGTGCTGGACCGGCTCGACGAGCTGGTGGTCAAGCCGGTGGACGGCTCCGGCGGCAAGGGCCTCGTGATCGGCCCCGACGCGTCCAAGGACGAGCTCGAGGCCCTGCGCAAGCGCATCATCGCCGACCCGCGCGGCTGGATCGCGCAGCCGGTGCTGCAGCTCTCCACCGTGCCCACACTCAGTGGCGACAAGTTCGGCCCGCGGCACGTGGACCTGCGGCCCTTCGCGGTGAACGACGGCGACGACGTCTGGGTCCTGCCCGGCGGCCTCACCCGGGTGGCGCTCAAGGAGGGCTCCCTGATCGTGAACTCCAGCCAGGGCGGCGGCTCCAAGGACACCTGGGTGCTGGCGGATTCCCCGCAGGTCCCGGTCGAGGTCATCCCGCGGCCAGCCATCGCGGTCCGCGAGCGGGTGTCGGTCTGGCCGGTGGAGAGCAACTGGCGCGACAGCCAGAAGGAACAGCAACAGCAGCAGATGTCCGAGGCGCAGGAGGTAGCCGCGAATGCTTAGCCGTATCGCCGAGTCACTGTTTTGGATCGGCCGTTATGTGGAACGTGCCGACGGCACCGCCCGCATCCTGGACGTCCACCTGGAACGGCTGAACCACTTGCCGATGGAGGAGCAGCGCAGCGTCGCGCAGGAACTCCTCGCCGTGATGGGTGCGCGGCCGCAGTCCGAGGAGTTCGGCCTCGATGAGCTGCTGCACGCCCTGGCCTACGACAAGCACAGCGCCACCTCGATCGCCGGGTCCCTCGGCGCCGCGCGTGAGAACGCCCGGCGGGCCAGGGAAACCGTGTCTTCCGGGCTCTGGGAAAGCCTGAACACCACCTATTACGGGCTGAACCAGCATCGGAAGGACGTGGTGGGCACGTACCGCTTCTGCAACTGGGTACTGGAACGCACCGCCATGGTCAGCGGCCTCGCGGACACCACGGTCAGCCACGACGAAAGCTGGCTGTTCCTGGTGCTGGGCCGTTCGCTGGAGCGCGCCGACATGACCGCACGGATGCTCTCCACCCGGGACGTGCTCTCGGCCGGCATGTCCTGGGTGAACATGCTCCGCTGCGCCGGCGCGTACGAGTCGTTCCTGCGGACCCGGCGCGCCGCCTTCGGTGACCAGCACGCGGCCGAGTTCCTGCTGCTGGACCGGCTGTTCCCGCGGTCCATCGTCTACGCCCTGCGCGACGCCGACGACTGCCTCGCCAAGCTGGATCCGTCGGCCCAGCGGGTCGGCTTCATCAACGACGCCCGCCGGATCGTGGGCCAGGCCCGGACGTTCCTGGAGTTCCACCGCACCGATGACCTGATGTCCGAACTGCCCGAACACATGGAGCGTGTGCAGAAGGCCGTGTCGCAGGCCTCGGACGCCATTTCCCGTAAGTACTTCAATCAGGCAGACGAACTGGCCTGGGTGGGAGAAGTTTCATGACCCGGCTCAGCATCACCCACAAGACCGCGTACAAGTACAACAAGCGGGTCACGCTCTCGTACAACGAGGCACGGATGACGCCGCTGACGGACCCCCAGCAGGTGGTGCTGGAGTCCTCGATGAAGGTCTCGCCGTCGCAGGCGGCGCTCAGCAGCTACCGCGACTACTGGGGCACCCGCGTGACGGCGTTCGACATGCAGATGCCGCACGACCACCTCGAGGTTCTCTCCACCACCACGGTGGAGGTCCACCGCGTGGAGCGGATCCCGGCCGAGGCGGACATTGTGGGCTGGGACGTACTCGCCGCGCCGGAGACGCTCAACCAGTTCAGCGACTGGATCCCGCAGTCGCAGCTGACCGGCCCGGGCGCCGAGGTCCTCGCGATCGTCCCCGGCGTCGTCGAGGGACGGAACCCGCATGAGGCGGCCATGGCCGTCTTCGAATGGATGCGCGGCGAGATGACCTACATGAAAGGCTCCACCGGCGTCACTACGAACGCCGAAGAGGCGTGGAACCAGCGCCAGGGCGTCTGCCAGGACCTCGCGCACCTGGCCATCGGGGCGCTGCGCAGCTGCGGGATCCCAGCCCGGTACGTCTCCGGCTACCTGCACCCGCGTTCGACGGCGGAGCTCGGCGAGACGGTCGCCGGTCAGTCCCATGCGTGGCTGGAGTGGTGGGACGGCGAGTGGCGCAGCTGGGATCCGACCAACCACAAGCCGGCCGGGGACTTCCACGTGACCGTGGCGCGCGGCCGGGACTACCGGGATGTGCCGCCGCTGAAGGGCATCCTCTCCGGCGGCGGGGGCTCCGCCCTGGCCGTGACGGTGGAAATCACCCGATTGGCCTAAACCGCGCCCCCCACCCGCATCCGACGTGGCTGGGGGTTGTTCGGGCTGGGGGTTATTCGAAACCGGAGCGGGTCGCGTCATCCAGCGGCGTCCACCAGGTCAGCGGGGGCACGATCTTGAAACGCCGTCCGGTGACGGAGTCCGGCGTGATCCGGACGAAGTGCTCCTTCTTGCCTGCCTGCCAGGGGAACAGCAGCAGGCCCACGGTGTCCAGGACCTCCTCCTGGTTCTTCACCGCGGCGGCCTGGCCCTTGATGACGACGCTCCAGGCGATCCCGCTGTCCGCGTCCACGCCGTCGGCCTCGACGGCCACCGGGGTGTCTCCGGTGGCGGCCTGCAGCTTGGTGCCCTCCGCCGTGCGGAACACGAGGGTTCCGTGGTCCACCTTGTAGTTGATCGGGAAGATGTCCGGGTGGTCGTCCACCCAGACGGCCATCCGGCCCACCGTGACGCTGCGCAACAGCCTCCAGCACTCGTGGTTCTCCAGGTTTTCGACGTCGTGGGGCTGGCCGGCGGCAGCTTTCGGATCAGTGCTCATGGCGCCGAGCCTACGTCGGCCGGCGGCGTCGGGGCTAGGGCATAACGGCCCGGCGGCGTAATAAACCTCAGCCCCTTTTAGGTCCCGGCGCTGCGGATGGGGGTATTCTGGCAACACGTCATCGGCGCGGATGTACGTCGTGAGAATTGGGGCCAATGAAGATGCATGCACCTGGTAACAGCCCGGACATCGTCTCCTCCGGCAACCCCCGGATCGAGGACCTGCTCAAGGACTTTGTCTCCCGCGCCGGAGAGCTGCTTCAGTCTCAGGAGCGCATGGCCGGCCTGCTCGAAGCCGTCGTCGCCGTGGCCGAGGACCTCAGTTTGGATGCCGTGCTGGAACGTGTGGTGCAGTCCGCGTGCCGACTCTTGCATGCCCGCTACGGCGCCCTCGGCGTGATCGGCGATGACCATGCGCTCAGCCACTTCATCACCGTCGGAATCGACGGCGAACTCGCCCGGCAGATCGGCCCGCTGCCCACCGGGCACGGGGTGCTGGGCCTGCTGATCAGCGATCCCAGGCCGCTGCGGCTCCATGACCTGCGCAAACATCCGGAGGCCTACGGTTTCCCGGAGCACCATCCGCCCATGCAGTCCTTCCTCGGCGTCCCGGTCCGGGTCCGGGACACCGTGTTCGGCAACCTTTACCTGACCGAGAAGGAAGGCGGCGGGGACTTCACCGCGGAAGATGAGGCGCTTGCGGTGGCGCTGGCCGCCGCCGCCGGCGTCGCGATCGAGAACGCGAAACTTTACGACGACTCCCGGCGCCGTGCCCGTTGGCTGGAAGCGTGCATGGACGTGTCCGGGCTGATGCTCGGCAGCGACCGGGACTACACCTCGGGTGGCCTCGATCCCATCGCGGCCCGGGCGCTGCAGGAGTCCGACTCCCAGCTGGCCCTGATTGTGGCACCGGATGTGTCCGGCCCCGGTTACATCGTGGCCGGTGCCGCGGGGGAGCGGGCGAAGAACTTCGCCGGCAAATCCTTGACCCTTGACGCACCCGAGCTGCAGGACGTGCTTAACGGCGGCGAACCGGTCATCTTCGAGCACACGGACGGGATGCTGGAAGGCACCGACGGCGGCTGCCTGGGCCCGCTGCTCGCGGTCGCCCTCAGCACCCAGGGCGCCCACCACGGGCTGCTGCTGCTGGCCCGCAAACAGGAATCGCTGCGGTACGCGCGCACCGACATCGAGATGGGGGCCGTCTTCGGCTCGCATGTGGCCCTGGCCCTGGAACTCGCCCGGGTGCACCGGCTCCGCGAGGAACTGCTGGTCTTCACCGACCGGGACCGGATCGCCCGGGACCTGCACGACCTGGTCATCCAGCGCTTGTTCGCCGCCGGGCTGAGCGTCCAGAGCCTGACCCGGTTCACCAAGGACGAACTGGCAACGGAACGGATCCGCAACATCACCGGCGAACTGGACGAGGCGATCCGCAGCCTGCGGGACACCATCTACTCGCTCAAGAGCAGCAGCGGGGAGACCGAACTGCTCAGCGGCAGGATCCGGCGCGTGACCCGCAGTTCGGCCAAATCCATGCCCTTCACGCCCCGGCTCACGCTGACCGGGCCGGTGGACGCGGTCACGCCGGACAAGGCGGACAACGTAGTGGCGGTGGTCTCCGAAGGGCTGAGCAACGCCGTCCGGCATTCCGGCGCGGATGCCATCTCGGTCTCCGTCGCCGTCATCAAGGGCCAGGTCACGGTGGTCATCACGGACAACGGCTCCGGGTTCAACGACAGCCAGGAACGCAACGGCCTGGCCAACCTGGAAGACCGGGCACGGATGCTGGACGGCCAGTGCACCATTACGACGGCGCCGGACGCCGGCACCAGCGTTGAATGGTCCGTCCCGCTCTAGCGGCTATCGGCCCCGCTCCCGGCGTGGCCTGTCCGCCGGAGCCGTCAGCGCACGCTGTGCTGCCGGGCAGCGTCGGCAGGTGTGCCCGCCGGGGCGCCGGCCGGGCTGGCGATGAAGACCGCCGCCTGGGTCCGGCGCTCGAAGCCCAGTTTGGCCAGCAGGGACGAGACGTAATTTTTCACGGTCTTTTCGGCCAGGAACATCTCGGCCGCGATCTGGCGGTTCGTCAGGCCGCCGCCGACCAGCTCCAGCACCCTGCGCTCCTGCGGCGTGAGGGCAGCGGTGCGCGGATCGACCTCCTCGGTTTCCACCAGGCTCTCAACGATCCCGGCAGCGACGCCATCCTCGAAGAGGGATTCGCCGGCCGCGGCGCGGCGCAGCGCACCGATCAGGTCGGTGCCGCCGATCTCCTTGAGGACGTAACCGGAGGCCCCGGCGAGGACGGCACCGCGCAGGGCCTGCTCGTCGTCAAAACTGGTGAGGATGATGCAGTTCAGCGAGGGATCGATGGAGCGCACGTCCCGGCAGACCTCGATTCCGGTGCCGTCGGGCAGCCGGGCGTCCAGGACACAGACGTCGGGGTGTAGCGCCGGGATCCGGCGGGTCGCCTCCACCGCAGATCCGGAGCTGCCGACCACGAGGAAGCCCTCGCCCTCTAGCAGTTCCTGCAGGCCGCGGCGGACCAGTTCGTGGTCGTCGAGGATGAACACACGGATGACAGCCGGATGGCCCTCGGCTGCAGTGAGACCGGCATCTGCCCAGGCAATCATGTTTCTCCCGTCAGGGCGCCGTTGCTGCCACGCTTCCCGCGGAGCTCCCCAGCTCGCGTCGCAGGTGCGTAACAGACTTCGCCCGTCCATCTTGTGCGGAACCCTAACCGCTGGATCCTGAGTTGTGGTGGAGTCGTACCTTCCATTGTGACCTCCAGAGGCCGCCAATGGTCGCGGGGCCCGAATATTTCTTCGCCCCGCACAGCCAGTCTCCGGCCGGCCGCCGGTCCCGGGCAAGGGCCGTTCGGCCCACGGCGGCCCGTGGGCCGGTTCGGGGCCGTGACTTTCGGCCCTAGCCCGGGCTACGCGGGCGGCGGAATCCTTGGAGCTACGCGCCGCGGGGGCACGACGAAGGGACCAGTCATGAGCGAGGCTACGGGCATTCGGACCATCCTGGTCGGCGTCGACGGATCGGAGGCCTCGGTGGAGGCGCTGCGCCAGGCCCAGGGCCTGGCGCTTCCGTTGTCCGCCAACATCGTTGCGCTGGCCTGCTGGGACGTGCCGCCGGTGTACGACGGCTACGTGGCCATGGGGATCAATGACTTTGACGTGCGCGCCGGTGAAATCCTGCAGGAAACAGTGGTGAAGGCCTTCGGCGACACCCTTCCTGCCAACGTGGAAACCCGGCTGGTCCAGGGGCATCCGCGCCGGATGCTGCTCGAGGAAAGCCGCAACGCGGACCTGCTGGTGCTGGGCCGGCGCGGACATGGCGGCTTCGGCGGCCTGCTGCTCGGCTCGGTGAGCTCCGCGCTCGTGGCGCACGCACACTGCCCCGTCCTGGTGGTGCACGCGCCGGAAAAGCGCTAGCCGGGCCGGCTCCGGGACGGATCAGCCCCGGGAAGCATTCACGGCTCCGGACTACTCAAAAGCGGCCCGGCGCGGGTCCGCAAGTCGTGTGCGCCACACATCCGGGTTGTTGACCTTGAAACGGCGACCGGTGAGGGCCTTCGGCGCCAGCCGGACGTAGTAGTTCTTCTCACCAGGCTGCCAGGGCTCCAGCAGCAGCTCGTCCACCGCGTCTTTGTCCGCCTGGTCTTCGATCAGTTCGGCCTCGCCGCGGGCAACGACGCTCCAGGCCGTCTGCTCGTGGGCGTCGTACCCGTCGATTTCAAACGCCACCGGCTTGGAGGTGATGGCGCCCCAGAGCTTTGTCCCGCCGGCGGTGCGGAACACGATCGAGCGGCGCTGCAGGACAAAGTTCACCGGGAAAACCTCCGGATGGCCGTCCACGATCAAGGCAATCCGCCCGACCACTTCGCTGTCGAGCAGCACCCAGCACTGGTCGATGGACAACTGGAAATTTGGCGGTGGCGTCGTCGTATTCACAGCTCCACGTTACGGACAGCCCTTGGGGCCCATTAGGGCCATAAGGCCCGTGGCGCCGCCACCGCGGCGCTGCTAGAACACCGCACGGGCCGGGGCCTACCAGGGGCTGGGCTTGTAGTCCTTGAGGAACACGCCGTACTGGTCCTCGCCCGACTCGCCCATAACGATCGGGTCGTAGACCCGGGCCGCGCCGTCGACAAGGTCCAGCGGGGCGTGGAAGCCTTCCTCCATCAGCCGAACCTTCGTGTAGTGGGGACGTTCGTCGGTGATCCAGCCGGTGTCGACGGCGGTCATCAGAATGCCGTCGGAGTCCAGCATTTCCTTGGCGGACGTGCGCGTCATCATGTTCAGCGCGGCCTTGGCCATGTTGGTGTGCGGGTGCCCGGGGCCCTTGTAGGCGCGGGAGAACTGGCCCTCCATGGCGCTGACGTTCACGATGTACTTCCGCCGCGCCGTGGAGCGCTTCATCGCCCCGCGCAGCCGGCTGACCAGCAGGAACGGCGCGGTGACGTTGCAGAGCTGCACTTCGAGCATCTCCAGGGGATCCACTTCGTCCACCACCTGGGTCCAGCTGTTGATGCTGGCGAGGTCCGGGACCAGGCCGCCGGCGTCGATCGCGGTGCCCGCGGCGATCCGCTCCAGTGAGGCGGAACCGGTGGACAGCGCCAGCGAGGTGATGGCGTCGCCGGCCAGCACGGGGTGCTCCAGGACCGAGCTGGCCAGGGCGAGCGGGTGCTTGTCGTGGGCGTGGCCAAAGGTGACCAGTTCGGGGCCGCCGTTGGCCGCCTGCAGCTCCGCCGGCAGCGGCTCGTCCTCGGCGTCGACGAGCGGCTTGTAGGCGTTGCCCGAGCGCCGGACCGTCTGGGCCGCGTTGTTGATGATGATGTCCAGCGGGCCGGCGGCATCGAGAGAGTCCGTCAGCGCCATCACCTGGGAGGGATCACGCAGGTCGATGCCCACGATCCGCAGCCGGTGCAGCCAGTCCGCGCTGTCCTCCATCGCGGCGAAGCGCCGGGCGGCGTCCTTGGGGAAGCGGGTGGTGATGGTGGTGTGGGCGCCGTCGCGGAGCAGCCGTAGGGCGATGTACATGCCGATCTTGGCCCGGCCGCCGGTCAACAGTGCGCGGCGGCCGCTCAGGTCGGTCCGCGCATCGCGCTTGCTGTGGCTGAAGAGGGCGCATTCGGGGCAGAGCTGGTGGTAGAAGGCGTCCACCTGCGTGTAGTGCTGCTTGCAGATGTAGCAGGGCCGCGAGCGGATCAGGTGCCCGGCGACCTCGCCGGTGGCAGAGGGCGCCAGCTTGTTCCCGCGCGTCTCGTCGTCGATCCGGTCCGGGGCCGCCGTCGCGGTCTGGGCGATCACGGCGCGGTCCGCCTCGGCGATGAGGTCCCGCTTGGTGGTCCGGCGGTGGCGCTTGACCGCCTTGAACATCTTGCCGGTCGCACGGCGGATCGAGACGTAGTCCGGGTGCTCTTCGTCGTAGACGTGGATGCTGTTGAGCACCTTGAGGCAGGCCGCGATTTCCGCGGGGGTCAGGTCAACCGGGGCCGGTGAATCGCTGGCCGGCACGGGGGGCAGATCGGGAGAGCTCATTGGGCCAATTTTACAGCCTGTCACGGCCCCGACCCGACGCCGGATATTGCTGGCCCGGAACCGGGGGCGCCGATTGGCGGCCCCGGCTCAGGCCCGCGGCTCAGTACGCCTTCGTCGAGGTCTTCCCCGGAGGCTCGACGCCGACTGCGGCGGCGTGCACCTCGCCGACCTTTTCCACGGACTCGCGTCCGGCCGGCCAGTTCTCGGTGGCCGTCTTCACGGCGTCGGGCACCAGGTACAGGTTGGCCGCGGACAGGGAGCGTTCGGCGTCGCCGGGTTCGGGCACCTCCTGGCCCTTGGACAGGACCGTGATGCCGGAATCGGTGACCTTGAAGCCGCGGGCCCGGTCCAGTTCGGGGTCCAGCCCGATCGCGGCACCGGCCGGGATCCGGACGTTCTTGTCCACGATGGCGCGCTTGACGACGGCGCCGGCCCCGACCTGCACCTTGTCCATCAGCACCGAGTCAAGGACCCGGCTGGCGGTGCCGACGTAGACGTCGTTGGAAAGCACCGAACCTTCCACGATGCCGCCGGAGATCACGACGCCGCTGGCCACGATCGAATCCAGGGCCGTGCCCACGGTGCCGCCCTCGCCGCGGACAAATTTCGCCGGCGGGGAGATGCTCTGGCGGGTGTAGATCGGCCATTCCGAGTTATACAGGTTGAACACCGGCACAGGGGAGATCAGGTCCATGTGGGCGTCGTAGAACGAATCGATGGTGCCGACGTCGCGCCAGTAGGTGCGGTCGCGTTCGGTGGAGCCGGGGATGTCGTTGAGGGTGAAGTCATAGACCCCGGCCTCGCCCTGGTCGACGAAGTAGGGAATGATGTCCCCGCCCATGTCGTGCTTGGTGTCGAGCCGCTCCGCGTCGACGTGCAGCGCCTCCACGAGGGCGTCGGCGTTGAAGACGTAGTTGCCCATGGAGGCCAGGAACTGGCTGGGATCCGCGGCGAGGCCGGGCGTCGAGGACGGCTTCTCCACGAAGGCCGCAATCTTCTCCGGGTTCTCCTGGTCCACTTCGATCACGCCGAACTGGTCGGCCATGTGCAGGGGCTGGCGCACGGCGGCCACCGTTGCCTTCGCGCCGCTGGCGACGTGCTGGGCGACCATCTGCGCGAAATCCATGCGGTACACGTGGTCCGCACCGACCACGACGACGATGTCGGGGTTGGCGTCGTGGATCAGGTTCAGGGACTGGTAGATGGCGTTGGCGCTGCCCAGGAACCAGCTCTTGCCGACCCGCTGCTGGGCGGGCACGGAGGCGATGTAATTGCCGAGCTGCGTGGACATACGCCAGGTCTCGGAAATATGCCGGTCAAGGCTGTGGGATTTGTATTGCGTGAGGACAACAATCTGCAAATACCGGGAATTGACCAGGTTGGAAAGGGCAAAATCAATCAGCCGGTAACTTCCGGCGAACGGAACGGCCGGCTTGGCCCGGTCGGCCGTCAACGGCATCAGCCTATTTCCCTCGCCACCTGCGAGGACAATGGCCAAGACTTTCTTCTGCTGCGGCATGGTGATCGCTCCTGAACGCCTTCGTCTGCTCCCCAAAACTGTCCGGTGTGCCCGGACCTCTTCACACTAGAACAGATCAGCCGGAAGGACTACCTTGGGGTTTGTGCGAATAGACATTGTGACCAAGGAATTCCCGCCCGAAATCTATGGGGGCGCCGGCGTCCACGTGGCCGAACTCAGCCGGGTGCTGGCCCAGAGGGTGGATCTGCAGGTGCGGGCCTTCGGTGCGCCGCGCACCCCGGACTACCACGGGGCGACCGTAACGTCCTACGCCGTGCCGGAGGATCTGGCCGGCGCCAACGCGGCGGTGCAGACCCTCGGCGTGGACCTGCGGATCGTTCCGGACGTCGCCGGCGCGGACCTCGTGCACTCGCACACCTGGTACGCCAACATGGCCGGGCACATCGCCTCGCTGCTGCACGGCATCCCGCACGTGCTCAGCGCGCACAGCCTGGAGCCGCTGCGGCCCTGGAAGGCAGAGCAGCTCGGCGGCGGCTACGCCCTCTCCTCCTGGGTGGAGAAAACCGCCTACGAGTCCGCCGCCGCGATCATCGCCGTGTCCGAAGGCATGCGGCAGGACATCCTGCGCAGCTACCCCGAGGTGGACCCGGCGAAGGTCCGCGTGGTCCACAACGGCATCGACGTCAGCCTCTGGAACCGTGACGAGAACGACGACGTGGTCCGTGCCCTGGGCATTGACCCGGCGCGGCCCAGCGTCGTCTTCGTGGGCCGCAACACCCGGCAGAAGGGCGTCCCGTACCTGCTGCGGGCCGCTGCGAAGCTGCCCGCCGACGTCCAGCTGGTGCTGTGCCTCGGCGCCGCGGACACGCCGGAACTCGCCGCGGAGACCGCCCGGCTGATCGAGGAACTGCAGGGCCAGCGCAGCGGCGTGATCCTCGTGGAGCGGATGCTGCCGCGCAACGAACTGGTCCAGGTCCTCAGCCACGCCACCGCGTTTGCCTGCCCGTCCATCTATGAGCCGCTCGGGATCGTGAACCTGGAGGCGATGGCCTGCGGCGCCGCGGTGGTGGCCAGCGCCACCGGTGGCATCCCCGAGGTGGTCCAGCACGGCGAGACCGGTTTGCTGGTGCAGCTTGAGCAGGTCACCGACGGCACCGGCACCCCGCTGGATCCGGAAAAGTTCGTGACGGAGTTCGCCGCGGCCCTGACCGAGGTGGTCTCCGACCCGGCCCGCGCCCGCGCGATGGGCCAGGCCGGCCGCCGCCGGGCCGAGGAGCACTTCTCCTGGGAGTCCATCACGGAGACCACCCTTGAGGTCTACCGGTCGGTCCTCCCGCAGTAGGAAACCAGGAAGCGAAGGGAACAACGACGACGGCGCCGCCCCGGCCAAGGGGCGGCGCCGTCGTCGTAAGGTGCTGTTAGTTCGCCGCGCTGTTATTTAGTGCGCTGTGCCTTGCCGGAAGCGGGCTTCCCGGCCCGGGCCTTTCCGGGGGCCTTGCCTTCCCGCGCTGTGCGGGCCAGCAGGATCTTCTCATCCAGCGGCGCCTGGCCGCTGGCGCGCTGCTGCCGGAAGAATTCCCGGGCCTCGTCCTGGCGGGTTTTCTCCGCCCCGGTGGCGATCGCGGCGCGGAGGTGCTCCGGGCCGAAATCGAAGGCGTCCACCAGGTCCAGGGCGTGCGGGCGGAGCTTGACGAGGAGCCGGTTGATGTACTCGCCCACGGTGCGGGCGCGCTGCATCGAGAGCCGGCCGTTCATCAGGTACCAGGACAGGTTTTTCTCGATCAGGGACAGGCCGAACAGGTCGCGCAGCCAGGTCAGGACCGCCTTGGTGCCGGGGTCCGTGACGTGGCCCAGTGCCTCGGTGAAGGCCTCCCACTGCAGCAGTTCGGCGTGCGCCTGGGCCGCCTCGATGAGCTCGTTCTGGTGGCTGTTGAACAGCGCCGCGGCCTGTTGTTGCGGCAGCTTGTTCGCCCCCTTCAGCGCGGAACCGACGTCGGCGACCATGGCCTGGACCCGCTCAGTCAGCAGGGCCCGCTGGCCCGCCTCGTCCTTGATGGCGCTGGCGGCTTTCTGGACCGAACCGGAGTCCGCCACAAACTGGGCGACGCCGCGCAGCCCGGTCCGGTGGATGGCCGCGCCGGTGGCCTGGCCTACGACGTAGCGGGCCAGCACGCCGAAGTCGACGTTCCGGAATTCCTTGGCGTAGTCGGCCAGCAGGCGCTTCGCGACTAGCTGCAGCAGCACGGTGTTGTCGCCTTCGAAGGTGGCGTAGACGTCCAGGTCGGCGCGCAGCGAGGCGAACCGGTTCTCGATCAGGAAGCCGGCGCCGCCGCAGGCTTCGCGGCACTCCTGCAAGGTGTCGAGGGCGTGCCAGGTGCTGAGCGGTTTCAGCGCCGCGGCCAGGGTTTCGAGGTCCTGGCGGTCCTCGTCGGTGTCGTTCCGGCCGGAGAACACGTCGTCGAACTTCTGCAGCAGCTGCTCGCTGGCGAAGCTTGCCGCATAGGTGGTGGCAAGCCGGGTGAACAGCCGGCGCTGGTGCCGCTGGTAGTCCAGCAGCACCTCCTCGTCCGTGGCGGAGGAGGCGTTGAACTGGCGGCGCTCGGAGGCGTACTGGATGGCAGTCTTGAGGGCCAATTTCGAGGCGGTCACGGCGGCGCCGTCCAGCGACACCCGGCCCTGGACCAGGGTCCCCAGCATCGTGAAGAAGCGGCGCCCCGGGCTGGCGATGGTCGAGCTGTAGGTGCCGTCGGCGTCGACGTTGCCGTATCGGTTGAGCAGGTTCGTCCGCGGGATCCGTACCTGGTTGAAGTGCAGCCGGCCGTTGTCGATGCCGTTCAGGCCGCCTTTGACCCCGTCGTCCTCGCCGCCGATGCCGGGAAGGAATTCCTTGGTCTGCGGGTCGCGCAGGTCCATGTAGAACGCGTGCACGCCATGGTTGATGCCGTTGGTCACCAGCTGGGCGAAGACGACGGCGGCGAGGCCGTCGGTGGCCGCGTTGCCGATGTAGTCCTTCCAGGCCGCGCGGAACGGTGTGTGCACCACGAATTCGCCGGCGGCCGGGTCGTAGGTGGCGGTGGTGGCGATGCTGGCGACGTCCGAGCCGTGGCCGGTCTCGGTCATGGCGAAGCAGCCCGGGATCTCCAGGCTCATGATGCCCGGCAGCCACTTCTTGTGGTGTTCCTCGGTGCCGAGGTGGTTCACGGCGGAGCCGAAGAGCCCCCACTGCACGCCGGCCTTGATCTGCAGCGAGGGGTCGGCAATGACCAGCTCCTGGAAGCCCGCCACGTTGCCGCCGTGCTCGTCCGCGCCGCCGACCTCCGCCGGGAAGGCGCGGTGCACGGCGCCGTTGTCCACCAGGATCTTCAGCTGGCCGAAGACCCGCTGCCGGTGTTCGGTGTGGGTCAGCCCCTCGGTCTTGTGCAGTTCCGGCCGGCCGGCCAGCTCGCGGGCCTGCCGGCGGACCGCCGCCCACTTGCCCAGCAGCTGCTCGCCGAGCGCGGCGACGTCGACGGCGGGGGTCCCGGCGGCATGGGTTCCGGTGGCGGAGGCGGCCGGCGAGGTCCTGGTTCCGGTGGCCGGGGGAGTGAGGCGGCCCGCGGCGCGGTCGGCTAGTTCAGTCATGTCGATTCCTTCGTTGGCACTGACATTGCGGTTGCTGGCAAGTTGCGGTGCTGGCAATTTGCCGCTTTGGCGATTGATGGTTGGCAGTAAGAGGTTCGGGCAGTGGTGGTCTAGGGCCGGGTGTCCGGTGCGGGGCCCGGCGGGTCCTGCAGTTCGGGCGCGATGCCGAAACAGAGCCAGTCGGTGATCTGGCGGGCCATCGCTTCCTGGCCCGGCCTGGCCGGGGAGGCCGGGCTGGCCAGCCACTGTTCGCCCGCGTTCCGGACCAGGCCGATCGCGGCGTTCGGCCAGTAGCCGATCACGGCTTCCTTGCCCGGAACGGCGCGCAGCTGGTTCCGCATGGGCAGGGCGATCATCTCGCTGATCGCAGCGAAGAAGTGGCCCAGCGCCCCGGCCGCGGCGAGGGAACCTGAGTGGCTCTCGGCGTCGCCGGGTGCGTAACGGGTGACAAAGGTATAGACGTTCGGGCTGGTCTCGGCCATTTGCAGGTAGGCGGAGACCATGGCGTACAGCCCTTCGCGCGGGGTCTGGGCGGCCTGGGCGGCTTCCTGGATGCGCCGCTGCATCTGGTTCAGCACCACCTCGCCCACGGCCTGCTGGAGGCCGGCCTTGTCGCCAAAATAGCGGTAGAAGACGGACTTGGACGTCCCGGCCGCCGCGGCGATGTCCTCCATTGAGGCTTCGCTGCCCAGCGCGTGCACCGCCTTGCGCGCCGACTTGATCAGTTCGCGGCGCCGCTCCTCGCGGTGGGACTGCCAGCGGGAGGCGCGGCCGTCGACGGGGCCGCCCGGAGCGGGGGGTTCAGCCTGGAGGATGTTCACGATACCCAGCGTATCAGGTACGCTGGGTATCAGTAATCCGCTTTGATCAAAGGAGACAGCACATGCCTGAAAACGGAACGTCCACGACCGGACCGAAGGACAGCACGGCGCCTGCCGCCGCAGCAGCAGCCGCGGCCCCGCAGCTCCGCAAGGCCGTGGTGGTCGGCGGCAACCGCATCCCCTTTGCCCGGACCGGCGGCGCCTACACCAAGTCCTCCAACCAGGACATGCTCACCGCTGCACTGGACGGGCTCATTGCCCGGTTCGGCCTGCAGGACGAGCGGATCGGCGAGGTTGCTGCCGGGGCGGTCCTGAAGCATTCCCGCGACTTCAACCTCACCCGCGAGGCTGTGCTCGGCTCGGCGCTGTCCGCCGAGACCCCCGCGTACGACCTGCAGCAGGCCTGCGCCACCGGCCTTGAGACCGTGCTGGGCCTGGCCAACAAGATCAAACTGGGCCAGATCGAGTCCGCCATTGCCGGCGGCGTCGACTCCGCCTCGGACGCCCCGATCGCCGTCAGCGAAGGGCTGCGCGAAATCCTGTTGGACCTGAGCCGTGCCAAAACACTGCCGCAGCGGCTGCAGGTACTCAGCCGGCTCCGGCCCAAGGACCTCGCCCCGGACGCCCCGAACACCGGCGAGCCGCGGACCGGACTGTCCATGGGCGAACACCAGGCGCTCACCACCGCGCAGTGGAAGATCACCCGGGAGGCCCAGGACGAACTGGCGTACAACAGCCACCGCAACCTGGCAGCGGCCTACGACGCCGGTTTCTTCGATGACCTCCTCACCCCGTACCGCGGGCTCAGCAAGGACTCCAACCTGCGCCCGGACACCACGCTCGAGAAGCTCGCGGGCCTGAAGCCGGTCTTCGGCAAGAACCTCGGCGCTGAAGCGACCATGACGGCCGGCAATTCCACCCCGCTCACCGACGGCGCTTCCACCGTGCTGCTCGCCACCGAGGAATGGGCCGACGCGCACGACCTGCCGAAACTGGCCACCGTCCTCGACGGCGAGGCCGCCGCCGTCGACTTTGTCCACGGCAAGGACGGGCTGCTGATGGCGCCGGCGTTCGCCGTCCCGCGCCTGCTGGTCCGCCACGGCCTGAGCTTCGCGGACATCGACTTCTTCGAAATCCATGAGGCGTTCGCCGGCACCGTGCTGAGCACCCTGGCCGCGTGGGAGGACGAGGAGTTCTGCCGCACCCGGCTCGGCCTCGACGGCGCGCTCGGCAGCATCGACCGGGCCCGGCTCAACGTCAACGGCTCCTCCCTCGCCGCGGGGCACCCCTTCGCCGCCACCGGCGGACGGATCGTCGCCTCGCTGGCGAAGATGCTGCACGCCAAGGGGCAGGTCGACGGCCGGCCAGCACGCGGCCTGATCTCCATCTGCGCCGCCGGCGGCCAGGGCGTCGTCGCTATTCTCGAAGCACACTAGGGGAACCGAATGACTGACAAATACACCCAGTTTGTGAGCAAGGGCCTCGGCAAGGACATCGCCCGGAAGCTCGGCCTGCCGCAGCCCGTAGCGCTCCGGCGGCACCAGCCCGGCCAGCCGCTGGTCCAGGGACCCGTGCTGGTACAGGGCACCGGCAGTGGGGCCGATGAACTCGCCGCCGCGCTGCTTTCCTGGGATCTCGACGTCCGCCGCCACGCCGTGCCGCGCGAGAAGCTCGGCGCGATCATCCTGGTGCTGGACGAGGCGGCCCGGCCCGAAGACCTGGAAAAGCCCGTGCTCAGCGCCGCGGCCTCGCTCCGGGACCTCGCCGCGAACGCCCGCGTGGTGACTGTCTCCCGCGCCGCCGCGGGCACCGCGGATCCGGCCGCTGCGGCGGCCCGGCAGGGCATCGACGGGTTGTTGCGCTCCCTGGCCAAGGAACTGCGCGCCGGCGCCACCGGCAACGGCATCCTGCTGGCCGACGACGCGCGGACTACGAGCCCCAGCGCCCTGGGTGCGCTCCGGTTCTTCCTCTCCGGGCGTTCCGCTTTTGTGGACGGCCAGTTCCTCACCGTCTCCTCCGGGGCTGGTCAGCTGCCGGTCGACGCCGAGAAGCCGCTGGCGGGTAAGGTCGCGGTTGTGACCGGAGCCGCCCGCGGAATCGGCGCGGCGATTGCCCGCACGCTGTACCGCGACGGCGCCACCGTCGTCGCCGTCGACGTCCCGGCCGCCGGGGACCACCTCGCCAAGGTCGCCAATGAGGTGCACGGTACCGCCCTGCAGCTGGACATCAGCCGGGACGACGCGGGACAGCGCATCATCGACCACGCCGTGGAGCGCCACGGCGGGCTGGACATCGTGATCCACAACGCCGGCATCACGCGGGACAAACTGCTGGCCAACATGGACCAGTCCCGCTGGAGCTCGGTGATTGCCGTGAATATCGCCGCCCAGCTGCGGATCAACGAGGCGCTGCTGGCCTCGGAGCACTTCCGGAACTCGCCGCGGATTGTCTCGGTTGCCTCCACCAGCGGCATCGCCGGGAACCGCGGGCAGACCAACTACGCCGCGTCCAAGGGCGGCGTGATGGGCATGGTCCGTGCCACGGCGCCGCTGCTCGCCGCGCACGGCGGCTCGATCAACGCCGTCGCGCCCGGTTTCATTGAGACCGAGATGACGGCCCGGATCCCGTTCGCCACCCGCGAGGTAGCCCGGCGGCTCAATTCACTGCAGCAGGGCGGCCAGCCCGGAGACGTGGCGGAGGCCATCGCGTTCCTGGCCAGCGACGCGGCCGGCGGGATCTCCGGCGAGGTGCTGCGCGTTTGCGGGCAGAACCTGGTGGGCGCATGACCGGGAGTCAGCCCGTGATCCTGGCCGAGATGCCGTCGCTCTCCAAGCTGTACGTCAACGCCGCCGCCACCGCGGCGCGCCGCCGGCTTCTGGGGGCGCACGCCGGCACGCAGCTTCCCGGTGTCAGCCACGAGGTCCGCGGTGTCAAAGCCGGAGTCACGAACCTGACGGCCTACCAGCACCTGATCGGCGAAACCGCCAGCGATGTGCTGCCGGCCGGATTCATCCACGCCCTGACGTTCCCGCTGTCCATGTCCGTGATGAACCGGGACGACTTCCCGTTGCCGCTGCTGGGGATGATCCACCTCACTAACAAGGTGGTCCAGTCCGCCCCGGTGCTGTTTACCGAAGCGCTGGACATCCGGGCCTGGGCGGAAAACCTGCGAGGGCACCGGTCCGGCACCCAACTGGACGTGGTGGCGGTGGTGCGCGGGGCCGGGGAGGACTTCGTCCGCTGGCGCGGCGTGTCCACCTACCTGGCGAAGGGTGTGTTCCTGCCGGGAATCGACAAGCCGTCCGCGGCCGCCGCGGACGGGGGGTTCCGCGCGCCGGATCCGACGGCGTTGTGGCAGCTCGGCGTTGACACCGGCCGGGCGTACGCCGCCGTTTCGGGTGACTTCAACCCGATCCACCTCAGTGTTCTCAGCGCCAAGGCCCTGGGCATGCGGCGCTCCATCGCGCACGGCATGTACCTTGCCTCGAGGGCGCTGGCCGACGTCGGCGCCGCGAAGGGCGACGCTTTCAGCTGGGACGTGGCGTTCGAGGCGCCGGTATTCCTGCCGGCCAGGGTGGCGCTGGACATCAGTACCGTGCAGTCGGACGACGGCGGGTGGGTACGCTCCGAGTATGTGGCGTGGAGCCCGCATTCGGGGCGCAAACACTTCAGCGGAGCGGTGGCGTCGCTGAAATAGCCCGCACCCTGCGCAACGACGGCGGCGGCTGGCTGTGTGGCGGCTAGCTGGGGCCCGCGGGCGCGGCATCCGCTTCGCGGTTTCCACCGCCTGATTTCCCACCGCCGGATTTCGCCACGCGCAACATCCGGTGCAGGCTCAGCAGGATCGACTCGACGGCGCTGGGGGCGCCGACGGAGTGGTCCTCGGCCGCGACCCGGGCGGTAAAGGCCTTGACCGCGGAGTCGGCTTCCTCAATGAGTTCGGCCTGCCGCTGTGGTTCCTCCTCCTCGGCGGCGCGCAGGACGTCGCCCACCAGGGTCATGGCCTCGGCAAGCGGCTCGGCGTACCCGTCCGGGATCACAAAAGGGGTGTCCGTCGCCCAGATGACGTCCGAGAGCACCTGCGTCACATCCTGGATGTGGAAGGTTAGCCGTTCCAGATCGCGCAGGTCGCGGTAGTCCGCCTCCACGTCGCGGGGATGCAACCGGCGCCGCGGATTGGCTTGGCGGCTCGCGTCCGCTTTCTGCACGGCGGCCCGCACGGACCGCGCGCGCCCGGCGAGCGCCTCGGAGCGGCGCGACCAGTCCTCATGTTCCGGCGGCCAGTTCTCACGCAGGGCCTTGCCCATGTCCCAGAGCTGCTGCGCCAGCGCCAGCCGCAGCTCGGCCAGGCTGAGTGCGGCGGCCTTGAAGTGCAGCGGCGGGAAGACGAGCAGGTTCACCACGATGCCGACGCTGACGCCGACGCCCATCTGGAAGAGATAGCCGAAGGAGAACTTGTCCGGGTTGTGCCCGCCGACCAGCAGCACCAGCAGCGCCGCCGTCGGGATCCAGTCGCTGCCCGAGCCGATCCGGGGCAGCCCGGCGAGGATGACGCCGAGTCCCATCACGATGGCGACGGTGACGGGACTCGGGTCGCCGAGGCTGAACAGCACAAAGGCCAGGCCGATCCCGATGGCCAGGCCGACGAGGGTCTGGAAGCCCTGGCGCATGGAACCGGAAACATTTTCGTACATCGCGACCAGCGCGCCGAGCGGGGCGTAGTACGGGTAGTCCGCCGCGGATCCGGGCATAAACGGGGCAATGAAAAACGCCAGGCCGGCGGCAATCGCCGCCTTCGTGGCCAGTTGCAGGCGCGGCCACAGCAGGGCAGCGGACACACTCCCGGCCGCGGCGCGGCCCAGCCGGCGGATTCGCGAGGGGTGTGCTCCGTCGACGTGTTCTTTTTCGTGTGCCATCCCGGCTCACCCTAGGGCCGCGTCGTTGCTGCGACAACTGGACGAACTCCGCCGGCGCCGCTGATGGCGTCAGGCGCAGGCGTGGCAGGCTTGCCGGACCGCGGCGGAGAGCCGGTGGGCCTTGCCGCCGGTGCGGCCTTGCTCACTGCGCCGGGGGACGTAGCCGAAGCCGATCCCGTAGCCCGGGTCGGCGAAGCCCAGCGCGGCGTTGGCGCCCTCGTGGCCGAAGGCGAGGTGGCTGCCGAAGTCCCGGCCGGGCTGCGGCTTCGTAAACACCACGGCGAACGCATTGTCCTGTCCCGAGGAACGGTCCAGGCCCCAGACCTGCTCTTCGGCCATCAGCCCGATGGTCGCGGGCGCCAGGAAACCGGGACCGCCGTCGACGCCCGTGGTGGCCGCGGCATAGAGCCGGGCGAGCCCTTCCGCCGAGCCGATCCCCCCGGCGCTGCTCATGCCGGCGGCACGGACGCCGCGGTGGTTGGGCAGCTCCATGATGCCGCTGACCGGAGCGTTGCTGTTCAGGCCGGCATAGCCGAGCGGGTCCAGCCACTCCGCGGCCGGGTCATCCGTGTAGAGCACCTCCCGGAAGCGCGGCTCCTCCCCGGCGGGCAGGCCCAGGAAGAAGTCGATGCCGAACGGACGGCGGAGCCGCTCATCGTAGAGTTCCTGCAGCGGCGCGCCCGCGGTCCTCCTGCAGAGTTCCTCCATCAAAATGCCGATGGTCAGCGCGTGGTAGCCGAAGATGTGTCCCGGACGCCACAGCGGCGCGGCGTCGGCCAAGCGGCGGGCGGCTTCCGGCGTCGTGAACTCCTCGAGCGAGAAGCCGCCAGGGATACCCGGCAGGCCCGCCTGGTGGGAGAGGGCCTGCCGGACGGTGAGCCGGTCCTTGCCGCGGGCGCCGAATTCGGGCCAGTAGGACGCCACGGTGGCGTCCAGGTCCAGCAGCCCGTCCTGCACCAGCAGGGCGATGACGAAGGCCGCGGCGCCTTTCGAGCAGGAGTAGGTTCCGGTGATGTCACCCGGGCCCAGGCCGGGACCGCCGCTGAGGTCAAGGACCTTGGCGCCTCCGCGGTACACCGCCAGCTGCGCACTGTACTCGGGGTCCTGGGCCAGGAACGTGTCAAAGAGTTCACGGACGGCCGCAAACTCCGGGGCGGCGGTTCCGGCCGAGAGTGACGGAGCCAGGGGCTGCGCGGCCGGGGTGGGGGAGAGTTTCATGGCCCCACCCTAGCGCCGCCCGCCCGCTGCCCGGCGCCGCCGGAGCTTAGGCAGCGCCGTGTCCGGCGGTGACTTCCTCGCCGGCCCGGACGGGGCCGGGCGGCGTACCGTCGCCGAAGGGCCTGCCGCCGAGGGCTTCCCGGCCATGCGCCGTGAGCCAGTTGCCCAGCGCCGGGCCCTTCGGGACGACCCCGGTGGGGTTGATGTCCTCATGGACGATGTAATAGTGCTGCTTGATCTGCACGAAATCCGTGGTGTCGCCGAAACCGGGGGTCTGGAACAGATCGCGGGCGTAGCCCCACAGCGCAGGCATTTCGCTGAGCTTCTGCCGGTTGCACTTGAAGTGCCCGTGGTAGACGGCGTCGAAGCGTGCCAGCGTGGTGAACAGCCGGACGTCCGCTTCGGTGATCGTGTCGCCCACAAGGTAGCGCTGGCTGGTAAGCCGATCCTCCAGCCAGTCCAGCGCCGTCCACAGGCGGTCGTAGGCGGCGTCGTAGGCGTCCTGGGAGCCGGCAAAGCCGCAGCGGTAGACGCCGTTGTTCACCTCGGTGAAGACGCGCTTGTTGACGGCGTCGATCTCTTCGCGAAGGGCCTCGGGGTAGAGGTCCGGGGCGCCGGCACGGTGGAACTCGGTCCATTCGGTGGAGAAGTCGAGGGTGATCTGCGGGAAGTTGTTGGTCACCACCGCGCCGCTGGGGATGTCAACGATGGCCGGGACCGTGATGCCGCGCGGGTAGTCCGGGAAGCGGCGGAAATAGGCCTCCTGGATCCGCTCAATGCCGAGGACGGGGTCCTTGCCGCCGGGGTCAAGGTCGAAGGTCCAGGACCGGGCATCGTGGGTGGGTCCGGGCTGGCCAAGGGAGATCACGTCTTCCAGTCCCAGCAGCCGCCGCACAATCACGGTGCGGTTGGCCCAGGGGCAGGCCCGGGCAGCGACCAGCCGGTAGCGTCCGGGCTCAACGGGCCAGCCGGGCTCGCCGTTGGCACCTGGGGCGCCGTCGCGGGTGATCCGGTCCTCGATGTAGTTGGTGTCCCGGTTGAACTCCGCGCCGCCGGTGACATAGGCGCCCCTGGTGCTGAATTCCGTGCTTGTGGTTGTCTCACTCATGCTCCCAGCCTATGTGCAGTGCCTGGCGGGCGCATGCTGGGGGCGTGCCTAGGGCAGCAGGCCGGCGAGGACGGGTGCCATCGGCTGCCAGGCGGCCCACCAGGCCGCTGCCACCACCAGCGCGAACAGTCCAATCCAGGCGAACGCCGGCAGCGGCGTGGACCGGGACAACAGGTACGCGTCCGACGTCGAGAGCCGGTTCCGGTGTCTGGTGTGCACCGCCGCTAGCTTGCCAAGGTCCCGGACGGCGGCCACCAGCAGCGCGAGGCCCAGGCCGATCATCACGTGGCCAATAAACACCGCCGGGACGAACAGCACTAGCAGCACCGCGGCGATCACCGCCGCGGCCGTGATCAGTACACCGGCGCCGTTGCGCAGGAAGGCAAAGGACAGCAGCAGCAGGAGGGTGCCGGCCGACATCGCCGCCGGGCCCCAGCCATTGAAGCCGGACCAGACCATCGCGGCGCCCACCACGGCGGGGACCGGGTAGCCCCAGAACGTCGACCAAACCGCGGCCAGCGGGCGGCGGCTGTAGCTGGTGGTGGTGCCGGAATGGTCCAGGCCCAGCCGGATGCCGCCAAGCCGCTGCCCCGTCATCAGGGCGGCGAACGCGTGGCCCAGCTCGTGGGTCACGGTGGCGAGCAGGCCAAAGTACCGCCAGCTGGCGCGCGGCAAGGACAGCACGACGGCGACGGCGACCACCAGCAGAAGCTCGGTACCGGTCACCACCGGAGCGGGGGCGTGGCTGAACCCGGCCACGATCCGCTGCCACCACGTGCCGGCGAGGTCGTTGGCGGCAAGGGTTGTTGCGTCAATGCTCATGGGGGACTGCGACGCCTTCCCGGTCAGGCGCGCCCGGCGCTGTGCCGGATGCAGTAGGGCGTCCACGGCCTGGCTTCCAGCCGGCCCTCGGCGATGGGCTCGCCGCAGACTTCGCAGATCCCGTAGCTGCCGGCGTCGATGCGGGCCAGCGCCGCCTCGATGTGGGTGAGCCCCGCCCTGCTCTGTTCCAGCAGCGCGGTCGCCTGGGAGAGTTCGAAGGCGATCGTCGCGCCCTCCGGATCGTGTTCGTCGTCGACGTTGGAGTCCTGCCGCGCGGCGTTCACTGAGGTGATGTCCTTGCGGAGGGCGGGCAGCAGGGCAAGTTTCCGGTCGCGCTCCTCGGTGAGGAGGACCCGGAAACGTTCGACGTCAACCATAAGATACAAGGCTAGCGCGGCGGGCTGTGCGGCGGCGAAACGCTCCCGGCCGCCGAGCATCGCGGCACGGACCGGGAGAGCGTGCGCCGGGCCGAAAGGCCTGTTGCCGGGAGCCGGACCGGACGTACAGTGGGACCAGAATCCCGCCCAGCCAGGGAGATGCCATGCAGACGCCGGTTCCCAAGAACGCCGAGGACGAAGCCCGGGCGCTCGCTGCCGTACAGACCCACCACGCGGGGATGCTCAAACGGCTTGATGCGCTGGTCACCGCGCTCACCCATGCGGTGCGGGCAGATGATGCCGTAGCGGAGCACGACGCTCACGAGGTGCTGGTCGAATGGTGCGAGACCGAACTGGTCCCGCACGCGCTCGCCGAGGAGGGGCCGCTGTACGGCGGCGCCGGTGACGCCCCGGAGGGCCGGCTGCTGGTAGCGGGGATGCTCGCTGAACACCAGGTGATCGTTGGGCTCGTCGAACGCCTCCGGGCCGCGCAGGGGGTCGACGCCGCCGTCGCCGCCGGCGCGATCGGCGAGGTGTTCACCCTGCACCTGGACAAGGAGAACCGCCTCTTGATGCCGTTCATCGTGGCGTCGCCCGGGCTCAGCCTGGCCGGGTCCGTCGCCGGGCTGCACGAACTGGTGGGAGAGGCCCACGTCCACGCCATCCAGCACAGCGCCGAGCCGCCGGCACGCCCGGTCGACGGCTCGGCGCGCCCATGACGGACGGCAGCGAGCCGCGCAACGCCGGACCGGGACCGGCGGACGACGCCGACGCCCTGTTGCGCGAACTGGCGGCGGCCCACGGGGTGGGGACCTCTTACTGGGGCTGGGACGGGGTGGAACGCGCGGTGGCCGGCAGCACCCTGCGCCGGGTCCTCACTGCCCTGGGCATAGCCACCGATGGCGCGGGGCAGCTGCGGGCTTCCCTGGCCGAGGCTGAAGTGGCTCCCTGGCGGCGGCTCCTGCCGCCCATTGTGGTGGCACGTGAGGGGTCCGCGGCCGCTTTCCACGTCCACGTGCCGCATGGCAGCCACGTCAGCGTATGGGTCGTCACGGAGGACGGAACGCGGCGCGAGACCCGGCAACTGGAGAACTGGGAGGCGCCCCGCGACGTCGACGGTGTCCTCACCGGGCGGGCGAGCTTCGGTATCCCGGACGGTCTGGCGCTGGGCTGGCACACCATCCTGGCCGACGGGTCCGGCACCCGCGCCGAGTGTCCCCTTGTGGTCACCCCGCAGCGGCTGCGGACCACCGAGGCGTTGGCGGGCCGCCGCGGCTGGGGACTCACGGCCCAGCTCTACTCCGTCAGGTCCGCGCGGTCCTGGGGGATTGGCGACTTCGCCGATCTGGCCGACCTCGCCGCGGTGGCAGGAGCCGAGGGGGCGGGCTTCGTCCTAGTCAATCCGCTGCACGCCGCAGAGCCCCGACCGCCGGTGGAGGACTCGCCGTACCTGCCCACCACCAGGCGCTTCTTCAACCCGTTGTACATCCGGGTGGAGGAGATCCCGGAGTACGCCTACCTGGCCCCGCAGGCCCTGTCCGAAACCGAGCGGCTAGCGTCCCGCCTGCACGCCGCCAACCGGGAGTCGGCGCTGCTGGACCGCAACTCCAGTTATCAGGCGAAGCTGGACGCGCTCGAGCTCGTGTTCCGGGTCCGTCGGGGCCCGGCGCGCTCACGCCGCTTCAGCGATTTCTGCCGTGACCAGGGGCAGGGGCTCGACGACTTCGCCCTGTGGTCGGCTCTCGCGGAGTCCCTCGGCCCGTCGGCCCGCGACTGGGACGACGTCGCGTCCTCACCGGACACCGGGTACGCCACGGAGCAACGGGCGGCGCTCGCGGACCGCATCGAGTTCCACCGCTGGCTGCAGTGGATCTGCGACCAACAACTCGAATCGGCACAGGACGCGGCTCGGCGGTCCGGCATGGACATCGGGATCGTGCACGATCTGGCGGTCGGTGTGAAGCTCGGCGGCGCCGACGCCTGGGCGCTCGGCGGCGTCCTCGCGCAGGGCGTGACGGTGGGCGCGCCGCCGGACATGTTCAACCAGCAGGGCCAGAACTGGACACAGCCTCCGTGGCACCCGGGGAAGCTGGCCGAGTCCGGCTACGCCGCCTACCGGGACATGCTGCGGACCGTACTGCGCCATGCCGGCGGAATCCGGGTGGACCACGTCCTGGGCCTGTTCCGGCTCTGGTGGATTCCGGAAGGCGCCGGGCCGGGCGAGGGCACCTACGTGTACTACGACCACGAAGCCTTGGTCGGCATCCTGGCCCTCGAAGCACAGCGCGCCGGTGCCATTGTCATCGGCGAAGACCTCGGCGTCTTCGAGCCCTGGGTCCGGGACTACCTGGCGGAACGCGGGATCTTCGGCACCTCGATCCTCTGGTTCGAACACGACGACGACGGCCCGCTGGCGCCGGAACGCTACCGGCAACAATGCCTGACCAGCGTCAATACCCATGACCTGCCGCCCACCGCGGGCTATCTGGCCGGCGCACATGTAACCCTGCGGGAGTCCCTCGGATTGCTGCGGCGTCCGGTGGCAGAAGAACGTGCCGCCGACGCCGCGGACCAGGACGCGGTGCTGGCGCTGGTGCGGCAACACGGACTGCTGCCGGCGGCGGGAGCCGCAGGGGAGCAGGCCACAGTGGAGGCGCTGTACGAGTTCACGGCCCTTACGCCGTCGTCCCTGCTGGGAGTAGCGCTGGTGGATGCTGTGGGGGAGACCCGCACCCAGAACCAGCCGGGCACCAGCACCGAATACCCCAACTGGTGCATACCGCTCGCCGGGCCGGACGGCGTCGTCCTCATCGAGGAGCTGCCGGACAACGCCAGGTTCCATTCCCTCCTCGGCACCGTTCAGCAGGCCCTGCACCGCGGTGCCCGGACGGAGGAAGCTGATGAGGCGAGCCCCGAGGATGGCCGGGGCGGCACCGGCGCGGGGAATATCCGGCGCCGTCACGGGAACGGCGGGCGCGGCGACGAGTTATAGCCTCGCGGTGATCGGCGGCGTTCCCTACGGCTCAACCCGGCAGGGGGAACGCGCTGGAGCGGCTTGCCCCTGTCCGTTCGGTCTTCTTCCCGGTCCCCGGCCGCGCCTCGAAATGGAAGTCGTTCTACGGTCCCTCGGGCACTGTCTCGAACCTGAGCCGGGTGACCATCGAGGGTGCTTCCACCGCTAACGAATGGGTTCGCCTCAACGTCGTTTCCGGCTCTGAAGTACTCCAGATCCAGCGTGTCCCCTACATTTAGCGGATGGTCTCAAACCGGCCTTGCGGGTTCGGCGAGGAGGACATCCGTGGGCTGGAATCTCGCTGACGCGATTTCCGCGCCGGTTCCGGGCGGACGCACCTTGGGCCCGGGATGCGTCGGTCCGATTCCGCAGCGTTTTTCGGAAACCGCCGCGGGGCCCCGACACGGCCTTACGCCCTCGGCGTGGACCCCCGTGGTGCCGCCCGCCAGCGTGTCGTTGCGGGGTGGGGCACCGGGGTGATAATTTCTGTTGCCGCCGCATATTTGCGGACAACGACGGCTCCCGGATTTCCCCGCTCCGACGCATCCCCGCGCACCAGAAAGGCCGCAATGGCGCTGCTCCTTCCCGACACTTTGCCGACCCTTCAAACGGTCACCGGCAGGTTTGTCCTGGCACCATTCACGCCGCTCGACGTCGAGCCGCTGGCCCGGCTGCTGGGCCGCGACGAAATCTGGTCCCAGGGCTTCAGCGACAGTGAGGGCCGGCCTGCCGGCGAGGCGGACCTGACGGCGTTCGTGGAGCGGCGCTTCGCAGGGCTGCAGGTCTTCTCGGTGTACCAGAAGCTCCCGCTGGGACAGTCCCGCTTCATCGGTACCACTGGTATCACCGAACACGACGACGGGACCGAGCGGGTGAAGATCGGCCGCACCGTGCTGGACCCGGACTTCTGGGGGGCGAAGGTGAACCACGAGGTGAAAATCAGCCTGCTTGACTGGTTGTTCTCCTGCGGGGCCGGCCGGATCGAATGCGATGTGGATGCCCGCAACCAGCGGTCGCTGTCCTCGCTGGCGCGCTTCGGATTCACGGCCGAGGGAACCCGGCGCCGGTCCTCCCGGAACGCCGACGGCCTCTGGCGCGACTTCGTCATCTTGTCGCTGCTGACCGAGGAGTGGCCGGTCCTGCGGCCCCGCGCGCTGTCCTCGCTGGCCGGCCACATGCCCGCCGGGCTGCTCGCCGTTTAGGTTCTCCCGGCCGGCTTGTGGAAACGGCCGGAGCCCAGCTCCAGCGGCCAGTAAGGCCTGCTGTTCCGGCGGCAAGCTGGTTTCAACGGTCACGAAAGGCCGGACTCCAGGTGTGGACACATCCGGCGCTTACTCGCGCCGGTAGCTTTGCTCTGAGAGGTGAAGTATGTCGCCGACGGGCGTTTCTTCCAGGTACCACGAAAAGGACTGGATGGACTTGTCCTCGCCGAAGAACGTCGCGGTGGAGCCGTTGAAGGCGGCTTTTCCTTTATAGATGGGCGCGCCCTCACGGGCCGTGTCCCACAAGACGTAGCCCGCCTCCTTCGTCAGCATCAGGTGGCGGCTTGAATCTTTGCCCACCCCGCCAATCCAGGAACCTTCCAAGCCGTCCGGCAACATCGACGTCGGCGACTGCGATGGCGGGACCGGGGGCACGGGGGCCACCGCGGACGATGACAGTGGAGCCTGAGATGACCCGGACGGGTTACCACCATCGCCCACAATCTTCGGACCGGCGAAAATCAAAGTCAGCACAGTGCCAACAAGGGCAAAGCCGCCGGTGATCCAAGCAGCCTTCGTAGCGGAGTCTTTGCCGGACTGATCCATGGTGCCTCCTGGCCTCAGCCCCCTGTTACAGATTGGTCCCGAGTGCGGCTGGGTGTCAACGCCGCAAGCGCTACCCGGCGATTGATAGGCCGGGAGCGAGGTGAAAGGCGGGCATCACCTGACCCGCCCGGCGAGAAAACAAAAATGCCCCGGAATCCATGAAGGATTCCAGGGCATTTCCTGTTGTGCGCGGAGGGGGACTTGAACCCCCACCCCCTTTCGAGGACTAGCACCTCAAGCTAGCGCGTCTGCCATTCCGCCACCCGCGCAGGTGGTATTTCCGGGAAGAATTTCGCCTTTCAGCGTTTTGCTTTTCTCGGAAGCAGCGAGAAAGACTCTAGCACGAAGATTCCGGAAACAAATAATCGGGGCCAGTGGGTAGGCTGAAGCCAGCACTGAGCCACTGCCACGAGGAGCGATATGACTGACGTTCGGCCCGAAGATGAGGTTGTCCGGATCTGCCAGGAACTGATCCGGATCGACACGTCCAACTACGGTGACGGTTCCGGGCCGGGGGAGCGGGCTGCCGCCGAATACACCGCCAGCCTCATCACGGAGGTCGGGCTGGACGCCGAGATCTTCGAGTCAGCGCCGGGCCGTGCCAATGTTGTCACCCGGCTCGCCGGTGAGGACCCATCGGCCAGCGCCCTCGTGGTCCACGGCCACCTCGACGTCGTCCCTGCGCTGCGCGAGCAGTGGTCCGTGGACCCCTTCGGGGCCGAACTCAAGGACGGCCTGATCTGGGGCCGCGGCGCCGTGGACATGAAGGACATGGACGCCATGATCCTCTCGGTCCTGCGGGACTTCGCGCGCACGGGCCGTAAACCCAAGCGTGACCTGATCTTCGCCTTCTTCGCCGACGAGGAGGCCGGCGGCAAGTACGGCGCCGGGTACGCCGTCGAACACCGTCGCGAACTCTTCGATGGCGCCACCGAGGCGATCTCCGAGGTGGGCGGATTCTCTGCCACCATCGGCGGCCAGCGCACCTACCTGCTGCAGACGGCCGAGAAGGGGCTGTCCTGGCTCCGGCTGGTGGCCCACGGCCGCGCAGGCCACGGCTCCCAGATCAACACCGACAACGCGGTGACCCGGCTGGCCAGCGCCGTCTCGAGGATCGGCGAATACCGGTGGCCGGTTGAGCTGACGCCGACCACCCGGCAGTTCCTGGACGGCGTCACCGAACTCACCGGCGTCGAATTCGACCCGGACGACCCCGACAAGATCCTCAAGGAACTCGGCACCGTGGCCCGCTTCGTCGGCGCCACCTTGCAGAACACCACCAATCCCACCCTGCTCAAGGGCGGCTACAAGCACAACGTGATCCCGGAATCGGCCGAGGCCCTGGTGGACTGCCGCACGCTGCCGGGACAGCAGGAGCAGGTCCTCGAGATCGTCCGGGAACTGGCCGGCACCGGCGTGGACGTCAGCTACGTCCACCAGGACGTCTCGCTCGAAGTCCCGTTCGCCGGCAACCTTGTGGACTCCATGATCGACGCGCTCCACTCCGAGGATCCCGGCGCGAAGGTCCTGCCCTACACGCTCTCCGGCGGCACGGACAACAAAGCCCTGAGCCGGCTCGGCATCACCGGCTACGGCTTCGCCCCGCTGATGCTCCCGGACGAGCTGGACTTCACCGGCATGTTCCACGGAGTGGACGAGCGGGTGCCGGCCGACTCTCTGAAGTTCGGCGCACGCGTGCTGAACACCCTGCTGAGCAACTACTGAGCGGCACCTACGAGGAATGGCCCCCAACGACATGACGCCCGACGACATCCTGCCCGACGCGCTGCTGGAGCGGATCCGCGGCCGAGCAGCCGGCTACGACCGCGACAACGCGTTCTTCACCGAGGACCTCCGGGACCTCACCGCCGCCGGATACCTGAAGATCTTCGTCCCGGTGTCCGAGGGCGGCCTGGGCCTGGGACTCGCCGGTGCCGCGCAGTTGCAGCGGCGGCTGGCGACGGCGGCCCCGGCCACCGCGCTGGCGATCAACATGCACCTGGTCTGGACCGGCGTCGCACACGTGCTCGCCGCCCGGGGCGACTCCTCGCTGGACTTCGTCCTGAAGGAGGCGGCGCAGGGTGAGATTTTCGCGTTCGGCAACTCCGAGGCGGGCAACGATTCCGTGCTCTTCGACTCGCGGACCGAGGCGACACCCCTGCCGGACGGAAGCTATGGATTCACCGGCCGGAAGATCTTCACCAGCCTCTCGCCGGCCTGGACGCGGCTGGGCATTTTCGGCAAGGACGCAGCGGCCCGGGACGGCGACGGCGAACTGGTGCACGGCTTCATCGACCGCGAGACTCCCGGCTACGAAATCCTGTCCGACTGGGACACCCTGGGCATGCGGGCCA
Organism: Arthrobacter sp. BI5; assembly: GCF_056680065.1. Classification (NCBI taxonomy): domain Bacteria; kingdom Bacillati; phylum Actinomycetota; class Actinomycetes; order Micrococcales; family Micrococcaceae; genus Arthrobacter; species Arthrobacter sp. BI5. The sequence goes on from NZ_CM155264.1 coordinate 2,040,480, forward strand.
GCCAGTCGAACACCACGGTCCTGGAAGGGGCCGTGGTGCCGCCGGAGCGGATCTTCCGCAAACTTCCCGTCGGCCCCAACGCGGACCCGCTGATTTTCGCCATCTTCGCCTGCTTCGAGACGCTGCTGGCCGCTGTATACACGGGGATCGGAGAACGGGCGCTGCAGCTCGGCGTCGAAGCGGTCAAGCGCCGCACCTCGTTCAAGAACGGCGGACGCAGCTACGCACAGGACCCGGACATCCGCTGGAAAGTCGCAGAAGCGGCCATGGCGATGGACGCGCTCTACCCGCAGCTCGCCGCGGTAGCGGCCGACGTCGATGCCCTCGCCGAGCACGGCGGGCAGTGGTTTCCTAAGCTGGTCGGGGTGAAGGTGAACGCCACCGAAACGGCGCGCAGGGTGGTCGACCTGGCGATCAGGGTCTCCGGCGGGTCCAGCTATTTCCGCGGTTCCGAACTCGAACGCCTCTACCGGGACGTGTTGGCCGGCATGTTCCATCCCTCCGACGACGAATCGGCGCACAACACGGTCGCCAATGCCTGGCTCGGCCCGCTGGAGTCCTAAACGGTCCGCTGGACCTGGATGACTTTCCGGCGGAGCCAGAAGCGCCGCCCACCGCCCACGTAGAGGACACTGCGTTCAAGTTCCCACTTGCCGTACTCCGAGTGCGCGGCGAGGAGGCGGCGCGCCTCGGGCAGCGAATCTTCAGGACTGACCGTCAGCACGAGGTACTCGTACTGACGTGCGTAGTCCCGTTCCCGACGGACCGAGCTGCTCAGAAATTGTTCCTTCATTGCTCTCCATTTTCGTCTTTTTCGGGCTAACGTGAAGTCATGAGCATCGATCCGCGTGTCGCGCTTCAGTCCCTTACCTCCGCCCTGGAAGAACATCTGGCCGCTGCTGCGGCGCGGCGCGGGGATGGGGATCCCGCGGTCGAAGCGGCGTTTTTCGCCGTCGCCGATGCCTTTGAAGTCTACGATGACTCGCTTTATGAAGCGTATGGCGAGGTGACCCCGCTTGAGGTCATCGATGAAGAAGATGACGACGACGATAGCGAAGACGTCGACGACGAGGAAGACCTCGAACTGCTCCAGGACAACTAAGGAACTCCCCAGCTTCCGGGCGTATCCTGACCACGGTTGCTGCGGGACGCCGCCAGGCTTCCTGCCAACTGCCGGGTTTCGGAGAGGTTCGGAGGTTGTCGTTGGCTGCATCATGGCGCCGTGCCAGCCTGCCCGGGGCAGGCGTCAGCGAAACCGCCCCGGCGGTGAATTCTGTTGCCGCGGAGGCCCCGGCTGCGGTGCCTGCGCCCGGCAACGCCTTTCGGGATAGCCGGCCGGTCCGGCTGCTCAGGCGTTTGGGCCGGAGTATCCGCAGGATCCCGTTGGCGCTGTCCTTGGTGGTGCTGCTGTGGGCAGTTGGAATTTTCACCGGCTCCGTGATCTCCGGGCCTCCGGCCGGGCTCCGGACCGCAGTGACCGCGGACCCGGACTTGCTGGTGCGCGGCCCATGGTGGCCAGTGTTCACCTCCGCGCTCTTTCCCGGACCGTTCGCCTCCTATGTCCTGGCGACAGCCGTCATCCTGGGGTGCGTCGGCCTGGCCGAAACAACCTTGGGAATCGGCCGGGCCGCCCTCGCCTTCCTCGCTGGACACCTCGGGGCACTGCTCCTGTATTTCGCGGTGGCCGATCTCGGGGCTGCCGTCGGCAGCGAATGGCTGTCCGCTTTGCGCCATCCCGGGCCGATGGGGCCGTTCGCCGCGTCCCTGGCCTCCGTGATGGCCGCTAGCCCGCGGATCAGCGCCCTCTGGCGCCGAAGATTCCGGTCGGTGGGCATCGCTGTGACGGTGATGCTCCTGCTCTATATCGGGCATCCGCAAAACCTCCACACCCTGCTGGGTGTGGTCTCCGGGCTCGGCATCGGTGTGGTGATGGGCGGCAGGCACGGCGGCGGCCGCTTGACCCATTCCACCAGCCGGGAAGTCAGGGCACTGCTGTCCATGGTGGTGGCAGTTTTCGCGGCCGGACCGGTGCTGGCCAGTCTGGCGAAGGCACCCTCGGGGCCACTGGCCGTGCTCAGGAACCTGATTGTCAACCCGCTCCCCACTATCAACGATCTGCAGGCCAGCTGCTCGGCCGCGGTCGACCTTTCCTGCCTTCAGATCATCCACAGCCCGGGGCTGCGCGGCCCGGGCGGGGAGGCCCTGGCCCTGGTTCCCTTGGTGCTCCTGCTGGTCTGCGCGGAGGGGCTGCGCCGGGGAAACCGCGCCGCCCTGTGGGTGACGATTTCCGTCCAGTTGGTCATTGGTGTCCTCTCCGCCATCTACCTGCAGCTTTTCGCCCAGTTCGGACGGTCCGTGCGGAGCGGGTCACGGGTGCTCTCGGTGGATTCGGGCGTTGCGGAGGTCCTCCCCGTAGTGCTGGTGCCGTTGCTGATAGCGGCGGCGCTGTTCGCCGCCCGGAGGCACTTCAACGTCGACGCCGACCCGGTCCTGGGCCGCCGTTCGCTGATCCTGCTGGCTGGCGTTTTCGCCCTGTTCGTCACGGGATACGTGGTGGCGTGGTTCGCCGAGGACAACTACTACCACCGGGCCGGGCTGTTGGCCCTCCTGGCCACCCTGCCGCGGATGTTCCTGCCGTATCCGTTCTCGTTCCGGTACTCGGTCTCGGTCTACCCGCACGGAGTGTGGTCGCCGCTGATCTTCAGTTATGGCGGCGCCGTGTTCTGGTTCATCTGTCTGGTCAGCATCCTCGCCATGTTCGTCAGCCGGAAACTCCGGGACCTCCGTGCGGACAGCGGCATCTCGCTGGCCCGGCGGCTGGTACGCCAGGGCGGCGGCTCGCTGTCCTGGATGGCGCTCTGGCCCAACAACCGATACTGGTTCAACGACGCCGAGACGGTGGGCATCGCCTACCAGATCCACTACAACGTGGCGCTGACCGTCGGCGGGCCCTTCGGCAAACCCGCCGACTTCGAACCGGCCGTTGAGGTGTTCACGGCGTTCTGTGCCGAACAGTCGCTCGCGCCGTGCTGGTACTCGGTTACGGACGAACACTGGCCGCAGCTCCGGGACCTCGGGTTCAGCCGGGTGAGGGTGGCTGAGGAAACCCTGCTGCCGCTGGACACGATCGAGTTCAAAGGCAGTCAGTGGCAGGGAGTCCGCACGGCCCTGAACAAAGCCAGGAAGCTCTCTGTTGAGGCCAGGTGGTGTACCTACGCCGAGCTCACCGGTTCGCTGCGGACCCAGGTCCACGAAATCTCCGAGGCGTGGGTCTCCGAGAAAACCCTGCCGGAGATGGGGTTCACCCTGGGCGGCCTCGAGGAACTCAAGGACGAGAACGTGGTGCTGTGCCTGGCGGTGGATTCGGCGGGCAAAGTCCACGGTGTGACCAGTTGGCTGCCGGTGTTCAAGGACGGAGCCGTCGCCGGCCGGACGCTCGATTTCATGCGCCGGAGCCCGGACGGCTTCAAGGGCGTAATGGAATTCCTGATTGCCTCCGCCGTGCTGCATTTCGACGGAACCATGGACCAGATTTCCTTGTCCGGCTCGCCGCTGGCGCCGGCCCACGGCGGTGACGCGGCACCCGAATCCACCGACGGCGCCGCGGTCGGCCGCTTCCTTGACTGGCTGGGCGCGGTGCTGGAACCGGTGTACGGTTTCCGGTCGCTGGCGGCGTTCAAACAGCGCTTCCACCCCCGGCACCGGACCCTCTACATGATGTACCACGACCCGCTGGCGCTCCCGGTCATCGGCCGGGCGCTCACACAGGCATACATGCCCACCATGTCCCTCCGGCACACCGCCAGGCTGGTCCGCGGAGTCATCGGGTGACGGCCGCCGTTACCGCAGGAGGGGTGGCTGCCGCCGGCGCCGGGTCCTGCGGTCCCGCGGCGGCAGTTTAGCCGGTGACGCCCAGACGGCCCATCAGCCAGTCCATGTTCTTCTCGACGCCGTATTTCCAGGCTGTCCAGGCATGTCCGCCGGGTGCTTCCTGGAACTGGACGTTGATGCCTGCGCTCCTCATGGCCTGGTAGACCTGAACGCCCTGGGGCCGGTAGAAAGGATCCGCGGCGCCGACGGAGATGATCCCGGCGGTGCCCGGATACGCGCGGGTCTTGATGACGTCGAGCGCGTTCTGCTTCTTGAATTCGGCGACGCTGCCGCCAAAGTATTCCTGCAGGAGCACCTGGTGTCCCTGCCTGATGGTCGGCTGGTTTTCGCCGGAACTGTCGATGAAGGTGGGGTACACCCCCGGGTAGTTGATGGCCAGCTGCATCGCGCAGGTCCCGCCGTACGAGAACCCCCCTACCGCCCACTGGCTGCTGGAGTGCCGGCCGGCCCCGAACGTCGCCTTGACCCAGTTCGGCACGTCCTGGCTCAGGTACGTTCCGGCCTGCCCCTGCTTGCTGTTCAGGCACAGCGGCGGGTAATTGGCTCCCTTCCCGCCGGCGTCGGGCATCACCACGATCGGCGCCAGCCCCTTGTGCGAGGACGCATAATCGTCCATGAACTGGGCGATCCGGCCGTTGCGCAGCCAGTTGGAGGGTTCACCCGGGACGCCGTGGATGAGGACCAGGACCGGCAGGTCGGCCCGGGGGGTGGCCAGGTATGCCGGGGGGAGATACACAAAGGCTGCGGAGGACACCTGGTGGGAGAGCGGCGCCGGGATCAACGCTCGGACCACGGTCCCCGAACCCGGCATGCCCGCCGGCGCCGTCCAGTTCGACAGCGTGGTCGGTGGTTGTCCCTGGCGCGGCTGCGGGTCCCCCCTTTCCTGGCTCTTGAACTGGTCCAGGGTTTCAATCTTGACGCCCGTATCCCCGAAAACGGAACCCAGGGTGGGGTAGTACTCGAAGTTCTGGTTAATCAGCGACCCTGAGGCCAGGACGACGACGAGCGCTGCGGGCAGCACGGCGACGCGCGCCGTCAGCCGGCGCAGGTCCTGGATCTTCGGCACCACCAGGAGCAATGCCAGGATGCCGAGGCCGGCGTAGACGTAGACACGTTTCGGCAAGGGCGCGCCCCAGAGGTTCCACACCCGCTCGGTTAACAGCCAGGCGAGGCCGCTGAGAACCACTGCGGCCACGGCCGCGGCCGGAACCCGTCTCCTCAGATGCCGTCGGCGGCCCCAGACCAGCCAGGCCAGGGCCGCCGCCGCCAGAAGGTAGAGGACCACGGGCACGACGCCGGTTGTGATCGCAAGGTTCTGCAGGTTCATTGCCCCAGATTAGGACCGCTACCCGGGAGTCCGCCCGGAAACGGCAGAAAGATTGGCCCCGATCAGGACGGGCTCGAGACATCCTCCAGTGCGGTGGCGATTTCGGGCGGCAGCGGCGCCAGCACCGCGTCCATGATTTCCTTCAACTGGACCGGCGTCCGGGCGCCCACCACGGCTGTAGCGACCCCGTGCTGGGACAGCAGCCAGCTCAGCGAGACGTCCAGCGCGGTGCGTCCCAGTCCCTTGGCCGCCATCGCCACCGCCTCTACCACGCTGGAGGCGGCCCCTTCGAGATAGGGCTCCACGTAGCCGGCCAGTTTTTGCTGCGCGGCCCGGGAATCGGCCGGAATATGGCCCCGGTACTTGCCCGTCAGGACGCCGCGTCCCAGCGGGCCCCACGCCATCAGGCCCAGCCCCGCATCTTCGATGGCCGGGATCAGCTCGTCCTCGGCCTTGCGCTGCAGCAAGGAGTACTCGGCCTGGCAGGCCACCAGCGGGAAGCCCGCCACGGCGGCGGCCTTGGCCGTCTGCCAGCCGTTGAAGTTGGAGACTCCGGCGTAGCGCGCCCGGCCGGAGCGGACAGCGAAGTCCAGGGCGGAGAGAGTTTCTTCCAGCGGCACGTTCGGATCCCAGGCCTGGGCGAACCAGAGGTCCACGTAGTCGGTGCCGAGCCGGGCCAGGCTGGCGTCCAGGCCGGAGAGCATCCCGTTGCGGGAGGTGTCGACGCTGCGCCGCCCGCCCGACGTCGTCAGGCCGGCCTTCGTGGAGATCACCACTTCGGAGCGGGCGACGACGTCGCCGAGCATTCCGCCGAGCATGACCTCGGCCCCGCCGCCGGCGTAGGACGCCGCGGTATCAATCAGCGTGCCGCCCCCGTCGACAAAAGCCCGGAGCAGCCCGGCGGCATCCTGTTCATCGGTCTCACCGGCCCACGACATGGTGCCAAGGGAAAGGGACGAGACACGCAACCCACTGTTGCCGACATAACGCTGATGCATGCCTGCAAGCTTACGATGCTTCGGAACCTCCATAACGTAGGGTCTATAAACGTGAACTGGTTAGAAGCGGCCTTTCTGGGCCTTGTGCAGGGACTGACAGAATTCCTCCCGATTTCCTCTAGCGCCCATCTGCGGATCGTGGGGGCGTTCCTGCCGAACGCAGCCGACCCCGGGGCCGCCTTCACCGCCATCACCCAGCTGGGTACGGAAACTGCGGTGATTGTCTACTTCTGGCGCGACATCGTGCGGATCGTCCGGGCCTGGTTCGGCTCGCTGACCGGCAAGGTGTCCCGGCAGGATCCGGACGCACGGATGGGCTGGCTCGTGATTCTGGGCAGCCTGCCGATCATCGTCCTGGGCCTGCTTTTCCAGGATCAGATCGAGTCGGTCCTCCGCAGCCTGTGGATCGTCGCCACCACCCTGATCGTCTTCGGCATGATCCTCGCCGTCGCCGACGCCGTCGGCCGCCAGGAACGTGACCTGACCAAACTCAGCTACAAGCACGGCATCCTCTACGGGCTCGCCCAGGCGATGGCCCTTATCCCCGGGGTGTCCCGCTCGGGCGGCACCATCACCGCCGGCCTGCTGATGGGATACACCCGCGAGGCCGCCGCCCGCTACTCGTTCCTGCTCGCGATCCCTGCCGTGTTCGGCAGTGGCCTGTACCAGCTCTACAAGGTGGTCTCCAAGGACGGGATCACCGGACCCTACGGCCTGCCCGAGACCGGCCTGGCCACCGCCATTGCCTTCGTGGTGGGCTACCTCATCATCGGCTGGTTCCTCAAGTACGTCTCCACCCGCAGCTACCGGCTCTTCGTCTGGTACCGCATCTTCCTGGGCCTGGCGCTGTACCTGCTGCTCGGTTTCAATGTCATCAGCGCCTAGCACTAGGCTTGGGTTGTGAAATCCTGGATCTCCCGCCCTGTTCCCCAGCTCCCGGGCAGCATGCCCGCGCTTCGCCTTTTTGACACCGCCAAGGGCGGCCTCGTCACCCTCGAAGCGACGGGGGAGCAGTCCATGTACGTATGCGGCATCACTCCGTACGACGCCACGCACATGGGCCACGCGGCCAGCTACGTCGCCTTTGACCTGCTCAACCGGGCCTGGCGCGACGGGCGCCAGCGGGTCGCCTACGTGCAGAACGTGACCGACGTCGATGATCCCCTGCTGGAGCGTGCGACGGCGACCGGCGTGGACTGGCGTGAACTCGCCGCGAGCCAGATCGAGCTGTTCCAGACCGACATGGAAGCGCTCAACGTGCTGGCCCCGGACAACTACGTGGGCGCCGTCGAGGCCGTGCCGCTGATTGTGCCGGCGATCGAATCCCTCCTGAAGCGGGGGCTGGCCTACCGGGTGTCCGGCACCGCTGGCGAACCCGACGGCGATGTCTACTACGACGTCGAGGCGGCCGGAAAGCATTCCGCCGAGGCGCGGGACGCCTGGACGCTGGGTTCCATCTCCGGGCTCTCGGATGCCGAAATGCTGGAACTGTTTGCCGAGCGCGGCGGCGACCCCGGCCGGGCCGGGAAGCGCCAGGCCCTGGACCCGCTGCTCTGGCGGGTGGCCCGGGAGGGCGAGCCCAGCTGGCCCGGCGGGGAACTGGGGGAGGGGCGCCCCGGCTGGCACATCGAATGCACCGTGATCGCGCAAAAATACCTGCCCGCACCGTTTACCGTGCAGGGCGGCGGGTCGGACCTGGTCTTCCCGCACCACGAGATGGGTGCAGGGCACGCGTACTCGCTGACCGGCGTTCCGCTGGCCAAGCATTTCGCGCACGCCGGCATGGTGGGCCTTGAGGGCGAAAAGATGAGCAAGTCCAAGGGCAACCTCGTCCTCGTCTCCAAGCTCCGTGCCGCCGGCGAAGAACCCGGCGCGATCCGGCTGGCAATCCTGGCCCACCACTACCGCAGCGACTGGTCCTGGACCGAGGAGGGCTTCGCCGAGGCTAAAGACCGGCTCCGCACCTGGCGGGCCGCCCTCCAGGCCGCCCCGGTAGGCTCGGCCGGACCGCTCGTCGCAGAACTGCGGGCTGCGCTTTCGGACGACCTCAACGCCCCGCGCGCCCTCGCAGCCGTAGACGCCTGGGCCGCGGCAGCGCTGGCGGACGGCCCAGCAGCGAGTACCGCTTCGGCGGCCGACGCGGCACTGGTGAGCGACGCCGTCGACGCGCTGCTCGGCGTCGAACTCTAGTCACAGCCCGGCGGCCCGCCAGCAGACGGGCGACACGAAAAAGCGCTGGCGACACCCGGATTTCCGGTGTCGCCAGCGCTTTTGCGTCGCGCCGGGCAGCATGCGCCTCCCCGGGCGGCAGCCCTAGGGTTTGTCCTTGCCGCGGCGCTTAAGGTAGCGCTCAAACTCGCGGGCGATCGACTCGCCGCTGGCCTCGGGCAGGTCCGCGGTGTCCTTGGCTTCCTCGAGCTGGCGGACGTAGGCGGCGATCTCCGGGTCCTCGGTGGCGAGTTCGTCCACACCGCGTTCCCACGCGTCCGCGTCCTCCACCAGTTCCTGCGTGTCCAACGGGACCTGCAGGAGCTCTTCGATCCGGTTCAGCAGGGCCAGCTGGGCCTTGGGCGAGGGCGCCTGGGCCACGTAGTGCGGGACGGCGGCCCAGAGCGAGACCGTGGGCAGCCCGGCCAGCAGGGCCACCTCCGCGAGGACCCCGACAATCCCCACGGGGCCCTCGTACTGGGATGCCTCCAGGTCCATCCGCTCCCGCAGCGCTGCGTCGTCAGTCGAGGCGCTGACCGGGATGGGGCGGCTGTGCGGCACATCCGCCAGCAACGCCCCGACCAGGATCACGTAGTCCACCTTCAACGCTTCGGCGTGCACCAGCAGTTCGGCCGTGTAGGCGCGCCACTTGTAGGACGGCTCGGTGCCCTGGACAAAGATGACATCCACGTTGGAACCGGGCACGCTGGCCTTGAAAATCCGGGTGGACGGCCACTTGATCTTCCGTTCACCGGATGCGGTGCGGCGGATCGTGGGGCGGGTGAACTGGAAGTCGTAGTACTCGTCAGCGTCAATTGAGCCCACCTTCTTGCCGCCCCAAAGCTTGTTCAGGTAGCGCAGCGCATCGCTCGCGGCTTCGCCGGCGTCGTTCCAGCCTTCGAAGGCCGCAAGCATTACGGTGATGCGCTGGCCCTCGGGCACGGGCTGCAGCAGCCGCTCCGGCTCGGGCGTGACGCCCGTTTCCGTGGTGTCTGGCTCGAAGCTATTCATGTGTTCACCCTACGTCCAAGTCCCGGGCGCGCGCAGGAAGGCACCCGTCCCGAGTACCCCGAAATTCGCCATCGGCGTAGCGTTGGATGCCGCGCCGGGCCCGCACCGTAGACTGAGGGACATGCGATCCACAGCCTCCCAGCCCCTGCTCAAAGCCGCGTTATGGGACATGGACGGCACCATCGTGGACACCGAACGGTACTGGATTGAAGCCGAACACGCCCTCGTGGCCGCGCACGGCGGACAGTGGTCGCATGAGAAGGCCATGCAACTCGTGGGCCAGTCGCTGGTCTACTCGGCCGGCATCCTGCAGGACGCCGGCGTGGCCCTGGAAGTGCGCGACATCATTGACACCCTCACCGGGCATGTCGTCAGCCTGGTCCGGGAGTCCGTGCCGTGGCGTCCCGGCGCACGCGAGCTGTTGGACGAGCTGCATACGGCAGGCGTCCGCTGCGCCCTGGTCACCATGTCCGAGGCGCCCCTGGCCCGGGAGATCGTTGCCAGCCTGCCCAAACCCTATTTCGAGTTCCTGGTGACCGGGGACACGGTCACGCAGGGCAAGCCGCACCCCGAGGCCTACCTGAAGGCCGTGGAACTCCTGCAACAGGAGGACCCCGACCTGGACCACCGGCACTGTGTGGCACTGGAAGACTCCGCCCCCGGGGTTGCCGCGGCCGTGGCCTCCGGCATCCTCACCGTCGCCATCCCGCACATCGTCCCGCTGCCGGACGATCCGCGGCGAGCGACCTGGGAGACCCTGGCCGGGCGCACCGTCGCGGATCTTGAAGAACTCATCGCGCTCCGGCATCAAGCTGCCGGCGCAGGCCTGGCACAGGCCGCCGGCACCGGAGGGCGGGGCCTTGACTGAACCCTCGGCGCCGCGGCCGAAGCAGCAGCCGGAGGAACGTCCCTTTTCGCTTCGCGGCGGGATTCCTCTGGGCCGGATCGGCGGAATCCCCGTGGTGCTGGCCTACTCATGGTTCGCCATCGCGGCCTTCACAGTGATTGCCTACGGCCCGGTGCTGGCACACAACGACCCCCGGCTGGGCGCCACCGCCTACCTCGTGGCGTTCGCTTATTCGGTGCTGCTGCTGATCTCCGTCCTGGTCCATGAACTTGCCCACGCGCTCACCGCCCGGCTCTACCACTGGCCCACCCAGAAGATCGTCCTTAACCTGTGGGGCGGCCACACCCAGTTCGAAGAGTTCACCGCCTCGCCGGGCCGGTCCGTACTGGTTGCCATGGCCGGTCCCGCCGCCAACCTGATCCTCGCGGCGGGCGGCTGGCTGCTGGTCTCCGGCGGGCAACTGGAGGGTGTGGCGGACACCCTGGCAAACATCTTCGTCTGGGCCAACCTGCTGATCGGCATCTTCAACGTGCTGCCCGGGCTGCCGCTGGACGGCGGCCGGCTGGTGGAATCCGCGGTTTGGAAGGCCACCGGCAGTCACGAGAAGGGCACCATCGCGGCAGGCTGGGCCGGCAGGATCATCGTGATCGCCCTCGCCGTCTGGTTCGTGGTCCTGCCCCTGCTCAGCGGCAACCGGCCGGACACCTCGCTGATGCTGATCACCCTCCTGGTGGGCAGCTTCCTCTGGATGGGTGCCAGCGCCTCGATCCAGCAGGCCCGCTACCGGAGCCGGCTGCACCTGGTAGACGCCGCCGCCCTCGCCGAGCCGGCGGTGGGCCTGCCGGACACCGCCACCGTCCTGGACGTGCTGCGGCACTCGCCGCGCGGGGTTCCCGCCGTCGTACTCTACGGCCCGGATCAACGGCCGTCCGCCGTCGTCGACGAAGCCGCCGCGGCGGACGTTCCCGCCGCACTGGCCGCCGCCACCCCGGCGACCGCTGTGTCCTATCCGCTGGCCGCGGGCGCCTACGTCAAGGAAGCCGACCGCGGCGCCGAACTGCTTGCCTACCTCGCCCAGCTCGAAGGATCGGACTACGCGGTGGTCAACGACGGCGGAACCGTCACGGGCCTGCTGCGCCAGCTGACCGTCCTCAACGCCTTGACCGGCAAGCAGCCGCCAAGTGCCGCCGGTTCACAGGCCGCCGGTTCACAGGCCGCCGGTTCACAGGCCGGCGGCGAGGGCCGTGATCAGGACTAGAACCGGTAGAGTTACCTGCCGGTCGTGAATTTCCCGGCCCAACGACGCGGGCCGGTGCCAGCCGCCACATCCGCGGCCACCAAAGCTTTACAGGAGCGAGGAAACATCTCATGAGCAGCGACACTGCCGCAAGCGGCACCCCCAACGGGGCCAGCACAGCCGCGGCGAGCACAGCCGCGAACAGCACCCCGGCGCCAGCCACTGCCACAGGCCCGGCAGCAGGCGCTGCGCCAGCCAACGCGCCAACCGGCGCGAACCGGCGCCGCGGGCCGTTCCGTGAAGGCGAGCGGGTGCAGCTCACGGACGAACGCGGCCGGATGAACACCATCAGCCTTGAGGCCGGCGGGGCGTTCCACACGCACCGCGGTTTCCTCAACCACGACGAAATCATCGGCAAGCCGGACGGCTCCGTGGTGGTCAACAACGTCGGCCAGCAGTACCAGACCCTGCGCCCGCTGCTCTCCGACTTCGTGCTCTCGATGCCGCGCGGCGCCGCCGTGGTGTACCCCAAGGACGCCGGCCAGATCGTCACCATGGCGGACATCTTCCCGGGCGCCCGGGTGGTCGAAGCCGGCGTCGGTTCCGGTGCGTTGTCCATTTCGCTGCTGCGCGCCGTGGGGGACAACGGCTACCTGCACTCGTTCGAACGGCGGGAGGAATTCGCCGACATCGCCCGCGGCAACGTCGAGACGATCTTCGGCGGCCCGCACCCGGCGTGGCAGATCAGCCTGGGCGATTTCCAGGACGAGGTCGTGCGCACCGAGGCTCCCGGCTCCGTGGACCGGGTGGTCCTGGACATGCTCGCGCCCTGGGAATGCCTCGACGCCGTCGCAACCGTGCTGGCCCCGGGCGGCGTGTGGATCAACTACGTCGCGACCGTCACCCAGCTGTCCCGCACCGCGGAGGCCATCCGCGCCGACGGCCGCTTTACCGAACCGGACGCGTGGGAATCCATGGTCCGCGGCTGGCACCTCGAGGGGCTCGCCGTCCGCCCGGACCACCGGATGGTTGCGCACACCGGATTCCTGCTGGTCACCCGCCGGCTGGCCGACGGCGTGACCGGCATCTCCGTGAAGCGCCGGCCGTCCAAGACCGAATTCGACGCCGAAGACGTCAACGCCTGGACCCCCGGCGCCGTCGGGGAGCGGGCGGTCTCGGACAAGAAGCTGCGCCGGGCCGCCCGCGACGCGATCGCCGGAACCAACGTCAGGGACGACCCCGAGGTTACGAACTAGTCCGTATTTCGGAAGTCTTCGGCAGCACCCGCCGACTTGGGGCTATGGTCTTAACAGAAGTACTGAAGGGGCTGATGCATGATGGAGACTCCGAACACCGACCACGGCCGGACGCCGGCGGAGGACGAGGCCCAGGCGGCTGCCGCTGCCGCACGGGCGGAACGCGCGGGGGCAGCTGACGTCGACGGCTACGCCGCCAATGAGTTGTCCGTCGCCGAGCGCCAGGTGAATATCCTGCGCGACAAGCTCCGCCATATCGACCGCCAGCTGGCCGCGGCCACGCAGAACAACTCGAAGCTGGTCGGCATGCTGGAAACGGCCAAGGCCGAGATCCTGCGGCTGAAAAACGCCCTGGACCAGGAAGGCCAGCCGCCGTACAGCTTCGGCACCATCCTGCAGCTGAACCCGAAGCGCCACCCGGAACCGGGCAGCAGCGGCCAGGCCGCCACCGAAGAGTCCGTGGACATCTTCAACGCCGGACGCAAAATGCGGGTGGGCATCAGCCCGCTGGTGAACATCAACCAGCTCGCCGTCGGGCAGGAAGTCCTGCTCAACGAGGCCCTGCTGGTGGTGGCCGGCCTCGGCTACGAACGCGCCGGCGACCTGGTCACGCTCAAGGAAATGCTGGGATCCGACCGCGCCCTGGTGGTGGGCCGCGCCGATGAGGAGCGGGTCATCCGGCTCTCCGGCGCACTCCTGGCGCAGAAACTGCGGGTAGGGGACGCGCTCTCGATCGATAGCCGCACGGGCTACGCGCTGGAGAAGATCCCGCGGTCCGAAGTCGAGAACCTTGTCCTCGAAGAAGTCCCGGACATCACCTACCAGGACATCGGCGGCCTGGGACCGCAAATCGAGCAGATCCGTGACGCCGTCGAACTGCCGTTCCTGCACCCGGACCTGTACCGGGAACACGGTCTCAAGGCGCCCAAGGGCATCCTGCTTTACGGCCCGCCGGGCTGCGGCAAGACGCTCATCGCCAAGGCGGTGGCCAACTCGCTTGCGGCGCGGGCTGCCGAGCGCGCCGGCAAGACGGACATGAAGAGCTACTTCCTGAACATCAAGGGGCCCGAGCTCCTGGACAAATATGTGGGGGAAACCGAACGGCACATCCGGCTGATCTTCGCCCGGGCCCGTGAAAAGGCCTCCGAGGGCAGCCCGGTGGTGGTGTTCTTCGACGAGATGGACTCGCTGTTCCGCACCCGCGGCACCGGCATCTCCTCCGACGTCGAGACCACCATCGTGCCGCAGCTGCTCAGCGAGATCGACGGTGTGGAGCGGCTGGACAACGTGATCGTGATCGGCGCCTCCAACCGTGAGGACATGATCGATCCGGCCATCCTGCGGCCGGGCCGGCTGGACGTGAAGGTTAAAATCCAGCGCCCCGACGCTGAAGCCGCGGCGGACATCTTCAACAAGTACATCACCACGGACCTGCCCTTCCACGAGCAGGACCTGGCCGAGCACAACGGCGACATCCAGGCGACGGTGGACGCCATGATCCAGCGCACCGTGGAAGCCATGTACTCCACCGAGAAGTCCAACGAGTACCTTGAGGTCACCTACGCCAACGGCGACACCGAGATGCTCTACTTCAAGGACTTCAACTCCGGCGCCGTGGTGCAGAACGTGGTGGACCGCGCCAAGAAGTCCGCCATCAAGGACCTCCTTACCAGCGGGCAGAAGGGCCTGCGCATCGACCACCTGCTCCGGGCCGTGATCGACGAGTTCCGGGAGCACGAGGACATGCCCAACACCACCAACCCGGACGACTGGGCCCGGATTTCGGGCAAGAAGGGCGAACGCATCACTTACATCCGCACCATCGTCCAAGGCAAGGCCGGCCAGGAACCCGGGAAGTCCATCGAGACGATGCCCAGCACGGGCCAGTACCTGTGACCGGGGGGCCCGCAGCGGTGTCCGGAGGCCTGCCCGTCGGCGGCGCCATGCGGGTGATGGGCTCGGAGACCGAATACGGCATCCACGCGCCCTCCGCCCCGGGAGCGAACGCCACCATGATGTCGGCCCGGGTGATCCAGGCGTACGCCCAGGTGACGCGGCAGCGCGCCGCCGGAGGCGCCGAGACCCGGTGGGACTACACCGACGAGGAGCCGCTGCACGACGCCCGGGGCTGGACCCTTGAGCGGAGCGCAGCCGAACCGGAACAGCTCACCGACCGGCCGCCGGCGCTGGACGCGGAAGCGATCGCCCTCGCCTACGGCCGTGCCGAACTGGACCACGACGGCGAGGACGAGTCCGGCTCGCTGCTGATGAACATGGTGCTGGGCAACGGCGCCCGGCTTTATGTGGACCACGCGCACCCCGAATATTCCAGCCCGGAAGTGACCAACCCGCGCGACGCCGTGACCTGGGACGCCGCGGGGGACCTCGTGGCGCTGGCCGCGGTCCGCCGGCTGGCCGCTGACCCGGACCTCCCGCCGATCAACCTGTATAAGAACAACACGGACAACAAGTCGGTTTCCTACGGCTCGCACGAGAACTACCTGATGCCCCGCTCGGTCCCGTTCGGTGACATAGCCCGGGGGCTGACACCGTTTTTCATCACCCGCCAGATCATGTGCGGCGCCGGCCGCGTCGGCCTGGGCCAGGACAGTTCACGGCCCGGCTACCAGATCAGCCAGCGGGCCGACTTCTTCGAAACCGAGGTGGGACTCGAAACGACCATCCGGCGCCCCATCATCAACACCCGGGACGAACCGCACGCCACGGCTGACAAGTACCGCCGGTTGCACGTCATCATCGGCGACGCGAACCTCAGCCAGGGCGCGAACTTCCTGAAGTTCGGCAGCACCGCCATGGTCCTGAGCCTGATCGAGGCGGGCCTGGCGCCCCGCGTCGAGGTCCACGAGCCGGTGGCCGCCCTGCAGGCGGTCAGCCACGACACCTCGCTCACCGCGACGCTGCGGCTGCTCGACGGGCGCCGCGTCACCGCCCTGGACCTGCAGTGGATGTACTTCGAGGCCGCCGCCAAGCTCGCGCAGGACACCGGCGTGGCGGACGCCGTCGACGGCGACGGGCATACCCATGCGGTGCTGGAGCGCTGGTCCGCGACCTTGACCGAACTGGACAGCGACCGGGCGGCCGCCGCGTCGACCGTGGAATGGCTGGCCAAGCTCTCCCTGCTCGAGGGCTACCGCCAGCGCGACGGGCTGGACTGGTCCGATGCGCGGCTGGGGCTGGTGGACCTGCAATGGGCCGACATCCGCCCCGAGAAGGGCCTCTATCACCGGCTGCTGGCCCGCGACCGGATGCAGCGGATCGTCGACGACGAAGCGATCGCCCGGGCGGTCACCGAACCGCCGTCGGACACCAGGGCGTTCTTCCGCGGCCGCTGCGTCAGTCGCTTCGGCACCGATCTTGTGGGGGCGAGCTGGGATTCGGTGATCTTTGACCTGCCCGGCCGCGGCAAGCTGCAGCGGGTGCCGACCCGCGAACCGCTGCGCGGGACGGAGGCCCTGACCGGGGGCCTGTTCGCCCGGCACCGGGAGGCCGGCCCGCTCCTGGCGGAGCTGCTGGGGCTGCCGCCCGGTTCGTAGGCCCAAAGACCCCCCGTACGGGGTCCGGGCGTGGCAATATGGCTTACAGGATGTCCTGTGCAGGAGGGGACAGCCAGTGCGATTAAACAGTGGGATAGAAGGAGAAAACAATGGCAGGCCAGGAGCAGCAGCAGCCGCAGTCCCGCGACACCGAGGTCGAGGAAGACATCCCCGCGCCTCCCGCGGCACCCGAAGCGCAGGCCTCGGCCGCGACCCAGGGCGTGGACGACCTGCTCGATGAGATTGACGGCGTGCTGGAGTCCAACGCCGAGGAGTTCGTCCGGGCTTTCGTCCAGAAGGGTGGCCAGTAGCCCGCCCGGGCGCGGCCGCCAGCGAGGGAGGACCGGAACTGCGCATATACAGGGCTGAATACCGGAAGTCGTTGATCCACTACGTTGAGGGAGTGCACCAGTGCAGGAATCATCAGCCAACCAGGTAGCAGCGAACGCGACGTCCTCATTCACCGAGCACCTGCAGCGTTCACGGCCCGAACTGCTGCCGTACAACGCCCTCCCGCACGGCTTGCCCTCCGGCCCCGCCGCGCCGCTCCAGACCCCGCACGCGACCACCATCGTGGCTATGACCTACGCCGGGGGAGTGCTGATGGCGGGGGACCGCCGCGCGACCATGGGCAACGTGATCGCCAGCCGGCACATCGAGAAGGTGTTTCCCGCTGACCAGTACTCCGTCCTCGGCATTGCCGGAACCGCAGGCATCGCGCTGGACATCACCCGGCTGTTCCAGGTGGAACTCGAGCACTACGAAAAAATCGAAGGCACCCAGCTGAGCCTGGACGGCAAGGCCAACCGGCTCGGCGCCATGATCCGCGGAAACCTGCCGATGGCAATGCAGGGCCTCGCGGTCATCCCGCTGTTCGCCGGATTCGACCGGCCCGCCGGCGTCGGCCGGCTGTTCTCCTACGATGTGACCGGCGGCCGCTACGAGGAGCAGGAACACCACACCGTGGGTTCGGGGTCCATGTTTGCCCGCGGCGCGCTGAAGAAGCTCTGGCGGCCCAACCTCTCCGAGGCGGACGCCGTCCAGGTGGCCGTGGAAGCGCTCTATGACGCGGCCGACGACGACTCCGCCACGGGCGGACCGGACCCGGTCCGGCAGCTGTGGCCGGTGGTCTACACCGTGAGCCGCTCCGGTGCCATCCGGGTCCCGGAGCGCGAACTCGCCGCGGTTGCCGGCGCCATCATCGAGTCCCGGGCCGTGGCCCAGCGGGAGGCCTGAGATGACCCAGCAGTTCTATGTCTCCCCGGAACAGCTGATGAAGGACCGGGCGGACTTCGCCCGGAAAGGCATCGCGCGGGGGCGTTCTGTGGTGGTCATCAGCTGCCGGGACGGTATTGCGCTGGTGGCGGAGAACCCGTCGCCGTCGCTGCACAAGATCGGCGAGATTTACGACAAGATCGCCTTCGCCGCGGTCGGCAAATACAACGAGTTCGAGAGCCTGCGCCAGGCCGGGGTGCGGTACGCCGACGTCCGCGGCTACTCCTACGACCGCGAGGACGTCACGGCCCGCGGGCTGGCCAGCGTCTACGCGCAAAGCCTCGGTGCGGTGTTCACGGCCGAGCAGAAACCCTTCGAAGTGGAGCTGGCGGTGGCCGAAGTGGGGCCCGGCCAGGAATCGGACCACCTGTACCGGCTGACCTTCGACGGGTCGATCGCCGACGAGCACGGGTTCATCGTGATGGGCGGCCAGGCGGACAGGGTGTCCGAAGCGGTCGCGGCAGGCTGGCGCGGCGAACTCGACTTCGCCGGGGCCATCCGGCTGGCCCTGGCCGGACTGATAGCGGACAAGGAAGCCGCCGCGCTGCCGGCGTCGGCCGTGGAGGTCGCCGTGCTGGACCGCGGCTCCGAAAGCAGCCGCGGCACCCGCCGCGCTTTCCGCCGCCTCGACGACGCCGACGTCGAGGCACTGCTGGCTGAGGAGAACTGACATGGACAAGCGCATCTTCGGAATCGAAACCGAGTTCGGAATCTCCTATTCCAGCCCGGAATCCCGCCCGCTGGCGCCGGAGGAGGTGGCCCGCTACCTCTTCCGCAAGGTGGTCAGCTGGGGGAGGTCCTCCAACGTGTTTCTCACCAACGGATCCCGGCTCTACCTCGACGTCGGTTCGCACCCCGAGTACGCCACCGCCGAGTGCGATGACCTCGCGCAGCTGATCGCCCACGACCGGGCCGGTGAACTCATCCTGGACGACCTCGTGGACGAGGCGCAGGAACGCCTCGCGGCCGAAGGCTTCAACGGCACCGTGTACCTGTTCAAGAACAACACCGACTCGGCGGGCAACTCCTACGGCAGCCACGAGAACTACCTGATACCCCGCCGCGGGGAGTTCTCCCGGCTGGCTGAAATCCTGATCCCGTTCCTGGTGACCCGCCAGTTGATCGCCGGGGCGGGAAAGATCCTGAAGACCCCGCACGGTGCCACCTTCGCGTTCTCCCAGCGCGCGGACCATATCTGGGAGGGAGTCTCCTCCGCCACGACCCGGTCCCGGCCCATCATCAACACCCGCGACGAGCCGCACGCCGACGCCGAGTTCTACCGCCGCCTGCACGTGATCGTCGGGGACTCGAACATGTCCGAGACCACGGCGCTGCTCAAGATCGGGACGGTGGACCTGATCCTGCGGATGATCGAGGCCGGTGTGATCATGCGCGACATGCGGATGGAAAACCCGATCCGCAGCATCCGCGAGATCTCCCACGACCTCAGCGGCCGCGCGCTGGTGCGCCTCGCCAACGGCCGGCAGCTCACCGCCCTGGAGATCCAGCGCGAGTACCTGAACAAGGTCACCGAATTCGTAGCCGACCGCGGAGCCCACAACGCGCACGTGCCGCTCATCCTGGACCTCTGGGAACGCACCCTGGACGCGATTGAAAGCGGCAACACCGCCACCATCGACACCGAGGTGGACTGGGCCATCAAGAAGAAGCTGATGGACAACTACCGTGCGCGGCACGGCCTGGAACTGGATGCCCCGCGGATCGCCCAGCTGGACCTCACCTACCACGACATTTCACGCAGCCGCGGCCTCTTCTACCTGCTGCAGTCCCGCGGGGCGGCCCGGCGCGTCGTCGACGACACCGCCGTCAAGGACGCCGTCGACGCCCCGCCGCAGACCACCCGGGCCAAACTGCGCGGCGACTTTGTCCGGCGGGCCCAGGAACTGGGCCGGGACTACACCGTTGACTGGGTGCATCTGAAGCTCAACGACCGCGCGCACCAGACCATCCTGTGCAAGGATCCCTTCCGGAGTGTGGACGACCGGGTGGACGCCCTGCTGGACTCTATGGGCTGATACCCAGCTTTCCGCGTTATTCTGGGAGAGGTGCCCTTTCACGGCCACCGCGTGCTTTGCCGCTGGCTACCGTCCGGCGAAGCGTCCATCCTGCCCCGACGAAAGTTCTTACGTGCGCCGACTATTAGCAATTCTCCTCCCTGGACTGCTGCTGCTCACCGCTTGTGGTGGCGGCGAGCCTGCCGCCCCGGAGCCCACCAGCCAGTCCGCCGGTGAGACCGCGAAGCTGGACTCCCTGAAACTGACCGAGAACGGCGACAAGAAGGCGCCCGGCGTTGAGTTCACCAAGCCGCTTGAGGTCAAAGACCCCACCATCAAGGTCGTCACGGAAGGCAACGGCGACCGCGTCAAAGCCAACCAGGTCGCGGACATCTCCATCGTCGCCTTCAACGGCAAGGACGGCTCCACCCTCGAAGACACCTTCGCGAAGGACCCCGAGAAGCTTGAACTGAACGATGAGCTCAAGACCGGCAGCGCCGTCATCTACAACGCCTTCGTCGGCGCCAAGGTGGGCTCCCAGCTGGCCCTGGCCGTCCCCGGCAAGGCCGCCAGCGCCGAGGGCGGCGCCGCCCAGCCCGCGCAGTTGCTGGTCATCAAGATCCTCGCCGCCAAGGACGCCCCCAAGGTCCTGGACAAGCCCGAAGGCGACGCCGTGACCCCGCCGGCCGGCCTGCCCACCGTGACCGAAAACGACAAGGGCGTTCCGGTCATCTCGGTCAAGGGCGTCGCCGCGCCCAAGGCACTCATCTCCCAGGACCTGATCAAGGGCAAGGGCCAGGCGGTCAAGGAAACCGACACCGTCACCGTCAACTATGTCGGCGTCACGCTGGCCGGCGGCAAGGTCTTCGATTCCAGCTTCGACAGCGGCAAGAAGGCCACGTTCCCGCTCAACGGCGTGATCAAGGGCTGGACCCAGGGCCTCGCCGGTAAGACCGTCGGCTCCCGCGTCCTCCTGGTCATCCCCAAGGACCTCGCCTATGGCGACAAGGGCCAGGGCGATGCCAAGGGCGACCTCGTCTTCGTCGTCGACATCCTCGGCGTCAAGTAACCACCTGCAGTTTCAGCAAGCCACCCAAGAAGGAGCAACCATGTCATTTGGACAGCGCAACCTCGACCGCCAGAAGCCGGAAATTGACTTCCCCGAGGGCGACGTACCCACCGAACTCGTCATCACCGACCTGATCGAGGGCGACGGCGCCGAGGCCAAGGCCGGCGACACCGTCTCCACCCACTACGTCGGCGTGGCCTGGTCCACCGGCGAAGAGTTCGACGCCTCCTGGGGCCGGGGCGCACCCCTGGACTTCCGGGTCGGCGTCGGCCAGGTTATCCAGGGCTGGGACCAGGGTCTGCTGGGCATGAAGGTCGGCGGCCGCCGCCGGCTGGAGATCCCCTCCGAGATGGCCTACGGCGCCCGCGGCGCCGGCGGAGCGATCGGCCCCAACGAGGCCCTGATCTTCGTCGTCGACCTCGTCGCCGTCCGCTAGTCCCCACCGGCTCCCTGCCCTCGCAAGCTCGGGCCGGGGCCCTCGCCGGCGTGGGCCCACCCACCCACCTGCTCCCTGCATAGCAGTCGAAAGCGCGGTAACAATCGGAAAGTTCTTCCGGCTGTTACCGCGCTTTCTCCGTTTTGGCGGCGGGGACTTTAGTACCCTTGCGGAGTGTCCGCCTCACGTACTGAACGACTCCTGAACCTGCTCATCGCGCTGCTCAACACCAAGTACGGTCTGCGCCGCAGCGAACTGCGCCACAACGTTTACCATGACACCACCAGCTCAGAGGCAGCCTTCGGCCGCATGTTCGAGCGGGACAAGGGTGAGCTCCGCCGCTTCGGCTTCGACGTGGAGACCGTCACGGACAAGGGCTGGGGCTCCGACGATCCGGCCACCACCAGGTACCGGATCGGCAAGGAATCCAACCGGCTCCCGGACGTCAGCCTCACCCCGGCCGAGTGCACCGTCCTGATCCTCGCGGCGCAGCTCTGGGAACGGGCCGCCCTCGGGTCCGCCGCCCGTGACGCCGTCCGCAAGCTGCAGGCCGCCGGCGGCCTGCAGGACGCGGAGCTCCCCGCGGGCGTCCAGCCGCGCATCCGGCCGGCCGGTCAGGCCTTCGAGGATCTCGTCTCCGCCATCCACGCCCAACACCCGGTCAGCTTCAGCTACCTGGCCGGCAGCACCGGCCAGGAGCAGACGCGGACGGTCGAACCCTGGGGGCTGGGCAGCCGCTTCGGGCAGTGGTACCTCGTCGGCCACGACCGCGCCCGCAGTGACAAGCGGTTCTTCCGGCTGTCCCGGTTCACCTCCGCCGTCACCGTGCTGGACCAGGAGACTTTCACCCCGCCGTCGTCCTTCAATGTACGTGAGCAGCTCGCCGCGCTGCCCGAACTGCCGGTCCGGCACGCGATCATCGACGTCGCCCACGGTGCGCTGCTGGGCCTGCGCAAGCGTGCCGAGCCCTACACCGGGGACGACGGGCGCGGGGACGACGACGGCGGGACGCCCGGCGCCGCGGCCAACGGCGGCGACGGCACCACAGCGGCCGCAGCAGCACCGGCGTGCGCCGGCTTCGACCGGCTCAGCGTGCCCTACCGCGACGCGGAGACCCTGGCCGAGGAGCTGGCCTCCTACGGCGCTAAAGCCGTCGTCGTCGCACCCTCCGGGCTGCACGCCGCCGTCCGGAGGCGGCTGGCGGCCGCAGCCGCCTTCGCCGCGGCACCGGTGCCGCCGGTCGAGTTCCCCAGCGCGGGGCCGGCCAAGCGTCCGCGGAAACGCACCTCCGAAGACCAGCTCAAACGGATGCTGCAGCTGGTCCCGTTCCTGGTGCACAACCAGGGCCTGCATATCAGCGAGGTCGCTGCGCGGTTCGGCATCACCCGCAAGGAACTCGAAGACGACCTGCGCATCCTGATCTGCTCCGGCCTGCCCGAGGGCTACCCGGACGATCTGCTGGACATCCGGTGGGACGACGACCACGTCTACATCTTCGAGGACCTCGACCTGAAACGCCCGGTCCGGTTCAGCGTCGACGAGGCGTGCGCCCTGCTCACCGGGCTGGAGGCCCTCAACGGCCTGCCCGGACTCGCCGAAGGCGGCACCCTGGAGTCCGTCACCCTGAAGCTCATGGCCGCCGCCGGCGAGGAGGGCCTCAAGGCCGCTGCCTTGTCCGGCCCGGAGGTGGCGCCGGAGGACTCAGGCACACTCGAGACCGCACGCCAGGCAATCACCGCCGGCGCGCAGTTGCGGCTGAGCTATCTCTCGCCGCAGCGGGACGCCGTCACCGAACGCGACATCGACCCGCAACGGCTCTACTCGCTGGACAGCACCTGGTACCTCGAGGCGTACTGCCACTCCGCACAGGGCCTGCGCAATTTCCGGCTGGACCGCATCCAGAGCCTGCAGCCCAACGGACACCTGGTGTCCTCGACCGCCGCCCCTGCCGAAGGTTTCCCGGTCAAGCTTTTCACCCCCAACGACGACGACGCCGTGGTGGTCGTCGAACTGACCAGGCAGGGCGCCGGGCTCGCTGACGACTACTACGCCGAGCGGACGGCGGCGCTTCCCGACGGCCACATCCTCGCGGAAATCCGTTTCGGCAGCGCCGGCTGGCTGCCGATGTTCGTCGCCCAGCACGGCGGGGCCGTCCGCATCCTGCAGCCGCCCGGGCTCGCGGCTGCCACCAGGGACTGGCTTGACGCCGCCCTGGCCCGGTACGAGGACCACCCGGCACGCCAGCTAGACTGATCAGCATGCCTTGGTGGTCCTGGATCGTAATCTGGATAGCGCTCGTTGCGCTGTCCCTGTTGTTCTTCGGCGTGCTCGGCGTGCGGCTGTACCGGCAGTTCATGGCCACGGTCAAGGAGCTCGGCGAGGCGGGGGAGCGCTTCTCGGCCGTCGGGTCCCCGCCGCTTACCTCCGGTTCAGCCGCTGTTCATGTCGGCGTCGTAGGCTCGGACGGCGACGACGCGGGGGAAGGATCCGGACCGTCCGCGGTTCCGGGTTCGGCTGTTTTTGCCCCGCCCGCGTCGATGCGACATGATTACCATGCATCCAAAGTTGCCCGTCAGGAAGCTCGGCGGTTGCGCCGGATCCGGCGTAAAACGGAACGTGGCCAGCCCCAGGCGCTGCGCGACATCGAACTCCGTTAGACATAGGATGTATTCAAACGAAAGGACCACCCGGCATGAGGCTTGAAGGCTGGCATCTCATCATCATCATCGTCCTGGCACTGGTGCTTTTCGCAGCACCTAAGCTGCCGGGCATGGCCCGCAGCCTGGGCCAGTCGATGCGGATCTTCAAATCCGAGGTCCGCGAAATGAAGAAGGACGGCACGCCCGAGGCGCAGGCCGACTCCGACGCCGTTGAAGGCAAAGTCGTGAACCACCCCCGGTCCACCGGCACCGAGAGCCGCCCGGGCGAGGGAACCGACGTTCCGCCGCCGAACCGCGCCTAGAACCACATGGCAGTAACCATGAGCCGCCGATCGAACCCCGAGGGCCGGATGGCCCTTCTCGATCACCTCAAAGAGCTGCGGAACCGGCTCTTCAAGTCGGCGATCGCCGTCGTGCTGGGGACCGTCGTCGGCTTCCTCGTATACCAGCCGATGCTCGCGGCGCTGATCAAGCCGATCCGCGACCTGAACGAGCACGAGGGCCGGCAGGCGTCACTGAACTTCGACGGCGTCGCGAGTTCGTTCGACCTGATGATCCAGGTCTCCGTGTTCCTGGGCCTGATCGTCGCCAGCCCCGTCTGGCTTTACCAGCTCTGGGCTTTCATCGTGCCCGGACTGCACAAGAAGGAACGGCGGCTGGCGCTGTCGTTCGTGGCCGCGGCCGTGCCCCTGTTTGTCGGCGGCGTGCTGCTGGCCTGGCTGGTGCTGCCCAACGCGGTGCGGGTGCTCACCGAGTTCACCCCCTCCGGCGGCTCCAACTTCATCAGCGCCCAGGTCTACCTGTCCTTTGTACTGCGCCTGCTGCTCGCCTTCGGAATCGCCTTCCTGCTCCCGGTGGTCCTGTTCGGGCTGAACCTGGCCGGGCTGGTCAAGGGCCGGCAGCTGCTCAGGAGCTGGCGAATCACCGTGTTCCTGGTCTGCCTCTTCGCGGCCATGGCCGCCCCGGGCGCCGATGCGATGAGCATGTTCTACCTTGCCGTGCCCATGCTGATCCTGTTCTTCACCGCGATCGGTCTCTGCCTGCTCAACGACCGCCGGCGGGAGAAGCGCGCCGCCAAGGTTGCCGCCGAGACCGAAGCCACTGCGGACCAGGCGACTCCCAGCTCCGAGCTGGAGAATCTCTAGCGCTCAGCACACTAGGCTGGATGCATGTCCTCACTACCCGGGCCGGAGTCCCCGTCCGAGCGCTACCGTGCCAGCGCCGAGCGGGCCGCAGAAGCCAAAACCTACCTGGGCGGATTCACCCGTTCGCTCGCGTTCGATCTTGATCCCTTCCAGCGTGAGGCGTGCCTGTCCCTGCAGGCGGGCCGCGGGGTACTGGTGGCGGCACCGACCGGCGCCGGAAAAACGATCGTGGGCGAGTTCGCGATCTACCTGGCACTCCAGCGGGGCCTGAAGGCGTTCTATACAACGCCGATCAAGGCACTGAGCAACCAGAAGTACACCGAGCTGGCGGAGAAGTACGGCGCGTCGCAGGTGGGCCTGCTGACCGGCGACACCAGCATCAACGGCGAAGCTCCGGTGGTGGTCATGACCACCGAAGTGCTCCGCAACATGCTCTACGCCGACTCGGACACCCTGGACGACCTCGGCTACGTGGTGATGGATGAAGTGCATTACCTCGCCGACCGGTTCCGCGGCGCCGTGTGGGAGGAAGTCATTATCCACCTGCCCAGCGAGGTCCAGGTCGCCTCGCTCAGCGCCACGGTCTCCAATGCCGAGGAATTCGGCGCCTGGCTGGACACCGTCCGCGGCCAGACCGACGTGATCGTCTCCGAACACCGCCCCGTCCCGCTGTGGCAGCACGTCATGGTGGGGCGCAAGATCGTTGACTTGTTTGCCGGCGACACCAGCTTCGATGAGATCGCGCCCGCGGGCGAGGACAACGTCGCCGCCACCGCGGAACCCGCAAGTGCAGGCGGGGGCACGGCCATTACCGAGCGCGCCGGCTACGAGGTCAACCCGGAACTCCTTTCGATGGCGCGAGCCGAGAGCCAGATGAACTTCCGCGGCCGCTTCGGCCACGGCGGGCGGAACCAGCGCAACCGGCGCGGCCAGCGGGAGGAGGCTCCGCAGGGCGGCCCGCGCAGCCCCGTCCGGAAAGCCAGCCGCCCGCAGGTCATCGCCAGCCTGGACCGGATGGACCTGCTGCCGGCCATCACCTTCATCTTTTCGCGCGCCGGCTGCGACGCCGCCGTGGCGCAGTGCGTCTCCGCCGGGCTCTGGCTGACCACGGAGCAGGAACAGCTCATCATTGCCCGGCGGGTTGACGAGGCGGCCCAGGACATCCCCGCCGACGACCTGGACGTCCTGGGCTTCTGGAGCTGGCGCGACGGGCTGCTCCGCGGCCTCGCCGCACACCACGCCGGCATGCTGCCCACGTTCAAGGAAGTCGTGGAGAAACTGTTCGTGGACGGGCTGGTCAAAGCCGTGTTCGCCACCGAGACCCTCGCGCTGGGCGTCAACATGCCCGCGCGCTGCGTAGTGCTGGAGAAGCTCGACAAGTTCAACGGCGAGGCGCACGTCAACATCACTGCGGGGGAGTACACCCAGCTGACCGGGCGGGCGGGCCGCCGCGGGATCGACGTCGAGGGCCACGCCGTCGTGCTGTGGCAGCCGGGCACTGATCCGGCAGCCGTCGCGGGTCTCGCCTCGCGCCGGACCTACCCGCTGAACTCCAGCTTCCGGCCCACCTACAACATGTCCATTAACCTCGTGGCCCAGTTCGGCCGGCCCCGCGCCCGCGAAATCCTCGAGTCCTCCTTCGCCCAGTTCCAGGCGGACCGGTCCGTGGTCGGACTGGCCAAGCAGGTCCGCAGGCGGGAAGAATCCCTGGCCGGGTTCAGCAAAGCGATGACGTGCCACCTGGGCGATTTCACCGAATACTCCCGGCTGCGCCGGGCACTCTCCGACGCGGAGAACACCGCGTCGAAGGGCACCTCGCGGGCCCGGAAGTCGCTCACCGAGGACTCCCTGAGCCGGCTGCTGCCCGGCGACGTCGTTGACGTGCCGTCCGGCCGGGCGCCAGGCCTCGCCGTCGTGCTCAGCTCGGACCACCACTCCCGCGAGCCGCGGCCGGCGGTAATGACCCTGGACAACCAGCTTCGCCGGATCGGCCTGCACGATGTAGAGGGCCCGCTGGCCCCGATCACCCGGGTCAGGATCCCCAAGTCGTTCAACGCCAAGGTGCCGAAGTCCCGGCGCGATCTGGCCTCCTCGGTCCGCAACGCCATCCGGGAGAGCCGCCCGCCGGCACCGCCGAACCGGAATGAGGACTTCGGCCGCGCCGCCGCCCTGCCGAACATGGAGAAGAAGATCGCGGAACTGCGCCGCGAGCTGAGAGCCCACCCCTGCCACGGCTGCAGCGAACGCGAGGACCACGCCCGCTGGTCCGAGCGCTGGTGGAAGCTTCGCCAGGAAACCGACGGCCTGATCCGGCAGATCCAGGGCCGCACCAACACCATCGCCAAAACCTTCGACCGGGTCTGCGGGGTCCTCTCCAGCTATGGCTACCTGGAAACTTCGGACGCCGGGGTGCTTTCGATCAGCCCGGACGGCCAGCGGCTGCGCCGGATCTACGGGGAGAAAGACCTGCTGATTTCGCAGGCCCTCCGGCTGGGTGCCTTCAGCGACCTCGACGCCGCCGAAATAGCCGCCCTCGCCAGCGTCCTGGTGTACCAGGCCAAACGCGAGGACCGGGGCCTCCGGCCCAAAATGCCGAGCGTCTCGCTGGAGTCCGCCGTCGACATCGTGGTCCGCGAATGGTCGGCGCTGGAGGACGTCGAGGAAGCCAGCAAGCTGCCGCTGACCGGCGAGCCGGAACTCGGCCTCGTCTGGCCGATCTTCAAGTGGGCCAAGGGCCGGCACCTCCAGGAGGTGCTTAGCGGCACGGACCTGGCCGCGGGCGACTTCGTCCGCTGGGTCAAACAGGTCATCGACCTGCTGGACCAGCTGGCCAAGATCCCAGGCCTGGAACCGCGCGTGGCGCGGCTATGCGCTGATGCGATCACCCTGGTCAAACGCGGCGTCGTCGCCTACTCGGCCGTCGCCTGACCGCCCCCTGAAAGCCAACGCAGCCTTCCCTTCACCCTGCCCGATGCCACCGGCCCGGCCCCCAGCTACAAGGAGTTCCACACCATGACCGCTTCACCGTCCGAGGCTACCCAGGCACCGCGCAAGGTGACGCTGTACCGCAACGGCTCCGTCTACACCGCCGCGGATCCCTTCGCCACGGCCATGCTGGTCGACGGGGACACCGTCGCCTGGGTCGGTTCGGAACAAGCTGCCACGTCCATCGCCGACGCCTCGATGGAGGTCATCGACCTCCAGGGCGCCCTCCTGGCCCCGGGCTTTGTGGACTCGCACGTGCATCTGACCGAGACCGGGATCGCGCTGGACTCGCTGCAGCTGGGCGGCGTCCGCTCCGCGGCCCAGCTGCTCGACGCCGTCGCAGGCTTCTGCGTCTCCGCGTCCAGTGCCGGCGGCACGGTGCTGGGGCATGGCTGGGACGAGACGCTCTGGGACGATCCCACCCTGCCCAGCCGCGAAGAACTCGAACGCGCCGCCGGCGGCCGGCAGGTGTACCTCTCACGGGTGGATGTGCACTCGGCACTGGTCTCCGCCTCCCTGGCGACCGCCTCCGGCCTGGAGTCCCTTGACGGCTATGCCGCCGACGGGCAGGTCAAACGCGCCGCCCACACCGCCGCGCGGCTGGCCGCCCGGCAACTCCCGGCCGGCGCCTTGCGCGGCTACCAACAGGCCGCCCTGGCCGAGGCGGCCGCCAACGGCTACGTGGCCCTGGCGGAGATGGCCGCCCCGCACATCGGCAGCGTCGAGGACCTGCAGCTCGCCGCCAGCTGGAATGACGTGGACCGGACCGGCGGCGCTGTTCCCGAAGTCCTGCCCTACTGGGGCCAA
The DNA here is from genome assembly GCF_056680065.1 of Arthrobacter sp. BI5. Lineage (NCBI taxonomy): Bacteria > Bacillati > Actinomycetota > Actinomycetes > Micrococcales > Micrococcaceae > Arthrobacter > Arthrobacter sp. BI5. The sequence goes on from NZ_CM155264.1 coordinate 2,069,201, forward strand.
CTGGCCGGCTCGGTGGAACAGGCCCGGTCCATCCTGGACAGCCTGGGCGTGCCGGTCCTGGGCCTGGCCGGAGACTTGAACATGGACGGCTCGATCGGTTCCCGCACCGCCGCGTTGCGCAGCGACTACAGCGACGCGCCGGGGGAGCGGGGCACCCGTTACCTGTCCGTTGACGAAGCGGCGGCGCATCTTGCCGCGTGCTCGGTGTTGGGGATCCAGGCGGGTTTCCACGTGATCGGCGACGCCGGGCTCGACGCCGCGCTCGATGCTCTGGACCAGGCGGCCGCCGAAGTTGGGGAACAGCGCGTCCGCGCCGCCGGCCACCGTCTCGAGCACGTCGAAATCGCCGACCCGGCCGCCGTCGCGAGGCTGGCCAGGTATTCGGTCACGGTGAGCGCGCAGCCCGGCTTCGACGCCCTCTGGGGCGGGGAGGAGAGCCTCTACGCCCAGCGGCTCGGCTCCCGCCACACGGCCATGAACCCGTTCGGCTCCTTCTACTCCGCCGGGGTTCCGGTTTGCTTCGGCAGTGACAGTCCCGTCACCGCGCTGCGGCCCTGGTCCAGCGTTCGCGCCTGCCTGGAACACCACAACGCCGACGAGCGGATCTCGGCCCGCGCCGCCTTCCTGGGCCACACCCGGGCCGGCTGGCGGGCAGCCCGCTACCGGAACCCGATGGCCGGCCAACTCGTCCCCGGCGCCCCGGCCAGCTTCGCGGTCTGGGAAGTCGAAGAGCTGATGGTCCAGGTGGCCGACGGCCGGGTCCAGTCCTGGAGCACGGACCCGCGCGCCCGGACACCGCTGCTGCCCGCCCTGGACACCGGCAACGACCCGGTCTGCCTGCAGACCGTGCGGGACGGCGTCGAGCTCTTCAACAACGGCTCGCTCGGACGCTAAGCCGCCCGCCGGGTGTGCCCCGCGCCACCCGGGCCGAACACGGGCAGCCGCCCGGCGGCTGTCTATAATGGGAAGCTGTGCCCGTCGTCGGCTAATAACCGGCCGTTCCGGCCTACCGACCGCTCCCTTCAAGGAAAGGCCCCGCTGTGCGCGTCCTCACGATCATCCCGACCTACAACGAGCTGGAATCGTTGCCCAAGACCCTTGGGCGTCTCCGCACTGCCGTGCCGGCCTCCGACGTCCTGGTCGTTGACGACAACAGCCCCGACGGCACGGGCCAACTGGCGGACAGCATCGCGGCCGAGGACAGCCAGGTCCACGTCCTGCACCGTGAAGGCAAGGCCGGCCTCGGGGCGGCGTACATCGCCGGTTTCAAATGGGGCTTGGACGCCGGCTACGACATCCTCGTGGAGATGGATGCCGACGGATCGCACAAGCCCGAGCAGCTGCCCCAGCTGATCGAGGCCGTGGAGCAGGGCGCGGACCTCGCCATGGGTTCACGCTGGGTCCCGGGCGGCAGCGTCGTGAACTGGCCGCTGTACCGGCAGGCCATCTCCCGGGTCGGCAGCACCTACGCGCGGATCATGCTGGGCGTGAAAATCAAGGACGTCACCGGCGGTTTCCGCGCGTTCCGCCGGACCACCCTGGAAAAGCTCAACCTGGATTCAGTGGACTCGGTTGGCTACGGCTTCCAGGTGGATCTGGCCTGGCGGGTGGCCAAGCTGGGCCTGAATATCGTTGAACGGCCCATTACGTTTGTGGAGCGCGAGCTGGGCGCCTCGAAGATGAGCGGCAACATCGTGGTCGAGGCCATGATCAACGTCACCAAATGGGGCCTCACTGCCCGCTGGAACACGCTCAGCCGGAAGCTCGGCCGCAAGTAGGACCAGCCGACACCAAAAAGGCCGGGCCGGCACCTCGTTGAGGGGCGCTTTCTAGGGGTCGTTGCAACACCTGTTGGTTAGGTGGTTAGTAGTAAATCACGCAAACGCTCGGCTGGAGTTTTCCAGCCGAGCGTTTTGCGTGGGCGGCCGTTGAGTTCCTGGGCGACGTGTTCGAGGTCTTCGGGTCCGTAAACGGAGAGATCAGTGCCTTTGGGGAAGTACTGGCGCAGCAGCCCGTTGGTGTTCTCGTTGGAGCCTCGTTGCCATGGGCTTGCGGGGTCGCAGAAGTAGACCTGCATGTCGGTGGCCATGGTGAAGGATTTGTGTCCTGCCATTTCGGCCCCCTGGTCCCAGGTCAGAGAGCCGCGCAGGTGCTCGGGCAAGGTAGCCATGGTCTTGATTAGTCCGTCGCGGACTGTCTCGGCGGTGTGGTCATTCGGGAGGTGAACGAGCATCACGTAGCGGGTGGTGCGTTCGACCAGGGTCGCGATCGCTGACTGGTTGTGAGCGCCGGTGATGAGGTCTCCTTCCCAGTGGCCTGGGATGGCGCGGTCCTCAATTTCCGGCGGGCGCTCGGAAATCATGACCATCGGGTCCACAAACCTCGGGGTTCGCTGCTCACCGCTTTTCTGAGGTTTGCGGCGGGTCCGGCCGGTGCGGAGCGCTGCCTGCACCTCACGTTTGAGCCCTCCTCGCGCCTGGATGTAGAGGGCCTGATAAATCGTCTCTGGGCTCACGCGCATCTCCGGGTTGTCGGGGAACTCTTCGACCAGCGTGCGGCTGATTTGTTCCGGTGACCAGCGTATGAGCAGTTTGCCCTTCACGTAGTCGCGCAGGTCCGAGTCGACGGAGAGTTTGGCTGTTTTCGGCCGTGCCCGCCGGGCAGCGGCTTTCCGGTGAGCCCCGTGGGGCAGGTAGCCCATCACCGCGTCGGTGTTCCGGCGCAGCTCGCGGCTGATCGATGACGGTGCACGGCCCAGAGTTAGTGCGATTGCCCTGATCGAGGACCCTGCGGCCTGCAGATCCCTGATCAGTTCCCGCTCCTGCACATTCAGGAACCGCGGATCGATGGGCTTCTCCAGCGCCGACACCGGCATCGGAGGAACGGGCACCATTCCGGGCGCAGCAGCGGGCGTGGTCATTGTGGTCACACCTTGTTTGTAATCGACTAGGCGCCCATCCGAGTAAATGCGTCGACCGTTGGACTTACGGATCCCGAGGTCCCACTCCGCCGCGGTCTTAGGATGCACGCCTACCGCCGAGGCCGCCTCCCGCCGGTTCACGCCGGTACCGCGCAGCCGGAAGTACTCATCCCGCCCCGGGTGAGGAGAAGCCCCCGGTTTCCCATGACTTTTCAAGCCGGCTTTACGGACCCAGGCGGCGCAGGTGTCGGGACTGAATCCGAGTTCCCTGGCCGCTGCCCGCGTGCTCCTAAGCCGGTCGAACACGATGAAGAACTGATCCTTCTGGTCCTGCGTGTATTTCTTGCTGGCTCGTGGTTTCCCCGTTAACGACGACACGGTCGTTGCAACTCCCAAAAGTTCTGGGTGTTGCAACGACCGCTAGAAGCCAAGAGGTGCCGGCCCGGCCTTTTGACGCGGGGACGGCTGTCTAGGCAGAACGCCGTTCGCCGCGGCGTTCACGCAGGATGGTGAGACGGTCTTCCAGGATCTGCTCAAGCTCCGGCAGGGAGCGCCGTTCCAGCAGCATGTCCCAGTGCGTGCGCACGGCCTTCTCGTTGCTGTTAACGGGACGTTCGCCGTCGACCAGCAGCGCTTCCTTGCCGGTCTTCGAAACCCAGACCGGGGGAATCTCCGCTTCGGAGGAGAAGGTCACGAACACCTGCTCGCCGTCCTCGCAGCGGTACTCAACGCGCTGGCGCGGAGCCGGCTCGACACCGGATTCGGTCTCCATGCTCTGTGCGCCAAGGCGCATACCCCGCAGGCTGCGATCGCTCATCTTTTCTCCCTTATGATCGGTTCGCAGGGCCAAGCCCTGCGCTAGCCGGGGGCCACCAGGACCACGCCGGACTACTTTTGCATGCGTTTTGCGTGGCGTTCACCACTGCCGAAATCGTCAGTAGATATAACGCGCCGCGAAGCGTAATTGTTCCGGCAGGCTGAACCGTCCGGACAAATAACCCACTATACGCGGGAGAGCCGCTACGGGTAAAGCCGGACCGCGCAGGGAGGCACCCGCCCGGCGGGTGCCTCCCTGGTCATCCGCAGCTTTGGTGCCGCTGCCCGCCCGGCTCAGGGCTCCGGCGTCGAGCCGGTCGAAGCTGCCGGCGACGGCGTGCCGGACATTCCGGCGGGAGCCTCCGCACGCGGGTCCGGGTTGGTACCGCCCAGGACGCTGCCGATGCCCTTAAGCGCCTCGCCGACCTCGCTGGGAATGATCCACAGCTTGTTGGAGGTGCCTTCGGCCAGCTTCGGCAGCGTCTGCAGGTACTGGTAGGCCAGGAGCTTCTGGTCCGGGTTGCCCTTGTGGATGGCGTCGAAGACCTTCTGGATGGCCTGGGCCTCGCCGTCGGCCCGCAGGATTGCCGCCTGGGCGTCACCTTCGGCTTTCAGGATGGAGGACTGCCGCTGGCCTTCGGCAGTCAGGATCGCGGACTGCTTGGTGCCCTCGGCGGTCAGGATCGCGGCGCGGCGGTCCCGCTCGGCGCGCATCTGCTTCTCCATCGAGTCCTGGATGGAGTGGGGCGGATCAATGGCCTTGAGCTCCACCCGGGAGACACGGATACCCCAGCGGCCGGTCGCCTCGTCCAGCACGCCGCGCAGCTGTCCGTTGATCTGGTCGCGGGAGGTCAGCGCCTCCTCGAGGTTCAGCCCGCCCACCACGTTGCGCAGCGTGGTGGTGGTGAGCTGTTCGACGGCCTGGATGTAGTTGGCGATCTCGTAGGTGGCTGCCCGCGCATCGGTGACCTGGAAGTAAACGACCGTGTCGATGGACACCACAAGGTTGTCCTCGGTGATCACCGGCTGCGGCGGGAAGGAGACCACCTGTTCGCGCAGGTCGAGCAGGGGCAACAGCCGGTCAACGAAAGGAATCAGGATGGTCAGGCCCGGGTTCAGCGTCCGCTGGTACTTGCCCAGGCGCTCCACGACGCCGGCACGCGCCTGCGGCACGATCCGCACCGAGCGCACCAGCACGATTATTACGAACGCAACGAGTACCAGCAGCACTATTGCGACTGCGATATCCATACATCACCTTTTCCCCAGTTATGTGGTTCTGCTTTGTTGGGCGGCAGCCTGGCTGCCGCTGGTCCTGCGGCCGGTGGCGGCTGCAGGAAGATCGTGTCCCGGACGGGCAGGTTCTCCAAGGGGCCGGGTTGTTACTTCCCGGCCTGGTCCGGCTGCGGGATGACGACGGCGGTGGCGCCGTCGATGGCACGGACGACGGCGTGCTGCCCGGGGGCGATGACGCCGGATTCGTAACGGGCGCTCCAGACATCGCCGCCGATCTTGACCAGGCCCCCGTTGGCGCTGACGGACTCAACAACGAGGGCGGATTCACCGATCAGGCGTTCGACGTTGCTGCGCTGGTCTGCCGGGCTGCTGCGCAGGTGCTTGAGGGCCACGGGCCGCACAAAACCGATCATCAGCAGGGAGACGACGCTGAAGACGACAATCTGCAGCCAGAAGTCGGCGCCGGCGAAGGCGGCGACCAACCCGGCAAGGGCACCGCCGCCGAGCATGATGAAGAAGAGGTCGAGGGTGAGCATTTCCACCACGGCAAACACCAGGAAGACTGTGAGCCACAGTGCCCACCAGTTTTCAGCCAGCCATTCGAACATCGTTCCCCCTTAGCTCCGCCCGGGAGCTGCGAGCGCAGACCCTCCGTAAGCTGGTTCCATCCTAAGCCGGACGGCCGGGAGGGGGACAGGCTGCCGGCATCAGCGGCCTAACGTGGCCAACTCGTTATGCGGATCCGGCCCCCACGGGACGCGGTTCGAAGACGCTGATCCGGAACCGGGCGGACACGGCGGAGCGGGACGGCAGGCCGGTCACCCTGGCCGCGAGGGCTTCGCGGTCCAGGTGGTGCCCGGCAGGCCCCATCAGGGCGAGGCTCGCGACGTCGGCTGGCGCCAGGGCCAGCATCAGGTCCAGTTCCCGGACCTCGCAGGCCACGAAATGCCCGGCCAGCGACGCGGCGAGGCGTTCTTCCTTGGCCGGTTCGATGCCCAGCATTCCGGTTTGCCCGGCAATCTCGGCCAGGTGCCCGGGCCTGGGCGTGACGACGATCAGCCGCCCGCCCGGGCGGATTACACGGGCGAACTCGGCGGCATTGCGCGGCGCGAAGACCACGGTGACGACGTCGACGGACCCGTCCGCCAGCGGAAGCGGTTGCCACACATCGGCGACGAGGTTAACCGCCTCCGGGTTCAGCCGGGCCGCCCGGCGCAACGCGAACTTGGAGATGTCCACGCCGACGGCCGCGGCCGGGACGCGGTCCAGCACGGCGCGCAGGTAGTGCCCGGTGCCGGTGCCGGCATCCAGGACTGCGGCGTCGTCGAAGGTGAGGAGCGGCGCGGCAAGCTCGGCGACAGCCTCGGCCAGTTCGCGGTAGTGCCCGGCGGACAGGAAGTCGAAGCGGGCCGCGACCATGTCCGCGGTATCCGCTTCGAAGACGGTGCCTTTGCCGGTCAGGAAGTTGAAGTACCCCTGCCTGGCGGCGTCGAAGCTGTGCCCGGCGGGGCATACCAGCGAGCGGCCGCCGCTGCCTGCCGCGAAGGGGCTCCGGCAGACGGGGCACACGAGGGCGGCGAGCGGAGCAGCGGGCATAGAGTCCATCGTAGGGCCGGGACGTTTTCCCGGGCACCGTGATCCGCGGGCCGCGCCGTGCCGGTGTGAGGTATTTCACCTCGGTGGCGGCAAGGGCTAGGCTCGCAATCGTGAAATCCGAACATTTGCCCCTGCTCAAGTCCGTTTCCGCGCCCGCCGTGCACCCGGACGGCTCCCGGGCCGTCGTGTCCGTGGTCCGCCCCGATTTCGACGCCGACGCCTATGTGGGCCAGTTGTGGAGCGTGCCGCTGGACCCGGCACTGCGGCCGCGCCGGCTGACCCGCGGCTTCCGCGACACCGCACCGGAGTTTTCCCCGGACGGCCAGGTGCTCGGATTCCTCCGCGCCGCCGCCGGCGGCAAACCGCAGCTGCATTTGGTCGAGGCCTCCGGCGGGGAACCGGTGCCGCTGACGGATGCGCCGCTGGGTGTCAGTGCCTTTGCCTGGTCCCCGGATTCGCGCGGCATCGTCTTCAGCGCCAGGACTCCCGAGGAGGGCCGCTACGGCACGGTTGACGGTGTCTCCGCCGGAGCCGAGGATGCCCGCCTGATAACTGATTATCAATACCGGATGAACGGCGTCGGCTACACCGCGGACAAACCGCTGCAGCTCTTCGTCGTCGCGGTCCCCGACCTGGACGAGGAACCACCGGTACCTCCCGCCGGCCGGGCGCTCAAGGCAGCCAAGGCCGCCACGGCCGCCGACGCAGCCGACGGCGGCAAGGGCGACCGGAGCCTGCCGGAGGCGCGCCAGCTGACCACGGCCGCGACCGACCACAACGGTGCCAGCTACAGCGCCGACGGCAGCGCCGTGTTCTTCACCGCCGCCCTGCACGAGGACAGCGACAACGACCTGGTCAGCGGGATCTACCGGGTTCCGGTTGCTGCCGGGGCGGCCGGCGACGGCCCCGAGGCCGTGGTCCCCGCCAACACCGGCAACACCGGCGGGCTGTCCGTCGCGGCCGTCCGGCAGAGCCGGGACGGCAGATGGCTCTACTTCGCGGCTCAGGACCTGGGCACCGAGGGTAAGGACTTCGTGGCCCGCAACACGGCGCTGTACGTCATGCCTGCGGGCGGCGGGGATGCCGTCGCGCTGAGCGACGCGGAGACGATGGACCTTGGCGGCACCCTGGAGCTTCGCGGTACGGACGGCGTCCTGGTGCTGAACAACTCCCGTGGCACCGTGCAACTTCTGGAATTCGGGCCCGAGGGCCAACGCAACGTGCTGCTCGACGGCGGGCACGTGGTCACCGGCGCGGCCGAGGCCGGGGGCGCGTTGCTGCTGAGCTACAGCGATGCGGAGACCGCCGGTGACGTCGCAGTCCTCGAGGGCGGCCGGCTCCGGGTCCTCAGTGACTTCTCGGCCCCGCTGCGGGCCGAAGCGGGGATCATCACCCCGCAGGAACTCACCTTCGCGTCCGGGGACGGTTATCCGGTGCACGGCTGGCTGGTCAGACCGGCGGGCGACGGACCGCACCCGGTGCTGCTGAACATCCACGGCGGCCCCTTCGCCCAGTTCACCGGCGCGCTGTTCGACGAGGCCCAGGTGTACGCGGCGGCCGGCTACGCGGTGCTTATGTGCAACCCGCGCGGCTCTGCCGGTTACGGCCAGGCCCACGGCCGCTCCATCAAGGAACGCATGGGAACGGTGGACATGCAGGACGTCCTGGCCTTCCTGGACGGGGCGCTGGCGAAGTTTGAAGAGCTCGACGCGGACGCCCTGGGCATCATGGGCGGATCCTACGGCGGCTATCTGACGGCCTGGACCATCAGCCACGACCACCGCTTCAAGGCCTCGATCGTGGAGCGCGGCTTCCTGGATCCGGTGAGCTTCACCGGCTCCTCGGACATCGGCTGGTTCTTCGGCGGCGAATACACCGGCCGCACCCCGGAGCAAATGGCAGCGCAGAGCCCGATGGCGCGGGTGGAACAGGTACGGACGCCCACCCTGGTCATCCACAGCGAGGAGGACCTGCGTTGCCCCGTGGAGCAGGGCCAGCGCTACTTCACCGCCCTCAAGCAACTGGGCGTCGAGGCTGCCTTCCTGGTCTTCCCGGGCGAGAACCACGAACTGTCGCGGTCCGGAACCCCGCACCACCGCCGGCAGCGCTTCGACCAAATCCTGCAGTGGTGGTCACGGCATCTTCCAACGGCGGCCAACCCCGCCCCGGACGGCCAGGCAGCGGCGCAACTGGCAGGCTAAAACGCCGGGCTAAACTCCCGGCTGAGCGGCGGCCCCGCCCGGCAGGAACCCCAGTTCCTGCCGGGCGTGGTCGATGTCCGGCTGGGCCCAGCGGGCGGAGTATTCGGCGTTGCTGCTGAGCGAGCGCAGCTCGGCCCGGTCCAGGTAGAGGATTCCGTGCAGATGGTCGGTCTCGTGCTGGACGATGCGGGCCTGCCAGCCGGTGAAGTCGCGCTGCTGCGGCGTGCCGTCCTGCGCCGTGAACTCCAGCCGCACCGATTCCGGCCGCAGCACGGCGGCCTGCAGCCCGTTCAACGACAGGCAGCCCTCGTAGAAGGCCTTCCCGGCTGTGCCGATCGGCTCGTAGCGGGGGTTCAGCATGGCGAAGAACGGCAGCGGCTCCCGGCCCCGGGCCGCGGCGACGTCCGAGTCGACGTCGAACCGGTCCTCCAAGACGGCAAGTTGCAGGGGGATCCCCAGCTGCGGCGCGGCAAGGCCCACTCCCGGGGCTTTGTGCATGACCCGGCGCATCAGGTCGATCAGCCGGCCCAGCTCCGCTTCGTCGAGCTGGCCGGTGAAGGGCACGGCCTGCTGCCGGAGCACCGGGTGGCCCACCTGGACGATGGGCGGCAGCACCCCGGCGTTCAGGACCTCGTCCACGGCTTCCCGGATGCTCTCGGCGCTGGCGTGCGAGTGGGGGGCGTCGATGTTTGCGTCGTTGCTCGCGTCTGAAGACATGGCAACAGACTACTGGCGTCCGCACGCTGCGGTGACGAAATCGTAGATGCGTCCGCGCAGCAGTGCGCCGGCGTCGATCTTCAGCACGCCTTCCCGGCCGGCGACCGTAACCCGGAGCGGGATCAGCGTGCCGACCTTGTCCTCCGCCACGGCGTGCGGATCGCACCGTGCCGGCCGGATACCCAGCGACAGTTCGCGCACCGGCCCGGCCGCGTCCACCCGGAGCCCGCGCGGCCACGGAGCACTCGGGTCCTCGTCCAGCAAGGTGGTCCCGCCGATGCTGTTGATGGTCAGCGTCCCGCCGCCACCAATAGCGTCGGTCGCCTTTCGCGGGGTGATGACCAGGCGCACCACCGCGGACCGGGCGTCGGCGGACAACCGAAGGTCGGGACTGAACCGGAAGCCGGCAACCGCGTCGGCGGCCTGGGCCACGCACATCTCGGCGTTGTTCCGGACCAGGACGCCGAAGGGATCGTTTGCCGGCAGCGTGAACTCTTTGGCCGGAGCCCCGGCTGCCTTCTCAAGCCGGACCTCGACGACGGCGGACGGCTCCGGGGATGGGCTGGAGGGCTCTGCCGGGCCGGGACAGGAAGCTGCCGGCAGCCGGGCCGGCAGGCTCTTCGTCTGGCCCGGCGGCAGCTCGGTTCCCGCCCCGGCGGGCGTCCAGCCGAGTCCGGAGGCAAAGAGCGGGCTCTGCAGCCTGGCCGCGAGCACCGTGACAGCGGCGCCGGTGGTGTTGGTCAGCTGGATTTCGATGATCTGCCTGCTGTAGTTGTCGCGAAACTGGCTAAGCTCCGCAGTCAGCGGCCCGGTCACGGCGGACTCCAGCGACGGGCCGCTGAGGGACACGGCTGGGCCTGTGTCCGGGCTGCAGGAGACGGCCGCGAGCAGGACCAGGGCCGCGGCGGAGCGGCGGATCATCAGGGAGGGGCTGCCCATGCGGTCAGTTTAGGCCGCCGGCCGGCGACGGTCAGCAGGCGGCGCCGGACATCACAGCGGGGGCGGCATGAGGCGGGCGTAACCTCACGGCGGGGCAGGGGAGGGCCGCCGGACCCATCGGCTAGCCTGAGGTCCATGACTCCTGCGACACCCCTTGACTGCGTGCTGGGCCTGCTCCGGGTCCTTGAGGCCGGCGGCGGCGCCGAGGCGCTCCGCCCGTTCCTGGCCGAGGACTACATCCTGACCGAGGCGCCGCATCTGCTCGGACCGGAGGGATCCACCCGCACCCGGGACCAGGTCCTGGCCGGCGCAGAGCAAAGCGGCGAGGTCGTGTCCGGCCAGCGCTTCGAGGTGCAGCGCACCACCAGCGAGGGCGGCCGGGTGGTCGTGGAGGCCGAATGGTCTGCGACCGCGCAGATGGATCTGCCGTACTGGGACAAGGGCGAAACGATCCGGGCCCGGACCGCATCGGTGTTTGAGGTGCTGGAGGGCCGGATCGTGCGCCAGCACAGCTACGACTGCTACTACCCGCCGCGCCAGGCATAGCGCGGCGTCCCCGGCTACTGCATGGTGAAGCGCCGGGCGACACGCCGATTGACGGCGGGAACCGCGGCCGCGGCGGCAATGGCCCCGTTGCGGGCGGACAGCAGCCCTCTGCGCAGGGGCCGGCCCAGCGCCATGTTGATCTCGGACTGCCGAGCCGCGCGCACCGCCTCGCGCATCCGGTTCTGTTCGAAATCCGCCAGCCCGGTGCGGCGGCCGGCCAGGAGCGCCGGCACCAGCGGTGCCAGCGCCAGTGCGTCGAGCCAGCCCAGGCTCATGCCTTGGCCGCCGATCGGGCTGATCTCGTGGGCGGCGTCGCCGATCAGGATGCCCCGGCCCGCGGCCATCCGGTGGGCCAGGCGGGAGCGCACGCCGAAGCCGCTGAGCATACTGTTGCTGCCGGCGTCGACGTCGATGCCGGTCCGCCGCCGGACCTCCCGGGCCAGCCAACCGGCGTCGGGGCCGTTGGCCGGGCTGGTGTCCGGCGTCCCGGCAGCGGCCCCGTCCGGGCCCAGGCGGACCACCCAGCGGCGCAGTTTCCCTGGCAGCGGGAACGATTCGACGATGCCGTCGCCGGCAAGGAACAGGGCCGCATCCGCGCCGAAGCCGGTGCCGTCGGCAAAGTCGCCCATCAGGTAGCGGTCGGGGTAGTCCCGGTGCCGCACCGGCACGCCGAGGGCGGCCCGGGCGGGGGACCGGACCCCGTCCGCGGCGATCAGGAGGGGCGCCGCGAAGCTGGCCGAACGCCCGCCGTCGCACGCCTGGACCTCGACCTGCCGGCCGTCGTCCCACAGCCCGGTGACCCGCACGCCGCGGTGCAGTGCCGCCGGGTCGAGTTCCCGCAGCCGCTGCTCCAGCACGGCTTCGGTGCAACCCTGCGGCAGGGACAGGACGAACGGGAACCTTGCGGACACCCGGGCGAAGGACATTTCGGCCAGCGTCCTGCCCCCGTTGAGGGCCAGGCCGCGGCGGATCGGGACGCCGCGGCGGACGAGTTCCTGGTCCACCCCGATCTGCCCGAGCGCGTCGAGCGCCGGCGGATGGATGCCGATGGCCCGCGAGTGCGGTTCCGGCGCCGTCCGTTGTTCGAGGACCGTAACCTCGAGCCCCTGCTGCAGCAGCAGGGTGGCCATGAACAGCCCCACCGGGCCGCCGCCGACGATAACGACGTCGGTCACGGGCCGCCGCCGGCGCTGATGGCTGGTGCCTGATCCAGGATCAGCAGGTTGCGGAAGGGGGAGCGGGGCAGCACGGTCCAGCCTGGGGGAGCGGCGCCGCGCAGCTCCGCCGCGGTATAGCTGCGCCGGATCGAGGTCAGCCCGTCCTGCCGGATGTAGGAGCCCGAAAAGACCAGGGCCCCGGCGGAGAACAGCGCGTACGCAGCCGGGCTGCGCCGGAGATCGTTGTGGATGACCCGCCGGGTGCTCAGCGCGGCCGATTCCGCAAGGAACCGGGCCAGCTCGCCAGCGTCCAGGTGGTGCAGCACGTGGTTGGACACCACGACGTCGAAGCGCGCACCTTCGTCGAGCAGCTCCGCGGCAGCCTGCCGCCGGAACGTGACACCGGCGCGGGTCCGGTGGCGCGCGGTGAACGCGGCCGCCCGCCGGTCAGGGTCGATTGCGGTGATCTCCAAGCGCAGCCCGTCGCGCGCCGCCCAGCGGGACAGCAGTACCGGTACGTCGCCGCCGCCGCAGCCGATGTCCAGCAACGTGATGGTGGACGCCGCGGAGAGCAGCGGCCGCAGCTGCTGCCGGTAAATCCCCCTCCAGCCGGACACGGCACGGTTGACGAGGGCGAACTGGGCGTAGGTCCGGTCCAGGCGGGTCGGGTCGCAATCAGGCCGGTCCATCTCCTCGACGGCGTCCAGGGCGCGGGTGCGCAGCGGTGCCATGGTGCCGGCGCTCAGGCCAGCGCGGCTGCCGGCCGGGGTGCACCGCGCTGTCCTGGGTTGGCATCGGCGGTCCCGGCGGCCTGTGGCGCGGTGATTTTGGTGAAGAGCGCGGTTTCGACTGTCAGGCCAGGGCCGAACGCCATCGAGCAGATGCGTTCGCCGTCCCCGGGCGCCGCGGTGCCCGGGTCGTCCCCGTCTGCGGGGAGGTCGAGGATGTGCCGGATCACGAACAACACCGTGGCGCTGCTCATGTTGCCGTAATTGCGCAGGGTTTCCCGGGCCGGAACCAGTTGCTCGTCGCTGAGCTCGAGCCTGGACTGCACCTTGTCCAGGATGCTGCGGCCGCCGGGGTGGATGGCCCAGTGCATGATGTCCCGGTACGGGCGGCCCAGGAGCGACCCGTCCCGGGACAGGAGAGGCTCGAGCGCGCCGATGATGTGGTCGTCGATGATGTGTGGGACGTAGCTGCCGAGGACCATCTCGAATCCTTCGTCGCCGATGTTCCAGGCCATGGCTTCCTCGCCCACCGGAGTCAGGACCGTTTCAAAACTATCCAGGGTGAGCAGCGCGGGCTGGTCAGGGATGTCGTGGGCGCTGATGACGGCGGCCGCCGCGCCGTCGGCGAATAATGCCGATCCCATGATGGTGTCCGGGTCGTTGGAGGTCCGGACGTGCAGGGAGCAGAGTTCTGCGCAGACCACCAGCACCACGGCTTCCGGGTCCGCGTCGCAAAACGATTTAGCGGCCCGCAGCGCCGGGAAGGCGGCGTAGCAGCCCATAAAACCGAGATGGTAGCGCTGGACTGCGGGATTCAGCCCGAGCGCGCGGACAATCTTGTAGTCGGGACCAGGGTTGAAGAAGCCGGTGCAGGAGACCGTGACGAGATGCGTGATGTCACTGCGGTCGACGCCGGGCGCGGCGGACACCGCCTTTTCGGCCGCCTCGATGAACAGCTTGGTGGCCTCGGTGGCGAAGATGTCGTTCCTGACCTTGGTGCTGGGGCTGAGCAGCAGGCCGGTGGCTGGGTCGAAGAACTGCGGGTTCTCCGCCCGGCTGCGTGTGGTCAGCTCGGCCAGAGCGGTGTAGCGGGTGTCGATGGCGGCGGAGTCAAAGCAGGTGCTCACGAGCCGGGAGCCGAGGCGGCTGAGTCCCGGCTGCGCGGCGAACACATCGCGGGCTTCGGATTGGATTAATACGGTGGGCGGGACAGCAGTTTCCAGGGACCTCAGGTAGACCGTCATGGTTCATTCTCAGTGAGGCCCGCGGATATGACAATGGAGTGTCGACGCCGGTCCGCCTGCCGGGCAGCCCGGCTAAGGATAAGACCACCGACTGTTCTAAGCTGTTCCCATCGGGCCAGGCGACGCCGTCGGACACCGCCGGGGCGGCCCCGCCGAGCAGAGGGAGACACGATGAGCGCAGCCACCGGGACGCAGACGGACACCCAGCACGCTTCGCCGCACGTTGCCGACACCCACGACCTGATCCGCGTGCAGGGCGCGCGGGAGAACAACCTCAAGGACATCAGCGTTGAAATCCCGAAGCGCAGGTTGACGGTGTTCACCGGCGTCTCCGGCTCGGGGAAGAGTTCGCTGGTCTTCGCCACGATCGCTGCGGAGTCGCAGCGGATGATCAACGAGACCTACAGCGCCTTCGTGCAGGGCTTTATGCCCAACCTGGCCCGGCCCGACGTCGACTTCCTGGAGGGGCTGACGACGGCGATCATCGTGGACCAGGAACGGATGGGCGCAAACCCGCGGTCCACCGTTGGCACCGCCACCGACGCCAACGCCATGCTCCGCATTCTCTTCAGCCGGCTCGGGGCGCCGCATGTGGGACCGCCCACGGCCTTCTCCTTCAACGTCCCGACCCGGAAGGCCAGCGGGGTGATGAGCACGGAGAAGGCCGGCGGCCGGGTGGAGAAGAGTGTGGTGCAAGGCGCGGTGTACCTGGGTGGCATGTGCCCCCGGTGCGAGGGGATGGGCTCGGTCTCCGACTTTGACCTGACGGCGCTTTATGACGACAGCAAGTCCCTCGCCGAGGGTGCCCTGACGGTCCCGGGATACAGCATGGACGGCTGGTACGGCCGCATCTTCAGCGGCGCCGGCTTCGATATGGACAAGCCGATCGCGAAGTACACCAAAAAGGAAATGAACGACCTGCTCTACAAGGAGCCGACGAAGATCAAGGTCGAGGGCATCAACCTCACCTACGAGGGCCTGGTCCCGAAGATCCAGAAATCGATGCTTTCCAAGGATGTCGAGGCGATGCAGCCGCACATCCGGGCCTTCGTCGACCGGGCCATTACCTTCCAGGCCTGCCCCGAGTGCAACGGCACCCGGCTCAGCAAGGAGGCGCGGTCCTCGAAGATCCGGGGGAAGAACATCGCCGAACTGTGCGGGATGCAAATCAGTGACCTGGCCCTTTGGGTCCGTGAGCTCGACGAGCCCCCGGTCGAGCCGCTCCTGAAAGGCCTGCGGCACCTGCTCGATTCGTTTGCCGACATCGGGCTGGGCTACCTTTCGCTGGACCGGCCGGCGGGGACGCTGTCCGGGGGAGAGGCGCAGCGGACCAAGATGATCCGGCATCTCGGGTCGTCCCTGACCGACATCACCTACGTCTTCGACGAGCCGACGATCGGCCTGCACCCGCATGACATCGAGCGGATGAACCAGCTGCTGCTGCAGCTCCGGGACAAGGGCAATACCGTGCTCGTCGTCGAGCACAAACCCGAGACCATCGCGATCGCTGACCACGTTGTTGACCTTGGCCCCGGCGCGGGCACCGGGGGCGGCAGTGTCTGCTTCGAGGGAAGCGTGGAGGGCCTGCGGGGCAGTGACACCATCACCGGCCACCACCTCGACGACCGGGCGGCAGTCAAGGAAACGGCGCGTACGCCGTCGGGCTCGCTTGAAGTGCGCGGCGCGTCGACAAACAACCTCCGGGACGTCGACGTCGATATCCCGCTCGGGGTGCTGTGTGTGCTCACCGGCGTCGCCGGGTCCGGCAAGAGTTCGCTGGTCCAGGGCTCGGTGGCCGGCCGGGACGGCGTGGTGCTGATCGACCAGGGCGCCATCAAGGGTTCACGGCGCAGCAACCCGGCGACGTACACGGGCCTGCTTGAGCCGATCCGGAAGGCGTTTGCGAAGGCCAACGGCGTCAAACCGGCGCTGTTCAGCTCCAACTCCGAGGGCGCCTGTCCCACCTGCAACGGCGCCGGTGTCATCTTCACCGAGCTCGGCGTGATGGCCACGGTCGAGTCAACCTGCGAGGACTGCGAGGGACGGAGGTTTCTGGCGTCAGTGCTGGAATACAAGCTGGCCGGCCGCAACATCGCCGAGGTCCTGGCGATGTCGATGACCGAGGCCGAGCTGTTCTTCGGCGACGGGGAGGCCCGCACGCCGGCCGCGCACAAAATCCTCGACCGGCTCGTGGACGTTGGCCTCGGCTACCTCAGCCTGGGCCAGCCGCTCACCACGCTCTCCGGCGGCGAGCGGCAGCGGCTCAAACTGGCCACCCAGATGGCGGAGAAGGGGGACGTCT
The DNA here is from genome assembly GCF_056680065.1 of Arthrobacter sp. BI5. Lineage (NCBI taxonomy): Bacteria > Bacillati > Actinomycetota > Actinomycetes > Micrococcales > Micrococcaceae > Arthrobacter > Arthrobacter sp. BI5. The sequence goes on from NZ_CM155264.1 coordinate 2,085,603, forward strand.
ACGTCCTCGACGAACCGACCACGGGCCTGCACCTGGCCGACGTCCGGAACCTGCTCGGACTGCTGGACCGGCTGGTCGATTCAGGCAAGTCGGTGATTGTTATCGAGCACCACCAGGCGGTCATGGCGCACGCCGACTGGATCATCGACCTGGGCCCCGGCGCAGGGCACGACGGCGGCCGGATCGTCTATGAGGGCACGCCCGCCGAGCTGGTTGCCGCGAAGTCCACGCTGACCGGGGAGCATCTGGCGGCCTACGTCGGTCCTTGAAACCAAGGACTGCTCGAGTCAACAAATGAGCGGGGGACCAATGCAGGTTTCCCGGTTGGTATTTGGCATGATATACGGGAAGCCCGCAGTATTGGGACTTCTTAGGGGGTCAAATTCGATATGTCGTACTCGTTGACAAGCAATATTAACTTGCTATATTGCATTCGAATTTTCGAAAAAAATGCGCAGGGGAGTGGTCGCAACAGGCCGGACTCCACTGGTTGTCGGCAGCTTGACCGGCCCGCGTGGGCATGTCGCGGCCCCGGGTCAAAACGGCGGCTAAACGCCCAGGAAGGCCGATCCGGACAAGGCCGCAGGCTCCGGAGGAATCGTCGAGTGCAGCACGGCTGAATTCCGACGGTGGCTATCCGCGCCGCAATACTAGCCCCGAATCCCGCCCAAAGCGCCAGGCCGCATGAACTGCCACGGTTTAGCTAACATCTGGCCGGCAACTTCGAGAATTGTGCCATTTGTAGCCAGCGCAACCCCAAAGCCACCCAGATCCGATTTCCGTGGCGCATTCTGACTCAGGTTCAAACAGGATGCCGTCGCCGTCGCCCCGGCTGCCTCCACGCGACAGATGTGCGCCAGCGGCACGCCCTTGAACTGACGAAACCGACGGCTCCTAAAGCAGCAGCAAACCCTGCGCCCAGGCAGCCCCTTCCAGCCCGTCAGCCGACTGGCAGCGAGACGTGTTGATGTGGGACCAGTCGGCGCGATTGTGTTTGATAGGCGGCCTTCAGTTGCGGGGTGACGCGGATCCTTCCGATGCCGCCACCGAAGTCTGTGGAATTTGGGCTGTGCGTGTAGCTTCCGCTCTTCACATCCGCTTTTGGAAGTATCTGGCCAGGGGCGGCACCGCAACCACGGCGGTGACTGCCGCTCCAGCTGTCATGTATAAAATCTCTGCTTCTGGAAAAATCGCCCGGAGAATAAATGTCACGACAAGGCCAGCGACTAAGCCAGCAATACAGAGAAGAATCAGCTTTCGAAAGCCTCGTTCGTCCGCCATGTCGACCTCTCTGGTCACCTTGCTGTTCACCTTGGTAAGGAGACTCTCAGCGCGAGTTCAGCGTAGTGGCCCCATCCTACGCGGGCGAGTCTGAGTTCGCCCTCACTATCTTCACCAACCCTGGGTGCTGTCACGGTTGCTTTCTATCTCGAGATGGCTGATTTCAAAGCAGAGACGTATTGCGCATAGTTGGCTGACGAGTCGATGGCGTGGCGATCGATTGTAGCCGCGGAGTAGCCAAGTGCTTCGGCGATGATGGCAACGGGGGCGAGTTTGGTGAGTTCGTGAAGTGTTCCGAGCCTGGCTGCCCGACTACTGAAGGCCGTGCTGAGTCGTTGAGTGAGGGTTGAGGCTTGGATGTGCTGGCCGGGTGAGCCGCCTCGGAATACCCACTTGCTGTTGGGGTGCGCTGCTGTCTGGTGATGGGTTGGCGTGGCCGTGAGGTCTCGCCAGGGCTCATCGAGCGGTGGTGTAAGTGCGATTTCGACGGTTCCGAGGGTGATGGTGACGAGTTCCTCTGTCACTGTGACGTTGTCCCAGGTTAGTTGGACGATGTCGGAGACCTGCTGGCCGAAGACCAGGATGAGGATGGCTGCCGCGCGGTCTCTCGGGTTCATGTCAGTCGTGTGGCTGAGGTTGGCAACGATCTCGGTTTGAGCGGCCGCGTCGAGGCGCGGACTGGTGCCGCGGCGGTGAGGCTGCAGTTTCAGGGAAGGGTCGATGAGGTTGGTCCTGATTGCCCAGTCGAGAAAGCGTGAAGCGATACCACGTGTTGTGGGGCCTTCTGCCTGCCATCGGTCCAAGTGCGCCTGGTTCACTTCGGCGAGTTCGTTGCCCTGTTCGCTGAGCCAGTTCTGCAGTTCGATGGCGACGGTGACTGCCTGTTTGGCCTGCAGGAACGTTCCTCGGGTGACCTCGTCCATCTGGTTCATGCGGCGCAGGTGGTGCCAGCGAATGTATCGGCGGGTGATGTCGCGGTGGGCCGGACTGGTGATCCGGTCGAGGGCCTGCTCGGCCCAGTCGCTGAACCTTGCGCTGAGTTCATCGCGTCGCGGCAGCGCATTGTGTTCGACAAGTAGTCCGCGGACGTATTCGCGGGTGCGCGATGCCGGTAGTTCGTCGAGGCGGGCATGGGTGATCACAGGCTCGGTGGCGAGTTGTTGGAGGAACTCGGTGACGTGTGGCTGCTGGATCCAGGTGAGACCGCTGTTGGCGCGTTTCATGGACTTCAGCGCGGTGGCGACTGCCCGGAGCTCGGGGGAGGGCGGCTGGTTGTCCGGCGGGCTGAGGATCCGGTTGACGGTCATGGCAAGGATGCATGACCAGCATCGATTGCCTGAGTGGAGCTCGTCTTCTTTGCCGCACGCGATGCAGTCGACGTTGAGGCGGACGCCCGAGCACTTCCGGCAGGCCGACAGGGTGCCGACGCGACCGGGCAAGACCCCTTCGTGGCCGCAGGCGCAGACTCCGCGGGTTCTTTTGGCTTGCTGGTAGCAGTAGCCGCAGATTCCGCCGTCGGGCCAACGGACCGCGATTTTGTGGTGTTCTGCGCAGCGGGCGCAGGCTTCCGGCCATTTCGCAGGGTCGCCGGCTTTCCGGGGCCTAGTCATCTTCGTCCGGCGGCAGCACCCGGATCCGGCGGGCAATCGGCGCCCCGGGAGTGATGCCCAGGTCTTCTGGCCTCTTCGGGGCGTTGGCGGTCTTAGCGGCGCGCATCTGCACGTAGGGCTCGAAGAGGTCGTTCGGCGTGCATTCGAGGATGTCACAGAGTGCTGCGAAGGTCTGTGCGGGAATGCGTTCGGGTGTTCCGGTGACCAGGCGGTGGACTTGGGCGTTGGAGAGGTTGATGCCCCGGGCTTTGAGCAGGGGGAGCAGCTCGGTGGTCTTCCAGAGGTTGCGTTGGGCCATCAGTTGCCGGAGGTTCCAGCGGTAGCCGATCCGTCGCTGTTCAGCCATGGCTGTTCCCCTCGCCATCGCCGCTGCGTAGTCGCTGGGCGATCATTTTCTGGATGATCTTCTGTTTGAAGTCCGCCGACACGGAAGTATAGAGGGCCGTGGTGGAGGAGTAGCTGTGCCCGACCTGCTGCTGGATAAACAGAGGGTCGTAGCCGGCTTCGATCAGATGCGTCACGTACGAGTGCCTCAGCGTGTGAAGGGTCAGTTCTTCCGGGAGCCCCGCGATTTTCCTTACCCGCTGGAATGAACGGTCGAAGTTGCGGTGAACAGTCGAGCCGGAGCGCTCCGATGGCCACAGGCTGGCGGACCTGTCCGCGGTAGGGAATCTTTTGCGGCCGTCAGGGGAGAGCCAGTACTCAAGGAGTCCCACCACCCAATCGAACTCCGGGACGGTGAGCACGGTCCGGCGGCGGGGCCCTGAACCCTTGGTGCCCTTTGCCCAGCGCACCTGGAGCGCTCCGAAGCGGCCGAACTGTTCAACGTGCGGGTTGGGGCCGAAATCGACGTACTCAAGCATCACCAGTTCACGCCGACGCAGCCCGTAGGCATAGGCGACCTTGAACGCCGTCGAGTCCCTCAGCGCCGGCAGCCAGCGCTTTGAACCCTTGGCGAACTCGGTGTCGACCAGGTCGTCCGCGGCGTCAAAGAACGACTGCAGTTCGGTCCGTGTGAACGCCCGGCGGCGTGCCGGCACAGCATCATCGGTCGTGTGCCGGGGTGAGTTCCACTCGAAGACCACCTGTACCGGGATGTCGGAAAAGACCCGTTCGCAGAATGACGCCCAGCCATAGCGCCCGTCCGTCAGATAGGAACAGAACGCCCTGATGGCCCCGGAATTGGCCCTCAGGGTTGATAGCGCCAAGCCCTTCTCGGAGCTTCGCCGGTCAGCCAGGAACTCGTCCAAGTGATGCGCCGACCACGTCCACGGATACTCATTCGCGTGCTCCTGGAACCGCTGGATCGTTCCGCACGAGCTCTTGATGTACGACGTCGACAGGCCACGCGCCAGCATCTGAGCACGCCAGCCATCCAACATCGCCTCGAAAACACGATCCTCGGCACGCAGCAACCCGACATTCACATCGGTCAGAAAGGCCGGAATCCGCCCAGGTTCGATACTCACAGACCAAACTGTACGCGAAAATCTCTCATCTAATGAGCGATTACGCCGCTAGCCCGCGCCATCACGCGAAGCCACTCGTTCATGCCCATCGGCTTCGGGGCCTCACTGCATTCGTCTGACCTGCATGAACACCAAAAAGCAATGTAGGACGAGTCCTCTCATCTACTTCTACTCGTCCCACTCTAACGCCGATAATCTACATTATGTAAAGTAGAAGACTTCGTAACTCAGCGGGAGAACCATTGCCGCCCACCCCGCGGTCGATTCAGCCTCGCAGGCAAGGAGCCCTCGTCAGAGCTCCGGTCCTGCCACATCTTGATAGATGATCTCTATTCCCGGGCCTTTCGGAGTACGAAGGAGTGATCGATAGACCTTCTCGTAGTGACAGCACGTCCGTAGCCCGCGGGTCAACGTATTCCGACTCCAATGGCTCGATCAGTCCTGGCGTAAGCGACGGACTCCATAGAAAGTAGTCCCACTGGCCATCTTTAGTTCTTCTCTCATCCAGCAGGCCAGTCTTAGTGACCTCAATAGCGTCGACGTAGTGCTTGCCCTGTTTCAACTTGGTAGCAGCCAGAAGGCGGTAAGGCGCCCACTCTTCCGGCAGTGCGCAGATCGCGCGCTCCATCGTGTCCGCCGTGAGACTTTCGATCTCAGACGTTAGACCGCGCCCCTCACGATGCCACTTCCCAGGGGAAGCCAGCGATCCGGGAATCATCACGTATCCCTGAGGAACAAGGCATTGTGGAACTCACCAGATGAACCGTCACCCAGCGCACGACGTTCGCGCGCGGGTGGCATCCCACCCCCGCTCGTGCGCAAGTTCATACGATCCGGCCCGCCCTCGGTCGACTCGGGTTCCATGGACTTCATCATAGGGCGGACTCTGGAAGTGGCAGTCACCGCCTTCTTCCGGAGGCCAATGAAGGACGATCCGCCCGAATGTTGTGAGCACATGAGCTGCGCAGGAAGGCCCGCCGGTCCCCCGGCGGGCCTTCCTGTCACATCAACGGCATTCACTCAATACAGCTACGGGCGCCCCGCCGTTCGGCTACCAGTCGCCCGACAGCTGGATCATGAATAATTAAGGCTGAGCAGCAGCGCTTTGAGCTCGTCGTATTGGTCGGTTGCCATCCATGCCTTGGCTCCTCCCCTGTTGGGGAACCCGGCACCATCAAAAATGACACGGGTGAACAATCCGCCGTTAGCCGTTGGGACGAGATTGCACCACGATGCAACCCCATCGCCGGATGTCAGGGATCGCGGATCGGCCAGCCCCATGACGTAGGCGTCTGCCCCCGCCCGGGACTCGACGGCGAACCCGAAGACAGGCACAGTGCCGTCCGGCGACGTCATGCCCGGAACCGTCTGGTGGTCCAGTACTTCGCGTGACACGGGACCGCCAGCGCAGCCGGCGGTGACGCCGTTACCGAGGAAGAGCAGATCGTTGCCGTCAGCGTCGGCAACAGTGACTTCAATACCCGGGAGACCGGCGGGCGGGTGCGCCGTCCGCACGGTCCACGCCGCCGGGTAGGCAAAGGAAATGTGGCCGTCCGGGAAGGTGTAGGTCTTCAGCCCGCGTGGTGCCGGCTTCCGCGAGGGTGCGGAGGCAGCCGGCGCGGGCGTGGATGCCGGCGGGCCGGTCAGTGTCGACGTGCGGTTGGCCGTGCTGCTCACGGGGACGTTCGAGCCGGCCGCAGGAGCAGTCCCTGGCTGAGGGCCGCAGCCGCCAAGTAAAAGGCTGGCGGCAAGCCCCGCCGTTGTGACGGTCGTGAAAAATCCGGTGCGGTTCGAAATCATGGTGTGTAACCCCCAATATGTGTAATGGCGGGCTGAACGTCCCGCTACACATAAGGTTTCCCGGACACCGTCAGGTCTTACAGCCCGGCCAGGAATCTTAGTGCGGCGCCGCGCCCTTCCCCTCAAACGTCACGTCGGCAGTCTGCGCGACACCCGCAGCGCGGCCGGGAGCCGCCTGGTTCTGCCAGTAAAGGTTCGTGTGCGCAATCACCAGCTCCGGAGGGGGTGCTCCCCAGGCCGTCAGGTCCTCGGTACTGTGGGCGTCGGCCACGAGGGTGACGTCGTAACCGCGGACAAACGCTCCGTGGATGGTAGACCTGATGCATTCGTCCGTCTGCGCCCCGGCTACCAGCAGGTGCCCCACGCTGGCGGCGGCGAGGAGCTCTTCAAGATCGGTGCCCTCGAAGGAATCGCCGTAGGACTTGTGCACCAGCACTTCCTCACCCTGCCGGGACAACTCGGGGACGTACTGCCAGGCCTCACTCCCCCGTTCCAGCTGGGCGTCGGAATGCTGGACCCAGACAATCGGGACCGCCGCGCCGCGGGCCTTGTCCACTAGCGTTGCGATATTCGCGATTACGGCGTCGCGCTGATAGATGCCTTCGACCACGCCCTTTTGCACGTCGATCACCATCAGCGCGGTGTGGGGCCTACCGGACAGCGTTGTCATAACCATCTCCCCTACTCGAATCCCCGGCCTCTCCTGCACCATGCTAGGCCGCACCGCCGACATCCAATACAGCGTTCGGGCGCAGCTAGGCTGGGAGCATGCCATCGAACACTCCCAAGCCGACCCGCCCGTCGTCGATCACGCGCACCGCCCTGCTGGCCGCCGCCGCTGACGCGGCCCTGATCCTGCTCTTCGCGGCGATCGGACGCGACGCCCACCAGCGCGGCGAGATCATCACCGGGGTCCTGGCGACGGCCTGGCCCTTCCTCGCCGGCGCGGCCGCCGCGTGGCTCGCCCTGCGTCTGTGGCGCGGCCCCTTGGCGGTGTGGCCCGCCGGCGTCGCCGTCTGGCTCGGCACGGTGGGGGTCGGCATGCTGCTCCGGGCCCTCACCGGGCAGGTTGTGGTGTTGCCGTTTGTGATCGTGGCGCTGCTCAGCCTGGCCGTTTTCCTGCTCGGCTACCGCCTCCTGGCCGCGGGTGCACGGCGTTTGAAGGCACGGCGCCAGCGGGCCTGATGCACTAGGCTTGCAAGCAGATGGCACGGCCTCCTTAGGGCCATTCAACGAGCCAGCAACGGCGCACCAGATCCGAAAGGTCCCCACGTGATCACCGCTTTCGTCCTGATCAAGACAGACGCTTCCGCCATCCCGGAGACGGCTGAAAAAATCTCTGCGATTCCCGGCATCAGCGAGGTCTACTCGGTGACGGGTGAATGGGACCTGATCGCGATCGCACGCGTCGCCAAGCACGAGGATCTCGCGGATGTCATTGCGGACAAGCTCTCCAAGGTGCCCGCCGTGGTGCACACCACCACCCACATCGCGTTCCGCGCCTACTCCCAGCACGACCTGGATGCAGCGTTCGCGTTGGGGTTCGAACAGTAAGCCGACCTACCTATAGGGGCGGCCTCAGCCGCGGGACAGGGCGACCCAGCGGTCCAGCACCGCGGCGGCCGCGCCGGAATCGATGGATTCCTCGGCCCGCTTCATCGCGGCCGACATCCGTTCGGTCAGCGGGCCCGAAGCATCCAGGTCGAAGGACACCAGGCCCGCCGCGGCATTAAGCAAAGTGGCGTCCCGTGCCGGGCCAGGCTTTCCGGCCAGCACAGAACGGACGACGGCGGCATTGGCGGCGGCGTCGCCCCCGCGCAGCTCCTCGACGGTTGCCTGGCGGATACCCAGGTCGCGCGGGTCGAAGACTTCCTGAGCCACTGCGCCGTCGCGGATTTCCCAGATCCGGGACGGACCCGTGGTGGTCAGTTCGTCCAGCCCGTCGTCGCCCCGGAACACCAGGCCGCGGCTGCCGCGCTTGGCGAGCACGCCCGCCACCAGGGGCGCCATCCGCTCATTCGCGACGCCGACGGCGGACGCCTGCACGTGCGCGGGGTTGGTCATCGGCCCCAGGAAATTGAAAGCTGTGGGGACGCCCAGTTCGCGGCGCGCAACCGCGGCATGCCGCATCGAGGGGTGGAACACTTGGGCAAAGCAGAAGGTGATGCCGGCTTCCTCGGCGTTCCGGGCCACCCGCGGAATGGGCAGGTCAAGCCGGACCCCGAGCGCCTCAAGCACGTCGGCCGAACCCGACGTCGAGGAGGAAGCCCGGCCGCCGTGCTTGACGACCTTAGCGCCGGCCCCGGCAGAAACAAGGGCGGCCATGGTGGAGATGTTGACGGTGTTCAGCTGGTCGCCGCCGGTGCCGACGATGTCCAGCTTTTCACCCGCGATCTCAATCGGGTTGGCGGAGTCGATCATCGCCTCCACGAGGCCGGTGAGTTCTTCCACCGTCTCGCCCTTGGCGCGCAGCGCCACCAGGAAGCCGGCCACCTGGGCGGGCGTCGCCTCGCCGGACATGATGGAAGTCATAGCCCACTCAGTGTCGCCGGCGGTGAGGTGGGTGCCGTTGATGAGGGCGCCAATAAGGCGCGGCCAAGTCTTGCCTACCGCCTGTGCAGATGCCTGAGAAGTCACGATCTGATGCTATCGAGCCGGGGGGCGCAATGCCCAATGCGGAGGGGCCCCGGAACTTTTCCGCGCGATTTCGCGTCTTTGTAGAAAAAGTCCTCCCAAAACGCGGTTTGCGTTGGGCAGGACGGAGTTTTACAGACATAATGTCTATGTGACATCTGCGACCCATGCCCCCAGTACCCCGGCGCACCCGACGCTGAATCGCCCGAACATGGTTTCCGTTGGAACCGTCGTCTGGCTGTCCAGTGAGTTGATGTTCTTCGCCGGTCTCTTTGCCATGTACTTCACACTCCGTTCGACGTCCGGACAGATGTGGGCCGAAGAGACAGCCAAGCTCAACTTCCCCTTTGCGCTCGTAAACACCATCGTCCTCGTGGCCAGTTCCTTCACTTGCCAGATGGGCGTCTTCGCCGCCGAACGGCTCCAGCCGCGCAGGCTCGGCGGGCCCCTGAGCTTCACCCGCTGGGGAATGAATGAGTGGTTCACGCTCACGTTCATCATGGGTGCGTTCTTCGTGGCCGGCCAGGCGACCGAGTACGCCATGCTCGTCTCCGAGCACGTCTCGCTCTCTTCCAATGCCTACGGTTCAGCGTTCTACATGACCACCGGGTTCCATGGCCTGCACGTTATCGGCGGCCTGGTTGCCTTCCTGCTCATCATCGGACGCTCATTCGCGGCGAAGAAGTTCGGACACTTCGAGGCAACGTCCGCGATCGTCACCTCGTACTACTGGCACTTCGTTGACGTCGTGTGGATCGGCCTCTTCCTGGTCATCTACGTCCTCAAGTAGCCACGACTTGACTCTTTTTCTACAAGAGGCAGAATTTCAAGAAGCGGCTCACGGAGCCAACGCAGCATCGAATAAAGGAACCACCACGTGAAGGCACTCTCGCAGAAGCGACGTCACCCACTGGCAGCAGTTGCACTGTTGCTGATGGGCCTCCTCATCACTGGTGGGCTGTACGCCGTCGCCACCACCGTCAACCAGGCCAAGGCCGACACCACGAGCTTCAGTGCAAGCGACGCAGAAGAAGGCAGCAAGCTGTTCGCCGCCAACTGCGCCACCTGCCACGGCATGGGTGCCAGCGGCTCGCAGGCCGGACCGTCGCTTGTTGGCGTCGGCGCCGCCGCCGTTGACTTCCAGGTTGGCACCGGCCGTATGCCCATGCAGATGAACGGCCCGCAGGCTTACAAGAAGCCCGCCCAGTTCAACGAAGAGCAGACCCACCAGCTGGCGGCGTACGTTGCTTCGCTCGGCCCCGGCCCGTCCATCCCGGAGGCAGGTGTCCTCGACGAAAAGGGCGACGCCGCCAAGGGTGGCGAACTGTTCCGCACCAACTGCGCCATGTGCCACAACGCTGCTGCCGCAGGCGGCGCCCTGACCCGGGGCAAGTTCGCGCCGGCTCTCGCCGACGTCTCCGGCAAGCACATCTACGAAGCCATGGTTACCGGCCCGCAGAACATGCCGGTATTCAGCGATGCCAACGTCTCCCCCGAGGGCAAGCGTGACATCATCACCTTCCTGAAGCAGATCGAGGCCAACGGCTCCCCCGGCGGCAACGACCTGGGCGCACTGGGTCCGGTATCCGAGGGCCTGTTCGTCTGGATCGCCGGCCTGGGCGTCATCATCGCCTTCACCATCTGGCTGACTTCGCGGACGTCCTAGGCGCCCCGCGGCACCTGTAAGAATTTTCTGCTGATCCGTCAGCAGTTTGAATTGAAAACTAACTCGACATAGGTCGAGACGAGAGAAGGATGAGGCGAATTATGGGCAACCATAGTGACGGCAGTCCGAACCACTCGGGCACCGTAGCTACGGCTGGTCAGAATGAGGTGGAGAAGTTCCAGGATCCTGGAATTCCTCCGCATCGTTTGCGCCTGGCTGACACGGACCCGAGGGCCGCCAAGCGAGCGGAACGGCAGGTGGCCATTCTGTTCGGCGCCTCGGTCGTGGGCACCCTGATATTCCTGGTGGCGTACTTCGCCATCGATCTTGGAGCTGACTCCTCGATCGCTACCATCCGGCTGCAGAACACCCTGCTGGGCATCGGCACCGCCTTTGCCATGCTGGGCATCGGCACCGGTATCGTGCACTGGGCCAAGGCCCTGATGCCGGACCACGAGGTCTCGGAAGAGCGCCACGCCATCCGCACCGAAGAGGACCGGCTGGCCGCCGTCCGGATCGTCGACGACATCGTCGAGGAAACCGGCATCAAGCGCCGCCCGCTGATCCGCAACACCCTCCTCGGCGCCGTCGCGCTCGCTCCGCTGCCGGCCCTGGCCATCTTCGGTGACCTTGGTCCGCGTCCGGACAACAAGCTGGCCCACACCATGTGGGCCCCGGTGGACGGCAAGACCAAGCGCCTCACCCGCGACCCCGATGGCACCCCCATCAAGGCCGCGGACGTCACCATCGGCTCCGCCTTCCACGTCATCCCGGAGGGCCTGAACGAGCTCCACGAGGGCAAGCTGAACGAAAAGGCCAAGGCCGTCGTCCTGCTCATGCGCCTCAACCCGGAATCCCTCAAGCCCTCCCCGGGCCGCGAGGACTGGAGCTACAACGGCATCGTTGCATACTCCAAGATCTGCACCCACGTTGGTTGCCCTGTTGCTCTGTACGAGCAGCAGACCCACCACCTGCTGTGCCCGTGCCACCAGTCCACCTTCGACCTGACCCAGGAATGCAAGGTTATCTTTGGCCCGGCCAGCCGGCCGCTCCCGCAGCTGCCCATCGCCGTAGACGACGAGGGCTACCTCTACGCTACGAGCGACTTCAAAGAACCTGTTGGACCTAGCTACTGGGAGCGTGATGAGCATGAGCGCAACATCAACAGCTGACACCCCCACCTTCGTCGCCAAGACCAAGGGCGGCCGCATCACCGATTTTGTCGACCAGCGCGTGGGCGGTTCCGGAATGCTCCGGGAATTCGGCCGGAAGGTCTTCCCGGACCACTGGTCCTTTATGTTCGGCGAAGTGGCCCTGTACTCCTTCGTTATCCTGCTGCTTTCAGGCACCTTCCTGACCTTCTTCTTCGACCCGTCGATGGCGGAAACCCACTACCAGGGTTCCTACCTGCCGCTGAAGAACGTCGAAATGTCGGTGGCCTACAACTCCTCGCTGAACATCTCCTTCGATGTGCGCGGCGGTCTGTTCATGCGTCAGGTCCACCACTGGTCCGCACTGCTGTTCGTGGCCTCGGTCTCCGTGCACATGCTCCGCGTCTTCTTCACCGGCGCCTTCCGCAAGCCCCGCGAAATGAACTGGGTGGTGGGCAGCGTCCTGCTCATCCTGGCCATGGCTGCCGGCTTCACGGGCTACTCGCTCCCCGATGACCTGCTCTCCGGCAACGGCCTGCGCATCATCGACGGCGTGATCAAGTCCATCCCGGTGATCGGCACGTACATCTCGTTCTTCCTCTTCGGCGGGGAATTCCCCGGCACCGCCATCATCGGCCGCTTGTACATGCTCCACATCCTGCTGGTGCCCGCCCTCATCCTGCTGATGATCGCCGTTCACCTCTTTATGGTGGTCGTGCACAAGCACACCCAGTACCCCGGCCCGGGACGCAACGACGGCAACGTCGTCGGCTACCCCCTCGGCCCGGTCTACGCGGCAAAAGCCGGCGGCTTCTTCTTCATCGTGTTCGGCGTCGTCGCCCTGATGGCAGGGTTCTTCACCATCAACCCGATCTGGAACTACGGCCCGTACGACCCCTCCCCCGTGTCGGCCGGCACACAGCCTGACTGGTACATCGGTTTCGTGGACGGCGCCCTGCGCCTGATGCCGGGCACCTTCGGTGACTGGCACATCGAGCAGGTCTGGTTCGGCCACGTCTTCACGTTCAACGTGCTGCTGCCGGCCCTGGTCCCGGCCGGGATCCTCTTCACCGTGATGTTCGCCTACCCGTGGATCGAACGCTGGATCACCAAGGACGACCGCGAGCACCACGTCCTGGATCGTCCCCGCAACGCTCCGACCCGTACTGCGATCGGCATGGCCGGCTTCGTCTGGTACTGCGTGATGTGGGCAGCAGCAGGTTCCGACCTGATCGCCACGCACTTCCACGTGGCCCTGAACGATGTCACCTACTGGCTGCGGGCCCTGTTCTTCATCGGCCCGGTCCTCGCCTTCATCGTTACGAAGCGCGTCGCCCTGGCCCTGCAGCGCAAGGACCGCGAAATCGCCCTGCACGGCCGCGAAACCGGCCGCATCGTGCGGTTGCCGCACGGCGAGTTCATCGAGGTCCACGCCCCGCTGGATGAGTACAAGCGCTACAAGCTGGTCGGCTTCGAGTCCCCGTCGCCGCTCCCGGCACAGCCGAACAGCCACGGCGTTGTGGACCGCAAGGAAAAGCGGCGTGCGCTGCTCTCCAAGTGGTTCTTCGAGGACCGGGTAGCCCCGGCCACCCCGGCAGAGCTCGCGGCGGCCCATGGCCACCACGGTGCCCACGAGTCGGTCGAAGCGGCTGCTGAGCAGAAGAGCCTCAGCCACTAAGGCACGACGCTAGCCAGCAGAAAGGCCCGGTCCACGCGGACCGGGCCTTTCTGCGTCCCCTGGAACAAACAGCAACGCGGGGTCACGTCGCGCCTACCCGGCGAACAATCGCAGGCGCTGACTGACCCCGCGTCGGAGATCAGGGGCGGTAGCCGGAAGCGTAGTTCCGGGTCGGCCGGACGCCGGGGCGCTGCAGCGGAACCCAGAGCTTGTACCGGTCCGCCCGGTAGTACGAAACGGAGTAGTCGACCATGGCCCGCGCGACGAAGGCGTGCCGCTGAATTTTCAACAGCGGTGTACCGACCTCCACATTGAGCAGGCGCGCCGTGGACGGCGACGCGGCGGTCGCCTCGATCATGTCCTCGCCCCACTCCATCACCAGGCCGTAGCGCTCACTCAGCACGTTGTAGAGCGACGTCGGCGGTTCGCCGTCGAGCAGTCCCGGCACACGGTGCGCCGGGATGAAGTTCTCATCGACGCTCATGGGCTCGCTGTCGGCCAGCAGGAGCCGCCGGAACCGCACCAGCGGCGTCCCCTCCTCCAGTTGGAGCTCCCGGGCCAGGAAGGCACTGGCGTTGATCTGCTCGAAGCTGAGCACCTTGGCCGCCGGAACCATACCGCGGCGCTGCATCTCCTCGCTGTACGAGGTCAGCTTCACCTGGAGGTCCAGCTTGGGCTTGCGGACGAAGGTGCCGAGCCCGACGACGCGCTCAATCACCTCTTCGCCCACCAGCGCGTCGATGGCCTGACGCACGGTCATCCTGGCCAGACCGAACCGTTCCGAAAGGTCCCGTTCGGAGGGTAGCGCCGATCCCGGCGGGCAGGAACTGATGATGTGGGCGCGGAGGATCTCGCGGAGCTGGACGTAGATGGGGGTGCCGCTGTTCCGGTCAATCTCGCCGGTCATCCGTGCCGCGTTAGAGCCCACGGCGGGACCCGCTGCAATAGTTCATACTTCAAGGGTAGGGCACATCGCCGGCAGGTCTAGACCACCTGCGGTGCGGGTTCGCCCGCGGCTTCTCCCCCGGCTACGCTGGATATGCCCGCCGCCGGACGGCAGTGCCTGATCCGGCGCGCCGGGCCCCCGTAGCCCTCCCGGTACCGCCGGGCACCATCACGTTGAAGGAGCTCCATTGCCAGCACGCAAGGCGGTCGTCCACGCGTCCATCGGGCTACACGCCCGACCGGCGGCAGCCTTCGTCCGCGCCGTAACGCAGACCGGGTTCGCTGTCACGATCAGCAGGGACGGCAGGCCCGGGGTGGATGCCCGGTCGCTCCTGGAAGTCATGACCGAGGACTTCCCCTGCGGCTGTGAGGTGGAACTGGCTGTCCGGGCCGACTCGGTCCCGGCGGAATCAAGCCTCGCCGACGCCGAACACGCCCTCGCCGAGCTGTGCGCCCTGCTGGAGTCGCAGGCCGGCTGACCGCCCGGCAAGCCCGCCCCGGCCACCCGCATAACGCCCCGGGCACACACAAACGACGGCGGGCCCCACCAGAATGAACTGGTCCCCGAAAGTTGGACTGGCCAAGTAAGATCCTAAGCCGCGAGGGCCTGGGCTCGGTATTGCACCGGGCTCAGGCCCTTTAGCTTTGTCGAGATTCGGTCGTTGTTGTACCAGCGGAGGTACTCGTGCAGGGCCGTTGCCAGTGCATCAGTGCTGAGGAACCGGACCCGGTGGAAGAGTTCTTCCTTGAGATGGCCGAAGAAATTCTCCATTACCGCGTTGTCGTAGCAGTTGGCCTTGCGGGACATTGACTGCACGGCGCCAGCGCCCTCAAGGAGCCCACGCCAGGAGATGTGCTGGTATTGGAATCCCTGATCCGAATGCACCAGCGGTTGCTGGCCAGGGTGAAGACAGGTCAGGGCTTGCTGCAGAGAAGTGTTGGTGAGCGCCAGGTTGGGGGATGTGCCAATGGTGTAGGAGATGATCTGCCGATCAAAGAGGTCCATGACCGGGGAAAGGTAGAGCTTCTGGTCACCGACGCTGAATTCGGTCACATCAGTCACCCACTTCTGGTTCGGGGCTGTGGCGTCAAACTCGCGGTTCAGGAGATTAGGGGCAACCCTGCCCTGTTCACCTTTGTAGGAGTTGTAGCGCTTCTTCCGCCGGACCTTGCAGACCAGCCCGAGGACGCGCATCACCTTCAACACGGTCTTCTTCGCAACCGTCCACCCTTGCTTGAGCAGCTCACTGTGGATGCGGCGGTGCCCATATCGGCCATGGTTCTTCTCGAAGATGTCAGTGACCTCGGCCTTGAGGAGCTCCTGAGGATCAGGTTCTTGCAGACGTGCCTGGTGATAGAAGAACGTCGACCGGGCCAACCCGGCAACGTCCAGGAGCAGCTCGAGGCGGTGGTCAGCCTTGAGAGCGATAACGGCGCGGACGATTACCGCCGTTCCTCGTTTCTCAAGGCCTGCACTTTTCCCAGGAAGGCAACCTCGGCGCGCAGGCGCTCGTTCTCACGGCGCAGGCGCTGGAGCTCTGATTCGGGCTTGCCGGCAGTGCCCGGACTTCCCTTCGGGCGGCCCTTGGCCCTCGGACGAAGCCCGTCTTCGCCCTGCTCCCGGTAAAGCTGCGTCCACCTACGAATCAGCACCGGGGAAGACAACCCCAATTCCTTCGCGAGAGCCACCCGGTTCTCGCCGGCAAGATCCCGCCGAACAACATCGAGCTTGAACTCGAACGTAAACACTCGCTTCGTTGGTTTATACACCAGTGTCGATCCTCCACGCACTCGCCAACGGTCAAGCAAACGACCGATCGGCTTTCTGCTAACCCCGAGCCGGTTCGCCACAGCCCTGTCTCCCCAGCCTGCCTCAAACAACGCTACCGCGGCCTCGCGCTGCCCCTCGGACAACGAACTTCTTCCATGCATAAAACTGCTCCCCGAAAGTCAGAACTGAATTCTCAGTTCAACTTTCGGGGAGCAGTTCAGAATGGTAGGGCCCGCCGTCGTTGTCGCTCAGTGCCAGGCGCTAGTGCGCGTGGTCACCGCGGCTGTACTCGTAGACCCAGCCCACGAGCGCCACCACGGCCAGGCCGCCGGCAATGAACGTGATCCAGAAGCCCACGGCCAGGCCGAGGAAACCGCCCGCGCAGGACAGTCCCAAGACCAACGGCCACCAGCTCCAGGGGCTGAAGTGGCCCTGCTCGCCGGCGCCTTCGTGGATCTCAGCATCGCTGCGGTCCTCGGGACGCATCCCGACGCGCTTGCCGGTGAAGCCCAGGTAGGCGCCGATCATGCCCGCCAGTCCGCCAAGCAGCAGGATACCGAGGATCCCGACCCACTCCGACCAGCCGGTCAGGAAGCCGTAAATCACCGAGACCGGGACGAAGAAGAAGACTCCGAGTCCAAAAATCCTTGATTCGATCTTCACTGGGCGGTGTCCTTCTGGTCGGCGTTACCGAGCGCCGCTGCTGCCGGGGCAGGAGAGTCGACGGTGTAGTTCTGGGAAAGCTCGGGGTGGTGCAGGTCCAGGGCAGGACGCTCCGAACGGATCCGCGGCAGCGAAGTGAAGTTGTGACGCGGCGGCGGGCAGGATGTCGCCCATTCGAGCGAGGCGCCGAAGCCCCAGGGGTCATCGACCGTGACCTTCTCGTTGCTGCGCCAGGTGATGTAGACGTTCCAGAAGAACGGGATCAGCGAGGCGCCGAGGAGGAAGGACGAGTAGGTGGAGAACTGGTTCATCCAGGTGAAGTTGTCCTGCGGCATGTAGTCCGCGTAACGGCGCGGCATACCCTCGACGCCGAGCCAGTGCTGGATGAGGAAGGTGCCGTGGAAGCCCAGGAAGAGCATCCAGAAGTGGATCTTGCCGAGACGCTCGTTGAGCATCTTGCCGGTCCACTTCGGCCACCAGAAGTAGAAGCCTGCGAACATCGCGAACACCACGGTGCCGAACACCACATAGTGGAAGTGCGCCACCACGAAGTAGGAGTCGGAGACGTGGAAGTCCAGCGGCGGTGAGGCCAGGATGATGCCGGTCAGGCCGCCGAAGAGGAACGTGGCCAGGAAGCCGATGCTCCAGAGCATGGGGGTTTCGAAGGTGATGGATCCCCGCCACATGGTGCCGATCCAGTTGAAGAACTTCACGCCGGTGGGAACCGCGATCAGCATCGTCATGAAGGAGAAGAACGGCAGCAGTACCGAGCCGGTGACGTACATGTGGTGTGCCCACACGGTCACGGACAGGGCGGCGATCGAGATCGTGGCGTAGACCAGGCCCTTGTAGCCGAAGATCGGCTTGCGGCTGAAAACCGGGAAGATCTCCGAGACGATGCCGAAGAACGGCAGCGCGATGATGTACACCTCGGGGTGGCCGAAGAACCAGAACAGGTGCTGCCAGAGAACGGCGCCGCCGTTTTCCGGATCGAAGATGTGGGCACCGAAGCGGCGATCCGCGCCGAGGGCGAACAGGGCGGCGGCCAGCGGGGGGAATGCCATGAGCACCAGGATGGCGGTGACCAGGGTGTTCCAGGTGAAGATCGGCATCCGCCACATGGTCATGCCCGGGGCGCGCATGCAGATGATCGTGGTGATGAAGTTGACCGCACCCAGAATGGTGCCGAAGCCGGAGAGCGCCAGGCCGAAGACCCAGAGGTCACCGCCCACGCCGGGGCTGAAGGTCGTGTTGGACAGCGGCGCGTAAGCGAACCAGCCGAACGACGCGGCACCCTGCGGGGTGATGAAGCCGGAGACGGCGATCGTGGAACCAAACAGGAAGAACCAGAAGGCCAGCGCGTTCAGCCGCGGGAAGGCGACGTCGGGGGCTCCGATCTGCAGCGGCATAATGACGTTGGCGAAGCCGGCGAACAGCGGGGTCGCGAACATCAGCAGCATCACGGTGCCGTGCATGGTGAAGAGCTGGTTGTACTGCTCCTTGGTCTGCAGGATCTGCATGCCCGGTTCGAACAGTTCGGCGCGGATCAGCAGCGCCATCACGCCGCCGAAGCAGAAGAACACAAAGGACGCGATCAGGTACATGTACCCGATGGTCTTGTGGTCGGTGGAGGTGATCCAGTTGACGACGATGCGTCCCTTGGATTTGGGTACTACGGGAGCCTCAAGGATCCCGGAGGGCTGAGAGTAGGTCGTTGCCACTTCGCGCTCCCCTTACTTGTTCTCGGTCTTGGCCGGGAGGCGGTCGTACTCTTCGCCGAGCAGCCCGGTGTTGCCGTCCTGGCGGAGCTGGTCCAGGTGGGACTTGAACTCCGACTCGGAGACAACCTTTACGCGGAACAGCATTTCGGAGTGGTACTCGCCACAGAGTTCGGCGCACTTGCCGTCGTAGGTTCCCTCTTTAGTGGGGGTGAACCGGATGTAGTTGGTCTTGCCCGGGATCATGTCGCGCTTCTGCAGGAAGGCGGGAACCCAGAAGGAGTGGATGACGTCGCGGGCGTTGAGCTCGAGGTCAACCGACTTGTTGACCGGCAGGTACAGGGTGGGCAGCTTTTCCTTGTCCACGTTGTTGCCGGCGAGGTGCGCCTGGACGCCTGCCTCGTGGACGTCGTCGGTGATGACGTCGCCCTTCTTGTAGTTGAAGTCCCAGGCCCACTGCTTGCCGCGGACGTCGACGACGACGTCGGCCGGCTGGGAGCGGTTGTCAATCGCCTGCTGGTCGCGGTCGGTGAAGTAGAAGAACACCAGGACCATAAACAGCGGGATCGTCAGGTAGAAGACCTCGAGGGGCAGGTTGAAGCTGTTCTGGCGCGGGAAGCCGACGGTGCCCTTCCGCCGCCGGTACGCGACGATGACCCAAATCATCAAGCCCCAGGTAATGATGCCGACGACCAGCGCGGCAATCCATGAGTTGACCCAGAGGTCCATGATGCGGTCAGTGTGGTTGGTGGTGCCACGCTCAGTGGGCAGCCACCCTTTCTGTACCTCTGGTGAACATCCAGTCAAAGCCAACGCGCCGGCTAGTGCCAAGCCAGTGATCGTAGTGATCTGTTTGCGTCGGCTGCCGGTTCGGTTCTGCGAACTCACAGACGGCCCTTCCTACTTGTTGCTGTCGCCCGGCCGCCGATGGCGTTCCGGGCACACTAAAAGTTTTACTACTCGATGTAGAGCTTACCGCTCCCCACGAGTTTTCGCCCACATGTCCGCGCCGTGCGTCGGTGGAGTTTTCGACGCTTCCGGCAACCGCCCCCAGGACGGCACTAAGGCCGGGCTGGTTGCCCGGCCTTAGGCCTTAGTGGAAGGAGTCTCCGCAGGCGCAGGATCCGCCCGCATTCGGGTTATCAATGGTGAAGCCCTGCTTCGAGATGGTGTCCTCGAAGTCGATGCTGGCACCGCTCAGGTAGGGGACGCTCATCTTGTCGACGACGACTTCGACACCGTCGTAATCCCGGACGGCGTCGCCCTCGAGGAGGCGCTCGTCGAAGTAGAGCTGGTAGATCAGTCCGGAACAACCGCCCGGCTGCACGGCAACGCGGAGCCGAAGATCAGTGCGGCCTTCCTGTTCCAGCAGGCTGCGGACCTTGCCGGCAGCGACGTCGGTCAGCTGGACCTCGTGGCTGGCCAGCTCCTGGTCCGCCTGGACGGTGGTGTCGGCGCTGTTTTCATTGGTTGTAGTGCTCATGGCCTACCTTCTTACGACGGTGGTGGCGGCTCCGCCTGCGCGGTGCCCGCCCCTACTTAAACGGTATGGGCTATAGCTACATGCTACGTCGATCAGCCCGCTAGCTCTAACTCCTGGCGTAACCGTCAGCACCGGCTGGATGTTCCCCGGGAACGCCGGGAAGTCAGGGCCTCAGGCGAGGCCCTCGGCGTTCAGCCGGGCCAGCAGCAGCGCCTCTGCCACGATCGCGTTCCTGAAGTCCTCCAGGTGCAGCGATTCGTTGGCGCTGTGGGCGCGGGAATCGGGATCTTCCACTCCCGTGACCAGGATCTGCACGTCCGGGTACAGCTCGGTGAGGTCGGCGATGAACGGGATGGAACCGCCGATGCCGGTTTCAACGGCCGGGACCCCCCAGGCCTCACCGAGCGCCCACATCGCCAGGCGGGCGGCCGGCGAGGAGGTGTCCGTCAGGAAGGCGTTCCCGCTCTCCCCCGGGGTGAAGACCACCTGGGCGCCGAAGGGCGCGTGCGATTCGACGTGCCGGCGGACCGCCTCCATGGCCTCGGCCGGGTCCTGGCCGGGGGCCAGCCGCAGGCTGAACTTCGCACGGGCCCGCGGCAGCAGGGTGTTGGAGGCGACGTCCACGGCGGGCGCGTCGAAGCCGATGATGGACAGGGCGGGTTTGGTCCACATGCGCGAGGCGATGGAGCCGGTGCCGGCGAGCTTCACGCCGTCGAGCACCGAGGCGTCGTTGCGGTATTCCTCTTCGGTGAGGTCGACGGCGGCGTCGTCGCGGCTGACGAGGCCCTCGATCGCGACGCTGCCCTCGTCGTCGTGCAGGGTGGCGATCAACCGCGCCAGCAGGGTCGGGGCGTCCAGCACGGGGCCGCCGAACATGCCGGAATGGACGGCGTGGTCCAGGACCTTGACCTCGATGGTGCCGTCCACCAGGCCGCGCAGGCTGGTGGTGAGGGCCGGGATGCCGACCTTCCAGTTGGAGGAGTCGGCGACGACGATCACGTCCGAGCGCAGCAGTTCCTGGTGGGTCTCCAGGAAGGAACGGAAGGTGGGTGAACCGGCTTCCTCCTCACCTTCGAAGAAGAAGGTTACGCCCAGGCCGAGCTCCTCCCCCAGCACGCGGGTCACGGCGGAGTAGGCGGCGACGTGGGCCAGGATGCCGGCCTTGTCGTCTGCGGCGCCGCGGCCGTAGAGGCGGCCGTCGCGTTCGACGGCGGTGAACGGCTCGGTCTCCCAGAGCGCGAGGTCGCCGGTCGGCTGGACGTCGTGGTGGGCGTAGAGCAGGATGGTTGGCTTGCCGGCCGCGGCGGGGCGGCGCGCGACGACGGCCGGGCCGCCGGGGCTGCCGTCCTCCTTGTCGCAGCGCAGGATCCGGACGTCGTCGAAGCCGCTGGCGCGGACCAGTTCGGCGACGGCGTCGGCGCTGGCGTTCAGCGGGGCAGGATCGAAGCTCGGCCAGGCGATGCCGGGAATCGCCACGAGCTCCTTCAATTGCCGGACGGTGGCGTCGAAGGAGTCGTTGACGGCCTGGCGGAGGGCGCCGGGATCGATGGAGCCGACGGCGGAGGGCTGCGGGATCCCCGCGGGTGATGAAGTCATGGCCAAAACACTACCCGTGTCCGGCATCACTACAAACAGCGCCACAGCGGCTCTAGGGCCCCGGTGTGGGCTGGGTCTCGGGCCACCTGCCGCAAGGTATTCTGTAGGGGTGTTTGGACGTAAAAAGGAAGCGCCCTCGGCGCAGGACGTAGTTGACCAGCAGGTGGCCGAGGCAGCAGCCCGGGACGCCGCAATCGGCAAGGGCGCACCCACGCCCAAGCGCAGCGCGCAGGTGGCGGCCCGCAAGCGGCCCCTGGTGCCGGAGGACCGCAAGGCCTCCAGGGCCGCCGAGCGCACCGCCATCGCGGACCAGCGGCTCAAGATGCGCCAGGCCATGGATACCGGTGACGAGAAGTTCCTGCCGCTGCGGGACAAGGGCCCGCAGAAGCGCTTCGCCCGCGACTATGTGGACGCCCGGTTCAGCCTCGGCGAGTACCTGATGTTCGGCGCCCTCGTTTTCGTTGTGATCTCCCTGCTGGTCCCGGCGAGCAGCGAACAGATGATTTATGTCCTGGGTGGTTTCTGGGTGATGTTCCTGGCCGTCTTCGTGGACGTGTTCATTCTGTCCCGGAAGCTCAAGAAGCGCCTTGCGGAGAAGTTCGGCGAGGTCGAGCGTGGCACGGTCTGGTATGGCTCGATGCGCTCCCTGCAGTTCCGCCGCCTCCGCCTGCCCAAGCCGCAGGTCAAGCGCGGCGAATTCCCCGCCTGAATCCGGCCAGCAAAAAGCCCCCGGCAGTTGGACTGCCGGGGCTTTTGCGCGTCCGGGACCTGTGCGCGCCGTCCGGACCGGCCGGTCCGCCGCGCGCGGAAGTTCCGGTCAGGGCCGGACGGGCCGATTCGCCAGCTCGCGGTTGATCCGCGCCGCCCAGAAGGGGCCCTCGTAGAGGAACGCGGTGTAGCCCTGCACCAGGGTGGCGCCGGCCTCGAGCCGGTCCCGGACGTCCTGGCCGGATTCGACCCCGCCCACCGAGACCAGCGTGATCGCACCGCCCGTGGCGGCCTTGAGCCGGGCCAGCACTTCCAGCGAGCGTTTGCGCAGCGGCGCACCGGAGAGTCCGCCGGCGCCGCAGGCTTCGACCTGTTCCGGGCTGGAGACCAGGCCGGTGCGGGCAATGGTGGTGTTGGTGGCGATGATGCCGTCCAGCTTGAGGTCCAAGGCCAGCCGGGCGACGTCGTCGATGTCCTCGTCGCTGAGGTCCGGGGCGATCTTGACCAGCAGCGGCACGTGCCGGCCGGCCGCGCTGTCCGCCGCCTCCCCCACGGCGGCCAGCAGCGGCCGCAGCGTGTCGACGTCCTGCAGCAGGCGCAGCCCCGGGGTGTTCGGGGAACTGACGTTGACCACCAGGTAGTCGGCGGCGGGGGCCAGGCTGCGGGCGCTGATCAGGTAGTCCGCCACCGCGTCCTCGAGCTCCACGACCTTGCTCTTGCCGATATTGACGCCGATGACCGGGCGGACGCCCGGGTAGCGGCGTTGCAGGGCTGCCCGGGCGGAGCGGAGCCGGGGCGCCACCGCGGCGGCGCCGTCGTTGTTGAAGCCCATCCGGTTGATCACGGCGCGGTCCGCGATCAGGCGGAACAGCCGCGGTGCCGGGTTGCCGGGCTGGGCCTGGCCGGTGATGGTGCCCACCTCGACGTGGCCGAAGCCGAGGTCGGTCAGTGCTTCGATGCCGTGGCCTTCCTTGTCGAAGCCGGCGGCGAGCCCGAACGGCGAGGGAAAGGTCAGGCCGAAGGCCTCGGTCCGCAGCGACGCCGCGGGGGCGGTGAAGCGCTGCAGGGCCCGTCCGGCGCCGCAGCGGTTGGCCAGCCGGATGCCCAGGAAGCCGATCTTGTGGGCGCGCTCGGCGTCCATCCAGGAGAAGGCGAGCCGGAAGAAGGTGGGATATACGCGCATGCCCCTAGTTTTCCGGTTCCGGCCGCGCAAACCAAAACAGGGGAACCGCACCGGACAAAACCGCACCCCGCCGGGCGCTAGCATGAAGCCATGACCAGCGAGGATGCAGTCCACAGCAGCGTGCCCGGCGGGGGCTCCGGCGCGGCGCCCGGCGCCCGGATCGAGGCCGACGTCGTGGTGGTCGGCGCCGGACTCGCCGGGCTAGTGGCCGCGGCGGAGGCCTACACGGCGGGCCGGCGGGTGGCGTTGCTGGAGCAGGAGCCGGAGGCTTCGGCCGGCGGCCAGGCGCACTGGTCCTTCGGTGGCCTGTTCCTGGTTAACACCCCGGAGCAGCGCCGGCTGGGCGTCCGGGACAGTGCGGACCTGGCCCTCGCCGACTGGCTGTCCTCCGCCGCCTTCGACCGCCCGGAGGACGACCTTGCCCGCCGGTGGGCTGAGGCCTACGTGGATTTCGCCGCCGGCGAGAAACGCGCCTGGCTCGCCTCGCTCGGCGTCGGGCTGTTTCCACTGGTGCAATGGGCCGAACGGGGCGGCTACGGCCCTGACGGCCACGGCAACACGGTGCCGCGCTTCCACGTCGTCTGGGGCACCGGCCCTGCACTCGTGGCTCCGTTTCTCGCGAAGCTGCGCGAGGGTGTGGCCGCCGGGCGGGTTTCCTTCCACTTCCGGCACCGGGCGACCGAATTGGCGACGACGGCGGGCCGGCTCAGCGGCGTCCGCGGCGAGGTTTTGGAACCCAGCGCCGCCGGCCGCGGCGAGCAGTCAGCCCGGAGCGTCACCGGCTCCTTTGAAGCGGTCGCCGGGTCCGTCGTGGTCACCAGTGGCGGGATCGGCGGCAACCACGGCGCGGTGCGGCGGCAGTGGCCCGGCGGCGGCGCCCCCGCGGCCATGCTGAGCGGTGTGCCGGCCTCTGTGGATGGGGAATTCCTCGCCGCGGTGGACCGCGCCGGCGGCCGGCTGATCAACGGCGACCGGATGTGGCACTACCCGGAAGGCATCCACAACTACGATCCGGTCTGGCCGCAGCACGGCATCCGGATCCTGCCCGGGCCCTCGGCGCTCTGGCTCGACGCCACCGGCAGGATGCTCCCGGCACCGTTGTTCCCGGGCTTCGACTCGCTCGGCGCGCTGCGGCACATCCTTGGCACCGGCCACACCCACTCCTGGTTTGTGCTGAACAAGGCCATCGCGCTGAAGGAGTTCGCGCTCTCCGGCTCCGAGCAGAACCCGGACCTGACCGGCAAGGACGTCCGCCTGCTCGCCGGCCGCCTCAAGCGGTCCGGGGACAGCCCGCTGCAGCGCTTCCTGGACCGGGGCGTGGACTTCCTGCAGGCCGGCAGCCCCACGGAGCTGGCCGCGAAGATGAACGCGCTTGCCGGCACGCCGCTGATCGACGCCGCCGAGCTGGACCGGCTGATCCGGTCCCGGGACCGCCAGTTCGCGAGCGGGCTGGGCAAGGACCCGCAGCTCGCGGCCATCCGCGCCGCCCGCCGCTTCGCCACGGACAAAATCATGCGGGTAGCCCCGCCGCACCGGATGCTGGACCCCCGGCACGGGCCGCTGCTGGCGGTGCGGCTCTCCGTGCTGACCCGCAAGAGCCTCGGCGGGATCCAGACCGACCTGCACTCCCGGGTCCTGGACGACGCCGGCTCTCCGGTGGCCGGGCTGTATGCCGCCGGTGAAGCGGCCGGATTCGGCGGCGGCGGCATCCACGGCTACCGCGCCCTGGAAGGCACCTTCCTGGGCGGGTGCCTGTTCTCGGGGCGCACGGCCGGCCGCGCCGCCGCTTCGGCCCTGTAACCGGCGGGGCCAACCAATGAACCGGCGGATGAACCGAGAGAACGGGAGGGACCAGATGGACTGGCAGACCGACATCCTGGGCCAGGACTTCGCGGCCTGCGCGTTCCAGGCCGCCGGCCCGGACGGGGTGGAGCGGACCGCGACCCTGGTCCGGCACCTCCCTTCAGCCGGCTCCGGCCCGGCTCCGCGGCGGGCAGTGCTCTTCCTGCACGGCTGGAGCGACTACTTCTTCAACGAGGAGCTCGCGGAGTTCTGGACCGGCCAGGGTTTCGGCTTTTTCGCCCTGGACATGCACAACCACGGCAGGAGCCTGCGGCCCGGCACACACGGCGGCTACGTGGCGGACCTGGCCGACTACGACGCCGAGATCACCGCTGCGATCGGCATCATCGAGTCCCTGGGCCCCCAGGGGTCCCCTCCCCCGCCGGTGACGCTGATGGGACATTCCACCGGCGGCCTCATCGCGGCCCTGTGGGCGAGCCGGCACCCGCGGGCCGCCGCGTCGCTGGTCCTCGACAGCCCCTGGCTGGAGATGCACGGCAGCCCGGCGGTCCGCCGGGCCGCGCGGACCATGGTGGAGCCGCTGGCCCGCTTCCGGCCCGAGTCCGTGATCCGGCTGCCGGAGCGTGCCTTCTACTGGCGCAGCATCAGCAGCGCCGCCGAAGGCGAATGGGTCCTGGACGACAACTACCGGCCGCCGCGGGCCTTCCCGGTGCGGGCAGGCTGGCTCAGCGCCGTGCTTGCCGGCCAGTCCCGGGTGGCCCGGGGGCTCAACATCGACGTGCCCATCCTGGTGATGATTTCCGGTGCCAGCGCCAACGGCATGTTCTGGAAGGAGTCCATGCGGCGCACCGACGCGGTGCTCGATGTGAACACGATTGCGTTGCGCGCCCTGAGCCTGGGGCGCACGGTGACGCTGGAGCGG
This sequence comes from Arthrobacter sp. BI5, assembly GCF_056680065.1. Lineage (NCBI taxonomy): Bacteria > Bacillati > Actinomycetota > Actinomycetes > Micrococcales > Micrococcaceae > Arthrobacter > Arthrobacter sp. BI5. Next base: position 2,111,684 of record NZ_CM155264.1, read on the forward strand.
ATCGACGGCGCCCTGCACGACGTTTTCCTGTCCGCGCCGCGGGTCCGCGCGGACGCCTATGCCCGGCTGGCCCGCTGGATCCGGGCCTACGTCCTGGACGACGGCGGTTCCGCGTGATGCTTCCGGCGGAGACACTGCGGTGGCGCCCGGATGTGCTGGGGCGCCGGTTCGAGTCCCTGGAGCTGCCGCTGCTGCCGGACGATGAAGGACCCGTCGTTGCCACCCTGGTCCGGCACGCCGCAGCGGCCGGTCCGGCGGGCTGTACGGAGTCCGGCCCGCCGGACGGTGCCGCTGCAGAGGCCCCGGACACTTTCGGGAGCCGGGCGCCGGAGAAAGTGGTCCTCTACCTGCACGGCTGGGCCGATTATTTCCTGCAGGCCGAACTCGCCGAGCAGATCGCGGCCGCCGGCTTCCATTTCTACGCCCTGGACCTGCGGAAGTTCGGGCGCAGCCTGCGCAGCTGGCAGACCCCCGGTTACACCACCGACCTGGCGGTCTATGACGAGGACCTCGCCGCCGCGTTTGCCGCTGTTAGGTCCGATGTGGCGTCCCGGACGGGCAGCGCCGGGACGCCCACGGTGCACCTGCTCGCGCACTCCCTCGGCGGCCTCGTCGCGGCCCTGTGGGCGGACCGGAACCCGGGAGCACTGGGCACGCTGGTGCTGAACGCACCGTGGCTGGAACTGCAGGGCAGCAGCCTGATCCGGAACATCGCCATGCAGTTGGTAGAACCGCTGGCCCGCACCGACCCGCGGCGGCCGCTGCTGCTGCCCAGCATGCCCGGCTACTGGGACAGTGTGAGCGGCTCCGCGCACGGCGAATGGGACGTGGATCCGCAATGGCGGCCCCGGGCGTCGTTCCCGATTCGGCCGGGCTGGACGAAGGCGGTCCTGGCCGGCCACGCGGCCGTCCAGCGGCGGCTGGACATTACCTCGCCGGTGCTGGTGATGCTGTCCGGCCGCACCCACATCCAGGCCGAATTCTCGGAGGCGCTCACGGACGTCGACGCCGTGATCGACGTCGAGGAAACTGCGCGGCGGGCGCTGGGGCTGGGCCGCCGGGCTGCCGTCTTCCGCTACCCGGGGGCCATCCACGACGTTTTCCTCTCCCGGCCCGCGGTACGGCAGGAGGCCTACCACGATCTTCTGCTCTGGTTGAGCCTCTACCCCGGCTGACCCCCCAGGCGAAAGCTGCCCGTGCCGGGCGGGCGGTGAGTCAGGCGCCGCCGGCGGGAGCAGCCGCGTCCACCGCACCGCCGTAACGGCGGTCCCGCTGGGCATAGATCTCGACGGCGTCCCACAATGTGCGCCGGTCCACGTCGGGCCACAGCGTGTCGAGGAAGACAAACTCTGCGTAGGCGGACTGCCAGAGCATGAAGTTGGACAGCCGCTGCTCCCCGGAGCTGCGCAGGAACAGGTCGACGTCGGGCAGGTCCGGCTCGTCCAGGTACTTCTGGATGGTGCGTTCGGTGATGGCACCGGGCTTGAGCCGGCCTGCGGCCACTTCCTCGGCGATGGCGGAGACGGCGTCGGTGATTTCCGCCCGCCCGCCGTAGTTAACACACATGTTCAGGGTGCAGGTGCTGTTACCGCGGGTGTATTCCTCGGCCTCTTCGAGTTCCCGGATCACCGAGCCCCAGAGTTTGGGCCGCCGGCCGGACCAGCGGATCCTGACGCCCCACTCGTCGAGCTGGTTCCGCTGCCGGCGCAGCACATCCTTGTTAAATCCCATCAGGAAGCGGACTTCCTCGGGCGAGCGGCGCCAGTTTTCGGTGGAGAAGGCGTAGACGCTCACGTGCTCGATGCCGAGTTCAATGGCCCCGGCCATCACATCCAGCAGCGCCGGCTCCCCCGCCTTGTGGCCCTCGATCCGCGGCAGGCCCCGCTGGTTGGCCCAGCGGCCGTTGCCGTCCATCACGATCGCGACGTGCCGGGGAATGAACTCCGCCGGGATCGCGGGCGGCACCGCCCCGGAGGGGTGCGGATACGGCGCGACCACGTCGGCGCTGCGCCGGCGCACCGGATTCTTGGCTGGGGTCTTTTTGCCTAGGGCCACGGTCAGGTTCGCTCCACATGTTTGAGGGATTTCAGGACACGTTCCAGATGCCACTGCAGGTAGCTGGCCACCATGCCGGCAGCCTCACGGCGATGGACCGGGGCGGAGGCGTCCGCCGCCCCCCAGTCACCGGTCAACAGCGCCCCCAGCAGCAACACGGTCTCCCCGGCCGGAGCCGGCGAACCCGGCGGCCGGCACTGCGCGCAGACCATGCCGCCCAGCGGGGCGGAAAACGCGGTGTGCGGCCCCGGCGCGCCGCAGCGGGCGCAGTCGGTGAAGCTGGGTGCCCAGCCGCCGGTGGACAGCGCCCGCAGCAGGTAGGAATCCAGGATGAGTTCGGGGGCGTGATCGCCGCGGCTCAGCGAGGCCAGCGCCCCGACCAGCAGGTTGTACTGCGCGGTTCCCGCCTCGCCGTCGACGTCGGTGAGCTTCTCGGCGGTTTCGGTCATCGCGGCGGCGACGGTGTAGCGGCCGTAGTCGGCGGCGATGCTGGAGCCGTAGGCGCCCTTGGCGACGGCCTGTGTCACCACGTCCAGGGTGCGCCCCGAGATGAGCTGCAGGTCCGCGACCATAAACGGCTCCAGCCGCGCACCAAACCGGCTGGACGTGCGGCGGACGCCCTTGGCGACGGCACGGACCTGGCCGTGGTGCTTGGTCAGCAAGGTGATGATGCGGTCCGCCTCGCCCAGCTTGTGGGTGCGCAGGACCACGGCGTCGTCGCGGTACGCACGCGCAGCAAAGGAGGAAGGTTGGGCCACAGTTAATCTTCGCACTGACTTTGGGCAACAGCCGCCATTGGGAAAACCAGTACGGCCGGCAGACACCGCCGCGCCGCCGGAAAACCCCGGCGGCGCGGCGTCTGCCGTTGGGCGCCGCTTAGGCGCGGGCGTCCCGGATGGCGCGGGCGTCCCGGATGGCGCGGTTGACGGCGGAAATGACGGCCTTCAGCGAGGCCATGGACGTGTTGGCGTCGATCCCGACGCCCCACAGGACCCGCTCGCCCACGGCGCATTCGACGTAGGCCGCGGCCTGCGCGCTGCCGCCCTCGGACAGGGCGTGCTCGCTGTAGTCCAGCACGCGGACGTCGACACCGTCCTCCCGCAGGATGCTCAGCAGGGCCGCGATCGGGCCGTTTCCGGTTCCGGTGCGGCGCAACGGCTTGCCGTCCACCTTGAGTGCCGCGGTGAGCGTCATGGTCCCGTCCTCGTCCGATTCGGTGCTGACCGCACCGAGTGCGTAGCGGCCCCACTGGGCTTCGGCAGCGGCGGAAGGCAGGTACTCGTCCTGGAACAGCTGCCACAGCTGGGCGCCGCTGACTTCGCCGCCCACCATGTCCGTGCGGCGCTGGATGACGCCGGAGAACTCGATCTGCGCGCGGCGCGGCAGGTCCAGGTTGTGCTCGTTCTTGAGCAGGTAGGCAACCCCGCCCTTGCCGGACTGCGAGTTGACCCGGATGACGGCTTCGTAGCTGCGGCCGAGGTCCTTGGGATCGACCGGCAGGTAGGGGACCTGCCAGGCGTAGTCGGCCACGTCCTTGCCGGCGGCCGCGGCGTCCTTCTCCAGCGCCTCCAGGCCCTTCTTGATGGCGTCCTGGTGCGAACCGGAGAAGGCCGTGAACACGAGGTCCCCGCCGTAAGGTGAACGCTCGGCGACGGGCAACTGGTTGCAGTACTCGACCGTGCGGCGGACGTCGTCGATGTCGGAAAAGTCGATCATCGGATCGATGCCCTGCACGAACATGTTCAGGCCAAGGGTGACCAGGTCGACGTTGCCGGTCCGCTCGCCGTTGCCGAACAGGCAGCCTTCGATCCGGTCCGCCCCGGCCAGGTAACCCAGTTCGGCGGCCGCCACGCCGGTGCCGCGGTCGTTGTGCGGGTGCAGCGAGAGGATGATGCCCTCCCGCGGGTGCAGGTGCCGGCTCATCCACTCGATGGAATCGGCGTACACATTGGGGGTGGCCATCTCGACCGTGGCCGGCAGGTTGATGATCACCTGGCGGTCGGCGGAGGCCTCGAAGACGTCCGCGACGGCGTTGCAGACGCGCACGGCGTAGGCGAGTTCGGTGCCGGTGAAGGACTCCGGTGAGTACTCGTAGGTGATGTGAGTGTCCTCGAGGGTTTCCTCGTACTTCTTGCACAGCCGGGCGCCCTGCAGGGCGATGTCGAGGATGCCGTCCTCGTCCTGGTTGAACACCACACGGCGCTGCAGGACCGACGTCGAGTTGTACAGGTGCACGATGGCCTGCTTGGCGCCGACCAGGGACTCGTAGGTCCGCTCGATCAGGTGCTCCCGGGCCTGGGTCAGGACCTGGATCGTGACGTCGTCCGGAATGTGGTTGCCCTCGATCAGCTGGCGGACGAAGTCGAAGTCGGTCTGCGAGGCGGAGGGGAAGCCGACCTCGATCTCCTTGTAGCCCATCCGGACCAGCAGATCGAACATCTTCATCTTGCGGGCCGGGCTCATCGGGTCGATCAGGGCCTGGTTGCCGTCACGCAGGTCAACCGCGCACCAGCGCGGGGCCTTGGTGATGACCTTGTCAGGCCAGGTGCGGTCCGGCAGTTCGACCGTGATCAGGTCCTGGAACGGGACGTAGCGGTGGACGGGCATTCCTGAGGGCTGCTGTGCGTTTCGCATTACTATCGGGGCCTTTTCTGTGATTCCTGGTGAAAGGGTGGCCGGGCAACACAAACTCCGCAGCGAGGTTTGGCCTTGCGCTAGATCGCGTCTGAGGCCCCGCCGCGGCAGCTAAGAAGAAGCAGTTCTGCGCGCACATTTTCACAGTAACACGGGTGCGTAAGATGAAGGAGCCATACCTCCGTAACGTCCACCATGCAGACGCTGTACCGGCACCAGGCCCGGTCCAGCCTCCCCACTCAAAGGAGCATCAGTGCCGCTTTCCGGGATCGACAAGTCCACCATTGACGACGGCGTCCGCCCCCAGGACGACCTGTACCGGCACTTCAACGGCGGCTGGCTGAAGAGCACGGCCATCCCGGACGACCGGCCCCTGGAGGGCACTTTCACGGCGCTGCGCGACGGTTCGGAACTGGCGGTCAAGGAGATCATCCTGGATGCCGGCCGCGGCGAGGCAGCCACCGGCATCGAACGCAAGATCGGCGACCTGTACAACAGCTTCATGGACGAGGCGGCCGTGCAGGCCAAGGGCGCGGAGCCGATCCGGGAGCGGCTGGCCGAGGTGTTCGCCACCGGATCCGCGGCCGAGCTGGTCCGCCTGGCCGGACGGCTGTTCCGCGCGGACGTCTCCGGGCTCTTCTATATTTATCCGGCCCCGGATGCGGGCAACCCGGACCGGATCCTGCTCTACACCGGCCAAGGGGGCCTGGGCCTGCCGGATGAGTCCTACTACCGGGACGAGAAGTTCGCGCCAATGGTCCAGGCCTACCGTGAGCATGTCCGCACCATGTTCGGCCTGGCCGGCGTCGCCGACGCGGAGGCCGCGGCCGGCCGGGTGGTGGACCTGGAGACCTCCCTTGCCTCACACCACTGGGACAAGGTCACGCTGCGGAATCCGCAGAAGACGTACAACCTGAAATCAGCCGGGGAAGTCTCGGAGCTGTTCCCGCTGCTCCCGGACTGGTTCGATGCCGCCGCCATCGCGCCGGAGAAGCGCGCCGAACTGGTCGTCAGCACCCCGGACTTCTTCGCCGGCGCAGCGGCACTGCTGGAGTCCCTGCCGCTGGCCACCTGGCAGGAATGGCTCGCCATGCGGGTGGTCAGCGCGGCCGCACCGTACCTGTCGGCCACGTTCGTGGACGCCAATTTCGCCTTCTACGGCACCACCCTGAGCGGCACGCCCCGCAACCGGGACCGCTGGAAGCGCGGCGTCGCCGTCGTCGAAGCGGCCCTCGGCGAGGCAGTGGGGCAGATCTACGTCGCCCGGCACTTCCCGGAAAGCCACAAGGAGCACATGCGTTCGCTGGTCGGCAACCTGATTGAGGCGTACCGCGAATCCATCACCGGGCTGGCCTGGATGGGCGAAGAGACCAAGGTGGAGGCCTTGAAGAAGCTGGATTCCTTCCGGGCCAAGATCGGCTACCCGGACAAGTGGATCGACTACTCCGCGGTGGTGATCGACGAGGCGGACCTGCTGGGGAACGTGGAGCGCGCGCACAGCGCCGACGTCGACCGGCACCTGGACGAGGTGGGCAAGCCCGTGGACCGGGAGAAGTGGCTGATGACGCCGCAGACGGTGAACGCCTACTACCACCCGCTGCTGAACGAGATTGTGTTCCCGGCCGCCATCCTGCAGCCGCCGTTCTTCACCGCCGACGCCGACGACGCCGTGAACTACGGCGGCATCGGCGCCGTGATCGGCCACGAGATCGGCCACGGCTTCGATGACCAGGGCTCCCAGTACGACGGCAGCGGCCTGCTCCGGAACTGGTGGACCGAGGCGGACCGGACCGCGTTCGAGGCACTGACCTCCAAGCTGGTGGCCCAGTTCGACGCCCTCTCCCCGGCCGAAGCCGCCGGCCACCACGTCAACGGCAAGCTGACCCTCGGTGAGAACATCGGCGACCTCGGCGGCCTGACCATTGCCTACAAGGCGTACCTGATCAGCCTCGGCGGGCAGGAGCCGCCGGTCCTGGACGGACTCACCGGCGCCCAGCGCTTCTTCGCCTCCTGGGCCGCGAGCTGGCGGCAGGTCATCCGCAGCGAGGAGGCCATCCGCCGGCTCGCCACGGATCCGCACTCCCCCAACGAGTTCCGGACCAACACCATCGCCAAAAACCTCGACGCCTTCCATACGGCCTTCGGAACCGCGGAGCAGGACGGGATGTGGCTCGCGCCGGAGGAACGCGTCAGCATCTGGTAGCCGGTGCGCGGGTGCCGCCCAACACCTGGCGGCGGTAACCGGGACCACACACCACAGCGGCGGGCCGGGGGTGATTTGAACTGGTCCCCGAAAGTTGGACTGGCCAAGTAAGATCCTAAGCCGCGAGGGCCTGGGCTCGGTATTGCACCGGGCTCAGGCCCTTTAGCTTTGTCGAGATTCGGTCGTTGTTGTACCAGCGGAGGTACTCGTGCAGGGCCGTTGCCAGTGCATCAGTGCTGAGGAACCGGACCCGGTGGAAGAGTTCTTCCTTGAGATGGCCGAAGAAATTCTCCATTACCGCGTTGTCGTAGCAGTTGGCCTTGCGGGACATTGACTGCACGGCGCCAGCGCCCTCAAGGAGCCCACGCCAGGAGATGTGCTGGTATTGGAATCCCTGATCCGAATGCACCAGCGGTTGCTGGCCAGGGTGAAGACAGGTCAGGGCTTGCTGCAGAGAAGTGTTGGTGAGCGCCAGGTTGGGGGATGTGCCAATGGTGTAGGAGATGATCTGCCGATCAAAGAGGTCCATGACCGGGGAAAGGTAGAGCTTCTGGTCACCGACGCTGAATTCGGTCACATCAGTCACCCACTTCTGGTTCGGGGCTGTGGCGTCAAACTCGCGGTTCAGGAGATTAGGGGCAACCCGGCCCTGTTCACCTTTGTAGGAGTTGTAGCGCTTCTTCCGCCGGACCTTGCAGACCAGCCCGAGGACGCGCATCACCTTCAACACGGTCTTCTTCGCAACCGTCCACCCTTGCTTGAGCAGCTCACTGTGGATGCGGCGGTGCCCATATCGGCCATGGTTCTTCTCGAAGATGTCAGTGACCTCGGCCTTGAGGAGCTCCTGAGGATCAGGTTCTTGCAGACGTGCCTGGTGATAGAAGAACGTCGACCGGGCCAACCCGGCAACGTCCAGGAGCAGCTCGAGGCGGTGGTCAGCCTTGAGAGCGATAACGGCGCGGACGATTACCGCCGTTCCTCGTTTCTCAAGGCCTGCACTTTTCCCAGGAAGGCAACCTCGGCGCGCAGGCGCTCGTTCTCACGGCGCAGGCGCTGGAGCTCTGATTCGGGCGTGCCGGCAGTGCCCGGACTTCCCTTCGGGCGGCCCTTGGCCCTCGGACGAAGCCCGTCTTCGCCCTGCTCCCGGTAAAGCTGCGTCCACCTACGAATCAGCACCGGGGAAGACAACCCCAATTCCTTCGCGAGAGCCACCCGGTTCTCGCCGGCAAGATCCCGCCGAACAACATCGAGCTTGAACTCGAACGTAAACACTCGCTTCGTTGGTTTATACACCAGTGTCGATCCTCCACGCACTCGCCAACGGTCAAGCAAACGACCGATCGGCTTTCTGCTAACCCCGAGCCAGTTCGCCACAGCCCTGTCTCCCCAGCCTGCCTCAAACAACGCTACCGCGGCCTCGCGCTGCCCCTCGGACAACGAACTTCTTCCATGCATAAAACTGCTCCCCGAAAGTCAGAACTGAATTCTCAGTTCAACTTTCGGGGAGCAGTTCAATTCCCCCGGCCCGCCGCTGTTGTGGATATTTGCCGGTGTTAGCTGGCCGGGACGGTTTCCTTGGCCTGCTGGGCCGACTGCTGTTGTGCGTTCCACGCGGCGTAGCTGCCGTCGAGTTCGACGACGTCGTAGCCGGCGCGGCGCAGGGCGCTGGCCGCGACGGAGTTCCGGACGCCGCTTTGGCAGTAGGACACGATGGTGCCCTCGGCGGGGAGTTCGTCCAGGTGCCACATGACGCGGCCGCCGCTGAGCTGGTAGGAGCCGGGGATGTGCCCGGCGGAGTGCTCGGTGCGGTTGCGGACGTCCAGGACGATCGCTGCGTCGAAACCGTCGAGTTCCTCGGGCTGGATCAGCTTCGGCACTGAGACGGGCAGGCCTTCGAGGCCGGTGACGTAGCCGGCGACCTTGTCGATGCCGACGCGGACCAGGTGGTCCCACATGTCCTGCGCGGCGGCCTGGTCCGGGGCCAGGAGCACCAGCGGGTTGGTGTCGGTTTCCGGGTTCACGACCCAGGCGCCGAAGCTGGCGGTGGATTTGCCGGCCGGGACGTTCACGGAGCCGGTGACGGTGCCTTCGTGGACCTCGTTGTTCGGGCGGGTGTCCACGAAGATGACCTTGTCCGCGGCGAGGTCGGCGGCGACGTCGGCGCTGGCGAGTTCGGCCAGGGGTGCGCGTTCGCCCATCACGGCCGGGCCCTCCCGGTTTTCACGCTTCATCCGGGCGAAGTAGGCGTGCGCGTCGGGCTGGCCGTCGAGGAGTTCATCGATGAAGCCCTGCTCGTCGTTCGCGGCCAGGTACGGGCCCCACCAGGCGTAGAGGCGTTCGTAGCCGACCGTGGAGGACGGGATCGCGCCCAGGGCCTTGCCGCAGGCGCTGCCGGCGCCGTGGCCGGGGTGGACCTGGACGTGGTCCGGCAGGGTCAGGAACTTATCGCGCAGGCTCGCGAAGAGCTGCTTCGCGCCGGCGAAACGGGTATCAACCCCGCCGGCAGCCTCGTCCAGCAGGTCCGGGCGGCCCAGGTCGCCGGAGAAGACGAAGTCGCCCGAAAGCAGGTAGCCCGGGGCGTCGGCGAACGCGCCGTCGGTGATCAAAAAGGACAGGTGCTCCGGGGTGTGCCCGGGAGTGTGGAGGGCCTTGACCGTGATGTTGCCCAGCTTGATCTCATCGTTGTCGTTCAGCCGCCCGGCGTCGAACCCGTACTGCCAGTCCGCTCCGCCCTCGCCCGAAACATACGCCGCAGCGCCGGTCGCGGCAGCCAGTTCCCGGGTCCCGGACAGGAAGTCCGCGTGGATGTGCGTCTCGGTCACCGCGACGATCTTCATCCCGTTCGCGGCAGCAAGATCCCGGTACACGGCAATATCACGCCGGGGATCAACCACCAGCGCCTCGCCCTTGGCCTGGCAACCAATGAAATAGCTCGCCTGGGCAAGGTCTTCGTCGTAAATGCGCTCAATAAGCATGGGGCTCTCATTCGTTGGACGGGCGTGGTGCGCCGGGAGGTCATCCTCCCTCGCCTACCTCCAACAATAATACCCCCGGGGGTATAAGACAACTCCGCGCCGCAGCGGCTAAACAACGCGAGGGGCCGGCCTTCCGGCCAGCCCCTCGCGTCTGCCCCGGTCGTCCTAGGGCACGACCAGCGCCGGGTTCGCCTGCTGGCAGACGGTGTCGCCGGCAGTCTGGTTGACGATGTCCGGCGGCAGCGACACCGGAGCGTCGGCCTGCTTGGCGCCGGACTTGTAGTCGCTGCCCAAATACACCTGGACGCCGGTGACGCCAGCGGCCGGGAGCACCTGCTTCGCCGGGATACCCAGCAGCGCGGCGACGTCGGCCGCGACGTCGGCGGAATCCGCGCCATAGTAGACAGCCGTGGACGCCACCGCCGCAGCATCGAACGCGCTGGTCTGGGTGAAGCCGCCGGCCTTGAGAGCTGTCAGGACTTCCTGGGACCGCGCGGGGTTGCCCGAGCCGTTGGCCACGGCAACGGGCTGCAGCGCCTTGTCGTACGCCGGGGCGGGCGGCGCGGTGCTGGCAGTCGGCGTGGCACTGGCCGACGCGCCGGCGGTCGCGGCCGGGGTGGCCGACGGTTTTGCGGTCGGGTCGGTCAGGTCGATGTCCTTGCGCAGCGCCGCGAACAGCTGGGAGGCGGCGGGTTCGGCCAGCTGCAGGCGGTTCTCGTCCGACACGGCCGGTTCGGTCGGCGCGGCTACGAACGCCACCTTGCCGACGTCGATGTTCTTCAACCGGTTCCCGACCGTCAGCAGCGTCGGCACCGAGGCCAGGCCGTCGTCGATGGTCAGGTTCTTGGTAATCGCGTCCGCGATGGTCAGCATCCGCGCCGGGTTGGACAGGGTGCCGTCGTCCTTGATCTTGCGGACCAGTGACGAGAGGAACCCCTGCTGGGCCTTGATCCGGCCCAGGTCACTGCCGTCGCCGAAGGCATGCCGCGTGCGGACAAAGGAAAGCGCCTGCTCGCCCTTGACCTTGGAGGTACCCTTGGGCAGCCGCAGGCCGGAGTCCGGGTCGAAGACCGCGTCGCTGATGCAGACGTCCACGCCGCCGACGGCGTTGGAGAGTTCCTTGACGGCGTTGAAGTCAGCCATCATAAAGTGGTCGATCTCCAAGCCGGTGAGCTTGTTAACGGTGTCCACGGCGCAGCCGATGCCCGCCTCGGTCATCGCGGCATTGATCATGACGCCGTCCTGGGCCGGGTACTGCTTGTTGGTTTTCGGATCCTTGCACTTGGGAAGGTCGACCAGGAGGTCGCGCGGGAAGCTGATCACGCTGACGCGTTTGTTGTCCGCGGAGATGTCCATCAGCATCATGACGTCGGAGTGGCCGTATCCGGACGAGTCATCCTTGCTGCCGTACTGCGAGTTCTTGCCGTCGCGGGTGTCGGTGCCCAGGATCAGGATCTGCATCCGCCCGGTGGCGTCGTCCGGGGCGCTCTCGGTCCGGCTGTTGCCCGCGCCGAGGGCCTGCGTGGTGATGTTTCCCTGCAGCCGGAAGACCCAGTAGGCGCCGAAGGCGATAACCCCCACGAGCAGGACCGAGAGAATGATCGTGGTGGCTTTCAGCCATCCGGGAATCCGCCGGACGGTGCCCAGGTGGCGGGCCGGGCCGACGGACGCGTCGTCCGCGTGCCGGGATGCCGCGTTTGACCGAACCGGGGGGCCGGTTCCGTCTGCACGGTTGTCACGGGGTCGAACCACGGGTGGTGCCTTCCTTAGCGAGCGGGAATTCCCTATTTTAGAGGCCGAAACTGGGAAAACCCCGATGGGCATGCCCGGTCCGGGCCCCGGCTTTTTAGCGGGGCCCGGCCCGGCGGGTTGCCAGGGCCGGTTTCGTCCGGCCTAGAAGCCGAGTTTCACCAGCTGCTTCGGATCCCGCTGCCAGTCCTTCGCGACCTTGACGTGCAGGTCCAGGTAGATGCGGGCGCCAAGCAGCGCCTCGATGGCCTTCCGCGCCGTGGTGCCGACCTCGCGGAGTCGTGCTCCGCCCTTGCCGATGATGATGGCCTTCTGTGAGGGCCGTTCGACGTAGAGGTTGACCCGGACATCCAGGAACGGACGGTCCTCGGGCCGGTCCTCGCGCGGGACGATCTCGTCGACCACCACGGCCAGCGAGTGAGGAAGTTCATCGCGGACGCCCTCGAGGGCGGCCTCGCGGATGAGCTCGGCGATCATCACTGCTTCGGGCTCGTCGGTGAGGTGGCCGTCCGGGTACAGCGGAGGCGACGGCGGCATGTGGCTGATCAGCACATCGGCGACCGTGCCGACCTGGAACCCGTCCGTGGCCGAAACGGGGACGATGTCTTTCCAGCCGTCCTCCCCCAGCACCTCGCGGCCCAGCGCGGCGACGGCGAGCAGTTGCTCGGTCAGCGCCTGCCGGTCCACCGTGTCGGCCTTCGTCACGATCGCGATGACCGGCTTGTTCCCGATGGCGGCAAGCTGGGCGGCAATGAACTTGTCGCCGGGACCGATCTTCTCGTTGGCGGGCAGGCAGAAGCCAATGGCGTCGACCTCCGCGAGGGTGTCCGCGACAAGTTCGTTGAGGCGCTTGCCCAGCAGGGTCCGCGGCCGGTGCAGCCCCGGGGTGTCGACCATGATCAGCTGCGCGTCGTCACGGTGCACGATGCCCCGGATGGTGTGGCGGGTGGTCTGCGGCTTGGCCGAGGTAATGGCGACCTTTTGGCCGACCAGCGCGTTGGTAAGGGTGGATTTTCCCGCGTTGGGCCGTCCCACCAGCACCGCGAACCCGGCCCGGTACCCGCCGAAGGGCGCTTCGCCGTCGGACTTATTCTGCTTGCTCACGTGGAACTCCCTGTTGCGTTGATTCGGCCTCGTCGAGTAGGTCTTCAAGGTCAGTTTCTTCCTTTGGAACGGCAGCCGCAATGATATGGCTGACGCGGTTCCGGCGCCCTTCCAGCCGGTCGGCCCGGAGGCTGACGCCGTCGACGCTGACCGTGCTGCCAACGATCGGCACCCGGCCGAGCGCTTTGGCGAGCAGGCCGCCCACGGTGTCCACTTCGTCGTCGTCGAGCTCCAGGTCGAAGAGTTCGCCGAGGTCATCGATGCTCATCCGGGCGCTGACCCGGTAGCTGCCGTCGCCCAGCTCCACGGCTTCGGCGGCCTCGGTGTCGTATTCGTCCACGATCTCGCCGACGAGTTCCTCGATCAGGTCCTCGAGCGTGACCAGCCCGGCGGTTCCGCCGTATTCGTCGATCACGATCGCCACGTGCGTGGATTCCTTCTGGAGTTCGCGCAGCAGCTCGCTGACCGGTTTGGAGTCGGGTACGTAGCGGACCTCGCGGGCCAGGTCGTCGACGACGGGCGGCTCCTCGCCGGGGGCCAGGTTGTGGATCACGGCGGCGGCGTCCTTGAGGTAGACGATGCCGAGGATCTGGTCCGTGTTCTCGCCGATGACCGGGATCCGGGAGTATCCGGAGCGGAGGAACAGCGACATGGCGCGGTGCAGGCTGGAGCCGGAGTCGATGCTGAGGATGTCGGTCCGGGGCACCATCACGGAGCGGACCAGCGTGTCGCCGAAGTCGAAGACGGACTGGATCAGCTCGGCTTCGTTGTCCTCGATCACGTCCGATTCGCTGGCACGTTCGACCAGTTCGCGGAACTCCTCTTCGCTGAAGAAGGCCTCGTTGTCGGCGGGGGCACCGGGGGCCACGGCGCTGCCCAGGGTGACCAGCCAGCCCGGTATCGGGCCGAGCACCCAGCAGAGCCAGCGGATCAGCGGGGCTGAGAAGCGGACCATACCGGCGGAGTGCACCCGGCCCAGCTGGCGCGGGGATACGCCGACGATCACGAAGCCCACCAGGGCCATGATGCCGGTGGCGGCCAGCCCGGCGAGCCACACATTGTCGAGCAGGCTGTGCAGCAGCACGGTTACGGCCACCGCAGAGGCCATCTCGAACCAGATCCGCCAGAACCTCAGGGCGCGCATGTGGGCCACGGGCTGGGCCATGATCCGTTTCAGCGCGCCGCCGCGGCTCTGCAGGATCGCATGTTCGGCGTCGTGCCGGGGAAGGTAGTTGAAGGCGGCCTCCGCCGCGGTGAGCACGGCGGCAAAACTGAGGAAGACCAGCGCCATGCCGGCCAGGATCAGTGGGGTCACTGAATCGTCTCTGCCGGGGCGTCCTTGCCGGTGAAGCCGGAGAGCAGCTCGCGCTGCAGCCCGAACATCTCTTCCTTCTCCTCCGGTTCCGCGTGGTCGAAGCCCAGCAGGTGCAGGATGCCGTGCGTTGTCAGCAGCAGCATCTCGTCCTGGGTGGAGTGCCCGGCGTTTTTAGCCTGGACCTCAGCCACCTGGGGGCAGATCGCGATGTCGCCGAGCATCCCCTGCGGGGTGGGCTTGTCCGGGGTGCCGGGGGTGAGTTCGTCCATCGGCACGGACAGCACATCGGTGGATCCGGGCTCGTCCATCAGTTCGATGTGCAGCTTCTCCATGGCGGGTTCGTCGACCAGCAGGATGGACAGCTCCGCCTGCGGGTGGATGAAGAGCCGTTCGAAGACGAACCGGGCCAGGGCCACCAGTTCGGCTTCGTCCACGGTGACGCCGGACTCGTTGTTGACCTCGATGCTCATGCGTGTTCTCCCCGGTTCTCCCGGGCGACGGAATGCTTGACCCGGTTCCTTTGTGCCTCGTCCCAGACGCTGTAGGCGTTGACGATGTCGCCCACCAGCCGGTGCCGGACGACGTCGGAGGCGTCCAGCACGGAAAAGTTCACGTCCTCGATCCCCTGCAGGATGTCCTCGACGATCCGCAGCCCGGAGCGGGTGCCGAACGGCAGGTCCACCTGGGTCACGTCGCCGGTGACGACCATCTTCGAGCCGAAGCCCAGCCGGGTGAGGAACATCTTCATCTGCTCGGGCGTGGTGTTCTGGGCTTCGTCCAGGATGATGAACGCGTCGTTCAGCGTGCGGCCGCGCATGTACGCCAGCGGGGCCACTTCGATGGTGCCGGCGGCCATCAGCCGCGGGATCGACTCCGGGTCCATCATGTCGTGCAGGGCGTCGTAGAGCGGGCGCAGGTAGGGGTCAATCTTGTCGCTGAGGGTGCCGGGCAGGAACCCGAGCCGCTCCCCCGCCTCGACGGCCGGCCGGGTCAGGATGATCCGGCTGACCTCCTTTTGCTGCAGCGCCTGGACCGCCTTTGCCATGGCCAGGTAGGTCTTGCCGGTGCCGGCCGGTCCGATGCCGAAGATCACCGTGTTCGCGTCGATCGCATCCACGTAGTTCTTCTGGTTCAGGGTCTTGGGCCGGATGGTCTTGCCGCGGCTGGAGAGGATGTTGTGGGTCAGGACGTCGACCGGGTTCTGCAGCGACTGGCTGCGCAGCAGCGAGACGAGCTGCTGCAGCACCGCGGGAGTGATCACGGTGCCGCGCGCCACGAGGCCGCGGACCTCGTTGAGCAGCCGCATGATCCTGGGGACGTCCGCGGCCGGTCCGTTGATGGAAAGCTCGTTGCCGCGGACATGGAAGTCCACGTCGGGGAACTGGGTTTCGATGAAGCGCAACGCTTCGTCATGGCTGCCCAGGGACTGCACCATCTGGTCGGAATTGTCGAACAAGACCACCTCCGTCCGCAGGCCTGGGAGGGAGTGGGGGAATTCCCCTGCGGTGCGGTCGCCCGCGCTGATCCGGGCCTTGCCGTTGGCTGCTTCAGTCATGGTGTTGGCCCGTGGGCCTCTGGTCCCCTCCAGTTCGGAAATGGTCTTACCGCTCCAGACGCGGGCCGACGGTCTTCCGGGCCGTCCGCGCCGGGCTGCAGCGGGTCCTTCCATCTTACGCCAGCGCGGCCCCGCGGCAGCGCGGCCAACACGTTCGCCGCGACATTAGGTATCAACTTCATATCGTCCTCATATCGTTCCCGTTGCAGTTCGGCGGACAGCCCGGAATCCCGGCCGGAGCGCGGGCGGCCTGTGTAATGCTGGATTCGGCCCTGCCGGGCCCAGGGAGCGAGTAACACAGCGAAGGGACAGGGGCAATCAGCCAGCGTGGAGTGAACAAGACAGCAGCCGGGCGGCGCATGCGCCGCAGCGTGCTGTTCCTTGTGCTACCCGCCGCCCTCGCCCTGTCCGGCTGCGTCGCAACGCCCCAGCCGGGGATCACCAATGCCGATACGCCCTCGCACACGGTCCCCGGTCCGGCCGCCGGGGTGGCCACCACCAGCGCACCGCTGGAGTCCACGCAGGCCTCCAACAAGGCCCCGGTCTACTGGATCGGACGCAGCAACGACAACGTTTTCCTCTACCGCGAGTTCCGGGACGTGTCCGAGGAGGACAACCCGATCACGCGCGCCCTGCGGGTGATGATGTCGCAAAAGCCGCTGGATCCGGACTTCTTCACACCCTGGCAGAACCCCAAGATGCTCGCCACCTCGATTTCGGGCAAGAACGTCATCACGGTGGATGTGTCAGCGGACGCGTTCAACAGCAACGTCGACGCCGACATGGCCGAACGCGCCATCCAGCAGCTTGTTTACACCGCCACGGCCGCGGGCGCCAGCGCCGGGCTGACCGATACCGGCCAGCAGATCCAGGTGGTGGTCCTCGTCGACGGGCACACCGACTATGTCGCCTTCAACCGGGTCCGGCTCGGTTCGCCAACGTCGCGCAGCGCCGGGATGGTGGCGCCGGTATGGATCATCGATCCGCAGGAAGGCACCGAGGTGGCGGACGGTGCGGTCAAAATTTCGGGCCGCAGCACGGTCCCGGGCGGAAAACTTCATTGGGAGCTCCTGCGGGTCGACGGGACCAGCAAGACCCCGTATTTGAACGGCGACATCACCGCCTCCGCCGACGCCGACAAGTCCGGGTTGTTCAACCTCGCCCTGAACCTCGGTCCGGGCAACTACGAGGTCCGGGTCTCCCAGGTGGACCCGGCCGGCAAGGTCAAGGACCTGAACGTCGATACCCGCGGGTTCACCGTCCGCTAAGACCGGCACCGGCCTGACGGTCGTTGCCCTTCGGCGCCGCGGGGAGCCCGCCGGACCTCAACAGTCTTCGGCCGGCGGTTACCAGCGTCCCAGAATGTCGCTGGCCAGCACCGTGGCGGCGGGCCCGGCGGTGGACGAGCGCAGCACGTGGTGGCCCAGCAGGGCGGTGACCGCGCCGGCGTCGCAGAGCCGGGTCACCTCGCGCGGGCTGATTCCGCCTTCGGGTCCCACGATCAACAGCACCTCGCGGGGGACGCCGTCGGCCGCCTCCCGGTGCCAGGCTTCCAGCACCTGGCGCAGGGGCCGCACCGCGTCCTCGTGCAGGATCACGGCAAGGTCCGCAGCGGCCACGGCCGCCTGCAGTCCGTTGCCGTCGAGGGCGGGGCGGACTTCCGGAATCCAGGCCCGGCGCGCCTGCTTGGCGGCCGCCGCCACCACCGACTGCCATTTGGCGTGCGCCTTCGCGGCGCGCTCAGGTTTCCAGCGGACAATCGACCGTTCCGCCTGCCAGGGGACGACGGCGTCGATCCCCAGTTCCGTCGCGGTTTCGGCAGCCAGTTCGTCCCGGTCCCCCTTTGCCAGCGCCTGCACCAGCACCAGCCGGACGTCGGGCAGCGGCTCGGTGCTGACCTCACTGCACTCAACGGTCAGCTCCTGGGGCGCGGCGGCAGTCACCGTGCCGGTGATGCGCTTTCCGGCGCCGTCGGCAATGTCGACGGCCTCCCCCACCGCCAGGCGCTTGACCGTCACCGCGTGGCGCGCCTCGGCGCCCTCGAGGACGAACGTCGCGCCGGGGACCTGCTGGTCCAGGGAGCCTGCGGGGGTGAAGAAGACCGGGTTACTCACCGCTACAGGTTACCGAGCCGGTCCCGCAGCTTGGCGAAGACGCCGCCGCTGGCAGCAAGCTTCCCCTCGGTGAACTGCTCGCCGCGGAGTTTGGCGAGCTGCCGGAGCAGGTCCTCCTGGGCGGCGTCGAGCTTGGCCGGGGTGTCCACCTGCAGGTGGACCTTGAGGTCTCCGCGGCCGTAGCCGCGCAGGTGCGTCACACCCAGGCCGCGGAGCGTGATGATCTCGCCGGACTGGGTGCCGGCCTTGACGTCGATTTCCTGCTGCCCGTCGAACGTGTCCAGGGTCAGTTCCGTGCCCAGCGCCGCGGCGGTCATCGGAATGTTCAGGCTGGCGTGCAGGTCGTCGCCTTCGCGCACATAGGTGGCGTCGTTGTTGACCCGGATCTCGACGTAAAGGTCACCGGACGGCCCGCCGGCCGGACCGGCCTCGCCCTGGCCGGAGAGCTGGATGCGGGTGCCGGTGGCGACGCCGGCCGGAACCTTCACGGTGAGCGTGCGGCGGCTGCGGATGCGGCCCTGGCCGGCGCACTCGTTGCACGGGTCCTTGATGACGGTGCCGAAGCCCTCGCAGCTGCCGCACGGGGCCGTGGTCATGACCTGGCCGAGGATCGAGCGCACGGCCCGCTGGACCTGCCCGCTGCCGCCGCAGATGTCGCAGCGTTCGGGGCGGCTGCCGGGGCGGCAGCAGGAGCCCTCGCAGGTGGGGCAGGTGACGGCGGTGTCCACTTCAAGCTTCTTGTTCACGCCGAAGACGGCGTCGCGGAGGTCGATCCGGACGCTGATCAGCGCGTCCTGGCCGCGGCGCACCCGGGACGCGGGGCCGCCCTGGCCGCCGGCGCCGCCGAAGAAGGTCTCAAAGATGTCCTGGAAGGCGAAGCCCTGGCCGGCATAGCCGCCGCCGAAGCCGTTGTCGGTGCCGTTCTCGTTGCCCGTGGTGTCATAGACGCGGCGCTTCTGCGGGTCTGACAGCACCTCGTAGGCGTGGGTGACCGCCTTGAAGCGTTCGGAGGCGTCGTCCCCGGGGTTCACGTCCGGGTGGAGGGTCCGCGCAAGCTTGCGGTAGGCCTTCTTGATCTCTTCCCCCGTCGCTTCACGGGAGACTCCAAGAACGTCATAGTGGCTGCTCAAAGTGTGTATCTCTTCCTTTTTGTACTGCCAGTGGGGCACTGCCTGTAGTGGGCAAGAAGTCCGGTGCAGGATCCGGCCCGTCAGGGCCCGAGGATCCGGGAAAGGTAGCGGGCGACCGCACGGACGGCGGCCATGGTGGTGGGATAGTCCATCCGGGTGGGCCCCAGGACGCCAACCTTGGCCGTGGCGTCCGGCCCGTAGCCGGTGGCCACCACGGAGGCTTCGGAAAGCCCGTCGTAGGGGTTCTCCCGGCCGATGCTGACGGTGACGCCGCGCGGATCTTGCGCCATGTCGCTGAGCAGGCGGAGCATCACCACCTGCTCTTCGAGTGCCTCCAGCACGGGGCCGATGCTCAGCGGGAAATCCACGTTGGAGCGGGCCAGGTTGGCGGTCCCGGCCATGACCATCCGCTCCTCGCGGCTGCTCGCCGCCAGCGACTCCAGTCCCCGGGACAGGGCCTGGGCGGGGCCGCGCCGCACCGGCGGGCAGTTCTCCACCACGGCCTGCAACGACTGTGGCAGCAGCCCCAGCGGGGTACTGGAGAGTTTGGCCAGGAACAGGGTCCGGAGCTCGGAGAGGGCGTCGTCGCCGAGGTCCTGGCCGACGTCGATCACCCGCTGCTCCACCTTGCCGGTGTCCGCAATCAACACCGTGAGCACCTTGCGGGGCGCCAGGAGCACGAATTCGATGTGCCGGACGCGGGCCCGGCTCAAAAGCGGGTACTGCACGACGGCGACCTGGTTGGTCAGCTGCGACAGCAGCCGGACGGTCCGGTCCAGGACGTCGTCGAGATCCTCGGAACCCTCCAGCAGCGCCTGGATGGCGCGCCGCTCCGCCGGGGACAACGGCTTGACGGCCGAAATCTGGTCCACGAACAGGCGGTAGCCCTTGTCCGTGGGAATCCGGCCGGCACTCGTGTGCGGCGCCGTGATCAGGCCCTCGTCTTCCAGCGCAGCCATGTCATTGCGGATCGTGGCGCTGGACACACCCAGGTGGTGCCGCTCCACCAGCGCCTTGGATCCCACGGGCTCGCGGGAATGGACGTAATCCTCCACGATGGCGCGTAACACTTCGAGTTTGCGTGGCTCGCTCACGCTCCACCTCCAATCGACCCGTATCAGTTAGCCGGCGCCGGCCGCGCGGAAAGACCCGCCCGGGAAACCCGCGGTTAGCACTCGACATGCCTAAGTGCTAACCAGTCTAATATGAGTCGCGCCGTTGTTAGCATTGGATTCGCTGCGGGCGTGACCCCCGGGACGGGTGTTTCCGGGCACACCACGAGCCGCGCCGCCGTTCCTCCGCCCAAATTCCCGAGTGCAAAGCAGTGTGTAGCAGATGTCTTACCAGAATTGGGGCCCGCAGGACCTTTCCGCCCCCGCCAAGGCCCAGCTGCCCGAAATCCCGGTGGAACGGGGCATGGTGCTCGAGGATGTGCAGTCCGGCTGGGTCGGTGCCGTGACCCGGGTGGAGAAGTCCGGCGGCATGCACGTTGTGGCCCTCGAGGACCGGCGCGGGAAGTCACGCTCCTTCCGCCTCGGCTTCGGGTTCCTGCTCGAAGGCCGGCCCATCAAGCTCATGCCGCCCGCCCCGCGGGCTGCCGCCGCGGCCAACGCCGCCGGCACCCGGACCGCCTCCGGCTCCGTCCGGGTCGCCGGACAGCGGGCCCAGGTAGCGAAGGCCAGCCGGATCTGGGTGGAAGGCAAGCACGACGCCGAGCTCGTCGAAAAAGTCTGGGGTGACGACCTCCGCGTGGAGGGCATCGTCGTCGAACCCCTGCACGGCATCGACGACCTCGCCGCCGCCGTCACGGAGTTCCGCCCCGGCCCCGGCCGCCGGCTCGGCGTGCTGGTGGACCACCTGGTGCCCGACTCGAAGGAATCCCGGATCGCCGACGCCGTGATGGCTTCCCCGGGCGCGGCCGGCAATGTGCTGATCGTCGGACACCCCTACGTCGATGTCTGGCAGGCGATCCGCCCCGCGGTCCTGGGCATTGAGCGGTGGCCGGTGATTCCGCGCGGCGTGGACTGGAAAACCGGCATCCTGACGGCCTTCGGCTGGCCGCACAGCACCAAGGAAGACATCGGCCTGGGCTGGCAGAAACTCCTCGGCGCGGTCCGCAGCTACGCGGACCTGGAGCCCTCCCTGCTGGGCCGGGTCGAAGAAGTCATCGACTTCCTCACGGTCCCCTAGCCGTTCCCCCTGCCACGTTTCGCGATCCGAGCAAGTATTCTTGAACCGGCGGCCGCTGCACATTGTTGCGGCCGCGGCTCGTACAGGTACCAACGCTCCACCGCAATCCAAAGGACGAAACGTGGCAGAAGACGCACGCGAACACACGGACCACCAGGCCGGCCATGACCAGCCCCAGTACCATGGTGTTCCGGCAAATGCTCTGCCGCTGACGGCGAGCGAGGACCGGCAGTGGGCCACGCTGGCGCATTTTGGCGGCATCCTGGGCTGCGTTCCGTCCCTGCTGATCTACCTGATCTTCAAGGACCGCGGCCCGTTCACCGCGCAGGAATCGAAGGAAGCGCTGAACTTTACGCTGCCGCCCACGATCGCCGCGGTCGTGGCGAACCTGCTGGTCTTTGTCCCGGTAGTGGGCAACCTGTTCGCCGTGCTGGCCACCGCCATCTGGATTGCCCTCGCGTGCTTCTCGGTGGCCGCCGGCATCCACGTCAACCGCGGCCAGCCGCACCGCTACGAGTACAACCTCCGCTGGATCAAGTAGCGCGAACGGACACTTAAGGCCCGCGCGAACGGCCACTTAAGGCCCGCGCGAACGGACAGTTAAGGCCCGCCCGCCTAGTCCGGCAGGATCCTTCGGACCACCGCGTCGGCAAGCAGCCGGCCCTTGAGCGTGAGCACCAGCTGGCCCTTGAATGCTGCTGCCGGATCCACGAGGCCGTCCGCAATCAGCCCTGCCACCGCATGGCGGCCCGTGTCCCCGAGGCCGCCCAGGCTGGCGATCGACAGGCCGGTAGCAAGCCGGGCCTCCAGCATGACGCGCTCGACGTTGCGGGTATCGGCGTCGAGCGTCTCCCGGCCGGCGGCGGGCGAGGCTCCGGACCCCAAGCGGCCCGCATAGGCGGTCGGGTGCTTGACGTTCCACCAGCGGACCCCGCCGACGTGTGAATGCGCGCCGGGGCCTATCCCCCACCAGTCATCCCCGCGCCAGTAGGCGAGGTTGTGCCGGCAGGCCTGCTCCGGCGTCCGGGCCCAGTTGCTGACCTCGTACCAGGCCAGGCCCGCCGCGGAGATCAATTCGTCGGCCAGTTCGTACTTGGCGGCATGGTCGTCGTCGTCGATCCCGGGCACTTCGCCGCGGCGGATCTGGGCGGCGAGCTTGGTGCCGTCCTCGACGATCAGCGCGTAGGCGCTGATGTGGTCCGGACCGTAGGACAACGCCGTCTCCAGCGAGAACCGCCAGTCCTCCATCGACTCCCCCGGGGTGCCGTAAATCAGGTCCAGGCTGACCGCCAGGCCGGCCTCGCGCGCCCACTGCACCGCCTGCGGCACCCGGCTGGGCGTGTGGGTGCGGTCCAGGACCTTGAGCACGTGCGGGACGGCCGACTGCATACCGAAAGAGACACGGGTGAACCCGGCGTCGGCCAGCAGCTGCAGCGATTCGGGCGTGACCGAGTCCGGGTTGGCTTCCGTGGTGACCTCGGCGCCGGGCTCCAGGCCCCAGGTTCTGACCGCGGCGCTCAGGATGCGGGCCAGGTCGCCAGCCGGGAGGAGCGTGGGCGTCCCGCCGCCGAAGAACACCGTGCTGAGCCGGCGCTCCGGCAGACCGGAGGCCGCCAGCACCTGCCCGGCGAAATCGACTTCCGCCACGGCGGTGCCGGCGTACGCGTCCTGCGAGGCACCGCCGCCGAGCTCCGTGGCGGTATAGGTGTTGAAGTCGCAGTAACCGCACCGCACGGCGCAGAACGGGATGTGGACATAGAGCCCGAAGGCCCGGTCCGCGGCGCCCTCCCGCGCCTGGCCGGGCAGGAGCCCGTCCGACGGCGCCGGGTCACCGAGGGGAAGCACGCTGGGCATGGTTACTTCTTGGCCTTGTCCTTGGACTCTTCCGTGGTGAGGGCGGCGATGAAGGCTTCCTGCGGGACCTCGACCCGGCCCACCATCTTCATGCGCTTCTTGCCTTCCTTCTGCTTCTCCAGCAGCTTGCGCTTACGGGTGATGTCACCGCCGTAGCACTTGGCGAGGACGTCCTTACGGATTGCGCGGATGCTTTCGCGGGCGATGATCCGGGATCCGATGGCGGCCTGGATCGGCACCTCGAACTGCTGGCGCGGGATGAGTTCGCGCAGCTTGCCGGTCATCATCACGCCGTAGGCGTAGGCCTTGTCGCGGTGGGTAATGGCGCTGAACGCGTCCACCTGTTCGCCCTGGAGCATGATGTCGACCTTGACGAGGTCGGCGACCTGGTCGCCGTCGGCCTTCCAGTCCAGCGAACCGTAGCCGCGGGTCCTGGACTTGAGGATGTCGAAGAAGTCGAACACGATCTCCGCCAGCGGCAGCCGGTACCGGATTTCCACCCGGTCCTCGGAGAGGTAGTCCATGCCGCCCATGACGCCGCGGCGGCTCTGGCACAGCTCCATGATGGCGCCGACGAACTCGTTGGGGGCCAGGATGGTGGCGGAGACCATCGGTTCGCGCACCTCCGCAACCTTGCCGGTGGGGTACTCGCTGGGGTTGGTGACGTGGACGACCTTCTTGTCCTCGAGGGTCACCTCGTACTCAACGTTCGGGGCTGTGGAGATCAGGTCCAGGTTGTACTCGCGCTCGAGCCGCTCCCGGGTGATTTCCAGGTGCAGCAGGCCCAGGAAACCGACGCGGAAGCCGAAGCCCAACGCGGCCGAGGTTTCCGGCTCGTAGACCAGCGCGGCGTCGTTAAGCATCAGCTTCTCCAGCGCATCGCGCAGCACCGGGTAATCGGTGCCGTCCAGCGGATACAGGCCGGAGAAGACCATCGGCTTGGCGTCGGCGTAGCCGGGCAGGGAGTCGGTGGCAGGCTTGGCCAGGTTGGTGACGGTGTCGCCGACCTTGGACTGGCGGACGTCTTTCACGCCGGTGATCAGGTAGCCGACCTCGCCGACGCCCAGGCCCTTGGACGGGGTGGGTTCCGGGGAGCTGACACCGATTTCGAGCAATTCGTGGGTGGCGCGGGTGGACATCATCTGGATGCGTTCACGCGGGTGCAGCATGCCGTCGACGACGCGGACGTAGGTGACGACGCCGCGGTAGGTGTCGTAGACCGAGTCGAAGATCATGGCCCGGGCGGGGGCGTCCGCGTCGCCGACCGGGGCGGGGAGGTCACGGACGATCTTGTCCAGCAGGACCTCGACGCCGGCGCCGGTCTTGCCGGAGACGCGCAGCACCTCGTCCGGGTCGCCGCCGATCAGGTTGGCCAGTTCCTCGGCGTACTTCTCCGGCTGGGCCGCCGGGAGGTCGATCTTGTTCAGGACCGGGATGATGGTGAGGTTGTTCTCCATCGCCAGGTAGAGGTTGGCGAGGGTCTGGGCCTCGATGCCCTGGGCCGCATCCACCAGCAGCACGGCGCCTTCGCAGGCGGCGAGGGACCGGGAGACCTCATAGGTGAAGTCAACGTGGCCGGGGGTGTCGATCATGTTCAGCGCGTAGCTGGTGCCGTCGAGCTCCCACGGCATCCGGACGGCCTGGGATTTGATGGTGATGCCGCGTTCGCGCTCAATGTCCATCCGGTCCAGGTACTGGGCCTTCATGTCGCGGGACTGGACGACTCCGGTGTACTGGAGCATCCGGTCGGCCAGCGTGGACTTGCCGTGGTCAATATGCGCAATGATGCAGAAGTTCCGGATGAGGGCCGGATCTGTTGCGGCAGGCACCGGGGCGGTGCGGGCCATGGGAGACACGCAGGGTCCTTACTCTTGGCAATACGTGGGGACTGTACTGGCGGGCCGTACAGCTGGGCTGTTCCACGGACGGGCGCAGCCGGCGTTCAGCCTCGCTGCGGCACGCCGCTTTTCTCGTTCCTTATAGTCTCCCACGTCCCGGCCCGTGGCACTGCATCAGCGCAGGCACGGCCGCGGCCTCCGCCCGGGACACTGGGTCACCGTCACCGGTACGCCACCGGCCCGGGCACTGCCTGGCAGCGTCGGCCTGCACCGGGCGGCCGGTAGGGTTCGACGGCGCCGGGCGGCCGGTAGGGTTTCCCCATGGCCCTGAATCTTCGTTCCCTCGGCAACGCCCTCCGCGGCACCCTGCGCTTCCTGGACCGGCTTGGCGGCGGCGCACCGCCCGCCGCCCGCCGCCCTGCCGGCAAGGCTCCCGGCAAGTCCCGCGGCAAGGCTCCTGCCCGGCAGCCGGCCCGCGTCCCCGGCGGCCTTACCGGCACCTACCCGGGCGACTTCCGGGGCACAGCAAAAGTGCAGTACAGCCCCAGCCCCAACGGCCGGCCGGAACCGGGTGAGATCGTCTGGACCTGGGTGCCGTTCGAAGAAGACCACACCCGCGGCAAGGACCGCCCGGTGCTGCTGGTGGGGAGCCACGGCCGCTACCTGCTGGGACTGATGCTCACCAGCAAGGACCACGACGGCGACGAGCGCCGCTCCGACGATTACGTCGACATCGGCACCGGGCCCTGGGACCGGCAGTGGCGCCCCAGCGAGGCCCGGCTGGACCGGATCCTGCAAATCAATCCCGGGGACGTCCGGCGCGAGGGCGCGATTCTCGACGCCGGCCGCTTCCGGGACATCTCCTCGGCGTTGCGCGCCCGCCACGGCTGGTCCTGAACTGACGGAAATCACCACCGGCTGCGCGTCTCTGCTACTATTGACAGCTGTGTGTCCGTGCAGGTCGACGGCCACAGATGGTTGGTCGCCATAGGTATCCCCACGCCGCTCAGTCAATGGCCAATCTGAAAGCCCTCTAGACCATTTTCCGCATTGAAAAAGAGAGTTCACACGTGGCTAATATCAAGTCCCAGAAGAAGCGCATCCTGACCAACGAAAAGGCTCGCCTGCGCAACAACGCAGTCAAGTCCGAGCTGAAGACGGCCATCCGCGCCGTCAACACCGCCGTTGAGTCCACCGACAAGGATGCCGCTGCTGCTGCACTGGTTACTGCCAGCCGGAAGCTCGACAAGGCTGTCAGCAAGGGTGTTCTTCACAAGAACAACGCTGCAAACCGCAAGTCCGCGATCTCCAAGAAGGTCAACGCACTCTAAGGTTTTCCAGTTCAACTGAACTGATGATTGTGGCCGGCACCCCCTGGGTGCCGGCCACAGCCAGTTAACGGGGCAAGGCGGGCGATGGACGCCGACGGCGCCCCGGCGAAGCACCTGCCCGGGCGGTGCCCTCTTCGCTAGCGGCGGACCGCGCCCGCTATCACGGTGACGGCGTGCTCGACGGCGTAGACCGGGTCGCGGGAAAGCCCCTTGACCTGGGCGTCGGCCTCGGCCGTGACCTGGATGGACCGGACCAGGCCTTCCGGTGTCCAGCGCCGGACGTCACGCTGGGCCTGTTCCACCAGCCACGGCTGCATGCCCAGCTGCTTGGCGATCTGCGCCGACGAGCCCTGCGCCCCCGCCACCTTGGCCAGGGAGCGCAGCTTCGCGGCGAGGGCCGCCACGATCGGGACCGGGTCGGCGCCGGTATCCAGGGCGTGACGGAGGGTGGAGAGGGCCAGCGGAGCGTTGCCGGCCATAGCCGCATCGGCGACCTTGAAGGCCGTGGCCTCCACCCTCCCGCCGTAGTAGCGGTCGACCATCTCCGAATCCACACCCGTGGTGGCGTCGGCGATCAACTGGCTGCAGGCGGCCGCCAGTTCGGCCAGGTTGGCACCGACCGCGTTGACCAGGGCGTGGACGGCCTCGGGCTCAATCCGGCGGGAAGCGGCTTTGAATTCCGTCGTGACAAAGGCCACCTTGTCCGCGTCTTTCTTCAGCGGCTGGCAGTCGACCACGGGCCAGCCGCCGGCCTTGATGGCATCAAGGAGCTTTTTGCCCCGCACTCCCCCGCCGTGGCGCAGCACGAGGACTGCGTCCGGCTCGGGTTGGGCAAGGTATTTCAGGCCGTCGGCAAGGAAGGCATCATTCATCGCTTCGAGGCCCTCCACCTCGATCAGCTTCTGCTCGCCGAAGAGGGACGGGCTCACGTTCATGGCCAGTGTGCCGGGTTCGTAGCTGCCGGCGTTGAGCCGGGTGACTTCGACGTCGGGGGCGGCGGCGCGGACCTGTGAGCGGATCCGGTCCATGGCCCGGGACCCAAGGTAGTCCTCCGGCCCGCCGACCAGCACCACCGGCGCCGGCGTCACGTCGCGCCAGGTGGCGGTCTTCGTCGCCGTGGTCCTGGTGCGTTGGGTCTGGGCAGCAGCCACTCGTGGTTCCTCCGGAAAGTTGGTTTGCAGACTCTAAGCCTGCCACGGCGGGGTCGGTCCACCAAGCGGCGGCGGCCGGGCCGGTTCCGGGCCCGGCCGCCGCCGGGCACCAGGGCTTTTCGGTCAAGGATTTCCGTGAGGAACAGCACGGTCTGTTCGTGCATATTCCGCACCAGCCGGCCGGCCGCGGCGGGGTGGGTAGCGAGCCAGACGCCCGCCAGGGACAGCGCGGACAGCAGGGCCATGGTGCCCGAGCCGAAGGCGCCCTCCGGCCAGGGCAACGCCGCCCCCGGGAGCCCCGCGAAGCAGCGGGCGACTCCGGCCACGCCGGCGGCGAAAAAACCGGCGACGGTGATGGGCAGTGCCGCGAGCTCAGGGACCACAGGCACGAGCGGGACGGCTGCCGTGCCGGCCAGGGTCACCGGCGGCACCAGAACGGCGGCCGCCAGATTCGCGGGCAGCGCGTAGCTGGAGAACTGCGGCTGGAGCAGCACGATCACGGGGCCGCAGAACAGTTGGGCCGCCAGCGGAACCGCGACGCCGGCCGCCGCCCAGCGTGGCACAAGGGCGGGCAGCCAGCCCATCACCGGCCTGCCCGCCACGATGATGCCGAGCGTGGCGAGGACGGAGAGCAGAAACCCGAAGTCGGTCGCCAGCGCCGGGTCTGCCAGCAACAGCCCGGTCGAGGCCACGCACAGCAGGCTGAGTCCGCGGCCTGCACGGCCAAAGGCAAGCGCCCACAGCCCCACCGTTCCCATCAGCGCGGCCCGAAGCACGCTGGCATCGGGTCCGACCATCAGCACGAACAGGCCCAGCCCGGCGAAGGCGAGCGAAGCGGCCACCGGGCGGGGGAACCTCAGGCCGCGCGCCGCCAGCAGCAGGGCCCCGAGGACCAGGCTGCAGTTGGCTCCGCTCACGGCCGTCAGATGGGTCATCCCGACCGTCTTCATGGCAACGGCAAGCCCGGGGTCCAGCGCCCCGGTGTCGCCCGTCACCATTCCGGGCAGGAGACCGCGGGCGTCGCCGGACAACCCGGCGGAGGCCGTGCGGAAGCTTGCCCGCAGCCCTGCCGGACCGCGTTCCCAACCGCCGGAAGTTCCCAGCCGGACCGGGGCGGAGGAAGCAGAGAGCAAGCCGGCTTCTGCTTCGCCTGCTCCGGCCGGTTGCAGCCGGCCGGTGACGCGCATCCGCTGGCCTCGCTCGGCGTGCTCCCAGCCGTCCCCGCCTAGGACGAGCATCTTTGCGCGGACGTCCACCCGGATGCCGTCAAAGACGACAACACGCAGGGTCGCGGGCACCGCCCAACGGTCGGAAAGCCCCGAGCGACCCGGGGCGGCGAGCTGCCGCGGCTCCCCGGCCACCTCCAGCTCCGCCACCACTGCCGCACGGTTGGCGACGGCCCGCGCCACCGCGCCGTCGTTCCGCTGCGCAGACGCAACCGCGGAGTGCGCGCCGGCGGTGCAAGAGAGCAGTAGTGCCAAGGCCGCGGTGGCCCGGAAACTTCGGGGCGCAGCTGTCCGGCGCCGGCGAGGCGGACCCAGCAGCAGGGCCGCCGCCGCAGCCGTAAGTCCGGCGCAGA
Source organism: Arthrobacter sp. BI5 (assembly GCF_056680065.1). Taxonomy (NCBI): domain Bacteria; kingdom Bacillati; phylum Actinomycetota; class Actinomycetes; order Micrococcales; family Micrococcaceae; genus Arthrobacter; species Arthrobacter sp. BI5. The sequence continues at coordinate 2,140,461 of NZ_CM155264.1, forward strand.
GGGCGCCAAGCGCGGCAGGGTCCAGCCAGGCGCCGGCCACAGCCACCGCCCACACCAGCAAGGCGGCAGGCACGAGCCGGACGTCGTACCGGCGACGCCGACCCTGCGGGCCGGAGGGGTCGGCGGCCGGCCGCGCACCGGCGCTGTGGCGGTGCAGCGCTTCCCGGACCCGGTGCTCCAGAACGCCCAGGGCGGACCGTTCCGGTGCGCCCACCCGGGGTGCCGAAGGTGCTTGGGACTCCGGGGCGGCCGGGGACGGGGCCTGCGCCGCGGCCGGAGCGAGTGGCTCGTGGCTCCGGGCAACGGCGGCGGCTGCGGCGTCCCGGAACGCCTGCCAGCGAGGCTGCTGCCCGCTGGTCACGTCAGACGCCCGCTGGTCACGTCAGACGCCCGGTGGCCACGTCAGACCCTCACCAGCGGCCGCAGGGCGTCGAGCAACTTGGGACCGATTCCCTCCACGGCGTCGAGTTCCTCAACGCTGCCGAAGCTGCCGTGCTGCTTCCGCCAGTCCAGAATGCGCTGGGCCAGCACCGGCCCGACGCGCGGCAGCGTGGCCAGCTCTTCAAGCCCGGCGGAGTTCAGGTTGATTTTCCCGGCCGGGGGTGCCATCCCGCCGGACGTCCCCGTGCCGCCCGAGGTTCCCGTTCCGGCGCCATCGGCGGAGGGGCCGGGGACAGGCCCGGCCGGGTCAGGGCTGCCGCGCTCCGGGACGAGGATTTTTTGGCCGTCCTCGACGACGGCGGCCAGGTTAAGCCGGTCCAGGTCTGCCGCGCGGGTGCTTCCGCCGGCTGCCTGGATGGCTTCGTTGACACGGCTTCCGCGCGGCAGTTCCACCACGCCGGCTCTGGCAACGGCGCCGGCGACGTGGACAACGATGGTGGCCGGCGCCGTGGGGCCGGGTGGGTCTCCGTCGGCCGGGCCGTCAGCGGCAGCTGCCCCGCCGGAATCCGCCTCATCGGCCGGAGCACCGGCAGAATCCGAGCTGCCCGTGGCGTCCCACCCCTGCGCTTCGCCCAGAGCTTGCACCCGGGGTGCGCCGTCGGCCGCCTGCCACCAGAACCAGCCGCCCAGCAACACGGAGACCACCGCGATCAGCGCCGCGGCGCGCCGCCCGGTGCGCCACCGGAATACCGGGACCGCCGGAGCGCCAGAGGTGAGTGTCTCGGTACCGGGAAGATCGGCCGCCGAAAGGTCGAGCAGCGCCTCGTCCGGCACCGGGCCAAGGCTGGCGGTCCACCGGTGCCGGGCCAGGCCCGGCTTCTTGCGGGGTCCGCTACGGGCACCGGCTCCCGGATATCGGCGCGACATGCAGCCAGCCTAGGCGCCGGACCGTGCCGGGCGGCAGGCGGTGGAACGGCTATGTGGAAAGTGCGCCGGGCGCCCCGGCAGTCCCGGGAGTCAGGCCGGCCCCGGGCATCGGGGTGCTGCTCTCCCCCACAATTACGGCCAGCACCCCCAGCCCCGCGTGGGCAGCCAGCACGGCCGGAAGCGAACTGATCTGCGCCGGCGGGCACTCGGGCAACAGCCCGGCCAGCCGGGACGCCAGCTGCTCCGCCTCGGCCTGGTTGCCGAAGTGGTGCACGGCGATCCGTGCCTCGCCGCGCGGGCGGGACAGCGCATCAGCGGCGGCGATTTCCTCCAGCCGGGCGATGGCGCGGGGCGCAGAACGGACTTTCTCCACCGGGACGACCTTGCCGCCGTCGACCGCAAGGATCGGTTTGATCGAGAACATAGTGCCCCAGAGCGAGGCGGCCGCGCCGATCCGGCCTCCGCGGCGCAGCTGCTCCAGGCTCGGCACATAGAAGTAGACCTTGGTGCGCGCCAGCCGTTCCTCCGCGAAGGCCCTGACCTCGTCCGCGCCCCGGCCATCGGCGGCCGCCACGACGGCGCTTTGCACGCCCATGCCCTGCGCCATCCCCACCGTGCGGGAATCCATGACCACCACCGGGATCCCCACTTTGGCCGCAGCGAGCCGGGCGGAGTCCGCGGTGCCGGAGAGCTCGCCGGAAATGTGGATCGAGACCACGCATTCGAAGCCGCGCGCCGCCGCTGCCAGGTAGGCCTGTTCGAACTGCCCGGGCGAGGGCCTGGAGGTCCGGACCGGGACGCCGCTGGCCAGGGCTACGGCGATGGTGTCGGCGATGTCGTCCTCGCCCTCGCCGTAGATCTCGTCGCCCACCATGACGGGCATCGGCACCACACTCAGGCGGCCGTCGGCGCTGAAGTCGCGCACCCACGCCGCCGGCAGCGCCGCAGCGGAGTCCGTGACGACCGCTGTGCGGACGGCGACGGCGGGTACCGGTTCGGGCGCCGCGCCGGGCCGGGCGGCCTGGCGAAGCCGGACCAGGCGCTCGCGCAGCCACAGCCAGCCCGGGGGCTCACGGTCCGGCACGAAGCACCTCCTGGAAAGAGTTCCGGCCGCCGGCAACTGCCGGCGGCCGGTTCACGAACGGCCTGCCCGGCTACGCCGGGACGATGTTGACCAGTTTAGGGGCCCGCACGATCACGGTGCGGATCCCCCGGCCATCCAGCGCGCGCTGGACGTTCTCCGAGGCCAGCGCCAGTTCGCGCAGCTCGTCCTCGGAGATTCCCGGGGACACCTCCAGCCGGTCGCGCACCTTGCCCTGGACCTGGACGACGGCGGTGACCGTGTCCTGGACCAGCAGGGCCTCGTCGTGCGTGGGCCAGCCAGCGTTGGCCACGGACGCCGGGTGTCCCAGCACGTTCCACAGGTCCTCGGCGGTGTACGGCGCGAACAGGCTCAGGATGACCGCAACGGCCTCCACGGCCTCGCGGACGGCCGGGTCCGCACCGCCGGCGCCCCCGGCGGCGTCAATGGTCTTACGGGTCGCGTTGACCAGCTCCATCAGCTTTGCCACGACTACGTTGAACTTGTTCGAATCCAGCAGGGCCTGCGCGTCGGCGATGGTGCGGTGGGTGACGGTGCGCAGGGCACGGTCGCCGGCGGCGAAGTCGACGCCGGGTTCGCTGCTGACGTCCTGGCCGAGCCGCCAGGCGCGGGCCAGGAACTTCGCGGAGCCCGACGGCGACACGTCCGCCCAGTCGACGTCGTCCTCCGGCGGGGAGGCGAAGATCATGGTCAGCCGCACGGCGTCCACGCCGTACTTGTCCAGCTGCTCGCCCAGGTCCACGCCGTTGCCGAGGGACTTGCTCATCGCCTTGCCGCCGTTGAGCACCTGGCCCTGGTTCAGCAGCGCCCGGAACGGTTCGTCGGCCTCGATCAGGCCCAGGTCATGGATGACCTTGGTGAAGAACCGGGCATACAGCAGGTGCAGGATGGCGTGCTCGACGCCGCCGACGTACTGGCCCACCGGCATCCAGTCATTGATCTTGGCCGGATCGAACGGGCCCTCGGTGTACTGCGGCGAGACGAAGCGCAGGAAGTACCAGGACGAGTCCACAAAGGTGTCCATGGTGTCCGTGTCCCGCTTGGCCGGGCCGTGGCAGCTGGGGCATTCGACGTTGACCCAGGCTTCCGCGGCGGCCAGCGGGGAGGTGCCCTTCGGGGACAGATCCTCGCCGCGCAGGTTCTCCGGGAGTGTCACGGGCAGCTGGTCGTCCGGGACCGGGACTTCGCCGCAGGCCGGGCAGTGGATGATCGGGATCGGGGTGCCCCAGAAGCGCTGGCGGCTCAGCAGCCAGTCACGCAGGCGGAAGTTCACGAACTTCTCCCCCGTACCCTGCTGCTCCAGGATCGTGATGGCTGCCGGGATGGCCTCCGCCTTGGGCAGCCCGTCCAGGGCGCCGGAGTTGGTCAGGGTTCCCTCGCCGGTAGTCGCCGTGCCGGACACGGCAGGGTCTTCCTCGCCGGTGTCCAGCACTGCCCGGACGGGCAGGTCGAAGGTCTTGGCGAAGTCCAGGTCCCGCTGGTCGTGGGCGGGGACGGCCATGATGGCGCCGGTGCCGTAGTCGGCCAGCACGTAGTCGGCAGCCCAGACCGGCAGCTTCTCCCCGTTGAGCGGGTTGACCGCGTAGCGGCCGGTGAAGACGCCGGTCTTCTCCCGCTCGGTGGACTGGCGCTCAATCTCCGACAGCGCCTTGACCTGCTCGCGGTAGGCGTCCAGGGCAGCGGCGTGTTCATCGGTGACCAGTTCGACGGCGATCGGCGCGTCGGCGGCGACCACGAAGAACGTCGCGCCGTACAGGGTGTCCGGGCGGGTGGTGAAGACGGTGACGTCCTTGGCGGGCTTGCCGCCGTCGGCCTCGACCACGAAGGTGACGTGGGCGCCTTCGGAGCGGCCGATCCAGTTTTTCTGCATGGCGAGGACCCGCTCGGGCCAGTGCCCGCGCAGCTCGTCCATGTCGTCCAGCAGCCGGTCGGCGTAGTCGGTGATCTTGAAGTACCACTGGTTCAGGGACTTCTTCGTCACGGCGGTGCCGCAGCGTTCGCAGGCGCCGTTGACGACCTGTTCGTTGGCCAGCACAGTCTGGTCCTTGGGGCACCAGTTCACCGGCGAATTCTTCCGGTAGGCCAGCCCGCGCTCGTAGAAGCGCTTGAACAGCCACTGGGTCCAGCGGTAGTACTCCGGATCGGAGGTGTGCAGCCGGCGGGACCAGTCGGCGGAGATCGCGTAGCGCTTGAAGGACGCCGCCTGGGTGTCGATGTTGGCGTAGGTCCACTCGCTGGGGTGGGCGTTGCGCTTGATCGCGGCGTTTTCCGCCGGCAGTCCGAAGGAGTCCCAGCCGATCGGGTGCAGCACGTCGTAGCCCTGCTGGCGCAGGTAGCGGGCGACGACGTCGCCCATCGCGAATGCTTCGGCGTGGCCCATGTGCAGGTCCCCGGACGGGTACGGGAACATGTCCAGCACGTAGCGGCGTTCCTTCGAACCGTCATCCAGGGGCGTGAAGACCTTGAGGTCCTCCCAGACCTGCGGCCATTTGGCCTCCATGGCGGCGAAGCTGTAGGCGCCCTCTTCGGGGCCTTCGCTCGCGACGGCTGCTGCTGTTCCGGTCTCTGTCTCCGGCTGAACGCTCACTGCTGGCCTCTTCTGTTCTTTCGATCTTGTCGGATCAGGACTGTCCCGCCTGATCCCTTGGTCCCCTGCTGAGGTCCGGTAACTGTCCCGGACACACAAAAGCCCCTCGACACGGAGGGGCTGCCGCTCGGCAATCCGGGTTTTCGCCGGGATGCCGCGCGGCTAACTAAGCAGGAGGATCGCACGCATACGACTACTTTAGCGCACCCTCTATCTAACCCACGTAAGTCGCCACGAGCGGCTGAAGTATGGACGCAATGAAAAGGGGCCGGTGGCTCCCCGCCATGGTGTGGTGGGCACCGCGAAGCGGGCGGGCGGGAGTCACCGGCCCCTTTTCGGGGCTCGGAAAGTTACTTCACGTCCTCGTCGACCCAGTCCATGGACTTGGTGACGGCCTTCTTCCAGAGCCGCATCTGGCGCTCGCGCTCGGCCTGGTCCATCTGCGGCTCCCAGCGCTTGTCCTCGGACCAGTTGGCGGAGCACTCGCCCAGGTCCTTCCAGAAGCCGACGGCGAGGCCGGCGGCGTAGGCGGCACCGAGCGAGGTGGTCTCGACGACCTTCGGCCGGATCACCGGGACACCCAGGATGTCGGCCTGGAACTGCATCAGGGCGTCGTTGGCGACCATGCCGCCGTCGACCTTCAGTTCCGTCAGCGGCACACCCGAGTCGGCGTTGACGGCGTCGAGCACTTCACGGGTCTGGAACGCGGTGGCCTCCAGCGCGGCGCGGGCGATGTGGTTCTTGTTCACGAACCGGGTCAGGCCGACGATCGCGCCGCGGGCGTCCGAGCGCCAGTACGGTGCGAACAGGCCGGAGAACGCCGGCACGATGTACACGCCGCCGTTGTCCTTGACCGCGGCCGCCAGCGTCTCGACCTCCGGGGCGCTGCTGATCATGCCCAGGTTGTCACGCAGCCACTGCACCAGCGAGCCGGTCACGGCGATGGAGCCTTCCAGCGCGTAGTGCGGTTTGGCGTCGCCGAGCTTGTAGCCGACCGTGGTCAGCAGCCCGTTCTTGGAATGGACGATTTCCTCGCCGGTGTTGAAGATGAGGAAGCAGCCCGTCCCGTAGGTGTTCTTGGCCTCGCCGGTATCGAACGCGGCCTGGCCGAAGGTTGCCGCCTGCTGGTCGCCGAGGATGCCGGCAACCGGCACTTCACGCAGCAGCTGCGAGGTGTGGACGGTGCCGTAGACCTCGGAGGAGGACTTGATGGCGGGCATCATGGAGGCCGGGACCCCGAACGCGTCGAGGATTTCCTGGTCCCAGGACAGCGTCTCGAGGTCCATGAACATGGTCCGGGACGCGTTGGTCACGTCGGTGACGTGGACGCCGCCGTCGGTGCCGCCGGTAAGGTTCCACAGCACCCAGCTGTCGGTGTTGCCGAAGACCAGGTCGCCGGCCTCTGCCTTGGCCCGGGCGCCTTCGACATTGTCGAGGATCCACTTGGTCTTAGTGCCGGAGAAGTAGGTCGCCAGCGGCAGGCCGACCTTCTGCTTGAAACGCTCCAGGCCGCCGTCCTTGGCCAGTTCGTCGACGATCGGCTGGGTGCGGGTGTCCTGCCAGACAATCGCGTTGTAGACGGCCTTGCCCGTGGTCTTGTCCCAGACCACCGCGGTTTCACGCTGGTTGGTGATGCCGACGGCGGCAATGTCGTGGCGGGTCAGGTTGGCCTTGGACAGCGCAGAGGCGATAACCTCCCGGGTGTTGTTCCAGATCTCGGCGGGGTCGTGCTCCACCCAGCCGGCTTGCGGGAAGATCTGCTCGTGTTCCATCTGGCCGGATGAAACGATGTTGCCGCTGTGGTCGAACACGATGGCGCGGGTGCTGGTGGTTCCCTGGTCAATGGCGATTACATACTGGTTCACGTTGACGTCCTTGTCTGTTGGGCCTGGCGGTGGAAGTGATGTGGTTCGAACGGGTGTTGTTCAGGGGTTCTCTGTTGCAGGATCAGGCTGCGGCGGTGGCGATGATCGGCACCACGGCCGCGACGATGCCGGCGAGTCCGCCGCCGACCAGCGGACCGACGACCGGGATCCACGAGTAGCTCCAGTCCGAGGACCCCTTGCCCTTGATGGGCAGCAGGGCGTGGGCGATGCGCGGGCCAAGGTCACGTGCGGGGTTGATGGCGTAGCCGGTGGGGCCGCCGAGGGAAACACCGATGCCGACAACCAGCAGCGCCACAGCGAGCGGGCCAAGACCCGAGGGCGTCCCGCCGAAGGTCAGGATGACAAAGACGAGCACGAAGGTGCCGATGATTTCCGTGATCAGGTTCCACGGGGTGGAGCGGATGGCGGGGCCGGTGGAGAATACGCCCAGCTTGCTGGCGGGCTCGGGTTCGACATCGAAGTGCTGCTTGTGGGCCAGCCACATCACGACGGCGCCGAGGAAGGCGCCCAGCAGTTCACCGCCGAAGTAGGTCAGGGTGGAGCCGAAGTCGACCGCGACACCGGGGGCGTACTCCTTCTTACCGTTGAGCAGCAGGCCGAAGGTGACGGCCGGATTCAGGTGCGCCCCGGACTTGGCTGCAACGAAGACACCGGCGAAGACGGCAATGCCCCAACCCCAGGTGACCATCAGGAACCCGCCGTTGTTGCCCTTCGTGCCTTTCAGCGCGACGTTGGCCACAACGCCGCAACCCAGCAGGGTCAGCATTGCGGTGCCGAATACTTCGGACAGGAAAACTATTCCAAGAGACATCTTTGACTCCTCTATTTTCTGTTGTCAGCCCTTCGCGAGTTTGAAGGGCCGTTGGGCCGGCAGCGGTTTCGCGCTGCCGGCCGGCCACTGCGGGGTTCCCCTGGGAGGAACCCCGCAGCCCTTGTGTCCGGGAGGTCCAGCCTCCGGACACGCAAGTTGTTAGGCGACCAGGCTGTGCACCTGGACGCCGTGGAACCGGTGGAGCACCTCCTGGGCGTGGTTGATCTCGGCGGTCCGGGTTGCAGCGTCCCAGCCCAGCGGCCCGGACAGGATCTCGGCAACCTCGTTCAGCAGTTCACCGGTGACGAGTCCGCGGAACGCGAGCGAGGTGCGGCGGATCAGCACGTCCACAAGGTGTCCAAGCTGCTCGTTGGCTGCCATGAATTCCAGCTCCCGCACGCTCAGTTCCCGGGTGGAGTGCAGCAGCCGGTCGGGTCCGGCGTCGAGGTAGGCCATCACGTCCACCGCACGGGTGCCGTAGCGGGTCAGCAGGCCCGCGGTGCGGTCCGCGTCGCGGCCGGCCCCCATGTGGGCCTTGATCCAGCGCTGGATGCCGTCCTCGGTGTCCGGGAAGCCGGCGCCGCCGCCGATGGCGAGCTTGGCGGTGGAGACCTTGCGTTCGAGGCCGAGTTCGGCGAGGACGTCGTTGCTGAGGTGTTCGGCGAGGGCCCGGAAGGTGGTCCACTTGCCGCCCACCAGGCTGAGCACGACGGCGCCGCGCTGCCCGTTTGCACCGGCATTCCCCTGCCCGCTGCCGCGGGCGGGGCCGCGGCGTTCGATCCGGTAGTCGCGGCTGACGAAGCCAGGCTGGGTGGCGTCGTGCCGGGGCAGCGGACGGACGCCGGAGAAGGTGTAGACGATCTGCTCGCGGTCCACCGCGACGTCCGGGAAGACGTGTCCGATGAGGTCGAAGAAGTACTCGATCTCGGCGTCGGTGCAGACGGTGTCCTCGGACAGGTCGGCGTCGACGTCGGTGGTGCCGACCAGCACGCGGTCGCCCATCGGGTAGATCAGCACGATCCTGCCGTCGGTGTGCTCGAAGAAGATCTCCCGGCCCTGGCAGGCCTCGAGCAGCCCGGGGTGGTCCAGCACAATGTGGGAGCCCTTCGTCCCGCCCATGAAGGCCGACTCGGCGCCCATGGCCTGGTTGGTCAGGTCCACCCAGGCACCGGTGGTGTTGACGACGACGTCGGCGCTGAAGTCGAAGACGTCGCCGGTGAGTTCGTCGCGGAGCTGGACCGTGCCGGACTTCCCGTTCCCGGCAGCCCCGCCGCCCATCGACACCAGGGAGAGGTAGTTGGACGCACGGGCACCGTTGCCGCCGGTTTCGCCGGCTTTCTCACCGTCCTGGAGCACGTCCAGGGTGAGCCGTTCCGGGTTGTGGACCGAGGCGTCGAAGTAGGTCGCGGCGTATTTGATGCCCGGGTGCAGGCGGGGCAGTTCGGCCAGCGCGCGCTTGCGGCCGCGGAACTGGTGGCGCGGCACGGTGCCGCCGTCGCGGGAGAAGAAGTCGTACATGCTCAGGCCGAGCTTGATCAGGAAGGCACCGCGTTCAGTGTGCTTGCCCTGCTTGTGGGTCAGGAACCGCAGCGGCGCGGCGAGGATGCCCGAGAACGTGCTGAAGATGGGGATGGTGGTCTGCAGCGGCTTCACGTAGTGCGGCGCGATGCGCAGAAGCCGGTTGCGTTCGACGACCGACTCCTGGACCAGGCGGAATTCGCCGTTTTCCAGGTACCGGATGCCGCCGTGGATCATGTGCGAGGAGGCGCCGCTGGCGCCCTGGCAGAAGTCGCCGCGTTCGACGAGGGCGACGTCGACGCCCTGCAAGGCAAGGTCGCGGAAGGTTCCGACTCCGTTGATACCGCCGCCGATAATAAGCACCTGCGCGTGAGGCCGGTTCCGCAGCTGCTGCACGGAAGTGCGCTGAGTGCTCGACGCCGGGTTGACCGGTGTTGCCTTGTTTCCCAAAACTGCTCCTTGGGGCTTGGTGCTGTGCGGCGCGCCCACCGGGCCCGCCGCCGTTCAACACTATTCTTTGGACTAATGGAAAATGGAGTCAAGCACTATGCACAAACGTGCAGAACGGATCTGGAATGTCACCAACCCGCCCGTCCGACGCCCTCCGCGCCGCCCAGTTGTATTACTTGCAGGACCTGACGATGGACGCCATCGCCCGGGAGCTCCGCACCTCCCGCTCGACCGTCTCCCGGCTGCTCTCGGCTGCCCGCGAATCCGGCCTGGTGCAGATCCAGATCCGCAGCCCGCTGGACACCGGACCCGAGCTCGCCAGCATGATCCGCGCCCAATACAAGGTCGACGTTCACGTCGTTCCGGTCGTGGACACCCTCAATGAGGCGGAGACGCTGGACCGGGTGGCGATGCAGGCGGCGCGCACCATCGGCCCCCTCGTGGACTCGAACGCCATCATCGGGGTGGCGTGGGGTTCCACCCTGAGCGCGGTCAGCCGGCACCTGACCCGGAAGATCACGCACGACAGCATCATCGTCCAGCTCAACGGCGCCGGAAACATGCAGACTACGGGCATTACCTACGCCTCGGACATCATGCGCCGGTTCGGCAGCGCCTATGGCGCCCGGGTGGAACAGTTCCCGGTCCCTGCGTTCTTCGACCACGCCGCGACCAAGAAGGCCATGTGGAATGAACGCAGTGTTCAACGCATCCTGCAGCTGCAGTCCCGGATGAGCATCGCCATTTTCGGGGTGGGATCGGTCGACGCCGACTACCCCAGCCACGTCTACGCCGGCGGCTATCTGGACGAGGACGACCTGAGTGTGCTGGCGGAGTCCGACGTCGTCGGCGACGTGGCCACCGTGTTCTTCCGCGCCGACGGTTCCTCCGACGGCATCACGCTCAATGAACGCTCCACCGGCCCGGATCTGGCACAGCTCCGACAGGTCCGGCGCCGGATCTGCGTGGTCTCCGGCGCGTCCAAGATCAACGGGCTTCGCGGCGCGCTGGCCGCTGGCCTGGCCACCGACCTCATCCTCGACGAAGCCAGCGCGCGGCGTCTGGTCAGTTCCGAGGGCCTGTCCTAACGGCCGGGCGCCACCGCCCGGGACGCCGGAATGGGTAGAGTCGTTGCTATGAGACTCTCCCCCCGGGTGACCCTGAACAACGGTGTGATGATGGACCGCCTCGGGTTCGGGCTCTACAAGGTTCCGCCCGCCGACGCCGCCGGGCTCGTGACGATGGCGCTGGAGGCCGGTTACCGGCACTTCGACACTGCCGCGATGTACGGGAACGAACCGGGCGTGGGACGCGCGATCGGCGCGCTGTCCGCCTTCGACGGCTCCGCCGGCGGCTCCGGCGAGCTGCACCCCGCCCTTGCCCGGCAGGACATCTTCGTGACCACCAAGCTCTGGAATGACGACCAGGGCTACGATGCGACGCTGCGGGCCTTCGACACCTCCATCGCCAAGCTGGGACTGGAGTACGTGGATCTCTACCTGATCCACTGGCCGTGCGCCCGGCGCGGGCTCTTCCCGGAGAGCTATCGCGCCCTAGAGACGCTGTACCGGGAGGGAAAGGTCCGCGCCATCGGGGTGTCCAACTTCCAGCCCGCCCATCTGGACCGGCTGCTGCAGACCGCGGAGGTAGTGCCCGCGGTCAACCAGATCGAGCTGCATCCCTGGCTGCAGCAGGCCGAACTGCGGTCCCTGCACGCCTCACTGGGCATCACCACCGAGGCCTGGAGCCCGTTGGGGCGGGGCCAGGTCCTGCAGGATCCGGTAGTGCTGGAGCTCGCCGCGGCCCACCGCCGCACCGCAGCGCAGGTGATCCTGCGCTGGCACCTGGAACTGGGCAACGTGGTGATCCCCAAGGCCAGCTCGTACGCCCGGATCCGCGAAAACCACGACATCTTCGGGTTCAGCCTCGGCTCCGCGGACCTTGAAGCCCTCACCGGCCTGGACCGGGGGGTCCGCACCGGATCCAACCCCGACGACGTCAACTAGGACCCATAACGAATGGAACACGTGGCCACCGAGCCCTCTCCCCCGTCTCCGCTGCTCAGCGTCGAACTCGACACCCGCAGCAGCGCTTCCGTGGTGGACCTGAACGGCACCCGGATCGCTTACTGGAGCTACGAACCGGTCCGTGAAACCGCCGCGACCCGGACGATCCTCGTGATCCACGGCTTCCGCGGCGACCACCACGGCCTGCTCCGAGTGGTGGACCAATTACCCGAAATGCGCCTCATCATGCCTGACCTCCCGGGATTCGGCGTCTCCGCCGCGTTCCCCGCCGGCGGGCACAGCGTCGGCGGCTACGGCCGCTTCATCAGGGACTTCATGGCGGCCCTCGGACTGGGCCCGGAAACCGTTTTACTGGGGCACTCCTTCGGATCGATCATCGCCAGCCATTTCGTCGCGGACCACCCCGGCGCCGTCGCCGAACTGGTACTGATCAACCCCATCGCCGCGCCGGCGCTGGAAGGGCCCAAAGGGCTCATGACCAAAGCGGCTGTGCTGTACTACGAGGCGGCCGCCCGGCTCCCCCGCGGACTCGGAAACGCGCTGCTGCGCAACCAACTGATCGTCCGGGTGATGAGCGAGACCATGGCCAAGACCAAGGACAAGGCGCTGCGGCGGTTCGTCCACGCCCAGCACAGCGCCTACTTCTCCGCTTTCGCCGACCGTGACAGCCTCCTGGAAGCCTTCAAGGCCTCGGTCAGCAGCAACGTCGCGGAGGTGGCTCCGCGGCTTGCCCTGCCGGTATTGCTCGTCGCCGGCGAGAAAGACGAGATCGCCACCCTCCCCGACCAGCACAAGCTGCTCCCGCTGCTGCCGGACGGAACCCTCGAAGTCATTCCCGGCGTCGGGCACCTCATCCATTACGAAACCCCGGAACCCGCCGCGGGCTTCATCCGCCGCTTCCTGAAGGACCACGCCGCGTGAAAATCCTCATTGACGCCCGCTTCACCAGGCTTGACCACCACGACGGCATCAGCCGCTACGGCGCCAGCCTCATCGCCGCCACCGCCAAGATCGCGGACGTCTCGATGCTGATCAGCGACACCCGCCAGCTGGCCCTGCTGCCGGACGTACCGTACACCCTGATCAACAGCCCGCTCTCACCGGCCGAGTTGTTCGTGGCGGCCAAGGTCAACCCGCTGGGGGCCGACGTCGTGGTGTGCCCGATGCAGACGATGGGCAGCTGGGGCCGGAAGTACGCCCTGGTCCTGACCCTGCACGACCTGATCTACTACGAACACCCGGCACCTCCCGGATTCCTCCCGGCCCCGGTCCGGGTCCTCTGGCGGCTCTACCACAAGGCGTTCTGGCCGCAGCGGGTGCTGCTGAACCGGGCCGACGTCGTCGCGACCATCAGCTCCACCACCGAGGCCCTGATGGCGAAGTACCGCCTGACGAAGCGACCGGTCCGGATTGTCGGGAACGCCCCGCAGCCCGGGCTCACGCCGCGGGACCCGGGTGCCGGCGCCGACAAGACGCTCCTTTACATGGGTTCCTTCATGCCCTACAAGAATGTCGAAACGATGGTCCGGGGTATGGCCGGCCTGCCGGGGATGACCCTGCACCTGCTGAGCCGGATCACGCCCGAACGCCGGGCCGAGCTGGAGGCGCTGGCCCCGGCGGGCGCCAGCATCGTGTTCCACAACGGCGTGACGGACGCCGAGTACGAGGAGTTGCTGGCGCGCACCACCGCCCTGGTCAGCCTTTCCAAGGCGGAGGGCTACGGCCTGCCCCTGGTGGAGGCGATGTCGCACGGCACGCCGGTGATCGCCAGCGACATTCCGATTTTCCGCGAGGTGGGCGGTGACGCGGTCAGCTACGTCGATCCGGACTCCCCGTCCGCGTTTGCCGCCGCGGTACGCGAACTGGAGGAGCCGGAACTCTGGAAGAACCGCTCCAGCCGTTCCGTGCAGCGCGCCGCCGAGTTCAGCTGGGACGCCTCCGCACGCAGGTTGCTGGCCGCCGCCGAGGAGGCCCTGGCGCTGCGCGCGCGCAAGCGCCGCTAGAGCACGTCGACGCCGTCGAGCCGCACCTGCACCGGATCGTCGGTGCGCTTTGCGGCAGCCGCGGCCTTGACCGCACGCATCGCTTTCGTCGCGTCGGTGGCCTGGGCGTACGGAATGAACAGCAGCGTCCGGACGTCCTCGCCACCGCGCCGCTCCGCAGCCGAAGCAGACGCCGCCGCCGACGGCACGGCGCCAGCCCCGGCCCCGCCGGCGCCCGGCAACGGCGCAGGTCCCGCCTGCCGCAGCACAATGCCTTGTTTCGCCAGTGCCTGCTCGACGGCCTGGGTAAAGTGCCCGACGGCGGTCCTGCCGCCCGTGACGGACGCGATCCGGACGGCCGGCGGCAGCGACAGCTCCTGCCGCAGGGCAAGCTCGCGGCCGGCGTACCCGGCGGGGTCCCACCGCAGCAGCGCACCGACGCCGGCGGTGTCCTCCGCGGTGATGACGACCAGGCCGCCCTCGGCCGCGGGACGGACCAGGGCGGCCGCATTGAACCAGCGCCGCACGGCGTCCTCACCGGCCCGAAGGTTTTCGCGGCGCAGCAGGGTGTCGCCGTCGAGCAGCAGCGCCGCGGCGTACCCGCCCGCTGCCACCGGCTCGGCGCCGACGGTCGCCACGACGAGGGCTTTAGCGTCCGGCACCGTGGCCAGAACCCGGTCACCGGAAGAGGTGACCACCGGCTTGCCCGGAAACGCCCGGCCCAATTCCTCGGCGGTCCGCAGCGCCCCGGTGGCACCCCGCCGAAGCCGGACCCCATCACAGTGCACACAGCGCCAGTCCGGAGCGGCCGCGGAACACCACCGGCAGACCGGCACCGCCGCGCTGCCGGCAGGCCCCGTGATCGCCAGCGGACCGTTGCACGCGGTGCAGCGTGCCGGTTCGCGGCAGCGTTCGCAGGCCAGCGACGGCGCGTACCCGGCGCGCGCCACCTGCACCAGGACCGGGCCCCGCTCGAGGCCCTCCTTCGCCGCCCGCCACGCGGCGCCGGGAAGCCGTGCGATCCGGGCCAGCGGGTCGCGCTCCTGCTCGTAACTGTCCGCGGTGTTGAGCACGCGCGGGACAGTGCGGCGCATCACGGCGCGCTGCGCTTCGACCGGCCGGGCCCAGCCGGACTCCACCAGCCGCTGCGTCTCCGTGCTGCGGCTGTGTCCGGCGAGCAGGCAGGCAGCCCCCTCGTGCGCCGCCCGGAGCAACAGGACCTCACGGGCGTGGGCGTACGGTGAACGCTGCTCGATGTGCAGATCGTCGCCGTCGTCCCAGCACACCACCAGCCCCAGCTTCTGCACCGGCGCGTAAGCGGCGGAACGGGTGCCGACAGCGACTCCGGCGGCGCCGCTGAGGACCCGCAGGAAGCTGCGGTACCGCGGGGTGGGGCCGTCATCGGCGGTGAGCCGGGCCACGTCCCCGGCCGGCAGGAGCTCCAGCAGGGCCGCCTCTACCCGGTCCAGGTCGCGGTAGTCCGGAACGACGACGACGGCGCCACGGCCGGAGCGGCGGACGGCGGCTACGGCCTCGGCAATCATCCGGGGCCAGCTGCCGGGGCCGAAACCCTGCAACGCGCTCAGCACGGCGTGCGGCGATTCGCCACCGCCCAGGTGCTGCAGGAAAGCCGGGCCGTTGTGATACTCCGCCCAGCCGGACGGAGGGGCAGCAGGCAGCTCTGCCCCGGCGTCGCCGTCGGCGGCGAACAGGGCAGCGTCGAGCCGGCCGGCCGGCGCGAACTCCTTTTCCATTTTGGCCATGCGTGGCGGGACGGCGACGCGCAAGACGTCGCTGACGGTTCCGGCGTAGCGCGCCGCCACCCGCCCGGCCAGTTCGGCCACTTCGGAGGTGAGTACCGGAACCGGCGACACCACCTTGTACAACGGGACCAGCGGGTGGCCGGCGTCGGACGCGGCCGTGCGTTCGAGCAGGAATCCGCCGAGTTCCTGGCCGCTGAATTTCACCTTGACCCGCACGCCGGGGCGGGCCGCAGCATCGAGGTCCGCCGGAACGCTGTAGTCGAACGGCCGGTCCAGGTGCGGGAGCGACGACTCCAGCAGCACCCGCGCCACCGGCAACTCCGAGGCAAGGGCCGGCCCCGCGGCAGCCGCAGCAGCAGGGAAACCCTGCAGCAGCGAGAGCTGGAGCGGCTCGTCCGGCACGGCGGCACCGTTACGGACTGGGCTCACGGCGATCGCCTCCTTCAGCGGCTGGTCGGGTCAAACAAAACAACGGCAATCCGGCCGGCAGCCGCTTAACAGCAGCCGACTGAAGCAATCGCCTTAAAGACTGTAGCCAGGCCGCCGTTCGGCGGCCTGGCTACAGCACATCACAGAGGTGTGACATTCAGGAGCTCGGACATTCAAGAGCTGTGACCTTCAGGAGCCAGGATCTTCAGCGGCAGGGCCGGTTCCTAGGCGTTGAAGAAGGCCTTCAGCTCGTCCACCCGGTCCAGGCGCTCCCAGGTGAAGTCCGGTTCCTCGCGGCCGAAGTGGCCGTGCGCGGCGGTCTTGGCGTAGATCGGGCGCTTGAGGTCAAGCGCGTCGATGATGGCGCGCGGGCGCAGGTCAAAGATCTCGGCGATCGCGTCGCTGATCCGGGCCGGGTCCACGGTCTCGGTGCCGAACGTTTCCACGTAGGTCCCCACCGGGCGGGCCTGGCCGATCGCGTACGCGATCTGGATTTCGGCGCGCTTCGCGAGGCCTGCGGCCACCACGTTCTTCGCCACCCAGCGCATCGCGTAGGCGGCCGAACGGTCCACCTTGGACGGATCCTTGCCGGAGAAGGCGCCGCCGCCGTGCCGGGCCATCCCGCCGTAGGTGTCGACAATGATCTTGCGGCCGGTCAGGCCGGCGTCACCCACCGGGCCGCCGATCACGAAGGCGCCGGCCGGGTTGAGGATGTTCCGTGACCGGGAGGTGTCCAGGTTGGACAGCGCCATCACCGGGTTCACGACGTGCTCGGCGAGGTCGGCGCGGAGCTGGTCGAGGCTGGCGCCTTCGGCGTGCTGGCTGGAGATCACGACGGTCTCGACCGAGACCGGGCGGTCGCCGTCGTAGCCCACGGTGACCTGTGTCTTGCCGTCGGGGCGCAGGTAGCCGAGCTGGCCGGACTTGCGCACCTCGGTGAGGCGCTCGGAGAGCCGGTGCGCCAGCCAGATCGGGACCGGCATGTAGGAGGGGGTTTCGTCGCTGGCGTAGCCGAACATGATGCCCTGGTCGCCGGCGCCCTGGAGGTCGTAGTCGTCTTCCTGGCGGCCTTCGCGCGCTTCGAGGGAGTTGAAGACTCCCCCGGCGATGTCGTTGGACTGCTGGCCGATAGAGACGGACACGCCGCAGCGGGCGCCGTCGAAACCGTTCGCGGACGAGTCGTAGCCGATTCCGAGGATGGTCTCGCGGACAATCTGCGGGATTTCGACGTAGGCGTCCGTGGTGACTTCGCCGGCCACGTGGACCAGGCCGGTGGTGGCCAGGGTCTCGACGGCGACGCGGGACTCCGGGTCCTTGGTGAGCAGGGCGTCAAGGATCGAATCGCTGATCTGGTCACAGATCTTGTCGGGGTGTCCTTCGGTCACCGACTCGGACGTGAAAAGCCGGAGCGAGGCGGGCGTGGACCCGTGGAAGTCTGGGATGTGCAGCGGTAAAGTCACTCAACTACCTTACTGGTTGGGAAACGGGCGTCCTGCGGCGTGTGTCCCCCTGCGAAGGAGACCTTGATTACGCCAGCGCTCAAGCGGGCGGAACAACCCGGCTCAACTCGGCGCTGATGCGGTCAATGACGGCAGCCGCGACGTCGGATTTGGAACCCGACGCCTCTTGGGGTTCGGAGCCGGACCGCGCAAGGATGACTACGGAGTTGCTGTCCTGGCCAAAGACCTGGTCCTGTCCCACCTGGTTGACCACCAGCAGGTCGCAGGCCTTGCGGCGCAGCTTGGCCGCGGCGTATTCCAGGACGTCCCCGTCGGCGTCGCCGGTCTCGGCCGCGAAGCCGACAATCAGCTGGTTCCGGGAGGCGGCGTCACGGATTTCGACGAGTTCGCGCAGAATGTCGGGATTGCGGACCAGTGAAATCACCGGGTCGGCGACGTCGTCGCGTTTTTTAATCTTGGTCCCGGACACGTCGGCCGGACGGAAGTCGGCCACGGCGGCGGCCATGATGACGACGTCGGAATCGGCTGCGGCGTGCAGCGCCGCCTTGCGCAGTTCCAGCGCGGTCTCAACCCGGACCACCTCGACGCCGGCGGGCGCCGGTACGTCCATGTGCGCTGCCAGCAGCCGGACCCAGGCGCCGGCCTCGCGGGCCGCTTCGGCCAGCGCCACGCCCTGCTTGCCGGAGGACCGGTTGCCCAGGAAACGGACCGGGTCCAGGGGTTCGCGGGTGCCGCCGGCGCTGATGGTCACGGTGAGGCCGGCCAGCGGCCGGTGCGCGGCCGCAGCCGGAAGTTCCGCGTCCGACGCCGACAGGTCGGGGGTGTTGGGCACCGCGGGGGCGCCGGCCAAGGCCAGCGCGGCGGCAAAAATAGCCTCGGGTTCGGGCAGCCGGCCCGGACCGGAGTCCGCACCGGTCAAGCGGCCGGTGGCAGGTTCGAGCACGGTGACGCCGCGGCTGCGCAAGGTTTCCACGTTGGCCTGGGTTGCCGGGTGGCGCCACATTTCCGTGTGCATCGCCGGGGCCATCAGCACCGGGCCGCCTGCCATCAGCAGCGTGTTGGTCAGCAGATCGTTGGCCTGGCCGGTGGCGGCACGGGCCAGCAGGTCCGCCGTGGCCGGGGCCACTACGATCAGTTCCGCCTCGTGGCCGAGCCGGACGTGGTTGACAGTGTGCACCTCATCGAAAACGCTATTGCTCACCGGGTGCCCGGAGAGGGCCTCCCAGGTGGCCACGCCGACGAACCGGGTGGCGGCCTCGGTGGGAATGACGGTGACGTCATGGCCGGCTTCAGTAAAAAGCCGGAGGAGTGATGCCACCTTGTAGGCGGCAATCCCTCCCCCGACTCCGAGGACTATGCGCACGTGACCTCCGTCAGGCAGCAGAGTTATTACTCTGCGGCGGCTTCGATCGGCGTGGAAACGAGCTTGCCTTCGTTGATTTCGCGCAGGGCGATGGAAAGCGACTTTTCGTTCAGCTTGGTGTCAACCAGCGGGCCGACGTACTCGAACAGGCCCTCGTGCAGCTGGGCGTAGTAAGCGTTGATCTGCCGGGCGCGCTTGGCACCGAAAATCACCAGTCCGTACTTCGAATCGGCAGCCTTCAGCAGCTCGTCGATCGGCGGGTTGATGATGCCTTCAAGGTTCGTGGACACGAATTCTCCAAATTCTAACGGGCCAATCCGACCCTGCGGTTAGTGCGGGTGCGGCGTTAGCCCCATGAGTGAAACAAGCTCATCCGCTGCCCGACGTACGTCATCATTGATGACTGTGTGATCGAACTCCGGTTCAGCGGCTAGTTCTACTTTACCGGTTTCCAGCCGCCGCTGCTGTTCCTCGGCGGATTCCGTGCCGCGGCCCACCAAGCGGCGGACCAATTCTTCCCAGCTTGGCG
Source organism: Arthrobacter sp. BI5 (assembly GCF_056680065.1). Classification (NCBI taxonomy): domain Bacteria; kingdom Bacillati; phylum Actinomycetota; class Actinomycetes; order Micrococcales; family Micrococcaceae; genus Arthrobacter; species Arthrobacter sp. BI5. Next base: position 2,159,676 of record NZ_CM155264.1, read on the forward strand.
GGGCGAGGAAGACGAACTGCGCGTCCGGAACGGCTTGTTTCACCTGGCGTGCGCCCTGCAGATCGATTTCCAAAAGTACCGAGCGGCCCTCGGCAATGGCCGCGTCCACTGTGCTCTTGAGGGTGCCGTACGTATTCTGCCCGTGTACCACGGCCCATTCCAGCAGTTCCCCTGCTGCGATGAGGGCCTCGAACTCTTCCTTGGATTTGAAGTAGTAGTGCACCCCATCGATCTCACCAGGCCGCGGCGGGCGGGTGGTTGCCGATACCGAAAGCCAGACTTCGGGATAGTTGTCCCGAATATAGGTGGACACGGTGCCTTTGCCGACAGCCGTCGGACCGGCGAGGACTGTCAGTCCGGGTTTCTTGCTCACGTATTCCTTTGGGCGGTGGTGGAAGCTCGGCGGGCCAAGCTATTTCTTGTCTATAAAATCTACCAGCGCCCGGCGCTGGTGGATTCCCAGTCCCCGCACCCGCCGGGACGCGGCGATGCCGAGCCGCTCCATGATGGCCGCGGCCCGCACGTGCCCGATCCCCGGCAGCGCCTCCAGCAGCTCGACCACCCGCATCCGGGCGATCGCCTCGTCCCTCTCCCCGGCGCTGAGCAGCTCCGCGATGGTCAGTTGCCCCGACTTCAGCTTCTCCTTGGCCCCTGCCCTGGCCACCCGGGCCGCGGCGGCCTTGTGCAGGGCGTCGGCACGCTCCTGCGGCGTGAGGGGTCGCAAGCTCACTGAGGTCCTCCCTGCATTGTCAGCCGAGACCACGCAAGCGGCCTGGTCAGACGTGACCGTGAGACGGGCCGCACACAGCACCCCGGCTGGTACCGCGGACTTGTCCTGAACTTACAGTCTGAAGTCGGCGGAAAGCAATGGATCGCCTCCGGCGCAAAACCTAATGCTGACGCTTTTTTGGCCAAGCGGTGGACGTGGGGTTGCGGGGCGGCCCCACGGTGTCGGTCGTGTGGCTGCGGGGCGGATTGGCGGTGTGGCGCCGGCCGTTTGCCACAAATGGCCGGAATGCCAAGTCCATAGCGGCCTTCTGCGACCAATCGGCAGAGCCAAGGCAACGGGCCAGCCCCTACGCGGCGCCAACCGTTCGCCAGAGATGGCCGCAATACCGAGTCGTTGGCGGCCATCTGCGACGAATCAGCGCAGCTGGGGCCGCGGACGTTCCCCAGCGCGGCCTGACGGGACAGCCGGCGCCATCGGTTTGCCAGAGATGGCCGCAATACCCGGTCCGTAGCGGCCTTCTCTGACCAAACGACGCAGCAAACCCGCAATGCCGGCCCACAAGCGCCTTTCCGCCGAGGTGGATGGCCAGGGCGGACCACCTATGCCGCGCGGAGGTCGTCCAGTGTGCGCCGGGCGGCGTCGCGCAGGGCGGCCGGCTGCGGACCGGCTGCCAGGATGTCCCGGCTCGAGGTGCCCAGCACCTGGCCGTAGGCTCCGCCGAAGGTGCGGCGCAGGTCCGCAGCCGTCGCTCCCTGGGCCCCCAGGCCCGGTGCGAGGATGGGGCCGCGGACCGCCGCGAGGTCCAGGTCCAGGTCGGTCAGCGCGGTGCCGACAGTGGCGCCGACGACGAGCCCGACGGAGCCGAGGTCCCCGGCATACCGTGCGTTCTCCGCGGCGGCGGCACGGACAATCCGCCGGGCTACGGAGTCCGCTCCCCCGACGTGCTGCACGGAGGCTCCCTCGGGGTTGGAGGTGAGGGCCAGGACGAAGACGCCGCGGCCGGACTGCGCCGCGAGGTCCAAGGCCGGCCGGAGCGACTCAAAGCCCAGGTACGGGCTCAGCGTCACCGAGTCCGCGGCCAGCGCCGAGCCGTCGCGCAGCCAGGCGTCGGCGTACGCGGCCATGGTGGAGCCGATGTCGCCGCGTTTGGCGTCCGCGATGCTGAGCACGCCCGCCTCAGCGGCCGCCGCGAGGGTGCGTTCCAGCACGGCCATGCCGGCCGAGCCGTGGCGCTCATAGAGCGCCACCTGCGGCTTCACCGCGGCAGCGAGCGACGCCACGGCCTCCAGCACGGTGAGCGAGAAGCGCTCCAGCCCGGCGACGTCGTCGTCCAGGCCCCAGCGCTGCAGCAGCGACGGGTGCGGGTCGATGCCGACGCAGAGCGGTCCGCGCTCCGCCATGGCGCGGCCCAGCCGGGAGCCGAATGACTCCCGGCCGGGCGTATCAGCGGCGGCAGCCTCAGGCATGCTGGGACACCGTCGTCGCGGCGGCAACCTGCGTGGCGCGCTCCTGGGCGACGCGCTGCTGCGACTCCGCGAGGGCCGCGGCGTGCTCCTGCAGGCTGGTGACGGACCACTCGTAGGTCCGCATCGCCTCGATGGCCTGGACGGCGGCGTTGAACTCGGCCACCGTGGTGATGCACGGAATGCCGATCGACGTGGCGGCGGCGCGGATCTCGTAGCCGTCACCGCGGGCCTCCCCGCCGGAGGGGGTGTTGAAGACCATGTCGATTTCGCCGGCGACGATCAGGTCCGCAATCGTGCCCTCGCCCTCGGCACTGGAGCCCTCGGCGACCTTGCGGACCGTGGTGGCCTGCAGGCCGTTGCGGCGCAGCACGTCGGCGGTGCCGCCGGTGGAGACGATTTCGAAGCCGAGGTCCGAGAGGCGCTTGACGGCCATGATGACCGCGCGCTTGTCCCGGTTGGCCACGGAGACGAACACCTTGCCCTCGGTAGGCAGCGCGTTGTTGGCCGCGGCCTGGCTCTTGGCGAACGCCGTGTCGAAGTGCTTGTCGATGCCCATCACCTCGCCGGTGGAGCGCATTTCCGGGCCCAGCAGGGAGTCCACAACCTTGCCCTCCAGGGTGCGGAAGCGGCTGAACGGCAGCACCGCTTCCTTGACCGCCACCGGGGCATCCAGCGGCAGCGTGGAACCGTCGCCGGACTCGGGCAGCATCTTGTAGGCGGTGCGCAGCTGGTTGATGGTGACGCCGGTGCCGATCAGGGCCGCGGCCTTGGCCATCTGCACGCCGGTGGCCTTGGAGACGAACGGCACGGTGCGGGAAGCGCGGGGGTTGGCTTCGAGGACGTAGAGCACGTCGGAGGCGAGGGCGAACTGGATGTTGATCAGGCCGCGGACGCCGACGCCTTCGGCGATGGCCCGGGTGGCGGTCCGGACCCGGTCGATCACGTTGTTGCCCAGCGTGATGGGCGGCAGCACGCAGGCGGAGTCGCCGGAGTGGATGCCGGCTTCCTCGATGTGCTCCATGATGCCGCCGAGGTACATGTCCTTGCCGTCGAAGAGGGCGTCGACGTCGATCTCGACGGCGTCCTCGAGGAAGCGGTCGATCAGCACCGGGTGGTCCGGGGTGATTTCGGTGGCGTTGGCGATGTAGCGGGAGAGGTTCGGCTCGTCGTAGACGATTTCCATGCCGCGCCCGCCGAGCACGTAGGAGGGGCGGACCAGGACCGGGTAGCCGATCTCGTCCGCGATCTTCTTCGCGTCCTCGAAGGAGACGGCGGTGCCGTTCTTCGGTGAGATCAGCCCGGCCTCGTCGAGCACCCGGGAGAAGGCGCCGCGGTGCTCGGCCAGGTCGATGGCCTCCGGGGAGGTGCCAAGGATCGGCACGCCGGCGTCGGCGAGCTGCTGGGCGAGCTTGAGCGGGGTCTGGCCGCCGAGCTGGACGAACACGCCCATTACCCCGCCGGTGCGCTCTTCGGCGGCGATGACCTCGAGGACGTCCTCGAGGGTGAGCGGTTCGAAGTAGAGCCGGGTGGAGACGTCGTAGTCGGTGGAGACGGTCTCCGGGTTGCAGTTGACCATCACGGTCTCGTAGCCGGCCTTGCGCAGCGCCATCGAGGCGTGCACGCAGGAGTAGTCGAATTCAATGCCCTGGCCGATCCGGTTCGGCCCGGAGCCGAGGATGATGATGGACGGCTTGGCGTGCAGCGCCACCTCGTCCTCCTCGTCATAGGAGGAGTAGTGGTAGGGCGTGTACGCGGCGAATTCGGCGGCGCAGGTGTCCACCGTCTTGTAGACCGGGCGGATGCCGAGGGCCTGCCGGACGCCGCGGACGACGTCCTCGGAGTTGTGCGTCAGCGCGCCGATCTGCGCGTCGGAGAAGCCGTGCCGCTTGGCCCGCTGCAGCATCTCCTGGGTCAGGGCGGTGGAGTGCCGGATTTCCTGCGAGATCTCGTTCAGGAGCTGGAGCTGGTCCAGGTACCAGGGGTCGATCTTGGTGGCCTCGAACAGCTGTTCCACGGTGGCGCCGCCGAGCAGCGCGCGCTGGACCTGGTGCAGGCGTTCGGTGCTGGGGCGCTTGGCCTTCTCGATCAGTTCGGCGACTTCCCATTCCGGGACCGGACCGAAGTCCAGCTGGGAACCCTTCTGTTCCAGGGACCGCAGCGCCTTCTGCAGCGCCTCGGTGAAGTTCCGGCCCATGGCCATGGCCTCGCCCACCGACTTCATGGTGGTGGTCAGGGTGGAGTCCGCGGCGGGGAACTTCTCGAAGGCGAAGCGCGGGACCTTGACGACGACGTAGTCCAGGGTCGGCTCGAAGGAGGCCGGCGTCTTCTGCGTGATGTCGTTCGGGATCTCGTCCAGGGTGTAGCCGAGCGAGAGCTTGGTGGCGATCTTGGCGATCGCGAAGCCGGTGGCCTTGGACGCCAGGGCCGAGGAGCGGGAGACGCGGGGGTTCATCTCGATCACCACCACACGGCCGGTGTCCGGCTCCACGGCGAACTGGATGTTGCAGCCGCCGGTGTCGACGCCGACTTCGCGGATGACGGCGATCGAGATGTCCCGCAGCCGCTGGTACTCGCGGTCCGTCAGGGTCAGGGCCGGGGCGACGGTGATGGAGTCGCCGGTGTGCACGCCCACCGGGTCGAAGTTCTCGATGGAGCAGACCACCACGACGTTGTCGTTTTTGTCCCGCATCATTTCGAGTTCGTATTCTTTCCAGCCGAGGATGCTCTCTTCGAGCAGCACCTCGGACGTGGGGCTGTACTGCAGGCCCTGGCCGACGATCCGGCGCAGGTCATTCTCGTTGTAGGCCAGGCCGGAGCCGAGTCCGCCCATGGTGAAGGAGGGCCGGACCACCATCGGGTAGCCCAGGTCCTGGGCGGCGGTGAGGGCCTCGTCCATGGTGTGGATGATGTGGCTGCGCGCGGATTCGGCGCCGCACCGCTCCACGACGCCCTTGAACTTCTCGCGGTCCTCGCCGAGCTCGATCGCGGCGATATTGGCGCCGATCAGTTCCACGTTGTACTTCTCCAGCACACCGTTCTTGTCCAGCGCGATGGCGGTGTTGAGCGCCGTCTGGCCGCCCAGGGTGGGCAGGATCGCGTCGGGGCGTTCCTTGGCGATGATCTTCTCGACGACCTCGGGGGTGATCGGTTCGATGTAGGTGGCGTCGGCGAACTCCGGGTCGGTCATGATGGTGGCCGGGTTGGAGTTGACGAGGATGACGCGCAGGCCTTCGTCCTTGAGGACGCGCAGTGCCTGGGTGCCGGAGTAGTCGAATTCGGCCGCCTGGCCGATCACGATCGGGCCGGAACCGATGACCAGGACGCTCTTAAGGTCAGTTCTCTTGGGCATTACTTCTTGTCCTCAGTCTTGGAGTCGGTGGCAGTCTTGGTGTCAGCGTTCTTGGTGTCCGCCATCAGTTCGATGAAGCGGTCGAAGAGGTACGCGGCGTCGTGCGGGCCGGAGGCCGCTTCCGGGTGGTACTGCACGGAGAAGGCGGGAATGTCGAGGCAGGACAGGCCCTCGACGACGTCGTCGTTGAGGCTGATGTGGCTGACCTCGACGCGGCCGAAGCGCTCTTCCGGGGCCTGGGTGGCGCCTTCGAGCGGGGCGTCGACGGCGAAGCCGTGGTTTTGCGAGGTGATTTCGACCTTGCCGGTGCGGCGGTCCATGACGGGCTGGTTGATGCCGCGGTGGCCGTAGCGGAGCTTGTAGGTGCCGAAGCCGAGGGCGCGGCCCAGGATCTGGTTGCCGAAGCAGATGCCGAAGTAGGGCAGCTTGGCGTCCAGCACGGAGCGCAGCAGGTTCACCTGACTGTCGGCGGTGGCGGGGTCGCCGGGGCCGTTGGACATGAACACGCCGTCCGGGTTGACGGCCTTGATGTCCTCGAGGGTGGCGGTGGCGGGCAGCACGTGGACCCGGACGCCGCGTTCGGCGAAGCGGATCGGGGTCATCCGCTTGATGCCAAGGTCGATGGCGGCGATGCTGAACCGCGGCTCGCCGTCCCAGCCCCAGTCGGCGGGCTCGACCGTGTACGCCGTCTCGACGCTGACTTCCTCGGCGAGCCGGGAGCCTTCCATCGGTGCGCTGGCCAGCACGGCGTCAACGAGTTCCTTGTCCGTGGCGCCGGCGGCGTCGCCGGAGAAGATCCCGGCGCGCATGGTTTTGTGCTCGCGGAGGTGCCGGGTGATGGCGCGGGTGTCGACGCCCTGGATTCCGACGATGCCCTGGTCGGTCAGTTCCTCGTCCAGGGTCCGTTCCGAGCGCCAGTTGGATGCGCGGCGGGCGGCGTCGCGGACGATGTAGCCGGCCACCCAGATCCGGCGGGACTCGGCGTCGTCCTTGTTCACGCCGGTGTTGCCGATGTGCGGCGCGGTCTGCACCACGAGCTGCCGGGCGTAGGACGGGTCGGTGATGGTCTCCTGGTAGCCGGTCATGCCGGTCGCGAAGACTGCTTCGCCGAGGGCTGTGCCGGTGGCGCCGTAGCTGCGGCCGCGGAAGATCCGGCCGTCCTCGAGCACGAGCACGGCGGGGGTGGAGGCTGTCAGTTGGGGGTCAGTCACGTTGTTACTTTCCACTATCGGCTTCTGCCTGAGGGGCTGCGGAGATCAAATCGTTGAGGGTGGACAGGAGCAGGGCCTTGTCCCCGGCACGGCGGGTGCGGAAGCCGGTGTCCAGCTCCTTGGCGCCGAGCATCCAGCTGAGCACCAGGAGTCCGTCCTTTTCGACGAACTTCCCGGCCATGCCGCTTTCCTGCCGGACGCCGGTGAGGCTGGCGGCCGGGATAAACACGGGTGCGGCGCCGGAGCGGTCAAACAGCACGCCTTCGGGGTGGACGCTGAGTTCGGCGTTGGTGCGCAGGCCCAGTTGGTGGACGGCGATCCGGTCCAGCCAGTCCCCGGCGGTGGTGGAGGCGACGTACTGGCCGTCTGCGGCGGCCAGCGGTCCCCCGAGTTCTGCGGGGACGGCCGGGAGCGGCTCGACACCGGCCTGCCGGCGCAGCCGGTTGCGCCAGCCGATCCAGATCAGGACCAGCGCGACCCCAATCAGGACCAGCGTCAACAGCAGGGAGAGTTCCTTGACCATCAGTGCCGGACCGCCGCAGCCGTATCGGGGGCATCGGGGAGCCACCGGTACGGGGTGTTGAGTTCCCCGTTCAGGACGGTCGGGTGACCCTTGAAGAAGGTGGCCACCACCTTGCCCGGGAGTTCCCGGCCGGCAAACGGAGAGTTACGGCCCATGGTTGCCATCTTAGAAGGATCCACTCTCCAGCGTGCAGCCGGGTCCACGAGTGTGACGTTGGCGGGTTCGCCGGCCTCGAGCGGCCGGCCCTGGTCCGCCAACCGGCCGATCGCGGCGGGCGTGGTGGAGGTAACGCGGGCAAAGTCGGCCCAGTCCATCAGGCCGGTTTCGATCATGGTGTGCTGCACCACCGACAGGGCCGTTTCCAGACCGGTCATGCCCATGGCCGCCTGCGCCCACTCGCATTCCTTGTGTTCGCTGGGGTGCGGGGCGTGGTCGGTACCGACGACGTCGATCGTGCCGTCCGCCAACGCGGCGCGCAGGGCCTGGACGTCCTCGTCGGTGCGCAGCGGCGGGTTGACCTTGTAGACCGGGTCGTAGCTGCGGACCAGCTCGTCGGTCAGCCAGAGGTGGTGCGGCGTGACCTCAGCGGTGACGTTGATGCCGCGCGACTTGGCCCAGCGCACGATCTCCACGGAGCCCGCGGTGGACACGTGGCAGACGTGCAGCCGGGATCCGACGTGCTGGGCGAGCAGCACGTCGCGGGCAATGATGCTTTCCTCGGCGACGGCCGGCCAGCCGGCGAGGCCGAGCACGGCGGAGACCTCTCCCTCGTTCATCTGCGCGCCGGCGGTGAGCCGGGGCTCCTGCGCGTGCTGGGCGACGACGCCGTCGAACGCCTTGACGTATTCCAGGGCACGGCGCATCAGCACGGGGTCGCTGACGCAGACGCCGTCGTCGGAGAAGACCCGGACCCGGGCGCGGGAGTCCGCCATGGCGCCGAGTTCGGCGAGTTGCTCCCCGGCCAGGCCGACGGTGACGGCGCCGACCGGACGCACGTCCACCCAGCCGGCCGTGCGGCCCAGGCTGAAGACCTGTTCGACGACGCCGGCGGTGTCCGCGACGGGGGTGCTGTTGGCCATCGCGTGCACGGCGGTGTAGCCGCCCAGGGCCGCGGCGCGGGTGCCGGTCTCGACGGTTTCGGCATCTTCGCGGCCGGGTTCGCGCAGGTGGGTGTGGATATCGACCATGCCGGGCAGGGCGACGAGGCCCGCCGCGTCGATGACCGTTGCGTCCTTGCCGTCGAGGTCCTGGCCGCGTTCGGCGATGACGCCGTCGCGGATCAGCAGATCTTCAGCGGGTCCGCCGAGGATGGCAGCACCCCGGATGAGGTAGGCGCCGGCGCTGCCTGTGTCCTGTTGTTGTGATGCCATCAGTGGCTCTCCTTGGAGTAGGCGGCGGTGGAGTTTGCTGGTTCGCGGGTGTCCCCCGAGAGCAGCAGGTAGAGGGCGGCCATCCGGATGGACACGCCGTTGCGCACCTGTGCGAGCACGGTGGAGCGGGGCGAGTCGGCGGCGGCCGAGGAAATTTCCAGCCCGCGGTTCATCGGGCCCGGGTGCATGATGATGGTGTCCTTCAGGCCCAGGCTGTCGAGGGCGCGGAGGCGGTTGTCGTCGAAGCCCCAGCGGCGTGAGTATTCGCGGGTGGTGGGGAAGAACGAGGCGTTCATCCGCTCGCCCTGCACGCGGAGCATCATCATCGCGTCCACGCCCCGGGCCAGGGTCTCGTCAAGGTCGTAACTGACCGTGCAGGGCCAGGCCTCGACGCCGACCGGCAGCAGCGTGGGCGGCGCCACGAGGGTGACTTCCGCCCCGAGGGTGCGCAGCAGCCAGACGTTGGAGCGGGCCACCCGGGAGTGCAGTACGTCGCCGGCGATCGCGACGCGCATGCCCCGCAGGTCCGCCCCGGCGGAGGGCGTGCCGGCGAGCTGTGACCAGTGCCGGCGCATCGTGAACGCGTCCAGCAGAGCCTGGGTGGGGTGTTCGTGGGTGCCGTCGCCGGCGTTGATGACGGCGGCGTCGATCCAGTCGGTCGCCGCCAGCCGGTGCGGGGCGCCGGAGGCCCAGTGCCGGATGACGACGGCGTCGGCGCCCATGGCGGCAAGCGTCTGGGCCGTGTCCTTGAGGGATTCGCCCTTGGAGACGGAGGAACCTTTCGCGGCAAAGTTGATCACGTCCGCGGAGAGCCGCTTGGCGGCCGCCTCGAAGGAGATGCGGGTGCGGGTGGAGTCCTCGAAGAAGAGGTTGACCACGGTGCGGCCGCGCAGTGCCGGGAGCTTCTTGACCTCGCGCTCCCCCACCGCGGCCATCTCTTCGGCGGTGTCGAGGATGCGGATGGCGTTGGCGTAGCTGAGGTCCTCGGTGGAGAGCAGGTGCTTCATGCGGTGGCCTCGATGACGACTTCGTTCACGGCTTCGCCGCCGGCGGAATCGGTTTCCTCGAGCCGGACGCGGACTTTCTCCGCGGAAGAGGTGGGGAGGTTCTTGCCGACATGGTCCGCGCGGATGGGCAGCTCCCGGTGGCCCCGATCGATCAGGACGGCCAGCCGGACGATCCGGGGGCGGCCCAAGTCAATGATCGCGTCCAGCGCGGCGCGGATGGTGCGGCCGGAGTAGAGCACGTCGTCAATGAGCACCACTACTTTGTTGTCGATCCCGGTGCGGGGTAACTGGGTGGGATACGGCGGCCTGGTCGGCTGGTGCGAAAGGTCGTCGCGGAACATGGTCACATCCAGCTGGCCGACAATAGCGGCAGGGTCCACGCCGGGGTCGGCGGCGGCGATCTTCGCGGCGAGCCGGACGGCGAGCGGGTAGCCCCGCCGCGGGATGCCCAGCAGGACCAGGTCCTGGGAGCCCTTGTTGGACTCGAGAATCTCATGGGCGATACGAGTGAGTGCACGGTCGATGTCAGCTTGGTTGAGGACAACCCTGCTGAGTTGGACCTTGGCCGGAACCGGTGCTTCTGGAACAGAAGTCAACGCTCGTCTCCCCTTTCCCCGCCTCACGGGACGGAATTAAAAAAGGATCATTTGCCCTTTCAAATTACCACACGGGCCACCGCCGCCCCGCCCCGGGAAAGGCGGTGTGCGTCACACGGCGGCCCTGCCCGGTGGGTCCATATTCGGCTGCCCGGCGCCTTCAGCTTAGGCTCGTGGCATGACGAGCTTTGATCCTCCGCCGGACGCCCGCACCCCGGGCCGGCAGCCGACGGCCGGCCAGACACCGCAGCAGGCTAACCCCAGCTGGATGGGACAGGTCCGGCCGCAGGACTACCGGCCGGCTCCCGGCTACGGGACGGGACCCGGGACGGTGCATGGCGGGGCGTACCGGGCCGCGTACACGGCGGTGCCGCCGCCGCGGGCCTCGGCGGGTATGACGGCGCTGGTGCTGGGCGGCGGGGTGCTCGCCTTTGTGAGTCTGTTCCTGGTGCTCCCGTTCTTGCTGGAAAATACCGGGCCGGGCGGCTTCGTCGTGGGCTTCATCGCCTCGCTGCTGCCGCTTGGCTCGGTCCTGCTGGCGGTCCGCTACATCGACCGCTGGGAGCCCGAACCGAAGCGGCTGCTGCTCTTCGCGTTCGCCTGGGGCGCGCTCGTGTCGATTTCGGTGACGATGCTCATCCAGCCGTTCTTTTCGCTCGCCGCAGGTCCGGCGTCGGGGCTGGATTACCGGACGTTCGCGGTCACGGTCCAGGCGCCGGTGGTGGAGGAATTCGCCAAGTCGCTGGGCCTGCTGCTGCTGCTGCTTTTCGCCCGCAGGCAGTTCGACGGTCCGGTCGACGGAGTCGTTTTCGCGTTCACGATTGCCGGCGGTTTCGCTTTCACCGAGAACATCCTGTACTTCGGCCGCGCGATCGCCGAGTCCAGCACCCCGGGCACGGACCTGGCCGTGGTGTTCTTCCTGCGCGGGGTGATGTCCCCGTTCGCGCATGCCATTTTCACCGGGACAACCGGGCTCATCCTGGGTTTCGCGGCGCGCCGCTGGCACTCCGGCCTGACGCTCCTGGCATTCCCGGTGGGCCTGGTCCCCGCCATGGCCCTGCACAGCGGCTGGAACTCGATGGGCCAGGATTTCCTGGCGCAGTACATCCTGGTCCAGGTGCCGCTCTTCCTGCTCGCCGTCCTCGTGGTGGTGCTCCTGCGCGTCGCGGAACGCCGGCTGACCCGGCAGCGGCTGCAGGAGTACGCAGCTGCCGGCTGGTTCACTGGCCAGGAGGTGGCCATGCTGGCGACCCCCGCCGGGCGCCGCTCGGCCCTGCGCTGGGCCAGGTCGATCGGACGGGGTCCGCAGATGCGGGCATTCCTGCACGCCGCCACCCGGCTGGCTTTCACCCGGCAGCGGATCCTCAGCGGCCGGGACGTGCCGGCGCACCAGCTCGACGAGCAGCGGCAGCTCGCTGAGATTGTTGCGCTGCGCGACGCCGTGCTGCGCTGACCCCCGGGCGTGGGCCGCAGTGCAGCGACAACAAGGGCCGGTGTCCGCCTCGCGGCGGGCACCGGCCCTTGTGGTTGTTGTCCCGGCTCGCCCGGTTGTTAGGCCAGCAGCGACGGCTTCAGTTGCTGCAGCCGGCCCAGCAGGCCGTTGATGAACGACGGCGACTCGTCCGTGGAGAGCGTCTTGGCCAGGGCGACGGCCTCGCTCACGGCGACGCCGTCGGGGACGTCGTCGTTGTAGAGCAGTTCCCAGGTGCCGATCCGCAGGATGATGCGGTCCACGGAGGGCATCCGCTCCAGCGACCAGCCCTGCGAGTAGGTTTCGAGGAATTCGTCGATCGCGGCCTGGTGGGAGACGACCCCCTCGACGATTTCCAGGGTGTACGGGTTGATGATCTGATCCGTCTGTTCACGACGGTAACGCAGCACATCGAATGCGGAGGTGGAGCGTTGCTCCGCCTCGAAGAGAACATCCAGGGCCCGGTTACGGGCCTTACCGCGTGCGCTCACTAGTCGTTGACCCGGCCAAGGTAGCTGCCGTCGCGGGTGTCGACCTTGACCTTGGTGTTGTTCTCGACGAACAGCGGCACCTGGATTTCGTAGCCGGTCTCAAGGGTGGCCGGCTTGGTGCCCGCGGAGGAGCGGTCGCCCTGCAGGCCCGGCTCGGTGTAGGTGATTTCCAGCACGACGCTCGGCGGCAGTTCGATGTAGAGCGGGTTGCCTTCGTGGATGGCGATGTTAACCATCTGGTTTTCGAGCATGAAGTTGGTGGCGTCGCCGACGGTGGCGGCGGACACGGTCAGCTGGTCGAAGTCCGAGGTGTCCATGAACACGAAGTCGGCGCCGTCCTGGTACAGGTACTGGTAGTCGCGGCGGTCAACCGTGGCGGTCTCGATTTTGAGTCCGGCGTTGAAGGTCTTGTCGACGACCTTGCCGGACATCACGTTGCGCATCTTGGTGCGGACGAACGCGCCGCCCTTGCCGGGCTTGACGTGCTGGAACTCGATGATGTTCCAAAGCTGGCCCTCAAGCTTCAGCACGGTTCCGTTCTTGATGTCGTTAGTGGTTGCCACAATATCCTCAGGTTTCTCAAGTTGACTGGTACTAGCCGCCAGCCGCTTATGCCAGGCAGGCATGCCGATCCGGCCCGCCAGCGCGTATTTATCAAAAATCCAAAAACCATTCTACCGGTTTTGCCGGGCCGCTGCCGGACGGCCCCTTAGCTGGCCAGGTCCAGCACGTCCCGTGCACGCTGCAGGGCCACCGTCGACGAGTAGATCAGGGCCGCATCCGCGGAGCCGGCCACGCGCAGGTCCAGGGCCTTGGCGAAAGATTCGACGGCGGCGGCAATGTTGCCGGCCGCAAAGTGGGACCGGCCCAGGTGCTGCCGGACCACGGCCTCCTCGGGGGTGCCCTGCGCGTCGGCGAGGAGCTGGCGGTAGAGTTCCACGGCGCGGTCGAAGCGGTGCGAGACCCGCAGCACCTCGGCCTCGAACATCCGCAGCCGGAACGAGTCCGGGTCTTTGTACCGGGCCTCGGCGAGCAGTTCTGCGGCCTCGCCCGGGTGGCCTTCCACGAGGCGGACAAAGATCAGGTCGGTGGGGTCCGTCGAGGAGGCCAACGCCTCGGCGCACGCCTCCCCGTTGACCACCTGCGGCATGAGGGTTTGCGGGTTGATCCGGATGCCGGGGAATCCGGCGTCCGGCCACTCGCTGGTGCCGCCGCTGTCACTGATCATCAGGACGCGATCTCCTGGTACGCCGCGAAGAGCAGCGAAGTGTCCGGGACGTCCAGGATGCCGGGGCGTCCAACGCCGTCGAGCACCACGAAGCGCAGCAGGTCGCCGCGGGACTTCTTGTCCCGCCGCATGCCGTCCAGCAGGGCCTGCCAGCGGTCGCGCCGGTAGGTGATGGGCAGGCCGAGGCTTTCGAGGATGCTCCGGTGCCGGTCGGCGTCGGCGTCGCTGAGCCGTCCGACGCTGCGGGCCAGTTCCGCGGCAAACATCATGCCCACCGAAACCGCGGCGCCGTGCCGCCAGGAGTAGCGTTCGGCGAGTTCAATCGCGTGGCCCAGGGTGTGGCCGTAGTTGAGGATCTCGCGCTGCCCGGTTTCCTTGAGGTCCTCGGAGACAACCCGGGCCTTGACCGCGATGGCGCGTTCGATCAGTTCGCGCACCGCCCCGGACCGGGGGTCGGACACCGCGGCGGGGTCCTTTTCAATCAGGTCAAGGATGGCCGGGTCGGCGATGAAGCCGCACTTGATGACCTCGGCCATGCCGGAGATCATTTCGTTCTTCGGCAGCGTGTCCAGCGTGTCCAGGTCAGCGAGAACGCCGGCCGGCGGGTGGAACACGCCCACCAGGTTCTTGCCTTCGGCGGTGTTGATGCCGGTCTTGCCGCCGACGGCCGCGTCCACCATGCCCAGCAGGCTGGTCGGCATGTGGATGACCTTGACACCACGCAGCCAGGTGGCAGCGACGAAGCCGGCGAGGTCGGTCACCGCTCCCCCGCCGACGGCGACGATCGCGTCCGAGCGGGTGAAGTCGTTCTGGCCCAGCACCTGCCAGCAGAACGAGGCCACCTCGATGTGCTTGCCTTCCTCGGCGTCCGGGATCTCGGCCGTCAGCGCGGTGAAGCCAGCGGTGGCCAGCTCCTCCCGGACGGCGTCGCCGGTGAGGCGCAGGGCACGCGGGTGGACGACGAGGACGCGCTTGACGCGCTCCCCCAGCAGGCCCGGCAGGTTGGCCAGCAGTCCGCGGCCGACGACGACGTCGTAGTTGTCCCCCGGAGCCTTGCCGGTGACTTTAATGACGGTTGATTCGGTGCTCACTTTTCAACTTTCCTTGTCGCTGCTGGGGGCGGGGGTGGCCGCGGGTTGGGTGGCGGCGAGCTGTTCCAGCGCATCTTCAAGCCGGCGCGCGAGTTCCGGGACGGAACCGCTCCGGACGTCGAGGACCAGGTCGGCGAGCCGTTCATAGACCGGCTGCCGGGTAGCGAACAGGGTCCGCCAGCGTTCCATGGCGTCGCCGGCCAGGAGCGGCCGACCGGAGTTTCGGGCGATGCGCTCGGCCACGGTGCTGGCGTCGCATTCAAGGTAGACCACGGTGCACTCGGCCAGCAGTTGCTGGGTTCCGGAGTCCAGCACGGCGCCGCCGCCAAGGGAGATGACCGTGCGGGAGCCCGCGGCGGTGCCGGCGGCAGCCTCTTCGATGGCCTGCGCGACGGCGCGGGCTTCGAGTTCGCGGAATGCGCACTCTCCCCGGCCCGCGAAGATGTCCGCGATGGTGCCGTGCTGGGCGACCACTTCGACGTCGGTGTCGACGAAGCGGGCGCCGAGCTGCTGGGCGAGCTGCTGCCCGATCGCGGACTTGCCGACCGCCATCGGACCGATCAGCGCGACCGGCCGGCTGGGTGTCCCGGGCAGTGTTTTACGCAGTGTTTTACGCAAAGATGGGCGCGCTTCCTTACGCGGTGGAGTAGGGGCCGGCACTAGTGGCCGATCGAGTCCAGGGACGCCGGAATATTGTCCAGGTAACCCTTGATATTGCGGGCGGTTTCCTCGACCGAGTCGCCGCCGAACTTTTCCGTGACCGCCTCGGCGAGGACCAGGGCCACCATCGCCTCGGCCACGACGCCGGCGGCCGGGACCGCACAGACGTCCGAGCGCTGGTGGTGGGCCTTCGCGGCCTCGCCGGTGCTGACGTCGACGGTCTTGAGCGCGCGCGGGACGGTCGCGATCGGCTTCATGGCCGCCCGGACCCGGAGCACGTCGCCGATGCTCATGCCGCCTTCGATGCCGCCGGCGCGGTTGGACGTGCGGATGATCCGGCCGTCCGCGTCCTTGACGATTTCGTCGTGGGCGGCCGAGCCGCGGCGCGCGGCGGTCAGGAAGCCGTCGCCGACCTCGACGCCCTTGATCGCCTGGATGCCCATCAGGGCGGCGGCGAGGCGCGAGTCGAGGCGCCGGTCCCAGTGTACGTAGCTGCCCAGCCCCGGCGGCAGGCCGTAGGCGAGGACTTCGACGACGCCCCCGAGGGTTTCGCCTTCCTTGTGCGCGGCGTCCACCTCGGCGACCATGGCGTCGGAGGTTTCGCGGTCGAAGCAGCGCAGCGGGTCGGCGTCGAGGGCCAGCACGTTCTCCGGCACCGGCAGCGGCCGGCCTTCCGGGACGGCAACGCTGGCGATCGAGACGGTGTGCGAGACCAGTTCGATTCCGAGTTGCTTCAGGAATGCGGCGGCGACGGCGCCCAGGGCCACCCGGGTGGCGGTCTCGCGGGCGCTGGCGCGCTCCAGGACCGGCCGCGCTTCGTCGAAGCCGTACTTCTGCATGCCGGTGAAGTCGGCATGGCCCGGCCGCGGCCGGGTGAGGGGTGCGTTGCGGGCCTGGTCGGCCAGTACTTCAGGGGCCACCGGGTCAGCGGACATGATCTGCTCCCACTTGGGCCATTCGGTGTTCCCGACCTGGATGGCGACCGGGCCGCCCTGGGTCAGTCCGTGGCGGACGCCGCCCAGGACCGTTACCGCGTCCTGTTCGAACTTCATCCGCGCACCGCGGCCGTAGCCGAGGCGCCGGCGTGCCAGTGCCTCGACGATCCGGTCGCTGGTGAGCTCAACACCGGCGGGGACGCCTTCGATAATTCCGACCAAGGCCGGACCATGGGATTCTCCGGCAGTCAACCAACGCAACATAAAATCCATCCTGCCATGCAAGGCCCTTAGAACACCCGTCGGGGCGCCCCGACTGCGTCACACATCACATCTATGACCTCCGCCGGCACGGGGCCTTTGAGGCCGGTGAAATGGCGTACCTGCTCGACCGCCTGGTAGAGCAGCATTTCGAGGCCGGGGACCACCCGGCCGCCCGCGTCCGTCCAGACGGCGGCGATCCGGCTCGGCCAGGGATCGTAGGCTACGTCCAGGAGCACCCCGGCGACTGTGCCGCCGTACGGCCCCACTGCTGCGGCGAGTTCCTCCGCGAGGCCGTCGGCGGCGCGCGGCGGCAGGGTGGAGATTACGACGTCGGCGGTGGTTACCGCCGGTGCTGCCGCCGCCAGCGGCAGGACCTGCAGGGCAAGACCCACGGCGGCGGCCGCCGCCCGGGCTTCGGCGGCGCGGCCGACGTCGCGGACGTAAACGGCGGCATCGGAGGCACCGAGTTCCTTGAGCGCGGCAACAGCGGCCGCGGCCGTCCCGCCGCCGCCGAGGATGACGGCGGATGGTTCGGAAACGGCGCCGGCGTACCGGAGCGCGTTGACGATCCCGGCGACGTCGGTGTTGTAGCCGACCAGGCGGACCGGCGCACCGGCGGCGGCGCCCGGCCGTTCGAAGGCCACGGTGTTGATGACGCCCAACTGCCGGGCGACGCCGCGGACTTCGTCCATCTCGGCGGCCATCGCGGCCTTGAGCGGCATCGTCACGGACAGGCCGCGCCAGCTGGCATCGCGACGCACCCCGGCCATGAACGCCGGCAGCGCGGCCTCGGTCACGTCGATGGCCTCATAGGCCAGTTCGATGCCGAGCTGCGCATAGGCGGCGCGGTGCAGTGCCGGGGACTTCGAGTGGCTGATGGGATGCCCGAGCACGGCGGCCCGCAGCGTCACACGCATCGTCCGGGGTTGGCCTCACACCAGGCGTTGTACTTGGCCACGTAGCCGTTGTGCTCCGCCAGGGTCTTGGAGAACTTCGTCTCCTTGGTGTCCAGGTTGATGGTGACCCAGTACAGGTAGTCATTCTTCTTGGGCTTGGCGGCGGCGTCGATGGCCCGTTTGCCCGGGGACCCGATGGGCCCGGCCGGCAATCCGGGGTTGGCGTAGGTGTTGTACCGGTTCGACTTGTCCGCTTTTTGGTCCTCGTCAATGTGGAAGCTGCGGATCCCCAGCCCGTAGGTCACCGTGGCGTCGGACTGGATCAGGCCGTTGGTCTCGGTGTTGTTGGGCTTGAGCCGGTTGTAGATGGCGCCGGCCACGTCTCCGTATTCGGCCTGGCCGCCTTCGGCCTGGACGATGCTGGCGACCGTGAGGGCGTCGTACTGCTTGCCGGGATCCGTAACGCCCTGTGCCTTGAGTTCCTCCAGCGTGGTGCCGACGAGTTTCGCCAGGATGTCTTTGCCGGACGTCCCGAGCGGGAAGCGGTATTCGCCCGGGAACAGGAACCCTTCCAGGTTTTTGGCCTTGGCCGGCACGCCGAACTGCTTCGGGGAGTCGCTGAGCTTCTTCAGGTCGGCCACCGGGATTCCGGTGCCCTCGGAAATGGCCTGGAGGGATTCACCGATCCTCAGGCCTGCGCTCAGGGCGAAGTACATGACCTTGTCCTGGTCCTTGTTCAACAGGACAGCCACGGCATCCGCGTTGTTCATTTCCTTGCGCAGCGTAAAGGTTCCCGGGCTCAGGGCTCCGCCCGAGGCGGCGAACTGCTTGACGAACGAGTCCGCGTTCGCAATGACTTTCTGGGCCTCCATGTCGGCGGCAACGGACCGGGGACCCGCGCCGGGCGGAACGGTGATCGTCACGGACCCGGTTCCCGGCCCGGGGTAATCGGCCATCTTGTCGCCGCCGAGCAGCGGCTTAATCACCTGGGCGCCAACGACGATGGCGACCACAAAAACGGCCAGCGTCAGAACGAGGGCGAGGAAACGGCGGCGCCGGCGGACCTTCTTGGATGGGCCCTTGGTGGTGGGGAGGGCGGCGGCGCCGGCGATCAGGTCACGCCCGGGCTCGTCGTCGTAGCCATCGTGGGCATCATCGTCGGGGTGGGACGCGTAGCCCGGGTGGAAATCCGCCCCGTCCTGAAGGCGCCGGCCGTACTGCAGCTCGTCGGCGCGCCGCAGGGTCTCCTCGCGGGACATCCCGCCGGCGTACTCGTGGACCGGTCCGTCGTGCAGGGGGTGTCCGTGGACCGGCTCTTCCTGGGCGGGTTCCTGATGAACCGGCTCCTCGTGGACCGGGTGTTCAACCACCGGTTCCTCGTGCTGCGCCGCCGGGCGAACGGGGTCTGCGTGGACAGGTGCTGCGTGAACGGGATCTTCATGCACAGTCGGCGCGGTCCGCGGCTGCGCCGGGGCGGCGTCAGCGGGTTCGCGGGGCGCTTCCGGCGCGGCGTCAGCGGGCTCGCGGGGTGCCTCCGGCGCGGCCGGGACCTCCTGGCCGGTCTCGAAGGCCTGCGGCGGGATTATGTCGTGACCCTGGGTGGCCAGGAACTTTTCCTGGGCCCGGATCTCTTTGCGCGTCAGCGGTCGGCCAGCGCCGCTATTGGCAACACCAGAGGAGTCGTCATTGTTGACCGGGCTCACTGTAGCCTTCCATTTTGGGCAGAATGCGTTGTGCAGAATGCGTGTGTACTTCCGGAACGGCCTGAGCGCCGTTGCCGGGTGGCCCCGGAGGGAGGTCCGCGCTGACGCGGCTTCCTACATCCGTTCCCCTGGCCTTTTGCATGTCGATCGCGTGCTGCAGGATACCTGCGGCCGCAACCTGATCCACTACTTTACGGTGGTCCCTGCTGCTCATGCCAGCCTGATGCAGGTTGCGGTGGGCTGTCACCGTGCTCAGCCGCTCGTCAACCAACCTGACCGGAATGCCGGATCCGGCCTCCAATAGTGTACTGACCAGTAGCTTTGCATACTCGGTGGCCATTCGAGCGGAAGCGTGCTCCTCGCCTTTCATGGTGCGCGGCAGGCCGACAAAAATTTCCACCACGTCGAGTTCGGCCGCGAGTTTCGCGAGGACGCGGACGTCGGTGTTCTTCTTCACGTTCCGGTCCAGCGTCCGCAGCGGCGTGGCCAGGATGCCGTCACGGTCACAGACCGCGACGCCCACCCGGACGGTGCCGACGTCTACCCCGAGTTTTACGCCCTGGGGGTAGACGCCGGGCACGGCCGATTCAGTCATCCGTGGTTCCGGTCTAACGCCTCGTAATGGCGTCCACGACGGCGGAGAGCGCCGCGCCGACCTTCGCGGCGTCCGTGCCGCCGCCCTGGGCAACGTCGTCCTTGCCGCCGCCGCCGCCGCCGAGGATACCGGCCGCGAGCCGGACCAGTGCCCCGGCTTTGACGCCGGCCGCGCGGGCAGCGTCGTTGGTGGCGATCAGGATGACCGGGCGGTCATTGCTGACCCCGGCGACAGCGACGGCTGCCGGCTCGGAACCGAGGCGGGTCCGCAGGTCCAGGGCGAGGCCGCGGAGGTCGTCGGCGCCGCTGACCATGCCGGCGTCGTGGGCGATGACCTTGACGCCGGCGGCGTCCTTGGCGGTGCCCACTAGCTGCGCGGCGGCAGCCGTGAGCTGCTCCTTGCGCAGCCGCTCGAGTTCCTTCTCGGCCGTCTTCAGCTTGTTCAGCGTGCTGGCGATCCGTTCGGTCAGCAGGCCGGAGGGGACCTTAAGCATCTCGGTGAGTTCGGTCACCAGGGCGCGCTCGGCGGCAAGGTGGCGGAACGCGTCCATGCCGACGAAGGCCTCCACGCGGCGGTTTCCCGAACCCACGGACTGCTCGCCCAGCAGGGACAGGCTCCCGATCAGGGAGGTGTTGGACACGTGCGTGCCGCCGCAGAGCTCACGGGACCAGGCGCCGTCGATCTCGACGACGCGCACCTCGTTGCCGTAGTTCTCACCGAACAGGGCCATCGCACCGAGGGCCTTGGCTTCGGCGAGGCCCATGACCTTGGTCTCGACCTGGAAGTTGTTCCGGATCGCGATGTTGGAAACTTCCTCGATTTCGGAGCGCGTCGCGGCGCTGAGGCCTTCGCCCCAGGCGAAGTCGAAGCGGAGGTAGCCGGCCTTGTTGAACGAGCCGCGCTGCAGCGCCTCCGGGCCAAGGATCTGGTGCAGTGCCGCGTGCACAATGTGCGTGCCGGTGTGCGCCTGCTCGGCGGCGTGGCGGCGTTCCCGGTCCACGGCAGCCTGGACCAGGGAGTCGGCGCCGATTTCACCTTCGCGGACGATTGCCTTGTGCACGCTCAGGCCCTTGATCGGGCGCTGCACGTCCAGGACTTCGACGACGAAGCCGTCACCGGTGATGAGCCCGGTGTCCGCTGCCTGGCCGCCTGCTTCGGCGTAGAACGGCGTCTCTGCCAGCACGAGTTCGATTTCCTCGCCGGTGGACGCCTGGGAAACCTTCCGGCCGCCGGCGAGGATGCCGCGCACCTTCGATTCGCCGGCGAGCTCGGTGTAGCCGGTGAAGACGGTCTCCCCCGCGGCCAGCAGCTCCTGGAAGGCGGAGAGGTCCGCGTGGGCGCCCTTTTTGCCCTTGGCGTCGGCCTGGGCGCGCTGGCGCTGTTCCAGCATGAGCTTGCGGAATTCGGGCTCGTCGACCTTGAGTCCGGCTTCCTCGGCCATTTCCAGGGTGAGGTCGATCGGGAAGCCGTAGGTGTCGTGCAGGGCGAAGGCGTCCGCGCCGGAGAGCGGCTGGCCTGCGGCCTTGGATTCCTTCACGGCGTCCTCGAGCCGTGCGGTGCCGGAGGCGATGGTGCGCAGGAAGGCCTTTTCTTCGGCGTAGGCGATCCGGCTGATCCGGTCGAAGTCGGTCTCCACGACCGGGTAGACACCCTTCATGGCGTCGCGGGAGGCGGGCAGCAGTTCGGGCAGGCAGGCTTTCTCGACGCCGAGCAGGCGCATCGAGCGCACGGCCCGGCGGATCAGGCGGCGCAGCACGTAGCCGCGGCCTTCGTTGGAGGGGGTGACGCCGTCGGCGATCAGCATCAGGGCCGAACGGATGTGGTCGGCCACCACGCGCATCCGGACGTCGTCCGTGTGGTGCGGGTCCTCCGGGGTTTCCGCGGAGGTGTATTCCTTGCCGGAAAGCGCGGCGGCCTTGTCGATCACCGGGCGGACCTGGTCCGTCTCGTACATGTTTTCGACGCCCTGCAGGATCATCGCGAGGCGCTCCATGCCGAGGCCGGTGTCGATGTTCTTCTTCGGCAGCTCGCCGGTGATGTCGAAGTCCACCTTGGAGCGGACGTTGTCGATCTGGTACTGCATGAACACGAGGTTCCAGATTTCGATGTACCGGGTCTCGTCGGCCAGCGGGCCGCCTTCAATGCCGTAGGCCGGGCCGCGGTCGTAGTAGATCTCGGAGCAGGGGCCGGCGGGGCCGGGCTGTCCGGTGGACCAGTAGTTGTCCGCTTTGCCCATCCGCTGGATCCGCTCGGCCGGGACGCCGGTGTTCTTCAGCCAGAGTTCCTTGGCCTCGTCGTCCTCTTCATAGACGGTGACCCAGAGCCGTTCGGGCGGCAGGCCGTAGCCGCCGTCGTCGACGCCGGTGGTGAGCAGCTCCCAGGCGAACTTGATGGCGTCTTCTTTGAAGTAGTCGCCAAAGGAGAAGTTGCCGCACATCTGGAAGAAGGTGCCGTGCCGGGCGGTCTTGCCGACTTCCTCGATGTCGCCCGTGCGGATGCACTTCTGCACGCTGGTGGCCCGGGAGTAGGGGGCCTCCTCCCGCGCGGTCAGGTACGGGATGAAGGGCACCATGCCGGCCACTGTGAACAGCAGGGACGGGTCGCTGGAGACCAGGGAGGCGGACGGAACCGCCGTGTGGCCCTTGCTGACGAAAAAGTCGATCCAGCGCTTGGTGATCTCCTGCGACTTCATAACCTGGTTTCTTACCCTTCAATATTCACTGCGTATGTGGTTCGCGCGTCTGGTCCGCGGAACGGTCTGGTTCCGGCCTGCGGCCGTGCCGGCGGGCCGTCATGGGCACCGCCATCTACTAATTCTCTCCCGGCTAGCGCCGGACTACACCCCGGCCGGCGAGGCCCGTCTCGACGCCGGCGTCCACCCCGAGGGCAGAGCGGAGTTCGGATTCCCGCTCGTGCATGCCCACGCGGACGGCGTCGGCGAAGTCGTAGACGCCGTCGGCGAGCCGGCCGACGGCACGGTTCAGGCCCTCGGGGCCCAGGTTTGACTGCGCCTCGGTGAGTTTGCGGAAGGCGATGACGCCGATCGCGACGCCGATGCCCATCCAGATGATTCTGTTCATGTCAGCTCCTGTCAGCGTGCTCAGTTGGTTCAGCGGCTGCGGCGGCCGGTGGCGGGCTTTTTGCGGGCCGAGAAGGCGGACCGCACGCCGTAGCTGAACGCGGCGACCTTGATCAGCGGGGAGCCGACGGTGGCGGCAACCAGCGAAGACAGCGCCGAGATGTTGGCGGAGGCGTCCGAGACGTTGGAGGCGATCCCGTCGACCTTCTTCAGCTGCTGGTTGGTGGTGGAGACGGTGGCGGTGACCTCATCCATGAGCGGGGTGGCGCCGTCGCTGATCGAGCGGATGGTGCTGCGGACCTCGTCGAAAACACCGCCGAGCTTGAGGATCGGTACGGCGAGTAGCAGGACCAGGAGTGCAAACACTCCGGCCGCGATCAGGCCGGCAATATCGCCACCAGACATAGACGTTCATCTCCTTGAAACTACGTGGATTCCTGCATGGTTCTCCGGCCGCAGGCGCGGCACGCGGAGAACTCCCCCAAGTACCTTACATACAAAGAAGCCCGCGGCGCTTGCCACGGGCTTCTTTGTAAGGTGTCGCTCTGGATCTAGCGTGCGTAGAATTCCACGACGAGCTGCTCTTCGCAGGTCACGGGGATCTCGGAGCGCTTGGGGCGACGGACCAGGCGGGCCTGCAGGGCGTCAAGCTTGACGTCCAGGTAGGCCGGAACCATCGGCAGCACGTCGCGGTGCGCGCCGGCTGCTGCCACCTGGAACGGAGGCATGGTCTCGCTGCGGCTGTGGACGTGGACCAGCTGGCCCTCACCGACGCGGAAAGACGGGCGGTCAACGCGGATGCCGTCAACCAGGATGTGGCGGTGCACAACCAACTGGCGGGCCTGGGCGATGGTGCGGGCGAAGCCGGCACGCAGCACGAGGGCGTCGAGACGCATTTCGAGCAGTTCGATCAGGTTTTCACCGGTCAGGCCCTTGGTGCGGCGTGCTTCTTCGAAGGCACGGGTCATCTGGGCTTCGCGGATGCCGTACTGGGCGCGCAGACGCTGCTTTTCGCGCAGACGTACGGCGTAGTCGGAGTCCTGCTTCTTGCGGGCACGGCCATGCTCACCGGGGCCGTACGGGCGGCGCTCCATGTACTTGGCGGCCTTGGGGGTCAGAGCGATGCCGAGTGCACGCGAGAGGCGTGCGGTACGGCGAGCACGAGTGTTGTTAGCCACTTGTGTCCTTCCAATATCTGCGGTGTGTCAGTGTTACTGGCCTCCACGATGGAGAGCATCGGCCAACCGCTGCCTTTTGCTACTGGGCACAGGGCGAACCCATCAAATCAGCGTGAACCGCTGGGAACTGGTGGATTGTGCGTCCGTGCCTTGCCAGACAACGATCCATCCTACCAGAGGATCACTTGCCCCGGATGATCTTCCGCAGCCGTTCCAGCCGGGTGGAGATGTCGCGTTCGGCGCCGTTGCCGGTGGGTTCGTAGTAGTTCCGGCCGACGAGGTCGTCCGGCGGGTACTGCTGGGTGGCCACCGCATGGGGCGCGTCGTGCGCGTACTTGTAGCCCTTGCCGTGGCCCAGCTGCTTGGACCCGGGGTAGTGCGCGTCCCGCAGGTGCGCCGGGATGCCGTTGCCGAGGCCGGCGCGGACGTCGGCGATCGCCTGGTTGATCCCCATATACGCTGCGTTGGACTTCGGTGCGGTGGCGAGGTGGACTACAGCCTCGGCCAGGATGATGCGGCCCTCGGGCATGCCGATCAGCTGCACCGCCTGGGCGGCGGCCACCGCGGTCTGCAGTGCGGTCGGGTCGGCCATGCCGACGTCCTCGGCGGCGGAGATAACGATCCTCCGTGCTACGAACCGGGGGTCCTCCCCCGCCTCCAGCATCCGGGCCAGATAGTGCAGCGCGGCGTCGACGTCGGAGCCGCGAATGGACTTGATGAAGGCGCTGGCGACGTCGTAGTGCTGGTCGCCGGCGCGGTCGTAGCGTACCGAGGCGACGTCGAGGGCCCGTTCGGTGTGTTTGAGTTCGATCGTGACGGGAGCGTCCCCTGCGGGCCCGTCGTCCGCGTCCCCGAACGCGACGCCGGCCGCCGCCTCCAGCGCCGTCAGGGCACGGCGCGCGTCCCCGCCGGAAAGCCGGACCAGGTGGGCGAGTGCTTCCTCGTTGAGCTCCACTTTGCCGCCCAGGCCGCGGGCGTCCTCGGCGGCCCGCCGCAGCAGCCCCTCGACGTCGGCGTCGGTGAGCGGCTTGAGCGTCAGCAGCAGCGAACGGGACAGCAGCGGCGACACCACCGAGAACGAAGGGTTTTCCGTGGTGGCCGCGACCAGGACCACCCAGCGGTTCTCGACGCCCGGCAGCAGCGCGTCCTGCTGGGCCTTGTTGAAGCGGTGGATTTCGTCCAGGAACAGCACGGTGGTGGTCTTGTACAGGTCACGCGCGGTAAGCGCCTCGTCCATGACGCGCCGGACGTCCTTCACGCCGGCGGTGATGGCGGAGAGCTCAACGAACTTCCGGCCCGGGCCCTTGGCGATGACGTGCGCGAGGGTGGTCTTGCCGGTGCCGGGGGGTCCCCAGAGAATCAGGGAGCTTGGCCCGGCCGGTCCGGTGGCGTCGCTGCCGGCCGCGAGCTGCCGCAGCGGCGAGCCGTGGCCCAGGAGGTGCTGCTGGCCCACCACGTCGTCCAGGCTGCGCGGCCGCATCCGGACGGCCAGTGGACTGCGCGGCGCGGAGCGGCCCGGTGTGCCGCTCGAGGAGCTGCCGCCGCCGGACTCTTCGGCGTCGACGTCGTTGTTTGCGGACGCGTTGTCCTGCCCTGCGCCAAAGAGATCATCCACATAGATAGGCTACTTCTAGTTCCTGCCCGTCCTGACACGGCGGCGCTCCCCCTGAACCTCACAACGGAGATCCCTGCCATGGCCAGCCCCGACACCCGTGTGGCGTTCGTCTCCGGCGACCGCCTGCCGGGCTGGGTGGAACGGTTCCGGGCGAGCCACGGGGAGCTGCGGGAAGAACCGGACGACGACGGCCTGCGCCTGCTGGCCGTCGATGGCGCCGCGGCGCTGCTGCAGCCGCCGTGGCCGGACGGCGGACGCCCGGGCCGCGGCGATGATTCCGTGGCCCGGCTGGCGTCGCTGGCGTCGCAGCCGCGCCGGGTTGGCGTGGTCCTGGTGCGCCGCGGCGGGTACTCGGTGGCGGTGGTGTCCGAGGGACGGGTCCTGGCTTCCAAGACCGGCACGCGGCACGTGCAGTCCCGGACCGCCGCCGGCGGCTGGTCGCAGCAGCGCTTTGCCCGGCGCCGCGCCAACCAGGCCGATGCCCTGGTGGAAGCCGTGGCCGACCATGCCGCCCGTATCTTCGAGGACCAGGGTGTCGAATATCTCGTCCCGGGCGGGGACCGCACGCTGGCCGGGCAGGTGCTGGCCGAACCGGTGCTCAAGCGCTACGCGGCCCTGGTCCGGCTGCCGTTCCTGGACGTCCCCGACCCGCGCGCGGCAGTGCTCAAGAAGGCCGCGTGGGACCTGTGCGCGGTGCGGATCGTGGTCACGGACCCGCCGGCGTAAGAGCTTGGCGCTGAATCCTCTCGCGCGCTCAGCAGCCGGTCAGGTGCCGCTTGGGCCGCTCCTGCCGGTACAGGTAGCGGCCGGACTCCTCGAAGCCGGCGCGGGCGTAGAGTTCCTGCGCCCCGGTGTTGCCCGCCGTGACGAGCAGCCAGTACCCGGCAAGGCCCCGGCGTGTCCCCTCGTCCAGCAGCGCCTGCAGCACCGCGCTGGCATGGCCGCGCCGCCGGGCGTCGGGACGGGTCGCCATGCAGTACAGTCCGCCCCACTGGGGGCCGCCAGGTTCCGAGACAGGCAAGGCTAGCCGTCCGACGGCGGCCGCGACGCCGTCGTCGTCCCGCACCAGGGCGTACAGCGAGGGGCAGCCCGTCAGGATGCCGCGGGCCACCGCGAGGGCGGCGTCGTCGCCGCGGCCGTCAACGCTCCACCAGAGCCGAAGCCACTCCGGCGAGGGCTCCGTCGAGATCTCGACGCCGCGGGGACGAGCTGCAGAACCTCCGCCGTCCCGGGCCATGATCAGGGTCTCCGACTGGCGGGTGAACCCCTCGGCGTCGAGCACTGCGTTCAGCGGCGCAGAGCGATGGTCGTCGAAGACCTGGAAGATCAGCGGCAGCCGTCGGGCCTGGTACCAGAGCCGGGCGTGCCGGAGCGCAGCGAGCTGTGCGGGGCCGTCGGCTCCCGGCTCCAAGGGCCAGACGGAGTTGGCGCGCTGCGTCACGCCCGAGGCGGCGCGGAGCACCCAGCCGCCGGAGTCCTCACGTTCGGCGGCGGGCCACGCGGTATCCATCTGCGCCTCCAACGCGGGCCCGGATTGCGGTTCCAACGGGGGTATACCTTCCTGCCACGGATCACGAGGTCTTCAGCCGACAGCAACGGCCCCCCGGTTTCCCGGAGAGCCGCTGCTCCTGATCACCTCAGGCTACTTGGTGCCGTCGTCCTTCTTGTCCTGCGGCTTGAAGTCGACGCCGGCTTCCTTGCGCTGCTGCGCGGTGATGGGCGCGGGCGCCTGGGTCAGCGGGTCGTAGCCGCCGCCGGACTTCGGGAACGCGATGACGTCGCGGATCGAGTCCACGCCGGCGAGCAGCGAGACCACACGGTCCCAGCCGAACGCGATGCCGCCGTGCGGGGGCGCGCCGAACTTGAAGCCCTCCAGCAGGAAGCCGAACTTCTCCTGGGCATCCTCGTGGGAGAGGCCCATGACCTTGAAGACGCGCTCCTGGATGTCGCCCTGGTGGATACGGATGGAGCCGCCGCCGATTTCGTTGCCGTTGCAGACAATGTCGTAGGCGTAGGCCAGCGCCGTTTCCGGATCGGTGTCGAAGCTGTCCATGAATTCCGGCTTGGGCGAGGTGAAGGCGTGGTGCACGGCCGTCCACTTGCCGCCGCCGACAGTGACGTCGCCGGACGCGACGGCCGCTGCCGCCGGTTCGAACATCGGCGCGTCAACCACCCAGCAGAACGCCCAGTCACTCGGGTTGATCAGGCCGGTGCGGTGGCCGATCTCAACCCGGGCGGCGCCGAGCAGGGCACGGGACGGGGTCTTCTCGCCGGCGGCGAAGAAGATGCAGTCGCCCGGCTTGGCGCCGACGGCGTCGGCGAGGCCGGCGCGTTCAGTCTCGGTCAGATTCTTGGCCACGGGCCCGGCAAGTTCGCCGTCCTCCTTGAACAGGACGTAGGCCAGGCCCTTGGCACCGCGCTGCTTCGCCCATTCCTGCCAGGCGTCGAGGGCCCGGCGGGCCTGCGAGGCGCCGCCGGGCATCACCACGGCGCCGACGTAGGGGGCCTTGAAGACGCCGAAGTTGGTGTCCTTGAAGAACTCGGTGAGCTCGGTCAGCTCCAGGCCGAAGCGCAGGTCCGGCTTGTCCGAGCCGTAGCGGGCCATCGCGTCGTTGTAGGTGATGCGCTGGATCGGGGTGGGGATCTCGACGTCGATCAGCTTCCACAGCGCCTTCACGATGCTCTCGCCGAGGCCGATGATGTCATCCTGCTCCACGAAGCTGGCTTCGATGTCGAGCTGGGTGAACTCCGGCTGGCGGTCCGCGCGGAAGTCCTCGTCACGGTAGCAGCGGGCGATCTGGTAGTACTTCTCGAAGCCGCCGACCTGCAGGAGCTGCTTGAACAGCTGCGGCGACTGCGGCAGCGCGTACCAGGAACCCGGCGCGAGGCGCGCGGGGACGACGAAGTCGCGGGCGCCTTCCGGCGTCGAACGGGTCAGCGTGGGCGTCTCGATCTCGACGTAGCCGTCCTGGTGCAGCAGCTCGCGGGCCACCCGGTTGGCCTCGGAGCGCAGGCGCAGGTTGCGGGCGGGGCCGGGGCGGCGCAGGTCCAGGTAGCGGTGCTTGAGGCGGGCTTCCTCGCCGACTTCAACGTGCTCGTCAATCTGGAACGGCAGCGGGTCGGAGGTGTTGAGGATGGTGACCTTCTCGGCCATGACCTCGATCTCGCCGGTGGCCAGCGCCGGGTTCTCATTGCCCTCGGGCCGCTTGGAGACGGTGCCGATCACCTGCAGCACGAACTCGTTGCGCAGGCCGTGAAAGACCTCTTCTTCGCGGACAACCACCTGGGCGACGCCCGAAGCGTCGCGCAGGTCCACGAATGCGACACCACCGTGGTCACGACGCCGGCCGACCCAGCCGGCGAGGGTTACGGTTTGTCCAATGTGCTCGGAGCGAAGGGATCCGAGGTCGTGTGTGCGCAGCACAGCTCGCCTTTCAGAAGGAAAACAGGGTGGTGTTAAATAGGACCGCTACGGGAACGGTCCCGTTCGAGTTTACCCGTTGGAAAGGCCCCACCCGCCATGGCAAGCCCTCCGCCGACCCCCAAGCAGCTGCAGCGCCGCCTGGGCGTCCTTGATTCCACCGCGATCGGCCTGGGCTCGATGCTGGGTGCGGGCGTGTTCGTGGTCTTCTCCCCCGCCGCGGCCCTCGCCGGGCCGCTGCTGACCGTCGCGGTGGCCGTGGCCGGCCTGGTGGCCTACTGCAATGCCGTGGCCTCGGCGCAGCTGGCTTCCCGGTATCCCTCCAGCGGCGGCACCTACGTGTACGGCCGCCGGCAACTGGGCGAATGGCCGGGGTTCATCGCCGGTTGGGGGTTCGTGACGGGCAAAACGGCCTCCTGCGCGGCGATGGCACTGACCTTCGGGCACTACGTCGCGCCGGGCTTCGCCACCCCGGTGGCGGTGGCCGCCGTCGTGGTGTTGACCGGCGTGAACCTGCTCGGTATCACCCGGACGGCCCTGCTGACCAGGATCCTGCTTGCCGTGGTGCTGGCCACCCTCGCGTTTGTAGCGGCAGCCTCGCTCATCGGCCCGCACCCGGCAGGCGCCCCCGCGGCAATGGGCGGGGCGTTCGGAGCGATTCCGGGTGGCACCGGAAACGCCTGGGGCGTGCTGCCCGCGGCCGGGCTGATGTTCTTTGCCTTCGCCGGGTACGCCCGGATCGCCACCCTGGGCGAGGAGGTCAAGGACCCCGCCACCACCATCCCGCGGGCCATCCTGGCCGCTCTCGGCGGGTCCTTCGTGATCTACCTCGGACTCGCGGCCCTGCTGCAGTGGCACCTGCCGGCCGGCCTGCTGGCCGGTTCCTCCGCGCCGCTGCTGGACACGGTGACCAACTCGGCGCTGCAGGCCGGCAGCCCGGTGGTGCAGGCGGGATCAGCCGCCGCTTGCCTCGGCGCGCTGCTGGCGCTGATTACCGGCGTGGGCCGGACCACCATGGCGATGGCACGGGAGCGCGACCTGCCCGCTCCGCTGGCCCGGGTCGGCGGGGCGCACACCGTCCCGTACGTGGCCGAGCTGACCGTCGCGGCCGCCGTGATCGTGCTGCTGCTGACCACGAACGTGCTGACGGTGGTGGGTTTCTCCAGCTTCGGCGTATTGGTCTACTACGCCGTGGCGAATGCCGCGGCCTTCACCCTGACCGGCCGCCGCCGGCTGGCGCCGCGCTGGCTCAATGCCCTCGGCTTTGCCGGCTGCGTGGTCCTGGCCCTCACACTGCCGCCCGCCTCGGTGCTGGGCATGGCGGCCGTGCTCGTAGCCGGGATCGCCGGGCGCTTCCTGGTCCTGCGGCGCCGGAAATCCCATCAGACGCCGGCCTAGCGACGCCGGCGTAACAAGGTCCGGCCGGGGCTGAAGCAGAGCCCGCTCAGGCCCGGATGACCCGCACGTGCAGGTCCTCTTCGGCCGGCGACCAGCTGGCCGGATCGGCGTCGGCCTGTTCGCCGGTGCGGATGTCCTTGACCTGGTGTTTGCCGTCGTCGTCGGTGAACCAGACGAACGGGATGCCGCGGCGGTCCGCGAACTTGATCTGCTTGCCGAACTTCTCGGCCTTCGCCGCCACCTCGGTGGCGATCCCGCGCGCGCGCAGCTGCGCGGCGACGTCCTGCGCCGCGCCCCAGCTCTCGTCGTTGGTGAGCGCCACCAGCACCGCGGTCGGCACCGCCCGGGATGCCTTGGCCAGCTCCTGGCTGAGGATCCGGGACACCAGCCGGGTGACGCCGATCGAGAGCCCGACGCCGGGGAACTTCCGGTTGCCCTTGCTGGCCAGCGCGTCGTAGCGGCCGCCGGAGCAGATCGAGCCGAGCTGCTCGTGGCCTACCAGGACGGTTTCGACAACGGTCCCGGTGTAGTAGTCCAGGCCGCGGGCGATGCTGAGGTCCGCAACCACCTTGCCCGGGGCGCGCTGGACGGCGGCGGCGATGACCTGCTCCAGCTCGTTCAAGCCTTCCTCCAGCAGCTCGTTGCTCACGCCCAGCGCCCGGACCTGCTGCACAAACGAGGTGTCCCCGGTGCGGATTCCGGCCAGCTTGAGGGCAGCCTGGGCCTGTTCCTCGGTGGCGCCGAGCTCGGACTTGAGCAGCTCGGCCACCCGGGCCGGGCCGATCTTCTCCAGCTTGTCGATGCTGCGCAGCACCCCGGCGGTGTCGGTCAGGCCGATGCCGTTGTAGAAACCCTCGGCCAGCTTGCGGTTGTTGACCCGGAGCAGGAAGTCCGGAATCGGCAGGGCGCCCAGCGCCTCTGCGATCACCAGCGCGATTTCGACGTCGTAGCGGAACGGCAGTTCGCCGTCGCCGACGATGTCGATGTCCGCCTGCGTGAATTCGCGGGCCCGGCCCTCCTGCGGACGCTCTCCGCGCCAGACCTTCTGGATCTGGTAGCGGCGGAACGGGAACGCCAGGTAGCCGGCGTTCTCCACCACATAGCGGGCAAAGGGCACGGTGAGGTCGAAGTGCAGGGCCAGGGCGTGCGGATCGGCCTTGTGCGAGGCGGCGGTGTTAGTCGCGGCCGCGCCGGCGTCGTCGTCGTCCTGCAGCCGGCTGAGGCCGTAGACCTCTTTGTCGATTTCGCCCTTGCGGAGCAGCTGGCCCACGGTTTCCACGGCACGGGTTTCGATCGAGGAGAAGCCGTGCAGTTCAAAGGTGCGCCGCAGCGTGTCCAGCACATGCAGCTCCACCAGCCGCTCTTCGGGAAGCCACTCGGGGAATCCGGACAGGGAGGCGGTGCGTGCCATGGTGGAATTTTCTCCTCTGATAACGACGGCGGTACAACGGCCGCGGCGTCGCGCGCAGACCGGCCAGTCGTGCATAAACTGTGTGCGGCAGCCAGTTTATGCTTTTTGCCGCGTGCATCTGTAATGCGCGCGGCGGGCGGAGCTGCCGGCAGCTTGCGTGTTGCACCCGGTCCGGCGGCGATGCCGCGGCCCGGTCTGCGGCCCTACAACCAGGAGGACTTTTGGCGGCCAGTTCACGGAGCGCCCGCGAAGCCAAGCGGCGCGTCCAGCAAATGGAGGCAAAGCGTGAGCTCCGCCGGGAGCAGGACAAACGCCGCAAGCGCGACAATATCCTCGCGACCGCCGGTGGTGCGGCCGCCCTGGTCCTCGCCGTTATATTGCAGCTGACGGTGTTTTCCAGCAACCCGAGCGAGGACGAATTTAAGGCCGCGGAGGCCGGGCTGGAGAGCCCGTCGGCTTCCGCCACGCCAGCCCCCGCCGAAACCAACGGGGCGAACATCCCCAAGCCTGAAACCGCGGCGGGCAAGACCTTCAAGGGCACCCTGGCCCTGAACCGCGGCAGCCTGGGCGTCGAACTCGACGGCAGCAAGGCGCCGCAGGCGGCCGCCGTCTTCAAATCGCTCGCGGACCAGAACTTCTACAAGGGCCTCACCTGCCACCGGCTCACCACCGCCGAGTCCTTCGGCGTGCTGCAGTGCGGTTCCAAGAACGGGGACGGCACCGGCGATCCCGCATATACCTGGGGCCCGCTGGAGAACACCCCGGCTGACAACAAGTACCCGGCCGGAACCATCGCCGTGGCACGGACCGGCGGCAACGCGTACGGCAACGGGACACAGTTCTTCATCGTCTACAAGGACACGGTGATCCCGGCGGACGCTGCCGGCGGCTACACAGTGGTCGGCAAGGTCACGTCCGGGCTGGATGTGGTCAGCAAGATTGCGGCGGCCGGTGTCAAACCCGGCGCCAGCGCCACCGACGGCGCACCTGTGGAACCAGTCACGATAGACTCGTTCTCTCTGAAGTAACCAGCCGGGGCCCTCGCGGCCGCGGTGCCGGTATTTCCCTCCAAGCGAAAGACTTCTAGCGGTGACAGACAGTCAGAAATCCGACGAAACAGTGGCAGCAGCTGCCAACGAGACCGAAGCCGAGGTTACGGTGAACGGCGCGGCGAGCGAGCCCACCGCTGCGCCGGCCGACGCCAGCCCGGAGGCTGAGGCGGAACCCCAGGCGACCGACGAACCTGCCGCCGCCCCGGCAGCTGAGGCCGAGCCGGCGCCGGCCCCGGCGCCGGCTGCTGCACCCGCACCACGCCCGGCCCCGTCGCCCGCCGCCTTCGCCGCACGCCCCAAGGCGTCACCGTCCGTTGCCGCGCCGGCCGCCGCCACGGCTTCCAGCGCTACCTCGCTCGCCGAGGCAGCACGCTGGGGCCGCGTCGAGGGCGACGGCCACGTGTTCCTGACCATCGACGGCGGGGAACACCCTGTCGGCCAGTACCCCGGTGTCAGCGACGACGAGGCGTTGGGCTACTTCGCCCGCAAGTACGACGACGTCGTTGCCCAGATCGTGCTGCTTGAGCAGCGCGTCGCTTCCAAGGCTCCGGCCACGGATATGCAGAAGACCGTCACGCACCTGCGTGAAGTGCTGGCCGAGCGGAACATGGTGGGCGACCTCCGCGCCGCCGAGGGACGCCTGGACACGCTGTCCGGCCAGATCACCGAGCTGGAGAAGACGGAGAAGGCCGAGCACGACGCCGTCCGCGCCGCCGAACTCGCTGCCCGCGAAGCGATCGTGGCCGAGGCCGAGGAAATCGCCGGCCACGACCCGGCGCAGATCCAGTGGAAGACTTCCAGCGCGCGGATGAACGAGCTCTTCGAGAGCTGGAAGACCGCACAGAAGAGCGGTGTCCGGCTCGGCCGGAGCAACGAGGACGCGCTCTGGAAGCGGTTCCGCGCCGCCCGCACCGTCTTTGACCGCCACCGCCGGGCCTACTTCTCCCAGCTGGACAGCAACAACTCGGCCGCCAAGGCCGCCAAAGAGAAGCTGATCAGCGAGGCGGAGGCACTGTCCTCGTCGACCGACTGGGGCTTCGCCGCCGGCGAGTACCGCCGCCTGATGGACCAGTGGAAAGCCTCGCCGCGTGCCAGCCGCAAGGATGACGACGCCCTGTGGGCACGTTTCCGGGCCGCGCAGGATGTTTTCTTCACGAACCGCCAGGCGGCCAACGAGGAGATCGACCAGGAGTACGGCGCCAACCTCAAGGTCAAGGAGGCGCTGCTGGTAGAGGCCAACGAGCTGCTTCCGATCAAGGACCTCACAGCGGCCAAGAAGGCACTGCAGTCCATCCGGGACCGCTGGGAGGAAGCCGGCAAGGTTCCCCGGGCGGACATGGGGCGGATCGAAGCCGGTCTGCGGAAGGTGGAGGACGCCGTCCGCCACGCCGAGGACGAAAACTGGAAGCGCTCCAACCCGGAAACCAAGGCCCGCACCAACAGCGCCCTGACGCAGCTGGAAGCGGCCATCGCCGGCCTCAAGGAAGACCTCGCCAAGGCGGAGAAAGCCGGCGACGAGCGCAAGATCAAGGCCGCCCAGGAAGCCCTGGAGGCTCGCCAGGCATGGCTGGAGCAGCTGGAGCGTTCCGCCAGCGAACTCTCCTAACCGCCGCATCCCAGAACAGGCCCCGACCCGGTTATCCACATGACCGGTGCGGGGCCTGTTCCGTGTCCGGGGCCGGGCGGCACGATGGCTGAATGACCCTGCCCCCAGGCCACCCCGCTGCCAGTCCCCCAACCGCCAGTCCCCCGCCCAACGGGCCACCGAGCGTCATTCCGCCGAGCGTTGGTCCCCCTCCCGGCGGGCACGGCGGCGCGCCCGTGCTGTACTCTCCGGGGTCGCTCTTCTCCTGGCCGGAGCTGCAGGCCATGGCGTCCGACGGCGTGCTGACGCAGCTCTCGCAGCGCGCGTACCTGCCTCCCGGCGCCGCGTCCACGCCGCAGCTGCGGGCGCGCGCGGCGGCGTGCACCCTTCCGTCGCCCCTCCGGCAACGCGTGGTGGCGGGACGGATGACAGCCGCCTGGATCTACGGCTGCGCCGGCGAGCCGGACCGGATGGCCCTGCTGGTGGATGCCAGCCGGCGGATTTCGAGCCTCCGCGCCGTCCGCGGCTGCAGTTTCCACGAGGTGCGGCTGGGCCCGTTCGACGTCGTCAGTCTGGGCGGGCTGATGGTTTCCAGTCCGCTGCGGACAGCGGTCGACATCGCCCTCCACGTGGAGCCCGACCGTGCCCTGCCGGCGCTGGCAGCCCTCCTGGCCGCACCGGAACTGGACGTCCGGCTGCGGCTGCTCATCCGCGCGGTCGACGCGACGCCTCGGATGCCGCACAAGAGGTCAGCCCTCGCCAAACTGGCTGCCCTGCTGGACGGGCCCGGATCGGGCACGGGGCACGAATGCCGGCGGCGCACGGCAGGGTTGCCTGGGCCCGAGGGCTAGTTGCGGCGGCGGTTCCCGGTGGTGCGGTACACGTCGAAGACACCGTCGATCCGCCGGACGGCGCTGAGCACGTGACTCAGATACTTCGGATCGCCCATCTCGAAGGCGAACTTGGAGATCGCCACCCGGTCGGTGGAGGTGTGCACGCTGGCGGCCAGGATGTTGACGTGGTTCTCGGACAGGACACGGGTGACGTCGGAGAGCAACGACTTCCGGTCCAGCGCCTCGACCTGGATTTCGACCAGGAACACGCTGGACTGGGTCGGCGCCCACTCGACGTCGACAATCCGGTCCGGCTGGTCCATCAGGCCGGACACGTTGGTGCAGTCGGTCCGGTGTACCGAGACGCCGGAGCCCCGTGTGACGAAGCCCAGGATGGGATCCGGCGGCACCGGGGTGCAGCAGCGAGCCAGTTTCACCCAGACGTCGTCGACGCCGCGGACCACAACTCCCGAGTCGGAGTACCGGGCTTTGCTGACCTGGGCCGGGATGGAAACCTCGGTGAGGTCATCCTCGGGGGTGTCGTTGCCGCCGAGGCTTTCGACCAGCCGCTCCATCACGGACTGTGCCGACGTGTGGCCGTCGCCCACGCCCGCGTAGAGCCCGGAAATGTCCGTGTACTTGAAGTCCTCGGCGATCGCGGCGAGGGCGTCGTGTGTCATCAGGCGCTGCAGCGGAAGGTTCTGCTTGCGCATCGCCTTGGTCAGCAGCTCCTTGCCGCGGTCGATCGCTTCTTCGCGGCGTTCCTTGCTGAACCACTGCCGGATCTTGTTGCGCGCCCGGGCGCTCTTGACGAAGTGCTGCCAGTCCTGGCTAGGGCCGGCGCCTTCGGCCTTGGAGGTGAAGATCTCAACCCAGTCGCCGTGGTTCAGTTCACTGTTTAGCGGGACCAGTTTGCCGTTGACGCGCGCACCGATGGTCCGGTGACCCACCTCGGTGTGCACCGCGTAGGCGAAGTCCACCGGCGTCGAACCTGCCGGCAGGGCCATGACCTCGCCCTTGGGCGTGAACACGAACACCTCGCGGGCATTGATCTCGAAGCGCAGCGAGTCGAGGAACTCACCAGGATCAGAGGTCTCCTGCTGCCAGTCCACGAGGGAGCGGAGCCAGCCCATGTCGCCGTCCCGCGGGCTGCCCGGCCCTGCCGCGGTGCGGTTGGGCTGGTCCTTGTACTTCCAGTGCGCCGCGACGCCGTATTCGGCGCGCCGGTGCATCTCGTGGGTCCTGATCTGGATCTCCACCGGCTTGCCGCCCGGGCCGATCACCGTGGTGTGCAGCGACTGATACATGTTGAACTTGGGCATCGCGATGTAGTCCTTGAACCGGCCGGGAAGCGGGTTCCAGCGCGAGTGCATGGCACCGAGGGCGGCGTAACAGTCCCGCACCGAGTCGACGAGCACACGGACACCCATCAGGTCGTTGATGTCGTCGAAGTCCTTATCCCGGACGATCATCTTCTGGTAGATGGAGTAGTAGTGCTTGGGTCGGCCGGTGATGGTGGCCTTGATCTTGGCCGCGCGCAGATCCTCGGTGATCTGGTTGCGGATCACGGCGAGGTTCTTCTCCCGCTCGGGGGTCCGGTCCCCCACCATCCGGACGATTTCCTCGTAGACCTTGGGATACAGCGCTGCGAAGGAGAGGTCCTCGAGTTCCCATTTGATCGTGTTCATGCCGAGCCGGTGGGCCAGCGGCGCGAAGATTTCCAGGGTTTCCCGGGCCTTGCGGGCCGAGGACTCGGCCGAGACGAAACGCCAGGTGCGGGCGTTGTGCAGCCGGTCGGCGAGCTTGATCATCAGGACGCGGATGTCTTTGGCCATAGCGACGACCATTTTGCGCACGGTCTCGGACTGGGCGGCTTCGCCGAAGCTGACCTTGTCCAGCTTGGTCACGCCGTCGACCAGCATGGCGACTTCGGGCCCGAATTCGCCCTTGAGATCCTCCAGCGTGTACGAGGTGTCCTCGACGGTATCGTGCAGCAGCGCGGCCGCCAGGGTCGTCCCGCTCAGTCCCAGCTCGGCGAGGATGGTGGCCACGGCCACGGGGTGCGTGATGTAGGGGTCGCCGCTCTTGCGCTTTTGTCCGCGGTGGCAGCGTTCGGCGACGACGAACGCCCGCTGGATCAGTTCGAAGTCATCCTTGGGGTTGTTGGCGCGCACGGTGCGCAGCAGCGGCTCCAGGATGGGCGAATAGGCCGGCGTTCCGCGGCCCGTCAGCCGCGCCAGCCGGGAGCGGGTGCGTTCGCGGCGTCCCGGAAAGGTGGGCCGGGTTCCGGAGTTATCGACGGGCACTGCGGCGTCCGGGCGTCCGGCAGCCACCACACCAGTCTGTGACCCCTGGGCGGTAGCCTTATCCGCCGGGGCTGCAGGCACCGGCGTCGAACGTTCTTCCAATGAAGCACCTCTCAAACCCGTTAATTATTCAAGTCTATTCCCGGAGCCGGATACTTCGATAACCGGCGGCCAACGTCCGACGGGCCGGCGAACGTCGC
The DNA here is from genome assembly GCF_056680065.1 of Arthrobacter sp. BI5. NCBI lineage: Bacteria > Bacillati > Actinomycetota > Actinomycetes > Micrococcales > Micrococcaceae > Arthrobacter > Arthrobacter sp. BI5. The sequence goes on from NZ_CM155264.1 coordinate 2,197,340, forward strand.
AGGGACGTTCGCCGGCCCGTCGGGCGGCTGCGGCGGGGCCTCTTCGGCTAGGCCGTGGCGGGTGCCGCCTTGGCGGTATTCTCCGAGCGGCGCTGCTGCACACGCTTGGCCTGCTTGATCAAGTCCGGCTCACCCTGGCGCAACCAGGCATAGAGCGGGGCCGCCACGAAGATGGTCGCGGCGGTACCGATCAGGATGCCCACGAACAACGCCAGCGAGAGGTCGCGCAGCGTTCCCGCGCCGAGCAGGCCGGCCCCGATGAAGAGGATGGCGCCGACCGGCAGGATGGCCACCATCATGGTGTTGATGGAACGCACCAGGGTCTGGTTGACGGCGAGGTTGACCTCCTCGGCGAAGGTGCGCCGGGTGGAGGCCTGCAGGTCCGCGGTGTTTTCCCGGATCTTGTCGAAGACCACCACGGTGTCGTACAGCGAGTAGCTGAGCACCGTGAGGAAGCCGATGATGGCCGAGGGGGTCACCTCGAAGTCGCTCAGCGAGTACACCCCGGCGGTGATGAACATTGTCACCACCATGCCGGCCAGGGCGGACAGCGACATCTTCCAGGTCCGGAAGTACAGCGCCATCAGCACCGCGGCGAGGCCGACGAAGATCGCCAGGCCGAGCAGCGCCTGCTTGGTCACGTCCGCGCCCCAGGTCGGGCCCACGAAGGTGGACGTCACCTCGTTATCGGTCACGCCGTAGGCCTTGGTGAGGCCTTCCTTGATCCGGAGCGTCTCATCGTCGCTGAGCTTGTCCGTCTGGATGCGCATGGTGTTGCCGGCGACGTTGGCGACGCGCGGCAGGCTGCCGGGGACGACGTTATCGACGGCCTTTTCACCGAGGGCGGCGTCGCGGTCCTTGACGTTGGACACCGTGAACTCGGACCCGCCGCGGAACTCGATGCCCAGGTTGAAGCCGCCCTTGGCGACCGGCAGCAGGATGGACAGCGCAACAGCGACAGCGGCGATCAGGAACCAGATCTTCTTGGATCCGACGAAGTCGTATGAGCGCTTGCCCGTGTAAAGCTCGTTACCGAACGTAGCGAAGCTGGCCATTTACTTGCCCTCCTTGGACGTGCTCTTGGAGGAACCGGCAAGCTGTTCCTGCCTTTCCGCGAGGCGTCGTTCTGCAATGGTCATGCGGCGTTCGGCCTCGGCCGCGGCGCCGGTGTTCTTGGCGCGGGGGGCCACCACCGGCTTGTCCTCCGGGGTGCGGATCCGTCCGGCACCCCGGTACAGGGGCACGGCACCGAGCCGCTTCGGGTCCAGGCCCGAGAACTTGTGGCCTTCACCGAAGAACTTGGTGCGGGCCAGCAGCTGCAGGGTCGGATGGGTGAACATAAACACGACGATCAAGTCGGCGATCGCGGTCAGGCCCAGGGTGAACGCGAAGCCGCGGACGTTGCCCACCGCTACGAAGTAGAGCACCAGCGCGGCCAGCAGGTTGACGGCCTTGGAGGCCAGGACGGTCCGCTTGGCGCGCTTCCAGCCGTTCTCCACGGCCGAGACCAGGCCGCGGCCCTCCCGGAGTTCGTCACGGATGCGTTCGAAGTAGACGATGAACGAGTCCGCCGTCTGGCCGATGGCCACGATGATGCCGGCCACGCCGGCCAGCGAGAGACGGTAGTTTTCCGTCCAGCCCAGGATCGCGATGGCCAGGTAGGTCAGCGCACCGGCGACGACAAGCGAGGCGACGGTGACGAAGCCGAGGGCGCGGTACTGGAACAGCGAGTAGACCACCACCAGCAGCAGGCCGATCAGGCCGGCCAGCATGCCCATCCGGAGCTGCTCGCCGCCGAGGGTCGCCGAGATTTGCTGTTCGCTCTGGATGTCGAAGCTGATCGGCAGCGCACCGAAGCGCAGCTGGTCGGAGAGCGCCTTCGCGGACTGCTCGGTGAAACCGCCGGTGATCTGCGGACGGCCGTCGGTGATGACAGCCTGGGACCGCGGCGCGGAGATGACCTGGTCATCGAGCACAATGGCGAACTGCGCCTTGGGGTCCGATCCGGTCTCGCCCCCGGCGTCGACGTAGAACTTGTTCAGCCGTTCGGTGATCGTCTTGAACTTGGCGGTTCCCTCCTCGTCGAACTGGATGTCAACGGCCCACTCATTGGTCACCGCGCCTTGCGCACCGCGCTGCAGCTGGAAGGAGGAGGACTTGATGTTGGAACCCTTGACCTCCACCGGCCCGAGGATGTACTTGATCGCGGGACGGCCGTCGGCGGCGGGCTCGCAGGTCACCAGCGGCTTGGCCGGATCGGAGCGTTCCTGCTTGTCCTGGGACGGGTTGTCGCAGTCCAGCGCCTCGAACTTCTTGTAGACGTCCGCGGTAACCCAGTTCTCATCGCTGCTGTTCTTCGGCGCGGCGGTCGGCTTGGGCAGCTTCGCCTCAGGGGTCCGGGACGCGACCGGGACAGCCGCGCCGGCGCCGGCCTGGATGACCGGGCGGAAGTTCATGTCGGCGGACGCCTGGATCAGCTTGCGCGTCTCCTTGGACGGAGTTCCCGGGAGGCTGACGACGACGTTGCGGCCGGACTGCGTGCTGATCTCGGCTTCCGCGACGCCGGAGCCGTCCACGCGCTGGCGGATGATCGCCACGGCCTGGTTGAGCTGTTCTTCGTTAATGTCCGAACCGCCCGCCACCTTGGGCGCCAGGATCATCTGGGTGCCGCCTTCAAGGTCCAGGGCAAGCTTCGGAGCCCAGCTCGCCTGCCCGGCCATCGTGCCGCCCGCGAGGACGGCCGTCAGGACGGCGAGAATAACGCCAAGCCAGACCAGCACCCTGAGGGCTGAGTTTTTGGGGCCAGTTCGTGCCATTGTCGATCTTTCTATTGTTGACGGAGGAACCGCCGGTGCAGCCTGTCAGGCCTGCACCGGCGGATGCCCGCGCACCGTAGCTTCGCGGGATAGCTCAGGAGGCAGACTAGCTGTCTTTCTTGCCCTCGTCGTTCAGGCGGCGCAGGGTTTCGTCCGGCGTTTCGGTGCGCTGCACGTCACCGGCGGTGGCGGTGCGGTCGACGCCGTCGACGGTGGCATCGCTCTTGCCGAGGGTCAGCGAGGAGGCGTCGTCGGGAACCACCGTGGGCTCTTCGGCGGCGACAACCGGCTCGACGATCTTGGTGACGGCCTGGCGGTGCACGGTGGCGGTGTTGCCCGGGGAGAGTTCCAGGACAACCTTGTTCTCGGCCTCGTCGATCTCAACGATGCGGCCGAAGAGGCCAAAGCTGGTCATAACGTCAACGCCGGTGCCGAACTTCGACTGGAGCTCCGCCTGCTGCTGCTGCGTCTTCTTGTTGCGGCGGAACATCATGAAGACGAACACGCCGAGCATGACGAACAGGAGAATAGTCATTGGATCCAAGGGGAAAGTTCCGTTCTGTACTTGCAAGCTGGTTTCACAGCAACGTCCGTTCCGTTCCGGGGCCGCCTGGTGTGGACCCCGGCAGTAAACCTGGCAGAAAATCATGCCCGGCCAGCAGCGGCTAGCGGTAGCCGCACACGGAAACAAAGGCCCGAACGTGCCGAGCGTCATACCAGTCTAAAGGGAAAAGGTCACTAGCGAGTGCTATTGACTATTACGGATCCATTCCGGATCGACTTCGCCCTCAGCCTCCGCACCGAAGCCGGCCGGTCCGCCGTCGGCAGCGCCGGCCTGGAACAGGTCCAGCGGATCCTGGCCGAATACCCCGGCTGGCACCGCGAAGCCCAGATGCGTCCAGGCCGGGGCGAGGGCGATCCGGCCGCGGGGCGTCCGGCCCAGCAGGCCCTCCCGGACCAGGTAGGGTTCGGCGACGGTTTCCACCGTTTCGGTTTCCTCGCCGACGGCGATCGCCAGGGTGGACAGGCCCACCGGTCCGCCGCCGAACTTGGTGATCAACGCTTCAAGGACGGCGCGGTCCAGGCGGTCGAGGCCGCGCTTGTCCACCTCGTACATGTCGAGCGCCGCCGAGGCCGCCCGCGCGTCGATCTGTTCGACGCCGTGCACCAGCGCCCAGTCCCGGACACGGCGCAACAGGCGGTTCGCGATGCGGGGCGTGCCCCGGGAGCGGCCGGCAATCTCACTGAACCCGGCCGAGTTGACCTTCAGGTCCAGCAGCCCCGCCGAGCGGCGCAGCACCAGCTCGAGCTCCTCGACGGAGTAGAACTCGAGGTGCCCGGTGAAGCCGAACCTGTCCCGCAGCGGCCCGGGCAGCAGCCCGGCGCGGGTGGTGGCGCCGACCAGGGTGAACGGCGGCAGCTCCAGCGGGATCGCGGTGGCCCCGGCGCCCTTGCCGACGACGATGTCGACGCGGAAGTCCTCCATCGCCATGTAAAGCATTTCTTCGGCGGGCCGCGACATCCGGTGGATCTCGTCGAGGAAGAGGACCTCGCCCTCGGACAACGAGGACAGGATGGCGGCCAGGTCCCCGGCGTGCTGGATCGCCGGGCCGCTGCTGATCCGCAGCGGGGCGTTCATTTCGGCGGCAATAATCATGGACAGCGTGGTCTTGCCCAGGCCGGGCGGGCCGGACAGCAGCACGTGGTCCGCGCTGCGGCCGCGCATCCGGGACGCCTCCAGCACCAGCGAGAGCTGCTTGCGGACCCGGTGCTGGCCCACGAAATCGTGCAGGTTCTTCGGCCGGAGGGCGGCCTCGATCACCCGCTCCTCGGGCTCCTCTCCCCCGGCCACCAGGGACGGCTCAGCCACGGGCGCCTACCCGGTTTCCGGCGCGGGCGCCGTCCTGGCCCAGCCAGCGGAGTGTGGCGCGCAGGATTTCCGCGACGTTACCCTGCTCGGCCAGTTCGGGCGAATCGGCCAGCGACTTGTCGATGCTGGCGGTGGCGTCCTTCTCGGACCAGCCCAGGCTGGTCATGGCGGCAACCACCTGCGGCTTCCACACGGCTTCGGCGGACACGGCCGGCGCGGAACCTGCGGGGGTGCCGCGCGGGACCAGCTTTCCGGCCAGTTCCAGCACGATCCGGCCGGCCACCTTGGGTCCAATGCCGGGCACCTTGGTGAAGGCCTTGCCGTCGCCCGAGTGCGCGGCGACGCGGATCGCTTCGGGTTCGTGGACGGCCAGGACCGCCAGCGCCAGACGCGGACCGACGCCGCTGACGCTGAGCAGCACGTCAAAGACCTCGCGTTCGTCGTCGCTGGAGAAGCCGAAGAGGGTCAGCGAGTCTTCGCGCACGATCAGGGAAGTGAAGAGCTTGCCTTCATCCCCGACGCGGAGTTTGCTGAGGGTCTGCGGCGTCGCGTTGACGCTCATACCGGCGCCGTTGAGGTCGATCACTGCCGAGGACAGGCCAACATGCGCTACGGTTCCGCGGAGAAAACTGATCAAGGCCTGGCTCCTGGGTTTACGGCTGGGTTTGCAGCCGGCTATCCGAACATATCTACGAATACCCTAGCAAGCGCCCCGGACATTCAGCGCGCGCGGCGCGCTTTGGCCTCCGCGTCGGCCCAGGCGCGCTGGGCCGGGGTGAGGGATTGGCTGCCCGGCCCTGTGGTGGCCACCGCGGCACCACTGCCGGCCCGCCACGCGTGCGTGATGGCCAGGGCCAGCGCATCGGCGGCGTCGGCGGGCCGCGGCGGTGCGTCCAGGCGCAGGATCTTGGTGACGAGCTTCGTGACGGCGTCCTTGTTGGACGTGCCGCTGCCGGTCACGGCGGCTTTGACCTCCGACGGCGTGTGCAACGCCACCGGGATGCCGCGCCGCGCGGCTGCGGCGATCACCACGCCGGAGGCCTGGGCGACGCCCATGACCGTGCTGACGTTGAGCTGGGAGAAGACGCGTTCGACTGCGAGGACCTGCGGGTTGTACCGGTCCAGCCAGTCATCGATCGAGGTGGCAATGACGAGCAGCCGCTGGTCCAGGCTCTCCTCCGGAGAGGTACCGACCACGCCGAAGGCCACCATGGTGGCGCGCCGGTTCTTCTCGACGTCCACGACGCCGATCCCGCAGCGGGTGAGGCCCGGATCGACGCCGAGGACGCGAAGGGTCACTCGGCTTCCAGTGCGGCCTGCACTTCGTCGCTGAGGTCGGCGTTGCTGTAGACGTTCTGCACGTCGTCGAGCTCTTCGAGGGCATCCACGAGCTTCATGAACTTCTTGGCGGCGTCGAGGTCCAGCGGCACCTGCATGGAGGGCACGAACTCGGCCTCGTCGGTGTCGTAGTCGATTCCGGCTTCCTTGAGCGCATCCCGGATGGCCTGCAGGTCGGTCGGTTCGGAGTGGATCTCGAAGCTCTCGCCGTTGTCCTTGACTTCCTCGGCGCCGGCGTCGAGGACCGCCATCAGCACATCGTCCTCGGTCAGGCCGTTCTTCGGCAGCGACACGACGCCCTTGCGGGAGAAGAGGTAGCTGACCGAACCGGGATCGGCGATGGTGCCGCCGTTGCGGGAGATAGCGAGCCGGACCTCGGAGGCGGCGCGGTTCTTGTTGTCCGTGAGGCACTCGATCAGGAGGGCCGAGCCCTGCGGGCCGCGGCACTCGTACATGATCTCGGTGTAGTCCACGACTTCGCCGGTGAGGCCGGCGCCGCGCTTGATGGCGCGGTCGATGTTGTCGGCGGGGACCGAGGTCTTTTTGGCCTTGGTGACGGCGAGTTCGAGGCTCGGGTTACCGGCGAGGTCGGGGCCGCCCATGCGCGCGGCAACTTCGATGTTCTTGATCAGCTTGGCGAACGACTTGGCCCGGCGGCTGTCCAGGATGGCCTTTTTATGCTTGGTCGTCGCCCATTTGGAGTGGCCTGACATGCTTTACGCTTCTCCTCTGATCATTCGAATAAACAGTTCATGCACGCGCTTCTCCCCCGTTACTTCCGGGTGGAAGGAGGTGGCCAGCAGCTTGCCGGAACGCACAGCAACAATTCTAGCCGTCCCGTCGAGGGATTCCGGGTGGCCGGCCCTGGATGGTTCCACCTTTGCCAGGACTTCGATGCCCGCGCCGACGCGTTCCACCCACGGTCCGCGGATGAACACAGCGTGGACCGGGTCGACGCCGGACTCGCCCGCGCTGAACTCCAGGCCCTTGAAATCAAGGTCGGTTTCGAACGATTCGCGCTGCCGGCCGAAAGCGTTGCGGCGGACCGTGATGTCGAGGCCGCCGAAGGTCTGCTGCGGGTTCCCGGCCAGGTCGGTGGCGGGGTCGGCGATCTCGTTGGCCAGCAGGATCATGCCGGCGCAGGAACCGTAGACGGGCAGCCCGGCGCGGATGCTCTCGCGCAGCGGGTCGCGGAGCTCGAAGATCCTGGCGAGCTTGTCGATCGTCGTCGACTCCCCGCCCGGGATGATGAGCCCGTTCAGGCCGTCCAGCTCGGCGGGGCGGCGGACGCCGATGCCGGCGGCGCCGGCGGCCTCCACTACGTGCAGGTGTTCACGGAAGTCGCCCTGGAGTGCCAGGACGCCGATCCGGAGGCCGGATCCCACGCGGGAGCCAGGCAAAGAAAGGGGGGTGGTCATCCCGCCAGCATAATGCGCCGGGCTGCCGGGGGCCGCACCGGGGAGTGCCGCCGGGCCGGGTTCCATGCCGCCGCTGGGATATATTACAAAGCATGCTCTACTTCAGCGTTCCGCTCGGCAAGTTCGTCCGCCGGGTCTCCCGGCTCCGGGGCGGAGGCTCTGCGCTCCCCGGCCTGGTGGTCGAAAAATTAGACCCCGGCTTTATGCAACGGACGCTGTCCACGCTGCCGCTGGGCGTCGCCGTCGTCAGCGGCACGAACGGCAAGACGACCACCACGAAGATGGTGGTGGAGCTGCTGGAAAGCCAGGGCCTGAAGGTCTTCACCAACCGCACCGGCAGCAACTTCACCCGGGGCGTGGCCGCCGCGCTGCTCGGCGAGGTGGACTGGCGGGGCCGGCTCGATGCCGACGTCGCTGTCCTGGAACTGGACGAGGCGCACGCGGTGCACTTCGTCAACAAGGTCCCGCCGCGCTACTGCCTGCTGCTGAACGTGCTGCGCGACCAGCTGGACCGCTTCGGCGAGATCGACAAGACCGCCGAACTGCTGCAGCACATCGCCGCCAAGACCACCGGGACCGTCGTCCTGAACCGCGAGGACCCGCGCGTCGCCCGCATCGCGGACACGCTCGAAACAGCCACGGCCGGCGGCCCCGAGGTCCGCTATTTCGGCCTCGACGATTCGCTGCTCAGCACGTTCCCCAACGACGACGAGATGCGCGCCGCGCCGGGCAGTCCGGTGCCTCCGGCACCGGCCAAACCGGCGGCCGACGTCGTCCTGCGTCGGGTGGGCGCGGACGACGCCGACTTTGAGTACGACGGCGCCACGGTTGGCACCGGGATGAAACTCCGCGGCGTCTACAACATCTTCAACGCGGCGGCGGCGCTGACCCTGGCCCGCGCCATCACGGGCGCCCGCGGTACGGGCACCGACCACGCCGGCCTGCTCAAGGCCCTGGCCAACGTGGCCCCGGCGTTCGGCCGCGGCGAGAGCCTTGTAGTCGACGGGCTTCCGCTGGAACTGGTCCTGGTCAAAAACCCCAGCGGCTTCCGGCTGGGCCTGAAGTCCTTCCCGGCCGCCGGCTACGCCACGATGATCGCCATCAACGACAACTACGCCGACGGCCGGGACATGTCCTGGCTCTGGGACGTCGAATTCGACACCCTCCGTGACGGCGGCGTGGACCAGCTCTCCGGTTCGCGTGCCTACGACATGGCACTGCGGCTGCAGTACGACGACGTCGCAATCGGCGCTGTCGACACGGACATCGCCCCGGCCCTGGCCGCCTTTATCCGCGGGGCCAAGGACAAGCCGAAGCGGATTTTCTGCACCTACACGGCCATGCTGGCCATCCGCCGCGAGCTGTCCAAAATCACCACAGTGGAGGTGGTCTCATGACTCCGGCATCCCCCGAAACCCCGCACGGGCTCTCCTTCGGGCACGAACTGCCGCCCGAGGGGTCCGCCGACCCCGGCAAGGGCACCATCCGCGTGGTCCAGCTCTACCCGCGGGACATGAACATCTACGGCGACTGGGGCAACGCCCTGGTCCTGGCCCAGCGCCTGCGCTGGCACGGCTACACCTCGGAACTGCTTGAATACAACGTCGGCGACGAGTTCCCCGCCGACGTTGACTTGATCGTGGGCGGCGGCGGCCAGGACAGCGGCCAGTTGGTGATCCAGGATGACCTGCTCTCCCGCGAAACTGTCCTCAAGGAGCTCGCCGAGGACGGCACGCCGATGCTGGTGATCTGCGGGCTGTACCAGCTGTTCGGCAAATTCTTCAAGACCAGGACCGGCTCCGTCATCCCGGGCATCGGCATCTTGGACGTGGAGACACACGGCACGGACGAACGGCTGATCGGCAACGTCTCGGTGTCCTCCCCCGAGTTCGGCACGGTGCTCGGTTACGAAAACCACAGCGGCCAGACCACCCTGGGCCCCGGCGTCGCACCGCTGGGTACGACGGCGAAGGGCACCGGCAACAACAGCACCGATGGCCAGGAAGGTGCCCGCTACCGCAACATCGTGGCCAGCTACCTGCACGGCTCGCTGCTGCCGAAAAACCCGGCGCTGGCGGACTTCCTGATCAAGACCGCCGTAGAGCGCAAGTACGGCAGCTTCTCACCCGGCACCCCGGATGACTCCTACGCCGTCCTGGCCCGCGAGCACGCGGCCCGCCGTCCCCGCTGACCCGCTGCTACATGCTCTCGGATGATTCCATGATCGTCATTGCCCGCGACAACCCCGCCCGCCCGGACGTCCGGCGCCTGCTGGACGAACACCTCGCGGACATGTTCGCGACCTCACCGGCCGAGAGCGTGCACGCCCTGGACCCGGACGCGCTGGCCGGACCGGAGATCACTTTCTGGACCGCCCGCGACAGCGCTGCGCCGGGCGCTGCTGGGCTCGACACCGGGGTGCTGCTGGGCTGCGGGGCGCTGAAGGACCTCGGCGATGGCGAGGGCGAAATCAAGTCGATGCGCACCGCGCAGCACGCCCGCGGCCGGGGCGTCGCCGCGCTCCTGCTGGCCGGGATCCTGGACGAGGCCCGGCACCGCGCCTACGGACGCGTGTGCCTGGAAACCGGATCGCAGGAGTTTTTCGCCCCGGCGCGGCGCCTCTACGCCCGGCACGGATTCGTCCCGTGCCCGCCTTTTGCCGGCTACCAGCCGGATCCCAACAGCGTGTTTATGGCCCGCAGCCTTTCGGACGGCCTGCCGGACTGAGAACAGGTGGACGGTGGGCGCCGCCGTCGTCATGCGCCGGCCTCGCTCTTCCGGAGCAGCTCGGCGAACTCCGCCCGGCGCGTCGCCGGCCACCAGTGGCCGCCGTCCACTCGCACCACGCTCAGGTCATCCACCCACGCCTCGAGCCCGTCCACCAGGTGCGGGGACAGGAAGGGGTCCCGCACCGGGACCACCACCAGCACCGGCATGGTGACCCGCACCCGTGCGGTCCGCGGTGCTGGCCGGTCCCGTCGGCCGCGGAAGTTGCTGCGGTAGAGGGCCAGCCCGCGGATGGGGTCGTTGCCGACGCTGCGCTTTGCGCCCCGTTCGTAACGCCGGGTCAGGAACAGCCGCCAGGCAGCCTCGGGCAGCACCGGGACCAGGAACGCCGCGATGTACCAGCTGCGCAGCAGCTGCCCGGCCAGTTGCCGCCAGGACCGGGGGTTGCGGAGCCGGGAGCGCACCCAGCGCGAGAAATGCCCCAGGTCCGGCCCGGAGACGCTGGTGTAGCGGCGGATCATTCCCGCGGCGCGCGGGTCCTGCACGGCGGCCCAGCCCTGGATGGACCCCCAGTCGTGGCCCACCAGATGCACCCCGGCGGCTCCGGCCGCCGCCAGCACCGCAAAGAGGTCGTCCACCAGTGTGGCCAGGGTGAAGTCGCCGGGACTTCCGACGACGGCGGACGCGCCCGCGTTCCGCGTGTCATAGGCGACCATGTGATGCGTCGCCGCCAGCTCCCGGATGACGGGCAGGAACACCCGGTGGTCGTCGGGATAACCGTGTACCAGCAGCAGCGTCGGCACGTCCGGGCCGGGCTGCCGGCCGTATTCAAAGACGGCCAGTTCGGCGCCGCGCACGGCGAGGCTCCGCCGTCGTTCGCTCAGCGTGTCCAGGGCTACCGCTCCTTCGTGATCAGCAGTTCGTGGGCGCCCGCCGCGGCGGCGCCCATCGATTCCACCACGGTCCGCGTCCGCAGCCGGGTGGCGGCGTCCGCGGCGGCACCGGCGCAGGGTCCCTGCGGCGCGTCAGAGGCGACCGAGCACCACCGGTAGGGGTCGCGCACAATGACGGACGGCGCCCAGGCCAGGTCCGAGGCGGACCACTTGCCTGCAGCGTCCTGGCTGAACTGCGCCCGGACCAGCAGCCCCTCGTTGTTCACCACGTACCAGGGCGAGAGTTCGGTGACGCCGTTGCCCAGCCCGTACACGATCCAGGTCCCCTTGTAGCGTTCGATCGGGAGCACCGAGTGGGTGTGGTGGCCATAGATCATGGTGAACTGGCCGCTGTCCACCAGCGCATGCGCCACGCTGCGCTGCTGCTCGTTCGGCGCGCTGGCGTACTCGTCGCCGGCATGCATCACGCCCAGCACGATGTCCGCGCCGAGCGCCCTCGCCTTGCGGGCCTTGGCAATCATCGCGGCAGGATCGAGCATGTCCACCTGCCAGGCGTGTTCCGGGGCCTGCCCGTTCAAACCGTAGGCGCCCTCGATCACGGCGACCTTCGCGGCGGCGGTATTCAGGATCATCACCCCGCGGGAGTCGGCTTCGCTGCGATAGGAGCCGGTGTGCTGCAGTCCGGCCGCATCGAGTGCGTCCAGGGTGCGGACCAGCCCCGCGGTGCCTTGGTCAATGGTGTGGTTACTGGCGGTGGTGCACGCCTGGTAGCCGACCTGCTGGGCAGCGGTGATGATCTGCGGCGGCACGTTGAACGACGGGTAGGCGGAGAACGGGCCGGTCGGTCCGGATACCGGCGTTTCCTGGTGGCAGACCGCGAGGTCGCTCTTTTCGATGTACTTGCGCTGGCCCGCCAGCAGCGGCTCGAAGTCCAGCCCCTTGGCGCCGGTGGCGAGGGCGTCGGCGCGGGCCTGCTCCCAGAGCTGGGCGTGGACCAGCATGTCCCCGGTGACCAGCACCGAGGTGCAGCGGACTTCCTTGCAGGCGGGGCCCTTCCCCGGCGTCGGCGTCGGGGTGGGGGTGGCGGAGGGCGACGTGTCCGGAGTGGCCCCCGGGTTCCCCGCCGTGGACCCGGCGCTGCTGCCGGCGGTGGACCCGGCAGAAGTGCCCGCCGACGCCGAGGAAGCCCCGGCGTTGCTGTCCGGGCCGGCGCCGACGCCGCAGGAGACCACGGAAGCGGCGAGGAAAACCGCGGCTGACCCGGCGAGCAGCCGTCCGCGCAGCGCGGGATGAATGGTTCGCATCCCGTAATCTTACGGTGGCGGGGATCACAACACGCTTAGCAGTTCATTGAGAACCGGCCTATTGCATGAAAGAGTTGTTTCATGACCAATCCCCTCTTGAGCCCCAGCACCCTGCCATACGGACTGCCGCCTTTCGCGGACATCGAAGTCCAGCACTACTCCGAAGCCGTAGAGGCCGGCCTCGCCGAGCACCTGGCCGAGATCCAGGCGATTGTGGCGGACCCGGAGCCGGCGACCTTCGAAAACACGGCGCTGGCGATGGAACGCTCAGGTCAGCTGCTGCAGCGGGCCGCGGCGTCGTTCTTTACCCTGGTCTCCGCGGACGCCTCGGACGCCATCCGTGAGCTGGAGACCCGGCTCTCCCCCGCTTTCTCGGCCCACCAGGATGCCGTGTACCTGAACCGGGGCTTGTTCGAGCGCTTCGCCGCCATCAACACCGACCGGCTCGACGCGGAATCCGCCCGACTGGTGGAGGAATACCTCAAGGAGTTCCGCCAGTCCGGCATCCAGCTCGACGAGGCCGGCCAGGAGCGGCTCAAAGCTATCAACGCCGAACTCTCCACGCTGGGTACCGAGTTCGGCCAGCGGGTCAAGGAGGGCATGAAGTCCGCGTCACTGCTGCTGGACGACGCCGCCGAGCTCGCGGGCCTGCCCGCGGACGACGTCGCCAGCGCCGCCGAAGCCGCGCGCACCGCCGGGCATGACGGCAAGTACCTGCTCACCCTGATCCAGCCCAGCAACCAGCCCGCCATGGCCGCCCTGGAGAACCGGGAGGTGCGGCGGCGGCTCTACGAGGCCTCGATCGGCCGCGGCAGCGGCGGCGGCAGCCTCGACGTGCTGGACCTGGTCAAGGACATGGTCCGGCTCCGCGCCGAGAAGGCCGGCCTGCTGGGCTTCGCCAACTTCGCCGAGCTCAGCGTGGACCAGCAGACCGCCCCCGACTTCGAGGCCGTGCAGGCCATGATGAACCGGCTCGCGCCGGCCGCCGTCCGGAATGCCGACGCCGAGGCCGAGGCGCTGGCGGAGGTGGCCGGCCACCCGCTGGAGGCCTGGGACTGGGCCTACTACTCGGCCAAGGTGAAGCGTGAGCGGTATTCCGTAGACGAGCAGGCACTGCGGCCCTACTTCGAGCTGGACCGGGTCCTGAAGGACGGCGTCTTCTTCGCCGCCACCGCCCTGTACGGGATCACGTTCCATGAGCGCACCGATCTGGCCGGCTACCACCCGGACGTCCGGGTCTGGGAGGTCAAGAACTCCGACGGCACGGACCTGGGCCTGTTCCTGGGCGACTACTACACCCGGGACTCAAAGCGCGGCGGGGCGTGGATGAATTCCCTCGTGGAGCAGTCCGGACTGTTGAACACCCGGCCTGTAGTGATCAACAACCTCAACATCTCCAAGCCGCCCGCCGGTGAGCCCACACTGCTGACCCTGGACGAACTGCGGACCACGTTCCACGAATTCGGCCACGCCCTGCACGGCCTCTTCTCCTCGGTCACCTACCCGCGGTTCGCCGGCACCTCCGTGCCCCGCGACTTCGTCGAGTACCCCTCGCAGGTCAACGAGATGTGGATCATGTGGCCGGAAGTGCTGGCGAACTACGCCAAGCACCACGCCACCGGAGAACCGCTGCCGCAGGAAGCCGTGGACAAGCTCAACGACGCAGCGCTCTGGGGCGAGGGCTTCGGCACCACCGAGTACCTTGGCGCGGCACTGCTGGACCTCGCCTGGCATGTCCTCGACGGCTCGGAAATCCCCGAGGACGTGCTGGAGTTCGAGGCCAAGGCCCTGGCAGCGGCGGGGGTGGCGCACAGCCTGATCCCGCCGCGCTACCGCACCGGCTACTTCCAGCACATCTTCGCCGGCGGCTGGTATGCCGCGGGCTACTATTCCTACATCTGGAGCGAGGTGCTCGACGCCGAAACGGTGGAATGGTTCAAGGAAAACGGCGGCCTGACCCGGGCCAACGGCGACTTCTTCCGCGCCGAGCTGCTCTCCCGGGGCAACAGCCGCGACCCGCTCGCGTCCTTCCGCGCCTTCCGAGGCCGCGACGCCGAACTCGAACCACTGCTCAAGCGCCGCGGCCTCGAGTAAAACCAGCAGAACGCAAACGACGGCGGCGAGTCACCCAGGAAGGGTGACTCGCCGCCGTCGTTCAATCAGAAGCGCAAGGCGCGGGGCGGTGTGATCCGGCAGCGTGCGTAAAAGGGGCCCCGCGCCCCGACCAGCAGCTCGGCTGCCAACAGGGCGCGGGGAATAGCACGCGGAGGATCAGCGCCGTCCTGTGCCCCCAGGGCGCGAAGGTTACCAGCCGCGCTCGGCGAGGCGGTGCGGCTGCGGGATCTCATCCACGTTGATGCCGACCATGGCTTCGCCCAGGCCGCGGGAGGCCTTGGCGATGACGTCCGGGTCGTCGAAGAAGGTGGTGGCCTTCACGACGGCGGCGGCGCGCTGCGCCGGGTTGCCGGACTTGAAGATGCCGGAGCCGACAAAGACGCCGTCGGCGCCGAGCTGCATCATCATCGCGGCGTCCGCCGGGGTGGCGATGCCGCCGGCGGTGAACAGCACCACCGGGAGCTTGCCGGTGGAGGCAACTTCCTTGACCAGTTCGTACGGGGCCTGCAGTTCCTTGGCGGCGACGTAGAGCTCGTCCTCGGGCAGGGAGGCCAGCTTCAGGATTTCGGCCCGGATCTGGCGCATGTGGGTGGTGGCGTTCGAGACGTCGCCGGTGCCGGCCTCACCCTTGGAGCGGATCATGGCCGCGCCCTCGTTGATGCGGCGCAGCGCTTCGCCGAGGTTGGTGGCACCGCAGACGAACGGAACCGTGAAGTTCCACTTGTCGATGTGGTTGGTGTAGTCGGCCGGGGTCAGGACCTCGGACTCGTCGATGTAGTCTACGCCGAGGGACTGCAGGACCTGCGCCTCGACGAAGTGGCCGATCCGGGCCTTCGCCATGACCGGCACGGAGACGGCGTCGATGATCTTGTCGATCATGTCCGGGTCGCTCATCCGGGACACGCCGCCCTGGGCGCGGATGTCGGCGGGAACGCGTTCCAGCGCCATCACGGCCACGGCACCGGCATCCTCGGCGATGCGGGCCTGCTCGACGTTGACGACGTCCATGATGACGCCGCCCTTGAGCATCTCCGCCATGCCGCGCTTGACGCGGCTGCTGCCCGTTACGTTCTTGGCGGACGCGCCGGCTTCGCTGCTTACATCAGGTGTAGACACAAAAACCCCTATGGGTAGATAGATGACCTCACCGGGGCGCGGACGGCACGCAGCTGACAATCTCGCATGCAGCGGCCCGCACACACCGGATTACCGGGAACCATTGGCCGGTAAAGCTAATACTAGTCCCCCGCTGCGGCCCGGTTGAATTCCGGTTACACCGCTCAGGCAGCCGGCTCGGCGGGACTGCCCGCGGTCTCTTCCAGGGACTGGCGGTGCACTGAGGCGATGCGCTGCACGACCGTCACGAAGCTGGCCAGCGCGAGCAGGCAGAGGGTCGCGAACAGCACCACGGTCGGCAGTCCGAGCCCGGTGAAGCCGGTGACCACCAGGACGGACACCAGCCGTTCGGCGCGCTCGGCGATGCCCACGTTCGCGTGGTAGCCGAGCGCCTCGGCCTTGGCCCGCGCGTAGGACACCACCATGCCCAGGACCAGGCAGACGACGGCGGCGATTGCAATGGGGGTATCGGCGCCGCCGGTGAAGAACCAGATGGCGACGCCGGCGAACAGGGCGCCGTCGGCGACCCGGTCCAGGGTGGAGTCCAGGAAGTTGCCCCAGCGCCCGCCGCGTTCCTGCATCCGGGCCATGATGCCGTCGATGACGTCGGAGAAGATGAACGCGGTGATGAACAGCGTTCCCCACCAGAGCTGGCCCAGGGGGTAGAACACGAGGGCGCCGACCACCACCCCGGCGGTACCGATGATGGTGACGGCGTCGGGCGAGACACCCACCCGCAGCAGCCAGCGGGCAAGCGGCGAAAACAAGGCGGTGAAGAAACCGCGGGCGTGCTTATTCAGCATCCGCTGCCCCGGACGCCATGGTTCCCGTGGTGTCGGCCGCGCCGCCGCCCTGGCCGTTGCCCTGGGGCCACGCCTCGGCGACCTGCTGGCGGACCTCGCCGAGGGTCTGGGTGATCGCCTTGGTCTGCGCGATGATCGGGAAGAAGTTCCCGTCCCCGCCCCAGCGCGGCACCACATGCTGGTGCAGGTGGCCCGCGATGCCGGCCCCGCCGGTGACGCCCTGGTTCATGCCCAAGTTGAAGCCGGTGGGGTTGGCGACCTTGCGCAGCACCCGCATGGCCGTCTGGGTCAGCTCGGCGAACTCCGCGGTCTCCTCGACGGTCAGGTCGGTGTAGTCCGGGATGTGCCGGTAGGGGCAGACCAGGAGGTGGCCCGGGTTGTAAGGGAAGAGGTTGAGCACGACGTAGCAGAACCGTCCGCGGTAGACGATCAGCGAATCGTCGTCCTCCCGTTCGGGCGCGACGCAGAACGGGCAGTCATCCGGGTTCTTGAACTGGTGCTGGCCGCCCTTGATGTACGCCATGCGGTGCGGAGTCCACAGGCGCTGGAAGGCGTCCGGCACCCCGGCCAGGCCAAAGTCGTCGGTTACGCCGTCATCGCCCGGGTATCCCGGGACAGCGCCTGTGGTCTCCTGCACGTGCTGCTCCCCTAGCTGGCCCGGTTGCGGACGGCGTCGACGATCCGCCGGACAGCCTCGGCAACGGGCACGCCGTTGTCCTGGCTGCCGTCACGGAAGCGGAAGGACACGGCGCCGGCCTCGGCGTCGTCCCCGCCGGCGATCAGCACGAACGGGATCTTGTCCTTGCTGGCGGTGCGGATCTTCTTCGGGAAGCGGTCCGAGGAGATGTCCACCTCCGCGCGGATCCCGGCGGCCTTGAGCTGGTCGACGACGTCGAACATGTAGTCGTTGAACGCCTCGGCCACGGGGATCCCGACCACCTGGACCGGGGCGAGCCAGGCCGGGAAGGCCCCGGCGTAGTGCTCGGTCAGGACGCCCATGAAGCGTTCGATCGAGCCGAAGAGCGCACGGTGGATCATGACCGGGCGCTGGCGGGTGCCGTCCGCGGCCTGGAACTCAAGCTCGAAGCGTTCCGGCAGGTTGAAGTCCAGCTGGATCGTGGACATCTGCCAGGTCCGGCCGATGGCGTCGCGGGCCTGGACCGAGATCTTGGGGCCGTAGAACGCGGCTCCACCCGGGTCCGGGACCAGCTCCAGGCCGGATTCCTGGGCAACCTCGGCGAGGGTCTGGGTGGCTTCCTCCCAGACCTCGTCCGAACCCACAAACTTCTCCGGGTCCTTGGTGGACAGTTCCAGGTAGAAGTCCTCCAGCCCGTAGTCCTTGAGGAGTCCGAGGACGAAGTTGAGGGTCTTGGTCAGCTCGTCCTTCATCTGCTCGCGGGTGCAGTAGATGTGGGCGTCGTCCTGGGTCATGCCCCGGACGCGGGTGAGGCCGTGCACCACGCCGGACTTCTCGTAGCGGTACACCGAGCCGAATTCGAAGAGACGCAGCGGCAGTTCCCGGTAGGAGCGCCCCCGGGAGCGGAAGATCAGGTTGTGCATCGGGCAGTTCATCGGCTTCAGGTAGTAATCCTGGCCGGGCTTGCGCACGGTGCCGTCCTCGTTCAACTCCGCGTCGATGTGCATCGGCGGGAACATGCCGTCGCGGTACCAGTCCAGGTGGCCGGAGACCTCGTAGAGGTGGCCCTTGGTGATGTGGGGGGTGTAGACGAATTCGTAGCCCGCGTCGACGTGGCGCTGGCGGGAGTAGTCCTCCATGGCCTTGCGGATGATGCCGCCCTTGGGGTGGAACACCGGCAGGCCGGAGCCCAGCTCGTCCGGGAAGGAGAAGAGGTCCAGCTCGGCCCCGAGCTTGCGGTGGTCGCGGCGCTCGGCCTCGGCGATCCGCTCCTGGTAGGCCTTGAGGGCTTCCTTGGTGGGCCAGGCGGTGCCGTAGATGCGCTGCAACTGCTTGTTCTTCTCGCTGCCGCGCCAGTAGGCCGCCGAGGAGCGGGTCAGGGCGAAGGCGTTGGAGATCAGCTTGGTGTTGGGCAGGTGCGGACCACGGCACAGGTCGCACCAGAGGACGGTGCCTTCCTTGCGCTCCACGTTGTCGTAGATGCTCAGCTCGCCGCCGCCCACCTCAACGCTGGAGCCGTCCGCGTCGGAACCGGCGCCCTTGAGCCCGATCAGTTCCAGCTTGTACGGCTCGTCCTTCATGGCCTGGCGCGCCTCGTCCTCGGAGACCACCCGGCGGACGAACTTCTGGTTCTGGTTGATGATCTTTTGCATCATCTTTTCCAGCTGGCGCAGGTCTTCCGGGGTGAACGGCTCCTCGACGTCGAAGTCGAAGTAGAAACCGTCGGTGATGTACGGGCCGATGCCGAGCTTGGCGTCGGGGCGCAGCTGCTGCACGGCCTGGGCCATCACGTGGGCGGTGGAGTGGCGCAGCACGTTCAGGCCGTCCGGTGAGCCGATGGTGACGCCTTCAATCGTGGCACCCTCGGGCAGCGGCTGGTCCAGGTCTTTCAGCTCGCCGTTGACGCGGGCCACCACGACGTCGCGGCGCTCAAAAAAGAGTTCCGCGCCGGTGGTCCCGGTAGTCACCTTGGTCTCTTCGCCGTCGACGAGAAGGGTGATCTGCTGGGCATCTGACACGGGTGTCTCCTATTCAAAGTTAAGGCTTCGTAGCTTGTGGCGTACGGGGACCACAGCCAGCCTCATCCATGCTATCGGGTTCCGGAGAGGCCAACCAACGCAACCCGCCGCCGCGCAGCCGCCCCTTTGCTGCCGTTCAGCCACCGTTTTGTCGCCGTTTTGCCGGCGTTCAGCCGGAGAACCCGGTGATGGCCAGGGTCCGGCGGATCCCGTCCAGCGGACCCGGGACCGGAAGCTCCGGCCCGGCCGGGGCGGGGGCTGCAGCTTCGCCGGCGGCCGCCCCGGCAGCAGCCGCCGTCCCGGCGGCGGGCGCGGGGAAAGGCAGCGTCCCGGTGCGGCTGAGGTCCCAGGCCATCGAGGCGCTGATGCTGATGCCCCGCGGGCCGGTCCGCCGGGTGGTTCCGCGGATCAGCAGCAGCCTGGTACCGAACAGCAGCGGCCCGGACTGTTCCTGGGCCTCATGGAAGAAGACCGAGTCCACGCAGCCGGTGCCGTCATCGATGCTGATGAACACCACCCGGCGGCCGCCGCGCATCGGCGGTGTCTGGGTAGCCACCCGCACCCCGGCGACCAGCACTTCGGTGCCGTTGCGCAGTCCCAGCAGCTTGTCCGCCGTCGTGACCCCCAGCCGCTCCAGCAGGGGCCGGTGGCTGGCCATCAGGTGCCCGCTGACGTCCAGAGCCATCAGGTCCAGTTCAGCGCGGACGGTTTCCACAAGGGTGGGGGCCGGCAGCCCGCCCTTGAGGTTTTTGAGCTCGACGTCGCCCAGCGGCAAGGCCAGCTGTCCCTCGATGACCTCGGCACCCTTGCGCTGCGGCCTGGCCTGCAACTGCTGCAGGTGCTGGACCAGGTCGGCCCGGTTGGCGGTCCCTCCGGAGGCCCGGTGCAGCGAATCGAAGGCGCCCAGTTGGGCGAGCCGCTGGATGCTCGGCTTGCTGAGCCGGGCGCGGGCCCGGAGGTCCGCGAGCGAGTCGTAGGGCTGGCCGGCGACGATCCGCTTCAGCTCGGCGCCGGAGAGCCCGAAGATCCCGTTGACGCTCAGCCGGATGCCCAGCTTGCCCCGGTCCGGGCCGGTCTCCACGCGTTCCACCCGGTACTCGGCCTGGCTGCGGTTGATGTCCAGCGGCAGGATGGGGATCCCCAGCCGCCGGGCCTCGGCCACCAGCAGCCGCTTGGGGTACATGCCGGGGTCGTGTTCCCAGAGTCCGGCCAGGAAGGCTTCGGGGTGGTGGGTCTTGAGCCAGGCCGACTGGTACGTGGGCACGGCGAAGGCGGCACCGTGGGCCTTGCAGAAGCCGAAGCTGCCGAAGGCCTTCAGGGTTCCCCAAACCTTGTCCACCACCCCGGGCGTGTAGTTCCGGGCCTTGGCCTCGCGGCGGAAGAATTCCTCCACCTTGCCTTCCAGTACCTCGTTGCCGAGGGCACGCCGGAATTCGTCGGCCCGGGCCAGCCCGCAACCGGTCATCACGTCGAAGGTCTTGAGGATCTGCTCGTGGAAGACGGTGACGCCGTGGGTCTCCTGGAGTACCGGTTTGAGGTCCGGGTGCGGGTAGACCTCCGGCGCGAAGCCGTGCCGGTGTTCTAGGAAGGGCCGGACCATGTCCGACTTCATCGGCCCGGGCCGGAACAGCGAGATGTCGATGATGAGGTCGTTGAATTCCCGGGGCGCCAGCTTGCCGATCAGTTCCCGCTGGCCCGGGGACTCGATCTGGAAGCAGCCCAGGGTGTGGGTGCTGCGGATCAGCTCATAGGTGGGTTCGTCGTCGAGCGGGACGGCATTAAGGTCGATCGTCCCGTCCGCGGCGATGTAGTCCGGTCCGGAGCCGTCCGGACCTCCAGGGTGCCGGCCGGCCGCCACCACCTCGGCCTTGGACGGATGCAGCCGGATCACCTCGCGGACGGCGAAGGCCATGGCGCTTTGCATGCGCACGCCCAGGACGTCGAGTTTGAGCATGCCCATCGGATCCATGTCGTGCTTGTCGAACTGGCTCATCGGCAGGCCCAGGCCGCTGGGCTGCACGGGGGTGCGGTCCAGCAGGGTCGCATCGCCCAGGATGACCCCGCAGGGGTGCATCGAGATGTGGCGCGGCAGCCGGTCCAGCCGCTCGGTCAGGTCCACCAGCAGGTCCAGCTGCTGGTTTTCGGTGAAGTCCCGCTGCTCCACCCGGCCGGCGAACTCCTTCAACTCGGGTTTCTCCACCAGGGCCTCGCGGAAGTTCCGGGCTGAAAACCGCCACAGCTGCTTGGCGATCTCGTCGATGTCGCCGCCGTCCATGCCCAGGGCCAGGCCGGCGTCGCGGACCGCGCCGCGGGCCCGATAGCCGTTCTGCATGCTCATCAGGGTGACGCGTTCGGAGCCGAAGCGCTCAAAAATCTTCCGGTAGACGTTGTGCCGTTCGGCGCTTTCGACGTCGATGTCGATGTCCGGCAGGGTGGCCCGGTCCCGGGAGAGGAAGCGTTCGAAGATCAGGTCGTGCTGCAAGGGGTTGACCTGGCTGACATCGATCAGGTAATTGACCAGGCTGGAGGCGCCCGAGCCGCGGGCGGCCGCCCGGACCCCCATGTCCAGGATCATCCGGGACACCTCGGCGACGGTGAGGAAATAGGAGGCGAAACCCAGGCTGTCGATGATCCGCAGTTCGTGCTCCAGCCGGGCGCGCAGTTCTTCGGCGGGCTTCCCGCTGATCCCGGGGAAGCGCCGGTTGATGCCGGCCTCGCAGCGCTGCGTGAGCTCCACCAGCGGGTCCCCCGCGATCCCGATCACCGCGGCTTCCGGCACCACCGGCTGCTTCCAGCCCATGTCCGCGACCGGGTCCATCCGGCAGCGGTCCGCGAGCGCCTCGGTGTGTGCCAGCAGGCTTTTGAGGTCCGCGGCGCCGTAGCCGGCGGCGTGCATGATTTCCTGGCCTAGCCGCTGCATCTGCGCGGCGGATTTCAGCCAGCCCTGCCCGTTGGGTTGCAGCAGCGGTGCGGCTGAGAGCTCCGGCAGGGATTTCAGCGTCCGGGCAGAGTCCAGCACATCCGCCGTCGCGGCCCCGTCCTCGGCGCAATACCGCACGGCGTTGCTCAGCACTGCGGGGACTGCGTGTTCGGCGGCAAGTTTGAGCATCCGCACCGCGTGGGCCGTGCTCAGCGGTTCGCCGGGCGGGCTGAGCTGGGAGACGACCTCGGCGGCCAGGGTCCCGGCCGGCATGGCGTCCAGCCAGCGTTTGAAGAGCGTGCGGGGGCGGAGGTAACGCCGGCCGCCCATGGACCGGCCGACGTCGGAGTCCGGGCCGATCAGCACGGTCAGGACCGGTTCCAGGGTCTGGGGATCGAGGGCGCGGGAGGCCAGTTCCGCCCTGGTCACGGCGACTGGCACCGTTCCGCCGGCCTTGCCCGTGGTGCGGGCGTGGGCATCGGAGACCAGCCGGCAGAGCGCCCGGTAGCCGGCGCCGCGGTTCTGCCCGTGAGCCAGCACCACGACGCGCCCGCCGAGCTGGGTGCGGTGGTCGCCGTCGTCGTCAAAGACCGCCAGGTCCACCCCCACGACCGGGTCCAGCCCGGCCGCCATGCAGGCCAACAGGTGCTTGACCGTGCCGTAAAGCCCGTCGCGGTCCGTGCAGGCGAGCGCCGTGGCCCCGTCCGCGGCGGCGGCAGCGGCCAGTTCCTCCGGCCAGGACACCCCGTAGTGGGCGCTGAACGCCGTGGATACGTGCAGATGGGTAAAGCTCATGCCGATTCAGGCTTCCGGAGGGGGTGCAGGGCGTCATGGATCCGCAACAGCCGCCAGCGGCCGCTGACCAGATGCCGGCTCAGGTCAAGGGTGAGTGTCCGCTCAGGGTTGCGTTCGTCCCGGACCTGGACCCGCCAGATCTCGTGGTCCACCAGCCCGGCGCCGCCGCCCAGCGGCGCCCGCTGTTCCTCGGCCCACCACTGGCGCCGTTCAAACCAGCGGAGCGGTTCTGCGCAGACGTCGTAGTGCCGCCCGGCCCAGTCCAGGGACTGCGGCTGGCCTTCCGGGGCGCAGGCGACGTCCACCGACTCGCTGAACATCCCCATGCTGCCTCCCGTACGCGCTGATCCGAACCAAGGACCTTGTGCTTCTTGAAGGAAGGTTCCTGGTGGATATTCGAATATATCTTCGAACAATTCAAGTCTACGCCGGGCCCGGGACAAAACCTAGATGGGGGTGGACGGACGCAGGCACAGGTAGCAGGATTGAGCTATGAGCTCCCACAGCGCACTCCTGAAGCACGTAAGCATCGCCGCCAAGGATTCAACCTTGGTGGCGAAGTTCGATATAGACGGGAATATTCCGAGTTCCGGTGCCTACGTGGTGGGCCTCGTGGCGGCCACTCCGGACCACTCGCACCAGCGCCGGATGGAAATCGAGTTCATGAACGGCGAGGCCGTGTCCTTTTTCTGCTTCAGCCATGACGGCACGGAGGAGAACTTTGACCTCAAGGGTGTGGAGCACTCCGGCAACACCATCACCGGTAACTTTCCACTCAGCACTGTAATGGGGTTGACCAAGGGCCATCTGATGACGGCATACAGCGACTGCGAGGGCCGGGACTACCAGGCCAATGTGCCGGTCGAAGAGTCGCTCTAGCGGATTAGCTGTGAAGCCCAGCCCTAGCTGGTGGCCTTGTACACATCCAACTCGAGCCTGATGAACGCGTCGATCATGGCCTTGTAGGTCTGTTCGACGATGTCGGTGTCGATGTCCTTCTGCTCCGCCGTCGCCTTGACGTGCTCCAGGACCCGCTCCACACGGCCGGGAGCGCGGACCTCGGCGCTGTCCGCCTTGAGCGTTCCGGCGATGCGGATCAGCCGTTCACGGCGGCCGATCAGCGCGACAATCTGCTCATCCACCTCGTCGACGGCCACCCGCACGGCGGCGAGCTGTTCCTTGTCGGCCTGGGCGTCTTTGGCGTCACGGTGATGTGTGGACATGTCCATGACAGTATCGAAAGATGCAACCACGAGTCGACTTCATCTCCTTGGGTGTCCGCAGTGTTGACGCCTCGCGCCGCTTCTACGTTCAGGGCCTCGGCTGGCCGGTCCACCGCGAGGTTCCCGGCGAGGTCATCTTCCTGCAGGCCAACCACGGCCTCATCCTCTCGCTCTGGGACGCCGGGCAGATGCAGGCCGAGGCGGCCACTGACGCCCCCGCCGGCGTTCCCTGCATTACGCTCAGCCACAACGTGGGCAGCGCCGACGCGGTGGACGCGGTCATGGGGCAGGCGGAGGCCGCCGGGGCCGCCGTCGTGGCCGCGCCCAAGACCCAACCCTGGGGCGGGTACACCGGCTACTTCGCCGATCCGGACGGCTTCCGCTGGGAGGTCGCCTTCAACCCCACCTGGACGGTCGACGCCGGCGGCAAGGTCACGGTCTAGGCAGACGCTTTCCCTCGGGTCACGCTCCGCGCGCTTCCCCTAGAAGAGGCTGCCGACCGGTTCGATCAGCTCCGGGGAATCGTTCCTGACATTCCCGACGGCGGTGCCGACGGCGTCGATCCGCCAGCCCTCGGCGACGTCGTGCGCGCCTGCCCGGACCAGCCCCACGAGGGCGGCAGCGTCGTCGGCCTGCGGGTCCAGCCAGGTCTCCATGGTCCTGCGGTCCATCGGGAGCGGGACGCGGTCGTGCAGGGCCGTCAGTTCCGCCAGCATGCCGTCCGCGTAGCCCTCCGGCGGCGAGTCGGTGGTGAGGATCGACGTCGAGAGCAGCCAGCGCTCCGGGTCCCCCTCGGCCTTGGACGGGTCCTTCCACCATTCGTAGAGCCCCGCAAAGACCACCGGGCTGCCGTCCTTCGGGTGCACGTAGTACGGCTGCTTGCCGCGGCCCTCGCCCTTCCACTCGTAGTAGCCGTCCGCCGGCACGGCGCAGCGCCGGGCGCGGGTAGCCTTGCGGAAGGCCGGCTTCTCCAGCACGCTCTCGCTGCGCGCGTTGATCATTTTCGAGCCGATGCCGGGGTCCTTGGCCCAGGATGGCACCAGTCCCCAGCGGGCAACGTGAAGCTGCCGCACGGGCTCGCCATCCACCAGCCGCTCCAGCAGGATCGGCACGTCGGCGGTCGGCGCGACGTTCCAAGAGGGCGGAATCACGATCTCTTCTTCCAGTTCGGCATCGAACTCGGCCAGCAGGTCCCCGACGGCCCGGGCCATCACGTAGCGTCCACACATGGCACCAGCATGCCACCGGAGGCCGTCCACCGGGAATAGCGCCAGGAGGCAGCGGCAGGGAATAGCGCCGATGAGCAGGGCCATTAAACAGCCCCGCGCCCCGGGACCCTGCGGGAATAGCGGGCTTCGGGTTACGGTTATTGACAGTGACGTACGACTTATATCGGCAACCGGCGCTGCCACCCATCACCGTCAACCAGCGCCGTCAACCAGCTTTGAGGAGACCTTCGTGGATTTCACCCCCGATTCCGGCACCATCACCATGTTCTCGACCACCTGGTGCGGCTACTGCAACCGGCTGAAGAAGCAGCTGGACGCCCAGGGCATCGGCTACACCGAGATCAACATCGAGGAAGTCGAAGGCACCGCCGAACTCGTGGAGCAGCTCAACGGAGGCAACCGCACGGTCCCCACCGTGCTCTTCCCGGACGGCACCGCCGCCACCAACCCTTCCGCGGCCGAGGTCAAGAGCCGCCTCGCGGCCTAAGCCACCTTTTCAGGACACCCCCACACCACTTGCGGCGCGGACTCCCGGCTAACCCCAGGAGCCCGCGCCGTGCCGCTTCCGCCAGGCAGCGGTGATGAAAGGAGCCACCCCCATGGTCCACGAAGTCAAAGGCGCAGTAGTCCGTTCCAAGGACGCACCCGTCACCCTGGAAACCATCCTGGTCCCGGACCCCGGACCCGGCGAGGCCCTGGTGGATATCCTCACCTGCGGCGTCTGCCACACCGACCTGCACTACAAGCAGGGCGCCATCAACGACGACTTCCCGTTCCTGCTGGGCCACGAGGCGACCGGCGTGGTCAGCGCCGTCGGCCCCGACGTCACCGAGGTGGCCCCCGGGGACCGGGTGGTGCTGAACTGGCGCGCCGTCTGCGGCGAGTGCCGGGCCTGCCGCCGCGGCGAGCCGCAGTACTGCTTCAACACGCACAACGCCACGCAGAAGATGACGCTGGCGGACGGCACCGAACTCACCGCCGCGCTCGGCATCGGCGCGTTCGCCGAAAAGACCCTCGTCGCCGCCGGCCAGTGCACCAAAGTCGACCCCGACGCCGACCCTGCCGCAATCGGCCTGCTCGGCTGCGGCGTTATGGCGGGACTCGGCGCCGCCATCAATACCGGTGACGTTCAGCGCGGCGATTCCGTCGCCGTGATCGGCTGCGGCGGCGTGGGTGTGGCGGCCGTGGCCGGTGCGGCGCTCGCCGGCGCCACCACCGTGATCGCGGTGGACATCGACGCGAAGAAGCTCGAACGCGCCAAGGAACTCGGCGCCACGCACACAGTGGACTCCTCCGCCGTCGACCCGGTGGAAGCGATCCGCGAGCTGACCGGCGGCTTCGGCGCCGACGTCGTGATCGACGCCGTGGGCCGGCCGGAGACGTACAAGCAGGCGTTCTACGCCCGCGACCTTGCCGGCACCGTGGTGCTGGTGGGCGTCCCCAGCCCGGAGATGACCCTGGAACTGCCGCTGCTGGACGTGTTTGGCCGCGGCGGCTCGCTGAAGTCCTCCTGGTACGGCGACTGCCTGCCGTCCCGCGACTTCCCCATGCTGATCGACCTCTACCGGCAGGGCCGGCTGGACTTGGACGCCTTCGTCACGGAACGGATCACGATCGACCAGATCGAGGAAGCGTTCGGGAAGATGCACTCCGGCGCCGTGCTCCGCTCGGTGGTCGAGCTGTGAGCGGCGGTTCCGGCACCGGCCTGCGGGTCGAGCAGCTGGTCACCTCGGGCACGTTCTCGCTCGACGGCGGCACTTGGGACGTGGACAACAACGTCTGGATCGTCGGCAATGACTCCGAATGCGTGGTGATCGATCCGGCCCACGACGCCGCCGCCATCGCGGCCGCCGTCGCCGGCCGGAAAGTCACCGCCATCCTGCTCACCCACGGCCATGACGACCACATTGCCGCGGTGGGCGAATTCCGCGGCCTGGTCAACGCCCCGGTCTACCTGAACCGGGAGGACTGGATGCTGTGGGAGCGCGTCTTCCCGGGCACCGAGCCGGACCACGACATCGCCGACGGCGATACGTTCGACGTCGCCGGCGGGCGGCTGGTGGCCCTCCACACGCCGGGCCACTCCCCCGGCTCCGTCAGCTTCCAGCTGGAGAGTGAAGGCACCGTCTTCACCGGCGACACGCTGTTCCAGGGCGGCCCGGGCGCCACCGGCCGGTCCTTCAGCGACTTCCCGACCATCATCGAATCCATCAAGTCCCGGCTGCTGACGCTGCCCGCAGACACGGTGGTGCGCACCGGCCACGGTGATTCGACGACGATCGGCGCCGAGGCGCCGCAGCTGCAGGAATGGATCACTCGGGGACACTAACCACCGGGGCCGCCCGGCCATCCCTGCCCCTTGTTGCTGGCCCCGTCCGGAGTTGCGGACGGGGCCAGCCGTCGGCGGGGCCGGCCTGCCCGGCGCGAAACGGCAGGCTTCCGGCTCCCCCGTATTAGGCTGTGGGCCCATGAGCGCTTTCCCCAGCATGAATCCCGGCATCTTCGCGGCAGACCTGAAGGCGCAGTTCGAGGCCTTCCTCGACGAGCACCGGGCCGCCCTGCACGGCTGCCTTGACGGGCTGAGCGAGCAGGAGGCCCGGGCCTCGCTGGTCCCCTCGCGCACGACGCTGCTGGGACTGGTCAAACACGCCACGTTCGTGGAAAAAGTCTGGTTCGACGAAGCCGTCACGCGCCGGAGCCGGCAGGAGATCGGCATACCGGCGACCCCGGACGAGTCCTTCGTCCTGGACTACGGGGACACCATCGCAAGCGTCCAGGCCGCGTACCGGCAGGCCTGCGCGGAGTCACGCGGCCGGACCGCGTTGCTGCGAGTGGACGACCTGGTCACCGGCAACCGCCGCGGACCGCTGCCACTGAGATGGGTCTACCTGCACATGCTGCGGGAACTCGCCCAGCACTGCGGGCACGCCGACATCCTGCGCGAGCAGATCTTCGCTGCGCGTGCCGCCGGCTGACTCCCCGGCTAGGCCTGCAGGGCTGCGAAGTCGCCCTCGCTGAGAGAGGCGTACCGGCCGTAGGCGCCCAGCACGGCCGCTTCGACAGCCGCTACATCCATGCCCGGCACCAGGTCATCGGCGGCCCCCGCCGTCGCCGGGTCCCACTCCAGGCCCAGGGCCGCGTAGCTGGCCTTGAGCACGGCCCTGATCGGCGCGGAGTTCTCCACGATGATCACCGAACTGAACAGCCAGCCGCCAGAGACCACGCGCTGGGCGGTGCCGATGAGTTTGATCCGATGCTGCGGTACCCGCGGATCCTGCCCGTGAACGCTGAACTCCCCCGGGCAGTACTCGCCGGGGATCTCCCCGGCGGCCGCGTCCACGCCGGCGTCGCGCAGTGCCTGCGCCAGCAGCTCGCCGAAGAAGGAGAACCGTCCCTTCGCGCCCGCGATCGCGTCCGCGTGCGGCTCCAGATGGTCGATCACCAGGGTCCCCTCGTGGTACGCCGCGGCCCGGCCGCCGGCCTTCCGGACCAGCGGCTCGAAACCCAGCTCCCGGCAGGCCTGCGCCGCGGCGTCGAAACCGGGCAGGTGCGTGTCGCGCTGGCCGAACGCCACGGTCGGCGCGGGCCGGTAGAGCCGCAGCATGGGCCCCAACGCTCCGGTCTTCACCCGCTGCAGCAGCGCCAGGGCGAGGTCCAGGTCCGCCGCGGCGCCGAGCGAGTGCTCCTGCCGGAACACCGTCAAGGTCCGGGGTCCGGCCGCGGCCTGCTGCATGTTGTTATGCTCCCTTATGCTCATTCTGCAATTCCTGGTGGTAGCCGCTGCTTTCGCCGCCATCGACGCCGTCTGGCTCAAGTCGATGAACAAGTTCTACCGCCGGCACCTGGGCCACCTGATGGCGGACAAGCCCCATCTAGGGTACGCCGTGGTGTTCTACGTGCTGTACATCGCCGGGATTGTCTTTTTCGCGCTCCGCCCTGCGCTCGACGGCGGCAGCTGGCTCACCGCGCTGGGCTACGGCGCCGCACTCGGCGGGTTCGCGTACGCCACTTACGACCTCACCAACGCCGCCACGCTGAAGAACTGGCCGCTGGCGATCGTCGTGGCGGACATCGCGTGGGGCGCGTTCCTGACCGGCCTGGCCACGACCGTCGGCTGGCTCGTCTTCCACTGACCCGCCGGACCGTCCGGCCTCTGCGCCGACCGGCTATTAGCTCTTGCGCAGCGTCAGGATCTGCTCGGCCCGCCCAAAGGGACCCTGCAGGTCGTGCAGCACCGTGGAGGTCAGGCCGATGCCGTCCGTGCCGAACGAGACCTCGTTGTCCAGGCCCAGCCATTCCCCCTCCGGCCGCCGGTACATGTGGATCTGCAGGTCCAGGTTGGGGAAGGCGTAGCTGTCCTTGCCCGGCGGAACCCGCGCGGCAATCCCATTGGCCGTATCCACCAGGCCGATCAGCCGGGCCAGGTCGCCGCTGTCCGCCCGGTCCGTGAGCGGGTGGTCGGTGTGCAGCCAGACGGTGCCGGAGCCGGCGCGGTGGCCCTCGGCGATCCGCATGGTGAGCGACGCGATGTACCCGCCCGGCCAGACGGTGGCGGCGTCGTACGGCTCGCAGTCCTCCGGCGCGGGGATGCGGGGGTCTTCGAAGGCGGCCACGGCGGAGGTGTCGGAGGTGATCATCCGCCAGGCCGTCGCCCGGATCGCCACGCGGCCGCCGGCGACGAGTTCGGCCTGCAGCAGTTCGATGGTCCGTCCGGGGCGCAGCGTGGTGGTGATGACTTCGAACTCGCCGCCGGGGATAAGACCGAGGATCTCGTAGCTGATCCGCGCCATCCGCATGTCCTCCCGCGGCTCGTGCCGGGCCAGGCAGTCAGCCATGATGCCCGACGCCGGCGCCATATGCTGCTCGTGCGCGTTCCAGGCGCCCTGGGCGTGGATGGTGGAGCGGAACCGTCCCTCCCCCAGCACCTGGTAGTAGAAATCGCCTTCGGCCAGCACCGGTAGTTCAGCAGTCAACGTCGACCCTTTCGCCGCATCGTTCAGAGAATCCCACTTACCCTATCGCCTGCGGCCGCCGCCGCTTCAGCCTGCGGTTGCGGCGGGGCCGCCGGCCGCGGCGCGGGCACTTCCCGGCCCGCATTGTTCCCGTCCGATCCGCCGGACTGGGTAGACTCGGGAGCAGCTTTACCCCGACTATTGCGCGAAGAGGTGCTCCCCCTGATCCGAGTTATCAGCTACAACCTCCGCAAACACAAGGCCAGCGGCGAACTGGAGGCTTTGGCCAGCGGCTACGGGATTGATGCGCTCTGCCTCCAGGAGTGCGATACGGAAGACCTGCCCGACAGCATCGGCGACCTTCACCTCGCCGACGCCACGCGGGGCAACCGGCTCGGCCTGGCAATTTACTACCGCAAGGACCGTTTCACCGCGTACGAGACCAAGACCTTTGCGCTGAAGAAGTCCCTGCACGACCGGGTGCTCGCACCGGCCCATGAGCGCCTCATCGGCACCCGCGTGGTCGACAACGAGACGGACCACGACCTGGTCATCGCGTCTTTCCACGCGGCGCCCCTGACGGCGTCGAACTCTCTACGCCGGAACCAGATCCACGCCGCGCACGCCGAACTGCTGAGCATGGGCGGCGGGCTGATGACGCTGATGGTGGGCGACTTCAACTACCCGTTCTTCACCAAGTACCTCACCGAGCAGATGAAGGACGCCGGCTACGAGCTCTCGCTCAGCGACCGGCGGACCTACACCCGGTACAAGGTCTTCAAGGGCCACTTCGACTTCGCCACGTCCCAGGGCCTGATGATCGAAAAGGTCGAGACGCTGCCGCGCGGCGCCTCCGACCACCTCCCCATCCTCATCACCGCGGAGTACGGCCAGGACGCCCCGGGGATGCCGGGCGAGGCAGCGCCGGCCTGACCGCCGCCTGGCTGGGTATGTTGCCTGGCTGCTCTCCGCCGCCCGTCGAACGGGCCGGTTCTTAAGCGTTTCTTAACGGGCCCCGGGAAGAGTGGGTGAGGACGCGTTTCCGCGTCACCACCCGACGCCGAAGGATTCCATTGGCTGGACCCGCCCCTGACCACCGCAGTGCAGCATCCCGCCGTGGCGGGGCGCGCCCTGCCGCCCCGCCACGCTTCCGGCCCCTCCCCCAGCCGAGACACTGGCTGCTAGCCGGGGTCCTGCTCTGCGCCGCCGTCATCGTGCTGGGCCTGACGGTGCAGCTGGTACCCGACGATACCGCGGCCGAGCTGGGCGTGGACCAGAGCCTGAGCCGGCAGCACGCCGCGGCGCTGACGGCCGTGGCGATGGGCATTAACGTGCTCTTTGGCCCGGTGGCCGGGTTGGTGCTGGTCGGTGCCGTCGCCCTCTACCTCTGGCTGGTCCGCAGCGACCTGGTCACGGCCGTGGCTTTCGGTTTGGCGGCCTGCTCCGGCTGGGTGGCCAGTGAAGCCTTCAAGCTCCTGATCGGCCGGCAACGGCCGGACCCGAAACTGCTCTTCGATCCGCTCGCCCCGGAGACCGGCTCCAACAGTTTCCCCTCGGGCCACGTCTCCTTCGCCGTGGCCCTCGCCTTCGCGCTGTATTTCCTGGCCCGGGGAACCCGCTGGTCCAAGGCAGCCGCCGTCGCCGGGGCGGCCATGGCGCTGGTCGTGGCCTGGTCGAGGCTCTATGTCGGCGTCCACTACCCCACCGACGTCGCGGCCAGCTTCCTGGCCGCGGGTGCCGCGGTGGTCCTGCTCGCCGGAGCGTGGAACCGTTTCGCGCCCCGGCTGGTGGAACGCCTGCCTGCCGGCGCACTCCTACGTTCGAGCCAACCCTAAGGAAATGACCGTGCACAGCATCCTGTCTTCGGGACTGGTCCCGGCCCTGGCGGCCGCGGCCGGAACCCCCTCCCTGCTGGATCCGGCCAGCCTGCTCGCGGGCCTCGGTCCGGCCGCGCTGGGCGTCATCGCCGCCATGGTGTTCGTCGAATCCGGGGTCCTGTTCCCGTTCCTGCCGGGCGATTCGTTGCTCTTTACGGCCGGGCTCCTGCACCAGCAGCTGCAGCTGACGCTGCCGGTACTGATCGGCGTCGTCACCGCGGCCGCTATCGCCGGGGACCAGGTTGGCTACATGCTGGGACGCACGTTCGGCCGGCGCTGGTTCAAAGACGATGCCAGGGTGCTCAAGACGGCCCACCTGGCCACCACAGAGGACTTCTTCCGCCGCCACGGCGGCGCCGCGGTTGTGCTGGCCCGCTTCGTGCCGATGGTCAGGACGTTTGCGCCGCTGACCGCCGGCATCGGCCGCTACGGCTACCGGTCGTTCACCCTCTGGAACATCGTCGGCGCCCTGGCCTGGGCGACCTCCGTCGTGCTGCTGGGCACCTGGCTGGGACACTACGAGATCATCGCCAGAAACATCGACGTCATCGCCGTGGTGATGGTCCTCGTCTCCGTCGTGCCCGGCGTGATCCAATTCCTCAGGCGCCGGCGCAGCAACCGGGCCGGGGCCGGGGCCGACGCCGACGGAACCGGCCACGACACGGCCCGCCGCATACCGGCCGGGGAACCAGCCGCGGAAGAATAGGCGGCATGACACCCGCTGACCGGCCGTCCCTGCTGCTCGTCGAAGACGACCCCGTCCTGGGCCCGCTCATCGCCGACCTGCTGGAGCCGGACTACCGGGTCCGGCTGGTCGCGAACGGGCAGGACGGGCTCCACCTGGGGCTGACCGGGGCCTGGGACGTGATGGTGATCGACCGCGGGCTGCCCGTGCTGGACGGGATTGCCCTGATCGCCGCCCTGCGGTCCAGGGGCATCTTCACCCCAATCCTGGTCCTGACGGCGCTGGGCGCCCCGGACGAGAAAGTACGCGGACTGGACGCGGGCGCCAATGACTATGTGACCAAGCCGTTCGACGCCGGCGAACTGGCCGCGCGGTTGCGCGCCCTGACCCGCACCTACCCCGCGCCCGCCGCGACCGTGAGCCTCGGCGACTGGGAGCTGGACCCGGCGTCGCGTTCGGTCCGCTCCGTTTACGGCGCCCTGGTGTCCCTGACGGCGAAAGAGGCCGACCTGCTTGCTGCCCTCGCCGCGGACCCCGGCCGGGTCTTCACCCGCGACGAACTGCTCGCCGGCTTCTTCCAGCCCACGGACCAGCCCGGCGTGATCGATACTTACGTCCACCACCTGCGCCGGAAAATTTCCAGGTCGGTGATCCGCACCGTCCACGGCGTCGGCTACCAGATCGGTGACGCGCGTGACTAAGGGAGCCCATGACTAAGGAATCGCTGCCGGGCGGCACGCCGGATCAGTCCACCCTCCGGTCGGCCTCGCTGAAAGTGGCGGTGCGCGTCACCGCCGCGTGCGCGGTGATGGTGCTCTGCCTGCTCGCCGTCGCCGCCGGCTACCTGATGAACAAACTAGCCCAGCCGGAGTTGCCGCCCCCCGCAGCCGCCGGGACCTACGCCTACCTGGATTCCAAGGATCTGCTGGAGGCAATGATTATTGCCGGAGCGGCAGGCATCGCATTGGCCGGCCTCGTCGGCTGGCTCAGCGCCCGCAGCGCCATCCGCCCGCTGGGAGAGGCGCTGGCCCGGCAGCGCCGGTTTGTCCAGGATGCCAGCCATGAGCTGCGCACGCCGCTGGCCATCCTGGACACCCGGATTCAGCTTGCGCAGCGCGACGTCGTCCCGGACTCCGCGTCGGGCCGCAACCTGGCCAGGATCCGCGAGGATGCGGCCACGCTGACCGGAATCGTGAACGAACTGTTGCTGGCCGCGACCGCGGCCGGCCCGGATGCCGGGGCCGAGCCAGTGGAGCTGGCCGACATCGCAGCGTCCGTCGCCGAGAGCCTGCAGCAACTGGCGTCCGCTAACGACGTCGTGCTGGACTTTGCCGCCACGGCCCGGCCGCGGGCCAGGATTGAGCCGAACGCCCTGCGCCGGGCGGTGCTGGCGCTGGCGGACAACGCGCTGGCCCACACGCCGCCCGGCGGCCGCGTCACGATTTCCACGGCTGCGCAGGAGCACCAGGCCGTCATCAGCGTCGCGGATACCGGTCCCGGGATCACCGGCGTGGACCAGGACCGGATCTTCGACCGGTTCGTCAGGACCGCCGGCCCGGACGGGGCCAAGGGTGAGCGGAGCTTCGGCATCGGGCTGTCCCTGGTGCGCGAAATCGCCATGGCCGCGGGCGGCACGGTGGAAGTGGCCCGGACCGGCGCCGAAGGAACGCTCATGCGGATCATCCTGCCCGCGGCCGGGACCGGCGCGCGGTGAGCTTCCTGTCCCTGGCACTGATCGCCGTCGTCGCCCTGGCCGGCCCCCTGCTCGCCCTGCCGGTGCGCTGGCGCCTGCCGGTGGTCCTGGGCGAATTGCTGGCGGGCGTGGTGATCGGGCGGACGGGGTTCGCATGGGTCGATCCGGATGACCACACCTTCACCCTGCTGGCGAACATCGGCTTCGCGCTGGTGATGTTCGTCGCCGGGACGCATGTGCCCGTGAGGGACTCCTTGATCCGCACCGCGCTGGGGAAGGGCCTGACCCGGGCAGCGCTGGCGGCCGGCGCGGCCGTGGTGGTTGGAACCGGCATGGGCCTGGCACTCGGCACCGGCCATGCCCCGCTCTACGTGGTGCTGCTGGCTTCCTCCTCCGCAGCGCTGGTCCTTCCGATTGTCGACTCGTTGCGCCTGGGCGGACCCCAGGTGACCGCCATGACGGCACAGGTGGCCATCGCCGACATCGCCTGCATCGTCGCGTTGCCACTGGCCGTGGACCCGCCGAATGCCGGCCGCGCCGCCGTCGGGGCGCTCGCGGTAGGGACAGTCGCCGTCGCGCTCTTCTTCGCGCTACGCTCGCTGGAACGCAGCGGCACCCGCCAGCGCATGCACCGTCTCTCCGAGCAACGGAAATTCGCCCTCGAGCTGCGGATCCAGCTGGCCCTGCTCTTCGCGCTGGCGGCGCTGGCCAACTTTGGCCACGTTTCTGTCATGTTGGCCGGCTTCTCGTTCGGCCTGGTGGTGGCTGCCGTCGGCGAACCGAGACGCCTGGCCCGCCAACTCTTCGCCGTCAGCGACGGCTTCCTCGGTCCGGTCTTCTTTGTCTGGCTGGGCGCGTCCCTGAACCTGCGCGACCTCGCCGGCCACCCGGACATGGTGGTGCTGGGGCTGTCGCTGGGGATCGGTGCAGTCCTGCTCCACGCCGGCCTGCGGGCAGTGGGCCTCCCCCTGCCCCTGGGGGTCCTCTCGGCAGCGCAGCTCGGCGTGCCGGTGGCAGCTGCCAGCATCGGCACGCAACTCCACGTGCTGCTGCCGGGAGAAGACGCCGCCCTGCTCTTGGGGGCGCTGGTCACCATGGCCGCCAGCGCGGTCGCCGGATCGCGGGCCGCCAAGTCGTTCGCCCGACCGCCGGACTCCGGCAACGCCAAACGCTGAACCCGCCTACCGGGCGCTCCGGAAACGCGAATCCGTGCAACTTTGCCCCACGGGTTACCGGGAAGTAGCCCCGCGCGCCCAGAAACGCCTGCACAAACGTGCAGAACTATCCGCCCACAGGGAAAACTTCCCTAGCGTGAAATGAAGAACGTGAGCCGGATCACAGTGGGGAACGGATCCCTTACCCACGTTCGTCCACACCGACCCCTCAGTGGCGAGGGGCCCGACCGAAGAGGTATTTCCGTGTCCCAGCACAACACATCAGCCCGCACCAAGCGCGCCGCCTCCGCGGCGGTGGGCGCGATTGCCCTCCTTTGCGGCTCCCTGGCGGCTTCGCCCACGGCCAACGCCGACACCGTCGATGTGTCCCCTCCCGGAGCCAACGACTGGTCATGCAAGCCCACGACGGCGCACCCTTTCCCGGTGATTCTGGTCCCGGGGACCTTCGAGAGTATGGCCAAAAACTGGGCGAGCCTGGCGCCAGTCCTCAAGAGTGAGGGCTACTGCGTCTACGCCCTGAACTACGGTTCCACGAACGGCATCGACGCTACCGGCCCGATCGCCGATTCCGCTGCGGAACTCGCCCCTTTCGTCGACGCCGTGCTGGCCGCGACCGGCGCGCCCAAAGCAGACCTGGTGGGACACAGCCAGGGCGGCATGATGCCGCGGTACTACCTGGGCTTCCTGAACGGCGAGGACAAAGTCAACCATCTGGTCGGCATCGCCCCGTCCAACCACGGCACGGCCGGGCTGATTACCCCGGCGCCGGACTCCGTGCCGCCGGCCACCTCACTGGGCGGCTCCAACTGCCAGGCCTGTGCGGACCAGCAGGCGGGCTCAGCGTTCCTGGCCACGCTCAACTCCATCGGCGACACCGTGGCGGGCCCGGCCTACACGGTCATCTCAACCACGCATGACGAGGTGGTGACGCCGTACCAGAGCCAGTTCCTGGCAGGGCCTGCGCAGCAGGTCACCAACATCACCGTCCAGGACAAGTGCCCCGCCGACCTGATCGAGCACGACCAGGCGCCCAACGACCCGGTGGTTCAGCGCCTCGTCTCCAATGCGCTGGGGCGACCTGCCGGCCAGCCGGCGGACCCTGCCTACCAGCCCGCTTGCCTCTAGGCGGGAGTCCATCCGGCCGGCGGACGTAGAATCGAGCATGGAACCCGCCAGCCCGCCGGCAACCCGGAATTGAGCGGGGCTCCGTGCGCCGCCGCTGGAGCGGAAGCATCCCACCCGGGCTCAGGATTGTCCTTGGCTACCGGCGTTCCTGGCTGAAGTCCGACCTGGCCGCGGGGGCTGCCCTGAGCGCCGCCCTGATCCCGGCCGGTATGGCCTACGCCGAAGCATCCGGCCTGCCGGCCGTCACCGGCCTGTACGCCTCGGTGATCCCCCTGCTGGTGTACGCCGTCTTCGGACCGTCACGGGTGTTGATCGTGGGCCCGGACTCGTCCCTGGCGCCGATGATCGCGGCGGCGATCGTGCCCCTGGCTGCCGGGAACCCCGGTCACGCCGTGGCCCTGGCCGGGGTGCTGTCCCTGCTCATCGGGGCGATGCTGATCGTTGGCCGGTTCCTCAAACTCGGTTTTGTCACCGGCCTGCTGTCTAAGCCCATCCGGGTCGGCTATCTCAACGGCATCGCTCTAGTGGTGATCGCCAGCCAGTTGCCCAAGCTGCTTGGCATTCCGGCCGACGCCGGTTCACTCGCCGGCAGCCTCGCCGGAGCAGCGCGGTCACTGCTCCAGGGCACCGCGAATCCGGTGGCACTGCTGTTCGGCGCCGGCACCGTCGCGGTCATCCTCGCCTGCCGGGCCCTGCCGTGGAAGGTGCCCGGCGTGCTGCTGGCCGTGCTCGCGTCCATGGCCGCCACCGCGGCGGCCGGGCTGAGCGCGGCCGTTCCGGTGGTGGGCGCGCTCCCGGCCGGACCCCCGGCAGCCGCCCTGGGCAGCGTCCGGCCGGAGGAAATCCTGGCCTTGCTGGGCCCGGCGGCCGGCATCGCGTTGATCGCCTTCGCGGACACCTCGGTGCTCTCGACCAGCCTCGCGCGCCGGCGCGGCGCCCACGTCGCAGGAGACCAGGAAATGGGTGCGCTCGGCTTCGCCAACGCGGCCTGCGGACTGTTCGGCGGTTTTCCGGTCTCCGGCAGCACTTCCCGCACCCCCATCGCGCTCGAAGCCGGGGCGCGGAGCCCCCTCAGCGGCGTGATCGCGGCTGCCCTGGTGGTGCTGTTCATGCTCGCCGCGCCCGGGGTCACGGCGTTCCTGCCCTCCAGCACCCTGGCCGCCGTGGTTATTGTTGCCGCGTTCTCGATCGTTGACGTCCGGACGCTCCTCCGGCTCATCCGGATGAGCCGGACCGAAGCCGGGCTGCTCCTCGCAACCTTCCTCGGCGTCGCCTTCGTCGGCGTCCTGGAGGGTGTGGTGGTCGCGATCGCCCTGTCCCTGATCGCCTTCGTCCTGCGGGCCTGGGACCCGTACCGCACGGAACTGGCCAGCGTCGACGACATGCCCGGGTACCACGACCTCAACCGTCACCCGGAAGGCCACCGGGTGCCGGGCCTCGTCATTGCCCGTTTCGACGCCCCGCTGTTTTTCGCCAACGGAGCCGTGTTTGCCGAGCACATCCGCACGCTCGTGGCGCGGGCCCCCGCTCCGGTGCGGTGGGTGGTAGTGGCCTCGGAGGCCATTACAGATCTCGACACCACTGCCCTCGATGACCTCGTGGAACTCGATGACGAACTCGCCCGGAAAGGCATCAGCCTGGTCTTCGCCGAGATGAAGGGGCCCATCAAGGACCGGCTGATCCGCTTCGGCGTCAGCAGCCGGTTCGGCCCGGACCACTTCTTTCCCACCGTGCACAGCGCCGTCCGCTCCTACCGCCGGGAATTCGGCCTGTCCTGACCGAAGTGTGTGCCCAGATGACAGTTCACGCCGATGTTTGCTGGAAACACCGGCGCGAGCTGTCATCTCGCGTGCTGGGCGGTCTCGCCGCCCAGGAGGAGACGACTCAGCCGCGGAGTGGAATGACCTCCACGCTGTCGTCCGGTCCGGTGATGACGAGGACGCGTTTGCCGGCCACACCGGACAGGGCATCGGCCAAGCGGCCCGCCGGATCCAGCCCGGCCGCGGCCGCGGGCACGGCCCCGGCAGCGGCAGCGGTCGCGGCAGGGGCGGCGGGCACACTACCCGCCGGCACGGGGAGGCCGACGTCGGCCCGGCTCCAGACGGTGACCCCGGCGCCGGTCAGTTCCTCGATTCTCCGGCGCAGCGGTTCCGGGTCGGAGCCGGCCACCAGGATCACGTGCCCGATCGTGCGTTTCCGGCCAATGACGGCAGGTTGCCGGGACCGGTCCTGCCGCCAGACGGCGAAGTGGTACCCGGCGGCCAGGCCCGTGGCCACCAGCAGGCCGAGCGGCGCTCGGATCCGGTCCACCAGGCTGCCGCCCGTCACGTCGCCCAGGAAGAACTCGAACAACCGGTAACCGATCACCAGCAATGCCACCAGGGCCACCACAGCGCTGAGGCCAAAGACCGCGATGAGGTAAACGCGCCGCCCCGTCGGGACTGCGGCCTCCTGCCGGTGCTGCCGTGCCGGCCGCCACGCCAGCCACCAGACGCAGCCGCCCACGGCGAGGGAACTGATGCCGCCGAGCAGCAGGGTCCGGGCGTTCCCGCCGGCCAGCGGCGACACCGCAATGGACAGCGCCGCATTCACGATCACGCCAACGCCGCTGGCGGCCGCTGCCAGCGCCACGCCCGATGTCACCAGCACGCCCGCCTGCCGGGTCCGTTCGGAACGACCCACCGCGGCCGTGCGGTAATAGCGCCAGACCAGCGAGCCGATGGCGGCTGCGGCCATGGCGGCACCCAGCGGGGCGAGCAGTTCGGTCAGCGGGTCCTGCCGGTCAAAAGCCAGCCTGAGCAGCACGAACAGGACCGTGCCGGCCCCGCCCAGGGCCAACAAACCGGCCGCCAGCACCCCGACGACGATCAACCCCACGTCCGCGAACCCGCCCCGCAGCCTGCGTGCACCCCCGTGGAACCAGTGCCACCACCAGACCAGGGCTCCCCCGGCCGCCCACATCAGGTCCCGCACCGTGGACTGCCACCACGGATCGAGGACCGAGGTGAACTCCTGGGAACCGCGGATCGCGATGTCGAGCAGGCCCCCCAGCGCCGTGACCGCGGCGCCCACGCCAAGGCCCAGCCCGAAGTAGGTGCCGATCACGGCCGGCACGTTCGCGAGCTCGAGCGGGCCCCGCACCGGGTGGCGCCACATCCAGCGGTGCCAGATCCAGACCAGCGCCCAGACCAGCCCGACGGCCAGCGGCGAACGCCATTCCGGATCTCCCCGGCCGACGAACGACGCCACGACCGCCAGCAGGGCAGTGACGGACATAATGACGGAATACGTATAGACCGCCGCGACGTAAAGACCCCACGACGGGGCCGCGCGTTCAGCCGGCTCGTCCAGCCGGCGCCAGACAAGCCACCAGAGCAGCGCCGCGAGCGGACCGCCGATCAGGGTGAACGCCAGCGACAGTGCCAGTCCCGCGATGCCCTCACCGGCGAGCACCTGGCCGGCGCGCAAAAGCCGCTCTACCAGCCCGCTGAGGCCGTTGGCGGCGATCATCACCAGGGCGAAAAGCAGGACGAAGACAATCAGGCGGCGGACCTTCGCCTGAGCGGACCCGGTCACCGGGCCGGCGTGCACTGCGGTATTGCTCACTTCTTCAGCACCCCGCCGGTGCACGTCTGCAGGTTGTACGGCAGCTCGTTGATCAGCCATTGGCCGTTGACCTTTACGAGTCCGATGACGGCCTCCTCACTGTATTCGGTGGGTCCGAAAGGCCCGTCCGGCGCAGCGTGCACTATGGAGATCCGGACCGTGGCGGTATCGTCCCGCTCGGTCGTGGAGACCAGGACCACCCGGCTGGCCTCGGGGTTGCCATAGTAATTGGCGCACCGGGAGCGGGCGTTTTCGGTGAGGTAGGCTTCCGCAGCGGCGGTGTCCGAGTCGATGAACGCCCTGCTGTAGCGCTGCACCACTCCGGCCGGGGAAGACTCATCCAGGGGTTGCGGTTCGCCGCGGAGGAACACCACGCTAAGCGCCACGACCACCAACACCGCGATCGCCGCCACGATGCCCAGCAGGACCCGGTCCGGCCGCCGCCGTCCGGGGCCCGGCTCTGCCGCCGGAACCGGCTCTGGCCCCTGCCCAGCCGGGGCACCGTCGTGGGCCGCTGCCGGCGGTCCGGGGTCCTTCGGCGGATGCCTCATGCCGTCAGTATGGCCGGGCCGCACCGGGCCGTCATGGTGTCTTTAGGCCCTTTCAGCAGTTCCGTGGGTCTTGCACGCTGGCAACAGACGTTACTCTCAGACGATGGGCACCATGCACACAAATATCGGCCCCAAACTGGCGGGCACCCTGCTGCTGTTGCTCGGCCTGGCGGGCCTCCTGCTGGCCGGCGCGCCGGCGGCGCTCGCCGTCCCGCCGGCCGCCGTCGTCGTGGAGGACCGGGCCGGGGTCCTGGACCGCAACACCCTGCTCCCCGCCGTCGAAAACATCGATTTCTACCAGCCCACCAGGGTGGCCGTCTATACGTACAACGGCAACGCGGCCGACAACCTCAATGAAGAGGTACTGCGCTTCGCCCGCGCGGAGCACCCGGACTGGATCAGCCAGGACGGGCAGAAGTGGGCGGACGGCCTGTTCATCTTTGCGCTGGACCCGGTGGGCCGGCACGTCGGAACGTACATGGGCGAGGACCGGAAGGTGTCCCTCGAACAGCGCGCCGACATCCAGGACGCCGCCAAGGAACTGTTGCGCGATGCCCAGTGGACGGACGGGACGATTGCCGGCATCCGCCGCGGCGCCGAGCTGATCAACCAGCCCTGGTACCGCTCCACCGCGTTCCTCGTCACTGCCTGGAGCGCCGCAGGGGCCGCTGTGGCCGGTGTGGGCGGCTGGCTGCTCGTGCGCTGGCGGACCCGGGTCGGCGCCCGCCGGGAGATCGCCCGCGGGGACGCAAACTACGCCAACGTGAGCATGGACCTGCAGGTCACCGAACTCAATGCCGGCACCATCCCGGAGTCCTCGCGCTACGGCAGCACGGTGCTGGAAAAGCACCGGACTTTCCTGAGCCGCTACAACGCCGCGACGGAGCTCTCCAACCAGGTGCATGCCTTGACACGGCGCCAGCTGGGCCGCCGGTCCAGCCTGGCGCTGGCCCGCAAGTACGCCGACGCCGCCGCCGAGCTCGACGCCCTCGACGATGTCATCTCGGACACGAATGCGCTGCTGAACCGCGGGTCCATCTGGGCGACGGCGTGGGACCGGCAGCTCGCGCCCTTCCGCAACGACCTGGCCGGCATCGAAGGCATGCTCGGAAAGAGCCACGGCGAAGGCGGTTCCGCGACAGCGGCGTCGCTGCGGGCTTTCCGGGACCGCAGCCAGCGGGACATCGAACGCTGGACCGCTGAACTGTCCGAGGGCAGCATCAGCCCGGAGACCGCCCTGGACCGGCTGCGCGACGCCCGGACCGAACTCTCCGAGCTGCTCAAGAGCCACGCGGACACGGTGATCGCCGGCTACGCCCGCAACGAGCGCGAAGCCAAGCTCATGCGCAAAGGGATGGAGGACGCCCAGTCCGGGGCCGGAAAGAAGCAGCGGCGCAGCTACGAGCCCAGCATCCTGGGCACGGTGTATCCCTCCTACTACTTTTTCTCCGTCCCCACGTTCAACACCGGTTTCACCAGCGGCGTCGGCAGCGTCAGCACCGCCCGGGGCGGCAGCACAACGGGATACGGCGGCAGCGGCGGCAGCTTTTCCGGCTCGGGCAGCTCGTCCAGCTTCTAGGAAATGTGTATCGACAACCGCGGACCATGCGAGGAGGCTTAGCCGCGTAAGCAGTTAAATTCCCTGATCGAAAAGAGGGAGTGCAATGGCCACCAACCTTGTTACCCAGCTGCAGGTGAAGTCCCACAACACGCCGGATGAGAAGCGCCGTCCGGACAAGAGCGAGATCGACATCGTGTCTGTCGGCGACTACACCATCGGCCGGTTCAGCTTCGAGCCGGGCTGGCGCTGGTCCGACTGCATCAAACCCGTGGTGCGGACGGATTCCTGCCAGAACAACCACGTCGGATTCTGCGTGTCCGGCAAGCTGACGGTGGAAACCACCGACGGCGGCCGCATCGATATTGCCGCCGGCGATTCCTACACCATCCCGCCGGGACACGACGCCTGGGTAGAGGGCGGAGAGCCTTTCGTCGGAGTCGAATTCCTTAGTGCGGCTTCCTTCGCCAAGGCCCCGGAATAGCAGGCCGCCTTGGCTGGATCCGAGGAGACAGCGACGCTCAGGCGCC
Organism: Arthrobacter sp. BI5; assembly: GCF_056680065.1. NCBI lineage: Bacteria > Bacillati > Actinomycetota > Actinomycetes > Micrococcales > Micrococcaceae > Arthrobacter > Arthrobacter sp. BI5. Next base: position 2,240,314 of record NZ_CM155264.1, read on the forward strand.
CAGTTCCTGGCGCCTGAACCGCAGTTCCCGTTGTGCCCCGCGCAGCGGGGAGCCGGAGAACGGCAGCTTTTCGAGCTCGATCGCACCGGCTGCCGCCAATGCGGTCCGGTTGGCTGCTGCCGCGGCCCGCTGCGGCAGCCCGAGGCTGTCCGCGAACTCCGCCCAGTGCCTGGCCTTGAGGTTCCTGGTCTTGCCGGCGACGGGCAGGGCCAGGGTCTCGTCGCCGTAGAGCAAGGTGCACGGGACGTCATAGACCGGGGCCATCACGAATCCGTCGGCACCGCCCAGGATAGCCAGGTTCTTGGCGTGCAGGTCGCCGTTTCCGGTCAGCCACGCGAACACGAACTGCAGATACAGGTTGCGGCTGGCAACCACCGGAGCCTTGCACATCCCGGCCAGGGCAGTAGCCACCTCCTCGGAGCCCACCCCGTACTTGGAGGCCGGCGGAAGGCCCAGCACCTGGGTGCCGTCTTCGAGCGGCAGCCGGCGCCAGGCGCCGTCGGCCGTTTTGACCCGGTCGAAGCGTTCGACCAGGAGCCCGGGCAGGCCGTTCCGGTCGGCGATGACGGAGCTTTTCGCGACGGGGATCTTCAGCGCCTTCGCACCTTTCAGGTGGGCCGCCTCGTTTTCGACCAGGTGCGGATGTTCCGGCGGATCAAGCTTGAGCAGGTAGCGGTGCCCGCGCAGGGCCAGCGGCGTGGTCAGCATCGAAGCGCTGGTCTTCCGCTGGACCCCCGGGATGCCGTGCAGGTCGACGGTGTTGGCCAGGAGCGAGAAATCCAGTTCCTCCGGCCGTGAGGTGTCGGCCAGGGCCGCGGGCTCGGCCGGGGGCTCGCCGGCCGGAACAACCTGGACGTCCCCGGGTACATCGGCCCCGACCGCCAGGAGCAGGGTCAGTTCGTCGTTGAAACTGGTCTTCGTGGCGGTCTTCAGCACGGTGAGCCGGTGCCCCTCGGGGAGGAGGCCGGCGAAGAAGGCGGGCAGCGCCCCAGCGGGCGTTTCCACCGCTGCCTCGGACGGCGGCAGGGAAATGGCGACGGCGGGGCGCCCGCCGGCGAGATAGTCGGGCCGGTAGCTGAACCGCACTCCCCCGGTGCCGGTCCGTGCGAGGTGGCCGGCCAGGTGACCGTCCTTGTAGACGTCCGCCGCCCGGACGAACCTCAGGTCCTGGAGTTCGGCGGGCATTAGCCGACCGCGAGTTTCAGGCCCAGCACGTTGGCGATCGCCACGACGGACTGCAGCGAGGGGTTGCCGGTTCCCGTTTCAATGGCGCGGACTGTGCGCTCGGACGTGCCGGCCAGTTGCGCCAACTGCTCCTGGGTCAGTCCGGCATCCTTCCGGGCCCGTCGGATTCCCTCGGCAATTGCCGCCACGTCGCCCATCCGGCGTCCTTTCTCTCCGTTATGCTCCTGCAATACCGGCATCATCTTGCCGGTTGGCCTGCGGAACTCTCCCCATCATGCAGCATTGGACTCAATTCGGCAAGATCCTGCCGAAATGCTTCGGTCGTTCCCCCGCCGCGAGCGTGACCGCCCCAAACGGCAGGATGCTGCCGGTGACCGCCTGCCCCACCCCCCCGGACCACGGAGAGCACTACCCCGCGGTGGACCGCCCGGCGTACGCTCTGGCCATGCGGAAGATCATCCTGGCCCTGCAGGTGTCCCTCGATGGCTTCTTCGAGGGCCCGAACGGCGAGATTGACTGGCACCTGGTGGACGAAGAACTGCACAGCCACTTCAACGAGCAGCTCGCCTCCATGGGGGCTTTCCTGGACGGCCGGGTCACCTACGACCTGATGGCCGGCTTCTGGCCGACAGCCGACCAGGATCCGTCCAGCACGCCGGCCATGGTGGAATTTGCCAAAATCTGGCGGGACATGCCGAAAATCGTTTATTCCAGGACACTGGAGCGGGCCGACTGGAACACCACGGTGGTACGCGACGTCGTCGCGGAAGACGTTCGGGCGCTGAAGGCGCAGCCCGGCGGCGACCTGGCACTGGGCGGGGCCGAGCTGGCCGATACCTTCCGCCGGCTTGGGCTCATCGACGAATACTGGATCTACATCCACCCCGTCCTGATCGGTCACGGCAAGCCGCTGTTCAAGCCGTCGGAGGACAGGACCCGGCTCACGCTCGCGGAAACCCGGGCGTTCGGCAACGGCGTGGTCCTGCTGCGCTACACCGGCTAGGGCGCAGCAGCAGGCGTTAAGACGGCCGGGCCCGTCGCCGACATGCAAAAGCCGGCGACCGGCTGCCCTGGTGGCAGCCGGTCGCCGGCTTTCGGAAGAGGTGCTGAGGCGGGTGTTACGCGCCGGCGCGGACGAAGGTCACGCCGCCGGTGGCCGTCAGCCAGGACAGCGGGTGCTTGATCGTCTGGTTGCTGCCGTTCATGCCACCGCTGATGACCTGGCCACCGCCGGCGTAGATGGCGACGTGGCCGGACTGGACGACCATGTCGCCGGGCTGCGGGGTGCCCACAACCTTGCCGTAGTTCATGAACTGCTGGGGACCGAGGTCGCCCACGCGGATGCCGGCTGCGCCGAGGGCCTTCTCAACCATGGCGGTGCAGTCCTGCGTGATGCCGATCTGGCTGTAGGCGGCCGAGAGCATCGTGGCGTTGACTCCGCCGGCTGCCGGGGCAGGTGCCGCGGCAGACTTCGCCTGAACGGTGATGGTGGGAGCTGCCGGTGCCGGCGCAACGGCAGGCTGCGCAACGGCGGGCTGCGCTGCGGCGGGCGCCGCGGCGACGGCCGGCGCGGCAACTGCCGGTGCGGCGACGGGCTTGGGCTGCTCGATCACGGGCGCCGGGGTGGTCGCGACTGCCGGGCGGTCAAAGCTGATCTGAACGGCGGAATCAGCGGTGACGGGCGTCGATACCTTGCTCCCAACGTCAACCGAGGAGGCCGGTGCGGAGTCGCGCTCGACCGGCGCAACGGCGGCGTTGGCTGCCATGCCGCTCGTGAGGACAAGGCCGGAGGCGGCAAAAAGAACGGCGGCCTGGCGGCCGATGGTGCCCGACTTGACCGAAAATGCTGAGCTCCGTCCGGCGGTTGCGTCGGACCGATGGCGCGCAGAAGTAATGCTTGAAGTCATGGATGTAGCCTCTCCCAATGCCTGCGAGGTGAGCTGTCGGATTCGGATGGGAGGCACCCGGCCGCGGGCCCGTCAAAGCGGGCGCTGCGCGGCTTCACCCCAAGACCTGCGGAAAGTGCAGGTCAAATGTGGTTTCCCCGTCTCTGCCAGATGGTTGCATTCGGATCCCGGGCCGCGGCAGAGTTAGGCAAATCGGCTCGGGAGCGCCCGTATCGGATACAAACAGGCACCTATCCACCGTAACGGCAGCGGGCAGGAATGTCACATTCAGATAACGGGGGGCTGCTGCCGGCGGCAAAAAACCGGTAGGGTCCTTCTGGCTGCCACGCATAGGATGAAGGCATCCAGCGATCCCAACGGAGGCCCCACCATGAACAGCCACTGTGTCGCCATCTGCCAGCTAAGTGATCAGCCGCAGGAGGATTTCGATGTCAATACGGAGCTGCTGGTCCTCGAGGGGAAGGAAATCCATGTGGCGACGTGGGATGCCGAACCGCGCGACGGAGGTTTCGACATCCACGTCCTGAACGACCGCGTGGACGCGCTTGGTTTTATGGTGGTGACCGACTGGCAGTTCCTCGACGGCAAGGCGTATGCCGTCGTGGAACGCAGGCCGGAGCCTTAGGGCAGTTTGCCCAGCACCTGGTTGACGACGTCGGCGCCTTCCCGGGCGGCGGCGTTGAAGTCGAGCGAGTCCGCGGCGTTGCCGTTGACGGTCTGGCGGTAGATGACGTCCACCCCCGCTTTGGTGCCGCCGACGCAGATCATGCCAATCCGCGCCCCGTCGGAGGTGAGCTGCGACACCGCGAACCCCCGGTCCGCGTTGACCTTCGCGGGAAGCCGGACAATGGCCATCTGCAGCTTGCCGGGCAGCAAGGAGATTTCCCTCACAGTGTTGCAGGAGCTGTAGGCCTCGAGCCGCTGCCGGAACTCTGACCGGTCGGTTTGGGATGCGGGATGGATGACGTCGAGGTAGCGGAAGGCGCCAGTCGTCATCATGGCCTCTTGGTCTGCCCGGCTGACCGGAATCAGCATTCCGCCAGCCAGCGTGCCAGTGGCCGCATTGAGCATGCGGTAGCTGTCGAAGAGTTCGCACTCGCGCGGGGTAATTCGGCGTTTAGGGTCCGACGCGTCCTGGTAGTCACCCTTTGCCCCGGACACCAAGGCGCGAGGATCCTCGACCTGCAGCTGCGCGCCGCTGGGGTGCTTCACACCTTTGAGCAGCGACTGCAGCTGTGCGTCCGAGTAGTTCCGGCTCTCGGCCGCCGTCGGGGACCCGGCCCCGCTCGGGGACGAGCGCGGGGCTGAAGAAGCCGGGGGGCCGTCCGGCCCTGCGCCCTGCCCTCCCGCGCAGCCGGCGAGCATAAGCCCTGCGGCGATAACGAAACGCAGATGCGAGGCCCTGGCGGCTCCGAGGAAGCTGTTCACCGCCCCAGCTTGGCGTGCGCCGAGGCTGCCGGTGAGAGGCCTACGACCCGTTTAGCTAAAACCACCGCTCGGGACCTGCCTGCTTCGGCGAGCGCGCTTCGGCGAGCACGCGGGACAATGCCTCCCCGACCAGTCCGCTGGCGCCGTCCGGGCTGCTGCCGGAGCTGCCCTTCGTGCCTCCCGAACGGTCGGCCAGGGAGGTCCCGGCGTGCCGGAGAAAGCGGTCCCAGTCGCCGTCGCCGGACCGCAGTCCGCGCAACGGGGCCAGCACGGCGGCCCGCCGCAGCCATTCATCCGGGTCCCTCAGCCAGCGACCCATCACGGCCTCTGCGCGGTCGCGGTGTTGACGGTCCAGCCGCGCTACCAGCGGCCCGACGACGTCGATGGCCAGCGGATCGGCCAGCTCGCGCAGGCGCGCCGTCCGCAGGAAACCCTCGATCCGGGTCAGGTCGGAGTTGTCCAGCAGTGCCAGGGACGACTGCAGCAGGACGACGGCGGCGAGCCGGCGCTCGAAGACGGGCACCGCCCACAATTCCGAGCTGAGCGCGGTGACGTCGTCATGGCCCAGGCGCCGGTAGCGGCGGAGCGCATCCCGGACGGTGCCGCGGACAGCACCGACGGAGGCTCCGTAGCTCCCCAGCTCCGGACCGTAACGGGCCTGGGCCTCCTCGGCCCGCTGCCAGGAACTTTCACGCTGCAGCGCCGCATCAATGAAGTCACCGGCCTCGCTCATGGCTCCATTCTGACCTGCGCCGGCCACTCCCGCCTAAGCCGCCGATCCGGCGTCGCCGTCCCCGCCGGCGCCGCCGTGCCCTCCGGCGGCAGCTTCGGTGTTAGCCGATCACCGCGCCGGTGGCCGAATACCAGGTCAGCTTCCCGCGCTGGAAGTTCGAGGCCCGGCCCACGCTCACCCAGTACTCGTCCGAGATCGGGTAGCCCAGCCGTCCCCGCTCCCAGCCCAGCGACGCCCACCGGGACCGGATCGCTCCCATCACCGAGTGCGCCCCCGTGGCGGGCGACCAGTAGATCGAACTGCCGCTTCCGCCGCCGCCGGAGAAGTGGTTGTACCGCCCCACCTTGTCAGGGGTGACCAGCTCGTCCGTGACCGGGTAGCCCAGCTTCCCTCTCTCCCAGCCCTGGGCGGCCCACTTGGCACGGATCCCGCCCATCACGGCGTGCGCCCCGGTCTTCGGCGACCAGTAGATTGAACTGCCGCTTCCGCCGCCGCCGGAGAAGTGGTTGTACCGCCCTATCCTGTCAGGGGTGACCATCTCGTCCGTGACCGGGTAGCCCAGCTTCCCCTTCTCCCAGCCCAGGGCTGCCCACCGGGACCGGATGCCGCCCATGACCGCGTGCGCCCCGGTCTTCGGCGACCAGTAGATCGAGCTGCCGCCTCCGCCGCCGCCGGAGAAGTGGTTGTACCGCCCCACGGTGTCGGGGGTGACCTTTTCGTCGGTCGTCGGGAAGCGTAGGACTCCGGCGGCGCCGCCCAGGGCCTTGTAGCGGTCGTAGATTCCGCCCGTGACCACGTGGGCTCCGGTTGCCGGCGACCAGCAGATCACTCCGCGGACGTAGTCCTGGCACTTGCCTCCGGCTACCGGGTACTCAAGGGTGAGTGACCTGCCCAGGACCGACCGCGGGTCTCCGGCGTTGAGCTGGTAGGCCTTGAGCCCAATCGGGTCGTCCACTCCCCTGCCGGTGAGCATCACCTTCTGTTCGCCCTGGCCGTCGTTCGCCGTGAGCAGGTAGTAGGTGTCCACGGTTCCGGCCTGTCCGGCCGCGGTCGGCTTGAACGTGACGCTCTGGTACGCGGATTCACCCGGTGGGATGACCAGGCCCTCGGAGATCGGCGTGGTGGTGGAGAAGACCCCCTGCGGAGCCTTGGCCTTGGTGATGGTCATCGGGATATTGCCGGAGTTGACGATCGTGAAGTCCCAGGTGGCTGACGCGCCCACCGCGACGTCGCCAAAGTCCAGCGATGGCGGCAGTTGCAGGTGCGCCGCGCCCGAAACTGCCGTTGCCGTGAGCGGCACGGTGAGGGACCCGCGGTCACTGGAGACGAGCAGCCTATCGGTGACCGGGCTCGCCGTCGTCGGGCTGAAGGTAATGGACACCGGCACCGAGGTGAGGGGCTGGATCTTCTGTCCCACGGCCGGCACCGTCGTCGGGTCGACCTTGAGAGCGGCGTTGGCCGGCAGCGTGACGCCGGTGACCGTGACGACGGTTGTGCCGGTGTTGACGACGTTGACCGTCTGGCGGCTGCTGGTCTGGGTGGGGACGTCGGTGAAGGCGATCGTGGCCGGCGTCGCTCCCAGGCCGTCCTTGGTGCCGACGCCGTGGATACCGAGGAGGTCCGTCTCGCCGTCGGATGTTTTCACGGTCAGCGCGCCGTCAACCTGGCCCGGCGCCGTGGGCGAAAAGGTCACAGGGACGGTCATGCTGGCACCTTTGGCCAGCGCCCGCGGCAGGGTGAGGGTTCCGATCCCGAACGGTGCGGCGCTGGTGATGGTGCTAATGGTCACGGCCCTGGTCGCGGTGATCGTCACGGTGCCCTTGCCCGTGGCCCCGACCGCGGCTGTGCCCAGGTCGGTGTTGGTCGCCCCGACGGCGGAGGTGGTCGGCGCGCCGAAGCCAAGCACGTGCCCGTCCCGCGTTCCCACGTAGACCCGGCCGTTGTCAGTGGCCACCGAAGAGAACTTGGACGCGGTACCCAGCGGCGCGGTGAACACCTGCTGGAGCTTCCCGTTGCTGTCCGGGAGGGCCCGGTAGGCGCGGAGCTCAGCGCCGACGCCGGTGGGGCCGGTGGAATACACCACCCAGACGAGCGCCGAGGACGCGTTCGTGCCGTTGGAGGTCACTGAAGGAGCACCGGAGGTGTACCCGAAGGTGCCGACGGACGTGCCTACGGAAGCGAGCTGCATGCCTCCGGTGCTGGTGGGCAGCAGCTTGTGTGCGCGGAGGTAGCCCTTGTTCTCAACGGTGTAGATGTACCCGCCGTTGGTGGTACCCAGGAACGCGGGCCTCCCCCAGACGCCGCTGTATGGGCCTGCTTCGTCCAGGACGGCGTCCCCGCCGCCGGGTCCCTGCCCCATGCCGCCCAGGTTGTCCCGGTCCATCAGGTACACGCGCCCGTCCTTGCCCGCGTGGACCAGCAGGCGCGGGTGCGCCGTCGTCCCGTAGCCGTTGGGGATGGCGATGGGTGCGCCGGACCCCAGGTCGGCATCGTCCTGGTCCAGCTTTGCGTTGTTGGCGGGGCTGAAGAAGTCGGTGGGCTTGAGGTTTCCGTCGGTTCCGACCGTCAGCCTGACCACCGACTCGGCGAGGGTGGCAGGCGGCGACTTGCCCGGTCCGGGTTTGGGCGAAATGCCGTTGCCGGTGGCAAACAGGATCTGCCCGGCCCCGTCCGAGACCAGGCCTCCGCCGGACTGCCAGATCCCGCCCTCGGCGTTGCTGTTACCGGATTCAGTGGCCCACATGGTGGTCTGCCGGCCGGCCGTGGACACACCGACGACGTAGCCGACGAAGGGCGCGTAGTCGCAGTGGCTGGCGAAGCCCGCGTACACCACGCCGTTCATCAGCAGCAGCCCCGGGCGCTGCATGGCGGTCATGGCGTTGAAGGGTCGGGTCGGGTCGTTCGTCGGCGCTCCGCTGATCAGGACGGGGAATCCGGGACGTTCGGCGCCCGTGACCCGGTCCAGTGAGTGCATGTACCAATGCGGCAGCCGGGCACTCGTTCCGTCGTTCTTCTTCGCGAGCAGGAAGACGCTGTTGGTTGCCGGGTCGAAGACCGGAGTGGAGGTGATGCCGATGTTGGGCGTAAGGTCACCGCAGCTGAGCGTCGACGCCGGCCAGGCCGGTCCGAGATTGCGCTGCCAATTCACCGCGCCGGTAGAGCCGTTCAACCCGTATACGTTGTTGTTCTCCGTCGCGGCGATCACAGTGCCGCCCACCACGAGCGGCTGGGCGTAGACCTGCCCGTCGACGGCGGTGGAGAAGAGTTTTCCAAAGTTCGACGACGCGACCGAGGACGGCGTAAGAGCCGTCTCATTGTTGTCCCATCCGGTCCGGAACACATCGTGGGCGATCGTCCCGACGTCGGCTGCGGCGGCACCGCCCAGGGACAGGCCGGCAAAGGTGAGCGCCGTCGAGAGCAGGGCAGCGCCCGCGCGTTGAACCCACGGGCCCCGCCGGGAGTCAGCGTCGCCGCTTCCTGCCGCACCTTGTGGCCGGCGGTACGGCAACCCTGCTGTTAGTCCATGGCGACGCCGCGGAAAATGGCCGGACAAAACCCGAGATTCTGCTTTTTCGCGCATGGTTGAGACCCATTTCTGACCTTTTAGCTGACGTTCCCGTCCCAGTACTGAGGAGCCTAGAAGCGCTTCAGGACGAGCGCGCGAGTGGGGCCTACCCGACTTCTGGAGGGGGGTGCCCGCTTTCTCCGCGGTTCTACTTGGGTGCTACTTGGGCCGGTCTGGATGACTACTTGCATTGCCGTGCGGCCTGGCCGCCGTAGCGTGCCACCCGCGGGCTACCCGCGGGCCATTGCCCGGCAGATCGGGTCGTTCGATAATTGACTCCGGGACGGATGGAGGGCTCACCGTGGATGATGTCAACGCGTTCCTGGCGGCCGTGCTGCCGGGTTTGAAGGCGGCCGAAACGGCCCTGCACAACGGCGACGCCGCACCCCGCAAAGCCCTCTGGTCGCAGCATGAGCCGGTGACCCTCTTCGGCGCGGTGGCGACCAGGATCGGCCCGGACGCCGCGGCGGCGGCCTTCGACGCCCTGGCCTCGCGTTTTTCGAACTGCGCCTTCTGGGACTACGAGATTCTGTCCGCCGGAACCAGCGGCGATCTGGCGTACCTGGTGGGAATCGAGCACACCACCGCCTCGGTCGGCGGAGCCGCTCCGCTGCCCTACGAACTCCGGGTCACCACGATCTTCCGGCGCGAGGACGGGGACTGGAAGATCATCCACCGGCACGGCGACCCGCTGCCGGGCAATGATTCGACCCCGCTCCAGCTTGGCCGCCTGGGCGGGCTGCGCGAGGCGGCAGACGACGGCGGGCTGCGCGAGGCGGCAGAGGACGGCGGGCTGCGCGAGGCGGCAGACGACGGCGGAGCCAGCAGCTCCGGATGAGGAACTGAGGGCCGGGCAAGCCAAATTTTCGCACCGTATTTGTTCCTGGCCGGGAGTCCCCCCGTCCCGTTTGCAAGATACCCCCGGGGGTATTATTGTTGAGTGCAGAGGAGGAAGGAATCCCTTCCCCGTCCACCGCAAGAAGGAGTTCCCCGAATGCTTATTGAGCGCATTTACGACGAAGACCTTGCCCAGGCGAGCTATTTCATTGGTTGCCAGGCCAAGGGCGAGGCGCTGGTGGTTGATCCCCGGCGTGATATTGCCGTGTACCGGGATCTTGCTGCCGCGAACGGGATGAAGATCGTCGCGGTGACCGAGACGCACATCCACGCGGACTTCCTGTCCGGGACCCGGGAACTGGCCGCCGCGACGGGCGCTGCCGCGTATGTTTCGGGCGAGGGCGGAGCGGACTGGCAGTACGGGTTCGACGCCGGGCGGCTGAACGACAACGATGAGATCAAGCTGGGCAACATCACGGTCAAGGCCCTCCACACTCCCGGGCACACCCCGGAGCACCTGTCCTTTTTGATCACCGACGGCGCGTTCGCCGACGCCCCCGGCTACCTGCTTTCGGGTGACTTCGTCTTCTCCGGCGACCTGGGCCGCCCGGACCTGCTGGATGAGGCTGCCGGCGGGGTTGATACCCGGTTCGCCGGTGCGAAGCAGCTCTTCGCGAGCCTGCGCGATAAGTTCCTGACCCTGCCGGACCACGTCCAGGTCCACCCCGGCCACGGCGCCGGCAGCGCCTGCGGCAAGGCCCTGGGCGCGATCCCGTCCTCCACGGTCGGCTACGAACGCCTCTACGCCTGGTGGGGTCCGTACCTGGCCGCGAACGACGAGCAGGGCTTCATCGATGAACTCCTCGACGGCCAGCCCGACGCGCACGCCTACTTCGCCCGGATGAAGCGTGAAAACCGGGAAGGCCCGGCCGTGATGGGCGAACGCGCACCCCTGGCCGAACTCGCCACCGCCGACGTCGCCGCCGACCTCGCCGCGGACAAGGTCATCTTCGTGGACACCCGCCCGAACAACGAGGTCCACGAAGGCACCGTCACCGGCTCCGTGAACGTCCCGGCCGGCAAATCCACCGCCAGCTTCGGCGCCTGGGTCGTGAACCCGGAAACCGACACCAACCCGCTGGTGCTCCTGGCCCCGGACCAGGCCGCCGCGCAGGAAATGTGGGACCACCTGGTCCGCGTCGGCATCGACAAGGTCGCCGGCTACGTCACCGGCCTCGAAGGCCTGCCCGTCTCCGTGCCGAAGCTGATCCAGCCCGAGGAACTCGACGGTTTCGACGCCGCGATGGTCCTGGACGTCCGCAACCGCACCGAGCACTCCGCCGGCCACATCCCCGGCTCCTACCAGCTCAGCGGCGGCCGCGTCATGTGGCACCTGGACGAACTCCCCGCCGAGGGCACCATCGTGTCCTACTGCCAAAGCGGCGTCCGGAACTCCGTCGCGGCCAGCGCCCTGCGCCGCGCCGGCTACGACGTCGTCGAACTCGACGGCAGCTACGCCGCGTGGAACGCACAACAGCAGTCGGCCCAGCAGGCCAAGGAAACCGTCCCGGCCAGCTAACACCACCAGCCGCGGACACAACGCAAAAACCGCACTAACGCAGTAACCGCAGCAACAACACGTGGCGGCGGGCAGGGAAACACCCCGGCCCGCCGCCACTGTTGTGCCCCCGGGAGCCTGCAATGGCAGCGTTCAGCCGGCCCCTCCGGTGTGCAGCCGCAACCTCCGGAAGGCCGGCACCTTGAGACGGTCGGCGATGAATCCGCCGGTGAACGTCGCCGCAGCGATGAGCAACAGCAGGGCGCCTGGAACCGGCGCCATCAGCACACCCCACAGCGCCAGCGCAGAGGCGCCGGCCACGTCCAGCACCGACGCCGCCAGCAGCAGCCCGGAGGGCCGGTCTTTCCACGCCGGGAGCGCCGTGCGCACAACGTAGCTGGTGACCTGGCTGCTGAAGACCAGGGTCAGGAAGATGACGGTCCGGACCTGGTCGATGCCGCCCCCGGGCCAAAGCTGCCCGGACGCCCAGAGCAAGGCCAGCGACGCGCCGAGCATGGGCACGGCGACGACCAGGGCGCCGGCGATGGTCCGGCCCACGTGCCACGTGTCAGGGCGCTGCGAGAAGCGGGCGTTGTCCGTGGTGAGCATCATGCTCACCACGTCATTGGCGAGCAGCAGCAGCGCCATCAGCAACGGCGTGAACACGAGCTGGCCGAAGGAGAGCACCCCGGCGGTCAGCAACAAAGGCACCTCCAGTTTCTTCACGCTGACGTTCAGGGCGTAGGTCAGCGAGCGCTGGTGGATCCTCCTGCTTTCCTCGACCAAACCCACAATGTCGTTCAATCCCCCGCGGACCAGGACCACCCCGGCCGCGGACTTTGCCACGTCCGTCGCGGCTTCCATGGCGATCCCCACCTCGGCCTGGCGCAGCGCCGGGGCATCATTGACACCGTCCCCGGTCATGCCCACCACGTGGCCCGCCTGCTGGAGCAGCTGCACGATCCGGTGCTTGTCCTGGGGCAGGACCTGGGCAATAACAGCCGGCCCTCCATCTTCGCGGCCCAGCGCCGCGAGGTCCTCCGCCCGGACCACGTCGCCGTTGAGCCCCACGTCCGCGGCGACGGCGGCGGCTGTGGCAGCGCTGTCCCCGGTGACCATGATGACCCGGATTCCGAGTCCGGCGAGCCGGCCAGGAGACCGGCGGCTTCAGGCCGCACCCGGTCGGCGAGGGCAATGAGCCCGAGCAGGCGCCAGGTCCCGTCGTAGAGAGCGACGGCGAGGACCCGGGCGCCGCCGGAGGCCAGGGCCTCCAGTTCCGCCGGCGGCCGGGTCCCGGCCATGGCCGCGATGACGTGCGGGGCACCCTTGGTGACCCGGACGGTCCTGCCGTCCCTGGCCACCGTTGCCTGGGAACGCTTGGTCGCGGGGTCGAACGGGGTGAAGCTCAGCCTGTCCCCGGCCCCCGCGGGTTCACCCGCCCCCGCGGGTTCACCGGCCCGCACGGATTCACCGGCCGCCGCGAGGATCGCCAGGTCCAGGGGGTCCTGCGTGGCGGCGTCGGAGACCGCGGCAGCCCACTGCAGGAGCTCGTCCCGGCCGACCGCCCCGCTGGGTGCGACGGCGGCGACCGCGAGCTTGTTTTCGGTCAGCGTGCCCGTTTTGTCGATGCACAGGACGCTCATCGACGCGGCGTCCTGCAGGGCCGTGAGCCGGGTCGTCAGGATCCCCAGCGACGCAAGGTGCTTCGCGCCGAGGGCGCCGGCCAGGGCGAAGGCGGCCGGCATGGCCACCGGCACCGACGCCAGCAGCAGTATTACCGCGTAGGAGATCACGTCTGTGCTGGTGGAGCCGGCGGCGGCCAGCCCGGCGGTGCCCGCCACGGCCAGGACCAGGTCCACGGCAATGAACACCCGCACAATCCGCAACACCACGTATTCCAGGTGGGCGGCGGGCGCGGAGCCGCCCACCAGCTCCGCGGTTTTGCCGAAGTAGGTGGCGGCGCCGGTCGCGGCCACGGTGCCGCTGGCTTCTCCGCGGACCACCGTGGCGCCGGCGTAGACGGTGCTGCCCGGGTCCCGGGTAACGGGAACGGACTCGCCGGTGAGGGTGGACTGGTCCACCGTCATGGTGCCGTCCTGGACCACGACGTCGGCGGGCACGAAATCGCCGACCCGGAGGTGGACAGCGTCGCCGGGGACCAGGCGGGATGCCGGGATCACAGTCCAGGCCCCGTCCCGCAGCACCCGCGCATTGATCTCCAGCCGGCTGCGCAGCAGCTCGACGGCAGCCTCCGCGCGGCGCTCCTGGACGATGCCCAGCGCCGTGTTCAGGCTCAGGACCATCAGGATGATCAGCGCGTCCAGCCATTTGCCCAGCACGAACTCCAGGACAATGGTTGCCTCCAGCATCCACGGGACGGGCGCCCATAGTTTCCGCAGCAGCCGCAGCGCCAGCCCCGTCCGCTGCAGCGGGACGGTGTTGGGGCCGGCAGTCTCCAGCAACCGGGCTGCCTGTGCGGTGGACAGCCCCTGCGGCGCGGCCACGTTTTTTCAGCCTTGCGCCGGACCCGCATCCGTGCGGACCACCAGCACCGGGCACGGGGCGTGGTGGACGGCATGGTTTGATACCGAGCCAAGCAACATTCCGGTGAAGCCGCCATGGCCGCGCGATCCAACCACCAGGAGGTCGGCGCCGGCGGCGGCCCGGAGCAGCACGTCCGCAGGATGGCCTTCAGTCACCTCGCCGTTGACGTCGACGCCGGCACCGGCCGCGTGCCGCAGCGCGTCTGTGTGGGCCTGCCGCGCGTGCTCGCCGAAGGCGTCCCGGTCCGGCCCCCGGCCGGCTGCGTCCCCGATGACGGGATAATGCCAGGCGCTCACCAGGTGGACCTGGCCGGACCGCAGGCGCGCCTCCTCGAGGGCCCAGTCAAGGGCTGCGAGCGAGGAGTCCGAGCCGTCCACTCCGACTACGATTCGAAACGTTGCTGCGGCTGCCATCGCGCCTCCGTACCTGCGTCTTCCGGGCACGGCGTTGTGCCACACGCCCCACGATCCTCCCGGCGGCCGGGTCAATCAAGGGTCCTTGTACCGTGGCCGGCGCGTCCGGTGCAGGGCGCAGGGGGCAGGGTGCAGGGTGCAGAGGGCAGGAGCAGGGGCAGGGGCAGGGGCAGCCAGGCTACGCGTGGCGCAGGCCCGGTTCCTCCCCCGCGGCCAACTCCGGAACCTGGAAGGCCTCCAGCCATGCCAGGGCCTCTGTGCGTGAGGTGAAATACGCGTGCGGGCAAAAGTCGTGGGGGCGCAGTGCCGCCGCCACGACGGTGTCCACCACGCTGGAGCCCAGCAGGGCCACCGCGGACACGGCCTCGGCTCGTTCGTACGCACCCCTCGCCGCAGCACTCATGGTCACACCGGCGATCTCAACCAGCAGCGGTAGCTCCCTGCCGCCGCTGAGGCCCCGCATCGCTTCAATGGACTCGGCAGCGTCTCCGGCGTCCACCTGCGCCCCCGGTGTCCAGGCCAAGTGAAAGTAGGACCCGCACAATGCGAGCCTCGCTTTTCCGTCTGCGATCAGGATCTCTTCCATGCGCTCCCCCTAGGTCCCCAAGATACCCTTCCCGGCCGGGGTGACCGGGACCCGGGCCACGGAAAAGCGCCGGAGGACATGTCCTCCGGCGCTTTTTGTCCGTGCTTTTCCATTCCGGCCGTCCCCTGCTTAGGAGAGGAGTGCCTGCACCGTCACATAGGCGGCGACCAGCAGGACCAGGACGCCGAAACCGCGTTTGAGCACCTTGTCCGGGATCCTGGTGCCGAGCCGGCCCGCGACCAGGGAGGCAACCATGGCTGCCCCCGCGAACGCTGCCGTGACGGCCCAGTCGATCTGCAGATCACCGAGGTGCGCGGCGAAGCCGGCAATCGAGTTGATCACGATGATGACCAGCGAGGTACCGACGGTCACCGCCATCGGCAGGCCCAGGACCAGGGTCAGAGCCGGGACGATCAGGAAGCCGCCGCCGACGCCGAGGAGCCCGGTCAGGAAGCCCACGACGGCGCCGGTCGCAATGGCCTTGGGCAGGCAGCTGCGCCAGTTGACGCCGCCGCCGGGCAGGGCGCAGGACCCGCCGGATGCCTTGGACGGAAGCATCATCCGGATGCCGGCGAAGACCATGATGGCGGCAAACGCCAGCAGCAGCACTTTCGGGTCGAGCAGCCGGTTCACGTACGCGCCCAAGTAGGCGGTTGCCGTGCCGGCGGCGCCAATGATGAGGGCAAGCCGCCAGTTCACTCCGCCCCGCAGGCGGGGCAGCACCGCGACGGCGGACGAGGCACCGACAACGACCAGCGACGTCGGGATCGCCGCAGCCAGCGGGAGCCCCACCCCATAGACGAGGGCGGGGACGGCGAGAATGGACCCGCCGCCTCCAACCAGGCCCAGCAGGCCGCCGACGATCAGCCCGAACGCCGCCGCGGTGAGGATCATGCCTTGGAGCCCAGGTTCTGCAGCGCCTGGTGGGCGGTGGGCTCGTTGGCGGAACGGTTCCAAGGCATCTTGGAGAGCATCTGGCCCATGGCGCAGCTGTTCGTCGCAGCCGAGAAGGTCAGGCCGGCTCCGATGCCGCCGGCAAGCAGACCCAGTTTCGGCGAGAGCAGCTTGCTTCCGACGACGCCGGCCAGGACCAAGGATCCGGCCGTCATGCGGACCTGGCGTTCCAGGGCCCAGGTGTTGCGGCCCTTCACCACGTTGCCGCCGGCGGCGGCGTAGGCGGGAACGCCTCCGGCCAGCACGCTCGCGCTGCCCAGGCCGACTGCGTCCAGGTACTTCCGGGCCTGCTCGGCCCGGTTTCCGGACTGGCACACCAGAACAACGCGGGTGCCCATCTTGGCGGCAAATTCCTCGGTGTGTTCGCTCAGCATGGAGAGCGGGACATGGTACGAGCCCTTGATGTGCATCGAATCAAACTCGGCACCGCTGCGTACGTCAATCACCATCAGGTCATCGTGGTTGTCCTCCCAGGCTTTCAGGGTGGAGGCGTCAATGGACTGGGGTGCGGACTCGACCGTAGTGGTCTTGTTTGAGGTAGTCATAGTCTCTTTCGGTATAGCTTGGGCAGTTCTGGCGGCAGCGCGCGGGTGCGGGAAGCCGCCGACCACCTGCCTGGAGCCCTTTAAGGGCGCAATCAGGACAGGTGGAGGCCCGGGCGGCACAGTGGGGGGAGGCGCCGCCCGGGCAGTTTATGGGAGTGTCAGCCGGCGGGAAGCCCGGCGGCGGACCAGTCGAGCATTCCGCCGGTCATCGTGTAGGAGGTGAAGCCGGCCGAAGCGAGCTGGTCGGCGGCGGCCGCGCTGCGGCGGCCGCTGCGGCAGACGGCGACGACGGGACGGGTCTTGTCCAGTTCGCCCAACCGTGCGGGCAGTTCGCCCAGCGGGATGTGCTGCGCGCCCGCGATCATGACGTCGGCGACTTCGGCGGATTCGCGAACGTCCACGATCTGGGCGTTGCTGCCGTTCTTGAGCTGTTCGTTGAGCTCCTGGGCGGTAATGTCCATGGGTGTGCACCTTTCGGGAGGCGTTCGGTGGGGGCATGTGGCCGATCCAGCCACTACTAATATACCCCCAGGGGTATTAAGGTTCAAATTGGCGGTGATGCGCCGGGGCGCCCCTGAGCCTTGAGCGGCTCGGTCGCCGCGCAGGCCACGGGGCGTCAGGTCAGGCGCAGGAAGAGGCCCCGGATTTCTTCCAGGGTGAGCTTCTGGCCGGCCGCGTCATCGGCAGCCGCGCCCTCCATGCCCTCCGGCACGTCGGCGATGCACTCGCGCATGGCGGAGGAGATCAGTTCGAAACCGGCCTTATCCAGGGCGCCGCGGACAGCCGAAAGCTGTGTGACGACACTCCGGCAGTCGGATCCGGATTCGACGGCGGCGATCAGCGCGCCGAGTTGACCCTGGGCTCGCTTGAGCCGGTTGATGGTGCGGCGCATCGCGGCGTCGGGGCCCGGCTTTACCCCGGGCAGGCTAATGGCGGACGACATGCTCAGTTGCCCCCGCCGCTGTAGGTGACCGGATGGCCGTTGCGGTACCACTCCGTGATGCCTCCCATGACATTGACTGCGTCGTAGCCCTGCTCCGCCAGGAAGGCGGTGGCCCGGACGCTGCGTCCGCCGGAGGCGCACATGACGTAGACGGTGCGGCCGATCGGAACGTCGCCAAGGGTCTGCGGCAGCGCCGACAGCGGGAGGTTCTTCGTGCCGGGAACGCTGGCCTCGGCATACTCCTCGGCTTCCCGCACGTCGATGATGGGAACACCGGGCACGAGTGCCGCCAGGTCATCAACAGAAATGCTTTTCATACTGCTTTCCTTTCAGGCTGCCGGGAGCTCCGGGCGGAAACTTGACCCTTTCATCATGATACCCCCCCGGGTATTTTTGCAAGCCCAACCCCTTGCCGGCCCGGCCCGGCAGTCACGCTTGCACGCAATACCCCCGGGGGTATATATTCGATGCATGGCAACCATCGACATTTCTGAAAAGACCTTCAACGACACCATTTCCGGCAACGACATCGTGCTGGTGGACTTCTGGGCAGCCTGGTGCGGTCCTTGCCGCATGTTTGCCCCCACGTTCAGCAAGGCGTCCGAGGCCCACCCCGACGTAGTCTTCGCGAAGGTGGACACGGAGGCCGAGCCCGGGCTCTCCGCGGCGGCACGCATCACCTCGATCCCTACCCTGATGGCTTTCCGCGAGGGTATCCTCGTCTTCTCCCAGCCCGGCGCCATGAACGCCAGCGGACTCGATGAACTCATCACCGCCGTCAAGGGCCTGGACATGGAAGACGTGCGGGCCAAGATGGCCGCCGCCCCCGCGTCCTGACCGTCACAGACCACCCCGGCAGTACCAGCACTACCCGACCAGCAGTACCCACCAAAGGAGAAAACAATGTGCAGTTCCGTTCGTTGCAATAGCTGTGGAAAGATCACCTGGGCCGGCTGCGGCGAGCACGTAGAGTCCGTCATGGCCAACGTGCCCGCCGAACAGCGCTGCACCTGCAAGTGATCCCTCCTCGACCGGCCGGGGTGCCGCAGTGCCTGCGCCCCGCCGGGCGATGATGCCGCTCAGGCCCGCTCCCGTACGGGAGCACCTTCCTGACCGCGCTTCGCAGCGGAAGGTGCTCTCCGTGCTGGTCGGCGGCCAGATACTGGGCGGCATCGGCATGGGCGCAACCCTGTCCCTTGGTTCGCTGCTGGCGGCCCAGCTGTCCGGCTCGCCGGCCTGGGCCGGCACGGCCGCAACCATGAGCACCCTCGGCGCGGCCCTCGCCGCGATACCGCTGGCCCGGCTGGCGCTCGCCCGGGGACGCCGGGTGTCGCTATCCACCGGTGCCCTCATCGCCGGTGCCGGCGCGGTCATCGCGATCAGTTCCGCGGCGCTCGCGGTCTTCCCGCTGCTCCTGCTGGGGTTGATGCTGCTGGGCTCGGGTTCCGCCGTCAACCTGCAGGCCCGCTTTGCCGCCACTGACCTTGCCCGGCCCGGTTCCCGGGCCCGCGACCTCTCCGTGGTCGTCTGGTCCACCACCATCGGGGCCGTGCTGGGCCCCAATCTCTTCGGCCCCGGGGAAACCGTCGGCGCCGCCCTCGGCCTGCCGCCCATGACCGGGGCTTTTGCTTTTTCGGTGGCCGCCCAGCTGGCCGCCGCCGCCGTATATCTGGCCGGACTCCGGCCGGACCCGTTGCTGGAGGCGCTGAAAAGCGGGGACCGGCCAGGGGAAACCGCCCCTCCGCAGTCCGGACTGCGGATCCTTCGCCGCAACGCCCGGGCCCGGTACGCCGTCGTCGTGGTGGCACTTAGCCACGCCACGATGGTGGCGCTGATGTCCATGACCCCGATCCATCTGCGCGAGCACGGCGCAAGCCTGACGATCGTGGGCTTCACCATCAGCCTGCACATCGCCGGAATGTACGCCCTCTCCCCCGTCTTCGGCTGGCTAGCCGACAAGGCCGGACGGCTGCCCGTGGTGCTGCTGGGCCAGGCGATGCTGCTGGCCTCCCTCCTGATCGCCGGTTTCGCCGCGGATTCCCGCACGGCCGTGACGGTCAGCCTCATCCTGTTGGGCCTGGGCTGGTCCGCCTCGGTGGTCGCGGGCTCCGCCATGGTGGCCGAGTCCGTCTCCGGGCAGGAGCGGCCGGCCATCCAGGGCATGTCCGACCTGGGCATGAACGCCGCCGGGGCCCTCGGCGGCGCCCTTGCGGGTCCGGTCCTTGCCGCGGCCGGCTATTCCGGGCTCGGCTTCCTGGCCATCGCGCTGGTTGCCGTCGTCATCGGCTGGACAGCACTCCGGACGCGGGGAAAGGCGGACCAGCATGCCGCGGCACACCAGGGCTGAGGACCAGCCGGCCGGCGCGGGCCGGCTGGGACGCCCGGCCAGGCTGGCGTGGCTGCGCCGCGACTGGCGTTCGCTGCGCGGCTGGCAGCGCCCACGAATGGTGGCTGCCGGGATCACCGCCGTTGCCGCCGCGGCTGCCCTCGTCGCCGCGAACGGCGCGGCCGGGGCAGGCGCGGCCTGGGCCGGTACGCCTTGGGCCGCCTGGTGGTCCGTCCCAGCCATCGCCGCGGGGTCGCTGCTGGCCGGCCTCCTCGTCGGCAGCTATGTCCGGGCCCCGATCGGCGCAGAGGCCACGCTGTGTGTTACCCGGTGGCCGGTACTCGGACTCGCCGGGCTGGCCCTGGGCACCTCCCCCGGCCCGGACAGCCTCCTCGCCTACCTGTTCAGCTGGGCGGCCCCTGCGGTGCTGGGCACCGTGATCCAGCCGGCCGTCTCACTCGCCTCCCTCGCGTTGCTGGGCTGGGCGCTGCGATTGCGTCTGGATCTTGAACGGGCAGCCCTGGCTCCCGACGACGGCGCGCCGTTCGGCGCCGTTTCCTGCCCCACCTGCCGGCCGCTTTTCCCGCCGGCCCGCGGAGCCGGTTACTCCGGTGGAGACGCTCTGCACCAAACCGGCGCCCATACGGTACGGTCGACAACACGCCGGCAGTAACCTGCGACGTCCCTGGGACAAGCGCCGCTGCCGTCGGCTCACACCATCTGCGCTTGGCCGAAGGGAACCCACGATGTCAGACACCCCCACCACCGCCTCCCCCGATTGCCCCGAGGGCCCGGGAAGCGGCATCCGCTGGGGAATCCTCGGCACCGGCTTTATTGCCGGACTGCAGACGTCGGACCTGCTGGAGCACGGCTTTACCGTCCAGGCGGTGGGCTCCCGGGACCTCGCAACGGCCCGCGAATTCGCCCGGAAGTTCCAACTGCCCGCAGCCCACGGCAGCTACGAAGCGCTGGTGGCCGACCCCGACGTCGATGTGGTCTACATCTCCTCACCGCACCCCTTCCACTATGAGAACGCGCTGCTGGCCCTGAACGCCGGCAAGCACGTGCTGGTGGAGAAGCCGTTCGCCATGAACGCCTGGCAGGCGCAGGACATCGTGGACCTCGCCGCTTCCAAGGGCCTGGTGGCCCTCGAGGCGATGTGGACGCGCTACCTGCCGCACATGGTCCGGATCCGGGAACTGATTGCTGCGGGCGCCCTGGGCGAGGTCCGGACCGTGATCGCGGACCACAACCAGAACCTGCCCAAAGACCCGGAACACCGGCTTAACGACCCCGCGCTGGGCGGCGGCGCCCTCCTGGACCTGGGGATCTACCCCGTGTCTTTCGCCTTCGACGTGTTCGGGGCGCCGGTGCGGATCCAGGCCGCCGCCAGCATGACGGCCACCGGCGTCGACCGCCAGACCGCCATGATCTTCGAATACGGTGACGGCGAGCAGGCAGTGCTGCACTGCGCCCTGGACACCGCCGGGCCTAACCGCGCCGCGGTGATCGGGACCGAAGGCAGCATCGAAATCGACCCGGTCTGGTACACGCCCACCGGCTTCACCCGCTACGACGACGGCGGCAACGTCCTCGAGCGGTTTGACGAGCCGGTCACCGGCCGCGGCATGCAGTACCAGGCGTGGGAAACCGAGCGGCTCATTGCCGCCGGTGCCGTCGCCAACGACATCCTCTCCCCGCGCGAGAGTGTCCAGGTCATGGCGGCGCTGGACGCAGTCCGAAGCCAAATCGGGCTCAGCTATCCCAGCGACGCCCGCTAACGGGATCGGCGCCGGACTGCCCGCTGACGCAGACTGCCGCCTGCTGGCCCGGCCTACTGCCCCGGCCTACTGTCCCGTGGCCGGGCACCGCCCCGGGCGGGCGCGTTCGACGTCGTCCGCACTGGCTTGTTGCCCGCTCGCCGCGAGCCCGGCCACGACGCCGTCGATGTCCCGGTCCGGGCGGTTTTGG
Organism: Arthrobacter sp. BI5; assembly: GCF_056680065.1. Classification (NCBI taxonomy): domain Bacteria; kingdom Bacillati; phylum Actinomycetota; class Actinomycetes; order Micrococcales; family Micrococcaceae; genus Arthrobacter; species Arthrobacter sp. BI5. The sequence goes on from NZ_CM155264.1 coordinate 2,261,809, forward strand.
CTGAGTTTGGTTTTCGCTTCGATCCTGCTGATCCGCAGTTCGACGCCGACGATGGCGCGCAACTGGCCAGCGATGTAGCGCTCCGGCGCATCATCCACGGACCAGGGCTGCTCCGAACGGCGTTCGTTGAGGTCCGTCAGCCGCCTGACATGGCCGGCGAGCCAGGCCGGGTCGTCGTGGATCACCAGCGTGCCGTAGACATGCGCCGTGGAGTAGTTCCAGGTAGGGACGACGCGTCCGTGTTCGGCCTTGGAGGCGTACCAGGACGGGGAAATATACGCATCGGCGCCCTGCACGATGGCCAGCGCCTCGCCGATCGCGGGTTCGGACCACTGCGTGTTGTTCCGCGCCAGGTGGCCCTGCAGTGTGCCGTGCCCGCCGCCGGACGGGTCGTAGAGCAGCGGCAGCAGGGTCGCGAGCATGCCGTTCGCGGTCATCGTGACCAGGTTCGCGGCCGCCGGGGCGGCCAGGAGGTCCTGGACGGCGCCGGGGCCGGCCGCGAAGTGCGCTGGGATGTACATGGGGTGGTCCTTTTTTCATGGATGGGCAGTGCGGTGAGGTGCGGGAAGTGGAGGGAGCTGGAAGCGTCAAGGCTGTGCCGGCGGCGGCCGCAGCCGGGTGCGGACCGCGAGGCCGGCGCAGGCGATGACCGCGGCGCCGCCCAGCAGGGTGGTCTGCGTCAGCGGCTCGCCCAGGAGCAGCGCCGCCCAGGCGATGCTCAGCACGGGCTGGATGAGCTGGATCTGGCTGACCCGGGTCATGGGGCCGATGGCGAGCCCACGGTACCAGGCGAAGAATCCGAAGAACATGCTGATGACGCCGAGATAGGCGAAAGCGGCCCACTGCGCCGGCGTGCCCGACGGCGGCTGCTGGGCCACCGCTACGCCGGCCAGGACGAACATCAGCGGCGCCGCGATAACCAGTGCCCAGGACACGGTCTGCCAGGCGCCCAGCTCGCGGGCGAGCAGGCCGCCCTCGGCGTAGCCGATGGCTGCGGCGGCGACGGCGCCGAGGAGCAGCAGATCCGCCCACTGCGGCTGCCCGAAACCTCCCGGCCGCGCAAAGGCGAACCCGACGGCTGCGGCTGCGCCGGCAGCCGAGGCGAGCCAGAAAGCCCTGGGCGGACGCTCATGGCCGCGCAGAACGGCGGCGGTTGCGGTAGCCGCCGGGAGCAGGGCAATTACAACGGCCCCGTGGCTGGCGGGAGCGCTGGTGAGGGCGAAGGAGGTGAGCAGCGGAAAGCCAACGACGATGCCGCCGGCGACCACGGCGAGCCGCGCCCATTGCGGCCCCACCGGGAAGCGCTGCCGGGTGAGCGTGAGGGCGAGGGCCGCGAGGACTGCGGCCACGACCGCCCGGCCGGAGCCGATGAACAGCGGCGACAGCCCGGCTACGGCGACCCGGGTGAAGGGAACGGTGAAGGAGAAGGCCGCGACGCCGGCCAGGCCCCACCAGAGGCCGCCGGCCGGCCGGCCGGAAAGGCCACCGGGCCTGCCACCGGGTCGGTCGCCGGGTCGGTCGCCGGGTACGTCCGCGGCGAGGCGGGGCGGTATCACCGGGCGGAAAATCACAGTAGCGCTATTATTGTCTCTCATGAACAACGATAGCAGTTCGCGGATCGTCGAGCAGTTGTGGGACTGGATTGCACGGGCCGCCCCCGGATCGCAGCTGCCGTCCACGCGGTCGCTGGTGGCCGAGCACCAGGCCAGTCCCGTTACGGTACAAAAGGCCCTGCAGGCTCTCACCACGCAGGGGCTCATCGAGAGCCGGCCCGGCGTCGGGACCTTCGTGCGGGCCGTTCCGACGGCGCGGCCCTCGGACTACGGCTGGCAGACAGCGGCCCTTCGGACGCCGCACGCACCGCTGCGTTCGGCGTCGACCGCCATGCGCAGCGCCTCGAACGACGTGATCGCCCTGCACTCCGGCTACCCTGCCCGCGAGCTGTTGCCCGAGCGGCTGGTCCGGGCCGCCCTGACCAGGGCGGCGAGAGGCGAGGCGGCACTGTCCCGCGCTCCGGGAGCAGGGCTCCCGGAGCTGCAATCCTGGTTCGCGCACGAGTTGGGCACCTCGACGGCCGCCGGCGTCACCGCGCCGGCAGCGAGCGACGTCGTCGTACTGCCGGGAAGCCAAAGCGGGCTCAGCTCGATCTTCCGGGCGCTGGTGGGCAGCGGTCAGCCGCTGCTGATGGAGTCCCCCAGCTATTGGGGCGCCATTCTCGCCGCCGCCCAGGCGGGCGTGCGCGTGGTCCCCGTTCCGAGCGGCCCGGACGGCCCGGACCCGGACGAGTTGGACCGCGCCTTCGAGGAAACCGGGGCGCGGCTGTTCTACGCGCAGGCCAACTACGCCAACCCCACCGGGGCGCAGTGGACGCCCCGGCGCGGCGCAGAGGTCCTGGAGATTGTGCGCCGGCACGGTGCGTTCCTCGTGGAGGATGACTGGGCCCATGACTTCGGCATCACCTCGGACCCCTCCCCCGTCGCCGCCCGGGACGATTCCGGCCATGTGGTGTACCTGCGGACCCTGACGAAGAGCGTGTCGCCGGCCATCCGGGTTGCCGCGGTGATCGCGCGCGGTCCGGCGAGGGAACGCATCCTCGCGGACCGCGGGGCGGAGTCAATGTACGTCAGCGGCCTGCTGCAGGCCGCGGCACTGGATGTCGTCACCCAGCCCGCCTGGCAGACGCACCTGCGCAGCGTCCGGCACCAGCTCCAGTCCCGCCGCGACCTGCTGATCACGAGCCTGCGCGAGCACGCCCCGCAGGCCCACCTGACGCTGGTGCCCAAGGGCGGCCTGAACCTCTGGGCCCGCCTGCCCGACGGGACCGACGTCGAGCAGCTCAGCGCCGACTGCGAGCGCGCAGGGTTGCTGATTGCCGCCGGTACGGAATGGTTTCCCGCCGAACCCGCCGGGCCCTTCATCCGGCTCAATTACGCCGGGCCCAACCCGGGGTCCTTCCCGGCGGGGGCACGCATCCTGGGCCAGGCGATCGACCGCAACGGCCGGTAGCCGGGGGCGGGTCTCCGGCGGGCTGGTAGGGTCTGCGCATGGATGAAAATTTGGGGAAGTTCATCGATGATTTCGCACAGCTGGTGCAGCTGGCCCAGGCAGGGCAGCACCGGGTGCCATCCGGGACACAGCTGCTGACGACGCTGAGTGACCACCTCGGCGTGCCGGCCGGGACGGTGGCCGTAGTGGTGGAGCAGATCCCGCCGCACCGGTTCGTGGATGCCGACATCCAGATGGCGGGACTCGCGGGCGAGGACCCGGAGCACCGGCTGGTGGGCATCGGCGGCGGCGACCAGCGCCACCATCATTCCCTGAGTGACATGCTGCAGCAGGCGCAGGTCTTTCCACAGTTCCCGCTTGCCCAGCCCGACTACGCCAACCTGGCCGTAGGCCCGGATGAGCTGCGGCAGGCCGTGGCGCTGGGGCTGTGGCTGTTCCACCACGGCGGCCGTCCGATCGCGGTGCTGCAGCGCGACGCCAACCCGCGCTACGGCCGGCAAACAGCGTCCCTGGAAGTCCTGGCCGGTGACACGGAGGCTGCTGCCAACTTCCTCGCCGAGTTCCGGCGCCGGATGCAGCACCACAGCATCTTGAAGGGGCAGGTGATCTCCCTGGTCATGGGCGAGTACGGCCCCAGTGCGGCGGGCGTGACCTTCCACGCCCGGCCGGCGCTGGCCGCGTCCGAGGTCATCCTGCCGGAAGGCCTGCTGCAGAAGGTGTCGGACCACGCCCTTGGCATTGCGGAGCACCGGGACACCCTCAACCGGTACGGGCAGCACCTCAAGCGCGGGATCCTGCTGTACGGGCCGCCCGGCACCGGAAAAACCCACACCGTGCGTTATCTGCTGAGCCGCAGCGACGGTGCCACCGCCATCCTGTTGTCCGGCGGGTCGCTTGCCCGGATCTCCGAGGCGGCCACCATGGCGAGGGCGCTGCAGCCGTCCATCGTCGTGCTGGAGGACTGTGATCTCATTGCCGAGGACCGGAGCTTCGGCCACGGCCCGCAGCCGCTGCTCTTCGAGGTGCTCGACGCGATGGACGGCCTGGCCAGTGACGCGGACGTCGCGTTCGTCCTCACCACCAACCGGGTGGACATGCTGGAGCGCGCGCTCGCGCAGCGCCCAGGGCGGGTTGACCTGGCGGTGGAGATTCCGCTGCCCGCGCAGGCGGAGCGGGTGGCGCTGCTCGAGCTGTATTCGCGCGGGATTCCCTTCGGAACGGCTGCACTTGAGGAGGCAGCGGGCCGTACCGAGGGCACCACCGCATCGTTCGCCCGCGAACTGATCCGGCGCGCCGTCGTCGCCGCCGCCCTGGAGGGCGTGCCCGTCGCGGACGGCCACCTCTTGGCTGCCGTGGCGGACCTGATGGCCGACGGCGAGGCGCTAACCCGGAGTTTACTCGGCAGCGGCGGGGGCGGCGCTGGTTTCGGCTCCGGCGGTGGGGGCGGTGGGGGCGGTGGGGGCGGCTTCGGAGGAGCCGGGCCGGCCGGCGGAGGCAGCTCCGGGGGCGGAGAAGCCGTTGGCGGAGGCGGCTCAGTCGCTTTCTCATAAGGCGAGGCGTTTCAGATTTGAGAATTGGCGGGTCTGCATGACCCCGTGCGAGGGCTCCAGCAGGAGCACACTTAGCAGCGGCTGAAGCCATTTCGGCCGGAACGACCAGTACCCGCTGACGACCACCCGGCTGCGCCCGTCAGCGGTGTCTTTGAGCTCAAAGCCCCAGAGCGAGTCGGTGAAGTGCCGCGGCCTTGTTCCTGCCGGGTCGAACGGACGCCCGCGCAGATCCAGTGACATGCGTAGACCCAGAAACCGCTCGTGATCCAGCGCCGCGATTTCCCACCACTGGCTGCCGTCCGGTTTGGCCGCAAGCCGGTCCCCGACGGCGATTTCCTGCCATTCCGGATGAATTGTCCTTGCGCTGCGGCGCCCGAAGTTATCCAGACGATCCCAGCTGTACCAGCCGGCCCGGTCGGTTCCCATCTGTACCAGCCAAGGCCACACCCGTGAGCGGGGTGCATCAATCGTCACAGCCATGGTCGCGCTACGGATACCGTCCGGAATGACTCCGGAACCCGAATAAGGTCCCTGAACTTCGTCGTCCGTAGCGCCGGCACGCAGCAAGCGCGGCCGCGCAAACGCCAGGTAGGCGGTGATACCGGCGGCAGCTCCCCCGGCCATGGCAAGTCGCCTCGATGTACGGTTTTTCATTGTTGGTTCTCCCCTTCAGGACTGAGGTGCTTCCGAAAGAACGCAAGGATCCGTCGGCGGGCGTCCTGGGCCGAGGGCTCGTGATAGCCCGCCGCGGCCAGTTTCGCGAGCAGCCTGTCTCCGAATGTCAGATCCGATTCTCGGTGCTGATTCAGGAATCCGTGTCCCGCCCCTGGGTAGGCCTTGATGTCATGGTCTATGCCGGCGGCAGTCAGCAACGGTTCCAGCCGTGCCGGCACTTTCCGCACTCCCGGCCAGCGGTCCTCGGCGCCATAGCTCGCAACGATCGGACACGCACGCGGCATCGCTCTCGCAGTTGCGTCGTCGAGTCCGCCGTAGTTCACGCTGGCCGCAGCGAAGTCATGATCCGGGGCGAGCATAAGGGCAAGGCCTCCGCCCATGCAGAAGCCGATCACTCCGACCCGGCCCGTGCAGTCGCCACGTGCCGCCAGCCATGCCCTGGCGAGATCAAGGTCGCCCAGCGGCCGCCAGCCCCGAATGAGGGACCACAGGCAGGCCGACCTGCTGCCCCAGTAGAACAAATCCGGTGCCACCGCGAGAAACCCTTCGCCGGCCAGCCATTCGGCCTGTTCCCGAGTGTCCCGGCTCAAGCCAAGCGCGTCATGGATGACGACGACGCCCGGCCAGGGCCCGGCGCCGGCCGGGATGGCGAGGTAAACAGGCATGTTCCCGCGGTCGGTGCCAATGCACGTCTCGGCCATGAGGGGGGCTCCCGGAAGGTTCGAACCAATCACGATGTGAATTACGGCTTACCAGTTGTGCCCCCGAGCACGGAAGATCCGTTGGACGCAGTCGTGAGTATAAGAATGGGCCGACTGATTTCGCGGCCGCGGAAATTGATGGAACCGGCCGCACTAGCGAGCGGAAAACCCACGGCCCCGGACAGGTTTGCCTGCTGGGTTTCAGCACCGCAATAAATGTCGGTGGCCGCTTCTAGTCTTGGGTTATGAAAAGCGGAGTGGCATTGCGTGCGGGGACGGGTGCGGGGAGGGGTGCGGACATCGGCGCGGCGGCGGTGGCGGCCGACGGCGCTGCCGTGTCCGGCGCTGCCGTGTCCGGCGCTGCTCCCCGCGCTCCACTGGCTCTCCTTGCCCGCGCCCGCGCTGTTCCTGCTTGTTGGTTGCGCAGTGTTTACCGTGTTTACGGTGCTTGTGGGTGCGCCCGGCACCGCCGGGGTTGGTTCGCTTTTCTGTCGGTGGCCTCATTTAGGCTGTGGGTATGAAAAGCGGGGCGGCTTTGAGTGCGGAGATCGGTGCGGCGGCGGCGGCCGTCGCGGCGTCTTCTGCTGCGTTGGCTGCCCTGATGGAGGGCATCGGTACCGGTGATGGGGCCGATCCGTTGCGTGAGGTGTCGGAGGCGTGCCTGGACGGGTTGGCGGAGGTGGCCCGCGCTGAGTCCCGGCTCGCGGCGTTGAAGGGTTTGCTGACCGCCGGCTACGTGCGCTCCTCCGAGGCCCTGGCGCGGCCGGCGGCGAACCTGCAGGACGCCACTGTCCAGGAGATGTCCACGGTCGCGGAAATCGCCTGCGTCCTCACGGTCAGCGAACGCAGCGCGGGGGCGCTGATCTGCGATTCCCTGGCCCTGACGGAGGTGCTGCCGCTGACCCTGGCGGCCTTGCAGGGCGGTGAGCTGTCGTGGCAGCACGCCCGGATCATGGTCGATGAGGCCGCGAACCTGGATGCGGCCGGGGCCGCGGCGCTGGAAGCGCATTTCCTGGACCCGGACGCGCCAAACCCGGCCCGCGGCTGCCCGGCAGGGGAACTGGTGCCGGGCCGGTTCCGGGCGAAAGCGCGCACCTGGCGCGAACGCCACCACCCGGTCAGCATCGAAGCACGGCACGTGAAAGGCGCGGCGGACCGGCGGCTCGAGTTCTGCCCGGACCGGGACGGCATGGCCTGGTTCCACGCGTACCTGCCCGCGCACACGGCCGCGGGAATCTGGGAACGGGCCACGACGGCGGCCCGGGCGCTGCAGGGCCCGGCCGAGACCCGGACCCTGGCCCAGCTCCGCGCCGACGTCGCCGCGGCCCTGCTCCTGACCAACAACCTCCCCGCCACCAGCACCCGCGGCGACGAGGACAATACCGGCGGGGACGGCACCGGCAAGGGCGCTGGCACCGGCAGCGCCGCCGTCACCGGCTCCGGCGACGGGGCAACCACCACGGGCGCCGGCGCCGACGCCGACGCGGACGCCATCGGCGGCGTGGGTGTTGGCTTGTCCGGGTGTGTGCCGGTTCCGCGGGCGCAGGTCCTCATCACCGTCCCGGTGCTGTCCCTGCTGGGTGTGACCGAGGAGCCGGCGGTGCTGGACGGGTACGGGCCGATCCCGCCCTCGATGGCCCGGCGCCTGGTCGCCGAGGGGGACGGGTCGTTCTACCGGGTCCTGACCGACCCGCGCAACGGGGCGCCGCTGGAGATCGGCCGGACCAGCTACCGGCTCCCCAAAGCGATGCGGCAATGGTTACGGCTGCGGGACGGGAAGTGCTCGTTCCCGGGCTGCAACAACCCGTCGCTGGATAACGAAGCGGACCACCTCCTGGCCTGGGCCGACGGCGGGGCCACCGGGATCAGCAACCTGGGCCAGCACTGCCGCAAACACCACGGCCTCAAACACACCACCGCCTGGACCCCCACCCCCGCCACCACCACCAAACCGCCGGGCTGGGTCTCACCCACAGGCCGCACCTACGCCAGCGAACAACAAGACTGGGAACCACCCCACTGGCCCGCTGACTTCCCCCTCACCGACAACATTCCGCCGCCGGGCAACACCACGGCCCCAGTTGAGCTGAACCAAGTCCTGTCGCCGGACCCCGGCGGCTACCCCGACCCGCATCCCGACCCGTATCCCGACCCGGGCCTTCCGGACGCCGGCGTGTATCCCGACCCGGGCCTTCCGGATGCCGGCGGGTACCTTGACACGGAACTGCCCCCGGACCCATTCCCGGACTGGTACCACTTCACCGCCCGGGACGAACCAACCGTAGTTCCCTTTCCGGACTGGGACGTGGTCGCGGCGGCGTAACGGCGCCGGCAGCCACCCGGGCTGCGAAGGCTTCCTCGCCTTCGCCATCTGGGACAGCCAACCTCGCCGCGGTGCAGGCAAGCTGATGCACGCGGACAGTGGCCGGGAAAATAAAAGCCACCGAGCCACATCCCCGTGAGGAAAACTTAGCCGTGCAGCTCGAACGCTTCGAGGAGTCGTCTAGCCGAGCTGCCCAGGTTCCACTCGGCGGCAAGAGCTTCGAGCTCGGCCCGGGCATCGCCAGTGACGGGCTGCAGCTCCGCACCCGCCTCTTCGAGCGTCGGCAATTTGAGGTCCCGGACGACCTTGACGACGTCGGGCGCGACCGAGAGATAGTCCGCGGCTGCCTCGAGCTTGGCACGGACGGACGATGACAGCGCGTTGCCCGCGTCAGTCGCTGCGGTGAGCAGGCCGCCAAGCGTGCCGTATTCGGCAAGCAGCGATGCGGCGGTCTTGTCGCCAATACCGGCCACTCCGGGCAGCCCGTCGGAGCTATCACCGCGAAGCGTCGCGTAATCGGCGTACTGCTCCGGCAGCACCCGGTACTTGCCGACAATGACCGCTTCGGTCACCACCTCGAGGTTCCTCATGCCGCGCGCGGTGTAGATCACCCGCACCTGCCGGGCGTCGTCGACGACCTGGAAGAGGTCGCGGTCCCCCGTCACCACGTCCACCGGGTGCCCGGCGTGGCTGGCGTAGGTGCCGACGACGTCGTCGGCCTCGTGTTCGGCAGCTCCGACGACGGCGATGCCCGCAAGACCGAGCACCCTGCGGATCATGGGGATCTGTGCGGTCAGCGCATCCGGCACCACTTCGACGTCGGGGCCGCCCGCTACGGCCTCGGCGACCCGATGCAACTTATAGCCCGGAAGCCGCTCGACCCGCCATTGCGGACGCCAGTCATCGTCCCAGCACGCGATGAGATGCGTCGCGTGGTAGTCGGTGGTGAGCCGCGCGATCATGTCGAGCAGGCCGCGAACGGCGTTCACCGGCGTGCCGTCGGCGCGGCGGATCGTGTCCGGGACGCCGTAAAAGGCACGGAAATACAACGACGCGGTATCTAGCAGCATCAGGCGCTGGGGCATAGCCGATCCTTGCATGGATAAATGCCCGTGTCAGCCGGAGGTGCGCGTCAGTCCCAGCCCAGGGCGGGGCGCAGCTCGCGGGAGATCGCCTCGAGCAGCCGGACATTGAAGTCCACGCCAAGCTGGTTCGGGACGGTGACGAGCAGGGTATCCGCCGCGGCCACGGCAGCGTCCCGGGCGAGCTCCTGCACCAGCTGTCCTGGTTCGCCGATGTAGCTGCGCCCGAACCTGGCCAACCCGCCGTCGAGGTACCCCACCTGATCCCGGGCATCCGCCTGGGCACGCAGCCCGAAGTAGTGCCGCGATTCGTCGTCGGTCAAGGGAATGATGCTGCGTGACACGGACACCCGCGGGGTGTGCGCGTGGCCGGCCGCCGTCCACGCCTCCCGGAAGCCGGCAATCTGCTCCGCTTGGAGCTGGTCGAAGGGAATGCCGGTGTCCTCCGTCAATAGGGTGGAAGACATCAGGTTCATGCCCTGCTGTCCTGTCCACCGCGCGGTGGCCCGGCTTCCCGCGCCCCACCAGATCCGCTCCGGGAGCGTTGCCGAGCGCGGCTGGATCGGGACCGGCCCGGCGTTCCCACCAAACTGCGGATTGGGGCGGGCAAGGCCGGCGCCGGAGATGGCGGTCCGGAAGCGCTCCGTGTGCCGCCGGGCCAGGTCCGCGTCGGACTCGCCCTGGGCCGGACGGTAACCGAACGCCTCGTACCCGGCCAGCACCGATTCGGGCGAACCACGGCTGATCCCCAACTGCAGCCGGCCGCCACTGATGAGGTCGACGGCGGCCGCCTGCTCAGCCATATAGAGCGGGTTTTCATACCGCATATCGATGACACCGGTGCCAAGCTCGATGCGGGATGTGCGGGCGGCAATCGCGGCGAGCAGCGGGAACGGGGACGCCTGCTGCTCGGCAAAGTGGTGGACGCGGAAGAACGCTCCGTCGACGCCGACTTCCTCCGCGGCCACGGCCAGGTCGATCGCCTGCAGAAGGGCCTCCCGTGCGGTGCGTACGCGGGAGCCGGGGACGTCACCCCAGTGGCCGAAGGAGAGAAAACCGATCCGTTTCATCAGAACTCACACTCTCACAAGGAACCAATACCCGGAAGCGGCAGGGGCCCGCCGGCGAAGGCTACGCATCTCTGAGCCTCCCAGCCGGGCCTCCCAGCCGGGCCTCTCAGCTGGGCCCCGCAGCGGGCAAGCTCAGCAGGGCACTCCGGCACTGGTCCTTCGGCGGAGTCCCGGCATATTCTGGGCTCAGTTTTTGGGCCTGATAGCTGGACAGAAAATGGCGACGAAAAGAAGAATCGGATTTCGGCTGGCCGCGGCCTTTCGTAGGGTCCTCGGGTTCTTGACAGTGAGCGCCCTCTGCGGTGTTCTGGCCGCCAGTCTGTTGGTCCCCGGCGTCGCGGCCGCGGGCGTTGCCGTCAGCAGATCAATCACCTTCTTCAACAACCTCCCGGGCGAACTGGCTGTTAATCCGCCGTCGCAGTCAACAAAATTGCTGAGCGCCGACGGGAAACTGATCGCCACCTTCTTCGCGGAGAACCGGGTCAGGGTCCCGCTGGACCAGATGTCTCCGTACATCAAGGACGCGATCGTCGCCATCGAGGACAGCCGCTTTTACGGGCATGCCGGCGTCGACCCGCAAGGGATTCTCCGGGCCCTCACCTCCAACCTGACCGGCGGCGGCAGGCAAGGCGCCTCCACCCTGACCCAGCAGTACGTTACGAACGTGATCAATGAGTCCCTGTTGTCGGCGGACCGGAGCAACCAGGTCGTCCTCAGCGGGCAGAAGAGCATCGGCGACAAGGTGCGCGAGATGAAGCTCGCCCTCGAGCTGGAGAAAAAGTACACCAAGGACCAGATCCTTGAGGGCTACCTCAACATCGTGTTCTTCAACCGGGACGCGTACGGCATTGAGGCCGCGGCCCGGCACTTCTTCAGCACCACCGCCAAAAACCTCACCCTGCCGCAGGCCGCCCTGCTCGCCGGGCTGGTCAACAGCCCCAGCTTCTACGACCCCGCCGTCCACCCGGACAACTCCACCGCGCGCCGCAACCAGGTCCTGGACAAGATGCTCAGCGAGAAAAAGATCACCAAAGCTGCCCACGACGCCGCCGTCGCCAGCGGCGTCAAGCTAAAAATCGCGACTGCAAAGCAGGGCTGCTCCGTGGCGGAGATGGCGCCGTACTTCTGCGACTACGTCTCCCACCTGATCCTCAACAACGCGGCGTACGGTGCCGACGCCATGGACCGGGAAAGAAGGCTGTACCGCGGCGGCCTGACCATCACCACCACCCTGGACAGCAGGCTGCAGGCGGCCGCGCAGGAACAGGTCAACGCCACGGCGGGCGCCAACCCGGACAAGTGGGGTGCATCGCTGGTAACCATCCGGCCGGGCTCGGGCCGGATCCTCGCCATGGCGCAAAACACCGTGTTCCTTCCCGCCCGCGGGAAGTTCGACACCCAGCTGAACTTCAACGTCGACGCCAAGGACGCCAACGGCAAGGACCTGAACGGCGCCGGCGGGTTCCAGCCAGGGTCCACGATGAAACCGTTCACGTTCGCGGAGTGGCTCAATGAGGGCAAGTCCATGGTCGCCGAGGTGGACGCTTCCCGGCGGAAATACCCGCTGGACTTCCCGTGGAAGTCCAGCTGCGGCAAGATCCTTGGGGCCTACAACTCGGCGGAGAGGGCCCTCGGCGCCGCTGACGACCTGCAGAACAACGATCTGGGCTACTACCGCAAGATGCCTGTCAACTACGGGCTCTACAACTCCATCAACACGGCGACCTTCGCTGAGGCCGCCCTGCTGGACTTCTGCGGGATCCAGAAGATGGTGGACGCAGTGGGCCTCCACAGCGGTGTGGACAACGCCCGGGTGAACATGCACCAGCTGGGCAACCTGCTCGGTGCCATCGGTGTGGCCCCGCTGCACCTGGCCAACGCGTTTGCCACCTTCGCGGCGGACGGCAAGTATTGCGCCCCGATTGCCATCACGGCCGTGACCGATGCGGCCGGACGGGAGCTGCCGGCCCAGGCCGCCAATTGCCGCAGCGCGGTCAAGCCCCAGGTCGCCCGCGGTGTGAACGCCGTGCTCCAGGACGTGCTGGAACGCGGGTCCGGGATCTACATCGAACCCAAGGTCCAGGACCGGGTGCCAGTGGCGGCCAAGACGGGCACCTCCAACAACAACGGGGCGACCTGGGTGGTCGGCTACACCACCGGCGTTGCCACCGCCTCCTTCTTCGGCGACACTTTGGGCGGACAGAAGCGGCCAGGCCAGAACGTCACCATCAACGGCAAGTTCTATCGGAACATCGACGGTTACATGCTGGCCGGCCCGCAGTGGGCGAAGTACATGCAGCAGGTGGCCCGGCTCTACCCTGCCGCACCTTTTCCGCCGCCGCCCAAGGCCATGACGAAGCCGCCCAAGCCGTGACCAGGACTTCACAACGGGAGGCTCTGCGCGGGCGCATCGCGGTCGTGACCGGTTCGACACGCGGGCTCGGGTTTGCCATGGCCAGGGCGTTGGGGATGCAGGGGGTGACCGTGGTCCTGGCGTCCAGATCCGGCGACGATGTGGACGCTGCCGTCGAGCGGTTGCGCGGGCAAGGGATCGCAGCGTCCGGACGCCGCTGCGACACCGCCGAGCTGGCCGATGTCGAGGCCCTCCGCGACGAGGCCCTAAGCCGCGGTTCGCTCGACATCTGGGTCAATAACGCCGGAATCTCCGGGGTCTTCGGACCCACAGCATCAACGCCCGTGGACGACTTCACGCGCGTTGTGCGTACAAACATATTCGGCACGTTTCACGGTTCCAGAGTCGCGTTGCCAGTGTTTCTCGGCCAAGGCCACGGCGACCTGGTGAACGTCTATGGCCAAGGCGACAATGGTCCGGTCGCACTGCAGAATGCTTACGCGTCGAGCAAGCGCTGGGTCCGGCAGTTCACCGAGACGCTGCGGCTTGAGACCAAAGGCACCGGGGTCCGGGTGCACGGAATGAATCCGGGCCTGGTGATGACGGACCTGCTGGGTCACATCACGTCCCAGCCCGGGTACGACCATCGGCTGGGCGCGTTGCAGGTGGTCGTCGGATTATGGGGGCAGACCGCCGACGACGCCGCACGCCCGCTCCTGGATCTCGTAACATCGGACGCTGCCGAGTTCCGGTATCTGACGAAGACCACCATGGTGACCCGTGGGGTGCGCAACGTGCTGGCCGGCCGGCTCCGCCGGGCGAGCCGCATGCCCCTCGAGGTCACGGTCCTGGACACGGACGGCCGCGGCTGACACCTGGGCAGCGCGCCGGGACTCAGTACGTGTAGAAGCCCTCGCCGGTGGCGACGCCGAGCTTGCCCTTGTCGATGTAGTGCTCCTTCAGGTACCCGGCGAACGCCTGCGAGCCGGCATCCGGCGAGGACGCAGCGATGTTGTACGCGGTGGCCAGGCCAACGACGTCGAATATTTGGAACGGCCCGCTGGGCGCTCCGGTGGCGATGCGCCACGTCTTGTCGATTGTTTCCGGGCTGGCAACGCCCTGCAGCAGGAGCCCGGCGGCCGCGTTCAGCAACGGGACCAGCAGGGAGTTCAGGACGTAGCCGGCCTTCTCCTTCTTGATTTCGATCGGCTCCAGCCCGCTGTTCCGCGCGAACTCGACGACGGCGTCGAACACTTGCGCGTCGGTGTCGCCGGTGCCCATCACCTCGGCGATGTTCTGCGCCCAGATGTTGTTGGCGTAATGGATGGCGAGGAAGCGGTCGGGACGTCCGGTGGACTCCTTGAGGTCGCTCGGCAGCAACGTGGACGAGTTGGTGGCGAAAATGGTCCTGGCCGGGGCCAGCTCCGCGAGCTTGCGGTAAAGGTCGCGCTTGAGCTGCAGCAGTTCGGGAACGGCCTCGATCACCAGGTCGGCGTCGGCGACGGCGTCCGCGAGGTCGTCGGTCAGGCGGAGGTTGCCGAGGGCGGACTCGGCTTTGCCGTCCGTGGCGCCGGCGATGTTCGCCGCCCGGTAGATGCCGGCGAGCTTGGCGAACCGGTCCCGCGCCTGCTCAAGGGCGTCGTCGTCGAGGTCATAGGCGGTGACAGCGAAGCCGTGGAAGGCGGCCTGGTAGGCGATCTGCGAGCCAAGCACTCCGGTGCCGAGCACGGTCACCGTCTTGATTGCGGGCATGGGAGTCCTTCCTTTGGGCGCGCGGGCGTTACCCGCGGCCGGGGTTGACGGACCCGTAGATGCTGCGGATCCAGATGGTTGACAACACGTCCAGGGCGCGGGACTCCGCGATGGCAGGACTCTCCTGGTTCAGGACCGCGGTGATCACCCGCTCGTTCATCAGGTTGAGGCTCACCGCCAGGTCGTGGGCGTCGATCCCCTCCGGGGCGGCCCCCCGGGCCTGTTCGGCGCGGATCACGTCGCTGGAGAAGTCGACCCATGACTCCATTGACTTGGACCAGAGCGCGCGCACCTCATTGTTGCGGGCCTGCGCCGCGATGGCGGCGGTGGCGACGCCGCGGTGGGCGACGAACACGTCGACGAACACTCCGATAGACCGGGTCCAGGCCTCCACGGGGTCACTTTCGAAGTCCCGCGGCAGCTCACCGACCCGGTGCTCCACCTCGGTGATCACCCGGTCCAGCAGGGCCAGCAGCACGTCATCCTTGGAGGAGAAGTAGAAATAAAAGGTGGGGCGCGAGATGCCCGCGCCGCGGGCCAGCTCCTCAATGGAGATCTCGTCGAAGGCCCGCTCGCCGAGGAGGGCCCCGGCGGTAATGAGGATCGCGTCCTGGCGTTCATCCCCCGAAACCCTTGCGGTGCGTCGTCCCCTTTGAGCCATGCCCCCATCCTAGCCCGCTTTCTCAACACCGTGTTGACTCTCTCAACTTTAAGTCGATAGTTTGGCCACATGAGCGAACACGTGGATGTGTTGATTGTCGGAGCAGGGCTGAGCGGCGTCGGTTTTGCGGCCCGGCTGCAGCGCGAACTCCCCGGAAAGAGTTTTACGATCCTGGAGTCCCGCGGGGCGGTCGGAGGCACTTGGGATCTCTTCCGGTACCCGGGCATCCGCTCCGACAGCGACATGTACACGCTCGGCTACTCGTTCCGGCCCTGGGCCGGCGCCAAGGCCATCGCCGACGGCGATTCGATCCGCGAATACGTCGAGGCGACCGTCGCGGACGAGGGCCTCGCGCCGCGGATCCGGCTGCACCACCGGGTGATCTCGGCCGACTGGTCCAGCGACACTGCGCTGTGGACGGTTACGGCCGTCACCACCGCCGACGGCGAATACCGGCAGGACGCTGCGGTATCCGGTCCGGATGCGACGGTGACCTTTACCTGCTCGTTCCTGTCGGTGTGCTCCGGCTACTACCGCTACGACGAGGGGTTCACCCCGGCCATCGAAGGGGCCGGCAGCTTCGCCGGAACGATCGTCCACCCGCAGCACTGGCCCGCCGACCTCGATTACGAGGGGAAACAGGTGGTCGTCGTCGGCAGCGGGGCCACCGCAGTGACCCTCGTGCCCTCCATGGCAACGTCGGCGGCCAAGGTCACCATGCTCCAGCGCTCCCCCACCTACATCGCCCCGGTGCCATCCCGGGACCACCTGGCCGACCGGCTCCGTGGCAAGCTGCCCGCGCAACTGGCATACGACGTCGTCCGGGCAAAGAACATCCTCTTCTCGATGTTTACCTACCAGCTCAGCCGGCGCCGGCCGGAAACCATGAAGGCCATCCTCCGCAAGTCAGCCGTCGCCAAACTGCCGGCGGGCTTCGCGGTGGACACGCACCTGGCACCGTCCTATGAACCCTGGGACCAGCGGCTCTGCGCGATCCCCAACGGGGACCTTTACCGCGCCATCAGCGCAGGCACTGCCGACATCGTGACCGACACCATCTCGCGGATCACCCCGCACGGCATTGACCTGGCCTCGGGCACATCGATCCCGGCCGACGTGATCGTCACGGCAACCGGACTGAACCTGCTCGTGATCGGCGGAATGAGCCTCACCGTGGACGGCGAGCCCGTGGACGTCGGCAAGACCCTTACATACAAAGGAATGATGCTCGACGGCGTGCCCAACTTTGCGCTCACGATTGGCTACACCAACGCTTCCTGGACCCTGAAGGCGGATCTGGTGGCGGGCTACATCTGCCGGCTGCTGAAGCACCTGGACCGCCGGAACCTGCAGTGGGTAGCGCCAAAAGCTCCCGCCGGCGTCGCGGACGCCGAACTGACGTCCCTGATCGATCTGAAGGCCGGCTACATCCTGCGCGACGCCGACCGGCTGCCCCGACAGGGCGCCGGCTCGCCCTGGCGGCTGCACCAGAACTACCTGCGCGACTTCGCCCTGCTCAGGGCCGGCCGGCTCACCGACCACGTCCGGTTCGGGCGGCGCGGGCAGCAGGTGCGGGCGTCCGGACGGGATACGACGGCGGCGGCTCCGGACCCGCTCGCGCTTCCCGGCTCCGGGCACGTCGACGTCGGCGGCACGCGCCTGCGCTACCGGAAGACCGGCAACGGAGAGCCGGTACTGCTCCTGCACGGCATCGGCCAGAGCCTCGAGGACTGGAACGAGCAGCATGAGCGGCTCGCGGCACGGTACACCGTCATCAGCGTGGACCTGCCCGGCTTCGCGTACTCGGACCGGCTCACCGGGCCGACGACGCTGGCCGCGCTGGCGGGAACGCTACCCGCCTTCCTCGACGCCGTGGGGGTACACGGGCCGCTTCCCGTGATGGGCAATTCGCTCGGCGGCGCCGTCGCCATGAAGCTCGCCGCCGATCACCCGCACCGCGTCTCCGCGCTGGTTCTGGCCAACAGCGCCGGGTTCGGCAAAGAGGTTGCGCTGGTGCTGCGCCTGCTCGCGGTCAGGCCGCTGGCGGCACTGCTCCTGCGCCCGGATCCGACGGCATCCCGCCGCACCGTCCAGTCGCTCTTCTACGATAAAACTCTGGTGACCGACGCTCGCATAGGCCATGCCTTTGCCTTGTCGCAACGGGCCGCCCACCGGCAAACGCTCGTTGACGTCGCCCGCGACCTGGGCACTATTTCCGGTGTCAGGGCCGAATGGCGCAGCAGCCTCCTCGGGGCCGTGGGGCAGATGGGCATCCCCACGCTGGTGGTCTGGGGCGACCACGACCACATCCTCCCGCACAGCCATCTGGCGGCGGCGACGGCGGCGTTGCCCCATGCCGAGGCGCATGTCTTTGCGAAGACGGGGCACATGCCGCAGATTGAACGTCCCGACAAGTTCGCCGAGGTGGTTGAGGGCTTCCTGTCCCGGGTTCCGGCAGGGCCGCGGACAGCAGTTCGCTGAGGGAGGCCGATCGCGGGCCGTGGGTCACCCGTGCGGGATCACAGGTCCGCCGGGTCACAGCTCAGAAATCGGCCTGTTTGACGAGGGCAACGAACTTGTCTTTGGTCTGCCCGGCTGTGGCGCCGGTCGGGGACAGCAGGATCTGCGCGGTGAAGATCGCCATGTTCCGGCCACGGGCCACCATCAGGGACATGATCGTGATCGGTACATCCCCGGCGGGCCGGAGGGACTTCGGTCCGGCAGGCTCCGACCGGACGATGAAGACTGCTCTGTCCCCGACATCCTGGATCTCCTCGCCGCCCGGCAGCCCGAACATCGATGACGCGCCGCCCGGATGGATTTCGGTGGAGAAGATCAGCGAGTCCGGTCCGGGCGTGCCCAGGGCGCCGAAGGTGTACCGGCAGTTGCCCTCGCCCGGAAGGACCTTCGCCTGGGTCCTCGCGCCGAACGCCTGCCTGACCTCTTCCGCGCTGACCAGGGCGCAGGCCGGGTTGTTGGTGGTGGTCTGGGGGCCGACGCGCGGCGCGGACGGAACGGTGAGCGGGCTGCCGTTGCCCCACCCGGCGTCGACGGCCGCATGGGCGAGCGCGCGGGCAGCGGCATTGCCATCCGGGACGGGGATTTCGGAAGACAGCGGCGGCATGGCCACAATGCGCAGGTCGAGGGACTCGTTGCCGCGGACCGCCTTGAGGACCGTGTTGGCCGATGCCCCGCCAGCCTCGCCGCGGAACCACCCGGTCCACTGGAAGCACGCGAAGTCGCCAATACCCTCAACTGGCGAGCAGTCCGGGGAATTCTTCGTCTCGGCGAGGTCGGCAGCCGATGCGGGTGAGGTCAGCGTGGCGGTGAGGGCGGCCAGGCCCTTCTCGGACTTGCTCATGTAGCCACACTGGTATGCGGGCTTCGCTGCCAGGTTGCCTGCCTGGACCTGCCCGGAGCCGGCAAGGCTCGGATCCACTGTGGCCGCTATCTCCGGCGTGATGAGGTCACAGGCCGGATTGCCCGACCCTGGCGTCGGCGACGACGACTGGGCTGACGGCGACGCACCCCCCGGCGCGCAGCCGCCGAGGAGAAGTGCAAGCGCCGCAGAAAGTGCAAGGCTTCTTCGAGGGGCATATATCCGTTCAGCGCACATGGTTCCCCAGCTCTTTCGAAAGCGCCGGCGGCCCGCCTCGACGGCGGTACCGGCGCGATCCACGCTAGGGACTGATGGAGGGGTGAGGATAGGGCCGATGGGCCCCGCCGTCAGTACTCGCCTTTGATCACGAAGTAGGACCCCCGGATTACGCCCGCCAGCTTGGATTTTTGGCGCGCGAACTTGAAGCGCTCCGCGAGTTCTTCCGGAATGTCCATGCCTTCGGACAGCTTGAAGCCGACAGCCCGCTTCCCGCTTGCGGGTCCATACATCACGTTGATGGCCAGCCCCGATTCGTAAAACACGTAGGCCATCTGCAGCTCGTCCACCTCGAACGCCGTCACCTCCAGCGGCCGGGAGCCAATGACGATGTCACGCTCCTCCCGGAGGATGCGGCTGACCCGGTCGACGACGTCCTGGGCCTCGCTCGCCGGGCTAACGGTGAAGACGTGGCCGTACTTGTTCCGGTAATAGCGTGCTTCATTTGCCCGCAGCCCGGCGAGAGCCTCGGCAAATTGCGACGATTCCACGCCGACAGTGGAAACATTCTCAAAGTCAACGACGTACGGCATTCACCCTCCTGGTGGGACGTAGTGGGACCCATGCTAGCCCGCCGTCGTCCCGCAGCTCCCCCACAGTTGACGGTCCCTACGCCGTCACCTTGTTCACCAGTTCGTGTTTCTCCGGGTGGACCTCCATGGGCAGGTGCGGCCTGACGTTGTTGTCGAACCAGTCATCGTGCTGGGAGGCGCTGTCCCAGAACTCCACGACGGTCATCCCTCCCTCGTTCTCCCAGGCGTAGTGGGCTCTGAATCCGGGGGCTGCCTTGAGCCTGTCGCTGAGGGCGGCAGCGATTTCTGCGTATTGTTCCCGGGTCAGGCCGGTCACAATGCTATTGACCAGGACGGACATGGCGGACTCCTTGAGTTGCGGTGGCCAGCCGGGCGGACGGGTCCCGCGGACAGGGCCGACACAGGCCGATGCTACGCCCGCCGGGAGCGCAATGACAGGGAAAACGCTGCCTCGCCGGCGGGCTCTGCCGGTGGAGAACCGATGCCTGTCCGGGAGGTTTAGGGCAGACTGGTGGCGTGAGCGGAATCCGGTGGGTGCTGCATGTTGATCTCGACCAATTCATCGCGGCGGTCGAAGTGCTCCGGCGGCCGGAACTTGCGGGCAAACCGATCATTGTCGGCGGTCGGGGCGACCCAACGGAACGGGCTGTGGTGTCCACCGCATCGTATGAGGCCCGGGCGTTCGGTGTGGGTTCCGGAATGCCCTTACGCGTCGCAGCCCGGAAAGTGCCCGACGCCGTGATCCTGCCCGTCGATCAGGAGGCTTACCTCGCGGCGTCGGAAACCGTGATGACTACCCTGCACGCGCAGCCCGGCGCCACCGTACAGGTGCTCGGTTGGGACGAAGCCTTTGTCGGCATTGAGTCAGAGGATCCAGAAACCTACGCCCGGCAGGTGCAGGCCGCTGTCCTGGAGCGAACGCAGCTGCATTGCAGCGTGGGCATCGGCGACACCCTGGTCCGGGCCAAGGTCGCCACCGGTTTCGGCAAGCCGGCCGGCGTCTTCCGTCTCACGGCCGCGAACTGGCTCGAGGTCATGGGCAACCGGCCCACCAAGGAGCTGTGGGGCATCGGAACCAAAGTGTCGGCCCGGCTGGCCAAACTCGGCATTGACACAGTTGCCGAACTTGCCGCCTGCGACCCCCGGGACCTGGTCCCCGAGTTCGGCCCCCGAATGGGGCCCTGGTACGCGGAGCTCGGACGCGGCGACGGCGCCAGCGTTGTGGACGACACCCCGTGGGTTGCCCGCGGGCACAGCCGGGAAACCACCTTCCAGCGCGACCTGACCGAGCCGGCCGAGGTGGACGACGCCGTCAGGGAACTGACAGCGCGTGTCCTCGAGGATGTTGCGGCCGAAGGACGACCCGTCATTGGGTTGACCCTGAAGGTTCGGTTCGCGCCGTTCCTGACTAAGACCCACGCAAGGAAGATTCCCGAAACATCCGACCAGGACGAAGTCCTCGCGCGGGCCCTGGACCTCGCAGCCGCAATCGAAGCGGGCCGTCCCATCCGACTCCTGGGGCTGCGGGCCGAAATGGCCATGCCAGAGGATGCCCGGAAAGGACATTCGCCGACGCGTGGCGGCTGGTGACGTCTGGGCTCCACTGTATTCTCTGGGCATGACTGAAAGCCCACAGCTGGTGACCCGAACACGCGGTTGGATCGACAAGGCCCGATCGTTTCACTACCGGCAGCTCACCACGCACCGAAGGGTGCGGCGCCTCGGAAAAACGCGGCTGACATTCACCACAGGCCAGGCCATAACCAACTTGAGCGCCTTCTTCATTGCCGGGTCCGCAGGCTCAGCAACGCCGGACTGGGCTGTCGTAGGAATGCTGGTCGCAGGCTTTCTGCTGGGCAAGTTCCTGTTTCCCATCCCGGTTAGCAGTATCGCCAGTCGGAGAGGCCCGGCCGATGTGGTCAGCATAAGTGCCTTGGAGCTCGACAGCATGACCCCGGAGGAAATCCGGATTTACGAGAACAACATGGTGCTAAAGCACCGTCTCAAGGACCCCCGGGGGCTGGGTGCCGCCCAGGCACTGCAACGCCAGCGTGAGGGCACCTGGCAGGCGGAGGAGGCAGCTGGTTTGGCCTCCGGGAGCCTGTCCAGGCTGTCGCTGGTTGACTCACGGGCCTTCAGCTCCGTTGCTGAACAGCACAAACTTCTCGACAACCGGTGGCTGGCGTATGAGGTGGACCCGAAACTGCAGTTCGATTTTCCCGCGATGTCAGATCCTGCGCTGCCTGCCACTGCGGCCATGATCCGGGCGAGACGGAAGGCCGAACAGGCGAAGACCGGAGGCAACACAGTGGAGTACCGGTCCGCCGTGGCGGCGTTCGGCTCGGCCCTGGCGGCAGCGGAGTCCGCCGCCGGCGTGCCCCGGAAGTAGGCCACCGGACCACCGGCACCAGTGTGAGATTCCGATCTGCTTAGACAAGGGCCGGCGGACCGAATCAAGCTGCGGTGGGATCGGCCGGGACTCCATGCGTGCACACAGTTGGCCGTTCTTCACATAGCGTGGGGGCAAGGGCCGCAGCCGGGCCCGGGACTGTTTGACGGAGGACGAACATGGAATACATCAAACTCGGCAACACCGGCATGGACATCTCCCCGCTGGCACTGGGATGCATGACCTACGGGGACCCTGGCCGGGGCCCGCATCCCTGGACGCTGCCGGAGGACCAGAGCCGGCCGCTGATCCGCCAGGCCGTGGAGGCGGGCATCAATTTTTTTGACACTGCCAACGTGTACTCCAACGGTTCCAGCGAGGAAATCATAGGCCGGGCCCTGGCCGATTTCACCCGCCGGGATGAAACCGTTATCGCCACGAAGGTGCACGGCACGATGCGGCAGGGACCCAATGGGCGGGGCCTGTCCCGCAAGGCCATCTTCGCTGAACTCGATGCCAGCCTGACCCGGCTGGCAACGGACTACGTGGACCTGTACCAGATTCACCGTTGGGATCCCGCCACGCCGATCGAGGAGACTCTGGAAGCCCTTCACGACCTCGTCAAAGCTGGCAAAGTCCGCTATATCGGAGCATCCTCGATGGCCGCCTGGCAGTTCAGCAAAGCGCTCTACCTTCAGCAATTAAACGGATGGACCCGTTTCGTCACCATGCAGGACCACTACAACCTGGTCTATCGGGAGGAGGAACGCGAAATGTTCCCCCTCTGCGCGGACCAGAAGGTCGGGGTGCTGCCGTGGAGTCCGCTAGCGCGGGGGAAGCTCACACGGGACTGGGACGAGAAAACCAACCGCTCGGAGAAGGACGAGTTCGGCAAGACGCTTTACACCACGGAGGAAAGCGACAGGGCAGTGGCCGAAGCCGTGCGCGTCATTGCCGAACGCCGCGGCGTGCCCCGCGCCCAAGTCGCCCTGGCCTGGGTCCGCTCCAACAGTGTGGTCAGCGCGCCGATTGTCGGCGCGAGCAAGCCGGCACATCTTACCGATGCCGTCGCCTCCCTGGAACTGACGCTCACCACCGAGGAAAAGGCGGAACTGGAAAGCCCCTACGTCCCGCACGCGGTCGCCGGATACTGAGCAGCGACGGCGTGAGGTGACCCGTCGCCGCTGAATGGGCAGACAACCCCATTCGTCCGGGCGGACCAACTCAGCGCCACCGGAAGTACTCGCGGTGGATGTTGACTGTGCGGACTCCTGCAGAACGGAAGGCCCTCCGGAACTGCCGGAGCATGGGATCCGGCCCACCCATGAAGACCGAGAGCTTCCGGAGCGGGGTGTCTACGGCGGCAAGCACCTGCTCGGGCGTCAACCGGCCGTCGACGGCGGTGTCCACCAGGTGCACGGTCAGGCTCGGGTACTCTTTCGCGATGGATGTGATTTCCGCGGCGAACGGGGATGGCCCTGCCGACGTGACAAAAAAGTGGACTGACTCCCGCAGGTCCCCCTCCAAGGACCGCAGCCAGCTCAGGAACGGTGTGATTCCCACACCGGCGGCAATCCAGACCTGGTGTTCCGTTCCCTTGTGCCTGTCGAACCGGCCATAGGGGCCGCCCACCACCGCCGGCATTCCGGGCTGCACCACGTCAGGAAGCCTTGTTGTGTGGTCCCCAAGCGCCTTGACGGTGATACGCAGGTGCTGGTCCCGGGCCGAACCGGACATGGAAAAGGGATGGCGTTGCCAGCCCTGCTTGGTTTCCAGGTAGATCATGGCGAACTGGCCGGGCCGGAAGTCCAGCGGCTTGCCGAGCGGCGCAAGGCTCAACTCCACCAGATCCGGGGCCACCGTTTTGACTTGGTCCACCTGGTAGTCGTGGTGCGGCAGGAAGCGGCGCGCCAGGAGCTCCCGGTAGCCGTAGAACGCCAGCCCGATGCCGCCGATGGCCACGAAACTCCACCGTAGCCCGGGGGCGGCGTCGAACGCGCTGGCGTCCAGCAGTCCGTGGAAGAACCCGGCCGCAACGAATATTCCCGTCAACCGGTGGAAGCCACGCCAGCGCTCGTAACCACCCAGCAGGCGGCCCACCAGGCGGACCGGCCGGGCGCTTCCGAGGCCAAGGACCAGGTCACGCACCCGCGCGGGGACCATGGTTCGCCAGCGCGGCAGGATGGCCCAGGCCACCAGGGCCGCGAGCCCGGAGATCCCGATGACGGCAAGGGTCTTCCCCACGCTGGTCGCCTCCGGGTTGGCCGCCAGCTCGATGTGCGGAAGCAGGAGGACAGTCCCGGTGATCGCGGCACGCCGGTGCCAGATGGCGGCGTGGTCAATCCCGCCGAACACCTGCTCCACCTGCGGAAGGGTGCTGATCAGGACCAAGGCGATCGAGAGCAGCAGGATCGACTCCCCGCCGAAGAGCTGGCCGACGTATCCGGCGGCAGGTTCCCCCGCGGGACGGACCAGGAGCCAATACAGGGCGTAGGCCACCGCGAGGATAATGATCACCGTGGGGCCCACGCGCCGCAGGGACACGCCCGGGAGCGACGTCAACGGTTTGGCTCCGGGCTGCGGAACTACCAAGAATCTCGACTCCTTCATCACGGCTTGCTCGAGCAGCACCGCCTAGCCGTCATCCTAGGCCAGCCACGGGCGGCGCGGAGAACCAGACACCAGCATGGGCGGTGGTTGTGCCGGGGTCCCTTGTTGGCTGCCGTCCGTATGGCATCGCCCGTTGTCGGCATAGAACCGCTCGACCGGCGTGCCCGATGCATGCGCTTCTAAAACGCCGCTGAACGCAACTCCCTGCGCGGTCGTCGTCGAGCCACGGGCTGCTGAGTGCTCACAAATCGGGCCCTGCACGATTTACCGTGCAGGGCCCGCTTTACGTCTCACAGGGAATTAGAAATCCCAGTCGTCATCCTCAGTGTTAACAGCCTTGCCAATCACATACGACGAACCCGACCCCGAGAAGAAGTCGTGGTTCTCGTCCGCGTTCGGCGACAGGGCCGAGAGGATCGCCGGGTTCACGTCGGTGACGGAGGCCGGGAACATGGCCTCGTAGCCCAGGTTCATCAGCGCCTTGTTGGCGTTGTAGTGCAGGAACTTCTTGACGTCCTCGGCCAGGCCGACGGAGTCGTAGAGGTCGTGCGTGTACTGGACTTCGTTTTCGTACAGCTCGAAGAGCAGCTCGAAGGTGTAGTCCTTGATCTCCTGGCGCTTTTCCTCGGAGACCTTCTCCAGGCCCTTCTGGAACTTGTAGCCGATGTAGTAGCCGTGCACGGCCTCGTCGCGGATGATCAGGCGGATCAGGTCGGCCGTGTTCGTCAGCTTGGCCCGCGAGGACCAGTACATCGGCAGGTAGAAGCCGGAGTAGAAGAGGAAACTCTCGAGCAGCGTGGAGGCCACCTTGCGCTTCAGAGGGTCGTCGCCCTGGTAGTAGTCCATGACGATCTGGGCCTTCTTCTGAAGGTTCTCGTTCTCGGTGGACCAGCGGAACGCCTCGTCGATCTCCTTGGTGGAGGCCAGCGTGGAGAAGATGGAGGAGTAGCTCTTGGCGTGCACGGACTCCATGAACGCGATGTTCGTGTAGACGGCCTCTTCGTGCGGGGTGACGGCGTCCGGGATCAGCGAGACGGCGCCGACGGTGCCCTGGATGGTGTCCAGCAGGGTCAGGCCGGTGAACACGCGCATGGTGAGCTGCTGCTCGTCCGGAGTCAGCGTCGCCCACGACTGCACGTCATTGGACAGCGGCACCTTCTCCGGCAGCCAGAAGTTGTTGACCAGGCGGTTCCAGACGTCAACGTCCTTCTCGTCCTGGATCCGGTTCCAGTTGATCGCCTCGACGTGGCTCAGCAGCTTGACCTTTTCGGTCATGTCATCCCCTCAATGTTGGGTAGTTCTCTAAGTTAAAGCGTACGACGGCGGGCGGGCGCCCGCCGTCGTACTCAAGCCTTCAGGAGCTGGTTACAGCATGCATGAAACGCAGTTGTCCACCTCGGTCCCTTCCAGCGCGAGCTGGCGGAGACGGATGTAGTAGATGGTCTTGATGCCCTTGCGCCAGGCGTAGATCTGAGCCTTGTTGATGTCACGCGTGGTGGCGGTGTCCTTGAAGAACAGCGTCAGGGACAGGCCCTGGTCCACGTGCTGCGTGGCAGCGGCGTAGGTGTCGATGATCTTCTCGTAGCCGATCTCGTACGCGTCCTGGTAGTACTCCAGGTTGTCGTTGGTCAGGTACGGCGCCGGGTAGTAGACGCGGCCCAGCTTGCCTTCCTTGCGGATCTCAATCTTGGACGCCACCGGGTGGATCGAGGAGGTGGAGTTGTTGATGTAGGAGATCGAGCCGGTCGGCGGGACGGCCTGCAGGTTCTGGTTGTAGATGCCGTGCTCCATGACGGAGGCCTTCAGCTCGCGCCAGTCATCCTGGGTGGGGATGTGGATGTTCTTGAACAGCTCCGCGACCTTGGCCGTCTGCGGGACCCATTCCCGGTCCGTGTACTTGTCGAAGAACTCACCGGACGCGTACTTGGACTTCTCGAAGCCGCCGAAGGTCTGGCCGGTCTGGATGGCCAGCTTGTTGGAGGCCCGGACCGCGTGGAACACCACCGTGTAGAAGTAGATGTTGGTGAAGTCCAGGCCCTCTTCGGAACCGTAGTGGACCCTCTCGCGGGCCAGGTAGCCGTGCAGGTTCATCTGGCCCAGGCCGATCGCGTGGCTCTGGTCGTTGCCGCGGGCGATCGAGGGAACCGAGGTGATGTTGGACATGTCGGACACGGCCGAGAGCGAACGGATGGCCGTCTCGATGGTCAGGCCGAAGTCCGGCGAGTCCATGGCCTTCGCGATGTTCAGCGAGCCCAGGTTGCAGGAGATGTCCTTGCCGGTGGTGTCGTAGGACAGGTCATCGTGGTACGTCGTGGGCTGGGAGACCTGGAGGATCTCGGAGCACAGGTTGGACATGATGATCTTGCCGTCGATCGGGTTTTCCCGGTTTACGGTGTCCTCGAACATGATGTACGGGTAGCCGGATTCGAACTGGATCTCGGCGAGGGTCTGGAAGAACTCGCGCGCCTTGATCTTGGTCTTCTTGATCCGGGAATCGTCCACCATCTCGTAGTACTTCTCGGTGACCGAGACGTCGGAGAACGGCATGCCGTAGACCTTTTCGACGTCGTACGGCGAGAACAGGTACATGTCCTCGTCCTTCTTGGCGAGCTCGAAGGTGATGTCCGGGATGACGACGCCGAGCGAGAGGGTCTTGATGCGGATCTTCTCGTCCGCGTTCTCGCGCTTGGTGTCCAGGAAGCGGTAGATGTCCGGGTGGTGCGCGTGCAGGTACACCGCACCGGCACCCTGGCGGGCGCCGAGCTGGTTGGCGTAGGAGAAGCTGTCCTCGAGGAGCTTCATCACGGGGATGACGCCGGAGGACTGGTTCTCGATCTGCTTGATCGGCGCGCCGACTTCGCGGATGTTGGTCAGCGCGAACGCCACGCCGCCGCCGCGCTTGGACAGCTGCAGGGCGGAGTTGATGGACCGGCCGATCGACTCCATGTTGTCTTCGATGCGGAGCAGGAAGCAGGAGACCAGCTCGCCGCGCTGCTTCTTGCCGGCGTTCAGGAACGTCGGGGTGGCCGGCTGGAAGCGGCCTTCGATGATCTCGTCCACCATCGCGGTGGCGAGCTGCTCGTCGCCGCGGGCCAGGTGCAGGGCCACCATGCAGACGCGGTCCTCGTAGCGTTCCAGGAAGCGCTTTCCGTCGAACGTCTTGAGCGTGTAAGAGGTGTAGAACTTGAACGCGCCAAGGAAGGTCTCGAAGCGGAACTTCTTCTTGTACGCGCGGTTGAAGAGCTCGCGGATGAAGTTCATCGTGTACTGGTCGAGGGTTTCGCGCTCGTAGTACTCGTTCTTGACGAGGTAGTCGAGTTTTTCCTCGAGGTCGTGGAAGAACACGGTGTTGTTGTTCACGTGCTGCAGGAAGTACTGGTGGGCAGCCTCGCGGTCGGCCTCGAACTGGATCTCGCCGTTGGGGCCGTAGAGGTTCAGCATGGCGTTGAGCTCGTGGTAGCCCAGGCCCTGGTAGGCGGCCGGCATGGCCGGCTTCTCGCCGGGGACGGTGTGCTTCTCGACGGCGGTGTTCCCGGCGATGTTCCCGGCGGCGGCTGAGCCCGCCCCGGTCACTTCGGTGTCTGCGACAGTCGTGTCCAAAATTCTTCCAATCCTTGTTGTACTCGGCTGACGTCTTCCGGCGTCCCCATGAGTTCGAAACGATATAGGTGCGGGACCTGGCATTTGGCGGCGACGATGTCGCCGGCCATGCAGTAGTTGTCCCCAAAGTTCGTGTTGCCCGCCCCGATCACTCCACGGAGCTGTTGCCGGTTCCTCGGATCGTTCAGAAAGCGGATGACCTGCTTCGGAACGGATCCCTCTCCCCCGGTCCCGCCGTAGGTGGGAAGCACCAGCACGTAGGGCTCGGTCGCCAGCAGCGCCGGTTCCCTCGCGTGGAGGGGGATGCGGTCGGCGTCGAGACCCAGCTTCGCGACGAAGCGTTTGGTGTTCTCGGAGGTGGAGGAGAAGTAGATGAGGTGGCTGGCCGTGGTCCGGACGGCGTCTGCCGTCCGGTCATCCCGGTTCCCGGGATCTGCGGCCGGCGGCGGGCTGGCGGTTGCCAGTGCCATGGGAGTCACCTCATCCGACGTGGTGGTGCCTTGTGGAGCGTTTCAGGCAACCGCGACGGCGGCGGCCTGTGCCAGTTCTTCGATCTTGTCCGGGCGGAACCCGGACCAGTGGTCCTGGTCGGTGACGACGACCGGGGCCTGCATGTAGCCCAGGGACTTGAGGCGCTCAAGGGCCTCGGCATCCTGGGAGATGTCGACGCTCTGGTAGGCGATGCCCTTCTTGTCGAGAGCGCGGTAGGTGGCGTTGCACTGCACGCAAGCCGGCTTCGTGTAAACCGTAACGGTCATGTCCTGAGTCCCCTTAGTTGAAGTCTGTGGTTCGTGTCCGGTGGGGCCTACGCGGAACAGGAATCCTTATCCGTTACTGGCCTCGCCCTGCGATCTGCAACCGCTCCGCTCGAACTGTATGTCGATACTACATGTAGTGCAAGAGTCCCGTGCGGACCCCAAGATGATGTATTACAAGTATGTCATTTAACCCACCTTTAATCCACAGCCGGGGGCCTTCAAAATGTCCGGATTTCAGCCGTTTTCGCGGACGAAATCCACACCCTGTGGAGTAGTTAGCCACAATTAACCGCCCCGCGTGTCGCGTTCTGGACGGCGTGTCGCGGTTCCCTCCCCAGGGGGCACGGGGTGGCGCGAAGCACTACATGTAGTGGGCGATGGCACAGCGGCGGGCAGGCGGCAAGTCAAGAGTGAGGATGGGCCAGGCGCCCCAGCGTGGGGCGGGGTCAGACGCGCCAAGGCAGCCGGACGTGGGGGGGGCAGTCAGTCCGCCGGGCGGAGCGAGGTGATCGTCTGCCGGATCTCCTCGTACTCGTCGGTTCCCGAATAGGACTCCGGGGTGTCGACGTCGGGCGTGTCACCGGGTGCCGTGATCAGTGGCGTGTGCACGCCGCTGAAGGACGCCACGCCCGGCGGCCAGTTGAAGAACTGGAAGATGGGGCAGGCGCTGGGTCCGGTGGGCAGGGGCGCCGAGGTGATGCCGTAGGACAGCGGTGCTGGCCTGGAGGGGTAGGACTCATGGTCGTCCCGGCCCTCAAAAACAAACCGCGGTTTCACCCCGTTCTGGGCAAGAGCCGGCAGCTCCTGCGAGTCCATCAGGGAATACGGAAACTTCTGGGTGCAGTTCGGCTTGGTCACAATGTTGGTCCGCAGGGTTGCGACCGACTTTCCGGCGCCGGTGAGGACTTCAATAAAGACTCCCCCGGGCGCTGCCTCACGGGCCCGGTCCTTCACCGTCCAGTCCGGCGGGTAGTCGAACATGAACTTACCGTCCGGCGTCGTGTAGGTCTTCCAGTCCGCCTGCGCGGGCGGTCTGGCCGACGCCTGGGCGGCAGGTTTCAAGCCTGCCGTTGATTTGACGGCCGAGGCGGCCGGCGTGGACGTCGGCCCGGCCGTCCCGGAACTGGCGGTGGGGTTGCTTGGCGCGGAGCAAGCGGCCAGCGCAGTGGCGACGCAAAACACTGCCGAGACTGCCCTGACGGATGGTCCTGTGCGACGCATGGCGCCCTCCCCTTGTGGGTGCAACTACTCCGTCCAATTCTGCTTCGTCCCTGCCCGGAGAACAGGGTCTTTGGGCCTCCGGCGCCGGACGGGGCCGGCGCCCGGGGACGCAAAACGGGGGCCGGCGCTGTTCCGCCAGCCCCCGCAGGGCTTCCGATTGCAGCCGGAAGCCGGCCGCGCGTTCCCTAGTTCTTCAGGAGCGTGTTGCCGTAACCGGCGTCGCACTTGCCGTCATGGATGACGCCTGCGCCCGGTGCCACAACGTAGTTGCTGGCCGGGTTGAAGACTGCGGTGCGCATGCTGGTCACCTTGCTGGCGCAGCTGTCGGCACCGTCAGCGGTGGTGCTCTGGCCGCCGATCCACATGTCGATCCAGACGGTGGAGCTGGTGCCGAACACATTCGTACCCTGGTGGCACGGGCCGCCCTGGGGATCGTCGCCGTCGCCGCAGCTGTCCTCGACGATGAAGTAGCGGCGCACATCCGGAAGGTAGATCCGCGTGCCGGCCGGGAAGTCCAGCACGTCCTTGCCGGTGGCGAGGGAATGGCCTACCGCGATGGTGATCGGGTCATTGTAGGTACCGGTTCCGCCGGCAGTCTTGTGCAGCACCGGATGGCTGATGGTGGTTGAGCCGGCCGGGGTGTTGTCGTACCAGGTGTAGGCCGTCGTGTAGACGGTGTGGACGATCCGCTCGGAGGACGACGCCGGCACCACCGGCGCCGGGGCCGGCTTCGGGGCGGCGGGAAGCGCGGGAGCCTTCGTCGGCGCCGCGGGTGCGGGGACAGCCACCGGCACCTGGGGCGCTGCCGGCGCCTTGGCGGCGGCAGCCTTCTTGGCGGCTGCTGCGGCTGCGGCTTTCGCCTTCGCGGCGGCCTTCGCCGTGGCGTCGGCCTTCGCCTTCTTGGCGGCCACGGCTGCGGCCTTTGCCTTCTCTGCCGCTGCCCGCTGCGAGGTGCCGATCTCGGCAGACGTGTCGAGCCCGGTGCTGGCCTCAACGCCGGCGCCGGCAGTGCCTGAAGACTGTGCGGATGAGTTCGTGGCGCCGGTACCGGCGCCACACGCCGACGTGGCGAGGAGGACCGAGAGCATGCCGGCGGCCAGCAGACTGTTTCTGCGCATGGAAAATAAAGCCTATTCGTGGGAGTGCGGAAACGGGCAGACCCGTAGGGACGTACCCTGCCCGGAGTTGGTCACGGTATGCGGAACGCAGGGCGCTCCGGCCTGGGGGCTTACCACACGCAAGAACGTTTGAAACGATCCATTTGGGCGTGTGCGCCAACCGGTGACCTAAACGTTACCTCGCAGTATTACAAGAGGCCAATTACCGGCGAGTCGCCACTGTCCAAAAGAATTCAAGACGCTGGAGAATCCACCCAGCGGCCCTGCCCCGACGGCTGCTAGGGCTCCGGCGAGGCGGTGTGGAGCTGGTTGCCGTAACCGCTGTCACACCTGCCGTCGTGGATCACGCCATAACCGGAGGCGACGACGTAGTTGTCGGCCGGGTGGAAAATGGCCGCCCGCACGCCGGTGACCTGCTCCGCGCAGCGCCGGGCGAACGACTCGTCCTCCCCCTCCCCGCCGATCCAGATGTCCAGCCAGGTGGACGCACCGCCATGCCTGGCCGCCTGCGCGTGGCACGGTCCCTCCTCCGGGGCAGGACCGTCCCCGCAGGTGTCCTCCACGATGAAGTAGCGCCGGACGTCCGGCAGGTAGATCCGGGTGCCCGCCGGGAAATCAAGGACGTCCTTGCCGGTCTCCAAGGAATGCCCGACCGCTATCGTCACCGGATCGGCATAGGTTCCGGCCCCGCCGGCACGCTTGTGCAGCACCGGGTGGCTGATGTCCGGGGAGCCCTCGGGGGTGTTGTCGTACCACGTGTAGGCGGTGACGTACGTGTCCGGGGCAGCTGCCCGCTCCGAGGGCAAAGGATCCGGCGCGGGCGGCGCAGCTTCGCAGGCGGCGGCAGCCAGGAGGACCGACAGCAGGCCCGCGGCCACTCCGAGTTGTCTGCGCATTCTCTATCCGCCTCCGCTGATTCGGCCCCTGTACCTGAACGCTACCCTTGGCCCCGGCCGGCGCGATAGCGGCACGTTGAACGGGTTTCAGATTCCCGCCCGGCTAAGCGGCCCCGCGGTAACGAACGCGGCCCCGGCCCCTCCCGGCCGTACTCGCACGAGCGGCCGTCGCACGTGGTAGTTGACCCGGCAAAGCAAGTAGAACCACCCGAAAAACGGGGTGTTTTCTACGCGTGTGTGACCCCATCCGCCGCTCCTAACCTCGAAAGACATAAGGGGTACGCCGGAGTCCGGCGGCTCGTGCGGCTTCAGGGGGCGGGATCAGATGAGCGCCGGTTTCTCCTCCTGCGAATCGACCGCCAGTTCCGGCCTCGAGCCCCGGAAAACAGCGTTGGCGCTCTCGCCCTGACTCCCGTCAGGACTTCAGATACACGATTCCCTGGCGAGGCAATCCATGACTAAATCATCCCCCCTTTCCGGCACTGCACCGGTCTTCTTTGACCCAAGTGGAAAACGTTGGCGCAGAATCCTCGTGGCCATTGTGGCCGCCATTCTGTTAATTGTCCTGTCGGTCGTTTGGATCCTGCCGGCGGCCAGCGCTCCGGTGTGGAAAGCCCCGGAAAACCAGGCCGTGGAATACCCGCGCAAGCTGTTGTCCTCCCAGGACCTGCGGAACATTCCCAGAATCGGACCTGAAGGGGGCTTCGCCTTCGACCGGATCGCCGTCATTGAACGCCGGAACGGCAAAGTTCTGCTCAAGGATCCCTTCAGCAGCACCATCTGGAGGGAAGCAACTCCGGAGGAAATTGAGCTGATCGGCAATAGCCCGTACGCCATGGAAACGTTTGGGAAACCGGCTGACCACACCCTGATGCTGACCTTTGATGACGGGCCCGACCCGCGCAACACGCCGCAAATCCTGGACCTGCTGTCCAAGGAAGGCGTGCCGGCGACGTTCTTCACCGTCGGCGACAACATCGTCAAATACCCGGATATTTTCCGCCGCATGACCAAGGAAGGTCATATGGTCGGAAACCACACCATGTCGCACATTGATTTCTGGGCCCACGATGACCTGTTCAACCGCCAGCAGATCATCGGCGCAGACCGGGTCATGCGCGCTTCGGACAGTTACGCGACCCGGTTGTTCCGGATTCCCACTGGAGACCCCGGAAACAACTCGTTGGCCCTGTTGCAGTCCCAGCAGCTGGGATTCCTGCACATCAATATGGACTTTGATACCCGGGACTGGTCCTACGCCCCCGGCGTTCCGATCAAGGCGCAGAAACTGGACGGCCAGGGACACATCGTTCTGGTGCACGACGGCGGCGGTGACCGCAGCGCCACCATTGAAATGCTGAAGACCTTTATCCCGATGGCAAAGGCGCAGGGTTACACCTTCACCACGGTCCAGCCTCTGCTGCCGCCGGAATACGTCCCCCAGAACAACGTCAAGGACGCCGTCGAAGACGATGCGACCCTGGCTGCGATGACTTCCTATCTGGTCACGCCAAACGTGGTGCTCACGTGGCTGTTCTGGTTCGGCATCGGCTCGCTGACCATCCTCACCTTCCTGTATGTGGTGCTGGCTGTGATCAACAACAACCGCCAGAAGAAACGCCTCTGGGCCGAGGTCAAGGAGGAAGACTGGCCCTTTGTCAGCGTGGTCCTGCCGGTCTTCAATGAGGAACTGGTGGTGGCCAAAACATTGGACGCACTCAGGGCCAGCGACTATCCGCGCATGGAAGTGGTCGCCGTCAATGACGGTTCCACCGACGGCACCCTGGCGGTCCTTACCGAATACGCCAAGACTTGGTCGGACCTGCGCGTCATCGACCAGCCCAACGGCGGAAAGTCGGCCGCGAGTAACCACGGAATTGCCCAGTCGCGCGGCGAAATCGTGGTCACCCTTGACGGCGACACGCTCTTCGAACCGCAAACGATCAAGATGTTTGCCCGCCACTTCCTGGCACCAAGGCACGGCAAGATCGTCGGTGCTGTCGCGGGGCACGTGAAAGTCGGGAACCGCCGCAACCTGCTGACGGCCTGGCAAAGTCTGGAGTACCTCTCCGGCATCTGTGTCACCCGGATGGCGGAGGGCCTGATGGGGGCCATCTCAATCGTCCCTGGCGCCTGCGCGGCGTGGCGGCGGGAAGCACTCCTGGAGGCCGGCGGCTACTCCCACGACACCCTCGCTGAGGACGCGGACCTGACGCTGTCGCTGCAAAAACTCGGCTACAGCATCGTCCAGGAGAATTCCGCCGTGGCCTGGACCGAAGCGCCCATGACCCTCCGGGGTTTGTTCAAGCAGCGGCTCCGCTGGACGTACGGCAACATCCAGACGCTTTACAAGCACCGGTCCATGCTCTTCAACCCCCGGTACGGAGCCCTCGGCCTGCTCACCATGCCGTACGCCCTGATCTCAGTCGTTGTGCCGCTGGTCTTTATGCCCCTGACGGTAATCGTCGCCGTCAACAGCCTGGCCCACGGGGAATGGCAGGCGGTGGCGCTGTTCTCGGCGTTCGTCGCCGGGACCCACATGATCATCTCGGTTGTGGCGATCGTGATGGTCCGGGAGAGCCCCATGCACCTGTTGATGGTTCCCATCTACCGGCTCATCTACGAGCCGCTGCGCGCGTACGTCGTGTTCGGGTCCGCGATCCTGGCCCTGCGCGGCACCGCCGTCGGCTGGTACCGGCCCGAACGCACCAACAGTGTCCTGCTGCCGGCGGGCCGCCCGCAGCTGGCGCCCGTTCTCGCCCCGGCGACGGCGGATCA
Organism: Arthrobacter sp. BI5; assembly: GCF_056680065.1. Lineage (NCBI taxonomy): Bacteria > Bacillati > Actinomycetota > Actinomycetes > Micrococcales > Micrococcaceae > Arthrobacter > Arthrobacter sp. BI5. The sequence goes on from NZ_CM155264.1 coordinate 2,296,540, forward strand.
ATTGGCGCACTTGTGACCCGCGGCCTTGCGGCCGGGAGGATCCGCCCAAGCCATGGCGGCCCTCCCGGCCGGCAGACATAATAAGCATTTATGCGACATCGACATCTGGATCCGCGCGCGGCCGGACGCTGGGCCGGGTTCCTGGCGGCCGCTGCCGTCGTCATGGCTGTGGCCTCCTGCACCGCCCCGCCGCCGGGCGACTACGGCCAGGAGGAAGGGATGAGCAAGACCGTCCCCAACCCGCCGTGGTTCGGCGGATACCTCGATGTCACGCTGACCCCGGCCGTGCGGCTGAAGGACCTGCCGCCGCACGGCACCGTCACCACCATGCTGTCCTTCATCGGCGCCCACCCGCAGCAACCCTGCGAACCGTCCTGGGACGGCGTCCACACCCTTGACCAGGCCGGGGCGAGGCTGGGGGTAGACGGGCAGATTGGCTCGTACCGCAAGGCCGGCAACGACGTCGCCGTTTCCTTCGGAGGACAGCTGGGCAAGGAGCTGGCCGGGGTCTGCACCGACGGTGCGTCGCTGCTGAAGGCTTACACCTCGGTGATCACCAGGTACGGCCTGGACGTCGTGGACTTCGACGTCGAAGGCGAGGGCCTCGCGGACCGGTCGGCCGCACAGCGGCGTGCCGCCGCCGTCGCGCGGCTTCAGGCGGCACGTCCGGCCGGTAACCCGTTGAAGGTGTGGATGACCCTTCCGGTGTCGATGCAGGGGCTGACGCCGGACGGCGAAGCGGCGGTGACGGCCATGCTGGACGGCGGAGTCGACCTCGCCGGGGTCAACATCATGGTGATGGACTTCGAGCCGCTGGGGCCGGGCCAAACCATGCTCACCGCGGCCAAGAGCGCGGCCGAGTCCACCCAGCTGACGCTGCGGTCGCTGTACGGGAAGGCCGGGAAGCCCCTCGACGACGCGGCCGCGTGGAACCGGATCGGACTGACCCCCATGATCGGGGTGAACGACGTGAAAGGCCAGGTCTTCACCCTCGAGGACGCGGCAGGACTGAATAGCTTCGCCGCGCAGAGGGGCATCGGACGGATGTCCATGTGGTCGCTGAACCGGGACACCCCCTGCGGCCCATCCAGCCGGCCCGAACCGGGCAGCAACGCGTCCAGCGGCTGCAGCGGCGTGACCCAGCAGCGCGGGATGTTCGCGAAGGTCCTCGGCAAGTCCTTCACCGGCTGAGCTGTTACCCGGGGCGGCTACAGAGGATTTGTTCCACTCCCATCCGGCCCTCGGCGAAACTGCGCAGGGCACCGACCAGGTACAGCCGCCAGACGCGGGCAATTTCCTCGCCCATCATCCCGACGGCGGCGTCGTGGTTCTGCTCGAACCGGTCGTACCAGGCCTCCAAGGTGCGGACGTAATGCCGCCGCATCGCCTCGACCGCCTCGACTTCCAGGCCCGCATCCTCCAGGAACCCCAGCGTCTGCCCCACCGGACGCATGTGCATGTCCGGGGCGATAAACGACTCGATGAACGGGCCTCCCCCGGGGTGCTTGCCGCGCCGGGACATTTGCTGCACCAGGACGCTCCCGCCGGGGACCACGTTGTGGAATAGGGCGGCGGCGTAGACGGGGTAGTTGCGCTGTCCCACGTGCTCGCCCATTTCGAGGGAGGCCACGGCGTCAAACGGCCCGTCCGGGATTTCGCGGTAGTCCTGGACCCGGATTTCAACCCGGCCCTCGAGGCCGCGTTCCTTGATCCGGGCGTCGATGAACGCCTTCTGCTCGACGGAGAGGGTCACGCCGACGACGTCGACGCCGTAATACTGGGCCGCGTGCAGGCTCAGCGAGCCCCAGCCGCAGCCGACGTCGAGGAGCCGCATCCCGGGCTTCAGCCCGATCTTGCGGCAGACGAGGTCCAGTTTGTCCCGCTGGGCGTCCTCGAGGCCGTAGCCTTCGGTGGCGCCGCCGTTTTCTGTCTCATTTGTCCAGTAGCCGCTGGAATACGCCATCTGCGGGTCAAGGATCAGCGCGTAGAAATCGTTACTGAGGTCGTAGTGGTGGCTGATGGCGGCGCGGTCGCGGACCAGGCTATGGAGCCGTCCCTTCACCCGGGCCTGGCTGGCGGGGGGTTCGGGCGGCGCGCCCAGGGCTCCGGCGGCCTTGGCGATCCGGGCGACGCCGGCCAGCACGGCCGGGGTGGGACGGATGCCGGACAGTCCGCGGTCCCGGACCACCTTCCAGAGGTGCTCGAGCGCGGAGTTGAGGTCGCCGTCGACGTCCAGCTCGCCGGTAACGTACGCCTGCGCGGCGCCCAGCTCCCCCGGTGCCCAGAGCAGCCGGCGGATGGCGTCCGGCGAGTTGAGCCGCACCACGGGGGCGCCGGCCGGACCGGCTTCGCTGCCGTCCCAGGCGACCAGCCGGACGGGGAGCTCCCCGCCGACCACCGGTCGCAGGACCTCCGCGATGGTGGGTGCCAGAGCCGCCGTCATGCTGCGCTCCGCCCGCTGGAAGCCTTGCTGGATGCCCTGCCTGCTGCCTTGGTGGATGCTTTGTCCAGCACGATCTGCTGCACGTCCAGGTAGCCGGTCTCGAAGCCCGCCCGGGAGTAGCACAGGTAGAACAGCCACATCCGCTGGAAGACCTCGTCGAATCCGAGGCCGCGCACCTCTGCCGCGCGGGCCATAAAACGCTCCTCCCAGAGGCGTAGGGTCTGGGCATAGTGCTCGCCCATGGCCAGGCGTTCGCGGACGCGCAGTCCCGTCTGCTTCTCGGTGATCTCCTCGATCGCCCGGACCGAGGGGATGACGCCGCCCGGGAAGATGTACTTGTGTACCCAGGTGTAGCTGGTCCGGGTGGCGATCAGCCGGTCGTGGCCGATCGTGATCGCCTGGATGGCAACCTTCCCGCCGGGGGCCAGGACCCGCTCGATCGTCTGGAAGTAGGTGGCCCAGTACTCGTAGCCGACCGCTTCGATCATCTCGACCGAGACGACGGCGTCGAACTCGCCCTCCACCGCCCGGTAGTCCTTCAGTTCGATGGTCACGGCGTCGGCGTAGCCTGCCTCGGCCACCCGCTGCCGGGCCAGCTCCTGCTGCTCGCTGGACAGCGTCACCGAGTAGACGGTGGCACCGCGGGCCGCGGCACGGAGGGCAAGCTCACCCCAGCCGGTGCCGATTTCCAGCACCCGGGTTCCCGCCGTGACGCCGGCCTTGTCCAGCAGCCGGTCGATTTTGGCCTGCTGGGCTGCTGCCAGCCCGTCCCAGGCGACGTGGCGCAGGGCGTCGCCGCTCTCCGGGAAGAGGGCGCTGGAGTAGGTCATGGTGCTGTCCAGGAAGGTCGCGAAGAGCTCGTTGGACAAGTCGTAGTGCCGCGAGATGTTGGAGCGCGTGTTCTGCTCTGTGTTCCGTTCGGTGCGCGGCGTGCGGGGCAGGTAGAGGCCGCGCAGTTTCTGCAGCGGCTCGGGCACCAGCGTTCCCACCCGGGCGGCGAAGACCTCCATGACCGCGGTCAGATCGTCCGCGTCCCAGTCGCCGGCCATGTAGGACTCCCCCAGGCCGATCAGGCCGCCGTCGCCGAGCCGGGCGGCGAAGGCTTCCGGACGGTTCATTGTCATCACCGGAAACGCCTGGCCGGCGTCGGCCGGGCCGGACGCGGCCTTCCCCAGCACGGTGCCGTCGGGGTAGCGGACCTCCAACGGGAGGCTGCGCACGGCGGTACGGAAGATCGTGTCCGCGGCTTTCCCCGCGAGCCTGGCCTTGAGGCTTGAGGGCACGGTGGCGATGCTGGGCCACACCGTGGCATCGATGACTGCGGGCGGCTGCGGAACCGTGTACGGTACGGCCGGATGCGTGGGTGCCTGGTTCGCGGGTGCCGGGTTCGTCTGCGCGGTGTTCGTCTGCGCAGCCTGTGATCCGGTGGCTTCGGTCATGGTCACTGGACTGCCTCCTGTGAGGGGTGGTGTGGTCTTTTGATGACGGGCAAACGGCGTGCCCAAAGTTTGATGCCCTGCCAGCGGATCTGTGCGGCGACCCGCAGCGGCGCCAGCGGGACGGCGAGCGCCGCGGCCAGGATGTTCGGCACGGTGGCTTCGCGGCGGACGCCGTCCATGGTGGCGATGAAGGGCTTCTGCCCCTCCCGCTCCAGGACAATCGAGACGGCGAGCCGGTCGGCGGGTTCGGGGAGTTTCATCCGGTACTGGCCGTCGACGTCGTTGAACGGCGAGACGTAGAACGCCTTGGGCACGGTGGCCCGGCCGGCGTTATCGGTCTCCAGCAGGTAGCAGTGCCGTTCGCCGTAGGTGTTGTGGACCTCGGCGACGACGCAGCGCAGCCCGCCGGCGGCATCGTGGCACCAGAACAGGCTGAGCGGGTTGAAGACGTGGCCCAGCACACGCGCGCTGGCGAGCATGGTGATCCGGCCGCCGTCGAGCGCGATGCCGTGGGTGGCGAGGTAGCGCTCCACGTTGCTGCGCAGCGTGCTATCCGGTTCGCCCAGATGGTCAGCCGCGGAGAAGCCGGCCAACGGGGCAAGCCAGCGCGGCAGCTGCGGCAGGGCATCGACGTCGACGTACCAGCTGTAACTGCGGTAGGTGAAGGCGTTGTGCAGCGGGGTGCGCCGCACGTGGGCTATCGAGGTGCGGTAGATGGCTGCGCCGCTGCTCATGCACCCTCCAGGGACGCCTGTAGTTCCGTCGCCTGCTGCCGCGGCGCACTGGCCGGTTCCCACTCGCGTCCCAGCCTGGCCGCGGCGCGGACGCCGGACAGGGCGCCGTCCTCATGGAAACCCCAGCCGTGGTAGGCACCGGCAAAGGCGAGGCTGCCGTCGCCAAGGCCCAGGATCTGCTGCTGGGCGCGCAGCGAGTCCGGGGTGTACTGCGGGTGCTCGTACACCATCTGTTCCAGCACGGTCCCGTCCCCAATCAGTTCGGATTCGCCGAGGCTGACAATGTAGCGCTTGCCGTCCGCCGGTTCCAGCCGCTGCAGCCGGGTCATGTCATAGCTGACCAGGACCCGGTCCGGGCGGGCGTCGCAGGAGGGCAGCCGGTAGTTCCAGGAGGCCTTGGCGTTGTCGCTGGCCGGCAGCACGGCGTCGTCGCGGTGGAAGACCGTGTGGTTGACCGAGTAAGGCATGCCTGCCAGGGCCTCCCGTTCGGCGGCCGAGGCGTCCTGGAGCATCTGCAGCGCCTGCGCCGGGTGGGTGGCGATCACGACGGCGTCGAACTGCTCAGTGCGCTCCCCGGCGCTGACCTCCACCCCGCCGGCGTGGCGGCGGACCCCGGTGACCGGGCTGGACAGGCGGATGTCCGGCAGCGTCGCGGCGAGCTTGTCCACGTAACTGCGTGAGCCGCCTGTGACGGTGCGCCACTGCGGGGAGCCCTTGACGCCGAGGAGCCCGTGGTGGCCGAGGAAGGTGAAGAGGTAGCGGGCCGGGTAGGCCAGCGCGGTGGTCGGGTCGCAGGACCAGACGGCGCTGACCACCGGGGTCATGAAGTGCACGATGAAGTAACTGCTGAACTTCTCCCGGTCCAGGAACTCGCCAAGGGTCAGCTCGGCCGTATCGGCGCCGTCGCCGGCACCGGCCTCCGCCGCTTCCGCCTCGGCGAGCAGGGCGCGGGCCCGGCGGTAAAAGCGGGTGACCTCCAGCAGCATCAGCAGGTAGCGGCCGCGCAGCAGGGTGGAGGGCCTCGGGATGATGCCCCGCGCGCCGGCCCGGGCGCCCGCATACTCGAGTCCGCAGCCGTCGCAGCGGATGGACATGCTCATTTCCGAGTCCTGGGTCTGCACGCCCAGTTCGTTGAAGAGCCGCAGCAAGGTGGGATAGGTGCGGTTGTTGTGGACGATGAAGCCGGTGTCGATGCCCAGCGTGGAGCCGTCGCCCTGGCGGACGTCGTGCGTGTGGGCGTGCCCGCCGAGCCGCTCGTCCGCCTCGAAGACAGTCACCTGGTCCCGCTGGTTCAGGACGTAGGCGGCGGTCAGGCCGGCCACCCCGCTGCCGATCACGGCGACACGCCGCCCGTCCGGGATGCTTGCTGCTTGCTGCACTGGTCTGCTCCTGTTGCTTCGCCTGAATCGTCCTGGTGGATCGTCTTATGGGCAATTCGTAACCGCGGGGCAACCGGATGAGTGCGATTTCCCAGCCGTTGCCTGGAACCCAATGTGCCAGAATGAAGCGGGATTTCGGTCCCGCCTCACCGTAACCACCGAAGGGCAACCCCGTGATCAACCCCGTGCATCTGCGAACGCTCGTGGAAGTGGTCCGGCTGGGCTCGTTCGCGGCGGCCGCCACCCGGTTGGGCTACACGGCCTCGGCGGTGTCGCAGCAGATGTCGGCGCTGGAGCGCGACACCGGGGTGGACCTGTTCCAGCGGTCTGCCCGCAGCGTCCATCCCACGGAAGCCGCCGTCGTGATGACCCGGCACGCGGCCAAGGTCCTCACCGACATTGACGCGCTGATGGCGGCGGCCGCCCGGACCCATGACAGTGCCAGCCAGGAGCTCCGGCTGGGCATCTTCCCGAGCCTGGCCACCTACGTCCTCCCCCGGATCCTGCAGAACCCGGCGTGGAAGAACCTGGGCATCGAGCTGCGGGTCTGGGTGGCCGAGCCGGGCCAGACCATCCAGGGTCTGCGCACCGGCGGCGAACTCGACGTCGCGCTGGTCTACCAGGTGGGCCAGTCCGGCCTCGCGTGGCCGCACACGGTGAACCGGCAGTGGATCGGCGACGACGACTTCCGGGTGGTGCTGCCCGCGGCCTGGGGTATTGGCCCGGGCTCCCAGGTGGCGGCGGACCACCTGTCCGACATGCCGTGGATCATGCACCACCCCGGCACCAGTGACGCCACGGTGATTGAGCGGCTCTTCGCCAGCTGCAACCTGCACCCGCGGGTGGTGGCCTACAGCGACGATTTCCACGCCAGCCTGGAGATGGCCGCTGCCGGGCTGGGTGCGGCGCTGGTCCCGGAGCTGGCCCTGCTGCACCGGCCCGCCGGCGTGGTGGTGCTGGATGTCCCCGAGATCCGGCTGGCCCGCAACGTCTTCGCCCTGCTGCCCAAGGAGCAACAGACGGCGCAGGTCCAGCTGTTCGTGGAGCTGCTGGCGGACACGCTGCACAAGCTCGGCACCCCGCGCCCGGACTGAGCCTTAGGCCTCGCCGCGCTTCTTCCGGTTCTTCCTGCCGGCGAGCTTCCCGGCCGGTGCCACCAGGGCGCTGATGATCCGGTGCTTGGCCTTGGTGTAGGGCGGGTAGATCAATTCCAGGGTGTCCGGCCAGTGCGGCTTGGACAGGGTGGAGCGTTCGTGCGAGAAGGTCCGCAGCGAGTGCTCGCCGTGGTAAGCGCCCATGCCGCTGTTGCCGACCCCGCCAAACGGCAGGCCGGGGACGCTCAGGTGCGCGGCCGGGACGTCGAAGCACAGCGCCCCCGAGGAGGTCTGTTCGGAGAACGCCCGGCGCGTCCCGGCGTCGTTGCTGAACACGTACAACGCCAGCGGCTTGCCACCGGCGTTGATGGTCCGGATTGCCTCATCCCTGCCGCTGACCGGCACCAGCGGCAGCAGCGGGCCGAAGATCTCCTCCCCCATCACCGCGTCCCCCGGCGCGGGCCGCAGCAGCGTCGGGGCAAAGTGCCGGCTGGCGGCGTCGCGCTCGCCGCCGTGGACCACGGTGCTGCCGTCCGCGAGCGCGGCGACCCGGTCGAAGTGCCGGTCGTTGACGATCCGTCCGTAAGACGCACTCTGCGCCGAGTCGCTTCCGAACAGCGCCGCGATGGCCTTGACCAGCTCGCGTTCCAGCGGTACCAGGACCTCCTCCGTGGCGAGGATGTAATCCGGTGCCACACAGGTCTGCCCGGCGTTCATAAACCTGCCCCAGGCGATCCGTTTGGCGGCCTTGGCCAGGTCCGTGGAGGAGTCCACGTAGGCCGGGGACTTGCCGCCCAGCTCCAGGGTCACCGGCGTCAGGTGCTCGGCCGCGGCGCGGAGCACCACCTTGGCGGCCGCCTCGCCGCCGGTGAAGAAGATGTGGTCGAAGCGCAGGCCCAGCAGCGCCGTGGTCTCGGGGATCCCGCCTTCAACAACCTCGGCCGCGCCGGGCAGGTACTCCGGAATCCAGCGGGCCAGGGCGGCGGAGGTGGCCGGGGCGTGTTCGCTGGGCTTGAGCACCACGGTGTTGCCGGCGGCGAGCGCGCCGGCCAGCGGTGCGAGCAGCAGCTGCAGCGGGTAGTTCCAGGGCCCGATCACCAGCACCACTCCCAGCGGGGTGAGCTCGGTCCAGGCCTTGGCCGGCTGGACAGCCACCGGAACGGACACCGGGCGCGGCCGCAGCCAGCCTTCGAGGTGCTTCTCCAGGTGCGCCGCTTCGGCCGTGACAAAACCGATTTCCGTCAGCTGCGCCTCGGTTTCATGTTTGCCCAGGTCGTCCGCCAGCGCGGCGGCGAACTCCCGCCGCCGCTCGATGAGCATCCGCCGCAGGCTGCGCAGTTGCTCCAGCCGCCACGCCAGCGGACGGGTGGTTCCGCTGTCAAAAACTTCACGGGCACGGGCGACGGTGGCGGCAACTGTTTGCATCCGATCAATGTACCGGTCCCCCGCTCCACAGCCGGCCCGGTATCGGATAAATCCCCGGCGATGCTGGAACGGACCACTATTCAGGACTATGTTGAAGACATGAGCAAGGTAGCGAGCCAGCACTTTGGAGAGATCGAGCTCAACCACGGGCGTGACCATAATTTCGCCGCCAAGCATGAACTGGCGGGTCAGCCCCTGGAGCTTGACCTGAATGTCAACGCGCATGACCACTTTGACGAGGCGGCCATGCACAAGGTTGACTACCGGCTGCGCTTCCTGCCCGAACTCGTGGACCAGGTCCGCGAAATGATCGCCGAGGAACTGGAGCAGGACGGCACCAGCCCGCAGGAGTACCTCCGCTTCCACTGCAACGCCATCAAGCCCGAGCACCTGCAGCAGGTTTTTGGCGTCACGGACAAGGCCCAGTTGACCCACCAGGTTTTCCTCAAGGCGCTGAAGCTCGGCCACGTGGGCATTTACCCGGGCCAGCCGGAGCGCTACTTCGTGCTCGACTTCACCCTGGGCGCGCACTTCACCGACGAGGTCCTGGTGGCGTCCGCGGACGAGGACGGCGTCGTCGACGACGAAATCCTCTGGGAATCCTGATCGACTGCGTTCCTGGGACACGCAGCAAGTACGACGCCGGCCGGTCACCTTGCGAGGTGGCCGGCCGGCGTCGTTAGTTCGGGCGGTACTACTGTTCAGCCGGTGCTACCGGGCCGCTTCGAGCAGTCCGGCGCGGACCGTCCTGGTGGCTGTGACGAGGTTGCGCAGGGACTCCTCGGTCTCGGCGTAGCCGCGGGTCTTCAGGCCGCAGTCCGGGTTGACCCAGAGCTGGCGGGACGGGACGTGCCTGACCGCGGTGCTGAGCAGTTCGGTGACTTCCTGCTCGCCCGGGACGCGCGGCGAGTGGATGTCGTAGACGCCCGGGCCCACGCCGCGGCCGAAGCCGTGGGACTCGAGGTCGTGTACCACTTCCATCCGGGAGCGGGCTGCCTCGATCGAGGTCACGTCGGCGTCGAGGCCGTCGATCGCGTCGATGATGGCGCCGAACTCCGAGTAGCACAGGTGGGTGTGGACCTGGGTGGAGTCGGCGGCGCCGGCGGTGGCGAGCCGGAAGGACTTTACGGACCAGTCCAGGTAGGCGGCCTGGTCGGCCCGGCGCAGCGGCAGCAGTTCGCGCAGGGCGGGCTCGTCGACCTGGATGATCTTGATGCCGGCGGCTTCCAGCTCCGCGATTTCGTCGCGGAGTGCCAGGGCTACCTGGTTGGCGGTCTCGCCGAGGGGCTGGTCGTCGCGGACGAAGGACCACGCCAGGATGGTGACCGGCCCGGTGAGCATGCCCTTCATCGGCTTGCTGGTCAGCGACTGCGCGTACTTGGCCCATTCCACCGTGATCGGGGCGCTGCGCGTGACGTCGCCCCACAGGATGGAGGGCCGGGTGCAGCGCGAGCCGTAGGACTGGACCCAGCCGTGCACGGTGACGTCGAAGCCTTCCAGGTTTTCGGCGAAGTACTGCACCATGTCGTTGCGCTCGGGCTCGCCGTGGACCAGCACGTCGAAGCCGAGCTCCTCCTGCAGCTCCACGACGCGCTTGATCTCGTCCTTCATCAGCTGTTCGTACTGTTCGGTGCTGAGCTCGCCCTTGTTGGCGCGGGCCCGGGCGGTGCGGATCTCGGCGGTCTGCGGGAAGGAGCCGATGGTGGTGGTGGGCAGCGGCGGCAGCTGCAGCGCCCCGGCCTGCGCGGCCTCGCGGACCGCGTAGGCGGAGCGGCTGAAGTCGGCGGCGGTCAGGGCCGCGGTGCGGGCGCGGACCTCGGCGCGGCGGACGCCGTCGGCCCCGGCTCGGGAGGCGATGATGCGGGTGGCCTCCTCGATGGCCGGCCGGACGGCTGCCGGGTCGGTCAGCAGACCGGCGAGGGTGACAACCTCGGTGACCTTCTGGTCGGCGAAGGCGAGCCAGCTGCGCAGCTGGGCCGGGAGCTGGACTTCCTCCTCGGCGTCGTGCGGGACGTGCTGCGTGGAGGTGGAGGTGCTGACGGCAAGGCTGGCGACGGATTTCTTCAGTTCGGAGATCTTCGCCGCCGAGGCGGCCAGGTCGTTGCGCCAGATGTTGTGGCCGTCCACGACGCCGGCAACCAGGGTCTTGTTGCCCAGCGCGGCGAGGGCCGCGGCGGACGGGACCCCGCCCTTGAAGACGTCCAGGTGCAGGGCGTCGATTCCGGTGGCGGCGAGGGTCCCGAGCTGGCCGTCCAGCGCGCCGTACGGGGTGGAGACGAACAGCTGCGGGCGGTCCGCGGCGGCAGAGAGCTCCCCGTAGGCGCGGGCGACGGCCGCCTGGATTTCCACGGCCGGGGTGTCCTGATCCACCACGAGGGCGGGCTCGTCGAGCTGGACCCAGCTGGCCCCGGCGGCGGCCAGCCTCTGCAGCAGCGCAGTGTAGACGGGCAGGATGTCCTCGAGGCGGGACAGCGGGCTGAAGCCGGCCGGGGCGTCGTCGGAGGCCTTGCTCAGCAGCAGGAACGTCACCGGGCCAACGATGTACGGGCGGGTCTCCACCCCGTTGGCCAGGGCGTACTCGAATTCCTCGACGATCCGGGTGGACGTCAGCGCGAAGCTGGTCTCCGGGCCGATCTCCGGGACGAGGTAGTGGTAGTTGGTGTCGAACCACTTGGTCATTTCCAGCGGCTGCTGGTCCGTGGTGCCGCGGGCCAGGGTGAAGTACCCGTCGATGTCGAGCTTGCCGTCGGCGTTGAGGAGGTTGCCGAAGCGGGCCGGTACGGCGCCGAGGTGGGCGGCGGCGTCGAGCACCTGGTCGTAGAAGGAGAAGGTACCGGGAACGGCGGCGGCGTCGGTCAGGCCGAGGCCCTGGAGCCGCTTGGCCGTGCCGAGCTGGATCTCCTTGGCGGCGGATTCCAGGGCGGCGGCGTCGATCGTGCCGGCCCAGTAGGCCTCGACGGCCTTCTTGAGTTCGCGGCGGCGGCCGATGCGCGGGTAGCCGAGGATCGAGGCGGCCGGGAACGGAGTGGGCACAGCGGTGTTCTGTTCAGTCATGGGAAGTCCTAAGAGTTGGTGGTGCAGTGTGCAGGAAAGTCGTGTTGGCGCCGGTGTCAGCTGGCGAGCTGCCGGCGGGCGGCCGGGCGCTGGTAGCTCCCGTGCCGGCTGCCGCTCCGCGGCCGCGGCAGGGCGAGCTTGTCCAGCACATCCAGGGCACTGGCGTGCTCATTGAAGGTGTACAGGTGGAGGCCGGGCGCGCCGGCGTCCAGGGCAGCGGTGGCGAGGTCCACGGTGGCCCTGACCCCGATCCGGTTGCGTTCGGCGTCGGTGTCCGCGGCGGCGAGCCGTTCCATCAGCTCGGGGGCCGGTTCGACGCCGGTCAGTTCGCCCAGCCGGGTGAGCCGGCGGACGCTGGTGAGCGGCATGACCCCCGGGATGATCGGGATGGTGACGCCCGCCCGGCGCGCCTGGCTCAACAGCCGCGCGTACTGCCCGGTGTGGAAAAACACCTGGGTGATGGCAAAGTCGGCGCCGGAGCGCTGCTTGGCGAGCAGCACCTCGATGTCATGCGCCTCACTCGGCGACTCGGGGTGCCGGGTGGGGTAGGCGGCGACGCCGACGGCGACTTTACCGGCGCACAGCAGCGCCGAGCGGCGCTGTTCAACGCGGCGGATGAGTTCGATCAGGTCCTGCGCGTAGCGCAGGGAACCTTCCGCCGGGACGCCTCCGTCCCTGGGCTGGTCACCGCGCAGGGCCAGGATGCCGCGCACCCCGACGTCGAGCAGTTCGCCGATCACCTCGGCGAGTTCCTGCGGGGTGTTGCCGACGCAGGTCAGGTGCGCCAGCGGGCGCAGCTGGGTTTCCTGCACCAGCCGGTTGATGAGTTCGACGGCGGTGCTGCGGTTGGAGCCGCTCGCACCGTACGTCACGGAGACGTAGTCGGGGCTGGTGGCTTCCAGCTCGCCGATCGTGGTCCAGAGCGACTCCGCGGCAGCGGGCGAGCGCGGCGGGAAAAGCTCGTAGGACAGGGCGACGGGGGCCGCGCCGGCGAGATTTGGATGTGCGTCAATAAGGCTTGGTGGAGACATTTGCGTCCTTGGCTGTGAGCCATTGCCGCCAGCGGGCCGGAAACCGGCCGGCGCTGCCGCCAATGAGTTGAGTTTGGGGAACACGGAGGGAACTTCAGCAGGACGCAGTCGCGACTGTTACGCGTGCTTCGAAGCTGTCCGTGAGCAAATGTCAGGCCCACATGGGGGCACCCACACCCTCCTTGGCGGCCAGGGGAATATTTCGGTGAAATTATTCCTTTGGCCGGCCTGCAGCGGAGGATCGCTGACACGTTACCGGAGTAACTTGTCTACGACTCTAGGGGCCCCCGGAGCGGCATTCAAGTTATCTGTCGAATTAAGACGCGCCTTTACACCGCCGAAAGCCCTGTTGCAGAAGATTCTTCGACAAAATGGGGCCTCCCTTTTGTCCCTGCCGCAGGTCTATCCTGAGGGCATGATCCAGCTTCCAGCCAGTTACCAGGAGTATCTCGCGGGCAAGAGCGAGAGCGTCATCAACACCGTCCGGCCCATCCTGATGCAGTCGGCCGCGGACAAATTGCACGGGGTCCGCGTGGTGGTCCACCCGCACGACCACCAGGCCCATTTGGATGACACCATCCCGTTCGGGACCGTCATTGAGGACATCGACTGACGCCGGTGGCGGTTAGCTAGCCCTCCAGCAGGAGGCGCTGGGAGCGGGGCGCCAGCGTGTGCTCCAGGACCAGGCAGGCGGCCCCGACGGCGCCGACGTCCTCGCCCACGCCGGTGCCCACTACCTCGATGCCGTGGATTTTCCGGGTGGCGCTGTTGTCCCGGACCAGGCCGGGAATCTGTTCGAGGTAGGCCGGCGCGAGGCAGGTCCAGAACGGACCGCCGAAGACGATGCGGTCCACATCCAGGACGTTGGTAACGGCGGAGATGGCCCGGCTGACCAGCACGGCGGATTTGCGGAGGATATCCAGCGCCTCCTCGCTGCCACCGTATGCCAGTGCGCAGAGTTCCGCGAAGCTCTCCTGCACCGCGGGGGCGCTCCGATCCGCGCGGGAGCCGTCCAGCACGCCGGCAGCCTCGGCCTGCGCTACGAGGACCTTCGGGATGGCCGAGGACTTGACGCAGCCGCGCTGGCCGCAGTCGCAGGGCAGCCCGTCGGGGTCCACGATGATATGCCCGATTTCCCCGGCATTGCCGGAGGTGCCGCGGACCACCTCGTCGTTGAGGACCACCCCGCAGCCGATCCCGGTGCCCATGTACATAAAGACGAAGCTGCCGGCGCCGCTGGGGCCGCCGGCCCAGGTTTCGGCGACGGCGGCGGCCGTGACGTCCTTGTCCAGGAGCGTGGACAGCCCGGTGGCCTCGGCGAGGGCGTCGCGCAGCGGAACGCGTTCCCAGCCCGGCAGCAGCGGCGGGTCCACCACGGCGCCTTCCTCCAGGTCGATCGGCCCCGGCGAGGCAATGCCCAGCCCTGCGACCTTGGCACGGTCCACCCCGGAGTCCTCTATCAGCTGCTTGATCTCCGCAGCGATCGTGTCAATGATGGAGCCCGGGTCCGTGCCCGAGGGCGTCTTGAGCCGTGAGTGCTTGACGACGGCGCCGACGAGGTCCAGCAGGACGAACGTGAGGACGGCGGGATCGAGGTGGACGCCGACGGCGTACATCCCGGCCGGGTTGAGCCGGAGCATGGTGCGCGGCTTACCGGGTCCGCTGCCCTCTTTGCCCGCCTCGACGATCAGGTTCTGGTCCAGTAGCCGGCGGGAAATATTGGAGATGGTCTGCGGCGAGAGCCCGACGAGCTGCGCGAGTTCCACCCGGCTGAGCCCGCCCGGGGCGCGCCGGATCGCGTCCAGGATGACCGTGAGGTTGAAATCCCCCATCCGTGGGAGGTTTGTGCCGCGCCGCGGCGAGGGTGTGCGGATCTCAGTCACTGATACCTCTAAACGTCTTCGGCTAAGCACTGCTGATGTCAGAAATGGTACGTTACGCGCGGCCGCCAGCACCCACCCTCCGCCGTCATAGTCGGATAGATTTCGCCCGGGTGGCCTACAGCCGGACCCGGCCTGCCCCGGCCTAGCTTTGCGGGGCTGAGCGCCGCGGCTGGCGGACACTCGCGGTGACGGTGAATTTGGGGTTGCGGCCCACCTCAGGGGTGGGGCCGACCAGCCGTTCCAGTGCGGGCCGGTACTGCAGGTGGCTGTTGAACACCGTCCAGAGTTCGCCGCCCGGGGCCAGGACCCTGGCCGCTGCTTCGATCAGTTTGATTCCGGCCCCGGCGTGCACCGCGGCCCCGAGGTGGAAGGGCGGGTTGAGCAGGACCAGTTCGGCGCTGGCGTCCGGCAGGGTGCTCATGGCGTCGTCGTGCAGGACCTCGATTTGCCCCTTGAGGCCATTGGCGCGGGCCGTGGCCGCGGCGGACTCGACGGCGGCCGCGGACCTGTCGGTGGCCGTGACCCGGGCGTTCGGGTGGCTGCGGGCGTAGAGCGCGGCCAGGATCCCGGTGCCGCACCCGAGGTCGACGGCGTGCCCGACGCTGGGTATCTCCGGCAGGAAGTCCAGCAGGAACCGGGTTCCGATGTCCAGCCCGGTGCCGGCAAACACGGCTCCCCGCGCGCAGACCGTCAGCCCCAGCCCGGCGTTCCACTCCGTGACCGGGAACGGCGGGGCGCCGGCCGCCGGTTTCGCGGCCCGGGCCAGCAGGATGCGTGACTTTTGCCGGGCCAGCTGGGGTTGCACCTCGCCGAAGTGCCGCTCCAGCATGGCGTTCATCCCCAGGCTCATGTGTTTGACCCTGCCGCCGGCCAGCAGAACGACGTCCGGTGCGGCGCGCCGGGCGACGGCGTCGGCGATCTCTTCCAGCTCGGCGAGTGACCGGGGCAGCTGGAGCAGGACGAGGGACGCACCGTCGAGGGCTTCGGCCAGCGGGAGCTGTTCGAATCCGGCGTTCAACCCGGTGGCCTCGGCGTTATTGCGCAGCGCGCGTTCGCCGGTAATCAGGTCCTCATGCACCCGCACCGGGCCGCCCTCAGCGCCGGCGCCCTGCCACCCGAGCGCGAGCATGCCGAGGGTCAGGGCGCCGTAGCGGTCGCCCACGACGGCGGTCCGTCCGGCGGGCGCCAGCCGGCCGGCGGAGCGCAGCTCGGCAGCGGTGTCCAGCAACAACCGGTCGGTGGCGTCCCAGGCCTGCAGGTTGGCCGCCTCGACGTCGGGGAATCTGCGGAGCCGGGAAAAGAGGGATTCGAGCTTGTTGTCCGCCACGCGCGGGTTGCCGCCCTTTCTCGTCGGGTTCTTGTCGGGCCGTCACTGAGCGGGCCCGGGGATTGGTGCACCGCTTTACGTTATCCCGGACCGGCCAGCAGTTGGACGATCCCGGCGACGGCGGCCCGGCCCGCCCGGTTGGCCCCGATGGTGGATGACGACGGGCCATAGCCCACGAGGTGGACCCGCGGCTCCGCGGCGACGCGGGTGCCGTCCATGGCGATGCCGCCGCCTGGACCGCGGAGATGCAGCGGCGCGAGGTGCTCCAGCTCCGCCCGGAAGCCGGTGGCCCAGAGGATGACGTCGGCGGCCAGGAAACTGCCGTCCGCCAGCCGCACTCCCCCGGGTTCAATGCCGGTGAACATCGGGTGGCGCTGGAGCACGCCGCGCGCGGCGGCAGCGCGCAGGGCCGGCGTCCGGATCAGTCCCGTCACGGCGACGACGCTCTGCGGCGGCAGCCCCTGCCGCACCCGTTCCTCGACGAGGGCGACGGCGTCGTGGCCGGCCTGCCGGTCGAAGGGGGCGTCGCGCCAGAGCGGTTCCCGGCGGGTGAACCAGGTGGTGCTGGTGACCTTGGAGATTTCGTCCAGCAGGCCCACGGCAGAAATGCCGCCGCCCACCACGATCACGTGCTGCCCGCGGAATTCCTCCGCGGAGACGTAGTCCGCCACGTGCAGTTGCCGGCCGCGGAAGCTGGTCTGCCCGGGGTAGATGGGCCAGAAGGGGCGCGTCCAGGTACCGGTCGCGTTGATCACGGCCCGGGCGGACCAGGCGCCGCGGGAGGTGGCGACGCGGAGGCGTCCGGCCGGGTTGTTGTCCTCCCGGTTGACGGAGCGGACTTTCACCGGCCGTTCGACGGCCAGGCCCAGCCGGGCTTCGTAGCCGGCAAAGTACCGGCTCAGGAAGCTCGAGCTGGCCTCCTCAGGGTCGCCCTCCGGCTGCGGGATGCCCGGCAGGTCGCTGATGCCGTTGACGGTGGCCATCAGGAGGCTTTTCCAGCGGTGCCGCCAGGCACCTCCGGGTCCGTCCTCGGCGTCGAGCACCACGTAAGTCAGCGGAGCGTCGGCGCCGGTCACAGCGGCGCTGGCCGGACCGCTGTTCGTCCCCGCCGGGACGAACCCGCGGCGCTGCAGATGGTAGGCGGCGGAAAGTCCGGCCTGTCCGGCGCCGATGACCACGACGTCGGCGAACCGCAGAGCTGGCCGCAAGGTCTCGTTCACGGCGTCCATCCTCATTCAGCGGAAACAAAGCGAGGCCCCGCTCAGTGAGCGGGACCTCGTCCGGTGGAGCTGAGGGGACTCGAACCCCTGACCCCCTGCATGCCATGCAGGTGCGCTACCAGCTGCGCCACAGCCCCAGACTGTCGTTGATCAAACCCTTGGAATGCCGGTTCGATCAAGCAACCTGATTAGCTTAATCTACATTTGCCGCCGACGCTAATCGGCGCGCGGTGTGTCGCTCCGGCCCTTCAGGGGCGGGGTACTGCCGCGGAGGGGAATAAAAGAATCCGCCGGAATCTTGCGATTCCGGCGGATTCTCCGGTGGAGCTGAGGGGACTCGAACCCCTGACCCCCTGCATGCCATGCAGGTGCGCTACCAGCTGCGCCACAGCCCCGAATTTTCGCTGCTCCGAACTCGTTCTCTCCGAAGCAACTCAAATATCTTAGATCAGCACTTCTGAAAATTCCAAATCGGGCATATTCAGGGTTTTGCGCCGGCTGGAGCCGCGCCGCCTACTCGGTGTCGGTGGCGGCGGTTGCCTTGGCCGAGGCGTCGTCGCCAAGCTGCAGGTCCACCACGGGGCAGTCCTTCCAGAGGCGCTCCAGGGCGTAGAACACGCGGTCTTCCTCGTGCTGGACGTGGATGACGACGTCGGCGTAGTCCAGCAGCACCCAGCGTCCGCCGGAGCGGCCTTCGCGGCGTACGGGCTTGAGGTCGAACTTGGAGAGTTCATCCTCGATGCCGTCGACGATGGCGTTCACCTGGCGCTCGGACGGCGCGGAGGCGATCAGGAAGACGTCCGCCAGGGCAAGCCGCTCGCTCACGTCGAGGGCCACAATGTCGTCGGCCAGTTTTTCCGCGGCAGCGCGGGCTGCGTGGCGGGCTGTGGCGATGGATGAATCGGTTGCAGTCACGGGACTCCTTGTTGAAAGTGAAAACTGTTGAAAGTAAAAGTTGTTGGTCTGGAAAAGCTGTGTGGTCGGGAAGGCTGTTCCGCCGGGACGCGGCCCCGGCGGCCGGGTGGCCCGCTGGCGGCTGCAGCGCAGGGGCTAGTTGGCCAACCCCGTGATGATCAGGATGATGCCGGCAATGAGCGCAAGGACTCCGAGGGCCAGGACACCGAGCTGGAGGGCGCGCAGGCGCCGCGCCCGGCCGAGGCCCGCAGTAGCGGCGTCCAGCGGATCCAACCCGTACGCGGAGTTGGCAGCGACCGGCGGACGTGCGGCGAAGTCCTCCTCCGCCACGGCGGACCCGGCGTTTTCCGGGCCGGCTGCCGCGGCCGGGCGGCGGACCGTTGCGGCCTGCGCGGCCGCCTCGGCTCGGGCCAGCACACCGGCGCGACTGCCCTCCGGACCGGCGTCCCGCTTCCGGGACGGGCCTGGACGGCGCGGGGTGCGCGGCGGCTGGACCTTGGGGCTGGAGTTGGTCACCAGCGGGACGTACGACGTGGCAGGGCGCTTCATGACCGGCCGCTCCACGCCGGGGACCTCGACAAATTCCAGCGGGGTGACCATGGCCAGGTTGCTGGCGGTCGAGGGGGCGTTCTTCTGGGGTTCGCTGCGGGGCTGGGACGGCTGGCTGTTCTGCGCCGCCAGCTTTTGCTTCGCGGCCGCCCGCCGGTTCAGGACGGCGGCGCGTTCGGCCAGGGCAATCTGCTCGGCCAGTATTTCCGGGTTGACGGCGTCCGGGTCCGTGGCGGCGATGTGTTCCATCTTCGCGACCTGGTTGCGGGCCTGCTCGGCGAGGAGCTCGCGCGCGGCGAGGGCCTGCTCGACGCTCATCCCCTCCGGCAGTTTGCCGCCCGGGCCCGGCGCGCTGACGCCCTGGGGCGGCGCTTCCTCCGTCTCCGCGGTGGCGGCTGCCCCTGCCGGGCTGTCCTGGCCGGCGGGCCGCTTGGCCGCTGTCCCTACCACCGGGTGAGAGCGGGTCCGCGGCGACGGCATCGGCACGATCGGATTGGCCGAGGTGGCGGGCGCGGTCTCTTCGGCCAGCTGCTGTAGCCGGAGCTGGCGGCGCGTGGGCGCTCCGCCGGGTGAAAGCTGGCCTTCTTTTTCCGCGAGTTCTTTGATGGTGCGCAGGGCGGCGCGGTCGCGGGCCCGGATCTGGGAGGACCGTTCGGCGGCGGACGTGGTCCGGACAGTGTCCACCGGACCCGGGATGCGGCGCCGGCCGGTGGTCTCGGCCTCGGTCGGTTCCTCCGGACGCCCGGACGTGGCGGGATCCGCGCCGGCCGGCCGGGAGCCGGGAGCCGGGCCGTCCTGGGCGCGGGCAGCCTGACCTGCGCCGGCACCTGTGGTGCCGGCGTCCGGCGTCACTTGCTGGCGTTCATCTCTGGCCTGACGCAATTCGCGGCGGCTGCGGATGGGAGGCTGTTCCTGACTCATTGAAGGCTCATTCGGTGCTGGCGGTTTGGTTTGTCTCGAGGGCGGGCCGTGACCCCTGGTAGTCCGCCGCGGGATCGGGCTGGCCGTCATAGAGGTCGTACTTGGCGATGTACTGGACCACGCCGTCGGGCACGAGATACCAGACGGGGTTTCCGGCGGCGACGCGGGCCCGGCAATCGGTGGACGAAATGGCCATGGCGGGGACCTCAAGCAGGCTCACGTCATCCCTGCCCATGCCGTCCAGGACATGCCCGGGACGGGTCACGCCGACAAAGTGCGCCAGCGACCACAGCTCGTCGATGTCCTTCCAGGACAGAATCTGCGCGAGCGCGTCGGCGCCGGTGATGAAGAACAGGTCGGCTTCCGGCCGCAGGGTACGCAGGTCCCGGAGGGTGTCGATGGTGTAGGTGGGGCCGGGACGGTCGACGTCGACCCGGCTCACGGTGAAGCGCGGATTCGATGCGGTGGCGATGACGGTCATGAGGTAGCGGTGCTCGGCCTCGCTGACCTTACGGCTGCTCTTCTGCCAGGGCTGCCCGGTGGGAACGAACACCACTTCGTCAAGGCCGAACTTCGCCGCGACCTCACTGGCCGCGACGAGGTGGCCGTGATGAATCGGATCAAAGGTGCCGCCCATCACACCCAGCCGCAGGCGGCGCTTCGCGCCGTGCTGCTTCACTGTGGCGGAAATATTAGTGGCCTTGGCCGTGGTCGTGCTTGTTCGGGTGCTGGCGGTGCGGGTCCGCGTGCTCCTCGACGGCCTCGTGGCGCTTGCCGAGGTTGCCGTAGGAGAGCGTGATGAACATCAGGACCAGCAGGATCACGA
Organism: Arthrobacter sp. BI5; assembly: GCF_056680065.1. NCBI lineage: Bacteria > Bacillati > Actinomycetota > Actinomycetes > Micrococcales > Micrococcaceae > Arthrobacter > Arthrobacter sp. BI5. Next base: position 2,316,780 of record NZ_CM155264.1, read on the forward strand.
ACATGGAGCCGCCAATAACGAACGGCGGCGCAATGAGCGGCGCGAGTTCCTCGTGTTCGCCGGCTGTGGCAATGGATGTGGCGATCTGCTGAAACAGCATGTTCTCCCCTAGTGAGTTCAAAAATTTACGACGGCGGGGGTACCCGCCGTTCCTGGCTTCCGTTCCATGTTACCGCGTTGCTAGGCCCGAACCTGGCCTTCGCCCTGCACGATCCACTTCGTGGTGGTGAGCTCGGTCAACCCCATCGGGCCCCGGGCGTGCAGCTTCTGGGTCGAAATCCCTACCTCGGCGCCGAGGCCCAACTCCCCGCCGTCAGTGAAGCGCGTGGAGGCGTTCACGATCACGGCGGCCGAGTCCACCTCCGCGATGAAACGCTCCGCGTTGGCCAGGTCGTTGGTCAGGATGGCCTCGGTGTGCCCGGTGGACCAGGTGCGGATGTGCTGGACGGCCTCGTCGAGGCTGTCCACCATGGCGACCGCCAGGTCCAGGTCCATGTATTCGGTGGCCCAGTCCGCCTCGGTGGCGGGCACCGAGTCCACGGCGGCCGGCAGCGCGGCGCGGATCCGCTCGTCCGTGTGCAGGGTGACGCCGGCGGCGCGCAGGGCGGCGGCGACAGCAGGCAGTACGGTGGATCCGGAATGGACCAGCAACGTCTCCACGGTGTTGCAGACGCTGGGGCGCTGGGTTTTGGCATTGAGCAGGATCTCGACGGCCATCTCTTCGTCCGCCGAGGCGTCGAGGAAGATGTGCACGTTGCCCTCCCCGGTTTCGATGACCGGCACCGAGGAGTTCGTGACCACGGTCTGGATCAACTCGCGTCCGCCGCGCGGAATCAGGACGTCGACGCGGCCCCGGGCACGCATCAGGACGTTCGCACCGTCACGGCCGTACTCGTCCACGCTCTGCACGGCGTCGGCGGGCAGGCCGACGGAGTCCAGGGCGTCGCGCAGGATGCCGACAAGTGCCTCGTTGGTGGCGGCGGCGGCGCTTCCGCCGCGCAGGATCACGGCGTTGCCGCTCTTGAGGGCCAGTCCGGCGATGTCCACGGTGACGTTGGGGCGCGCCTCGTAGATCGCTGCGACCACGCCCATCGGCACGTTGACCTGGCGCAGCCGCAGCCCGTTCGGGAGGGTCTGGCCGCGGACCACGTTGCCTACCGGGTCCGGCAGGTTGGCAAGGTTTTCCAGCGCGGCGGCCAAGGCTTGCACGCGGGCTTCGGTGAGGGTGAGGCGGTCCAGCAGCGCCGCCGAGGTGCCGTTGGCGCGGCCGGCGTCGACGTCCTTGGCGTTGGCGGCCAGGATCCGGTCCTGGTGCTCCAGCAGGGCGGCGCCGACGGCGCGCAGTCCGCGGTCCTTCCAGGCCCGGTTGGCGCGGGCCATCCGACGCGACGCGGTCCGGGACCGGTCGGCGATGGCATGCACGGCGGCTTCGGTGTCCGTCGCGGCCGGCGGCAGGCCGCCCGCGGCGGGGGCGTCGGAAACCGGCAGGTCGGGGTGCGAAATCAGGGCCTCAGTCATGCTCCAAGTTTAGGCGAGTGAAGGGCTTAGACCAGCACCAGGTCGTCAACATGAACAACTTCACGGTCATAGCCGCGGCCCAGCGCCTTGCCCAGTTCGCGGGTGGAACGGCCCAGCATCTGCGGCAGTTCGGCGGCGCCGTAGTTCACCAGGCCGCGGGCAATCACGGTCCCGTCGGTGCCAACCATCTCGACGGCGTCGCCGGCTTCGAAGTCGCCGTGCACCGCGGAAATCCCGGCGGGCAGCAGCGAGGTGTGGCGGTCCCGCACGGCGCGGACGGCGCCGTCGTCGAGCACCAGCGTTCCCTGGACGGACGCCAGGTGAGCGAGCCAAAGCAGCCGGATCGGTTTGCGGGAGCCGTTGACGGAGAACCAGGTTCCCACGTCCTCCCCCGCCAGCGCTGCGGCGGCGTTCGCGGTGGAGGTCACGAGGGCGTGGATCCCGGATCCGGCGGCGATGGACGCGGCCTCGACCTTGGTAACCATGCCGCCGGTGCCCACCCCGGCCTTGCCGGTACTGCCGATCGAGACGCCGTCGAGGTCCTGCGGGCCGGCGACGTGCGGGATCCGCTTGGCCCCGTGCGAGGGCGGCCCGTCGTAGAGCGAATCGACGTCGGACAGCAGGACGAGGGCGTCGGCGCGGACCAGGTGCGCCACCAGGGCCGCGAGCCGGTCGTTGTCGCCGAAGCGGATCTCGTGGGTCGCGACGGTGTCGTTTTCATTGACCACCGGGACCACGCCGAGGTTCAGCAGCCGGTCCAGTGCGCGGAAGGCGTTGGTGTGCTGGCTGCGGCGCATGAAGTCGTCCGCGGTCAGCAGCACCTGGCTCACCGTGACGCCGTGCGCGCCGAACGCGTGGGTGTAGCGGGCCATCAGCAGCCCCTGGCCGACGCTCGCGGCCGCCTGCTGGGTGGCGAGGTCGCGGGGGCGTTTGTCCAGACCCAGCGGGGCCAGCCCGGCGGCGATGGCCCCGGAGGAGACGAGGATAATCTCGGTGCCCTCGTTGCGCTTGTGCGCGAGGGCGTCGGCGAGGTCGGTGAGGGCTTCCTCGGCGATGCCGCCCTTGATGGACGTCAGCGAGGAGGACCCCACCTTGACCACGATCCGGCGGGCGCCGGAGAGCAGGGCGCGACTGGGCGCGGCTGCGGCTCCGGGGTCGACGACGGCGTTACTCGTCATCGGCTTCGCCGAGTCCACTCTCCTTGAGCGGCTGCGCGGCGCGGCGGGCACTGACCGATTCGGTCCAGATGCCGGCCTTGCGCTCGGCCTCCAGCTCGGCCCGGGCCGCGGCCTTGGCGTCGCGGCGTTCCTGCTGGTCCTCGCGCTTCTGGCCGCGCGTGGGGCGGTCGCCGATGTCGGCGAAGCGCACGTCGGTGCCGCGCGGGGAGGCCAGCAGCTCGGCGCCGGCCATCATGGTCGGCTCCCAGTCGAAGACGACGCCGTCGTCCTCGCCGATGACGACCGTGTCGCCGGGCTTGGCGCCCTGTTTGAACAGTTCGTTTTCGACGCCCAGCTTGGCCAGGCGGTCGGCGAGGTAGCCGATGGCTTCCTCGTTGGTGAAGTCGGTCTGCTTGACCCAGCGCACGGGCTTGTCGCCGAGGACGCGGAACAGCGGCTCCAGGTTTTTCTCTTCGCGGCGGATCGTGAAGCCGCTCTCGTTGACGGCGCGCGGACGCAGCACGGGGGCCTGGACCTTGGGCGGCGTCGCGGCCACCGCGTCGCGGGCGGCCTTGACGATCTCGGCCATGGCGAAGCCCAGCTGACGGAGTCCCTCGTGGCTGGTCGCGGAGATTTCGAAGACCTTGTAGCCGCGCTTTTCCAGTTCCGGGCGGACGAATTCGGCCATGTCCTTGCCGTCCGGCAGGTCGACCTTGTTCAGGGCGATGAGGCGCGGGCGGTGGTTCAGCGGCACGACTTCGCCGTCGGAGCCGGCGTAGCTCATGTCCACGGCGTACTTTTCGAGCTCGGCCTCGATCACGGCCAGGTCGGAGAGCGGGTCGCGGTCCGATTCCAGCGTGCCGCAGTCCAGCACGTGCACCAGCGCGGCGCAGCGTTCGACGTGGCGCAGGAAGTGGTGGCCCAGGCCCTTGCCCTCGCTGGCGCCTTCGATCAGGCCCGGGACGTCGGCGATGGTGAACCGGACGTCGCCGGCCTGCACGACGCCGAGGTTGGGGATCAGGGTGGTGAAGGGATAGTCGGCGATCTTGGGGCGCGCGGCCGACATCGCCGCGATCAGGCTGGATTTGCCGGCGGAGGGGAAGCCGACCAGGGCGATATCCGCGATGGACTTCAGTTCCAGGACGATGTCGCTGGAGTCGCCCTCGATGCCGAGCAGCGCGAAGCCGGGGGCGCGGCGCTTCTGCGAGGACAGGGCGGCGTTGCCGAGGCCGCCCAGGCCGCCGGCCGCGGCGATGAACTCGGTGCCTTCGCCCACCATGTCGGCGAGGACCGTGCCGTCCTTGCTCTTGACGACGGTGCCCTCGGGAACCGGAAGGACCAGGGTCTCGCCGTTTTTGCCGCCGCGCCAGTCGCCCATGCCGGGGCCGCCGTTGGTGGCGTGCCGGTGCGGGGCGTGGTGGTAGTCGAGCAGCGTGGTGGTCTGGGGATCCACGCGCAGGATGACGTCGCCGCCGTTGCCGCCGTTGCCGCCGTCGGGACCGCCGAGGGGCTTGAACTTCTCGCGGTGGACGGAGACACAGCCGTGGCCGCCGGTACCGCCGGATACATGCAGTACTACCCGGTCTACAAAGCTCGCCACGTGGATCTCCTCAGTGCTGTTCCTCGGGTCCGCAGGGGGCCCAAGATGATTGTAATGCGGTTAAAACACCGGTGGAGCGGACCTATTGGCCCGCCCCACCGATTTAGAACTTGTTGTTACTCTGCAGCTGCAGCAGCCACGATGTTCACAACGCGACGACCACGGCGGGTGCCGAACTCGACGGCACCGGGGGTCAGTGCGAACAGGGTGTCGTCGCCGCCGCGGCCAACGCCGGCGCCCGGGTGGAAGTGGGTGCCACGCTGGCGGACGATGATCTCGCCTGCGGAAACTACCTGGCCGCCGAAGCGCTTGACGCCAAGGTACTGGGCGTTGGAGTCACGACCGTTGCGAGTGGAGCTCGCGCCTTTTTTATGTGCCATTTGAAATGCCTGCTTTCAAAAATTCTGGGGAAACTGTTGGAACCAGATCAGTAACGAAGAGTTACTTGATACCGGTGATCTTGACCTTGGTCAGTTCCTGACGGTGACCCTGGCGCTTCTTGTAACCGGTCTTGTTCTTGAACTTCTGGATGACGATCTTCGGACCACGGAGGTCTTCGAGGATCTCAGCCGTAACCGTTACCTTGGCCAGGTCCTTGGCTGCAGACGTGACCTTGTCACCGTCCACCAGGAGCAGTGCGGGCAGCTCAAAGGTGCTGCCGGCTCCACCGGGGACGCGGTTCAGGGTAACGAAGTCTCCAACGGAAACCTTCTCTTGGCGGCCGCCTGCGCGGACAATCGCGTACACCACTGGGGAACTCACTTCTCTCGACGTTTATTACTAGATTTGCGTGCGGAACCTGGGGCCGAAGTGTTCGGACCGGCTCACGCTGTGCCTCAACGCCGGTGGATTCCCCGGGGGAACCCATGAGCTATCCCGTGGAAAGTCCTGCCCGCAGGGCGGGTGAACTGTTCCTCAGGGTCATAACCCAAGTGTTGGCGTAAGCACCGAAGATCTAGACTACGCTAATTTTGCCTTCGGTCGCAAACGAGGCTGGTCCCGGCGAGTAGTGCGTGACAGGCACCACACCGTGGGCCAGGGGGCCCAGGAGGTGGTGCCGCAGCGACCTTCCGGAACCGCGCCCCATCATGTTACCGGCTGCATCGCCCGGGCCGGCTCAGGCGTGCAGCCTCGGCGCGTCGAAGAATTCCACCTCATACCGGCAGGAGTGCTCGAAGGCTTCTGCCATGGCGCGTCGCTCCGCCTCGGAGGCCCCGCGGCCCGCCGCGTCGGTGTACCTGATCGCCTGCCGGGTCGCCTCCGCGAAGGCCTCGTCCGCGTAGGTGCGCAGCCACTCCGCGTAGGGATGCGCCGTCGGGGCGCCCGCAGCGAGGAATTCGCCATGCAGCGTGGCGCCGACCTCGGCGTAGAGCCAGAAACACGGCAGCGCCGCCGCGACCAGCACGCCGTAGCTGCCGGCGAGCGACGCCGCGTGGAGGTGGTCCACGTAGGCCTTGGTGACCGGTCCCGGCCGGGTTGCGGCTGCGCGGCCGGCCAGCCAGTTCCGGTGCAGTTCGGATTCGACTTCGAGGCACTGCTGCGCCGAACGGGACCAGAAGAGCTGTTCGGCTTCCGACGGCGCGAGGGCGGCGGCGCGGGACAGCACCCGGGAGTAGCCGTTCAGGTAGAGGGCGTCCTGGCTGAGGTAATAGGCGAACTCCTGCTCCGGCAAACTGCCGTCGGCAAGCCTGCGGATGAAGTCCAGGCTGTAGATCGCGTCCAGTCCGGCCGCCGCGTGCCCGGCGAGGGCCGCTGCAAAGCCACCCTCGTCGGGCAGTTGTGTCGGGGCCGGTGCGGCCGGCTGCAGGTGGTGGAAATGGTGCACGGGACCGTTGCCGGATCCGACGTCGAGGCGGCCGGCTTCCCGCAGCGCACCCAGCAGCCAGGGCTTGACCTCACGCAGCGCCGCCTCCCAGTCCCCCGCACGCGCCTGCACCGTGGCCAGCGCCGAGGACAGGGAGCAGCCGGTGCCGTGGCTGTTGCGGGTGGCGATCCGCTCGCCCGGCACGACCACCGTTTCCTGCCCGAGCAGTCCCCCGGTGTTCACCAGCGCGTCCGGACAGCCGCCGCCGTCGTCATGGCTGCCTTCTTCGCTGTCCTGGTTGATGTCGCCGAGGTGGCCGCCCTTGACCAGCACCGTGGTGCCGGCCAGGGCGGCAAGCCGCTTGCCTTGTTCCAGCGCCCCGGCCCAGTCCGCGGCGGGCGGTTCGTCCAGCAGCATGGCCAGTTCGGCCAGGTTCGGGGTGATGAGGTCGGCCAGCGGGAGCAGGGAGCGCAGGGCCGCCTCGGCGGATTCCTGCAGCAGCCGGTCGCCGCTGGTGGCCACCATCACGGGGTCCAGGACCACGACGGCGGGACGGGCCTTCTGGAGCCACGCCCGGACGGCCTCGATCACCGCAGCGTCGCCGAGCATGCCGATCTTGACCGCGTCGATGGTGATGTCGTCGCTGACCGCCTCCAGCTGGGCGGTCAGGAACGATGCCGGCGGCACGTGGACGGAGCGGACGCCCCGGGTGTTCTGGGCCGTCAGCGCCGTGATGGCGGCCATCCCGTAGCCGCCGTTCGCGGCGATGCTCTTCAAATCCGCCTGGATGCCGGCGCCGCCGGAGGGGTCCGAACCAGCGATCGCCAGCACCCGCGGAATCCGCGGCAGTGTGGCCGCGGCGGGGTCGGTGCGCCCTGTGTCCGGGAAGGCGGACTGCAGGATGGATGCCGGGCGGGTTGCGGCCGGCCGGGTGGGTTGCGGCTGGGTTGATAGTGGCTGGGTAGATGCAGGCTGGGTCGATGAAGACAAGAGACATCCCTTCGCCGGTGCTAACCGGACAGGTTCAACGGGTCTGGATCTCAGCCGGCTCGATGCGCGGCACCCCGTGTCAGTCCCCCAGCCTAGCGTTCCCCGCCGGCAACTCCCCCGTCCGCACCTTCCGTGACGGCGCCCCCTGGCGGACGCCCGTTAACGGGCTCGCGGGTACCGCCCGGACCGACCGATGTTACGTCGATTCCGCACGATACCCGCGGGCCGTGGTGTCTGCTGGGTCTTAGAGCTCCGACGCCGGGACGCCGACGCCGAGGATGACCGGCTCGTTGGCCGCGGGCTTCGCGGCTTCCTTCGCCGGCTCCGGGGCCTTGGCTTCATGGACGGATCCGGCTGCTGCCGACGGAGTGGCCGCGCGCTGCTGCACGGACGTCTCATTGGCGGCTCCCTGGGCGCGGCTGGCGCTTCGGTTCCGGCGCACCCGGCGGGGTGCGGAGCTCTCCACTGCCGCAGCCTGGCGGGCCGGTGCTGCGGGAGCCTGTGCTGCGGGTGCCTGCGCCGCGGGTGCCTTGGCAGCTTCCCGGCGGACGGGTGCCTGTGGTGCCTGGGCCTGAGCCGCGGGTGCCTTGGGCGCTTCCTGCCGGAAGGTGGCCTGCGCCTCCCGGTTCCGGACACTCGGCGGCTGGATCCGTGCCGTCTGGGCACGGCCACGGCCGCGGGTGGCGCGGGGCGGTGCCGCTGCAACCGGTGCGGCGGGTTCCGCCGCCGGGAGCTCCGCGGCCCGTGCAGCCGGTTCCGGCGCTACGGTTTCCGCCACTACGGTGTCCGCAGCGGCCGGGGCCGCTGCGGCAGGCTTGCCGGCCTCGGCGTCGCCCAGGTTGGCGAATGCCTCGGTGAGCAGGTCCAGGGTCAGCGCGGGCTGCGGGGTCTCCTCCGCGTGCTCGACGAACGGCAGGGCTACCTGCTCGCCGCCGAAGGTCAGCACTGCGGCGGGACGCCCGGCTGCCTCCTCCGTCGAAGCCAGCTCCACGGCCGCATCGAGGGCGGCCTGCCGGGTTTCGGCGTCGGGCGCTGCTGTCGCGTCGCCGTCGTGCAGGTGGGCGGCGTGCGCGGCGGCGGCGATGTTGGCCAGCGCGGCGCGGGTCGCTTCTGCCTTGGCGTGGCGCTCAGCCTCGGTGGGCTCGGCGTGCGCCGGGGCGGGTGCGGCCGGCATGGACTCGCCGGCTCCCTGGCCGCCCTTGCCGCGGCGGCGCTTGCGCTCAGTGCGGGCGGCGGGCTGGTGCTCGGTCCGCGGGACGTGGTGTTCCGCGGCGACGGTGTTGGCGCGGCGGTGTTCGACCGGCTCGTCGTGGGTGACGATGCCGCGGCCGGCGCAGGCCTCGCACTGTTCGCCGAAGACCTCCAGAAGCCCGGTGCCCATCCGCTTGCGGGTCATCTGCACGAGCCCCAGCGAGGTCACCTCGGCGACCTGGTGCTTGGTCCGGTCCCGGCCCAGGCACTCCACCATGCGGCGCAGCACGAGGTCGCGGTTGGATTCCAGCACCATGTCGATGAAGTCGATCACGATGATGCCGCCGATGTCGCGCAACCGCAGCTGCCGGACGACTTCCTCGGCCGCTTCCAGGTTGTTCTTGGTGACGGTTTCCTCGAGGTTGCCGCCGCTGCCGGTGAACTTGCCGGTGTTGACGTCCACCACGGTCATGGCTTCGGTGCGGTCAATCACGAGGGAGCCGCCGGAGGGCAGGAAGACCTTGCGGTCCAGGGCCTTGTGGATCTGCTCGTCGATGCGCCAGGCAGCGAAGATGTCCGTGTCCTTGGTCCACTTCTCGAGCCGGCCCACCAGGTCCGGAGCCACATAGGTGACGTAGGCCTCGATGGTGTCCCAGGCTTCCTCACCGGAGACGATCAGCTTGGAGAAGTCCTCGTTGAAGACGTCGCGGACCACCTTGATGGTCAGGTCCGGTTCGCCGTAGAGCAGCTCCGGGGCGAGGATCTTGGTGGACGTGGACTGGCTCTCGATGCCTTCCCACTGCGCGCGCAGACGGTTGATGTCATGCGTCAGTTCCTCCTCCGAGGCGCCCTCGGCCGCGGTGCGGACGATCACGCCGGCGTCCTCCGGCAGGCGGTCCTTGAGGATCCGCTTGAGACGGTTGCGCTCGACGTCGGGCAGCTTGCGGGAGATGCCGGTCATGGAACCCCCGGGCACGTACACGAGGTAGCGGCCGGGCAGCGAGATCTGGCTGGTCAGCCGGGCACCCTTGTGGCCGACCGGGTCCTTGGTGACCTGGACGAGCACGGAGTCACCGGATTTGAGCGCGTTTTCGATCCGGCGCTGCTTGCCTTCGAGGTTGACGGCGTCCCAGTTGACTTCGCCGGCGTACAGCACGGCGTTGCGGCCGCGTCCGATGTCGACGAATGCGGCTTCCATGGAGGGCAGCACGTTCTGGACCTTGCCCAGGTAGACGTTGCCGATCAGGGAATCCTGCTGGGTCTTGGAGACGAAATGCTCGGCCAGCACACCGTCTTCCAGGACGCCGATCTGGATTCTGTCGTCGCGCTGCCTGACGATCATCTGGCGGTCCACGGACTCGCGGCGGGCCAGGAACTCGGCCTCGGTGATGACGGTGCGGCGGCGGCCGGTGTCGCGGGACTCGCGGCGGCGCTGCTTCTTGGCCTCCAGGCGGGTGGAGCCCTTGACGGAGGTGACACGGTTGTTGACCGGGGCCTCGCTGGCCGCGCGCGGGGCCCGGACGCGCGTCACCGTGTTGGGCGGATCGTCGTCCCCGCCGCCGGTCAGTTCAAGGTCCTGGTCGCCACGGCGGCGACGGCGGCGCCGGCGCGAGGTCACGCCCGCTTCGAGGGTGCCTTCGGCATCCTCGCCGGGTTCCTCGGTGCTCTCGTCAGCGCCTTCGGTGTCGGTATCAGCTTCGCCGGTGCGGCTGCGGCCGCGGCGTCCCCGGCTGCGGCGGCGACGGCGGCTTCCGGCGTCGTCGCCCTCGGCTTCCTCTTCGTCTTCTTCTTCGGTTTCCTCGGCCACCACCGGGGCCGGGCGCACGACGGTGCTCAGGTCCGGGGCCTGGAAGATCATCGAGGTGACAGCGCCGGGTGCGAGGAACAGCGCGGGGGCTTCCGCGCCGGCCTCGGCCGCGGTTTCATCGGACTCTGCTGCCGGGGATTCGGCGGCGGCCGGCGCGGCTGCGGCGGCTGGGGCGACTGCTTCGGCGGCGGGTGCGGCTTCGTGCTGCACAGCCTTTTCGGCCTGCACAGCTTCTTCGTTCTGCACAGCTGCCGGGGCAGCTTTGGCGCGGGACGCGCGGCGGCGGACCGGCTTTTCCGGTGCGGCTTCCGCTGCCGCCGGCTCCGCGGGCGCCTCAACAGGCGCATTCTCGGCGGCCGCAATGTCCGAGGTGGTTTCCCCGGTTGCGGCGGGGACGTCGTCGTCGGTCTTCTTGCGCGACCGGCTCCGGCGGGCCGGGGCCTTGGCTTCCGGGGCGGCGTCGGTGCCGTCCGTGACGGAGCCGGCTTCAGTGACGACGTCGAACGTGGCTGCCGTCTCTGCGGCTTCCGCCTTGGGGGCCGCCTTGCGGCGGGTCCTGGTGGCTTTCTTGGGAGCCTCCGTTGCGGCGGCGGTTTCCGGTGCTTCCTCGGTAACGAGTGCTTCGTTGTTACCGGCTGCTAGCTGGTCATTATCCATATGTGGCGACACTCCTGCCCCTGATGTACCGCCACATCCGGCACCCGTGGGGGCAAATATTTGTCAACACCCGCGGGCATTGACAGAAGTCAATTGAATACCTCCAGGTTCGCACCGGCAGTGGGGTGCGGCAGCCCTGGAAGGCCGGCAAGCTTGTCTTGAACCCGTTGATCCCATATGTCACAACCAGGTGCCGTCCAATGGCATTGCGGGATAGGCCGGATCGAGGGATCCGAAGTATGCCCTGCTCATCATTGGCGGTCTTGAAAACAAAGTCGCCGGACTGAAACCCGAATGTGGATCGCGTCCCAGCCAGGTTCATTGTCTCACAGGAGCCGCGAAAGCAGGGCTAAGCAGGTCATCCGGTCCGCGTCGTGGACCGAATCACTTGTGACGGCTTGAGGCCTACCCGGGTACATCCAGCCTCCGGCGATAGAATCGGCCCAAGAGCACCCCGACGCAAAGGACTGAAATCCCATGCCCAGCATCTCCCACGCCCCCGACGACGTGACCGCCCACGAGCGCGGCGCCGGCGCGGCCGCTGCGGAGCGCCCGCTGCCGCTGATGACGCGTGACCGGCCGTTTGCCTGGCTGCTGCTGATCACCGGCGTGGTCGGCTGGCTCGCGTCCGGCACGCTGGTGCTGGAGAAGCTGGAGGTCCTGAAGGATCCCAGCCACGTCACGGTCTGTGATGTGAACCCGTGGATTTCCTGCGGGCAGGTGATGCAGACCTGGCAGAGCTCGGTCTTTGGATTCCCCAACATGTTCATCGGGATCGTCGCGTTCGCCGTCGTCATCACCACGGCGATGGGCATCCTTGCCGGGGCCAGCTTTGCCCGCTGGTACTGGCTCGGGCTGCAGGCCGGTGTGACGTTGGGCTTCGCGTTTGTCGTGTGGCTCTGGTCCCAGGCGCTGTACTCCATCCACATTCTCTGCCCGTTCTGCATGATCGTCTGGGCCGCCATGATCCCGCTGTTCGTCTGGGTGACCGTCCGCAACGTCAGCCACGGCGTCATCCGGATGCCCGCCGCGGCCACCCGCATCCTGGCCGACTCCGGCTGGATCCTGACCGCGCTGCTCTACGTCGCCGTCGTCGCCACCATCTTCTTCGCCTTCATCCAGGTGTTCATCGGAACCTCCGGCTACTGAGCCGGCAGACCCCGGTTAACCGCCGCGAGGTGACAGCTAAGGCCAATGTTCGTCGCGAACATTGGCCTTATCTGTCACCTCGGTGAGGGCGCCGGGCGGGTTAGAACCAGATGCTGATCTCGCGTTCGGCGGACTCGGCCGAGTCGGAGCCGTGGACCAGGTTCTGCTGGACCTTGACGCCCCAGTCGCGGCCAAAGTCACCGCGGATGGTGCCGGGGGCCGCCGTCGTCGGGTCGGTGGTGCCGGCGAGCGAGCGGAAACCCTCGATCACGCGGTGGCCTTCGAAGATCGCCGCAACGACCGGGCCGCTGAGCATGAACTCGACCAGCGGCTCGTAGAACGGCTTGCCGACGTGCTCTTCGTAGTGCTGCTCGAGGAGCTCGCGGGTGGCGTTGACCTTCTTCAACTCGGCCAGGGTGTAGCCCTTGGCTTCGATCCGGGCGATGATGCTGCCGGTCAGGTTGCGGGCGACGCCGTCAGGCTTGATCAGGACTAGGGTGCGCTCAGTGCTCACAAGTGCTCCAATGTGTTGGTTGGGGTTCGGGACAAGTCTAGTTGCTCTGGCCTTCGGGGTTCGCGGCTTCCCAGGCCGCCTGCTCGCGTTCGCGCTGGGCCGACTCCCGGTCGATCCGGATGCCGGTACGAATGCCGTACCACCAGGTGATTGCGAACAGGCCGCCCACCACGAACATCGTGGGCTCCACAAAGCCGGTGAGGATCAGCAGCAGCTGCAGGATCCAGCCCAGGGCCACACCCCACGGCTTCGTCAGGACGGCGCAGGTCAGCGCGAGCACCACGCTCAGGCCGATGCCGACGCCGAAAACCAGCAGCGGCGGCAGCTCCCCGCGGCGGAGGCCAAAGACCGCCAGGGTGCCGAAGAGCGCCACGAAGGCCTCCAGCAGCAACACCGTGGAGGCGAACATGACCTTGGTGGAACGGCGCTTTTTGGGCATGCCCGGGCGCCATTCGCGCTGGGCCTTGGTGAGTTTAGCCATCGGTTACGCCTCGGTCTTTCCGAGCAGGATCCGGGCCTCGGCCACGAGCGTGATGGACCCGGTGACGAGGATCCCGCCGGCCAGGTCGTCGTTGGACTCGGCCCGCTCCACGGCCCACTCGAGGGCGTCGTCGAGTTTCTCAGCGACGTGGATGTTGTCCTCGCCGAAGCCCAGGTCCAAGGCAAGTTCCGCCAGGTCCTCGGCCGGAACGGCGCGGGGCGAGTTGGACTGGGTGAAGCAGTAGTCCGAGGCGAGATCGCCCAGGGACTCCTTGAGCTGGCGGAGGATTTCCTCGGCGTCCTTTTCCTTCAGGACACCCACCACCACCACCAGCTTGCTGAAGCTGAACGCCTCGTGGATGGCCTCGGCGGAGACCCGGACGCCCTCCGGGTTGTGCGCGGCGTCCACGATGATGGTCGGCGCGGTCCGGAGCACCTCCAGCCGGCCCGGCGAGCTGACGGACGCGAAAGCTTCCTGCAGCACCTCGGCGTCGAGCGGCTTTTCGGCGCCGAAGAAGGCTTCCAGGGCAGCGACCGCGACGGCGGCGTTCTCCGCCTGATGTGCGCCGTGCAGGGGCAGCAGCAGGTCCTCGTAGCGTCCCGCGATGCCCTGGATGTTCACCATCTGGCCGCCGACGGCGACGGTGCGGGATTCGACGCCGAACTCCACGCCCTCGAAGCGGAACGGCACGTTCACTTCCTTGGCCTTTTCCAGCAGCACCTGGGCCGCGTCGACGGGCTGGGCGGCGCTGATCAGGAAACCGCCGGGCTTGATGATGCCGGCCTTTTCGTAGGCGATATCCTCGGTGGTCTCGCCAAGCAGCTCCGTGTGGTCCAGCGAGATCGGGGTGACCACGGCGACCTGGCCGTCGCCGACGTTGGTCGCGTCGGTGATGCCGCCCAGGCCTACCTCGATCACGGCAACGTTGACCGGCTGGTCCGCGAAAATCGCGAAGCCCAGGATGGTCAGGCACTCGAAGTAGGTCAGCCGGGGCTGGCCTTCGGCGACGAGTTCGCTGTCCACGATTTCCAGGTACGGGCGGATCTCGTCCCAGATCCGGACGAAGGTCTCATCCGGCACCGGTTCGCCGTCGATGCTGATCCGCTCGGTGACCTTGGACAGGTGCGGGCTCGTATACCGGCCGGTGCTCAGCCCGTGGGCGCGCAGGCCGGCCTCGATCATCCGGGCCGTGGAGGTCTTGCCGTTGGTGCCGGTGATGTGGATGATCGGGAACGCCTTGTTCGGCTCCCCCAGGATGTCCATGGCCCGGTGCAGCGGCGCCAGCCGCGGCTCCATCTTGTTTTCCGGCGCCCGGCCCAGCAGCTCGGCGTAGACGCTCTCTACGGAAAATTCGTCGGTCATGGATTATGCCCCTACTTCAACGGTTACTTTTTCGACGCTGACCTGAGGTTCCTTGACCTCGGCCGGAACGGTGTCCAGCTGCAGTGTCAGGGTCTCGGTCTTGACCAGATCGGCGTGGGCCAGCAGCGCCTCGACGGTGTCCTGCGCCGCGGTGACGGTCGTGCGGATCCGGTCGCTGACATTCAGCCCGGCGTCCTTGCGGGCCTGCTGGATGGCACGGACCAGGTCACGCGCGGTGCCTTCGGCCTCCAGCGCCGGGGTGACCTCGGTGTTGAGCACCACGAAGCCGCCGCCAGGCAGCACCGCCGCCGCACGCGAGCCCTCGCCCTGCGCGGCCTCGGCCACGACGGTCTCCAGGGTGTACTCCTGCGGCTCGAGCGCGAGGCCGCCGGCGGTGACCACCCCGGCATCGTCCACGGACCAGTCACCGGACTTGGAGCCCTTGATGGCCTGCTGGACGTTTTTGCCCAGCCGCGGCCCGGCGGCCCGGGCGTTCACCACGAGCTTCTGTTCGATGCCGAACTCCTCCGGGGAGGCGCTCTCTGCGTCGAGCAGGCGGACCGAGCGCAGGTTCAGTTCATCGGCGACGACGGCGGCAAATCCTTCCAGCGCGTCTGCGCCGGGTGCCACGACCGTGAGTTCCTGCAGTGGCAGGCGCACGCGGAGGTTGGCGGCCTTGCGCAGCGATGAGCCGGTGGAGCAGATCTGCTGAACCCGGTCCATCGCCTCGACGAGTCCGGCGTTGGCCGGGAACAGTCCGGCATCCGGCCAGTCAGCCAGGTGCACGGAGCGTCCGCCGGTGAGGCCGCGCCAGATTTCCTCCGAGATCAGCGGCAGCAGCGGCGCCGCGACCCGGCAGACCGTCTCCAGCGCGGTGTAGAGCGCGTCGAAGGCGTCGACGTTCTCGTCGAAGAAGCGCTGGCGGCTGCGGCGGACGTACCAGTTGGTGAGCATGTCCAGGTAGCCGCGCAGTTCGTCACAGGCCCCGGAGATGTCATAGCTGTCCAGCTGCTCGGTCATGTTCCGGACCAGGTCCCCGGTATTGGCCATCAGGTACTGATCCAAGGTGTCGGCGTAGCCCTCGTAGCGCAGCTTCGCGTCGTAGCCGTTACCGCTGTCAGCGGCGTTGGTGTACAGCGTGAAGAAGCTGTAGACGTTCCACAACGGCAGGATGACCTGGCGTACACCGTCGCGGATGCCCTGTTCGGTGACCACGAGGTTGCCGCCACGCAGGATCGGGCTGGACATCAGGAACCAGCGCATCGCGTCGGAGCCGTCGCGGTCCAGGACCTCGGAGACGTCCGGGTAGTTGCGCAGGCTCTTGGACATCTTCTGTCCGTCGGAGCCCAGCACGATGCCGTGGCTGATGACGTTGCGGAACGCCGGCCGGTCGAACAGCGCGGTGGAGAGGATGTGCAGCATGTAGAACCAGCCGCGGGTCTGGCCGATGTACTCGACGATGAAGTCCGCCGGGTTGTGGGTATCGAACCATTCCTCGTTCTGGAACGGGTAGTGCACCTGGCCGTACGGCATGGAGCCGGAGTCGAACCAGACGTCCAGCACGTCCTCGACGCGCCGCATCACGGACTGGCCCTCCTCCGGGGTGCGGGGGTCGTCCGGGTTGGGGCGGGTGAGTTCGTCGATGAACGGCCGGTGCAGGTCCACCTGGCCGGCCTTGTTCAGCGGGAGCCGGCCGAAGTCGGCTTCGATCTCGGCCAGTGAGCCGTAGACGTCGGTGCGCGGGTAGTCCGGGTCGCTGGACTGCCATACCGGTATGGGACTGCCCCAGTAGCGGTTGCGGCTGATGGACCAGTCGCGGGCGTTGGCGAGCCACTTGCCGAACTGGCCGTCCTTGACGTTGCCCGGGATCCAGTTGATCTCCTGGTTCAGCTCGGACATGCGGTCCTTGAACTTGGTGACCTCGACGTACCAGGAGGACACCGCGCGGTAGATCAGCGGGTTGCGGCAGCGCCAGCAGTGCGGGTAGGAGTGCTCGTAGCTGGCCTGGCGGACCAGGCGGCCCTGGGCGCGGAGCACCTGGGTGATGGGCTTGTTGGCCTCGAAGACCTGGAGCCCGGCGATCTCGGCGAGGTCGCCGTGGCCGAACAGCGGCAGGAACTTCGCGCCCTCGTCGACCGAGAGGACCACGGGGATGCCGGCCTCTTCGCAGACCTTCTGGTCGTCTTCACCGTAGGCGGGGGCCTGGTGGACGATGCCGGTGCCGTCGGTGGTGGTGACGTAGTCGGCGACGAGGAAGCGCCAGGCGTTCTCGGTGCCCCACTTCTCGGCGTCGTGGAAGTAGTCCCAGAGCGGTTCGTACGTCAGGTCCTCGAGCTCGGCGCCGGTGTGGCGGGAGGTGACGGCGGCTTCGGCCGCGGCGGCGCCCTCGGCGCCGTCGCCGTAGCCGAGGTCCTTGGCGTAGGCGCCCAGCAGGTCCGCGGCGAGCAGGAAGCTGCCGGTGACAGGGGCTTCAGCCGCGGCGGCTTTGATGCCGTGCGGGCCGGCCGGCAGCACAACGTACGTGATGGCGGGACCGACGGCGAGCGCCAGGTTGGTGGGCAGCGTCCAGGGCGTGGTGGTCCAGGCGAGGGCCTGCACCCCGGCGAGCTGCTTGGACAGCTCCGACTCCCCCGCGGTGATGGGGAAGGTGACCGTGACCGTCTGGTCCTGGCGGTTCTTGTAAACGTCGTCGTCCATCCGCAGCTCGTGGTTGGACAGCGGCGTCTCGTCCTTCCAGCAGTACGGCAGCACGCGGTAGCCGTTGTAGGTGAGGCCCTTCTCGTGCAGCTGCTTGAAAGCCCAGAGCACGGACTCCATGTACTCGACGTTGAGCGTCTTGTAGTCGTTTTCGAAGTCCACCCAGCGCGCCTGGCGGGTGACGTAGCTCTTCCACTCGTCGGCGTACTTCATCACCGAGGCGCGGCAGGCGTCGTTGAACTTGTCGATGCCCATGGCTTCGATCTGGGTCTTGTCCGTCATGCCCAGCTGCTTCATGGCTTCCAGTTCGGCGGGCAGGCCGTGCGTGTCCCAGCCGAAGCGGCGCTCGACGCGGCGGCCGCGCTGGGTCTGGTAGCGGCCCACGAGGTCCTTGGCGTAGCCGGTCAGCAGGTGCCCGTAGTGCGGCAGGCCGTTGGCGAAGGGCGGTCCGTCGTAGAAGACGAATTCATTGCTGCCGCGCTGTCCCCCGGGAAGGTCAGAGTCCCGCTGGTCGATGCTGGCCTGGAAGGTGCCGTCATGGTCCCAGTACTTGAGGATGCGCTCTTCGATCTCCGGGAACTTCACGGAGGCGGACACGCCAGTGGCGTTGGAAGCATTGGCGTTGGAGGCAGAGGTGTTGGCGCCTGACGGTGCGGCTGAGGCCTTGGGGTAATGGGTCATCTCGACATCCTGGGTTGAGCTGGTGAACAACGGGATTCATTCAGGATGCGAGGACGGCTCCTGTGTTGTCGGAACAACACCGGCACCGCGGTACCACCTCACTTACCGGCACCGGTCCCGCCCTTTTCCAAGAAAAGGGGCTGCACCGGCGTCGGCCGCTCGTTGACTGCTGTGACGGGCTTACCCGTCCGGTTCTACCGACCCTGGTGCGGCGGCTTTCTTACGACTTGCCGCGCCGGGGCGTTCTTCCGGAAGCTCACCGGTGATGGCCGGGTCAAAGCTGATACGTCGATGTTACCGGAAACTACCCCGGGCTACTGGTAGCCCGGGGTAGTTGGGGGCCGTCCGCCGTGGCTGCGGCCGGTCGAGACCGGTCGAGAGGGGTTGCGCAGGAGTGGCGCGGGGGTGGCGCAGGGGGGGGTTAGCTCCCGGGCTGCAGCGCAAACGCCTTGGGCAGCTTCATGCCGGACTCGGCCATCACATCGCGGAGCCGGTCCGGGTAGTCGGTGATGAGCCCGTCGACGCCGGTCCCGATCAGGGCGCGCATGGTGGGCTTGTCATCGACGGTCCACGGGATGACTTTCATGCCCGCAGCGTGGGCACGCTGCACCATGTCCGCGGTGACGTAGGGGACGTAGTCCGGGTCCGTGACGGCGCCGTTCTGAGGTGTCCCGTGCACCGGCGAGATCGCATCGAAGCCGAGCGACGCGGCGGAGGCAACCAGATCGCCGCCGAAGTCGTCGGAGTCGATTCCGCCCAGCCAAGGCGAGGCGCCCGGCTGGCCGGCCTGCAGGAAGTCCTTGTTGGTCAGGGCCACCGTAGGGATCTGCGGCGCGCGCTGCTGCACCAGGCGCAGGGATCCCCAGTCGAAGCTCTGGATAGAGACGCGCTGTTCCATGTGCGCTTTGGTGATTTCGCGCAGTGCGACGTCTACGAACTGTTCCCGCGGCGCCGTCTCCTGCGGGGCCCCTGCCTCGACCTTGGTCTCGATATTGAACCGGACCTGGCTGGCGCGGTGGGCGTCCGCCAGCGCGAACACCTCGGCGAGGGTGGGCATCTTCGCGCCCGGTGAGGCCTGCTGGCCGGGGAACTGCGGCTGGGTGAGCGAGCCGCAGTCCAGGCTGCGGACCTGGTCGAAGGTGAGGTCTTTGATGTACTTGCCCGCGTAGGGGAACTGGGGGTCGTTCGGGCTGACCGGCGCCGTGTCGGCGCACTTCTGCGCGTTGATCTTGCGGTCGTGGGTGATGACCTCGCGGCCGTCCTTGGTGATCTGCAGGTCGAGTTCAAGGGTTGAGACTCCGGTCTCAAGGCCCTTGGCGAAGGACGCCAGGGTTGACTCCACGGTGAGGCCGATGCCGCCGCGGTGGGCTTCAAGGTCAAAATGGTTGTCGCGGCCGGCCGCGGAGGTGCCGCCGGCGTTCGTGCCGGCTGCCTGGGCCGGGACGGCGGAGGCGAGGAGCAGGGCTGCGCCGAGTGCGGCGACGCCAAGCTTCATGGGGGTGCGCATGGGAAAAGATCTCCACTCTGGTGGTGTGCAGTTTGCACCTGCCACGCTGCCCCGCGCCGGCGAACGGCGGGCCACCCCTTCGGGACAGCCGGGCGACGCCCGGGTGAACGTCCAAAGTCGCCCCGCCCGGCTCCGGACGCCCGCCGGAGCGGAAGGCCCGCCCCGGCGTTGCTGCAGCCGGGCCTCCTAGCCCTTCCGGATCACCTTGAAGTTGGATGCCTGCGCCACCGGGCGGATCACGATCTGGTCCAGGTTGACGTGGTGCGGCGCGGCGACCGCAAAACGGACGACGTCGGCGACGTCGGCGGCCGTGAGGGGCTTCTCGACGCCGGCGTAGACCTTGTCCGCCGCGCCCGCGTCGCCGAGCCGGTTCAGCGAGAACTCCTCGGTCTGCACCATGCCGGGGGCCACCTCGATCACGCGCAGGTTGTGCTCTGCCTCTTCCAGGCGCAGGGCCCCGGTGAGGGCGTGCTGCGCGAATTTCGCGGCGTTATACCCGCCGCCGCCCTCATAGGCGGACAGGCCCGCCGTCGAGGTCAGGTTCAGGACGGTCCCTTCACCGCAGGCGCGCAGCATCGGCAGGAACGCCCGGGTGAGCTTCATGGTGCCGAGGACGTTGACCTCGTACATCCACTGCCAGTCCTCCGTTTTGGCCTCGGCCACCTTGTCTGCGCCGCGGGCGCCGCCGGCGATGTTGATCAGGGTGTCGATGCCGCCGGCGCGGGTCACCTCCTCCACCAGCCGGGCCACGTCGGCGTCGACCGTCACGTCGGCGGGAACCGCCACGGCGCCCGTTGCGGCGGCGAGCGCCTCGAGCCGTTCAGCGCGGCGGGCGACGGCGAAGACGGTCCAGCCTTCCTGCCGGAGCGCGCGCACGGTGGCCTCGCCGATTCCGGTGCTGGCGCCGGTGACGACCGCCGCTTTTGCTGTGTTTGCAGTTCCTGCGTTATCGATTCCCTCAGTCATGGCACCACCCTATGGGAATCAGCGGTTCATTTCCTGCCGTGCGCGAGGAAGTCCAGCAGGACCCGGGCGTGGTTGGTCTCCGGGTCTTTGGCGCCGAATAGCAGGGTGACCTTGCCGTGCTGGGCCGCCAGGTCCCGCAGGGTGCCAACGGCCGGGTTGGACTCCAGCTCCGCTTCATAGGCGGCGCGGAAGTCCGCGAACCGCTCCTGCATGTGGGCGAATTCGGTGCGCAACGGCGGCGAGGGCGCCACTTCCTTGAGCCACAAGTCCAGCTGCGCGCGTTCCTTGCTGACCCCGCGCGGCCAGAGCCGGTCCACCAAGACCCGACAGCCGTCGTCGTCGGCGGCCTCGTCGTAAATGCGCTTGATTGCGAACTTTTCGGTACTTTGCTGCATCTGCTGCATGCTACTGCAGGGCCTGGTTGCGAAACGCGCTGAAAAAGAGTGGAAGAATTAGCCCATGGCTGAACACACGCAGGGTACAGACACGCCCACCACCGCCCCCATCAACGTTCCGGACAAGCCCGCCCTCGAGGGGCTGGAAGCCGACCTCACCCGGCGCTGGCTTGACGAAGGGACCTACAAGTTCAACCGGGAGACCACCCGGGAGCAGGTCTACTCGATCGACACTCCCCCGCCCACGGCGTCGGGGTCGCTGCATGTGGGGCACATGTTCTCCTACACCCAGACCGACGTCCTGGCCCGCTACCAGCGGATGACCGGCAAGAACGTCTTCTACCCGATGGGCTGGGACGACAACGGCCTGCCCACCGAGCGGCGGGTGCAGAACTACTACGGCGTGCGCTGCGATCCGGCCATCCCCTACGACGCCGGGTATCGACCGCCGGCGGAACCCGCCAAGAACCAGCGCGATTTCGACGTCGTCTCGCGCCGCAACTTCATCGAACTCTGCGAGGAACTCGCCGTCGAGGACGAAAAGGTCTTCGAGAACCTCTTCCAGACCCTCGGCCTGTCCGTCGACTGGGACCTGACCTACCGCACCATCGACGACAAGTCGCGGGCCATCTCACAGCGGGCCTTCCTGGCCAACCTGGCCGCGGGCGACGCGTACATGGCGGAGGCCCCCACGCTGTGGGACGTCACCTTCCGCACCGCGGTGGCCCAGGCGGAGCTGGAGGACCGCGAGGTCGCCGGCGCCTACTACCGCTACCCGTTCTTCACCGAGGACGGCGAGAAGATCTACATTGAAACCACCCGTCCCGAGCTGCTCGCCGCGTGCGCGGCCCTGGTGGCGAACCCCGACGACGAGCGGTACCAGCCGCTCTTCGGCAAGAAGGTGACCTCTCCCCTGTTCGGCGTCGAGGTGGAGGTCAAGGCCCATCCGCTCGCGAAGGCGGACAAGGGCTCCGGCATTGCGATGGTCTGCACCTTCGGTGACCTGACGGACGTGACCTGGTGGCGCGAACTGCAGCTGCCCACCCGCGCGATCGTGGGCCGCGACGGCCGGATCATCGGCGAAACCCCGGATTGGATCACATCTGCGGAAGGCCGCGCGGCGTTCGAGGCAATCGCCGGCAAGACCGTGTTCAGCGCCAAGGAAGGCGTGGTGGAACTTCTCACCGCCGCAGAGTTGCTCGACGGCGAACCGAAAAAGATCATGCACCCGGTCAACTTCTTCGAAAAGGGCGACAAGCCCCTTGAGGTCGTCACGTCCCGCCAGTGGTACATCCGCAACGGCGGCCGCGATGAGGAACGCCGCGAACGCCTGGTGGGCCGCGGCAACGAGATCGAGTTCCACCCGTCCTTCATGCGGTCCCGCTACGAGAACTGGATTACCGGCCTGAACGGCGACTGGCTGGTCTCCCGGCAGCGGTTCTTCGGCGTGCCGGTGCCGGTCTGGTATCCGCTCGACGCCGACGGCAACCCGGACTACGACGCGCCCATCCTGCCCGGCGACGAACAGCTTCCCGTGGACCCTGCCGCGGACGCGGCACCCGGCTACGAGGAAGCCCAGCGTGACATGCCTGGCGGCTTCACCGGCGACGCCGACGTCCTGGACACCTGGGCCACCTCGTCACTGACCCCGCAGATCGTGGGCGGCTGGAGCACCGACGAGGCGCTCTTTGCCAAGGTCTTCCCGTTCGACGTGCGCCCCCAGGCCCACGACATCATCCGGACCTGGTTGTTCTCCACCGCCGTCCGTGCCGATGCCCTGCAGGACGTCGCGCCCTGGAAGCATGCTGCCATCTCCGGCTGGATCCTGGACCCGGACCGCAAGAAGATGTCCAAATCCAAGGGCAACGTGATTGTCCCGACCGACGTGCTCAACGAATACGGCTCGGACGCGGTCCGTTACTGGGCGGCCTCGGCCAAGCTCGGCGCGGACACCGCCTACGAGATTGCGCAGATGAAGATCGGCCGTCGCCTGGCGATCAAGCTGCTGAACGCCTCCAAGTTCGTGCTGAACCTGGGCGCCACGGAGGACTCTGTGGTCTCCTCCGATCTGTCGGTGCTGACCAATCCCTTGGACCGCGCCGTGCTTGCGCAGCTTTCCGACGTAGTCGAGCAGGCCACCAAGGCGTTTGAAAACTACGACTACGCCCGCGCGCTGCAGATCACCGAGAGCTTCTTCTGGCACTTCACCGACGATTACGTGGAACTGATCAAGGACCGCGCCTACGGTGCCGCCGGCGAAGCCCAGCAGGCGTCTGTGCTGGCCGCACTGGCGACCAGCCTGGACACCTTGCTGCGGCTCTTCGCCCCGTTCCTGCCGTTCGCGACGGAGGAAGTCTGGGGCTGGTGGCGGACCGGCTCGGTGCACCGCGCGCAGTGGCCCGCCGCCGTGGAGATCGACGGCGACACCACCCTGCTCGCCACGGTGGGGGCGGCGCTGGGCGGCATCCGCAAGGCCAAGTCGGAGGCCAAGGTCAAGCAGCGCACCGAGGTGCTCTCCGCGACCATCACGGCGTCGGAGTCGCTGACCACGCAGCTGAAGGCGGGGCTGGGCGACCTCAAGGCCGCGGCCAACGCGCGTGAGCTGGCGCTGGTGGCCGGGGAAGGCGAGCTGACCGTACGCGACGTCGTCCTCGCCCCTGCCGAGGAGCCCGCCCAGGCGTAAGGCGCCCCCCACCGCGGAACCACCAAGGGGGCCCCCCGCCCGGCTCAGTCCGGGCGGAGGGCCCTCTTCCGTTTTGTGTCCTCCGGCTTAGATACCGAAGGACGTCTCAAAATGAGTCAGGATCGGCGGTGCGGCCAGGAGCTCCCCCAGCCCGCTCGCTCCGTCGCCTGCCCGCCAGGCGCGGTAGGCCGAGTCGTGCTCCAGCGACGCCCATTGTTCCACCACCACGAGGTGGGCCGGATCGTTCTTGTCGACCAGGACGTCGACACCGAGGCAGCCATCGAACGCCCGCGTATCGGAGAGAATGTCGCGGAGCACGGCCGGTGCCGTGGGCAGGGCGTCGGTTTTGAGGGTCAGGTCAAGGTGGGCTGTGACGGGCATGGCGCTCCAATGTTCGCGGGTGGTCGGGTTGCTCACTGGAAGCAACAGCGGCGCTTCCGGACTTGTTCCCTCGAAGCCGCTCCGGTCCTTTGCCGTTATTACGTAGCGGATCCGCGGGACCGCCGTTCAGCTTCGCTGATGGCCCAGGCCGCGTTGACCAAGCCGATGTGGCTGAAGGCCTGCGGGAAGTTGCCCAGCAGTTCCCGGCTATCCGGCGCTACTTCCTCTGCCATCAGTCCCAGGCCGGTCGCGAATCCGGCGGCACGCTCGAAGACGGCCGTGGCTCGCTCCGTCAGTCCGGCCAGGGCGAGGGCGTGCGCGAGCCAGAAGGTACAGAGCAGGAACGCGCCTTCCTCCCCCGGCAGGCCGTCGTCGCCGTGGTAGCGGTAGACCAGGCCGCGGCCGTCGGTGAGCCGCTGCTCTATCGCCTCGACCGTGGCCAGGAACCGCGGATCGCCCGCCGGCAGGAACCCCACAATCCCCAGCATCAGGGCTGAGGCGTCGAGTTGTTCGGCTCCGTACGCCTGGGTGTAGGCGCCGGCGGCCTCATTCCAGCCGTGGGCGCGGATGGAGTCTGCGATCTGCTCCCGGGCGTCCGTCCAGCCCGGCACCCGGTCCGCGGTGCCCAGCACCCCGGCGAGGGTAATGGCGCGGTCCACCGCCACCCAACACATCAGCTTGGAATACAGGTAGTGCCGTGGTTCGCCGCGGACCTCCCAGATCCCCTGGTCGGGGCTACGCCAGCGGGCCACGGCGGCGTCGGCCGCGTCGGCGAGGAACCTCAGGGTTTCCGGCGCCAGCTCCGCCAGGAATTCCGGCATGGTCGCGGCCGCGTCCAGCAACTCGCCGTAAACGTCGAGCTGCCGCTGATTCCAAGCGCCGTTGCCGACCCGCACCGGTGCACTTGACCGCCAGCCGGGCAGGTGGTCCAGCACCCGTTCGGGCAGATCCCGCTCGCCGCCGATCCCGTACATGATCTGCAGTTCCTCTCCGCCGGCGAACTGGCGGGCGGCGGCGGATGCGAGGAACTGGAAGAACTTCCCCGCCTCGTCCGGACAGGCCGCCACCCAGAGCGCCTGCAACGTCATGCTGGCGTCCCGCACCCAGGTATAGCGGTAGTCCCAGTTGCGGGTGCCGCCGGCCACCTCGGGCAACGAGGTGGTAGGAGCCGCCACGATGGCGCCGGAAGGATAGTAGCTCAGGGCCTGCAGGACCCGGCCGCTGCCGTGCACCAGCTCCTGCCAGCGGCCGCGGTAGTTCTGGTGGATGCCGGACCAGCTGGTCCAGCCCTCGATGGTGTCGGCAAGCCGGTGCGCCGTCTCCTGCTGGCTCCACAGCACCGGCTCCTCACCGTCGCCGCGCTGGCGGTGCAGGGCGAAGCCAACAACGTCCCCGGCGGCCAGGCGCACGACGGCGCGGGCCGTGCCGCCGTCGAGCTCGAAGGGCACCGGGGTGGACAAGGCGAGGTCCTCCGCTCCTGCGTGCACCAGGACGCCTCCGTCGACGTTGTGCAGCGCCGGGCAGATGAGGCCGTAGCTAGGCCGCGGCGCAAAACTGACCTCGACCTCCACGGTGCCCGCGGTGCAGGCGAGCTGGCGCAGCAACGTGCCGGGTGACGCCTGGCCGAGGTCGTGGCCGCGCCGGCCGGAGCCGAGGGCCAGGGCGTCGCTGACGGCGAGCTGGCCGTGGGCGGTGGTGTGCAGCGACTCCAGGACCATGGAGGGGCCCACGTACCGCCGGGTGGTCGAGTGCGGGCCGACCGGCCGGATGGACCAGAACCAGGCGTCCTCGCCCAGGAGCCGGCCGAAAACCGAGGGACTGTCGAAGCGCGGGAAGCAGAGCCAGTCCACGGAGCCTGCGGCGCTGACCAGCGCGGCCGACCAGCAGTCGGACAGCAACGCGTAGTTTGCGATGGGTTCGGTGCTCACGGCTCACCACCCTGGAGCAATTGTGGCCTGCAGCGTTGGGGGCACGCAGCTTTTTGGGCCGCATAGTTTTTGGGCAAAGGGGAAGCCCCATCAGCTTTTTGCGGTTGGTGGGGCTTCGACTTTTCGATTACCGCGTGACGTCTTAGGTAATCTGGCGGGATCCTTGGAATTTCAGGTCTTCCTACCTCGTCACTGGTAGCCATCATCTGACTTTGCCGAAGGCTGCGTCGGATGAGTGTCACTGAATCTTTGGTTCCTGCGTCCCGCTTCTTTCGAAGTGGGTAAGATCCATTGTTCTCCCGCTGTTCCGGATGCACAAGGGCCCCGGATGAACTACACAGCAGTAGTTTATCCAGGGCCCTTGGCGCGTCCGGCCGGGACCGGCGCCTAGGTGAAAACAGGGCTCTCGGTGCGGCTGCGCTTGAGTTCGAAGAAGTACGGGAAGGAGGCCAGGGCGACGCTGGCATCCCAGAGCTTGCCGGCGTCTTCGCCGCGGGGGATGCGGGTGAGGACGGGGCCGAAGAAGGCGGTGCCGTTGAAGGCGACCACCGGGGTTCCGACGTCCTGGCCGACCAGCGAGATGCCGGCGTCGTGGCTGGAGCGCAGCTGGGCGTCGAACTCATCGCCCTGGCCGGCGGCCGCGAGCTCTGCCGGCAGGCCTACCTCGGCCAGCGACTTGGCAATGACCTCGTCGATGTCCTTGTTGTCTTCATTGTGGATCTTGGTGCCCATGGCGTCGTAGAGGGGCTTGATGTACTCGGCGCCGTGCTTCTCGGCGGCGGCCACGATCACCCGGACAGGCGCCCAAGCCTTGACCAGGAAATCCTTGTAGTCGGCCGGAAGTTCGTCGCGTCCCTCGTTCAGGACCGCCAGGCTCATCACGTGCCATTCAGTCTTGATGTCCCGGACGTTTTCCACCTCGGAGATCCAGCGCGAGGTCACCCAGGCGAAGGGGCACATGGGGTCGAACCAGAAGTCTGCTTTATTCGTCGTCGTTTCGGGCACAGGGTTCTCCTTTAGGCGTGTTCGGGGAGCTGCCACGCGGCTTTCGGGCGGCTATTGCCACGGCAGGCACGGGGCATCACTTACGCACAGCGGCGTGCCCGGCGGATTTATTCCGGCTGCTCCGCACGTGCGCTGCCCGGATCAGGCAGACTTACGCCGTTTCACGTCGTGGGCGATCATGGTGGGCGCCGCCTTCTTGGCGACGACGTCCTCGGTGATGACCACGCTGGCAACGTCGTCGCGGCTCGGCAGGTCGAACATCACCGGCAGCAGGACTTCCTCCATGATGGCGCGGAGGCCGCGGGCGCCGGTGCCGCGTTCGAGGGCCTGGTCAGCGATCAGGTCCAGGGCTTCGTCCTCGAAGACCAGCTCAACGCCGTCGAGCTGGAACATCTTCTGGTACTGCTTGACCAGCGCGTTCTTGGGCGTGGAGAGGATCTGGATCAGCGCCGGCCGGTCCAGGTTGGACACGGTGGTGATGACCGGGAGCCGGCCGATGAATTCGGGGATGAGGCCGAACTTCAACAGGTCTTCGGGCATAACCTCGCCGTAGGAATCCGCGTTGTTCTTGACCTCGTTCAGCGGGGCGCCGAACCCGATGCCCTTGCGGCCGGAGCGTGAACCGATGATCTCCTCCAGTCCGGCGAAGGCGCCGGCGACAATGAAGAGGACATTGGTGGTGTCGATCTGGATGAATTCCTGGTGCGGGTGCTTGCGTCCGCCCTGCGGCGGGACCGAGGCGACCGTGCCTTCGAGAATTTTCAGCAGTGCCTGCTGCACGCCTTCGCCCGAGACATCCCGGGTGATGGAGGGGTTTTCGCTCTTGCGCGAAATCTTGTCGATCTCGTCGATGTAGATGATGCCCTGTTCGGCCTTCTTGACGTCGTAGTCCGCGGCCTGGATCAGCTTGAGCAGGATGTTCTCGACGTCCTCGCCGACGTAGCCGGCTTCGGTCAGGGCGGTGGCGTCCGCGACGGCGAACGGGACGTTGAGGCGCCGGGCGAGGGTCTGTGCCAGGTAGGTCTTGCCGCAGCCGGTGGGGCCGATCAGCAGGATGTTGGACTTGGCGATCTCTACGTCATCGTGGTGGCCGCCTTCGGCCAGCGTGCCGCTCTTGGGGGCGTGGCCGGCCTGGATCCGCTTGTAGTGGTTGTAGACGGCGACGGCGAGAGAGCGCTTGGCGGGCTCCTGGCCGATGACGTATTCCTGCAGGAAGTCGAAGATTTCGCGGGGCTTGGGCAGCTCGAAGCTACCCAGGTCAGCTACTTCGGCGAGTTCTTCTTCAATGATCTCGTTGCAGAGTTCAATGCACTCGTCGCAGATGTAGACGCCGGGCCCGGCAATGAGCTTGCGGACCTGCTTCTGGCTCTTTCCGCAGAAAGAACACTTCAGCAGATCGGTGCTCTCGCCAATCCGAGCCATATGTGAACCCCTTATTATCTTGCTGCCGGCTGGGTCGTGCTCCTGTGCAGCGCTGCACCCGTTACTGGAATCACGGACGTTCCTCGCGGGAGGCAAGCCGTGACAACTTCCACTCTAGGTCACTTTAGGCCTGATGGGTGGAAAGAAGACGCCGGTGCGGCCCATTTCTGCTGAGCCGCACCGGCGTCGTGTTTTAACCGTGGATCACGCTGCCCGGTCGTTACTTCGTGATCGCCTGCGGCTTGATCTTGCGGGAATCAAGCACCTGGTCGATCAGGCCGTAGCTCATGGCCTCGGCGGCCGTGAGGATCTTGTCGCGTTCGATGTCGTTGTTGACCTGCTCCGAAGTGCGGCCGGAGTGCTTGGCCAGCGTGTCCTCGAGCCAGGAGCGCATCCGCATGACCTCAGCGGCCTGGATCTCCAGGTCGGAGGCCTGCCCGCCCTGGCCGCCGGAAAGGGCGGGCTGGTGGATCAGGACGCGTGCGTTCGGCAGGGCCAGGCGCTTGCCCGGGGTACCGGCGGCGAGCAGTACGGCGGCCGCGCTGGCGGCCTGGCCGAGGCAGACCGTCTGGATCTCCGGGCGGATGTACTGCATCGTGTCGTAGATCGCCGTCATGGCAGTGAAGGAACCGCCCGGGGAGTTGATGTAGAGCGTGATGTCCCGGTCCGGGTCGGTGGACTCGAGCACCAGCAGCTGGGCCATCACGTCGTCGGCGGAGGCGTCGTCGACCTGGACGCCCAGGAAGATGATGCGGTCCTCGAACAGCTTGGTGTAAGGGTCCTGGCGCTTGAAGCCGTAGGGGGTGCGCTCTTCAAACTGCGGCAGCACGTAGCGGCTGCTCGGCAGGTTACCGGCAGTCGATCCGAAGTTGTAGTTCATGTTCTTTGCTCCTGAAGTCGGTTCTGTCTGCGTGCCGGTTAGTTTTCGGTGCCGGCGTCGGCGTTGGTCCCGCCGCCACCTGCCACGGACCCGGCGTGCGCCGCGATCTTGTCGAAGAAGCCGTATTCCAGGGCTTCGGGCGCCGTGAACCACTTGTCGCGGTCGTTGTCCTTGAGGATGGTCTCCACGGTCTGTCCGGTCTGTTCGGCCGTCAGTTCGGCCATGACCTTCTTCATGTGCAGGATCAGCTCGGCCTGGATCTTGATGTCCGAGGCGGTGCCGCCGATGCCGCCGGAGGGCTGGTGCATCAGGATGCGGGCGTTCGGGGTGGCGTAGCGCTTGCCCTTGGTGCCGGAGGAGAGCAAGAACTGGCCCATCGAGGCGGCCAGCCCGGTGGCCACGGTGACGACGTCGTTCGGGATGAACTGCATCGTGTCGTAGATGGCCATGCCGGCGGTGACGGAGCCGCCGGGCGAGTTGATGTAGAGGTAGATGTCCTTCTCGGGGTTCTCGGCCGAGAGCAGCAGCAGCTGCGAGCAGATCGCGTTGGCGTTCTCGTCACGGACCTCGGAGCCGAGCCAGATGATGCGCTCTTTCAGCAGGCGGTTGTAAATGTAGTTATCCTGGGCTGCCGGATCGACGGTAGCCATCCGGGGTGCCCCTGCTTGCTGTGACATGTGTACTTACCTCTCGCTGGCGACGGTGACGCCACTGGACGGCATCACTGAACTTTCCTACATGGACACTAACGGTTTTCCCGGCTCCTTTGTGCTCAGGCACAGGGCTGTTCGCTGACGGCGCACGTTTGCCCCGGGGCGTTCATCGCGGGCTTAAAAAGCCGCACCCCCGGATCGGTGATCCGGGGGTGCGGGCAGGAACTGCGGGGACCGCGGGTGCTAGAACTTCACGGCCGCGGGGTCGTCGTTCTTCGGCGCTTCGGTGGCTGCCGCGTCGTCGGACGGCTCGGCTGCTTCCTCGGATGCCTCGGCGGACTCGGCTTCGAAAGAAGCCTCTTCACCGCCGGGGCGGACGAAGTCGCTGAGGTCAATCTTGTTGCCCTCAGTGTCGGTGACCTCGGCCTGGCCAAGGACCACGGCGAGTGCCTTGCGGCGGCGGACCTCGGAAACCATCATGGGGACCTGGCCGCTCTGATCGATGATCTGCGCGAACTGGTTCGGATCCATGCCGTACTGGCTGGCGGTGGTCACGATGTAGTCGATCAGCTCGTTCTGAGTGACGTTGACTTCTTCCTTTTCGGCGATGGCGTCAAGGATGACCTCGTTCTGGAAGGCCCGTTCGGTGTTGGCCTTGACCTCGGCGCGGTGCTCCTCGGTGTCGTGCTCGCCTTCACCGTGGGAGTTCTCGGCGCTGAAGTGCTGCTCAAGCTGCTCTTCGACGACGGATTCCGGAACCGGAACCTCAACGAGCTCGACGAGCTTGTCCAGAACCTTGTCGCGGGCCTCGACGCCCTGCTCGACGGTCTTGGAGTCGGCGGCCTGCTTGGCGAGGTCCTCGCGGAGCTCGGCCAGGGTGTCGAACTCGGAGGCCAGCTGGGCGAAGTCGTCGTTGGCCTCGGGGAGCTCGCGCTCCTTGACGGCCTTGACAACAACCTTGACCTGCGCGGATTCGCCGGCGTGGTCGCCGCCCACGAGGGTGGTGTCGAAGATGGCGTCCTCGTCGGCGCTGAGGCCGGTGACGGCTTCGTCCAGGCCTTCGAGCATGGTGCCGGCGCCTACCTGGTAGGACAGGCCGGACGCGGAGTCAACCTCGGCGCCGTCGATCGTGGCGGTGATGTCGATGGTGAGGAAGTCACCGTCGGCGGCGGGGCGGTCCACGGACTTGAGCGTGCCGAAGCGGCCGCGGAGCTCGTCGAGGGCCTTGTCGACGTCGGCGTCGGAGGACTCGGCAGCGGCAACCTCAACCTTGATGCCGGAGTAGTCCGGGAGCTCGATCTCGGGGCGGATGTCGACCTCGGCGTGGAACTTCAGTTCGCCGTCGGTGGCGGACGGGTCCGGGACCTCGGTGATTTCAACCTCGGGACGGCTCAGCGGGCGGATGCCGGTTTCCTGCACGGCGGCCTGGTACCAGCCGTTGAGGCCTTCGTTAATGGCCGTTTCCAGGACGTAGCCGCGGCCGACGCGCTGGTCAATGAGCTTGGAGGGGACTTTGCCCTTGCGGAACCCGGGAACCTGGATCTGCGAAGCAACAGTCTTGTATGCCTCTGCGATGCTGGGCTTCAATTCCTCAAAGGGGACCTCAACATTGAGCTTTACCCGCGTGGGGGTGAGGTTCTCGACAGCGCTCTTCACAGTCTAAGTACTCCTGGTTTTGGGGGATGGGGTTCTGCAACGCCACTTATCTGGCAGTTGCTGCAGAGTCGGGGTGACAGGATTTGAACCTGCGACTTCCTGCTCCCAAAGCAGGCGCTCTAGCCAAGCTGAGCTACACCCCGTAAGTGCACAGAACAGTCTACGGTCATACTGTGCTGATTTGCACATTTGACACTGGGGGCCTGAATTGGGTTTAGTTGTATCCGGCTTCAACAGCCGCCCGGAAGTTTTGCTGAAGTTCCAGCAAATTCCCGGGGACGTAGCTTAATGGTAAAGCCTCAGTCTTCCAAACTGATTACGCGGGTTCGATTCCCGTCGTCCCCTCCAGAATATGACGAAGCCAGGGCCCCTCTCCGGAGGGGCTTTTTTCGTGCCCATCCATCAGGAGCCCTGGCAAGCCGGGCACCAGTAAAGCTTGCGGGCGGCGTGTTCCGTCAGTGCCACGGCCGTGCCGCAGTCGCGGCAGTCCAGGCCCTGGCGCCGGTAGACGAAGTGCGCCTCCTCCGGGGCCGGCAGCTTGCCGCCGTGCCCCTCCCCGTCACCGTGCCCATCCCCGCCGTCGGGCCCGGTCCAGTAGCGCGGGGGCGTGGTGATGATCCGGCCGTCGCGGACGCCGTCGGACATCATCGCAACGGTGTCGTCCCAGAGCTGGCCGGCGGCCTCCACCGGCAGTGACGTTCCCGGCAGCCAGGGGTCCAGCCGCTGCCGGAACAGCAGTTCGGCCCGGTAGACGTTCCCGACGCCGGCAATCACCTTCTGGTCCATCAGCAGCGTGGCCAGCGGGGTGCGCTTTTTCGCCAGCGCGGCAATGAAGGTGTCCCGGTCACCGGGGAGGTTGCGCAACGGGTCCGGCCCCAACCGCGCCATCACCGCATCGACCTCGACGCCGGTCAGTGTCTCGCAGGTGGTGGCCCCGCGCAGGTCGGCCCAGCCGTGGCCACTGGCCAGCCGCACCCGGACGGCACCCACCGGGGCGGGCGGACCCGCGTACACGGGGTCCGGGCCGTCGCTGTGGACTTCCCGCTCCCCGATCTTCCGGGGCGCGCCGATGCTGGAGGCCCCGCGGAAAGCCGCGTCCCCGCCGAAGTCCCACGCACCGTACAGCCCCAGGTGCACATGCAGGACCAGTCCGTGCTCGAAGCCGAGGAACAGGTGCTTCCCGTGCGCCACGGACCCGGTGAGGACGTGGCCGTCCAGCAGCGCCGCGCCCGGTGCGAAACGTCCCTGCGGGCTGGACACGGCGAGCCGCTCCCCCGCGAAGACGTCGGCGAACTGGCGGGCCAGCCGGTGGACCGAATGCCCTTCCGGCACTACTCGACGACCTCGCCGGTGGCCTCGTAGGTGGCGATCTTGCCGATCCGACGGATGTGCCGCTCGTCATTGCTGAAGGGCTCGGTAAGGAAGGCCTCAATGATCGCGGTGGCCTCATCGACGCTGTGCTGGCGCCCGCCGACCGCCACCACGTTGGCGTCGTTGTGCTCCCGGGCCAGTTTGGCGGTGGACAGGTTCCAGGCCAGGGCGGCGCGCACCCCCTTGACCTTGTTGGCCGCGATCTGCTCGCCGTTGCCGGAGCCGCCCAGGACGATGCCCAGCGCGGGGGTGCCGGCCTCCTGGTCCGCCACCACGGCGCGCGCCGCGTTGATGCAGAAGGAGGGGTAGTCGTCCAGCGCGTCGTAGACCTTGGGGCCATGGTCCACCACGTCGTAGCCCTTCGCGCTGAGGTGGCCCACCAGGTGGGCACTGAGTTCCATGCCGGCGTGGTCGGTGGCGATGTGAACGCGCGGGAAATCCGGGGCAGTGGTCACGGCGTATCCGTTCTTTGGGGCGCCGGCGGACTCTCGGCGCTGCTGATCAGGGCTCTGCCCAGCCTACTAGGGCTAGGCCGCCGGCGCCCCGCCGTTGCGGCGCGCCCGGGCCGCCACGCGGGACAGCACCTGCGCCACATTGTCCGCCGTCGTGGCGCTGCCGCCGCTTACCGCCAGCCGGCGGCCGTCGGAACGGTCGACGACGACGGCCGGGCCGCTGCTGACCAGCATCGCCGTTGTGCTGCCGTGGCTGCGGTAGCCCCAACCACCGTAGTCGGCGGCCTTGACCTCTTTCGGCGTCGCCGAGTCAATCGCGGCGGCGGGGACATCCATGACCCGGACGAACCCGGCGGCAAATACCCGCAGGCCGCTGCGGTCCACCCGGATACGGGCAAACAGGAACACGGCGGCCAGCAGCGCGACCGCCACCAGGAGCGCGGCCAGCCACGGCACGGCGACGGTGAGCAGGGCCGCGGGAAACAGCG
The DNA here is from genome assembly GCF_056680065.1 of Arthrobacter sp. BI5. Taxonomy (NCBI): domain Bacteria; kingdom Bacillati; phylum Actinomycetota; class Actinomycetes; order Micrococcales; family Micrococcaceae; genus Arthrobacter; species Arthrobacter sp. BI5. Next base: position 2,350,175 of record NZ_CM155264.1, read on the forward strand.
TTGCAATCCCCAACATGACAAAGACCGAGCTGCGGGCGTGGACCCAGAGGCTGACCGAATCGCCGGCCAGATCGGGGTCCAGTTCCCGTTCGAGCGCCGCCTGCACGGCCCGTTCGTCGTCGGAGGACCACCGCTCGTCCGCCTTGAACACGAATCCCATCACTACCCCGAGCCCCAGCGCCGCTCCGCTGCCCATGGCCAGGACGGCCACGTCCACGCGGGATTCCCGGGCGTCGGCCAGGCCGAGCTGGCCCACCAGCACAGCGGCGAGGACGGTGGTGACGAAAAGGCTCACGGCCAGCCCGGCGCCCATCATGAACCGGCGCATCATGGCCGGCCGCGACAGCGGCGCCGCCTGGAGCAGGACCGCCCAGCCGACCAACACAATCAGGACCGCGCCAACCCCCACCACGGCCCCGAAGGGCGCAAAGTCAGCGGCGCCGGCGTCGGTCCAGCGCACGGCCAGCGGCTCGGGCAGGTCCGCGCGGATCAGCAGCGCGCAGGCCACGAAGGCGGCGGCCAGCATCAGCGGGAAGCCTACGGCGAAGCGCAGGGCCCTGACGTCAACGGAATCCCGGATCTTTCCCATAGCTCCAACGCTACCCCTGCCGGAGGCGCCTGGAGCGGGCCCGCTGTGACGTGCACAACTTGCCAAGCCACCGCAACGTGAAAGAATAATTTCACAGTATCGTTTCCACCGTTCCCACCACTCCTGGAGGCACCTCTTGCCCGGTATGAACCTCACCCGCGCCGAAGCCCGCGAGCGCGCCGAACTGATCGCCGTCGACTCCTACGAAGTCAGCCTCGACCTGACCCGGGGCGAGAAGGTCTTCGGGTCCACCACCGCCGTGAAGTTCACGGCCAAGCCCGGGTCCTCGACCTTCATCGACGCCGTGACCCACACGGTGCACAGCGTCACGCTCAACGGCCGCGAGCTGGATCCGGCGGACGTTTCCGACGGCATCCGGATCCAGCTGCCGGACCTGGCCGAGGATAACGAACTGCTGGTGGTCGCGGACGCGCCCTACATGAACACCGGCGAGGGCCTGCACCGCTTCGTGGACCCGGTGGACAACGAGGTCTACCTGTACACCCAGTTCGAGGTTCCCGATTCCCGGCGCATGTTCGCCGTCTTCGAGCAGCCCGACCTCAAGGCCAGCTTCAGCTTCACCGTGACCGCGCCCTCGCACTGGGACGTCGTCTCCAACTCCCCCACCCCGGTGCCTGTGGAAACCATTCCCGGCGAGGACGGCGGCGCCCGCTCGGTCTGGGAATTCGCCCCCACCCCGCGGCTCTCCTCCTACGTCACCGCGCTGATCGCCGGACCGTACCAGTCGGTCCGCAGCGAGGTGAAGTCCGCCGACGGTAAAGTCACCCCGCTGGGCGTCTTTGCCCGCAAGTCGCTGATGCAGTACCTCGACGCGGACAACATCTTCGACCTCACCCGCCAGGGCTTCGAGTTCTTCGAGGCACAGTTCGGCTGCCCCTACCCGTTCGAGAAGTACGACCAGCTCTTCGTGCCGGAGTTCAACGCCGGCGCCATGGAGAACGCCGGCGCGGTGACCATCCTGGAGGGCTACGTCTTCCGCAGCAAGGTCACGGACGCCCAGGTGGAACGCCGCGCCATCACCGTGCTGCACGAGCTGGCCCACATGTGGTTCGGCGACCTCGTGACCATGCGCTGGTGGAACGACCTGTGGCTCAACGAGTCCTTCGCCGAGTACATGTCCCACCTCGCGGCCGTCGAGAACACGAAATTCGACCACGCCTGGACCACCTTCGCCTCGGTGGAGAAGTCCTGGGCCTACCGGCAGGACCAGCTGCCCACCACGCACCCGATCTTCGCCGAGATCAACGACCTGCAGGACGTCGAGGTGAACTTCGACGGCATCACCTACGCCAAGGGCGCCTCGGTGCTGCGGCAGCTGGTGGCCTGGGTGGGTCCGGAGGAGTTCATGGCCGGCGTCCGCGAGTACTTCCGCAAGCACTCCTGGCAGAACACCGAGCTCAGCGACCTGATGGTCGAGCTGGAAAAGGCCAGCGGCCGCGACCTGGACCACTGGGGACGGCTCTGGCTGGAGACCGCCGGTGTGAACACGCTCAAGCCCGAGCTGTCCGTCGGTGAGGACGGGAACATTTCCTCGTTCGCCATCCTGCAGTCCGCCACGGAGGCCCAGCCGACCATCCGCCCGCACCGGCTCGCCGTCGGCTTCTACAACCTGGACGGCGCCGGGAAGCTGAAGCGGGTGCACCGCGAGGAGCTCGACGTCGACGGCGAGCGCACCGAAGTTCCGGCCCTGGCGGGCCTGGCGCAGCCGGACCTGATCCTGCTCAACGACGACGACCTCGCCTACGCCAAGGTCCGGCTTGACCCGAAATCCCTCGCCACCGCCACCGCGCACCTGAAGGACTTCGGCCAGAGCCTCCCCCGCACCCTGGTCTGGGGCTCGGCCTGGGACGCGGCGCGCGACGGCGAAACCCCGGCCCGCGGCTACGTGGAACTCATCCTGGCCAACATCGCCGAGGAATCCGACTCCTCCGTGATCCTGGTCCAGCTCCGCCAGCTCGCCACCACGCTGAACTTCTACGTCGCCGCGGAGCACAAGGACGCCACCGCGACCGCCGCCGCCGACCGGCTCTGGGAGCTCGCCGCCCGCGTCCCGGCCGGCTCCGACGCACAGCTGCAGTTCGTGAAGTCCTACGCCCTGCTGGCCCGCAGCGCCGGGCAGCTGGACACCGTCGCCGCCCTGTTGGACGGCTCCCTGGAGCTGCCCGGCCTCACTGTGGACCAGGACCTTCGCTGGGAGCTGATCGCGTCCCTCGTAGTCGGCGGCCGGGCCGGGCAGGAGCAGATCGACGCCGAGCTGGAGCACGACAACACCGCCACCGGCCAGAACGCGGCGGCCCTGGCCAAGGCAGCCATCCCCACCGCCGAGGCCAAGGCCGCGGCCTGGGAGTCGATCGTGGTCAAGGGCGAACTGTCCAATGCCCTGCAGGGTTCGGCGGTTGCCGGCTTCACCCGGGTGCTGGACACGTCCTTGCTGGAGCCCTACGCCGAAAAGTACTTCGCGGCCGTCCCGGGCATCGTCAAGGACCGCACCCACGCGCTGGCCCAGCAGATCGTCGTCGGGCTCTACCCCGCGCAGCTGACCACGCAGGCCACGGTGGACCGCACGGACGCGTTCCTGGCGTCGCTGCCGGAGGACAGCGCGGCGCTGCACCGGATGATGCTGGAAAACCGCGACGGCGTCGCCCGCGCCCTGCGCGCCCGCGCCGCGGACATCTAGGCCGGGCAGAGGTCAGCCCCGCAGTTCAGGACCCCGGTACCGCTTGGCGGCGCCGGGGTCCTGGCGTTTCCGCGCCGCTAGACTGGCGGCATGAGCCTCGACGAGCACCACTACGCGCTGACCGTCCGCTGGACCGGGAACCTGGGCGAGGGGACCTCCTCCTACCGCGGCTACTCCCGCGACCACGACGTCGAGATCCCCGGGCTGCCGGTCCTGAAGGGCTCCGCTGACCCCACGTTCCACGGCGACCGGGAGCGGTACAACCCGGAGCAGCTGCTGCTGGCCGCGCTCTCGCAGTGCCACATGCTGTCCTTTTTGCACGTCGCCGTGAAGCACGGCGTGGTGGTGACCGGGTATGAGGACCGCGCCGAGGGTGTGATGCGGACCAACCGGGACGGCAGCGGCCAGTTCGAATCGGTCACGCTCAGGCCCCGGGTCACGACGGCGGCGCCGGCGGCCGAAGAGTTGTTGGAGGAGCTGCACCGCGGGGCCAACGCGGTTTGCTTCATTGCCCGGAGCGTCAACTTTCCGGTGCGGCACGAGCCCTCGGCGGCCGTGGACCCCGCTGCCGGCATTCCAGACGCGGACACTCAGGCGGGCTGAACGCCGGCCCGGAACTCACGCAGCAGCCGGCGTTCGGTGTCCGGGCTGAGGCCCGCCTTCCGGTCCCGGCCGAGTCCGCGGCGGTGTTCGTCGGCCAGGGTGTCTTGCATCGTCTCGGTCCACGGCCGCAGCGTCATCCCGGCGGCCAGCGCCGCCGCGTTGCTGCGGGCCGCGAAGCCGTCATGGCCGGGCGGCAGCCAGAGCGGCAGCGAGTCCGGGCCTGCCCAGTAGTTCACCCCGCGGGCGGCGAGCCAGTCGGCCGGGGCCGCCACCACCTCGGCGCTTCCCCGGGCGGCCTGCCGCGCGGCGTCGAGGTACTCGGCGAACGGCACCGGGTCGCCCACGGCGTTCAGCGCCCCGGTGACCCCGGCTTCCGCCGCCCGCAGCACCCACGCTGCAAGGTCCCGCACATCGATGACCTGGGTGCTGTCCGCCGGGATGTCCGGGGCCAGTGCCGGACCCGGGTCCCGGGCGAAGCGGGCCGGCCAGTAGCCGTAGCGGTCCGATTCGTCGCCCGGCCCGCCGATCAGCCCGGCGCGGCACAGGTGCGCCTTGTCCCCGGCGAGTTCCGCCGTCGAGCGTTCAATGGCCGACTTCGCCTCGCCGTAGCGTTCCGGGGTCGGCTCCAGGTCCACCGCCAGCGGGGCCAGCACCGCGGCGTCCTCGGCCGCGCCGGGGACAGAATGGTCCGCGTAGACCCAACAGCTTGAGACGAAGGTCCAGTGCCGGGCAGTTCCGGCCAGCGCTTCCAGCGCCTCCCGCGCCTGCCCCGGGTGCCGGGCGACGTCGACGACGGCGTCCCACTCCCCCGCGCTGGCCGCGGCGGCGTAGGCAACGCGGCCTTGCGCCCGGTCCGCCTGCAGCCAGGTGGCACCCTCGGGCGGGGCCGAACGGGTCCCGCGGGCCAGGCACGTGACCTCGTGCCCGGCGGCGAGCGCCTGCCGGGTGATTTCTGCTGACAGGAAGGCGGTGCCGCCAAGGACCAGGATGCGCATGGCGCAACGCTACGGCGCTAATGTTGAAACTGAACAGAGTGTTATGCGCCCGGCGAACGCGGGCGCCCCGAAGGAGCAAACCCCGCCGATGTACCGCCTTATCACCGCTGAGCCCATCACGCCGCCGGACATCTCGGCCGTCAACCTGCCGGGGGTCCTGATCAGCATCGGCGTTGGCGTCGCCACGTGGCTGGTGGCGTCGTTTGTGATCGCAGGTATCACCAAGCGCGTCGCCGCCGGCACCACGTTCTTCAAGAAGCCGCATTTCCGCTGGGTGGCCCCGGCGCTGCGGGCGCTGGACCACCAGCGGCGCGAGCAGCGGGCCAACACGATCGGGTCCCTGCTCAACAGTGTGGTGAGCGTGCTGGTCGTGGTGATCACGGTGATGTACGTCCTGCAGAACCTCAACGTCAACATCGCCCCGCTGCTGACCAGCGTCGGCATCCTCGGCGTCGCCATCGGTTTCGGCGCCCAGCAGCTGATCCGCGACTTCCTGGCCGGCATCTTCATCACCATCGAGGACCAGTACGGGATCGGCGACGTCATCGAAACGTCAGAAGTTGTGGGCACGGTCGAGTCCATGGGCCTGCGTATCACCCGGGTCCGGGCCGAGGACGGCACCGTCTGGTACCTGCGCAACGGCGAGATCCTGCGGGTGGGCAACCGCTCGCAGGGCAGCTATGTGGCGCCGGACGGTTCGACGGCGGACGAGACCCCCGCAACCCAGCAACAGGCCGGAGAATAAGATGACCCTCCCCAGCGCCGGCGAGCCCCGCCAGCCCAAGCTGCTGATGCAGAACGATCCCTTCAGCCGGCCCGGCTATACGGACAACTTCTATGACGCCGTAGGCGGCCACGAAACGTTCGTGAAGCTGATCGATGTGTTTTACGACGGCGTCGCGACGGACCCGCTGCTGCGCCCGATGTACCCGGAGGAAGACCTCGGTCCGGCCAAGCGGCGCTTCCTGATGTTCCTGGAGCAGTACTGGGGCGGGCCCACCACTTACGGCGAGGAGCGCGGCCACCCTCGGCTGAGGATGCGGCACCAGCCGTTCCGTGTCACCCCGGAGGCGAAGGACGCCTGGCTGCACCACATGCGCACCGCCGTCGACGCCCTCGAGCTGCCGCCGCTCTACGAGGGGACCCTCTGGGACTACATGGAACGGGCCGCCCTCTCGTTGGTCAACAGCCCCTCCGGGGCCTAAAACGATATGGAAAGACCCCGGAGGCACTTGGGGGAATGCCTCCGGGGTCTTTCTGCCTCAATAATACCTAGCCGGGTATCCGGGCGACAAGTGTTTTAAGACGAGACCCTCGTCACGGTCGGTAGGGTGAGCCCATGCTGATAATCCGTGACGAAATCACTGAGGACCGGTCTGCCGTGGCAGCGCTGAGGGCGGCGTGGGCCGCGGAACAGGAGCCTGGGGCCGGCGTCGATCCGGACTTCGAAGCCGTCTACAGCAACTGGCGGGACGCCAACCCTCGAAAATTCATTGTCGCCGAGCGGGACGGCGAACTGGTCGGGATGCTCAACCTCCTGGTCTTTGAGCGGATGCCCAAACCCGGCAAGGAACCCTCCCACTGGGTCTATCTGGGCAACGTCTATGTGCTGCCGGAGTTCCGCAATGCCGGCATCGGAGCGCAGTTGGTGCAGGAGGCGATCGCGTTCTCGCGGGGCATCAAGGCGGCTCGGATGGTGCTATCGCCCTCCCCCACGTCGCGTAGCTTCTATGCCCGGCTGGGTTTTGAGCCCGCCGTCGAACTAAACGTTCTCCGGTTCTGAACCCGGCGCAGGATGCGGCCCGGCCGGCCGGGCCGTAAATGGCGTCCGGATAAGCAAGTCCGCGCGCGGGACGGTGCCGGCGCCTAGAGTCCCGAGCCGGCCCGGACCAGGACGTGACCACGGGGGCCGCTGAGCCGGAACCACCGGCCCGCACGGAAGAGGCTTTGTTCGCCGTCGGCCAGGAAGCCCAGCGTCAGCGCGGCGAAGGCCGCCCCCGCGGGCAGCCCGCCGGCGTCGGGCAGCGGACGCCCCCAGACCGTGGCCCGGGCATTGTTGACGATCAGCGCGCCGGGCTTGTCCGGAATGATGGCGGCGATCTCCGTGATGCCGGCCTCGGCGCTCTGTCGCAGGACCTCGTCCGGCAGGGCGCCGAGCGGCTCCCAGCCGCTGCGGGGGGCGCCGACGCCGGCCCACGACTCGGTGACGGTCATCGGCGGTACCGGAAGCTCGACGTCGTCTGCGCCGGCGCGCGCCAGCCGGTCCAGCACCGCAGACAGCGGGACGGTCACGTCGAGTTCCGCGGGCGCGGCCAGCGCCATGGTCCGGAGGCCGAGGATCGTCGGGGTCGATTCCCCGAGCAGCCGGGGACGGAGTACGCAGACGTAGGCGGCCAGGACCGGCCCGGCGGCGCTCAGCCGGATGGCGCCGTCGTCTATGGTGCGGGCCCGGGTGGCGAAGGTGCGCAGGTCGGCGAGGTCGCGGGGATCGGTGAACTGCAGGGGCTGGGTTAGGACGTCTGACACAATCCTGACTCTACCGGCTGTGCCTCTTTTGAGCCGTGCCGGGGTGACGTCTAGAGTCAAACCATGACTGAAGCCGAAGCCGGATTGCAGGCGATGCCCACCGAGGATCCCACCTCCTCGCTCATCCAACTCCTGAACCTCGGCGAGCTGGAGGGTGCCCGGACGGATGAGGACATCTTTATGGGTCCTTCGCAGAAGCAGCCGCGGCAGCGTGTCTTTGGCGGTCAGGTGCTGGCGCAATCGTTGGTGGCCGGCAGCCGCACCGTCCCGGAGGGCCGCGGCGTCCACTCCATGCATGGTTATTTCCTCCGCCCGGGTGACGCCAACAAGCCCATCACCTTCGGCGTGCAGCGGCTCCGCGACGGCCGGTCCTTCTCCGCGCGCAGGGTCCACGCGTATCAGGAGGGCATGCCCATCCTGTCGATGATCGCGTCCTTCCAGGATGAGGACGAAGGAATCGAGCATCAGACCGAAATGCCGGCGGGCATACCGGACCCGGAGTCGCTGCCGAGCACGGCCGACCTGCTGGGCAAGTACGACCACCCGGTGGCCCGGCACTGGGCCTACGAGCGGCCGTTCGACATCCGCCACGTGGATCCGGCCCTGTATGTCTCCGCCAAGGGTCCGAAGGAGGCCCGGAACGCCGTCTGGATGCGCACGTTCGGGCCAATGCCGGACGACCCGCAGATGCACCGCGCGGCGCTGGCCTATGCGAGCGACTACACGCTGCTGGAGTCCGTCCTGCGCCGGCACGGGATGAGCTGGATCACCCCGGGAATGTCCGTCGCGAGCCTGGACCACGCCATGTGGTGGCACCGGCCCGTCCGGGTGGATGAGTGGCTGCTTTACGTCCAGGAATCCCCCAGCGCTCAGGGCGCCCGGGGACTGGCGACGGGCAAGATCTTCAGCCGGGACGGCCGGCATGTGGCCACGGTGGCCCAGGAGGGCATGATCCGGGTGCCGACCGACCTGAAAAACAAGGTCAAGGGCGCCGTCCAGACCAAGGTCCTGCAGCACCAGATGCGCAAGGCGGACCGCGGCTGACCAAGCCGGTCCGACGCTGACCAGGATATGGAGAAGGCCGATTCCCCGAGGGGAACCGGCCTTCTCCGTGGGCAAGTGGCGGCCTGCCGCGCGGAACCTAGTCGCGGGTCAGGCGGCGGTGCGTCACGCGGTGCGGCTTGGCCGCGTCGGGGCCGAGGCGCTCGATCTTGTTCTCCTCGTAGGATTCGAAGTTGCCCTCGAACCAGTACCACTTTGAGGGGTTCTCCTCGTCGCCTTCGTAGGCCAGGATGTGGGTGGCCACCCGGTCCAGGAACCAGCGGTCGTGCGAGACGACGACGGCGCAGCCCGGGAATTCGAGCAGGGCGTTTTCGAGGCTGCTGAGTGTCTCGACATCCAGGTCGTTGGTCGGTTCGTCAAGGAGCAGCAAGTTGCCGCCCTGCTTGAGGGTCAGCGCCAGGTTAAGGCGGTTGCGCTCACCACCGGAGAGCACCCCGGCCTTCTTCTGCTGGTCCGGGCCCTTGAAGCCGAAGGCGGCGACATAGGCGCGGGACGGCATCTCGACCTGGCCGACCTGGATGAAATCGAGGCCGTCGGAAACGACCTCCCACAGGGTCTTGTTCGGGTCGATGCCGCCGCGGCTCTGGTCCGCGTAGGAGATCTTGACGGAATCGCCGATCTTCAGCTCGCCGCCGTCGAGGGGCTCCAGCCCCACGATGGTCTTGAACAGGGTGGTCTTGCCGACACCGTTCGGGCCTATGACGCCGACGATGCCGTTGCGCGGCAGCGTGAAGGACAGCCCGTCGATGAGGGTGCGGTCTTCGAAGCCCTTCTGCAGGTTCTTGGCCTCCAGAACGAGCCCGCCCAGGCGCGGTCCCGGCGGGATCTGGATCTCTTCGAAGTCGAGTTTGCGGGTGCGGTCCGCCTCGGCGGCCATTTCCTCATAGCGTGCCAGACGGGCCTTGGACTTGGTCTGGCGGCCCTTGGCGTTGGAGCGGACCCAGTCGAGTTCCTCGGCGAGGCGCTTGGCTTGCTTGGCGTCCTTCTTGCCCTGGATCTCCAGGCGGGCGCGCTTCTTCTCGAGGTAGGTGGAGTAGTTGCCCTCGTAGGGGTACAGGTGGCCGCGGTCCACTTCGGCGATCCATTCGGCCACGTGGTCCAGGAAGTACCGGTCGTGGGTGACGGCGAGGACGGCGCCCGGGTAGGAGGAGAGGTGCTGTTCGAGCCACAGCACGCTCTCGGCGTCGAGGTGGTTGGTGGGCTCGTCGAGGAGCAGCAGGTCCGGCTTCTGCAGCAGGAGCTTGCAGAGGGCCACGCGGCGGCGCTCACCACCGGAGAGCAGTGTCACGTCGGCATCGGCGGGCGGGCAGCGCAGGGCGTCCATGGCCTGCTCGAGCTGGGAATCGAGATCCCAGGCGTCGGCGGCGTCGATGGCTTCCTGCAACTGGCCCATCTCCTCGAGGAGGGCGTCGTAATCGGCGTCGGGGTTGGCCATTTCTTCGGAGATCTCGTTGAAGCGCTGGATCTTGCCGTAGATCTCGCCGACGCCTTCCTGGACGTTGCCCAGTACGGTCTTGTCCTCGTTCAACGGCGGTTCCTGCAGCAGGATGCCGACGGTGTAGCCGGGGCTCAGCCGGGCTTCGCCGTTGGAGGGAGTGTCCAGGCCGGCCATGATCTTGAGAATGGTGGACTTACCGGCACCATTCGGGCCAACAACACCAATCTTGGCCCCCGGGAAGAAGGACATGCTCACGTCGTCGAGGATAAGTTTTTCGCCAACGGCCTTACGGGCCTTGGTCATTGTGTAGATAAATTCCGCCATGCCTACAAATCTAGTGGCTTGGCGCGGATAACTCACATTCAGGGCCTGGCCAGCCGGCGGTCCAGGCGACGGACTCCAAGGAGCCCGACCGGCAGCCTGCGGGCCGGACTGCCGCGAGGGCCGGCGTACTCGGCCTGCCCATGATGGCCGCTAGGCGGGCGAGCCCGCCAAACAGCGCCCGTCCGCCAGGACCGGCAGCACCACCACCGCCACGGAGCCACCCCGCACCTGGCCAACGACGCAGTCCCGGCCCTGCCGGACCGCGGCTTCCACGGCGTCGGCCTCCAGCCCCGTGGTTGTCCGGCTCGCCGTGACTTCGACGGCTCCCGGCGGGAAACCTACTTCGGCTAGGGCCTGCCGAATGTTGCCGGTGCCCGGTTTGGCCTCCCGGGCGGCCGCTTGCGCCAGGGCCGCCTGCAGGCGCTCCGCGGTCCTGGACGTGCCAACGCCGGGCGTCCCGGCCGGGGCGGGAGCAGTGTTATCCGTAGCCGTTCCCCCGCTGCCGCCGGCGGGCGAACACGCAGACGTTACTGCCAGCAGCAGCGCCAGCCCGCCAAGGACGCGCAGGGGCGCCCGATGTTCCGTGCCAGTCCGGGTCCGCCTCACCCGGCAATTGTTCCACGCGGACGTCCGTCCCCGGTCTCAGGCGGCCGCCTCCTTCAGTTCGCCGGTCTCTTCGTCGAAGTCCAGCCCGTCGTCGGCGCCCGCGTCGCCCGCGTCGTCCGTGTCCGGGTGATGGCCGCCGTCGTCGGGACCGTCGTGGCCGCCGTCCATACGTTCAGGAGCGGTGTCGTGGCCGGGCACCGGGCCGCCCCCGGACGTGCGGGTGAAATTCGCGGAGCCCCACATCAAGTCGTGGCCGACGGATTCCGCATCGATCTCCGCAGAGTGATAGATACGGCCGTCCTTTTCCCAGCTGCGCATCTTGAGCCGGCCGACCACGATGACCCGCTGGCCTTTCTTGATGCTGCAGCCCATGTTTCCGGCCAGCTGGCGGTAGCCCTGCACCGTGAACCAGTTGGTGTTTCCATCCACCCAGGCGTTCGCGGAGCGGTCAAAGCGCCGCTGGTTGGAGCCCATCCGGAAGGACGCGGTGGCGACGCCGCCCGGCGTCGTCGAGCTCCTGATCTCCGTGGCGACGAAGCCGCGGACCGTGATGCTGTCGTTCATTAGTCTGTCCTGTCTCGATTGGTCGTGCCCTAGCAGGCAGTTCCAGCTTCAGGCCAGCCCGGCCCGGCCGGCAGTGCGGGAATCCGCTATGTGGAAAACCAGGGCAATCAGCCGGGCGGGACCGAGAAAGCCGCGCCCTGCCGGGCTGCTCCTGAGCGGCAAGGTGCGCCGGGCACTGTAAACTTCTTGAGGCGTCGCCGGCAGCAGCCGGGCACGCCGAACGTGCCCCAGTAGCTCAGGGGATAGAGCAGCGGCCTTCTAATCCGCCGGTCGGGGGTTCGATTCCCTCCTGGGGCACAACAGGCGGCCCTGGTCGCGGGTCATCCGCCGCCAGGGCCGCACCCCCTGCCCCGTGCCTTCAAATCCACTTGTTGTGCCTGAAGGTCAGGTAGAGGGCCACTCCCATCACCAGCATCAGCCCCAGTGCCATGGGATAGCCGAAGATCCAGTCCAGTTCCGGTATCAGGCGGAAGTTCATGCCGTAGATCGAGGCGATCAGGGTCGGCGCGAAGAGGATGGCGGCCCAGGACGAAATCCGTTTGGTCTGTTCGTTCTGGGCGATGCTTGATTCCGTCAGGAGCCGCATCTCGTCGTTCTGCCGCTGGGCCACGAGGGCGGCGTTGACCGCGAGCGCGTTCTGCAGCAGTGCACGGAAGGCGGCGATCCGTTCACTCAGGCGCAGCACATGGTCCAGCACGTCGCGGAAATGATCCTGCAGTTCGGGACCGGGCACATGGTTGGGCCGGCCGGCCCGGAGCGCCTGGAGGATGCCCGTAAGCGGCGCCGTCGCCCGCTGGAACATGATCACCTGGCGGGAGAGCTCGTAGATCCGGCGGGAAACGCCCGGGTCGGCAGCGAAAAGCTCATCCTCGATCTCGTCCACGTCGTTCTCCAGACCGGCGGCCACGGGCTCGTACTCGTCTACCACCTGGTCCAGGATGGCGTACAGCACGGCGTCCGGCCCAAGGGCGAGGAACCCGGGCTGGGACTCCATCCGCCGCCGCACCCGCGCCAGGTCGGGGGATCCGGCATGCCGGACGGTGACCACGAAGTCGGGGCCTGTGAAGATGTGGATCTCGCCGAACTGGACCTTCTCCACTTCGTCCAGGTAACGGGCCGGACGCAGCACTAAAAAATGGGTGTCGCCGTAGTGTTCGAGCTTGGCGCGCTGATGGCCTGCGAGGGCGTCCTCCACCGCCAGATGGTTCAGGTCGAACTCCTCGGCCACCGAGCGCAGTTCCGCCGCGTCCGGACGGTAGAGCCCGATCCACGCCATGCCCTGTCGCTGCCGCAGCACGAAGTACGTCTCGTCCAGGTCCTCAGGGTCCGCAGTCCGGTACCCGTCCACATACACTGCGTTGTCGACGATCGTCACGGCTGTGCCTCCTCGGCTGAACCGCCCACTCCAGGCGCCCTTTGACTGTGACGCTATACCGTCCCCCGCCCGCTGCCAACGGGCCGCCCGGTGCGGTGTCCGCAACTGAGGATTAGGCCACAACCCGCCATCACCAGGTGCCTCCGTCCGCCATAAGCACCCTTACTATTAAGGTGACAGACGGGCCGCCAGGGAAAGCCTGCACGGCCCGCCCGCAACCGAAAGGCACGGCAGCCATGACCCAGACACCACGCGGATTCGATCCCCAGGATCCCAACGACGCCCTGCCCGCGCAGTACCCCTCGGCGGGCGTCCCTTCCGGGCCCGTCGAGGAGGGCTACCCCGACGCCGGCCCGGCGAGCGGCACCGGCCTGGCTACCGGGGCTCCGGCGGACGCCGTCGCAGCCCCGGTCAGGGAAACCTCCGGCACCGCAGCCCCCACACCCGCGCCCGCCGCGGAACCCCGCCAGGTGACCCGCGCGGGTATGGTGTGGGCGGCCGTCGCCAGCGCCCTGGTGGTGCTGGTCCTGCTCATTGTCTTTATCCTGCAGAACCAGGTCTACGTCCAGGTGAAGTACTTCGGCCTCGAAGGGGCGGTCCCGCTCGGCGTCGCGCTTTTCATCGCCGCGGTCGGCGGCGGCATCCTGGTGGCCATCGCCGGAGCGGCACGCATCATCCAGTTGCGTCTCGCCGCACACCGCCAGCGCGCCCGGCTCGCCGGCCAGGCGCCACGCACCCGTTAATTCGAACGACGCCGAACGACGCCGGGCCGCCAGGTTGCCAGGGCGGCCCGGCGACGCCCGGCGGCCCTAGGGCAGTGTCAGGATGACCGGCCCGTCCGCGGTGATCGCCACGGTGTGCTCGCTGTGCGCCGCCCGGCGTCCGTTGGCCGAGCGGAGGGTCCACTCGTCAGCGTCGTGGTAGTAGTCGTCCTTGCCGCCAAGAATCAGCATGGGCTCGATCGCGATGACGAGCCCCTCGGTCAGTTTGATGCCGCGGCCCGGCCTGCCGGCGTTCGGGACGTGCGGCTCTGCGTGCATGGTTTTGCCGATGCCGTGGCCGCCGTGGTCGGCGAGCAGCCCGTAACCTGCCCGGCGGGCGGGCCCGCCGATCGCGTCCGCGACGTCGCCCATCTTGTTGCCGATCCGTGCCGCCTCGATGCCGCGGGCCAGGGCGTCGTCGGTGGCATCGATCAGCGCCTGGTCCACCGGGTCCGCGGTCCCCACGATGAAGCTGACCGCGGCGTCGCCGCACCAGCCCGCCAGGAAGGCGCCGCAGTCCACGCTCAGCAGGTCGCCGTCGGCCAGGCGGTAGTCGTTCGGGATGCCGTGCACCACCGCGTCGTTGACGGACGTGCAGATCACGCCGGGGAAGGGCACCGAGGCCCACCGGGGATGGTAGTCCAGGAACGCGGGGGTGGCGCCCGCTTCGGCAATCACCGTAGCTGCCTCGGCGTCGAGTTCCTTGAGGGAGACGCCGACGGCGGCAACCTCGCGCACCCGCGCCAGCGCGTTCGCGACCACGCGCCCGGCCTCGCCCATCAGGGCGATCTCTTCGGGAGTCTTGATCATGGACACGGGGCTTCCTTCCGACGCGGGGGCAGGTGGCTGCCGACGCTTAGATGACGGGCCGGGTGGTGACCGGTTCCGACGGTTTGCTGAACAACTGCTTGGTCTTCGGATCGAGGAAGATCAGGTACAGGGCGAACAGCAACGCGATGATGGCGGCGGCGTTGCGGGCCAGCGCGAGGGCGAGGCCAAGGTCCTCGGTCTGCAGGTAGGGGAAGACCTCGAGCTGGTCCGAAATGGCGTAGACCATAAAGAAGGACACCATGAAGTACACGGCCTTGACCTGCCAGTCGTCCCGGATGCCGGTGACCGCAAACAGCGGGATCAGCCAGACGACGTACCAGGACTGGATCATCGGCGCCAGGAAGACGACGGCGGCGAAGGCCAGCGTGAGCCGGCGCATCAGGCGGTCGTAGTCCCCGCGGAAGATCTGCCAGCCGACGATCCCGAGCGCCAGCAATTTCCCGGCGTCGTACACCCATTTGGCCAACCCCCAGCCGTCCAGGCCGAAGGCGTTGAAGATCGAGGCGACAATCAGCCCCAGCAGGCCTACCGGCGCGTACCAGATCCAGATGCTGCCCGGGGCGGAGAGCCCGTTGATCCAGCCGAAACCGAATCCGTTGACCAGGCTCATGGCGTAGAGCAAGGCCAGGCTGATGCCGGCGGTGAGCGCCCAGAAGACGAATTTGCGTGGCCAGCCGGCGTTCTTGCCCGCCCACAGCAGGCCGATGAACGGCAGGAACACGATCGTGATGGGTTTGACCGAAATGGACAGTGTGACCAGCACCAGGCCAAGCAGCACCCGCCTGGTGGCGCAGTAGTAGAGTCCTGCGAGGGCCAGGCCGAGCATCAGCGCGTCGTTGTGCACGCTGGCGATGAAGTTGGTCAGGAACAACGGGTTCGCCGCGGTGAGCCAGAGGGCCCGGTGCGGGTTGACGCCGTGGAGCTCGGCCAGTTTGGGCACGTAGATTACGCAGAGCACAATGCCGACCAGGGCGGCGAGCCGGAAGAGCATGATGCTGGCTTCCGGGTGCACGTTCGTTGACCAGACAACGAACTGCTCGATCCAGAGGAACAGCTGCCCGTACGGCACCGGGGCCTCGGTCCACATCTTGTCCGCGCCCAGCTGGAAGTAATTCGACAGCGCCGAGATGCCGTTCTCGTACGGGTTGAAACCCTCCACCATCAGGCGGCCCTGGCCGATATAGGCGTAGACGTCGCGGCTGAACAGGGGCACAGAGAACATCATCGGCAGCCCCCACGCCGCCACCGCCAGCAGGGTGGCCCTGCGGGCGCCGGCGCCCCAGGTGCGCACCCGCTGCCCCAGCCGGAGCCAGGCGCGGACCAGCAGCATGCCGCCAACGGCCAGGAGCACAATACTCAGCCCCACACCTACGGCTTCGGTCCGCATCCAGATGAACAAGGGCAGGCGCCGCAGTTCGGAGACCGGGGCCAGCCAGCCGACGCCGAGCGAACCGACCGCCATGAACATGGACCCGACGAACCCGGCAAGGATCGGCGACTTCGCGTTGTCCACATCCGCAACCACCGCTTTGGGGGCCTGGCGGGACGTACCGGCAGCCGTTTCCCCCGCCGCAGGTACAGGCGCCGTCATCTCAGGATCGTCCAATCTGTTGTGGGGCTGGTTCGGCCCGCAACAGGCCGGGCAGCCGGCCATGAGGGCACGCCGCGATGACGAAAATCTTCGACGGCCGCGTACCAAAATCCTAGCACCGGACCGCTCAGCGGCGGCGAAACGGTAGGCTGGGCGGGTGCCTATATCTAATGAACGCATCGTGTGGATCGACTGCGAAATGACCGGCCTGGACTCCAAGAACGACGCACTCATCGAAGTGGCGGCCCTGGTGACGGACTCGGAACTGAACATCCTCGGCGACGGCGTCGACGTCGTCATCAAACCGGACGACGCCGCGCTGGCCCAAATGAACGACTTCGTCCGCGACATGCACACCCGGTCCGGGCTGCTGGCCGAACTCCCCCACGGCAAGACCATGGCCGAAGCCCAGGACGTCGTGCTTGAGTACATCAAGAAGTGGGTGCCGGATCCGAAGAAGGCGCCGCTGGGCGGCAACTCGGTCGGCACCGACCGCGTGTTCCTGGTCCGCGACATGCCGGAGCTGGTGGAACACCTGCACTACCGCGTGATCGATGTCAGCACCATCAAGGAACTCTCTCGGCGCTGGTACGCCCGGGCGTACTTCCAGTCGCCCGCCAAGCTCGGCGGCCACCGCGCCCTGGGCGACATCAAGGATTCGATCGACGAGCTCCGCTACTACCGGGAGGCGGTCTTTGTGCCCGCACCGGGTCCGGACAGCGCCACGGCGCAGCGGATCGCGAAGTCGATCATGGCCCCCGCCGACGCTCCGGCAGCAGCACCCGCGGAGTAATCTCCACCACGTTTGGGGAAAATTTCGCCGAATTCGACGAAAGTGGCAAAACCACCCCCGAATAGCAGGTAAGCTATTTGTCGTTGCCTTTTCAGCCAGCCGGTTCGCCGGAAGGCATGGCGGGGCACATGGTGGGCGTAGCTCAGTTGGCAGAGCGCCTGGTTGTGGTCCAGGAGGTCGCGGGTTCAACCCCCGTCGCTCACCCTCACAAAGGACGGCAGAATTGTCCGACCTTTTCCAAAGGCCGCACCGGATATCCGGTGCGGCCTTTGTTGTCTGTCCAGTTCTGCCTGTCCAGTTGTTGTCCGTCCAGTCTTGTCCGTGCGTGGAAGGAACCGCGATGAAGCGCCAGCTCTTTGAAGAAGACCACGAGATGTTCCGTGAGATGGCTGCGGAGTTCAACGCGCGGGCGGTGGCCCCGCACTACGGCCAGTGGGACCAGGACCACATGATGCCCCGTTCGCTCTGGACCGCGGCTGGCGAGCAGGGCCTGCTGGGGCTCGCGGTTCCCGAAGAGTTCGGCGGCATGGGCATGGCCGACTACCGCTTCCGGGCCGTGCTGGACGAGGAATTCGCCAAGAGCAACCACTTGGCAGTGGGCCTGGCCTTCCACCTGCACGATGACATGGTCCTCCCCCACCTGCTGGCTTACGGCTCGGACGACCTCAAAGCGCGCTGGCTTCCCGGCATGGTCTCCGGCGAGACGGTCACCTCGGTCGCCTGGACCGAACCGGGCGCCGGTTCGGACCTGCGCGGCATCCGCACCAAGGCCGTCCGCGACGGCGATGACTGGCTGATCACCGGCCAGAAGACCTTTATCGGCAACGGCATCTCCGGCGACGCATCCCTGGTCCTGGCCCGCACCGACGGCAGCGCCGGCCGCGGCGGCCGCGACTCCTTCTCCCTCTTTATGGTGCGCAAGTCCGAGGGTTACAACACCGGCAACCAGCTGGACAAGATGGGGCTGAAAGCCTCGGACACCGCCGAGCTGTTCTTCGACAGTGTCCGGGTGCCGCACGCTGACCTTGTCGGCGAGGAAGGCAAGGGCCTGCAGTACGCCGCCGAGCAGCTCCCCCAGGGCCGGCTCGCGATCGCCGTGGCGAGCTCCGCCGTCGTCCGCGCCGTTTATGAGGCGACCGTGGCGTACACAAAGGACCGCAACGCGTTCGGCGAGCGGATCATCGATTTCCAGCACAGCCGCTTCGAACTGGCCGACATCCTCACCGAGGTCGAGGTCACCGAAACCTACGTAGACCGGGCCATCCAGGCGTTCAACTCGGGCGAGCTGGACGCCGCCGCGGCGGCCCGGGCCAAGCTGTGGGCCTCGGAGCGCGCCAAGTCCGTTACCGACCGGTGCCTGCAGCTGCACGGCGGCTACGGCTACATCCTGGAGTACCCGGTGGCGCAGGCGTACCTCGCCGCCCGGCTGCTGACCATCTTCGGCGGCACGAACGAAATCATGCGCGACGTCGTCGGCCGCACCATCGCCGGCTGAGCCTCGCCGCAGCAACCCCCAGTACCAAAGGAACCCGCCGACATGACAGTCCTGCCCATCACGATCTGGGGCGAACCCGTGCTGCACCGCCGGGCCGCCGAGGTCGAAGTCTTCGACGACGAACTCCGCACCCTGATCGCGGACATGTTCGAGACCAACGACGCCGCCAACGGCGTCGGACTCGCCGCGCCCCAGGTCGGTGTGGGCAAGCGGCTCTTTGTCTACAAATACGTTAACGACGACGGCGCCCCGCCGGCCGGCGTCGTCGTCAACCCGGTGCTGACCCTCTCGAAGGTCTCCGGGGCGCTGCCGGACCCGGACGAGGAAGAGGAAGGCTGCCTGTCTTTCCCGGGCGGCCAGTATCCGCTCAAGCGCGCCGAGTGGGCCCGCGTGCAGGGCTTCGACGGGGACGGCAAGCCGGTTGAATTCGAGGCGACGGGCTGGTTCGCCCGGGTGATCCAGCACGAATACGATCACTTGGACGGCAAGCTGTACGTCAACCGGCTGATCGACCGCTACGCCCGCAAGGCGATGAAACAGGCCAAGAAGAACGGCTGGGGCGTCCCCGGACTGACGTGGATGCCGGGCGTGGACCCGGATCCGTTCGGCCACTGAGGACCCGCCGCGAACTTAAGCCCGGTCGACGGCGGCCAGGATGGCGGCACCCAGCTCGGCCGGTTTGGTGAACTGGGGCCAGTGGCCGGTGGGCAGGTCCACGTAGTCCACGTCCCGGATCCGTGCCAGCTCCGCCACGTACGGGTGGCCCCCGGCGATCATTTCCCGCAGCATCGAGGACGGGAATTCGCAAGCGATCACAGTGGCCGGGACCTCGAAACGGCGTTCATCCTTGAGCTGCTGTGGGTCCTGGGCCACGCCGCGGGGCTGCGGGATGGCACGGGCGCGGAACATGGCGCGCAGCTCGTCGGTCATGTCGGTGAGGTCCGCGTCTTCGAAGAGCTCCCATGGCGGCAAGGGCACGTCGTCGCCGTCCGCCGGGAGCTCATCGTTGATGACACCACCGTCGGCGAGAGGTCCGCTGTCCACGTAGATGGCCCGGGCCACCCGGTCCGGCCGGGCATCGACGGCGCCATGGATGATGGCTCCCCCGCCGGAGTGGCCCACCAGTACCACCGGCGCATCGAAGGAATCGATCTTTGCGACGACGGCGTCGATGTGGGTGCGCAGGCCGATGCCGGCGCGCGGCGCCACTGCCGATTCGAGGCCCGGCAGCGTCAACGGGTGCACCCTATGTCCGGCCGCGGTGAGCGGCGGGGTGACGCCCTCCCATGACGAGGCGTCCAACCAGAACCCGGGTACAAGGATGATGTCCATGCCGGTACCCTACAGTTCGAGTACCGGCTCCACCACCTGCCCTAATCCTCCGCTGGCTTCTGCAGCAGCGCGGCGTGGTCCGGCACGTAGCGGAACAGGTCCCGCGGCGGCCGCGTGTAGTTGACGGCGCGCGGCCGTTCCGGCAGGGTCACCGGCTCCGTCCTGACTTCGGTGTAGTCGATGCTGGAGAGCAGGTGGGCAATCATGTTGATCCGGGCCCGGCGCTTGTCTTCCGCCTCGACGACAAACCAGGGCGACTCGGCGGTATCGGTCTGCATGAACATGTCGTCTTTGGCCCGCGAGTAGTCCTCCCAGCGCAGGATCGCCTCCCGGTCCATCGGTGAGAGTTTCCACTGCCGGAGCGGGTCCTCCAGCCGCGACTTGAAACGCCGTTCTTGTTCCGCGTGGCTGATCGAGAACCAGTACTTGAACAGCAGGATGCCATCTTGGATCAGCAGTCGCTCAAAGACCGGGCACTGGGCCATAAAGCGCTTGTGTTCCGCGGGCGTGCAGAACCCCATGACCCGTTCGACGCCGGCACGGTTGTACCAGGACCGGTCCATCAGGACGATCTCCCCGGCCGCCGGGAGGTGTTCCACGTAGCGCTGGAAATACCATTCGCCGCGTTCCCGTTCGGTCGGGGCCGGCAACGCGACGATGCGGGCGACGCGCGGGTTCAGGTACTCGGTGACGCGTTTGATGGCGCTGCCCTTGCCGGCGGCGTCGCGTCCCTCGAAGATCACCAGCACGCGCGCACCGGTGCTGCGGACCCATTCCTGCAACGCGACCAGCTCCGCCTGCAGCCGGGCGAGTTCGGCTTCATAGACGCCGAGCGGCAACCGCCCCGCTGCCTGCACCCCTGACGCCTTCCGGCGCGCCAGGGCCTTTCCAGAGCCAGTCTTGCCGGTGCCAGTCTTGCCGGTGCCAGTCTTCCCGGTGCCGCCCTTGCCGGCCCCGCTCTTGCCATGTGCCATGGTCCCCGCTCCAGTCGTCGCGGCGGATGGGCCGACGCCGGCCGACGCCGTATCCTGCCGCCCGTGCGGGCGCCCTGTCCTGCCGCGCCCATTCTTGCCGAGCGCTTGAGGGCCCACAAGGGGACGTCGGCCCGGGGACACCGGCATCCCGGCGCTCCTATGCTTGGGCTCATGGAAGCCACCCCGCCGGCGCCGGCGCAGCCCATCCTCACCGTCACCGTGAACCCCGCCCTGGATGTCAGCACCACAACCGAGCTGGTGACCAGCGGCCACAAACTGCGCTGCGGCCCCAGCCGGCTGGATCCGGGCGGCGGCGGCGTGAACGTGGCACGGGTCATCCAGCGGCTCGGCGGGCGCCCGCTGGCCGTCTACACCGCGGGCGGCCCCACGGGCGAGGCTTACCGGCGGCTGATCGAGGCCGAGCGGCTCCCCACCCTGGTGGTCCCCATCCAGGGCAGCACGCGGCAGGACTTTACGGTCGATGAGACGTCCACCGGGAAGCAGTTCCGCTTTGTCCTGCAGGGTCCGGAATTGAGTGAGACCGAATGGCGGCTGTGCCTGGCCCTCGTGGCTGACTCCATCCAGCCGGGCGGCTACGTGGTGGCCAGCGGCAGCCTACCGCCGGGGGTACCGGACAACTTTTACGCGGAGGTGGCCCGGCTGGCCCGGGAGCAGAATGCGCGCTGCGTGGTGGATGCCTCCGGGCCAGCCCTGGCCGCTGCCCTGTCCGAGGGCGTGTTCCTGGTCAAACCCAGCCGGAGGGAACTCGGGCTGCACTTCGGCACCACGCTGGACAGCGAACAAAGCGAGCTCGACGCCGCCATGGCGCTGGTATCCGACGGATCCGCCGAACATGTGGCCCTGACCCTGGGCGGGCAGGGAGCTGTCCTCGCCTCGAAGGACGGCACGCTCCGGCTGGCCGTGCCGCAGGTGCAGGTGCAAAGCACCGTGGGTGCCGGTGACAGTTTCCTGGCAGCCTTCGTGCTCCGGCTGGCGCAGGGGCGCACGCTGGCCGACGCGTTCCGCTCGGCCGTCGCTGCCGGAAGCGCCACGGTCACGACGCACGCCACTGAACTGTGCCACCGGGTCGACGTCGAGCGGCTGGAAGCTGAACTCGCCCAACAGTCGCTCGGGGCTTAGCCAGGAAACCTGCGCACCGCTGGCATGATGTCCGCATGGGGGAAACCAGAACACGCTCAAATCCGAAGCCGCGCAGTTTCAAGGAGCCATCCGGCAGGGTGGTGTCGCTGCTGGTCTGGGCCGGCAGCGCCACCGCCGTCGGCTGGCTGTTGCTCTCGGGCAGGGGCGGTGCCGCCACAGCGGCCGCGCCCTGGCTGGCTGCAGCGTCGCTGCTGGTCTACCTGACGCAGTGGCAGCCGCGGCTGATCATCGGAGCCGACGGGTTTGAGGTCGTGAACGGCCTCCGCCGGCACCGGATCCCATTCACCGCGGTGGACGACGTCGAGGTCCGGCACACCGTGACGGTGAAGGCCGGCGGGAAGCGGTATGTCAGCTGGGGCGCTCCGACGCCGCCGAGCGCCTTTGGCGCCGGGTTCGAGCACGCCCGCGACTGGAAGCAACGCCCCTTCGGGATGCTTCCGTCCAATGAGCGCATGGCCCAGTCGTCGACGCCGGGCGGACGGGATGCGATTGTCAGGGCCTGGCAGGATGCCCGGCCGGCCAAGGGGGACGCAGGCCAGAGTTCGGCCGACGGCGTGCTCGTCTCCGAGTGGAACATCCCGCTGCTGCTTCTCGTGGTGCTCCTCGCCGGCTGGTGCCTGGTCTCGGTGCTCTTCTGACAGGACTTGGCTCCGGCCCGCGTCAGCGTGCCCCCGGCTCCGCGGACCCCGTCAGCGCGGCACGATGGTCTGCTGCCCCGGACAGCCACCGAGGACCCGCTTCATCGCATCCTTTTCGGGCGGCGTCACCCAGAGCCCGTAGGCGGCTTTGACCGAAATTTGCCGGGCCACGTAGTGGCAGCGGAACGCCTTGTTCGGCGGCAGCCAGGTGGCGGCGTCTGAGGCGCTCTTGTCCTGGTTGGCCTGGCCGTCGACGGCGATCAGGTTCAGCGGATCGTTGGCGAGGTGCTGGCGCTGCACGGCGGTCAGCTGCTGCGCCCCCTTCTGCCAGGCGTCGCCCAGCGCCACCACGTGGTCGATCTGCACCGCCTTGCTGGACCCGGCGCCACGCTGGAAGGCGATGGTCTGCCCGGTGTAGGGCTCCTGGAAGGTTCCGGCGCCGATCCGGCAGCGGGAACCTTCGGTGAACCGGGCGCCGGCGAGGTCGCGGCGGAGGATGTCGTTGCGGGTGTCGCAGCCGTTGCGGTCGACGTCGAGCCAGGCTTGGCCAAAGGCGGTGCGGTTGTAGTTGCTGCCGGCTGCCCGGCCTTTGACCGGCAGCGACTCCAAAGCGTCCGCGGCGCTTCCCGGCGGCACGGCGCGCACCGGGTTGACGGGTTTCATCCAGCCCGCCGCGAACACGGGAGCCTCGCGGGGTCCGTTGATCTGCGGTTCGGCCAAGGCGAACTGGCCCACGGTGAAAAACCAGCCCAGACCGCCCGCGACGGCAAGCAACGCAGCGGCCAGCAGGGCCCACGCCTGCCGGGACCGTCGTCGGGCCCGCCGAAAGTCGTTCCAGGTGACGCTCACGGAAGCGCCAGGGTTCGGTGGGGTTGCTGCACCCCGCCAGCCTAGGCGGCCGCACCGACGTCGGGTCGGTTGTCCACAGTGTGCAGGACAAGTCCCGCACCTGGTGCATGGCTGCCGGCGGTTCAGGGCCGTGCGTTCAGCTGGAGCCAGGTGCAGTCCGCGCCGTGCCGCTACTGCTCCCTGGTGACCCGGCGGAGGTCCTCCTCGGCGAGATTCAGCAGCGCTTCCAGCTGGCTGACGCGCGCGTCGTCGATCTCGCCGGCCTCGCGTTTGGCGCGGGCGTCGTCGAGGAGGCGCTTGGCTTCCTTGGCGTTACGCCGGGCGACGTCGAGGGCATGTTCCAGGGTGGTTTCGTGCTCCACAGCCGAGTTCTGTTCCATGGCTCCATTGTGGTGCCCTTTCCCGGCCGATTCCAGAGACCCGGCCGGGAAAGGTCGCCAGTCCGGAGCTATCCCACCTCGACCGGCAGGCCGGCAGCCTCGAGGGTGGCGGCAGCGTCCTTGGCCGGGAACGACGGCGGGTTCACGCCGGCCATTTCCTCCATCACTCGGACCACCTGGCAGCTGTAACCGAATTCATTGTCGTACCAGACGTAGAGGACCAGGTTCTTGTCGTTGCTGATGGTGGCCAGTCCGTCGACAATGCCAGCGCGGCGCGAACCCACGAAGTCGGTGGAGACAACCTCGGGCGAATCGATGTAGTCCACCTGCTTGCGCAGTTCCGAGTGCAGCGACATCTCCCGCAGGTAATCGTTGACCTCGTCCTTGGTGGTGCCGTTTTCCAGGCTCAGGTTCAGGATGGCCAGGGACACGTCCGGGGTGGGGACGCGGATGGAGCTGCCGGTCAGTTTGCCGAGGAGCTCGGGCAGCGCCTTGGCGACTGCCTTGGCGGCACCGGTTTCGGTGATGACCATGTTCAACGCGGCGGAGCGGCCGCGGCGGTCACCCTTGTGGAAGTTGTCGATCAGGTTCTGGTCGTTGGTGAAGGAGTGAACCGTCTCAACGTGGCCGTGCACGACGCCGTAGCGGTCGTTGATGGCCTTCAGGACCGGCGTGATGGCGTTGGTGGTGCAGGATGCCGCGGAGACGATCTTGTCCGAGTCCGTGATGCTGGCGTGGTTGATGCCGTGCACGATGTTCTTCAGCTCGCCCTTGCCCGGGGCGGTCAGGAGAACGCGGGAGACGCCCTTGCTCTGCAGGTGCTGGGAGAGGCCTTCGGCGTCGCGCCAGCGGCCGGTGTTGTCCACGACCAGGGCGTCGTGGATGCCGTAGGCGGTGTAGTCCACGGTGGCCGGGTTGTCCGAGTAGATGACCTGGATCTGGACGCCGTTGGCGGTGATGGTGTCGTTGTCGAGGTCCACCTTGATGGTGCCTTCGAAGGAGCCGTGCACCGAGTCGCGGCGCAGCAGGCTGGCGCGCTTGGTGAGGTCGTTGTCCGAGCCGCGGCGCACCACAATCGCGCGCAGCCGCAGGCCGTGGCCGCCGCCGGCCTTCTCGATCAGGAGGCGGGCCAGAAGGCGGCCGATGCGGCCAAAGCCGTAGAGGACGACGTCGGTGCTGGTGCGGTCGTCGCCGCCGCGCTTGCCGACAACTTCGGCCAGCTCTTCGCGCAGGAAGTCGTCCAGGCTGACGCCGTTGCCTTCTGCGCGGTACTTCTCCGTCAGGCGGGCAATGTCGATGGCTGCCGCGCCGAGGTCCAGCTTGGTGAGGGCGTCCAGCAGGGGCGCGGTCTCTTCGAGGCGCAGCTCTTCCTTGCTCATCCGGCGGGCGAAGCGGTGCGCCTTCAGGATGTTCATGGTGGACTTGTTGATCAGGCTCCGGCCGTGGATTGACGTCACCACGTTGTTTTCGCGGTACAGCCGGCCGATCACCGGGATCATGGCCTCGGCGAGCGCCTCCCGGCCCATCCACGTATCAAGACAAGAATCTGACGTCTGGCTCACAGAACTACCTTCCTAAAATCCACCACATACGTCCTCGTATGCGGAAGTCGGTTCCCGGCGGGTTTCCGGAACCTGGACGCGGCGGGGATTCGGTCCACCCCGTGCGCCTGCTTGGAGCGCAAAGAAAAAGCCACCGGCTGCGAACGCAGACCCGGTGGCAGAACATCTACGTTCGCTATCCAGTCTAAAGCGGCGGCCCGGTCGCCGGGGGCCGGGGACGGCGTGAAATCACTCACACGCGGCCAGAGCACCCCGTGTCGTAGGATGTCCGAATGGGACTCATCGTTGCACTACTTGTCATCTGGCTCATTCTCTCGATCCTCGGCTTCGTCGTGAAGGGCCTGCTGTGGCTGGCCGTCATCGGCCTCGTCCTGTTTGTCGCCACGGCGGCATGGGGCTGGGTGAAGCGGAAGGCCAAGGCCTGATCCGAAACCTACGAAGTAAACGAGGGGGCTGGCACCATACGGTGCCGGCCCCTTTTGTGTGAGTGGATGGGTTGACCGATACGCCGGGTTCTGACTAATTCGCTGCTACTGCTGGGATTCCGACTTGGTCATGGGCAAATCATGGGCAACCAGGCTTATCAGCCCGTCCGTCAGGGCCGCCGCCCGGGTGTCATCAGACGGCCACAAATGCGCGTACGTCTTCAACGTCTCCGTCGCGTCCTTGTGCCCCAGTCGATGGGCAACGGCCACCACCGACATGCCCCCGGAGATCAGCTGGCTGGCGTGGTAGTGGCGCAGCTCATGCCACCCGTCACCCAGGCCCGCCATCTTTTTCCGAACGTCCCTCCACGCCTCCCCCGCCGTCCCGCGCATGATCGCCCGACCGGACGAGTGGAACACCACGTCCCCAGCGCCCCTCGGGCCTCCCCTCAGGTCCTTGAGCAGCTGCATGGTCTGGGCGCCCACATGGATCCGGCGCCGGCTGGATTTCGTCTTCAGCGGCCCCCACTCCGGGGCCGACGAGTTGTTCCCGACCAGCTGCCGGTCCACGCTGATCATCGACGCTTCGAAATCGACCCGGTCCCAGGTCAAACCGCGCAATTCAGAGGACCGCAGGCCCGTAGCGGCGCAGAACACCACCATGGGCCGGTACGGCCGCCAAATCCTGTCGGCCAACTCCTGGACCTTTTCCGTGCGCAACGGCACGACAGCGACGTCCTCGACCGTTGGCAGCCGGATCCCCACGCACGGGCTCACGGCCACCACCCCATCGAGCACGGCGGCCTTGTACATGGACGCCAAATACCCGTACGTGACTTTCACGGTGGACGGGGCCAGCGTCGCCGACCACTCCCCCACAGCCTCCTGCACGTCCGCACGCTGGATGGCGTCCAGTACCCGGTGCCCGAAACTGGGCAGAATGTAGTGCTTGAACTTTGGGGCGATCTGCCCCCGCGAGGATTGGCGCTGGTGCAGCTGGTTCTTCTGCCATGTGTCGGCGTAGTCGGAGAGCAGGACTTTGCGGCGCTTCGCCACGTAGGTGCCGCGGTTGATGCCGGTGACCTGCTCGGCCAGGAAGTCCATGGCGGCCGCCTTGGTCGCGAAACTCTTGCGGTGCTTGTTCTCCCCAGGCGGCGTCCACTCGGCCCGGTAGCGCATGCCCTTGCCGTAGACGGGTGTGCGGGTCCTGTCTTTCCGGACCCAGAGATCTTCGACGCGTGCCATCAGATCAGCCTCCGCACAGGCGGCCGTTGCCCGGCACGGGTGCGCTGATCATTCAGCCGGCCCACGGCGTGCGGCGCCCAGGCGTGGGCCGCCGGCAATTCGATGAGGCGGTTCACTTCCTGCCAGAACCGGACCCCGGAGAGGGCGAACTCTTCACGGGCCCGGCGTTCCCGGGCGGCCGGGTATTTGAACGGCGCCGCGGCCAACTCGAGGATGGCCTTATCCCGACCAGTCAGCGTGTCCATTTATTTCCTTTCGCAGATGCAGGAGCTCCTCTAGGGTGAGCGATTGCTCGAAGTGCCGGACGTCGTCGGGCATCACGTTGAGGCGGTGGGCGATCGAGATCAGGTCGTCCGTGATGCGTGCGGCCTCGACGAATGGGCGCGGCCGGATCAGGTGCCGGGCGGCCCACATGCGGGCCTGACGTTCTTGGCGTGGCGTGCACCCGACGTGCCGGAAGTGGGCGTGGCCGAGCTCGTGCCATGCGGTGGAACGCAGCTGGATGTGGCCGAGGTCCGGCCTGAGTGTGATGCGGTGCCGGTCAGGGTTGTAGCTCCCCCACCACCCGTGGGGCGGGTATCCGTACACGATGCGGACGCCCATCTCCTCCGCCTTCAGTTCGAACCCCATAGGGCAAGAACCTACAAGAGGTGTCCGACAGTTTTTAGTGCGAGGCCTTCGCCCGGTACGCGGACTGCAGTTCACGGGACATGGCCACCAGAAGGTTCTGCGAGGAATCAGGCAGGTCCCGGGCGCCGGCCAGGACGAGAGCGGATTCGTCGGGGCCGCCCATGTTCAGGCCGAGGTCTTTGGCGCAGGCGCCGACGACCTCGCCGACGGTGACGTTGAGGCCGCGGGCCAGCCCCAGGATCGTGTCCGGATCCGGGAAGAGCTTGATCGGGGATGTGGAGATCTGCTGCAGTCGCGACTGGGTGGGGATACCACCGCAGTCACGTGAGAGTTCGACGTTGTTCCGGTCGCCTCGGAGGTTCTTGATGAGGCTTTGCAGAGCCTTGCCTTCTTGCATGGTGTTCAGCTTTCTTCTGGAAGTTGATCGTGGCCGATCTCGGTGTCTGCTTCGCGGGCGGCCAGACGGTAGTCGTCCTGGGTTGCCTGGGCGCCAGCGAGCTCGGTTTCGAGCCGGTGGATGGTTCGGTTCTCTTTGAGGAAGACTCGGGCTATGTCGATGATCACTTTGCGCTGGTCGGGCGTGAGGGAATCGACGTCGGGCGGCAACTGGTCGGCAAGTCGTGCTTGTGGCGGGACTTGCTGGGCTGCCTCGTAAACCTGTGCCACTGGTACTCCTGATAGTTGAGCGAGTGCCTCCAAGGTCTTGCGGCTCGGACGTGATGTGTACGTGCCGGCAATGATCTTGTCGACTGTCGTGTAGGACAGTGTGAGACCTTTTCGTTCTGCTATACGGCCCAGCTGACGCCCCCTAGCGCCTCCGTTGTTGTCGGATGCCGCCTGGGCGATTTCCGTCAACGTCTTGGGTGTGCTGTCCATGGGCTTCATCCTCATACCAGTTGTACTACTTGTGCCAACGATCAAAACTTTTCCAAATACAAGTAAAGCCCGTACATCGCCGTAATTGCAGGGAAACAAGCGCGTGTTGTTGACAAGTAAGTGGTGAATGCGGCACGCTTCACTTGTCAACACTTCGGAAAGGATGAAAGATGTACACGTATCAAGGAACACCCACAAGGCGCTGCCCGCTACGGCGCCCCAGAACACGACTCCGGGGGGAGGTCAACATGAAGCCAATCAGCACGGCCACGCTCAAGAAGCGACGCGAACGAGAAGGCTACTCACAGCGCCAGCTCGCGTCCCTGTGCAAATGCACCCAGGCGGCAATCTCCGCACTCGAAACCGGGACCATGACCCGCTGCTCCGAGGACCTGGCCACACAAATCTCCAAATGGCTCCGCCGCGACGTCGACGAGCTCTTCACCAGGCATGAGGAAACACGCGTGCCCCGAATGACAAACGCGGCAGGCTCCAAACGCCAACTCGTCCACGCCTAACCCACAGAACAGGAAGCCCATGGCCAACACCTCCACACTCACCGCCGTCACCTCGCCAACGCAGAACCTCCGCGACCTCATCGAAGGCAACGCCTGCGCAATGGTCACGGCCGACGAGCTCCACAACGCACTACTCGAGCTGGAAACGACCATGGGCTGGCCCCTGACCAAACCCACAGAAATGGAACTCTCATGACGCAAGCAGCCGTTCTGGAAGAGAACTGGCGGGCAATCGCGCTGCAGGAACTCACCGCCCTGGCAAAGTCCGGGGTAACGTTCAACGCCGATACCCTCCGGGAGCGCGGCGTGAAGGAACCTGCACACCACAATCAGTGGGGCGGCTTGTTTCAGGCCGCGAAGAAGCGGGGCCTGATCGCGAAGGCCGACTACTCGTCGAGTCAGCGGAAGTCCCGGCACGGCGGCTTCCTCCACGCATGGAGAGGAGTCCCGGATGCCGGCGCCTAGCACCAGCACACTCCCCCGCCGAGCCTTCACGCTGCAGGAGGTCTCGGAGATGCTCGCCGAGCCAGTGCAGACGATCAAGCGTCACTGCCAGACGCAGGCGCTCCGCGGGGCGTACAAGACCGGGGGCAAGACAAGCCCGTGGCGGATCCCGCCCAAAGCCATCGACTACTACCAGGCAACGAGGAGTAACCAGTGAAAAAGGATGAAGCGTTGAGTGTCGTTGCCGCCGCTCATGGGGCGGCTGTTGAGGCTGAGTCCGCCGCCGCTGCGGCGCAGGACCGGAAGCGTGAAGCAGTCCGTGCCGCCTTTGATTCCGGCTGCACAGCACCGGAGGTGGCCGCGGTTCTGGGCTCGTCCGCGCAGTGGGCGTACCAGCTGAGGGATAAGCCGCCGCTGAACGCGGCATGAAAACAAGTGACACTTGTTTTCGTCGCAAGTAGCAGATAGAGTCATCCCATCAACAAAAAGAGGTCCGCAGGCTGCAACCCACGGACCTCACGCCCACCGAACCACGAAAAGGATCATTCGATGAACGAGTACCAGTTTACCAAAGAACAGGCCACCGCCGTCGCCCGCAACATGATCGCCGGCTACTGGGAAACCCACGCCAACGCCGACCAGGACGCCGAACGCCTCGCCTGCCGCCTCACCGGGGCACTGGAAATCTTTGTCCTTCCGTCTGACGTTGAAAACGCTTTCAACTGGCTGGATGACCTAGCCCGAGTTGAAAACGGCACGCACGACCTGCTCGAAGTCAACGCCGCCGGCACCGTCGACAACACCGCCTCCCTGACCGAGTACTTCGAATCAGAGCTGGCCGCCGCCATCAACGACGTCGTCTCCAGCTTCCGCACCCGGTTCGAGCTCGCAGCATGAACGACCACGACGCCATGACGGCGATCAACGCTGTCCTCGACCGGCACTTCCGCGGCGAGCTCACCCAGGCGCAGACGCTCGCGCAGATCTGCATCATCTCCGGCCAGAACGCCACCGACCACGCGGAAGCAAAGAAGGCCCAGTCATGATCTGCAAACGCATCCACCTCACCGCCCGCGGCGAATGGGTCCGCGACATCGCCGCCGGCCTGATCGCGTTCCTGGTTCTCCCGGGAACCGTCCTCGTAGCCGGGAAGCTGGCCGGACTGTGACCGGCTGCGAGCACCCCGCAGACGTCTACGACAAGGGCGCCACGACTTGCGCGGTCTGCGGAGAGGACCTGTCATGACGGACTGCTACTGCCGGGGCCAGGCGATCTGCCCGACCTGCGGTGAACACACCTGCACCGACTGCAACTGCACCGACACCGACCACTGGAAGGACGAACGATGACGATCGCATTCACAGACCCATCCCTCCCCGCAGTCGCGCCGGGATCCGCTGAGTGGATGACCTACATGACGGCCAGCAAGGTCAGCGCCATCATGAAGCACTCCACCTACGACTCCTACCTATCCCTGTGGCTCAAGATGGCCGGCCAGATCCCGCGTGAGCAGGACACGGATGTCACCCGGCGCGGCCACTACCTTGAGCCCGCCGTACGGGCATGGTTCCGAGACCAGCACCCGGAATGGCAGGTCACTCAGACCGGCATGTGGGTGCACCCGGACATCCCATGGGCCGCTTCCACCCCTGACGGCATCGTGCACACCCCGGACGGCATCGAGCTATTCGAGGCCAAGTCCTCGACGCTGGACGGCGACTGGGGCGAACCCGGCACCGACCAGGTGCCACCCGGCTACTACGACCAAGCTCAGTGGCAGATGTTCACCACCGGGCTACGCCTGGTCAGGCTCGCGGTCATCAAGTCGTACCTCGAATTCGCCGAATACGTGGTCGAGTACGACGCCAACTACGTGAAAGTCATGCTTGGCGAAGTCACCGAGTTCATGGCCTCCCTCGAAGAAGGCCGGCGCCCCAGCCTCGATCCCCTCGATGGCCACGCCGCAACCTACGAGGCCGTGAAGCAGCTCAACCCCGGAATCGAAGACGAAGAGTTCGAGCTCGAAGACGTCGACGCTATCCGTTTCCTACAGGCGAACGCCG
Source organism: Arthrobacter sp. BI5 (assembly GCF_056680065.1). Lineage (NCBI taxonomy): Bacteria > Bacillati > Actinomycetota > Actinomycetes > Micrococcales > Micrococcaceae > Arthrobacter > Arthrobacter sp. BI5. The sequence continues at coordinate 2,381,523 of NZ_CM155264.1, forward strand.
ACCGCAAATCGGCCGAACTGGTCGAGCAGGGCGCCAAGTCCTACATCGCCGACATCGCCGGCGAGGCGCGATCCGTCACCTGGAACGGCAAAAAGCTCTTCACCCGTCAGTCCCGCGGCGGAGGCACCCCGTACCTCGTCGCATCCAAAAACCTCCCATCAGTCCCGGAAGAAAGCGCAGCAGAATGAACCAGCAAATGAACGCCATCGAAGTCGCACGCCAGAACATCGGCGCCTACAAGGGTGAGCTCCTCGCGGCCCTCCCCTCCCACCTGCAGGACAAGGGCGTCGGCTGGCTGACCTCCGCCTTGTCCGCTCTCCGGAAGAACGATGAAGTCCTCAAGTGCGCGAACAACGACCCGGGCTCTCTCATCGTCGCCCTCTCACAGGCCGCCCAGCTCGGCCTCATGCCGGGAACGGATGAGTACTACATCACTCCGAAGGGCGGGAAGATCCTCGGCGTTGTCGGCTACCAGGGCGAAGTGGAGCTTATGTACCGGGCCGGCGCCGTGTCCTCCGTGATCGTTGAGAACGTCTACGAGAAGGACCGCTTCGAGTGGAACCCCGGCACGATGACCAAGCCCGTCCACGACGTCGACTGGTTCGGCGGCGACCGCGGCAAGATCATCGGCTCCTACGCCTACGCCATCATGAAGGACGGCGCCGTTTCGAAGGTCGTCATCGTCAACCAGGAACGCATTGACCGGGCAAAGAAGGCGTCCGCGACGGCTGGAAAATCGTTCTCCCCGTGGACCTCCGATGAGGCGGCGATGATCTTGAAGACCGCCGCCCATGACTTGGCCAAGTGGGTGCCGACGTCGGCTGAGTACATCCGCGAGCAGGTCCGCGCCGTCCGTGACGTGGCCAACGAGCCTGCTAAGCAGGCCCCGAAGCCGGCGCCCGTTACCTCTCCGCGCCAGCACCACCCGGAAGCAGCAACGGAGCCCGCAGCCGACACGCTGACCGGTGAGCTGGTAGATGAAGGTGAGCAGACCGAAGCTGACGCGGCCTGGTTCGCCGGATCGGACGCCAAGTAGATGGCGGGCATGGTCACAGTTCGGGTGAAGCTCGAGGACGGAACGGTCGCCGAATACCGGCGTGACTGGTTCGGCGGAAACCCGGCGTTCGAAGGCGCCGAGGCCGAGAAGGCAGCCTTCGCTGCCTCCGAAGCATGCCGGGATGCCATCGAGGCGACCCACGGGAAGCTCCCGGACCGGGCGGTATTCACCAAGCACAAAGGACAGCGATAACTATGGCGGGCGAAACAACGATCACTGTGATCGGCAACCTGACCAACGACCCCGAACTGCGTTTCACTCCGTCCGGATCCCCGGTGGCGAACTTCACGATCGCATCGACCCCGCGGACCTTCGACCGGCAGTCCAACGAGTGGAAGGACGGAGAAACCCTCTTCCTCCGGGCCTCCGTCTGGAAGGAAGCCGCGGAGAACGTGGCCGAGTCCCTCACGAAGGGCATGCGCGTCATAGTCTCCGGCCGGCTGAAGTCCCGGTCCTACGAAACCAAGGAGGGCGAGAAGCGGACCGTCATCGAACTCGAGGTCGACGAAATCGGGCCCAGCCTCCGGTACGCGAACGCCAAGGTGAACCGCACCCAGCGCTCCGGCGGCAACGGCGGGGGCCAGGCTTCGGGCGGCAACTGGGGCGGTGGCCAGCCAGCGGCGCAGGACGACCCGTGGGCAACGCCAGGTGCCAGCGCCGGCGGCTGGGGCAACGGCCCCGACACCGAACCACCCTTCTAACCACCAACAAACCGTGTGCGGACGCCTGCCCTGGGAAACCAGTCGCAGGCGTCCGCTACCAGTCCAACTAGGAGAACCAGTGACTACCCCCGACCTCACCGCAAGGATCCAGGCACGCGACGGTGTAGCCGTTGTCGTCTACACGAAGAACGACTGCCGGCAATGCGACCGAACAAAGCTGATCCTCGACCGGGAAGGCATCGTCTACACCGCGGTCAACGTCGAAGAGGACCCGGCGGCCTACCGCTACGTGACCGAGAAACTGAACCGCCGTGAAATGCCCACCGTCGTCGCCTCAACCATCGACGGTGACGTCGTCTGGTCCGGGCTGCAGCCGGACATGATCCGCGACCACATCACCCACCGGGCAGACGCCGCATGAGCCGCCAGGAACGTTGCCCGTCCTGCAACGGAGTCATCAACCCGCAGACGGCCGAGTGCCGCTGCTCCGACTAGAGAAAGCCACCACACCATGAAGTTCACCCTCACCGCGGATGCCCTCGCAGACGCCGCAGCGTACGCATCCAAGGGCATCAGCGCCCGCCCACCCGTCCCCGTCCTCTCCGGCCTCCTAATTGAGGCGCAGCAGGGCGGCCTCCGCATCAGCGGCTTCGACTACGAGAAGTCGGCCCGCACCCAAGTCGCCGCCGACGTCACCGAACCAGGCACCGTCCTGCTGCAGGGCCGCATGTTCACGGACATCATCCGCAAGTTCGGCCGCAAAACCGTCACCGTCACCGTGGACGAACGCCGCGCCACCCTCACCGCTGGATCTGCGGTGTTCACGATGGCCGCCATGCCGGTCTCAGAGTTCCCGCCTATGCCGGATCTCCCGCCTGTTGCGGGCAAGATCGACGGTGACGTGTTCGCCGCGGCCGTCGGCCAGGTCATCGGCGCCGCCTCCGGTGACGACTCGGTTCCCGTGCTCATGGGCGTGCAGATCGTCTCCGAAGGCGATCAGCTCACCATGCGCACCACCGACCGGTACCGTCTCGCCGAAGTCACCGTCCCCTGGCAGCCTGCCGGCGACGACATCGAACTCTTGGTGCGCGGTTCCTGGCTCGCCGACGTCATCAAAACCCTCGCCGGTGAAGCGTCTCTCCTCGCCGACGGCAACCTCGTCGGCATCCGCACCGGCAATCGGGCCACAACCGCGATCATGCTCGACGGTGACTACCCCAAGATCAAGACTCTTTTCCCCGACCGGACGGCCACCGAGATCACAATAGGCCGGGACGCCCTCGCCGACGTCCTCGGCCGGGTCTCCCTCGTCGCCGAACGCAACACCCCGGTGCGGCTCACCACCAAGGAAGGGGCGCTTGTACTTGACGCCGGAACCGGCGAGGACGCGCAAGGCGAAGAGACCGTCCAGTGCATCATTTCCGGCGACGACGTCAAAGTCGCCTTCAACCCTGCCTACCTGGCATGGTCCCTCGCCGTCACCCCGGCCGCCGAGGTCGTGCTCGGCTTCCAAGTGAACCTGGCCAAACCCGCCCTCGTAACCGGTCACGACGGCCTCCGCCACCTCCTCATGCCCGTCAGGCTCCCCGTATGAGCGCCGAGGCGGAGGTACCCAAGACGCGGCGCCCGTTCTACCAAACTCTCACCGTCGACGTCGACATCGATTCCAGCGTCCTCGAGGAGAACGGCTACCACCACGAGGACGACTGCCCCGCAGCTCCGCAGGCGGGCGCCGATCCGGACTACGACGACACAGCGGAAAACCTCCGCCGACTCTCCGACTGGCACGACCACGCGCACGGCCTAAGTCTCTGGGCCAGCTGCGTTTACGAACCCTGCAACCTGCTCACCGACGAATTCAGGAGTACGCCTTGAGCCTCACCATGACCGACATGTTCTGCGGCGCCGGCGGATCCTCAACCGGAGCGACGTCGCTCCCCGGGATCACCGTGAAGACCGCCCTCAACCACTGGGACAAGGCCCTCGAGTCCCACAACGCCAACCACCCGGACACCATCCACGTCCAGGCTGACATCAAAGAGACCGACCCACGCTACATCGGGCACTCCGACATCCTCTGGGCCTCCCCCGAATGCACCAACCACTCCGTGGCCAAGGGCCGGAAGCGGATCACCAACCAGCCGGACCTGTTCGGCGACTCCCTCCCCGACGAGGCCGCCGACCGGTCCCGCGCCACCATGTGGGACGTCCCCCGCTTCGCCGAGGTCCACAAATACCGGGCCATCATCACCGAGAACGTCGTGGACGCCGCCAAATGGGTCATGTTCGACGCCTGGCTGATGGCCATGAAATCCCTCGGCTACGAGCACAAGGTCCAGTACCTCAACAGCATGCACGCCCAGCACGGCGGCCTCCCCGCACCCCAGTCCCGGGACCGCATGTACGTGCTCTTCTGGCTCAAAGGCAACAAGGCGCCCGAGGTCGAGAAGTACTTCCGGCCCAAGGCGTACTGCTCGAGCTGCGACGAGATCGTGGACGCCCTGCAGGTCTTCAAGAAGGCCGAGCAGTGGGGCCGCTACCGGGCCCAGTACGTCTACAAATGCCCGAAAGCGTCATGCCGCAACGCCATAGTCGAGCCGGGCTGGCTGCCGGCCTCACACGCGATCGACTGGTCACTTCGCGGCGAACGCATCGGGGACCGCAAGAGGCCGCTGGCGCCCAAGACCATGGCCAGGATCGAGGCCGGGCTGAAGAAGTACGGACGCCACCCCATGCACCTCGAAGCGGCAGGCAACACCTACGACTCGGCATCGGGAAAGGGCGGGGACTACTTCCGGATCTGGCCGACGACCGAACCGGTCCGGACCCTGCATGGTTCAGCCAGCAAGGGACTTCTGGTGCCGGTCGAGGGCCGCGTTGGTAAGGAAGCGCAGACCGTGGATACAGCGATGCGCACCCAGACCACCCGAAACGAAACGGGCATCCTGGTCCCCTACTACGGGACTCACAACTCGGCTACGACCAATGATCCGATGCGTTCCATAACGACCGTTGACCGGTTCGCGATGATCACCACCCTGCGCGGGACCAACGCGCCCAAGGACGTCGGGCAGCCGCTCGACACGTTCGCCGCGAACGGCCTGCACCACGGCCTGGCGGAATGGAAAGTCCCCGACATCGACGACTGCGAGTTCCGGATGCTCGAACCCCATGAGATCAAGGCGGGCATGGCCTTCCCGAAGGAGTACATCATGCTGGGCAACAAGCGCGAGCAAGTGAAGATGGCGGGCAACGCCGTCACACCCCCGGCCGCCCGCGACCTGGTGGCCTGCATGGCGGAAACGCTGGTGGCCTCGTGAGCGAGTACACCGAGTTCCTGAAGGCGAAGGCCGACTTCGAGCGTGACTACGGCCAGCCTGTGGAGGCGACGGCCGTTAACCCCATCCTGAAGGACCACCAGCGCGACATCGTCCGCTGGGCGGTCGAGGGCGGGCGGCGGGCGATCTTCGCCGCGTTCGGCATGGGCAAGTCCATCATGCAGTTGGAGACGCTGCGGCTCACCCTGGCGCACGCCGGCGGCCGGGCGCTGATCGTCGCGCCCCTCGGGGTCCGCGGCGAGTTCATCCGCGACGGCCGCAAGCTCGACATTGACGTGCGATTCATCCGCCGGGCAGAAGACCTCGACGGCGACGGCATCTACATCACCAACTACGAGACCGTCCGCGACGGCAAACTCGACGTCAACGAGTTCATCGCGGTCAGCCTCGACGAAGCCGGGGTCCTCCGCAGCTTTGGCTCCAAGACCTACCAGTCGTTCCTCAGCCTCTTCGCCGACGTTGCCTACCGGTTCGTCGCCACGGCAACCCCGTCCCCCAACCGGTACAAGGAGCTCATCCACTACGCAGGGTTCCTCGGCGTCATGGACACCGGCCAGGCGCTCACCCGGTGGTTCCAGCGGGACTCCACCCAGGCAAACAACCTCACCCTGTATCCCCACAAGCGGGACGAGTTCTTCATGTGGCTGAACAGCTGGTCGATCTTCCTCCAGAAGCCTTCCGACCTCGGCTACTCCGACGATGGCTACGACCTGCCGCCCCTGGCCATCGACTGGGTCGAGGTCCCCGTGGACCACTCCACGGCCGGGGTCGATCGGGACGGGCAGGCCCGGCTGTTCCGTGGCGGCGCCAAGGACCTGCAGGGCGTGGCGAAGGAGAAGCGTGACAGCCTCCCGGCCCGGATCGGGAAGCTCATGGAAATGGTCGTCGCACACCATGCGATGGACGACGGCCAGATCATCCTCTGGTGCGACCTGAACGCCGAACAGGACGCCATCGAGGCAGCCCTCAAAGCGGCCAACATCAGCTACTCCAGCGTCCACGGCTCCCTCGACACCGACGAAGCCGAACGGCGCCTCGACCAGTGGCGGGACAAGGAAACCTACGCGCTCATCGGGAAGCCCGTGATGCTCGGCCAAGGCCTGAACCTGCAGCAGGCCAACGTCGCCGTCTTCGCCGGCGTCACCTACAAATTCAACGACACCATCCAGGCATGCCACCGCATCCAACGCTTCGGCCAGACCCGCCCCTGCACCGTACACCTCATCCACGCCGAATCCGAAGGCGAAGTCGTCACCGCCCTCAAAGACAAATGGGCGCAACACAGAGAGCTGACCTCCACCATGACCGACATCATCAAGCAGTACGGACTCTCCCGGAACTCCATCACCGAAGCACTCACCCGGACCATGGGCGTCGAACGCATCGAAGCCTCCGGGGAGGGCTGGACCCTGGCCAACAACGACTGCGTGGACGAAACCACGCACCACATGACCGAGAACAGTGTCGACATGATCGTCACGTCCATCCCCTTCTCAAACCACTACGAGTACACGCCGGACTACAGCGACTTCGGACACACCGACGACAACGACCACTTCTGGGCGCAGATGGACTTCCTCACCCCGCAGCTGCTGAAGGTCCTCAAGCCTGGCCGGATCTACGCCTGCCACGTCAAAGACCGCATCAACTTCGGCAACGTCACCGGCGCCGGCATCCCCACCGTCTCCCCGTTCCACGCCGAGGCGCTCTTCCACGGCGTCAAGCACGGCTTCGACTACATGGGCATGATCACCGTCGTCACCGACGTCGTCCGCGAAAACAACCAGACCTACCGCCTCGGCTACACCGAGATGCGGAAGGACGGGACCAAGATGGGCGTCGGCTCCCCCGAATACATCCTGCTCTTCCACAAACCCCAGACCGACCGGTCCAAGGGCTACGCCGACGACCGTGTCACCAAGGACAAGGACGACTACTCGCTGGCCCGCTGGCAGGTCGACGCCCACGCGAACTGGCGCTCCAGCGGCAACCGTCACCTCACCCCGGACGAGCTCGCAGGCCTGCCCGTCGAACAGCGGTCCAGGCTGTTCACCGAGCAGACACTCACCGAGGTCTACGACTACGAAACCCACGTGAAGATCGGCGAGACACTGCAGGGCAAGGGCGCGCTCCCCGCCACGTTCATGTCCCTCATGCCCGGATCCTGGGCGCCCGACGTCTGGCACGACGTGAACCGGATGCTCACCCTCAACGGGGAGCAGAAACGCCGCAACGTCCAGATGCACGTCTGCCCTCTCCAGTTCGACATCGTCGACCGGCTCATCGAGCGGTACACCAACCCCGAAGACGAGGTGTTCGACCCCTTCGGTGGCCTCGGAACCGTCCCGCTCCGGGCCCTGAAACTCGGACGCAAGGGCCGCTCCAGCGAACTCAACCCCGGGTACTTCCTCGACTCCGTCAAATACCTCGAAGCCGAAGAACGCAAACAGGACATGCCAACCCTGTTCGACCTGGCCACCATGGAAGAAACGACACTCAAGGCCGCCGTTTAGCCATGCCCTTAGGAACCAGTCGTGCTTGTTGCAGAACAGGCGTGGCTGGTTCCGGCACCACCAGAAAGGACCATTGTGGAGAAGGCTGACAAGGACAAACGGCCGTACATCACGGTCACGAACGAGCTGTTCCGGCACCCAAAATTCCGGCGCCTCTCGGACAAAGCCAAGCTCTACCTGCTCGAGCTGTGGGGCACGTGCAACGAGTTCCAAACGGACGGGCTCATCGAACACGCCGTCCTCCACGCCCAAGGGAAGAAGGTTGCCGATGAGCTCCTCAACGGCTGGGTAGAGCCCACCAAAACCGGCGGCGTCTACTACATGCACGACTACCTCGTGCACCAGAAGTCAAAGGTCGAGATCGAGCTGCACAAGGCGAAGAAATCCACGGCCGGGGCCATCGGGGCGCACACCAGGCACCACGAGAAAAAGGGCATCTTCGACATCAGTTGCGAGTACTGCCGAGCCTCCCGAACCGGTTAGCACCTGCTAAAGCACCTGCCATAGCAAACCTTTAGCACCGGATTAGCACCATTAACCACTAACCACTCTTACTCACCTAAGAGACAACACTCACCACTGTTTCTAATCACCAGTTGAAGAAAGAAATCAGTCAATCGTCACCTAAGTGACGCGGGAAGGACGTGAACACTTGACTGACTCCGAACCCATCACCAAACCCCAGGCCGAGGCCCTCGCAGGGATCCTCCACCAACTCCGGCCCGAATGGGGAATCCCGTCCATGGTCACCCTCATGGGCCGGAACAAAGACCACCCCGCAACGTTCGAACGCCTCACCATCGCAGCCGTCCACGCAGCAACCCGCACCAAGCCCGACGGCACCCCCGTAGCAGACACCCCCGCGGTCATCTACCAGCCAGGCCGGCACTGGGACCACCCAGTAGGCGAAACGCCCGCACACCAGCCACCCGGGCCACCCTGCGAAGACCACCCAACGTTCCAAGCCCACAACTGCCGCTGCTGCTGGGCAGACATCAAAGCGGGACTCCGGCCCGAGACACTTCTCGGCAAACACCACACCGAAACGGAGCAAGCATCATGACCGACTTCGCCAAACGCATCGAAGCAGCAATCAAACTCCTCTACCCCGACGAAATGACCCCCACAGCCAAGAACGTCCTCACCAAGATCCTCGACGAAGAAAGCCAGAAACGATGAACACGCAGACCCTCCCCGTAGGGGCAGCCACACACCACACAGAGCAGACCCTCAAGAACCGCTACCAGGAGGCGCTCGACGTGTACGAGGCGTGGTCGGATCGGGTGCGATCTTCGGGTGGCCAGGATCGTGTGGCGGCTGCGTTGCAGCGGGCTGATGCGTGGGCGTGGGTGGAGCGGACGAAACAGGATTTGGAGGCGTTTCGTTCGGTTGCCCGCCAACGGGCTGCGGCGCCGGGCTGGACACGTCCGCATGGCCGGTCTGGGGTGGTTGGACGCGGGAACCGTTGCTAGGCCCCCAGGAACGCGTACAGCGCGTTACGCTCACAAGTACCGAACTACGAAAGCAGGAACGATGACCAAGTACCACCGCCAGAAGGGCGCGACGTTCGAGACGTTGACGGCCGGCTACCTGAACAAGCATGTTGATGACCGGATCGAACGGAGGACGAAGAACGGGTCGAAGGACCGCGGCGACATCGCCGGGCTCCGGCATCTTGGCCGCCGCGTGGTGATCGAGTGCAAGAACACGGCGAAGACGCTGCTGGGCACGTGGGCGGCCGAGACCGAGACGGAGCGCGGGAACGACGACGCCCTGGCCGGGGTGGTGGTGCACAAGCGTCACGGGAAGGGCCGGCCGGAGGACCAGTGGGTGACGATGACCCTGGGCGAGTTCGTTGCGATCCTGAACGGAAACCGCGACCACATCGACTCCTAGTCGTTGCGGAAACAAGTTGAACTTGTTAGGCTTGCAAGTACAAACCATCCCGGCAATGCGGAGCTGCAACTCCCCCGGTCCACGAAAAGGAAACCCATGACCACCACACCAGAAACCACCCGGCCGCCAGTCCCCGAACTGGAGGCGGCGAAACTGTACCGGCAGGTCCGCCTCGCGAGGGTCGCGTCCGAACGCGCCGACGCTGACGCCGCACAGGCCGCGTCCGAGGCGCAGGAAGCCCGGGAACGGCTCGCCGCTCTGGAGGCCGAGTACGCGGCAGTGAAGCTCGGCGGTGTCGCATGAGCGCCCGCGACGAACTGACGACGTTGATCCTAGGCAAGACCGCGCCCCGCGCCGCCGACGCGATCATCGCCGCCGGCTACTCGAAGCCCCGCACGATCACCACCGCCGAAGAACTCGACGCGCTGCCCGAGGGGACATGCATCGTGGATCAAGCCGAGCGGCTGACGCTGGAGGAAACATCGATCCAGTGCCTCGAATGGGTAGACCGGCATGGGAACGCCTGCCATGTCGAGTTGCCCGCCGCGGTCCTGCACGAGGGAGGTGCGGCGTGAGCGCCCGGGACCGGTACACCCGGTGGGACTTCCTCGCCGCGTTCACACCCGTCTTCATCATCGCCGTCACCCTCATAGCCTCACCGGTGCACCCGTGAGGGCGGCGCGTTGGACGTTCCGCCGCCGCATCGCCTGCCTCTTCGGCGAGCAACTCGTCCCCGGCCGGCACCACGCATGGCGGGTCAGGGCATGAGCGGGCTGCAGGTCACTCGCCCCGAGGTCCGGGTCGTCGTCAGCTTCGACCATGCCGTCAACACTGAGGACGAATGGGACTTCCACGAGTGGATCTGGACGGACACGAAGGTGAAGGCCGACAAGCGCGGCCGCCCGAACCCGCGGATGACGTTCGCGGACTGGCGCCTGGTCCGGTGCAACAACACCGAGTGCCCAGCCCAGGCACTCATCAACATGAACGACGTCCTCGGCGCTCTCCCTCCAGCACCGGAAACGGCCGCCTCGTGACCGCCGCGCAGTTGGAGGACCCGGAAGGCCGGGCACTCGTCGCCGCCATCCACGACCGCAAACGAGAGGCAGACCAGGGGCTTTGCCAGTGCTGGACCGGACCGGCAACCCTTCACGCCGGGCACTGCTGCATGAGGGAACCGCTCCCGGCCGTCTGCCACCTCGAAGAAGGCCGGGCCGCGTACCGGGCAACCCCCGGGCTGACCGCCCACCAGGAAGGAACACAATGAGCGAGACCCGATTCACCCACACTGACAACGACGGGGACACGCTGAGCGTGGATGCCGGAAACCTCGGCGCCGTGGTATCGGTCAAGAGCGAGGCTGCCGGATTCGAAGGGGCGGTAGCTGTCCGGTTCGAATACCTGCCCAGCCTAATCGCAGCGCTTCAAGGAATCCTTGATGAGTCCGACCACGGCACCATCCTCGAAGAGCACGACGAGGCCATCTGCTCCGGCGGCGTGACCATGTGCCGCGAGTGCTACGCGGCGGCCGCAGACTCGGAGGCCCGCGCATGAGCAGCTACGACGAGCACCTGATCAGCCTGGCCGGCGGGGACGGGGAACCAGACCTCGACGCCATCCAGGCACGGGCAGACGCCGCCAGCCCTGGCCCGTGGACAGCCGACTCGGAGGTGCGCGGCGACTGTGTCGTGTGGGGTCCAAACGGCAAATTCCTGATGAACCAGCAGGCCGCGCCACATTGGGTTGATGCACCCGGAGATCAGAAGCGGGCGGTGTCTTTCGACGTGGACAAGCGGGATGGTGAATTCATTGCCGCAGCCCGTACGGATGTCCCTGCCCTTCTCGCCGTGGTCCGGTCCCAGCAGGCCCAGATCGAACGGGTACGGGAGTTGCATGTGCTGCACGAGGACTCCGGAAAGTGCGCTGAATGTACCGTGGCGCCGTACTCGATGCACTCTGTCAAGTGGCCGTGCCCGACCATTGCCGCGCTCACCGCAACGGAGGGGGCGGCATGAGCGGGATGGCGGAAGTGCTCGCAGCAATCATGGACACCATCAGCACCAATGAGTACGGCGATGTACTGGCATTCACCGGCGACGCGAATGACTTGGCGGACGAGCTGGAAGCTGCGGGGTTCGGGCCGGTCAAGGAAGCCGCGGCGAAAGCACTCAGGGAAGCCGCCGACGAGCTGGAACTGCCGGGATGCACCGCCACTGGCTACTACTCATCCGAACAGGACTCGGGTTACAACGAAGCCGAACGCCACACCGAAACCTGGCTCCGTGCCCGTTCCGCTGCTGTGCGGGGTGAAGGGTGAACGCGTACCGGGCGCAGCGTATCCGGTTCGGTATCCTCGCCGCCCGGCACCTACTCGCACGGGACCGGATGACACCGGACCAGGTCGACTACCTCGAAGGGGGCGAGCAGGCCGGGTGGCGGGCGTGGGACTCGCTCAAAGCCTTCGACCGGGAAGCCCTCAACATCCGCCACCGGATGGCGGAGGAAAGAACCCGTGCCGCACTCAGGGCGCACGGTAGGCAAGCAGCGGAACTCCGAAACAGGTGGATGGAGGTTCGGTGACGTGGCACTGCCACCACTGTGGGCACTGGCACGGCGAACAGAAGTGCCAGGCCATCACGCACACCGAAACCGGCGGCGCCCGCAAATGCTGCTGCACCGGCCACCCCAAACCGGAAACGGCTGAGAGTCGACTATCAGCTAATCCTGGATCTGACAGGATAGGGGCATGTTACTAGAAGTCCTGATGGCGGTAGCCGAGCAACCACCAGCCCCCGCCGTCGACTACACACCGACAATGTTCACTGTCGCGGGAACCCTGCTGGCCGCAGGATTCACGTCAGTCGTCTCGCAGTACTTCTTCGCCCCTGCGCTGGAAGCCAGGAAACAGACGCTCCTAGAGCGGTCGCGTGTAGCGTCGGACGCTGTCAACAGCCTCCGAGCCATGTACTTCGAGCTAGATACGACTGCCATGAAGCGGTTCCGGTTGAAAGACATGTTCGGGTTCCAACGCCATGAATCGAAGTTCATGGACCTCGCTGACAACTTCGATGCTGCTGTCGCCCTGAACAACTCCGGCCTGAAGCCGAAGTACATTGAACTGGCCCTGAAAGCGCAATTCGCGGCCGAGCTGCTCGCCATGGTTATTAATGATCCAGAGCGGCCGGGCACGGATAAGTTTGAGCCCGTTCTCCGCTTGCTGCGGCATACGATGAATGCACTGGACCCTGTGAAACCACCGTGGAGCCGCGCTATCCATTGCTGGGTGGGCAAAAGAATCTATGACAAGCTCCCATTCCCCGGAGAGGACCGCGTTTATGCCTGAAAAGTGCGGGGCGAAGCTCCGAGGTAAGCAGGCGGGCAAGACATGCTCCAACGCCCCGGCGGAGGCTGCGAGGAGGTGCTGGCGGCACGGCGGCAAAGCACCGCAGGTGAAGGCAGCGGCCGAGAGGCGGGTCGCTGAGGCTGCCGCCCGGGAGACCATGGCCAAAGCTGTCCGCACCCTTGGCCTGCCCATCGACGTCGACCCGGGCAAGGCCCTGCTCGATGAGATCCACTGGACCGCCGGGCACGTTGCCTGGCTCCGCGACAAGGTACAGGAGCTTGAGGCCGAAGACCTCGTGTGGGGCCGCACCCAGACGGACAGCGGGATCGGACCGCAAGGGCCTGTGGACACCGTCACCGAGAAAGCCGGACCCTCCGTCTGGTACGAGCTGTACCTCAAGGAACGTGACCACCTCGCCAAGGTGTGCGCCCTCGCGCTTAGGGCAGGTATTGAGGAACGGAAGGTCAAGCTCGCCGAATCCCAGGGCCTGCTCGTGGCGGACGTGATCCGGAGGATCCTCGGCGCCCTCGGGCTGTCCCCCGAGCAGCAGCAGCTGGTGCCCGTAATCGTCCCCCGTGAACTGCGTGCCCTTGCCACCGGAAACGCGTAGAACTTGCTAGAATAGCGAGTGGAAAGCACGGGTCTCGGAGGGGGAACTAAGTGATCGAACAGGTGAAGTGCACGGGCGGGGAACACCCAACCAGCGCGCAAGGGGTAACCCTCTGCCACAACTGCACCACCCGGCTCGAAACCCTCCTCCGAGACGTGCGGGACGTGTGGGCGAACCTCATGGTCACGGCGGCCCGCCTAGACAAAGGGGCCGCATCGATCGGGTCCAGCGGCCACTCCGCCCCGGCAGCGCCCTGTAACTTCGACGCCATCGAAGACGGGGACCAGCTCGCCGCCGTCCTGCGCGGCTGGGCGGAGCAGCTCGCCGTTGTCAGCCCACATTTCACCCCGCCCCGGGTCGCGGAGCGCCTACTGAACCAGGTCAAGCAGATCCGGCGGCGGGACTGGGCCGGTGACCTCTTGCACGAGCTCAGGGACGCCATGAACTCGGCCCGGCGGGCCACCGACAGGGGCGCGGAACGCGTGTTCGCCGGAATGTGCCCCACCGAAACTGATGGGGCCGAGTGCGGGGTTGCCGTGTTCACCGCCCCCGGCCGGCCCTTGGCCCGCTGCCAGAAGTGCAGGTCGGAGTGGGATGTGACCGAATGGCGGTGCCGGGCGATCAGTGCCGCAGGCATCCACCACGGCACCCCCTCCGAGCTGTCCCGCATGATCTCAGACCCGGCCACCGGTGAAGCGCTCCCCCAAGCGCGGATCCGGCAATGGGTGCGCCGCGGGAAGCTCACCCCGATCGGGACCAACACGAAGGGGCGCCCCACCTACCAGGTGCGGAAGGTCCGGAACCTGTGGGCCAGGATGCAGGTCTCAGCCTACGGCAACCCTTCGAACAAAAAACAAGTTGAACTCGCCGCGTAGGCGCTTGCAATGCGTGGACTTGTCACGTAGGTTGAACTCATACTGCGATACGTGTCCTTGAGATGCGAGCAGTGCAGAGCCCGCCACTCCCCCAGCTGTGGCGGGCTTTGTCATGCGGTACGGGTCAACACTGAACGCGTACACACGGTGAAGGCCGGCCGGGCGTAACCTTTCTGGCGCCTGCAATGGACGGTCCTGCCCAAAGCCGCAGACAACAACTGAATAGTGCCCGCCGCTGCTGCGTGAGACCCGGCCGCGGCGGGCCGCCATTCTTTCAACCTGTCTCGGCCTGCTTCGAGCCACGACGTGTGGCAGCAGCACGAAGCCTCAAGGCCGGCACCAAACCGGGAACTGATCACACCAGCGGCAAGCACTGGCAGATCAACTACTTTCATTGGACTACAGCTCTCGGTTCCACGCCGGTGGCTCGAGATCTACGCTCGAGCCACCGGCGGACGACTAATTGTCGACGGTCATGGACCCAAGAGCATCGCGCCCAGTGAACGCCTCTCCCGCGTGCATGTTCACAGCGAGCTCAAGGCGAGCCAGGCCATGAAGGACGAGCTTGTTGTTCGCCTCCAAGTGACGGATGAGCGCCTCCGGCGTCAGCTGTTCCTGGCTGTCGTTGAGACGCTGAGTCGATTCGTCGATTTCTTTGGCGATGCCGAATGCCAGCGGCGTCGAATCCTTCGTGATGAAACCCTCGTAGATCTTCGTTGGTTCTTCCATAAGGTCCAGTCCTCTCTCGTTTGCGCCACACTGCCTGTGACGTCTTACCCCGAGCCTAGCGGTCTAGCCGCTAGGGCCCAGATATGCCGCTTGGAGGATGCCGTGACTGTGGACATGTGGGAAGCTGCTGCCCGCATGTTCGAGCCTGCGGAAACCTACCCGACCCCCGGGGCGCTGGCGAAAGCGATCGACCCTGCCACGGTCCAAACCCCGGCCCTTGACCTGATCGACCAGGCACTCGTGGACGTTGAGGCCGGCCGGATCAACCGCCTAATCATCTCTATGCCCCCGCAGGAGGGGAAAAGCACCCGGGTCACGAAGGTCGGGCCGCTGTGGTTCCTGACACGCAACCCGGAGCGCCGCATCGCCGTCGTGTCCTACGCGGCGTCGCTGGCGCAGGAGTTCGGGCGGGACATCCGCAAGTTCATCACGGACAACTCCGGTCAGGACGGCACCCTCGACCTCGGCCTGCGCATCGCACCCGACAACGGTGCCGTATCGGGTTGGCGTCTCGACGGGCACAAGGGCGGCGTCAAAGCTGTTGGTCTCCGCGGCGGCCTGACCGGTAAACCCGCCGACATCCTCTTCATCGACGACCCGGTCTCCAACCGTGACCAGGCCGAGTCCCCCACGTTCCGTGAGCAGGCCAAGAACTTCTGGCGCTCCGTCGGCTCCACCCGCCTCGCCCCCGGCGCCCCCGTAATCCTGATCCTCACCCGCTGGCACGTCGACGACCTCGCCGGCTACCTCCTGTCCCAGCCGGACAAGGCCCGGTGGCGGGTCATCAACATTCCCGCCCAGGCGAACCACGACCCGGAGCAGGGCGAAACGGACCCGCTCGGCCGTGAACCCGGCGAGTGGATGAAGTCCGCCCGGAAGAACGAACTCACAGGCCACATCGGGCGCACCGACGAGGAATGGGAGCAGATCCGGGTCCAAGCCGGGCCACGCGACTTCTCGGCCCTCTACCAAGGCTCACCCAACCCGGAAACGGGCAACGTGTTCCCCAAAGAGTGGCGGCGCTACACGGAGCCTCTCTGGGTTGATCAGGGCAACGGCGTCATGCACGTCCCCGGTATCGGCCGGGAGGATCACGAGCTGGTGCAGTCGTGGGACCTTACGTTCAAGGACAAGCCCACCTCCGACTTCGTTGTCGGGCAGGTGTGGCTCCGGGTCGGGGCCACCGCGTACCTGCTCGACCAGGTGCGGGCGCGGATGAACTTCAACGCCTCCCTCGCCGCGATCAAGGCGCTCTCTGCGAAGTGGCCGCAGGCGATCGCGAAGTTCTTGGAGGACAAGGCCAACGGGCCGGCGGCGATCAACTCGCTGCAGTCCCAGCTGGTAGGTCTGATCCCGATCGAACCGGAGGGCAGCAAGTACGCCCGCGCCTCCGCCGTGTCCCCGCTCGCGCACGCCGGCAACATCATCCTGCCGACCCCGGAGCTGCTCCCGAACGTGGAAGAGCTCGTCGAAGAGGCGAAGGCGTTCCCGAACGGCGCCCACGACGACACGGTGGACGCCATGTCGCAGGGCATCAACCGGATCCTGCTGCTGCCCATCCTGAACGAGGGAAACCACGTCGAACCCGATGTGTACGACGAATACAACGAACAGGGCTGGTCCATCAGCCCGGTCTAGGAGGCCGCCGTGGGCATGTTCCGCCAGCTGCTCGGCCTGCAAGAAGCCGCCACCACATCCGAGATGAAGGTCTACGAAGGCCAGGTCGCGACCCTGCAGTACCGGCTTGAGGAATCCCTCGCGCAGCTGGAACTGTCCCGCGAAAACGCGGGCTGGATGCGGCTCTCCGAGCAGTACGCGCAGGAGTTCACCCGTGAAGGCCTGAATAAGGCCGCCGAGATGGGGCGGATCTTCGGCATCGCGAACCCGATCATCAAGCGGGGCCGGGAAATCCGCCACGCGTACGTGTGGGGGCAGGGCGTCACGATCAGCGCCCGCGACCAGGACGTGAACGACGTCCTGCAAGCCTTCACCGATGATGAGGGCAACCGGGAGGCGTTCTACGGGGCGCAGGCGCGGCAGCAGTACGAGGGTTGCCTGTTCGATGAGGGCAATTTCTTCCTCGCCCACTTCACCAACCCCCTCACGGGACGGGTGAAGGTGCGGTCCATCCCGTTCGACGAGGTACAAGACGTCGTTACCGCCCCGGGCGACAAGGCCACCCCGTGGTTTTACCTGCGCCAATGGGTGGAGGTCGGCACGGACGGCAAAGACGTCCAGATGCGCGCCTACTACCCGGCGCTGAAGTACCAGCCGCGCATGAAGACCATCCGCATCGACGGCGTCCCAGTTATTTGGGACGCCCCGGTCCGGCACGTGAGGGTCAACGCCGGGAACGGGTGGAAGTTCGGCATCGGCGACTCCTACGCTGCAATCCCCTGGGCGCTCTCCCACAAAGGCTTCCTCGAAGACTGGGCGCTTCTGATGAAAGCCCTCGCGAAGATCGCGTTCACGACGTCGTCGAAGTCTACCGGCGCCGCGCAGGCCAAGCGGGCGCAGATCCAGTCCCTTGGCGGGATGCCGGCAGGGTCCACGGTGAGCATGTCGGATGATCAGAAGCTGGAGGCGGTCCCGAAGTCGGGGGCCACCATAGATTCTGAGTCGTCCCGGCCGCTGGCCACCATGGCAGCGTCGGCGATGGGCGTGCCCGTGACGATCATCCTCGCCGACCCCGGGCAGACCGGGGCCCGTGCCACGGCCGAAACCCTGGACCTCCCTACCCGGCTGATCATGCAGGCCCGGCAGGAACTCCACACCGAGGTGTTGCGGGATTCCATCGGGTATGCCATCGAACAGGCCGTCATCGCCCCGCAGGGCCCGCTCCGCCGGCTCGGCACCGCGGTGCGGGACGATGACCGGCTCACGGTCGAATTCAAGGACCCGGCCGCCGCGACCATCGAGGTCGCCTGGCCGTCCCTGGACGAGGTCGACGTGAAGGTCCTCATCGACGCGATCGTCGCCGCCGAGGGCATCCCCGACATGCCGAAGCTGCCCCTGATCAAGCTCGCCCTGCAGGCGTTGCGGATCCGGGACGTGGACGAGCTGATCGACAAGATCACCGACGCCGACGGGAACCTCATCATCACCGACACCACGGCCGGAGATGTTGCGTCACAGGCGTTCCGCAACGGCCAAGACCCCGCGGCGGCACTGAAATGATCCGCTGGTTGCTAGGGCTTCCCCCGCACAACCCAAAGAGTGGCGGCTGCCGCTTGTTTCGGAGCTCGTTCGACACCCTCTCCGAGGTCTGTCCGATCTGTGAGAAGTAGCTAGGAGGCACGGATGGCGGTCACTGCTGAGACTCTCCGCATTGTTGACCGCCTCCGCGCCGATCTGGCCCGCATGACGGACGCCCAGACCTTCGCCCTCACCAAGGCGTGGGTGGAGGCATGGGACGTCCTCGAGGCGGACTTCCGTGTCGCCCTGGTCGAGCTCCTCGCGGGCGCCGTCGACGGGAAGGTCTCCCGGGCTACGGTGGCGAAGAATATCCGGCTCCGGGACGCTCTGCAGCAGGCCCGGGTGATGCTCGACGAACTGGCGAAAACCACGGACTCGACCATCAGCAACGACGTCGGGCAGGCTGTCCTCGACGCGCTCGACGGGCATGCTGCACTGATCAGCTCGCAGCTGCCGCCGAATACCGGGACGGGCGTCTCGTTCACCCGGATGTCCCCGGACGCGTTGGCCGCGATCGTCGACCGGGCCACGAAGCAGATCCACTCCTCAACCCGGCCACTACCGGCCGACGTGGAACGTGTAATGAAGCGGGAACTGATCCGCGGCATCGCCGTCGGCGACAACCCCAACCGCACCGCCGCCCGGATCCTCAAACAGGCCGAGGGTAGGTTCAACGGCGGCCTCACCCGTGCGCTCACAATCTCCCGCACCGAGACCCTTGACGCGCACCGGGCCGCCACCAAAGCTTCGGAGCAGGCGAACAAGGACATCCTGCTGGAGTGGGAATGGCACGCCGACCTGGGCGCACGGACCTGCCCGTCGTGTTGGGCGAAACACGGCACCCGGCACCCGCTCGACGAGGACGGCCCCAACGACCACCAGAACGGCCGCTGCGCCCGCGTCACGGTCACGAAATCGTGGAAGGACCTCGGGTTCGACATCGAGGAACCAGCGTCGGCGACGAAGGACGCGCAGGCCGTCTTCAACGAGCTCACTCCGGAAACGCAGCGGGACATCATGGGCGCCCGGCGCCTCGAACTGCTGCAATCCGGGCAAGTCACGTGGGCTGACCTGACGACGGTGAAAAAGAACGACGGGTGGCGAGACTCGCACGTGGTCACCCCCGTGAAGGACCTCCTCGCGAAAGCCGCCTAAGTTCCGTCGCTCATAGACGGGGTGTAGTCCACTGCCCCGCACCACTTACACGACGCCTCAAGGCTCCCCCCGGTCGCCCTCAGGTGGATGACGATGGCCTTCCACTCGTGCCCGGGGCACTCCCCAGGCACGCCCGCACTCTCGTTCCGGTCATCAAGGCCCACACACCCATTCTAGGAGGCTGTCAATGGCCAAGCTCATTCACGAAGCAGGGACGCTCAGCACCGCACCCGGCCCCGGTCGGCTGCTCATCCAGCTCATCACCCCAGGCTGGGGGTCGTCCGGCTACTACTCCCCCGCCCTGCTGGAGCAGGCCGCTGCGGACAAGGTGTTCGCCAAGGGCACCCAGATGCACATCGACCACATGTCCAGCACCGAACGGCGGGAACAGCCTGCCGGTTCCGTGAAAACCCTCGCCGCGGTCCTCACCGAGGACGCCGTGTGGGACGGGGAGCGCCTGGTCGCTGAGGCGATGCTCGGCTCCCAGTACCGGGACGTGATCACCGAGTTCGCCGACTACATCGGCACCTCCATCGCCGCCGGCGCCGACGTCACCATCGGCGAGGCCGAGGGCCGCAAAGGCACCATCATCGAGAAGCTCTACCCCGACGCACTGAACCGGGTCGACTTCGTCACCGTCGCCGGCCGGGGCGGGAAAGTCGAGAAGGTCCTCGAATCCATCGCGGGCAGGGTCGAGGAAGCGACCGCCAACGAAACCCGGGCAGCGATCAACACCGCAGTCCGGGACGCCTACCAGGACGACGGCGTGTGGGTGTGGGTCCTCGACTACGACGACACGAACGTCTGGTTCGAGCAGGAATCCGCGGACACGTCCAGGACCTGGCAGCAGGCCTACACCATCACAGGCGCTGTCGCGGAGCTCACCGGAGACCTGATCGAGGTCCGGCGCGTCACCAGCTACGAGCCCGTAACTCCCCCCGCGGCCGAAGCCGCCCAAGATTCCCCATCCGCTCCGGCTGGGGTTACCGAGAATGAAAAGGAGCCAATCGTGGCCACCATTCAGATCGAGGAACGCGTTCACGCTGACCTCGTCGAAAAGTCCAGCCGGACCACCGCGCTGGAAGCAGAAGTATCCACCGCCAACGACCGCGCCACCCGCGCCGAAGCTGGCCTCACCGAAGCCAACGACGCGGCCGCCGCCGCCGTCGTCGAAGCCGCGTTCACCGCTGCCGGCATCAGCGCGCCCAAGACCGCTGCGCGTCTCTCCAACGGCTACCCGGTGAAGGAGAACGGTGTCCTCAACGCCGAAGCTCTCGCCACCGACGTAGCCGAGTCCATCGCGGAACTGCAGGTCGCCAACGGCGCCGGCTCCGTCCGCGGCCTCGGCGAACCCGCGGCCGAGTCCAAGACCATCTCTGACGACGACGTCGTCAACGCGCTCTAAGGGGGCCGACCAGCATGGCAAAGAACCAGCGCTACACGCACAACCGCCACATCGCTCTGACCGCTGACAAGGCGATCGAATCCGGCTCCCCGGTGAAGATCGGCCAGTACGTCGGCGTCGCCCAGACCAAGGCCGCAGCCGGCGAGAAGGTGACCGTCTGGCTGGACGGCTCCTACGACGTCACCGTCTCCGGTGCCGTCGCCGAGGCCGGGATCGTCTACATCAAGGGTGACAACACCCTCACCGCCACCGCCACGGGCAATTACCCGTTCGGTGTCGCCAACGCCTCCAAGGCAACCGGATCCGGTGTCGTCGAGGTCGCACCGTTCGGCAAGATCACCAACACCGCCGCCCTGGCGTAAGGAGAATGACAATGGACCTTTTCGAAAACAAGGGGTGGCGGAAAGCCCCGACCCGCGATGAGCGGGTCTTTGAGGCCGCCAAGTTCTTCGGGCAGGGCCGCTCCGGCGGCCCCCTCGCCCAGGCCGAGGTCGCGGAAGCGTTCTCCACGTCCGACTTCCCCGTTCTGCTGGGTGCGGCCTTCACTAAGAAGGCTGTCGCCGCGCAGAAGGCGGCCGTCGATGAGTTCTCCCCCGTGCTCACGCACACCACGGCGCCAGACTTCGAACGCCACAAGCTCATCGACCTGTGGTCCGGTGACGAGTTCGAGCGGGTCCGGCAGGGCGAGGAGTACAAGGGCGGCACCCTGAACGAGACCGATCTCGATCACGGCACCGCGAAGTACGGCAAGTCCTACGGCCTGACCTTCGAGCTGCGCATGCGGCGGGTGTTCTCCGACTTGGCGAACTTCCCCACTCTGCTGGGTTCGGGTGCGGTCAAGGCGAAGAACAGCGCCGTCGCCCAGCTGCTGGTCGAGGCCGGCGCCTGGGACCCCGCGTTCTTCGGCACGGTCGCGAACGTGGCACTGACCCCGGAGTCGCTGGACGCCGCCCTCAAGGACCTCGCCACCCGCGAAGACCACCGAGGCGACCTGGTGGACACGTCCAACCTCGTCCTCATGGTCGGCCCCGGGCTGCAGTCGGAAGCGAACCGCATCCTGAACGCGGACAAGATCGTCATGGAAGTGACCAACGGCTCCAAGGTCACCAAGACCGAGATTGCCAACCCGTTCCGCGGCATCGTTACCCTGCTCGTGTCCCGCCGCGTTGGCAAGGAGCTGGGTGCGAATCAGGGCAAGGCATGGGCGCTGATCCAGGGCAAGGACTCCACCCTGCCCTCGATCATCGACACCGGCCTCGAGGGTCACGACGGCAACGTCGACATCCGCGTGAAGCGCGACCAGGGCGACAACGTCGGCGGCGGCCCTGTCTCCATCGAAGAGGGGTCGTTCAACGACGACACCATCTGGTTCCGTGGCCGGAACTTCTTCGGCATCGACAAGGGCTTCACCACGGGCGTGTACGCGTCCAACGGCGGCTAACCACCGCACTCAGTGGTGCCGGGGTGACAAATAGGGCAAATCAACCCCACCCCGGCACCACCCCATAACTTCACACAGGAGGCGGACCATGGCCGAACTCACCGACGTCGAAATCGTCCGCCTCAACATCACCGACCTGAGCGACCCGCCCCTGTTCACTGACGAGCAGCTGGGAGCGTGGCTGGCACAGTACGGCGGGTCTGTGAACCGGGCCACGTACCGGGCACTGATCACCATCGCCACCTCAGAGGTGCTGCTGGGCAAGAAGATCCGAACCCAGGATCTGTCCACCGACGGCCCCGCGGTCGCCGCCGAGCTCCGCAACCTCGCGGCCACGTACAAGGTGGAGGCCGATGACGAGGACGCCGCGGCCGGGTCTTTCTTCGAGGTCGTGCCGTTCACGGATCCGTTCAAACCGGAAGGCGCTGAGTACCGGTGGTAGGCCTCCCCAACACCAAGGTCATCCCTGACGGCTGGGCCGGGCACCACCAGCCCACAGCTGAGGCGACCATGACCGCGCCAGGCACCATCCACCGCATCACGGCTGGCCCGCCCCCGTACCCGAAACCGGACGGCTGGACCGGCGAAACCCTCATCCACGAGGCCCTGTTCCGGGTGCAGCAGCTCAACCGTGAAGGCGGCGGCACCCCCGGGGAGCAACCTACCCGGGAGCGCCAATACATGCTCACCACCAAGATTGGCGTCCCCGTCCTCCAAACCGGGGAGCGCGGCGATCTTATCCGGGTAGCCGGCCGCGAATTCCGCCTGCAGCAGGTGCTGTTCGGTTCCCTGCTGTGGGAGGTCGACCTGGTCTGCACGGACAACATGACCCAGCAGAACCCGTCATGAGCGGCGAGGAACAGCTGAGGCGCCTGTCCGCGGACATCGCACGGGCAGCGAGGACCACAGGCGCAAGGGCGCAGATCGTGGTCCGGAAGACGGCCTACGACATTGAGCGCACCGCTAAGAACAAGGTCCCGGTGGACACCGGCAACTTGAAGGGCTCCATCGGGCACAGTGACGCCCGCTCCGTGGGCCGCTCCGGGACGCTGGCCATCGAGATCGGTCCGACAGCAAACTATGGCGCCTACGTCGAGCTCGGGACCTCCCGCATGGCCCCGCAGCCGTATATGGGCCCGGCCGCGGACCTTCACGCCCCAGCTTTTGAGCAGGCAATGCAGCAGATCGGTTTGGAGGGCCTGAATGGCTGACGTCGAACAGTTCGCGGCCGCCGTCATCGCAGCCCTCAAGGCGGTGCCGGGGATCACCGAGTACGACGGCTTCGTCCCGGTGAAGGTCCCTGAAACTGGCGGGTTCATCGACCCGTACGTCGTGCTGTGGGCCGGGACCGGCGACGAACCCAGCGAACTGCCCGCCGACGGGCGCCAAGCCGGTGACTCCCTCATCTGGGACTTCCAGACCACCGCAGTCGGGGCGACCCCGGGCATTTGCCGGGCAGTCGACAAGGCCGTGGCCGCCGCCCTCGTAAACCTACCCGTCGGCACAGGCCGGGTGCGCCGCAACCCGGACGGCTTCAACCAGCAAGCCCCGGTCCTCGACACCCAGACCACCCCGTCCCGCTTCATGCTGCCCCGGCAGTGGCGGCTGATCACCAACTAGGAGACACCCATGGCAGATGACGGCTTCGTCACCGCGGTCGGTCCGGACAAGAAGAAACGCCGGGTCCCCAAGCACTACCTCGAGAATCCCGTATTCGGGTACACGCTCCCGCCCTCCAAGAAGGTCCGGGAACCGGCCACTCCGGCCACCACCACCGTTACTGAACCGGCCAAGCCGGAGACCAAGAAGGAGGCCCGCGGATGAAAGTCGCAGCGGACGGCAAGAAGAAGTTCACCCTACTGACCGAGGCTCCGGCCGCGGCCGACAACATCCCCACCGCTACCGAGCTCAACGCAGGACACGACATTTCGTGCGCCGTGCTCGACTCGGACGCGAACTGGACCAACACTGCCAGCGACCGGTTTAACGAGAAGCCCGCCTGCACCAAGGGCAACTCCATGGCGCTGGGTGCTTCCAACTACGACACGGCGCTCACGTTCCTGCGTGAGTTCCTGCCGGACGGCGGCGGCGCGGACCTGACCGGCGCGGACGTCGGCTACCAGGCAGTGCAGACCAAGGGCACCACGGTCTGGATCTACATGCGGGAGTCCGACAAGGACTCCACGGAGGACTGGGCCGCGACCGATGTCATCGACCTCGGCGGCGAGGTGGTTTCGGACGCCCCGATGCGGGTGAACAACGACGGCAACATCAAACGCCGGATCGAGTTCCTGCCGCAGAACATGATCTCCAACGTGCCGGTGCCAGCGGCCGCGTAGTGAACCGGGTGGCGGGGCGTTCTCAGGCTCCGCCCCGCCACCCTCACCACCCCCGAGACTGAACCAACCCCAACTTAGGAGCCTGAACCCCTATGTCTCGTCGCATCAACCTCGACACCCCGCAACTCCCCGATCCGCAGATCGTGGGGTGGCTCGAAGCAAATGACATCGACCCGAACGGCATACCTGCGGCGCAGGAGGCTCTCGTCGAGGATGGCCGGATCACCTTCGTCGAGTACGTCCGGAGCGCGGACGGCTTCAAGATTCCCGTCCATGACGAAACCGGTGAACTCATCGGCTGGCAAAGGCACCTTGTCACCCTCCCCATGATCTCCGCCCCCGAAAACCACGGACTATAGGAGCCTCCCATGACTGAAACCATCACTCAGGATCCGGCCGCCTTCGACGTCGAAGGCTGGTTGCAGGACGCTTCCCTGCCGGAGGAATCCGTCACCGTCTACAAGCGCCCGGACGTCATCGCGGAGCTCAGCGACCTGAAGCGCCGCATCGAGCTGGAAGCCCGCGCCGCTGGCGCGGAACGGAGCGCATCCGACGCCGCCCTCACCCCGCTGGAGCAGGAGTACATGGGGCTGCTGGAGACGTTCTCGCAGTCCGCGCTCACCGTGTACGTCCGGGCGCTCACCGCTGACGAGTTGAAGGCTCAGCGGGCCGCGACTGAGGAGCGCACGAAAGACCTGCCCCCGAATGACGCGAACGCCGAGTTCGGTTTCGACCTCCTGGCCGCGGCCGTCGTCGCTGTGAAGCCTGCCGGCGGGGAACGCAGCCCGGTGAAGCTCTCCTCGGACAAGGTCAAGGCCATCCGGAACGCCATCGGCGACACCCAGGTCAGTCAGATCCTCGCGGCCCGGCAGATCGCACAGAACGCGATGCCGAGTGTGGACGCGGATTTTTTGCGCGGGCGCTCTGGCACGGAGACTGGCCCGGAGTAGTCCAGGTCCTCCGCACCGCCAGGGCGGCGGGGAAACCCCCGTCGCACTGGTTTACCCGTAACCGGGGCGACTGGACGGAGCGCGACTACGTCCTGTCACTCGCTTTGACCGTGTACGAGGACGGGCTTTGCGGCTGCGGGCAACCGATGGCTCTGGCGCACCACCCGGACAACGACGGCTGGTACGACGCCCACAAAACCCAGTGCCACTCCTGCGCCGCCCGGGATCGTGCCGTCCAGGGCACCGGCACGGACCAGTACGTGCCGGCTCCCGGCGAGAAGGTGTACTCCAAGTACACGCGGCCAGGCTCGAAGCCCCTGCCTCCCACCCACCCCCGCTAGGCCCCCAGGAGGCTCCATGTCCACGCGCTCAGTGATCGTCCGCCTCGAGGCCGAAGTCGCCAGCTACGTGGCCGGTATGGGCCGGGCTGGCCGGGCAACGGACGACGTAGCCCGGCAGGTTGTGCAGGCACGCCGCTCGACGGAAGCCAACCAGAAGGCCATGGAAACCGCCGGAAAGACGATGCTGACCTTCGGCACGTTGACCGTCGCCGGGCTGGGCGCCAGCGCCAAAGCCGCCATGGACTGGGAGTCCGCGTGGGCGGGCGTGACCAAAACCGTCAACGGCACCCCGGAGCAGCTCAACGAACTGGAGCACGGCCTCCGCGGGCTGGCCAAGACCCTGCCCCTGACCCATGAGGAAATCGCCGGCGTGGCCGAGGCCGCCGGGCAGCTCGGTGTCGCCCGGGAAGACATTCTCGGATTCACGAAAACCATGATCGACCTCGGCGTGAGCACCAACCTGACCGCCGACGAGGCCGCCACTAACATCGCCCAGATCAGCAACGTCATGGGCACCATGGCGCGGGACGGCTCCGAGGGTATCAGCCGGTTTGGTGCCACCCTCGTGGCCCTGGGCAACAACGGCGCCTCCACTGAGAAGGACATCCTTTCCATGGCGCAGCGCATCGCCGGTGCCGCGGCCACGGTGGGGGCCAGCGAGACCGACGTGCTGGCCCTGTCCAACACGCTCGCATCGATGGGCGTCAAAGCCGAGCTCGGCGGCGGCGTTACCACGCGTGTCCTGCTGAAAATGTACGCGGCCGTTAAGGACGGCGGGCCGAAGCTGGAAGCCTTCGCCAAGACCGCGGGGCTTTCCGCGCAGGAGTTCGCCAAGGCTTACGGTGAGTCTCCGGTGCAGGCTCTCGACATGGTTGACAAGGGCCTGAACCGGGTGAAGAACGAGGGCGGTAACGTCGTCGCTCTCATGAAGGACATGGGCATCAAGGGCACCGAGGAAACCCAGGTCATGCTGGCCCTCGCCGCCTCCGGCGACCTGCTCTCCGACTCGCTCGCCCTCGGCTCCAAGTCGTGGAACGAGAACACCGCCCTGCTCGCAGAGGCGACCAAGCGGTACGAGACGACCGACTCCAAGGTCAAGATCGCGTGGAACAACATCAAGGATGCGGCCATCGACGCCGGGGCGGTCCTCCTACCCGTTATCCAGGGGGTGGCCGAGTCGGTGTCCGGGCTCGCCCAGACCTTCGGGAGCCTACCTCAGCCGGTGCAGGGCGTCATCACCACCCTCGGTGGCGTCATCGGCGTGGCTGCCCTCGTCGGCGGCGGGATGCTGACGCTCCTGCCCAAAATCAACGACGCCCGCACTGCTTTCCGCGACCTCGACCGGGCCGGCAGCCGGATCCCCGGAACCTTCAACAAGATCGCCAAAGCCGGCGCTGTGGCGGGCGGACTCGTAGCGGTCACGTCGGTGCTCGCCAAGTGGGCCGAAGCGGACTACATGTCCAAAATCGACACCGGCATGGGCAAAGTCAACCTCGCCCTGCAGGAAACGGCAAAGACCGGCCCGGCGGCGTCGAAGGCCCTCGACGGACTGTTCCAGGACAAAAGCGGCGGCGACCTGATCAGCTCAGTGGACGACTTGGACAGTGCACTGAAACGCACGTTCCAGAAGGACGGCGGGCAGGCCTTCAATGACTGGGCCGAGGGCCTTGTCCACGGCATGACCGGGGTCAAGGGGTCTTCCCAGATATTGAACGACCAGTGGAAGCGGCTGGACGACGGCCTAGCCGAAATGGTCAGCAGCGGAAACGCCGACGGTGCGGCAGAGGGCTTCGCCAAAATCCAGAAAGCAGCTGCCGACCAGGACATCACCATCGACCAGCTGCTGGAGAAGTTCCCCTCCTACGCGGACGCCCTGAAACAGGCCGAAGCCGACGCCAACGCAGCAGGGGCTGGCGGCGATAAAGCTGCGGCCGGGATCAAAGCCGCGGGCGACGCGAGCGGCCCCGCTGCGGCGCTGGCAAAGGACGTCGCCGACGCCCTCGACGAGATCGGGGTGAGCGCCGACGGCACCGTAACCGACCTTGCCAAGTTCACCGACGCCCTGCTCAACGCCGGGCTGATCAACCTGTCCGCCAGGGACGCGGCACGCAACTACCAGGCCGCGATCGATGCAGTCGGTGAGTCCATCGCCAAGAACGGCACCACGATGGACATCAACACCGAGCAGGGCCGAGCAAACCAGGCGGTTCTGGACGGTATCGCCAGCGCCGGGTTCAACGTTGTAAAGGCAAACGCCGCCAATGGGGACAGCCAGGAGAAGCTGCAGGGAAACCTTACCGACACCTATAACAAGCTGATCGCCGGTGCTGGGCAGCTCAACATCACCGGGGACGCGGCCAAGAACCTCGCCCGCGACATCCTCCACGTGCCCAAGGGCGTCAGCATCACATCGTGGATGTCTTCGCAGGCCAAGGCCATGGCGGAGCAGACCACGGGCGCGATCAACGGCATCCCGAAGCAGGTTGTAGTCACGATCGATACCTACCGGACAACGTTTGAGCGCCTTGTTGGGTTGCCTCCGACGGGAATTTCCAACGGCTCAGCCGGGCAGGGGGCCGGGGTTTACGCCCCGGGCTTCATCCCTGGTAGGGCCGGGGGTGGCGACCTGGACATGGCACCGGGGCCGAAGGGTGTGGACAGCCAGCTGTTCTTCGGGGCTAAAGGTGAGCACGTCCTCACCGCTCCGGAAGTCGATCTGATGGGCGGGCAGCAGGCCGTCTACCAGTTCCGGGCCAAGGTCCGGGCAGGTAACTTTCAGGGCCTCGCCGGTGGCGGTTCTGTGGGGCGGGGTGGCGACGCTTACATGAGCGGGCCAGCACAAGCGGCGGCACGGGCGGCCACCCAGCCGACTCTCGATTACGAGGCGCTAGCCTCCGCTGTCGTTGCGGCGGCCGCGGCAGCCCCAATCCACACATCCCTCCGCATTGGCCAAAGGGAATTCGCGGCAGCCGTGAGCAGTGCAAAGCAGTTCACCGAGAGGAAATAATGAGCGCATATCTCGGGATCCCGGGCCGGATGGTCGCACTCAAATGCCCTGCCGGGCAAGTGCTGTCCCGGGACAGCACCTTCACGTTCGAGCGGACACTCGAGGGCCGGGTCAAAGCTCAGGCGAAGGTGCTGTCCCGGCGTCAGTGGAGCGTGCAAGTCTCCACCGCGACACCAGCCGACATCGGAGCATTGGCGGCGTTCGCGTCTGGCGAGTGGGGGCGTGGGCCGTTTGTGTGGGTTTCTGCTGACGCCCCGGTGACGAACATGCTGACACCGGAGCAGTCGTTGTGTGACCCGTCCACGTTGTACACGGCTGGTGTGATTGCTGGTGGGCCGTTGAGTCTTGGGGCTGATGGTTGGGCGGGGCGTTCCTTCCTGAACCCGACGCCTTCGACGACGTTCCGGTTCGGTGGTCAGGGCGCCCCTGTTCTCCCGTTGCAGAAGGTCACCGGGTCGGCGTACCTGGTGGGTGCTGGGGCGAAGGTGCAGATCCGTTGGGAGGACGCGGCCGGTGGGCTCATCTCAACGTCTGAGTCTTCCGCGTTGGGTGTCGCTGGTGTGGCTAAGCGGATCTCGGTCACGGCGACCGCACCGTCTAACGCTGCTGTCGCCTACGTCAACGCACTGAGCACCTCCCAGGGCGCACGCCCGGCACTGACATGGACCGACGCCCTGTTCGAGTGGTCAGACGGTCAGGGCTGCCCCAAAGCAGTCATCTCTGGGCTTGACCGGAAGCTAGTTCTCGCACTCCGCGAACCTTCTTACGGGCGCTATTCGGATGCGAGTTTCACTATTACAGAAGTGGGGTAGCCATGCAGGGCGGTTCTTTGGTTACCGGTGATGTGCAGCAGCTCACTTCCCGCATAACTGTCGCCGGCGCTGAGCGGGCACATAAGTCGTGGGAAATCACACGGGAACTGACCGGAGACATGCCCACGCAGGTCGTGGCGTCGTCCGGGTTGCAGCAGGCCACCGGCTCCATTGTGTGGGCCGAAGGCGACGACATCACCGAACACGCCATCAACCCGTGGAACCCGTCCACCGGGTGGCTGCCGGGGCAGGGCGACCGGGTCATCATTTACGTCTCGGACGGTGTCACTGAGTGGCCGCAGTTCGTCGGGGTCGTTGACGGCAACGACGGCGAATTGGGTGGGCTGCCGGCGACCACGATCGTGGACTACACCGATTATCTCAACCGGGCTGTGTCCCACGAGACGGTGTTCTGGCTGCACCCGCCCAAGTCTGAGGGCGGGGCGATGATGGGTGTCGGCATGTCCGCGGGTTACGCGGTGGACCGGGCGTGCCGGGCGTGCGGCTTCTACGCCACCCCGCCGGCCGAGCCCGGCTGTGTGATGTCTGTCCCGGGGCAGCAGTCGCTCTGGCCGGAGGTCGGCACGGTCACGTCTTCGGTTGCCTACAGTGGCTTGCCGAAGCTGGGCCCGTCGAACTGGGATTCGTCGTGGGGTAAGTGCCAGTCTGATTTCGACACGACCTACACGCCCTACTACACGTTCCCGTCGAACAGTTCCTCGATCCAGCTCACGGCAAAGGTGGATGCCGCGCACGCCGGAAGTTTCACCCTGAACGCCTTCTACGGCACGGTAAAAGTGCAGCTCTCCATCCCCGGCAACGGGACAGCCATCGGGCGGCTCAACGGCGTAGACGCGGTGTCGCTGAACATCGGTGCCGCTTCAACGGTCGTCACCCTGCTGGTCAAGGCCGGCGTGTGGACGCTGAAGACCTCGAGCGGCGCAACAGCGTCAGGCAGCCTCGCAGTACCGGGAGGGTCCAACCTCTCCAGCATCACCGCGACCGCCGACCCCAACGCCCGTGTTGGCGGGATGCAGGTCTCCACCCCGCCTGCCGGGCAGGAGTTCCAGGCACTCTTACCGGTCGCGTCGTACTTCCAGAACACTGGGTTGTTCGTCGGCGTGATGGACGCACTCCCGGCATATGTGAACAAGCCAGCTATCGACGTGCTAACGGAGATTTCCAAGGCGTCCCTGTCGGCGATGTGGTTCAACGAGGCCGGGCAGCTCCGGTTCATCGGCTCCGATGTTCTCCGCGGTCAGACGCCGGTTCAAACGGTCACGACACTGGACGACATCTACGCGCTGTCGTGGAAGGACAATCGCCTCGGTGTGCGGTCCAAGGTACGGGTCAAATACAAGCTGCCCGCCTCGAACAAGTCCCGCTACTCCAACGTCACGCTGTGGCAGGGGTCCGGCGAAACGATGGAATCGAACCAGGAAAAAGTCCTCTTCGCCGAGGCGGTGACGGATGAGGCATGGGCCGAGATCGACCACTTCGGCGTCGGTACCGCCGAGGGGATCACCGCGTTCAACCAGGGCCGCGGGTCATGGGCGAGCGGCTACCTCGAAGCGACCAACGGGACGTGGACGGGCGACACCGGCGGGTACGGTACGTGGTCGCTGTCAACGGTTGACTACCGCACCCGCAAGTTCCAGGTCAACACGTCGACCCTGCCGGCGGGGAAGTCTTATGTCCTCGCCGTGCCGGATGATGCGGCGAATTACCCGCAGCGGTTCCGTGGGATGAGCTACCCGATCCTTCGGGGCCGGGGAAAGGTGACTTTCACGGACGCTTTCGTGACCTCCTCCATAACTGGCCCGTATGGGTTCCCTGAGCTGGAGCACGACGCCGGGTTCTGGAGTGCCCGCTCGGTGGACACTGTCGCGCAGACTAACCAGGCGGACTACATCGCCGGCATGGTCACGACACCGTCCCCCACAATCGAGTCGATGCGGGTAGGTTTCGATCCGCGCCGGCAGCTCGGCGACGTCATCACGATCTCGTCCCCGGACCTGATGGGCGTGACGATCAACGCGCTCATCACGGGCGTGCGGAACAGTGCCGGGGACTCGTTCACACAGACGCTTAACGTCCGCGTCATCTCCGCGGCATCCACGTTCACGACGTATGAGCAGTTCAACGCCGCCGGCGGGCAACTCACCTACGACCAGTGGAACCTGCTGTCACCCACGACGCTCACGCATGAGGCGTTCAACAACCAACCAGCGGAGGCTGCATAAACATGGCAGAGAGTTACACCACCCTGTCCCTGCCAATCCTCGGCACTGGCGACCTTGTCCGGTCCCCCTCCGGCGACAACCTGCGGAAACAGCTCAACGCTTTGGCGGTTGCGACGAACAACGCTCTCACGAGCGAAGGCAGCCGGGCGGAATCGGCGGCAAAGTCCTACGCCGATACTAAGGACACGAGCAACCGTTCCGCGTGGGCCGCTGCTGACGCTGCGGCGCAGGCCGAAGCGATCCGCCAATCAATCGGCCCGAAAGTCGTCGCCTTGGACACGGACGGAACACCGTACTACACCACGACAGGGGCGACGCTCCGGGTCTTCCCGGACACGGACGGCAACCCCTACTACGCCGAAGACCCCTGGCCGGCTGTGAACACCGACACCGACGGCGTCCCCTACCTGACCTACTAAGGAGCCCAGCATGGCCGCATCAGCATCGCAGCGCCTCGTCACCGAAGCGTCCCTCAAGAACTTGGGGTCTAACCCGTCCGCCAAGGTTTCCACGAAGAAACTGACCGTCTCCGCTTACGAGAAGAACGCCGACGGCACCTACGGCACGACGGCGGTGTCCACGGAACTCGGCAACACCCTGGTCCGCAACATCACATCGCTGTGCAACAACATAGTGTCTGGCACAGTTGAGCTGATCCGTTCGGGTCAGACTGTGCAGATTTCGTTGAACGCGGTGAAGGTCGCCACCGGGCTCGGACCGGGCGGCATCACGATCATCGCGGGCTCCGGGCAGGCTTCCGACCCGTTGTTCTCCTACTACCGGACCGGGTTCTACAACGACGTGTCCGCTGTTTTGGCGAAGTCGAATGGCCCGAACGTGGGGCGCATTGCGATGAACCGCAACGGCGGCGTCTCCATCTACGGCGTCGTTGACACGGACACGGTGTACGGCTCTGTTACCACGATCACCGACCGCTCCTGGCCTGACACTCTGATCGGGGTTTGATCCATTGATCTTCGACATCCCAACACCGTTTGACTACGGCGCGGCTGGGGGCGGGGCGAACGATACGACCGCAGTGCAGAACGCCTTGAATGCGGCTGCGTCGTCCCCGTTCCGCCGCTGCTCGCTGGCCGGCGGAACCTTCATCGTCTCCAGCGTCTCCGTGCCAGCCGGCGTCACCGTCACCGGGCCGGGGAAGCTCGTCCAGCTCGGCGGCGTGTTCGCCGCCATACTCAAGCTCAACAATGCCGGGGCTTCGGCTCTGGACTTCGAGCTGGACGGCAACAAAGCCGCGCAGACGACTGCGAACATGGGCATCGAATACTCCGCCGCCGACCTGCTCATCTCCAGGATG
Source organism: Arthrobacter sp. BI5 (assembly GCF_056680065.1). Taxonomy (NCBI): domain Bacteria; kingdom Bacillati; phylum Actinomycetota; class Actinomycetes; order Micrococcales; family Micrococcaceae; genus Arthrobacter; species Arthrobacter sp. BI5. The sequence continues at coordinate 2,414,752 of NZ_CM155264.1, forward strand.
TACGTCCACCACGTAGCGCAGGACGGCATCACAGGTCTGGACGGCGCGCTGCGGGTCACGGTCGAGAAGTGCCACATCCACGACACTGGCCGGGTTGGCGCGACCATCAACGGGACCACCGCAGCACACATCATCCACGACAAAAACTATGTGCACGACACTGGAGAGGCCGGGCTGGGCATCATGGGCTCAGCTACTCATGCGTCTTTCACGAACAACCAGACGAAAGACACGGGAGGGGACGGGATCGCCGGGTACAGTGACGCGAACCGGCACGTAACCGCAGTCGGCAACCATGTGAAAGCCCCCCGTAACCACGGCATCCACATCTCCGGCGACTCAACCGGAGTGACGGGCAACGACATCGAGGGCGTCACCAACGGGCACGGGATCTTCTTCCGCAAACACGACGTCACCACCATGTACGGCGGGACGATCACCGGCAACATCATCCAGGGCGTCACCCCGGGGTCCGGCATCAGGGTCGAATCGACGGAGAAGTTCGCCGTGACCGGCAACTACGTCGAAACCGGGGCGACGGACCAATACGGGATATACCTTCTGCGCGCCAAGACTGGCGCGGTGTCCGGTAACACGGTCATCGGGACCGGCTCTGCGGGCGGGCGAGGCGGCACCGTTGGCATCCGCCTTGCCAGCGCAAACACCATCGCCGTCGCAGGCAACGCGATACGCGGCTTCTACGCCGGCATCCAGGGTATGCGCGCCACACTCACTGACGCGGCATCAACGGGCGTGACGCTGACCGGCAACGAGTTCGATGATGTGGCGATCAAGGTGTACCGCAATGCCGACACGTCAACGTGGGACGTGCGGCAGAACTCCTAGCCCCGGAGCCTGTCGATTTCGTCCAGAAGCGCGAGGATGGTTTGCGGGTTGGCGGCGGTGATGTATTCGGCGTCCTTTGCGTCAACGTAAAGGTTCGCCCCGTCATCGCCGCCAACCGCGCTGAGGATGAGCCGGTCGCCCTCGCCGGTAAGGTCCGGGCCGCGGTCACCCCACTGTGGGGATGGTGACGGTTCGCGCCACACCCAAGCGCCCTGTGTTGCCTCCTCGGCGATTTCGCGGAGGACCGTTGTGTCGATCATGGGTTGTCCTTTCATGGCCGTGCCGTGATTTCCAGGGGACGCAACATGCCCCGGTGCGGGGTCTTGGCGAGCCCAGCCGGGTCCGGTTCGGCGCCAAGGAAAATGGCCGGCCAACGGGACTCCCCGGCGAGGGCGGCTTTACCGTCAACAATGGCGCGCTTCCCCTCCCTGGTGGGGACGTTCGCCCAGTAGTCGAAGATGCTGCCGATGTCGAGGGCGAACCCGCCGCGGGCCTTGATGACTGAGCAGTATTCCTTGCCGAGCAGCCCGGCGCCGACAAGGTAAAGGTGGCACGGGCCCTCCGGAGCGATCGATTCCATGATCCGCTCGTAAGCGTCCGGGTAGTGCTGTTCGCTCATGTCGTCGCCCTCAACCCGGTACTGCCGTTCGACCGGTATTAGGCGCTGGTTCGCTTTGATATGGGGGTAAGCATCCTTGAACTGGGCGAGGGTGTCACGCCCGGAGATAAGCGTCACCCGTTGCGCCACCCGCAGGAGGCGGTCAAGAACGCCGGCGCTCTGCAAGTAAATGTGCACGGCCTGATGGCATGCCGTCATCCACTCCAGCCCGGCGTGCTCGATGGTGTCCTCATAAACCAGGCAGAGGTCATTCGACTCATACGAATCGTGCATACCAACCAAGTCGGCGGAGTTTATGGCCTGGACCATGCCGGCTCTGATCGAACGCATCTCGTTATCCGCATAGACCCTGTCAGCCATCGCCCGGCACAGAACATGTTTCATGCGCTCCGGCGAAGTCTTCGGATAGCCGAGGACAGACAGCTCACCGTCACCGATGCGGACTAGGGAGAACGGCTGCTTTGCCGCCCATTTCGCCCTGATGAGCGGTTCGACTTCTTCAAGCCGGATGAAATTCACAACAGACATGCCCTGCATTTTAGCAGGGAACAACCCGGCGATTCCCCTGTGGAAGAATCAGGCCTAAACAGTGAAGAGGAGAAAATGCTGCAGGGTTACGTCGAGTCCATCTCTCCGGACAAGCTCACGATTAAGGGCTGGGTCCAGCTGGGGGAACACGACAAAGAGCCACGGCTCCAGCTGAACCGACATGGGGAAGAAACTGGGACCGCGGTGTTCGGCCCGGAACGTCCGGACGTTCGATCCGGACGCCGGATCGCCAATAAGGCGTTCACGCTCACATTGGACGAACCATTGGATGGCAAAGCCACCATCATGGAGACCCAGTGGGTCACGGCCACCGTGGACGGCGCCGTGTCCACAATTACCTTGACTCCTGGGGCGCAGATCCATCTCATCGCAGAGTTCGCAAAAGACTCGGTGACCAGAATCCCTCAGGCTCGGGAAGCCATACTGAATGCACTCCAAGTCAAAGAACGAAGTCTGTCCCATAACATTGATCAGGTCAGAAAAACGGCGCAAGAGGGCGACCTTTCTTATATCGCATTCCCTGTGGGGCTGAGGTCCAGTGACGATGTTGCCGAAATTGGGCGTGACGGGCACCTCTTCCTCACCGGAGGCAACAACGCCCTGCGCGACCAGTACAAGCGGCCCAAAGACGCCTCCGGGGTGGCTGCGCTGGAAGCAACTGCACGGCAATGGGTTTCCGGTTTTCAAAGCACCCATTCCAGGTTGAAAGACATGGGCATGCCCTTCGTTCAGGTAATCATCCCCGAGAAACTAACCGCGCTTCGTCACCTAGCGCCTTTCCCCGTCCAGGGGCCCACCCCGCTTTTTGCACGCATCAACCAACTCATGAGTGGGGCGGAGTACTACCTGAACGGCTTGGAGTTGTTCGACGGGTGGTCCAGTCGAATCAGCGGCTGGCAACGGAACGACACGCATTGCTCGCCGGCCGGGGCGTTGTCCATTGCTAGGGCCACGCTGAAGCTGCTGCCAGGATGTGACGCTTCGCTCCTTGATGGGGTGAAGCTGACCGGCGAGGCTTACCACGATGGCGATCTAGCCAACAAGTTCTTCGACATCCCTATATGGGACAGGCACCGCACACCGGCGCCAGGGACGCTCGGCGAACCCAGCATTGAGCTGACTTACAAACACGTTCCAGCGAACTTCGTCGGGTCGCGCTTTACGTGGACGAACAAAACAGCGCCCATTCACAAGACGGTCGTAGTCTTCGGAAACTCGTTCTTCGGAAGTGGCGTGGATCAGCCGGCGAAGATCGGCTGGTGGTTCGCTCGTCTATTCAGTGAGTACCACTTTGTGTGGGCCAACACGGTCGACATCGATTACGTAGCCCAGGTGCGGCCCGACCTCGTGGTGTCGCAAACCATTGAGCGATTCCTGGTGCGGGCACCCGAAGTCCCAGCCAGCGTCTAGACACGCGCCCAAACATCTCAGCACCCCTCACCGGGTGCTTTTTTGTTGCCCAAAAAACCCGTGGCCCGAACTGCACGTCCGGGGTCCACATGCATATCCAACACTCGCCCTAGGAGGCACGACCTTGCTCGAAGCCCTGCTCCGTCGCTGGCAACTCGATATCCGCAAAAGGCTGCACAAGCTTTGGCTTAATAACCAGGAGCCCTCCGCATGAGCCGCCCGAGAGTCAACGGCGCCCGTGGCGTGACGCTGCTCGGGTTCAGCCTCGTGTCGCTGGTGTTCGGGGTGGCGTTCAACAGTCCGGTGGCTGTGATCCCTCCGCCGCCGGCCGGGCTCGCCGGTCTGGACGGGTTCATACCGCTGCAATGGTGGGGCCTGGCCTGGTATGCCTCCGCGGTGCTGCTGCTGCTCGGCGCCTTCCGTCAGGACCAATCGAAGTCCATGACCCTATTCGCCGGGCTGCTCGCCGTGTGGACCATCTCCTACGGCAGTGCCGCGGCCACCACCAGCAACCCGCGCCTGCTGACCATCTTCATCCTGCAAGCGGTCATCTACGTCGCGCTGCTCGTGGCCTGCCTGGGTGTGGCCCGGCTGATCAACGCGCCGCCCGTGAACATTGAGGCTCTTCGGAAGAAGGTGCTGACCCACGAAGGAGAGCCTGGGGATGACGCCTGAAAGCGCCGAGCTACTCAAGACCGTCGTGACCGTCGCCGGCGGCATCGCCGCCGGCCTGTCCACCAGTTTCCTGGCGCGCCGGAGTCAAAAGGAATCGGCGCAGATCACCCTGCTCATGGGCCTCCTCGACCAGGTCCAGGAAGAGCGTGACTCATGGAAGAAAGACGCCAAGCAGGTACCCCTGTGGCGGCGGTACGCGCAGCGGCTCCGCGGCCAGATCTACAAGCTCGGCGGGGAACCGGCCGACGCCGACCACGAACTTGAACTCTAGGAGCGCAACATGCCGACGTTAGAGGCCCGCCTGAGCGACTGGATCCCGCAGGTTCAGGGCAAATATATCAACGAGGACTGGGAGCCCCGGGAACAGGGCTACGGCGCTCAGTGCTGGGACCTGCACGCCAACTGGGCCAAGTACCTCGGCCTGCCAGTCATCAACACCGGCGGCGAGGGGCGCTGGCCCGGCTGGGCCGGCAACATGGCCGATGCCTTCCCGCAGACGCCGGCGATCGCCACGGCCTACGAGAAGCTGCCACCATCCGCGACCGTGCAGGGCGGTGACACGTTGGTTTGGGGCGATAGCTACTGGTACTACCCGAAGACCCATGTCGCCATCGGCGTGCAGGACTTCGGCGCCCAAGTGCTTTGCGTGTCGCAGAACAGTACCGCGGCCCAGGACGGAAACCCTTACCCGCAGTGGACCACCGGGCCGACCACCATCCAACACCTGCCAAGGCAGGGGCTCATCGCAATCATCCGGCCGCGAACCGGGGGCGCTATCGCAGCGCAGGGCACCATTACCGAAGGAGAACTTACCGTGGCCGAAATTGACGACATCAACAAGAAGCTGGCGATCCTGCTGGACCGCACCAAGGACATCACCACGGACGCGGGCCCGGCCAGCATCCGGGATTTCATCGCGAAGGGGACCCGTGCCGCGCAGAAAGCCGCGGAACAGACCGCCCCGATCAATGTCACGGGCGGGCAGGAAGGCATCCGGGACTTCATTGCCAAGGGCACCCGTGCCGCGCAGAGCACGGCCGCGCAGATCGCCGGGCTGCAGGCGGCACTCAGCGCCGTCATCAAGGCCGGCGGCCCGGGCATCGACCTGGACGCCGTAACCGCGGCGGCGGAAGCAGGCGCGACGAAGGCCCTCGCCAACCTCGACCTCTCCGGCACCATCACCATCGGAGGCAAATAACATGGCCGATCACCTCGCAACCACCACACAGGCGGCGAACCCGAACCGGGCGGCGATGCGCACCGCGCTGCAGACCGCGCTGGCAGCGTTCCCCGGCTTGCTCATCATCGTGCCGCTCATCATCCAGGAGATTGTCAACGGCTTCGGCCAGGTACTCCCGGATGGGCTGCGACTCTGGTTGCTGGCCGCTGCGGCTGGCATCACCGCGCTGGCCGGCGTCCTGGCCCGCATCATGGCCATACCCGGAGTGATCGAGTGGACCCGGGCCTACCTGCCCTGGCTGGCACCCGACAAGACATAGCAGAAGCGCCCCACCCTTCACCGGGTGGGGCGCTTTTCTTCGTCCGGCTACGATGTCGGCATGGCATCGTTCACCCTCGACGGGACCAGTTACGAGTACCTTCTCCCGGACCCAGGTCACCTCGAGGAGACCAAATCGTGGGAGTACGGCAAGTACCCGAAGATCCTCGCCACGGTCGCGCTGGCCGGCGGCGGGACGATCGACGTCCACGCCCGCGCCGAGCGGTGGAACCCGTCCCACATCCTCGCGTCCTGGGAGGACGACGACCGGCGGCCGCACTGGGCTTGGGTCCCCGCCGGCAACGTCCGCCGCGTCAACGACTCCGAATGGGACATCTGGGAGTACCACCGTTGCCCCGAAAACCTGCGCCATGTCCGGTGGGGTGACCGGCTGCCCGGGGTCCTCCCGGCATAGCGATTATCATGGGCAATCGATGGGCAAAAGGGTCCGCCACAACGCGATTAAGTGCCATCTAATAGGCCCGAGAGGCAAGCTGAATTATCCGCAAAATCGCCAGTTTTGCCCCGGAAAACCGGCGAATATCGGCCAGGTAAGTGGATGGGTTGACCGATACGCCGGGTTCTGTGTTCCCGCGCTGTTACCGGCGCGGGAGTAGCGGCCATCCATCTACGGACGCCGTTGCCGACGCCCTCCAGCGGCCTACCCGGACACTCGGGCGGGCAGCCCTCAAACGTGTCCTGTCTGGCCTTGCTCCGGGTGGGGTTTACCTAGCCTTCCCGGTCACCCGGGAAGCTGGTGGTCTCTTACACCGCCGTTTCACCCTTACCTGCTCCCCGAGCCGTGCGGACACGGCCCTGGGCCAGGCGGTCTATTCTCTGTGGCACTGGCCTGCGGGTTACCCCGAGTGGGCGTTACCCACCACCCTGCCCTGCGGAGCCCGGACGTTCCTCGAGCCACTTGCGTGACGCGCGGCCGCCTGGTCAACCCATCCGCTGTTCATTCTACGGTCTCCCCCGGCAGCCGGGGCACGGGCGCCTTTTTACCGCGTCGGTGGGAGAATGAAAACAGTAACCCCGCCATGCAAGGAAGCGATTCGGATGGATTTTACCGCCGTCGTTATTTGGCTGATCGTCGCGGCCGCGCTCCTGATCGTGGCCCGCATGTCGATCCGGATTGTCCGCCAGTACGAGCAGGGTGTGTTGTTCCGCCTGGGCCGGGTGATCGGCGTCCGGATGCCCGGCCTGCGCTTCATCATCCCGGTGATCGACAGACTGCAGCTGGTCAGCCTGCGGATCGTGACCATGCCGATCCAGTCGCAGGGCATCATCACCCAGGACAACGTCAGTGTGGACATCTCCGCCGTGGCCTACTACCGGGTGATCGACGCCGTGAAGTCGGTCGTGGCGATCGAGAACGTGGCCGCCGCGATCAACCAGATCGCGCAGACCACTCTCCGGAAAGTTGTCGGCCGGCACAGCCTGGACCAGACGCTATCCGAGACGGAACACATCAACAGCGATATCCGCGAAATCCTCGACGCCCTCACACTGGAGTGGGGCGTCGAGGTCACCCTCGTGGAGCTCAAAGACATCCAGTTGCCGGAGAGCATGAAGCGGGCCATGGCTCGGCAGGCCGAGGCGGAGCGGGAAAAGCGGGCCAAGATCATCGCCGCCGAGGGTGAGGCGATCGCCGCCGCGGCGCTCGGCGAGGCGTCGGACACGATGATGGCCCACCCGCTGGCCCTGCAGCTGCGGAACCTGCAGTCCCTGGTGGAGATTGCGGTGGACAAGAACTCGACCGTCGTCTTCCCGGCGCCGCTGATGAGTACCATCGGCGAGCTGTCCGCCTTCCTGGCCCGTGAAACCAAGGCCGCTGCGGTCGAGTCCGCGCGTCCGGCGGCAAACCCGGCCCCGGTGGCACCACCGGCACCCATCCAGGCCGCGTAGACCGGCACCACGGCACTCCGGCCGGCCGGAACGCCCGCGGCCCGCCGGTAGGATCGTACGGTGCTGATTCTGCTGCCGCCCTCCGAAGGCAAAACCCCCGCGACCCGCGGCGACGCCGTCGACCCGGCGTCGCTGAGCTTTCCCGGCCTCAACGCCTACCGCGCGAAGGTCCTCGAGGCGCTCGGCACCGTCAGCGCCCACGAGGATGCCCTGGCGCTGCTCGGCGTCGGAGCCTCGCTGAAGTCCGACGTCGACCGGAACACCCGCCTGCACGCCGAGCCCGCCGCGCCCGCCCATCAGGTGTATTCCGGCGTGCTGTACGACGCCCTGGACTACCGTTCACTGACTCCGGCCCAGCGAAAGAAGGCCGACGCGTCCGTGCTGGTGATCTCCGCGCTCTGGGGTGCAATCCGGTTCGCGGACCGGGTGCCGGCGTACCGGTTGTCGATGGGTACGGCCCTGCCCGACGTCGGACGGCTGGCCTCCTTCTGGAAACCGCAATTAACAGAGGCCCTGGCTGCCGAAACGGCAGGCGAACTGCTGGTTGATTGCCGCTCCAGCACCTACGCCGCGGCGTGGGCCCCGCCGCCGGAACAGACCGTGGCCGTGAACGTCTTCACCGAGGTCAACGGGGTCCGCAAGGTGGTGAGCCACTTCGCCAAGCACACCCGCGGCGAGCTGGCCCGGCACCTGCTGACCCGGCGCGGCAAGGCCCCGCAGACCCCGGCGCAGCTACGGCAGGCCGCCGCGGAGAAGTGGGCCGCGGAGCTGGTCGAGGGCACGGCGCGGAAGCCGCACACCCTCAACCTCCTCCTGCCCAGCTAGCTGGCAGTCCGGCTGGCTAGGCCCACTCGGCGGAGCGGACCAGGATGCAGCCGGAGTCGGGGCAAAAGACGATGTCGTCCTCGGCGGCGGCCTTGATCTCGGCGAGGTCGCCGGGGCTCAGCTGCATCCCGGAACCCTCGGAGGTGCCGTGGAAGAGCCGGGCCGCGCCGACGCCGCGCTTGGCAAGCGTCTTCTCGTAAACGGCGAGCATGCCCGCGTCCAGTCCCTCGGCGAACTCGGCACGCTGGCCGCGCACCACGGTCATCTCGGCGGCCACTTCGGCCAGCTGCTCGTCCAGTTCGGCGCGGATGGTGCCGAAGGAGCCCTGGATGTCATCAACGATCTGCTGCTGCGTGGCCTGGCGCAGGCGCAGCGAGTCCAGCCGTTCCAGCACCTCGAGCTCCACGTCCTCCAGGTCCGAACGGCGCTTGTTCAGGGACGCGATGTCACGCTGCAGGGCCACGAGGTCCTTGGACAGACCGGTGCCGCTGTTGAGCTTTGCCTCGTCGCGTTCGATCCTGGAGGCGACCTGCTCGACGTCGGCCTCGGCGCGTTTGAGTTCGAGCTCGGCGTCGTGCACCGCCACCTTCGCGGCACCCAGTTCGCCGTTGGCGACGCTGAGGGCAGCCTCCAGGTCGGTGATCCGGGAATCGCTTTCAAGGCTGCGGCGGCGGTTGGACAGGGACTTGAGCCTGGCATCGAGTCCCTGCAATTCGAGCAACTTCAACTGTTCCGCCGGTGCTGCCTTGGCCACTATTTCCTCCGCTTGTTCACTTACCGGCCGAGGCCGGGCGCCCTACCGGCGCTCCCTAGACTCTAGCGCCTAGCGTGCTCCCCGGCCTCGCTACGCTCACCCGGGGCCCCTCGCACGCGAGGCTTAGCCCGGAGTCAGAATGAAGTCCCAGGGGTCGCTGTTGGTGCTGCTGACCCGGATCTCGATGTCGTGCCCCTGGTCGGTCAGCACATTCCCCAGGGCCTCGGCGGCCGCCGGCAGCCACAACCACTCGCTGGCGAAGTGCGAGACGTCGATCAGGTAGGGCCGGTCATTGACGGCGGCCTCGCGCGCCTCCGACGCCGGATGGTGGCGCAGGTCCGCGGTGAGGTAGACGTCGGCGTTGCTCGCGCGGACCTCGTTGAAGAGGGAATCTCCGGCGCCGCCGCACAGCGCCACCCGGCGCACCAAGCCGTCCCGGTCGCCGGACACCCGGACACCGCCGGCAACGGAGGGCAGGATGCCGAATACGCGCGCGGCGAAGTCACCCAGCGTCTGAACGTCGGCGAGGTCGCCGACCCGGCCGATGCCCTCCTCCGGAAGGCCGTTCGCGGCCGGCGTCAGCGGCACCACGTCCTGCAGGCCCAGCGCGTCGGCCAGCACATCGGAAACGCCGCCGACGGCGGAATCACCGTTGGTGTGGACCGTCAGTAGGGCGGTCCCGGACTCGATCAGCCGGTGCACGGCCTTGCCCTTGGGGGTGTTGGCCGCGACGGAGGTGACGCCCTTCAGCAGCAGGGGGTGGTGGGTGATGAGCAGTTGGGCGCCCCAGTCGACGGCTTCCTCGATGACTTCGAGGGTGGGGTCTACGGCGAAGAGGATCCTGTTCACCTCGGCGGACGGGTGCCCCGCCACGAGGCCCACCTCGTCCCACTCCTCCGCCAGCGATTCGGGCCAGAGTTCCTCGACGGCCAGCAGGATCATGCCGAGCGTGGCGGCTTTGCCGGGGCCTGCAGCTTCGGCGGGCTGTCCTGAAACGTCGGTGTTCTCAGCTTCCATACCCTTATTTTTACCCTATCCGCGAGCCCGGCCACCGTGCCGGGAGTCCCGGATGCGCGTTGAATCCCGGGTTCGGGAATGATCCGGGGCGTTCGTCCATTGAACAGGACATGAGAACTTTCGTCCTCGGCGGGGGCTGCTTTTGGTGCCTCGACGCCGTCTACCAGAAGACCAAAGGTGTCAGCTCGGTCGTTTCGGGCTACACCGGCGGCCATGACCGCAACCCCGACTACTACTCCGTGTGCTCCGGGACCACCGGGCACGCCGAGGTGGTGGCGGTGACGTTCGACGAGGAGGTAATCCCGGCCGAAGTCATCCTGGACATGTTCTTCGCCCTGCACGATCCCACCACGCTGAACCGCCAGGGCTACGACGTCGGCACCCAGTACCGCTCTTCGATGTTCTACGAGACCACCGAAGAAAAGATGCTCTTCGAGGAAGCGATCGACCGGAACCAGGAGTTGTGGGCGCAGCCGATCGTCACGGAGGTGAGCCGGCTGCCGGTCTTCCACGTGGCCGAGGATTTCCACCAGGACTACTACGCGAAATACCCCGAACAGGGCTACTGCCAGGTGATCATCAACCCGAAGCTGGCGAAGGCCAGGAAATATTACTCTGCATGGCTTAATGCTTAGCTAGGCCCTGAGCGCCATCGTTAGGCTGACCTTAGAATTCCCTCTTCACAGATAGGCACATATACCCATGGCACGGATCTATGACGATGTTACCCAGCTGGTCGGCGGCACGCCGCTGGTCCGCCTCAACCGGCTGAGCGAAGGCCTGGACGCCACGGTGGCGGTCAAGCTGGAGTTCTACAATCCGGCCAACAGCGTCAAGGACCGGATCGGCGTGGCCATCATCGATGCCGCGGAGAAGTCCGGTGCGCTCAAGCCCGGCGGTACCATCGTCGAGGGAACCTCGGGCAACACCGGCATCGCACTGGCCATGGTCGGCGCCGCCCGCGGTTACAAGGTCATCCTCACCATGCCGGAGACCATGTCCACGGAACGCCGCGTAATGCTCCGCGCCTACGGTGCAGAAATCGTGCTGACCCCCGGATCCGAGGGCATGCGCGGCGCCGTGGAGAAGGCCCAGGAGATCGTCGCCAACACGGAGAATTCCATCTGGGCCCAGCAGTTCGCCAACGAGGCCAACCCCGAGGTGCACCGCCGGACCACGGCCGAGGAAATCTGGACCGACACCGACGGGAAGGTGGACATCTTCGTCGCCGGCGTCGGCACCGGCGGAACCGTCACCGGCGTCGGCCAGGTCCTCAAGGAGCGCAAGCCCGACGTGCAGATCGTCGCCGTCGAGCCCAAGGACTCCGCCATCCTCAACGGCGGCAACGCCGGCCCGCACAAGATCCAGGGCCTCGGCGCCAACTTCGTGCCGGAGATCCTGGACACCAACGTCTACGACGAGGTCCTCGACGCTACTCTGGAGGACTCGGTCCGCGTGGCACGCGATCTCGGCGTGAAGGAAGGCATTCTCGGCGGCATCTCCTCCGGCGCGATCGTCTGGGCGGCCCTGGAGCTCGCCAAGCGGCCGGAGAACGCCGGTAAGCTGATTGTTGCCATCGTCTGCGACTTCGGGGAGCGCTACATCTCCACCGTGCTGTACGACGACATCCGCGGCTGATTCCGGCCCGCCACAATTTCGTAGAAAGGTCTTTGTGAGCTTCTTCGCAAGGCTGAAGGAAGACCTCGACGCCGCCCGGTCCCACGACCCGGCGGCGCGGGGTTCTTTCGAAAACTTCTTTGCCTACTCCGGCCTGCACGCGATCTGGGCGCACCGCCTGACGCACCGGCTGTGGCAGAACCCCTCGCTGCGCTTTCCGGCGCGGCTGATCTCCCAGCTGGCCCGTTTCCTGACCGGCATCGAGATCCACCCCGGCGCCACGATCGGCCGCCGCTTCTTCATTGACCACGGCATGGGCGTGGTGATCGGCGAGACCGCCGAGATCGGCGAGGACGTCATGATCTACCACGGCGTCACGCTGGGCGGCCGTTCGCTCGCCAAGATCAAGCGGCACCCCACCATCGAGGACCGTGTGGTCATCGGCGCCGGCGCCAAGGTCCTGGGCCCCATTACCATCGGCCGGGACAGCGCCATCGGCGCCAACGCCGTCGTGGTCAAGGACGCCCCGGCCGAGTCGATCCTGACCGGCGTGCCGGCCACCTGGCGGCACCGCGACGCCCAGCGCGAGACCAAGCCCGCCGTCGACCCGGCCGAGTACCTGATCGAATACCGGATCTAAGGCACGCAGTTATAAGACAGCGGCCGGCGCCCCCAAAGCGGGGGCGCCGGCCGCTGTCGCTTAACCGGGCGGGACTAGTGCGTGTCCACCGCGGCGATTTCGGACTTGTCCTCGCCCCAGAGGGTGTGGAAGGTGCCCTCAGTGTCGACGCGGCCGTAGGTGTGCGCACCGAAGAGGTCACGCTGGCCCTGGATCACGGCGGCCGGCAGGCGCTTGCGGCGCAGTCCGTCGTAGTAGGCCAGCGAGGAGGAGAACACGGGCACCGGGATGCCGAGCTGCACGGCGGTGGCCACCACGCGGCGCCAGGCCGGGAGGACTTCGGCGATCGCCTTGGTGAAGGCCGGGGCGAACAGCAGGTTGGCCGGCTTCTCCTCCGCGGCGTAGGCCTTGGTGATTTCCTTGAGCAGTTCGGCGCGGATGATGCAGCCGCCACGCCACAGGGAAGCGATCTCGTCCAGCTTGAGGTCCCAGCCGTATTCCTTGGCGGCGGAGGTGAGCATGTCCAGGCCCTGCGCGTAGGAGACCAGCTTGGACGCGTACAGCGCCTGCCGGACGTCCTCGACAAAGGTTTCGGGGACCTCGACGGCGGCCTCGCCACCGGTGAGCAGCTCCTGGGCCAGCTTGCGCTGCTCCGCCTGGGAGGACAGCGCCCGCGCGAACACTGATTCGGCGATGCCCGAGGTCGGGGAACCCAGTTCGAGGGCGGAGATGACCGTCCAGCGGCCGGTGCCCTTCTGGCCGGCGGCATCCACGACGACGTCGACAAACGGCTTGCCGGTTTTGGCGTCAACGTGGCCGAGGACCTCGGCGGAGATCTCGATCAGGAAGGAGGCCAGCTCGCCCTTGTTCCATTCGGCGAAGATTTTGGACTGCTCGGCCGGCTCGATGCCGGCGCCGGAGCGCAGCAGGTCGAAGGCCTCGCCGATGACCTGCATGTCGGCGTATTCGATGCCGTTGTGCACCATCTTGACGAAGTGGCCGGCGCCGTCGGTGCCGATCCAGGCACAGCAGGGCTGGCCGTCGACGTGCGCGGCGATCTTTTCCAGCAGCGGGCCGAGTGCCTTGTAGGACTCCTTGGAACCGCCGGGCATGATCGAGGGGCCGTTGAGGGCCCCTTCCTCGCCGCCGGAGACGCCGATGCCGACGAAGTGCAGGTCCTTTTTGGCGAGGGCGGCTTCGCGGCGGCGGGTGTCCTCGTAGTGCGAGTTGCCGGCGTCGATGATGATGTCGCCGGGCTCCAGCAGCGGTTCGAGCTGCTCAATCACGGAGTCCACCGGCTTGCCGGCCTTGACCATGATCAGCACGCGGCGCGGCTTCTCCAGCGAGTCAACGAGTTCCTGCAGCGTCTCCGTGCGGACGAAGTCGCCGTCCTGGCCGTGCTTTTCGAGGAGCGCGTCGGTTTTCTCCACGGACCGGTTGTGCAGGGCAACGGTGAAGCCGTTACGGGCCAGGTTCCGGGCCAGGTTGGCCCCCATCACCGCGAGGCCGGTGACACCGATGTGTGCTGACATCAAAACTCCAATTCATTCTGTGCATCGAGTGCAATTCGTTCCGCACTTGCTGCGGAACACGCTTCTTGGGATCAGTGGCTGTCAATAAACCATATGTATTTCCGCGGCCTGCCGGAAAGCAGCGCCCACGTGAAGGAATACGGCGCGTCACAAACAGTCTATGATTTTCGCCGGCCACTGTGCTGGCAGCCGCGGGGATCCCGGTTGGCGCCACTATGCTTACGACTATGTCGACCAGCCTCCATCACCGCGCCATCGAGCATCTGGGAGCCCGCATCGTCGCCGGCGACCTCCCCGCAGGCCACGTCATGCTGGCCGAGCACCTCGAGGACGAGCTGAAAGTCTCCCGCTCGGTGGTCCGCGAGGCGGTCCGCGTCCTGCAGTCCCTGGGGCTGGTGGAGACTATCAAACGCGTCGGCATCCGGGTGCTGCCTGCCAGCCGCTGGAACCCCTTCGACCCGCTCGTGATCCGCTGGCGCCTGGCCGGCGAAGGCCGCGGCGCCCAGCTGCGATCCCTGGCCGAGCTGCGCACGGCGGTGGAACCGGTGGCGGCCGAACTGGCCGCCGGCAACGCCCCGGACGAGCTCCGCGGCGAACTCGTGGAAATCTCGCACGCCATGCGGGAGGCCGGCGTGGCCGGCGACGTGCCGCGGTTCCTGGACCTGGACATCCGCTTCCATTCCCTGCTGCTGGCCGGCTCGGGCAACGAGATGTTCGCCAACATGGTGGGCCAAGTGGCCGAGACCCTGACCGGACGCACGGTGCACGGCCTGATGCCGGACCATCCGCGCGCCTCCGCGCTGCAGTGGCACGTGGACGTGGCGGAGGCAATTGCGGCCGGCAACGGCGCGGCCGCCCGCGAGGCCTCCAACAAGATCATGCGCGAGACGATCGCCGACATGGAACCCAGCTGGAAAGACCAGCCACGCGTCTTCGTTCCGGTCCAGCGCCACTAGGGCTGCCGCGCCGGCGGCCATCCCCCGATTTAGTCCCGACGATGGCCAAATTCAACCGCTAGGCGTTTCACATTTGGACGCATTCACGGTATATTTCTTACAAGCCTTCCACCGCGGCATCCCCCAATAGTCGCGGTGGAAGGCTTTTCCATTGCCAGCAGGCTTTTCCATGTGGTCTTCACGCGGCGTCCGCCACTGCTTCCCGGAGCCGCCAGCCCCCGCCCAGGCCGTCCCGGATGATTTCCATGGTGGTCAGGGCCGATCCGGGGTTCCGGCCCAGCCGGGCTTGGACCTGCCACACCTCGACGTCGACCCGGCTCAGGCCCTTGGGCATCCGGCGCTCGGCCTCCCACCAGCTCACCCGTTCAAACCAGCGCACCGGCTCCGCGCCGACCACCCATTCGCGGCCACCGCGGACCACCGCCAGGGGGTGCCCGTCCGGGCCGGTCTTCACCATCACATGTTCCATGCCCGGAACTGTACGGACGGGCACCGACATTCTGGGCGGCCGTGAGGCCTTAGCAAGGCGCAGCAAAAAACCCCGTCACAGCCGGCGTTGAGGCCTGCCGCGACGGGGTTTTGATGGGTGGGTCCTACCGGGATCGAACCGATGACATCCACGGTGTAAACGTGGCGCTCTACCAGCTGAGCTAAAGACCCAAGGGGTTGTTTCCGCACTTCAGTGCGTCA
This sequence comes from Arthrobacter sp. BI5, assembly GCF_056680065.1. Lineage (NCBI taxonomy): Bacteria > Bacillati > Actinomycetota > Actinomycetes > Micrococcales > Micrococcaceae > Arthrobacter > Arthrobacter sp. BI5. Next base: position 2,430,267 of record NZ_CM155264.1, read on the forward strand.
ACCAACGAACAATGACTCTACCGGAAACGGCGGCGGAAACGCCAATCGGCGGCAGCCCCGCCTGCGGGCGTCAGAGGCCCGGGAGTTCCGCGGCGAGCCAGGTCAGCGATTCACTGACGCCGGCCTCCAGCTTGATCGTGGCCAGGTCGTCGCCGCGGGTCTGTCCCCGGTTGATGATGACCACGGGCTTGCCTTGCTTGGCTGCGTGCCGGACAAAGCGCAGTCCGCTCATCACGGTCAGGGAGGACCCCGCCACCAGCAGGGCCGCGGCGGCATCGACCATCGCGTAGGAGCGTTCCACCCGGTCCTTGGGGACGTTTTCGCCAAAATAGACGAAGTCCGGTTTCAGGGTGCCGCCGCAGGCGGGACAATTCGCGACGACGAAGCCTGCGATCAGGTCCGAGTCCTCCACGGTCGCGTCGGCGTCGGGCGCCATTTCCACCACGCCGGCCGCGAGTGCTTCCGTCAGGAAGCCGGGGTTGAGTTCCTCCAGCACACCGGCCAGCAGCGAACGGCTGTAGCGGCGCTGGCAGGCCAGGCAGACCACCTGGTCGAACCGGCCGTGCAGATCCACCACGTTCACGCTTCCGGCGTCCTCGTGCAGGCGGTCGACGTTCTGCGTGATCAGGCCGGTGAGGAGCCCGCGGTGTTCCAGCCGGGCCGCGGCCGCGTGGCCGTCATTGGGGTCGGCCCGGCGCAGATGCGACCAGCCGATGTGGTTCCGGGCCCAGTAGCGCCGCCGGTTTTCGGGTTCGCCGATGAATTCCTGGTAGGTCATCGGCGCCCTCGGGGCCGAGCCGGGGCCACGGTAGTCCGGGATGCCCGAGTCCGTGCTGAGACCTGCGCCGGTGAGCAGCGCAAACGGCTCCCCCGCGAGCACGCTGTGGATGTCCCGCAGGACCTCGAGGTCGCTGCGCGCCGGTTCGGCGGCAGGGACCGGCGGCAGGCTGGCAAAACCAGTCATGCCTACCCCGGGCCGCCGCTGCCTCACGCCGTCTCCCCCGTCAGTTCCCTGCGAGACCCGCCAGCGCGGCGCGGTACTCGGTGAAATCCCGGGCCTGTCCGCGGGGGTTCACCACGACGTAGCGGACCGTTCCGTGCGCGTCGATGATAAAGGTGCCGCGTTTGGCCATGCCGCTGTCCGGATCGAAAACGCCGTACCGCTGGGCCACCGCGCCGTGCGGCCAGAAGTCCGCCAGGAGGTCGAAGGAGTAGCCTTCCTTCTTCGCGTAGGCGCGCTGCGCGAACTTGCTGTCCACCGAGATGCCCAGCACGGCGGCGTCGGCGTCCTCGAAGAGCGCAAGGTTGTCGCGGATTTCGCAGAGCTCACCAGTGCAGATACCGGAGAACGCAAACGGGAAGAACACGAGGACCACATTGCGGCCGCGCAGTTCAGAAAGCCGGACCGGCTCGCCAAACTGGTTGGCGAGCTCAAAGTCGGGGGCGGCCTGGCCGACGGCGGGCACGGCGGCCGGCAACGACAGCGTTTCCACGCCCGCTTGGGTCACTTGTTCTTCCGCGTGACCAGCCGGGTGGCGCTCCAGTCGCGGGACACACCCGCGGATGTCGTGCAGTGCAGTCCGGCGGTGGGGGCGGCGTCCTGGATATCCGACGGGGACACGTAGCCGTCCCGGCCGTTCTTCGGGGTCAGCACCCAGACCACCCCGCCCTCAGTCAGGGAGGTGAGCGAGTCGACGAGGGTGTCCACGAGGTCGCCGTCGCCGTCGCGCCACCAGAGAATGGCGGCGTCTACTACCTCGTGGTCGTCCTCATCGAAAAGTTCCGAGCCGGTGAGGTCCTCGATGTCGTCACGCAAGTCGAAGTCGACGTCGTCGTCGTAACCGAATTCCTGAATCAGATCTCCATTTTTGAAACCCAATTTTTCCGCCACATTTACCGAAGTGGCGGCGTCGGCCTCGCTCACGTGTTACTCCTATGCTGTTCATGCGTCTGCTGTTTGCATCCGCCGGTGTACTGCCTGGTGGTGCTAGTGATTTCCATTACTACAAGCCAACACCCTTTGAGCCTTTGCTTCAAGCTGCGGACCCCGCGATCCGCCATATTCTGCGTCACACCGGCCGTTCCGGGGACCCCGGAGGGGCTCCACGTCACAGAACCAGTATGCCCGTGAAATACGGCGGCGGCCCCATGCGGCGGCTACGCATCCGCGGACTCACACGGCTAGAGTGGCTGATGACGACTATGCCTGCGCGGACATCCGCCCGCTGATACAGGCGGGCATGGTTGTGATTGGACCTAGCCCGGCGTACAGGACCGGGCTGCTGTTACCGATATGTCGCACACGTCGCGTTCACGCCAGGCAGTTACCCTGCCGGAGCTGAGGGTGCCGATGAATGCGCTCAAAGAGAGGTTGGACGTGGCTGCAGGAGAAGATACCTCCCATATCCTCAGCGGGTTGACTAACCAGCTGCCTGATCGTGATCCGGAAGAGACCGCCGAATGGCTGGAGTCCCTGGACACACTGATTCAGGAACAGGGCACCGAGCGTGCCCAGTACATCATGCGCAGCCTGCTCCAGCGGGCCGGTGCACAGAGCGTGGGCGTACCGATGGTGACCACCACGGACTACGTCAACACCATCCCGGTGGACCAGGAAGCGCCGTTCCCGGGCGATGAAGAGATCGAACGCAAGTACCGCGCATGGCTGCGCTGGAACGCCGCCGTAATGGTGCACCGCTCCCAGCGGCCCGAAATCGGCGTCGGCGGACACATCTCCACCTACGCCGGCGCGGCGACCCTCTACGAGGTCGGCTTCAACCACTTCTTCCGCGGCAAGGACCACCCCGGCGGCGGCGACCAGGTCTTCTTCCAGGGCCACGCCTCCCCCGGCATGTACGCCCGCGCCTTCATGGAAGGCCGGCTGACCGAGGAGGACCTGGACGGCTTCCGCCAGGAGAAGTCCAAGGAGGGCCACGCCCTCTCCAGCTACCCGCACCCGCGGCTGATGCCGGAGTTCTGGGAGTTCCCCACCGTCTCGATGGGCATCGGCCCGATGAACGCCATCTACCAGGCGCAGTCGAACCGCTACCTGCACAACCGCGGCATCAAGGACACCTCCGACCAGCAGGTCTGGGCATTCCTGGGTGACGGCGAAATGGACGAGCCGGAATCCCGCGGCCTGCTCCAGCTCGCCGCGAACGACAAGCTGGACAACCTCAACTTCGTCATCAACTGCAACCTGCAGCGCCTCGACGGCCCGGTCCGCGGCAACGGCAAGATCATGCAGGAGCTCGAAGCGTTCTTCCGCGGCGCCGGCTGGAACGTCATCAAGGTGGTCTGGGGCCGCGAGTGGGACAACCTGCTCGCCAAGGACGAAGACGGCTCGCTCGTGAAGATCATGAACGAGACCGTCGACGGCGACTACCAGACCTACAAGGCCGAATCCGGCGGATTCGTCCGCGAGCACTTCTTCGGCAAGACCCCGCAGACCAAGGACATGGTCGCGGACATGACGGACCAGGAGATCTGGAACCTCAAGCGCGGCGGCCACGACTACAACAAGGTCTACGCCGCATACAAGGCCGCCACCGAGTTCAAGGGCAAACCCACGGTCATCCTGGCCCACACGGTCAAGGGCTACGGCCTGGGCACCCACTTCGAGGGCCGCAACGCGACCCACCAGATGAAGAAGCTCACGCTGGCGGACCTGAAGGCCTTCCGCGACCACCTGCGCATCCCGATCACGGACGAGCAGCTCGAAGCGGACCCGTACCAGCCGCCGTACTACCACCCCGGCGCTGACGCCCCGGAGATCCAGTACCTGATGGAGCGCCGCCGCGCCCTCGGCGGGTTCGTCCCCGAACGCCGCTCCAAGCACACCGACGTCACCCTCCCGGGCGACAAGGCGTACGAGGTCGCCAACCGCGGCTCCGGCAAGCAGCAGGCCGCCACCACCATGGCGTTCGTCCGGCTGCTCAAGGACCTGATGCGGGACAAGGACTTCGGCTCCCGGATCGTGCCGATCATCCCCGATGAGGCACGCACCTTCGGTATGGACGCGTTCTTCCCGACGGCGAAGATCTACAACCCGAACGGCCAGAACTACCTGTCCGTGGACCGCGACCTCGTCCTGGCCTACAAGGAATCCATTGCCGGCCAGATCGTGCACGCGGGCATCAACGAGGCCGGTTCGGTCGCGGCCTTCACCGCGGCGGGCACCTCCTACGCCACGCACGGCGAACCGCTGATCCCGATCTACGTCTTCTACTCGATGTTCGGATTCCAGCGCACCGGCGACTCCTTCTGGGCCGCCGCGGACCAGATGACCCGCGGGTTCATCATCGGCGCCACCGCCGGACGGACCACGCTGACCGGCGAGGGCCTGCAGCACGCTGACGGCCACTCCCCGATCCTCGCCTCGACCAACCCGGCCGTCGTCACCTACGACCCGGCCTACGGTTACGAGATCGGTGTCATCATGCGCGACGGCCTGAACCGGATGTACGGTCCCGGCCCCGCAGACAACGACCCGGCCCGGAACCTGATGTACTACATCACGGTTTACAACGAGCCGATCGTCCAGCCCCCGGCACCGGCCGAGCTCGACACCGAGGGCATCATCAAGGGCATCTACCTGCTGGCACCGGCCAAGATCGACGGCCCGCGGACGCAGATCCTGGCCTCCGGCGTGTCCGTCCCCTGGGCCCTTGAGGCCCAGCGGATCCTCGCCGAGGACTGGGGCGTTTCCGCCGATGTCTGGTCCGTGACCTCCTGGACCGAGCTGCGCCGCGATGCCATGGCCGCCGAGGAAGACGCCTTCCTCAACCCGGGCCAGCCCGCCCGCGTCCCGTTCGTTACCGAACAGCTCGCAGGCGCCACCGGACCGATCGTGGCGGTCTCGGACTACATGAAGGCCGTTCCTGACCAGATCCGGCAGTTCGTCCCGAACGAGTTCGCCTCGCTCGGTGCTGACGGTTTCGGCTTCTCGGACACCCGCGCCGCCGCGCGCCGCTTCTTCAAGAACGACATCCACTCGATCGTGGTCCGTTCGCTGCAGATGCTGGCCCGCCGCGGCGAGGTCGACGCCCAGGCCCCGGCCCAGGCGATCGAGAAGTACCGCCTGCTCAACGTCAACGCCGGCACCACCGGCAACGCAGGCGGCGAGTCCTGACCGAGCGCCGGTAGCAGCAGCGCACAGCAGCGCCCGACGGCGGTTCCCACCTAGGTGGGGGCCGCCGTCGGGCGTTTAACCAGGCAGCCCGGCTCCAGGCGGGGGCCCGGCGCGCCCGCCGCGGCTGTGATGCAGCCCAAAGCGACTTGTAGCCTTTGCACAAATGGAGCTTGGACGGCCCGCACCGTATGCTCGATGCATGGCAGAGCCCACCACCACTCCCGCAAAACGCAAACCGTCCGTGCGGGCGCTCAACCCGGAGAAGGCCGAGACGCTGAAAAAGCTCCGCGCCAGCGTGGGCCAGCTGTCCACCACCACGCTGCGCCAGCTGGAAAAGTCGCTGCCCTGGTACAGCCGGCTGAACTCCGACGAGCGCTCCGCCCTGGGCATGGTGGCGCAGAACGGCATCGCCGCCTTCGTCACCTGGTTCGAGCGGCCCAGCTCGCCCTCGTGGATCCTCTCCGATGTCTTCGGCACCGCCCCGACCGAACTCACCCGCTCGATCAGCCTGCAAAAAGCGCTGCAGCTGATCCGGATCGTCGTTGAAGTGGTCGAAGACCAGGTGCCGATCATCGCGCCCGAAGCGGACCAGGCCGCCCTGCGCGAGGCCGTGCTGCGCTACTCCCGCGAGGTGGCCTTCGCCGCGGCCGACGTCTACGCCCGTGCTGCGGAGACCCGCGGGTCCTGGGACACCCGGCTGGAGGCGCTGATTGTCGACGCGATCCTGCGCGGCGAAAACACCGACGCGCTGCGATCCCGGATCGCCGCGCTGGGCTGGAAAGCCCAGGAACGCTTCACCGTGATGGTGGGAAACTCCCCGTCCGAACCCAGCGCCAGCTACGTCAGCGAACTGCGCCGCACCGCCGGGCGGTTCGCCGAAGACGCCCTCGTGGGCATCCAGGGCGACCGGCTGATCCTGATCCTGGGCGGCGTGCAGGACCGCGAAACGGCCTGCCAGAAGCTCAGTGAACTTTTCGCCCCCGGCCCGGTGGTCTACGGCGCCGAGGCCGGCTCGCTGCTCGAGGCCAGCAGCTCCGCGCAGTCCGCGTTCGCCGGCCTGACCGCCGCCCGGGCCTGGCCCTCCGCGCCGCGTCCCGTGGCGGCCGACGACCTGCTGCCCGAACGGGTGATCTCCGGTGACGACGCGGCCCGCCGCTCGCTGGTGAAGAACATCTACCGGCCCCTGGTCGCGGCGTCCAACGGCCTGGTCGAGACGCTCGGGACCTACCTTGAACTTGGCCATTCGCTCGAGGCGACGGCCCGCGAACTCTTCGTCCACGCCAACACCGTCCGGTACCGGCTCAAGCGCGTTTGCGACGTCACGGGTTGGGATCCGCTGATCCCCCGCGAGGCGTTTGTGCTCCAGGCAGCGCTTGTGGTGGGCCGGCTTTCAGCCCCGCCCAGGCCCGCTCCGGAACGCCAGCCGTCCCGTAACAACTCCTGACCCGTTGTAGACTTCCTACAATCTGACCCAGTGAGCTTGGTGCATGAAAGTACCGATGAATCACGCGGCAATTTGGAAAGCTGGATACGTGCTTGCAATCGTTTGCCCTGGACAGGGCTCCCAGACCCCTGGTTTTCTGGCCCCCTGGCTGGAACTGCCACCCGTCGCAGGCCACCTGGCCTCCCTTAGCGAAATAGCAGGTATCGACCTCACCGCCCACGGAACCACCTCCGATGAGGAGACCATCAAGGACACCGCCGTCGCGCAGCCCTTGATTGTCGCCGCCGGACTGGTGGCCGCGAAGTCCCTGTTCGACGTCGAACTGGGCACCCTCCCGGTGATCCTCGCCGGACACTCGGTCGGCGAAATCACCGCCTCGGCCCTGGCCGGCGTCCTGACCGAGACCGAAGCCATGACCTTCGTGCGCGAACGCGCCAACGGCATGGCCGCCGCCGCCGCGGCCACCCCCACCGGCATGAGCGCCGTCGTCGGCGGGGATCCCGCCGAGGTCCTGGCCGCGATCGAGGCCTGCGGGCTCACCCCGGCTAACGTCAACGGCGCCGGCCAGACCGTGGCCGCGGGCACCCTGGAACAGCTCAAGGCCCTCGCCGACAATCCGCCGGCCAAGGCCCGCGTGATCCCGCTGAAGGTCGCCGGCGCGTTCCACACCTCGCACATGTCCCCCGCCGTCGCCGCGCTGCAGGCCCTCAGGCCCTCGCTGCACCCGCGCAACCCGCAGGTTCCGCTGCTTTCCAACTTCGACGGCGCCGAGGTCACCGACGGCGCGGCCGCCGTCGACAGCCTGATCGCCCAGGTCTCCCGCCCGGTCCGCTGGGATCTGTGCATGGAGACCATGGTGAAGCGCGGTGTGACCGGCGTGATCGAACTGGCCCCGGCCGGGACGCTGGCCGGCCTGGCCAAACGCGGCATGCCCGGAGTGAAGACCGTCACCGTCAAGACCCCGGATGACCTTTCCGCCGCCTTGGCCCTATTCGCAGAACTGGAGGGAGGGGAATGAGCGCTCCTACTCTGAAGCAGGCTCCCCTGCAGGAAAACACCCGCGTGATGGGCGTCGGCGCCTACCGGCCCAGCGTCATCGTCACCAATGAGGACGTCTGCCAGTGGATCGATTCCTCGGACGAGTGGATCCGGCAGCGCACCGGCATCATCACCCGGCACCGGGCCCCGGCCGACGTCAGCGTCATCGACATGGCCGAGGGTGCGTCCCGCGAGGCCCTGCAGAAGGCCGGCATTGACGCGTCCGAGCTGGGCGCCGTGATCGTGTCCACCGTGACCCACCCCTACGCGACGCCCTCCGCCGCGGCAAGCCTGGCCGACCGCCTCGGCGCCACCCCGGCGCCGGCGTTCGACATCTCCGCCGCCTGCGCCGGCTACTGCTACGGCATCGCCCAGGCCGACGCCTTGGTCCGCTCCGGCGCGGCCAAGTACGTGCTCGTGGTCGGCGCGGAGAAGCTCTCCGACGTCATCGACAACACCGAGCGCACCATCTCCTTCCTGCTCGGCGACGGTGCGGGCGCCGTCGTAGTCGGACCTTCCGACACTCCGGGCATCGGCCCGTCGGTGTGGGGATCGGACGGCAGCAAATGGGACGCCATCGGCATGACCCACTCGATGCTGGACGTCCGCGACTTCGAAGCCGCCGGCAAGCACGGCACCGCCCTCAGCGAGGGCGAGGCCGCGGTGACGGAAGCGGCCTTGTGGCCCACGCTGCGCCAGGACGGCCAGACGGTCTTCCGCTGGGCGGTCTGGGAAATGGCCAAGGTGGCCCAGCAGGCCCTCGATGCCGCGGGCATCCGCGCCGAGGACCTTGCGGCGTTCATCCCGCACCAGGCCAACATGCGGATCATCGACGAGATGGCCAAGAAGCTCAAACTTCCGGAGACCGTCAAGGTCGCCCGGGATATCGCCGAAGCAGGCAACACCTCGGCAGCCTCCATCCCCCTCGCCACCCACCGCTTGCTGCAGGAAAATCCTGAGCTGAGCGGCGGACTGGCCCTGCAGATCGGGTTCGGGGCCGGACTTGTCTTCGGCGCCCAGGTGATTGTGCTTCCGTAGGCGGCCACCGCACTTCCTGAGTCGTCGGTACCCCCGACGGCACTGAATCCCACACCAAGCCGAACCCTCGGTTTGAATCATTTCGCCAGAGGAGCCCGGAACAACCCCCGGACGCCGACGGCAACAACAAGAAAAGGAGCCATCAATGGCTAGCAACGAAGAGATCCTGGCCGGCCTGGCTGAAATCGTCAACGAAGAGACCGGCCTGGCCCCCGAGGCTGTCGAGCTGGACAAGTCCTTCACCGAGGACCTGGACATCGACTCCATCTCCATGATGACCATCGTGGTCAACGCCGAGGAAAAGTTCGGCGTGCGCATCCCGGACGAAGAGGTCAAGAACCTCAAGACCGTCGGCGACGCCGTCAGCTTCATCGCCAACGCGCAGGCCTAATCTTCCGCCTGCACCTGGCCCGGCCGGCAACGGCCGCCCCGGTGTCCGGTCCGGGACGCTTCATCGGCGTCCCGGACCGGAACACCACCGCTTGACCCCTAAGTTTTCATGACCACCGAGTTTTCCCTACGCAGGCCCCGGCCGCCTTCACCAGGTTCCGGATACGGCAGGCGCACCGACAGAGAGTGATCCCATGGCACGCAAAGTAGTCATTACCGGTCTGGGTGCCACCACACCCATCGGCGGCGATGTCCCCACGATGTGGAAGAACGCGCTGAAGGGCGTCTCCGGCGCGCACACGCTCGAGGACGACTGGGTGGCCAAGTACGAGCTGCCGGTGCACTTCGCGGCCCGCGCCTCCACCCCCGCCACCGAGGTCCTGAGCCGGGTCGAGGCTAAGCGCATGGACCCCTCCACGCAGTTCGCCGTGGTCGCCTCCCGTGAGGCCTGGGCCGACGCCGGCATCACCGAGATCGACCACGACCGCCTCGCCGTGGCCTTCGCCACCGGCATCGGCGGCGTCTGGACCCTCCTGGACGCCTGGGACACCCTGCGCGAAAAGGGCCCCCGCCGCGTCCTGCCCATGACCGTGCCGATGCTGATGCCCAACGGCCCGGCCGCGGCGGTCAGCCTGGACCTCGGCGCCCGCGCCGGCGCCCACACCCCGGTCTCCGCCTGCGCGTCCGGCACCGAAGCCGTGCACATGGGCCTGGACCTGATCCGCTCCGGCAAGGCCGACGTCGTCGTCTGCGGCGGCGCGGAAGCCGCCATCCACCCGATGCCGATCGCCGCGTTCGCGTCGATGCAGGCGCTGTCCCGCCGCAACGACGATCCCGAGCACGCCTCGCGCCCGTACGACCGCGACCGTGACGGCTTCGTCATGGGTGAAGGCGCCGGCGCCCTGGTCCTTGAGGCCGAGGAGCACGCCCTCGCCCGCGGCGCCCGGATCTACGCCGAACTCGCCGGCACCTCGGTGACCGCCGACGCCTACCACATCACCGCCCCGGACCCGGAGGGCCTCGGCGCCACCCGTGCGCTGAAGGCGGCCATGTTCGACGGCCGGATCCAGGCCGAGGACGTGGTGCACGTCAACGCGCACGCCACCTCCACCCCGGTGGGCGACAAGCCCGAGTACGCCGCCCTCAAGTCCGCCCTCGGCAAGCACGTGGACGACGTGGCCGTCTCCGCCACCAAGTCGCAGATGGGCCACCTGCTGGGCGCCTCAGGTGCGGTGGAAGCCGTACTCACCGTGCTGGCGGTGCACGACCGCAAGGCTCCGGTGACGATCAACCTCGAGAACCAGGATCCGGAGATCCCGCTCGACGTCGTCACCTCCGAGCGTGCACTGCCCGGCGGCAGCATCGTGGCACTGAGCAACTCGTTCGGCTTCGGCGGCCACAACGCCGTCATCGCGATCCGCAGCGTCTAGTTCCGGGGGCCTTCCCGGGCCCTGCACGCCGAAATGACAGATGGCGGCAATGTTCCTGAAGAACATTGCCGCCATCTGTCATTTGGCGTTGCTATGGAGTGTGTTGCGGTGGGCCCTGGGTCTTCGAAGGCTCGGCGGTGCTTAGCCGACCTGGTGCAGCCAGCGCACGGGGGCGCCTTCGGCGGCGTGGCGGAAGGGTTCGAGTTCCTCGTCCCAGGCCTCGCCGAGGGCCAGGGAGAGTTCGTGGTAGACCGCGGAGGGATCGCCGGCGCCGGATTCGTAGGCGTAGCGGATCCGGTCCTCGGAGACCATGATGTTGCCGTGCACGTCCGTGACGGCGTGGAAGATACCCAGCTCGGGGGTGTGCGACCAGCGGCCGCCGTCGACGCCCTGGCTGGGCTCCTCGGTGACCTCGTAGCGCAGGTGCGCCCAGCCGCGAAGCGCAGACGCCAATTGAGCCCCCGTGCCCGGCGTTCCGGTCCACGACAGCTCGGCCCGGAACATTCCGGGCGCAGCAGGCTGGGCAGTCCACTCGAGGTCCGTGCGCTTGTCCACGACAGAGCCAATGGCCCACTCAACGTGGGGGCACAGGGCTGTCGGGGCCGAGTGTACGAACAGGACACCGCGGGTTAGTGCAACAGACATTCCATCCTCCATAGCTATAGGTACGTCTTCCCCAACGACCTCTGCCTGGATGCCTGTCTGCCGCGTCAATCCGCGTGCGGGGCGGTTGCCCCTGCCAGACTATTCAGTTTCTTCAAAACAACATTATGCAAAAAATAGGTCCGGACCTCAGTTGGTAAATCGATGCTTTAACGGTTCAAGCACCACTTGAAAGTTGCCGGGCGTGAGTCTCATTGTGCCGTACCCCGCCTAATTACGCCAGTGCAATTCGGCGCGTCGCTGCCGGCGAGTCGCGGCGGCTTCCGGGCCGGCGGGATCCCCGCGTTGCGGCGCCGGAAGGAGGCCTATGCCAGGCCTCTTTGGCACCGTGCCGGGCGGATAACGGTCAGGCGCGCGGGTGCGCCTGCTGGTAGCTTTTCCGCAGCCGATCGACCGAGACGTGGGTGTAGATCTGGGTGGTGGCCAGGCTGCTATGGCCGAGGATCTCCTGCACGGCCCGCAGGTCCGCCCCGCCGTCCAACAAATGGGTCGCCGCCGAATGCCGCAGGGCGTGCGGGCCGGTCGCCGAGGTGTCCCCCAGTCCGTCCAGCAAATCCTTGACGACGCTGCGGACCTGGCGCTGGTCCACCCGTTTGCCGCGCACGCCGAGGAAAAGGGCCGGACCCGAGCCGTCCGCCGCCAGGGCCGGGCGGCCGCGGCGCAGCCAGTCGTCGACGGCGATAGCTGCTGGGAGGCCGTAGGGCACTGTCCGTTCTTTGTTGCCTTTGCCGAGTACCCGCAGGGTCCTTCGGTCCGGATCGAGGTCATCGATGTCGAGGCCGGACAGCTCGCCGACGCGGACGCCGGTGGCGTAAAGCAGCTCAAGCATGGCGCGGTTGCGCAGGGCCAGCGGTTCTCCGTCAGCGGCGTCCGACTCGGCTCCGGCCACCAGCCGCTGCACCTGTCCCTGTTGCAGCACGCCGGGCAGGGACTTTTCCCGTTTGGGTGCCTTCAGCCTCAGGGCGGGGTCGACGGCAATGAGCTCCTCGCGGACTGCCCAGGCGGTGAAGGCCCGCGCGGTGGCGGCGCGCCGGGCCAGCGTCGCGCGGGACATCCCCGCTTCGCTCTGGGCTCCGAGCCAGCGGCGCAGGGTGCCCAGTTCCAGGTCGGCCAGCTCCATGGCGCCTTCGATGGCAGCATGCTCCAGCAGGCTCCCGACATCGGAGAGGTAGGCGCGCACGGTGTGGGCGGAGCGGCCCCGCTCGGCCTCCAGGTAACGGCCGAAGCGGTGGGCGGCTTCGGCGAGCGCTCCGGGCAGTTGCTGTGTTGACACTGTCCCAGTGTCCCAGCAAGGGCACCGTCAGCGGCGCAGCCCGACGGTGCGCCGTCACCGCCCGGGTTCGCGCCGCCATTCCGGACACCGGGGTGCGGCGGGCGGCGTGGCGGCAGAGGCCGGTGGCCGGAGGGCGGGGCGCGGCGGGCGGCGTGCCGGCAGAGGCCGGTGGCCGGACACCAGAGTGCGGGGTGCGGTGTGGCGACGTGCCACAGCTCGGCGGGTCCGCGCGACCGTGCCGGTGCAACGCTCAGCCCGCCGTGGCGGAGCGTTTCCAGCCGCCGTGGCGGGACTCCGCCAGGCCCATCAGTCCGAGCCGTCCGAGGCCTGCCCTGACTGATTCCGGACTCAGCCCGGCGACCGCGGCCAATTTCTCGACCGAGCTCGTGACGCGCAGCGGAAGGGCATCCAGCAGGATCAGGTCTTCCAGGGTCAGCCCGTCGTGGGCCTCCACCCGGCCGGACTTCGCCTCGGGCAGCGAGTCGCCGCTCGGCGAGGCCAGTTCAGCGATCTCGCCGGCGTCCGTGACGCACACCGCCCCGCCCTCGCGGAGCAGCCGGTGGCAGCCGGCCGAGTTGGCACTGTGCACCGACCCGGGGACCGCGCCGACGGCCCGGCCGAGAGTTTCGGCGTGGTGGGCGGTATTGAGCGCCCCGGACCTCCACCGTGCCTCGACCACTACCGTCACGGAAGCCAGCGCCGCGATCAGCCTGTTCCGTTGCAGGAAACGGTAGCGTGTGGGCGCCGAACCCGGCGGGACCTCGGCCAGCACGGCCCCCTGGTTGGCGACCGCGCGGAGCAGGTCCTCGTTGCCGGCGGGGTAGAAGCGGTCGACTCCCCCGGCCATGACGGCGATGGTGGGCAGACCCCCGGCGGCGCCGGCCAGGGCAGCCCGATGGGCATGGGCATCGATGCCGTAGGCTCCGCCGGAGATGATCGTGAAACCCCGCTGGGCTAAGGCATAGGCGAGGTCGCCCGTCACCGCCGATCCATAGGAGGTACTGTCCCGGGAGCCCACCAGGGCGATTGCCTTATTGACCGGCGGCAGTTCCTGTTCCACACCCCGCCACCAGAGGCACAGCGGCTCCTGCAGTCCCAGGTCCGCAAGTTGGCGGGGCCACAGCTCATCCGTAGGGATGAGCATGCGGCCGCCCAGGCGTTGCATGGTCGCCAGGTCACGTTCCGGGGCCAGGTCGGGCACCCGCGGCGCCCAGCGCTTGAGGGCCATGCCCAGGCCGCTCCAGCCGCCTCCCGCGCCGTGTTCCTCCAGCAGCTGTGAGAGTTCCTGTTCCAGCCCGGCGCCGGCCGCCAGTTGCCGGGTCGCAATCCGCAGCGCGTCCTCGCCGCCAACGACCCGGACAAGGGCCAGGCCGGCGGCGTCCTGCGGCTCCAGGAGCCTGGACAGCGCGGCGCGGGCGGTCCTGTCGTTCTCTGTCATGGTCCTGCTGCTCTCCTCATGCTGTAGGACTCTTCACGGAAGGAATCCTCGGCACCATCAGGCGGCTGCCGCGGTGGTCTGCCGAAGGCCGAGCGCCTGGCCAATGTCATCCGCACCGGGGGCTTCACGCCCATCGAGATCCGCCAGCGTCCAGGCCAGGCGCAGCACACGGTCGTAGCCACGGGCGGTCAGTGCGCCGCGTTCCAGCGCGTGGTCAAGGATGCGGGTGGCAGGTCCGGGCAGCCGCAGCGGTCCGCGGAGCACCCGCCCGGGTACCTGCGCGTTGGTTTCCAGTCCGAGCGGCCGGAGCCTAACGCGTTGGCGCTCCCGGGCGGCACACACCCGCGCCGCGATCTCCGCTGTACCTTCCTCGGCGCGGGGTTGGCCGAAGTCGGCCAGCGCCACGCGTTCGACCTCCAGCTGGATATCGACCCGGTCCAGCAGCGGGCCGGACAAGCGGGCCAGATAGCGGCGCCGCATCATCGGCGTGCAGGTGCACTCCACACCTTTGCCGGACGCCTTGCCGCAGGGGCAGGGGTTGGCGGCGAGGACCAGCTGGAACCGGGCCGGGTACGCTGCTGTTCCTGCCGAGCGGTGGATGACCAGTTCGCCGCTCTCCAGCGGCTGCCGGAGGGCGTCGAGGACGCGCCGTTCGTATTCCGGAGCCTCGTCCAGGAACAGCACTCCGCGGTGCGCCCGGGAAGCCGCACCGGGCCGCGGCAGCCCGGATCCGCCGCCGATGATGGCGGCGGCGGTGGCGGTGTGGTGCGGGTTCTCGTAGGGTGGCCGGCGCAGCAGGGTGACGGACGCGGACGTGAGCGAGCTGAGCGAATGGATGGCCGTCACTTCCATGGCTTCCCTGTCGCCGAGGTCCGGGAGCAGGCCCGGCAGGCGCTCGGCCAGCATGGTCTTGCCGGCGCCGGGCGGACCGGTCAGCAGCACGTGGTGCGCTCCGGCGGCAGCCACTTCCAGGGCGCGGCGGCCCTCGGCCTGGCCGGACACGTCGCACATGTCCGGGGCCAGTCCGGGCGCGGCGCCTCCACCGGGGTCATCCGGTTCCTCTTCGACCGGCTCGAAATCGAGAGCCAGGTCCTGCGGGTCGGCGCCGAAATCGAACGCCAGCCGGGCCAGGGTCCGGTAACCGCGGACCCTGGCCCCGGGCACCAGTTCGGCCTCGGCGGCGTTGGCCTGCGCAACGACGACGTCCGGGTACCCGGCCTGGACGGCGGCCATCACGGCCGGGAGGATGCCGCGCACGGGGCGCAGCCGCCCGTCCAGGCCAAGCTCCGCGACAAAGACGTTCCGCCCGGTGGGGCGCACGTCGTTCGCGGCGATCAGCACCGCCATGGCGATGGAGAGATCGAATCCGGAGCCGCGCTTGGGCAGGGACGCCGGGATAAGGTTCGCGGTGATCTTCCGTCGGCTGAGCGGGATGCCGGAGTTCTGTGCGGCGGAGCGGATCCGTTCCTTCGCCTCGTTGAGTGAGGCGTCCGGCAGGCCGAGGATCACAAAGGCGGGCAGTGTTTGGCCGATGTCAGCCTCGACCTCGACGATGTAGCCGTTCAGCCCCACCAGCGCGATGGAATAGGTCCGGCCGAGCGCCATCTACCCCACCCCTTTGAGGTGTTCGATGGCCGGGGCGCCGGTGCCGTCGTCGAGCACGGCAACGACGTCCACACGGCGCAGCGGCATCCGCAGCTCATGGTCTCGGCACCACGCTGAGGCCAGCCGATGCAGCCGGGCGAGCTTGTCCACGCCGACGGCTTCGAAGGGGTGCCCGTAGGCGAGTGATTTGCGGGTTTTGACCTCGGCGATCACCAGGGCGTCGCCGTCGAGCGCCACAATATCGATCTCGCCCTCGGGGCAGCGCCAGTTGCGGTCCACAACCCGCATTCCCTGGGCTTCGAGGAAGCCGGCGGCGAGTTCTTCACCGCGCCGGCCCAGCACGTCCTTAGCTCTCATACCTCCAGCGTGGGACCTGCAGGATCCACGCCACAGGGGCCCGTTCGGCTATGTGGGAAACTTCAGTGAACCGGCGCCCGGACTCAGTTCCCCAGGCCCTCCACCTTGGGCAGGGCAAGCTCCTCGCTGCGCGGCAGCTCCTCGACGTTGACGTCTTTGAAGGTGATGACGCGGACGCTCTTGACGAACCGGGCGGAGCGGTAAACGTCCCACACCCAGGCGTCCTGCAGCGTCAGGTCGAAGTAGACCTCGCCGTCGGCGCTGCGCGCCTGCAGGTCGACGTGGTTGGCCAGGTAGAATCGCCGCTCGGTCTCGACCACGTAGCTGAACAGCCCGACGACGTCGCGGTATTCGCGGTAGAGCTGCAGCTCCATGTCGGTTTCATAGTTTTCAAGGTCCTCGGCACTCATGCTTCCATCTTGCACCATCGGGAGACGGGCGCGCGCCACGTGCCCGCCGGCCGGGAGACGGGCGCGCGCCACGGCTCAGTCGCCGAGCAGCTGCCAGCTGACGCGGTGGTATGGGGTGGGACCCTTGGCGCGGAGCGCATCCTTGTGCGCGGCCGTGCCGTAGCCCTTATTCTCGTTCCAGCCGAAGTCCGGGTATTCAGTGTGCAGGGCTGCCATCTGGCGGTCGCGTTCGACCTTGGCCAGCACGGACGCCGCCGCGACGCTGAGGCACTGCATGTCGGCCTTGACCAGGGTGTGGACCGGCGCGTCGCAGCCGGGCTCCTCCGGCACTTCGTCGAACAGCGAGGCCTGCGCCGCCGGTGAGAGCCAGTTGTGGCTGCCGTCCAGCAGCACTACGTCCGGCGTCACCCCGGCGGCCAGCACCGAGAACCAGGCCCGGTTGCCGGCGAGCCGCAGCGCGGCGATGATGCCGAGCGCGTCGATCTCCGCCGCGGACGCGTGCCCCACGGCGGACGCGACACTCCAGCTGCGGACCAGCGGCTCCAGCCGTTCCCGCTCCGTCACCTTGAGCAGCTTGCTGTCCCGCACGTCGGCGAGCAGCCGTTGCTTGTGCAGGTCCACGACGGCGATGCCGACGCTGACGGGGCCGGCCAGGGCGCCGCGGCCCACTTCGTCGATCCCGGCGAGGAGCCGGGCGCCGGAGCCACGGAAGCGGCGCTCGTAGTCGAGGGTGGGTGCTTCGGACACGGCTGCTGTCCTACTTCCCTGCCGGGGCGGGGACGGCGCGGAAGACGTCCGGATAGTTGTCCAGGGCAGTGATCCGGTTCAGCGGCCACGCGATCACGGCCGCTTTGCCTTCGATGTCGGCCAGGTCGATGAAGCCGCCGTTGCTTTCCCGGTGCGCGCGGGAGTCGGCGGAGTGGTTCCGGTTGTCGCCCATGACCCAGACCTTGCCGGCGGGCACCACGACGTCGAAGTCGCGCACCTGCGGGACCTCGGCGCTGTTGACGTACTTCTCGTCCAGCGGCGCGCCGTTGACGGTGAGCCGGCCGCTGCCGTCGCAGCAGATGACGTGGTCCCCCGGCAGGCCGATGACGCGCTTGACGAGGTGCTGTTCGGAGTTGTCCGGGAGCAGGCCGACGAACGTCAGCACGTCCTGGACGCCGGTGAGCGGTCCGGCCGGCTTCTCCGGGGTGGGCACCAGCCAGCCCTTAGTGTCCCGGAAGACGACGACGTCGCCGCGCTCCAGGGCGATCGGTTCCGGCACCAGCAGGTTAACGAAGATGCGGTCGTTGACGTCCAGGGTGTTCATCATGGATTCGGACGGGATGTAGAAGGCCCGGAACAGGAAGGTTTTGATCAGGAAGGACAGCACGACGGCGATCGCCACCACCGTCGCGATCTCCTTGAGCCAGGAGAGCACGGGGCTGCGGCCCTCGCGGGCCTTCGCCTTGCGGGCGCGCGCGGACGACGGTCCGGCGTGCGAGGGACCGTCGTGCGGGGTGCCCTCGGCGCGCTCGGGCTGCGTGGCCGACACCGCGTGCGCCGCTTCTGCCTGCACCGGCACGGCCGCCGGAGCGTGCGCCGGTTCCGGCGCGTGTGTGGGCCGGGGCGCGGCCGGCAGCTGCGTGGTCGGGTGGTCGGTGCCCGGGATGGGCGAGGAGGTCACTCGGGGCTCGTCGTGCCCCCGCGGATCAGGAGTCCGGGGTCCGGTCTCGGGCATCTACTGTCCGTTCTTTATCGTCGTGGCGGCCTCGACGGGCCGCGGTATTGCTGCAAATCTATCAAGCGGCCAGATGATCTGGACCGGCCGGCCGATCACGCGTTCCAGCGGCACCATCCCGCCGCCCGGCGCACCCAGCAGGCTGCGGGAATCGGCCGACTTGGAGCGGTGGTCACCCATCAGCCAGAGCCGTCCGTCCGGGACAATTACGCTGAACTTCAGCTCGCTGGGGGCGTCGCCGGCATACAAATAGGGTTCCTCAAGTTTCTGGCCGTTGACTGTGAGCCGGCCGTCGGCACCACAGCAGACCACGTGGTCGCCAGGCATCCCGATGACACGCTTCACGTAGGTGGTGTCGCTGCCGGTGAGGCCAAGCCAGTGGCCCACGCCGGCGAGTAAGTCGGCCGCCGGACCCCGGCCGCTGCCCAGCGGGGCGAAGGAGCCGCGGCCGTCAAAGACCACGATGTCGCCGCGGCGGACCGGGTCGAAGGCGAAGTCCGTGCGGGACACCACAATCCTGTCCCCGTCGCGGAGCAGCGGCTCCATCGACGCGGACGGGATGAAGTACACGTCCAGCCACAGCGACCGGATCAGGCCGCTGATGGCCACGGCCAGGACCAGGCCTAGAAGCACAAAACGCCAGCCCAGTTTCCTGGGCCGGCGTTTTGCTTGTTCCATGATCCGTGTCCTCTTACGCTTTTCTCAGTTGAACGGCGCAGTGGCGGACGGGCCCGGGAGTTGACCGGACCGTCCTGGATCCGCTGTGAAGTCCGGAGGACTTACTTGGCGGTCTGGAAGTCGCGCTTTTCCTTGATCTTCGCAGCCTTACCGCGCAGTGCACGCATGTAGTAAAGCTTGGCGCGGCGCACGTCACCCTTGGAGACGAGCTCGATCTTGTCGATGATCGGGGAGTGTACCGGGAAGGTACGCTCCACGCCGACGCCGAAGGAGACCTTGCGGACGGTGAAGGTTTCACGGACGCCGTCGCCCTGGCGGCCCAGGACGAAGCCCTGGAAGACCTGGACACGGGAGTTCTTGCCTTCGATGATGTTCACGTGCACCTTGATGGTGTCACCCGCGCGGAACTCGGGAACATCGGTGCGCAGCGAGGCTGCGTCTACGGAATCGAGGATATGCATTGATCCACTCCTGGTGAACGCCACAGGTCATTCACGTTGGGTCACGGCGGCCAAGCCCGGGTGCTTGCGCACTGGAAATTCCCGCCGAAAGTTTTGTCGTTCCGGCTCCGTCAGGAATTGACGGGGCCGGGGTGCCGCGCTGTTGGTGACGCTCCCCCTGTGGCAGGTTCGCACCCAGCAGGCACAAGGACTAATTTTGCCACATTCCGCCGTGTTTTGGTGAATTGGCCGGGCAGGATCCGCCGGGTCTAGGCGTCGGGGCGGCGCTGCAGCCGGCCCTCGACGACGTCGTAGCCGAGTTCCCCGAAAGCCGTCCGGTCCGCGCGGGGCAGTTTGCCGGCGTCGAAGGCGTCCAACAGGTCCGGGCGGCGCTCGGCGGTGCGCCGGTACTGTTCGTGGCGCCGCCACTGCGCGATCTTGCCGTGGTTGCCGCTCAGCAGCACGGCCGGAACCTCTCGTTCCCGCCAGCTGGAGGGCTTGGTGTACACCGGGTATTCGAGCAGGCCGTCGGAGTGGGACTCCTCCACGAGTGATTCGGGGTTCCCGACGACGCCGGGCAGCAGCCTCCCGACGGCCTCGACCATGGCCAGCACGGCCACCTCGCCGCCGTTGAGCACGTAGTCACCGAGGCTCATGGGCCGGACCGTGAAGTGCTCCGCAGCCCATTCCAGCACGCGTTCGTCGATGCCCTCGTAGCGTCCGCAGGCGAAGACCAGCTGGTCCTCCTCCGCGAGTTCGTGCGCAATCGCCTGGCTGAAGCGCTCCCCCGCCGGTGACGGGACAATCAGCACGGGCTTCCGGACGCCCTCCGCGGCGGACGCACCGGATTCCGGCACCGCGCGGGCCACGGCGGTCAGGGCCTGGGCCCAGGGTTCGGGCTTCATCACCATGCCGGCGCCGCCGCCGTACGGGGTGTCATCGACGGTGCGGTGCCGGTCCGTGGTGAAGTCGCGGAGGTCGTGGACGTTCAGCTCCAGCAGGCCGTCCTGCCGCGCCTTCCCGATCAGGGACAGTTCCAGCGGTGCGAGGTACTCGGGAAAGATGCTGACGACGTCGATCCGCATCTTAGGCGTTGTCCCCTGCGCCGCGCTCGGACTTCCCGCGGGCGTCAGCGGCGGCGTCGGCGTCAGCGTCGGCGTCGGTGTCGGTGTCGGCGTCGCCGTCGTCGGGGGTAGCGCCGGCCTCGGTGTTGACCTCAAAAAGGCCGGCCGGCGGGGTAACGAGGACGTACTTTTCGCCGACGTTGACCTCGGGCACGATCTGCTCCACGAATGGGATCAGGATTTCCTTGCCGTCCTGGTCGGTCACCACCAGCAGATCCTGGACCGGCATGGTGTGCAGCCCGGACACCTTGCCGACCACCGTGTCGCCGACGCGGACGTCAAGGCCGACGAGCTCGTGCTCGTACCAGCCCTCGTCGTCGTCCTCGTCCAGTTCCTCGGTTTCGATGTAGAGCTTCGCGCCGCGGAGGGCTTCCGCATCGTTGCGGGTCTCCACCTCTTCGAAGGCCAGCAGCAGGATGTCCTTGTTCCAGCGGGCGCTCTCCACGGTCAGCGGCCCGGCCGACGCCGGTTCCACCACGAACTGCGTGCCGGGAACAAAGCGGTCACCGGGGGCGTCCGTTAGCACCTGGACGGTCACTTCGCCGCGGATGCCGTGGGGCTTGCCGATTCGTGCCACCTGAAGCTGCATCTGTTCCTCTGTTCGGGTTCTTTTTAAGAAATTGGGGGTGTTTACTGCGCAAAACAGTCCGGCCCCTCCACCATAAGCTGGTGGAGGGGCCGGACTAAAGACAAATACTGCTGATCGCGCTACCGGCGGCGGTCGGTGTCGACGACGTCGACCCTGACCGGCTCGCCGTCGGCCAGCGCCGCCACCACAGTGCGCAGTGCGCGTGCGGTGCGGCCCTGACGTCCGATCACCCGTCCGAGGTCGTCCTGATGAACGCGCACTTCGAGGGTGTCCCCGCGGCGGTTGTTCTTCGCACTGACCTTGACGTCCTCGGGACTGTCAACAATCCCTCGGACCAGGTGTTCGAGCGCTTCTGCCAGCAATTTACTCAGCCTCGGTGGTCTCTGCTTCGGCGTCGGCGGGAGCCTCGGCTGCGTCGTCCTTCTTGGCCTTCTTGGTGATGGCTTCCGGGATGATCACGGAACCCTTTTCCGGCGTGACGAAGGCTTCCTTGGGAGCCTTGGTCTTCAAGGTGCCCTCCTGGCCCGGGAGACCCTTGAACTTCTGCCAGTCGCCGGTGATCTTCAGGATCGCGGCGACCTGCTCGGACGGCTGTGCGCCGACGCCGAGCCAGTACTGGGCACGGTCCGTGTCGACCTCGATGTACGAGGGCTCTTCGGTCGGGTGGTACTTGCCGATCTCTTCGATGGCACGGCCGTCACGCTTGGAGCGTGCGTCCATGACGACGATGCGGTAGTACGGTGCGCGCATCTTGCCGAAGCGCTTAAGGCGAATCTTTACGGCCACTTTTGTGGTCACTCCTGTTTCTGAAACGGGGTCGAGCCCGGCGTTCTGCACCCGTGGGGCGGGCCGTACTAGGGGGTTCTAAAGGACAGGATCCGGACGCGGAGAGAGGGGCCACGCAGATCGAGTACCTGTTTATTGTGCCAGATCACCGCGCGGATTTCGACTTGACACCCGCAGCGGGTCACTTACGGCCGGTTTTTGGTCCGGGCGGGCGTCGCGTCAGGAGGTCCAAACGTACAGTCCGGCCTTCGTGGCGGGGTCGACGCCGGCCGCCAGCTCAGCGAGCTGCCGGACGTAACGGGCGGCCTGCTCGGCACCGAAGGGCATGTCCTCCTCGGCCGCCCAGCTCTCCGCGACCTCGGCCAGGACGTCACCCTCGCCCTCGGTCTCGTAGCTGAGCAACTCCGCGAGGGCCCTGACCATCGCTGCCGGAACGCCCAGCAGCGAGTCGCTGGCAACGTCCACCATCGCCAGCTCGTATTCGGCGCCCGCGGCGTGCACGGCGGTGCCGGCCAGGTCGCCCAGACGCTCGACCTCGAAGTCGCTGATGTCGGGAATCCGGACGGCGCCCGGGGCAGCCGCGGCGCCGCCGTCGAGGGCCGACGCGCGCTTCAGGGCAGCGTCATGGGTGGCGACGAAGATTTCAGTAAATCCCAAGGAAGTGCTCCTCATCAAGGGTAGGTGTGACGTGGTGCCGGCGGCCGCACTGCAGGCAGGAAGCTGCGGCGGCCATCCGGTTTCAGCCTAGCCCAGACGGGGCGGCGGCCCGACCGGACATGCCCTCCCCCAGCAGTGAGCAATGAGCAGAATGCCGCTATGCCCATTCCCGGCCGCGAAGAATGGACATGCTCCTCGCTCCACATCTGCGAAGGATGAGCTTGTTCCTCGCTCGAGGTCGGCGGAGGATGGAACGCTCCTCGCCCCTCGTCCCGCGAGAACGGACATGCCCTCCCTTAGCCACGAGCAATGAGCAGAATGCCGCTATGCCCACTCCGTGCTGCGAAGGATGAGCATGCTCCTCGCTCCGTGCCGCGAAGAATGCACATGCTCCTCGCTCTTGGCCGCCCGAGGATGAGCATGCCCTCCCTCAGCCACGAGCAATGGGCAGAATGCCGCTATGCCCACTCCCTGCCGCGAAGGATGGACATGCCCCTCGCTCCACGTCCGCGAAGGATGGGCATGTCCCGCGGGCCGTGAGGAAGCGGACCGGATCGCACCCCGCCCCGCATCGCGGCCAGGCAGCGGACCTTAGCGAACGGCGACGCGGATCCGGTTGCGCCACGGATCATCGAAGCGCAGCTCGGCCCCGGTGTGGTGGGACTTCACGCCGGCGGTCTTGAGCCGGTCGGCGAGGGCGCCGACGTCGTCTCCGGAGGGAACCTCGATGAGCACTTCGCCCAGGCCCAGGGTGTCGTGGCGGGGCCCGGCGCCGCGGCTGTTCCAGACGTTCATGGCCATGTGGTGGTGGTAGCCGCCGGCGGAGACGAACAGGGCCTGGCCGTGCCAGCCCGCCGTCTTCTCGAAGCCGAGCGTCCCGACGTAGAAGTCGTGGGCGGACTGCACGTCGCCGACCTGCAGGTGGACGTGCCCGACGCCGGCATCGGCCTCGCGCTGTCCGGCCACCGACGCTTCGGTGAGGTGCTGCTCGAGGTAGCGCTGCGGCGGCAGGGCGAGGCTGTCCATCACCACGTTCTTGCCGTCCCAGGACCAGGCGTCGCGGGGCCGGTCCCAGTACAGCTCGATGCCGTTGCCCTCCGGGTCGTTGAAGTAGAAGGCTTCACTGACGAGGTGGTCGGCGCTGCCGGTGAAGGACTGCGGCTCGTACTGCGCGGCGGAGGCGACGGTGGCGGCCAGTGAGGGCTGGTCCTCGAACAGCAGGGCGGTGTGGAAAAGGCCGGCCTCGCCGCGGGAGGGCAGGTTCAGCCCGGGGGCGGGGGCCAGGTGGACCAGGGGCTTGCGCTTGCGCCCGAGGTAGAGGCCGCCGTCCTGCTCGGCGACGATGTCCAGGCCGAGGGCGCGCTGGTAGTAATCGGTCATGACCGACATGTCCCCGACCTTGAGCATCACGGTGCCCATGGTGAGTTCGGCGGGAAGGAGATCCTGGGTGCTGGCTTCTGCGGTCATCGAAACGCTCCGGTGGTCCTGTGGCCACCGACCTTCGGTGACCTTGCATAGACTTAAATTACTTGAAGCTTCAATTTATTCCTAATGCGGGACATGCCCTCGACCGACCAGTTCCCCGCGCAGCACGATGCCCCGGGGCTCGCGCAGGGTCGCAAGGTTCCGGCGGGGGTCCTCGGCGCAGACGAGCACGTCCGCGCTGGCTCCTTCGGCGATCGACTCGGCGCCGAGCCAGCCCCGGGCGGCCCAGGTTCCGGCGTCGAGGGCGGCAGCGGCCGGGAGTCCGGCGGCGTGCAGGGCCTCGACTTCATCGACGATCCGGCCGTGTTTGATGACGCTGCCCGCGTCCGTCCCGGCGTAGATGGCCACGCCGGCTTCGTACGCTTCCAGGATCCGCTCGGCCCGGCGTTCCCAGAGTGAGCGCATGTGCGCGGCGTAGCGCGGGAACTTGCCTTCGGCCTGGGCCGCGATGTCCGGGAAGGTGGCAATGTTGATCAGCGTGGGCACGATCGGCACGCCCTGTTCGACGAAACGGGGCAGGTGCCGGGGCAGCAGCCCGGTGCCGTGTTCGATGCAGTCAATCCCGGCGTCGAGCATGTCATCAAGGGTGTCTTCCGCGAAGCAGTGCGCCGTGACGCGGGCGCCCTCGTCGTGCGCCGCCCGGACGGCGTCTTTGACGGCCCCGGCCGGGAAGCTGGCGGCGAGGTCGCCGGCGTCGCGGTCGATCCAGTCCCCCACCAGCTTGACCCAGCCGTCCCCCGCGCGGGCCTGCTTGCGCACGGCCTCCACCAGGCCCCCGGGTTCAACCTCGATGGCGAAGCCCCGCAGGTACCGGCGCGTCCTCGCGATGTGCCGGCCGGAGCGGATGATGCGCGGCAGGTCGCGCCGCTGCTGGATCCACCGGGTGTCATGGACCGCGCCGGCATCGCGGACCAGCAGGGTCCCGGCGTCGCGGTCGGTCAGGGCCTGCCGCTCCGCGACCTCGTCCGGGACGTCGCCGCCGGGGCCGAGCCCGATGTGGCAGTGCGCGTCGACCAGGCCCGGGATGACCCAGCCGTCCAGGACCAGATCCGGCGCGGCCGCGGGGCGGGTGAAGGTCAGCCTGCCGTCGACGGCCCACAGTCCGCGCCGCTCCTGGTCGGCTGCCGTGAGGACGGGGCCGCTGAATTCGATGATGCTGCTCATGGCCTAAAGCTTAATCCGCATCGCAATCCGCCGGCCCAGCTCATCCAGCCCGCATTGGGCTTCGCGTTCCCGCGCGGCGGCCAGGGCACCCGAAGGCCCGGCGACCAGCTCGAAGCCGCAGCTCGCGTAAAAGGGTCCATTGAACGGAACGCCCGCAAAGGTGCACAGCGTCATGGACTCATAACCACGACGGCGGGCCTCGCCGAGGGCTGCCTGCACCAGGGCCCTTCCGATGCCGCGCCCGGCAAAGTCGGGATGCACCGAGAGTTGTTCAAGATGGGCCTGGCCGCAGACTTCGTCGACCCGGGCGAATCCGACCGGAGGGCTTCCGGCGACCAAAACAAAGAGACGATCATCCGGGCCCGCCTGCTCCGGAGCCGGGAACGGCGGGCACCCAAGTTCCACTTCGAGCAGGCGGTCGGCCGCTGCTTCGAGGGCCGGTAGGCCCGGGAGGTCTTCAATGGTCGCGGCCCTGATGCCGGGCAAGGCCCTGCGCTGAATCACGATGCCACGCTAACACGGGGACGACCGGGCTCCCGCGACGGCTTCCCGGCGCCCTGTGGTAGCTTCGTTTACGACCACACGGGTGCCCCTGCAGGGGCTGAGATCAGGCTGGTGCAGCCTGCGACCGTTGAACCTGTCCGGGTAATGCCGGCGAAGGAAGTGAGTAGTTCTTTGAGCGCAACAAATCCACAGCACAGCCCTGCCCGGAACGGAAACGACGCCGCACCAGCGGAGAATCCCGTCAGCGACGCAACTCCCGTGACGCAGTCCCTTAAGTCTCATGCCCTCGCGTATGTCGAAGACGGCGGGATCCGCGTCCCGGTGACGGAAATTGCCTTGGATCCATCCCCTGGCGGCGTCGGGAATCCTCCCTTCCGGGTGTACCGCACCGCGGGACCGGGCAGCGACCCGGTAGTAGGGCTCGCCGGCTTCCGCAGTGAATGGATCGCCGGACGCGGGGACACGGAACCCTACAGCGGCCGGGAACGCAACCTGCTCGACGACGGCAAGTCCGCGGTCCGGCGCGGTGCCGCCTCGGCGGAATGGCGGGGCGCGCCGCCGGAGCCCCGCCGCGCCGTCGAAGGCCGAACGGTCACACAGATGCATTACGCACGACAGGGCATCGTGACACCGGAAATGCGCTTCGTCGCTCTGCGGGAGAACTGCGACGTCGAGCTCGTCCGCAGCGAAGTCGCCGCCGGCCGGGCCATCATCCCCAGCAACATCAACCACCCGGAGTCCGAGCCGATGATCATCGGGAAGGCGTTCCTGGTCAAGATCAACGCGAACATCGGCAACTCCGCGGTCACCAGCTCCATCGCCGAGGAGGTCGACAAGCTCCAGTGGGCCACGCAATGGGGCGCAGACACGGTAATGGACCTGTCGACCGGGGACGACATCCACACCACCCGCGAATGGATAATCCGCAACTCCCCCGTCCCGATCGGCACGGTACCGATTTACCAGGCCCTGGAAAAGGTCAACGGCGAAGCGAACGCCCTGACCTGGGAAATCTTCCGTGACACCGTGATCGAACAGTGCGAGCAGGGCGTCGACTATATGACCATCCACGCGGGAGTGCTGCTGCGGTACGTCCCGTTGACCGCCAACCGGGTCACCGGAATCGTGTCCCGCGGCGGTTCCATCATGGCCGGGTGGTGCCTGGCGCACCATCAGGAGAACTTCCTTTACACACACTTCGACGAGCTGTGCGAAATTTTCGCACGCTACGATGTCGCCTTCTCACTCGGCGACGGGCTGCGGCCGGGGTCGACGGCGGACGCCAACGACGCTGCCCAGTTCGCCGAACTGGACACGCTGGCCGAGCTCACGCAGCGGGCCTGGGAGTTCGATGTCCAGGTCATGGTGGAAGGCCCGGGACATGTGCCGTTCCACCTCGTCAGGGAGAACGTGGCGCGCCAGCAAGAACTCTGCAAGGGCGCGCCGTTCTACACACTGGGGCCGCTGGTCACGGACATCGCACCGGGCTATGACCACATCACCTCGGCGATCGGCGCCACGGAGATCGCCCGGTACGGCACGGCCATGCTGTGCTACGTCACGCCAAAGGAGCACCTGGGCCTGCCCAACAAGGACGATGTGAAGACCGGCGTCATCACCTACAAGATCGCCGCCCACGCCGCCGACCTGGCCAAGGGGCATCCCGGTGCACACGAACGCGACGATGCCCTGTCCAAGGCCCGGTTCGAATTCCGTTGGCGGGACCAGTTCGCACTGTCCCTGGACCCGGTGACCGCGGAGGCCTTCCACGACGAGACTCTGCCGGCCGAACCGGCCAAGACAGCCCACTTCTGTTCCATGTGCGGGCCGAAGTTCTGCTCCATGCGGATCAGCCAGGACATCCGGGACGAATACGGTTCCGCCGATTCCCAGGCTGCGTTGGCACAGACGGCAGCCGGAATGCGCGCGAAAAGCCACGAATTCCTGGCAGCCGGCGGCAAGGTCTACCTGCCCGCGCCCTCCCTAGGCGCACCCTCCTAGCCTGGGGTCCGGGCGCCGGCCTGATGCGCGGGACCGGCACGTCAGGAGGCGTGGGCGTGCCGGCTGCGGTTGACGTCCGCGATGAAGGAGCGGATGGCCCGGTCGCCTTCCTTGGAATCCTGCGGCCGGTGCCCGCCCGGGGCGGTGCGGTGCAGGGCGCCCGTCTCCCGCAGGTAGCCGGCAATTTCCTCATAGAGCGGTTCCCAGCCGCCGGTCAGCACCAGCGTCGGCACACCGGGAACGATCTGCAGCGGGGCTTCCCACGGCGGCGCCTGCAGGCGGAGCCGGCGCGCGGCGCGTCCGTCCTCCACCGCGGGTTCGCCCACACTGCCGCGGACCGGGGCGTGGGCGGCGAACACGCGGCGCACGAACTCGCGGTGGAAATCCTCGTCGCCAAGGTTGTGCCGGACGTCAAAGAGCGGCTGCATCAGGGCCCGGTGCGCGGCAGTCGCCGGCAGTTCGGCCGTGAGCGAGAGGCAGGCCGGTTCCACCAGGGTGAGGGACTGCACCAGGTCGGGGCGTTCGACGGCGGCCATCATCGCGGCGATTGCGCCCTGCGAATGGGCCACGACATGGCCGCCGGCCTCGCCGCGGCCGTCGTCCGCCAGGGCCCGCAACACGATGCCGGCATCGGCGGCGAAGTCCGTTTCCCGCGGTTCGGCCACGGGGTCGAAGCCGTGCCGCCGCAGGAACAGGGCGTCGTAGCTGAGCGCCATGCCGTGCTGTTTCGGCCACGCCGCGGCACCAAAACTGCCGGCCCCGTGGACGAAGACTACGCGCTGCTTGAACATGCCCTAAGCCTATGGCACCGCCCCGTCAACGGGGCCGACGACATACTGGCTGCCGGCATGCTACTGCCGGCATGCTGCCGCCGCCGTCCGGTCGAAGGGTCCTGCCGCCGCCGTCCTGTCGAATGGTCCCGTCGAAGGCAACCCGGCTTCAGCTACTTGCTGCCGCCGAGAAACTTGTCGAAGCCTTTGGGCAGGTTCAGCTGGGAGGGATCGAACTCCCCGCCCTGCTGGCCGAAGGCTGCCCCGGTGGGTACGGTCTTGGGGCCGGCGGCGCGCCGTGCCTCCGCGTCCTTGAGTTCCTGCGCAGCCTTGGCCGGATTGCCGGAGCGGGCCTTCTTCTTCGGCGTGCTCTTGGCTCCCTTGCGGGCACCGCCGCCGCCCATCCCGGGCATTCCCGGCATACCGGGCATGCCGCCGCCGGCCGCCATCTTCTTCATCATCTTCTGCGCCTGGGCAAAACGTTCCAGCAGGCCGTTGACCTCGGAGACGTGCACGCCGGAGCCGCGGGCGATGCGGGCGCGGCGGGAGCCGTTGATGATCTTGGGGGCCACCCGCTCGTGCGGGGTCATGGACCGGACGATCGCCTCGACCCGGTCGATTTCGCGCTCGTCAAACTGCTCCAGCTGCTGCCGGATGTTCTGCGCACCGGGCATCATCATGAGCATCTTCTTCATGGAGCCCATGTTGCGGATCTGCTGCATCTGGGCCAGGAAGTCCTCGAGGGTGAAGTCCTCCTGGTCGGCGAACTTCTTCGCCATCCGGGCCGCTTCGTCCTTGTCCCAGGACTTTTCCGCCTGTTCGATCAGGGTCAGCACGTCGCCCATGTCGAGGATGCGCGAGGCCATCCGGTCCGGGTGGAAGAGCTCGAAGTCGTCCAGGCCTTCGCCGGTGGACGCGAACATGACCGGCTTGCCGGTGACCGACGCGACGGACAGCGCGGCACCGCCGCGGGCGTCGCCGTCGAGCTTGGAAAGCACGATGCCGGTGAAGTTGACGCCTTCATCGAAAGCCATCGCCGTGTTGACGGCGTCCTGGCCGATCATCGAGTCGATCACGAAGAGGACTTCGTTGGGGACGATCGCGCGGCGGATCTGGCGGGCCTGTTCCATCATTTCGGCGTCGACGCCGAGCCGGCCGGCGGTGTCCACGATCACGACGTCGTGCAGGGTGCGCTTGGCTTCCTCGACGCCGGCACGCGCGACGGCGACCGGGTCACCGGCGGGGTGGTCCAGCTCGGTGGAGGTGGCACCCGGGTGCGGGGCGAAGACGGGAACGCCGGCGCGCTGGCCGACCACCTGCAGCTGGGTCACGGCATTGGGGCGCTGCAGGTCGCAGGCCACCAGCATGGGGCTGTGGCCCTGCGCCTTGAGGAACCTGGAGAGCTTGCCGGCGAGCGTGGTCTTACCGGCGCCCTGGAGGCCGGCGAGCATGATGATGGTGGGGCCGGTCTTGGCCAGCCGGATGCGGCGGGTCTCGCCGCCGAGGATCTCGACGAGTTCCTCGTTGACGATCTTCACGATCTGCTGACTCGGGTTCAGCGCACCGGAGACCTCGGCGCCGAGGGCCCGCTCGCGCACGCGGCCGGTGAACTCCCGGACCACCGGCACGGCAACGTCGGCGTCCAGCAGGGCACGCCGGATTTCGCGGACCGTGGCGTCAACGTCCGCCTCGGTCAGGCGGCCCTTGCCACGGAGGTTCTTGAAGGTTGCTGTCAACCGGTCAGAGAGTGAATTGAACACGCGCCGTGCACTTCTTTCAGTGGATCTACAGCTGGCGGCCAGTGCGGCACGCCAGAGTCGTGACTGTTTCGCCGGAACGAACTGCCTCGACAACGGGACTCGACTATCTAGGGTACCAAGACGCGCCTTCAAGATGGCATGCTGGCTTAGGTGACCAGTCAACCAACTGTAAAAACCCTGCTCATCCTCGGTGCCTCGGGCGACCTGACCGGCCGGCTGCTGCTGCCGGGCCTGGCCCGGCTGGTGGCGAAGGGCCACGCGACGGGCCTCACCCTGGTGGGTGCGGGCTCGGACGACTGGGCCCCGGAACACTGGCTGGAGCGCCTTGAGACCTCCTTCGCCGACGCCAACTCGCAGGCCAACACCACCGGCAAGCGCGAGCTGAAGCGGATCCGCGAAACCACCAGCTACCACCGGCTGGACGTCACC
The DNA here is from genome assembly GCF_056680065.1 of Arthrobacter sp. BI5. Taxonomy (NCBI): domain Bacteria; kingdom Bacillati; phylum Actinomycetota; class Actinomycetes; order Micrococcales; family Micrococcaceae; genus Arthrobacter; species Arthrobacter sp. BI5. The sequence goes on from NZ_CM155264.1 coordinate 2,460,594, forward strand.
GCCGAGGGGCAACTGTCCGGGCTGCTGGCCACGCTGGACGGACCCGTGGCCGTCTACTTCGCGCTGCCGCCGAAGATCAGCCAGCTGGCCTGCGAGGCCCTGACCCCGGAGCAGGTCCCCGAGGGAACCCGGCTGGTGATGGAGAAACCGTTCGGGTCCAGCGAGGAATCGGCGCGGGAGCTCAACAAGACCCTGGCCGCGCTGGTCCCGGAGGACCACATCCACCGGGTGGACCACTTCCTGGGCAAGGCCACGGTACTGAACATCCTGGGCCTGCGCTTCGCGAACACCTTCCTGGAGCCGGTGTGGAACCGGGACTACGTCGAGAAGGTGGAGATCATCTTCGATGAGGACCTCGCGCTCGAGGGCCGTGCCCGCTACTACGACGGCGCCGGCGCCCTCCGCGACATGATCCAGAGCCACCTGCTGCAGATCATGGCGCTGCTGGCGATCGAACCGCCCGCCTCGGTGGACGAACGGGACCTGCGCGACGCCGTCGCCACCCTCCTGCGGGCCAGCAGCATCAAGGCCCCGTATGCCAAGAACACCCGCCGGGCACGCTACACGGCGGGATCAATCGACGGCCGGAAGGTCCCGGACTACGCCAAGGAAGAGGGCGTGGACGCCTCCCGGAACACCGAAACCCTCGCCGAGGTGCGGGTGGACATCGACAACTGGCGCTGGCAGGGCGTGCCGTTCAACCTCCGCTCGGGCAAGGCACTGGGCTCCATGCGCAAGGAGGCCGTGGTCACCTTCCGGCCGGTGCCGCACCTGCCCCGGGGCTTCACCGGGGTGGACGCCCCCAACCAGCTGCGGATCGGCTTCGGCCCGGACACGCTGCAGTTCGACGTCGATGTGAACGGCCCCGGCAACGTGCTTAGCCTGGACCGGGCCACCCTGAAGGCCGAACTCAGCGCCTCCGAGCTGCTCCCTTACGGCGAAGTCCTCGAAGGGGTGCTGAACGGGGACCCGCTGCTGTCCGTGCGCGGCGACACCGCGGAAGACTGCTGGCGCATCCTCGAACCCGTGCTCAAGGCCTGGTCCCGGGACAGTGTGCCGCTGGAGGAATACGCCGCAGGTTCCGCCGGCCCGGAGGGCTGGCCGACGTAAGCGACGCGCCGCCGCCCCAACGCAGGCAACAAAAAGCGGGCCGGACACCTTTTCAGGTACCCGGCCCGCTGTCGCAACCCCCGATCGCGGTCCGCTTGCGCGGCTACGGCTGGAGGGCCGCGGCCCTAGATGGCTGCTGCGCCGCGCTCCCCGGTGCGGACGCGTACTGCCTCGAACACATCCATCGTCCAGACCTTCCCGTCACCGGCCCGGCCGGTGTTCGAGCTGGCAATGATGACGTCCAGGATGTCGTCCGCCTGTTCGTCGGTGGCCAGCACCTCGACCCGGATCTTCGGCAGCAGGTCCACGTTGTACTCGGCGCCTCGGTACACCTCCGTGTAGCCGCGCTGCCGGCCGTAGCCACTGGCCGCGCTGACCGTCAGGCCCTGCACACCGTAGGCTTCAAGGCCTTCCCTGATTGCGTCGAGCTTTTCCGGACGGACGATTGCGGTGATCAGTTTCATGCTTCCACACTTTCCTTGCCTGCGGCGGTCTTCTTGCCGTTCGACGTGACGTCCACGGACTCGGTGGCCGGTACTTCCACGCCCTCGTCCAGCTGCTTACCGGTGATGAGTTCGTGCAGCGGCTGGAAGCTTCCGCCGCGGCCGCTGACACCGAACTCGTAGGCCGTCTCGGCGTGCAGGCTCAGGTCCACACCCACAACTTCCTGTTCGTGGGAGACCCGGAAGCCCATGAGCTTGTGGATCGGGAAGGCGATGATGAACGTCATGATCGCCGTGAACGCCATGGCGATCAGTGCTGCCAGGACCTGGGCGACGAGCTGCGTGGTGCCGCCGCCGTAGAACAGGCCCGCGGTGCCCTGGGCCGGGGTGGCGAGGAAACCGATCGCCACGGTGCCGACCACGCCGGAGACAAGGTGCACACCGACGACGTCGAGCGAGTCGTCGTAGCCGAACTTGAACTTCAGGCCGACGGCGAGCGCGGACGCCACACCGGCAACGACGCCGAGGGCGATCGCCCCGAGCGGTGAGACGTTGGCGCAGGCCGGGGTGATGGCGACCAGCCCTGCCACGACGCCGGAAGCGGCGCCGAGGGACGTCGGGTGTCCGTCACGGAAGCGTTCGACGGCCAGCCAGCCAAGCATCGCTGCGGCCGGAGCGGCCAGCGTGTTGATCCAGATCAAACCGGCCTGCTCAACCGTGGCGGCGGCGCCGGCGTTGAAGCCGAACCAGCCGAACCAGAGGATCGCTGCGCCCACCATGACAAACGGGACGTTGTGCGGGCGGTGGTTGGGGTCCTTGCCGAAGCCGCGGCGGTTGCCGATGATCAGCACCAGGATGAGGCCCGCGACGCCGGCGTTGATGTGGACCACGGTGCCGCCGGCGAAGTCGATGACCGGAGCGAAGGTCTGGCCGAACCAGCCGTCCGCGGAGAACAAGCCTCCGCCCCAGACCATGTAGGCCAGCGGCGCGTAGACCAGCGTGGCCCAGATGGGCGTGAAGATGACCCAGGCGGAGAACTTGGCCCGGTCTGCTACGGCGCCGGAGATCAGCGCGACGGTGATGATGGCGAAGGTTGCCGCGTACCCTACCTTGAGCAGGTCGGCCGGTTCGGTGAAGTTGTGCAGCCCGAAGTGGCTGGTGGGGTTCGCGAAGATCTGGAAGAAGTTGTCTTCGTTGCTGGTGGCCATCGAAGCGCCCCAGAGGACCCACATGATGCCGACGGTTCCGATGGCGACGAAGCTCATCATCATCATGTTCAATGCCGACTTGGCACGGGTCATGCCGCCGTAGAAGAATGCCAGGCCCGGGGTCATGAACAGCACAAGGGCTGACGCGACCAGGAGCCAAACGAGACCTGCGGTGAGTTCCATGGTCTGCGTCCTCTCTTGCTCTTAGGTGCGGACTTGTCCGCCGGTCCAACGCGTTTTGCGTTCTAAGAAGAGTTTGCTGGCGCAGTGTTTCACCGGCAGAGGATTTACATTGCCGGGTTGTTACAAGAACCTCCCGGAAGTAAATGGTGCGTCTCGCGCTTGTTACGGTTATGTTTCACGCGTTCAATCACGCCCCCGCCTGCCCCTGGGCACCAGCAGCAGCACCGAAAGCAGCACCGAAAGCAGCACCATGAGCAAAGCAACCCGTTCCGCCAGCGGATCCCGCCCGTTGGCCGGCCTCCGCCGCCCCGGCGGCCCCCGCCTGCCCCGGGACATCAAGGTGATGCTGGTCGCTGCCTTCCTGATCGCGCTGGGGTTCGGCCTCGTCGCGCCGGTCCTCCCCCAGTTCGCCACCACCTTCGACGTCGGCGCGACCGCGGCGGCGGTGATCGTCAGCATCTTCGCTTTCATGCGGCTCATCTTCGCCCCGGCGGGCGGGGCGCTGATCGTGAAGCTGGGCGAACGGCCCGTCTACGTGGCAGGGCTGCTGATCGTGGCGGCATCCACCGCGGCCTGCGCGTTCGCCAAGGACTACTGGCAATTGCTGGTCTTCCGCGGCCTGGGCGGGGCCGGCTCCGTGATGTTCACCGTGGCCTCGATGGCCCTGGTGGTGCGGCTCGCCCCGCCGGAAAGCCGCGGCAGGGTCTCCGGGGCCTACGCCTCCGCCTTCCTGATCGGCAACGTGTGCGGGCCGATCGTGGGCGGGCTGCTGGCCAGCTTCGGGCTGCGGGTGCCGTTCCTTGCCTACGCGGCAGCGCTGGTGCTGGCCGCCGCCGTCGTGCAGACCCAGCTCAGCCACGTCCCCGCGGGGTCCCGTGAGGCGGGCGCGGCGGCGCCGGCGATGCAGTTGCGGGACGCGCTGCGCGACAGCGCCTACCGGGCCGGGCTGGCCTCCAGCTTCGCCAACGGCTGGGCTACCTTCGGCGTCCGGATGGCGACGGTGCCGCTCTTTGCCGTCGCGGCGCTCGGCGCGGGCCCGTCGTCCGCCGGCTGGGCGCTGGCGGTGTTCGCGGGGGGCAATGCCGCGGCGCTGACGTTCTCCGGGCGGCTCGCGGACAACCTGGGCCGGAAGCCGCTGATGCTGGCCGGGCTGGCCGTCACCGGCCTCGCCACCGCCGCCATCGGACTCACGCACGAACTGCCCTGGTTCCTGCTGGCCTCCACCATCGCGGGCATCGGGTCCGGGCTGCTGGGGCCGGCGCAGCAGGCGGCGATCGCCGACGTCGTCGGCAATGAACGCTCCGGCGGGCGGGTGCTGGCCGTGTTCCAGATGACCTCGGACAGCGGCGCGATTGTGGGGCCGGTCATCGCCGGGCTGCTGGCCGACCGGTTGGGCTACGGCTGGGCCTTCGGCGTGACCGGCGGGGTGCTCCTCGCGGCGGCCGTGGGCTGGCTGCTGGCCCGGGAAACGTTCCAGCGCCAACCCAACCAAGTCACGTAGGCGCCGGGTCGCCCGCGGGCGGAGCGGAATTGGCTAGGCTAGGGGCAAACCAACCCCGACCGCTGGAGAAATCGCCATGCCCGATACCGACCACCCGCCGCACGGCACGGAGCCTGGCTCCAGCAGTTCCCGCCCGGCCGGAAAAATCACCCGCCTGCGCCTGATCGCGGCTATCGCCGCCGTGGCCGTCATTGCGTTGATCGCCGTCATCCTGACGGTGACGTTGAACCCGGGCTCGAACTCGAACCAGGCTGCCGGGAACGCCGAACCCACCGCCGAGGAAACGCCGACGCAGCCTGCCCCCACGGGCAAGGCCCCCGCCGTCACGTACTACAAGCAGGCTCCGCCGCCAGCCGGGTCCCCGCTGGAGAAGGTGGACCCGCTGGAGCTGACCGTCAAGAACGAACCTGTCGGAACGAGCCTAAACAAGGGCACCGTCGGAATTTCGCTGGAAGCGACCGATCTGGCGGATCCCACCCTGAGCGCGGACAACGCCACGATGGTGAAGCTGCTCAAGGACTCCGACGACACGGTGCTCCGCTTCGGAGGCAACGCCGTCGACCGCCGATTCTTCTGGACGTCCTCCGGGGAAGCGCTGCCCGCCGGCTACAAGGGAGATAAGGCCCACCCGGCCCGCGTGGTCACCCCCGCGGACCTGGAGCGCGTTGCGACCCTCCTGAACGCCGCGAACGCCAAGATCAGCCTCACCGTGGACCTCGGGCACTACGACCCGGCGCGGGCGGCGGACATGATCAAGAACGCCTCCCGGATCTTCGGAAAGCGGCTGCTGAGCTTCACGGTCGGGAATGAGCCGAACGGGTTCGCCTACACGAAGCTGCGTCCGGCCACCTACGGCACCGACGAGTACATCGTGGAACTCAAGGCCTACGCCAACGCCATCCACGCTGCCGCCCCCGACGTCGTCATTTCCGGGCCCGGGGTGTATGACCAGAAGTGGTGGAAGCCGTTCATCGACGCCGAGGTGCCGCAGAAGAAGGTGCTGTCGTTCCACAACTACCCGCTCTTCAGCTGCAAGGACACGAAGTCGCCGGGCTTCCCCACGATCCCCAACCTGTTGGGCGAGGGAACCCGCCAGCGCGCCGCCAACTACCAGCAGCACGCCCTTGACGCGGCGAAGTCCGCCGGGCTGGAAACCTGGCTCGCGGAGACCGGCATGTCCGCCTGCCCGGGCTCGAACCAGACCACCAAGACGCACGCGACGGCCCTGTGGGCGGCAGACTATGCCTTGAACGCCGCCCGCCTTGGCATCACCCGGCTGGGCTTCCACAGCTCGATGGCCACCTGCAAGGGCGGCCCGCCGATGTCGGTGATCTGCAGCGGCGGCGCGTACCTGAAGCCGAACGGCGAGATGGCCCCCCGCGCGAACTACTTCGGCATGGCGATGGTCGCTGACCTGGCACCGGGCAAGTTCCTGAATCTCGACAAAAAGGGCGGCGGCATGGGCAACAGCTACGCGCTCAAGAACGCCGACGGCAGCACCACGGTAGTCATTGTCAACGAAAACGACCCCGAGAAGGCCGCCCAGACCGAGGTCTCGCTGAAGCTGCCCGGCCGTGCCCTGCGCGGAACGATGACCCAGCTGAGCGGCCCCAGCCTCAAGGCTGAGGACAGCACGGTGATCGACGGGGCCAAGGACGCGCCGGTCCCGGCCGCCAAGCGTCCCACCGTGCCGGGCTTCGCGTACGGTTCCGATACGCAGAAGTTCAAGCTGACGGCCGGTACCGTGACGGTGCTGAACTTCAGCTACTGACCCGCCCCGGGGGTTAAACCCAAACCAGCCCGCACCTGTTGTCGTTTCGAGGGCTGAAACGACAACCCGTGCGGGCTGGTTTGTTTGCGGCGGGCGGCGTTAGTTCAGCAGCGCGTCCACGAAGGTTTCGGCGTCGAAGGGCGCCAGGTCGTCCGCGCCCTCGCCGAGGCCCACCAGTTTGACCGGCACTCCGAGGGACTTCTGGATTGCGACGACGATGCCGCCCTTGGCGGTGCCGTCCAGCTTGGTCAGCACGATGCCGGTGATGTTCACGACCTCGGCGAAGACCCGGGCCTGGTTCAGGCCGTTCTGGCCGGTGGTCGCATCCAGGACCAGGAGCACCTCGTCCACTTCGGCGAGCTTTTCAATCACGCGCTTGACCTTGCCGAGCTCGTCCATCAGGCCGACCTTGTTCTGCAGCCGTCCCGCGGTGTCGATCATCACGACGTCGACTTCCTGGTCGATGCCGGCCTTGACCGCCTCGTACGCGACCGACGCCGGGTCCGCGCCGTCAATGTCGGACTTGACCGTTGGAACGCCGACGCGCTGGCCCCAGGTGGCCAGCTGCTCGGCCGCGGCGGCGCGGAAGGTGTCCGCGGCGCCGAGCAGCACGTCTTTGTCCTCGGCGACCAGGACGCGGGCCAGCTTGCCCACCGTGGTGGTCTTGCCGACGCCGTTGACGCCGACCACCATCATCACCGCGGGCTTGTCCGCGTGGCGTTCGACGTTCAGGCTGCGGTCCATGGTGGGGTCCACGAGCTTGATGAGTTCCTCGCGCAACAGGGCCTTGACCTGCTCGGGCGAACGGGTCCCCAGCACCTTGACCCGTTCGCGGAGGGCGTCCACCAGCTGCATGGTCGGTTCGGTGCCCAGGTCCGCCAGCAGCAGGGTCTCTTCGACTTCGTCCCAGACGTTCTCATCGATTTTGTCGGCGGAGAGCAGGGCGAGCAGGCCCTTGCCGAGGATGTTGTTGGACTTGACCAGGCGTTCGCGCAGCCGGGTCAGGCGGCCGGCCACCGGCAGCGGCGTCTCGACCGGCACGGTCTCGAGGCCCGCGACGTTGTCCGGCACCTCCACGGTTTCGAGGCCTTCAAGGTCGACGGCGTCCGTCCCCGCGGTCCCGCGCGGCGGGGCCGGCCGGTCCTCCAGCAGCGTGCCGCCGCCGGAGCCCTGCACGGGGTCATTCGCGTCGCGCTGCGACGGGTAGTTGGTGATGTTCTTCCGGGTCTTCATAAGCACCGGAATCAGCGCACCGAGGACCACGAGGGCAACGAGGATGGGCAGGATAATGGGGAGGATGTCGTTCACTCCCCTAGCTTCTCATAATCCTTAAACGCGCCGCGGGCGGCGCCGCGGGTGCCCGCAGCCGCGGCGTCGGGCCCGGACCTCAGACGTCGGCGCCCAGCCGCTGGCTGATCACGGTGGAGACGCCGTCGCCGCGCATGGTGACGCCGTAGAGCGCGTCCGCGACCTCCATGGTGCGTTTCTGGTGCGTGATAACGATCAGCTGGCTGGACTCGCGCAGCTCCTCGAAGATCGTGATGAGCCGGCCCAGGTTGGTGTCGTCCAGGGCGGCCTCCACCTCGTCCATAACGTAGAACGGCGAGGGCCGGGCCTTGAAGATCGCCACGAGCAGCGCCACCGCCGTCAACGACCGCTCCCCGCCGGAGAGCAAAGACAGCCGCTTGATCTTCTTCCCGGCGGGCCGGGCCTCCACCTCAATGCCGGTGGTGAGCATGTCCGAGGGGTCGGTCAGGACCAGCCGGCCCTCGCCGCCCGGGAACAGCCGGGCGAAGACCCGGACGAACTGCGCCGCGGTGTCCTCAAAGGCCTCGGCGAATACCTTCTGCACCCGCTCGTCGACTTCCTTGATGATGTCCAGCAGGTCCTTGCGGCTGGACTTGAGGTCTTCCAGCTGGGTGCTCAGGAATTGGTGGCGCTCCTCGAGGGCCGCGAACTCCTCCAGCGCCAGCGGGTTGACCCGGCCCAGGGCGGAGAGATCACGCTCGGCCTTCTTCAGCCGCTTCTCCTGCTCTTCGCGGACGAAGGGTTTGCCTGCGACCATTTCGCGGCCGTCCTCATCCACGGGGGCGCGGAGGGCCGCCCATTTGTCGCCGGTTTCGCCCGCCGGCACGGGTACCGGCCGGTCGGGGCCGAAGTCGGCGACGAGCTGGTCCGCGGTGAGTCCGAGTTCCTCGACGCTGCGCAGCTCGAGGGCTTCGATCCGGAGGCGCTGCTGCGCCCGGGCCAGTTCGTCGCGGTGCACGGAGTCGGTCAGCTCGGCCAGTTCGCGGGCAAGGGCGTCGTTACCGGTGCGCACCCCGGCCAGCTCGCGCTCCATCTGCTCGCGGCGCTCCTCCGCGAGGTCGCGTTCGCGGCGGGCCAGTTCCACGGACACGTCAATGAAACCGATGACCTGTTCGACGGCGGCGGACACGGCGGCGGCGCGGCGCGCCTGCAGCTGGCGGCGGCGGGCCCGTTCGGCAGCTTCTTCCCGCGCGCGGCGTTCGGTTGCGGCGGCACGTTCCAGCGACGAGGCCCTGTTGCGGATGGCAGTCAGCTGCTCCTCGGCGCTGCGGAGCGAGAGCCGGGCCTCCATCTCGGCCGAGCGTGCTGCCGCCGCCGCAAGGGCGAGGGCGTCGCGGTGCTCGGGCGAGGGTTCTTCCTCGGCGGGCGCCTCCTGGGCCGCGGCCAGCCGGGCAGCGACGGCCTCCAGCGCCTCCTGGTCCGCCTGGATGTTCGCCTCCGCGCGGGCCAGCGACGCGGCGAGGCGTTCGCTTTCCCCGACGGCGCTGCGCAGCACCGAGTTCAAGTGGCCCAGCCGTTCGGCCACGGCAGCCAGCCGGGCGTCCGAATCGTGCAGCTTGTCCAGGGCGGCGTCGGCCCGTTCCTGGGCGGCGGCGCGGCGGGATTCAGCGGCGGACCGGGCGAAGCGGTTGCGCTCCAGCTCCGCACCGACGGCGGCGAGCCGGGCGGCGGCGTCGTCCACGGCGGCCTGGACTTCCAGCAGCGAGGGCGCCGTGGCGGAGCCGCCGGTGACGGTGAGCGCGGTGAACACGTCCCCGGCCCGGGTCACGGCGGTCAGCTCCGGGCGGGCGGCGATGAGGCGAGCCGCGGCGTCGAGGTCCTCGACGACGGCGGTGCCGGCCAGCAGCTGCGCCAGCGGCACACTAGCGCGGGCTTTGTCTTCGGCCGGGGTGACGAGCGCGGCAGCCCAGCGGGCGCCCGCGGGAAGCCCGCCGTCCTGGCCGGGGGTGGCCGTCCCGGGTGTGCCGGCCAGCAGCAGCGACGCGCGGCCGGCGTCGTCGTCCTTCAGCAGCTGCACCGCCGCGGCGGCGGACGCGGCATCACGGACGACGACGGCGTCGGAGCTGTTGCCGAGGGCGGCGGCGATGGCGGCTTCGTAGCCGGTTTCAACGCTCAGCATGCCGGCCAGGGGGCCGAGCACGCCGGGCAGCTCCGCGCCCAGCACGTGCCCGGAGCCGTCCTTGCGGTTCAGGCCCAGCTGCAGGGCATCGCGGCGGGCCACGAGGGCATCGCGTTCCCGCTCGGCGTCGCGTTCGGCCGCCGTGAGGGCGTCGATGTCCGCCACGATGGCGTCGAGGGCAACGCTCGCGGCCTCGTATTCGGCGTCGAGGGTTTCCTCGCCGTCCTCGACGCCGGCCACCTGCGACTCGAGGGCGGTGAACTCGCTCTGCGCGAGGCGGCGCCGTTCCTCGCCGGCCTTCTGCGACTCCCTGAGCCGGCCCAGCTCAGCCTGGCCGGATTCGACCCGGGACCGCGCTGCGCCCACCTGGCCGGCGAGCCGGGCAAGGCCCTCACGGCGGTCCGCGGCGGCCCGGAGCAGGGCGGCGAGGCGTTTGTCCTCGGCCGCCGCCGCGCTCTCAGCGTCCTGCTTGGCGGCGGTGGCGGCATCCAGCGCGGTGCGCCGCTCGAGGATCCGGGCTTCGAGCCCGGACTGTTCCGCGCGGACCCGGGCTGCCTGCTTTTCGAGCTGCTCGGGGTCCCGGCCGGCGTCCGGGGCCGCGTCGGCGGCGCCGAGCAGGCGGCGGCGTTCTTCCGCGAGCGAGCCCAGCGAGCGCAGCCGTTCGCGCGCAGCGGAGAGCTGGTACCAGTTGTCCCGTGCGGCGTTGAGCTTAGGGGTCGCCTCGGCGGCGAGCTGTTCCAGGGCGGCCTGGCGCCGGCGGCCGGTTTCAAGGTCGCGTTCGACGACGGCGCGGCGCGCCTTCAGCGCGGTCTCGTCGGCGACGTCCTGCTCCAGCACGGACTGCAGCTGGACGAGGTCATCGGCCAGCAGGCGGCAGCGCGCGTCACGGACCTCGAACTGGACGGTCTGGGCGCGGCGGGCCACCTCGGCCTGCTTGCCCAGCGGGGTGAGCTGGCGCCGGATTTCCCCGGTCAGGTCGCTGAGCCGGGCAAGGTTGGCCTGCATGGCTTCGAGTTTGCGGACCGTCTTTTCCTTGCGGCGGCGGTGTTTGAGGATGCCGGCGGCCTCCTCAATGAAGCCGCGCCGGTCCTCCGGGGTGGCGTGCAGCACCTTGTCCAGCTGCCCCTGGCCGACAATCACGTGCATTTCCCGGCCCAGGCCGGAGTCGGAAAGCAGCTCCTGGATGTCCAGCAGCCGGCAGCTGGCGCCGTTGATGGCGTATTCGGAGCCGCCGGTGCGGAACAGCGTGCGGGAGATGGTCACTTCGCTGTAGTCGATCGGGAGCGCGCCGTCGCTGTTGTCGATCGTCAGCGAGACGTGGGCGCGGCCCAGCGGCGGCCGGCCGGAGGTTCCGGCGAAGATGACGTCTTCCATCTTGCCGCCGCGCAGGGTCTTGGCGCCCTGTTCGCCCATCACCCAGGACAACGCGTCCACCACGTTGGACTTGCCCGAGCCGTTGGGGCCCACCACGGCAGTGACGCCGGGTTCGAATTCAAACGTCGTCGCGGAAGCGAACGACTTGAATCCGCGGACGGTCAGGCTTTTGAGGTGCAAGGTGTTCCGGGTCTCCTGCTCGGTGCGGACGAGGCGCTGCTGGACGAAGGCGTGCTTCTAACGGGCGCGGTGGCGGGGTTCGGCGCCGGTACTAACAATCTACTGCGGAGCACCGTCACTTTTGTGCCAATTCCGCGCGGAACCCTCTGCGGAACCCCGGCAGAACCCCGCCGGGACAGCCACAGGAGCCTCAGCCGCCGCAGGAGCCCCAGGCTGCGCGGGTTCCGTGTGCGGGAATGGAATGGCTCGGGGCATAGTTAAGCTCTTGGGCTTGTGCCCGGCGATGCAGCTAACGTCCCGGAGCGCGGGACGGACACGAACAGGGGCTTGATCTTGGTAGGGAACGCAACATTCAGGCACCGCAACACCGCCTTGCTGTCGGTGAGCAGCGTCGAAGCTCCGACCGTGGTTAGTTCCACGGAGTTCGACCGGCGGCTGGCGTCGACGCTGCGGCGGCTGAGGGTCCCGCCGAAACTGCTCGAACGGGTCGCCGGTATTACGCACCGGCGCTGGTGGGCGCCCGGGACCTCGTTCGACGACGCCGCCATCGAGGCGGGTGCGAAGGCACTGGCCGAGTCCGGCATCGAAGCATCCGAGGTCGGCCTGCTGATCAACACCTCCGTCACGCGCCGCAACCTTGAACCGTCGGTCGCGGTGAAGATCCACCATGGGCTGGACCTGCCCTCCTCGGCCATGAACTTTGACCTGGCCAATGCCTGCCTCGGCTTCGTCAACGGCATGACCCTGGCCGCGAACATGATCGACTCCGGCCAGATCCGGTACGCCATGATCGTCAACGGCGAGGACGCGCAGGCAACCCAGGAAGCCACCCTGGCCCGGCTGCAGCGGCCGGAGACCACCCGCGAGGACTTCAACCGCGAGTTCGCCACGCTGACCCTCGGCTCCGGCGCCGCAGCGGCCGTCCTGGGCCCGGCGGACCAGCACCCGGGGGCGCACCGGATCCTCGGCGGCGTGATGCGCGCCGGCACCGAGCACCACGAGTTGTGCGTCGGCGGCGTCGACGGCATGGCCACCGACACCAAGGGTCTGCTCGACGGCGGCCTGCAGCTTGTGGTGGACGCCTGGCAGGAGGCGCAGCCGGAGTGGGATTGGGCCTCGATGGACCGCTACGTCACGCACCAGGTCAGCAATGCCTACACCCGGGCCATCATCGATGCGATTGACCTGGATCCGGACAAGGTGCCCATCACGTTCCCGCACTGGGGCAATGTGGGTCCGGCGTCCCTGCCCATGACCCTGGCCGCCGAGGCGCAGACTCTCGAAGCCGGGGACCGCGTGCTGTGCATGGGCGTCGGTTCCGGTTTGAACACTGCCATGATGGAAATCGTTTGGTAGCCGCCGGCTGGCCCGGCGTGGACCCCGAGTGGTCGCGCGAGGTCGACGTCGGGTCCACCTCCGCCGCGGACGCGCCCGGCACCGTGCGCCGCTGGCACCTGCTCGACAACGGGGCCCAGCTCGCCCGCCGGGGCCTGACCCCCGCCGGCACGCTGCTGTGCGTGCACGGCAACCCCACCTGGTCCTACCTGTGGCGGACCCTGCTGGCCGCCGGATCCAGCCCCGACCATCCGTGGCGCGTGGTGGCCGTGGATCAGCTGGACATGGGCTTCTCCGAGCGCACCGGCACGTTCCGGCGCCTGGCGGACCGGATCAACGACCTGGCCGACCTCACCAAGGCGCTGGGGCTGGAGGGCCCGGTGGTCACCGTCGGCCATGACTGGGGCGGCGTGATCAGCCTCGGCTGGGCCCTGGCCCATCCGCAGCAGCTCGCCGGCGTGGTGCTCACCAACACCGCCGTCCACCAGCCGGCCGGCTCCCCCATCCCGCCGGCGCTGCGGTTGGCCCTGCACCCCGCGGTGCACGGCTGGGGAACCACGACGTCGGATGCGTTCCTGCGGGTGACCCACGCCCTGGCCCACCCGCCGCTGGCCGCGGACGTCCGCCGGGCCTTTATGGCCCCCTACCGCGGCGCCGCCCGCCGCGCCGGCGTGGGGAACTTCGTCGCGGACATTCCGGCCGACGCGTCCCACCCCAGCTTCCCGGCGCTCAACCGCGTCGCCGAAGGGCTGCGCGGGCTGGAGGTTCCGGCGCTGATGCTGTGGGGACCGCGGGACCCGATCTTTTCCGACCGGTACCTCAAGGACCTCATCAGCCGGTTGCCGGCGGCCAAAGTGCACCGCTTCGAGGGTGCCGGCCACCTGGTCGCGGAAGACCGGGACATCGGCGCCCCCGTCTTCGACTGGCTTGCCGGTCAGGGCCGGGACAATGGGCCGGGCGTGCAGCCGCCGGCGCCCGGCGAGCGGGTTCCGCCGCTGTGGGCGCCCCTGACCGAACTCGCTGCCGGACCAGCCGGCGCGGACACCGCCGTCGCGGAAATGGCCGCTGACGGCAATGTCGCCCGCACGCTCAGCTGGCAGCAGCTGGAACAGGACGTCGCCGCCCTCGCGGCGGGCCTGCAGGAAGCCGGTGTGGCGAACGGCAGCCGGGTGAGCCTGATGGTGCCGCCGGGCGTAGACCTCACTGTGGTGCTCTACGCCTGCCTGCGGCTCGGCGCGGTGGTGGTCGTGGCCGATGCCGGCCTGGGCACCCGCGGCCTGAGCCGCGCGGTGAAGGGCGCCACCCCGGATTTCCTGATCGGCATCGACAAGGCGCTGGCGGCAGCCGCGGCCCTCGGCTGGTCGGGGCGGCGCATCAGCGTGCGGGATCTCCCGGCCGCACAACGCCGCCTCCTCGGCGTTGAAACGTCCCTCGCCGCCCTCGCCCGCCGCGGTGCCGCCCTGGGCCCGGCAGCCACCGCCCCGGCAGCCGCTGCACCGGTTCCCGAGCCGGAGCCGGACGCCCCCGCCGCGGTGCTCTTCACCTCCGGCTCCACCGGCCCGGCCAAGGGCGTGCTGTACACGCACCGGCAGCTGGCCGCGATGCGGGACACCGTCGCCGCGACGCTGGGCATCCGTCCGGGCGCCCGCCTGGTGGCCGGCTTCGCGCCGTTCGCCCTGCTGGGTCCGGCGCTCGGGGCGGTCTCGGTGACGCCCGCCATGGACGTCACCGTGCCCCGCACCCTGACGGCCCGCGCGCTGGCGGACGCCGCCGCAGCAATCGACGCCACGGTGGTCTTCGCCTCCCCCGCGGCGCTGCGCAACGTCGTCGCGACCCGGGCCGATCTGGGCCGCGCCGGGCACGAGGCCCTGGCCCGCGTGGAGCTGCTGCTGTCCGCGGGCGCGCCGGTCCCCGAACCCCTCCTGGCCCAAGTGCAGGAGCTGCTGCCGGCGGCCTCGCTGCACACCCCGTACGGGATGACGGAGGCGCTGCCGGTGACGGACATCAGCCTCGAACAGATCCGCGCCGCGGAGGCGGACGCCGCCGCGGGCACGGTGGCGGGGGCCGGCAACGGCGTCTGCGTGGGGCGGCCGGTGCACGGCGCCCGCACGGCCGTCATCCCGCTCGCCGCGGACGGCACGGCCCCGGGGAACGAGCCTGTCACGGACGCGGGAGTGACCGGCGAGATCCTGGTCAGCGCCCCGCACGTGAAGGATGCCTACGACAGGCTTTGGCTGACCCAGCGCGAGAGCGTCCGGACCCCCGGCTGGCACCGCACCGGAGACGTCGGGCACTTCGACGCCGCCGGCCGGCTCTGGGTGGAGGGACGCCTCGTGCACGTCGTGACCGCGCCGGGCGCGGTGGTGACGCCCGTCGGTGCCGAGCAGGCCATCGAACGCCTGGACGACGTCGGACTGGCCGCCGTCGTCGGGGTCGGTCCGGCCGGGACGCAGGCGGTCGTCGCCGTCGTCGAAACCGTCCCGCCGGTACGCCGGGCCGGCCCCGCGGCGCCGCAGCTCGCCGGACAAGTCCGGGATGCGGCGCGCCAGGCCGGCGTCAGCATCTCCGCGGTGCTCGCCGTCCCTTCCCAGCCGACCGACATCCGGCACAACGCCAAGATCGACCGGACGCGCCTGGCGCGGTGGGCGTCCTCCGCGCTGGCCGGCGGCCGGCCGGGCACGCCGTGAGGGTCCTCGTCACCGGCGCCAGCGGCCTGCTCGGCGGCGAAGTCGCCCGGTTGCTGGTCCGGCAGGGCCACACCGTCACCACCTTCCAGCGCCGGCCGTCCGGCATCGACGGCGCCGCCGACGCCGCCGGGTCCGTCACGGACGACGACGCCGTCCGCCGCGCCGTGGCCGGCGCCGAGGGCGTCATCCACCTGGCCGCGAAGGTCTCCTTCACCGGCCGCGCCGCGGAGTTCGACGAGGTCAACGTCGAGGGCACCCGCCGGTTGCTGGCGGCCGCCCGCGGCGCCGGCGTACGGGACCTGGTGTTCGTCTCGTCCCCGTCCGTGGCCAACTCCGGGGCCGCGATCGCAGGCCTGGGCGCCGAGCCGGCGGACCCGGTGCGCGCCCACGGGGACTACTCCCGTACCAAAGCCGCGGCCGAACTGCTGGCGCTGGCCGCCGATTCGCCGGACTTCAGGGCCGCGGCGGTGCGCCCGCACATCGTCTGGGGCCCGGGCGACACGCAGCTGGTGGAACGGGTGCTGGACCGCGCCGGCCGGCGCCGCCTGCCGCTGCTCGACGCGGGGGCGGCCCTGATCGACACCACCTACGTGGACAACGCCGCGTCCGCGATCGTTGCCGCGCTGCACCGCATGGAGCACATCCACGGCCGCGCGCTGGTGGTCAGCAACGGTGAACCCCGCCCGGTCGGCGAGCTGCTGGCGGGTATCTGCGCCGCCGGCGGCGTCCCCGCACCGTCCTGGAACGTCCCGGGCAAACTCGCACGGGCGGCAGGATCGGTGGTGGAGAGGCTCTGGTCCCGGGCCGGCCGGGCGGACGAGCCGCCCATGACCCGCTTCCTCGCCGAGCAGCTTTCCACCGCCCACTGGTTCGACCAGCGCGAGACCCGCGAACTCCTCGACTGGACCCCCGCGGTGCCGCTGGACGAGGGCCTGGCACGGCTGGCCAGGCACTACGGCTCGGCCTAGCTTCGTTACCAGCGCCCGTTCCGGGGCCGCGGCTGGCAGACCGGGCAGGTGTAGGAGGAGCGGTTCATGAACTGTTCGCGCTTCATCACGCTCACGATGCCCGCCGCGGCGCAGCGCCGGCATTCCTGGCCCACGCGGCCGTAGGCATTCAGGGACCGCTCGAAGTAGCCGGACGCGCCGTTGACGTTGACGTAGAGGGAATCGAAGCTGGTTCCCCCGGCGGCGAGGGCATCCGTCATGACCTGCCGGGCGGCGTCGAGCACCCGCAGGGCCTCGGACCGGCGCAGGGTGTCCGTGGGCCGGGCGTAGTGGAGCTTGGCCAGCCAGAGCGCCTCATCGGCGTAGATGTTCCCGATCCCGGAGACCAGGGCCTGGTCCAGCAGTGCCCGCTTGAGGCCGGTCTTGCGCGCCCGGAGCCGCTGGTAGAACAGGTCAAAGGAAAAATGCGGGTCCAGCGGGTCCCGGGCAATGTGTGCGGCTTCTTCGGCGATCAGCGGCAGCGGCGTCTCTGCGAGGCCGCCGGCCTGGCCGTCCAGGGTGGGGACCAGCGCGGTGAGGAACAGGCCGCCGAAGATCCGCTGGTCCACGAACCGCAGCTGTTCGGGCATGCCCGCGGCGGGGCTCAGCCGCAACCGGATTTTCAGGTGCTTCTCGTCCGCCACGGCGGCGTCCTGCATTAGCAGCTGACCGGACATCCCCAGGTGTGCCATCAGCGCGACGGCGGGGGCCGGCGCAGCGCTGCCCGGTCCGGCGGGCGTATCTGCCAGCGGGAGCCAGAGGAATTTGCCGCGGCGCACGACGTCGAGGACCCGGGCGCCTTCCAGGTTGCCGGCGAAGTCCTCGGCCCCGAGCGCGTGCCGGCGGATGGACCGCGGATCCAGCACGTCCACGGCGGTGATCGTCCGGCCGCGCACCCAGTTCACCAGGCCGCGCCGGACAACTTCCACCTCGGGCAGTTCGGGCAAGGAAGCGCCTAGCTGCCGGTCTGGGTCTTGAGCGGCGCGGCAGCAGCCGGCGCCGCAGCGGCGTCGGCCGGCGCGTGACCCGAAGCAGCCGGCGCGTCACCGGCAGCGGCCGAGGCGGGCGCGGAGAGCCGGCGCCAAGCGTCGGCGGCCGCTTCCTGCTCGGCTTCCTTCTTGGAGTTGCCCGAGCCGGTGCCGTAGTCGTTGCCGCCGATCCGCAGTACGGCTTCGAATGTCCGCGCGTGGTCCGGGCCAGAGCCCTCCACGGCGTAGTTGATGGTGCCGAGCTGGCGGCTGGCGGCGAGCTCCTGGATGGAAGTCTTCCAGTCGGTGCCGGCGCCGAGCGCGGCCGCGTCCTGGAGCAGCGGGCCGACCAGGCGCATGACCAGCCGGCGTGCGGTTTCCAGGTCGTTTGACAGGTAGGTCGCGCCGATCAGCGCTTCCATGGTGTCCGCCAGGATGGAGGCCTTGTTCTTGCCCTCGGTGAGCTTTTCGCCCTGGCCGAGGTAGATGTACTCCCCCAGCCCGATGCTGCGGCCGATTCCGGCCAGCGCCCGGGTGCTAACGACCGCGGAGCGGCGCTTGGCCAGGTCCCCTTCGGGCAGCTCGGGGTTGTCGCGGTACAGCGCGTCGGTGACGGAGAAGCCCAGGATGGAGTCGCCCAGGAACTCGAGCCGCTCGTTGGTGGGGATGCCGCCGTTTTCGTAGGCGTAGGAACGGTGTGTGAGAGCAAGACGAAGCGTCCCGGCGTCAATAGAGACACCGAGACGCTTCAGAAGCTCTTCAGTTGAAGACATCTTAGTCAGCCTGTTGGCGGATTAGACGTCTGCGACCTTGCGGCCCTTGTACTCAAGGAACAGCGCGGTGCCAGCCGAGTCGGTAACGACCTTTGCCTGGTGCGGCAGGCTGTAAACAACCTGTCCGTTTTCCACGGTCTTCACCAGGTGGGGGGCGGTTGCCTTCCACTGGGAGCGGCGGGCGCGGGTATTCGAGCGAGACATTTTCCGCTTCGGGACAGCCACGGCTAACTCATTTCTCTCTAGTCCAACACTTACAAATCAGTTTTGCCGGTCAGGCTTAGCCAGATCAGCTAGGGCAGCCCACCGAGGATCTACGACCTCGTGGTGGTGCCCCGGCTCGTCTTCCAGGCGAACTCCGCATTCGGAGCAAAGGCCCTGGCAGTCTTCCCGGCACACCGGCTGGAACGGCAGCATAGTGACAACTGCGTCCCGCAACACCGGTTCAAGATCGATTAGATCGTGCTCGACTCGACGTTGCTCTTGTTCATCTTCCTCATCCGGGAATTCAGCATCCCCGTAGAAGAAAAGTTCTTGCACATTGACCTCGAGGTCATACGCAAGGGGATCCAGGCATCGACCGCATTCGCCGGTTACTTCAACGACCGCGGTACCTGATACCAGAATTCCTTCGTGTACGGCCTCCAGGCGCAGATCCAGCTCAACATCCGAGCCTTCCTGCACACCAATGAGCGCCACACCAAGATCACTTGGCGCGGGTACATGTTCCGTCAGTGTCCGCATGCTTCCCGGACTGCGTCCGAGGTCCTTGACGTCGAACGCCAGGGGCGAACTAGCATCTCGTTTAATGAGAACTCCTGTTGAACATATGACCGACGTACCATCTTAGCCTGAACTTACCAACGGACTCAAACCGGACGGCAGCGCACGGTTCAGCGCCGTGCGCCGGCCCGGTAGGGCCCGCGCAACCGGCAGCAGGCCGCCGAGTACCGATCAAGCTTACCCTCTGCGGGGCTGATCCTGGACCGGCTCGCCGGAGCCCAGCCGTTTCAGCACGGACTTCGGCACAAAGTCCGAGACGTCCCCGCCAAGGGTGAACACTTCCTTGATCAAAGTGGACGACAGGTGCAGGTAATGGCCCTCGGCGGGAATGAACACCGTTTCGACGCCGGTCAGCTGCCGGTTCATGGTGGCCATCGGCAGCTCGTAGTCAAAGTCCGAGGAGGAGCGCAGGCCCTTCACAATAGCGTTGGCCCCGCGCTGCCGGCAGTACTCGGCCAGCAGGCCCTCGCCCACGGGTTCCACCACAATGCCGCGCAGCGACGCCAGGGTTTCCCGGGCCATGTCCAGGCGTTCCTCAAGCCCGAAGCGGTACTTCTTGGCATAGTTGGTGGACACTGCCACGATGACCTCGTCGAAGAGGCCGGCCGCCCGGGCAATGACTTCCAGGTGGCCGTTGTGAATAGGGTCAAAGGAGCCAGGGCATACGGCGCGTCTCATGCTCCGAACCTACCCCATCGGCCTTGCGCTCCGGGATAGCATGGCGGAATGTCAGCATCTAACAGTTCTACTGCCGCGTCAGCGCCCGCGCCGTTCACCGTCTCCGGCGGCACCGTCCTTGTCACCGGCGCCGCCATGGGCATGGGCCGGCTGTATGCGCTGCGCGCGGCGCGCGAGGGAGCCGCCGTCGTGATCCTCTGGGACGTCGACGCCGACGGCCTGGCCCGGACGGCCGGCGAGGTCACCGCGCTCGGGGCGCGCGCCGTCGTCCGCCGGGTGGATCTGGCCAGCCGGGAGGCGATCGCGGAGGCCGCCCGGGAGGCGGCGTCCGAGGGTCCGCTGACCCTGCTGATCAATAACGCCGGGATCGTGCGCGGCGCCCTGTTCTGGGAGCACGAGCCGGCGCGGGACATCGCGCTGACCATGGACATTAACGCCCTCGCCCCGATGTACGTCACGCACGCCTTCCTGCCGGCCATGATGGCCGACGGCGGGCGGCCGCG
Organism: Arthrobacter sp. BI5; assembly: GCF_056680065.1. NCBI lineage: Bacteria > Bacillati > Actinomycetota > Actinomycetes > Micrococcales > Micrococcaceae > Arthrobacter > Arthrobacter sp. BI5. The sequence continues at coordinate 2,480,504 of NZ_CM155264.1, forward strand.
CCGGATCCTGAACATCGCCTCCGCCGCGGGCACCGTCTCCAACCCGCGGATGAGCGTCTACGCCGCCTCCAAGTGGGCGGTCATCGGCTGGAGCGACTCGCTGCGGCTGGAACTCGAACAGCAGGGCTACGGCCACCTCAAGGTCACCACGTTCTGCCCCAGCTACATCTCCACCGGCATGTTCGCCGGCGCCCGGGGCCCCCTCTTCACTCCCCTGATGACCCCGGACGACGCCGTCAACCGCGCCTGGCGCGCCACGGCTGCCGGCCAGCCGCAGCTGATTGCCCCGGCGACGGCGCAGCTGGGCAAGGTGCTGCGCGGGCTGCTGCCGGTCAGGGCGTGGGACTTCGTGGGCGGGAAGATCTTCGGCATCTACACCACCATGGACAAGTTCACCGGCCGCAGCGGAGCCGCAGCAGAAGAATCCGGCAAGGCGGAAACCCGGTGACCGGGCAGCCGCTGGCCCCGTGGCAGCGCGCGGCCCTCGGGGCCAACCTGCTCTCCCCCACCGGGGACCTGGGCGTCACCATTTTCGAGGAGATGACCACGCTGGCGCTCAGCACCGGCGCCATTAACCTCGGCCAGGGCTTCCCGGATGAGGACGGCCCGGCGGAGATCAAGGACGCCGCGCAGGCCGCCATCGCCGCCGGCGCCAACCAGTACGCCCCCGGCAAGGGCATCCTGGAGCTGCGGGAGGCCATTTCCCTTCACCAGGAACGGTTTTACGGGCTGACCCCGGATCCGCAGACCGAAATCATCGTCACCACCGGCGCCACCGAGGCCATCGCGGCTGCACTGCTGGCCCTGGTGGGGCCCGGCGACGAGGTCCTCACCTTCGAGCCGTTCTACGACTCCTACGGCGCCATCATCGGACTCTCCGGCGCCCGGCACGTCACCGCGCCGCTGCTGGCTCCGGACTTCATGCCGGACCTCGACGCGCTGGCGGCGGCGTTCAGCGACCGCACCAAGGTGGTGCTGGTGAACAACCCGCACAACCCCACCGGTGCGGTGTTCCCGCGCGAGGTCCTGGAACGCATCGTCGAGCTCGCCACCGAGCACGACGCTGTGATCATCACCGACGAGGTCTACGAACACCTCACGTTCGGCGCCAGGCACCTGCCGATCGCGACGCTGCCCGGAGCGGCCGGGCGCACCCTGACCATTTCGTCCGCCGGAAAGACCTTTTCCTTTACCGGGTGGAAGGTCGGCTGGCTCAGCGGCCCGGAGCACCTCGTGGCCGCGGCCCGGACGGTTAAACAGTTCCTCAGCTACAGTTCCGGAACCCCGTTCCAGAGCGCCATTGCGGTGGGGCTGGGGCTGCCGGACGAGTTCTACGCCGGCATCGCGGACACGCTGCGGCTCAAACGCGACATCCTCAGCGAGGGGCTCCGCGCGGCGGGGCTGGAGGTCTTCACCCCGCAGGGCACCTACTTCGTGAACGTGGACACCGCCCCGCTGGGCATCTCCGATGCGGTGGACCTGGCCCGCCGGCTGCCCGCTCTGGTGGGCGTCGCCGCCATCCCGGTCCCGGTCTTCTGCCATCCGGAGGGAGCCGAGCGGACCCGCAGCCTGCTCCGGTTCGCGTTCTGCAAGCGGACCCACGTCCTGGAGGAAGCCGCCGAACGGCTCGCCACCCTGCGGTACGTCCTGTGAGTACCGACGGCGCCGCGGCGGCCACCCGCTTCCTGCGGACCACCGGCCAGCACGCCGTGATCGAGCCGGACGCGTTCACCGAGGGCGGGTTCGTTCTGAGCATCGGCGGGGCCGAGCAGTCCCACGTCAACCTGGCCGAGCCGGATGACATCTTCTACGAGTACCTGCGCCGGATCGGCCACGTGGTGGACCTCGCGGCGCCGTGGGGCGAACCCATCACCGCCCTGCACCTGGGCGCCGGCGCACTGACCCTGGCGCGGTACATCCAGGCCACCCGGCCCGGCTCGGTGCAGTATGCGGTGGAGCTGGAGCGGGAATTGCTGGACTTCGTGCTGCAGCAGCTGCCGATGCCGGAGGGGACCCAGCTGCACACGGTGATCGGCGACGCCCGCGAGTCGCTGGCCGCGCTGCCGGCGGAGCTGCGTTTCGACGTCGTGATCCTGGACATTTTCTCCGGGCCGGAGGCGCCGGAGCATCTTGCCTGCACCGAGTTCTACCAGGAGGCCGCGGCCCGGCTGACCCCGCGCGGCGTCCTGGTCATCAACGTCGGCGACGAACCGGGCCTGACCCTGGTCCGCAGCCAGGTGGCTGCGCTGCGCCGGGCGATGGCCGATGTGGCCGCGTTCGCCGAGACCGGCATGTTCGCCGGCCGGCACCCCGGCAACATCATCCTGGCTGGTACGCAGGGCCCGTGGCCCGAGGCCTGGACGGCGGCGCTGACGGCCCGCGGCCCGCACCCGGCGAAAGTGCTCTCCGGCGTCGAGCTGGATGTGCTCTCTGCCTGATCAGGCGCTCAGCCGAAGGCGATCTTGCGCAGCAGGACGCGGAGCTGATCCCGTTCGGGGCCGTCCAGCGCTGCCAGGGACCTGTTTTCGGCAGTCCGGACAGCTGCCGCGGCCCGCTGGTACAGCTCCATCCCGGCCGCCGTCGGGCGGATGACCTTGGAGCGTCGGTCGCGGGAATCGGCAGCGCGGGACACCAGCCCGCGCTGTTCCAGCGCATCAACCAGGGCCACAATCTGGCTGGGATCCAGCCGCAGGAAGTCGGCGAGCTCGCGCTGGGATGGCTCCGAGCCGCCGCAGACCACTGCCAGGACCGAGTAGGAGCGCACCTTCAGATCCAGCGGGGCCAGCATGGCGTTCGCGTGGGCGCTGCCCAGGGCCCGGGCCCGCGCGGCCAGGAACTCAATTTCGTCCACCAGGTCGCCGGCGAGAAGACGGTCCGGGACAGCCGCAACGGCGGCGCCCTCCCAGGGGTTCCCGACGTGCTGGGTTGATTCGGCCACAGGTCCTCGCAGCTTCCGGTTGGCTCCGCAGAGCGCTTGACAGCCTCAACGATACCGCCGGCCGCCGGCCCGCCGTGAATAGTTGAAAAAATTATCATTGACAATCTCAACTATATGGGTTGTCATGTACATACCTTCGGGGTTGCCGTCAAGTTGTTTGCCCGGCAAGGTGCCCCGATCGTCTGATAACTCACCCCAAGGAAGTGGACTGTTATGAAGAGACTCACCTTTGCCGCCGTCGGCGTGGCCGCGGCACTGCTGCTCACCGGCTGCGGCAGCGGGTCGCCGTCCGGATCCACCTCGTCCGCCCCGGCCGCGGGAAGCGACGGCATGCGCAACATCAGCATCGGTGTGATCTCGATTGCCCCGTCCGCTGCCGTGAAGCTGGGCATCGATGAGGGCGTCTTCGCCAAGCACAAGCTGAAGGTGGAGCTGCAGAGCGGCCAGGGCGGGGCGGCGATGCTTCCCGCCGTCTCCACCGGAACGATGAACTTCGCCGTGGGGAATCCGCTGTCCGTGCTCCTGGCCAAGAACAAGGGCCTGGACATGCGGATCGTCTCCGGCTATTCGAACTCGCTCGCCACCGGCAAGGACATCAACGGCGTCGTCGCCAAGGCGGACTCCGGCATCACCTCGGCCAAGGACCTTGCCGGCAAGAAGGTGGCGGTGAACACCATCAACGCGCAGGGAGACCTGACCATCAAGGAGGTCGTCTCCAAGCAGGGCGGCGATCCGAACGCGGTCAAGTTCCTTGAGCTGCCGTTCCAGGACATGGGGGCACAGCTGGCCCAGGGCAACGTCGACGCCGTCTGGGTCCCCGAGCCGTTCCTGTCCAAGCTCCTGGGCGAAGGCAACAAGCTGGTGACCTACAACAACCAGGAGGCGCTGCCGGGCCTGCCCACCATGGTGACCTTCACCAGCGGCAGCTATGCCCAGCAGAACCCGCAGGTGGTTGCCGACTTCAAGGCGGCCATGACGGAAACCCTGGCCCTGGCGCAGAGCAACCCGGACAAGGTCCGGGCCCTGCTCCCGGAGTTCATGAAGATGCCCGAGGCGGTGGCCTCGAAGCTGCGGCTGGAGGACTTCGACGGGAAGCTGAACGAACCCGTCCTGGGCAAGCTCGGCGAGCTGATGGCCAAGTACGGCATTGTGCCCTCGACGCCGGACGTGTCAGGCACCATCCTGAAATAGCGGTTCCCGGGGATAGAGAAGGGACGACGGCGGGAGGTTCCGCCGTCGTCCCTTGCCATGTGCGGGGTCAGTTAGCGGCGCCGCCCGCCGCGTCCTCCACGTCGTCCGCCCCGTCCTCAGCGTCCACACCGTCCCCGGTGTCCACGCCGGGTTCGGCGAACCAGAGCCGGGTTTCGCCGTATTTCTTCTCCGCGAACCGCTCCAGGCCCTCCGGCCAGGTGGGCTCCGGGGTGCGGGCGGAGCGTTCCACCACGACGACGGCGCCCTCGGCCAGGTGCGGGAGCAGCTTGGCCAGCACGGCGGCCAGCGCCGCCTCATCCAGCGGGTAGGGCGGGTCCAGGAACACGAGGTCCCAACGGGTCGCCTCGGCGGTGCGGTCCAGGAAGGACTCGACCTTGGAACGGTGCACGGAAACGACCTTGCGCCGGGCCACGGTGTTGACCAGGTCCGCGTTGCGCTGGCAGACCTCGCTGGCCTTGCCGTCGAATTCGACCAGGTCAACGGTGAGGGCGCCGCGGCTGGCGCTTTCCACGCCAAGCGACCCGGAGCCGGCGTAGAGGTCCAGCACCCGGGCGTCGGCGATGACCTCGAAGGCGTCCAGCCGGGAAAACAGCGCCTCCTTGACCCGGTCCGTGGTGGGCCGGGTCAGGGATCCGGGCACGCTGACCAGGGGTGTGCCGCCGGCGGCGCCGGCGATGATGCGGCTCATCGCTGCCGCTCCTGTCCGGCCGTGGCCGGCGCCGTGGTGTTGCTCGCTGCGCTTGGTGGGCTAGCCGCGTTCAAGGAACGCCTCCTTCTCGGGGTTGAGGTAGTCGTCAATCGCCGCGGCCAGGCCGGCGTGGCGCGCCAGGTCCGGGTCAGCGCCGACGATCGCCTGGGCGTCCTGCCGGGCCCGGGCGATGATGTCCTCGTGTTCCAGGACCCGCAGCAGCTTCAGCGTGGAGCGGCCGCCGGACTGGGAGGCGCCCAGGATGTCGCCTTCGCGGCGCAGCTTGAGGTCCTCCTGGGAGAGCTCGAAGCCGTCCGTGGTGGCCGCCACCGCGTCCAGCCTGCGCCGGCTGGGGTGCCCCGGTTCCAGGGTGGTGACCAGCAGGCAGGTGCCCGGCAGCCCGCCGCGGCCCACCCGGCCGCGGAGCTGGTGCAGCTGGGAGATGCCGAACCGGTCCGCGTCCAGGATGACCATAAGCGTGGCGTTGTGCACGTCCACGCCGACCTCGATCACGGTGGTGGAGACCAGCAGTTTGGTCTGGTTGGCGGTGAAGGAGGCCATGGTCTCGGATTTGAGGACCGGGTCCTGCCGGCCGTGCAGCGGCGCCACGGGGACTCCGGCCAGCGCCGGTTCGTCGCGCAGGAGTTCGACGACGCCGGTGACCGAGGCGAGCTCCCGGGAGCCGGTCTCGGCCAGGTCGGCGTCGGTGGGTTCGGCCTCGCCGGGGCTGAAGTCGCCGTCGTCGTCGGTGCCGATCTTGGGGCAGACGACGTAGACCTGGTGGCCGGCGTCGATCTCCTCGCGCGAGCGGGACCAGATCCGGGTGGCCCAGGCCGGGTGTTCGGCGAGGCCCACCACGTGCGTGGAGATCGGGGCGCGGCCGGCCGGCAGTTCGTCCAGCACGGAGGTCTCCAGGTCGCCGAACACGGTCATGGCCACGGTCCGCGGGATGGGGGTGGCGGTCATGACCAGCAGGTGCGGCGGCTTGCTGGCCTTGGCCCGGAGCGCGTCGCGCTGTTCGACGCCGAAGCGGTGCTGTTCGTCCACCACGATCAGGCCGAGGTCGTAGAAGGAGACGTTCTCGCTGAGCAGGGCGTGGGTGCCGATCACGATCCCGGCGGTCCCGGAGGCGGCGTCCAGCATGGCCTGTTTCCGGGCGGCGGTGGGCATGGAGCCGGTCAGCAGTGTGACCTGGACCGAATCGGGGCCGAGGCCGCCCAGCAGCCCGTCCCGGGAGAGCGGTCCCAGGGTGCGGCGGATGGAGTCGTAGTGCTGCGCGGCGAGCACCTCGGTGGGGGCCAGCAGCGCCGCCTGTCCCCCGGCGTCGACCACCTGCAGCATGGCGCGCAGGGCCACGATCGTCTTGCCCGAGCCCACCTCGCCCTGCAGCAGCCGGTTCATCGGCGAGTCCAGGGCCAGTTCCTCGGCGAGGGTTTTCCCGACGGCGGCCTGGCCGGCGGTCAGGGTGAAGGGCAGCTGCCGGTCGAACGCCGTCAGCAGCGCGTTGGGTACGGGACGGCGTGCCGTCGCCTCCTCGGCCGCGAGCTGGGCGCGGCGCCGGGCCAGGGCCGACTGCAGCACCAGGGCTTCCTGGTAGCGGAACCGGTCCCGGGCCCGCTGCCAGTCGGGCTGGGTGTGCGGGATGTGGATCAGCCGGTAGGCGTCCGCGACCGGCAGGAACTTTTCCCGGGCGGCGATCGCGGCGGGCAGCGGGTCGTCCAGGCCCTCCAGTTCGGCGGTCTCCAGCAGGGTGGCGATCACCTTCTGGATGGACCAGCTGGTCAGCTTCGCGGTGGCCGGGTACACCGGGACGGGCATCGCCGCGAGCTTCTCCGGGTCCATGCCGGGGATGTCCGGGTCTTCGTCGAGCAGCTGGTACTGCGGGTTGGTCAGGCCCAGGGAGCCGCCGTAGCGGGTCACCTTGCCGGAGAACAGGGCGCGTCGGCCCGGCAGCAGCTCGGCCTTGGCGCGGTAGGCGTTGAAGAAGCTGACCTTGAGGGTGCCGGCGTCGTCGGTGATCACGACGTCGGTCAGCGTACCCTTGCGGGCGCGCATGGACCGGGTGCTGCTGGAGACCACCCGCGCGATCAGGGTCACTTCCTCGTCCAGCGGGACCTCGCTGATGGGGGTCAGCTCGCCGCGGTTCAGGTAGCGGCGCGGGAAATAGTTCAGCAGCCCGCCGACGGTGGTGATGCCCAGGTGCTTTTCAATGACGGCCGCGGAGCGCTTGCCGATCCGGCGGTCCAGGCCCAGTTCAAGTTCAGCGTTCATGTCCGTCGAGGTCCGTGCTGCGGGGCCGGGCGCCGGGAACTGTTTCCCCGGGGAGAGCGTCGGGATCGCGCGGGAGGGCAAGGTCGCTGACGCTGATGTCCGAGGGTTCGCCGAGGGAGCGGATCAGTGCGACGGCGGGGGCAGGGTCGGGCACGTGGACGTGCACCCGCCACCGGTAGGCGCCGTCAGCGTCGGCGTCGCCGCCCACCTGGCTCATGATCACGGACTCGCCCATCTCGTCGAGCCGCTGCCGCATGGTGGCCGCGTCCAGCGGCGAGAGCGTGATGGTGCACATAACCTCCACACCGTCATCGCGCGGCATGTCCGCGTGGATGTGCGGGTCCTGGACGTCGTAGCCGTGCAGGCCGTCCAGCAGCTGGTCCTGGAGCTCCTCGCCCAGGACGGCGGAGCGCAGGCAGTCCAGGATCAGGAGCATCCCGACGCCGCCGGCGTCCACCACGTGGGCGGTGTGCAGGGCCTCGAGCTGGTCCTCGGTGTGCACTACGGCGGCCAGCGCCGCTTCCACCGCGGCGTCCAGCGCCAGGCCCAGGGTGTGGTTGCTGTCGTCGCCGTCGTGCTCGGCGTCGACGGCGGCGGCGGCACGGGCTGCCGCTTCCATGACGGAGAGCATGGTGCCGGGGACCGGGTCGCTCAGCGCGGACCAGGCCCGGATCTGGGCGCGGTTGAGGGCGGCCGCGAGCAGCGGCGAGCTGAGCCGGGGGTGGCCGGCCAGCGGTTCGGCGGCCGCGCACAGGAACACGGCGAAAAGCGTGCCCGAGTTGCCCCGCGCCTGCTCGATAGCGGCTTGCCCGGCCCGGGCCAGGACCGCACCGACGTCGTTCTGCGCCGGGTCCGGCGGGCCCACCACGTGCAGCTGCGCATCGGCAGTCAGCTGCGGCAGGGCGGCGGTGTCGGTGGCGACATCCTGGAGCGCCCGGGCGGCGGCGCGCACGGTGAGGTAGAGGTTGGTCCCGGTGTCGCCGTCGGCCACGGGAAAGATGTTGATGGCGTTCAGGCGATCGCTGTGGTTCCCCAGCGTTGTTTCCGCCTTGTCCAACCACCGCTTCATCGCTTGCGCGTTGGCGGCAATCTTAGTCTGCAAAGTGATCCCATCCCACAGTGTCAGCGGGCCTGCCCGCTATGGTGACGCCTGTGCTGTTTGTTGATGCAGAGGCCTCTACCGAGCCTATCGCAGTGAACCCGTGCGGCAGCTGAACGCCCGGCGGGAAGGCGGCCAGCAGGCCGTGGTCCTCGCCGCCGCCCAGCACCCAGGCAAGCGGGTCCGCACCCAGCAGGGCCGCGGCCGGCTGCAGCGGCGCGGCGAGTTCCTTGAGCGCGGCCGGGTCCAGGTCCAGCACGGCGTGGCTGGCCGCGGCCATCCGCGCGCCGTCCCGGACCAGTCCGTCGGAGATGTCCATCAGGGCCGTGGCGCCGGCGTCCCGGGCCAGCGGACCGGCGTCAAGCGGGGGCAGGGGCCGGCACTGGGTGTCCATCAGCGAACGCTGCTCCGGGCTCAGTGCGTTCACGGGGTTGCCGGATTCCAGCAGGGCCAGGCCGGCGGCGGCGCGTCCCACGGTGCCGGCGAGCGCCAGGGTGTCCCCCGGCCGGGCGCCGGAGCGCAGCACCGGGGCCTGCCCGTCGAGGGTGCCCAGGATGGCGACGCTGACGGAGAGTTCGCGCCCGCGGCCCAGGTCCCCGCCGGCCACGGCGCAGTCTTCCGCGCCCAGCCCGCGGATCCCGGCGCTCATCCCGTCGGCGAAGTCCTCCACCCAGGAGACGAGGGTTTCCGGGGGCATGGTCAGGCTGACCACCATGGAGGTGGCGCGGGCGCCCATGGCATTGATGTCACTGAGGTTCTGGGCGGCGGCCTTCCAGCCGACGTCGTAGCCGGACGTGCGGTAGCCGTTGTTCCACTGCAGCCGGAAGTCCTGGTCCGCCACCTGGGTGTCGATGCTGACCACGGTGCGGCCATCCGGTGCGGCCACAATCGCCGCGTCGTCGCCGGGTCCCAGCAGCAGGGAGCGGTTGCTCCCGCCGTGCAGCCGCGGGAAGATCCGGGCGAGGAGCTCCGACTCGGAGAGTTCAGCCACGGTCAGGGGGTCAGGGCTGGGGGGTTCAGGGCTGCGGGGTTCAGGGGGTTGGCTTTCGGGGGTCAGGGCTTCAGGCACAGCCCTACGCTATCGCGCGGGTGCGACAACGGGGGCCGGGCGGCCGCCGCGGTTGGCCCCGGTAGTGCGCAGAACGGCACGCCGGCCCGGCATTTCGTGGTTGGCAGGGCACGTGCGAAACTCTTAGGCATGCCCCGACCGATGCCCTCGTTGCCGCCTGCGGCGGCCCAGGGCCTGGCGTTCACCGCCGGGGCGGCTGTGCTGTGGCTGATCATCGCCATCCAGCTGTTTGTCAATGTGGACCCCTTGAGCGTGCACCGCACGGACGCCGTCATCATGCTGGGCGGGGCCAGCTCCGAACGCCTGCCCGTGGCCCAGCGGGTCCAGCAGGAACTCGGCGCCCCGGTCCTGGTGCTCTCCCACACGGACACGCCCGGAAACAAGGTGGCGGACGAAAAATGCAATACGGCACAGTTCCCCAACTCGAGCCTGGTCTGCTTCCAGCCCGGTGAATACGACACCCGCGGCGAGGCGCAGGCGATCGGCAAACTCGTCAAGCTCAACGGGTGGAAGTCCATTACGGTCGTGACCTCCAGTTACCACGTCACCCGCGCCGGGCGGCTGATGGAGCAGTGCACGACGGCGGACGTCCAGATGGTGCCCTCGCACCCGGACTTCTCACCGGCACAGTGGCTGCGGCGCTTTGTCATCGAAACGGGCGGCCTGATCGATGTGTCACTGCGGCCCGAATGCCCCTCAGGCAACGGCTGAGACGGGAATCCGGGCCGACCGCCGGCCGAGGCTAGGCCTCGCCCGGCGCGGCCGATATTACAGCCCCTTGCTGTACTCGCGGAGCCTCTCGTGGGCCGGTGCCGGCTCGAAGCCCGCGGCCGTGATCCGGCTCAGGTCCAGCACGCTGTTCTCCGGCCGCGGTGAAACAGTTTTCCCACGAAAGTACTCTTCGGTGCTGACGCCGGTGACGGCGTCCCGCGGCTTGCCCACCAGTTCGTACACGTCGGCGGCGATGTCCGCCCAGGACTGCGGTTCCCCGGCGTTGCTGAGGTTGTAGGTGCCGAAGGGCGAGCCCGTCTCGAGCAGGTGCCGGATCCCCGCGGCGATGTCCTGGGTGAAGCTCAGCCGCCCAATCTGGTCGTTGACCACCGAGGGTTCGATGCCGCGGGCCGCGAGGGAGGCCATGGTGCGGACAAAGTTGTTGCCGTCGCCAATGACCCAGCTGGTGCGCACAATGTAGTGCCGGGGCACCACACTGACGACGGCGTCGCCCGCAGCTTTGGTCTGGCCGTACACACCCAGCGGGGAGACCAGCTCGGACTCGTCGTGGGCGGCGCGGGTACCGTCGAAGACGTAGTCGGAGGACACGTGGACCAGCGTGAGGTCGTGCTCAACAGCGGTCCGGGCCAGCCTGGCGACGGCGGTGACGTTGATGGCCCAGGCGGCGGCGCGGCCTTCCGCCGACTCGGCGGTGTCCACCGCGGTGTAGGCCGCGGCGTTGATGATGGCGGAATAGTTCTTCCAGTTGCGCCCGGTGAACGAGTCCTCGCTGCCGAGATCAAAGTCGGCGCGGCCGGCGAATTCCACAGACGCGTCGCCGTCGTAGGCGCTGCGCAGGGCTTTGCCGAGCTGGCCGTCGGCGCCGAGAACCAGGACCTTCTTTGGCGGCATCGGCGTGACGTCCGCCAGCCGCGGGTGCGCCTTGTCCTTGTCTGAGAGCTCGGCCTGCTCCAGCGGGACCGGCCAGCTGATGGCCGCGGTCTCGTCGGCAAGGTTCAGGAACGTGTACTGGCCCTGCGCGTCGGCGGACCAGTGGTCGTTGACCAGGTAGGCGTAGGCGGTGTTGTCTTCGAGTGTCTGGAAGGCGTTTCCCACCCCCCGGGGAATGAAAATGGCCTGGCTGGGATCCAGCTCGGCGGTGAAGACGGCGCCGAAGGTCGGTCCCTCGCGCAGGTCCACCCAGGCGCCGAAGATCCGCCCGGTGGCCACGGAAACGAACTTGTCCCATGGTTCGGCGTGGATGCCGCGGGTGGTGCCGGCGGACTCGTTGAACGAGATGTTGTTCTGCACGGGACGGAAGTCCGGCAGTCCCAGCGCCACCATCTTTTCCCGCTGCCAGTTCTCTTTGAACCAGCCCCGGTTGTCACCGTGGACGGGAAGGTCGTAGAGGACGACGCCGGGAATCGGCGTTTCGTGGGCGGTGAGCTTTTTCGAGAACTCGATCGACATGTCCTACTGGCCCTGTTCCTTGTATTTGGCTTCGGTGGCGGCCTTCTGCGGACGCCACCAGTCCTCGTTGTTCCGGTACCAGGCGATGGTGTCCTCGATGCCCGCCTCGAAGTTGGAGAACTGCGGCTCCCAGCCGAGTTCGTCGCGCAGCTTGGCGGAATCGATCGCGTACCGCAGGTCGTGGCCGGGCCGGTCCACCACGTGGTCGTAGGCGTCCGGGGTCTCCCCCATGTGCTTGAGGATCAGCTCGACGACGTCCTTGTTGTTCTTCTCGCCGTCGGCGCCAATCAGGTACGTTTCGCCAATGCGGCCCTTGGCGATGATCGCCAGGACGGCGGACGAGTGGTCGTTGGCGTGGATCCAGTCGCGGACGTTTTCGCCCTTGCCGTACAGCTTGGGGCGGATGCCGTCGATCACGTTGGTGATCTGCCGCGGGATGAACTTCTCCACGTGCTGGTACGGACCGTAGTTGTTGGAGCAGTTGCTGATGGTCGCCTGCAGGCCGAAGGACCGCACCCAGGCCCTGACCAGCAAGTCCGAACCGGCCTTTGTGGAGGAATACGGGCTGGAGGGGTTGTACGGGGTGTCCTCGGTAAACCGCTCAGGGTCGTCGAGTTCCAGGTCGCCGTACACCTCATCGGTGGAGATGTGGTGGAAGCGCTTGTTGTGCTTGCGTGCCGCTTCGATCAGGGTGTAGGTGCCGATGATGTTCGTGTCCAGGAACGGGCGAGGGTCGTGCAGCGAGTTGTCATTGTGCGATTCGGCGGCGTAATGAACCACGACGTCGGCGTCTGCGACCAGGGCGTCCACCACGGCGGCGTCGCAAATGTCGCCCTGCACGAAACGGAAGCGCTCATCCGGCAGGCCTTTGAGGGATTCCAGGTTGCCGGCGTAGCTGAGCTTGTCCAGGACCGTGACATGGTCGTCGGTGTTTTCCATGACGTAATGGACAAAGTTCGAGCCAATGAAGCCGGCGCCGCCGGTGACAAGGAGTTTCTGCATCCGTACAGCCTAACGCGCGGGAAGAGCCGGTTTGCTGGCGGACAAATTGCAGGCAATGATAAAGCCCATGCGTGGAATAATCCTGGCCGGCGGTACCGGCTCCCGACTGCACCCAATCACTCTTGGCTCAAGCAAACAGCTGGTGCCGGTCTATGACAAGCCGATGATTTATTACCCGCTCTCCACGCTGATCCTGGCCGGCATCCGCGACATCCTCATCATCACCACCCCGCACGACGCCGACCAGTTCCAGCGGCTGCTTGGCGACGGCAGCAAGTTCGGGGTGAACATCAACTACAAGCAACAGCCCAGTCCCGACGGGCTGGCCCAGGCCTTCATCCTGGGCCAGGAGCATATCGGCAACGAGCCGGTGGCACTGGTCCTCGGGGACAACATTTTCTACGGCCAGGGCATGGGCACCCAGCTCCGTCGCTTCGAGAACATCAAAGGCGGCGCGGTGTTCGGCTACTGGGTCTCAGACCCGGGGGCATACGGCGTCGTTGAATTCGATGAGAACGGCAAGGCCATATCGCTGGAGGAAAAGCCGCTCCAACCCCGCAGCAACTACGCAGTTCCCGGCCTGTACTTTTACGACAACAACGTCATAGAGATCGCCAAGAACCTCAAGCCATCTCCCCGCGGTGAGCTCGAAATCACGGACGTTAACCGGGTCTACCTGGACCGCGGCGAACTCCACGTGGAGATACTGCCCCGCGGCACTGCCTGGCTTGATACCGGCACGTTCGATTCGCTGAACGACGCCTCGAACTTCATCCGCACGGTGGAGCACCGCCAGGGCCTCAAGATCGGCGCTCCGGAAGAAATCGCGTGGCGCTTGGGATTCCTCAGCGACGGCGAACTCTACGAGCGCGCTGCGCCGCTGGTCAAGAGCGGCTACGGCTCCTACCTCATGGGCCTGCTCGAAGAGCCCGCTGGCGTGGCAGCGGCGCGGTAGACCGCAGAATCCGGGATTCGGTTCGAATGCAGATCCAACGCGTGGTGATGTAAGAATTGAGGATGGCCCGGTAGACGTCGTCGACCAGGGCGACGACCGAGCATGCGAGGAGGACCGACGTTGGAGCATGACGCCGCACAAACTCCGCCGCTGGTTGCCGCGCCCAGGCACCTCCGCCGGAAACGATTTCGTGCTGACATCCCTGATGAACTGTTGGTCACTGGTGCCGCTCCTTTCCCAGCGGCGCCCGAGTCAGCTCCACGCCCCAAGCCACAGCGGGGGCCGACGTCCGCACGCAGGACCGCCTACCAGCGCAAGCGGCTTGTCGCCCTTGTTGCGGTGATTGTTGTGTGCCTGGCTGTGCCTGCCCTCGTTGCAGCACTCTTGCTTGCCGGCTAGCACCAACAGCCCTTAGCGCAGCGATCCTACGCGGCCATGTGTGCCGTCGATTCCGCGAATTGCGCGCATTCCCGTAGCATCGTTGCCGACGTCAACACATAACTTTGGGGGAATTTTCCATGCTCAAGATCATGCCGATCTTCGGAACCCGGCCTGAAGCCATCAAGATGGCCCCCATCGTCGCCGAGCTGCAGGAATCCCCGCTCTTTGACTGCGTTGTCACCGTCACCGGCCAGCACCGCGAAATGCTGGACCAGGTCAACGAGCTTTTCGGCATTGTGCCGGACCATGACCTCGACATCCTGCAGCAGCGCCAGTCCCTCTCCGCCATCATGACGCGCACCATCGACGGCCTGGACAGGCTCTTCACGGCTGACAAACCGGACGCCGTGATCGTTCAGGGCGACACCACGACGTCGACGGCGGGCGCGATCGCCGCTTTCTACCACGGCATCCCGGTGGTTCATGTCGAGGCCGGGCTTCGCAGCGGCGATCTCTTCTCCCCGTTCCCGGAGGAGGCCAACCGGAAGATCACCAGCCAGATCGCCAGCCTGCACCTCGCACCCACGCCGGTAAGTAAGGCAAACCTGCTGGCCGAGGGTATCAGCGCCGACGACGTGGTGGTCACCGGGAATTCCGTCATCGATGCCTTATTAACAACTGTCGGCAAGGAAATCCCCTTCACCGACCCGCAGCTCGAAGAACTCGCAGCCTCCGGACGGCGGATCCTGCTGGTGACCACCCACCGGCGGGAGAACCAGGGCGACGCCATGCGCGGGGTCGGCCGGGCCCTCGCCCGGCTCGCAGATTCCGAACCTGATCTGGCAATCGTCCTGCCGGTGCACAAGAACCCCGCCGTCAGGGAGGCCGTCCTACCAGCGCTGGAGGGCAAGTCCAACGTCGTGGTGACAGAGCCGCTCCCCTATGGCGAGTTCACCCGAATGCTCTCCCTGGCCCACGTTGTCCTGACCGACTCGGGCGGCGTGCAAGAAGAAGCGCCCAGCCTGGGCAAACCCGTCCTGGTCATGCGGGACAACACCGAGCGGCCCGAGGCTCTCGAGGCCGGCACCGTGAAGCTGATCGGCACGGACGAGGAAAAGATCGTCGCCGAGGTGACGCGGCTCCTGCACGACCCGGCGCACTTCGAGACGATGGCCAACGCGGTAAACCCGTACGGCGATGGCAAAGCCGCCGCCCGCACCTTAGCCGCCATACAGGAACTGCTCGGCGTCGGCTACCGGATCGCGGACTTCGACGGGGCTTAAACAGGTCACCTTCGGCGAGAGTGCCGCGGCTACGCCACGGTCCGCGAAGCCGTCAGCAGCCGTTTCCGGTTGGCTACCCGGAGTCGGTCCCTAATGGCGGCCCATATCGCGCTTAAGCGCCGATACCAGCCATGGAGGGGATCGCCGGGCCCACAATTGGCGGCGAGTTGCCTGTAGTGCAGGTGCAGCCGCTCCGCGCCCCGGGGTCCGCCCCCGTAGGCGTAGCCCGCCCATGCCCGATAAGCCAGAGCCCCGGGATGAGCGAGGGACTTCCTCAGTTCCAATGAGGTTCCGGCCAGCGAATCCACGGACCGTCCGGGTTGTGTGATGAGTTCGTCGAACCGGTCCAAGAGCCTGTGTGAGAACACAAACATTCTTCGATGCGTGCCCCCTGGCGAATAAGTGAACTCGCCAAATACCGGCCCTGTGGGACTGTCAAACATGTCAATGCTCACGAACGGTGAATCTGCCTCGAGGGAAAGCCTTTGCGCCCACCAGAGCATTTCCGGGGCGTTGAGCGGAACCACCGGCACCCCAGGCTTCGCGGAATCGCTCAGCAAATAATCCGTGCCGAGCCTGAGTGGCCGGAAGTCCCCATCGAATAGAACGATTCGAACAGGACCGGAGTTTCGGTCAACCTGGACCACAAGACCGACTTCACCTTGGAAGCAGTAAAACTTGTAATCGAAAGGAATAGCCCCAACACCCAGTGTGTGGACCACGAGCTCCTCGACAATCCAGCGTGCCTCCTTCTGTGAGAAGGAGGCGGCTTTCTCCAATTGAATCCGCACTATGGATGCGACGTCCAAGGTCTGGAGATTCATATGGTCGAAGTACTCGTCCGGACCGGTGCGCTCCAGGATCATGACCCCGCGGGAGGACCACCCGTTGGCTAGCTTCAACACAAACATGTCGGGCAGGCTCTCTCCATGAAGGCAGTCCAAGCTGTCCAGGATGGCGATCCTCTTGGGGACCCTCATCCCCAGGTCCTCCACGAAGGGATGTGAAATGATTTTCTGAGCCAATTCCTTACGGCGACTGGTCCCACGTCGCTCGAATTCAGCGGCTACAAACGCCAGAAAAGGCGACTCCGAATTGGCGCGATCAAATCCAGACGGATCCATTTAAGCCCTACCCCCAATTAGTGCTTGATGACGTGGATATGAGAAAGTTGACTCTCAGATCCCGCCAATAAATCAACAGTCTAGAGAAAGCTGCCAAGCGCGCCAAATCGTGGGAACATGAAGTGTTAGCCGGGGGGGAGAGCGCTTAACTTGGCCGCAGCCGAGCGAAGTGAGTTGAAGTGAGCATGGACCGCAGGGATTTCCTCCGCCTGTCCTTGGCGGCATCTGCCGGTGCCGCCGTGGCAGCCTCCTCGGCTAAAGCTGCCGCGGCCAATCCGGGCCCTATCGATCAGCGGAGGGTCGCCGCCGGCCTGTACGGCCCCGTACGTGAAACTGTCCAGGCCATCCCGCGCGGGGCACGCAAAGGCATCGGCCTCGGCGTCGGTGACAAATACAGCATCAGCCAACTGGACGCTTTAAACGTGAACTGGTTTTACACGTGGGGCGCCACGTATCCCGACGTCCGAATGACCCCGGGATTCGTCCCGATGATCTGGGGGCGCGGAGGCATCGAGCGTGGCGACGTCGACGAAGTCGTCTCGGAACGTGGCACCACCCGGGCAAGGGAACTGCTCGGCTTCAATGAGCCCGATCATCCCGAGCAGGCGGCCATGAGCGTGGCCGAGGCCATCAGCTACTGGCCCGAATTGCAGGCCTCCGGGATGCGGCTGGGCTCGCCGGCATCAGTTCACCCTCAGGGTGTCTGGCTCAAACAGTTCATGGATCAAGCGGCCTCGAAGAAGCTGCGGGTGGACTTCATCACCATGCACTCCTACTCGTCCCCGAACTCCCGGGCCTTCCTGAACAATGTCCAGAGACTCCACGACCGCTACCGTAAACCCATCTGGATTACTGAATACGCCGTCGCGGACTGGAAGGCGAGGCCGGGGTCCCCCAGCCGCTACTCGGAAAGGCAGATCATGGCGTTCATGCGCGAGACGGTCGCCGGACTGCGCCGGATGCCCTTTGTGGAGCGTTTCGCTTGGAAGACGAGGGAAGAAGGGGACCCGGTCATGGGTGCCTCGGCCCTGTTCCGTAAGGACGGTTCCCTGACGCGCACCGGCCAGCTCTATCGGTCCCTCTAAACGAGGTCAAGGGGAAGCAACGGCAGTCCCAGAGGCATCCGGTGCGGAAGGACAACCCTTGGCAATTCCTGCGCTTTTGCTGGAGATCTCCTGAGTTCTTGCGTGCTAAATTTGCTCGAGCCTCACTGCCGTGCGGCCGACTGAACTCCGCCGCCGCCTGATCAACGGGCAGCCTGGATCCAACCGAAAGGTAACCGTGGAACGCCGTACGTTCTTGACCATGCCATTGGCGGCCATGGCCGCCCCGGGCGCCCTACTGGCGGCCAACGCAGTCCCGGCCCAAGCCGCTGGCACCATGTCGGTCCCTGCGATCACAACCCCGGCGAATACCCTCAAAGGATTCGGACACGGGGGTAAAGACGCCCTGGCGCTCCAACAGATCAAGAGCCTCAAACTGGACTGGCATTACACCTGGGGTTCGCACCCCAACGTCACAACCACCCCGCCGTTCATTCCCATGGTGAAGAGCGCCAGGACAATGCTGGAGCAGGACGCCTTGGGATACGTGATGCGCCAGCTATCCCAGACTAAAACGAAACACCTTCTGGGGTTCAACGAACCCGACGTGACGGCTCAGGCCAACATGACGGTGGATCAGGCCATCAGCCTTTGGCCCAAGCTCCAGGCGACGGGCCTGCGCCTGGGTTCTCCCGCATGCAAGAACCCTGCCAGCCCCTGGCTGGCCGACTTCATGGCTAAGGCCAAGCGGAAAGGCCTTCGCGTCGATTTTGTGACGACGCACGTCTACGCGTGGCCGAACGCTGACGACTTCCTGAACAAGATCACCATGCTCCACGAAAAATACGGCAAGCCGATCTGGGTGACGGAGTACGCAGTGGCCGATTGGAACGCCACCTCATCCAACCCCTGCCGGTACAGCCGCGCCCAGACCGAGGACTTTATGCGGGCCACGGTAGCGGGACTGCGCGCGATGCCGTTCGTGGAGCGCTTTGCGTGGAAGACGCGCTCAGCAAAAGACATCAAGATGGGATGCTCGGCCCTGTTCCATACGAACGGCAGCCTCACCAGCACGGGCAGGCTCTACGCTTCGCTGTAGGGCCCCGCTGTCGACAAACGACCCCCAACACAGAAAGGATCCCACCAGAGCTCTAAACCTGGTGGGATCCTTTCTCTTGGGTCCGCTGCATCAGCGGCCGGGCTTATCTGGCGGCAGCGAGCTCCAACAGTTCGCTCTTGTGGCCCAAGGAGACGATGTCCCAGCCAGCCGCATTCCATTTCTCGTGATCCAGAACGTTGCGCCCGTCAAACATCCGCTTATGCGCGACAGCTGCCCCCAACTCGGTTGGATCCGTAATGACGAATTCAGACCATTCCGTCAGCAGCATGACCAGGTCGGCATCGGCCACGGCCGTGTCCAGTGAGTCAACATAGTTCAGCCGCGGGTATCGCTTGGCGGCGTTAGCGTTGGCGGCGGGATCGTAGACGCTGACGTCAGCACCGCTGTTATACAACCTCGCAGCCACGTCCAGCGCCGGCGAATCACGGACATCGTCGCTATTGGGCTTGAAGGCGACGCCGAGGACGGCGACGCGCTTGCCCTCCACCTCGCCGAGCAGCGTTTCGGCAACGTGGACCGCACGATCGCGGCGGCGGAGGTTCACTTCATCCACCTCGTTGAGGAAGCGCATGGTGCTGTCCAGGCCCAGTTCGGAGACGCGCGCCTGAAGGGCCCGGATGTCCTTGGGAAGGCAGCCGCCGCCGAAGCCGATGCCGGCGTTGAGGAAGCGGCGGCCGATCCGGGCGTCGAGGCCGATTGCGTCGGCCAGCGTCCGGATGTTACCGCCAACGGTCTCGGTGACTTCGGAGAAAGCGTTGATGAAGGAGATCTTGGTCGCGAGAAAGGCGTTGGCCGCCACCTTGACCAGTTCAGCCGTTTCAAAGTCGGTGGTGATGAACGGGGTGTCGCGGCTGATGGCGTCCGCGTAGACCTCACGCAGGGTGGCCTCCGCAGCCGCGGAATCCACGCCGATCACCAAACGGTCTGGACGCAGGGTGTCCTCCACGGCGAAACCCTCGCGAAGGAACTCTGGGTTCCAAGCGAAGTTGACCGTCACACCGTCGCGTGCTTCGTCGGCCACGAGGCCCTTCAGGCGGCGGGCGGAGCCCACCGGAACCGTGGACTTCCCGACGATGAGGGAGTCTTTGGTGGCCGCCTGGGCGATCGCTGCCACAGAGGCGTCCACATACGTCATGTCCGCTGCGTGTTCGCCGGCGCGCTGCGGGGTGCCGACGGCGATGAAGTGGACGTCCCCGAAAGCGCCCGCCTCCTCGAACGAAGTGGTGAAGCGCAGGCGGCCCGATTCGGTGTGCTTGCGCAACAGCTCGGGCAGGCCCGGCTCGTGGATGGGCAACTCTCCCCTGCTGAGGCTGTCGATCTTTTCCTTATCGACGTCGACGCCCAGGACTTCGAAGCCCAGTTCCGCCATGCATGCCGCATGGGTTGCGCCGAGATATCCCGTACCGATTACGGTTAGACGAAGTGTCACTAGTCCCCCAGTAGCTGCAAGTAAGTTCGTTGCGTGGGCGCAGATGGCGCGACCAAACGGGTCTACTATATATCGTTCGAATCGAGACTCCGGCTTTTGTGAGGGTCCGCGGATGGGTCAACTGCCGTCGCCTCGGGCCAAAGTGTTCAGCCGGCGTCCACAACCGACGTTTGCATCCAAGGCAACCGCGACGCTGACATCGACTCGAATGCACCTCCAACTGGTCCGGATGGCCCGTGGCGTAGGCTCTCGGTTTGGCGCGACTCTCAAGACCCGGAATCAGCGCACTGCGTAACTATGCCCAATGCGGACGTGATCATGGGCATGACGCCGCGGGCTACCGTCTTCATCTGCCGAGGGTGGAAGCGGGCGTTGCTATAGCCGACCCGGTGTTCATTAGCGACAACACTCGTTTGGCATTCCCGAGTGGATGGCCTACGGCCGTCCATCAAAAACGACGATTCTCGTTCGCAGTGGATTTAGGATGCGACGTCCGCTGGATGAGGAACCAACGCCCCAAGTAGAACTACAGTTGGGACTTTGCCGGACGAGGGTCCCTGGAATCCCACGGCGAAATGGAACAACCGGAGTCAACAACTCTCGGAGTCGCTGCTTATGCACGCCGCGACTACGATGTGCAAATGTTTCTTGGATAGGAGAGGGTCTTGTCGAGACGTCGCTGTCCGACGCAGCGGGACCAATCTCCAACGGAGTCCCCCTTCCCGCAACAGCTAGTCGCCGTCGGAACTCGATCATCGCACCTGATTCGGTCGCACGCTGGCTGGGAGTCGCTTCGGGTAGTCTGACTACTAATCTGACTATGACTGCCGGCCGACGCACACGGCCGGCACAAGCACCCAAAGGTATCCGTTGACCTCCACTGACTTCGACCACCTGTCCGACCTCGACCTTCTCCTTGAGAGCGGGCTGTTTAACAGATATTGGTATTCAGCGCAGAGCGATCGATACTTTTCTTCACCGGAAGCAGCCGGCGAGGATTTCCTCATCAACGGTATGACGAAGGAAATGTCCCCTCACCCACTTATGGACTCCCGGTCATGGCCAGACCATCTCCGTCAGGCGTGGAAGCAGGGCAAACTGAAGGCCGTGATGAGTTGGTTTCGGAGGCCGCTAGAGTCACAGCCGGCAATCGGCCCCCTACTTGACCCAAAGCTCCTAAATACGCAATCTCGAATAATCACGTCGAGCGACGTGCAAGGTCATGTGGGAGGGACGCTGGGGTGGTTGATCGAGAATGCCCCCGACGACTACGTCGTTGACCTAGCTAACGGGAGTTGGACCTGGGGCGACGTCCGGAATTCGTGGCCGAGCGTCGTCGATACGATCAAGATTCAAACGTTTCGGTCCCGTCCCCGCGGGCGGAGCACCTGGGACAGAGGAGCAGAGGACTCTTGGCGCCGAGGCATCGCCTCAGTTGATCTTCCCGCCGTTACCGAGGGGCAGCCTCTAGTAAGCGTGATCATGCCTGCATGGAACCGCTCTGAAGTCATCGCGCGTGCGATTCGGTCCGTCCAACGACAGTCGATCCCGTACTGGGAACTGATTGTCGTAGACGACGGGTCGACGGACTCGACTCGCGACGTTGTGCGGCTCATGGCCGAAACAGATCCCCGGATCCATCTGATAGAAGCGGAGCACGGCGGCGTGTGCGCTGCCCGCAATGCTGGCATAGGGAGTGCAGAGGGCAGGTGGATTTCTTTCCTGGACACTGACAACCTTTGGCCGGTCGACTACCTTGAACTCTCATTGAAGGGAGCGGTCGCCGCAGGGGCGCGGGCGGTCTATGCGGGGCTAGAACTCCATAAGGGCGACCAAGTCTCCTACAGGGCCTACAAGGGCGGCGTAGAAGACCTGATGGTGCTCAACCATATTGATCTCAATGTACTCACGGTGGACCGCGAACTGGCCCAAGAGGCCGGTGGATTTGACGAGAGTCTGAAACGCTGGGTGGACCACGATTTCGCTATTCGGATCGCCAAAATTTCGGAGCCTCAGCTTCTGCCGTTCATCGGCTGCAAGTACTGGGACGACCGGGAGGAAGGCAACCGCATCACGACTACCGAGTCTGATTCCTGGCAGTGGGTGGTGCTGGGCAACAACCTCGTTGATTGGGCAAGTATGGAAGCCGGAGAACGAGTTAGCGGACGAGTATCGGTGTCGATGCCCGTCTACCAGGACTGGGCGATGACTGCACGTGCAGTTAGGAGCGTTCTAGACAACTCGGGAGATGTCGATGTTGAGGTCATAATTGTCGACAACGGCTCTGCCTACTTCTACAGCGCACCCTTGGGGCAACTCTTTCACGGCGATCCGCGAGTTCGGTACGTGCGATTGCCCAGAAATCTGAATTACAGCATTGGATCCAACTTCGGAGCATTCCTAGGAACAGGCGAATACACCTGTTTCCTCAACAACGACACAGTGGTACGCGAGGGCTGGCTGCGGCCGATGATCAACCGTCTGCAGGATCCGACGGTCGTAGCTGTTCAACCGCTGCTTCAGTATCCCGACGACTCAATCCAGACTGCGGGGACAGTCTTCATGGCCGACAACTCCTTGCCAGGTCATTTCCTCGCGAATCATCCGCCCGAGGACGCGCGCAACGTGGCCAAGGAGCAATTCTCCGCGATCACGGGGGCTTGCATGCTTTGGAGGACGAGCGACGTCGTTCGGCTCCGGGGATTCGATCCATTTTTTGTGAACGGGATGGAGGACATCGACCTATGTCTCAGGGCGATCAGAGAACTGGGTGGGCACTTCGCTGTTGAGCCCACGTCCCAAGTAACGCACTACGAGAGCAAAACTCCCGGCCGTGGGCTGAACATAAGCAGAAACCGCCTAGAGTTCATCAAGCGGTGGAATAGGCAATTGCCAGCGCCCGAGTCCGATAAATATGCTCGCGCGGGTTTCGTTCTCGCGCATGTGGGCGGAGACAACAACCTAGTTCCCGCTCCCCGGCCAGTCGTCATTCGTTCGCCCGAGGCAAAGCAGCAACGTTGGGGGATCCGCTATGCGTCAACTGGCGGCCACAATGGGGACCGTTGGGGCGATACGTACTATGTCGGATCCCTCGCGGATTCGCTGCGACGGCTCGACCGCGAGGTTGTCGGATACCGACATGGGCACAACACGGACCGAAGTCAGGCATTTGATGATGTAAATCTCGTCGTGCGAGGCCTCGATAGGGTCCACCCTATTCCAGGCGCAACTAATGTGCTGTGGGTCATTAGTCACCCCGAGGAAGTAACCGTGGACGAGCTGCGAGCGTTCGACCTCGTCTACGCCTCTTCTCTTTCATGGTCATCAAAGATGTCCCTGTTGAGCGGCCGCGAAGTCAGACCGCTACTCCAAGCGACGGACGTCTCCCGATTCCATCTCCCGCCAGCTTCGTCGGACGACCGGTGGCGTCCAACTACGTTTGTAGGCGGTAACACCCCAAACCGCGATCGCCCCGTCATCGCCGACGCGCTACGGGCTGGAATTGATCTGACTATCGTCGGGCACGGCTGGGAAGACGTGGTCGAACCACGCATGTATGAGTCGGACAGGATTAGGAATGAAGACCTAGGTGATTTTTACCGGTCCTCAAAACGTGTGCTGGCAGATCACTGGTCCGACATGGCGGAAATGGGCTTCATTCAAAACCGAATCTTCGACGCCGTAGCTTGTGGAACACCCGTGGTAAGTGACGCCGTAACCGGGCTAAGTGACGTCTTCGGCAGCATGGTGCAAGTATACGAATCTGTGGATGAACTCCGGTGGCTGTGCAGCGTTCAGGGGCTCTCCGCATTCGGCAGTGCCGAGGAACGTGCCTTCCAGGCCCGAGAGGTTATGCAGCAACACTCCTTTGATGCTCGCGCGAAGACGCTTGTCACGGATGTTGAGGAATGGCAGACCACCCGAGCACCGGCCCGTCTGGCCGATGGAGCTCCAGATCTCTCGTACGCAGTCCGTTGAGAGTGCATTGGCTTGATCCAGCGGTAGCTACCGCCGACACCGCAGGCTTGCTTCTGCCCCGTACCTGTAATTCAGACTGCCATTTTGAAATCGGACTCCGATGACCACGACTTTGCCTCCAACAACTATAGCCACCATAACCTTTGAAGGGGATCTTCGGCTGACCGTACTTCAAGCACTGTCCATCGACAGGCTTTTCGACGTGGAGGGCGTCCAAGAGTACCTGGTCGTCCTCAATGGATCCGACAATGAATTACTTGGTACCGAATTTCAGAGACACCTGAAAGGAAGAATCAGCACCAATTTGCGAGATAAGCTGCGGCTCATCTCCACTCCGGATCTTCCTCGGGGCGGGGACGGCCGTGGTTGGTACGGGCAGCAGACCCTCAAGCTCGCGCTCTGCGACCTGGTCCAGACCGATGCCTATCTCATGTTAGATGCGAAGAACCATTTCATTCGCCCCTCTCGGATCGAAGATTTTTTTTATGACGGGAAGCCCATAACACAACTGACCCCCACAACTCCCAACTGGACCAAGTACGTGCGTGCCTCGCTTACAGCCTTGGACGTGTTCACGGAGGACAGACTCTCGCAAATGATGCCGACCGTAACCCCATACCTGATGCTCACCAAAGAGGTCGCCAGTACAGCGCGCAGATTAGAGCAAAAGTTCGGGTTACCTCTTGATAAAGCGATCCGGAAAACCGGGGGTGCGACCGAATTTTTCCTCTACTACGCCCACTTAGTCTCGGCATTCGATAACATTCCCTATTCCAATCGCCCCAGCCTCACTCGCACCTTATTTACCCAGTGGCCCCAAGACCACGGCAAGGTGATAGACATGATCTCCGAGGCGGTTGAACAAAACGTCCCGATGTTCGGTCTTCATCGAAACCGGCTCCCCCAGCTTTCGCGGTACCAAATGGATGCAATCAAGGACATGTGGGGAAAGTACCTATTGAAGGACTGGGAAAATCCCGATTGGTTTTTTGCTTATTAGGGATAAAGCTCAGCATGAGGTGATCCCAGATGCCTATGGCAAGCGCCATCTGGACAATAGATGACTTGTTCCTATCGAGGCAAACGGGGCGTCCTACATTAATGCCATGACCGCCCTCTATACTTGTCCATTCGCCCGATCCCATTGATATCTGCGCCATAAATTGACCACTTCCGCCGGCGAAGAAAGCATGGCCGCCACCAACACGACCCGGCGCAGCTCTCGTTCTTTCTCTAGTGACTCACCGCCGAAGCCGAAGCCTCGGCTGCACCTGGATTACAGTGGGTGGCATGCCCATTGCCATCCCCACTGCCGCTGCTGCCGCCCCTTCGCCTCCAGACCGAGTCTCCTGCATTCTCGCGAACGACGCTTTACTCACTCCGTTTCGGGTAGAGAGGGTCGACGAGCGCAAACGAACCGTGACAGGGGCGGTTTATGCGGACGGCCATCTCGTCCCATCGTCACAACGTATCGGCGAGCGTGGCGGTGACCTCGTAGGGTCAGTTGATCCGGAAATCGCTTCACGCGGAGCCGGACATGACCGGTTTAGTGGACGGTGGCTCTACGGCGGGCACTGGATGGCACAGTTTGGACACTTCATCACCGAGACCCTGACTACGCTGTGGCCGCAAATCGACGAAGTGGATGGCCTGATCTTCCACCCCTTCATTTTTGGCGGAAACATCGATACTTGGCAGCTCACGATGGTGCGACGTTTGGGCTGGCGTGTTCCGATTGTAATTGCCCGGCACGGAGCTGTGGTGGAAGAATTGGTGATTCCTGGGCGGCCGTTTATCCTCAACGAGTCAGCTGGCCCCGAGGCGCCTCATGTTTGGAGCCGGGTGGCGTCCCCATGGGCTCCATCGCGTAAGGTCTTTCTTTCTCGATCGGGGCTGGCCGAGGATCCGCGTCGCGTTCCCGGCGACGAGCGGCTGGACGCCCTGATGGCTTCACAGGGGTTCGACGTGCTCCATCCCCAGAACATGTCCCTAAATGACCAGTTGGATGCCGTGGCCGGGGCGAGCGTACTCGCCGGCGTGTCTGGATCGGCGCTGCACCTTTCCGCGTTCTCGCATCCTGGGGCGAAGGTGATAGAGATTGGTGACGCCAGATCGCCACACCGGGCGCTACCGAATCAAAAGGTGATTGACGACGCTGCAGGTCGAACATCGGGGTACGTCCCATTCATCAGCGCAGAGGGTCGAAGGCTGATTCCCGAAACCGAGATGTCTTTGGCAGCACTGCTCAGCGGTTAGAGGGTTTGCCTATTAGAGGCCTCATGACCTGCAGACACCCAAAGTGCTGATCTACGCTGGCCGGATAGGGCATCAGCTCCCGGCCTGAGAGCGGAAGCTCATGGACGTATGAGGCCTAGCACTCGTCAACCCGGCGCGCATAAAACTACTTGTACTGGAAGTGACGTACCGCACAATGACAACGATTGAGCCGGGTGAATTCTCGTCCGCGACGGCCTGGCGCTAATGTCACCGTCGTGCCGATGTTCGCGACTTAGCGAACTGTCAGACGTTACCGGCTCTTCAAGGTTCGTGGCGGAGTGGTTTCCGAATGAGTGTCATGCCGCCGTCCGGGCGGCACTGCTCATGAGGATATCGATTTGTAGTTCCCGGCGTTCCGGTCGCCCCGGGCGGTGCGTTTGATGTTCTTGATGCCGGTGCTGTTTGCCTCGACCTTGGCGGTGGTGGCGTAGGTGACGATGAGGACCTCGATCTCAATCCACCAACGCCAGACGGTGCGGTAGAGCTTGCTCGTTTCCGGCCGTCCGGCGGCGTCCACGAGCAACTTGAGTTCCTCTTTCGCGGCTGCCGCGTCGGCCAGGGAGTCGGTACGCAGGAGCGCCCTGAGCTGGTCTTCGACCTTCCATACCGCCTGCAATTTGCCGGCCTCGTCATCGGCGGTGAGGACCTCCTCCAGCCGGTGGGCGCCGTCTCGGACAGCGTGTCGCCGGTACGCAGGAGCAGCGTCCGGTGGGCCCAGGCCTTGTCGACGGCGCGGCCACGGCGCCCCTTGACCTGCTAGGACAGGTTCTGACGGGGGCTCGGTCATGGCCTGGTTGCCGAGGGAGACCAAATGGAGGTGATCAACCGCGACAGCGGTACGGGGCAGCCACATCCTCAACACTTTGCGGAACGCAGCCGACGGGTCGATCGCGACGACCTGCACTCCCAGCCGCCACGCGAGCGTGCGGGCGAAGAGCCAGTCCCCGACGCCCCCGTGGTCCCGACAGTCTGTTGACGCCAATCGAAAATAGGGCCAAAAACGCCAACTGAAAACGAGGCCACTGACCATTATGGAAGGTGATCACATTAGATGTTGGGCGCAGATTCGCCACCGATACGCGACGGAGAAGATCTCCAAGAGGGAGCTGGCTAAACAGCTCGGGGTTTCCCGGGGGACGGTGGACCGGGCGTTGGAGGCGGAGCGGCCGCCGAAGCATGAGCGGAAGCCGGCCGGTTCGAGCTTCGATGGTTACGCGCCGCAGGTGCGGGCCTTGTTAGTGCAGACGCCGACGATGCCTGCCTCGGTACTGGCCGAACGCGTTGGCTGGGCGGGCGCTGCATCGTTGTTCCAGGACGAGGTCCGTGGACTCCGGCCCGAGTATGTGCCGGCGGATCCCGTGGACCGCCTGGTCCATGAACCGGGACAGGCGATGCAGGGCGAATTATGGTTCCCGCATGAGCCGCTGCCGCTGGGTCACGGGCAGGAGGGCAAGCCTCCGGTGCTGGTGATGACGAGCGCGTTCTCCGGACACATCCAGGCCAGGATGCTGCCGACCCGCACGACCTTTGATCTGCTGGGCGGGATGTGGTCGCTGCTGCAGGAATCCGGTGCAGTGCCCAAGCAGCTGGTCTGGGACAACGAATCAGGGATCGGCCAGGGCCGGCTGACCGAGCCGCAGCGGCGTTTGCCGCATGCTGGGCTGCGAGATCCGGCAGTTACCGCCACGGGGTCCGGAATCCAAGGGCATCGTGGAGCGGATGAACCGTTACTTCCGCCAGGGCTTCATGCCCGGCCGGACCTTCTCGTCCCCACCGAATTTCAATGACCAGCTCGCGGGCTGGCTGCCGCGAGCCAACGCCCGCTACTCCCGGAACCGGCACGGCCCCCCGGGACCGGGACGCGATGCGGCCGTTGACGCCGGTGGCGCCCGAGTTCGCCTTCCGCAGCAGCGTCCGGCTGCCACGGGACTCCTACGTGCGGATCTTCTCCAACGACTATTCCGTGGACCCGGGTGCGATCGGGCGGATCGTGGACGTCGAAGCAGACCTGGAAAAGGTGACCGTTAGCGCCGACGGCCGGCTGCTGGCCAGACACGAACGGCGGTGGGCCCGGCAGCAGATCTTCACCGACCCCGCGCACATCGACAAGGCCGCCTCCCTCCGGCGGATCCACCGCAGCGTCAAGGCCGGACGGTCCACGGTCGTGGAGGAACGGGACCTGTCGATCTATGACGAACTGTTCGGCGTCGCCATCCCCGACGATGCCCGCGAACTCTCCGGAGCCGGCCGGTGAACGGGGCAGTGAAGGACATCGATTACTACGCCCGCGTGCTGCGTGCCCCACGGATCGCCGACGGCTACCGGACCCTCGGAGACCGGGCATGGGAAGCAGGCTGGTCACACGAGGAATAACCTCGCCGCTGTCCTCTCCCGCGAGGTCGCCGAACGCGAAGCCTCCGGGGCCGCACTCCGGATCAGGGCCGCGAGGTTCCCCGGACACAAGCTGCTGGAGGAGTTCAACTTCGACCACCAGCCCGCCGCGGACCGGAACCTCGTCGCGCATCTGGGCACCGGGGTCTTCCTGGAGGAAGCCAAGAACGTGGTCCTGCTCGGCCCGCCCGGCACCGGCAAGACCCATCTTGCTGTCGGGATCGGGACCCGGGCCGCACGCGCCGGGCACCGCGTCCTGTTCGACACAGCGACCGGGTGGGTATCGAGACTGGTCGAAGCCCACGACCGCGGACGCCTGCCCCAGGAACTGGCTAAGCTCCGCCGCTACAAGCTGCTCATCGTTGACGAAGTCTGGTACGTCCTCTTCGACCAGGACTCCGCCAACCCTTTCTTCCAGCTGGTCTCATCCCGCTACGAACACGCCTCCGTGGTACTCACCAGCAACCTCGCCCTCAGCAGGTGGGACGAAGTCTTCAGCGACGCGACAGTGGCCTCGGCAATGATCGACCGGATCGTTCACCACGCAGAAGTCCTGAACCTCACCGGCAGCAGCTACCGGCTCCGAAATAAGACAAGAACCCAAGTACGAGGCTGCCCCGCATGGTGAAAAGGGTGCGGTCCTGCGTGAGTACGGGATTTCCGGGCACGCGGTTAGGAATTGGGCCTACGCTCGGAATCATGATGAGTTTGGTGCAACTCCCACGGGCCATGACACCGAAGCGGCAGCGCCGAGATCGTTCGGTTGCGCCGGGAACTGGCAAAGGCACAGGCGGATCAGGAAGTCCTGACGGCGTTGGAGTCCGCGGGAAAAGCGCACGCGCTCTTGGAGAAACTTGCCGAGAGCGCGGAGCCGGTCCCGCTGCAGACGCAATCCGGGAAGAGGCCGTCACAGGCCTCGTCTCCGACGGGCTGACCGTGGTGGCCGCGTGCCAGGTGATGGGTGTTGCCCGACTTACCTGGTACCGCCACCGCGCCCCGCGGGCCGGCAAAGCGGCGCCGGTACCGCAGAAAGAACGCGTGCAATCGGCGACGCTCACCGGTCAGGAACGCGCCCGCATCGAGGCGTTCCTGACCGATGAGGAGTCCGCAGATCTGAGCGTCTCCCAGGTGTTCTACCGAACCCTTAACCAGGGCATCTATATTGCCTCGGAATCCTATGGCACCGGGTGGCAAGGACAAGAAACTCAACGGCGACTGCAGGATCATGGCCACCCATAAGGCGTCGGTGATTCCGGAGCTCTGCGCGTCCCGCCCGAACCAGGTGTGGTCCTGGGATATCACCGTCCTGCGGTCAGTGGACCGGGGCCGCAACTACCGCCTGTATGTCATCTTGAATGTCTTCGACGTTACGTGGTGGGATGGCGGCTGGAGCCCTCCGAAGGGACGCTGGAAGCGCTCAACATGATCACCGGCGCCCTGTCCCGTGAGCAGGCCAAACCCGAGGTCCTCCACGCCGACAGGGGCTCGGTAATGACCAGCACCGACATGGGCCAGTTTCTGGCCAGGCTCGGCGTCATCGAATCCCGCTCCCGGCCCCGGGTCTCCAATGACAACCCGTTCTCGGAGGCGCAGTTCAAGACCATGAAGTACGACCTGGGCTACCCGCGGCACTTTGCCGATATCGAGCGCGCCAGGGACTGGGCGGACCGCTTCATCCACATCTACAACACCGAGCACCGCCATTCCGGGTTCGGGTACTACACCCCGGACTCCGTCCATGACGGGACCTGGCCCGAAAGCCAACAACGCCCCCAGAGGGCCCTGGACGCTTCGTGGGCAGCCAACCCCCACAGGCACCACCAACGCCCGAGGGCACAAACCGTCCACGCCGAAAGCTGGTTCAACGACCCCAGGAAACGAAAGCGCGAACTAGCAGCTCTGTCTCAAAGAGGTTGACAAGTTCCGTTTCAGGTATCCGGCGCAGATCGTGAGAAGCTCCAACAGGCCGCCGCCGAACAGGTTTAGTCCGTTAGCCAAGCCACAAGTCAACGCTGAGACCGCTAAATCTGGATACTCTTTGCTGCCGTCAAAAAGTCTTCGATGTCGGGAAGCATCATCAAGGGAAGATGCTCATCGATGAGTTCGTCTGGCCAGTTCCACCAAGCAACCTCGAGGAGTCGCTCGACGGCGTCTGGTGGGAATCGATATCTGATGACCTTGGCTGGGTTACCCCCCACGATTGCGTAGGGTGGTACGTCCTTCGTGACCACGGCGTGAGCACCGATCACAGCCCCGTGACCGATTGTTACGCCCGATGCAATGAACGCGCCCCCTCCGATCCACACATCGCTACCGATGGTCACCGCGCCGCGGGAATCGTGGTCAGGCAGACCGGTAGCTGACGGCCACCATGTGTTAAGCGTCGCAAAGGGATAAGTGGAAACTGAGTCGATCCTGTGATTTCCCAGAGCGATTTGAACTCCTGATGCCATCGAGCAGAATTTCCCAATTTCAAGATGGGCGTTGCGTTCGAAGACCATAGGACTGCCGTAGGTGTGATCACCAATGTCCCAGCCGAATCTCGCTATGTTTTCGGCTTGAAGCGTTCTAGTTAGTTGCGGCAGGCGCCCACGGTCGTCCCAGTCGACGCGAGTAAGCGTGAAGGTAATGCTCCCGTTTACGAGCGACTTACCTTCGAATATGACGCTCTCCGCCGTCACTGTGTAGCTCAGTCGGCTGGTGACGCGACCCCTCGTACTGACGAGGAGAAGCGCGCCATTCTCTTCACGCCAACTACTCTCGTTCGGGTTTTGGTAACCCGTAAGAGTGCCGTCTGGTCGGAAGCGAAGGGCGCTGCTGAGTACTCGCTCCCCGGCACGAAATTCCCAAATCCCGCGGGTAAGTTCGGTCACCACGTCTCTCGTCAGTGGCGCTAGTTCTTTCACTCGTGATGTGGGCATGCTGAAAACCCTACAGGAGTGCGGACTGGGATATCGAGGAGTACCGACGATGCCCCGAGAACCTGCGGTTGATCCGTCGGTGAAGCCGTCTGCCAGGATTCCTGCCGGAGTGATGCAGGATATGAGCATGGACGTCGGCGAATTCTGGCCTACCGCGAGACCGGTAATCATCCCCTCG
Organism: Arthrobacter sp. BI5; assembly: GCF_056680065.1. NCBI lineage: Bacteria > Bacillati > Actinomycetota > Actinomycetes > Micrococcales > Micrococcaceae > Arthrobacter > Arthrobacter sp. BI5. Next base: position 2,512,044 of record NZ_CM155264.1, read on the forward strand.
TTCCGGTGCGTTTCATTCGCCACCGCCGAGGGACCAACAAGAGAAACGCTCACTCGTTAATTCGTTTCGAGGGGCCGGATGCGGATGGCTTGGAACTCTGGGTACCAACCGGTCGGCTCATATGCTTTGGGTGGACGCAGAACCCTTTCGTGAAAATAAACTGCGCTGGGCTGCCGTCCTAGAGGCGTGGCGCGATGCCCCCGGCGTGGTAATGGCCGTTGATGCGGTCATTTTCGATCTTCTCCCTGATGACATGTGGAGTAATGCCTCCCGTCCAGGGTCACACAGCGAATACGAAGGCATCTACGGGCTTCGTAATCTCCGGGCTGATTGTGTCAAGTATTTTTGGCCCCAGAGGGGCGATTGAAAGTGGCCCCAGGTTCACGGAACGTTGTTGTGGGTCTCGGGCTCGCGGGACGGTTTTCGCACCGGTTGGCTAAGGGTTCCTGTATCGCCCGGGGGAACGGCAGATGCCGGTCGGGGGTATGGAGTCGGGGCGCCGTCGTTGCTAGCATGTCAGATCTCTTGAGTGGGAGAAATCCATTCTGGAATGGAAAAGGTCCGACCCGGCGTGCGCCGGGCCGGACCCTTTCAGTTAGACGCGCTAACAGTCCAGACCGACTACCCAACCTTGCCGGAGAGTGCGACCAGTACCCCTGCCGTAGCGAAGTATTTGTTGCTTCCCAGATCGCGGATGGTTTTGATTCCCATACCGGCAAGCAGTTCGTCGTGCTTTTCGGTCAGTCCGGCAAGAGCCGAGGGCGGGGCCGAAAGGACCTCGTCCAGAGTCGAGTTCTCGTAGCCCTTGTCCAATGCCTTGCCCAATTCAATCGGAACAGCCATTTTCATGTCCTTTCATCGATGACGGAAAACAAGCCCAGCCAGCCTGCGGCTGCACGAACGCCCGGATTTATCCCTGCGCCGCTGAGAGACACGCTATCGCAGCGTCGGTCTGTGGAACGTGAGCGTGCCGAAGCAATTGCGCCGCGGTTCAGCGCTGACAGCGGATTTTGGCGGGGTTCGGGTACGCCGGCTTGATTAGGGCCTGCGGTCTTGCCGGAGGGAATCCCGGATTTCCGTAAGCAGGGCAATCTGGGGGTCTTCGGCCGCTTCTTCCTTGACGTCCGGGTTGATGCCGAGGCGCCGGTTGCGGCGCTCGACCATGTGGTTCATGGGCACGACGATGACGAAGTAAATGGCTGCCGCCACGAGCACGAAGTTAACAATTGCCGTGAGCAGGACACCGAATTTGATGTCGTTTCCGTTGAGGGTCACGACGGCGAAACTATCGAAGTTCGGAGATCCGACCAGGGCCGCAATGAACGGCATGAGAACGCTTTGGACTAGGGCCGTGACTACGGCACCGAAGGCGGCACCAATCACGACGGCGACGGCAAGGTCTACGACGTTGCCCTTCATGATGAAATTCTTGAATCCGGTCAACATAGCGATCAAACTACCCCACGCGGATGCCGTATCGGTTACTTTTGGGGAAAGTTTCGAGGGGAGTCACCGAGTGCCTGCCGGCGCCCGTGGCATGAGGTCGGATTCACCTCCGTGGGGACCTTGGGTTCCTGCAGCGGGGTTGTTCACCTGTTCCGAACTTCTACGCGCGATGCCATGGGCCAGGCGATAGGAGTCGGTGCCGGTTTCGATGATGGTGCCGTTGAAGGTCAGCCGGTCCACGATGGCGGCGCAGAGGCGCGGGTCGGTGAAGGTTTTGGTCCAGCCGGAGAACGATTCGTTGGAGGCGATGGCGATGGAGTTTTTCTCCTCACGGTCGCTGAGGACCTGGAAGAGGAGTTCGGCGCCTCGACGGTCAAGTTCCATGTAGCCAAGCTCGTCGATGCAGAGCAGGTCCACGCGGCCGTAGCGGGCTATGGTCTTGGCCAGGACCTTCTCGTCTGCGGCTTCGATGAGTTCGTTCACGAGTCGGGTGGCGAGGGTGTATTTGACTCGGTAGCCCTTCTCCGCGGCGGCGGTGCCGAGTCCGATGAGCAGGTGGGATTTGCCGGTTCCGGAGTCCCCAATCAGGCAGAGGGGTTGTCCTTTGCGGATCCATTCTCCGGTGGCCAGGGTGTGGATGGTGGCGGAATTGATGTTCGGGTTCGCGTCGAAGTCAAAGTCCCCGAGCCACTTGTCCCGGGGAAAGTTCGCGGCTTTCACGCGCCGGATCGAGGAGCGCCGGTCCCTGTCGTCGCACTCGGCCAGCAGCAGTTCGGCCAGGAAGCCTTGGTAGGAGAGTTGTTCCTTCCCCGCGACGGCGAGGCCTTCATCGAGGACTGCCCGGATGGTGGGCAGGCGCAGTCGGCGGCAGGCCTGGTCCACGGCGGCAACCGCTGCCTGTTCGGTCAGGCCTCGCCGCCGGCGCAGGGCCGGGGTGATGGTGGTCGCCGGTGCGGTGGGGCTCATGAGATGTTCTCCTTTGACGCGGTTCCTGCGGGGTGTTCCGAACGTTTGGCCAGCAGCTCGTCATAGGCGCGGACCGATGGCAGGGGCCGGCTATCAGGTGGCAGCCCGGCGATGACGGCGACGGGGTCCATGAGGCGGCGCTGGGTGAGACTGACAACTCGTTGCACCTTCTCTTCAGCATGAACACGGGGATGACGGTCCGAACTGGCCCCGCCCCGGCAAGATGTCGTGGCGTGTCTGCGGGCTTCGACCGCGACGACGTCGGCGCTGACCGCGCCCACTACGAGGGCCGCGGTGATGCCTGCGTGGATGTCGCAGGCGTCCATGGACCGGTGGAGGAGCAGGACGTCGATGAGTTCACGGGTCCCGTCGGCGTCGCCGTTGACCCGGCGGGAGGCGGCCCAGAATGCCTCGTGCGCGCTGCTGAACGTCCCGGACTCTCGCGCCCGGGCCAAAGCGGTGGAGCCTGGAAGGGCGCCGGGCTTGGTTTTGAGGACCTCGAGATAGTGGTCCAGCTGGACCGACTGCCCGGACCGGGCGGCGAGCCGCTGATGCCTGGCGACCACGGTGCGGCCATCGAACACCACGACCTCGGACGCCCGCAATGACACCCGGACCCTCCGGCCGATGAACCGGGCCGGGACGGAATACTTCACCATCCGGACGGTGACCATCGAGGACCTGTCGACCCTCGGGTTCAGCGCCAGACCCGGATCAAATTCCTCTGCCGGCAACGGGGCCAGGAACGGCCGTTCGATCTCGAAGTCCTGGCCTATGGTGCGGATCCTGTCATTGATCCTCCTGTCCTCGTCCTGGGCTTCCCATTTGCGGATCCGGTCGTTGAGCTCGTCCAGGGAGTCAGCAACCGGCATCGGTGAAAGCCGGTTGCGGCGGAACCAGCCCACCTCACCTTCAACCCCGCCCTTTTCGTGGGCCCCGGCGATGCCGGGCTGGCAATAGAAGGGGTCGAAGCCGTAGTGGGAACGGAACAACACCCATCTGTCGTTCTCCCGGCGCTGCCGGCCCCTTCCGCGGCGCCGTCGTGTCCTCGGTCAGCATCGCATCGATCGCGCCCTTGAAGGGCTCCAGCCTCCAGGACACGCCTTGTCTCTGTTTACGCTCCGGAGGGGCAGCTGAATCCAGTGCCTGCCTTACCGTTCGCCTGTGAACCCCGTACCGAACCGCCAACGCACGAACCGACAGGCCCTCAACCCGGGCGTCCCTTCGAATCCGCGCGAACAACTCCACTCTCGACTCCATCCAGACCAGCCTTCCGCCGCATCCATCCAGTGATGAATCCAACGTTGAAGGTGGGGCCACAAATAACCGCCACAGGTGCCCGGCGAGTCATGAAGTGGGGCCGGAAATAACCGTCCTGCCGGGGCCATATAAACCTGTCACAGCCACCGGGCTCTCTCCGAGCTGACTGGATTGTCGGTGGAAGTACTTGGGGACGAGCCGTCCACCTTCGCTTACGAGGGAGGCTGGGTCGTGCCGCTGCGTACCGCACATAGCGTCGCCGAAAGGTTGGCCGCCCAGGTGTAATTCCCACGGACGTTGTGAACAGCGTGGCGTGATGTCAAAGCCGAGGGCCTCCGGTATCGATTTGGGTTACCACTCATCTCGACGCCAGGAAGCCCTCGTGCCCTACGTTACCCATGGCAACGCCGACCTCACACCCAAGGCACGAGGAAAGCTCGTGCGTCTGGTCCTTGAGGAGGGCTGGACGCTGCGCCGGGCCGCGGAACGCTTCCAATGCTCACCGGCGACGGCGAAGAAATGGACAGACCGTTACCGTACCTGCGGGGACGCCGGCATGGCCGATGTGTCCTCACGCCCGCGCCGGAGCCCGAACCGGACCGGCGTCCGGACCGAGCCGCGGATCGTGGCGCTGCGGTTCACCCGCCGCTGGGGCCCGCACCGCATCGCAGCCCACCTGCACCTGGCCCGCTCCACCGTCGGCAAGGTACTGGCCCGGTACCGGATGCCCCGGTTGACCTGCCTGGACCAGAGCACCGGCCTGCCCGTGCGCAAGCCCCACCCCAAAGATACGAACACGACCAGCCCGGGGACCTGATCCACGTGGACATCAAGAAGCTCGGACGCATCCCGAGCGGCGGCGGACACCGCGCCCTCGGCCGGGCCAAAGGACGACGGAACAAACGGACAGGAACCGGCTAGGCCTACCTGCACCACGCCGTCGATGACCACTCACGCCTGGCCTGCTCGGAAATCCTCAACGACGAGAAAAAGGAAACCGCCGCCGCCTTCTGGCTGCGCGCCATCGCGTTCTTCGCCGCCCACGGCATCAGGGTCAAGGCCGTGCTGACCGATAACGGAGCCTGCTACCGCTCCCGGGCCTTCGCCGCGGCCCTGGGACCGCAGGTCAGACACCGCAGGACCCGCCCCTACCGACCCCAGACCAACGGCAAGGTGGAACGCTTCAACCGAACCCTCGCCACGAGTGGGCATACGCCCGCCCATACGCTTCAGAACACGGACGCGCTGCCACTTAACAGAGCTGGCTACACCACTACAATCAGCACAGAACCCATACCGGCATCGGAGGCAAAACCCCCATCAGCCGCGTTCACAACGTCCGTGGGAATTACACCGGACCCTGCGAACGTACGGCGCCGGGTGGAACGTGAAGAACGAGAACTCGCTGAGGAAGAAGAAGAAGAAGAAGAAGAAGACTGGCGTTTGCGCAACCCGAGGTCCGGCCCTGGGAAGCAATGGGAAGACAGACGGGAGGAGCGACAACAGTCCTTTGCGCTTCGGCGCAGGTGGGTCGAGGAACAAAGCCTCTCACTCCGCGATGCGGCACTCGAAGCGCAATAGGAGCCGGAGCGGCTGCGCGGCTTGGTGGTATAGGCCATCAAGACGCTCTCGGGCTACGGGCATAAGTCCTACGCCGAGACGTTGCGACGCAACCTTGACGCAGGGTGGTTGCACACAGTCCGCAAAAAGTCTGCAGCAAGCCCCGCGTGGAACAATTTCGGACGACGTTCTACAACCTCAAAACCGCAGAATCTAGGCGTTTTCAACCCCTGCCGATCAAACCCAACGAGGCCTGCTTAGTTCGAGCGGTACTTGGCCCATAGCCTTTCGAGGGCGCCGGCGACGGGAATGTCCCTGATCCGTTCGACAATGATCCAACGTCTACCGCCGTCCATGACGGTCGCGGAGATGACACGGTAGTCAGGCAGATTGACGACACTTTTGGTAGCGTCGGACGCAACAACGATAGGCTCAGTCAAACCTCGTTGGTAGTGTTCCGGTTGAATGCTTAGACACACTTATCCCAGCAGGACACCGGGCCTCTCTTTTATCTACGACACGGAATCAATTCCCTACGAACCACGAAGAGCCACGTTGCCTGTCACGGACCCTCGGAGCCAAAGCCATCCAGTGCTGACGCTCGGTGATCGGCGCTGAAACTCGACATCCACGGATCTACACGCACTTGGCGCTGAAACAGACTTCCGTGCCGGGCCGTCGTGGCCCCGCGATCGGTGTGGTGGGGATCCCACGTCGAAGGCCGATAAGAGCCAGGAAAACTGGAACTATCCACGAGGGACGATGGACGCCCTCGCCACCGTTTCCGAACCTGATTAGCCGCCTCATCCGTAAACCCAGGAGGAGGCTGGACGCCGACCCACTGGTCGATTCTTCCGCGAAGGAAATACTCCTGGGATGCGTTCCATGTATGTCCGCTGGCGCGCTTATTAAACAGAAAATTGAGAGGGTTTCCCTGATAAACCGATCCGCCCGCTGCCGCAATTGCGTCGGCCAGTGCGGTATCGATGGCCCTATTAACCCTTGCCCAATTCCCAACCGATTTGAGATCTTCCCGGCCAAGCAAGATGGTAGGACCTCCAGGATGGCCTCCATATTTGTAAGCCTGCGTAAGACCCCGTCGAACGGTCATGTCCGACTTCGTAAGATAAACAAACTGCACGCCACTGCCAACCAAGATGGCGCGAGAATACTCATGCGAATGGACCAAGTCTTCAAGATGGTGTTCTCCATACCAATCATCGTCGTCCATCTTGGCAACTAGTGCACCATCCGCCATTTGCGACATGGCATTCATGACGTCCCCAAAAACTGCATCAGGCGCGGCTTCGTGAATCAGTGCAGACATCGAATTTAGTGACTCGCGGTCCCTCTTGGAAATGTCGCTCAGGGTGAATCCATGAAAGCCGAATATTGGTTGGATGGGGGTCCAGCTTTGCCGCCTGAGCTGTTCCACTGCGTTGGATATAAAGTCAGGACGCTTGGAGGGAATCAGAACACTGACCGTCGGCCGGGACGAACAAATAGATCCAAGCCCTCCTGCACTCAAGATCGGATTCAGTAGGTTTCTGTGGCCGTGCCCCCTGTATGCGGCCCTGTGGGCTGAAGCGACAAACGACTCCCGAAGCAGCCGTTCCTCGAATACATCCTCAGCCGCACCCATGTAGACATTGAGGAGATCACTTGATAAGTAACGGGCGGTGAGGGGATCCAAGTCGTGGGGAACCACCGGAACGCCAGCTGCGGCGGCGTCAATCAAGAACGATGCCCGTTGAGCCGGACCAAGGTGAGAGTCCGCATAATCATGCACAAATGTAAAACTCCGCAGCGGCCCCAAGAGCCTATCGCTGAGGCGCGAGCGGTCCAATTGGCCAAGAACGACCGACCCTGCGTCCCCAATAAGGCTTTGATTATGCCGGCCCTCCCGACGAATACTGCAGCTACCTGAGGTAGGGAAAGGATCAAACCCAATAGGGTTTATGACTTCTGTATCAACTGGGGGGATCGAAAGGCTCATTTCTGAAACCGCTCCAGGCGCGAAGTGGCCGGCAAAGTCACGGGGCGCGGCAGTGGCGATCCTCTCCCATGAGTACCCGGACGTCTCTGCTACTTGGATGACTGGCGGATGATCCAAGGGGAGCGGGTTGAGGACTTGCGTCGTCATAAGAAGATCAACCTCAGGTTTAGGTCCTGGGTTATTGCCGAGATCGTCCGCCCTCAACGTGGAAGTTGCGAGCCGCTTAGCCACAGCGTCGCTGAAACCCCACCGCGAATCCACGTCAGGAGCCAAGCCAATCCGAATCGACGGCGTGACCCGACGATGTGATGGGAGGCTGCCGCTCAGGGTCGCCGCAATAATTCTCTTCAGTGCCGCGCGCCCCGCGAGCCTAACGTACAACTGAGTATGCTCGATAGGGTCCCGCCGGAAATTACGGCTCATCTCGAGGGCGTGGTGGCCTTCGACCATTCCGGAGGGCACGGACAACATATTGCCTGGCACTTTTCCCCCAACCACGAGCCTAAGTGCCTTGGTGCTGCCAAAAGATTCAGCCGTCAGCTGCAGTGCCTTCAAGTCTGCTACAGACGAGGCAACAACCACAATCTCGTCCATCACCGCGCGCGTATACTTATTGTCTGCGATCGCGACAACTGGTGGGCCATCCGTGACTACGGCAAACTTGGACTGGGGCAGAACTGAAGTAAGTTCCTCATCGCGCCCTGACACACGGCAGTCGATTCTGAGTGTGTTGGTCATGACGCCCTCCGGGAACCAACGCCCATGGCGAGGAAGTCTCCAAGAGGCCGGCTGATCCCCACTTCCTCCCCTGACCTCCACATCTCTCCGAAATTGTCCCGGACATACTGTCGGCTATCGTCGCCACTCGACACTGTGGAAGAAAAACCAGCGCGGCTCAGGGCACGTGTGCGCCAGAATTCAAGAGAGACCCCATCATTCCCAATAACGTACGAGACAAGACCCTTCGGATCATCCATCGCATTCTTCAAAATTCGCTCAACGCTGCCTTCTTCGAGAACTACCCCTGCAGCAACCCTTAACGTGAATGGAGAGGGAAATCCGGACACTGGTGTGCCCTCCGAAAGCGAGATCCGGGAGTTCGCCGAGTAAAACTCCGAAACTTCCCTTTTTACCGCGGGGTCTAGCGAATAAACTTCAATTCCGAGATCAGTAAAGGTCGATGCGAGAAGGCCATCCGCGGTCGCCTGTATAGCCTCGAAACTCTCCCCATCAAGTGCAATGATCTGTGTTCGAATTTTCGGCACCTGCCAGATGGCGTTGGCCAGGCGCGGGCGGGCGCGGTCATGCGCAACGTAGTTGGCAAGAAGACCACGACGGTCGCGCTTGATCTTCTCACCGTTAACGCTCATGGCTCGGAGTCCCAAATGATACCCATGGCATGCCCGATCGGGAATGATTACACCGCCACCCTGAAATGCCCGGAACCCGAATTCGGTATCTTCAACTCCATGCACCCTAAAATCACGGAAGCCTCCGATATAGTCATAGAATCTACGGCTTATCGCCACCCCAGCGCCAACAACGATGTTCCACAGGTCTTCGCGGTTTGCTTGATTATCCCGCGACACCTGGAGGAAGTTGTCAATCCAGTCCTGCCCCTCCTGACCTAGTCGGGGAAGAAGGAGATTCTCGAGGTTCCCAGCCCGTGCGTAAGTTCTTACTGCATCTGCAGTCAAACCGACCGGGTCAATGAAATCGCGGAACCCGAGAACTACGGATTCTTCCAGTACGGCTGGCCACTTAACGTAGTCGGCAATCATTGACCGACTAGCAACAATGTCCGAATCCATGAACATCAAAATCTCGCCTTGGGCATGCTCTGCCCCTGCAGCGCGTGCGGCCCCAGGGCCATCCCCGAGCTCATGCCTGACAATTCGGACGTTCTGGCTCGCCCACGCTGGGCGGCGAAGCACTGGGGACGACCTGTGGTCTACGACGATTACTTCGATCAGGTGAGCTGGGTAGTCCTGACCCGACAGAGCCGCCAAACAAATATCCAGCTGATTTTGACTAGTTCTCGCTGGAATTATGACACTGACTGTGCGGCCATGTGTTTCTATTTGAGGCGGCAACTCCAGCTGCCCCCATTCATTCCACTTAACTGTTTCCATGCCAGACCTAACTGTTTTCAAAACCTCTAGATTATCTATAGGTCGTGACAAACTAGACGCGCGGGAGCTCTTTCATCAGGCGCTCCACAAGCAGGGTGTGCTCGACACGCTGAACAGCCAAGGCGGCAGCAACAACGTTGCGAATGTCTTCAATCTCAGATTCGTGCAGCTGCCTGCGACTCTGTCTTTCGGAATCGGCCTTCGCTAGTGCTCGCGACAGTCTCTCGTATCTGAACTTTGCTCGACCCTCAATCCGAACCAAATAGTCATGAGAACCTACAGCCCTTCGCTGGCCCTCTTGCATTCCCCGAGTGAGAACCGACGAGTTCTTGATGAGACGCATCCTGATGTCCAAGAGGACAATAAGCACGACGGCACCGGAAGCCACCGCGGCGATTGTGACTCCGATCAACCATCCCATCATCGCCGAAGCAAAACAAACTACAGCGAGTAGAAAATAAAAACCCAGCGCTGCGGCACTTAAACGGTTTTTTAGGAGAGCGGCCATCACAGCTGTAGATTTCTTACGTTCTCCCAAGACTTTCATCCTTCATCCTTCACTTGAACGGTTAGCGTTCGAATTTTTGGTACATCTAACTGAAAGAATGGCACTGATCTCGACGATTCCAGGCGTGACAGCACGCGCATCAATCGTCGGTGATATTTTCCAGTGGTTGTCACCCAAGGCCGCTCTGCGGCGCGAACTATCATGAAGTGCTTGCGCCACGAAAGCAGGAAAGCCGAGAAAGGCCAGCCCACTCCACTCGTTGACGGAATCTCCCGCACGACGGGTCGTGACACATAGCGTTCATTGAACGGAAGGGTGTTCAGCGTCGTCATTCCCCCGAATACATCCCATTCCCAGCTTACAACAGCCCACGAAACCAAACTCACGCCTCTTCCTAGGTGGGTCCTAGTTGCCAATGGCCGGGCATACCCTTCCCTGTAACGCGGGTTAGCGCTTCGAGTCATCGCCGGTGTAGTTCAGATCTTCTCCGAAGAAGTTCCTGTGGGCATCCAGGATGTGTCCCCGAAAGCGCCCGCGGGACGGGGGCTGGTGACCTTCTTGAAGTCTCTGAGGAACGAATTCGATCTTGCCCAATGCATCGAAGCCCCCGATTGAGGGATCGACCCCGTACGTTTGAGCGAACGGCGTGTAGTGCCTGAGGAAGTGCTTTACATCGCGCGTGTTCTGGACAAACCGTACGAAATTGCTATCCGGCGTCGTTCCGTAAAGAAAGCGCAGATCGAGCCGATCGCGGTGCACTCTCTCTGCCTCCTCGTATCCTCCCAAATCCGGAAATACGACGCTGCGGAACTTTTCTACTACGGAACCGTGATAATCCCCTACGCGGGTTTGTGGTGAGAAACAGACGGCAACCGAACCATCGATCTTTCGAGAAATCGCCAGTGAGGCGTATCCTCCCCCGCTCGAACCCGTCAGTAAAATCCTCTCGTACCCTGCGGCCGCTGCAACTTCTTGGATCAGGCAGGCGACGTCCGAGCTGAAATCCTGCTCTGCGTTCCCTACGTACCAAGCTAACGCCATAGCGCCGTTAAGGTTCAGGGTTGAGTCGGCAACGAAGAGTTGGGCGGCGTCGAAAGGGGCAAGCGAATTCCTCCATTCAAACCGGGGCAGCTGATATTTCGACCGTTGCAGCGAGCCGTGGAAAGTCACGATCAGCGTCTTCGATGGCTTGGGGACATACAAGGCGGTAATGTCCAAGGGTCCGCCGGAAGTAGGCGCAACGACGAACTCGTAGGCCTCAGATGCTTGATGGTCGATTTCACGCGCCGATTCGTACCGACGAATTTCGACCCCATTTCGCTCGTCCCAACCGTTGGCGGGCGGACTCGATGGCACGGTCACGGTTTTTCTCCTAATTCGAGGTGAGTGAGTTTGAGCCGGCTGGCCTGAGGGAAGGATCGTGTCTGTCGCTGTCGACTATTCCCCATTCGTCAGCCTCTTCTCCGGTTGACGGCCGAACTTGGCGAGATTGCAGTATGACTCTTGCAATCGTAGGATCCTTCGCGTTCCAGCGAACCCGGGCGCGAAACACAGCCATCGCGTTTCGCTCGACAGTTCCTACGTCGTACTTATGTTCATCGGTCTCGGCCCTGTACGGTGGTTCACCGGCCCAGACGCTCACCTGGCCCGCGACATGGTTGCCAAAAAGCTCCCGATTGTATTGGAACGCTGTCGGATCGTAGACGTTGACGGTCTTAGAGCTAACCATGTCGGTGACCTCCACGCGGTGAAGAAGTCCGGCAGCGAAGGCGTCCAAGATATCAGTCGAAAATGACTTGTCGATGGCTTCTGCATGGAGAAGGCTGGGGAAGTGCATGAGGCCGATCTTCAAACCCTGTTCCCGGGCCGAATCCAAATGATCCAGCATGAGTCGGGATGCGTCTGACTCATCACCGAAGTCTCCTACGATCAGGATATCCAGTTCCAGCCTTTGTTGAGCGTCCGGAAGAAAACGTAGGGGCGCGGGAAATGCACGCTGCGTGTGAGGGAAAGGCAGGTGGCCCCTGTGCCGTCCCGAGCGGATCTCCCTGTGCCAATTTTCGTAAGCATCCCGGTAAGCCACCCTGTCCGGTGAGCGGTAACCCAACCGGAAGTCGTCGATGGAGAGATTTGAGTTACTGACCAAGGAAAGGGTCAGTGGCGCCTCACTCACTTCCAAGGGCTCGTCAGCCTGTACGAGCGCCCGGTAGCGGAGGATGAACTCGGTATCAGCGGCCTTGCGAACCGAGTCCCAGTGGCCCAGGCGTTCCCTGATGGTGTCGATATGGAACATCGTTGAGACGTGCGACGGGGTAATAAATGCTCCCCTCCATCCCCGGTAGTGGAAGAACAAGTCTTCATCCACCCGGGTCCAGGGTGCGGAGACTAACCTCCGGTGGGCCTGCTGCTCGGCTGCGCGGACCAGTAATTCGATCTTCTGCGGATGCTGCCAATCGTCCCCATCGAAAATCGTCAGAAACTCGCCCGACGCCATCGTATAGCCTAAATTGCGCGACGTGTAAGCGCCGGAGTTCTCCGCGTTCAGCACCACCTTGATGCGCTTGTCCGCGTCGGCCCAATTGTTTAGCCGTTCAGCGGCGTCACCGCCGGAACCGTCGTCAACGATGATGATTTCAAGGTTCCGGTAACTCTGGTTGATGGCTGACCGGATGGCAAGGTCAGTGAATTCGTCCGGCCGATAAACCGGCATGACCACCGTGACAAGCGGCCCGGCTGTGACCGGTTTCGTTCCCTCAGCCTCAAGTCGCAGGAAACCAGCTTCGGATCCCGTTCCCAGCGCCAGCCGCGCGAGCCCGGCGTTCTCGTAGACCGCGTTGATCTCACTGAGCCAAGCCGCCACGCTTACAGAATCGTCTTTGAAGGGATTAGCGGCGTTTGCGCGGAAAAGGTGCAGATCGTTGGCGTTGGCCGAGCTCGTATCGTATAGAGACTGCAGTCGAATTACCTCGGCACCCTGGCCGGTTTGCGCGAGGGCATCAAGGAAGAACTCACCCCGACGCTTCTTCAGGAAGGGTTCCGAGCCTAAAGCTTGAAAGACAAGGGTGTATAGCGTCGAAGCATTGAGAATGTCGTCTTTGAGGATGTTCTGCCTGAAGCACAGATCCGCCAAGTGAAGCAGCGCCGAGGGACGAGCTGAGTTCAGGACACCCTCAACTCGTTCGCGCGGAATTCCTCCGATCCTGTACATCTCCAGGCCTGCAGCCATATCCGACCAGCTCCAACTGCCGGAGGTGGCTGAGCTGACCAAAATATCGCGGCCGTCCACGGATCGGAGTTTCGTCAGCCGCTGAACGAGCATGGGCTTAGACATAGTGGACTGTCTGCCCCACGACGCGAGCGCACCAGGTCGCTGCTGCGTCAGCAGACCGCGCACCTGTACGGCTGATCCGCCCGCCCGCTGGGCCGCCCTCAGTCGACGGTCCAGGCGCACGGCCGTATAAAGCGCGCTCACGACGAAGACCGCCAGGAGCAATCCGAGCAGCCAAAGATTCCGTGCATAGGCCGCAGCAACCACCATCGCCAAAAGGAAAACAAAGCCAACGGCTGCCAACTTCTTTTTCGGCGAGAGTCGGGCATACCTGCGGAGGGATTGGAGAAAGTTCATTTTGACCTAAATTTGCGGACCGGTAGCGGAGCTAAACTGTGCTGGACGGTCGCTGGGACTCCGGCGAAATGGCTGCGCAGGCCCTCCAGCCTTGCTCCCGCCGCAGTGCCCTGGCCGGGACCAATCTGCGGCGGCGGCCGGAAGCCGTCCCACTGCTCTGCAACACTCTGAAGGAAAGTGCTGTCTTCCGGATTCCAGGTATGGCCGCCGTGCGAATCCGCGCCGGAGTGGCGGTGCATCATGTAGTTCTGACCGTGCGAGCGGTAGATGAGTCCGCCAGCGGCCTGGACAGCTTGGAGGAGGCATCGGTCAACGGCGCGGTGCACCGGCCTCCATCCGCCAAGTTGGCGAAGCTCGTCCCGGCCCAGCATCATGGTGCCGCCGGCCACGTGGTCCGAGTACTGCTCGCCGAGCGGAGGCCTGCGGGTGGTGATATCCAGACTTTCCAGATACACGAACTCAACCTGCGAACCCACCAGGGTGGCGCCGCTGTAGTCCTTCGCGTGAACGAGGTCGCGCAGGTGGTGCGGGCCGTACCAGTCGTCGTCGTCCATCTTGCAGACCAGATCGCCGCTGGCGGCGTTGACGCCGGCATTAAGGACCTCGCCAAAAATCATGTCGGCCGGGACGGAGCGCACCAACAGCTCGCCCGGGTACGTCTGGACGGCACGCCGGACCTCCGGATGTTCCGCGTCGAAGCCGTGCAGCACCACCACCACCTCCACGGATTTCCAGCTCTGGCCTGCCAGCTGTTCCAGGGCGGACGCCAGCTTCTCGGGCCGGCGGGTAGCAAGCACCACACTCACGGAGGGCAACGGGAGTAGTGGTTTGCCCAGCTCGCCCAGTACGGTGTTCCAGACGGCCTTCGGGCTGTAAAGATCCAATGCTGTGCGCCGAAGCCCGATCGACTTTGATTCCCTCACTACCGGCGGGTCGGCGGCGTCGAAAGCGTCAAGGTGTTTCAGGAGCTGATCACCCAGCAGGGTCCGGACCGGGGCAGCCAAATGCCGCGCCAGAAGGGGTACTCCGGCGACAGCCAGCTGGCTCAGACGCCGGGCCAGCTCACCGTCCAGGCCGCCGAAGCGGGAGCCGTCCACCACAAGGTAGTCGTGCGGCCGCAGGGCGGCGAGGTCCGATTCGTGCAGGACTCCCCCGGCCAGCTCGAACGGCTCGAGCGGCCGCGCAGGCTTTTCCGGGTACGGCAGGAAACCCATCGGGGAAACAACTGCGGTGTCAACGGGCGGCAGCACCGTCTCCGTCGGAGTCCAGACCGGCGGAGTTACCCGCCCAGGGTGGGCCGGGATGTGCTTGCCCAGCTGCTGCGTGAGCTTGCTGTCCCCCACCAGTACGTCTACAGGATAGATGTCATCCGGCTCGGGCTGCAGCAGCGCCTCGGTCATAAAACTGCCCAGCGTGTCCCCGGCCAGCCAGGCGAGCTCAGCAGGCTCCGTGAAGCCCACGCGCAGTCCCCCCAGCACAGGCGGACGGTTGTCAGGCGACGCGCAGCGCAGTGCCGCGAGGGCGGCGGCATGGACATTCACCCATTTGCCCCCTTCGACTACAACCGCGAGGCCGAGCCCCGGCACGGTCAGCCCGGCGGTGCCAGCCTTGGCTTGGAGGCTGCGCGGAGTCCAGGCCGGCACTTCGTCCGCCGGGAATAGTCCACGGATGACCAGCACAAAGCGATGCGCCCGCCCCTCACTGCGGAATAACGGCAGCAGGCCCCGGGCCTCGGCCAGCGATTCCGCCTGCACAACATAGCTGTCCCACCACAACTGTTCCGCCGGAACGCCGTGCTCCCAGTCGGTAGCTGCCGCGGGATCGCGGTGCTCCCAGTCCGTGCGGGCATAGTCCAAACCCAGGTCCACCGCCAGCTTCGCCATGGGGTAGGCCGCACAGCCCACCGCCACGCTCTTGATCTGCATGCTGTTAGCTCCCGGCCCGGCCGGTGCGGGCCTTGAGCCGGACCAGGATGTACGCAGGACCCTTGCGGGCAATCGCCCGGGCCCGTGAAAGCCCGCGGTTCGGCGCCAAACCCTGCTCCAAGCGGCGGCGCTCCACCTCCGACTTCCTCAGCTTTCCCTCCAGCAGCCGGATCCGCTCCTCGTAATCCTGCCGGGTGGAGCTGTCCGACAGGTCCCTCACCACGATGTTGAGGTCCAGGCTTGCCGCGGCTCCCTTGCGCAAATGCAGTTTGGGTTTGGGCCGCCGGAAGTCGTGCAGGCCAAGTGCATTGCCGGATACCCAACGCTCGCCACCGGCTTTGCGCGCGGCCTTCTCCGGGTCACCTTGCTTCGACAGCCTCCGGAGGGTGCCCGTCTCCCAAAATTCGATCGCACCGGGCTGACCATCCACCAGCGCGCGAAGGACCAGAGCCTCCGACTGCCTCAGGCTCTCAATCAATGCCTCGAGCGAATGCAGGCCCAAGGCCGTTCCGGCGCCGAGCACCAAGGTGAAGCCGGCCTCGACAAGATCCGTCCGGTTAGTGCCGACGAAGGAAAAACGCCGGTCGGTGGCGAGCCATTGCTCCAACTGGGGCCGGGTGCCGGCCTCCGCAAGGATGTCGACGGCGAAATCCTGGCTGGCGGAGCCTAAAAGCGATGCGACGGTCCCCGCAATCTCCAGGTCCGACGCCTTTGAGGCCCGGACCAGGATTCGTACAAGGGGCGTTTCGCGTCGCGGGGTGTGCAGTGCTTTAAGGGGAAAACCAGTCTGGCGCAGTTGTTCTTCAATCGGCGCTGAAACGCTCTGGACTCCCCTATCCACCGACGCCGGCTCCCACGGGAAGGTGCTGGAGGCTCGCTTCCGCAACGTCAGGCTGGTTCCAGATGCCTTTGGTATCGATGATCTGCTTGCCTTCCAGGGACGCCGGGTCAACGGTCAGGAAGTCATCGTGGTCCACCAGGAGCATGACGAGGTCTGCGGCGGCTATCGCTTCGTTCTGGCCGTGAAGCCGGGAGAGGCCGGACCCTGCCAGCGCAGCGGGCAGTTCCTCGACGTTGGGGTCGACAACCAGGATGGTGCTCGCCGGCAACTGCTTCACGAGTTCCTGCACAATCGTCACCGACGGCGACTCGCGGACGTCGTCGATATTGGCTTTGAAGGCCAGGCCCAGGACCGCGACGGTGGCGCCCGGTTTATCGGCGAGTGCTTCCACTGCATGCCGGACCACGTGGTACGGCTTGGAATCATTGACCTCCCGGGCGGTCCGGATCAAGCCGGAATGCTCAGGGACGGCGTCCACAATGAACCATGGGTCCACGGCAATACAGTGCCCGCCGACGCCGGGACCGGGCCGCAGCACGTTGACGCGCGGGTGGTGGTTCGCCATTTCGATCAGCTTCCACACGTCGATGCCCAGCTTGTCGCAGATGATTGACAGTTCATTTGCGAAGGCGATGTTGACGTCACGGAAAGTGTTTTCCACCAGCTTCGTCATTTCGGCGGTTGTGGCATCCGTCAGCAGGATTTGGCCCTGACAGATGACTTCGTAGAGCCGCTTGGCCAGCTGCGCGCCTTCCTCCGTGAGGCCGCCAATGACGCGGTCGTTCGTGACGATCTCAATCATGATGCGTCCGGGCAGC
The DNA here is from genome assembly GCF_056680065.1 of Arthrobacter sp. BI5. Taxonomy (NCBI): domain Bacteria; kingdom Bacillati; phylum Actinomycetota; class Actinomycetes; order Micrococcales; family Micrococcaceae; genus Arthrobacter; species Arthrobacter sp. BI5. The sequence continues at coordinate 2,529,121 of NZ_CM155264.1, forward strand.
ACACGTTCCGGGGAGTGCACGACGTGCACCTGGCCGTGGCCGCCGGTGGCGTCAAGGGACAGGTCCGGGCGGAGCTCCATGAGGTAGGCACCCAGGCGCTCCGTGGTCCCCGGAGGGGAGGTCGATTCCAGGACCACCAGCTCGCCGCCCCGCAGCTTCGGTGCCAGCGCCTCAACGGCGCTGCGGAGGTAGGAAAGGTCAGCGCCTTTGCCCTCGGCCAGCGGGGTGGGCACGGCGATGATGTACGCATCTGCGGCCGGCACCGTGGTCATGGCCACCAGGTACCCCAGGTTGACCGCGCCGGAGACCACCACAGCCATGTCGGGCTCGACGAAGGGCACTTCGCCGCGGTTGACGGCGTCAACGGTCGCCTGCTTCACGTCGATGCCGGCCACGTGCTTGCCCTTGGCGGCAAAACTGGCCGCCGTGGGCAGGCCGATGTAGCCGAGTCCGATGACCGCAACATCAAAAATCGTCTCGTCCATGTTTCCCCTAAACAGAAATGTGGTCTTCGGGCGAACCGAAGAATTGAATCTTTGAAGAAGCCAGGAGCTCTTCATTGGTAATGGGCCAGGTGTGCGACGACACGTCAGCGCTGCGCATCTGGCAGTAATTGAACCGGTCCGCCGAATAGATGCGTCCGCCCGCCTCGATCACGTCGCTGAGGAAGCGCGAATCTTCTCCGCGTTGCAGCGGTTCGAACGGAAAACGTCGGAACGTGTCCGTGGCGGCGAAAATCGTGGGACCGGAGACTGCTTCGACGTACCGGTGCTCCAGCTGCGGATTGCGCAGGATGGTCGCCCGGGCGCCGGCAAGGTGCATGTAGTGCGCCCGCTTACCCACCACCTCGGCTTCGGAGTACATCAAGGCGTGGACCTGGTCGCCCAGGTAGAGCGGGCTGTAGACGTCGTCGTCGTCCCATTTGGTGGCGAACCTGCCGTCCGCGCGCGCCACCAGGGCATTGAGGCACTCACCGAGCGTCGTCTGCTGCGGTTCCTGGAGGACGACGACGTCGGCAAGCCCGGCTGCCAGGCACTGCCGCCGGAACGCGTCGTCGTCCAACTGGAAACCATGGGCGAGGTAGACCAGCTGGACATCGACGCCCTGCTGGGCGGCCACGCCACGAAGGACATGGTCCAGCTGCTGCGGCCGGAAACTCGATACCAGGACGGAAACCTGGGGCCGGGATGCCGGGGCTGCCGACGCTGGCAGTGCAGCCTCCGCGATGGCCTGCACCCGATGGCTGTATGTGTGCTCGGCCCAGATCCTGCGCTGGGCCTTGTGGACGAGACGCTGTGCATAGTCCGGGTTGCCGGTGAGGGCTTTCAGCAGGTGGGTGGCGGCCTCGCGGGTCTCCGCCGTGGGAATCTCTCCCTCCGGGAAAAACTCTGTGATGGCCACGCTGGGAGTTGACACTACGCACGTCCCGGCCGCCGTGATCTCAAAAATCCTCCGGGCGCACATCGATGGCGAGTCCGTCACGGAGTTCACGTTAAGGAACACCTTGTACGCCTTGTAGGCGGTGAGCATCTGTTTATAGGACAGCGACCCCACCACATGCTTCTTGAGAATTCCGGGGAACTGGTACTGCGGCTCCCCGCCCAGCTGCCGCGAAAAGATCTCGAACCCCGGACGCTTACCCACCGTCGCGTCCACGGCCGCCCCTAACAGATAGTCCATCTGCCGCCGGCGGTCCTCGTACTTGTGGGCGAAATACATCCCGGCGAAGGCGATCTCCCGGGCGTGCCAACCGTGCCGGGGCCTCGCCGGGTTGTGAATCCGCGGCTGTGCTGCGAAGGGGAGCACGGATACCCTGCTGTGGCCCAGGTCCGAGCGGTAGCGCGGTAGCATGTTCGCGTCGGTGGTGAAGACGTGGTCGAACAGTCTGGCGGCGGGGAGGAAGTCCTCGTAATGCGGCGGATCCTCCTTGTTCCAGAAAACCGCCGGCAGTCCGGCCGCCCGGCAGCCTGCGATCAGTTCCCGGAAAGCGGCCGATGGGCCCGCGGGACCAGCAATTTTGCCCCGCCACAGCCCGGCATTCCCGGCCCAAGCGGACTCGACAACGACGAAGTCTAGCGCCTCTTCACGGAGCTGGAACTCCCAGCTGTCGGGCCTGAGCGCGACGACGGTCCACTCGGCGGCGAACGCCGCCGCGGAAAAGTCATCCATGATGATGCCGACGCGCAACTGGGGGTTGCGAGGTTGCCCAACACCGATAGACGCTTCCCTAAAGAGAAGGCGGCGGCCACGTCCTAGCCCGCGCCACGCGCCCTCCGCGCCGCGGACGCCAGCCAGGCTGGCCTCGTCGCGTTCGGTCCCGCTGCGGTGGAGGTAGCTCCTCATTTGGGTCATCCCGCCGTGGCGGGCATGCCAAACCGCGCGCCGCCAGTAGGCCGTTTTGTCTCGAAATCCCATGGCTTACCGGGACCGCTTCCAGCCGTTTGGGAGGAGCGTGGTCCGCATTTCCGGCAAACTCGCCATCAATTCGGCACGGATCTGCCGGCCGTAATCGGCATTTCCCTCGTTCATCCGCCAGATGAAGTTCCTATATTCCTTGGCCACTTCTTCGGGTGTTCCATCCATAATGAAATCGCCCTTGTCGATCCAGATGGCACGGTTGCACATGTCGGTAATCGTCCCAAGGCTGTGGCTGACCACAAACACGGTCCCGGCTTGGTTGGTCACCTGCTCCATCCGCTTTTTAGAGCGGTCCTTGAATTGCGCATCTCCGGTGTTGAGCGCTTCGTCAACGAGAAGGATTTCAGGATCCACGGCCGCGGCAATCGCGAAGCGGAGGCGCGCGCCCATGCCCGAGGAATAGGAGTTCATCGGGTGGTAAATCTCATGCTCCAGACCGGACATCTCTACGATGTCATCGAACTTGGCATCGACCTCCGCGTGACTCATGCCCATTGCCAGGCAGCCGAGCCGGATGTTCTGCGCGCCCGAAATGGAGCTGATCAGGGCTGCATTGACTCCGAGCAGGATGGGGGTGCTCGAGGCGTAGACGCTGCCCTCGTCCGGAATGATCAGGCCGGCCAGCACCTTCATGAGGGTGCTCTTGCCGGAGCCGTTGCGGCCAATAATGCCGATGGAATCGCCCTGGCCGGCCACGAAGGAGACCTTATTCAGCGCAGTCGTCCGTACCTCCGCGTCGGCCCGCCCGGCTCCCCGCAGGGCTGCCAGCGCCGAGGTGCGGGCATTTGTCCGGCCCCCAGACTGGTTCTTAGTTCGGTAAACCACTGAGATGTCGTCCACCACCACGGTGGGATCCGTCAACGGTCCCCCAGAAATTTCAGAAATCTCAGACACGTCCGTACCGTTCCTCTCCACGCCAGAATATGAGGAGCCCTGCCGCCACCGAGGCAAGCGCCCAAAGAGACAGCACAACCCAACTGCGCCAAGACGGCGTGGTGTCATAAAGGACAGAATCGCGAATGATTTTGATGACTTGGTAGACCGGGTTAACGTCCATGATGGTGCGCAGCACTGGATGATTGTCGAAGCGGTCCTCCGAGAAAAAGACGGCTGAGGCGTACATCCAGAGGCGAATCACGAACGAGAGCAGCATCCCAAGGTCCGGAATTTTTAAGATCAGTGGAGCAAGCAACATGCCAATCCCCAGGTTAAAGAGAAACTGCAGCAAAATTGCCGGCACGATTAGGAACCACCGCCAGGAAATCACCTCGGCTGGGGCCGTGAAGATGATGAAAAGGAGCATGACGATGGTCACGGGGATGTTGGACAAGAGTTCCCGCACATTGAGGGAGATCGGCAGTGCGGCCCGGGGGAACTTGAAGGCCCGGATCATCGAGGTGTTGCTGGTCAGCGATTTCGCCCCGCCCATTACGGACCGAGTGGTCATCTGGAACGTAAACGTCCCGATCAGCAGGTAGCCAATGAAATTATCGATGCCCTTGCTGGTGCCTAAGAGCAAACCAAAGATCAAATAAAAGCTCAGACCATTGAGCAGCGGAGTCAGCACCATCCACGCCACGCCTAGGTTGGTCTTGTCGTGACCGCTCTGAATCCGGGCCCGGGCGTCGAAGTAGATGAAGCTCCGCCGGTCCCAAAGCTGCACCAGGTAGTCGAGCAGGTCGGGGCGCTGGCCCACCTTACTCAGCCGGGCGAGGTTGACTGGTACAGAGACGGTGGGAGCCTCGGCCTGTTCCTTGATGCTCATCAGATGGTCACTCCCAGCTTTCCCAGCTCTGCTGCCAAGGCCGCCACGTTGGCAGCCCATGTTCTTTCCCGCAATACCCGGGACCGGCCTGCCGCCCCCATTTGCTCCGCAAGCTCAGGGTTCGACAGCAATTCTCTAATCGCTTCAGACAACGCCACCGGATCATCAGCTGTGGCCAGGCGTCCGGTCACCCCATCCTCGACGATTTCCGCCAGGGCCGGCAGCTTGCTCGCCACCACCGGGCGGCGGCAGGCAAGTGCTTCCACTGGCTTGAGTGGCGTCACGGACCGCGTTACTTCAAGATCCTTGCGTGGCACCACAAAAATGTCCAAAGCCTGGTGATAGCGCACCGCCTGCTCGCGCGGTACCCGCCCGGTGAAGATTATCCGGTCGGCATAGCCTGACTGGCGGGCTTGAACCTCCAGTGCGGGGCGGGAGACGCCGTCGCCCACAATCAGCAGCTTCAAGTCCGGCAGGCGCGGGGCGAGGAGGACAAATGCCTCGATAAGGTCATCGAGGCCTTCATAGGCTACCAAACTGCTCACGGTCCCGATGTACTGTCCAGCTTCGTTGAGCCCAAGCTCACGGCGTGCGGTGGCGGGGTCCAATGGTTCCTCAAGAAAATCGCCACCCACGGCGTTCGGGGCAATGAGGACTTTGCTTTCCGGAATGCCGGCGGCGACAATGTTGGCCTTCATGGCACCTCCCAACGTCACCACCAGGTCAGCGTCCCGCATGACCTCAGCCTCACGTTTCTGGAACAGCCGGTAGCGTTCGCTTTCCTTGGCTGCCAGTCCGCGCGTCGACGCCCAGGTGTCGGCCAGTTGCCCCCGCACCTCATACACCCACGGAATACCCACGGCCTGGGCCACTGCACGGACCACCAAGGCGTTCACGTAGTGCGTGGTGGTGTGCAACACGCTGGGCCGGAACTCCAGTACGACGCCCAGCAGTTCCGCGGCCTGTTGCTGCAGCCGTGCATCCACCGTTGCCGCCAGCTTTCCCGGAAGGAGCCGCCGGTAGCGGACGCCGTCCACCTCATCGAGCGGCTTGGCGAAGAGCTTGCCCACTTGGACGGGGTAGCCCAACCTGGTCACCGCCTGGACGTCCCAGCCGGCAGCCTGCTGAGCGGCGAGGATGGAGTGGGAGCGCTGCGCATAGCCGCTTGAGGTGTGCGGCAGCGAGTTGGTGAGCAGATGCAGCACGCGGCCCGGGACGCCGCTGTAGTCCACGCGGTCCAGTACCGGTGCCGCGCCGGTGAGGACGCTCAGCTCGGCTGCCAGCCGGGCCCGCTGGCCACGGCGTGCGCTACCGTCTCCCGCCAAGACCGCGACAGCGGCGCTGACGGCGCCGTCGTACCAGAATCGGCGGGCGTAGGCACTGTTCAGACCCGATGCGCCTTCCGCACGGCCGAGGAAATCATCGGCCAGGGCAGGCAGCTGGGCGGCGAGTGCCACCTCGGCGAGGCGCCGGGCGGGCTCCCCTGTGGCAGCGGGGGCCAGCAGGAGCCGTCGCTCAACCTCGGCATCGTCTCCTTTTACCAGCGAGGCGAGCAGGACGGGAATTGCAGCCGAGTCCCCGGGGGCGAGGCGCGTCACTGCCGCCGCGAGGGGCCCCACCAGGCGGGCTGGAAGCCGCCGGCTGAGCTGCATCAGAAGCAAGAACGGATCGTCGCTCAGGTGGGCGCCAGCCACGCCCGCGGCAAGCCGGATATTGCGGAAGAGCTGGGTCATCGGGAAGAGACCGGCTCCCGGTTCAGCAGCTTCGCGATCAGCCCCATGTACTGCTCCGCAAGCAGGGAGTACTCTGCGTGCTCCTTGACCCACTGGCGGCTGGTTTCGTCCCGCACCAGCCGCGAGCGGTCCGCTGCCAGCTCGCGCCACAGCTCGGCCACGGCGTCCGGCCCGCTGACCACAATGTCGCCCGCCTGGGCATCATTGATGATGCGGGCGGCTTCGCCAATCACGATAGCCGTGACGTGGCGGCCCAGGGACAAGACCTCGTAGGTTTTGGACGGAACGGTCGTTTCGAACGACTTCCAGTCGTCTCGTAGCGAGACGATGCAGGTGTCCGCCGAAGCATAACGCTCCAGCACAGCAGGTCCGTGCAGGGACGGGTGAAAGGTCACCGGGGCGTTAAGCTCACGCGCCAGCTTCTGCAGCGCCGGCTTTCGGGTGCCGTCGCCCACCAAGTGCAGATGCATGGCGTCCCCCACCAGCGCACTGGCACGGATCACGACCTCCAACCGCTGGCTGGCACCGTGGTTGCCAAGGTAAAGCGCCTCGAAGGTATCGCGCTCCGGTTCCGGCGGTCTCAAGACCGGAATCGTGTCCACGTGCAGGCCGTTGCTGACCGTTGCGACGTTCTTTATCCCGCGCGAACGCAGCGTCTGGGCAAATCCTTCGGTGACGGTGACTACCAGGTCTGCGCGGTGCTGGATGAAATCGACGGCGATCTCTACGACGCTCTTGACGCGCCCCTTCACCATGCGCGAGTCACGGGCAAGGTCCGGCCAGGCGTCCCGCATTTCCACGATCAACGGAACGCGGCGGAGACGGGCCAGCAGGTACCCGGCGGCAAGGATGGGCAGGCTCGGCGCAGTGGCGATCACGACGTCGGGCCGGGGCGTGAAGAGCCCGACCGGCACCGACATGGCGGCTGAGAAACAGTGATCGATGAAACGGGCCAGCTGTGAATTACCGTGCGGCAGGTACGGGACCCGGCGGATCAGCTCGGTGAACTGTCCTTTTTGCAGCCGGAAAGCCTGGCCCGCCTGCTCAACGGGCAGTTCTCGACGGCCGGACGGCGCGTGGGCCACGGGCGTAATCACGTTGACGTCCCAGCCAGTGGCACAGAATTCCTTGAGCAGCGCTGTCCAGCGGCGCTGGGGCGGGCTGCTCTCGGGCCAATAGGAGTGCACCAGCAGGCTGACCTTTACGGGCCGGCTGTTTGCCTCCGGAGATGTGGAAACAGTTGGGCGGACTCCGCTGGCCACGCTAGCGACCGCCCTTGGAGGTCACGCGGCCTTTGGCGCCCAGAATGCGGAAGTAGGCGAAGCCTGCCGCCAGCAGCACCATGACGGTAGCCAGTTGCACAGCGAACGGGCTGCCGGTTGCCGCCGTCACTGCCGCCTGGATTACCGGGGAGGACTGGATCACCGGGTCTTCCTTGGCCGGCTGCGGCGCAGGAGTTTTAGTTGGTGCAGCAGACGCCGGCGCGGCCGAGGCCTTAGCCGAGGGAGTCGCCGTCGGCGTGCTTTCTTCGACGGTCGGCGCGGGCTCAACTGCTGGAACAACCGGAGCCTCCGGAACGGGCACCTGGACCGCCGGTACCGGCGGCAGGACGACGGGTGCTGCCGGGGCTGGGCTGGCGGGCGGAAGTACCGGCACCGCCGGGGCGGGCGCCTGCGTAGACGGCGCAGGCGCTGGTGCCGGGACGGGATCGGCCGGGGTGGGGTCGGCCGGAGCGGGAGCAGGAGCCGGCTCAACCGGCGCCGGAGCGGGATCGGAAGGCGCCGGTTCCACAATGACGAACGGACCGGTACTGGGGATGACATCTTCGGCCTGGGCGGGGGCCACACCAAGGCTAAGGGCGAGGGCGGCGGCTGCGCCGAGCGCCGCCGTCGTGGTCCTGAGGGCGGTCCGGCGACCACCGCAGCGTGATGAGTTCAATGTTCCCCCAAGCAAAATCCTGTTCGGTACGTCGTAAGGTTCTTCGTCGCACTTTACGTCGGGGCCGCAATATTGAGACGGCGCCGAGAGCATCCTACCGGTTCACAGACACTTCATCGAATATTGCCACGGTTTTATGAGCCGGAACCAATTGACGCGACGAGCTTTGCGAGGGTGTCGCTGCGCAGTGCCTCGGCAACTTTGGAGATGGCGGCATCGTCCCGCAAGACGATGGATTGTCCGTCCGCAGAGGTTCCGATTCCCGAGGTCGGCAGGGTAAAGCTGACCACATCTGCAGCCCGGACATCGCGCAGCCCCACCGCCAGTGAGGCCACCGCTGCCGCGTCCAGGGACTTGTCCACGCTGACGTACGGCGAGACGGTGTCCACCAGGCTGCTGATCCTGACCGGGTTGGTCAGTGTTTCCGCCGTGAGGAACTTGGACATGAGGGCCTTCAGAAATAGTTGCTGATTCTGAACCCGCTGGTAGTCGCCGTCGGTGAATGCTTTGCGCTCACGGACAAAGGCGAGGGCTTCTTCGCCACTGAGCTGCTGCTTGCCGGCTTCGAAGGAGAAGCCCTGGGTGTTGAAAGCCTGCGGGACGTTGACTGTAACGCCGCCCAAGGCGTCGGTCATCGCCTTGAAGCCTTCAAAATCCACGACGGCGACGTGGTCGATCCGGCTCTTGAACATCCCTTCCAGCGTGTGGACCACCAGCGGGATGCCGCCCAGTGCCATGGCGGCATTCATCTTGGCCTCGCCATGGCCGGGAATTTGCACCCAGGTGTCGCGCATCACGGACATCATGTAGATGTTCTTGCGGTCCGCGGGGATGTGGACCCACATCATGGTGTCGGAACGCTGGTCCGAGGCGCCGCCGGCCTCCGCCTCACCCAGCGCCGCGGCGCGGCTGTCACTTCCGAGCAACAACAGGTTCATGGCGCCGGTTTTCGTTTCGGCCGGTCGTGCAGATTCCTCGGGGAACGACTGTTCGATCTTTTGGGATTTGGAGTTGAAGCTGTTCGCCAGGTTGAACGCGAAAATCCCTGCACCGACGGCGATGACAAGAAAGAAAGCCGCGACGCCGAGGAGGACGTTGCGTGCAGTCTTCTTCCTTTTCGTCCGGGACCGCTGGGCGTCCTCGTACGGAGCCTGGTCTGCGGTGTCAACGGGCATCAGTGAGTCCCCACTCTTGAAACGATTTTTGGTAACGCTGGACAGAAACAGCTCGGCTTATTGTGCCACGGACAGCTTGCTGGTTCCGGCTCGAAGCGGTCACCTGCGCCGGGATAGGCTTGAACTATGCCTCAGCCCCCTTTCCCGGCGTCCGCACGTCCGCTCCGCTTTCTGGCCGCCGCGGCGGCAGCCGGGCTGGTGCTCACTGCCTGCTCCCCCGTCGTCGACGTCGCCCCGGCCAAGGACGCGGCGAACGCCGCCTGCGCGCCCATGATGCTGGCGCTGCCGGACAGCGTTGGCGAGGCAAAGCTCCGCAAGACCAACAGCCAGGGAACGGCGGCGTGGGGCGATCCCTCCCTAGTGGTTCTCCGCTGCGGCGTCAACGTTCCTGGCCCCACCACGGACCGCTGCGTGAGCGTCAACGACGTCGACTGGGTGATCAAAGAGGGCAACCCCGTCTGGACGTTGACCACTTTCGGGCGTGAGCCCGCCACGGAGATCCTGATGGACCCTAACAAGATCAGCTCGGCAACGGTGCTGGCGGAGCTCGCGTCCCCTGTCTCGAAGATCAAGGCGGTCCGGAACTGCGTGGGTCAGGAGGACCTGCAGAACCTGCCCGCCGGCAAGTAGGCCGGCAGGCAGGTACCTCAACCCGGCTTCTAGCGCAGGCCGGTCTTGCGGTGCAGGGCGAGGTGGATGAGCTCGTCGATCAGCTCCGCGTAGCCCAGCCCGGAGGCTTTCCACATCTGCGGGTACATGCTCTTCGGCGTGAACCCGGGCATGGTGTTGATCTCGTTGATGATCAGCTCACCCTCCGGCGTGTAGAAGAAGTCCACGCGGCTGAGTCCCTCGGCGCCGACGGCATCGAAGGCGACCGCTGCCAGTTCCCGGACCCGGGCGATGGCTTCATCGGGGAGGTCGGCGGGGCAGCTGAGCGCCGCGGCGTCGTCGACGTATTTGGCGTTGAAGTCATAGAAGTCATGCCCGCCGCCGGCAACCGAGATCTCGCCGGGCATGGACGTCCGCGGGGCATCGGTCCCCCGGCCTTCCAGCACGGCGCATTCGATCTCGCGTCCGACGATGCCGGCTTCGATCACGAGCTTGGGGTCGTGTTCCCGGGCCGCCTCGATCGCGGCGTCGAGGTCCTCGAGCGAGTCCACCTTGGAGATGCCCATCGAGGAACCGGCGCGCGCCGGCTTGACGAAAACCGGGAAGCCGAGCTGGTCCACGCGCTTGCGCACCAGTTCCGGATCGGTGAGCCACTGCCGGTCCGTCACCGCGATGTACGGTCCCACGCGCAGCCCGGCGGACTCGAAGACCACCTTCATGAAGTGCTTGTCCATGCCGACGGCCGACGCCAGGACACCGGCGCCGACGTAGCGGGTGTCGGAAAGTTCCAGCAGGCCCTGGATGGTGCCGTCCTCGCCGAACGGGCCGTGCAGCAGCGGGAAAACTACGTCCACGGAGCCCAGCTCCTGCGGCACCTGGTTGGGCGCGGCAACGATCAGCTGGTGTTCCCCGCCGATCTCGGCCAGTGTGACCGTCTGGTCCGACGGCGCCACTTCCGGCAGCGCGGCAGCGGACAGCGACCACTGCGCGGTGTCCCCGGATGCCAGCACCCACTGGCCGGTCTTGGCGATCCCGATCGGGATCACCTCATACTTGGCCTGGTCGATCGCGCCGAGGACCCCGGCCGCCGTGACGCAGCTGACCGCATGTTCGCTGGAGCGGCCGCCGAACAGCACCGCCACCCGGGGCCTGGTCCGGCCGGACGGCGTTTCTGTAGTCAAATTCTTTTCCGACACTCTTAGTAATCGCCTTCGGATTTCAGGTCCCGGGACAGCAGCAGCGGTCCCAGTTCGTCTACGGACAGTTTTCCGGCCAGCACGGCGACGACGGCGGCGGTGATGGGCATCTCAACGCCCAGCTTGCCGGCCAGTTCATGCACGGCCTGCGCTGACTTGATGCCCTCGGCGGTCTGCGTCATCTCCGCGGTGACCTGCTCCAGGCTCAGCCCGGTTCCCAGCAGCCGTCCGGCAGTGTGGTTCCGCGAGAGCGCTGAGGAACAGGTGGCGACGAGGTCGCCCAGGCCCGCAAGCCCTGCCATGGTGCGGGCTTCGCCGCCCAGGGCCAGCGTCAGCCGGGAAGTCTCGGCGAGTCCGCGGGTGATCACGGAGGCCTTGGTGTTGTCGCCCATTTGCTTGCCTTCGCAGATCCCGACGGCGAGGGCAATGATGTTCTTGACGATGCCGCCGATTTCGACGCCGACCACGTCCGACGTCGTGTACGGCCGGAAGTAGGGGGCCGTGCAGCTGCGGGCCATCCAGCCCGCCGCCGCAGAGTCAGCGCACGCGACGACGGACGCCGTTGGCTCTTCACGGGCGATCTCCATGGCCAGGTTGGGACCGGAAACCACGGCCACCCGCTCTGCCGGGATGGCGAGCTCCTCGCAGATCACTTCGCTCATCCGGGCGTCGGAGTGCAGTTCCAGGCCCTTCATCAGCGAGACGACGAGGGCGTCCGGACCAATCAGGTCCTTCCACTCGCGCAGCTGCGGGCGGAGGGTCTGAGCAGGGACGGCCAGAACCACGAGGTCCGCGCCGCGGAGGACCTCGGCGACGTCGGTGGAGGCGGTGATGCTGGCGGGCAGCGGTATGCCCTTGAGGTACTGCTCGTTGCGGTGCTCGGTGTTGATCTGCTCCACGACGGCGGCGCGACGGCCCCACAGCCGGATGGTGCGCTCAACGCCGGACGCGGTGGCGGCATCGGCGAGGATCTTCGCGAACGTGGTCCCCCATGATCCGGCGCCAAGGACGGCGACACGGGCGGCCGCGTCCGTCGCGTCCAGGGCGGGGAGCTCCACGGTCACTTCGCACCGTCCGCGGCGCTGCCGCTGTCCGGTGCTGCTGATCCGCCGGGCTTCCCGCCGCGCTCGATGAAGCGGCCGTGCGTGGACTGGTTGTGCGCCGAAGGGTCCCAACGGACCAGCGGAGGCTGTCCGCCGCGCAGGGTGGCCAGCAGCTCGGTGATGGCGTCCATGATCACGTTCGTCGCCTCGGTCAGCGTCGCCTTGTCCAGCGGGCGTCCGGCGAAGGCACTCAGGTCCACCGGGTCGCCCACCAGCACACGGGAAGTCTTCCGGGGGAAAACATGGAAACGTTTGGCGTAACGCGGGAAAACTTCGTGCGCGCCCCAGTGGGCCATCGGGACCACGGGGATCCCGCTTTCCAGCGCCATCCGGGCGGCCCCGGTGTGGCCCCGCATCGGCCACAGCTCCGGATCACGCGTCAGCGTGCCCTCCGGGTAGATGATGATGGCGCCGCCTTCGTCCACGACTTCCTTGGCGACCTGCAGCGAACGGTTGGCCCCCGCCGTCGAGCGTTCCACCGGCACCTGCTTGGTGTTGCGCAGCACCGAACCCAGCACCGGAACCTTGAACAGGCTGCCCTTGGCAAGGAAGTGCGGCATCCGCTTCTGGTTGTAGAGCATGTGCCCGATCACCAGCGGATCGATCTCGGTGCAGTGGTTGGGCGCGGCAATGAAGCCGCCGGCGGGAAGCTTCTCCAGCCCCTCCCACTTCTTGTTCATCAGCAGGTTCATGACGGGCCGGACGATCCCGGCCACGATGACAAAGGTGATGTGGCTCTTGGCCGTTTCTTTCACGAAGTCCCCGCTACCGGGTCGAGGTGATGTCGAAATCGGCGCCCAGGCCGGCGAGCTTTTCGGTGAAGCGCTCGTAGCCGCGGTTGATGATGTCGATGCCGGTGACGCGGGAGGTGCCGGTGGCAGCGAGCGCCGCGATGAGGTGGCTGAAGCCGCCGCGCAGGTCCGGCACGTCAATATCGGCGCCCTTGAGCTGCGTGGGTCCGGAGATAACGGCGGAGTGCAGGAAGTTCCGCTGGCCGAAGCGGCACGGGACGCTGCCGAGGCATTCGCGGTGGACCTGGATATTTGCGCCCATCCGGATCAGGGCGTCCGTGAACCCGAAGCGGTTTTCATACACGGTCTCATGCACGATCGAGACGCCCTCGGCCTGGGTCAGGGCCACCACCAGCGGCTGCTGCCAGTCGGTCATGAAGCCGGGGTGCACGTCGGTTTCCAGGACCAGCGGGTTGAGCTTTCCGCCCGGGTGGTAGAAGCGGATGCCGTCCTCGCCGATGTCCATGCCGCCGCCCACCTTGCGGTAGGTGTTCAGGAACGTCATCATGTCCCGCTGCGTAGCGCCTTCGACGAAGATGTCGCCGCGGGTCACGAGGGCGGCGGAGGCCCAGGACGCGGATTCGTTGCGGTCGGACAGGGCCCGGTGGTTGTAGCCGCCCAGGTCCTGCACTCCCTCGATCCGGATGGTGCGGTCCGTCTGGACGCTGATGATGGCGCCCATCTTCTGCAGCACGGCAATGAGGTCCACGATTTCCGGTTCGGTGGCCGCGCCGGAGAGTTCGGTGATGCCTTCAGCGCGGGTGGCGCTCAGCAGGACCTGCTCGGTGGCCCCGACTGACGGGTAGGGCAGGGCGATTTTGGCACCCTTGAGGCCGTTGGGCGCGGAGATGTGGATGCCGCCCGGGCGCTTCTCCACGACGGCGCCGAACTGGCGCAGCACGTTGAGGTGGTAGTCAATGGGGCGGTCGCCGATTTTGCAGCCGCCGAGGTCCGGGATGAAGGCCTCGCCAATGGCGTGGATCAGGGGTCCGCAGAGCAGGATCGGAATGCGGGAGTCGCCGGCGTGCGCGTCGATGGCCGTGTGCGAGGCCGTCTTGGCGTTGGTGGGATCCAGCGTGAGGTCCCCGGTGACCGGGTCCTTGTCCACCGTGACGCCGTGGAGCTGGAGCAGGCTGGTGACAACCTCAACGTCCTTGATCTCAGGGACGTTGCGCAGCACGGACGGCTCATTGCCCAGCAGGGCGGCAACCATCGCCTTGGGGACAAGATTCTTGGCCCCACGCACGACGACGCGGCCGGTCAGCGGGACGCCTCCGCGGATTGTCAGAACACTACTCATTTACCAGTTTCCTCACGACTACTCGCCCCCAAATCCTTACAAAGGCTCCAGCTAAGCATAGGAGCTAGCGTTACCGATCTGAAATACGGCGCGCTCCGGGCCGGCTTGAAGCGTCCGGTCAGGTCCCTGCGCTCCGGTCTGTTCCGGGCGCGTTTCGCGCGTAAGTACTCAAGTAGTTTTCGGACGTCCCGGCGCGTTCAGCCCGGATTATGCGCGTAATCCCCACGCCTGTAGTAATCAGCCGGCGCCCCTAACCTTGGGAGAGGTCGTGCATACGACTCTCCACGGCAGCTAGTGCCGCCCACCGGAACCACGACGGCGGGTGGGAATCGAGGCGGCAATGGGCGCGAATGACTCCGCTCCTGGACGCAGAGCCGTGCTCGGCGCCGCGATCGCGGCACTTTCGTGGGCCGCCGCCGAGGCGGCGTCGGGGGCCGCAGCGGGCGGGACCCGCCCACCGAACCTACTGCTGCAGGCCGCCGCGGCGCGGGAGGTGCGGAGCACGGCGTCGCCGGTTGCCGGGTCTTCCAACCAGAGACCGGTGCGGGTGTCGGCCAAGCGTCCCGGCGTCACGGGGGGCGACGTCGCCTCCAAGCGGTGGACCACCCCGAAGCTGGAAGGCTTCCTGGGCCAGCACGCCTCCACCCCGCAGCAGCGCAAGGTTGATGTCTACATCAATTCCACGCTGGGCAGTATCCGGATCAAGGCCTACCGGATCGGGCACTACAACGGGGAGGGCCAGCGATTGGTCTGGACGTCCGGGCCGGTACGGGTCCAGCGGCAGCGGCGCTTCGCCGTCGGGAGCAAAACACGAATGGTGTCCTGCCCGTGGCGTGTCAGCACGAGGGTCGACACGACAGGATGGCCGGACGGGCTCTACTACCTGGTCTTGGCCGGCGCGTCCGGGCGGACCCACCGGATCCCGCTGGTCGTCGAGTCCGCCTCGGTGCTCGGCAAGGCCGTGCTGGTCTTCAACGACTGCACGATGCAGGCGTACAACAAGTGGGGCGGCTATTCGCTCTACACCGGGCCGAACCATTCGACGGCCACCCGGTCCTACAAGGTCTCCTTTGACCGGCCCTACCGGAACTTCGACGAGGTGGAACTTCGTAACGCCCCGCTGGTCCGCGCCGCGGAAGCCATCGACGACCCCGGGGTCAGGCTCGCGTACACCACCGAGGCCCGGATCAGCCGGAACCCCGGGCTGGTCCATGGCGCCGCGGCCGTAATCTTCGCAGGCCACTCGGAATACTGGTCCCCGGCACTGCGCCGGACTGTGGAGGGGGCGCGGGACAAGGGCACCAACATCGTCTTCTTCGGAGCGAACAACGTGTACTGGCGTACCCGATTGGAGTCCTCCTTCACCGGGACGAACCGGGTCCTGGTCTGCTACCGGAAGGCCCGGCTGGATCCGTACCGCCGCCGCCACCCGGAGGCCGTGACCACGCAGTGGCGCGAGGGTCCCGCCGCGAATCCGGAGTCGACGCTCACGGGCTCGGTGTACGGCGACCTGGGGGTTACGGGGACATTCACTGTCACGGACCCTGGCTTTTTCGCCTTCGCCGGCACCGGCGCTGGCCGCGGGGCCAAATACCGCGGCCTCACCGCCGGCGAAACCGACCGCGTCTACCCCAAGGCAGTGCGCCGTGCCTTCACCTACGCCAAAAAGCTCCACATCTTTGCCCATTCCCCGGCCTCCGGCAAACACGACTCCCGTGGCTGGTCGGACTCGACGTTTTACGTTGCCCCCTCGGGGGCCGGGGTCTTGACCATGGGCACCATGGCCTGGCTCCAGGCGCAGGCCGATCGTGCCGTCCCGGCCCGTTCCCGGAAGTTCGCCCTGCAGGTGACCCAGAACATCATCCGCGAGGCGGCACGCGGACCCCTGGGGCACCGCGACCGCCGGACCCGTCCGAACCCCACCGGGCTCCCCCGCGATGGACAGCGGCGTCGGATTCTTATTTGAGTGGCGCCTGCTCAGGCGTCACACAGGGTGAGCCTCGCGCTTTGGCGCGAGCCACGCCGTCGTCCGTGTCGCAGGGCCGCAGTAATGTGGGCCGCATGGAGATGCGTCTAGAAGTCGTGCAGGTGCCGGTGTCCGACGTCGAACGGTCAAAGTCCTTCTATACGGAAAAGCTGGGCTTCGTCCTCGATCACGACGTCGAGTACATCCCCGGGATGCGGGTGGTGCAACTGACGCCGCCGGGCTCGGCTGCCTCGATCGTCATTGGTACCGGGATGACCAGCATGGCGCCTGGCAGCCTCGAAGGCCTGCAGCTGGTTGTGCCCGACATGGACACTGCCCGCGCGGAGCTCCTGGGCCGGGGCGCCGAGATCAGCGAGGTCCAGGACCTGGGCGGAGTGCAGTTTGCCTACTTCGCCGATCCGGATGGCAACCGCTGGGTTATCCAGGGAGCAATTGGTCCCGGCGCCGCAGAAGGCCGCCCGGAGGGGTCCGGGGCGTAGCCGGCCCCCGCAGGCACCGGGCCGAAGCGGCCAGTCGGCCGCTCAGTCCGCCGCCGATCCTGGATTGAGGCGCGCGACCGCCGTCGACAACGCGGTGGCAAAGCCGCACCACGCCGCATAGGGGGCAAGCGCCACTCCGGCGCCCCGGTTCAGTTTGTAGGTCCGCCGCACCAGATCGGCGCTGCTGGCGGTCAGCACGGCGCATTCCGCAGCAGCCACCCACGGCCGGCGGGCGCGCCAGAACAGCCAGCTCCACGCCGCATTGAGCAGCAGGTTGGCCGCCAAAGCGGAGCGGTAGGCAGTTAATTCCTGCTGCCTGGCCGTGCTGACGGCGGCCTCTTCCCCATCGCTGCTGTCCAGTGCGACGGCGGAGCTCACCGCGAGGTCCGCGTACAGCGCCGTCCAGACCACCGGAAAGGCGATGGCGGGCGGCTGCCAATCAGGTTTGCGGAGCAGCCGGTACCAGGCACCGTCCGGGTCCGTCGCCACTCCGCCAGCCACCGCCGTCGCGGCTGTCGCGGCTGCCGTCCACACCACGGTCATGAGTCTCATAACTGCTCCTTTGGCTCCAACTTGGTCACTTGCCCGAGTGGCGGGCGGCCGGGTGGTCGCTTGCCCGGGTGGGTCACCTGCTCGGGTAACGGGCGGCCGTTCCGCCGTATGCCCGATGATACGTCCGTTGCAGCCGCCGCTGGCTTGGCCGCCGGGGCTTATTAGTAGAGAGCTTGCCTGCATGCCGCGGCCCGCACACTGGACCCGGGCCGTCGGCTCCCAACGGACCCCGCCCGTGCTGCTGGCCGAGCATCTCCTTATCCCGCCGGATGTTCCGGCTGCTCTGCACTTTAAGTGTCGGAGGTGCCCGATAGCGTGTTTCCATGGACGGCAAGCAAGGGCCCGACGTGGCCCTGACGGACAGCGTAACGGTCGCGGACCTTGCGCGGATGCTGGCCGGAATCCCTGCCCCGGCCAGCGCCGCGGCCCTCATCGACGAAACACGCGAACTGGAGGACCTGAAGTCAGCCCTGGCCGCCCGGCAGGCCTGGGACGCCGTCGCCTTCGACTTGTCCCAGCGCCGCGAACAAGCCGACGCCGGCGTTCCCGCCGACCAGCTCGGCACCGGCGTCGCTGCGCAGATCGCCCTCGCCCGGCGCGAATCCCCGGCCAAGGGCGGACGGCTCCTGGGCCTCGCCAAAGCCCTCGTCACCGAAATGCCGCGCACCCTCGCCGCCCTGGAAACCGGCCAGCTCAACGAATGGCGCGCCACCCTGCTGGTCCGCGAAACCGCCGCCCTCTCCGCCGCGGACCGGGCCGCCGTGGACGAAGAACTCGCCCCCGACGCCGGAACCTTCGCCGGCGCCGGGGACCGAGCCATCATCGCCGCGGCCCGCGCCGCCGCCTACCGGCGCGACCCGCGCTCCATCACCCAGCGCGCCGCCCACACCGAAACCGAACGCCACGTCAGCCTCCGTCCGGCCCCGGACACCATGTGCTACCTGACCGCCTTGTTGCCGGTCAGCCAGGGCGTCGCCGTGCACGCCGCCCTCACCCGGGCCGCGGACGCTGCCCGCTCCGGCGGGGACACCCGCTCCCGGGGCCAGCTGATGGCCGACACACTGGTCGAACGCACCACCGGAACCCCCGGCGGGATAGCGGGGATCGAAATCCAGCTCGTCATGACCGACCGCACCCTCTTCCAGGCCGACAGCGAACCCGCCCGCCTCCCCGGCTACGGCATCGTCCCTGCCGGGTGGGCCAGAAGTTTACTCAAAGACTTCGGTACCGCAGCCCCGGACACCGGCGCCGCAGGTGCAGCAGGCGGCCCGGGCAACAACGCCACTTCCGCCCCCGCGGGCGGTGAGCCGAATTCGGGCACCGGCGACCTAGGCGGCCCGTCCGACGAACGCGCCTTCACGACCTGGATCCGCCGGCTCTACACCGCCCCCGCCACCGGAGAACTCATCGCCATGGACTCCCGCGCCAGGCTCTTCCCCGCCGGGCTCCGCCGGTTCATCCAGGCCCGGGACGACACCTGCCGGACACCCTACTGCGACGCCCCCATCCGCCACATGGACCACATCATCCCCTGGCATGACGGTGGAACCACCAGCCTCAGCAACGGCGCCGGACTCTGCGAAGCCTGCAACCACACCAAAGAAACCCCCGGCTGGACCGCCAAGCCCCGCCCCGGCCCCAGACATACGCTGAAATTCACGACACCGACCGGCCACACTTACCACTCCACCGCACCGCCGTTGCCGGGAACCAGCGTCATCCGCCGGCCACAACCGCGCTCCGAAGAGGACAGATCTGCCACGGACACTCCAAAACCGCCGCTCCAGAGCCGAAAGCTCAGGCACCAGGCCAAGGCCACCAAAGTCGGCCGCTTGGTGACGCGACCGGCGGCATAACCGAGCCGCTCGGCCGCGCCGTTGTATCTATCTGTACAATCACGAAGGCCGTAGCCTGCGGCCGCATAATCCGGTCCGAGTGACCGTTCCACGATTGGGGCCCGTTGAGCATTCCGAATCCAAGATTTAAGTCACGACTCGCCTTGACGGCAGCGGGCCTGGCCGTGGCCATGTGCAGCTCGCTGGCTGGTGCACCAGCCGCCTCCGCTGAGCCAGACATGGCAGGCCCTGTCCTCCTCAATCCCGTGGTGACATCAACTTCCCTGAACATCGCCAACGGCCCGGCCACCGTCAAGGTCACCCTGCGACTGACCGACCAGACCGGCGCAAACGCGCCCACACTCGTCCTCAGCCACGACGCCACCGGCCAGAGCCAAGGCTTCGGCAGCATGACGCTGACCTCCGGCACCACCCAGGACGGAACCTGGGAACGCACCATGACAATCCCCCAAGGCTCCGCCACCGGAACCTGGACCGTCACCCTGTTCCCCCTCGACGACACCCTCGGAAACTCCTCCATAGGATTCCGCGACCTCGCAACACTCAACATCACCGGCGCAGTCTCCGACATGGCGGGCCCTGTCCTCCTCAGTCCCGTGGTGACATCAACTTCCCTGAACATCGCCAACGGCCCGGCCACCGTCAAGGTCACCCTGCGACTCACCGACCAGACCGGCGCAAACGCGCCCACACTCGTCCTCAGCCACGACGCCACCGGCCAGAGCCAAGGCTTCGGCAGCATGACGCTGACCTCCGGCACCACCCAGGACGGAACCTGGGAACGCACCATGACAATCCCCCAAGGCTCCGCCACCGGAACCTGGACCGTCACCCTGTTCCCCCTCGACGACACCCTCGGAAACTCCTCCACAGGATTCCGCGACCTCGCAACACTCAACATCACCGGCGCGGTCTCCGACATGGCGGGCCCTGTCCTCCTCAATCCGGTGGTGACATCAACTTCCCTGAACATCGCCAACGGCCCGGCCACCGTCAAGGTCACCCTGCGACTCACCGACCAGACCGGCGCAAACGCGCCCACACTCGTCCTCAGCCACGACGCCACCGGCCAGAGCCAAGGCTTCGGCAACATGACGCTGACCTCCGGCACCACCCAGGACGGAACCTGGGAACGCACCATGACTATCCCCCAAGGCTCCGCCACCGGAACCTGGACCGTCACCCTGTTCCCCCTCGACGACACCCTCGGAAACTCCTCCACAGGATTCCGCGACCTCGCAACACTCAACATCACCGCGCCGACGCCCGTGTTTCCACTCGCTGCCTCGCCCGTCCCCTTGCTTTCGGGAACGGCCAAGGTCGGCCAGTCCTTGACCGCCGCGCCTGGCACTTGGGCACCCTCCCCCGTGACGCTCAAATACCAGTGGTACCGCTCGGGCGTGCCCATTAGCGGCGCCACCCTGCCCAGCTACAGAGCCACTACCGATGACCTTGGGCAGAAACTTACGGTCCAGGTAACCGGTAGCAAGCCGGGCTACACCACCACGTCCAAGACTTCTGTGCCCTCGGCGACCGTGTCTGCAGGGGCACTCACCGCCACGCCCATCCCCAAGGTCTCCGGCACCGCCAAGGTCGGCAAGGTCCTCACTGCCGCGCCCGGCACCTGGTCGCCTTCCCCTGTGACCCTCAAGTACCAGTGGTACCGCTCCGGCGTCCCCATCACCGGCGCAAGCCTCCCCAGCTACAAACTCACCAGCGCTAGCCTGGGCAAGAAGCTCACTGTCCGCGTCACCGGCAGCAAGGCCGGGTACACCACGGTGTCCAAGACATCCGGGCCTTCAACGACCGTCACGGCAGGGACCCTTTCAGCCACGCCGACCCCCAAGGTCTCCGGCACCACCAGGGTCGGCAAGGTCCTCACTGCCGCACCCGGCACCTGGTCGCCTTCCCCTGTGATCCTCAAATACCAGTGGTACCGCTCCGGCGTCCCCATCACGGGCGCCACCCTCCCCAGCTACAAACTCACCACCGCTAGCCTGGGCAAGAAGCTCACTGTCCGCGTCACCGGCAGCAAGGCCGGCTACCTTTCAGTTCGCAGGACTTCACTGTCCACTCCAACTGTCGTCCGTTAGGCCATCGGTAGGCTGCGCCCGCGGTTCGGGCAGGCAGCTAAACAAAAGTGCCGCCGTCGAGTCTCAAATGTCGACGGCGGCACTCTTTTGCACGGCAAGCCCTGCGACGCCCGGCATCATCTTTTTCCTGCTCGGCCGCCGGGGCCGAACCCCGGACATCATCCTGGGCTATCGTGGGGCCATGCCAAGCCAATTAGCTACCGTTGCCATCGACGCCGTCCGTCCCAAGGTGGTGGCCGACTTCTGGTGCGCCGTCCTCGACTGGCACATTGTCGAAGAGGACAGGGAGGTCATCAGCATCGCGCCCCGGGACAAGACCGGGCCAACCATCGATGTCATCGCCGTGCCCGAGGGCAAGACAGTCAAGAACCGGCTGCATTTCGATCTGCGGGCTGACGGTGTCTCCACCGCCGAGGAGCTGGAGCGCCTACTCACCCTTGGCGCCCGGCGCACAGATGTGGGCCAGGGGCCGGACGTGAGTTGGGTGGTACTGGCTGATCCCGAGGGCAACGAGTTCTGTCTGTTGTCCCGATCCGTTCAGGACGTCCAGGAGTAGCCCCAACAGAAAGTGCCGCCGTCGAGTCTTCCAACTCGACGGCGGCACTTTTGTAGCCAGAGGCTCAGCCCTAGGACAGCTTGGCCGGCAGCGTCGTCGGCTTGAACGCAGGCCGGGTGGCCTCGTACGCGGTGATGTCTTCCTCGTGCTGCAGGGTCAGGCCAATGTCGTCCAGGCCCTCCAGCAGGCGCCAGCGGGTGTAGTCGTCAATCTCGAACGGCGCCACCACGTTGCCGCACTCGACCGTCTTGGAAACCAGGTCAACCTTGACCTCGGTGCCGGGGGCGTTTTCCAGCACCTTCCAGATCAGCTCGATGTCGTCCTGGGCCAGTTCGGCCGCCAGCAGGCCTTGCTTGCCGGAGTTCCCCCTGAAAATGTCCGCGAAGCGGGAGGACAGCACGGCCTTGAAGCCGTAGTCCTTCAGCGCCCAGACGGCGTGCTCGCGCGAGGACCCGGTGCCGAAGTCCGGCCCGGCGACCAGCACGGAGCCCGCGCTGAAGGGTTCCTGGTTCAGGATGAACGACGGATCCGTGCGCCAGGCCGAGAAGAGCGCGTCCTCGAAGCCCGTCCGCGTGATCCGCTTGAGGTAGACGGCGGGGATGATCTGGTCAGTGTCGACGTTGCTCTGGCGCAGCGGGACACCGATTCCGGTGTGGGTGGTGAACTTTTCCATGGCGGATCCTTCGTGGGCTGTGTGGATCGGTGCAGGTGGACCGGGGCAGGCGTGGCGAGCGAGCCTTACGCCACGCCGACGCGGCTTCCGGCGGAGACGGATGCCGGCTCCAGGTCCGACGGCGAGCTCAGGGTGCCGCGCACCGCCGTCGCCGCCGCCACGACGGGCGAGACGAGGTGGGTGCGGCCACCCTTGCCCTGGCGTCCCTCGAAGTTGCGGTTGGACGTGGAAGCGCAGCGCTCCCCCACCTCCAGCTGGTCCGGGTTCATGCCCAGGCACATCGAGCAGCCGGCAAAGCGCCACTCCGCGCCGAAGTTGATGAAGACCTTGTCCAGACCCTCGGCCTCGGCCTCGAGCCGGACGCGGGCAGAGCCCGGCACCACCAGCATCCGGATGTTGGGATCCTTGGTGCGGCCGCGGATGATGTCCGCCGCGGCCCGTAGGTCCTCCATCCGGGAATTGGTGCACGAGCCCAGGAAGACGGTGTCGACCCGGATGTCCTTCATCGGCGTGCCGGCCTCGAGGCCCATGTACTGCAGCGCCCGCTCGGCGGCGGCCTTCGCGTTCTCGTCGCCGAAGTCCGCCGGGGAGGGAACCTTGGCGGACAGGGACACGCCCTGGCCCGGGTTGGTCCCCCACGTCACGAACGGCTCCAGGGTGTCGGCGTCGAGGTCCACCTCGGCGTCGAACGTCGCGTCGTCGTCGGTGCGCAGCGTGTTCCAGTACTCGACGGCGGCGTCCCAGTCCGCGCCCTGGGGCGCGTGCGGGCGTCCGTGCATGTAGTCGTAGGTGGTCTGGTCCGGTGCGACCAGGCCGGCGCGGGCGCCGGCTTCGATGGACATGTTGCAGATGGTCATCCGCGCTTCCATGGACAGCGCGCGGATGGCGGAGCCACGGTACTCCAGCACGTAGCCCTGGCCGCCGCCGGTGCCGATCTTGGCGATCACGGCCAGGATGATGTCCTTGGCGCTCACGCCGGGGCGCAGCGTGCCCTCGACGTTAATCGCCATGGTCTTGAAGGGCTTCAGCGAGAGCGTCTGGGTGGCCATGACGTGCTCCACCTCGGAGGTGCCGATGCCCATGGCCAGCGCGCCGAAGGCGCCGTGCGTGGATGTGTGGGAGTCGCCGCAGACCACGGTCATGCCCGGTTGGGTCAGGCCCAGCTGCGGGCCGACCACGTGCACGATGCCCTGTTCGGCGTCGCCGAGGGAGTGCAGGCGGACGCCGAATTCCTTGCAGTTGTTGCGCAGGGTCTGGATTTGGGTCCGGCTGGTGAGGTCCGCGATTGGCTTGTCGATGGCCAGCGTGGGAGTGTTGTGGTCCTCGGTGGCGATGGTGAGGTCCGGCCGGCGCAGCTTGCGGCCGGCGAGGCGCAGGCCCTCGAAAGCCTGCGGCGACGTCACCTCGTGCACCAGGTGGAGGTCGATGAAGAGGAGGTCCGGCTGGGCGTTGGCGCCTTCGCCGTCCCCCTTGCGCACCACATGTGCGTCCCAGACTTTCTCGGCCAATGTCTTTGCCACGGCCTGCTCCCTTCACTGCTGTTTTCGCTGCGTGTGTCCGCGCCTGATACTGGACCGGCGCGTTGATCTTCTCCACTGAACCAGCACTGCCGCCGAAGCGCCAGCGCAATGATTTGCATCTCAGATATTGAGACGGCAATATCATTACATGGACAATTCTAGTGGCGTCGGCGTCATCGATAAAGCGGCCCATGTGCTCGACGCACTTGAGGCCGGCCCCACCACCCTGGCGCAGCTCGTGGCGGCCACCGGGCTGGCCCGTCCCACGGTGCACCGCCTCGCACTGGCGCTCGTCCACCACCGCCTAGTGAGCCGCGACATCCAGGGCCGCTTCGTGCTCGGGAGCCGCCTGGTTGAGCTCGCCTCCGCCGCGGGCGAGGACCGGCTCATCGCTTCGGCGGGCGCGGTACTGATGCAGCTGCGCGACGCCACCGGCGAAAGCGCCCAGATCTTCCGCCGCCAGGGCGACTGGCGCGTCTGCGTCGCCTCCGCCGAGCGGCCCATCGGCCTCCGGGACACCATCCCGGTCGGCACCCAGTTGTCCATGAAGGCCGGCTCCGCCGCCCAGGTGCTGCTCGCTTGGGAAGACCACGACCGGCTGCTGGAAGGCCTCCAGGCCGCCCGCTTCACGCCCACCGTCCTGGCCGGAGTACGACGCCGGGGCTGGGCCCAGAGCCTCGGCGAACGCGAGCCGGGGGTCGCCTCCGTTTCGGCGCCCGTCCGCGGGCCGTCCGGCCGGGTGATCGCGGCCGTGTCCATTTCCGGCCCGATCGAGCGCCTCACCCGCCAGCCCGGCCGGCTGCACGCCGAAGTGGTCTGCAACGCCGCCCGCGTCCTGACCGAGGCGCTGCGCAAAACCAACGACTGAACCCGCGGCACCACCACAACAGGGCACCGGCACAACAGCACCCCTGTACTACGGCGTTAGGCTGTGCGTATGAACAGCTATGCGGTCTTCCTGCGCGGCGTCAACGTGGGCGGGATCAACATCAAGATGGCCGAGCTCAAAGAGGCCCTGAAGTCGCGCCCGTTCTCCGCCGTGAAGACGCTCCTGGCCAGCGGCAACGTGGTGCTGGCCAGCGAACTGCCGCCTGCCGGCGTGAAGGCAGAGTTCGAAGCCTGCCTGCGGGAGACCTTCGGCTACGACGCCTGGGTGGTGGTGCTGGAAGCGGACCGGGTTCCCGCCCTCGTCGACGCCTGCCCCTACCCCGCGGATGACACGGCCACGCACAGCTACGTCACGCTGTCCTCGGACACCGGGATACTCACCGAACTGTACGACGCCGGCCGGGGGCTTGAGGGCGTTGAGCTGACCCGGCTGGGACCCGAAGCGGTGGCCTGGCTGGCTCCCGCCGGCGGCACCCTGGACAGCCCCTTCAGCAAGCTCACTGCCAAGGCCAAGTACAAAGCCAGCACCACCACCAGGAACCTGCGGACCCTGGTCAAGGTCCGCGACGCCGCGGAAAAGGCGGCCGCCGACTAGGCGCAGGCCTCGCCGGACGCTCAGCCCGCGGCAGACCGAAGGGCGGTGGTGAACGACTTGAGCCGGCTGATCTCCAGTTCCACCGGGTCCACCACGAGTTCCTCCGCGACGGCGGCGACGGCGGCTTCGAGGCGCCTCCGGGCAGCCCGGGCGCGGGCCCGCGCCGCGGCACCCGCAATGAACCTGGCCGCAATGGCCAGCACGATGCCCAGCAGCACTCCCCCGGCCACCATGACGGTGGGGACCGGCCAGCCTTCCACCCGGGGAACCTCCGGAACGGGCAGCTGGAAGTACCCCAGCGCGGCCAGCACCCCCAGCCAGCCCAAACCACCAAGCGCAATCAGCAGGCCCAGCCACTGGACGACGTTGAAAGCAGTCCACCACCAGGAGCTGCGTCCGGCCTTGAGGTCGGTGCCGGCGATGGCCTGGTCCAGCGCGTCGGGCAGCTGTTCCCGGCCCTCGCGGGCGGCGCCGCGGATGACCGCGCGCCAGGGGCCCGGGGCGCCGTCGGACGCGGCATCGGCAAACTCGCGCACGGCGGCGTCGGTGCGGGCCCGCTCGGGTGCCCCTGCCGGGGGCAGCGAGGTCCGGTTCAACTCCGGCCGCGCCTCGGTCCGGCGCAGGTTCAGCCGCCGCAGCGGGTCCGGCCGGAAACGGACCAGCCAGCGCGTCACCGGCCAGCCGGTCCGGCGGGTGGCCTCCTGCCGGTAGGAGCGCGCCACGGCGTCTACCACCAGCGGGACATTCGCGGCCACGGCCAGCTCGGCGGCCAGCCGGTCCCGGGTGCCGCCCTTGACGCCGGCGGCCTCGCCCGTCCCGGATGCCTCGGCCAGCCGAGCGGCGGCCCGGTCGACATCCGCGGCGAGCCGCTGCGAGATCGCCTGCCGCTGCATGGCGACCTGGCGGATGGCCGCCCGGACCTTGTCCACGCCGGTGCCGACGACGGCCGAGGCGCCCAGCACCTGAACCTTGCCCAGCCCGTCCCGCGCGAGGATGCCTTTCAGGGACTCCAGCACGGGCCGGATCTCGTGCTCCGGCAGCCGGTCCACCTGGTTGAGCACCACGAGCGTGACGGCCGCGTGCGGGGCGAGCGGCGTGAGGAAGTCATTGTGCACGGCGGCGTCGGCGTACTTTTGCGGATCCAGCACCCAGACCAGCACGTCGACGAGGCCCACCATGCGCTGCACGATTTCGCGGTTTTCCGCGCGGGTGGAGTCGAAGTCCGGCAGGTCCAGCAGGATCAGCCCGGTGGTGTCGTCGGCGAATCCGGGGACCGCGGCGGCGTGGTGCCGGTTGCGGACTTCCAGCCAGTCGAGCAGCCCGTCGCTGCCCTCCGCGCCCCAGATGCCGGCGAGCGGTTCGGACGTGGTGGGGCGCCGGGCGGCCGCGGTGGCGATTTCCTCGCCGCTGACGGCGTTGAAGAGCGATGATTTGCCGCTGCCGGTCGCGCCGAAGAAGCCCACCACGGTGTGGTCGGCGGAGAGTGAACGCCGGGAACTCGCCCGGTCCAGGACCTCCAGCACCTCGTCCAGGGTCTCGTCGGGCAGGGCACCCGCTGCCAGCTCCCGGGCCTGGTTCAGTGCTTCCAGCCGGCGGTGCAGTTGCGAGGCCTGCTTGGCGGCCGCGTGGCGGGTCATGCGGAGGCCGCCAGCCGGCCGAGCGCCGCAGCCTGTTCCGCGAGGTCGTCCGGCGGCACCCCGTCAGGCAGGTCGAGCCGGGCCAGGAACCGCTGTTGTTCCGCCTGCAGCAGCCGCTCGCAGCGGGCCTGCAGGTCCTCGCGCGCGGTCTTGGCCAGCCGGCGCACGGCATCTTCACCAAAGACGGCTTCCAGCACGCGCTGGCCCACGACGGCGGTGCCACCGGCGACGCCGATTTCAAGGCCGGTGAGGCCTGCGGTCATCGAGAAGACCACGATCATCAGCGCAGCGCCAAGGCCGTTGATGCCAAAGGAGAGCCAGCGGGCCTGAGTGCGTTTGCCCTGGCCCTCGGTCCGGATCAGTTCCATCAGGCTGCCCTGCCAGGCGCGGATCTCGGCGGCCACCGCGTCGGGGAAGCCCTCGCTGGTGCCGGACAGGTCGTCGGTGCCAAGCAACTGCCGGCCGGCCGGGTCGGACCGCCAGCGCTGGTCCGCCTCTTCGGCGGCGTTGGCGGCCTCGTCCACAATGACCGCCTGCAGGCCGGTCTCGATGGCGGTCTCCACCCGCACGGCCGGGGTGGGTTCGCCGCGGAAGAAGGCGCCCATCCGGTCCCGCAGCCGCCCGATGTTCTGCTCCATGACGCGGAAGAACTCCCCGGTCCCCACGAAGTCCTGCCAGCGGGCCAGGACTTCACCGCGCAGCAGGGCGCCGTCGCGGGTGGCGTCGAGGATCCGGCCGACGGCGTCCGCGTAGGCGCCGCGGGCGTCCCGGGCCAGCAGTCCGGCGGCGCTGTCCTGGGCGGCGACGGCGGCGGCAACGGCGTCGACCCGGCCACCCAGCGCCTTTACCGTGCCGTTGAGCGTCCGGCGGGCGATCGCAGCGCGCCCGGCGGCGTCGGCGGCGAGTTCCGCGAGCCAGCCGCGCAGCGGCGCGACGGCGTCGGCGGGCAGCATTCCCATCGCGTCCAGCGCCACCTCGGGTACGACGAAGAGCCGGGCGGAACCCAGGCCTTCGCGGCTGAGCATGGCCTGCAGGTCGGCGCTGACTTCCTCCTCGGCGGCCGGCGGCACGCGGTCCAGCACCACGGCGACCATGATGTCGCGGCTGGCGGCGTCCAGCAGCAGGCGCCAGGGCACGGCGTCGGCGTAGCGGTTGGCGGTGGTGACGAACACCCACAGGTCGGCGGCGGCGAGGAGCTGGCCGGCGAGCCGGCGGTTGTCATCGGAGATGGAGTCGACGTCGGGCGCATCCAGCAGCGCGATGCCCTGCGGGACGGCCGGGTCTGCCGCGAGGACAAGCGAGGTGATGGCGGCGGCGTCCGGGGTGGGGCCGGCCTGGTGGGCGGGCAAGGGCGATGCGACGACGGTCCCGCGGATCCGGCTCAGGCTCGGCAGCACCCGCTGGTCCTCGAACCATTCAGCGTCGGCCGGGTGGTGCAGCAGGATGGGCTGGCGGGTGGTGGGGCGGATCGCGCCGGCCCGAGTCACCGGGTGGCCGACGAGGCCGTTGACCAGGGTGGACTTGCCGGCGCCGGTGGAACCGCCGACGACGGCGAGCAGCGGCGCGTCCAGGCTGCGGTAGCGGGGCAGGATGTAGTCGTCCAACTGGGCGAGGGCCTGGCGGATGTCCAGCCGCGCGGTATCGGCCCCGGGCAGGGCCAGGGGCAGCGACACCGCTGACAGGTCCCGCCGGACCGCTTCGAGCAGCTCGACGGCGGCGCCCTGGCGTGCGGCGGGTGTCTGGTGCCCGGCGGGGTCCTGTGGTCCGTTGCCGGGTCTTTCGTTGGAACTCACAGCATCATCATGCCAGTTGAGCGGGCCGATGCAGGGCGGTCCCGGTCCGCGGCGGCGGGAGGTTCCGAGCAGCGGCCCGCAGCACCGGCACCGCGGTGGCAACGAAAAACGGCCCCGGGCTGATGCCCGGGACCGTTTCATTGGTGACCCCAGCGGGATTCGAACCCGCGTTACCGCCGTGAGAGGGCAGCGTACTAGGCCGCTATACGATGGGGCCCTATACTTTCCAACTTCCAAACAGCATTTCTGCCATTCGGGCCAAGTCAGTATTTCACAGACTCAGCGTGTGTTCCAAATCGGCCCGGCCGCTTCGGAACCCCTGATTTGCCGCGGAAATCCGCGGTTTCTTCAGAGCTGGGATACCAGGACTCGAACCTAGAATGACGGTACCAGAAACCGTAGTGTTGCCAATTACACCATATCCCAATGGAACTTTCGGGCCGGTTCCGCAGGTCCAAACCCGCGCTCCCAGCGCCTCAGCACGAGTAATTACTTTACCCGAGACTTTTGTCCGGCACAAATCGGGCCAGCGGCGGCGCAGGCGCGTCCCCATATGGCCTCCCTGCCACCGCAGTTTTGACGCACTTCCGTGGAAAACCCTTGCCAATCCGGCCCGGACAAGTTTACGCTCGGTAAGTTACCAGCGAGTAACAACCCCCTCCCCCACTCAGCTGCGGGCAGAGCAACGTCCATTTTCGGATGTTAGCTGCATCACAGTTGCGGGGGGCTGGCAGCAGAGCCGCTGCCGGCGAGACCGTCGAGAGGAACCATCCGTGCCACAGAGTCGTGCCGCCACCACCCCACCCCGCACCAGGGCGCAACAAATCGCCATCGCCATCCTGGCGCTGCTGCTGATCGCCCTGCTGGGGTTCTATACCCTGGTTACCGGACGCATCACCGACGGATCAGCGCGGCTCAACGACGGGGCCGGACAGGTCTCGGCGGGGGCTCAGCAGTTGAAGACCGGCGCGGGCAAGCTCGCCACCGGTGCAGGCCAGGCCGACGCCGGCGCGGGCAAGCTCTCGGAAGGGGCCGCGAAAATCCAGGCCGGGATCGCGGACAAACTTGCCCCCGGCGCGGAGAAGCTGGAGGCCGGAGCCAGCCAGCTGGCCACGGGGGCCGTCAAGATCCAGACGGACGTCACCAACAAGCTGGCACCGGGTGTGTACAAGGTGGACGACGGCGCGCAGAAACTCGCCGCCGGCGCTGTGCAGCTCTCCGCCGCGCTGACCCCCACCGCATCCGGCAACGCCCCAAACAACCTGGCCGACGGCGCCACGCAGCTGGATGCCGGCGCGGCCCGGCTGGCCGACGGAACCGGCCGCCTGCAGGCCGGCACCGACCAGCTGAAGGCCGGTACCGCCCAGTTGAAGGCGGGGACCGACCAGCTGAAGGGCTACCGCGGGGCAAACAACAACCCCGAGGCCGGCACCGGAACAGCGGCTCTGGCACAGGCACTGGAGTTGCTGCAGGCCGCCGCCAACGATCCCGTCCAGGGTCTTGTCCCGCTGGCCGTGGTCAAGGACAAAATTGCCAAGATCCTAGCCGGCGCGCACAAGCTGGATGGCGGTGCTTCGCAGCTTCAGGCCGGGGCGGCCCAGCTCCAGTCCGGCGCCGCGCGGCTGCAGTCCGGTGCCGCCGAGCTCAACACGGGCGCCGGCCAGCTGCACGCCGGTACCGGCAAGCTCACCGCCGGGTTCGCCACCCTGGCCGGCAAGCTCAACAGCCGGGATCCCAACAGCCCCGGCGTCGTGATGGGCACCGAACTGCTGGCAGCCGGTACCGCCAAGATCCGCGTCGGTATGGACGGCGTTCCCGGGGACCCCGAGCACCCGGGCCTGCTGAAGGCCGCCGCCAAAATGACGGACGGAACCTCGCGGCTGGCCGACGGCACGCTGGCGCTGAATGCCGGCATCGACGGGGACCCCGCGGATCCCACCAACCCCGGGTTGCTCAAGGGCTCCACGGCCCTCGCCAGCGGCGCCTCGGCGCTTTCCGACGGCAACACCAAGCTGGCCTCGGGCTCCACCCAGCTATCAACCGGCGCCGCCAAGCTCGCCGACGGGAACGCGCGGATCGCCGAGGGCACCGGAACCTTGTACTCAAGCGCCGCCGCGGTCTCGCCGTCGAACCTGATCAAAGCGGACGTGGCGGTGGCCCTCGGCTTGGTGGCCCTGCTGGCTCTGGGCTCGGTCGGCGCGTTCCTGGCGCTGCGGAACCGGCGCCTGGCCCAGGAGAGGCGCCTGGCCCAGGAAACGGCGTAGCCGCAGGCGGGTCAGGCCAGCAGTTCCAGCAGGGATGCGACCTCGCGGCCGGAGAAGCCCGGCGCAGGCTCCCCGCCGCGGTTCAGCCAGACGCCCAGCAGGCCCGCCGCCGTCGAGCCTTCCGCGTCGAGGAGTCGGTTGTCGCCGACGTACAGCGTCTCGCCGGGGCCGGTGCCCAGCCGGCGCACGCCCTCGAGGTAGATCGCGGGATCCGGTTTGGGCACGCCGACCGTATCGGTGCCCACGAGCACCCCGATGCGCTCCAGGCCGGCGGCGTCGAGCTTCACGCGCTGGTAGTCGTGCACATTGTTGCTGACCGCCCCGTACGGCACCCCGGCGGCGTCGAGCGCGTCCAGCAGCGGTGCCACGTCCTCAAAGGCGCGGATGTAGCTGTGCTGGAGGCTGGCGTAGGAGCTGACCCAGTGGTGGGCCTGTTCGCCTTCCTCGAGTTCGACGCCGAAGTGCCCCAGCGCCGCCCGGCCGCGCAGCAGCCGCTGCTCGTTAAAACTCAGCTCACCGGCCAGGTAGCGGTCGTAGTAATGGGTGGTTTCGCGGGTAAAGATCCGTCCGAACCGCTCCCACCCGGCCTCGTCGAGGCCGGGCAGGAGATGTTCGCTGACGCCGCGCAGCGCCGTCGTCATCGCGAACTCCAGGTCCACGAGCGTGTCGTCGATGTCGAACAGCACGCCGCGGATGCCCTCCAGCCCGGCGGCGAGGACCCCGCTGCCGGAGCCGGAACCGCGGTTCATCAGCCGCGGAACGCGCGCAGGCGGGCCAGGGACGAATCCTTGCCGAGGATGACCATGGACTCGAACAGCGGCGGGGAGATCCGGCGGCCGGAGACGGCCGTGCGGACCGGTCCGAAAGCCAGGCGCGGCTTGACGCCCAGGCCCTCCACGAGGGCCTCCTTGAGCGCGGCCTGGATGTTCTCCGCGGTCCAGTCGGCCACCGGCTCCAGGGCGGCGAGGGCGGCGTCGAGGACTTCGGTGAGGTTCTCCGGCAGGCCCTTGCGGGCGTCGTCAGCGACGTCGATTGCGTCGTCGGCCTTGAACAGGAAGGCCAGCATCTCCGGGGCTTCGCCGAGCAGCGAGATGCGCTCCTGGATCAGCGGTGCGGCCTCGGCGAGGATCTCCTCCTCGCGGGCGCTCAGCTGCTCGCCGACCAGGCCGGCGGACTGCAGGTAGGGCACCAGGCGGCCGCGGAAGTCCTCCGGGTCCAGCATCCGGATGTGGGTGCCGTTGATCGCCTCGGCCTTCTTGATGTCGAAGCGGGCCGGGTTGGCCAGCACGTCGTTGACGTCGAAGTTCTCGATCAGCTGCTCCACGGTGAAGATGTCCTCGTCCGCGGAGAGGCTCCAGCCCAGCAGGGACAGGTAGTTCAGCAGGCCCTCGGGGATGAAGCCGCGGTCCCGGAGCAGGAAGAGGTTGGACTGCGGGTCACGCTTGGAGAGCTTTTTGTTGCCCTCCCCCATCACGTACGGCAGGTGGCCGAAGACCGGAAGGTAGCTGGCGACGCCGATCTCCATCAGCGCCCGGATCAGCACCACCTGGCGGGGCGTGGAGGAGAGCAGGTCCTCGCCGCGCAGCACGTGGGTGATGCCCATCAGGGCGTCGTCCACCGGGTTGACCAGGGTGTAGAGCGGCGAGCCGTCCGCGCGGACGATCACGTAGTCGGGGATACTGCCGGCCTTGAAGGTGATGTCGCCGCGGACCATGTCCGTGAAGGTGACGTCCTCGTCCGGCATCCGCACGCGAAGAACGGGCTTGCGGCCCTCGGCCTTGAACGCGGCGAGCTGTTGTTCGGACAGGTTGCGGTCGAAGTTGTCGTAGCCCAGCTTGGGGTCGCGGCCTGCGGCGCGGTGGCGGGCCTCCACTTCCTCAGGGGACGAGTAGCACTCGTACGCGTAGCCGGCCTCCAAAAGCTTGGCGACAACGTCCTTGTAGAGGTCCAGGCGCTGGGACTGGCGGTACGGCTCGTGCGGGCCGCCCACTTCCACGCCTTCTTCCCAGCTGATGCCGAGCCACTTGAGCGCCTCCAGCAGCTGCTGGTAGCTCTCCTCCGAGTCGCGCGCCGCGTCCGTGTCCTCGATGCGGAACACGAAGGTGCCCTTCGTGTGCTTCGCGTGGGCCCAGTTGAAGAGGGCGGTGCGGATCAGGCCGACGTGCGGAGTGCCGGTCGGTGACGGGCAGAACCGGACGCGGACCGGGGTTTCGGCGGTGACTTCACGGGTCATTTCCGTGGTGGCGGTGCTGGAGACGGCGTCGGGCGCAGAAGGAGTAGTCATAGTGGTACCAACTTTACCGCGTGCCCGCCGGCCGCTTTAGCGCCTCCGGCCACGCGGCGGCCCGGGCCGGGACAGGATCCTCACCAGGTAATACCCGGCCAGGGCCAGTCCCACCCCGAGGAAGGCAAGAGCAAGCCACGGCGGCCCGTCGAACCAGTTGACGGCGCGGGCCGCCATCGCGAACGTGCCGACCGAGCCCAGCGCGTAGAGCAGGAACGAGCGGCGGCGCCGGGAGCCCGAAAGGGCGCCGCGCCACCCGCCGTCGTGCATGTTCAGTTCGGGTTCCGGTTAGCGGCGGACCACCGGGTTGGACAGCCGGCCGATGCCCTCGATCTCAACCTCGAAGCGGTCGCCGGCCTGGACCAGGCCGACGCCGGCCGGGGTGCCCGTCATGATGACGTCGCCGGGCAGCAGGGTGAAGGCCCGCGAGACGATGGAAACAAGTTCACGCACGCCGCGGATCATCTGGCTGGTGCTGCCGTCCTGGCGGAGTTCGCCGTTCAGCCGGCCCTGGATCTGCAGGTCCTCGGTGTCCAGTTCGGTCTCGATCCACGGCCCCAGCGGCGCCGAGGTGTCGAAGCCCTTGGCCCGCGCCCACTGGAGGTCCGTCTTCTGGACGTCGCGGGCGGTGAGGTCGTTGCCGCAGGTGTAGCCGAAGACGACGTCGTCGACCCGCTCCTCCGGGACGTCCTTGCAGATCCGGCCGATCACGACGCACAGCTCGGCCTCGAAGGAGACCTCCTCGGAGAATTCCGGCAGGATGATCGGGTCGTTGGGCCCGATCACCGAGGTGTTGGGCTTGAGGAAGAGCAGCGGCTGCGCCGGGACCTCGTTGCCGAGCTCGTGGGCGTGTTCGACGAAGTTGCGGCCGACGCCGATGACCTTGCTGCGCGGGATGATCGGCGCCAGCAGGCGGACGTCCTCGAGCTTGTGCTTGACGGCGGTCCGCTCCACACCGTGGAAGAAGGGGTCGCCGTTGATGACAGTGACTTCCTCACTGCCGGGCTGGCCCTCAACAATGCCGTACATGGGATCAGAATCGACTACAAACCGGGCGATACGCATGGTTCCTAGCGTACCGTCTCGCTCGGGCGTCCCGGACGCGGCAGCGGACCCTGGTGCCTGCCGCGGTTGGGTGAGCCGCTGGGGGTCAGGTGGGTGAGCCGCGCAGGTAGTCCAGCTGTGCGGCGACGGACAGTTCCGCGGCGGGCCGGACGGTCGGGTCGACGGCGGCGTAGACGGCGTCGGCCACTTCCGCGACACCGGCTTCCGCGCCGAGGTCTGCGAGGGCGGTGCGGATCTGCGCGAGGCGGTCCTGCCGGTGGTCCCGGTAGGCGCGGACGATGCTGTCCAGCGCCGGCAGCATGGGGCCGTGGGCGGGCAGGACGGTGGCCGGGCCCAGCGTTTCGAGCCGGTCCAGGGAAGCGAGGTAGTCCCCCAGCCGGCCGTCCGGGTAGTCCAGGACGGTGGTGCCTAGACCTAAGATCGTGTCGCCGGTGAGCACGGCGCCGTGGGCGCCGTCGCCGGGGAGGTGGAAGCAGACCGAGTCGGAGGTGTGGCCCGGCGTCGCCAGTACCCGGATTTCCACCCCGGCGGCGTGCAGCACCTCGCCCTCCCGGAGCGGCTCTCCCCCGTGGCAGTGTGCGGGATCTACAGCGCGGACGGGGGCGCCGGTGAGTTCGGCGAAGCGTGCCGCGGCCGCGGTGTGGTCCGCGTGGCGGTGGGTAATGAGGATCAGTTCGACGGCGCCGTACTGGGTCAGTTCGCGGAGGTGCTCCTCGTCGAGGGGTCCCGGATCCACGACTACGACGCCGGCCGAGCCCGGGGCGGACACCACGTAGGAGTTCGTGCCATGCAGGCTCATCGGGCCCGGATTCGGGGCGAGGCGGAACCGCGTCAGCTCGGTGCTGCGGATCAGGGCGCGGGCGTCATCGGGAATCACCCTTCCATCTTCCCACCGGGGGCGGTCAAAGGAGCAGCAGGATGACAATCACCGCGGGCAGCAGCGCCTCGGCGATCGCGCTGGCCCAGAGCCTACGCTCGGACAGGACCAGGATGATGCCCAGCAGGACGTGGCCGACGGCGGTGAACAACAGGAGGGTACGGCCGGCCGCCGGCTCCGCGCCGGTCAGCATAAGCGCACCGATGATCGCCCCCACACCCCAGATCATGTTGTAGAAGCCGAGGTTGAACGTCCACATGCGCACCGCCGCAACGTCTTCCGGTTGGATCAGGAACAGCCGGTAAAACCGCTGGTCACGGAAGAAAAAAGACTCAAGGATGCCGACGGCAATCAGCAAGATCCCAAAAATGATGCCCAGAACCTGTATCAGTCCAGTCATGGCACCAGTGTGGCGCCATGGCGGGCAGGGCAACAGGGACTTCCGGACCCCAAGGGTGAGGTGGCGGGGAGTGACGGCGTCCCGCAAACGGCGACGGCGGCCCGCACCGGAAGGTGCGGGCCGCCGTCGTACTTATCGCTGCGGGCTAGGCCAGGCGGGTCAGCCAGCCGTGGGTGTCCTCGACGGTGCCGGTCTGGATGCCGAGCAGCTGTTCGCGGATGGCCATGGTGGTCTCGCCGGCCTTGGCGTCCTCGGAGCCGATGAACTCGGTCTCGTCCTTGAGCACGCCGATCGGGGTGATCACGGCCGCGGTGCCGCAGGCGAACACCTCGGTGATCTCGCCGGAGGCAACGCCGTCGCGCCACTCATCCAG
The DNA here is from genome assembly GCF_056680065.1 of Arthrobacter sp. BI5. Taxonomy (NCBI): domain Bacteria; kingdom Bacillati; phylum Actinomycetota; class Actinomycetes; order Micrococcales; family Micrococcaceae; genus Arthrobacter; species Arthrobacter sp. BI5. The sequence continues at coordinate 2,565,041 of NZ_CM155264.1, forward strand.
GGTGATCTTGCGCTCGGTGACCTCGCGGCCCATGTCCCGGGCCACCTGAATCACGGAGGAGCGGGTCACGCCCTCGAGGATGGTGCCGGACAGCGCCGGGGTGACCAGCGAGCCGTCTTTCATCACGAAGAAGACGTTCATGCCGCCCAGTTCCTCGACGGCGTTGTCATTGAACTGGTCCAGGAACAGGACCTGCTTGCAGCCGTGGGCCTCGGCCTCCTGCTGGGCAATCAGCGACGCGGCGTAGTTGCCTCCGCACTTCGCCGCGCCGGTGCCGCCGCGGCCGGCGCGCGCGTACTCGCGGGAGATCCAGATCGACACCGGCTTCAGCTCGCCGCCGAAGTAGTTGCCGGCCGGCGAGGCGATAACCCGGAAGGACACTTCGCGGGCGGCGCGGACACCCAGGAACGCCTCCGTGGCGATCATAAAGGGGCGCAGGTAGAGGGCTTCGCCGTCGCCGGAGGGGACCCACTCGCGGTCCACGGAGACGAGTTCGCGGATGGCCGTCAGGAAGTATTCCTCCGGAAGCTCCGGGAGGGCGAGCCGGCGCGCGGACTTGTTCAGCCGGGCGGCGTTGGCCTCGGGGCGGAACGTCCAGATGGAACCGTCGGCGTGGCGGTAGGCCTTGAGCCCCTCGAAGATTTCCTGGCCGTAGTGCAGCACCGCGGCGGAAGGATCCAGAGTGATGGGACCGTAGGGTTCGATTCGTGGATCGTGCCAGCCGCCCTTGCCCTCGGCGTCGACGCTGTAGTCGACGATCGCGGTGTGGTCGGTGAAATAGTCGCCGAATCCCGGGTTGGCCAGGATGGCTGCACGCTCTTGCGCGGACTTCGGGGTCGCCGAGAGCCGCTGGCTGAATTCGACGCCATGGGCAGTCTGGGTCATGGTTCCTCCACGGTCGGCTGCCTGGTGTGTGAACGTGGTTCAACCTCGGACCACGGCAGCATGTTGGTGATTCGAAACAAGCTTACGCCCGATACCACGGCCGCTAGCGGCTGTGGCTAGAGGGCGGCGGCGATCGCGTCGCCGATCGCGGCGGTGCTCCGGAAGCTGCCGTCCCGGCCTTCGACGTCGGCGGCGACGGCCGCCTCGATCTTGCGGGCCGCTGCGGCGTGGCCCAGGTGGTCCAGCAGCAGTGCGGCGGACAGAATGGCGGCGCTCGGGTCGGCCTTCTGCTGGCCAGCAATGTCCGGGGCCGAGCCGTGGACCGGTTCGAACATGGACGGCGCGGTGCGGTCCATGTTGATGTTGCCCGAGGCTGCCAGGCCGATTCCGCCGGTGATGGCGGCGGCGAGGTCGGTGAGGATGTCGCCGAAGAGGTTGTCCGTGACGATCACGTCGAAGCGCGCAGGGTCGGTGACCATAAAGATGGTGGCGGCGTCCACGTGCAGGTAGTCGTGGCTGACCTCCGGGAACTCCTGCGCCACGGCCTCCACGGTCCGCTTCCAGAGGTGCCCGGCGAAGACCAGGACGTTGTGCTTGTGCACCAAGGTGAGCTTTTTGCGCGGCCGTTCGTTGGCGCGGCGGAAGGCATCGCGGACCACTCGCTCCACGCCGTGGGCGGTGTTCAGCGAGACCTCGGTGGCCACCTCGTGCGGGGTGCCGGCCCGGAGTGTGCCGCCGTTGCCGACGTAGGGGCCCTCGGTGCCTTCGCGGACCACGATGAAGTCAACGTTCCCGGGGTTCGCGAGCGGGCTGCCGACGCCGGGGTAGAGCCGGGAGGGGCGCAGGTTCACATAGTGGTCCAGGCTGAAGCGCAGTTTGAGCAGGAGCTCGCGTTCGATGATGCCGGAGGGGATCCGGGTGTCGCCGGGGGCCGCGCCCACCGCACCGAAGAGAATGGCGTCGCGCGTGCGCAGGTCCGCCAGGGTTTCCTCCGGCAGGGTCTCCCCCGTTTCCAGCCAGTGCTGGGCGCCGAGCTGGTAGTGCGTCTGCTGCAGGTCGATGCCTTCGGCGGCGGCGGCCTTCTCCAGGACCTTTAGCGCCTCGGCGGTGACTTCCGGGCCAATGCCGTCGCCGGGGATAACTGCCAGATCAATGGTGGATGCGCTCATGGATTCAGCGTAGCCAAGGAATCCACATGCTGGTCAACTTGTCTCATTATTCGAACGCCCGCTCCCCTTAACAACCGCGAGGTGGCATTTCGCGGCAATGTCCGGCGGGAACATTGGCACGAAATGCCACCTCGGCGGTGGAATAAAAGGCCCTACGCCTCGGCGGGCTCCTCGTACTTGGGGAACACCGGGGCCGGGGCGGGCAGCGGCGTGCCGGCCTCGATGGGCGTGTCCAGGGCCGCGAAGTCGCGGGCGTCGCCGTCGGCCTGGCCCAGGGTGTCGAGGATGGCCGCCGTCGCCGCCGGCATCACCGGCTGGGCGAGGATGGCGACGATCCGCAGCACCTCGAGGGTGACGTACAGGACGGTGTTCATGCGCTCGACGTCGGTCTTCCGCAGTACCCACGGCGCCTGCTCGGCGAAGTAGGCGTTGGTGTCGCCGAGGACGTTCCAGATCGCCTCCAGCGCGCGGCTGAACTCCTGCTTCTCGAACGCGGCCCGGGCGATGTCCAGCAGGCCCTTGGCCTGGCCCAGCAGCGCGGCGTCCTCGGCGCTGAAGCCGGCCGGGACGGGCACGCGGCCCTCGCAGTTCTTAGCGACCATGGACAGCGACCGCTGCGCGAGGTTGCCGAAGTTGTTCGCCAGGTCCGAGTTCATCCGGCCGACAATCGCGTCGTGGCTGTAGTTGCCGTCGGCGCCGAAGGGGACCTCGCGGAGCAGGAAGAACCGGACCTGGTCCAGGCCGTACTGCGCCACCCAGTCCGCCGGCGCCACCACATTGCCCAGCGACTTGGACATCTTGATGCCCTGGTTGTGCAGGTGGCCGTGGATCATCACGCGCTTGGGCAGTTCCAACCCGGCGGACATCAGGAACGCCGGCCAGTACACCGCGTGGAACCGGGAGATGTCCTTGCCGATCACGTGGACGTCCGCGGGCCAGTACTTCCGGAAGCTCTCCGAGTCCGTGTCCGGGAAGCCGACGCCGGTCAGGTAGTTAGTCAGCGCGTCCACCCAGACGTACATCACGTGCTCCGGGTTGCCCGGGACCGGCACTCCCCAGTTGAAGGAGGTCCGGCTGATCGAGAGGTCCTCGAGGCCGCCCTTGACGAAGCTGATGACCTCGTTGAAGCGGCTGTGCGGGGCGCCGAAGTCGGGCTGGTCCGCATACAGGGCCAGCAGCCGGTCCTGGTAGGCCGAGAGCTTGAAGAAGTAGCTCTCCTCCTCCGTCCAGGTCACCTCGGTGCCGGTTTCGGAGGCGTAGCGGATCCCGTCCTCGCGGACCTCGGTCTCGTCCTCGACGAAGTAGCGCTCGTCGCGGACCGAGTACCAGCCGGCGTACTTGGACAGGTAGATGTCCCCGTTGGCTTCCATCCGCTGCCAGAGCGCCTTGGCGGCCTCGTAGTGGTCCGGGTCCGTGGTGCGGATGAAGCGGCTGAGCGAGATGCCCAGGTCATCGCTCATCTGCCGGAACGCGGCCGAGTTGCGGTCGGCGAGCTCCTTGACCGGGATGCCTTCCTTTTCCGCCGTCTGCTGCATCTTCAGGCCGTGCTCGTCGGTGCCGGTCATAAAGAAGACGTCGTAGCCGTCCAGCCGCTTGAACCGCGCCATGGCGTCGGTGGCGATGACCTCGTAGGCGTGCCCGATGTGCGGCACGCCGTTGGGGTAGCTGATGGCCGTGGTGATGTAGAACGGGGTTTTTTCGGAAAGCGTCACGTTATTAACCTAGATCAGTTCGGTCAGGGTATCGCTCTGGCGGACGAGTTCGTGGTCGTGTGAAGCGACCAGGACGGCGATGCCGTCCGACGTCGTGTCCTTGAGGATGCTGATGATGCGGTTGGCCGAGGTGCGGTCCAGGCTCGCGGTGGGCTCGTCGACCACCAGCACGCGGGTGCCGAGGATCAGGGCCCGGGCGATCGCGACGCGCTGGCGTTCGCCGCCGGAGAGCTGGGCGGGACGGTGCCGCATGCGCCGGCCCAGGCCCACGAGGTCCAGCAGGTCCTTGGCCATGTCGCGGCGCTGTTCGACCTCGCCGTCGGGCACGGCCGGGAGCAGCACGTTCTCAAGTGCGCTCATTCCGTCGATCAGGGCACCGCCCTGGTCGACGTAGCCGATCAGCGCCCGGCGGCGGTCCGCGATTTCGTCGTCGCCCATGGTTTCGAGCGAGTCGCCTTCCCAGAACACCCGGCCCGACGTCGGCAGGGTCAGGCCCGCGCCGACGGTCAGGATGCTGGTCTTGCCCGAGCCGGAGCGGCCGGCGACGCAGTGCATTTCGCCGGCGTGCAGCGTCATGTTGAAGTCGTCGACGACGTTGACCGCCTCGGCGCCGCCCTTGCCGCCGCCGTAATGGATGGTGATGTTGCTCAGTTCCAGCGGCGTGGCGTGGTCCGTGGCCTTCACGATCGTGTTGGCGCGGGTCTGGTGGCCGCCGTTCCCGGTGCTCTCCGGCATCCGGTTCCGGGCCGCCCTGGTCAGGTTCAGCTCGTTAGTCATTGGACCACTTTCGTTGCAATCGGAATCCAGCAAAGTACAGCCACCAGTCCGGCGATTCCGGCCCAGAGTGCGGCATAGGGGGCGAGGAGCAAACCAATGCCCAGGGCACCAATGACACCCAGCGGCAGTGCGATGGCTCCCACCATGGCGTTTTCGAAGAAGCGGACCTGGCCCAGCATGTCCGGGTTCCAGCCCATGGCCTGCAGGATGCCGAGGTACTGGCGTTTGGCGCCCAGCTCGAAGCGGCCGGTGACCATGGTCAGCAGCAGGCCCACGGCCACCCCGGAGACGCCCAGGATGATGCTCGGCAGCGCGATGCTGGCCGCTGCGACGCCGCTGAGGGCGCTGGCGCCGGCGGCGCGGGGGATGTCGATCAGCAGGGCGGCGAGACCGCCCACCGCGGCGCCGAAGACGCCGACGGCGACGGCCAGGGAGCCGGTGTTGAACTTGTTCGTGCTCAGCTGCCGGCTGGCGAAGGTCAGCGGCGAGTCGACCGGGATGAGCCGCTCATCGTGCTGCGGTTCCTGGTCGATGACCTCGCGGTGCCGCAGCTGCTGGGCCGCGAAGAATGCTGCGCCGCAGTACAGGACCAGCACCGAGGCGGAGACCACCGCGGTGGCCGGGTTCCAGCTGATCAGGCTCAGGGCGATGCCGGCGACGGCAAGCAAGGCCGCGCCGACGCCGAACTCGGCGAGCACCCAGGACCGGATCTTGCGCTGCGTCCAGCCCATCGCCCGCAGCGTTCCGGCTTCGCGGCGGCGCTTGCGGACGTAGCTGACCGTGGAGGCGCCGGTGAGCAGGGCCGCCCCGCACAGGGTCAGGAAGAGCAGGGTCAGGTTGGTGCCGGTCAGGGAGCCGGAGACCGCGTCGGCGGCGTCCTGGCGGACCCACGACTGCTGCACGGTGCCCAGCGGCGACTCCTTGCCGGCGTCGTCCTTGGAGTAGCCGGGCACAAAGATGCTGGCGTCCTCGCGGGCGGAGCCGGCCACCACGGTGGCCTGCAGGCCCATGTCGCGGATCTCGTTGGCGAGCTTCTCGACCTCGGGCTGGGCCTGCTTCCAGCTGCCCTCGACGTTGGCGCGGACGCGCACGGCGTCAATCACGGAGGCGTTCTTCTCGTAGCCGCGGGCGGCGGCCAGGCCGTAGTAATCGGTGATGGCGCCGGCCGACTGGCTGACCAGGCCGGTGCCGCTGAGCGAGGGCTTGAGCGTGGCGGGCTCGACGTCCTTGCCGTCTGCATCCTTGGTGAGGGTCATCGGCGTCGGGTCGTAGCCGCCGAGCGGCAGGCGGTTGACGTCACCGGCGGCTTCCTGGACCTTGGCGGGGTCGAACGTACCGTAGACCATGGCGAGCGGCGTGGCAGGCTTCTTGCCGGTGGCGAGGTTGTCCCGGTAGGACCGCTCGTCCACCGGGGTGCGCTGGGTCTGGTCCACCGGGGCGTCGTTGGCGCCCTTTTCCGGCAGCCGGTTCACGGTGACCCAGTCACCCGGGACCGCGGACTTGTCGACGGCGCCGTTGCCTGCGGTTTTGCCGTCCTTGTACTTGGGGGCGGCGGCGAAGTCGGTGCTCCAGGTTGCGGGGTTGTAGAGGCCCTGGCCGAAGGTGCCGGTGTCCCCCAGCAGCTTGGAGAGGTCCTTGGACCCGGGCCAGGCGAGGGCGAACGGGGATTTGGAGACGAAGGGCAGGTAGTCCTTGTCCAGTGAGCGGGTCACGGTGCCGACGTCCTTGGTGACGTTGCCGGCGTCGTCAATTTCCTCGATCTTGACGGAGTACTTGAGGTCCAGGGACGTGCCGGAGCGGACGATCAGCGGGATCGCCTGCGAATCCGCGGTCAGCTGCCCGGCGCGCTTGGCCTGCTGGTACTGGGTCATCAGCGGCGCCCAGTACTTGAGCTTGACGCCCAGGAAGTCGGGGCCCTCCTTGAGCTGTTCCATGCTGATGCCGTTGGTGAAGAGGCTCTCGAAGTGGCGGCCGATCGCGCCGGTGTTGCGGGCGTCGGCCGGCGGCGCCTTCTCCAGCGGTGCGAGGAAGTCGCCGGCGCCGCCCAGGAGCGCGCGTTCGGAGACCGGGTCGACGGCGACGACGGACTCGGTCACCTGCGGGGCCAGCGGCAGCGACACGGAGAGGTTGAAGAGGTTGTGCTCGGAGCCCCCGGCGGGGGCGGGGAACTTGATCCCGGTTTCCCCGTCCGGGCCCGCGATCCGGACGTTCTTGCCGCCGGCGACTTCCTCTTCGACGAGCTTGGCCTTGCCGACGGAGCCTTCGGCGCTGGTTTTGAAGAGGGTCTGTTCGGATTTGCCGTCCGAGCTCATGGCGCTGGCGGTGAGGCGGTACTTCTTGGCCGTGTCGCTCAGGACGGACTCGGCGGCGGGCCATTTGGCGGGGTCTGTGGCGCTGGGGTCACCGGCGGTGCCGGCGAGCCCGGCGTTGTAGCCGAGGTAGTCGGTGGCGTCCAGGCGCGGCGACTCGAGGTTCTGCGAGACGCGGGAAACCAGGCTGATCGGGGCAGCGACCGAGGTGCCGGAAAGCTTGCGGATGGAATCCAGCTGGTCGAAGCTGACACCGCCCTGGCCGGTGGCGATCTCGGGCTGCATCAAGCCGCCGTTGTCCTCCGCCTTGGCCTGGACGAGGATGTCATAGAGCCCGCGGGAGTTCTGGTCGACGGTGCGGTTCAGCGCGGCCTGCGACTGGCCCTGGACCAGGACGGACAGGCACATGGCCACGATCAAAATGGACGCGGTCAGCAAAAGCACTCTGCTTCTGATGAACCTCTGGACGGCGTTCATTGGGCTCCTGAAAGCTGGATTGCGTGCGCACGCCGCAGTTCATTCCGCGCGGAAATGAAGGCGTCCCGGCCGGGCGTGCAAAAGTAAAGGCCGGTCTGCCGGCCAAATCCGAAATTTCGGACCTAGCCATTGTACGCAGACCGGCCGCCCATTCATGGCCGCCTGCGGCGGTGTTGCCGCCACAGGCTGCCACGCCGGGGACTTAGTCTTCGAGGTCCACTTCGCGGACCATTTCGGCGCCGATTCCGGCCTTGATCGCTTCGAGGACCTGCTGGGGCACGGAGCTGTCGATGGTCAGCAGCGCGAGCACCTGGCCGCCCTCGGCCTGGCGGGCCACCTGCATGCCGGCGATGTTGATGTTGTTCATGCCCAGGATGTGGCCGATGGTGCCGATCACGCCGGGTCGGTCCGAGTAGGCCACCACCACGAGGTGCTCGCTGATCGGGATTTCGACCTCGAAGCCGTTGATCCCGACCAGCTTCTGGATCTGCTTGGGCCCGGTCAGGGTTCCGGCCACCGAGATCTGGGAGCCGTCGCTCAGGGCCCCGCGCAGGGTCAGGACGTTGCGGTAGGACTCCGTGTCCGGGGTGGTGATGAGCCGGACGTTGATGCCGCGCTGCTCGGCGATCACCGGGGCGTTGACGTAGGAGACCTGCTCGGTCACGACGTCGGCGAAGATGCCCTTGAGGGCGGCGAGTTCGAGCACCTTGACGTCCAGCGAGGAGATCTCGCCGGCCACCTCCACGTCGAACTGCGTCAGCGAGGCGTGGGTCATCGCGGTGAAGATCCGGCCCAGCTTCTCGATCAGCGCGATGCCGGGGCGCACGTCCGGGGCGATGACGCCGCCGGCGACGTTCACGGCGTCGGGCACGAGTTCGCCGGCCAGGGCCTGGCGGACGGACCTGGCGACGGAGACGCCGGCCTTTTCCTGCGCCTCGTCGGTGGAGGCGCCCAGGTGCGGGGTCACCACGACGTTGTCCAGCTTGAAGAACGGCAGGTCGGTGCTGGGCTCCTTGACGAACACGTCGACGCCGGCGCCGGCGATCTCGCCGGACTGCAGCGCGGTGTACAGGGCTTCCTCGTCCACCAGGCCGCCGCGGGCGACGTTGACGACGTAGGCGGTGCTCTTCATTTTCTTGAACGCCTCGGCGCCGAGCATGCCGACGGTCTCGGGCGTCTTGGGCATGTGGATGGTGATGAAGTCCGACTGGGCCAGCAGTTCGTCCAGGGTCACCAGCTGCACACCGAGCTGGGCGGCGCGGGCGGAGGTGATGTAGGGGTCGTACGCGAGGATCTTGGTGTCGAAGCCCTTCAGGCGGGCAGCGACGAGGGCGCCGATCCGGCCGAGGCCGATGATGCCGATCTTCTTCTCGAACAGCTCGGTACCGGTGTACTTGGAGCGCTTCCACTCGCCGTCCTTGAGCGCGGCCGAGGCCTGCGGGATGTGGCGGGCGAGGCTGAGGATGTGGCCGACGGTGAGTTCGGCGGCGGAGACGATGTTCGACGTCGGGGCGTTGACCACCATCACGCCGGCCTGCGTGGCGGATTTGATGTCAACGTTGTCCAGGCCGACCCCGGCGCGGGCGATCACCTTGAGGTTCTTGGCCGCGGCGATGGCCTCGGCGTCCACCTGGGTGGCGGAGCGGATCAGGATCGCGTCGACGTCGGCGATCGCGGAGAGCAGCTGGGAACGGTCGGCGCCGTCGGTCTGGCGGATTTCGAAGTCCGGGCCGAGGGCCTCGATCGTGGCGGGCGAAAGTTCCTCAGCGAGGAGTACGACAGGTTTGGTGCTTGTCACCGGTGACCTCTTTAGCTCTCTTGTATATCAGGTGGGGATTTTGGAACGTTGGGTGGCGAACGGTGGTGTCCTTTCGGCTGCTGCGCTCGTTCCTCACGCAACAACGCAGCCTTCAAGGACACCGCCGCCCACCACCACCGGGATCTAGCGGGCTACTGATCCTTCGGTGTAGTCGTCTTCGTTCTTGATCCAGGAGAAGAGCTTGCGCAGTTCGCGGCCGGTGGCCTCGATCGGGTGGTCCTCGCCCTTCTTGCGCAGGGCCTTGAACTCGGGGGCGCCGGCGTCCTGGTCGTCGATAAAGCGCTTGGCGAAGGTGCCGTCCTGGATGTCCTTCAGGACTGCCTTCATGTTTTCCTTCACCTCGGGGGTGATGACCCGCGGGCCGGAGACGTAGTCGCCGTATTCCGCGGTGTCGGAGACGCTCCAGCGCTGCTTGGCGATGCCGCCCTCGACCATCAGGTCCACGATCAGCTTGAGCTCGTGCAGCACCTCGAAGTAGGCCACCTCGGGCTTGTAGCCGGCTTCGGTCAGGGTCTCGAAGCCGTACATGATCAGCTGCGAGGCGCCGCCGCAGAGGACTGCCTGCTCGCCGAAGAGGTCGGTTTCGGTCTCTTCGGTGAAGGTGGTCTCAATGACGCCGGCGCGGGTGCCGCCGATCGCCTTGGCGTAGGACAGGGCCAGTTCCTTGGCCTTGCCGGACGCGTTCTGCTCGACGGCGATCAGGTCCGGCACGCCGCGGCCGGCCTCGAACTCGCGGCGCACAATGTGGCCCGGGCCCTTCGGGGCGACCAGGGCGACGTCGACGTCGGCCGGCGGCTGGATGTAGCCGTAGCGGATGTTGAAGCCGTGGCCGAAGAACAGGGCGTCGCCGGCCTGCAGGTTCGGGGCAATGTCCTCGGCGTAGACGTGGCGCTGGACCTGGTCCGGGGTGAGGATCATGATCAGGTCGGCTTCGGCGGTGGCGTCGGCGACGTTGAGGACACGCAGGCCCTCGGCCTCGGCCTTGGCGCGGGACTTGGAGTCTTCCTTCAGGCCGACGCGGACGTCAACACCGGAATCGCGCAGGCTGAGGGCGTGGGCGTGGCCCTGGGATCCGTAACCGATGACGGCGACGGTGCGGCCCTGGATGATCGACAGGTCGGCGTCGTCGTCGTAGAACATTTCAGTCACTGGGGTGTCTCCTTTGATGGATTCTTTGGTGTTGTCTGGGGAAAATCGAAAATGATGCTGGTGGTGCTGCGGGCCCGGCGCGCCTTTTAGGCGGAGCGCAGGGCCCGGTCGCTCATGGAGCGGGACCCCCGGCCGACGGCCAGGGTGCCGGACTGCACGATTTCGCGGACGCCGAAGGGCTCCAGCACGGAAAGCAGCGCCGTGAGCTTGTCGGGGTGGCCCGTGGCCTCAATGACGACCGACTCGGTGGAGACGTCGACCACTGAGGCGCGGAACAGGTCGGCCGCCTGGGTGACCTGCAGCCGGGTTGCGGCATCCGCACGTACCTTGACCAGGATGTGGTCGCGCTGTACGGAAGATTCGGGGGTGAGCTCGACGATCTTGATCACGTTGATCAGCTTGTTCAGCTGCTTGGTGACCTGTTCGATCAGCTCGCCGTCGGCGTCGACGACGACCGTCATCCGGGAGATGCCCGGAACCTCGGTCGGGCCGACGGCCAGGGAGTTGATGTTGAAGGCGCGGCGGGCGAAGAGGCTGGCGACGCGGGTCAGCACACCGGGCTTGTCTTCGACCAGAACGGAGAGTGTGTGGCGGGTCATGTTCAGTCCTCTTCTTCCCAGTCCGGGGTCATGTTGCGGGCAACCTGGATCTGGTCGTTGCTGACTCCGGCGGGAACCATCGGCCACACCATGGAGTTGGGGCTGACAACGAAGTCGATCACGACGGGGCGGTCGTTGATTGCCAGGGCCTGCTGGATGGTGGCGTCAATGTCCTCGTCGCGTTCACAGCGGAAGGACGCGCAGCCGTAGGCGTCCGCCAGCTTGACGAAGTCCGGGATCCGGACGGTGTCATGGCCGGTGTTGAGGTCGGTGTTGGAGTAGCGGCCCTCGTAGAAGAGGGTCTGCCACTGCCGCACCATGCCGAGGGAGGAATTGTTGATCACGGCGACCTTGATCGGGATCTTGTTGATCGCGCAGGTGGCCAGTTCCTGGTTCGTCATCTGGAAGCAGCCGTCGCCGTCGATCGCCCAGACCACCCGGTCCGGCTCCCCCACCTTGGCACCCATGGCGGCGGGAACGGCGTAGCCCATGGTGCCGGCCCCGCCGGAGTTGAGCCAGGCGTGCGGGCGTTCGTACTTGATGAACTGCGAGGCCCACATCTGGTGCTGGCCGACGCCGGCGACGTAGACGCCCTCGGGTCCGGTGAGCGCACCGATCCGTTCGATCACGCGCTGCGGCGCGCTGAGGCCGTCCTCAGGTTCGGTCCAGCCCAGCGGGTAGGTCTCCTTGAGGTTGTTCAGGAAGGCCCACCAGTTGGTGAGGTCCGGGGTTCCGGAGGCTTCGAACTGCAGGCGCAGCGCGTCGGTCAGTTCCGGGATGATCTCCTTGACCGAGCCCACGATCGGAACGTCCGCGGTGCGGTTCTTCGAGATTTCCGCCGGGTCGATGTCCGCGTGGATGACCTTGGCGTTCGGGGCGAAGGACTTCAGGATGCCGGTGACCCGGTCGTCGAAGCGTGCACCGAGGGTGATCAGCAGGTCGGACTGCTGCAGCGCGGTCACGGCGGACACCGCCCCGTGCATGCCCGGCATGCCGACGTGCTGCGGGTGCGAGTCCGGGAAAACGCCCCGGGCCATCAGCGTGGTGACCACGGGTGCGCCGGAGAGTTCGGCCAGTTCCCGCAGTTCCGCGGACGCGTGGGCCTTGACCACGCCGCCGCCGACGTACAGCACCGGCTTGCTGGCGGCCGCGATCAGCCGGGCGGCCTCACGGACCTGCTTGCTGTGGCCGCGGACCACCGGCCGGTAGCCGGGCAGGTCGATCTTGGGCGGCCAGGAGAACGTCATCTGGCCCTGCTGGGCATCCTTGGCGACGTCCACCAGGACGGGGCCGGGGCGCCCGGTCGAGGCAAGGTGGAACGCCTCGGCCATCACGTGCGGGATGTCGTTGGGGTCGGTGACCAGGAAGGAATGCTTGGTGATCGGCATGGTGATGCCGACGATGTCCGCTTCCTGGAACGCGTCGGTGCCAATGACTCCGCTGGAGACCTGGCCTGTGATGGCCACCATCGGCACGGAGTCCATGTGGGCGTCCATGATGGCGGTAACGAGGTTGGTGGCACCGGGGCCCGAGGTGGCGATGCAGACGCCAACCCGTCCGGTGACCATGGCATAGCCTTGCGCGGCGTGGCCGGCTCCCTGTTCGTGGCGGACCAGAATGTGGTTCAGTTTGGAGGCCATCAAGGGGTCATAGGTGGGCAGGATTGCGCCACCGGGAAGACCAAAAATGTCCTGGACGCCGAGTTCTTCGAGCGCGCGGACGATTGCTTGCGAGCCGGTCATCACCGTCGGGGGTACGACGTTGTTCGGCCCAAGGACGGGAGAGGCAGCAGCATGCTCGACGCCGGCGTCGGCCGGGCGTTCGAGGCGTTCCGGAGCCTTGTGGGCTCCAGCGGACTTTGTGGCCATCAGCGAGGGGCTGATCGGCGATCCTTTGCTCATCGGACTCTTCCTTTGGTGGATCTGCGGGTGGATCTTCGGCGATCTGGGTACTGCGGGACATACATATTGCTGGTGGTGCTGGTGGTACGGAAATAAAAAAACCCCTCAGCCTGGCGGCTCTTCGAGGGGTTTGCGCGTGACGGTTCGTTACCAGTGGAGGCTATGGAGCCACGCGCTTGGTAAGTACGACGACGCCGCCGGCGGTAACGATCTCGATCATGCGTTCAGTTTTCCCTCTTACTGAGACAGGTGTCAACGAGCCTGCGCCCTGTCTCAGTATATGGACAGCACTGTCCACTAGTTGGGAACCGGGAGGCGGCCCAGGCCGCCTCCCGGTTCCGGCATTACCCGCAGTAGGCGCCCGTGGAGGCGCTGTGCACGAGCTTGGCGTACTTGGCCAGCACACCCTTGGTGAACTTGGCCGGCAGCGGCTCCCAGCCCACCTTGCGCGCTTCGAGCTCGGCCTCGTCGACCAGCAGGTCGAAGGTGCGGGCTGCGATGTCGACGCGGATCCGGTCGCCGTCCTTGACGAAGGCGATGGGGCCGCCGTCGACCGCTTCAGGTGCGACGTGGCCGATGCACAGGCCGGTGGTCCCGCCGGAGAAGCGGCCGTCCGTGAGCAGCAGCACATCCTTGCCCAGGCCCGCACCCTTGATGGCGCCGGTGATCGCGAGCATTTCGCGCATGCCCGGACCGCCCTTGGGGCCTTCGTAACGGATGACGACGACGTCGCCGGCCTTGATCTGGCCCTTATCCAGTGCGTCCAGCGCGCCCTGTTCGCGTTCGAAGACGCGGGCGGTGCCCTCGAAGACGTCGGCGTCGAAGCCGGCACTCTTGACGACGGCGCCTTCCGGAGCCATCGAGCCGTGCAGGATTGTGATGCCGCCGGTCTTGTGGATCGGGTTGTCCATGGCGCGGAGTACCTTGCCGTCCGGGTCCGGCGGGTTGATCGAGGCCAGGTTCTCGGCCACGGTCTTGCCGGTGACGGTGAGGCAGTCGCCGTGCAGCAGTCCGGCGTCGAGCAGTGCCTTCATGATGACCGGAACACCGCCGATCTTGTCGACGTCGGTCATCACGTAGCGGCCGAACGGCTTGAGGTCGCCGAGGTGCGGGATCCGGTCGCCGATCCGGTTGAAGTCGTTCAGGGTGAGCTCCACCTCGGCCTCGCGGGCGATGGCGAGCAGGTGCAGCACCGCGTTGGTGGAGCCGCCGAAGGCCATGGTCACGGCGATCGCGTTCTCGAAGGCCTTCTTGGTCATGATGTCCCGGGCGGTGATGCCCAGGCGCAGCAGGTTGACGACGGCCTCGCCGGACTTGTGCGCGAACACATCACGGCGCCGGTCGGCCGAGGGCGGGGCAGCGGAGCCCGGGAGGGACATGCCCAGGGCCTCGCCGATGCAGGCCATGGTGTTGGCGGTGTACATGCCGCCGCAGGCGCCTTCGCCCGGGCAGATGGCTTTTTCGATGCGGTCCAGGTCCTCGCGGCTCATCTTGCCGGCGGCGCAGGCGCCCACGGCCTCGAAGGCGTCGATCAGCGTGACTTCCTTCTCCGAGCCGTCCTCGAGCTTGACCCAGCCGGGCATGATGGAGCCGGCGTAGAGGAAGACGCTGGAGAGGTCCAGGCGGGCGGCTGCCATCAGCATGCCGGGCAGGGACTTGTCACAGCCGGCCAGCAGCACGGAGCCGTCGATCCGTTCCGCCTGCATCACGGTCTCCACCGAGTCCGCAATGACTTCGCGGGAGACCAGGGAGAAGTGCATGCCCTCGTGGCCCATGGAGATGCCGTCGGAAACGGAGATGGTGCCGAACTGCATCGGGAACCCGCCGCCGGCGAACACGCCTTCCTTGGCGCCCTGGGCCAGCCGGTTCAGCGAAAGGTTGCAGGGAGTGATTTCATTCCAGGAACTCGCCACGCCCACCTGGGGCTTGGCGAAGTCGTCGTCGCCCATGCCGACCGCCCGGAACATGCCGCGCGCGGGCGCCGCGTGGATTCCGTCGGTAACGACCCGGCTGCGGGGTTTGATGTCCGGCGTGGTTTCTGTCGCTGTTTGGGTGTCGTCACTCATGGCTCAAAGTCTAGGGCTCCGCCGTCGGCAGCAACGAGCCGGACAGGCTCATTAAGCCTAAAACCGGGAATATTTCGCCCAAATAGTGGACATTCGTCTCATTCTTTGGACATGTAGCCGGCTTGAACTGCATTTCCGTGAGCCGCCTCACGCAGTTCCGGCGCCTCGGCCACTGCCTGGGCCTCCGTTTTGAGCATCGAGAGCACCCGCTGGATGGTGGTCCGGGCCGCGACCTCGGGCCGGGCGAGCGCCACGATGCTGCGGCTGGCTTTGACGCCGGTGAGCGGGCGCAGCACGAACCCTTTCCCTTGGTTTTTCAGGGCGGTGTAGCGCGGCAGCAGGCTGAGCCCGTGGCCGGCGCTGACCAGGGCTTCCAGCACTCGCAGGTCCGGGAAGAGCTGCGCCCGCAGTGCCGGGGAATCAGCCTGCATCTCAATCTGGCGCAGCACGGTGTCGAAAGGGAAACCGTCGGGCACCCCCATCCAGGGGAATCCGACGACGTCCTGGGCGCTGAGCGTCGCCTTGCCGGCCAGCGCATGGCGGGCCGGCACGGCCACGTCCAGCGGTTCGTCCAGGAGCGGAATCACCTGAAGTCCCTGGCGGGCGAAGACTTCGGGCCCGTCGACGCTGTGGGCCAGCACAATGTCATAGTCCGCGGCCAGGGCGGCGAACCCGGCGACCCCGGGATCCTCGAAGTGCGCCTCGAACCGGAGGCCGTCGATCTCCTTCACCCGGTGCAGCAGTCCCGGCAGGAACATCTCCGCGGCACTCGGAAAGAAGGCCGCCTTGATCCGGGTCTGCCAGCCGAGCCGGTAGGTGTCGATGGTGGCCTCGGCGCGGGCCATCGCGGTGGACACCTCCGCCGCCGCACCGGCCATGGCCAGCCCCGCTTCGGTCAGCCGCACTCCCCTGCCCGACTTCTCGACCAGGACCACGCCGAGTTCGTCCTGCAGGGTCTTGAGCTGCTGCGAGACGGCCGACGGTGTCACCCGCATCGCCTCCGCCGTAGCGCCCACGGTGCCGCGGTCGGCCAGCTCGCGGAGAATCCGCAGTCGCTTGAAATCCATCCAGCGAGGCTACACGGGGCGGCGGCGGGAACGCTGGACAGCCGCGTCGGGCCGGACGTAACGTCAAGCAACGGCAACCCTGCCGCCTGGACAGAAGGATTCGGCTATGGATTGGATTATCTGGCTCATCGTCATCGTGGTGATTGTCGGCGTCGTTTGGTGGCTGCTGAACCGCAACAATGCCCGCAGTGGCGCTGGGACCTCGCCATCCACGGGGGCCGGAACCGACGCCTCCCGCCACGCTCCGGACAACCGGGAAAGCCACGACGGCGCCCTGTCCGGCGGGACCGCCGCCGCATCGGCCGCCGCTGCCGCCACCACGGGGATGCCGTCCGCCGCCGGATTCGGCAACGCCGAGCCGGTGCCGCCTACCACCGCCGACGACGACGCCGCGGCCGCGAGCCCGCCGGCCCACGCCGCCGATGCAGAGGGCAGAGCTGCAGAGGCCGCCGACGCCGACCGCACCGACGTCGGCGGCGCCGACGTCGGGGGCGCGCCTGCAGGGGTTACCGAGGTCGGGGGCGCCGCTGCCGGTTCCGCCCCCGCGGGGGCAGCCGACGGCGGTGCCGAGTGGGAAACCCAGTGGTCGGAGACACCGCCTGCCGAGGAGCACGCCTCGCACCACGACCTTTCCCATGGCGCCCACGGCGCACATGTAGCCCACGACCACCATGCCCATGGCGAGGCGTCCGGGACCGCGGAAAGCCCCGCCGCCGGAGCGGGCGGAGCGGGTGCCACGGCAGCCGCAGCCGCAGCCGCACCAGAGCAGCAACCGGCCGAGACTCCCCGCGTACACCACGCCGAATACACCGAGCCGCACGCCCCCACCCTTCCCGGCGCGGAATCCGCGGCCGCCGAGGCCGCCGACATCGAAACGGCGCAGGCGGCCTCCTCGGCAGCCCTCACCGAGGGCGCGGCCAGCCACGCCGCGGCACCCGCCGAACACGCTGCGGCACCCGCCGGGCACCTGGCCGTGGAGCAGCCGTACGGTGAGGGGTCTGCGGCGCCGGCCCCGGACGGCAGCGGCCCGGAGGGATTCACCGTCAAGGGGAACGCCTCGTCGATGATCTACCACGACGAGACCAGCCCCTCGTACGAGGAAACCCGTGCCGAGGTCTGGTTCCTTTCCGCGGCCCACGCCGAAGCGGCGGGTTTCCGGCCGCCGCGCCGTTCACGGCTCTAGCCATGTCCCCGTGGCCGTCACGGCGCTCCGTCCTGGCGGCGGCGGTGGCGTTGGTGTCCCTGGCGGCGGCAGGCTGCACCGGCACCCCGGCCGCTCCCCCGCCGTCCGGCAGCCCGTCCGGCGGCACCGCCGGCAGCCAGTCCGCTCCGGGGGCGACCGGCGGGGCCGCCACCAGCCCGGCAGGCAGCACAGTCGGCAGTAGCCCGTCCGCTCCGGGACCGCCGCGGGTCGCCGCCCGGATCAATGCGGGGCTGACGCTGCCCTGGTCAACGGTGTTCCTGCCGGATGGCACTGCCCTCATTTCGGAGCGGGACAGCGCACTGCTGAAGTCATTGCCGCCGGGCGGAAACGGCCCCGCCGCCACAATGGGCAAGGTGCCCGGCGTCGTCCCCGGCGGCGAAGGCGGCCTGCTGGGGCTGGCCCTGTCCCCCGACGCCGGGACGGTCCGGTATCTCTACGCCTACTTCACCGCCGAATCGGACAACCGGATCGCCCGCTTCCGGCTCGGCGCCGACGGCCGCCCGGACCTCGACGCTCCCGAGTTGGTCTTTTCCGGGATCCCCAAGGCGGGAACGCACAACGGGGGCCGCATCCGGTTCGGACCGGACGGCTATCTGTACGTCGGAACCGGCGATGCCAGGCGCAGCGGCGATCCCCAGGACCGCAACGCCCTGGGCGGCAAGATCCTCCGCCTGACCCCCGGGGGGAAGCCTGCACCCGGCAATCCATTCGGCGATAACCCCGTGTTCAGCCTGGGGCACCGCAACGTCCAGGGGCTCGACTGGGACAGCGCCGGACGGCTATGGGCCAGCGAATTCGGCCCGGACGTCAACGATGAACTGAACCTGATTGTGCCCGGCGGCAACTACGGCTGGCCGGAGGTGACCGGCGCCCCGCACCGCACGGGGTTCCGCGACGCCAAGGTGGTGTGGCCTTCGACGGCGGACTCCTCGCCCAGCGGGCTCGAAATCATCGGCGACACGGCCTACATGGGCGCGCTCCGCGGCGAACGGATCTGGAAGGTTCCGCTGCGTGGGGAGTTCGCGGGCGACCCTGTGGCCTATTTCACACGCGAGTACGGCCGGATCCGCGACGTTGCACTGGCTCCGGACGGGCGGCTCTGGGCCCTGAGCAACGGCCAAAACCCTGATTTCGTGCTGGTTTTGGAGGTCCCCCACTAGCCGGCAGGCACCGCCTGCAGCCCGATTTCACACTGCACCAAAACTCGTGTAGAGTTTCATGTCGTTGCGGAGAACACCGCGGGAAATAAAAAGCCCGCGGGGAACGAAAACAACAGCTGCACCTCTAGCTCAACTGGCAGAGCAATTGACTCTTAATCAATGGGTTCCGGGTTCGAGTCCCGGGGGGTGCACCACCGAAGAAACCCCGTCCGGCAGGCTGAAAAGCTTGCCGGACGGGGTTTTCTTTTTTGCCCCAAGCCGTTCACCGTGCCGCGGACTGCCTGGGTACCGCGTTTCAGCTTCGCGCGCCCCGGTCCGCCGGCGCTCCTGCCCAGTTCATCCGCAGGGATCCCACGCAACTTTGCAGCAATCCGCGGGCCGCTGGGCTGCCCGCGGGGCCGCGACGGTGAACAACTGGGCGGGAACGTCGGGCGCGGGCTGCAAGTGTCCCGCAGCAGGCTAGTGGGGTTCAGCCGGCACTACCTGCGCTCGGCCGACGCGAAGTGGAAGTGGATCGGCAGCGCGAGCTGGATCGGGGATGCGCCGACCGGCTCGTCGAGCAGTTCGTTGATCGAGGTCTGCCCTTCGAGCTCCGCGGTCAGGTGCGCTTCCATGCTTTGATCCTATGTCCGGCCTGCGCGCGGCCCGGTGATGGACACGGGCCGCGCCGCGTCACGGAGAAGCCGTACCAGACGCCCGGGATAGGGGGCTGGCAGGGTTTCGGGCACAGCCCGGGTAATTGCCCCTAGCGTTCCGCCGGTGATTCCGTGTGGGGGTCGCAGTCTTCACAGAAGACGGCTACGGCAGATTCGCCGCAGCACTGGCAATGATGCTCCAAGGACCTGGGTTCGAGGACGTACCTAGTCATGGCCCCATGCTCGCCCAGCGGGGCAGGCTTGACCCCAGTAGCGTGTACTCGTTTCCCGGGCCCCAACGGGCGGGTCCCGGTACGTAGCGGCAACCGCCGGGTCCGGTACAGGCCCAGGTAGCGCAAGCTAATTGACGCTGACGGGCGCCGGCAGCCTAGTTGGCGTCGGCGGATACGCCCGGTTCCACGGCGGTGACAATGGCTTTCGCCTCCGTGGTGGACATCCGGTTTGCCAGCTCCCGGACCACGGACTGCAGCTCGTGCCGGAGCGAGTCGGGGTCGATCGAGGCAGCAGCAAGGACCGAGCGCTCCATGTCTGCGGCCGCGACGACGGCATCGCGGCCGCGATCGGTCAGGGTCACGACGTGGCTCCGGCGGTCAGAGGCGCTGCGCTCACGGGAGATGTGGCCATGCGCCTCGAGCCGGCTCAGCGTCTTACCCATGGTCTGGGCTTGGACGCGGACCAGCTGCGCCAATTGCGCTTGCGTCATGGGTCCGTTGGCGGAGAGCACTTCCATGGCAATGACCCCGGCATGGGTAAGGCCAATGGCCCCCAGCTTCTCGTTCCAGGAGTGTTCCACAAGGCGTGCTGCCGTTGACAATAGGCGGCCCGTGGGCCAGCGATCCATATCAGGCATACCCAAGAGTATAACGATTGTCGGATTCGTCGGCCGCTCCTGCGCTCACTAGGCTGGAATTTCGCACATTTGTCAAGGAGGAATAATGCCCGAACGACTCGTTCCCGGAGACGACGCACCGGACTTCCAGCTGTTGGACTCAACAGGACGCGAGGTCAGCCTGCGGGACTTCCACGGCCGGAACACCGTGGTCTACTTCTACCCCGCGGCGGCCACTCCTGGATGCACCAAGCAGGCCTGCGACTTCCGCGACTCGCTTGCAGCCCTGCAACGGGCAGGCTACGACGTCGTCGGCATCTCCCCCGACCCGGTCGAAAAGCTCGCCGACTTCGCGGCGGCTGAACGGCTCAGCTTCCCGCTGCTCTCCGATCCGGATCATGCGGTGGCCGAGGCCTACGCGGCGTGGGGTGAAAAGAAAAACTACGGCCGCACCTACGACGGGCTCATTCGTTCCACCGTGGTGGTCGGCCCCGACGGCAAAGTCGCCCTGGCGCAGTACAACGTACGCGCCACCGGCCATGTCGCCAAGCTGCTGCGCGACCTCAAGCTCGAGGTCTAGCCAGCACCCGCCCGTCCGGCCGGCCCGGCGGCGGACCGCGGAACCGAAATGTAGACTGGTTCCTGGCATCCGCCGTCGAGGGCCTTCACGGGCCCCGCGGACGACGGCGCCGCGCGCGAGTGGTGAAATTGGCAGACACGCAGGATTTAGGTTCCTGTGCCTTCGGGCGTGGGGGTTCAAGTCCCCCCTTGCGCACTGAACAAGACCCCGGTCCTCGGACCGGGGTCTTGGCGTTTAACCGCCGAGCCGGCCTCACCCCTCCGGTCATCAAACCCCGGAACTACGGGCTGAAAGAGGGCAACATCTGCTGCCCGGACGGCCCTCCGGAAAAGAATTTTGATTCCCCACCCATCCCTTTCCGCTGAGCGCCCGAATACCCATTGAGACACCAACCAAGGGTCGGTGCCCACCAGTCGGAGAAAAGCCACAGCGGCAAAGATGTTCGCTGCAGGCAATGAAATCGGCACAACAAAGGAGAATCGAAATGCAGACCATCAAGCGCACGACTTTCGCCGTTGCAGGTATCGCTGCCGCAGCCATGCTCAGCCTCACTGCCTGTGGCGGTTCCAGCACGGGATCCGCTTCCTCGGCCCCGGCTTCCTCGCCGTCGGGCTCCGCCATGGAATCCAGCATGGCGCCGTCGCCGTCCATGAGCTCCTCCGCCGCGGCGATGGATCCGGCCGCTGACCTCGTCGGCTCCGGCTGCGCCGCTTACGCCGCCCAGGTTCCCGACGGCAAGGGTTCGGTCTCCGGCATGGCCCTGGACCCGGTGGCCACCGCCGCCTCCAACAACCCGATCCTGACCACCCTGACCGCCGCCGTTTCCGGCAAGCTCAACCCCAAGGTCAACCTGGTGGACACCCTGAACGGCAGCGAATTCACTGTCTTCGCTCCGACGGATGACGCGTTCAAGAAGATCGACGCCGCCACCATCGACAAGCTCAAGACGGACGATGCCCTGCTGAGCAAGATCCTGACCTACCACGTAGTCCCGGGCAAGATCAGCCCGGCCGAGATCGTGGGCACCCACAAGACCGTCCAGGGCGGTTCCGTGACTGTCACCGGCAGCAAGGATGCGCTGAAGGTTGACGGCGCCAACGTGGTCTGCGGCGGCGTCAAGACTGCCAACGCCACGGTCTACATGGTCGACTCGGTCCTGATGCCGAAGTAGGCAACACCCAAGCCCTCCTGACCCGGATCCAGCCTGACTCCCTGGATCCACCTGGAGAAACGAAGGCCCGCACCGGATGGTGCGGGCCTTCGCCTGTTGCTGGGCCAGCTATGCCGGCCCACCGGGGCGGTGGCCCTGACGGGAATCCGCCGCACCGGTCAACTAGACTGGGGCTGTTCCGCAGCCGGCGGCCTTCCCGTACCCCAGAGGTGATTCCTACAGTGCCCAGCAGTACCCTGCCCACCAGTACCGGACCCCGCAGGCGGTTGCGCCGCGTCGCTGCCGGTTTGGGCGCGGTCCTGCTCATGTTGCCGCTGGCGTCGTGCACCGGAACATCGGGCCCGACGCCGCCGCCGTCGTCCTCTGCCAGCGCTTCGGCCGCCGCCCCCACCGCCACCTTTACCTTTGGCACCGCCTCGCGCCCGCTCGGTTTGGATCCGGCCCTCGTGTCCGACGTCGACTCGTACCGCATCACCCGCCAGATCCTCGAGGGCCTGGTCGGCGTCGACCAGACCAGCGGCAAGCCCACCCCGCTGCTGGCCACGGAGTGGACCACCAGCGGCGACGGCCGCGCCTACACCTTCAAGCTCCGGGAGAAGGTGACGTTCCAGGACGGCACAGCCTTCAACGCGGCGGCCGTGTGCACCAACTTCAAGCGCTGGTTCAACTTCTCCCCGGCCCTGCGGAAGCAGGCGCCCGGCACCACGTTCAAGGGCGTCTTTATGGCGCACGCGGACCAGGCGTCGCTGTCCATCTACAAGGGCTGCACCGCGCTGTCGGCGGACAGCGTCCGGATCGACCTCACCCAGCCATTCACCGGCTTCCTGCAGGCGCTCACCCTGCCCGCCTTTGCGATCTCCTCGCCGAAGGCCATGGCCGCGCACTCCGCCGACGTGCTCAACCAGAGCCGCGAGGGCCAGCCGGTCTCCGCCTACGCCCTGCACCCGGTGGGGACCGGACCGTTCGTTTTCAGCTCCTGGGACAACAACACCGTCACCCTGGACAGCAACAAGGGCTACTGGGGCGACAAAGGCCAGATCGGCACCGTCCACTTCGTCAGCTACGACCACCCGCAGACCCGGATGCAGGCGCTGCTGGACGGCAAGATCGACGCCTACGATTCGGTGACCGTGGGAAACTTCGACCAGCTGGTCAAGCGCGGCAAGCAGATCATCCAGCGCGACCCGTTCTCCGTCATGTACCTGGGCATGAACCAGCAGGTTCCGGTGCTGCGGAACCTCAAGGTCCGCCAGGCGATCGAAATGGCCCTGGACAAGGACACCCTGATCCGGAAGTTCTTCATTGACAACACCGCGGCGGCCTCCCAGTTCGTTCCGCCGAAGCTGAGCGGCTTCAACAACAACGCACCCTCGCTGGGGTACGACCAGAACAAGGCCAAGGAACTGCTCGCCGACGCCGGCTACAAGGGCGAGGAACTGAAGTTCTACTACCCGCTCAACGTCGCACGCCCCTACCTTCCGACCCCGGAGAAGGTCTACGCCGAGATCAGCCGGCAGCTCACCGCCGTCGGGCTCAACATCAAGCCTGTTCCGGTCGAATGGTCCGACGGCTACCTCCAGAAGGTCACCTCCCCCGGGGACCACGCCCTGCACCTGCTCGGCTGGAACGGTTCCTACGCGGATCCGGACAACTTCGTGGGCCCGCTGTTCGGTGAGAACACCGGCGAGTTCGACTACCAGGATCCGCAGGTGTTCTCCAAGATTTCCCGCGCCCGCGGCCTGCCGGACGGCAAGGAGCGGACCGAGCAGTACCAGACCATCAACGCCCAGATCGCCGCGACGGTGCCTGCGGTGCCGATTGCGTTCCCGATCTCGGCGCTGGCGCTGTCCGACCGGGTCCTGAAGTACCCGGCGTCGCCGGTCCTGAACGAAGTTTTCACCAACGTCGAGTTAAAGCCTTGACGGCAGGGCCCAATTTCAGTTAGTGGGCCGTGCGGGGATATTCTGTGACAGCCAGAGCCGCTGCTATCGGAGACTGATTGTGACTTTCATTTCCAAGACCCAACATGCCGACGTCGTCCTGATTGGCGGCGGCATCATGAGCGCCACGCTGGGCGCTTTCCTCAAGCAGCTGGAGCCGAACTGGACCATCTCCCTGTTCGAGCGGCTGGACCAGCCGGGGCTGGAAAGCTCCGACCCGTGGAACAACGCCGGCACCGGCCACGCCGCCCTGTGTGAACTTAACTACTCCCCCGCGGCCAAGGACGGCTCGGTGGACCCCTCGAAGGCCCTGCAGATCAACGAGCAGTTCCAGCTCTCCCGCCAGTTCTGGTCCCACCTGGTCACCAACTCCCTGATCGGCTCCCCCAAAGGCTTCATCAACACCGTGCCGCACATGAGTTTCGTGGTCGGCGACGCCAATGCCAAGTTCCTGCGCACCCGCTACGAGGCGCTCAAGCCGAACCCGCTGTTCCGCTCCATGGAGTACTCCGAGGAGCACGCCCAGATTGCCAAGTGGGCGCCGCTGATCGTCAAGGGCCGCGACCCGAAGCAGCACATCGCCGCCACCCGCGCCGCGGAGGGCACCGACGTCGACTTCGGTGCCCTGACCCGGGAGCTGACCGGCTATCTCGGCAACAACGGCGTGGAGATCAACTACGGCCACGACGTCACAGGTATCAGCCGGGCCTCCGACGGCGGCTGGGACCTTGCGCTCAAGCACCCGCGTTCCGGTGAGCACGGCTCCATCCACGCAAAGTTCGTCTTTGTCGGCGCCGGCGGCGGCGCCCTGCACCTGCTGCAGGCTTCCGGCATCCCGGAAAGCAAGGGCTTCGGCGGCTTCCCGGTCTCCGGCCAGTTCTTCCGCTGCACGGACGAGACCCTCGCCGCCCAGCACAGCGCCAAGGTCTACGGCCAGGCCTCCGTGGGCGCCCCGCCCATGTCCGTCCCGCACCTGGACACCCGATTCGTCAACGGCAAGCGCTCCCTGCTGTTCGGCCCGTACGCCGGCTTCTCCACGAACTTCCTGAAGAACGGCTCCTACCTGGACCTGCCGCTGTCCATCCGCCCCTCCAACATCATCCCGATGCTGGCCGTGGCCAAGGACAACATGGATCTGACCGCCTACCTGGTCAAGGAAGTCGCCAAGCGGCACGGCGCCAAGGTCGAGGCCCTGCGGGAGTACTACCCGGAGGCCAAGGACGGCGACTGGGAACTCATCACGGCCGGCCAGCGGGTCCAGATCATCAAGAAGGATCCGAAGAAGGGCGGCGTGCTGCAGTTCGGCACCGAGGTCATCGCCGGACGCGACGGCACCATCGGCGCCCTGCTCGGCGCTTCCCCGGGCGCCTCCACCGCCGTGCCGATCATGATCGAGCTGCTCCAGAAGTCCTTCCCGAAGAACTTCAAGGGCTGGCAGGCCAAGCTCAAGGAGATGATGCCCGGCTACGGCGTCAAGCTCAACGAGAACCCGGACCTCGCCGCCAAGCTCGAGGCCGAGACGGCCGCGGCACTGCAGCTGGAGCCGGTCAGCGCCACCCGCTGAAACCCTTCCGGGTTGCGGCACGTTGTACCCCTTGACGTCATGCGTTGACGCCTGCCCGTAGACCCACCAGGAGACCATAAGATGTTTCGGCTGGCCCAGCTCTCGCTAGCAAACCGGGCGCTGATCGCGCTGATCACCGTCTTCGCGTCGGTCTTCGGGGTGATCACGATGACCTCGCTTAAGCAGGAGCTCATCCCGTCCATCGAGTTCCCGCAGATCACGGTCATCACCTCGATGCCCGGGGCCTCGCCGGAAGTGGTGGACAAGCAGGTCAGCGGGCCGCTGGAGACGGCGCTGAACGGCGTCGAGGGGCTGGAGTCGACGACGTCGACGTCGCGCAACGGCGTCTCGCAGATCACCCTGGCCTTCACCTACGGCTCCAACCTGGACCGCGCCCGGAACCAGATCGACCGCGCCATCTCCAACGCCAAGCAGGCACTGCCCAAGGACGTCCAGCCGCAGGCGATCGCCGGCAGCATCAGCGACTTCCCGATCGTCTACCTCGCGGTCTCCTCCGACAAGCCGTTGAGCGAACTCAACACGGACCTGGCCCGCCTGAGCGTGCCCCGGCTGCAGAAGCTCGACGGCGTGCGCGGCGCCGAGGTGACCGGCGGTGCCACCCAGCACATCAAGATCATGCCGCGGCCGGCGGCCATGGCCGCCTCCGGCGTCACCATCGCGTCCATATCCGAGGCGCTGAAGAACAACGGCAGCCTGGTTCCGGCCGGCAGTATCGAGGAGCAGGGCAAGACGCTCTCGCTGCAGGTCGGCAGCCCGGTGGACTCCCTCGAAGCGGTCAAATCCCTGCCGCTGGGCGGCGCCCGCAGCGCCGCGACGATCGGCAGTGTGGCGGACGTGAGCATCACCGAGGACGCCCGCACCTCGATCACCCGCACCAACGGCAAGGAAACCCTCGCCGTCTCGGTCACCAAGAAGCCCGAGGGTGACACGGTGGGCATCTCCCATGCGGTGAAGGACACCATCCCGCAGCTTGAGGCCGAGCTGGGGTCCAACGCCAAGTTCACCCCCGTCTTCGACCAGGCTCCCTTCATCGAGAAGTCCATCAAGGACCTCACCACCGAGGGGCTCCTGGGCCTGGGCTTCGCCGTCGCCGTCATCCTGCTGTTCCTGCTCTCGGTGCGCTCCACGCTGGTCACGGCCGTCTCCATCCCGCTGTCCCTGCTGATCACCTTCATCGGGCTCTCGGCGACCGGGTATTCGCTGAACATCCTGACCCTTGGCGCGCTGACCATCGCGATCGGCCGGGTGGTGGACGACTCGATCGTGGTGATCGAGAACATCAAGCGGCACCTGAGCTACGGCGAGCAGAAGATTACCGCCATCCTCACCTCCATCCGCGAAGTTGCCGGCGCGATCACCGCGTCCACGCTCACCACCGTGGCGGTCTTCCTGCCGATCGCCTTCGTGGCCGGACTCGCCGGGGAACTGTTCCGGCCCTTCGCGCTCACCGTCACGATCGCTCTGGTGTCCTCGCTGCTGGTCTCGCTGACCATCGTCCCGGTGCTGGCGTACTGGTTCCTGCGGACCCCTGCGGACAAGGCGGGCACCGCCGTCTCCGAGGCCTCCGCCCGCGAGACCGCCGCCAAAGCCCACGAGGCCGAGCAGCGCAGCTTCCTGCAGCGCGGCTACCTCCCGGTCCTGACCAAGACCCAGCGGCATCCCGTCATCACCTTGGTCGCGGCCGTCCTGGTCCTGGGCGGCACGGTGGCGATGTCCCCGCTGCTCGCCACCGACCTGCTGGGCCGCTCCGGCGAAAACAGCATGACCGTAAAGCAGGCCCTGCCCGCCGGCACCAGCCTGTCCGAGGGCAGCGCCGCCGCCGTCAAGGTCGAGAAGGTGCTGCGCGGCATCGACGGGATCAAGGACGTGCAGGTCACCACCGGCAACGCCCAGTCCGGTTTCTCCGCGCTGCAGTCCACCGGGGCGGCGAATTCCAGCTTCACCGTCGTCACTGACGAGTCCGCCAAACAGGGCCAACTGCAGGACACCGTCCGCAGTGAGCTCGCCAAGATCTCCGGCGCCGGCAAGATCACCGTCGGCTCCCAGCAGGGCGGATTCGGTACGACGTCGACGGTTGACATCACGCTCAAGGCCGCCAGTTCCGCGGACCTCAAGACCGCCAGCGATGCCATGGTCAAGGCGATGGACGGCGTCCCCGGCTCCTCCGAGGTCAGCACCAACCTGGCCGCGAGCCAGCCCGTGGTCCAGGTCAAGGTGGACCGCGCCAAGGCCGTCGCGGCCGGCCTGAACGAGCAGCAGGTCGCCGGCGTGCTGGCCGCCACGATCAGCCCGGTCCCGGCCGGCACCGTCCGGATCGGCACCAACGACTACCCGGTCCGGATCGGCGAGGGCACCCGCTTTACCAGCATCGGCGCTGTCCGGGACCTCCCGCTGCCGACGGCGCGGGGCCCGGTTCCGCTGTCCTCGATCGCCTCCGTGGAACAGGTCGACGTCCCGGTCTCGATTACGGCCAGCAACGGCCAGCGGACCGCGCGCGTGTCCGTCACGCCGTCGGGCGGCAACCTCGGCGCGGTGAGCACCGAGGTGCAGGCCCGGCTCAAGTCCGTCCAGCTGCCGCCGGGCGTCACCGCGGAGATTGGCGGCGCCACCACGCAGCAGGCCGAGTCCTTTGGCCAGCTGGGACTGGCACTGCTGGCCGCGATCGCCATTGTCTACGTGATCATGGTGGCCGCCTTCAAGTCGCTCGTGCAGCCGCTGATCCTGCTGGTCTCGATCCCCTTCGCCGCCACCGGCGCGATCGCGCTGCTGCTCGTGACCGGCGTCCCGCTAGGGCTGCCGTCGCTGATCGGCATGCTGATGCTGGTGGGCATTGTGGTGACCAACGCGATTGTGCTGATCGACCTGATCAACCAGTACCGGCAGCCCCGCAACGGCGAACCCGGCATGAGCGTGGCGGACGCCATCACGCACGGCGCCCGGCAGCGGCTCCGGCCGATCCTGATGACCGCGCTGGCCACCGTGTTCGCGCTGACCCCGATGGCGCTGGGCCTGACCGGCGGCGGCGGTTTCATCTCGCAGCCGCTGGCCATCGTGGTGATTGGCGGCCTGATTTCCTCGACCCTCCTGACGTTGATCCTGGTGCCGGTGCTGTACCGGCTGGTGGAGGGCCGGCGCGAACGCAAGGCCCTGCAGAAGGCCAACGGCGGCAGGGCCGCCCACGGCCGCCGGGCCCAGCCCGCGCCGTCGGAGGCCGCGGGGTCCGGCGCCGGGGCCGGGACCCCGGGCCGCGCCGGCGATGCCCGCCCGGCGACAGGCAGCAGGGACGATGACGAGCGCGACGACGAACCGGACGAGGCGCCCGCCCTCCGGCACTGACCCTCTCCCCCGCTGATCACTCCGGGGTACAGCCGTTGGGCAGCTTCCCCGGTTTCTACTTATGGATGGGTTTGGTCAGGTCGAGGCTGATGGTCTGGCCCGGGGCCAACTCCCCGGCGGGCAGGTCGGCGAAGGTGAACCAGACGCGGTCGGTGCCGGTGAGCGGGCGGTTCGCCGCATCCAGATTCGCTAGCTCCGATATTCCGAACCGGAAGGAGATCTGGCGTTCGGTGTCCCCGGGTGCTGTGGTGTAGGTCTGGGGAATCCCGGCGGCGTCGGCGGTGAAGGCGCCTTGGGCGCCGTCAATCTTGAGCTCTCCGGGCATGAGCCTCACCCTGGTCCCCGCGGGGATAGGCCGGTCTGCGATCAGGAACGGGTTGTACTGCAGCAACTGCTCCGTGGTGCATCGGAATTTGTAGCCGAGGCTGTCGAAAGAGTCGCCGTCGACGGTGGTGTAGAAGATGGTCTGACCGAATGAATTGTTGACGCTTGTGCCTCGACCGGATCGACCGTCGACGGGATTTTTCTGCAGTTGGATGCGCTTCCCGGCACGGACAAAGTAGACGTTGCCCTTCTCGTACACGTACGGGACCTTGTTCGCTTCCGCTAACTGTTCGCCGGTGAGCCCGAACCTGTATGTGATCCCGTCGAGGGTGTCATTGGGTTCAATCACGTAGCTGATGGGGATGCCGCTGGCGTCGACGACGGCTGCACCCTTCGCCCCGACGATCGGACCCGGGGCGGGGATCAGACGCAGCTTCGTGCCCGCCAGCAGGGCTGCGCCTTGGTCGAGGCCATTGAACTCGGCAAGTTTTGCCTCGGAGATGCCGAAGGATGCAGCCACTGCTGCAGGCGCTTCACCGGCGACGGTGGTGTAGTAATCCACGTTCCCAAAAGAATCGGTGACAATGGGCCCCGCCA
Source organism: Arthrobacter sp. BI5 (assembly GCF_056680065.1). Lineage (NCBI taxonomy): Bacteria > Bacillati > Actinomycetota > Actinomycetes > Micrococcales > Micrococcaceae > Arthrobacter > Arthrobacter sp. BI5. The sequence continues at coordinate 2,594,353 of NZ_CM155264.1, forward strand.
GGGAAGACGTCCCGGTGCCGGCCGGTGTCGCCGTCGCGGTGGCCTCTGCGGCGGTCGGAGCCGCTGCCGTGATGTCCGGACGTGTTCCTGGGTTCGAGACGATGACTATGCAGGCCGCGACCGCGGCGACCGCAAGCCCCGCGGCGGCGAAACGCCCCCAATGACGTTTGGCCGGCACGCGGTGGAAGTCGTCAACGGATCCGCCGACGGCGATCTGAGTGACGTCGGAATTCATGAACGACAGCGACCGCTGGCGGCTGAGGATCAGTTCCTCCTCGGTGATCGTGAGCGCAGGGTCGGCGGCTGAAAGCAGGTCGGCGGCGGTCTTGTCCGGGCTCATTCTGTCGCTCCTTCTGTCACTGTCTGCTGCTGAAGTATTCGGCTTAGTTCCTTGCGTGCCCGGTGGAGGCGCATTCGCACGGCAGCCGCTGATGTGTCGAGGAGGTGGGACAACTCGACGGCGGTGAGTCCGTCCCAGTACGTCAGCAGTAGCACCTCCCGCTCCTTCGGGGCCAAGCGGTCGATGCCATCCCGGACGGCGGATTCCTCGGCGGGTGCCCCGTGGATGCGCTCCAACCGCAAAGCTCCGACGAGCGCGGCAGACCGGGACAAGGACCTGTCATGGTTTCGGAGTACATTCCGGGCGACGCCGAAAAGGACAACTATGGGGAGGTCATCGCCATGTCCGGACTTCTCCCAGAGAATTCTGAAAACCTCAGCGCACAGGTCCTCCGCGGTGGCGGCACCGTCCGTCCTTCGCCGGAAATAGCGGTAGATACGGTCGTGGGCCGCCGCGTGAGCGGCCAGAAACCGTTGTTCCCTCTCCAGATCCACACGTTCCCCCATTGTTTTCAAGCCCATGCCCTGTTAATGTCCGGCAGCCAACAAACTGTAACGAGAATTTTGAAAAACTCTTAGGACGACGTCGCCGTCGTTCCTTACTGACCGCCTTGCACCGCGGCAGATGCCCACGCCCCGGCCCGCAAGACGATCCCCCTTCCGGGGTGCGTTCCAAGCTAGGCGCGCTCTACTGAGGAGCGGAACTCACGAGCTTTAGTGTTCGACCAAAGTTGCCTCAAAATCTTCTTCCGGGCTCGCCGAACGGGGCGGCGTGGAAGTCCTGGGATGACTTCCTTGACTGATCTAATGATGAGGTGAAGCCAAGAGTATTTGCTGCCCCCGCGAAGGCTGGCGCTGGCGATCGGGTTGCGATACTGTCTCCAGCATTTGCGGCACCTGCCGTCTCGGAGGCTGTTCACGAGCAGGCTATGAGGCGGCTGACGGAAACGACCGGGCTGATACCAGTCGAGTACGCAACTACAAGGCAACTGGGCGCAAGCGCGCAGGCTAGGGCAGCCGACATTAATGCCGCGTTCGCTGACCCCTCTATCCGGGCTGTACTTGCGACGATCGGTGGCAACGACCAGATCACCGTCATCAAGCACATCGACGCCGAGGTCATTACCGACAACCCGAAGCCATTCCTCGGCTACAGCGACAACACGAACCTGCACAACTTCCTGTGGGGTCTCGGGATCCCCAGCTACTACGGCGGTTCCACGCAGGTGCATCTAGGAGCAGGACCACGTGTGGATGGCGAGCACCTCGCCTCACTTCGCGCCGCGTTGATCGAGGGCGGATCCATCGAACTCACCGATCCTGGAGAGTCAGAAGACTTCGGCATCACCTGGACAGACCCCCGCGCCCTGACCCACTTCGGTATCCGCGAGGCGACGGAACCGTGGGCCTGGTCCGGTCCAACGACGGTCGTGGAAGGACGCTCGTGGGGCGGTTGTCTCGAGGTGATCGATCAGATCGCGATGGCTGACCGGATGCCGGCTGTGCGCGACCTCGAAGGGGCGATCCTGCTATTCGAGACTAGCGAGGAGCTGCCCGCCGCAGACGAAGTGCGGCGATGGGTGCGGGCCCTGGGAAAGAGAGGGATCCTCGAAGCCGCCGCCGGCGTACTGGTCGCCCGGCCACCAGTCAGCCGGCTAGGCGCACCTGTGCCGGCAGCGGACGAACGAGCCCGACTACGCGAGGAGCAGAGCGAAGTGATAATCGGGCAGGTCAGTGCGTACAACCCGGACGCGGTCATCTGCGTCGGAGTTCCCTTCGGCCACACCCGACCCCAATGGATCCTTCCCCACGGAGGATTGATCCGGCTCGACGGAATCACCAAAACAATTACCGCTGACTACAGCTGAGGCGCCCCGGTCGAGGATTCGGAAATGGGACCGGCCGGCGCTCTGCGTTTGACGCGGCGCCCGTTAGCCGATCCAGGGGCGCTATCGGGCCATTATTGTGTAGCGTCCTACTTCCCCTCGGCTCGTCGTCACGATCCCGTCCAAAACTCCGCCGCAGCGTTCTATGGTCTTTACCGAGGGAACGTGCCCCAGGACGTCCACGTCCCGGCCTGATTCGTGACGCAGAGCGATTCCCCCAAGGACTTTGCCGTCCTCGACGATCCAACGGAACGTGGCCCCGTCGTCTACTGAGGATTCCTTGGCGGAGAGCCGATCGACGAACTCGAGGAATCCCTCCGACGAACGAACATCGTCGGTCTCCAGCAGGCCGAACCCCTCCTCGTGGAGGCCGTCGCCCCACTCCTCGTATGCTTCTCGCCACGCCGTATACAGGCCAACCGAAGGACGGACGAGCAGAGACATAGTCCAACGCTACCGTCCACGAGCGTCCCGTCGAGGGATCCCTCACTGAGACACATCCATTGTCATTTACCTCACGTAGACGCTCTCTTTTGCGAACGTATCGCTACCAATCCTTTCGGAGTGTCTCGTCGGGAACGACATAGGAGCTGGAGTAATGAACCCAATCGTCCCTGCGTCCCTCCCTGAAAAGGCGGTCTGCAACCATCTGGCACTCCTGCCAATCTTTCCGGGAGTCCTGCGGCCCATAACCGACAGCTTGACCGAGTTGATCCAACGTCACCAGCCGCGTGACTCCCGGCGCAGTCGCCACTTCGTAAGTGATCGTTCCTTTGAGGGAGAGCCAGCTCTTGCGGACGGGAATTTCGATCAGACGGAAGTAAGTGCCTTCATTGGCGAACATGGCAGCAGCCGCCGCGCTCTCTTTTGATTCCGGCTCAGCATTGACGAAATCCGTGAACTTCTGGAGAAGTTCTTCGTAGTCGGCGTTGAGGACTTCATCCACTTCTCCGTCCGTATGCACGTACCGGTCACTGAGGCTTCCGCTGCCGCCCTTCATTGACGAGCGGAGCCACAGTCGAACCTCCTCCACAGCATCTTCCGATGGTTCGCTCTGAAGCGCTCTGGCAAGGGATTCGCATTTGAGCGCCACGACAGTGAGGTTCATGTGTCTTAGCAAGGACGCAAACCGCATCATGTCGGCTGCCAGTACTTCCGTGTCCGTTTTCATTAGGCTTCTTTCGCGCGGTAGGGGTAAAGCTAACCACGGGAGGACGCCGCCTTCACGGTTTCCCGGTCTGAGGAAGCCGATCCTTATCGGGAGCCTCAGGAGGCCGCCCGTAAGCCGGTCCCCACCCGTCCAGTCATCCGCCTGTTTCCTGACTACGGGCATCGGTGGCCACTTTGGGAGAACAGCACCGCCGAGCACCCGACCAACTACGCAATGAAGCCAGCAGATTTCGGACTCTCACAGACCCTAACTGGCCGGCTTCGCGCTTGGTACGACGCCTGGGATACCGAGAACCTGTATGAGAAAGGTTGGAGTTCATGCGCCAACGAACGGGCCTGGAAAGCTGAGGGCGCCCGTATCGCCGAGCAACTTCGCGCAGAAGTCAAAGCCTTCGCTGACGTGGAATACGACGGATAGCGGCCCCGCCCCACGGGTGTCCCGTAAGAGGATCCTTTACCGGGCAGCCGTGCCGGTCCGTGCGAGCCAGTCCTTCACTAGGGCGGCGGTGAGTTCCGGGCGTTCAAGATGGGCATTATGGCCGGCGGAATCCAGCACCGCGTAGGTTCCTCGGACATAGTGGTCGCGTAGTTTCCATCCGTCCTCGTACCCCGTCACGTGATCCTGACGCCCGAAAAGGTGCAACGAGGGCGCTTCGAACGGAGCAGGGTGCGCGATCTCCGGATCGACCGAGAGCGCATACTGCTCTGCCACCCGTTCAAGAATGGTTTGGTTCGCGCCACGGAGTCCAGGAAGTACATACGTGTTGAATGCGTCGAGCGTGGCCTCGCTCTGGACTACGGCCATCTCTTCGTAGTCATCCCTCGCCTGGCCAGCCAAAGCCAGAACGGAGGGGTCCTCTCGGACAACCTGCCGACGGGGAGAATGCGCGCCTGATGGGTCGGCTCGTACACGCCCGCAAGAGTAGCCAGTCCAAGGATCTGATCTCGACGCTCGTGAGCGACGTACCGGGCAATCATGCCCCCAAAGGAGTTGCCTATCACCGCGAAGGGCCGGTCGCCAAGACACTCATGGATGTCGTCCAAGGCCCCGTGTGCGACATGATCTGCGCTAATGGCGTTGCTGTCAGCATTTCCTTCGGCCCACGGCAGGTCGATATAGATGCGCTGCCACCCGGATTCTTCAATGGCGTCCTCTAGCGGCAGCATGATCCGATGATCAACGCCGAATCCGTGGATCACGATTAGCGGAAGGCCTTCTCCTAAGACTTGAGCAATCACGACCAGAGCCTACAGGCCTAGCCGGTGGGCCACCGAACGCCAAGCGCCAGAAGTGACTGCCCCACCTAGGAAACGAAGACGACCGCACCTGGCTCGCCATACGTCTGCCGATCAAAAATCAGCTCCCTTCCACCTTCAATCTCGATTTTGAGTCCATTCGGAAGATCCACGGCGGAGGTGAGGGCGAAGAGGGAATTTAAAGGCCTCCCGTACCAACCGTCAGGTAACACCAAGCCAGCCCGCCCGTGCTTTTCGAAGAAACGCTCGACTATATGGGCAGGCGGACCAAGAGTCATCCAGGGCTTACGGGTCATAGGTCGATCCTACCGACGGGCTTCCTTCACCGGACCTGCCCTCTGTCGCCCCCGGTGAGGGTGCCCTATACGGACGCTTCCGGGGACTCAACGCATGCGGCACCCGGGCCCGGCGGCGGCCGGGGACGGCACGGGCCGGAGGGCGAGGAATAATCCGACAAAGACGGCGTTGTAGAGGGTGATACATGCAAATGCATGTAAATCGGGTATAGTAGAAGCAGCAACCGGAAGTCTCCGGCCCCGGAAAGGAACACCATGCAGATCGGCGTCTTCAGCGTCAGCGACATCACCACCGACCCCACCACGGGCCGCACCCCCACGGAACACGAGCGCATCAAAGCCTCGGTTGCCATCGCCAAGAAGGTCGAAGAAATCGGCATGGACGTCTACGCCATCGGCGAGCACCACAACCGCCCGTTCTTCTCCTCCTCCCCCACCACCACGCTGGCCTACATCGCGGCACAAACCGAGCGGATCATCCTCTCCACCGCCACCACGCTGATCACCACCAATGACCCGGTGAAGATCGCCGAGGACTTTGCGATGCTCCAGCACCTCGCCGACGGCCGGGTGGACCTGGTCCTGGGCCGCGGCAACACCGCCCCGGTCTACCCCTGGTTCGGCAAGAACATCCAGGACGGGATCGAACTCGCGATCGAGAACTACTCCCTGCTGCGCCGGCTCTGGGACGAGGACACGGTCAACTGGTCCGGCAAGCACCGCACCCCGCTGCAGAATTTCACCTCCACGCCGCGCCCGCTCGACGGCGTCGCCCCCTTCGTCTGGCACGGCTCCATCCGCACCCCGCAGATCGCCGAAGTGGCCGCGTACTACGGCGACGGATTCTTCGCCAACAACATCTTCTGGCCCAAGGAGCACTACCAGCAGCTGATCGGCCTCTACCGTGAACGCTACGAGCACTACGGCCACGGCAAGGCGGACCAGGCAATCGTCGGCCTGGGCGGCCAGTTCTTCATGCGGAAGAACTCGCAGGACGCGGTGAAGGAGTTCCGCCCCTACTTCGACAACGCCCCGGTCTACGGCCACGGCCCATCGCTCGAGGACTTCACCTCGCAGACCCCGCTGACGGTCGGCAGCCCGCAGGAGGTCATCGAAAAGACCCTCACCTTCCGCGAGTACTTCGGCGACTACCAGCGCCAGCTGTTCCTGATCGACCACGCCGGCCTGCCGCTGAAGACCGTGCTGGAGCAGCTGGATCTGTTCGGCGAGGAAGTCCTGCCGGTGCTCCGCAAGGAATACGCCGAGAAGACTCCGGCCCACGTGCCCGAACCGCCGACCCACGCCGGTCGCGTGGCCGCCTCGGTGGCGGCCCGTGAGGCCGCGCCGCAGGACGCCTGATGTCCGCCGAAGCGGCACCGGCGGAAACCGGCCGGGCGGGAGCACCGGCGGAATCGGGCACCAGCCCGGCGTCGCCGGTGCGGCTCGCGGCGCAGACCTGGGAGTCGCTGTTCCGGGCCCAGGTCGCCGTGATGCGCAGGCTGCAGGCCGGACCGGCGTTTAAGTCCCTCGCCCTGAACGAGTACGACGTGCTGTTCACCCTCTCCCGCTGCCCTTCCGGTTGGCTGCGCCAGAACGAGCTCAACGACCACGTGCTGCTGAGCCAGTCGAGCTTGAGCCGTTTGGTGGAGCGGTTGGAAAAGCGGGGCCTCGTGGAGCGGCAACCCGCGCCTGACGACGGCCGCGGCGTGCTCGTCCGGCTCACCGAGGCTGGGCGGGAACTGCAGAAGGCCATCGGGCGGGAGCATGTCCGCGACATCGTGGATCTGGTGGGCCCGGCACTGACCGCCGAGGAACAGCGTGAGCTGATGCGCCTGACGGAGAAGCTGCGGGCCTCGGTCCTGGGCCGCTAGCTGTGCTGCTCCGCCGCGGGCCCGGGGGTATCAGCGGATGGCGACCAGCGCCGCCGGGTCCTCGACCGGCAGGTCGCCGGTGACGGTGGCGGTGACCTTGAGCTCCCGGAGCGAGAGGCTGCCGCCAACGGTGGACAGGAACGCGGTGTCCGAGGAGTCCCGGCCTGCGGTAATCCGGAGCATGCTCTCCCGGGGCGCGAGGCCGGTCGGATCTATCACGTGCCAGGCCCCGTTGACATGGGCTTCAGCCACGGCATGGAAGTCCATCGGGCTCAGCCCCGGGGCGTAGACGGCGGCCAGCCGCGCCGGGACGTTCTTGGACCGGAGCAGCGAGATAGCCAGGTGGGCGAAGTCCCGGCAGACGCCGCGCCGGTGCAGCAGTGTTTCGACGGCGCCGTCGGTGCCGCGCGATGAGCCGCTGACGTAGCGCAATTCGCTGAAGACCCAGTTGCGCACGGCGTGCAGCAGTTCCCCGCCGTCCAGCCCGCCGAACTCGGCGTACGCCGTCGGGAGCAGCCGGTCCGACTCGGCGTAGCGGCTGGGCCGCACGTAGCGGATAAGCTCCATCAGCCCGGGTTCCTCCGGAGCGGCGAAACCGGTGACGGTAGCCCCGTACTCCACCAGCACCTCGGTGGGCTCGGCGAACTCCATGTAGTGGAAGCGCCCGCCGTGGTGGTCCGAGAGCTCGGTCAGGGGCACGTCCTCGCCGCCGGCCGTCACGGACAACGACTCCTCGAATCCGCTGTAGCCGGGGTTGCGGGCAACAGCCACCGCCATCGCGACCTTGGTATCGGCCACGGTCTTGAAGGCCAGGCGTGCGGACACGATGCGTTCCATGAATCTCCGGAGGGTGCGAGCGAAGCCGCTGGCTTGTCAGCGGGCGGGCGGTCGCCCCGGGCCGTTGTAGAGGGCGCGGGGCGGGACTAGTTTTTGATCTTCAGCGACATTAGCATCCGCTGGACATTGGCGAATTCCGAGCCCTCGTTGACGTATTTGTCCGCCTGGCCCAGCGTGTCAAAAGACTTGGCCGGGGCGACTTTCTGGTCCGGAGCGAACGCCTTGAACTCAGCCAGATCGCCGAAGGAGTAGTCGCCCTTGCCCTCGGGGCCGCGGACAATGTTCCGCAGGGTGCAGGCTTTCCCGCCCGCCCCGCCCACCACGTTGGTGATGCCGTAGGAGCCGAAGTACTTGTAGCCCTGGATCACACGGAAGACCACGTGCGGGTCGATGGTTCCCTCCCCGCCGCGGTGCGGCAGGTCCACCGGAACGCTGCTGACCACCACATACGGTTTCGCCGCCGGGGCCTTGCAGGAGGCGGCGGCCTGGGGCCGGAGCCCGGTCTGCAGAGTGGCCAGGTACCGGCCTTCCGCGTCCTTGACCTCGATCCTGAGCGCTCCCGGCAGGGTGCCCGGTGCCGGAGTGAGCGACTGCGCAATCCACTCCTGCGGCAGATCGAAACTCACGGTCTTGCCGGGATCGTAGAACGTTTTCCAGGCCACCGCCGTCGCACCCGCGGTGGCGCCGGCAGTTGCGCCGGCGGAAGCGGTGGCCGTCCCCGAGGCACCCGGACCAGCCGCCGTCGACGCTGCGCTTGCGGAGGGGCCCGACGTCGCGCTTCCGCCCGGAGGTGCGGCCGTCCAGGCCGGCGCGCCCTTGCCTTCGCTGCTGCAGCCGGCGAGCGCCGCCGCGGTGAGCGCCAGTGCAGCGGCTAGCCGGAGTCCGCGGGGAAGTGCCGTGCCAGTCATGCTGCCAGCGTAACCGCGGGCCGGGGCTGTTCAGGGCTTCCGGAACCGCGTTTCGCAGAAGCGGACGCCGCGGCCGTCGGCACGGCCCGCCGCAGGTCCGGCAGCGAAACAAGGCTAGGCTGGGGGGATGGCGGAACAGCACTTTGATGCAGCGGAATCTGGCGGCCCGGACGGCGTGGCGCGGATGTCCGCCGTCGACATCGCAGACTGGCGGCTCCGGACCTTCGCGCTCTACGCCACCGTGCGGAAGATCGCCGCGGACAGCCCGGCCGAAGCGCACTCCTACTGGCGGCAGGAGCGGGACCGGATGTTCGGCACGCACCCCGCCTCACCCCTGACGGACGACGCCAAGGCAAGTTTCGGCGGCCTGAAGACCGCGGACTACGACCCGATCTACCGCTTCCACGTGCCCATCACGAAGGAGGGCGCCGGGCGGGAGATGAACGTCGAAACCGGAACCGACGGCGTCGTCCGCTTTGTCCGGCTGGGCACCTTCGACCTGCCGGAGATGGGCCAGCTGGCCGTCTGGAAGCTCAACGGCTACGGCGGCGGCATTTTTGTGCCGTTCCGCGACGCCACCGCGGGCCAGCCCGGGGGCAGCTACGGCGCCGGCCGCTATCTGCTGGACACCATCAAGGGCGCCTTCCACGGCGTCACCGGTTCGGGGCCCGGTGCCGAGTTCGTGCTGGACTTCAATTTCGCCTACAACCCTTCCTGCGCGTACAACGAGGCCTGGGCATGCCCCCTGGCCGGGCCCTCGAACCGGCTCGCCGTGGACATCCCGGTTGGCGAGCTGTACTAGCCGAATGGATTCGCAGCTACAACAGGCGCAGCCTGCCCCGCCCGTTCCGCCGGGCACCGCGGCAGCCGTCCGCTCGGCTTCGTCGCCGGCAGCTTTTTCCCCGTCGGCTCCGTCCCAGTCGGCTTCGGCGCGCCGCCACTACCGGGGTGTGCTCCGGTACCCGGTGGCCCGGCAACTCCTGCGCTTCGCCGGCGTCGGGGTGGTTTGCACCATCACCTCGCTGGCGCTCTACGCCTTCCTGCGGCCGTGGATCGGACCCCAGCCGGCCAACGCGGCCGCGCTGATCATCACCTCGCTGATGAACACCGCGCTGAACCGGCGGCTGACGTTCAAAATCACCGAGCGGCACCGGATGAAGCGCGACCACCTCAACGGGCTGATCGTCATCCTCGTGGCGCTGCTGATCACCGGTGGCAGCCTCGGCATCCTGCACTGGATCAACCCGGACGCGACCGTGGCCGCCGAACTCTGGACCACCACGCTGTCCGGCTTCCTGGCGACAGCCGTGAGGTTCACGATGCTCCGGCACTGGATCTTCCGCCGCGCCCGGCACCGCTAGCCCTCAGCGGCCTGCCACTTACCCAAGGGAACGGACGCTGCCGACGGCGGTGCGCACCGCGGCCGCCGCCTCCTGCAACTGCGCCGCGGTGATGGAGGAATCGAAGCTGAAGCGGACGGCGGTCTGGGCCACCTCGGCGCTGATCCCCATCGCCAGCAGCACCGGCGAGGGCTCGTCGGAGCCCGCGGCACACGCCGAACCGCTGGAGCAGATGACGCCCTGCCGCTCCAGCTCCAGCAGTACGGACTCGCCGCTGGTTCCCGGGAAGCAAAACGACGCCACCGAGGGCAGCCGCTCGACCGGATGGCCGGTCAGGACGGCTCCCGGCACCGCGGCCAGGACCGCGCCAATGAAGTCATCCCGCAGGGCAGCGACGCGCGCGGCGGATTCCGGCTGCGACGGCCCGGCGAGGCTCAGCGCCGTTGCCAGCGCCACCGCCCCGGCAACGTTCTCGGTCCCCGAACGGCGGCCGCGTTCCTGGCCGCCGCCGTGAAGCAGCGGCTCCAGCCGGGTCCGGCTGCGCACGAACAACGCCCCGCAGCCTTTCGGGGCGCCCAGCTTGTGGCCGGAAAGGCTCAGGGCATCCACCCCCAAGGCACGCGTGTCCAGAGGCAGCCAGCCCGCGGCCTGCACGCCATCACTGTGCAGCGGGACACCGTGCCGGCGGGCCAGCGCCGCCAGCCGGGCCACCGGCTGGACCGTGCCCACCTCGTTGTTTGCGTACATGACGCTGGCCAGCGCGGTTTCGGGCCGGAGCACGGCCGCGAGCGCCTCCTCGCTCACCTGCCCGTAGCGGTCCACGTCAATCACGTCGACGGCGAAGCCGTGGACGCGTTCGAGGTACCGGGCGGATTCCTCCACCGCCGGGTGTTCGACGGCGCTGATCGCCACCCGGTCCAGGCGCGGGTCCGCGGCGCGGCGGGCCAGGGCGATGCCCTTGACGGCGAGATTGTCCGCTTCCGTGCCGCCGGAGGTGAAGACGACCTCGCCGGGCCGGCAGCCCAACGCTTTCGCCGTGGTCTCCCTGGCCCCGGCGAGCGCTGTGGCGGCGGCGTCGCCGAGCGAATGGTGGCTTGAGGGGTTGCCGAAGTCGCCGCTGAGGTACGGCCACATGGCCTCAAGTACCTCGCGGCGGACCGGTGTGGTGGCGGCGGCGTCCAGGAAGATCACGGCAACCCTCAGCCCGCCGGTTCCAGCTCGACGTCGAACTCGACATCCAGGCCGAGGTCCAGGGCGGTGACGCTGTGGGTGAGCCCCCCGATCGAGATGACATCCACACCGGTGGCGGCGATGCCGGCCACGGTCGCGAGGCTGACGTTGCCGCTGGCCTCGACGCGGGCCCGCCCGGCGATGAGCTCGACCCCGTCAGCGAGTTCGATCAGCGAGAAGTTGTCCAGCATGATGGTGTCCACGCCCGCGGCCAGCACGGGTTCAATCTGCTCCATGCTGTCCACCTCCACCTCGAAATGCGTGGTGTGCCCCAGCCGCGCCTTGGCGTCGCGCAGCACCTCGGTGAGCTTCGCCGGGTCCCCGCCGGTCAGGAGGGCCAGGTGGTTGTCCTTGGCCAGAACCGCGTCGGAGAGGCCGAAGCGGTGGTTCGCTCCCCCGCCGCAGCGCACCGCGTAGCGTTCCAGCACCCGCAGCCCCGGCGTCGTCTTCCGGGTGTCGGTAATCCGCGCCCGCGTGCCGGCCACCAGCGCCACGAATTCCGCGGTCCGGGTGGCGATCGCGCTCATCCGCTGCACCAGGTTCAGCGCCACCCGTTCGGCCAGCAGCACACCGCGGGCGTTGCCGGTCACCCGGGCCAGTGCGGTGCCGGCGTCGAAGGCCTCACCGTCCGCCACGAGCAGTTCGACGACGGCGGCCGGGTCCGCCAGCTTCATCGCCGCGGCGAACACCTCCCCGCCGCTGAAGACGCCGGGCACCCGGGCCGCGAGCACGGCGGTGGCGCGGGCACCTGCCGGGATCAGGGCCTGCGAGGTGATGTCGCCGTAGGGTGCGTCCTCTTGCAGGGCGGCGCGCAGCACGGCACCGACGGCGGCCGCCGGAAGGGTGCCGGCGAGAGCGGCCGCAGGGACGACGGCGGGAAGGGCGGCGGCAGGTGCTGTCATGACGGAATCCTTTGTTTCGGGCGGGATACGGCGGCATACCGGTGGCCGTGCGGGCCGGCCGGCGGGGCGGACCGGGCCGGGGCTGCGAGCACCGCGGGCGGACCGGGGGCAACAGCGTCACTGGCGGCGTCGGCTGCATCGGCGCGGAAGTGGGCGCCGACCGAGCCGGTCCTGGCCCGGGCGGCCTCCACCAGCAGCCGGGCGGCCAGCAACAGGTTCCGGTCCTCGTACTCGGATTGAACCAGCCCCGCGTCCGCCACCCTCTCAGGCCGGACAACCGAGGCCCACGCAGCCAGTTGGGCAGCAGCAGCATCGAGCTCAGCCCCCGAACGCAACACCCCGGCAGCGCCAGTCATCAACCGCCCCAGAGCCTCCCGCGAAAACGACCCTGGACCAGGCCCAGACTCCACAAGACCATCGGGCAAGCTGGCCGGGTGATACTCCTGGGCGGCACCCGGGGCCGGCTGCCCACCGTCGTTCGACGGTGTTCCGGAAGCGTGCGTCAAGGCGAGGCCGCCAGCGGCCGAGACAGCACGCGGAGGAACGGCGTCGCACGACGCCCCAACTGACGCCCAGTCCGTTTCGCCAGCGAGGAAGTCCTCCACGGCCCGTCGCCCGAACACCAGCCCTTCGAGCAGCGAATTACTGGCCAACCTGTTGGCACCCTGCGCGCCCGTGCAGGCGGTCTCGCCCGCCGCGTACAGCCCCGGTACCGAGGTGCGTCCGGACAGGTCCGTCGCGACCCCGCCCATCCAGTAGTGCGCGGCCGGGGATACGGGGAGCGGCTCGGCGGTCCAATCGTAGCCGGCAGCGCGGGTGGCCGCGGTGATGGTGGGGAACCGCCGGGCCAGGAAGCCGCAGCCGCGGGCGGCTTCAATGCCCCGTGCATCCAGGTACACCGGGCTGTCCGCCGGCTGCCCGGTGGCCGCCAGGTGCAGTGCGATGCTGCGGGAGACGACGTCGCGCGGTGCCAGTTCGGCATCGGGGTGGAAGTCCGGCATAAAGCGGTGGCCGGCGGCGTCCAGCAGGAGCGCGCCCTCGCCGCGCACCGCCTCGGAGATCAGCAGCGCGGGCGGCCCCCCGGGCACCTCGGCCGCGGCCAGGGTGGTCGGGTGGAACTGGAAGAACTCCAGGTCGCGGACGGCAGCACCCGCGCGCCAGGCCAGGGCGAGGCCGTCGGCGGTGGCCACCGAAGGATTGCTGGTGCGGGCAAACAGCCGCCCGGCGCCGCCGGTGGCGAGCAGCACCGCGTCGGCGTCGAGCCGCTTCAGCTCCCCGCCGGCCAGGTAGGCGACGCCCGTGACGGCTCCCTCCGCGGCGCCGTCCGCCGGATCACCGCCGCCGGTCAGCAGTTCGGTGACGAAGGCGCCGGTCTCCACCCGGAGCCTGCCCTGCACGGCGCGGTCGAGCACGGCCGCCACGAGCGCCCGGGCGATGCAGGCCCCGGTCGCGTCACCGCCGGCGTGCAGGATGCGGGCGGCGGAGTGCGCGGCTTCGAGTCCCAGCGCCGGGCCGCCGTCGGCGCGGACGTCGAAGTCCACGCCGAAGCGGCGCAGCCCCGCGATATCCCGGACGGCTTCGGTGCACAGGATCCGCACGGCGTCGGGATCGTTCAGCCCGGCACCGGCGGCGAGGGTGTCGGCAATGTGCGCCGCCACCGAGTCACCCGCGGCGGCCTCACCCGGTGCCAGCACGGCGGAGATGCCGCCCTGGGCGTAGAAGGTGTTGCTCTCCTCGAGCGCGCCCTTGGTCAGGAGAACCACCTCGGCGGCCGGCGCCCCGGTTGGCCAGGCATTGGAGCCCGGATCGGAGGCGAGCAGCGCCGCGTACAGCCCGGCGATCCCGCTGCCGACAACGACGAGCCGCCTGGTCACGGCCGCGCCGCCAGCATACGTTCCAGGGCCACGCGGGCGGGGGCGGCGACGTCGTCGGCCACCGTGATGCGGTTGACCACCTCGCCGCGGACCAGGGATTCCAGGACCCAGGCCAGGTAGCCGGGGTGGATGCGGTACATCGTGGAGCAGGGGCAGATCACCGGGTCCAAGCAGAAGATGGTGTGCTGCGGGTTCTCCGCGGCCAGCCGGTTGACCAGGTTGATCTCGGTGCCGACGGCGAAGACGGTGGGCTCGGTGGCGGCGGCAATGGCTTTGCGGATGAAGTCGGTGGAACCGGCGGCGTCCGCGGCATCGACCACCTCCATGGGGCACTCCGGGTGCACGATGACCTGCACGCCCGGGAACTCGGCGCGGGCCTTCTCGATCTGGGCCACGTTGAAGCGCTTGTGGACCGAGCAGAAACCGTGCCACAGGATCACGCGGGAGTCCTGCAGGGCCTGCTCCCCGTTGCCGCCGAGGTCCTTGCGCGGATTCCACATCGGCATCTGCTCCAGCGGCACGCCCATGGCTTTGGCGGTGTTGCGGCCCAGGTGCTGGTCCGGGAAGAACAGCACCCGCTGGCCGCGCTCGAACGCCCATTCCAGGACCGTGGCGGCGTTCGAGGAGGTGCAGACAATGCCGCCGTGCTCGCCGCAGAAGCCCTTGAGCGCCGCCGAGGAGTTCATGTAGGTGACGGGGATGACGGGCACCCGGCCGTCGGCGTCGGGCTCGGTGCCGAACAGCTCCTCCAGCTGTTCCCAGCACTCGGTGACCGAATCGATGTCCGCCATGTCCGCCATCGAACAGCCCGCGGCGAGGTTCGGCAGGATCACGGCCTGCTCCGGCCGGGACAGGATGTCCGCGGTTTCGGCCATGAAGTGCACGCCGCAAAAAATGATCGCCTCGGCGTCCGGCCGGGTCAGGGCCGCGTTGGCCAGCTGGAAGGAGTCGCCCACAAAGTCGGCGTATTCGACCACCTCGTCGCGCTGGTAGAAGTGGCCCAGGATGACGGCCCGGTCCCCCAGCGCCGCCTTGGCGGCCCTGATCCGGGCGTCCAGTTCGGCGTCGCCGGCCAGGCGGTACTCCTCCGGGAGCTGGCCCTGCCGCGGGGTGGACGGCGGGGCGACGTCGGCCACAGAAGCTCCGGGGCCGTAGGCGGGCACACCGGCAAGGGCCTCGGCGAGGTCGTAGTCCCAGGGGCCCCGGGCGAGCGCCGGGCTGCAGGTGGACCCCGCCGCTGCAATGCCCGTGGCGCTGGCGGCCTGTTCGCGCGTGATCAGCTGGATCGCCGTGTTGACGCTGCTCATGGTGTGCTCCTGTTGTCTGGATCGAGGCCGGGGCGGCCGGTAAAGCGGTAGAGGCGGGGCGGGCGGTGCTTGCCGCCTTGCAGGTATTCGTCGGTTTCTTCGATTTCCGGGGTGGCCTTGATCTGGCGGCGGAAGTTGGCCGGGTCCAGCTCGCGGTCCAGGACTGCCTCGTAGACCTCCCGGACCTGCGCGAGGGTGAAGTATTCGCCGAGCAGGTGGTAGGCGATCGAGCCGTAGGCCATCTTGTTCCGCAGCCGCCAGAGCGCGTAGTCGATGATCGTCTTGTGGTCGAACGCCAGCTCGCCCAGCCGGTCGGCCCGGAACCAGCGGACGTTTTCGGATTCGTCGGCGAGCGCGGCCTCGGTGGGCTGCACCAGCGCCCAGTACACGATCGACACCACACGCTGGGTGGGCGAACGGTGCAGGCCGCCGAAGGCGTAAAGCTGCTCAAGGTAGCTCGGCGCCAGGCCGGTGGTCTCGCGCAGGTTGCGTGAAGCGGCATCCTGCAGCGACTCGTTGTGCGTCAGCGGACCGCCGGGCAGCGCCCAAAGGCCCTTGAAAGGCTCGCGGATCCGGCGCACCAGCGGGATCCAGAGCGTGGGCCGGCCGGAACGTTCGCTCGGCCGGAGCGCGAAGATCACCGTGGAAATCGCCAGCGACGGCGGCGCGAGCTGGCGCTCCGAGACGTTGGCTGGAGAGGTGTAAACGGTGATCGACCCCCGCTATCCTTCGGCCCGGGCCCTCCTGTGGGGACCGCCCGGCCGGCTCCGGCCCTACCGCCGGAGTAGTTATAGTCAAGTTGACTAGAACTAATTCTACGACGGCGGCCGCCCGGTACAAAATGTTGCTGCCCCCGGCCCGGCGGCCCGGGCTGGTTCCGGCCTACTGGCCCCGTGCGGCGGCTTCGAGCAGCGGCAGGGTCCGGCCCTCGAAGTGGGTGTTGAGCACGATCACCGAAGAAGAGCGCAGCACGGTCCGGGTGGCGATCATCGCGTCCAGCACGCGCTGCAGGTCGGAGTTGGAGCGGGCGGCAATCCGGGCCATCAGGTCCGAGCCGCCGGACACGGTGTGGATCTCGATCAGCTCGGGGATGCGCGCCAGGGCCTCTACGACGGCGTCGTGCCCAAGGTCCTGGTTGATGGTCAGCGAGCAGAACGCGACCACCGGATAGCCAAAGCGGGCCGGGTCCGGCTGCGGCACCCAGGAACCGATGACGCCGCTGTCCTGCATCCGGTCCAGCCGCGACTGGACGGTGGCACGGGCGACCTTGAGCACCCGGGACGCCTCCAGCACGGAGGCCCGAGGAGAGTCCGTGAAGAATCGGACAATTTTGGCATCCAGCGGATCCACGTTCACGTCAGTTTCCTTATCCCGGGGCATTTCACAGCACAAATCGTCAGCATCAGGGCCAGCCCCTCAACAAACTGCAACCATGCTCTCACGCCCGGCGCGCCCGCGGGCCCCTCCGGGACGGTAAATTCGAATGGTCCCAAAAGGACGCACCCACCACCGTAAGAAGGTTCGCCAGCATGACAACGAAGTCCACCGCGGAGCGCCCGGCCCTGAAACTCGGCCACAGCATGTTGCCCCGCCAGCTCACCATGATGGGACTCGGCAGCGCCATCGGCGCCGGCCTGTTCCTCGGATCGGGGGCCGGAATCCAGGCCGCCGGACCGGCCGTCCTGATCTCCTACCTGGTCGCGGGCACCCTGATCATCATCGTCATGTGGGCCCTCGGCGAGATGGCCGCTGCCAACCCGAACAGCGGCGCGTTCTCCGTGTACGCCGAGAGGGCCATGGGGAAGACCGCCGGCGCCACCGTGGGCTGGCTCTGGTGGCTGCAGCTCGTCGTCGTCATCGCTGCGGAGGCCCTCGGCGCGGCCGGGCTGCTCTTCACGGTCTGGCCGGCCGTCCCGGTCTGGGGGCTCGCGCTGATTTTCATGGCGGTCTTCACGGCCATCAACCTCGCCGGGGTGAAGAACTTCGGCGAGTTCGAGTTCTGGTTCGCGATCCTCAAGGTCGCCGCCATCCTGCTGTTCCTGGCCATCGGCGCCGCGCTGCTGTTCGGCTGGCTGCCGGACGTGCCCAGTCCGGGTCTGAGCAACATCACGTCCAACTTCGCCCCGGCCGGCCTTGGCGGCATCGCCACGGCACTTTTTGTGGTGATCTTCGCCTTCGGCGGCACGGAAATCGTCAGCGTTGCCGCGGCCGAGACCGAGAACCCCGAACGCAGCGTCGGCCACGCGATCCGCACCGTGGTCTGGCGGATTCTGGTCTTCTACATCGGCTCCGTCTTCGTCATTGCCGCCGTGCTTCCGTCGACGTCGACGGCGCTCAAGTCCCCGTTCGCAGGCGTCCTGGACCTGGCCCGTATCCCCGGCGCCGGTGCCGCGATCACCTTGGTCGCCGTCGTCGCCCTGCTCTCCGCCCTCAACGCGAACCTGTACGGCGCTTCCCGGATGGCCTACTCGCTCTCCGAGCGCGGCGAAGCCCCGCGGTTCCTGTCGCGGCTCAACCACGCCCGGGTTCCGGTCATCGCGGTCAGCATCTCGGTGGCCTTCGGCTTCCTGGCCGCCGTGCTTGAACTGCTGTTCCCGGAACAGATCCTGCCGGCACTGTTCCAGCTGGTCGGCTCCACCTGCCTCGTGGTGTGGGGCTCGGCCCTGGTGTCCCAGCTGATCCTGCGGCGCCGCGCGGACCGTGCGGGCACCGAGCTGCCGCTGCGGATGAAGGGCTTCCCAGGGATCACCATATTCGGACTGGTACTCCTGGCCCTGATCTTCGCCGTCGGCTTCAGCAGCCCGGACAGCAGCCGGCAGCTCTTCAGCACGATGGCGTTGATCGCCGGCATCGCCGCGGCGTGCTGGGTCGGCGCCCGGCTCAGCCGCCGCGCCGCCCGGTAGCCGAGTCGCCGGGACCGTAGAGGGCTGCACAAATTGCTAAGCACATCGGCGCCGGCGCGGGCGGGTTTGTGCAGACTGGCCAGCATTTCCTGAGCTGATTGCCCAGCACCCACCACGTGACTAGGGTCACAGGCATGGACACACTCCCCCTCGCGGCACCCGGTGACGACGCCGGGCCGCTCACTCCCGCCCAGCTCCGCGAGCTGTACTCGCTGATGGTCGCCGTCCGGCACCTCGACACCTCGGCGATCGCCTGGCAGCGGCAGGGCATCATCCCCGGCTACGCCCCCGAATTCGGCCAGGAGGCGGCCCAGGTGGGCAGCGGCTACGCCGTGGACACCACCCGCGACTTCGTCTTCCCCACCTACCGCGAGATGGGCGTCGCCCGGACCATGGGCGTGGACATGGTGGGCTACATGTCCACCCACAAGGCCACCTGGCACGGCGGCCTGTACAACCCGGCGGAGTCCCGGCTGGCCCCGATCCAGGCCGTCGTGGCCGGGTCCGTGCTGCACGCCGTCGGCTGGGCCCACGGCCAGACCCTGGACCAAAAAGACGGCGTCGCGCTGACCTATTTCGGCGACGGCGCCTCGTCGCAGGGCGACGTCCATGAGGCGATGAACTTCGCGGCGGTGATGAAGGCCCCCGTGGTCTTCTTCGTCCAGAACAACGGCTGGGCCATCTCCGTGCCCACCGAACGCCAGGTGGCCGGCGGCTCGGTCGCCGCCCGCACCGCCGGCTACGGGATGCCGGCGCTGCAGATCGACGGCAACGACGTCGTCGCCGTCGTCGAGGCGACCCGCCGCGCCTTCGCGCACGCGCGCGGCGGCAACGGCCCCGTGCTGATCGAGGCCATGACCTACCGCCGCGGGCCGCACTCGACCTCCGACGACCCCGGCCGCTACCGCTCCCTCGACGAGGAGCGCGACGGCGCCGGCGAGGACCCGCTGGAGCGCCTCAAGCAGCAGCTGCTGGCCGAGGGCATCGCCGACGAAGCCTTCTTCGCAGAGGCCCTTGCCGCCGCCAAGGCCGAGGAGGAACAGATCCGCACCGGCATCCAGGCCCTCGGATCCCGACCCGGCGCCGAAATGTTTGACCTGGTCTTCCAGGAAACTACCCCTGCCCTGCAGGCCCAGGCCGCCAACTGGCGCGAGGAGTCCGAACATGTCTAACTCGATTCTCGAAGGCGCAACTATGGCAGGCGACAACGCAGAAAGCACAGCCTCCAGCACCACCGTGATGTCCATGCAGCAGGCACTCAACCGGGCCCTGGACGAGGTGCTCGCGGACAATCCCAAGGCCGTGATCTTCGGGGAGGACTGCGGCCGGCTCGGCGGCGTCTTCCGGATCACCAACGGGCTGCAGGCCAAACACGGCGCGCAGCGGGTCTTCGATACCCCGCTGGCGGAATCCGGCATCCTCGGCATGTCCGTCGGGCTGGCGATGGCCGGTTTCCACCCCATCCCCGAGGTCCAGTTCGACGGCTTCGCCTATCCGGCGATCAACCAGATCGTCTGCCAGATCGCGCGGATGAACTACCGCAGCCGCGGCACCCTGCCGATGCCGATCACCCTGCGGGTTCCCAGCTTCGGCGGCATCCGCGCCCCCGAACACCACGGCGAAAGCCTGGAGGCGCTCTTCGCCCACGTGCCCGGGCTCAAGGTGGTCTCGCCGTCGAACCCGCACGAGGCCTACCACCTGCTCAAGTACGCCGCCACGCGGCCGGACCCGGTGATCTTCATGGAGCCGAAGTCCCGCTACTGGCAAAAGGGCGAGGTGGACCTGGCCGCGCACGATGCCGCCGGCGGCCCACCGGAGGGCGCCAAGGTCATGCGCGAAGGCCGGCACCTCACGCTCGTGGCCTGGGGCGCCATGGTGGCCCGCTGCCTCCAGGTGGCCGAGCTCGCGGCCGAGGACGGGATCGACATCGAGGTCCTGGACCTGCGCTGGCTCAAGCCGATCGACGCCGAGGCGCTGGCCGCGTCGGTGCGCAAGACGCGCCGCGCCGTCGTCGTCCATGAGGCGCCGCTAACCTCCGGACTGGGCGCCGAGGTGGCGCAGCTGATCACGCAGAGCTGCTTCGACACGCTCAAGGCGCCGGTGGAGCGTGTGACCGGCTTCGACGTCCCGTACCCCTCCGGTGACCTCGAAGATGAATACATCCCGAACATTGACCGGATCCTCTTCGGCATCCAGCGAGTATTGGAGTACAAACGTGGCTGAAATTTCCTTCCCGCTCCCGGACCTGGGCGAGGGCCTGATCGAGGCGACCGTGCTGGAATGGCTGGTCGCGCCCGGCGACCAGGTGGAGCGGAACCAGCCGCTCGTGGAGGTCGAAACCACCAAGTCGGCCGTCGAATTGCCCAGCCCGCAGGCAGGTAAGGTAGTGCGTATCCACGGCGGGCCCGGCGACAAGATCAACGTCGGCGAGCCCCTGATCGTGTTCGAGGTGCCGGACAACACCGCCGGCATCGTGGGCACGGTCCCGAAGGAAGAGGCACCGAAGCGCCGGGTCCGCCTGAGCGCCGTACTTGATGAGGACTGACACCATGAGCGGCAGGCACACCGGCGAGCAGCATTCCCACACGGTCGAGGGCACCGACCCGCAGCTTTACGTGGGGGTGCACGATCCCAAGCACGACGCCGGGCTGCGTCCGGTCCTGCTACTGCACGGCTTTTCCTCCTCCGCCAAGCTCAACTGGGAGGACACCGGCTGGATCGCCGCCCTCACCGACGCCGGCCGCCGCGTGATCACCGTGGACCTGCCCGGCCACGGCCGCAGCGGCGCCCCCGAGGACCGGGACTCCTACTCCCCCAGCCGGATCCGGGCGGATCTTTTGCAGATCGCGTTCGACGCCGGCGCCCGTCCCCTGCGCGACGGCGACCCGGCCAGCGGCCTGGACGTCATCGGCTACTCGCTGGGCTCCCGGCTGGCCTGGGAATTCGGCGCCACCCAGCACGAACTGGTCCACCGGCTGGTGCTCGGCGGCCCCAACGTGGCGGACCCGCTGGCGGAGTTCGACCTGGTTGCCGCGCAGCGCTACCTGGCCGACGGCACGCCCATCGCGGACGCTTCCACGGCCGGGCTGCTGAAGATGGCACAGCTGCTGCCCAGCAACAACATATTCGCCCTGCTGTCCCTGGTCGAGGCGATCAAGGATGAACCGTTCGACCCCGCCGAGGCCGTCCCGCAGATGCCTGTGCTGCTCGTTGCCGGAGAAAACGACGAGCGGGCCGCCTCCATGCCTGAACTCGCGGCCCTGGGCGCCAAGGCCGGGGCGATGGTGGAACAGCTCATCCTGCCGGCCCGGAACCACACGAATGCCGTCACGAGCAGGGCCTTCAAACAGGGCGCCATCAGCTTCCTGGGCGTCTAAGCGGCGCGGCTGCTCTACAACAGGCGAACACAAGAGAGGCACGGACCGCGGTCCGTGCCTCTCTTGTGTTGTGCGTTTCTTGTGTTGTGCGTTCCCTACCGGAATCGCAACCTTAGTGGTGGCGGCTGACGCCCAGCGCGCGGCCGCGGGTTTCCTTGGCCAGGATGACGCCGACGGCGGAGATAACGCAGAGGATCATGATGTAGATGCCGATGGAACCGGTCCACTTGGTGCTCTGCAGCAGGGCCTCAGCGATGGTCGCCGCGAAGGCGCCGCCGAGGATGGCACCGAACGCGTAGCCGATGGAGATGCCCGAGTAGCGGACGTTGGCCGGGAACATCTCGGCGTACATCGCCGACATCGGGCCGTAGGACAGGCCCAGGCCGATGGTCAGTACAAACAGTGCCACGCCGTAGAGCACGATGTCCTTGGTGTCGATCAGGGCGAACATCGGGATCATCCAGGCGAACACGATCCCGTAGCCGATCAGGAAGGTCTTGACCCGGCCAATCTTGTCAGAGAGCCAGCCGCCGACCAGGGTGAAAATCAGCCAGCCGAAGGATGCCAGCGTGGTGGCCAGCAGGATCTGCGGGGTGGGCATCTTCAGCGATTTGGTGGCGTAGGAGATGAAGAAGGCGATCAGCAGGTAGCCGGCGGCGTTGTTGCCGATGAAGATCATCGTGGAGTAGAGGACGGCCTTCTTGTGCTTGCGGACCAGCTCGCCGAGCGGCGCCTTGCTTTCTTCCTTGCGCTCCTGCATCTCCTGGAAGACCGGGCTCTCGGCCACGGCGCGGCGGATCAGGTAACCGACCACAATCAGCACGATCGAGAGCAGGAACGGCATGCGCCAGCCCCAGGCGGCGAAGTCGTCCTTGGACATGGACGTGTTGAGGAAGTACAGCAGGCCGGTGGCGAGGATCATGCCTACCGGAACGCCGATCTGCGGGTAGGCGCCGAACAGGCCGCGCTTGCTCATCGGTGCGTGCTCCACGGCCATCAGGGCTGCACCGCCCCATTCGCCGCCGGCGGAGAAGCCCTGGATCACGCGGAGCGTGATGAGCAGGATCGGGGCCCACACGCCGATCTGGGCGTAGGTGGGCAGCATGCCGATCAGCGCCGTCGCGGCACCCATCATCACGAGGGTGAAGACCAGCATGGCCTTGCGGCCGAGGCGGTCGCCGAGGTGGCCTGCGATGACGGCGCCGAGCGGGCGGAACAAGAAGCTGATGCCAATCAGGGCGAAGGAGAGGATCTGCGCCAGGCCCGGGTTGGAGGCGTTCAGGGGTGCGAGGAAGAGCGGGGACAGCAGCGTTGCTGTCAGCTGGGCGAAGATGAAGAAGTCGTACCACTCGATCGTGGTACCGACCAGCGTCCCGGCG
Organism: Arthrobacter sp. BI5; assembly: GCF_056680065.1. Classification (NCBI taxonomy): domain Bacteria; kingdom Bacillati; phylum Actinomycetota; class Actinomycetes; order Micrococcales; family Micrococcaceae; genus Arthrobacter; species Arthrobacter sp. BI5. The sequence goes on from NZ_CM155264.1 coordinate 2,617,229, forward strand.
AGGACCTTGCGTTCCTCATGCTTGCTGCTGGGGCCCGCCTCTGAATCGACGGTTGAAGTTACGGTCATTGGAACTCCGTTGCTGGGGGCAGGGGTACTGCCCGGGTGGGTGCGAAGTGAAAAACTAAATGCCTCATGAATTACTGATCGAACGGTCAGTTAGTAACTGTGATCTTACTACGAAAGTTGTGATAAAGCACACATTCCGACTGGTGCGTGTCTGGCGGGGCGCCCCCGGCTGGGAGTGCCGGCAGGCCGGGCTCTTGTTGGCTCCTTGCTGGAGTTCTATAATCGAACACAGCGTTCTTATATAGAACGTTGTGCCAGAACGGTACTGCACTGTGAGCCGGAGCACAAGACTCGCCGCCCGCCAATAGGATGGACTCCATGACCCCGAATGCCGGCAGCACCCAGGCCCCGCCGTCCCAGACCCTGTCCCGGGGCATCCGGGCCCTGGAGATCCTCGCCGATGCGCCGGAGCCGCTCACCATCGCCGAACTCGCCGACGCCATGGGCGTCCACCGCTCGGTCGCTTACCGCATCCTGCGCACGCTTGAGGACCACTCGCTGCTGGTGCGGGACGACGGCGGCCGGGTCCAGCCCGGCCCCGGACTGGCCGTCCTGGCCCGCGGGGTGGCCCGCAGCCTGCAGACCGCCGCCCTCCCGGAGCTCACTCAGCTGGCCAACGCCCTGACCATGAGCGCGTTCGTGGCCGTCTGGGACCGCGAAGACTGCGTTACCCTCGTGACGGTCGACCCGCGGCACACCGGCGCCGCCGTGGTCCAGCACCCCGGATCGCGGCACCCGGTCAGCGCCGGAGCACCGGGCATCGCGATCCAGTCCGCGCTCTCGGAACAGGAATGGCACCGCCTCGCCCCGGGCATCCCCTACCGGGCCGAAGCGGATGAGGCACGCCGGCGCGGTTACGCGTCCAGCCACGACGAGGTCATCCCAGGCGTCTCCTCGCTGGCCGTGCCCCTCCGGGTTCCCGGCGGCCGGCCGGCCGCCCTGGCGGTGGTTTACATCCGCGCCGCGCAGGATCCGGACGAGGTTGCCGTTGCCCTGACGGCGAGCGCCGCGCGCATCGAGGCGCAGCTGGGCTGACGCCCGAAGACTGCTCCACCGGCGATCCGGACAACCCCACGGTGACCGGGGACGTGCACGACAACGCCGCGACCGGCTGGCTAGGCGGCAGCCGTCGTCGTCTTTGTCCGCCGCTGGAGTACGACGGCGGCTGCCGCGCCGAGCAGGAACAGCGCCGCCGCTGCGCAGACCGGAACCAGGAACGCTGCCGAATAGCCGACGTTCTGTGCCAGCTGCCCCGCGACGGACGAACCCACCGCGGTTCCGGCGACAATGCCGCTGGCCAGTGCCGTCATCACCGTGCCGAGTTTCCCGTCCGGGGCCACGACGCCGCCGATGGCGAACACGGTGACCATCAGCGGACCGACCGGCAGGCCCAGGACCAGCAGCACCAGGATCATCGGCAGTGCGGTCGAGGGCAGCAGCAGCAGCGCCGCGAGCCCGGTCATTAGCGCCGCGCAGGCCAGCCAGCGGGCGCGGACGCTGAACCGCCGCGGCCAGTAGGCGACCGACAGCGCCGCGGCGGCCGAGCTCAGCCCCATCACGGCGTACAGCAGCCCCGCCAGTTCGGAGGTGGCGAAGCTGGCCGAGAAGGAACTCAGCGAGGTCTGGGTGGAGCCGAAGAAGGTGCCCATGCAGACCATGGCCAGGACCGGCAGCCCGACGGCGGCGTAGCCGGCCACCCGCTGCCCCAGCGTCAGGGCTTGCCGCTGCACCCTGGCGGCATCCGAGGCCGCCCGGCTCCGCGCCGGGGTACGCGGCACGGCGCGGTGCGTCGGGTGCACGGCGAAGGCGGGAACCAGGGTGAGGGTGAGCGCGGCGGCGAGGGCGAGCGGCAGCCAGGGGCTGACCAGGCTGGCAAGGATTCCCACCAGGGCCGGTCCCAGCACAAAAGTCAGCTCGTCGGCGGTGCTCTCATAGGACAGCGCGGTGTCCAGGTCTTGCGGGTGTCCGCCGCCGGCGCCGCGGGCGCTCAGGGCCATCCAACGGACCCGTGCCAGCGGGCCGACCTGGGGGCAGCTGGCGCCGGCGACGAACGCCGCGGCGAGCACCGGTACGGCGGCAGCCAGCTCCGGACCGCCCGGGACCAGGTACGCGGCGAGGATCAAAGCGGTCACGGCCAGCGTGTTGAAGACCGCGGAAAAGAGCAGGACGGGGCGTTGGCCGAGCCGGTCGGCCAGGGCCCCCAGCACCGGGGCGCCGAGTGCCGAACCGATGCCGACGGCGCCGGCTGCGGCGCCGCCCACCGCGTAGGAGCCGCTGACAGCGGTGACGAGGGTGAGGGCGCCGACGGTCAGCATGGCGAGGGGAAGTCGGGCGAAGAGTCCCAGCGGGATGAAAGTCCGGCCGGCCAGCAGGGGCAGCCGGGCGAAGCGGCCGCCGCTGCGGGGTGCTGCGGACACCGCAGCGGAAGGGGACGTCGTGGAAGACGGTGAAGGGGTCATGTTTCCGGGTTCGTTCGATCGTGCGCATCGTCCCTCCTCCCGATGCGCGCGACCCGGTAACCCTGCGATTATACCCGAGCCGGCAGGCCTCAGGCCTGGACGTCGTCCAGGATATGCAGGGTGGAACCGTTGCGGCCCTTGACCACCTGCTGCTGCGTGGTGATCCGCTGCTTCATTTCCGCCACATGGCTCACCAGGCCCACCACCCGGCCGCCGTCGCGGAGCCCTTCGAGCGCGTCCATGACCTGTTCCAGGGACTGTTCGTCGAGGCTGCCAAAGCCCTCGTCCACGAAGAGCGTCTCAATGTCCACCCCGCCGGATTCCATCTGCACCACGTCCGCCAGCCCCAACGCCAGGGCCAGCGACGCCATAAAGGATTCCCCGCCGGAAAGCGTGGCGGTGTCGCGGCGCTGGCCGGTCCACTGGTCCACCACTTCCAGGCCCAGCCCGGATTTCTGCCCGCGGGCTGCCTTGGCGTCGGTGTGCTGCAGGGTGTACCGGCCGTCGCTCATGCCGATCAGCCGCTCGGAGGCCGCGGCTGCCACCTGTTCCAGCCGGGCGGCGAGCACGTAGCTGTTCAGGCTCATCCGGTAGTTGTTGTCGCCGCCGCCCCGCGCCGCCTCGGCCACGGCGCTCCACAGCGCCGCCCGTTCCCGGGGCTCCCGCCCGGCGGCGGCCTGGTCCGCGTACTGTTCCGTGAGCCGGGCCAGGGTCCGCACCGACTTCGCGGCGAGTCCGGCGGCCAGGGCGGCTTCCCGGGCCGATCGATCCGCCGCTTCGGCGTCTTCCCGGAGCCGGGCGAGCACGGCGTGGTCCACCGGCCCGTCCGCTGCCAGCTCCCGGGCGGCCTGGGCGAGTTCCTCGCCGGCGAAGAGCTCCTCCAGCCGGGCGGTCTCGTCCTGGCCGGCCCGGACAGCCGCTTCCAGCCCGGCCGCCTCCGGGGCCGGGAGCAGCACAGCGCGGGCTGCGGCGGCGGACTCGAAGCCGGCTGCCGGCAGGGCCCGCTCCAGCTGGCTGCGGGACTCTGTGGTCCGTTCCCGGGCCTGATCGAGGCTGCCCGCGGCCGCGTCGGCCCGCTCCAGCAGGGCCGTCGTTCCGCGGACTGCGGCGAGCCGGGCGCCGAGCGTTGCGTGGCCGGAGCGCAGGCCTGCCAGGGCGGCGTCCAGGTCCCCGGCCTGCCCGCGGACCTCGCTGAGGGTGGACTCGGTCTGCACGATTCCCGCCGCGGCCTCCGTCCGGGCTTGCTCCGCCGCCAGGATCTCTTCCTCCAGCGCGGACCGCCGGGCCCGGTTGGCTGCGAGCTCCGCGGCGGCGCGCGTGGCTTCATCCACCCGTTCCTTCGCCTGCGCGGCGTCGCTGCGGGCAACGTCGGGCGCGGTGTCCCCGCCCTGCGCGGCCAGCACGGCGAGGCCCTGCCGGGCCTCGCCCAGCTCGCGTTCCAGCACCGACAGCGCGGCTTCGGCCGTCTCTGCTTCCTGCTGGGCGGCCTGTTCGGCTTCGGCGATGGCCAGCGCGGAGGCCGCGGCCGGCGCCGGAGCGGGATGTTCGGCGCTGCCGCAGACCGGGCACGGATGGTCCGGGACCAGCTGTGCTGCCAGCTCCGCGGCGGCGTTGGCGAGCCGCGCCTCCCGGAGGTCGAGCCAGTGCTGCCGGCGGTCCTGGTGCGTGTCGCGCGCCAGACGGTGGCGTTCCGTGATCCGGGCGCAGTTTTCCGCGGCCGAGGCGTGCCGGCCCACAATGGCGACAAGCTCGTTGGCGGCGGCGTACTCCTTGGTGCGCAGCTGGACTTCGGCGGCAAGTTCTTCAAGCGGGGCCAGCGCCGCCTGGAGAGCGGCGGACTCGGCCCGCAGCGTGTCCAGGACCGCGGCGCCGGCGAGGTGGGCAGTGCGGAGTCCGGCCAGGGTGGTCTGCAGTTCGGTGCTGCGCTTGAGGAGGGCGGCGAGCCGTTCCTCGTCCGGCAGCCGCTCTTCCAGGACCGCCCGGAGGGAGCGCAGCCGGCCGAGCTCGGTCCGCAGCACGCCGCCGTCGACGAGCGGGCCCTCAGCCCCGCCGGAATCCGGCAGCCCGGCGGCCAGCGCGGCCAGTTCCGGGTCGGTGAGCGCCGCGGACCGCAGCTCTGCGGCCGCGGCGGCGGCAGCAGCGGCAGCGCGTTCCTCTGCGGCCTGGGCGCTGTCGACCGCGTGCAGCTGGCCGCCGAGCACTTCGGCTTTCCGGTGTTGCTCCAGCCGTCCGGCCTTGTCCTGTAGCTCCGGGGCGGCTGTCTCGGCCGCTGCCCGGCGTTGTTCGGCTGCGGCGAGTTTTGCCTGCCGTGCGGCGCGCGCCGCCGTGTCCTCCAGCCGGGCGGCCAGCGCGGCGCCGGCGCTGTCTGCTGCGGCCGCCGCAGCCTGGCGTTCCCCGGCGGCCGTCGCGGCACCGTCCTCAAGCCAGGCCAGCAGCGCCTCGGCGTTCTCCCGCTCGGGTGCCCCGTCAGTATCAAGGCCGAGGCCCGCGGTTTCCGCTTCGGCCTGGGCCAGCAGCAGCGCGAGCTTGTTGTTGAGGCTTTCCACTGCACTGCGCGCCGCGGCGGCGCGTCGTCCCAGTTCCTGTTCCACCGCTTCGAAGCGCTGTGTGCCAAAGAGGCTTTGGAGCAGCACCAGCCGCTCGGAGGCTTTGGAGCGCAGGAAGGCCGCGAAGTCGCCCTGCGGCAGCATCACAACCCGGGTGAACTGTTCCCGGTCCATCCCCAGCAGGGCGGTGATCTCGGCGCCCGCTTCGTCGTTGCGGCCGGACTTTTCCAGCCATGCGCCGTCAACCCGCTCGCGCAGCAGGGTGTTGGCCTTTTGCTCGGTGAAACCGTTTTTGCCCCGGGCGCTGGGTTTGTTCCATGCGGGTGTCCGGGACACTTCGAAATGCCGGCCCTGGGCGGAGAACTCGCAGGTGACGCGCGGCTCCGCGGCGGGGTCGGCGTGGTCGCTGCGCAGCCGTTTGCCCTCTTGCCGGGCCCCTGGCACCGAGCCGTAAAGGGCAAAGCAGATGGCGTCCAGGACGCTGGTTTTCCCGGCCCCGGTGGCACCGTTGAGCAGGAACAGCCCGTGCGCGCTGAGCCGGTCAAAGTCGATCTGTTCGGTGCCGGCGAACGGGCCGAACGCGGAAATTTCCAGGCGGTGGATCCTCACCGGGACACCCCTTCCAGTCGAACGGCTTCAAGGGCTTCGGCCAGGATGGCGGATTCGGCCTCATCGGCACTGCGGCCGCGGACATGCTCGAGGAACCCGCAGCAAATTGAGAGGTCGTCGCCGGCCTGGGCCAGCCTGCTGCTGTAGCTGGTCCTCGCGGAAGCCTCGGCGCCTTCGGGGTCGAAGCCCAGGACGAGAGTGTCGGGAAAGCGTGCGCGGAGCCGTTCCATGGCCTGGTTCGGGCGTTGCGCGTCGGTCAGCGTGATCTGGCAGTACGCGCCCTCCGCCCAGGCGTGCTCCTCATCGGTGAGCAGGTCCTCCAGTTTGCCGCGCAAGACGGCGAGGCGGCGCGGGGCGTCCCAGTGGACTTCGGTGACGGCGGTGATGCCGCTGGCGTCGACGTCGATCAGCCAGCCGCCCTTCTGGTGCTTTGCCTCGGAGAACGAGTAGGCCAGCGGCGAACCGGAATAGCGGACGGCGGGCGAGAGCGACTGACGGCCGTGCAGGTGGCCCAGCGCGGTGTAGCTGAAGCCGTCGAAGAGATCCAGCGGCACGGCGCCCACCCCGCCGATGCTCAGGTCCCGTTCACTGTCCGAGCTGATCCCGCCGCTGGCGAACGTGTGGGCCAGCACCACCGAATGGACGGTCCGGTCCTTGGACCGGGCGGCGAGGTCCGCGCGGACCAGCGCGGTGGCGGCGCGCGTTACCTCGAAGTGGCTGGCCGACTCCACGCCCAGCTGGGCGGCGACCAGCCGCGGCTCCAGCCACGGGATCCCGTAGATCGCCAGCACCGGAGCCGCGCCAGCATCATTGGGCACAGCGTCAGTGGCTTCGGCGTCGTCCGTGAGCGGCAACAGCAGCGGCGTGTCCAGCTCCCCGAGCCGGGTGCGCAGGTGCACTCCCCCGCGCTCCAGCAGCCGGGAGGCAAAGCCGAGCCTGATGGCCGAGTCGTGGTTGCCGCTGGTCAGCACCACCTTCGCCCCGGCGGCGCTCAGCCGCACCAGGGCGTCGTCGAGCAGGCCCACGACGTCGACGCCGGGCAGCGCACGGTCGTACACATCGCCCGCGATCAGGACGACGTCGACCGACTCTTCGCGGACGACGCCGACCAGCTGGTCGATGAAGGCGCGCTGGGCGTCGAGCATCCCGACGCCGTGGAACGACCGGCCCAGATGCCAGTCCGAGGTGTGCAATAACCGCATGCCACTACGCTATCGGCTGCCACTGACACTCTTGCGCACCGGCCCCGCGCCGGGGGTGGCGGGCGTTACGGCGTGCGTTTATCGAAGAAGTCCCGCGCCTCGTCGGACGGGGCGACGGGCGCGGAAGGCGCGGCGGGCGCGACGGGCGCGGCGGGCGCGCCGTCGCCGTCGTCGGCGTCATGGCGACCGTCGCCGTCGTCGCCGTCGCCGTCGTCGCCAAACCCGCCCTCACGCGCCGCTCCCGGGTCAGCGGAAACCGGCACCGCGCGGCCCGGGGTGTGGGCAAAACCACGGAACACCAGTCCCGCAACAGCGGCGCCGACCAGCGGTGCCACCCAGAAGAGCCACAGCTGGCCCAGGGCATCCGGGCTGCTGAACAGCGCGGACGCCGTGGCGCGCGCCGGGTTGAAGGGGGTGTTCCCGATGCTCTGGCCCAGCTGCAGCAGCGCCGCCCAGCTCAGGCCCACGGCAAACGGCGCCGCTGCCCTGGCCGGGTTCCGGGCCGCCGCGGTGCCGAGGTAGACCGCCACCAGCAGGGCGGCGCCGAGCACCTCGACCAGCAGGACCCCGGCCATCGGTGCCTGGATGACCGAGCGCGCGTCGAAACCGGCCGCCACGGTATCGAACGCCGTACGGGTTCCGTTGAGCTTGGGGACGGTGCGCAGCACGCCGAACAAGGCCAGCGCCCCCAGCAGGGCGCCCGCTAGCTGCGCGCCAACGTAGGCGGCGGCGGCAACCGGCCTGATCCGGCCGGCGATCGCGTTGCCCACCGTCACGGCGGGGTTGAAGTGGCCGCCGGAAAGGTACCCGAAGGCCAGCATGGCCGCGGTGAGGGCCAGCCCCGCGGCCAGCGACGCGGACATCGGGTTGTACTGCGGCACGGCGAACAGCGGCACGCCCAGGCCCACGACCACCAGGAACAGGGATCCGAGGGCCTCGGCGGAGAGCCGGGCGGCCAGGCCCGGCCGGTCGTCGGGGACGGTACCCGGCTGGGCTCCGCCCGGTCCGGGGGCTGGCATGGGCTTGGTCATGGTCGAGGGGTTCCTTTGGCTGGGGGCAGGGTCTGCTTGGAGTCTGCCAGCGGAGTCTGGGCGTTGGCTGGAGCCCCGCCGGCCGCTACGGACCAAGGGCGATCGCAGCCACCGTGCTCGCGGCGAGCGCCAGAACGGCGGCGGTCGCACTGAACATCAGCAGCGCCGGGGCAGCGCCGGACGACGAGCGTAGCTGCCGGGAGCGCAACCGCACGCAGATCAACAGGACCGCAGTTGAGCCGAGCGCCGCGGCGGCACACAGGCCGAGGAAGTCAAAGCTGCCCGGGGTGCCGGTCCCCGGTCCGGACAGTGCCCAGGTGCGCCAGATAAACAGGTCGGCGACGGCGAGGGCCAGCAGGGTCCGGCCCCAGGACAGGGTGGTGCGCTCCGGCTGCAGCCCGGGGTCCCGCGGCGGCGCTGTCACCGGGCGATGAATATCAGGATTGCAATGGTGAGCGCGGCGATGGCGACCCCGACGGTCATGACCAGCATCAGCCCGGAGTAGGGCAGTTCCCGGTTGTTGCGCATGGCGGCTTCCATCCGGCCCCAGCGGTGGTACGCGAGCGCTGCCAGTCCGGCGCCAAGGAGCGCCAGCACGACGCAGATGGCGATGCGCAAGGGAGCCGGGGCAATGTTGGGCGCCAGCTGGTCGATGGCCAGGGCACCCGCGATCAGGGCCAGTGAGGTTCGCAGCCAGGCCAGGAAGGTCCGCTCGTTGGCCAGCGTAAACCTGTAGTCGGGCGTGCTGCCTGTCTTCCGCCTCGCTGGTTCGCGCATCGCTCTCCCCTGCTGGGTCCGCTGGTTGGGTCCGCGGCGCCGGGACCGCGAAGGCGCCGGGACCAAGACGGCGCCAACAGCACCCTACCGGGATATGGCGGGCACCCGTGACGTACGGGGCCCTCTCCGGGTCCCGCACCGGGTAAATTTGAAGGCATGAGCACTGAGCCCGGCAGCATCCCGGCGGCAGCCCCTGCGCCGTCCCACAAGTCCCGCATCCACGCCTGCCTGCTGGGAGGGGCGCTGGGCGATTCGCTTGGCTACGCCGTGGAATTCGAGAAGATCGACGCGATCCGCGCCACGTACGGACCCGCCGGGCTGCGGGACTTCACCGCGCTCGACGGCGGTAGCCACTTCTCCGACGACACCCAGATGACGCTGTACACCGTGGACGGCCTGCTGGAGGCGCTCGAGTGGGCGAATTCGGGCGTGGCGGCGGACACGAATGCGTGCCTCTGGCTTGCCTACCTGCGCTGGCTGGCCAGCCAGGGCGTCAAGCTGCCGGAGTCCGCGCCGTTCCAGACGCCGCGCTGGATCGACAGCCACGACGTGCTCCGGCACCGCCGCGCCCCGGGCAACGCCTGCCTCAGCGGCCTCGCCACCGGGGAAATGGGAACCGTGTACCGGCCGGTGAACCCGGAGTCCAAGGGCTGCGGCACGGTGATGCGGTCGGCCCCGTTCGGCTTGATCCCGTACGTCGCGGCGGACGCGGTGTACAAGATGAGCGCAGATGCGGCGTCCCTGACCCACGGGCACCCCTCGGCCCGGCAGAGCGCGGGCGTGTTCAGCCTGCTGATCCATGCGCTGGTCAGCGGCAAGGACCTGCATGAAGCCGCCGGCGCCGCGCTCTCGCAACTGCAGGAAGGCCGGCTGCCGAAGGGCGAAGATCCGGATCCGGCCCTGGTGGACCGCCTGGCGGCGGCACTGCGCCTGGCCGCAGCGGCAGCACCGGGGGCCGGCGGCGCGGCCGACGGCGCCGGCGGCCTGCTCGACGCCGAGGAACTGGTGCGGGAACTGGGCGAGGGGTGGGTGGCCGAGGAGGCTCTCGCCGTCGGGCTCTACGCCGTGCTGGCCACAGCCCCGGACCCGACGGCGGCCGGCGCCGCGGGCCCGGCGGAGCACTTCCGGGCCGCGATCGCGGTGGCGGTGAACCACAGCGGTGACAGTGACTCCACCGCTTCGATCGCTGGCAACATCCTCGGGGCGCACTACGGTGAGGACTGCCTGCCGGCGGACTGGCTGGCGGCGCTTGAGGCCCCGGAGGTGATCCGCGGCATGGCCGAGCGGCTGGCGGCAGTTACGGGCGCCTGAGCGAAATGTTGTTGCAGGCTTCGCAGACATCCTCGGGGATGAGGCCGCGGCGCTGCAGCAGCCCGAAGACCGCGCAGCCGAGGCAGAAGCCGGCGAAGGCCTCCAGCGAGGCGGCAAGGATGAGCACTGCGAGCAGGATCCAGGCGGCAGGCGCCAGACCCGCAGCGAAAAGCGCAGCGGCCGCCGTGGAGACGGCAGCGCCGATGCCCTGCGCGAAGCGCTTCGGCGGCCCGGGGACCAGCCGCTTCTTGCCCAGCAGCGGCGTCAGGACCTTGACCGAGAGCACGCCGAAGGGCGAAATCCGGGGCCCGAACAGCACCCGCAGCCAGAACCCGGCGGCGATGACCGCCAGCCCCCAGCCGAACCCGGTCAGGAGCGTCACGAGGGAGAGCAGGACCACCAGCGCCGCAGTGATCCGCGCCGAGTACTCATTCACCGGATTGGGGAAGGCGAACACCTTGGCCCAGTCGATTCCGCTCCGCGGGTCACCGGCGGGAGTCTGCGGTGGGCGTGCCGGTGCAGAGATCAGTTTGCTCATCGTTCAAGGCTAGGAGCGGCCCGGGCACGGGCGAAATGTTTGTTGCGCAGTATGACCTGCAGGCGGAGCAGCACGGGCGGGCCGCTGCCTTCGGACCGCTGAACGGCGCCCGGACGCAATCGAACCGCCGGCCTAACCGGCCTGGGCCACCGCTGCGGCGCCGACGTGGCCGCCGACCATCTGCAGGAACTCCCCCTCGGAGAGGACCTCGATCCGCTGGCCGCGTTCATGCAGTTCCAGGACCCGGCGCGCCTTGCCGGTCAGCCGGCCCGAACGAAGGTCGGCCGCGACAAACCCGTCCCCCACCACCAGGACCGTGGTGCGTGCAGTAACGCGGCTCTCGGGCCGGGCGCCCAGCTCGGCGGAGCGCAGTTTTGCCTCGGGCCGCGGAATCGCCAGCTCGCCGGTGAACACGACGGTCTGCCCGAACAGGGGGTGGTCCGGTTCGGCCCCGGCGTTGGGCACCGGGTTGGCGCCCTCTTCCGGCCAGCCGGGCCGGAACGGGCGGGCCGCGGGGGCGGTGCCCTGCCCGGTGCCCTGCCCGCCGGCCAGTGCCTCGAGGGCGGACCGGGTGGCCTTGGAGAGCGGATCCCGGCGCGGGTCGAAGGCCGACTGGCGGGACACCGTCAGCCCGAGCGAGAGGTGGAGTTCCGCGATGCTGTTGGCGCCGTTGCGGGCGGCGATGTCGATCAGAATGCCGGCGCAGGCCCGGGCATCCTCGGCCGCGTCGTGGTGGTTCAGCAGCGGGACGCCGGCCTCCTCGGCGGCGTACGGCAACGAGTTGGACACCAGCGAGTAGCAGCGCCGGGACAGCATGACGGTGCAGACATAGTCGTAGGCCGGGCCGGGCAGGCCGGAAACCTCCAGGCCGGAACGGATCACACCCAGGTCGAAGGCGGCGTTGTGGGCGGCCAGCACGTCGCCGCCGATGAACGCGCCGATCTCGGGGAACAGGTCCCCGAAGCGTGGCAGGCCGGCCACCTGCTCGGGCCGGATGCCATGGATGCGCACGTTGTGGTGGTCAAAAGCGTCGTGGTTCGCCGGCGGCCGCATCAGCCAGGAGGCTTCCTCAACGACGACGCCGCCGCGCACCTTGCTGAGGCCGACGGCGCACGGCGAGCCGCGGAAGCCGTTCGCGGTCTCAAAGTCGATCGCCGTAAAGTCCAAACCCACGCTCCAAACTTTACCGCCGGATCGGGCAGAGCCCCGTCAAGTACCCTAGATAGGTGAACCCTTACACCCTGCACGACTTCGCCGTGACCACTTTCGGAGGCGCCGGACCGGTCCAGCCGCAGCTGGCCTCGTTCCTGCCCGACTGGCTCAACCCCCAGGTCTTCCTGGCCGACCCGGCGCTCGCGCCGTGGGTCGTCGTGCTGGTGTGCGGCATCATCTTCGCTGAGACCGGACTGTTGATCGGCTTCTTCCTGCCGGGCGATTCGATGTTGTTCACGGCCGGGCTGCTCGTGGCGACGGACACAATCAAGTTCAACATCTGGGCGTTCGCGGCGCTGATCGTGGTTGCCGCGATCATCGGCAACCAGGCCGGCTACCTGATTGGTTCCAAGGCCGGCCCGGCCATCTTTAACAAGCCCGACTCGAAGCTGTTCAAGCGCGAGAACGTCGAAAGCGCGCATGCGTTCTTCGAGAAGCACGGCGGCAAGGCGCTGATCCTGGCCCGCTTCGTCCCCATCATCCGGACCTTCGTGCCGGTGATCGTCGGCGTGGCCCAGATGAGCAAGCGCAAGTTCTTCACCTACAACGTGATCGGCGCCGTGCTCTGGGGCGGCGGCGTCACCCTGCTGGGCTACCTGCTGGGCGACAAGGTGCCGTGGGTCCGCGACAACCTGGACATTATCTTCATCGCGATCGTGCTCCTCTCGGTCATCCCGATCGGCATTGAAGTGATCCGCGGCTTCGTCGCCAAGCGTCAGGCCGAGAAGTACGGCACGGGCCTGGTCGAGGAATTCATCGAGGAGCACGAGCCCGAGGAAGAGCGCAAGACGCCGTAGCGCCGGTAGGGAGCAGGCAGTCCGGACACGGCCCAAAAGGAGGGCGCCCCACGGTGTGGGGCGCCCTCCTTTTACGTTGTCTTAGTCCGGCGCTACCTCCCGGCCAGGGACTCCACGATCGCCGGCAGCAGCGCCCGGAAGGCATGCCCCCGGTGGCTGATGGCATTCTTTTCCTCCGGGCTGAGCTCGGCGCAGCTGCGGTCCAGTCCGCTCGGCTGGAGCACCGGGTCGTAGCCAAAGCCGCCGGCCCCGCGCGGCTCCCGCAAAAGGGTGCCTTCCAGCTGGCCGTATTCCACCACCTCACGGGCTTCCCCGCCGGCCGACGCCGGGACCGCGAGGGCGGCGGCGCAGACAAACGCGGCGCCGCGGTAGTCATCCGGCACGTCGGAGAGCTGGTCCAGCAGCAGCCGGAGGTTCGCGGCGTCGTCGCCGTGCCTGCCAGCCCAGCGGGCAGAGAAGATGCCGGGCGCGCCGCCCAGGACGTCCACGGCCAGGCCGGAGTCGTCGGCGATGGCGACCAGCCCGGTGGCCGCCGCCACCGCCCGCGCCTTAAGCAGCGAGTTCTCGGCAAAGGTCACGCCCGTCTCGGCGACGTCGGGAGCGCCGACGGCGCCGGCGTCCACCACCTGCGTGTCGACGTCGAGTCCGGGCAGCTGCCCGCGCAGCATCTCGCGGAGTTCCCGGAGCTTGCCCTGGTTGTGGGTCGCGAGGACCAGGACCGGCCGGTCCGTACCGCTGCCGGCGGGGAGGCCGCTCACGGGGCCTCAGCCAGGGTGTCGCGCTGGATCGCGGCAAGCTGCTCCGTGCCCAGCAGGGCCAGGTCCAGCAGCTTGTTGAGTTCGTCGCGGTCGAACGGCGCGCCCTCGGCCGTACCCTGTACCTCCACGAACTTGCCCGAGCCCGTCACCACCACGTTCATGTCGGTCTCGGCCCGGACGTCCTCCACGTACGGCAGGTCCAGCATAGGCACGCCGTCGATGATGCCCACCGAAACCGCGGCGATGGTGTCTACCAGGGGCTGGGCGTTGCGGGCAATCAGCTTGTTCTCCCGCGCGTAGCGGATCGCTTCGGCCAGCGCGACGTAGGCGCCGGTGATCGCGGCCGTGCGGGTGCCGCCGTCGGCCTGCAGGACATCGCAGTCCAACACGATGGTGTTTTCGCCGAGGGCCTTAGTATCGATGATGGAGCGCAGCGAGCGTCCGATCAGCCGGGAAATCTCGTGCGTGCGGCCGCCGATCTTGCCCTTGACGGACTCGCGCGCGGAGCGGGTGTTAGTGGCCCGCGGCAGCATCGCGTACTCAGCGGTGACCCAACCGCGGCCCTCACCCTTGAGCCAGCGCGGCACGCCTTCGGTGAGCGAAGCCGTGCAGAGCACCCGGGTGTTGCCGAACTCGATCAGGGCCGAGCCTTCGGCCTGCTTGGACCAGCCGCGGGTGATGCTGATCGGGCGGAGCTGGTCGGGGGTGCGGCCATCGGCGCGGATGACGGGGGCGGTAAGAGCTTCGGAAGTCATGCCTTCCAGCATATCGACCCGGCGCCGCGCACCGCCCCCGACGCCGCCACCCTCCCGCAAATCACACCGCCCCCGCCGCCACCCTCCCGCAAATCACGTGAGGGAGGATCGGTGGGTTTCCGGTCAAACGTGAGGGAGGATCGGTGGGTTTCCGGTCAAACGTGAGGGAGGATCGGTGGGTTTCCGGTCAAACGTGAGGGAGGGTCCTGTGGGGGCCGGGGCTCAGACGGTGTAGTGCACTCCCGCGACCGCGACCGCCACGTGCTGGCCGAAGACCTCCTTGGCCTCCCCCATCACCTTCGTCGGCGACGTCCAGACCGGGATGTGGGTCAGCAGCAGCCGCCGCGCACCGGCGGCCACGGCCGCTTCGGCGGCACGTTTGCCCGTCAGGTGGACGTCCTTGATGCCGTCGTCGCGGCCCTCCTCGAATGCCGCCTCGCACAGGAACAGGTCCGCATCCCGGGCGGCGTCCTCGAGGCCGCTGCAGGAGTCGGTGTCCCCCGAGTAACTCAGCACCCGGGTGACCGGGCCGCCGTCCTTGTCCGGTTCGGCGACCTCCACCCGCAGGGCATACGCCTCCTCGACGGGGTGGTTGACCGCGTACGGGGTGACGGTAAACGGGCCCATCGCCACGGGCTTGCGCTCGGACCAGTTGCTGAAGTCGAACTCCTCATGCATGCCCGGGTCCAGGTCCAAGCCGTACGCGGTGGCCATCCGGTCCGCGGTCGCCGCGGGCCCCCAGACCGGGATCCGGCCGCGGCCCCAGCCGCCCGGCTTCCAGCGCACCGCGACGTGGAGGCCGCACAGGTCCATGCAGTGGTCCGGGTGCAGGTGGGTCAGGAAGATCCCGTCAATGTCCTCCAGGTCGGTGTACCGCTGGATGGCGCCGAGGGCGCCGCTGCCCAGGTCCAGCACGATCTTCCAGCTCCGCTCGCCGTCGTGCGCGGTCAGCAGGTAGCACGACGCCGGCGAGCCGGGCCCCGGAAAGGATCCGGTGCAGCCCACGATGGTCAGCTTCACCGGCCGGACCCCCCGAAGCCGGCCAGCGGGGAAGCCGGGGCGTCAACATCGGAGGAGACGAAGTTGGAGATCCGGGGCCGGCCGGTGGAGGCCTGCGCGGCGGCAATCATCTCCGGCGTGATCCGGGCCAGGCTGCCGGTGGGGTACTGCGCGGCGACGTGGTCCACGTGGCGGACGCTGAGCACCTCCGGGCCGAGGAAACGGCGGGCCAGGTGCTCGAACTGCGCGGCGTCGCCGGTGGCGATGAAGTGGTGTTCCGGGGCGGTGGTACCGGTGCGTTCGAGGCCGCGCGAGGCCAGGGCGCGGTAGACGTCCTTGGCAGTTTCCTCCGCGCTGGAGACCAGCGTGACGTCCTCGCCCATGACGTAGGAAATCACGCCGGTGAGCAGCGGGTAGTGGGTGCAGCCCAGCACCACGGTGTCCACGCCGGCGGCCTTGAGCGGGGCGAGGTATTCGCAGGCGACGGCGAGCAGCTCCGGGCCGGTGGTGATGCCGGCCTCCACGTAGGAGACGAAGGCCGGGCACGCCGCCGAGGTGATCTCCAGGTCCGGGGCCGCCGCGAAGGTGTCCTCGTAGGCCCGGGAGCCGACGGTGGCCGAGGTGCCGATCACGCCGATCCGGCCGGTGCGGGTGGCCGCGACCGCGCGGCGGACGGCGGGCTGGATCACCTCGATCACGGGGATGCCGTACCGGGCCGTGTAGCGTTCCCGGGCGTCGCGGAGCACGGCCGCGGACGCCGAATTGCAGGCGATGGTGAGCAGCTTGACGCCGGAGTCGACGAGTTCGTCCATCACGCCGAGCGCGTTGGCGCGGACCTCGGCGATTGGCAGCGGACCGTAGGGCCCATGCGCGGTGTCGCCGACGTACAGGATGGATTCGTTGGGCAGCTGGTCAATAATGGACCGTGCCACCGTCAGGCCGCCGACGCCGGAATCGAAGACGCCGATCGGACGCTCCCCCGGCCGGGACTCCCCGGTGCTGCCCGCTGCGGTCTCCGCCGCAGCTTGCGCTGCCGGATCCGTGCTCGATGCTGAAGTCATGATTATTCGAGGATAGGGCTTCGCTACAGGTGCAGCCATCACATTGTGTCGAGCAACTCGTGTCTGATAAGTCACAGGCGGCCGGGACGGCCGCGACCTTGCAGGCGCTACGCCTCGAGCGAGGCCAGCATCGCCTGGACCAGGGATTCCTGCAGCCAGGTGGTGAAGTTGTAGACCAGGGCCAGGTAACTTTCCACGTCCTCGGCCTGGGACCAGTCCTGCATCCGGTGGACGTGCTCGGCGTCGGCGTCGTCCCGGATGTCGAGCCGCTCGGCGAGCACCAGCCGGACGTCGTTGAGCGCGGTGGACCAGTGCCGGGCGTCCGCGGGCGTCAGCACTAGCTCGTCCTTGTCCAGGCCCAGGGCCGCGGCCTTCAAGGCGCCGATCTTGCTCTCCCGCAGCGAGCGCTCGGTGTAGCGGCGGAACTCGAGGGAGGCCTGGTCATCGTCCTTCATTACGTTGGGCAGCAGCCGGCGCAGGGCGCGGTCCGACGGCTCACGGGCTTCGGCGTCCAGCCCGACAAGCGCCGCCAGAGGATCCTGGTTGGCACGTTCCTCCGGCGCCAGCATGGAAATGACGTCATCGAAGAGGCTGCGCAGCAGGTCCCGCTCGGCCGGCTCCAGATAGCCGGTGATGCCCTTGAGCCCGTACTTGAACGCCTTAGCCACGTTTTCCCTTGCCCTTGCCTGATCCGTTGCCGCCATGGCCGCCGCTGGCCTTCTCCACCGTGGCCCACAGGCCGTAGCCGTGCATCGCCACCGCGTGCTGCTCCACCTGCTCCTTGCTGCCGTGCGCCACGATGGAACGGCCTTTCTTGTGGACCTCCAGCATGAGTTTGTTGGCCTTCGCCTCGGAGTAGCCGAAGTAGCTGCGGAACACGTAGCTCACATAGCTCATCAGGTTCACCGGGTCATTCCAGATCACAAGGTTCCAAGGGATGTCCGGGGCGGTCAGGACGTCGGTCGACGACGCTGTTCCGGTCTGGGTGCTCTCCTGGGTGTCAGGGCCGAGCGCAACGCTGAGGGTCATCTGTCCATTCTATGGGGACTCGCACTAGAGTGAATTTGTGAGTACCTCAGCTGGCTGGGACCATCCCCGCACGTCCCTGTACACCGACCACTACGAGCTGACCATGCTGCAGGCCGCGCTGCATTCCGGCGCCGCCCACCGCAAGTCGGTGTTCGAAGCCTTCGCGCGCCGGCTGCCGGACGGCCGGCGCTACGGCATCGTGGCGGGCACCGGCCGGCTGCTGGAAGGGATCGCCGACTTCCGCTTCGGCGACGCCGAGATCGACTTCCTGCGCCGGACCAAAGTGGTCAACGAGGAGACCTTGGAGTACCTGGCCAACTTCTCCTTCTCCGGCGACATCTGGGGTTACGCGGAGGGCGAGGCGTACTTCCCTAACTCCCCCATCCTGATCGTCGAATCCACCTTCGCCGAGGCCTGCATCCTCGAGACGTACATCCTTTCGATCCTCAACCACGACAGCGCCATCGCCTCCGCGGCCTCCCGCATGATCACCGCCGCCGGATCCCGGCCCTGCGTCGAGATGGGTTCCCGCCGGACCCAGGAGGAATCCGCCGTCGCCGCCGCCCGCGCCGCCGTGATCGCCGGTTTCGACAGCACCTCCAACCTTGAGGCCGGCCGCCGCTACGGGATCAAGACGGTGGGCACGGCAGCCCACTCCTTCACCCTGCTGCACGACACCGAGCGCGAGGCCTTCGAGGCGCAGATCGCCTCGATGGGCGCCGGCACCGCCCTGCTGGTGGACACGTACGACGTCGAGGCGGCCGTCCGCACCGCCGTCGAACTGGCCGGCGACAAGCTGGGCGCGGTGCGGCTGGATTCCGGCGACCTCGTGGCGCAGGCGCAGTGGGTGCGCCAGCTCCTGGACCAGCTGGGCAATGAGAACACCCGGATCATCGTCACCTCGGACCTCGACGAATTCGCCATCGCCGCGCTGCAGTCCGCCCCGGTGGACTCCTACGGCGTCGGCACCTCGCTGGTGACCGGCTCCGGCGCGCCGACGGCGAGCATGGTCTACAAGCTGGTCAGCCGCACCGACGACACCGGCGACTTCGTTCCGGTAGCCAAGGCGGCCAAGAACAAGACCAGCAAGGGCGGACGGAAGTACGCACTGCGCAAGCTCAACGAGCGCGGCACCGCCAGCCAGGAGATCGTCGGGATCGGGCACCGCCCGGACGACGACGGCAACGACCGGCAACTGCTGCAGCAGTTCATCAAGAACGGCGAGCTGCTGCCCGGCTGGACCGGGCCGGAGGGTGTGGTGCGGGCCCGGCAGCGGCACGCGGACAGCATGAAGGAGCTCCCGGCCGTGGTCAACCGGCTCCAGCGCGGCGAAGCGGCCATCCCCACCATCTACGAGGAGGACTGAATGTCCCGTGCCTTGATCATCGTTGACGTGCAGAACGATTTCTGTGAGGGCGGGGCGCTCCCGGTCGAGGGCGGGGCGGCCCTGGCCGCCGAGATCAGCGAATACGTTGACGCCCACCACGGGCAGTTCGACCACGTCGTGGCCACGCAGGACTGGCACATCGAGCCGGGCGCGCACTTCTCGGAGCAACCGGACTTCGTCGACAGCTGGCCGCCGCATTGCGTCGCCGGCACCCGCGGCGCGGAGCTGCACCCGGACCTGGACACCGAGTACATCCAGGCCTACTTCCGCAAGGGCCAGTTCACCGCGGCGTACTCGGGGTTTGAGGGGCTGCTCGCCCCGGACGACGCCGTCCCCACCGGCGACCGCAAGCCCGGGTCGCTTCCTGTCGCCGGAACCGGCGCCGGCGACGCCGCTGATGCTTTCGCCGCGGACGAGGACGCCATCGGCCTGGACGACTGGCTGCAAAGCCACGACGTCGAAGAGGTCGTGGTGGTGGGAATCGCCACCGACCATTGCGTGAAGGCCACCGCGCTGGACGCCGTCCAGGCCGGCTACTCGGTCACCGTCCCGCGCGGGCTCACCGTGGGGATCGCGGAGGACCTCGAGGACGCGTTTGCGGAGATGGAGCTCGGCGGCGTCGACCTCGCCTGAGCCCGCCTCCCCCGAACCACAGTAGACTCGGAACCCTTGCCAGTAACGTCGGACCCGTAAATTCCCGGAGTACACCATGAAGAAGACCCTGACCGTCCTGATCGCTGCCGGGACCCTGCTCGGCGCAGCCGCCTGCTCGGCCCCGAAGATGACCAACGAGGAAACCTGCGCCCGCATCAAGACCATCACCGCGTCGCCGACGTCCGGCTCGGACAAGTTCGGCATGACCCGGCTGGCGAACCAGATCCGGCCCATCGAGGCGACCGCCTCCGAGGAGCTGCAGGCTCCGCTGCAGTCGATCCTGGACTACCTGGACGAGTCCGCGAAGAAGGATTCGGACGCCGCCAAGCTTGACGAGCTCAAGGCCAAGTACACCGCGGCCGGCCAGTCGCTCTCGCAGACCTGCGGCGCCGCCCAGTAGCGGGAACACCGCAGACAAAAAGGGACCGGGTGACCCCGGTCCCTTTTTTTGCGCCCCACGGACTGCCGGGGCTGCCGCCGGCGGCTACTTCCGGCCGATGAACCAGTCCTGGAGCTTGCGCAGCCGCGTCTGCAGCTGCTCCTCGTTGGCCTGCGCCACGGGAGGGCCGCCGCAGACCGTCCGCAGCTTGGTGTGGATGACGCCGTGCGGGGTCCCGGTCCGCGCGGACCAGGCCGCCACGTTCTTCGCCAGTTCGGTGCGCAGGTCCATCAGCATCCGGTGGTCCGGCACGGCGGGCGCGGCCTCCGCCGCGGCTGCTCCCTGCGGGGAACGCTTGTTCTTGCGGTTCAGCTGCTCGTGCTGGCGCTGGCGCAGCAGGGTGCCGACCTGTTCGGCGTCGAGCAGGCCGGGGATCCCGAGGAAGTCCAGTTCGTCCTCCGAGCCCACCTCGCCGCCGGTCCCGAACTCGCCGCCGTCGAACAGCACCCGGTCGAAGGAGGCCTGCGAGTCGAGCGCCTCGAACTTGCCCTTCATCAGGGTGTCGGAGGCCTTCTCCTCGCGGTTCGCCTCGTCCATCAGCGAGTCCTCCGGGTTGAAGAGCCCGTCGGCGTCTTCCTTCTCCGGACGGTCCAGGGCGTGGTCGCGCTCGGCTTCCATGGAGTTCGCCAGTGCCATCAGCTGCGGCACGGAGGGCAGGAACACCGACGCCGTCTCGCCGCGCTTGCGGGCGCGCACGAAGCGGCCCACAGCCTGGGCGAAAAACAGCGGGGTGGAGGTGGAGGTCGCGTAGACGCCGACCGACAGCCGCGGGACGTCGACGCCTTCGGACACCATCCGGACCGCGACCATCCAGCGCTTCTCGCCGGCGGAGAACTCCTCGATCTTGGACGAGGCCTTCGCGTCGTCGGAGAGGATCACGGTGGGTGATTCGCCGGTGATCCTCTTCAACTGCCCGGCGTAGGCCCGGGCGTCCTCGTGGTCGGTGGCGATGACCAGGCCGCCGGCGTCGGGCACGGTGCGCCGCACCTCGCTCAGGCGCTTGTCCGCGCCGGCCAGCACAGCCGGAATCCACTCTCCGGCGGGGTTCAGCGCGGTCCGCCAGGCCTGGGAGGTGATGTCCTTGGTGACGGCGGCTTCGCCGAGGGACGCGGCCATCTCGTCCCCGGCGCTGGTCCGCCAGCGCATCTGGCCGGAGTAGGCCATAAACATCACCGGGCGGACCACGTGGTCGCGCAGGGCCTTGCCGTAGCCGTACGTGTAGTCGGCCTTGGAGCGGCGGATGCCATCGCGGTCCTCGGCGTATTCGACGAACGGGATCGGCGAGGTGTCCGAGCGGAACGGCGTACCGGTCAGCGACAGGCGCCGGGCCGCGGGGTCGAAGGCCTCGCGCAGCCCGTCACCCCAGGAGAGCGCTTCGCCGCCGTGGTGGATCTCGTCCAGGATCACCAGCGTGCGCGCCGCCTCGGTCTTGGCCCGGTGCAGCATCGGTTTGCTGGCCACCTGGGCGTAGGTGACCGCGACGCCGATGAAGCCGCGGCCGTGCTGGCCGTCCGCGTTCTTGAAGTTCGGGTCGATGGCGATGCCGACCTTGGCTGCCGCGTCGGCCCACTGCCGTTTCAGGTGGTCCGTCGGGGCGACGATAGTCACCCGGTTCACGACGCCGGCCTCGATCAGCATCGAGGCCACGCGCAGCGCGAACGTGGTCTTGCCGGCGCCCGGCGTTGCGACCGCCAGGAAGTCCCTGGGGTGGGTGCTGAAGTAGCTGTCCAGGGCTTCCTGCTGCCAGGCACGCAGCTTCGGCGCGGTGCCCCAGGCGGCCCGCTCCGGGTACGCGGGCGGCAGCACGGGTCCGCCAAAGAGTGTCTCTGTCACTTAGCAGGCCTCCGATCCGCACACGGCAACCGGTTCCGGAGAAGCCCAAATAAGCACAAAAACACCAATCTTTTCGGATGTACCGGACAGCAGAATCGCGGCGGATACCGCAGTGTCGGAGGGCAGCGGCGGCACAGCGCCGCCAGCCGCCGCGGATCAGGCCGCGCGGCGCGGGTGGCCTGTTTGAACGGCCTTATTTACCGGAGTCTCCGCCGTCGCCGCCCGGGCGCAGGCCCTCGTAGACCTCTTTGCACTCCGGGCAGACCGGAAATTTCTTCGGGTCGCGGCCGGGCGTCCACACCTTGCCGCAGAGGGCAATGACGGGTTCACCTGACAGGGCGGACTCCATGATCTTTTCCTTGCGCACGTAGTGCGAGAAGCGCTCCCGGTCGCCCGGCTCCACTTCCTGGCGCAGTTCCTCGCGCTCAATCGTGGCCGTCGACGTCCCGGCTCCAGAAAGCTCACGCATCGGGTCGTTTTCCAAGGGATCCGTCATGCTGGTCATGACATCCATCTTAGCCGCTGGAACAGACACCACCGTCGTTACAAACCCTGCCAGCGCGGTTTGCCGTCGTAACTGTGCCGGTAGAAGTCGGCGAGTCGCAGCGAGGAGGCCGCCGCTTCGTCCAGCAGGACCGTGGCGTGCGGATGCAACTGCAGGACCGAGGCCGGGCAGATGGCGGCGACCGGCCCCTCGGCGAGGTCGCGGACGGCCTGGGCCTTCTGCGCGCCGGTGGCGATGAGGATGACGTGCCGGGCCTCCAGGATGGTGCCAAGGCCCTGGGTGAGGACGTGGTGCGGCACCTCCGCCAAGCTGCCAAAGAAGCGGGCATTGTCCCGCCGCGTCTGCTCGATCAGGGTTTTGATCCGTGTCCGGGAGGCCAGCGAGGACCCCGGTTCGTTGAAGCCGATGTGGCCGTCCGTGCCCAGCCCGAGGAGCTGCAGGTCCACTCCCCCGGCGTCGCGGATGGCATCCTCGTAGGTCCGGCAGGCCGCGGGAATGTCGGCGGCCTGCCCGTCGGGTCCGCGGACGTTGTCCGGGCTGATGTTCACCCGGTCGGTAAATTCGCGCCGGATCACCTCGCGGTAGGCCTCGGGGTGCCCGGCGGGGAGCCCCACATACTCATCCAGCGTGAAGGCGCGGACGCGGCTGAAGTCGAGGCCGGCGCGCTCATGCCGCTGCGCGAGTTCCTCGTACACCGGCAGCGGCGAGGATCCGGTGGCCAGGCCCAGGACCGCGTCGGGCTTGCGCCGCAGCAGGGCCTCGATCGCGTCGGCGGCGAGGGCGGCGATCGGCTTGCCGCCGGGAAGGATGACAACTTCCATGAACCGCAGGCTACCCCACTGGCGCCGTTCCGGCCCGGGCCGTCGGACCCGGTCAGCGGTTGACGGCCAGCTGCGCGAGCAGTTCCGGGGTGCGCGAGTCGAACCATCGGCCGCCCAGCCGAACCCCGGCAATGAACAGGACGGAGCCAAGGACCGGGCCCAGCACCAGGGCGATCCAGCCCGGCACCGTGCTGCCGCCGGCCAGCTGCAGCGCCACGAGGGCCACCTCCGGGCTCACCAGCAGCAGCAGGACCGCCATGCCGCCGAACTGGACGGCGAGGGTCTGCGCCACGTTGCCCGGCGGTTTCTTGAACGGGCTGTCACCCGGCAGCGGCACCGGCATGGTGTAGCGCGCCGAGACCACCGAGGACAGGCCCAGCCCGGTCAGCAGGACGCCCACGGCCAGGCCAAGGATCCCGGGCAGCAGCGGCCAGTCGCCGGTGAGGAACATCGGCACGACGCTGAAGACCAGCACCACGGGGAGCGCGAAGACCAAGCACGCCAGGGCCCGCCCCAGCCTGTCCTGCCGGCCGCGCACGCCGGCGGAGACGTGCAACGCGAAGGCGGTGCTGTCGTAAGAGACGTCGGAGGAGATGGACCACGCCAGCAGGAAGGCGGTCAGTGGCCCGACGAACTGCAGGATTCCGTAGTACCCGGACTGGCTGGCCTGGAACCAGAGCAGCACCGGCAGCAGCGGCACCACCACGAGGGAGCCGGCGTAGCGCGGATCGCGCAGCCAGTAGCTCAGCGAACGGGCCACGATCGCCCCGGTGGGGGTTGCCGGAACCAGCGCGAACAAGCCCAGCCCGGAGGTCTTTTTCTTGGCGGTGCCGGCGTATGGCGGGGTGACAAGGGCGCGCTGCAACAGCAGCCTCCAGCACAGGGCCAGGCCGGCCAGGGTGGCGAGGGCGATGAGCAGCTTCAACGCGGCCGGTCCGTAGCTGCCCGCGGCGAGGTCGCCGCCGAGCGCCCAGGCCGCCCCGACGGGCGTCCACGCCACGAACCGCGCCAGCTCTGCGACCAACCCGGCGGACCCGGCGATCCCGCGGGCAACCCCGGCCACGATCGGTCCCATCAGGACCAGCGGGATCAGGAAGGCGACCGCGCTGACGTCCTTGAAGCGCCGGGAGTTGGCCAGTCCCACGGTGCCGGTGGTGACCACCCGGGAGAGCACAACGCAGGTGAGCACCCCGAGGACGGCGCCGGCCAGGGCACCGGACGCGGCAAGGAAGCCCCTGGACCAGGTGCCCACGGTGGCCAGGGCAACCAGCGACGTCGCCGCCCCCGGAATGCCGATCAGGCCGGCGAGGGCCAGGCCGGCCAGCAGCTGCGGCATCGGCACGGCGAAGGTCGTGAAGCGGGCCGGGTCCAACGTCATGTCCGCCGCGGAAGCCACCAGGGGGATAACGGCCCAGCCCAGGACCGCGGCGGCACCGCCCAGCACCACCACTGTCTGCGCCGTCCCGACGTCGGCCTGGCGCAGGAGCAGCAGCCCGGCGACGCCGAGCCCCACAATCCCCAGGGCGTACAGCGCCCCGATGCCCAGGCCCACCAGCTGCCACGGGCTGCGCCGGAGGCTGTTGCGCAGCAGGGTGAGCTTGAGCCTCAGAAGGTGCGCAACCATTCCAGCCCTTCCGTGTGGCTGCGGCCGCCCACCAGCTGGACAAAGCGGTCCTCCAGTGACTCGCCGGCGCGGACCGCGTCGACGCTGCCGGCGGCGAGCACCCGACCCCCGGCCACGACTGCGACGTGGTCGCACATCCGCTGCACGAGGTCCATCACGTGGCTGGAGACGATGACCGTGCCACCGGAGGCGACGTAGCGGTCCAGGATGTCGCGGATGTTGGCGGCGGAGACCGGGTCCACCGATTCGAACGGTTCGTCCAGCACCAGCAGCCGGGGCGCGTGGATCAGTGCGGAGGCGAGGGCGATCTTTTTGGTCATACCCGCGGAATAGTCCACCACCAGCGTGCCGGCGTCCTGGCTGAGGTCCAGGGCCGCGAGCAGTTCCGCCACGCGCGCCGCCACCACCTCCCGGTCCATGCCGCGCAGCAGGCCCGCATAGCTGACCAGCTGCTCGCCGGTCAGCCGGTCGAAGAGCCGGACGCCGTCCGGCAGCACGCCCATCAGCTTCTTGGCCTCCAGCGGGTGCTGCCAGACATCCACACCGTGGACCAGTGCGGTGCCGAAGTCTGGCCGCAGGAGCCCGGTGGCCATGGACAGGGTGGTGGTTTTGCCCGCGCCGTTGGGGCCGACGATCCCGTAGAAGGAGCCGGCCGGAACGTCCAGGCTGATGCCGTCGACGGCGATCTTTGTGCCGAAGCGCTTGGCCAGCCCGCGCAGCGCCAGCGCGGGGACGGGCGGTTGCGGGTGCGGTTGTTCGAAAGTCATGTCGTTAGACTAACTGCCGCCGGCCGGTGTGCCGGCCTAGAACGTATGCCGCGGAATGGCGCGCTCATACTGCGGCGGCCAGGCCAGCTCGTGGCCCAGCTCGAACGCCGCGCGCAGCCACCAGTGCGGGTCCCGAAGCGCGGCCCGGGCGATGAAGACACCGTCCGCCTGCCCGGTGGCGACCGCGTGCTCGGCCTGGCCTGCAGAGGTCAGCAAACCGACGGTGCCGGTCCGGACGCCGGCTTCGCGCCGGATCCGGGCGCTGAAACCGGTCTGATAGCCGGGGCCCACCGGGATGGACTGGTGCGCGACGGCCCCGCCGCTGGAGACGTCCACGAGGTCCACCCCGTGTTCGCCCGCAGCGCGGGCCAGCCGCACCGAGGCCTCGGCGTCGATGCCGCCCTCGGCCCAGTCGGACGCAGAGATCCGCAGCAACAGCGGCATGGACTCGGGGATGACATCCCGCACGGCGTCGATGACAGCCAGCATCAGGCGGTTGCGGCCCTGTTCGTTCCCGCCCCAGCTGTCCGTGCGGTCGTTGATTAGCGGGCTCTGGAACTGGTGCAGCAGGTAGCCGTGGGCGCCGTGGATCTCGATCGTGTCGAAGCCGGCGTCCACCGCGCGGACGGCGGCGGCGGCGAAGTCGGCGATCACGCCGTCGATCTCCTCCACGGTCATCGCCGACGGCGGCGCGTAGCCGTCAAAGGCGCCGGTGCCCGGTCCCACCGTGGTCCAGCCGCCGTCGGAGACGGGGACGGTGCCGGTCTTGCCGGAGAACGGCCAGTAGGAGGACGCCTTGCGCCCGGCATGCGCCAACTGGGTGCCGATCTTGGCGCCGGCGGAGCCGTGCCGGTGCACAAAGTCGACGATCCGCTGCCATGCCTCGGCCTGGGCATCGTTGTAGAGGCCCGCGTCCCGCGGGCTGATCCGTCCGGCGGCGTTGACGGCGGCCGCCTCGGTCAGGATCAGGGCGGCTCCCCCTGTGGCAAAGGAGCCCAGGTGCATCAGGTGCCAGTCGGTGGGCACGCCCTCGCCGGTCTCCGGTTCGCAGCTGTACTGGCACATCGGCGAAACCCAGCCGCGGTGCTCGAGCCGCAGCGAGCGCAGCTCCAGCGGTGTGAACAGTGCCGACCCCATTAGAACAGCACCCGGGCGAGGTTCTGCCGGGCCTTGGCGACCCGCTCGTCGGACGTGCCCACGACGTCGAACAGCTCCAGCAGGCGCACCCGGGCGGTTTCGCGTTCCGGGCCGAAGTTCCGGCCGATGAAGGCCACGATCCGGCCGAGGCCGTCCTCGACGTGGCCGCCGGCGATGTCCAGGTCGGCGACGGCGAGCTGGGCCTCAAGGCTGTCCGGTTCCTCGGCGGCCCGGCCGCGGAGGGCCTCCGTTTCCGCGGCGGACAAGGCCTGCAGGCGGCCCATGAGCTCCACCTGCGCCAGTCCGGCCTTGGCCTCGGCATCGGCCGGCATCTCGGTCAACGCCTGCCGGTAGGCCGCGGCCGCGCCGGCGTAGTCGCCGGCTTCAATCGCGTCAAAGGCTTTCTGGTGCAGCGGCGGCAGCGGCGGAGCCTCGGGCTCGGCCGCGCCGGGGCCGCCGGCACCGATCCGGCCGGTCACGCCGTTGGCTGCCGCCACCTTGAGGAGTTCGTCGAAGAGGCTGCGCACCTGTTGCTCATCGGCGCCGCCCTGGAACAGCGGCACGGGCTGGCCCTTGACGACGGCGACGGCGGTCGGAACGGCCTGCACCTGGAAGGCCTGGGCGAGCTGGGGGAACGCTTCGATGTCGGCGGCGCCAAGGACCAGTTGGCCGCCGTAGCTCTCCACGATCTGCTCCAGCACGTCCACCAGCTGGGCGGAGCCGGGCGAATAGCCGGCCCACAAAGCAATCACCACGGGGACCTGGGCGGAGAGATCCACCAGCTCCTGGAAGTTGGCCTCGGTGACGTCCACGCGCAGCGGCGCGGCGGAGCCGCCGTCGGGTGCAGCGGCACCCGGCGCGCCAGCTCCGGGGGCCGGCGGCCGGCCCGCGCCCGCGGGCGGCGCAGGGCGCTGCTTCAGCGAGGAGAGATCGACGGCGCCCCGCAGGTTAAGCGGGTTGGCCGCAGCTGGAGGGACCGGACGGGAAGCTGGCGAAGTCATGGCTCCACTCTATCCACTACGCCCCGCACAGCAACGACCGGGCCGCAATGGCGGCCCGGTCGTTGTTGGTGCGCTGCGGTTTACTGCTCTGCGCGTTACTGTCCTAGGGTTTACTGCCCTGCGCGGGCTACTTGAATTTCGCCCCGACCAGGCCGCGCGTTGCGGCCACCAGTTTCATCGGGTCCTTGGATCCGGTCGGCGGCACGTAGACGGCCACGGACTCGGCGAAGTTCAGGACCATGCCGGTGCTCGTTTCCTTGCCGCCGGCCAGGGCCGCCGCGTCGTTGCCGATCGTCAGCTTGTCGCCAGAGTTCTTCGGCGTGCCGTCCAGGGCAAAATCCAGCCGGCCCAGGACCAGCGCGCCGCCGTCGGCCGTGCGGAACACCACGGTGTCCGCCGGGACCACCTTGTGGGTGAAGGCGAACTTGCCGTTGGCGCCGGACTTCACCACGTCCTTCTGGTAGGCCAGGGTGTCCGCGATGTAGGGCGAGGACTTCCCTTCGATGAGCTTGTCCTTGAAGGTGGAGTCGGCCTTGGTCAGCCGGTCGGCCAATCCGGAGAGTGCTTCCTGGCCGCTGTACAGCAGGCCGGACTTATCCGCGGCGGCCAGGGTTTCGGTGCCCCCGCGGTTGATCCCCGGGAAGGTGGTGCCCGGCTGCAGCGGGGTGGCCCCGACCAGCTTGTAGTTCTCCCGCGGCGAAGCCTGCACCAGGGTCAGCAGTTGCGGAACTACGTTGCCGTCACCCTGGGTCACGGCCATCACGGACCGCGGCCATGCACGCTTGTTGCTGACCACGGTGGTCAGGAGCTTGGTGGCGCGGACCGGCATGCGGGGCTCGTAGCTGCCCACCTTGGAACGGATCTTGTAGTTCTGCTTGCGTACCTCAAGCTCGCTCGCGCCCACGCGGGGCGCCAGCTTGGCGGCGTCCTTGGCCGCGTCGCCGGCGTCGACGGCGCTGGAAACCTGTTCCAGGATGCGGCGGAACTGAGCGTCCAGCAGGACCGGGGCGGCGGCGTCCTCGGCGGCCGAAGAGGCCGAGCCGCTCGGCGACGGCGCGGGGCTTTGGCTGGCCTGCGCCGCAACGCCGGTGCCCGCTACCGCGACGGCGGTGAGCAGCGCCACCGCGCCGGAGCGGCGGCGGACGGCGAACGGGGCCGGCTTGTTCTCTACAGCGCTGCCTGCTGCGTTGCCGCTACGGGCCGGGTTGCCGTCAGCGGCGCCGCCGGCAGGGGCTGCGTTGCCGGCTGCGGACTTGGCCTTGGCTTTCGCCTGGGCCTTCGCCTGGGCGCGGCGGGCAAAGAGGCTGCCCTTCGCAGGGCCGCCGGGGCCGCCGGTGGAACCGTCGGAGCCGTTCCGGTCCTTGGTACCGCGCGCCGGCTTGAGCAGCAGCAGTGCGGCTCCCGCCAGGATCAGCAGTCCGCCCAGCACCATCAGGGGAATAGCCCACGGTGTGGAGGTGTCGTTGGGGAAGGTCATCGAAATCGAGGACGGGGCGGCCTTCTTGCCGTCGGAGGCGAGCAGGAGGGCCCAGTCGCCGTCGGCCGGCGCGGTCCACGAGTAGTCGAGGGTGCCGCTGGCGTTCTCCGTGGTCACCCACAGATCCGACCCGGCCGGTGACGGCGCGGTGGCTTCGCCGTCGGCGTGGTCAAGCTGCAGCGACTTGCCGTCCTCCGAGACGCCGGAGACGGTGTTGTGGGCGGTCTTGCCCACCCACGCGTCGACGTCGTCGGGCCGGCCGGCGGCGAGGATGAAGTTGCCCTCCCCCTTGACCTGGATATTTACCGTGCCGCCGTGCAGGGTGCGCAGTTTCTCGTCAATGACGGTCAACGGGGCAGCGGTCCCGCCGGCGGGCGCGGTGGCGGTGACGGTCTCGGCCGGAGCCCAGACGGTCTTCTGGCCGATGCCTGCCAGCAGTGTCAGGAGGCCGAGCAGCACTAGTGCAACTGCAGTCTTGAAACGCAAAATAATACCTATCATCAGCGGACACGTAGCTTTAACAGTAACCGTTTTGTTACCTGAGAGTCAGATCGGGGACGTTGTCAAGCCCCTCCCCGGCCCCGCCCACCACCGCTGACCCGCCAGTTGACAAGGCGGCTGATAGTGTTTGCGGTGATCATCACACCCGGCACGCAACCGCGGTTTCGCAGGGATTTAACAGAGAAAAAGGGCATTCGACGCAGTGACTGAACCCACGGATTCGTCCCCCGCAGGACAAATCGCCAGCCAGGAATCCGGCAGCCAGCCACACGGTCCGCAGGAGCCTGCCACCCAGCTCTCCACCCCGCGCGCAGCCGCTGCCGGTTTCCTGATGTCCATGGCACGCCGGCTGCGCCAGCCGTTGCCCGGCGCCCAGCCGCGGCTACGTTTCGAGATGCCGCCCGAGCTGCCGCCCGGGCAGGACGAAGAGGTCGAAGCCGGTCCGGACACGGAGAGCACCGCACGGTTCGGCAACCCCGGGCCCCGGATGTCGTCCCAGCACCCGCTCTACGTCGGTTTTATGGGCACGGTCGGCGTCGGCGCGGCCCTGCTGGTGTACTGGATCGGCTCCAACACCACCCAGCTGCTGCTCTGGATTGTCACCGCGTTGTTCATTGCCCTGGGCCTGGACCCGGTGGTGCGCTGGCTCGAAAGCAAGAAGGTGCCGCGGCCGGCGGGAATCCTGGTCTCCGTAGCCGTCCTGGCGCTGGCCGTCACCGGGTTCTTCGCCACCCTGATCCCCACGATCGTCCAGCAGGTGACCCAGGTCGTGCAGGAGGCGCCGCACTGGATCCAGGACTTCATCGACTCCGATTTCTTCCGCACGGTGGACAGCCAGTTCGGCGTCCGCGACCGGATCAGCCAGGAGCTGGAGAAGTTCGTCAACAATCCGGAGGCCATGAGCGGCATCTTCGGCGGCGTCGTCGGCTTCGGCACGACCGTGGCGAACGGCCTGTTCGGCGCCCTGATCGTGCTGGTCCTGAGCCTCTACTTCCTCTCCGCCATGCCGGCCATGAAGAAGTGGGGCTACCGGCTGGCGCCGCGCTCGCGCCGCGCCCGGGTCGAGGCCTTGTCCGAGGAGATCACCGGCTCGGTGGGCAACTACGTCATCGGCCAGGTCTGCGTCGCACTGCTGAACGCCACCTTCGCCTTCATCGTGATGTCGGTCGTGGGTGTCCCGTTTGCCCTGCTGCTCGGCTTTGTCGTGGCCCTGCTCGCCTTTATCCCCCTGGTCGGCGGCATGATTGCCGGGGTCCTGGTCACCCTGATCGCGCTCACCGCGGGCTGGCAGACGGCCGTGGTCTTCGCGATCTGCTACTTCGCCTACCTGCAGTTCGAGGCCTACTTCATCTCCCCGCGGATCATGCAGAAGGCCGTGGCGGTCCCGGGCGCGGTCGCCGTCATCTCGGTCATCGCCGGCGGCAGCGTGCTCGGGGTGCTCGGGGCCCTGATCGCCATCCCCACGGCCGCGGCGGTCATGCTGCTGGTCAAGGAAATCTTCATCGTGCGCCAGGACAAGCACTAGCGTTTTCGCTACGTCAACGGACAGCCGCTACGTGGGCCCGCGTAGCGGCTGTCCGTTTGCGTAGCGGATTTCCGCAGGCGGCGCGTTCAGGCGTGGGCGGTGGCGACCGGGCCGTCCCATTCCTCGGGCAGCGCAGCGGCGGCCCCGCCCGGCAGCACCTCGGCCACGATCTCGTTGAGCACCCGGCCGGCGTACTTCTCCCCCACCCACAGGTGCTTGGCACCGTCGACGCCCACGACGTCGGCGTGCGGCACCAGGCTGAAGCGTTCCGCGGCGGCAGCGGGCTGGAGGTAGTCGTCGTGCTCCGGGACCAGGACCTTGAGCGGCTTGCCGGACGCGGCCCATTCCTTGAGATGGACGTCCGTGGCGCGGTGCAGCGGCGGCGAGAGCAGGATGGCGCCTTCGATTTCGGTGGCCACCGGCTCGGTGGCGCCGTACATCAGCGCGAGTTCGGTGCCAAAGGACCAGCCGACCAGCCAGCGGTTGGGCAGTCCGCGCTCGACGGCGAAGCGCACCGCCGCCTCGACGTCGAGCCGTTCGCCGATGCCTTCCTCGAAGGAGCCCTGGCTGGTGCCGCGCGGCGAGGACGTCCCCCGGGTGTTGAAGCGCAGTACCGCAATGCCGGCAAGGGCGGGAAGGCGGTAGGAGGCCTTGCGGTAGACATGGGAGTCCATGAATCCGCCGTGGGTGGGCAGCGGGTGCAGCGTGATCAGGGTCGCCTTGATGTCGCCGGATTCCGGAACCGCCAGTTCGCCGACCAGCCGGTGTCCGTCTGCGGTGCGGAGTTCCACGTTTTCGCGGCGGGCCGGCAGCACGGTGGAGGCACGGATGGCGGTGGGCGCGGAAGGCTGGCTGAACTCGAAGGACGCCGGGTCGAAAGTCATGCCCTCCAGCTTAGCGAAACCGGGCAGGGTTGGCCGTTTGCGGGCCGTACCGAAGGCCGTCAGCGGTACCGGTAGCTGCGCGAGGTCCAGCAGTTGGAGTGCCAGTGCCGGCGCTCGGCCAGGCCTGCGGCCGCGCCAAAGATGTGATCCTCGGACCAGACCACCAGATGCGCGGTCCCCGGTGGCACACTGGTGTGGCATCCCGGGCAGATATATGTCTTCCCGGCCCGGCTGGCGGAGATCGAGCGGACGACCCATTCGCCGTCGGGCGCGCTCTCGCGCCGCGCAATCCCGGTCCGGGCGCGTTCCAGGTCCAGTTCCGGTGCGGGGCCGGCGGCGTGCTTGCCGGCGGCCCGCCCTGCCCCTTTCCCTCCGCCCTTCCCTGCGGGAGCGTGGCCGGACACGGCGCGGCGGGGACGGTTGGAACGCGGCATGCCTCCATTCTGCCCCAGCCCGGCTGCTCACGCGCCCCGCGGGCCACCGGCCGGCCGCCACGGCTCCCGGAAGCGCCGCACCAGGCGGTAGTGTTGACCGGGTGCGTTTAGTCATAGCCCGTTGCTCCGTAGATTATGTCGGCCGGCTCAAAGCCCATCTTCCGCTCGCCACCCGGCTCCTGCTGGTCAAAGCCGACGGTTCGGTCCTGGTCCACTCGGACGGCGGATCCTACAAGCCGCTGAACTGGATGAGTCCGCCGGCGAGGCTCCGGGTCTCCACGCCGGACGAGGTGGACGTCGAAGTCGGCGTGATCGAGCAATGGACGGTGCAGTCCACCAAAACCGACGACCGGCTCATCATCAACATCCACGAACAGCTGCATGACACCTCGCACGAGCTGGGCGTGGATCCCGGGCTGATCAAGGACGGGGTCGAGGCGGACCTGCAGCGGCTGCTCGCGGAGCAGATCGAGACCCTCGGTGCCGGCTTCTCGCTGATCCGCCGCGAGTACTTCACCGCGATCGGTCCGGTCGACATCCTCGCCCGCGACGCCAACGGCGCCACCGTGGCGATCGAACTCAAGCGCCGCGGCGACATCGACGGCGTCGAGCAGCTCACCCGCTACCTTGAGTTGTTGAACCGCGATCCCCTGCTGGCGCCGGTGCGCGGCATCTTCGCCGCGCAGCAGATCAAGCCGCAGGCCAAGGTGCTGGCGAACGACCGCGGCATCGACTGCGTCACCCTGGACTACGACGCCATGCGCGGCGTTGACGACAGCGAGTCCCGGCTCTTCTGAGACCCTGCCGGGGGCCGCGCCCTAGACTCTGAGAATGAACTTCGAGCCGGCCGGCCGGCACCTCCTGTACGGCACGGTGGTCAGCGACGGGGCCGCGCAGCGTGACGCCGTCGTGGCCGTGGAAGCCGGCCGGATCGCCTACGCCGGAGCAGCTGCCGGCTTCACACCCGGGCCCGCAGGGTTCGGCGGGGTTCCGGCGCTGGAGCTGCCGCCGGGGGCCCTGATCCTTCCCGGCCTGGTGGACCTGCACTGCCACGGCGCCTACGGCGGCGACTTCCCCGGCGGGGAGGAGGCCCCGGCGCGGCAAGCCATCGACTTCCTGCACCGTGCCGGAACCACCACCCTGCTGGCCAGCCTGGTCACCGCCTCCCGGGAGTCGCTGCTGCGCGGGATCGCCCTGCACGCCCGGCTGAGCGGTGAAGGCCTGCTCGCCGGTATCCATTTGGAAGGACCCTTCCTCGCCGCGGCCCGCTGCGGGGCGCAGGACCCGGACTTCCTCCGGGATCCCGATCCGGAACTCCTCGCCGAGCTGGTGGCCGCCGCACGCGGCACCCTCGCCACGATGAGCTTCGCCCCCGAGCTGCCCGGCGCCGAAGCCCTGGCCCGGCAGCTGGCCCGCCACGGTGTGGTGCCCTCGCTGGGGCACACGGACTGCGACGATGCCACGGCCGCGGCGGCCCTGGGCTCCGCCGGGGAGGCTTTACAGGCCGGGGCGCGCCAGGCCGGGGCGCGTCAGGCCGGGGTGCCCACGCGCGGCACGCGGCCCACGGTGACCCACCTCTTCAACGGCATGCCTCCCCTGCACCACCGGGCGCCGGGACCCGTCACCGCCTGCCTGCGCAGCGCGGCCGGCGGGGCCGCGGTACTGGAACTGATCGCCGACGGCACCCACCTGGACCCGGCCGTCGTAGCCACGGTGTTCCAGCTCGCGGGCGCGGCCAACATCGCGCTGGTAACCGATTCCATGGCAGCCGCCGGTCTGCCCGACGGCGCATACGCCCTGGGCAGCTCCGCGGTCACCGTCGCCGCCGGGGTCGCACGGCTCGACGACGGCGGCGCCCTCGCCGGCGGGACCGCCACGATGCTGGACGTGGTGCGCCGCACCGTGGCGGCCGGTGTTCCGCTGACCGACGCCGTCCTTTCGGCCACCGCGGTTCCCGCCGCCGTCCTGGGGCTCGGCGCCGAACTCGGCTCGCTGCGCCGCGGATTCCGCGCGGACGCCGTCGTCGTCAATTCCGGGCTGGACCTTTTCCGGGTAATGCGCTCGGGGGAATGGCTGGATGCGCTTTCCTAATGCGTCTTTCGGCCGGCGCCTATGGGGCCGCGGCCGGCCTCGCCGGCGGCTTTCCAGGGCCGCGAAGTCGTTCATGAACTCTTTACATAAAATTTATGCCATTTATGCGCCGGGCCCGTTGACCTGACGCAGGCGGCGTGAAATTCTTGTACCAGTCTTTGTGTAGGTGTTTTTCATGCTCGCAAGACATGTTGCGAGCGTGAAGCTCCTGCCGCCAAGGCCCGGTCAATCCGGGCGGACGCCACGGTTCTTCTCGCAGAGTGACCAAGGCCGGTGCAAAGTGCGCCGGACTTATTCAAGATCCACAATGAGGAGAATTAAATGGCACAGGGAACCGTCAAGTGGTTCAACGCTGAAAAGGGCTTCGGCTTCATTACCCCGGATGACTCCGACGGCGATGTCTTCGTTCACTACTCCGAAATCCAGACCGGCGGCTTCAAGACCCTCGACGAGAACCAGCGCGTTCAGTTCGAGATCGGCCAGGGCGCCAAGGGCCCCCAGGCTACCGGCGTCACGCTGGTCTAGTCTCCCCGGCAGGACTGCCGCCGGCAGTCCGCTCGGATAATGATCCCCGGCATTATTGCCGGGGATCATTTTTTTGCTGTTGAATGGCGCGCGCCGCCGCATTGTTTGTGGCGTAATGCCGGCGGTCCGCTAAATCGCAGCGGCCTCAGAATTAGCGCACCAGGGTGCGGAGCAGCCGGGCGCTCTGGCGGACCGAAAGGTCCGGAAGGTACGCCCGGCTCAGCGCACGGCCTATCGCGGGCAGCTGCAATGGGTCCTGGTAATACAGGTACAGGGTGCGGTACTCCGGTTTGAACCGTGATTTGAATGCGGCCAGGGACCGGAATCCGTACACCGGCTCCAGCGCCCGGCCCACCACATCGAGTATTCCGGCGAGGCCCTCGCCGTCGCGGGGGCCAGCGCCGTCCGACGGCGGCTCCTCCCTGGCCAGCGGGGAGCCGGAGAGGGAGATCACCTCCACCGAATCACGGAGCTCCAGCACGGCCGAGGCGACCAGGAACTCCATGGCACCGGGAAAAGAATCTCCGCGCCGGCGCATCACATCCAGCGTCCAGCTCACCAGCCGCCCGCCGTCGAAGACCGGCAGCCAGCTGGTCACTCCGTGCACACGGCCCCCGGCGTCCACGGCGAGGCAGCAGAGCACTTCCTCGTCCTCGAGCGAGTCCAGGCTGCCCAGGGTGAATCCCATTTCCGGGACGGACTTGCCGGCAGCCCATTCCTCCGACACCTCGCTCAACTGCGCCCGCAGCGGAGCCGGGAACTCGCGGTAGCGGCCCCAGACGGCGCGGACACCGGTCTTGGCCGCCCGGTTCAGGGCCGTACGCACGTTTTGCCATTCCTTGCCCTTGAAAGTCAGCTCACGGACCGCCAGCCGGGTCTCCAGTGCCACGGCAACGCGGCGGAACCCGCGGGCCTCCAACAGCGGCCAGAGCTCGTCCGTGCACGAATAGAAGCCCGGAATCAGCGCATGCTCGTTGCAGTAGTTCAGGAACTGCAGGGCTGCGTCCGCACGGTGCGCTGCCGGTCCAAAAGGTCCCCCTACCGTGAGCGCGACGTTGCCGTGCCGCTGGTAGGCCACTCCCCCGCGGGCCTCCGGAGCGAACCAGTAGCTGTTCGGCTCCCAGAGCGCCATCCAGGACAGCGAGTCACCGCCCTGCCGGATCAGGGCCCGGGCCACTTCACGGTCCCCGGTCCCGGCGTCGGTGCCGTGGTGCCGGCGGAGCAGGACCAACCAGACACCGGCCAGCGCCACGGCCCAGAAAATGATGCCGGACCAGGCGAAGAGGAAGGCCTCGACCGCATTGCGGTTTTGGAAAACGCGGCTGTAGGTGCCGGGGATGGGCAGCGGCAGGTACTGCCGGGCCAGCTCGGCGGCGAGGCCGAGCCAGCCGCCGTCGCGCTCCAGGCCGCCGGCGGCGAACCATGCCGCGGTGTAGCCGCCCGCAAGCACCAGGAAGGTCCCCGCGACGGCCAGCGCCAGGATACGGCGGGCCCTGCGTGAAGTTTCCACCCGGAACAGGCGCCGGTTGGCAACAAGCAGCAGCACCAGCGCGAGCGGGACGGCCACCAGCGGCAGCACGTGCACAACGGCCGAACCCATAACGGCCGTGTGGGCCCGGGCGGGGTTATGCGGGATCCGGGCGAACAGTGTCAGGTACACGCTGGCCAATGCAGTGACGCCCAGCTGGACCAGGATGGCGATCCGCAGCGCCAGCCGCCGTCCGTGCCGCATGCCGTCGGCGCAAATCAGCAGCAGCACCACGGGAACCACCGCAAGGGCCAGACCCAGCGGGCCGGCGTACCCCTCCCGGCCGGCCCCGAGGCAGCCGATGTCGGCGCCGGCGCCGCAGTTCTGTTCCAGCTGGCCCAAGGTGGGCAGCGGGTTGAGCACCATCTCGCGCAGCAGCGCCAGCGGTCCGGTGGGGCTTCGCACTGCCGCCGTGATGAGCGGACCCACGGCGAAGATGGCCACCGTCAGTGCCAGCAGGTTACGGGTCTCCCGGCCGGTGGAGCGGTGGCGGTGGAGCGTGCCCCTGTCATCCTGGATCCACCAGCCGGCCATGAGTCCGGCCACGGCGCCGGCCAGGCCCACCACCGTCTCAGGATGCCCGACGTACAGCACGAGCAGCAGGGCGGCAGAGACCACTGCGGTGCGCAGCCGCCGCTGCCACAAGGCAGGCAGCAGCGCACAGGCTGCCAGCGTCACAGCGAGGATGGCCGCGTACGGGCCGATCAGCCGCGCCCCGACCATGGCGCCGAGCCAGCCGTCACCGGCGAACCGCGCCAGCTGCGTGGCGAGCAGGAACAGGGTCACGGCCGCGAATTGCCCGGCCGCGAAAAAGACGGCGGTGCGCAGCGACCCGAGCCGGCGTTCGGCAATGCCCAGCAATCCAAGAATCATCAGCGATGCCGCCAGGTAGGCCAGCGGGTTGGTCGCGAAGAACAGCGAGCTGAACATGGTCCACCAGAGTCCGCCCTGCAGCCCCGGGGCGCTGACCGATGCGGCCTCCAGCAGGGACTCCGGCGGGCCGGCAAGGACGCTGCCGGACACCACGCCGGTGGCCAGGAAGGCCGCAAGGAACGCCAGCGAGAAGGGGACCGTCTTCAGATGCCGTCCGATGCGGCGAAAGCCCCGCCTCACCGGGTGATCCCCCACCGCGGAGCCAGGAAATCAAGGCCGCCCCGCAGGCCCCTGGCGGCGACCTCCCAGGAATGTCCGGTGCCGGGGACAATCCGTTCCCGGACCGAAAAACCTGCCGAGCGTGCGGCGCCGGAGAGGACGTGCAGGTACCCGACGAACTGGGTATCCCGCTCGCCGGCGGCGAAGTAGGCGGCGTTGGAGTCAAAACGCTGTTGCTGCATCAGGTGCAGCGGCGTCTGCCGCTCGAAGGCGCCGGTGTCTGCGCCGAACGACGCCTCCACCGTTTTGTGCCGTTCCTTGGCGAGGGCCGGTTCTTCCTCGCTTGAGAAAGCCAGCGCCGCGCTGTAGATGCCGGGGTGCCGAGTCACCATCTGGACTGCACAGGTGGCCCCAAAGGAGAAGCCGCCGGCGGCCCACTTGCGCGGATCCTGATCCACGTCGAGGGTGCCGCGGATCCAGGCGGGCACGTCCCGGGCCAGGAAGGTGTCGGCCTGCGAGATCTTGCTGTCCATGCAGAGCGTATTGCCGTTGGGGCTCCCGTTGGGATCGACCACCACCACCACGGGCGCCACGCCCCGGTGGGCCGCCGCGAAACGGTCCATCCGGCTCCGCAGGGCACCTCCGGTGAGCCAGTCCGCGGGTCCCCCGGGCTGGCCGGCGAACAGCACCAGTACCGGAAGCGCCGGCCGCGGGGAGTCCTGGTAGGCGGGCGGTAGGTACACGTAGGCGTCCCGGCTGCGGAACCCGGACTCGGTGCCGGGGATGGAGGTCTTGCGGACCAGTCCGGCCGCGGGCAGGGGTCCCGACGGCGTCCAGCCGGCCAGGCTCGCGGCCCGCTCCCCCGGCCGCCGCTTGTGTTCGTCGGCGAGGCTTTGGATCCGCGCGACGGCGGAACCGGTGAGGTCGCCGACCGTGTGGTTCAAGCCGAAATACCCGTTGATCTGCACCGCGGAGAGTGCCAGGACGCCGGCGAAGGCGGCAGCGGCCGCCGTCATGGGCAAGCCGGGGCGGGCGGGCCGCGGCCGGGCGCGCCAGTTTCTCCAGGCGCGGTGCAGCGCCAGCAGCAGGGCGGCGACGGCAGGAACGGACCAGCCGAGGACCTCGGACGGAAGCACGTCCGGGAAGACGGCCACGGCGTAGACCAAGAACCAGTGCACGCCCAGGACAAGCGCTGCGGCGGGAACCAGGGCGGCGAGTGCGGCGGCAGCAGCGTGGAGCGCCGGAGTGCGCCGCCGGCCGCGCGGCCAAAGCAGGTACAGGGCGCCCGCGATTCCGGCGGCCCACGCGGCCCACAGCACCGGGCCGTCGACGATCCGGAGGTCCTCGGCGAAACCCACCGGGACTAGCGCCAGGTGCCGACGCCGATGACGGGTCCGGCCTCAAGCCAGGAGGACAGCCCGGTGTAGGCGTCGAACCGCATCGCCAGCAGGACGTCCCGGCCCTCATAGCGCAGTTCCACGATCACGGTCTCGGGCTGCACCTTGACCAGTTCGGATTCGGTCGGTTCACGCCGGCCCAGCAGTTCGAGCGAGCTGCGGCGGAAGGTGTGCTTCGGCCGCACGCTCAGCGAGGCGAGGCGGAACCACTCCAGGTCGTTGTCCTGATAACGACAAACCCCCATCTGCCAGCTGTTTCCAGCCACGCAGATGGAGGCGTCCACCGTGCCCAGGGCGCGCCGCAGATTGAAGCGGCGCACCCCGGAAAGGCACAGTGCAAAGACCAGCAACG
The DNA here is from genome assembly GCF_056680065.1 of Arthrobacter sp. BI5. NCBI lineage: Bacteria > Bacillati > Actinomycetota > Actinomycetes > Micrococcales > Micrococcaceae > Arthrobacter > Arthrobacter sp. BI5. The sequence goes on from NZ_CM155264.1 coordinate 2,656,355, forward strand.
CAAACACGGTTGCCAGGACGATGAACGGAAAACCAGTAACGTTCATCAAGGTCGGGCTAGCGGATCCCCGCAGTAGCCGCGTCGCCCATTTGGGCGTTGTCAGCAACAATGACGACCCTGTTGTTGTCCACGGAGAAGAACCCGCCGTCGACGACTACAGCAATGCGGTCACCGGACACCGGCTCAATCGCCAGTTCACCTTCGGCCAGAATCGCCAGCAGGGGCGAGTGGCCGGGCAGGATTCCGATTTCACCATCGCTGGTGCGGGCCTTGACCATCTTGGCCGCTCCGGACCACACGAAGTGGTCCGCTGCGACAATCTCAACCTCAAGCTCAGCCATATTACTTGGTCTGTTCCTGGATCTTGGCCCACTGGCGCTCTACGTCATCCAGGCCGCCGACGTTGAAGAACGCCTGCTCTGCGATGTGGTCGAGGTCGCCGTCGCAGATCGCGGTGAAGCCTTCCACGGTGTCCTTGATGGACACGGTGGAGCCTTCGACACCGGTGAACTGCTTTGCCGTGTAGGTGTTCTGCGAGAGGAACTGCTGAATACGGCGTGCACGCGACACGACGATCTTGTCCTCTTCGGAGAGCTCATCGACACCGAGGATGGCGATGATGTCCTGGAGTTCCTTGTTCTTCTGCAGGATCTGCTTGACGCGGACGGCCGTGTTGTAGTGGTCGTGGCCGATGTACTGCGGATCCAGGATGCGCGAGGTCGACGTCAGCGGGTCAACGGCCGGGTACAGACCACGGGAGGCGATTTCACGGGAAAGTTCCGTGGTCGCGTCGAGGTGTGCGAAGGTCGTGGCCGGAGCCGGGTCGGTGTAGTCATCTGCGGGAACGTAGATGGCCTGCATCGAGGTGATGGAGTGGCCCTTGGTGGACGTGATGCGCTCCTGCAGGAGGCCCATCTCGTCGGCCAGGTTGGGCTGGTAGCCCACGGCCGAAGGCATGCGGCCGAGGAGGGTGGAAACCTCGGAGCCTGCCTGGGTGAAGCGGAAGATGTTGTCGATGAAGAGCAGCACGTCCTGGTTCTGCACATCGCGGAAGTACTCCGCCATGGTCAGTGCGGACAGGGCCACGCGCAGACGCGTTCCCGGCGGCTCATCCATCTGGCCGAAGACAAGGGCGGTGTCCTTGAGGACGCCGGCCTCTTCCATTTCAACCCAGAGGTCGTTGCCTTCACGGGTACGCTCGCCAACACCGGCGAACACCGAGGTGCCACCGAAGTTGCGGGCAACACGGGTGATCATTTCCTGGATCAGCACGGTCTTGCCGACGCCGGCACCACCGAACAGACCGATCTTGCCACCCTTGATGTACGGGGTGAGGAGGTCGATCACCTTGATGCCGGTCTCCAGCATCTCGGTCGAGCCTTCCAGCGTTGCGAAGGCCGGAGCCTTGCGGTGGATCGGCCAGCGTTCGCTGATCTGCAGCTCGGACTCGGTCACGTCCAGGGGCTGGCCCAGCACGTTGAAGATGTGGCCCTTGACGCCGTCGCCGACGGGCACGGAAATCGGGGCACCGGTGTCCACCACGTTGGTGCCGCGGACCAGGCCGTCGGTCGCCTGCAGCGAGATGGCGCGGATGAGGTTGTCGCCGAGGTGCAGCGCAACTTCGAAGGTGATGGTCTTGGTCTCACCGTTGAGAGTAATCTCCGTGGTGAGTGCGTTGTAAATCGAGGGGATTGCGTCAGCCGGGAATTCGACGTCGACAACCGGGCCAATAACACGTGCAATACGGCCGGTGGCACCGGACGTTGCGGCTACGTGTTCGGTAGCAGTGGCAGTCATCTCTCTCACTTCACTCAGTAGATGGCGTGGGCGGTTAAGTTTGTTCTTTGGTGCAGGTACAGCTGGGTCCGTAGCGGGCCGGCTAGGACGCGTTCAACGCGTCGGCGCCTGCCACGATTTCGGAAAGCTCCTGCGTAATTTCAGCCTGGCGGGCAGTGTTGCGCAGACGCGTGTACTTCTTGATGAGCTCCGTAGCGTTGTCACCGGCGGATTTCATTGCCCGCTGGCGGGCTGCGAGCTCGGAAGCTGCGGCCTGCAACATGGCGGCGAAGATACGTGACTCGATGTAGCGCGGCAGCAGGGCATCGAGAACCTGCTCCGCCTCCGGCTCGAATTCGTACAGCGGCAGGAGCTCCGATTCGGAGGCAGCCTGCTCTTCGACGACCTCAAGCGGGAGCAGGCGGATGACCGTCGGCTCCTGCGTCACCATGGACTTGAAGCGGGTGTACACCACGTGGATCTCGTCGACGCCGCCCTCTTCGTAGGCCGTGGCGAAGTCCTCCAGCAGTGCTTCGCCGACTTCCCGCGCCGTCTCGAACTGCGGTGCGTCCGTGTTGCCGGTCCACACACGCTCGTAGGGGCGGTTCCGGAAGTCGAAGTAAGCCTGTGCCTTGCGGCCCATGACGTACGTCTTGACTTCCTTGCCTTCCTCGTGGAGCAGCTCGGTGAGGCCTTCGGCCTGCTTGAGCACGGTGGCCGAGTAGGATCCTGCAAGGCCGCGGTCGGAGGTGATGACCAGGACGGCGGCGCGGCGGATCTGCTCCGGCTCGGTAACCAGCGGGTGGTCGATTTCGCTCTGGCTTGCGACAGCAGAAACGGCACGCGTGATCGCGTTTGCGTAAGGCAGTGAAGCCGCTACGCGTGCGCGGGCCTTGCCGATGCGCGAGGTAGCGATCAGTTCCATCGCCTTGAAGATCTTGCGCATCGACGTCGTCGAGCTGATCTTCTGGCGGTAGACCCGGATCTGGGCTCCCATACTTATCCTTTCCTAAGATCCCGGTGGCCGGGACTGCCGGAACCCGGTGGGGTTCCGGCAGTCCCTGCCAGCGAAACTAGCGCTTCTGCTTGACGATTTTTTCCTGGTCGACCTTGTCCTCGTCGATCGGGGCGTACTCCTCGTGCCCCGCACCGACCAGGTAGCTGTCGCCCTCGCCGAAGAAACCCTTCTTGAAGTCCACGATCGCGGTCTTCAGCGCCTCTGCCGTGTCGTCGTCCATGACGTTGGTCTGGGCCAGCGTCGTCAGGATGGAGGACTTGTGCTTGAGGTGCTCCAGGAACTCGGTCTCGAAGCGGTTGATGTCTTCAACCGGAACGTCGTCGAGGTAGCCGTTGGTGCCGGCCCAGATGGAGACGACCTGGTTCTCGACCGGGAACGGCGAGTACTGGCCCTGCTTGAGCAGTTCCATCAGGCGTGCGCCGCGGGTCAGCTGCTGGCGCGATGCCGCGTCGAGGTCCGACGCGAACATTGCGAACGCCTGCATGTCGCGGTACTGGGCCAGTTCCAGCTTCAAGGTACCGGAGACCTTCTTCATCGACTTCACCTGCGCGGCACCACCAACGCGGGACACGGAGACACCCACGTCGACGGCGGGACGCTGGTTGGCGTTGAAGAGATCCGACTGCAGGAAGATCTGGCCGTCGGTGATGGAGATGACGTTGGTCGGGATGTAGGCGGACACGTCGTTCGCCTTGGTCTCGATCAGCGGCAGTCCGGTCATCGAGCCTGCGCCCAGTTCGTCGGAGAGCTTGGCACAACGCTCCAGCAGACGGGAGTGCAAGTAGAAGACGTCGCCGGGGTAGGCTTCGCGTCCCGGCGGGCGGCGCAGCAGCAGCGACACCGCACGGTAGGCCTCGGCCTGCTTGGAGAGGTCATCGAAGACGATGAGGACGTGCTTGCCGCCGTACATCCAGTGCTGGCCGATGGCCGAACCGGCGTACGGTGCCAGGTACTTGAAGCCGGCGGGGTCGGACGCCGGGGAAGCCACGATGGTGGTGTATTCCAGGGCGCCGTTGTCTTCCAGCGTCTGGCGGACGGCCGCAATCGTGGATGCCTTCTGGCCGATGGCGACGTAGATGCAGCGGACCTGCTTGTTCACGTCGCCCGAAGCCCAGTTGGCCTTCTGGTTGATGATCGTGTCGATGGCGATCGCCGACTTGCCGGTCTGGCGGTCACCGATGATCAGCTGGCGCTGGCCGCGGCCGATCGGGATCATGGCGTCGATAGCCTTCAGACCGGTCTGCATCGGCTCGTGGACCGACTTGCGCTGGGTCACGCCGGGCGCCTGGAGTTCCAGGGCGCGGGTGGTCTCGGCCTTGATATCGCCAAGGTCGTCGATGGGCTGGCCCAGGGGGTCAACCACGCGGCCGAGGAAGGCGTCGCCGACCGGAACAGAGAGAACCTGTCCGGTGCGGTGCACTTCCTGGCCTTCTTCGATGCCGGTGAAGTCACCGAGCACGATGACGCCGATTTCGCGGACGTCAAGGTTCTGGGCCAGGCCCAGCGTGCCGTCTTCGAAGCGAAGCAGCTCGTTCGCCATGACCGAGGGAAGGCCCTCAACACGGGCGATGCCGTCACCTGCGGTTGTTACGCGGCCAACCTCTACGCGCTCTGCGTTTCCGGGTTCGTAGGACGCCGCGAACTCGTTCAACGCATTACGGACGTCGTCGGCGTTGATGGTCAATTCGGCCATCTGCAGTCCCTGCTCTCCTGTTTTCGTGATCATCGTTGCTCACGATGACCGGGGTTTCTTGTCGGTAAGTTGTGCTTGTCCGGCTAACTAAGCAAGCTGACGCTGGAGCTGGCCCAGACGGGCGAGGACCGAAGCGTCAACCACTTCGTCGCCGATCTGGATCCGGATACCGCCGATCAGTGCCGGGTCAACGTTCATGTTGATCTTCAGCTCGCGGCCGTAGAGGGCGTTCAGGCCCGCCTGCAGACGGTCAGCCTGCGCCGCCGTCAACGGACGGGTGACGCTGACCGTAGCGATCCAGCGCTGCTGGCGCTTGGCTGCAAGCTCGGCAAAACGGCTGACGAGCTTGGTGGCCTTGAGCCCGCGGGGCTGCGAAACTGCCTGTCCGATAAGGACTTTCGCTTCCTCGCTTGCGCCGGGAACGAGCTTTTCGGCGAGGGCAATCTTGGCCGCCGGGCTCGCTTGCGGCTCGGACAGAGCACGCTGTACCTCGTGGCTGGAGTCCACGGCATGGTTGAAGGAGAACAGATCGTTCTCCAGCTCTTCCAGTCCGGTGATTCCCGAGGCAGAGACGGCCGACTTGTTTTCAGCAACGGCAATTACCACCGAAGCGGCAAGAGTCTCGAGTGCATCGCCGATGTCCCGGGCCGACGCCCAGCGCGAGCTGGCCAGCCCGCCCGCGATCTCCGCAGCGTCGGCGGAAACTTTCCCGCCGAAGAGCTGCTTGACCAGCGCCGACTTTTCGTCACCGCTGCGGGACGGGTCGGTCAGGGCACGGCGCAAGCCAGCCGAGCTGTCCACCGTTCCCAGGATTCCGAAGAGTTCCTTTGCCAACTGCAGCGAGGCGTTGGGAAGCTTGGCTTCCAACGCGACCAAGGCCGCCGTCAGCGATTCGCTCGATACACCTGCCATTACTTAGCTGCACCTGCGTTCTGGTTCTCCAGATCTGCCAGGAAACGGTCAACCACACGGGCCGAACGCGCGTCGTCAGTGAGCGACTCACCAACAATGCGGCTCGCCAGCGTGGTTGCCAGCGTGCCAACCTCCGAGCGGAGCGACACGACGGCCGCCTGGCGCTCGGACTCGATCTGCGCGTGCGCCTGGGCGGTGATGCGGGCAGACTCTACGGCTGCCTTCTCCTTCAGATCCGCAAGGATCTGTGCGCCTTCGGCGCGGGCTTCCTCGCGAATGCGGTTGGCCTCGGTGCGGGCATCGGTGAGCTGCTGCTTGTACTCTTCGAGGGCGGCGGACGCCTCTGCCTGGGCCTGCTCGGCCTTGGCAATGCCGCCTTCGATGGCCTCGGCTCGCTCTGCGAAGGTCTTCTCGAACATCGGGACCACAAGCTTGATCACGATGCCCATGAGGACAGCAAAGCTGATGATGACAACGAGCATTTCCCAGATGTTGGGGACCAGGGGGTTAGCGCCCTCTGTGGCGGCTGAGACAATCAGCTGCTTCATAATTCCCGTCCTTATCTACTAGGTTCTGGATGTTCGCTTGTTCTGAAGTTCAGACTAGAGAACGAAAGCGAAGACCAGGCCCAGGATGGCGAGGGCTTCAGTCAGCGCGAGGCCAAGGAATGCGATCGGCTGCAGGACGCGCTGGGCTTCCGGCTGACGTGCCACGCCGTTGATGTAAGCGGCGAACACGAGACCAACACCGATACCACCGCCGATTGCGGACAGACCGTAACCTACGAGGTTGAGATTGCCTTCCATTTTTTTCCTTTCAAGATGCCATCTATGTGGCAGGTTGTTTGGTTTGCTTCATCCCCGCGAGGGGAAGATTTGGGAGCCTAGTGGCTGTCCGCGTGCAGAGCGCCTTCGATGTAGATGGCAGTCAGCAGGGTAAAGACGTAAGCCTGCAGCGCCATGATCAGCGCTTCCAGCATGTACATGGCGATCGCGCCGACCAGGACCAGGACCGAGGTGCCCTTCAGGAGCACGTTCTCCTGCATGACCAGGTACTCGATGCCGGAGCCGGCAATCATCACGATCAGGTGGCCGGCCAGCATGGTGGCGAACAGACGGAGGCTGTGCGTGACCGGGCGGACCAGGAAGTTGGAGATGATCTCGATCGGGATAACGATCGGAAGGATGTAGACCGGGACGCCGCTCGGAACGGTGGCCAGCTTGAAGTAGCGCAGGCCGTTCTTCTTGATGCCGATCGCGATCCAGGTGACGTAGACGATGCCGGCGAGCACATAGGCTCCGCCGACGTGCGAGAAGCTCGGCAGCTGGATCACGGGGATGGCGCCGTAGATGTTGTTCACCAGGATGAAGAAGAAGAGGCTGAACAGCAGCGGGACGTACTTCATGAAGTCTTTGCCGCCGATGATGTCCTTGGCGATGCCGTTGCGGACGAAGCCGTAGGCGGCTTCACCCGCGAACTGCAGCTTGCCGGGAACGAGCTGCTGCTTACGCGCAGCCAGCACAAAGAACGTGGCGATAATGACGACCGAGAGGATCACCAGCAGCATCTGCTTGGAGAATCCTTCGGCCGCACCCCAGGGCAGGATAGCCGGCAGGTGCATTTCTTCGATTCCAGGCGGCGTGAAAGTTCCTGAATCTTGGGCCGGGAGCGCAAGCGCGATCAACGCGTTTCCTCTCTGCAGTGTCCATCATTGGGCGTCGGTCGGGGACCGGCGACAATTACGTCGGCCTTTCCCCCTGTGAAATTATTTGGCATTACTGTTCCTCGTCCTGGGACGGGCCACCTGCAGGATTGTCTTCACCGGTTGATGTGCGCGAACTGGTGAGGCCATGCATATGAGAAAGATAGAACCCGCCCGCAGCTCCAAGCAGGGCGCCTGCGAGCACAATCCAGCGGGTTCCCCACAGATTATCCAGACCCCACCCTATCAAACTCCAGACGATGATTCCGCCAACAATGTAGCTGAAGACGGCGATCCCGGCGTTGTATCCGCCGTCGGCGCCGTCGCTTGATACACCGGGAGCGCCGTCGGTTGTTTTGGGGGTCCGTAGCGTGTTGGCGGGAAGGTGGCTGCGCTTGTTTTTGCGGTTACGCATCGGTTCCGCCTTCCGGGATTTCGGGGTCGTTGTAGATCTGCAGCCGTGCCTTGCCGAAGCCATAGATCTCGGCCGCCTGCCAGAGGACCACCGTGACGACGGCGCCGATCAGGAACCAGCGGCCGGACAGCCAGGCGGGCGCGCCAATGGCAAACAGCACCACGGCGAAGCCCACGACTTTGATGAAGTAGGTGGCAACGAAAAGCCCGATCGCCCCGGAGGAATGGTTGCGGCCGCCGAAGTGGCCGACCAGCAGGCTGATGGCGAAGAAGACCATCACCAGTACGCCGCCGAAGAGGGCCGACAGGGCCGCTTCGAGTCCGTCAAGGAACAGCGCGGCGACTCCGGCCAGCAGCAGGGCGGTGCCCGCGGCCGCCGCACTGAGGGCGAGCAGCTTCAACCAGAGCGAGGTGGTGGGGCCGGAGCCGCCAACGGAACCGCTGCCGGACGTGCGTCCGGAATCGGCGTTGGAGGTCATGGGATCCCAATCGTCGCAGGTGGTGGGGGCAGGAACGCGGCGATATGCCGCCCCTGAATTCTACACGAGATAGAACATCCCTAGGCCACCGGGAGGCGGGTGACCTTCGATCGGCGGCGGAAGCGGCGGATCAGGTCCGGGGAAGCCAGGTACAGCACCAGAACCAGCAGGCTGGCGGCCACGCAGAGGGCGACGACGGGCAGCGCGGCGGTTGCCGCGGTGAAGCCCAGCACAATCACGGCGATGGTGCAGGCCGTGACGACGGCGGCCGATTGCAGGTGCGAGAAGCCGACGTCGGTAAGCCGCTGGTAGACGTGCTCGCGGTGCGACGCGTACCAGCGCTCCCCCGCCTTGATCCGGCGCAGCAGGGTGTATCCGGTATCCGCGGCGTACACCAGGATCGGCGAGAGGACGTACTCTACGTAGACGCCGCTGAGGAAGCCGGCCACGGCGAGGGCCGCGATCGAGGCGCCCAGCAGGTAACTGCCGACGTCGCCCAGGAAGACCGAGCCGCGGCCCAGGTTCCAGGGCAGGAATCCGAGGAAGGCCATCGCCAGCACCGTGCCCCCGGCGGTCAGCCAGGGTTGTCCCCCCAGCAGGCCGGCCACCGCGTAGGCAGCGCCGGCGGTGACACCGTGCAGGCCGGAAATCCCGTTGATGCCGTCCATGAAGTTGGCGATGTTGACGTAGGCCGCGATGGCCACGGCCGCCAGCGGCAGCCACCAGAGCGCCTGCGACGTCAGCACGATCAGCGCGGCGGAGCCGGCTGCCCCGATCCCCAGCTGGGCGGCCGCGCGTCCCCGGATGGACAGGCCGCGGAGATCCTCGATCCATCCCACCGCGGCACTCGTGGCGATGATGGCCAACACAACGGCGAAGACCGAGCGGTCCACCGTGACGAGGCCCACGAGCACCGCGGTGAGGTACCCGATCGCGGTGGCGAGGGCGGCAGCCATGCCCATGCCGCGGATGGTGGCCTGGTGATGGGAAGAACGCGCGGAGGGAATGTCGACGACGCCCAGCCGGACCAGCCACGGCTTCACCGCGAACGGCAGCAGCAGGCTGGCCAGCAGGGTCGTCGCGGCCACGACGGCCAACGGGATCACGAGGCCACCCGCACAGCCCCGGCCTCGTCGGCTTCGTCGTCGGGGATGTCGGCGATGTTTGCGCCCTGCTCGGCCTCGCAGCGGGCCAGCCAGACATTGAGGTCCAGCTTCGCCGGGTCCTGCTCGGACGCACGGGTGTGCGAAATTTTCGGATGCAGCGGGCGCTGGTCCAGTTCGCCGGTGCCGACCAGTTCCTCGTGCAGCTTCTCCCCCGGCCGCAGGCCGGTGTAGATGATGTCGACCTTCTTGCCGGACATGGCGATCATCCGCTGGGCGACGTCCAGGATCTTCACCGGCTCGCCCATGTCGAGGATCATCACGTCGCCGCCCGAGCCGATCGCGCCGGCCTGGATCACCAGCTGGCAGGCTTCCGGAATCGTCATGAAGAACCGCGTGACTTCGGGATCGGTGACCGTGACCGGGCCGCCGACCCGGATCTGCTCGGTGAACAGGGGCAGCATTGAACCGCGGCTGCCCATCACGTTGCCGAAGCGGACGGACACAAACGTGCTGGCGGTCTGGCCGGCCATCCACGCGGTCAGCTTCTCCGCGACCCGTTTGGAATGGCCCAGGGCGGTGGTGGGGTTCGCGGCCTTGTCGGTGGAGATGTTCACAAAGTGCGAGACGCCGGCCCGCTGGGCGGCGCGCAGCACGTTCAGGGTGCCACAGACATTGGTCTTCCACGCCTCGACGGGGTATTGCTGGAGCAACGGCGCATGCTTGAGTGCGGCGGCGTGGAAAACTACTTCGGGCCGCCGGTCCTCGAAGATGTCCAGCAGGGCCTCGCCGTCGCGGATGTTGGCCAGCACGGTGTCGCGGCCGGCCAGCAGCCCGCGGCCGGTGATGGAGATCTGGGTCTGCTGCAGCCCAGTCTCGTCGTGGTCGAGCATGATCAGTTCGGCCGGGGAGAACTGAACGATCTGGCGGCACAGTTCCGAGCCGATGGAGCCACCGGCCCCGGTCACCAGCACCCTTTTGCCCTTGATGTATCCCGCGATTTCGTCGACCTTGATGTCCACTGGCCGGCGGCCGATCAGGTCTTCGACCGCCACCTCACGGAAGTCTGAGAATCCCTCGGGCGCGCCGCCGCCGAGCATGTCCCGCAGCGGGGGCAGCACAAGCACCCGGATGTTCAGGCCCGCCACGGCGTCCGAGATGCGCCGGACCACAGAGGCCTCGACGTTGGCAAAGGCCAGAACCAGGACCGTGGCGCGGGTCCGGCGGATGATCGCGGGGAGGTCGTCGCTGCGCCCCTGGACCTGGACGCCGGAAAGCCGGAGATGCTTCTTGGCGGGGTCGTCGTCGATCAGGCCGACCGGGAAGTACGGGGAATCGGGGTCCTGCAGCATCCGGGTCAGGAGCGAGTTGCCCAGGAACCCCGCGCCGTAGATCAGGGTGTTCTGTGCACCGTCGCCGGGCCGGGTCTTGCCCTCGACGTAGAGCCGCTTGGCGTAGCGGGCGGCGCCCATAAAGAGGCAGGCGAACGGGAAGGCGATCAGGCCCACGCTGCGGCCGATGTTGATGGCTCCGTACACCACCAGCAGCGTTACGGTGATGGAGGCGGCCACGATCACGGTGACAAAGACGAGGGCCCTCGCCTCCTGGAAGCTGCCGAAGGGATACCGGCCCCGGTACAGGGCCAGGGCGTAGCCGGCCAGGATTTGGGCTATGACGGCGACGGCGGCAATGAAGAAAGCACCCAGGAACTGTTCGGCGCGGATCCCCATCTCGTAGCGCAGCAGCAGGGCCAGGGCGATTGCCACGATCCAGGACATGGAGTCCAGGAACAGCTGGATCCAAATCCAGAGGGCGGGCTTCTCGTCCCGTACTGCGGCGGGTTCGCTCGCTTCAGATTTCGTAGTCAACAGAGATTGCAACCGACTTCCACTACCACGGCGGCCATGCGCCTGTTTCAAAAATTTCCCCGCCACACAACTGTCGGACAGCGGCAGAGCCTAAAACGATACTAATCTCTTTCGCTTCCGCTGCCGGGGTACCCGTCCGCCGGAGACGGCAACGGCGGCATGGGTTTCCAGCCGGTATCCGCGAGGATGGCGCGCGATTCCCGCCATCCCTGCCAGAGCAGGCCAATCCCCTTCAGGGTTCGTTCCACCACCACCAGGCGGACCAGTTCCTTCAGGTACGTCAGGGCCGTTCCGGCCCCGAACCCGAACCTGTTGAACTTGCCGTGCGCCCTCAGGTACTGCGCAACGTGCCCGCGGTTGCGCATCACGTAGCGACGGCTGAGGTCACTGGAATCGTTGAGGTGGCGCAACCCCAGGTCCACCTGCCGCTGCACGCGCACCTTCTTGATGACGAAGGCATTCACATAGACCACCGGGGTCTGCTGCGCGGCGAGCCAGCCGTAGATCAGGTCGTCCCACGTGATGAAGAAGCGCGGGTCCGGCAGCCCGATGGTCCGGGCCAGGGATGCCTTGATCAGCATGCCTTCAAAATTTCCCACATTGGTGCGGAAGACGTCCGAATGCCGGAACACGTCCCGCGAGACCGGCAGGAAGATGCCCAGCGCCTCGACGAAGTGGTGCTGCCAGAAGAAGGGTTTGCCCTTGGCGTCGTAGCGGCGGCCGATCAGGCAGGAATACTCCGGGGTAAACCTGCCCAGCGCTTCCACCGCCCCGGGGAGCACCTCGACGTCGTCGTCCATCAGCCAGAGCCACTCGGCACCGGATTCCAGCGCCAGCTCGACGCCGCGGGAGAAACCCCCGGCACCGCCGGCGTTGACGCTCAGCCGCTCGTACTGGATGGGCGTGCCGCCGGCGGCACTGGCCCGGGCGACGACGTCGGCGGTGTGGTCGGTACTCGCGTTGTCCACCACCAGGATCCGCGCCGGTCGGGTGCTGAGGCGGTCGAAGGAATCCAGCAGGTTCTGCAGGAAATCGGCACGGTTGTAGGTGACGACGACGGCGAACAGGTTCTCCACGGCGGCCTAGGTGTTGGTGGACATCAGTCGCGCGGGCGAGCCGAAGCCCTTGCCGCGGAAGCCGGTGGAATAGGCGCTGAACCAGCGGGCCAGGCCTTTGACGTCCCCGGACTTGAGGAAGTAGTACGGGAAGCCGACGATGTCTGCCCCGAACCAGCGCAGGTTCCGGTACTTGCGGGTCAGGTAGCCCCGGTTGCGGAAGTAGCAGTAGCGCTTGAACTCCCCCTCCGGGATGACCGGGGTGATGAAGCCGCCGAAGACCGGTTTCATCTCGGTCCAGGTGGCGGGGTGCTGCACGGCCACGGTGGCCAGGGTCCCGTACTTCAGCCCGGCCTTCTTGACGCGCGAGAGGAAGTCGACTTCGTCGCCGCGGATGAAGAACTTCACATCCGGAATGCCGATCTTGTAGAAGACCTCGGTGCGGATCAGGGCGCCGTTGAAGAAGTGCACCATGTCCGGCAGGTAGCCCATCGGGGCGAGCCTGGAGCGGTCGTTGGTCAGCAACCCGTTGATCCTGAAGTTGAAGGAGAGCCGGTTGGGGTCGGCCGTGGCGGCCACGAGCGGGCTGACAATGTCCAGCTGGTGTTCCTCCGCCGTTTTGAGCAGCTCGGCGAGGCAGCTGGCGTCCTCGGGGTGGCCGTCGTCGTCCATCATCCAGATCCACTCGGCGCCGCTGGCCATGGCGGCCAGGATCGCGTAGGCGAACCCGCCGGCGCCGCCGAGGTTGGCCTCGGAGCGCAGGTAGTTGATGTTCGTTCCCCCGGCGCGGACAACGTCGGTGGCGGGAACCGTGCCGGAGTCCACCAGGGCAATCGAATGGATGGGGGCCGTCTGGGCCGCCAGCCCCTTCAGGAGGAGGGCAAGTTCCTCATGGCGGTCAAACGTTACTGCCGCGACGGCGACTTTGGGCTGCATGTCAGTTCTCCGGGGACTCGTCGGCGGCGGTGGCGGGGCCGCTGCCGTCGGGGATAGCCCCGGCGGCAGGGGTCGCCGCGGCGGCGGGGGCGGCCGGCTCTTCGCCGGCTCCAAGCACGTCCGGCACTACTTCACGCAGGCGTTCAAGGCTGATGGCTCCCTGGCGGACCACACGCAGCGGCAGGGCCGTGGCGTCGATAATCGTGGACGGCTCGGCTCCGTCTCCGTCGACCGGCCGGCGGCCGCCTTCGAGGTAAACCTCCACGGACTCCGCCAGCTGCGCTTCGGCGTCGGCGGCGCTCTGCGCGGCGGGCTGGCCGGTACGGTTCGCGGAGGAGACCGCCAGCGGGCCGGTCAGGGTGAGCAGGTCCTGGGCCACTTCATCGTCCGGCAGGCGCAGGGCGACGGTGCCCTTGGTCTCACCAAGGTCCCAGTCGAGCGAGGGCTGCGCGTGCAGGATCAGGGTGAGTCCCCCGGGCCAGAACGCCTCGGCCAGGCGGCGGGCCTCGGCGGGGACGTCGGTAGCGAGACCGTCCAGGGCATTCAGCCTGGCGATCAGCACCGGCGGCGGCATCTGCCGGCTGCGTCCCTTGGCGGCGAGCAGCAGCGTTACGGCCTGCGGCGAGAACGCGTCGGCGGCGATCCCGTAGACAGTGTCGGTCGGCATGACCACACACTTTTGCTCCCGGATGGCCCGCTGGGCGTGTTCAAGTCCTGCGGCGCGCTGCTCCGCGTCTGCGCAATCGTAGCTAGTCGTCACTGGCCTATCCTTTCATCACTGCGGGCGTCGGGTTTGCGGACGGCGCTGGTGGCGCGTTCGCGGCCGTTGAGGTCCAGGTGCGTCGCCACCTGCGACCAGAGGCCGGAGCGCTCCAGCATCGCGGCGATCCAGCCGGCCTGCACCTCGGCGTGTTCCATCACGAAGTAGCCGCCCGGCACCAGCAGCCGGGCCGCGGAGGCCGCTGCCGCCGTCGGCAGTTCCATGCCGTCCGCTCCCCCGCCATAGAGTGCCTCCGGCGGATCGTGCAGCGCCACCTCGGGCTCGTTGGGGACCGCCTCGGCGGGAATGTAGGGCGGGTTGGACACGACGACGTCGAAACTGCCGTTGTGCTCGGGCAGCGCGTCGCGCAGGTCGCCGCGGACCAGGTGGACGCCGAGGGGCAGCAGGTTTTTGGCCGCCCAGGCGTGCGCGAAGTCGCTGAATTCCACGGCGTGTACCTCGGCGTTCGGAACCTCGTGCGCGATCGAGCCGGCAATCGCCCCCGAACCGGTGCCCAGGTCCACGATTTTGGGCCGCGCCGACGGTGCCCTGTCCTTGAGCCAGTCGATCACCAGCTGCACCACGGACTCGGTCTCCGGGCGCGGGATAAACACGCCGGGGCCGACGGCCAGTTCCAGGTAGCGGAAGTGCGCCACACCGGTGATGTGCTGCAGCGGGGTCCGCTGTGCGCGCTCGGCGACGAGCTCGGCGTAGCCGGCCGGCGCGGGCGTGTCCCCCAGCGCCAGGGCGCGGAGCCGGCCCGGGCCGACCCCGAGCAAGTGGCCGGCGAGCAGCTCGGCGTCGACTTTAGGGCTGGGCACGCCGGCGGCAGCCAGCACGGCTGTGGCCTCGCGGACGGCGTCGGCGAGGCTCAGCGCAGGCTCAGGAGTCATCACGGTCAGGTGTCATCAGCGCGCGGCGTCCGTACTAGTCGCCGATGGCGTCGAGGCGGGCCTGCTCGTCCATCTCAATGGCGGACTGGATCACCGGTTCCAGGTCGCCGTTCATGACCTGGTCCAGGTTGTACGCCTTGTAGCCGGTGCGGTGGTCCGCGATCCGGTTTTCCGGGTAGTTGTAGGTGCGGATGCGCTCGGAGCGGTCCATGGTGCGGATCTGGGACTTGCGCTGGGCCGAGTTCTCGGCGTCAATCTGCTCCTGCTGGTGGGCCAGGATGCGGGCACGCAGCACACGCATGCCGGCCTCGCGGTTTTGCAGCTGGGACTTCTCGTTCTGCATCGCCACCACAATGCCGGTGGGAAGGTGCGTGATGCGCACTGCGGAGTCGGTGGTGTTGACCGACTGGCCGCCGGGCCCGGAGGACCGGTAGACGTCGATCTTGAGGTCGTTCTGGTTGATTTCCAGTTCCTCGGGCTCGTCGACTTCGGGGAGGACCAGCACGCCGGCGGCCGAGGTGTGGATGCGGCCCTGCGACTCGGTGACCGGAACGCGCTGCACGCGGTGCACGCCGCCTTCGAACTTGAGCCGGGCATAGACGCCCTCGGCCGGGTCGTTGGAGTTGCCCTTGACGGCCATCTGGACGTCCTTGTAGCCGCCCAGGTCCGATTCGGTGGCCGAGATCAGCTCGGTCTTCCAGCCACGGGATTCCGCGTAGCGGGTGTACATCCGCAGCAGGTCGCCGGCGAACAGGGCGGCCTCGTCGCCACCTTCGCCGCCCTTGACCTCGAGGATCACGTTGCGCGCATCGTCCGGATCGCGCGGGATGAGCAGCCGGCGCAGCTTGGCCGCCGCCGTGTCCAGGGCAGCCTCAAGCTCGGGCACCTCCGCAGCAAACTCCGGATCCTCGCCGGCCATTTCCTTCGCGGCCGCCAGGTCATCGCGGATGCCCTCCCAGCGGTGGTAAGCCTCCACAATGCCGTTCAACTGCGCCGAACGCCGCCCCAGCTTCCGGGCGAGCCTCTGGTCAGCATAAACAGCAGGATCCCCAAGCTGGGCCTGGATAGCAGCATGCTCATCCAACAGCCCCTGTACGGACTCAAACATTTCAAAACCTCTTTCGACTTGGAACCAAGTCTAGTTACGACAACAAAACTGGACCGCGGCTGGCGACTTAACGACGAAGCCGCACGGATTTTTCCGCCCCGGGAGTGGCTTCGGGCCTGCCGGAGCCGGGTGGCGTGCGATCGTAGATCGAACGCCACCCGGCGGAGGGGCGGGGGCGGAAAATCCGTGCGGCGTTAGCGCGCGGGACCGCCAGAATCTAGCGGTTATTGCAGCTATTTGTCGTTATCGGACTTCGCACCAAGCGTCGTCTTCTGCACCTGCATGAGGAACTCGACGTTGCTCTGGGTCTCCCGGATCTTGTTGGTCAGCAGCTCAAGGCTCTGCTGCGTTTCGAGTCCGGAGAGGACACGGCGCAGCTTCCACATGATCTTGACTTCCTCCGGGGAGAGCAGGTTCTCCTCGCGGCGGGTTCCGGACGCGTTGACGTCCACGGCCGGGAAGATGCGCTTGTCCGCGAGCTGGCGGGACAGGCGCAGTTCCATGTTGCCGGTGCCCTTGAACTCTTCGAAGATGACCTCGTCCATCTTGGAACCGGTCTCCACGAGCGCGGTTGCCAGGATGGTGAGCGAGCCGCCGTTTTCGATGTTGCGCGCTGCGCCGAAGAAGCGCTTCGGCGGGTACAGCGCGGCGGAGTCGACGCCACCGGACAGGATGCGGCCGGAAGCCGGTGCTGCCAGGTTGTAGGCACGGCCCAGGCGGGTCATCGAGTCCAGCAGGACCACAACGTCCATGCCCATTTCCACGAGGCGCTTGGCCCGCTCGATGGAGAGTTCGGCCACGGTGGTGTGGTCATCGGCCGGACGGTCGAAGGTGGAGGCAATGACCTCGCCCTTGACCGTGCGCTGCATGTCGGTGACTTCTTCGGGACGTTCGTCAACGAGCACCATCATGAGGTGGACCTCAGGATTGTTGGTGGTGATGGCGTTCGCGATGGACTGCAGGATGAGCGTCTTGCCGGCCTTCGGCGGCGAGACGATCAAGCCGCGCTGGCCCTTGCCGATCGGAGCAACCAGGTCGATGACGCGGGGGCCGATCTTCTTCGGGTCCGTCTCGAGGCGCAGGCGCTCGGAGGGGTACAGCGGGACGAGCTTCGCGAACTCGACGCGGTCCTTGAGCTCCTCGGGCGTCTTGCCGTTGACGGAGGTGACGCGGACCAGGGCGTTGAACTTCTGGCGGGCGGACTGCTGGTTGCTGCGGTCCTCGCCTTCACGCGGGGCGCGGATGGCGCCGACGACGGCGTCGCCCTTGCGCAGGTTGTACTTCTTGACCTGGGCGAGGGAAACGTAAACGTCGTTCGGGCCCGGCAGGTAGCCGGAAGTGCGGATGAACGCGTAGTTCTCCAGCACGTCCAGGATGCCGGCGACGGGCAGCAGGACATCGTCCTCGGTGACCTCGACGTCGTCGACGTCGGGTCCCTGCGAGCGGCCGCGGCGGCGTTCGTTGCGGTCGCGGAAGCGGTCGTTGCGCGAGTTGTCGCGGTCCTGGCCGCCGGAGCGGTCGTTGCGGTCACGGCGGTTGCGCCGGTTGCGGCGGCTGCCGCCCTCGGAATCGTCGTTGTCGCGGCTGTTGTCGCGGTTGTCGCGGGCGTTGTCGCGGTTACCGGACGTGTTGTCACGGTTGTCCTCACGGTTGCCGCGGCCGCGGGTGTTTTCGCGGCGCTGGCCGTCCTCGCTGCCCTGTTCGGACTGGCGTTCCTGGCGCTGTTCGCCGGCGGCCTGCTCGGCCGGGGCTTCCACGGCGGCGGCCGGCTTGGCTTCGCCCTGGCCGGTGGCCTGCGCGGCGGCTTCGCCGCGGCGGCGGTTGCGGGTCCGCGGCTGGCGGGTGCGGTCGCTGCCCTCTGCGGACTCGGCCGGAGCTGCTTCGGCGGGGGCGGACTGTGCCTCCACCGGTGCCGCTGCGGGAGCCTCGGCGGCGGGAGCGGTGATGATGCCATCGCTGCCTGCACGGCGGCTGCGGCCCCTGGTCCGGGCCCGCGGGTTTTCCTGGGCCGGAGTCTCGGAGGCGGCGGCTGCGGGTGCAGCGGCCGGTGCCTGGGCGACGGTGCCGTTGTCGCTCGCCTTTTCGGCGGCGCGCTCGGGTGCCTTGCTGACCGGGGTGCCGGCGCGGTGGGCGGAAATGGCGGATACCAGATCGCCCTTACGCATCCGGGATCCCCCGGAGATTCCCAGCTGGCTGGCCAGGGCCTGGAGCTGGGCGAGCTTGAGGCCGGCGAGGCCGCTGCTCTTGGCGGGTGCTGCCGATGCGGCAACAGAAGATGATGTTTCCACAGCTGAAGACAGCTCAGTGGTTTCGGTCACGAAGGATCCTTCCCCCTCGACGGCGTCCAGGCTAGGAGCTGGACGCGGTGATTTGATCTGGGCTGCAGTTCAGATCTGCAGCCGGGATTTCGGCCTTGCCGGTTGGATTTCGGCCAGCAGGGCCGGATACTGCTACACCAAGACACGCCCCGGAATTGAGGAACGGCCGGCTGACACTTCAGGGGTACAGAGGAATTCTGCAGCTTCCTGCGTCAGACCGAAAGCAGGTGGCACCGGAAAATATTGCGCTGAAAGATGAGAGAGGGCAACTTGGCCAACATCGCGGTCTTATAAAAAGCTTGCGTGATTACCGCCGGTGCACTTCCACTTTAGCACCCTCAGTGTCCACAGCCAGCTTCATCACACGCCAGGCCACGTCCGGCGTGTTGTCCCTGGTGAACGCGTCGATGAAGTCGACGACGTCGGACGCCTCCTTGTCGCCGGCCGCCAGGACCAATACCGTGGGTCCGGCGCCGGACACGACGGCGGCATGGCCGGCGCCGCGGAGCGCGGCGATCAGTTCCGCGCTGGGCCGCATGGCCTGCGCCCGGTAGCTCTGGTGCAGGTAGTCCTCGGTGCCGGGCAGCAGGAATTCGGGCTTTTGCGTCAGCGCGTGGATCAGCAGGGCGGCCCGGCCGGAGTTCATGGCGGCGGCGTGGTGCCCCACGGAGGCCGGAAGCAGCGCCCGGGCGGCCTCGGTGGAGAGCTCGAAGTCCGGCACCGCCACAACCGGGACAATGCCGGCGTCGACGCCCGCGCAGGTGCTGCTGTACTGGTCACTGTCCTGCCAGGAAAGCGCCAGTCCGCCGAAAATGGCGGGTGCGACGTTGTCCGGGTGGCCCTCCAGCCGGCTGGTGAACTGCAGGATCCAGTCCTTGCCGCGGCGGGATTCCGCCGGGACCAGGGCGTTTGCGGCACTGGCGGCGGCTACCACGGCGGCCGCCGATGACCCGAGGCCGCGGCCGTGCGGGTTGACGTTGTCCGCGGTGATCCGCAGTCCCTCGTGCCGGAAGCCCAGCAGGTGCAGCGCCTCGGTGAGGGCCTTGGCCACCAGGTGGCTCGCGTCGCGGGGCAGTGTGTCCGCACCCTCACCGCTGAGCTCGAACTCAAGCTCACCGGTCTCCAGCGTTTCCACCGTCAGCGTGTCGTGCAGCGAGAGGGCCAGCCCCAGGCTGTCGTAGCCGGGGCCCAGGTTGGCGCTGGTGGCCGGGACCCGGACGGTGACGACTTGCCCGGCCGGAACCGCCGGGGTGTCGGCGGGTGACTCGGCCGGGACGGTGAGGGTGGTTTCCACGGCTATTTTTCTTCCAGTCCCAGTTCGGCAGCGACCGTGACGACGTCGTTGGCGACCTTGACCGGCTGCACGTCGCTGCCGTCCTCGGTGCGCAGCGCCCACTGCGGGTCCTTGAGGCCGTGGCCGGTGACCGTGATGACGATGGTCTTGCCGGTGGGTACCTCGCCCGCGGCGTGCTTCTTGATCAGGCCGGCGACGCCCGCGGCGGAGCCGGGTTCGACGAACACGCCTTCCCGGGCCGAAAGCCAACGGTGCGCGGAGAGGATTTCCTCGTCGGTGACGGCCTCGATGACACCGCCGGATTCGTCGCGGGCGGCGACGGCGGTGTCCCAGGATGCCGGGTTGCCGATCCGGATGGCGGTGGCGATGGTGTCCGGCTCGGTGATGGGGTGGCCCGCGACGAACGGGGCGGCGCCGGCGGCCTGGAAGCCCCACATCACCGGCGTCTTCGTGGCGACGGCGGGAAGGTTCCCGGCGGTGGCGGATTCGTAGGGCGCCGCGTACTCCTTGTAGCCCTTCCAGTAGGCACTGATATTGCCGGCGTTGCCGACCGGGAGGACGTGGATGTCCGGGGCGTCCCCGAGCGCGTCGACAACCTCGAACGCGCCGGTCTTCTGGCCCTCGATCCGGGCCGGGTTGACCGAGTTGACGAGGAAGACCGGGTACGACTCCCCCAGCTTGCGGGCAATGTCGAGGCAGTCGTCGAAGTTGCCGTCCACCTGCAGCAGGGTGGCCCCGTGCGCGATCGCCTGGCTGAGCTTGCCCATCGAAATCTTGCCCTCGGGCACCAGCACGGCGCACTGCAGCCCGGCCGACGTCGCGTAGGCCGCCGCGGAGGCGGAGGTGTTGCCGGTGGAGGCACACACCACGGCCTTGGCACCGGAGGCGACCGCCGCCGTCATGGCCATGGTCATGCCGCGGTCCTTGAAGGATCCGGTCGGGTTCATGCCCTCGACCTTGAGGTAGACGGTGCAGCCGGTGAGCTCGGAGAGCTTCTGCGCGTGCACGAGCGGGGTGCCGCCCTCGCCCAGGGTGATGACCTTGGTGGCCTCGGTGACCGGCAGGCGTTCGGCGTATTCGCGGATGACTCCGCGCCATTGGTGAGCCACTTAGACCCCTTCTACCCGCAGTACGGATGTGACGGAATTGATGACGTCCAGTCCCTTGACGGCCTGGACGGTTGCTGCCAGTGCGGCTTCGCTCGCACGGTGGGTAACGATCCGCAGCTCCGCCGACTCCGACTTGGAGGCGGAGTCGCGGTGGATGGTCTGCCGCATGATTTCGATGGAGACGCCGTGCTCGGCGAAGAGCTGCGCGATCCGGGCCAGGACGCCGGGCTGGTCCGCGACGTCGAGGCCGATGTAGTAGCTGGTGATGGCCGCGTCGATGGGCAGCGCCGGGACGTGCCCGGTGGTGGTTTCGGTGCGTCCCGGGCCGCCCAGGACGATCCGGCGGGCGGCCGAGACCAGGTCGCCCAGCACGGCGGAGGCCGTCGGGGTGCCGCCGGCGCCCTGTCCGTAGAACATCAGCTCGCCGGCGTTCTCGGCCTCGATGAAGACGGCGTTGAACGCGCCGTGCACCGCGGCCAGGGGGTGCTCGCGCGGCAGCAGGGTCGGGTGGACGCGGACGGACACACCCTCCTTGCCCTCGGGATCGGTGAGCTTTTCGGCGATCGCCAGCAGCTTGATCACAAAGCCGGCGTCCTTCGCCGCCGCGATGTCCGCGGCCGTGACGGAGGTGATGCCCTCGCAGTAGACGTCCTCAAGGGCGAACCGGGTGTGGAAGGACAGCGAGGCGAGGATCGCGGCCTTGGCCGCGGCGTCGTGGCCTTCGACGTCGGCAGTGGGGTCCGCCTCGGCGTAGCCCAGCCGCTGGGCCTCGGCGAGGGCGTCGGCGAACTGCGCACCCGTGGCGTCCATCTGGTCCAGGATGAAGTTGGTGGTGCCGTTGACGATGCCCAGCACCCGGGTGATCCGGTCGCCGGAAAGACTGTCCCGGATGGGGCGCAGGATCGGGATGGCCCCGGCGACGGCGGCCTCGTAGGACAGCTGCACACCGGCCTTGTCCGCCTCCTCGTAGAGGGTGGGACCATCCTGGGCGAGCAGTGCCTTGTTGCCGGTTACGACCGACGCGCCGTGCCGGATCGCGGTGAGGATCAGGCTGCGCGCCGGCTCGATCCCGCCCATCAGCTCGATCACCAGGTCCGCGTCCTTGACCAGGGCCTCGGCGTCGGTGGTGAAGAGTTCGCCGGGCAGCTCGACGTCGCGACGGGCGTCCGGGTTGCGCACGGCGATGCCGCTCAGTTCGAGGCGGGCCCCGGTGCGGGACGCCAGGGTCTCGGCGTCGTCAATGAGAATCCGCGCAACCTGGGCCCCGACGTTGCCACAGCCCAGCAGGGCCACTTTCAAGGTTCGCAATTCCGTCATTCAGACTCCCATGTCGCGGTTCAGCAGGTCTTGTTCAGTTTCGCCGCGGACAATGAGCCGGACTGATCCATCGCGTACCGCGACAACGCCCGGCCGGGCCAGATAGTTGTAGTTGCTTGACAGGGCCCAGCAGTAGGCGCCGGTCCCCGGTACAGCGAGCAGATCACCGGCTGCCACGTCCTCGGGCAGATATACATCTCTAACAACTATGTCGCCGCTCTCGCAATGTTTGCCCACCACTCGGGACAGCTGCGGGGCCGCGTCGGAGCTGCGGGAGGCGAGAATCGCCGAATAATCCGCGTCGTACAGCACCGGGCGGGCGTTGTCGCTCATGCCGCCGTCCACCGACACATAGCGGCGGGGGTACGTAACGTTTTCGGCGGCCGATGCGCCGGTTTCTCCGCTTCCGGCCGCAGCCGGTGCGTCCACCCGGACGGTCTTGAGGGTGCCCACCTCATAGAGCGTGAAGGTGCTGGTACCCACGATCGCGCGGCCCGGCTCGATCGAGATCCGCGGCGCGGTGATGCCGAGTTCGGCCACCTTGGCGCGGACGACGGCGGCCATCGCCTGGGCGATCTCGGCCGGCGGCCGCGGGGTGTCCACCGGGGTGTAGGCAATGCCGTAGCCGCCGCCCAGGTCCAGCTCGGGCAGCACGATCGAGTACTTGGACTGCATCGCGGCGAGGAAGTCGAGCAGCTTTTCCGCGGCGAGGGCGAAGCCGTCAGGCTCGAAGATCTGCGAGCCGATGTGGCAGTGCAGGCCCAGCAGCTCGATGCTGTCATGGCCGGCGGCCGCTGCCACAGCCTCCTCGGCGGCGGACAGGCCGGCCTGCTCGGTCGAGTCGCCGGCCATCGAGAGCCCGAACTTCTGGTCTTCGTGCGCGGTGGCGATGAATTCGTGGGTGTGCGCGTGCACGCCCGGGGTCAGCCGCAGCATGACCTTCGCCGTTTCGCCGCGGTTCCCGGCGATCGCGGCGACCCGCTCCAGCTCGTCGAGGCTGTCGACCACGATCCGGCCCAGCTTCATGTCCAGGGCGCGGTGGATCTCGGCGTCGGACTTGTTGTTGCCATGCAGGGCAACGGCGGCTCCGGGAATGCCGGCGCGGGCCGCGACGGCGAGCTCCCCGCCGGAGGCAGTGTCCAGCCGCAGCCCCTCCTCCTCGACCCAGCGGACGACGGCGGTGCACAGGAACGACTTGCCGGCGTAGTAGACGTCCACTCCCCCGCAGATGTCCGCGAAGGCCTCATTGAAAGCGTCCTGGAACGCCCGGGCGCGGGCCCGGAAGTCAGTCTCGCTCATCACGAACAGCGGCGTGCCGAACTGCCGCTGCAGTTCGCTGACGGTGACGCCGTCAATGGCCAGTTCACCTCCGCCGGTGCGCGCGACCCCGGCGGCCCACATGGGTTCGTGCAGGGCGTTGAGGTCCTCCGGGACGGCCAGCCAGTCCGGCGCCAGCGGCGAGGCCGCCGTGCTGTTGTTCGGGTTCGCGGTCATGGCGTTCACATCCGTTCCGGCGCCGAAACGCCCAGCAGTTGAAGTCCGTTGGCGAGCACCTGGCTGGTGGCATCGTTGAGCCACAGCCGGGTGCGGTTCAGGTCCGTGATGGCTTCCTCGCCCAGCGGCGCGACGCGGCAGGCGTCGTACCAGCGGTGGTAGGCCCCGGCAATGACTTCGAGGTGGCGGGCGACGCGGTGCGGCTCGCGCAGCTCGGCGGCCTTGGCCACGATCGAGGGGTAGCTGCCCAGGTGCGAGAGCAGCTCGTTTTCCGTCGCATGGTCCAGCAGCGCGGCGTCGAAAGCGTCGTGGCCGTCCACCCGGCGCTCCACACCGGCGGCGACGGCGTTGCGCGCGGCGCCGCGGGAGCGGGCGTGCGCGTACTGGACGTAGAAGACCGGGTTCTCGTTGCTGTGCTTCTTGAGCAGTTCCGGGTCCAGGGTCAGCGGCGAGTCGGCCGGGAAGCGCGCCAGGGAGTACCGGACGGCGTCCTTGCCCAGCCAGGAGATCAGGTCCTTGAGCTCGATGATGTTGCCGGCTCGTTTGGAGAGCTTGGCGCCGTTGACGGAGACCAGCTGGCCGATCAGCACCTCGATGTTGACCTCGGGATCGTCGCCGGCCGCGGCCGCGATCGCCTTGAGCCGGTTGATGTAGCCGTGGTGGTCGGCGCCAAGCAGGTAGATCTTCTCGGTGAAGCCGCGGTCCTTCTTGGACAGGTAGTACGCCGCGTCGGCGGCGAAGTACGTCGGCTCGCCGTTGGCGCGGATCATCACGCGGTCCTTGTCGTCGCCGAAGTCGGTGGTGCGCAGCCAGACCGCGCCACCGTCGTCGTAGACGTGGCCTTGTTCCCGGAGCCGGGCAACGGCGTCGGCGATGGCGCCGGCGTCGTGCAGTTCCTGCTCGGAGAAAAAGACATCGAATTCGACGCCGAACTCGGCAAGGGTCTGCTTGATGTCGTGCAGCTGCGCCTTGTAGGCGGCGCCGCGAATCACCGGCAGCGCGGCGACGTCGGTGAGTTCGCGGATCCCGGGGTGCTGGGTCAGGACCTCATGGCCGAGGTCGGCGATGTATTCGCCTGGGTAGCCGCCCTCCGGCACGCCGCGGCCGTGAAGCCGGGACAGCACCGAGTGGGCGAAGACGTCCATCTGCGAGCCGGCGTCGTTGATGTAGTACTCCGCGGTGACGTCCGCGCCGGAGGCCCGCAGGACACGGGCGATCGAGTCGCCCAGGGCGGCCCAGCGGGTGTGGCCGATGTGCAGCGGTCCGGTGGGGTTGGCCGAGACGAATTCCATGTTGACCGTGCGGCCCGCGAGCGCCGTGTTGGTGCCGTAGGCGGTGCCGGCCTCGACGATTGCCTTGGCGAGGGCCCCGGCGGCGGCGGCGTCAACGGTGATGTTCAGGAAGCCGGGTCCGGCGATGTCCACGGCGGAGACGCCCGCGATCGACGCCAGCCGGTCGCTCAGCAGGCCGGCGAGCTGGCGCGGGCTGGTGCCGGCGGGCTTGGCCAGCTGGAGCGCGATGTTGGTGGCCCAGTCGCCGTGGTCCCTGTTCTTGGGACGCTCCACGCGCACCGCCTCCGGAATGTCGGCGGCGTCCAGGGCAATGTCACCGGCGGCGACGGCGTCCTTCAGGCAGGCGGATATGGCGAGGGAGAGTTCTTCTGGGGTCACAGTTCCAGCCTACCGGGGGCCCGCAGTCCCGCGGAATTTCCGTGCCGTCATCTTGTCACCAGGGCCCGCCGGGAAGGTCCGCCGCGGCCCCCGGGGCGGCGATTTTCCTTTGGAGCCCACCTTCCTGCTAAGCTCTAGGACGTCCCGCCGGTCACGGCAGGAACCCTGATTGCCCTCGTAGCTCAGGGGATAGAGCGTCTGCCTCCGGAGCAGAAGGTCGTAGGTTCGAATCCTATCGAGGGCACCAACAAAAACCCCGCCGTTTCAGCGAAACGGCGGGGTTTTTGCGTGTGGTCCTCAGGCTCCGGCGCGGCTTTGCCCGGCTTTGAAGTCCAGGCTGGCTTCGTCCGGGGTGGACAGCGTCAGCACGGCCTCCTCCACCGTCTCGTGGTCCTCGAGTTCGCGTTCAATCCGGCGCAGGGCCACCGCCACCTCGTGTTCCGGGAGGTCGCCCTGCAGATCAACGGCCGCCACCAGGTAGAGCCGGCGCGGGCCAACGAACTCCAGGTGCAGGTACGTGAGCCGGGCGATATCCCGGTGCTCCAGCACCCGGCGTGCCATGGACTGCTCGATGTCCGGGGTGACGCCCTGGCCCACCAGGAAGCGCCGGTTGCGGTCGATCAGTACGACGGCGACGACGGCGAGGAGCACGCCGACGATGATCGAACCCACCGCGTCCGGCAGCGGCGAACCCGTGACCTGGTGCAGGAACACGCCCGCAAAGGCCACGACCAGGCCGACCAGTGCCGCAGCGTCCTCCGCAAAGACGGCCCGCAGGGTGGGGTCCGAGCTGATCAGGACCTGCTCCAGGGTGTGCCGTTCCAGCTGGTGTGCCGCCTTCCGGGTCTGCCGGAACGCCTGGATGAAGGAGATTCCCTCGAAGACGAAGGCGACGGCCAGGACCACATAGGCCACCGCGAAGTCGGCTGCCGGCTCCGGCGCGATGATCTGCTGGATCCCGTGCATGATGGACACCACCGCACCCGCAGTGAACAGCCCGAACGCCGCAAACATCGACCAGACGTAGGCTTCCCGGCCGTAGCCCATGGGGTGGCTCTTGTCCCGCGGCCGGGCGGACCGCCGTTCCGCGAAGAAGAGGAACACCTGGTTTCCGGTGTCCGCCCAGGAGTGGGCCGCCTCTGCGGTCATGGAGGCCGACCCGGTGAGGACGGCGGCCACCGATTTCGCCGCGGCCACGAGTAGGTTCGCCACGAAGGCGATGATGACCGTCAGCAGGGTCGAGCCGGGTTTCTTTTGCTTCTGGGTTTGCGCCATTGGCCTACCGTATCCAACCGGAGCTACCGGCGCCCTCCCCCGGATCCCCCCTGCCAAATGTCGGTCCCCGCTCGTAGGCTGTTCGCATCGGCAGAAGCAAAGGGGTCTCACATGTACTGCTCCATCATCCCTCCCTACCTGTTGCGCCGGCTGGCAGCGCAGCATCATGAACCACGGCTGCTGGTGGCAGCCCGGGCCGCGAAGGAAGCCCTGCAGCACGTCAAGAGCTTCCAGGCCTCCCGCGCGGCGCCGGTGCCCGCAGCGCCCCCGGGGCTGCGGCAGCTGACCCCCGGGCCGCCGCAGCGCACCGTGTATGACGCGAAAGCCTCGGAGAACCTGCCGGGCGTGCTGGTGCGCAAGGAAGGCGAACCGGTCACCGGGGACCCGGCCGCGGATGAGGCGTACGACGGCCTGGGCCACACGCACCGGCTCTACGCGGAGGCGTTCGGACGCAACTCGATTGACGGCAACGGACTGCCCCTGGACGCCACAGTGCACTTCGGCCAGCGCTACGACAACGCCTTCTGGGACGGCAAGCAGATGGTCTTCGGCGACGGCGACGGCCAGGTCTTCAACCGCTTCACCGCCTCGCTCAGCGTGATCGGTCATGAACTCGCGCACGGCGTCACCCAGTACACCGCCGGGCTCGCCTACCGGAACCAGGCGGGCGCCCTGAATGAATCGCTCTCCGACGTCTTCGGCGTCCTCGTGGAGCAGTATGTGAAGCAGCAGTCCGCGGCCGAGGCCAGCTGGCTGATCGGCGAGGGGCTCTTCACCGACCAGGTGCAGGGAGCGGCGCTGCGCTCCATGAAGGCGCCGGGCACCGCGTACGACGACGACGTGCTGGGCAAGGATCCGCAGCCTGATTCGATGGACTCCTACGTCCACACGAGTGCCGATAACGGCGGGGTACACCTGAATTCGGGCATCCCCAACCGTGCTTTCTGCTTGGTCGCGACGACCCTGGGCGGGAACGCGTGGGACACCCCCGGGCGTATCTGGTACGACACGCTGACCGGGGGCTCGCTGCCCACCGCCGCGACCTTCAGCGCGTTTGCGAAGGCCACGGCGGCGTCCGCCAAGGAGCTGTTCGGAGCCGAATCGGCCGAACATGACGCCGTGCGGCAGGCGTGGGAAACTGTCAAGGTGAGGCTGTAAACGGCACCTGCCTAAGGATCACCCCATGAAGATAACCGTCCAGCGCAGCGGTGGCATCGCCGGGATGGAGCGCGTCTGGAGCGTGCAGGCGGTAACCGCGGATGACCGGGACCAGTGGCAGCCCCTGGTCGAGGCCTGCCCCTGGGACGAGCTGCCCGGCCGGGGCGCGGCGAGCGCCGCCGGCGCCGCCGGTGCGCAAATCCCCCAGCCGGACCGCTTCGTCTACCGCATCCGGGCCGGGCAGCGCCGGGCCACCCTGCCGGAGCGGGACCTCGTCGGCCCCTGGCGGACTTTGGTGGACTGCACGCGGGCCGCGGCTGAGTCGCCCGACCAGCCGGGTTAGTCAGGTCAGACCGCCGCCAGGTGCCCGCGGAAGGTCCGCCGGTAGGACTGCGGGCTGGTGTCCAGCACCTTGGCGAAGTGGTGCCGCAGCAACACCGAGTGGCCGAAGCCGGCCTCCCGGGCGATCTCGTCGATGTTCAGGTCGGTCGTTTCCAGCAGCTCCTGCGCCCGCAGCACCCGCTGGGAGTTCAGCCAGGCCGCAGGGGTGGCGCCTGTCTCGGCCCGGAACCGCCGTGCAAACGTCCGCGGCGACATGTGCACGCGGGCGGCCAGCTCGTTGACGGAGTGCTCCTCGTCCAGGTTCCGAACCATCCAGCGCAGCAGCTCTTCCATCGGCTGCGAGCCGCACCGCGGCATCGGCCGGTCGATGTACTGCGCCTGGCCGCCATCGCGGTGCGGCGGAACCACCATGTCCCGGGCGATGCTTGCTGCCACGTTGGCGCCCAGCTCCACCCGGACCAAGTGCAGGCTGGCGTCAATGCCGGCCGCGGTGCCGGCGCTGGTGATGATCCGGCCGTCCTGAACGTAGAGCACGTTCTCATCGACGAGCGCGGCCGGATAGCGGCTGGCGAGCTCCTGCGAGTAGTGCCAGTGCGTGGTGCAGCGGCGGCCGTCCAGCAGCCCGGCCCGGGCCAGGGCGAAGGCGCCGGAACAGATCGACATCACCCAGGCTCCCCGCGCGTGCGCCGCCCGCAGGGCTTCCAGGACAGCCTCGGGAACATCAGCGTCGTTGCCGAACGGGGTCATGATGACCAGGTCCGCGTCGGCCGCGGCGTCGAGCCCCAGCCCCACGTGCATCGACAGCCCGGACTTCATCGGGACGTCGCCGGGTTCCGGCGTGCAGACCCGGAAATCAAAGGCCGGCACCCCGGTGCCGCGGTCCGACCGGTCGACGCCAAACACCTCGAAGGCGGTCCCGAACTCGAAGATCGAGAAGTTGGGAACCACGATCATTGCCACTGAATTGATCATGCTTTCAGTGTGGCAGAAATTATAGGTTTTTGGGCATTTCTGCCACTTTTTTTGCACCCTGCACCGGAGAACCATGGAGGTATGGAACTCATCGGAATCGCCCTCATCGTCCTGATCCTCGCCGGCGTCGCCGCCACCCTCCGGGCTCTCCGGAAGGACGGCCGTGGCCACAACCCGCCCGTCCGCTCGGAAGAGTACTGGATGGCCCACGACCTCCCCAGCACCAGCTACACGCTGCGGTTCTTCTGACCGCGGACACCAAAAGGCCCCGACCTCCGGCTCGATCAACCGGAAGCCGGGGCCTCCCCTATGTCAGTTCTGTCCGCCGTGCGCGGGGCGGCGTTGGTGGTGGGCGCCTAGTCGGCGCTGATTTGAAGGCGGAACCGGTCGCGCTTGGTGTGCAGGTCCCACAGATGGCCGGCCAGGACGGCGGGGTCCTTCTCAGGGTCCCCCTCGATGATCCGGCCGCCAATAATGAGCTGGGAAACCTGGATGCCTTCCTCGCCCAGGGCCTCGTTGAGCAACTGGGCATAGGCCGCCTGCCCGGCAAACGCCACCGAGGTCCCTGTGACGTTGCGCCCCGGCTTCACGGCCGAGCCGCCGTTGACAAACAGGATCGTTCCCTTGTTCTCGCCGAGGAACCGCATGCCGGGAAGGACCTGGTGGACCGCCGCGACCGGGCCGTAGATGGAGAACTCCACCGGGCCCACCAGATCTGCCGGCCTGGTCTCCAGCACCGGCCGCATGAAGTCCTTCTGCGGCAGCGGGCTGTACTGCAACACCTCGATCGGTCCGAGGGTCTCGGTGGCAAGCTCCAGTGCCCGGGTGATGGAATCGGGGTTGCGGACATCCGCGGCGAAGCCCTTGGCTTCGATGCCTTCGGCCGCGAGCGTTTCGGCCAGGGCGTCGACGCGGCCCTGGTTGCGGGAAATCAGCGCGACGGAGAAGCCTTCCTTGCCGAAGCGCCTCGCGACGGCGGCGCCCAGTCCGGATCCTGCACCAATGATTGCGATAGTAGTCATAGGAGCTACAAGGCCTGCGGGCGGGCAACTATTCCTCAGTACCCTTAGTTTTCTGTCCGGACGCGGTGGCCCTGACGCTTCCCAGTAGACTGTTTCCAGCCATGACACTGCATATTTCCTACCCCGCCGAGCTGCCGATCTCCGAGCGCCGCGAGGACCTGATGGCCGCCATCGCCGCAAACCAGGTGACCATCATCGCCGGCGAGACCGGTTCCGGTAAGACCACCCAGATCCCCAAGATGTGCCTGGAGCTTGGCCTGGGCGAAAACGGCCTGATCGGCCACACCCAGCCGCGCCGGCTCGCCGCCCGCACGGTTGCGGAGCGCATCGCCGAGGAGCTCGGCGTCGAGATCGGCCAGGAAGTCGGCTTCCAGGTCCGCTTCACCGGCGAGGTCAGCCGCTCCACCAAGGTCAAACTGATGACCGACGGCATCCTGCTGGCCGAAATCCAGCGCGACAAACTGCTGCGCAAATACAACGCGATCATCATCGACGAAGCGCACGAACGCAGCCTCAACATCGACTTCATCCTCGGCTACCTCAAGCGGATCCTCCCGCAGCGCCCGGACCTGAAGATCATCATCACCTCGGCCACCATCGATCCGGAGCGCTTCGCCAAGCACTTCGGCAGCGAGGACGAACCCTCCCCCATCATCGAAGTATCCGGCCGCACCTACCCGGTGGAAATCCGCTACCGGCCGCTGTCGGCGCCCGCCGGCGGCCCCGGCGCCGCGGGTGACGACGGCGTCGGAGAAGGCACTGCCTCCGACGACGAACTTGAGGAGGACCGCGACCCGCTGGACGCGGTGTGCGACGCCGTCGACGAACTCGCCCTCGAGGCCCCCGGCGACATCCTGGTCTTCTTCTCCGGCGAGCGCGAAATCCGCGACGCCGCGGAGGCGCTCAACGCACGGATCCAGACGAACCGGCGGCTTGCCGGCACCGAGGTGCTCCCCCTCTTCGCCCGGTTGAGCCTGCAGGAGCAGCACAAGGTCTTCCACCCCGGCAGCAAACGCCGGATCGTGCTGGCCACCAACGTGGCCGAAACCTCGCTCACGGTGCCCGGGATCAAGTACGTCATCGACACCGGCACCGCGCGCATCTCGCGTTACTCGCACCGAACCAAGGTCCAGCGCCTGCCGATCGAGCGGGTCTCGCAGGCCTCGGCCAACCAGCGTTCCGGCCGCTGCGGCCGCGTCTCCGACGGCATCGCGATCCGGCTGTACTCCGAGGAGGACTTCGAATCCCGGCCGCTGTTCACCGATCCGGAGATCCTGCGCACCAACCTTGCCGCCGTCATCCTGCAGATGACGGCCATGGGGGTGGCCCGCGGACCGAAGGACGTGGAGAACTTCCCGTTTGTGGAACCGCCGGACTCCCGCGCCATCAACGACGGCGTCACCCTGCTCCGCGAACTCGGCGCCCTGAGTGCCGCCCGGCCGCAGGAGCAGGCGGGCGACGGTGACGGACGTCCCGGCCGCCAGGGCGGCGGCAGGAACGGCGGCCGCGGCGGCGGGCTCACCGCCGTCGGGCAGCAGCTTGCCCAACTGCCGGTGGACCCCCGCCTGGGCCGCATGATCGTCGAATCCGGCAAGCGCGGCTGCGTCCGCGAAGTGATGATCCTGGCCGCGGCCCTGACCATCCAGGACCCGCGCGAGCGCCCGACGGACAAGCAGCAGTTGGCCGCCGAGAAACACGCCCGCTTCCGGGACGAGAACTCGGACTTCACCGGCTACCTGAACCTCTGGAACTACCTGCAGGAGAAGCAGCAGGAGCTCTCCTCCACCGCCTTCCGCCGGCTGTGCCGCAACGAGTTCATCAACTATCTGCGCGTCCGGGAATGGCAGGACCTCTTCGCCCAGCTGCGCCAGCTCGCCCGGCCCCTGGGCATCAGCCTGGACAACAAGCGGCTCACCGACCCGGTGGGTAACCACGAGGGCATCCATATCAGCCTGCTGTCCGGGCTGCTGAGCCACATCGGCATCCTGGACGAACGCAAGCGCGAGTACGCCGGCGCCCGCGGCAGCCGGTTCGCGATCTTCCCCGGCTCGGCATTGTTCAAGAAGTCCCCCACCTTTGTGATGGCTGCCGAGCTGGTCGAAACCAGCCGGCTCTGGGCGCGGGTGGCGGCGAAATTCGATCCGCTCTGGGCCGAGCAGGTGGCGCCGGACCTGGTTAAGCGCAGCTACAGCGAACCGCACTGGTCCAAAAAGATGGGCTCGGTGATGGCGCATGAGAAGGTCACGCTCTACGGCGTGCCGATCATCCCCAACCGGCGGGTCAACTACGGACGGGTCGATCCCGAGCTGTCCCGCGAGCTGTTCATCCGGCACGCCCTGGTGGAGGGCGACTGGCAAACCCACCACAAGTTCTTCCACCGCAACCGTGCCCTGCTCCAGGAGATCGAGGAGCTCGAGGCCCGGATGCGGCGCCGCGACATCCTGGTCGACGACGAGACCCTGTTCGAGTTCTACGACGCCCGGATCGGCAAGGACGTGGTGTCCGAACGCCACTTCGACAAATGGTGGAAGGAAGCGCGCCAGCAAGACCCCACGCTGCTGGACTTCGACCAGTCGCTGCTGATCAGCGACGACGCCGACGCCCTGGACGATTCGGCCTACCCAAAGACCTGGCTGCACAAGGGCTTCGAGCTGCCGCTGAGCTACGAGTTCCACCCGGTGGCGCCCGGCTCGCCGCCGAACCCGTCCGACGGCGTCACCGCCGAGGTCCCCGTACTCTTCCTGAACCAACTCGACGACGCCGCGTTCCGCTGGCTGATCCCGGGCCAGCGGGTGGAGCTGGTCACGGCCCTGATCAAGTCCCTGCCCAAGCAGGTGCGCAAGAACTTCGTTCCCGCTCCCGACGTCGCCCGCCAGGCCGTGGCGGCGCTCGACGCCGATTTTCATCCCGCCACGGATGAGCTGGAGCCCTCGCTCGAACTCGTGCTGCGCCGGCTCCGCGGCCAGGTCATTCCGCCGGGGTCCTGGAACTGGGACGCCGTCCCGCCGCACCTGCGGGTCAGCTTCCGCGTGGTCGACTCCCGCGGCAAGGTCCTGGACGAGGGCAAGGACCTCGCGGCGCTCCAGGAAAAGCTGGCACCCGCCACCCGGCGGGCCATCGCCGAATCCCTCGGGGCCACGCCGTCCACGACGGCGCCAAAGGCGGCAACCGCCGGCCGCGGCAAGGGCAAGGCGAACGGCACCGCCGACGGCAAGGCCGCCGGATCCGCCGCCGCAACAGCAAGTCCGGCGCAGGCCACGGCGGCTCCGGCAGGCTTCGCCGAGCTGTCCGGCCTGAAGGACTGGACCTTCGGCACCGTGCAACGCCAGGTCCAGGGCACCGTGAAGGGCCACACCGTCACCGGGTATCCCGCCCTGGTCGACGAAGGCACCTCGGTGGCGCTGCGGCTCTTCCAGACCGGCTCGGAACAGGAACAGGCCATGCGGGGCGGGGTGATCCGGCTGCTCGCCCTGAAGGTGCCGCCGCCGGACCGCTACGTCCTGGAACACCTGAACAACACCGAGAAGCTGACCTTCAGCCAGAACCCGCACGGCTCCGTCTCGGCCCTGATTGCGGACTGCGCCCTGGCCGCGATCGACAAGCTCACCCCGGCGGCGCTGCCGTGGGACGAGGCATCTTTCAAGGCGCTGTACGAGCAGGTACGCGCCGAGCTGATCGATACGGTCTTTACGGTGACCGCCGTCGTCGAACGCATCCTCGCCAGCACGCGCCGGATCGAGAAGCAGCTCAAGGGCACCACCAGCCTGGCCCTGATCAGCGCCCTGAACGACGTCAAGAGCCAGCTGGAGCAGCTGGTTTTCCCGGGTTTCGTGGCACGCACGGGCTACGCCCAGCTCAGCCAGCTGCCGCGCTACCTCGCGGCGATCGAGAAGCGCCTTGAGAAGCTCCCCGGCAATGTCCAGCGCGACGCGCAGCACATGGCGGTGATCCAGGGTCTCGAGGACGACTACGACGACGCCGTGTCGGCCCTGCTGCCCGGGCGGCGCGCCGGCGCGGAGTTAACCCAGGTCCGCTGGATGATCGAGGAGCTGAGGGTGAGCCTCTTCGCCGTCGAACTCGGGACTGCTTATTCGGTGTCCGAAAAGCGGATCCGGGCTGTGCTGAACAAGGCGCTGGCGCCGGCGTAAACCCCTTTGGAGTGCTGCGCCGGCGCCAGTTCCCGAGTGTTAGGCGTCCGGGACGTGCTCGGCGTGGCCGGCCTTGCGGAGGCCCTCGCGCAGTTTTTCCGCGTTGGCGTCAAGCCGGGCCGGGTCCGGGTGCTGGTCGACCGAGCCGAAGTCAAAGTCCGCCATCGAGTTGGACGGCCACACGTGCACGTGCAGGTGGTTGATCTCGTAGCCCGCCACGATCAGGCCGGCCCGGGCGGCGTTGAACACGTCCACCTGGACCGCGCCGATCTTGCGCGCAACTTCCATCACGCGGCCCAGCACCTCCGGCGGGGCATCGGTCCAGCGGTCCACTTCCTCGGTGGGGACCACCAGGGTGTGCCCGTCGGCCAGCGGGCCCACGGTCAGGAACGCCACGACGTCGTCCTCGCGCCAGACGAAGCGGCCTGGGATCTCGCCGTTGATGATCTTGGTAAACAGGGTGCTCATACGTCCGCCTTTTCCGCCGTGGACCCCAGGGTGCTGGCGTCCAGAACAAAACGGTACTTCACGTCGCCGGCCACCATGCGGTCATAGGCCTCGTTCAGCTGGGCCGCGCGGACCACCTCGACGTCGGACACCACGCCGTGTTCGGCGCAGAAGTCCAGCATCTCCTGGGTCTCGGCGATGCCGCCGATCAACGAGCCGGCGTAGGCGATCCGGCGGCGGATCAGCGCGCCGGGGTTGACCGGCGGCATGGCTTCCGAGGGCAGGCCCAGCTGGAACAGCGCGCCGTCCACCCGCAGGGTGCGGAAGTACGGGTTGAGGTCGTGCGGCGCGGCAACGGTGTCGATGATGACGTCGATGCTGCGGTCCGCGGCTTCCATGGCGGCCGGATCCGTGGAGAGGACGACGTGGTCCGCTCCCAGGTCCCGGGCCGCGGAGAACTTCGCCTCCGACGTCGTAAAAACCGTCACTTCCGCGCCCATGGCCTTGGCGATCTTGACCGCCATGTGGCCGAGGCCGCCGAGCCCGACGACGCCGACGACGTCGCCTTCCTCGACCTCGAAGTGGTTCAGCGGCGAATACGTGGTGATGCCGGCGCACAGCAGGGGCGCCGCGGCGGCCGGGTCCATGCCCTCCGGAACCCGCAGGACGTAGTTCCGGTCCACGACGATCGCGGTGGCGTAGCCGCCCTGGGTGGTGGCGCCGCCGTTGCGGGCATCCTTGGCGCCGTACGTCCCGGTCATCCCGTTTTCGCAGTACTGCTCCAGGCCATCGAGGCAGCTGTCGCATTCGCGGCAGGAATCGACCATGCAGCCGACACCGACGCGCTCCCCGACGGTGAAGTCGTCGACGGCGGAGCCCACCCGCGTGACGCGTCCGACGATTTCGTGGCCGGGGATGAGGGGGTAGTTTTGCGTGCCCCATTCGCCGCGGGTGGCGTGCACGTCCGAGTGGCAGAGGCCGCAGAATTCGATGGCGATCTCGACGTCGTCTTCCTTGGGGGCGCGCCGGGCCACGGTCAGCGGAACGAGGCCGCTGTCGCTGGCCGTGGCACCGTAGGCCGCGGCGAGCGTGGGTCCGCCCGTTTCGCTGGCGTTGAGGTCGTTGAGATCGGGAAGCGGTTTGGCGAGGGGCGGCGGTACGGGGCGTCCTGGAGTCATGGTTTGACGCTACCCCCGGGAGCGGTTTCCGTGCCACTTGGCGTGGCCCGGGGCGGCGGTAGGCGTATGCCGCATGCCGCATGCCGGAACGTTCAGCCGCTCAGATGTATCCTCGGGGCAAACGAGTGACAGCCTAAGGGGGCAGCGCAATGCATCGTGTATCACTTCCTGTTTTCGGGGCCGCCTGCATCACCGTGTTGCTGGGCGGGTGCTCACCACCAGCAGGACTCGCGGTGTTCCAGCGCGAAGCGGTGGCCGGGGACCAACTGCCCGCAGAGGCCGCCATCACGGAGAACCCCAAGCTGGAAAATAGCCGACTGCTCGTAGAGGCCGACGGAGTGCGCTACTACGCCGCGCAGGGCGATCACCGCACGCTGTCCTGCTTGATCGCTGTTCCCAAGGCAGACCCCGGCGGGTTCGTAGGCGGGTGCGGCAGCTCGATGACGACCGGCCAGATAGTTTCCGTCTCCAGACATGACGGTAAATCGGCCATCTTGGTCACGGACGGCTTCGAGACGACAGAACTTGAAGCTCAGGGGTGGCGCAAGCTGCACCAGAACCTGCTGGTGGGGCGTAGCTAGAAGCCGCCACTCAATTCTCATGTCTGCTCCAGCAACTGGCCGCCACGGGATCCATCAGCGGGGCCTTCGATGGCTCCGTGGTCGGGACAGGAGCCAGCCCGCGATCCCGCCGAGCAGAGTCAGGGCCGGGACAAGGTTCCATGTGAGGCCCTGTAGTTCCCGGATCAGCCCGGTGCTGGCTTCCAGCACCGGGGTGATCAGCAGGTAGCACGTGAACGCAACGGCGAAGCCGACCACAGCTCCCGCGAACCCGGCCAGCAGCCGCCGACGGAGCTGGCTCCCTTTCGGCGACGGGGATGATGACTGGTTCATGACTCTCCCGGTTCGGTGGCCCTTCGCTGGGCTTTGCTGCGGCCGCTTTAATTGTCACAGCTGCGCGATACCGTGTTTCCATGGACGGCAAGCAAGGGCCCGACGTGGCTCTGACGGACAGCGTAACGGTCGCGGACCTTGCGCGGATCCTGGCCAGAATCCCGGCCCCGGCCAGCGCCGCGGCACTCATCGACGAAACACGCGAACTGGAAGACCTGAAGTCAGCCCTGGCCGCCCGCCAGGCCCGGGACGCCGCCGCCTTCGACCTGTCCCAGCGCCGCGAACAAGCCGACGCCGGGATACAGGCGGACCAGCTCGGCACCGGCGTCGCTGCGCAGATCGCCCTCGCCCAGCGCGAATCCCCGGCCAAAGGCGGACGGCTCCTGGGCCTCGCCAAAGCCCTCGTCACCGAAATGCCACACACCCTCGCCGCCCTGGAAACCGGCCAGCTCAACGAATGGCGCGCCACCCTGCTGGTCCGCGAAACCGCCGCCCTCTCCGCCGCGGACCGGGCCGCCGTGGACGAGGAACTCGCCCCCGACGCCGGAACCTTCGCCGGCGCCGGGGACCGCGCCATCATCGCCGCGGCCCGCGCCGCCGCCTACCGGCGGGATCCGCGCTCCATCACCCACCGCGCCGCCCACGCCGAAACCGAACGCCATGTCAGCCTCCGTCCGGC
Source organism: Arthrobacter sp. BI5 (assembly GCF_056680065.1). NCBI lineage: Bacteria > Bacillati > Actinomycetota > Actinomycetes > Micrococcales > Micrococcaceae > Arthrobacter > Arthrobacter sp. BI5. Next base: position 2,693,388 of record NZ_CM155264.1, read on the forward strand.
CCCGGACACCATGTGCTACCTGACCGCGTTACTGCCGGTCAGCCAGGGCGTCGCCGCGCACGCCGCCCTCACCCGGGCCGCGGACGCTGCCCGCTCCGGCGGGGACACCCGCTCCCGCGGCCAACTAATGGCCGACACACTGGTCGAACGCACCACCGGAACCCCCGGCGGGATAGCGGGGATCGAAATCCAGCTCGTCATGACCGACCGCACCCTCTTCCAGGCCGACAGCGAACCCGCCCGCCTCCCCGGCTACGGCACCGTCCCCGCCGGGTGGGCCAGAAGTTTACTCAAAGACTTCGGTACCGCAGCCCCGGACACCGGCGCCACTGGTGCAGCAGGCGGCCCGGGCGGTGAGCTGACTTCGGGCACCGGCGACCCGGCCGGCGACGGCGGCGAACGCGCCTTTGCGATCTGGCTCCGCCGGCTCTACACCGCGCCCGGCTCCGGCGAACTCATCGCCGTGGACTCCCGCGCCAGGCTCTTCCCCGCCGGGCTGCGCCGGTTCATCCAGGCCCGGGACGACACCTGCCGCACCCCGTACTGCGACGCGCCCATCCGCCACCTGGACCACATCATCCCCTGGCGCAACGGTGGAACCACCAGCCTCAGCAACGGCGCCGGACTCTGCGAAGCCTGCAACCACACCAAAGAAACCCCCGGCTGGAAAGCACAACCACGCCCCGGACCCAGACATACGCTGGAACTCACGACGCCCACCGGCCACACCTACCACTCCACCGCACCGCCACTACCGGGAACCAGCGTCACCCGCCGGCCAGAACCGCGCACCGCAGAGGACAGAGCTGCCACGGACCTTCCAACAGCGCCCCTCGAGAGCAGAGAGCTCCGGCACCGCGCCAAACAGCGCCGGGCGAAGGTAATCGCGGGCACCCGCCCGCCGGTACAGCCGGCCGCTTAGTTGAGCCAGCCGCCCTGCGCCGGGTCGGCCTGGGAGGCCGGGTCGGCCTGGGAGGCCGGGTCGGCTGCCGAGTCGGCCTGGGATGCGTCGCCCTCCGGAGCGGCACCGGTCACCACCTCGTTGGCGGCGTTGTTGGACCATTCCGAGAATGATCCCGGGTATAGGGCCGCGGGAAAGCCTGCGATCTCCAGTGCCGCGATCTCGTGGGCAGCGGTCACGCCCGAACCGCAGTACACCGCCGTCGGCAAGTCCACCTGCACGCCCAGGCGGGTGAAGCGTTCGCGGAGCTCGGCTGCCGGGAGGAAGCGGCCGTCGGCAGCCAGGTTTTCGGTGGTGGGCGAACTCACCGCGCCGGGAATGTGCCCCGCGCGGGGGTCGACGGGTTCGATCTCGCCCCGGTACCGCTCGCCGGCACGGGCATCCAGGAGCAGGCCCCGGCCGGACCACGCGGCTGCCTCACCCGCGCCGATCACCGGCATGGCCCCGTCGGCCAACACCACGTTTCCGGCCTCTACGGCCGGTTCGCCGCTTTCGACGTCGAATCCCTCGGCGCGCCAGGCTGCCAAACCGCCGTCGAGCAGGCAGACCGCGGGGAAGCCGGCGTTGCGCAACATCCACCACACCCGGGCAGCGGCAAGGTTGCCGGTGTCGTCGTACGCCACCACCACGTCGCCGTCCCGGACACCCCAGCTGCGCACTGACTCCTGGAACTGCTCCAGCGGCGGCAAGGGATGACGTCCGCGGCTGGGATCGGCCGGTCCGGCGAGTTCGGTGGCGAGGTCTACGAAGACCGCACCGGGGAGGTGCGCCGCGAGGTAGTGTTCCCGGCCGTGCGGGTCGCCCAGCGCCCAGCGGACGTCCAGCAGCACGGTCCGCGCGCCGGAGTCCAAGCGGTCTTTGAGTTCCGCGGCAGTCGTGAGGGTGTCCATCCGCCCACTCTAACCGGGGGCGCACGCCGCCGCGGGTAGGCTGGGGCGGTGACAAATGTGCGCCAGCAGGACCGGGATTGGGCCGACGAAGCCATCCGCCGGATCAATGCCGAGAACAACAGATCAGCCGACACCCACCTCTACTCGGTGCCCCTGCCCGAGCACTGGGGCGTCCAGTTGTACCTCAAGGACGAATCCACCCACCGCACCGGAAGCCTCAAGCACCGGCTGGCCCGTTCGCTGTTCCTCTTCGGGCTGGTCAACGGCTGGATCCGCGAAGGCACCACCATTGTGGAAGCCTCGAGTGGCAGCACTGCCGTCTCCGAGGCCTACTTCGCGCAACTGCTGGGCCTGCCGTTCATCGCGGTGATGACCCGGACCACCAGCCGCGAGAAGATCGCGCTGATTGAACAGTTCGGCGGCTCGTGCCACCTGGTGGACCATGCCTCGGAGGTGTACGCGGCGGCCGAGGATCTGGCCCGCAGCACCGGCGGCCATTACATGGACCAGTTCACCTATGCCGAGCGGGCCACCGACTGGCGGGGCAACAACAACATTGCCGAGTCGATCTTTGGCCAACTTGCGCTCGAAGAGCACCCGGTCCCCCGCTGGGTCGTCGTGGGCTCCGGCACCGGCGGGACGAGCGCCACGATCGGCCGCTACTTGCGCTACCAGCGGCACGCCACCCGGCTCGCCGTCGTCGATCCGGAGAATTCCGCGTTCTTCCCCGGCTGGCTGGCCAGCCGGGACGGCGGCGCTGCGGCGGGTGCGACCGGCCTGCCCTCCCGGATCGAGGGAATCGGCCGGCCCAGGCTGGAGCCGAGCTTTGTGCCGGCCGTGATCGACCACATGATCCAGGTGCCGGACGCCGCCTCGGTGGCGGCGATGCGCCATCTGCGCGAGCACGCCGGGCTGCATGCCGGCCCGTCCACCGGTACGAACCTCTGGGGCGTGTGGCAGCTCATCGCCGAGATGATCGCTGAGGGACGCCGCGGCAGCGTGGTCTCATTGATGTGTGACGGCGGGGACCGCTACTCCGGCAATTACTACGACTCTGCCTGGCTGCAGTCCCAGGGCCTGGATCCGGAACCCCACGAGGCCACCATCCGCGACTTCTTCGCCAGCGGAACCTGGCCCGCCTGACCGGCAGCGGAACCTAGACCTCCACCGATTCGCCGCTGGAGAGGTGCCGGTATTCGGTGCCGTACCGGGCGCCGATGCGGGTCACGTGCCCTTCCACCAGGCCGCGTCCCGTGTCGTTCAGCAGGGCGTCGTGGATCGGGAAAGCCCGCGGCGCGCGGACGCCGATGACGAAGTCCACCACTTCGCCCACCTTATTCCACGGGGCGTGGATGGGCACCAGGAGGGTCTGCACCTCGATGCCGTCCGGGATCGCGAAGGAATCCCCCGGGTGGTAGACGTTGGAATCAATCAGGAAGCCGACGTTGGCCACCACGGGAATCTGCGGATGGATGAGGGCATGCTGTCCGCCGTAGCTCCGGATGGCGAAGCCGGCCGCCTCGAAGGTACCGCCCGCGGCCACCGTGTGGATCCGGTCCTCCGCCGCGGGCGCCTTGCCGCGCAGCTGGGCCGCGACGCCGTCGGGGGCGAAGAGCTGCAGTTCTGCGTTCGCCAGCAACGCCTCGGTGACGACGTCGACGTCGATATGGTCCGGGTGCTCGTGCGTGATCAGCACGGCGGACGCACCGGCGAGGGCCTGGTCCGTCTCGGAGAACGTTCCAGGGTCCAGCACCAGCACCCGGCCTTCCTTTTCGAGACGGACACAGGCGTGGGTGAATTTCGTCAGCTTCATCCGGCCAGCCTATGGTGCCCCGCAAAGCGGTGTCCACGATGCCCGGCTGGTAATCTGGGACCCTGCCCCTTTCCCGCAGTATGATCCCCAGCGAAGCGAGTTTCCCCATGTCCCAGGGCGCCACCACCGGCGGCAGCCGGGCTCCGGCCCAGGCAGCGGCGCCGGCCGGCAAGGAGCCGGGCAAGGAGCAACGCGTCACGAAGCAGCGGCTGGCCGTCAGCGCCGCCCTGGACGATTTGGCCGACTTCGTCAGCACCCAGGAGCTGCACCGCATCCTGCAAGAGCGGGGCACTTCGGTTTCGCTTGCCACCTCGTACCGGATCCTGCAGTCCCTCGCCGACGACGGCCTGGTGGATGTGCTGCGGAACGCCGAGGGCGAAGTCGTCTACCGTCGGTGCGCGGTCACCGGGCACCACCACCATCTGCTGTGCCGCAACTGCGGCAAAGCCGTCGAGGTCGAAGCACCAGCCGTCGAGGCCTGGGCGGCACGGATCGCAAGTGAGCACGGCTTCACCGCCGTGGAGCACACGGTGGAGATCTTCGGGCTGTGCCCCGACTGCACGGCCCTGCAGGCAGGCCGCTAAAGAAACCCGGTTTGGCGCTGTCGGTCCAGATTGACCGGTGCCGAGCGTATATGCGGGCGGAATTATGGATCAGGCCCTTAGGATCAGGTCCATGACGGAGCTAAACGGCGAGCGGGCCCGCATCCTGGCGGAGTTGGCTGAACGGGCGTGGGCTGACCACCGGCTCAAGACGGAGACCGAGGACCGGCTGGCCGCCGAACGCTCGGCAGCGGTTTCCGAGGAACGGCTATCCGCTCTCGGAGTGACAGCGGAACGCCGCCGCGAAGCCGCCCTGTGGATAGCGCGGTGGAAGGACCAGGAGCGCGGCCATGAGCGCGCACAAATCGCAGAAGGGCTCAACTTTTTCGGTACGTTTGCGACTCAAACGCTGATGGATCTCGATCACGATCTGCAGTCCAACGGACCTTTTGCCGTGGCGATGCGCATCGGCCTTCATGACGGCACGCCGAACCCCAGTCCTCGGTATCCACACGGGGCTACCGAAAGTTTTGTACGCCGCTTCCGGAGCGAGTTCTCGGGTGAGCGTTTTATCCGGGACTTCCTCACGTTTCAGCCCTACAACTACGAAATTATCCTCGACGCCTACCGTGCACTCGGGCTGGCCGAGCCCGTCGGCCTGACGGATTTGGCCTCGGAGGAGTATTCACTTCGGGCGGTCGAGGATGTCCTGCTCATCGGAGAGGCTCTCCGACGGGTCCAGCGCCATCGGCAACACGACCTGGTGATCGGCACCGGGTACAGCGCAGGGGACGAGATGCATGAACGGTGCAAGCACCTTCAACACCTGACGCCCCATTTCGCCCGCTGGATCCTCACTGAGTCGCCGTCGGATGAAACACTCGTCCAGAAGCTCTTCGTAGGACGCGGGCACGTCTTTGGACTCACCCTTGAAGGACTGTCAGCCGAGGAATTCCTCAGGGAGCTCCGCCACTACCGCGCACGCCGAAAATGCTAGTCAGCCCAGCGGCGCGGACATCCTGAGTTCCAGCAGCGGCGGAGAGAATCGGGTGTCTTGTTTCGTTCCGCCATCCGGTTCCCAGCCGTGCCGTTCGTAAAAGTCGACGGCGCGCAAGTTGCCGTCCGCCACCCACAGGTAGGCCCTCGAATATTGCATTGAACGAAGTCCCACCACGGCTGCCAGGAACAACTGGGAACCGAGGCCCCGGGACCAGAAGGCGGGCGACAAGTTCAGCCCCTGCAGTTCGCCGGTCTGCCCGTCGACGTCGTCCCGCGGGGCGCCGAAACCGGCCCAGCCGACGGCAATGCCGTCGACGGTGATGGCCAGTTGCCGGACGTTCGGCACCGGCGTGCCAAGGATTCGCGTCCAGCCCTGGGTCAGCCTCTCCGCGTCCAGCCCGGCGAGGTACTCGGGGTCGAGAATCCCTGCATAGACGGCCCGCCACGCCTCGATCTGGGAGTTGGCGAAGGCAGGAGCGTCGCTTGGCAGCGCGTCCCGGACAGTAACGTGGTGTGTCATGTCCTTAGCTGCCTCCGTCCTGCGTGAACCGGAGCTGGCCGTGCTCACTGGTCAGCACGAGCTCTGCGGAGTCCAGCTGGTAGACCAGCGGTGCCTTAAAAAAGGCGCTCGTCCAGGCCCGGTTTTCCGCGTCCGGGCCGGCGCAGCCGTCGGCCGACTCCGCCATGCGGGCCGGGTCGGGAACCAGTCCGAAATCGTCCACTGAAACAGGGACGTTCAGTACGCCGCACGGCATCCGGACCACCATGGTCACACCGCTCATCCGGTCAAAGCTCAGGTGCAGCGGCGACGATGTCAGCCAGTGCATGTTTTGGCCGCGAGCGTAGCCCGACGTCGAGGTGAACGTCCGGCAGGTCAGCGCGTCGGCGCCATTACCGGCGCCAGTTCCGGCTGTGCGGACGGGGCACGCCGCGGGCAGCCCGGCCGGCTGCGTCGGCTGCGGCGGCTGGCTTGAAGCGCCCGTCGAGGGGGTAGTCTCCCCCGGCAGAATCTTGGGATCGGCGCCCGGGCCTATGGGCTTCGCGCCGGCGCTTGCGCCGCCGCTCGGGCCGCCCGTTGACTCCCCCATCACCAGGACCCAGCGGTCGTCGCTCCACGAGATCGCGAAGCGGACGGCGGAAGCCTGTCCGTTCTGCGAGGCGGTGACGTTGGCTATCTCCGGGAAATCGTTGCTGATCCCGAGCTGCCAAGAGCCCGGGGTCCAGCCCCGGGCGGAGTCGACCAGCTGTTGGGCTTCGGGCCGGGTGTTGCTGAAGACCGGGTCGACCAGAGCTTCGACGCGCTCCACGGAGCCGGACACGGCTGCGGACATGACGCTCCGGGCGAAGTCCTTCCGGCCGGACAGGTCCGGCCGCCGCGGCTCCGCAAGGCAGCCGGAAACCGCCGTCGAGAGCAGCAGCATGAGCAGCACTACGCGCAGAAACGGCCGCGGCGTTTTTCTCTGTTTATCCCCCATGCCTGCACTGTACTTCCGGCCGCTGCCCGAAGCGACCATCCGGGCGAACGGCACGGCGGGGAAGGAACGGGTCCCTTGACCTATACCTCCGCCGGCGCCGGCGCGACGATCCGGCCGTTATAGCCCCGCCGGTCCCGGATGCCGCCAATGACCCGGCACACCACGTAGATCAGGAAGGACAAAGTGGTCACATAGGGACTGATTGGCAGCCGGCCGCCGAGCGCCAGCAGGATTCCGCCCACCGTTGCCGTCACCGCGAAGACCACGCTGAGGAGCACCACAAGCCGCGGCGAGGAGGTCACGCGCAGCGCGGCGGCGGCCGGCGTGATCAGCAGCGCCAGCACCAACAGGGCGCCGACGATCTGGATGGACAGCGCCACGCTCACGCCCAGCAGCAGCATAAAGCCCAGCGCCAGCCTGCGCACCGGAACGCCCCGCGCCGCGGCCACCCTGGGATCGACGCTCGCGAAGGTCAGCGGCCGCCAGATGGCGATCAGTGCCAGCATCACGACGACGGCGGCGCCGGCCAGCACCTGCAGCTGCACGGTGCCGACGGACACGATCTGGCCGGTGAGCAGCCCGAACTTGTTAGCGGCCCGGCCCTCGTAGAGCGAGAGGAACAGAATGCCCAGGCCCAGGCCGAAGGGCATAAGCACGCCGATGGTCGAGTTCTTGTCCCGCGCCCGGACCCCCATCAGACCCAGCAGCAGCGCCGCCACCACCGACCCGGCGAGCGAGCCGAGCACCACATCGGCCCCGACCAGCAGGGCAAAGGCGGCGCCGGCGAAGGAAAGTTCGGAGATGCCGTGAACCGCGAACGCGAGGTCGCGCTTCATGACGAAGGTGCCCACCAGGCCGCCCAGCAGGCCCAGCACCGCGCCGGCCCAGATGGAGTTCTGCACGAGCACCAGCAGTTCGCCGTAGTTCTCGAAGTTGAAGATTGAACGGAGCAGGCTGTCCAGATCCACCTAGCCCACCTCTCCGGCGATCGAGTGGGCGTCTTCATGGTGGTGCGTCGTCGCGTCGGGCAGCCCCACCACGATCAGCCGGCCGTTGGCGCGGATCACTTCGACGTGACTGCCGTACAGATCCGACAGGACCTCTGTGGTCATGACTTCCTCGGGCGTGCCCACCCGGAAACGGCCGCCGGCCAGGTAGAGGACGCGGTCCACGTAATCCATGATCGGGTTGATCTCGTGGGTCACGAAGATCACCGCGCTGTCCTGCTCGTGGCACTGCTTGTTGATCAGCGCGCTGACCGCCTGCTGGTGATGCAGGTCCAGTGACAGGAGCGGTTCGTCGCACAGCAGCACCCTCGGCTCGGTGGCGAGGGCCTGCGCCACCCGCAGCCGCTGCTGTTCCCCGCCGGAGAGCTTTCCGACCGGGACCTTGGCGTAGTCCTGCGCGCCGACTTCGGCGAGCAGCGCGTCGATCCGGCGGTTCACCTTCGCGCCGCCGAGGCGGATCCCCCAGCGGTGCCCGTCGACGCCGAGGCCCACCAGGTCCCTGGCGCGCAGCGGCGTGTCGGGATCGAAGGATTCCTGCTGCGGAACGTAACCGATCCTCCGGCTGCCGCGGGAAATGGGCTGGCCGTCCAGGACGGCGGTTCCGGCCGTCAGGTCCTGCAAACCAAGCAGGACCTTGAGCAGGGTGGTCTTGCCGCTGCCGTTGGGTCCCAGCACGGCGAAGAATTCACCGGGGTGGATGTCCAGATCCAGGTTCTCCCACAACGTCCGGTTCCCGAAGGTCAGGGCGGCTCCGCGCAGGCTCACTACGGGTGTCAACTGGGTTTTCCTCGATTTCTGCTTGGGCCAGGTGGCCACGCCGTTGCGATCATCTTAGGCGCTAGCGCCGGGCGAGGGCCTTGGCCAGGTTGTCCACGTTGCCGGACATCCACTGCAGGTAGCCCTCGCCTTCCGGCAGGGTCTCGCTGAAGTCCACCACGGGCACGCCTGCGGCGCCGGCGGCGTCCTTGAGCGCGCGCGTCTGGGGTCCCTCGGTCTGCGGGTTGTAGGCCAGCAGCCGGATGTCGCCGGACTTCACGACGTCGATCGCGGAGCGCAGCACGGCGGGCGGCACATCCGAACCCGCTTCAATCGCGGCACTGTATTCGGCCGGCGTCCGGTTCTCCAGGCCTGCTGCTTCCAGCAGGTAGAGCGGCACCGGTTCGGTGACGGCGACGCCGCCGTGGGCGGCCGTCGTCTTGAGCGCGGACAGCTTCGTCTCCAGGCCGCCCAGCTCCTTCTTCAAGGCCGCCGCGTTGTTCCGGAAGTCCCCGGCTGAGGAAGGCTCCAGGGCGCCCAGCTTCTCCGCCAGCGCATCAGCCATCCGGCTCATCGCGGCCGGACTGTACCAGACGTGTTCGTTGAATCCCCCGGCCGCGTGGCTGTGGCCGTCGGCGTCAGTCGCGGCTGAGCCCGAGGGCGAGGCTGAGCCGGCTGCGCCGGAGTCCAGGCCCGAGACCTCCACCGCGTTGAGCAGGTTCTTCTCGGCCAGCCCGGTGTCCTCGGCCAGTTTGTGCAGGAAGTCGTCGTAGCCTCCGCCGTTCTCGATCACCAGCTCGGCCTTGGAGACCGCGAGCTTGTCCTGCGTGGTGGCCTCATAGGAGTGCGGATCCTGGCTGGTCCGGTTGATGATCGAGGTGACCTTGACCTTGTCGCCGCCGACAGTGCGGGCGATATCGCCATAGACGCTGGTGGACGCGACGACGTCGACCGCGCCGTCGCCGGCACCGGGCCGGTCACCGCCGGAGGTGGGACCGCAGGCCGTCAGTAGGAGGCTGCTGAGACCGGCAAAGAGAACAGCTGCAGCGGAACGGCGCACGGGAAGACCTCGGATCTGTTATTGAGAAGCATTAGCAATACAGCGAGTCTAACCCTAAATAGGAATGATTCCTATTTAGGGCCAGACCCGTGTTGCCTGCGGTCCTTAGTCCTGCCCGAGCCGGCGGTAGCCGGTGGCCTGCGTGGCGTCCCGGATCTCCCCGACCAGCTGCTCGATCACGTCCTCCAGGAACAGCACGCCCTGGGTATGTCCGTCCGGGCCGATCACCCGGGCCAGGTGGGAGCCCGTGCGCTGCATGACGGACATCGCCTTCTCGACCTCGTCGTCCATGGCCAGGTTGGCCAGCGAGCGGATGCGGCTTTCCGCGATCGGGTGCTGGTAGCCGGCTTCCGGGATGGACAGCACGTCCTTGATATGGAGATAGCCCGAGAGCATGCCCTCGTCGTCCAGCATCGGGAAGCGGGAGAACCCGGTCCGGCTCACGGCCTTCTCGAACTCCTCCGGAGTTGTGGCGGCCTTGAGCATCACGAGCTTGTCCAGCGGAACCATGACCTGGGAGGCCGTATGTTCAGAGAACTCCAGCGCGCCGGTGATCAGCCCCGCGTCGTCGTCCACGAGGCCGTGCCGGGTGGATTCCTGCACGATCGACTGGACCTCCTCCAGCGTGAAGGAGGAAGTAACCTCGTCCTTCGGCTCGATCCGCATCAGTTTCAGGATGTGGTTCGCGGACCAGTTGAGCGCCACGATGGCCGGCTTGACCGCCCGGGCGATGAACATCAGCGGCGGGGCCAGCAGCAGCGCGGCCTTGTCCGCGACCGAGACCGAAATGTTCTTCGGCACCATCTCGCCGAAGGTGACGTGCAGGAAGGTGACGGCCAGCAGCGCGATGGCGAACGCCACGACGTCGGCCAGCTCCAGCGGGACGCCGAGCGCCTCCAGCGGGACCGCCAACAGGTGGTGGATGGCCGGTTCGGCCACCTGCAGGATCAGCAGCGAGCAGACGGTAATGCCCAGCTGGGCGCACGCCAGCATCAGCGAGACGTTCTCCATGGCGCGCAGCGTGGTCTGGGCCCGCTTGGACCCGGCCTCGGCGAGGGGCTCGATCTGGCTGCGGCGCGCGGACATCACGGCAAATTCGGCCGCCACGAAGAACGCGTTGCCCACCAGCAGCACAGCGAGCCAAAGTATTCCCAGCCAGTCGCTCATGCGGCACCGGCTTTTCCGGCAGCGTCAATGCGCCCGTTGGATCCGGCGTGCGGTTCGTGTTCCGGCGGCGACGGCTTGAAGCAGATGCGGTCAATCCTGCGTCCGTCCATCCGCGTCACGCTGAGTTTTCCGCCGACGACGTCGACGGTGTCGCCGACGGCGGCGATGCGGCCCAGCTGGCTCATGACGTAGCCGCCGACGGTCTCGTAAGCCGCCTCGTCCGGCACTGTCAGGCCGGGGATCTGCTCGGAGAGTTCGTCGGGGCGCAGCAGGCCCGGGAAGTACCAGTCCCCGGACGCGCTTTGCAGCAGCCCGGGCCGGACCTTGTCGTGCTCGTCAGCCACTTCCCCGACGATTTCCTCCACCAGGTCCTCCAGGGTGGCGATCCCGGCGGTTCCGCCGTATTCGTCCAGGACGACGGCGAGCTGCAGGTTGCCTTCGCGCAGTTCGGCCAGCAGGCCGTCGAGGTGGATGGTCTCGGGCACGCGGAGCACCTCGGTCATGATCGCGCCGGCTTCCAGGTTGGCGCGGCGGTCCGCCGGGACGGCGATGGCTTTCTTGACGTGCACCACGCCGCGGATATCGTCCGAGGACTCGCCGATCACCGGGAAGCGTGAATAGCCGGTGCGTTTGGCGGCCTCCACGATGTCCGAGACCGGCTGGTGGCCGTCAATGGTCTCCACCCGGATCCGGGGCGTCATCACGTCCGCGGCCGTCCGTCCGCTGAATTTCAGGGTGCGGGAGATGAAGTTGGCGGTCCGTTCGTCCAGGGTGCCCATCGCGGCCGAACGGCGCACCAGCGAGGCAAGCTCGGCCGGGGTGCGGGCGCCCGAAATCTCTTCCTTGGCTTCGAGGCCAAAGACGTTCAGGACCTTGTTGGAGAAGCCGTTGAGCACAATGATCGCGGGCTTGAAGATGGCGGTGAAGACCAGTTGCGGCCGGGCCAGGGCCTTGCCCACCGGGAACGACAGTGCGATCGCCATGTTTTTCGGGACCAGTTCGCCGATCAGCATGGACAGCAGGGTTGCCAGCGCCATCGCGAGCACCAGCGAGACCGACGTCGCGGCGGCCTCCGGCAGTCCGAGGGCGGCCAGCGGGCCTTCGAGCAGCTTGCCCACCGAGGGCTCCATCACGTAGCCGGTCAGCAGCGTGGTCAGGGTGATGCCGAGCTGGCAGCTGGAGAGCTGGGTGGACAGGGATTTCAGGCACTTGAGCAGCGGGGCGGCGGCGGCGTCGCCGTTGTCCACCGCCCGCTGGACGGTGGCCTGGTCGAGCGCAACCAGGGAGAACTCGACGGCGACGAAGAAGCCGGTGCCGAGAATGAGGAGCAGTCCTGCTCCGAGCAGTAGCCACTCCATTTAGCGGCCCGCTTCGGAGGGCCGGAGGGATGGCCGGGGGAAACGTCCCGGCGGAGGGTGGTCAGCCGGGGCCGACCCTGTTTCCTGGAAGGCATTGCGTCCGCGGAAAGACTGCGCAGCGGAGGAGTGATGGGCGCGTGAACGGGGTTTGCCGGCTCTGCGGGTGGACTGGGCGGGAACGGGTTCGGTTCCTCGCTGGCAGCCCCCAGGCCGGCACCTAGATTTACTGTCCATAAGAATTTCAGTCTACAGGAGCAGCTGCCGCCGACCGCCGCCGTGGTGCCCGGCGGCGGCCGCTCCGGCGGCGGGGCCGGTCACCAGCTTTGCGGGACCGGGCGGCCTTCCTCATAGCCCGCCGCCGACTGGATGCCGGCCACGGCCCGTTCCCGGAACGCGGCCAGGTCGGCCGCGCCGGCGTAGCTCATGGAGCTACGCAGCCCGGCGGTGATCATGTCCAGCAGGTCCTCCACGCCCGGACGGGCGGCGTCCAGGTACATCCGGGAGGTGGAGATGCCCTCCTCGAACAGGGCTTTGCGGTCCTTTTCGAAGGCGCCCTCGCGCTGGTTGCGGTTCTGCACCGCCCGGGCCGAGGCCATACCGAAGCTCTCCTTGAACTGGCGGCCGTTCGCGTCGAGCTGCAGGTCGCCCGGGCTCTCGTGTGTGCCGGCGAACCAGGAGCCGATCATGACCTGGCTGGCCCCGGCCGCGAGGGCCAGCGCCACGTCGCGGGGGTGACGGACCCCGCCGTCGGCCCAGACCCTGCCGCCGGCGTCGCGCGCCGCGGCCGAGCACTCCAGCACGGCAGAGAACTGGGGACGGCCGACCGCCGTCATCATCCGGGTGGTGCACATCGCGCCGGGCCCGACGCCGACCTTGACGATGTCCGCCCCGGCCCGGATCAGCTCGCGGGTGGCGTCGGCGGTGACGACGTTGCCGGCAACGACCGGCACCCCGGGATCCAGGCTCCGGACCGCGGCAAGGGCGTCGAACATCTTCTGCTGATGGCCATGCGCGGTGTCCAGCACCAGCACGTTGACCCCGGCGGCGAGCAGCTCGGCCGCCCGGCCGGCGACGTCGCCGTTAATGCCGACGGCGGCAGCCACCTTCAGCGCGCCGCCGTCGTCGAGCGAGGGACGGTACAGGGTGGAGCGCAGGGCGCCCTTGCGGGTCAGCACGCCGACGAGGACGCCGTCCTGCTGGACCGGCGCGAAGTCGGTCCCGGCGGCGTCCATGGCGTCGAAGGCCCGGCGCAGGGACAACGCCGGAGCGCCCGGCCCGGCTTCGGCGCCGCCGTCGAACTCCGCGGCGTCCAGCACCAGCGGCTGGTGGCGCATCACGGAGCCAAGCGACGCGAAACGGTCCTGGCCTTCAAAATCGGCAGCCCGCACCACGCCGGCGACGGCTCCGGCGTCGTCGACGACCACGACGGCGCCGTGCGGGCGCTTGCCCATCAGGTGCAGGGCATCGATCACGGTGTTCGAGGCGCGCAGGCTCACCGGCGTCTCAAACACGGCGTGGCGGGCCTTAACCCACGACGTGACGCTCCGCAGCACGTCCAGCGGCACGTCCTGGGGCAGGACCGCGAGGCCGCCGCGGCGCGCCATCGTCTCCGCCATCCGCTTCCCGGTCACCGCGGTCATGTTCGCGACGACCAGCGGGATGGTGGAACCGGTCCCGTCGTCCGCCGACAGGTCCACGTCAAGCCGGGAGGTCACGTCGGAGCGGGACGGCACCAGGAAGATGTCCGAATAGGTCAGGTCGGTGGTCGGCTCACTCAAAAAACGCACGGCTGCTCCTCGATTACCTCATTAAGCGGTGTCAGTTGTGATTCTAGAGGCACCCGCCAGGCATCGCGCTTCCGGCCCGGCGGCGGGCGCGACGGGCCCCGCGGGGCACCTTTGCGGCTCCTGGATGATTTGAGTCACCCTTATTGGCGGTTTGGCCGGAATGCTCACTAGACTGGCAAAGGTCTGGGTTCACTGGACGCGGAGAACTGGTTCGATTGACGTGCTGCGGCACTGTGGAAACCAGCGGGAATCAAACTCATGGAAGAGGCGTATTTCAAGTGCCAGAGCAGCCTAGCCACCGTCTACCCGAGGAATTTGGCGGAAACGAGTGGCTCGTTGACGAACTGTACGAGCGGTACCAGCAGGACAAGAACACGGTAGACGCCAAGTGGTGGCCGCTGTTCGAGTCCTTCGACGCTGGCGACGGTTCCTCAACCAACGGCGCCTCGGCAACGGCCGCCGCGCACCCCTCCACCCGCGAACTCCCGGTGGTGACGCCGGCCGCCGCAGCCCCCGCGGCTGCCGCGCCCGCTGCCCCGAAGGCTCCCGCCGCCCAACCCGCTCCGGCGGCACCCGCAGCCGCGGCTCCTGCCCCTGCGCCGGCCCCCGCCGCAGCCCAGAAGGCACCGGCCACCGTCGCCCGCGACGGCTCCAAGACTGCCGAGCCCGGCGCCGGCACCCAGCCGATCCCGGCCCAGCTGCCCAAGAACGTCAAGGCCCCCACCGCGCCGGAAGAAGACGTCGTCTCCGTACTGCGCGGACCGGCGAAGGCCATCGCCGCCAACATGGTGACCAGCCTGGAGGTGCCCACCGCCACCAGCGTCCGGGCCATCCCCGCCAAGCTGCTGATCGACAACCGCGTGGTCATCAACTCCAACCTGGCCCGCGCCCGCGGCGGCAAGGTTTCCTTCACGCACCTGATCGGCTACGCCGTCATCCGGGCGCTGGCCCAGTTCCCCTCGATGAACGTTTACTACGACGTCGTCGACGGCAAGCCTGTTGCCGTCCAGCCCGCGCACGTGAACTTCGGCATCGCCATCGACATGCCCAAGCCGGACGGCACCCGCCTGCTGATGGTCCCGAACATCAAGAAGGCTGAGACGCTCAACTTCTCCGAGTTCTGGCACACCTACGAGGACCTGATCAAGCGCGCCCGCAACGGCAAGCTGACCGCTGACGACCACTCGGGCACCACCGTCTCGCTGACCAACCCGGGCGGCATCGGCACCGTGCACTCGGTCCCCCGCCTTTCCAAGGGCCAGGCGGCCATCATCGGCGTCGGCGCGCTCGACTACCCGGCCGAATTCCAGGGCGCGAGCGAGAAGATCATCGCGCACAACGCCATCAGCAAGGTCCTCACGCTGACCTCCACCTACGACCACCGCGTCATCCAGGGTGCCGGCAGCGGCGAGTTCCTCAAGCTGGTCCACCAGCTGCTGCTCGGCGCGCAGAACTTCTACGACGAGATCTTCGAGTCCCTGCGCATCCCGTACGAGCCCGTGCGCTGGAGCCCGGACCTGCAGGTGGACCCGGCGGACGAGATTAACAAGGTCGCCCGGATCCAGCAGCTCATCCACTCCTACCGCGTCCGCGGCCACCTGATGGCGGACACCGATCCGCTCGAGTACGTCCAGCGCAAGCACCCGGACCTCGACGTCCTGACCTACGGCCTGACCCTGTGGGACCTGGACCGCGAATGGCCCACCGGCGGTTTCGGCGGCAAGCCGATGCTGAAATTCCGCGACATCCTCGGCGTCCTCCGCGACGCGTACTGCCGCACCACCGGCATCGAGTACATGCACATCCAGGACCCGGCCGAGCGCAAGTGGTTCCAGGACCAGCTGGAGCACCCCTACTCCAAGCCGAGCCGGGACGAACAGCTCCGGATCGTCTCCAAGCTCAACGCGGCCGAGGCATTCGAGACCTTCCTGCAGACGAAGTTCGTCGGCCAGAAGCGCTTCTCGCTCGAGGGCGGAGAGTCGCTGATCCCGCTGCTGGACGCCATCATCTCCGACGCCGCCGACGACGAACTCGACGAAGTGGCCATCGGCATGGCCCACCGCGGCCGGCTCAATGTGCTCACCAACATTGCCGGCAAGACGTACGCGCAGGTCTTCCGTGAATTCGAGGGCACCCAGGACCCGCGCTCCGTGCAGGGCTCCGGCGACGTGAAGTACCACCTCGGCACCGAGGGCACCTTCACCTCCGACAACGGCAAGGAGACCAAGGTCTACCTCGCCGCCAACCCCTCGCACCTCGAAGCCGTGGACTCCGTCCTCGAAGGCATCGTCCGCGCCAAGCAGGACCGGCTGGACCAGGGCGAGTCGTTCCCCGTGCTGCCGATCATGGTGCACGGCGACGCCGCCTTCGCCGGCCAGGGCGTGGTCGCGGAAACGCTCAACCTCTCCCAGCTGCGCGGCTACCGCACCGGCGGCACCATCCACGTTGTGGTGAACAACCAGGTCGGCTTCACCACTGCCCCGTCGTCCTCGCGCTCCTCCACCTACTCCACGGACGTCGCCAAGATGATCCAGGCGCCGGTGTTCCACGTGAACGGCGACGACCCGGAGGCCGTGGTCCGCATCGGCCAGCTCGCCTACGAGTTCCGCCAGCGTTTCCACAAGGACGTTGTCATCGACATGGTCTGCTACCGCCGCCGCGGCCACAACGAGGGCGATGACCCCTCGATGACGCAGCCGCTGATGTACAACCTGATCGAGGCGAAGCGGTCGGTCCGGAAGCTCTACACCGAATCGCTGATCGGCCGCGGGGACATCACCGAGGAAGAAGCCGAGCAGCTGCTCCGCGACTACCAGGAACGCCTCGAACGCGTCTTCGCGGAAACCCACGCCGCACAGACCTCCCCGATCCCGATCATCACCGCGGATTCCGCAGCGGTGTCCGACCTGGAACGGCCCTCCGCCCAGCAGGGCGACACGGCCATCAGCGCCCCGGAGTCCACTGCGATCTCCGCCGAGACGCTGGCCCGCATCGGAAAGGCCCACGTCGACTTCCCGGAGGGCTTCACGGTCCACGCCAAGCTCAAGCAGCTGCTCGAGAAGCGTGAGCAGATGTCCCGCGAAGGCGGCATCGACTGGGGCTTCGGCGAACTCGCGGCCTTCGGTTCGCTCAGCATGGAAGGCATCCCGGTCCGCCTGGCCGGCCAGGACTCGCGCCGCGGCACCTTCGTGCAGCGCCACGCCGTCTTCCATGACCGCGCCAACGGTGACGAGTGGATGCCCCTGGCCCACCTGTCTGAGGACCAGGCCAAGCTGTGGATCTACGATTCGCTGTTGTCCGAATACGCGGCCATGGGCTTCGAATACGGCTACTCGGTGGAGCGTCCGGATGCCCTGGTGCTCTGGGAAGCGCAGTTCGGCGACTTCGTCAACGGCGCGCAGACCATCATCGACGAGTTCATCTCCTCGGCTGAGCAGAAGTGGGGCCAGCGCTCGTCGCTGGTGCTGATGCTGCCGCACGGCTACGAGGGCCAGGGCCCGGACCACTCCTCCGCACGGATCGAGCGTTTCCTGCAGCTCTGCGCCGAAGAGAACATGATCGTGGCCAACCCCACGACGCCGGCATCCCACTTCCACCTGCTGCGCCGCCAGGCGTACAGCCGGCCGCGCAAGCCGCTGATCATCTTCACCCCCAAGCAGCTCCTGCGCCTCAAGGCCGCGGCGTCCTCGGTGGAAGACTTCACCACGGGCACCTTCCGGCCGGTTATCCCCGAGCACGAGCAGCTGCAGGCTGACGCCGTCGACCGCGTCCTGCTGGTCTCGGGCCGCCTGTACTACGACCTGCTGTCCACCCGGCAGAAGACCGGCGACACCACGACGGCGATCGTCCGGGTCGAGCAGCTCTACCCGCTGCCCGCCGCGGAAATCGCCGCCGAGCTGGCCAAGTACCCGAACGCCGAGGTTGTCTGGGCCCAGGACGAGCCCGCCAACCAGGGACCGTGGCCGTTCATCGGCCTGAACCTGCCGGACGCACTGGACCGCCGCGTGCGCCTCGTGTCCCGGCCCGCCTCGGCATCCACCGCGGCAGGGTCGATGAAGCGCCACGCAGCCGAGCAGGACGCCCTGCTCAAGCAGGCATTCGCACGTAAGTAGGGCCAGGCTGCCCGGCCGGAAGTGGAACACCACGACTCCGGCCGGGCAGCTTTGTTTAAGGCTTTGAACCGGTATTCGGAATGAAGAGGTAGTCGTGGAAGATCGGAAGCTGCGGATCGCGGCCGTTGGAGATGAGCTGCTGGCCGGCCTGGGCGACCCCCGGGCGCTGGGCTGGCTGGGACGTGTGCTCGCCCGCACCCCGCAGGAGGGCCTGGGCCTGGAAAGCTACCCGCTGCCGTGCCCGCAGGAAGGCACCGAGGGCCTCGCCGAACGCTGGCTCGAGGAGGCCGGCCGCCGTTTCGGCCCCCACCACGAGAACCGCCTGGTGATCGGCCTGTCCGGCCGCGACATCGAATTCGGGCTCTCCACCGCCCGTAGCCGGCTCAACCTCGCCAACATCCTGGACTCCGCCTCGCAGAACAAGATCGAGGTCTTTGTCGTGGGGCCGCCGCCGACGCTGGATCCGGCCCAGAACCGCCGGCTCGGCGAGCTCAACACCGCTTTCGCCGACGTCACAACGCGCCGCAAACACCTGTACGTGGACACCTTCTCCCCGCTGCTGAACCATGAGCAGTGGCGGCAGGATCTGGCCGCCAACGGCGGCACCCCCGGCCAGGCCGGCTACGGCCTGATGGCCTGGCTGGTGCTGCACCGCGGCTGGTTCCAGTGGCTCAAGCTGGACGCACCGGAGTAAACGCCGAACGCGATATATCTTGACCGGTCACAAAAGGCGTTATATCGTGTTTCCATAGTCGCGATATATCGTAAGCGGGGACGCTGGCGGAGTCGCACCCTCCGAAGCTGAAGAGGAACCATGGAACAGAACTCGTGGACCGTTACCGGTCCCCAGACCATCGACGTCGACGGCGTCCGCTCGCTGAAGCTCGGCATTGTCCGCGGCCGCTTCGACATCGTCACCCACGACGAGGCCGTGGCCCGCCTTGAAATCTCCGAGATCGACGGCGACCCCCTCGCGGTCAGCCTGACCGACGGCCGGCTTGAGGTGCGGCACCAGCTGCACGGCCCGCAGGGATGGTTCAAGAACCTCATGGGCACGGTTAACAACAACTCCAGCAATTCCGTGGTCATCAGTATCGCGCTGCCGGCCGGCGTCGACGTCGAAGCCGGCACCGTCAGCGGCGACGGTATGGTGTCCGGCCTCACGGGCCACACCCGGCTGAACACCGTCTCCGGCTCGGTCCTGGCCGACGGCACCGCGGGTGAGCTGGCCGTGAGCACCGTCAGCGGCGAGGTGATCGCCCGCAACCACCACGGTGTGCTGACGGCCAAGAGCGTCTCCGGCGAGGTTACGGCCTCCGGCGAATTCAGCAACATCCGCGCCAACACCGTCAGCGGGGACCTGAGCTTCGACCTGCACGGCTTTACCCAGGACTTCGGCGCCAACTCGGTCTCCGGGGACGTCACCATCCGGTTGCCGCACGACGTCGGCGTGGACATCATCGCGAAGTCGGCCAGCGGCGCGGTGGTGATCGATGACCAGAAGTACGCCCTGCCGGGCGGGACGCTGCAGACGATCGCCGGACCCGACGCCAAACTGATGCTGGTCCGGACCAACTCGATGTCGGGGAAAACCTCCATTTTCCACGGCCAGCCGGGCCCGGACGTCGAAGCGGGCCTCTGATGCCCCCGGTCTTCGCCCACGGCGCCCTGCGCCTGTACCTGCTCGCCTTGCTGGAGTCCGGCCCCAAGCACGGCTACGAGCTGATCAAGGCGCTAAGCGACCGCTTCGGCGGCACGTACTCCCCCAGCGCCGGAACCATCTATCCGCGGCTGGCCAAGCTCGAGGAGGAAGGGCTGGTGGCTACCCGCACCGAGGGCCGGCGCACCAACTACAGCATCACGCCGGCCGGCCTGGTGGAGCTCAACCGGCGCCGGGACGAGCTGGCGGATGTGGAAAACGACATTTCCGCTTCGGTCCGCCGGCTCGCCGACAAGCTGCGGCAGGACATCCGGGTGAACATGCAGGGGTTGCGCGCGGACCTGGCCGCCACGGCCGAGGCGGCGCGTTCCACCGCCCGCAGCGCCGCCTCCCCGGCCGGGGCCCGCTACTCCAAGGACAGCGACCGCAGGCTGCGGGAGGCGGAGATGCTGGTGCAGTCCTTCCGGGACGACGTCCGGATCGAGTTGCGCCGGCACGCCGGGACCAGTCCCATCACCCCGGTCACGCTCGAAACCGTCAAGACGGTCCTGGACCAGGCGCGGATCTCCATCCGGAACTCGCTAGAGGGATGAGGCGCCCCGACGGCCGGGTCCCGGTTCGCGGCGGGTCCGCCGATGTGGGAGACTTGAGGGCAGCTCTTTTGAGTACCAAGATTAAGGAGGCCAGCTATGAGCAAACGTGCACGTAAACGTCGTGACCGTAAGCGTGGCGGCGCGAACCACGGTAAGCGCCCCAACACCTAAGCCACGGCTTGGATTGACAGCTTTAAGTGAAAGACCCCGGGAACCTCACGGTTCCCGGGGTCTTTCGCTGTGCTGGGTCTTGCTGTGCTGCGTCTTGCTGTTCTGCGGCTTGCTGTGTGGGGGCGCTCAGGCGTCGGCGTCGGCCGGGCGGATCGAGTGGATCCGGTCCAGGATGGAGTTCTTGAGGTTCTCCGGCGCGGCCTCGGTGCAGGAGCGCTTCACCATAACGCGGATGACGCATTCAAGGTCATACTGCTCGTGGCACTCCGGGCACTCGTCCAGGTGGTTCTTGATCTCGGCAATGTCGTCGTGCGTCAGGGCGCCGTCGAGGTACTCGTAGATGCGCTGCATCCGGGAGTCGTCGCAGTCGCCCAGTCCCTGGCAGTCGCTCATTTCCTGTTCTCCTGATTGTTGCTTTTTGCCGCTGCGGCGGGATCGCCCGCGGCCCTGAATCCCCGCTCGGCGGCATAGTCGGCCAGCATGTCCCGCAACATTCTCCGGCCGCGGTGCAGCCGGGACATAACGGTCCCGATCGGGGTGTTCATGATGTCTGAAATTTCCTTGTACGCGAAGCCCTCCACGTCGGCGAAGTAGACAGCCAGCCGGAACTCCTCCGGGATCGACTGCAGGGCACGCTTCACGTCCGAATCCGGCAGGTGGTCCAGCGCTTCGGCCTCCGCCGAACGCAACCCCGTCGAGGTGTGCGACTCGGCACGGGCCAGCTGCCAGTCCTCGATGGTGTCCGAGTTGGACTGCAACGGTTCGCGCTGGCGCTTGCGGTACAGATTGATGTACGTGTTGGTGAGGATCCGGTACAGCCAGGCCTTGAGGTTGGTTCCGGGCTTGTACTGGTGGAAAGCGGAAAACGCCTTCGTGTACGCCTCCTGGACCAGGTCCTCGGCGTCCGCGGGATTCCGCGCCATCCGCATCGCCGCGGAGTACAGCTGGTCCACATACTGCATCGCATCACGCTCAAACCGGACGCGGCGCTCGTCCGTGCTCTCGGCGTCCGTGTCCAACGGCTGGCCGGTGCCGTCCGCCGCTACGGTTTCCACGGCTGTACGCTCTGCGATGGCGTCGTCCACGGCTGGCGTTTCCGCAGTACTACCGGCGGCGGTTGCCTTGGTGGGTTTGGCGTCGTCGTTTCCGGCAACCTCGTGCATGGCCGTAACGGCCGGATCCATGGTGCTCATTGCGTTCAAGTCTACTGTCACCTTCCGGCGGGTGCTTAAAGCTCCCGTCCGGGCCGCGGACCACGGGTCCGCGGTGGCTTCATCCAGCAGTCGGGATTCTTTAACCAGAACCAAACCTCCGCCTTCCTGCACTGGCCGAATGACCGGCTGTGCCGCTAGTTATTGCATTGGTTTTCCCGCCCCCATTTCGGCTGGAACCTGTCAGGCACAACCCCGCACAACGGGCAAATATTCCGCAAAAGTGCAAGACTAGAACCGGTTCTCCCGCACAGCGTCCGCGGTTCGTCCATCCAGGAGGAAATTCATGTCCTTTGTCCGCTTTCTCGCCCGCCCTATGCTCGCCTCCAGTTTCGTGCTCGCAGGCATGGACAAGCTGAAGAATGCGGATGACACTGCGACCCAGCTGTCTCCCCTGCTGCGCCGCGCCGCTGAGTCCCTCCCCTTCCAGACCAACGAGAAAGTCCTGGCCCGCGTCATCGGCGGCACCCAGGTGGGTGCCGGCGTCTGCCTGGCTCTCGGCAAGGCCTCCCGCCTGGCCGCCACCGTGCTGGCAGCTATCTCGGCCCTTAACGCTTACGTGGAATGGCGCAGCGCGGACATCTCCTCCAAGCAGGGCCGCGACGCCCGGCGCAAGCAGTTGCTGAAGAACGTTTCCCTGACCGGCGGCGTCCTGCTGGCATCCGTGGACACCGCGGGCAAGCCGAGCCTGGCCTGGCGTGCCGAGCACCTCGCCGCGGACGCGCGCAAGACTACGGCCCACCTCGCCGCCGACGCACGCAAGACCACGGGCAAAAAGCTGAAGAAGGCTGACAAGGCGGTCCGCAAGGCCGTGGACCACGCCGTCGGAGCCTAAGACGGCAATGACTGGCACCACCCCCACCGCAGCAGCCACTTCCCTTCCGGCCGGCGGCGGTCCGCACTGGCGTGCGCCGTTCGCGGAGCGACCGGTCGACGCCACCGTTACGGTGCCCGGGTCGAAGTCCCTGACCAACCGGTACCTCGTCCTGGCCGCCCTCGCCGACGGCCCTTCGCGGCTGCGCACCCCGTTGCACTCCCGCGACTCGGCCCTGATGATCGAGGCGCTGCGGCAGCTGGGGGCCACCATCACCGAGGTGCCCGGCGACGGCGCCTACGGACCGGACCTGGACATCACGCCCATCCCCCTGGCTGCCGACGGTGATGCCGCAACGGGCGCCGCAATTGACTGCGGCCTGGCCGGCACGGTCATGCGCTTTGTCCCTCCGGTCGCCGCGCTGCGCCGCGGCGAGTCCCGCTTCGACGGCGATCCGCACGCACGCAAACGCCCGATGGGCACCATCATCGAGGCACTGACCGGACTCGGGGTGGCGGTCAGCGCACCCGAGGGCGGACCGGCGTCGTCGTTGCCCTTCACCGTCCACGGCACCGGGGAAGTCCGCGGCGGCCACCTCGTCATCGACGCCAGCGCCTCGTCCCAGTTCGTCTCCGCCCTGCTGCTGGCCGGCGCGCGCTTCACCGAGGGACTCCACCTGGAACATGTGGGAAAACCGGTGCCCAGCCTGGACCACATCAGTATGACGGTCGCGGTGCTGCGCGGCGTCGGCGTGGCGGTCGATGACTCCGTGCCGAACCACTGGGTTGTCTCCCCCGGACCGATCCGCGCCTTCGACCAGCGGATCGAACAGGACCTCTCCAACGCCGGGCCCTTCCTCGCCGCGGCCCTCGCCACCCGCGGAACCGTCCGGATCCCCAACTGGCCGGCCGACACCACCCAGGTGGGAGACCTCTGGCGCACCATCCTCGCCACCATGGGGGCAAGCGTCAGTCTCGACGACGGCACACTGACCGTCACCGGCGGCCCGGAAATCAAGGGCGGCGACTTCGACGAGACCAGCGAGCTCGCGCCGACCGTCGCAGCGCTCTGCGCGCTGGCCAACGGACCCTCACGGCTCACCGGCATCGCGCACCTGCGCGGACACGAGACGGACCGGCTCGCCGCCCTGGTGGCCGAGATCAAAAGGCTCGGCGGTGACGCCGAAGAAACCGCCGACGGACTCATCATCCGCCCGGCCTCACTGCACGGCGGCGTCGTGCACAGCTACGCCGACCACCGCATGGCCACCGCCGGCGCCATCCTCGGCCTCGCCGTGCCCGGCGTGGAGGTCGAGGACATCGCCACAACGTCCAAAACCATGCCCGATTTCCCCCGGCTCTGGGACGCCATGCTGGCCCCGGGAGCCTCCGCCGGGAAGGACGCCGCCGGTGGCCCGCAGCACTGACTCCTGGGACGAATCCGACGTCCGGATCCGGCCGAATAAAAAGGGCACCCGGCCCCGCACCAAGGACCGGCCCAGCCACGACGACGCCGTCACCGGACGCATCATCACGGTTGACCGCGGACGTTACACCGCCGTCGTCGGTGAAGGCACCGGCACGGAACGCAAGATCATCGCGGCCCGTGCCCGCGAACTGCGCCGCAACCCCGTCGTAGCCGGGGACTTCGTCTCCCTCGTCGGGGACGTCAGCGGCGAGCCGGACACGCTGGCGCGGCTGGTCAAGATCCA
This sequence comes from Arthrobacter sp. BI5, assembly GCF_056680065.1. Taxonomy (NCBI): domain Bacteria; kingdom Bacillati; phylum Actinomycetota; class Actinomycetes; order Micrococcales; family Micrococcaceae; genus Arthrobacter; species Arthrobacter sp. BI5. The sequence goes on from NZ_CM155264.1 coordinate 2,717,475, forward strand.
GGACCGCCGCACCCTGCTGCGGCGCAGCGCGGACGACACGGACCCGATCGAACGCGCCGTCGTCGCCAACGCCGACCAGCTGGTCGTCGTCGTGGCCGCGGCGAACCCGGAACCGCGCACCGGGTTCATCGACCGGGCCCTGGTGGCCGCCTACGACGCCGGAATCGAGCCCCTGCTGCTGGTCACCAAGGCGGACGTCAAGGATCCTGCCGAACTGCTCGACAACTACCGGCACCTCGACTTCCCGGTGATCATCTCCAAGACCGCGGATTCGGCAGCCTCCGGCATCGACGCCCGCTCCGATGACGGCCTCTCCGCCCGGCTGGACAAGACCGCCGTCTCGCAGCTGCGCGCGTACCTCGACGGAAAAGTCACCGTAATGCTGGGCCACTCCGGCGTCGGCAAATCCACCATGGTGAACGCGCTCACCGGCGCCGAACGCGCCACCGGCGGCGTCAACGCCGTCACCGGCCGCGGCCGCCACACCTCATCCTCCGCGCTGGCGCTGAAGGTCAACGATGCGCCCGCCGGCAGCTGGATCATCGACACCCCCGGCATCCGCTCCTTCGGCCTGGCCCACGTGGACCCGGACCGGATCCTGCGCTCCTTCCCGGACCTGGCGCCCGGCACCGAGGACTGCGAACGGGGCTGCAAGCACGACGCCTCCGCCGTCAACTGTGGGGTGGACGCCTGGGTGCAGGGCGGCCACGCCGGCCCGTCCGGCCCGGCCCGGCTCGCCTCGCTGCGCAGGCTGCTCGGCACCGACCCGCGGCTGGAAGCGCAGGACACCAAGGAACTCGGCAGCGTCTCCTAGCAGCGCCTGCCGAGCGGGTCGCCCGGCAGCGGGCGACGTGGCCTCCCGGCCTGCGGCGCGTTTTGGCGGTAGTTTGGAGGCATGAGTCAACCCGCTTCGAGCTACAACGATGACCTGCGCCTTGCCCATGTACTGGCAGATTCCGTAGATTCCCAGACCATGAACCGCTTCAAGGCGCTCGACCTTCGGATCGAGACGAAGCCGGACCTCACTCCCGTCACCGACGCGGACAAGGCCGCCGAGGAAGCCATCCGGGGGCAACTGTCCCGCTCCCGCCCCCGCGACGCCGTGCTCGGCGAGGAGTTCGGCAGCTCCGGCCACGGCTCCCGCCGCTGGATCATCGACCCAATCGACGGCACCAAGAACTTTGTCCGCGGCGTCCCAGTCTGGGCCACCCTGATCGCCCTGGTCGATGAAGGCGAGCCCGTGGTCGGCGTCGTCAGTGCCCCGGCCCTGGGCAAACGCTGGTGGGCGGCCAAGGGCGCCGGCGCCTACACGGGCCGCTCGCTGGCCGCCGCCAGCCGGCTGAAAGTCTCGAACGTCTCCCGGCTGGCCGACGCCTCGCTGTCCTACTCGAGCCTGGGCGGCTGGAAGCAGCGAGGCAACCTCGATGAGTTCCTTGGCCTCACTGAGGAGGTCTGGCGCACCCGCGCCTACGGCGACTTCTGGTCCTACTGCCTGGTGGCCGAAGGCGCCGTCGACATCGCCTGCGAGCCTGAACTCAACCTCTACGACATGGCGGCGCTGGTCCCGATCGTGACGGAAGCCGGCGGCCGCTTCACCTCGCTCGAGGGTGAGGACGGTCCCTTCGGCGGCAACGCCCTGGCCACCAACTCGATCCTGCACTCGGAGGTCCTCAAGCGCCTCAACCCCGGCCTGGATGACCTGCTCTAGCCGGCCCGCCCGCGGCAGTTCGTAACACAGCGCTTCATATTTCCGCCTCGCTTTTCCGTCCGCCGGGCCATGTCCTAGGCTCGAAACAGGTCACGAGTGCCAGCGCTAAACCCCGGTTTGCTGGCCGGCAACCCTCCATTCGCGGCGGGGTGCCCCGGGTGACGACCTGGCCGGTCCGGAGCGGACCCGGCAAGCGCGGATCCCCTGTGAGCGGGGTCCTTTTTGAGCGAGGTCCCATGACGACTGCCACCATCCCCACCCACACCACCAGCGCCGGCGCGGCCCTTTCCGAGACGCGCTTCGACGCCGCGCGCCGGCCGCTGTCCGCCGTCTCCGGCGCCGAGATCCAGGCCCCGCTGATCCAGGGCGGCCAGGTCCGCTACGCCAACCTCGACTACGGCGCCTCGGCCCCGGCGCTGTCCGTGGTGTCCGCCTACTTGAACGAGATCCTGCCCTACTACGCCAGCGTGCACCGCGGCGCCGGCTACGCCTCCCAGCTCAGCACCTCGGTGTACGAAAACGCCCGGAACATCGTCCGCGGGTTCGTCGGCGGACGCCCGGACGACTCGGTGATCTTCACCCGGAACACCACCGATTCGCTGAACCTGCTGGCCGGCTGCCTGCCCGTTGCCGGCGGCCAGCACACCGGCGAGGTGCTTTACCTCGACATTGAGCACCACGCCAACCTGCTGCCCTGGCAGAACGTCCCGCACCGCAGCGTCGTCGCGGCGCCCACCCTGGCCGGCACCCTGGCACGGCTCCGGACGGAACTCACCCACGGCGACGTGAGCCTGCTGGCCGTGACCGGCGCATCCAACGTCACCGGCGAAATCCTGCCGATCCGTGAGCTGGCCGCCCTGGCGCACGAATTCGGCGCCCGGATCGCCGTGGACGCCGCCCAACTGGCCCCGCACCGCCGCATCAACATCGCCGCCGACGACGTCGATTACCTCGCCTTCTCCGGCCACAAGCTCTACGCCCCGTTCGGCGCCGGGGTGCTGGTGGGCCGGCCGGACTGGCTCGACGCCGGCACCCCGCACCTTGCCGGGGGCGGCGCCGTGCGGGATGCGCGGCTCGACACCGTCAGCTGGACCACCGGCCCGGCCCGCCACGAGGGCGGCTCCCCGAACGTCCTCGGCGCCGCCGCGCTGGCCCGCGCCAGCCAGGTGATCGAGTCGCTTGACGAACAGCAGTGGCACGCCCACGAGGACGCCATCCGCTCCTTCCTGGTGGAGGGCCTGCAGCGGATCGAGGGTGTGAGCGTGCACCACATCTTCGAAGACACCGCCCGCGGGGAGGGGCCCGGGACGATCGGCGTCGTGAACTTCTCGGTCGCCGGGTACGACGCCGGACTGGTCGCCGCCTACCTCTCCGCCGAACACGGCATCGGCCTGCGCGACGGCCGGTTCTGCGCCCATCCGCTGCTGAAGCGGCTTGGCCTGCCGGCCGGGTCGCTGCGCGCCAGCTTCGGCCTCGGCTCCCGGCTCGAGGACGCCCAGCGGCTGCTCGCCGGTCTCCAGGAGCTGCGGCGGGGCGGCCTGGGCTGGGACTACGTGGTGGACGCCGGCCGCTGGGTGCCGGCCAACGACGCGCGCAGCTACCCGCACTGGGCGCCGAACACGCCGGGCACCGCGGGAGCCGCCCCCTGCACCCTCGACTAGGGGCCCCGCCTCCGGCCGCGTGCGGTAAATTCGGAGGGTACTTACCTATTGCTGCCGAAGGAGATCGCACGTGGCACGCGGCGGCCCCAAACTCCACCACCACCGGCGACAGGAGCTCGGCCAGAGCTTCCAGGACGGCGGCGAGCACTACGACCGGGTCCGGCCGGGCTACCCCGCGGACTCGGCCGACTGGCTGATCCCCGGCGGGGCCCGGGACGCCGCCGACCTGGGCGCCGGCACGGGCAAATTCACGGCTCTCCTGGTCGAACGGGGACTGAAGACGGTGGCCGTGGACCCGTCCCCGGACATGCTGGAACAGCTGCGCCGCACGTTGCCGGACGTCACCGCCGTCGAGGGCACCGCCGAACACACGGGACTGGCGTCCGGGGCGTTCGACCTGGTCACGGTGGCCCAGGCCTGGCACTGGTGCGATCCCCTGCTGGCCAGCACCGAGGCTGCCCGGATCCTGCGCCCGCAGGGCATCCTCGGCCTGATCTGGAACCAACTCGACACCTCGGTCCCGTGGGTGCACCGGCTCTCGCGGATCATGCACGCCGGGGACGTCCACAAGCCCGACTTCACACCGCCGCTGGGACCGGAATTCACCGGGTTGCAGAGCCACCTCACCCGTTGGGAGGACCCAGTCACCAGCCAGGACCTCATGGAACTGGCCAAGTCCCGCAGCTACTACCTGCGGGCAGGCGAGACCACCCGGGCCAAGGTCTTCGGCAACCTCGACTGGTACCTGCACGAGCACCTCGGGCACACTCCCGGCGAGCTCCTGCCGCTCCCCTACCTGACGCAAACCTGGCGCGCCGCCCGGGCCTGAGGTTCCCGCATTGCGCTGGGGGCATGCCGCACCTATCATTTCGGTGTGCCTAACTTTTGTGTGTAGGCACCCTGGAACTTCATGGGAGCCGCAGTGCTGGACGTCACCGGACACGAACCCCGCCCCGCGGGGCCGCCGCCCGCCCGCAGGGTCCGGGGCCGCCGCCGTGCCCTGCTCGGCCTGCTCGGCCCGGCGTTCGTGGCCGCCATCGCCTACGTGGATCCCGGCAACGTCGCCGCTAACCTCACGGCCGGGGCGCAGTACGGCTACCTGCTCGTCTGGGTCCTCGTCGCGGCCAACGTGATGGCGGTGCTGGTCCAGTACCAGTCCGCCAAACTCGGCATCGTCACCGGCAAAAGCCTTCCCGAGATCCTCGGCGAACGGCTCCGGCCGGTGTGGCGCCGTGCTTTCTGGGTCCAGGCCGAAATCGTGGCGGCGGCCACCGACCTCGCCGAGGTGGTGGGCGGCGCCGTCGCCCTGTACCTGTTGTTCGGCCTCCCCCTGCCCCTCGGCGCCGTGATCGTCGGCGGCATTTCCATGGCACTGCTCGCCGTGCAGAGCCGGAACCAGCAGCGGCCGTTTGAGTTCGTCATTATCTTCCTGCTCGGCATCATCACCGTCGGCTTCCTGGCCGGACTGTTCATCAGCCCGCCCGATCCCGGCGGCGTAGTGGCCGGACTTGTGCCCGGCTTCCAGGGCCCGGACACGGTGCTGCTGGCCGCGAGCATGCTCGGCGCGACCGTGATGCCGCACGCCATCTACGTCCACTCCGCACTCTCCCGGGACCGGCACCGCCCGAACCCCCACCTCCACGTGCCGCCGCACGCGATGGCGCGGCTGGTCAAGGCCACGCGCTGGGACGTCGTCGCGGCCCTGGCCGTGGCCGGTATCGTCAACATCGGCATGCTGCTGCTGGCCGCGTCCACGCTCGGCGGTGAGGAGGGAACGGACACCATCGAGGGCGCCCACGCCGCCATCACGGCCAACCTCGGCCCGGTGGTGGGTGTGGTGTTCGCCGTCGGCCTGCTCGCTTCCGGCCTGGCCTCCACCTCGGTGGGCTGCTATGCCGGCGGCACCATCATGCAGGGCCTGCTGACGATCCGGATTCCGCTGATGACGCGCCGGGTGCTCACCCTGATCCCCGCGGTGGTCCTGCTGGCAGTGGGCTTCGACCCCACCTGGGGGCTCGTGCTCAGCCAGGTGGTGCTCAGCTTCGGGATCCCGTTCGTTCTGGTTCCGCTCGTGGTGCTGACCAGCAGCAAGTCTTTGATGGGCCGCTTCGCCGACGGGGTGATCCTGCGGGTGGCCGCGATCGTCAGCGTGGTCCTGGTGGTGGCACTGAACCTGGTCCTGCTGTGGCTCACGTTCACCGGCGCCGCCGGACGGTAGGCTTGGGCTGTGAAGACCAGCCCGCCCTCCTCCTCGATAGAGGATTACGTCAAGGTCATCTACTCCTTCACGGAGTGGCAGGACAAGCCGATCACCTCCACCCAGCTGGCCCAGCGGCTCGGGGTCGCCAATTCCTCCGTCTCTGAGATGGTCCGCAAGCTCAAGGATCAGGGCCTGGTGGACCACAAGCCGTACAGCGCCGTCACCCTGACCGAGGACGGCGTGCGGCTGGCCCTCTCGATGGTCCGACGGCACCGCCTGATTGAGACCTTCCTGGTGCAGGAGCTCGGCTACCGCTGGGACGAGGTCCACGACGAGGCGGAGCTGCTGGAACACGCCGTCTCCGACACCTTCATCGAGCGGATGGCCGCCAAACTGGGCAACCCGGTCCGGGACCCGCACGGCGACCCGATTCCCGCCGCCGACGGCTCGGTCCTGATGCCGCCGGCCTACCGGCTGAGCGAGCTCGACGAGGGCCATACCGGCCGGATCACCCGGATCAGCGACGAGAACCCCGACTTGCTGCGCTACCTCGCCGCCGAGCAGATCGACCTCGACGCCGACGTCGAGGTCCTGGGCCGGAAACCGTTCGGCGGCCCGCTCGTGGTCCGGATCGGCGCAGGGTCAGCGCTGCGCGACATCGACCTCGCCGACGAGGTGGCCTCCGCGCTCTGGGTGCACAGCGACGCCGCCCACTCCGGCTGCAGCGTCTCCGGCCAGGAGGAGCGAAAGAATGCTTGAGCAAAGAGCCTTTGGAAACACTGGAATCGAGGTCTCCATCGTGGGCCTCGGGGCCGGCCAGATCGGCGAAAGCGACGTCACCGAGGCCGAAGCCGCCGAGGTGCTCAACGGAGCGTTGGATCTGGGCGTCACGTTGATCGACACCGCCGCCAGTTACGGGTTGAGCGAAGAGCGGATCGGCCGGCACCTGGGCCACCGCAGGGATGAGTTCGTGCTCTCAACCAAGGGCGGGGCCGGGATCAACGGTCAACCGGACTGGTCGCCGGGCAGTGTACTTGGGAGTATCGAGCAGTCGCTGCGCTTGACCCGCTCGGAGCGGATCGACGTCTTTTACCTGCACTCCTGCCCGCTGGACATCCTGCAACGCGGTGACCTGCAGGACACCCTGGACCGGGCCGTGGCCGCCGGCAAGATCGGCGTCGCGGGCTACAGCGGAGACAATGAGCCGCTCGCCTACGCCGTCGATTCCGGCCGGTTCGGGGCGATCGAAACCAGCGTCAACATCGCCGACCAGTGGAATCTCCGGAACGTCCTCGGCCGGCGGTCCGACCTCGGGGTGATCGCCAAACGGCCGATTGCGAACGCGCCGTGGCGCTTCGTGGAGCGGCCCACCGGGAACTATGCAGAACTCTATTGGGAACGGCTTCAGGCCCTGGGACTGGACCCGGACGGCCTGGATTGGGCCGAGTTCGCCTTGCGCTTCACGGTGTACGCACCCGGGGTGCACACCGCCATTGCTGGCACAGCCAAACTGGCCCACCTGCGCCGGAACATCGCGGCCGCCGGCCGCGGACCGCTTCCGGCCGTTGCCTTGGACGGCATCGACCGCGCCTGGCGCGCCGCGGGCTCCGGATGGCCGGCGTCGACCTGACTGCCGGCGCCGCGTAGCCGCCAGCGGTTGTGCGGCGGCTACGCCGGAGCCTCCGCTCCCCGGGTGTCCCCCTCGTTTCCGTTGTCCCCGTCGTCCCCGTCGTCCCGGTTGTCCCCACTGTCTCCACCGTCCCGTGGCGAGTTCCGGATCCCGACGGCGGACGCCGCCGCTCCGGCGATGAAGAGTCCGGCGGTGACGGCCGCCGTGCCGTGCAGACCCGCCGTCGTGATTACCGGACCGGTGATCAGCCCGGCGAAGGCGATGGCCACCAGCCCCGCGATGCGGGCGACGGCGTTGTTCACGGCCGAGCCGATGCCGGCTTCCGCGGGGTCCACGGCGCCCAAAATCGCTGCCGTCAGCGGCGCCACGGTCACGGCTAGGCCGATCCCGAAGACCACCAGCCCGGGGAAGACCTCGGCGAAATAGTCCAGCGGCAGGCCGACGCCCAGCAGCATCAGGAAACCCGCCGCGCACAGCAACGGCCCCGCCGTCATGAACCAGCGCGGGCCGTAGCGGCCGGAAAGTGTCCCCATGCGTGCCGACAGGAGCAGCAAAATCACGGTGGACGGCAGCAGGGCGAAGCCGGCCGCGGTGGCACCCAGGCCGGCAACCTGCTGCAGGAAAAGCCCCAGGACGAAAAATCCGAGGTTCAGCGCGCCGTAGATCACCGTGGTGGCGATGTTGCCCCAACCGAAGTTGCGGATCGCGAACAGCCGCAGCGGCATCATCGGCGCCGGGGTGCGCCGCTCGTGCAGCAGGAAACCGACGAGGCCGGCCACGCCCAGCACCAGCGGCAGCCATACCTGCGTGGCGCCCCAGCCCAGGCTTCCGCGCTCAATGAAGGCGTAGACAACGCCGCCCAGGCCGACAATAGCCAGGACGGTCCCGGTGACGTCGATCGTGCTGCCGGGGGGCCGTCCCAGGTCCAGTTCACGCAGCCGGCGGAGCGCGGGCCAGACAGCCAGCGCGGGGACGATGTTGAGGAAAAAGATCAGCCGCCAGGTGAACACGTCCACGGAGATCCCGCCCAGCACCGGGGCGGCGACGATGGCGCCGGAGGTCCACGCCGACCATTTGCCGATCGCGGCGGACTGGGCCGGGCCGCTGAACACCGTCACAATCAGGGCCAGCGAACTGGGCACCAGGAGGGCACCCGCGACGCCCTGCAGGCCGCGCGCCAGGATCAGCGATTCACCGCTCCAGGCGAGGCCGCAGAGCACGGAGGTGGCGGTGAAACCGGCCAGGCCCCACTGCAGGACCCGCACCCTGCCGAACTGGTCCGAGAGGGAGCCGGCCACCAGGATCAGCGCTCCCAGGGTCAGCAGGTAGGCGTCTACCACCCATTGCTGGACCACCAGGCCGCCGCCGAGTTCCCGGTCGATCGCCGGGAGGGCAAGGTTGACCACCGAACCGTCCAGAAAGGCCATAAAGGACGCGATAATCGCCACGTACAGCACGCGCTTTTCAAGGGTGGACAAGGCTGCGGCGGGGGTGCCGGACATGGCTGCTGCCTTCCTCACTGCCTGCCTGACGGCGGGGCACCGGGTTTGGGATGAGCCTAGCACCGGGCGCCTGCGGATCGGCCGGGGTGCCCGGATCCCGTAAAGTTGAGGGATGGTTACAAGACGTGAAGCTGCCCAGATCCTTGATATTCCGCTGGAAATGGCACACCGTCACGGCCTTCCGTCCCGCCTGACCGACGCCGAGCTGGGCGAACTGCTGGACGCTCCGCCGGCCTGGCTCGTCCAGTCGAAAGCGAACCGGACCGGCAAACGCCCGGTCTGGGTCCAGCTGACCTGCGCTGTCTGCGGATTCTCCGAGGCGGCCCGGCCGAAGAAGTGGTGGCCGGAGTTCAGCCACGTCTGCTGCGCCCACCACGCCCCGTACGAGTTGCCCGCCCTCGGCGCCGGGGAAGTCCGCAGCGAGTACGAGGGAGTCGGGAGCCGCTTCATCGGCATCGTGGACGTCGCGGTACCCGAGGCGTAGCCTTAAAAGCACGGGCTCATCCCGGGCCCCCACCTCTAGGGAGCGCGCAATGCCTGACAAGTCGCCGCACCGGCACCTGACGAAGAAGCCGGTCAAAACCATCAAGGAAAAACGGGCCGAGAAGAAGGCCAAGCACATCGTGGACGAGCACACCGATCCGGTGGCGCACATTAAGAAGCGCTGACTGCCGTCCGCACGCAGGAACCACCGCCCCAGAACATGCGCGGGCACAACAAAAAGGCCGGAAGCTGATGCTTCCGGCCTTTTGCTACGGGGTGGAGCTCCGTCGCCGGCGCTCCCTATGTGGAGATGGGGGGAATTGAACCCCCGTCCGATGTCGTGTTGTCAGGGCTTCTCCGGGCGCAGTTTGCGTCGGATTTTCTCGGCCCCAGCCATCCTGCAAACAGGTGGCTGATCCGGGCCCAGTCATCAAAGAGTCCCGTTCACCCCGATGACGGAGGTAAACAGCAGTGGCTATCTAAATGACGCCAGGATCCGGGGCAATAGCAACCTCGGGCTGACGGACTGTCTTACTGCTTAGGCAGCGAGAGCGAAGTCAGTGCGTTTTGATTCGGCACTTATTGGTTTGCAGACAGCGTTTACGAGATAATTCTGCATCCTCGGCCCGCTTCACCTGTCGCGACTAACATCGTCGAAACCGATCATCCCCGTATTTTTTTATCAAACCGATCAGGTTCCCCGCCGATCCGCCTTCGCGGGTTCAGCCGGTTCCTTCCCGGACTACCAATCATAACGCAAGGCCCACCGGATTCATTCCCGCGGATTCCGGCGCGGCCTCACCTAGCGCCGGTTCCGCTCGCGCATGACACGCAGGGCCTCGCGCTTATCCTGCTGCTCGCGCAGCGTCTGGCGCTTGTCGTATTCCTTCTTGCCGCGCGCGACGCCGATCTCCACCTTCGCGCGGCCGTCGACGAAGTACAGCTGCAGCGGCACGATCGTGAAACCGGATTCGCGGATCTTGTGCGAGATCTTGGTCAGCTCCTCGCGGTGCAGGAGCAGTTTCCGACGGCGGCGGGCGGCGTGGTTGGTCCAGCTCCCTTGGTGGTACTCGGGGATGTGGATGCCCTCCATCCACAACTCGTCGTTATAGAAGGTGCAGAAGCCGTCAACCATCGAGGCATGGCCCTCGCGGAGGGACTTCACTTCGGTGCCCATAAGCGCGATTCCCGCCTCATAGGTATCCATGATGTGGTAGTCGTGCCGGGCCTTGCGGTTGGTGGCCACTACCTTCCGGCCACTTTCTTTGGGCACGGTAAAACTCCTTAGTCGATGGATCGGGTCTATTCCAGTTTAGAGCAGGCCCATCGGGTCGACTGCCTGGCCGTTGACCCAGGTCTCGAAGTGCGAGTGGCAGCCGGTGGAGTTGCCGGTGGTTCCGGAGTAGGCGATCAGCTGCCCCTGGCTGACCTGCTGGCCTGACGAGACCACCACGGAGGAGTTGTGGTAGAAGATCGTAGTCAGCGAGTTGCCCTGCACCACGCCGTGCGAGATCTTCACGTGGTTGCCGCCGCCGTCGTTCCCCCACCCCGCCGAGAAGACGGTGCCGGCCGCCGGGGCGTAGACCGGGGTGCCGCAGGCGGCGCCGAAGTCGATGCCGGTGTGCATGTAGCCGCCCTGGCCGTAGAAGTCGATGGTGCCCGGCGGCGTCGCACGCCAGCCGAAGCCCGAGGTGATCGGGACGCCGTTGAACGGGCTGCGCAGGCCGAAGGCCGATACCGGCCCGGGCGGCGCCGGGACGTAAGGCGCCGGCCGGGGCGCAATCTGGCCCTGGGCCCGGGCTGCCGCGGCGGCCGCGGCGGCGCGGGCCGCCGCGATCCGGCGTTGCTCGGCTTCCCAGGCCTCGCGCAGTTTCCGGTCGCGTTCGACGATTTCGGCTGCGACTGCGTCCTGCCGGGACTTGACCTGAGCGAGCTGGGTCTGGATGGCTGGCTTGGCTGCCTGCAGCTGGCTGTTAAGCCGGGTGGTGTCGGCGATCAACTTGTCCACCGTGGCCTTTTTGGCCGCCGCCTCGTCGCGTGCTGCCTGTTCGCGGACCAGCGCGGCGTCGGCCTTGGCCTTGAGGTCCGCGATTTCGGCCTCCACGGCCTGCAGGCGCGCCTGGGAGTTGACGTTCGTTGCGTTCTGCTGGCTCAACTTGTCCATCGCGGAGTTCTGGCTGCGCAGCGCCTGGTCCGCCAGGTCGATGGTGTCGGTCAGGCTGCCGTTGTTCGAGCCGAAGAAGAGCGAGAGGTTGGAGGGCACGCCGCCGGATTTGTAGGCCTGGGTGGCGATCTGCCCGATCAGCTTGCGGGTGTCGGTCATCTTCTTCTGGTCATTCGCCAGCTGCTGGGTGATTTTGGCCTTGTTCTGCTGGGCCAGGTCCACCCGGGCGGCGAGGGCTTCGACCTCCTTGACCGCACCGGCCACACGGCCCTGGGCGTCAAGCAGCGCCTGCTGGGCGCCGGGCAGCTGGCCCTGGTAGATCACCAGGTCGCCGGCGGCCTTGGCGATGCGTGCGTCCACGAACTCCAGCGAATGCTGGACCCGTTCGGCCTCGGCCCGCAGGGCAGCCTGCTGATCCTCAAGGGTGTCGGCAAACGCCACCGGGGTCGAGGCGCCCAGGTTGGCGGCCAGGACCAGCACCACGGCGGCGCTGACCAGGCGGCCGCGGCGGAGGGCACGGCGGGCCGGATCGGTGCGTCGGAGCATCGGTTTCATGAGCGTTCCTCTTCGTTGCGCAAAGCTAGACCCGCAGGTAACGGCGGAGGGTCAGGAGAGATGAGGTGCCGGCCAGCAGCACACCAAGGCCTACCAGGGCCGGTGCCAGGAGCAGCGTCTGGGCCGGGGAAATGAAGGCCGTGTCCGGATACTGCTTGGACAGGACCCCGCCCAGGAAGAAGTGGGCGACGGCCCACAGCGTGCCGGAAGCCAGGGCCGCGCCAATCACGGCCGCGATGACGCCCTCCAGGATGAAGGGCAGCTGGATCACCATCTTGGACGCGCCCACCAGGCGCATGATCCCGGTTTCGCGGCGGCGGCTGAAGGCGGAGAGCCGGATGGTGGTGGCAATGAGCAGGATGGCGCAGACAATCATCACACCGGCCACACTGACCGCCACCAGGGAGGCGGCGTTCATTGCGGAGAAGAGCCGTTCCAGCAGCTGCCGCTGGTCGATGACGGATTCCACGCCGGCCTGGGAGGAGAAGTTCTCGCTGATGACCTCATACTTCTCCGGGTCCTTCAGGTTGATCCGGAAGGAGGCCGGAAGCTGGTCCGGGGTGACCGAGTCGACGATCGGCGAGTTGGAGAACTGTTCCTTGAAGTGCTTGTACGCCTCGTCCTTGGATTCGAACTGGAAATCGTTGACGTACTGGGCCACGGACGGGGACTGCAGCAGTTTGCGCAGGTTGGCCTGCTGCTCCGGCGTCGCCGGGCCGGTGGCGCAGCCGGGCGCCGTCGAACCGTCACTGCAGAGGAAGACGGCGACCTGGACCTTGTCGTACCAGTAACCCTTCATCTGGTTGATCTGCAGCTGCAGCATGCCGGCGGCGCCCACGAAGGTCAGGGACACAAAGGTCACCAGGATGACGGACACCACCATGGACAGGTTGCGGCGCAGGCCGCTGCCGATCTCGGCCAGGATAAAAGCGAGCCTCACAGTGCGCCCTCCCCGGCGGGCTGGGCCTCGCCGCGGCCGGCTGCCTCAGCAGCCGACGGCCCGCGGCCGCTGGCATCCCGCAACCGGCGGGACTGCCCCACCACCGGGATCATCGAGGTGTACAGGGCCTTGGCCTCGTCACGGATGATGACGCCGTTGCGCAGTTCCACCACGCGTTTACGCATTTCATTGACGATGTCGTCGTCGTGGGTGGCCATCACCACGGTGGTGCCGTTCTGGTTGATTTTGTCCAGGACGCCCATGATGCCCATGGACGTGGTCGGGTCCAGGTTGCCGGTGGGCTCGTCGGCCAGCAGGATGCCGGGACGGTTGACGACGGCGCGGGCGATCGCCACGCGCTGCTGCTCGCCGCCGGAGAGCTCATGCGGCAGCCGGTTTTCCTTGCCTTCCAAGCCCACGGTCTTGAGGACTTCGGGCACAGTTTCGCGGATGACGCTGCGGCTCCGGCCGATGACCTGCATGGCGAAGGCGACGTTGGCGAACACGGTTTTCTGCGGCAGCAGGCGGAAGTCCTGGAAGACGACGCCGATCCCGCGACGCAGCCGCGGTACCCGCCAGCTGGAAATTTTGGCGACGTTCTGGCCGGCGACGTAGACGGCGCCCGAGGAGGCACGGTCTTCCTTCAACACCAGGCGCAGGAAGGTCGATTTGCCGGAGCCGGAGGCCCCCACAAGGAAGGCGAACTCGCCGCGGTCGATCTCAAGGTTGATCGAGTCCAGCGCCGGCCGCGCTTTCTGGTCGTAGACCTTGGTGACATTTTCGAAACGGATCATGACCCTAGTACCCTGCAGGAGCCGGGCATCTTTCAGACCAGTTCTGCCGCCGGGGCGCGGGCTTTCTTTTGGGGGAAGTAGGGCACCGGCCCCTCGACTATACGCACGGGTAACCGCGCAGCGGCCGGAGCGCGGGGGTGTGTCGCGGGATTCGGCCCTTGCTCCAGGCTTACTTCTCGGCGTTGCGGTTGTCGGTCCGCCAGCGGATGCCGGCGTCGATGAAGTCGTCGATCTCGCCGTCGAACACCGCGGAGGTGTTGCCCACCTCATGTTCGGTGCGGAGGTCCTTGACCATCTGGTACGGGTTCAGCACGTAGGAACGCATCTGGTCGCCCCAGGAGGCCTTCACGTCGCCGGCGAATGCCTTCTTCTCCGCGTCTTCCTGCTCCTTCTTGAGCAGCAGCAGGCGGGACTGCAGCACGCGCAGGGCGGCCGCACGGTTTTGCAGCTGCGACTTCTCGTTCTGCATGGACACCACGGTGCCGGTGGGGATGTGGGTCAGGCGCACGGCGGAGTCCGTGGTGTTGACCGACTGGCCGCCCGGGCCGGAGGAGCGGAAGACGTCGACGCGGATTTCGTTGTCCGGGATGTCGATCGAGTCGGTCTGCTCGATCAGCGGGATGACCTCGACGGCGGCGAAGGAGGTCTGCCGGCGGCCCTGGTTATCGAAGGGGCTGATCCGGACCAGCCGGTGCGTGCCCGCCTCGACGCTCAGCGTGCCGAAGGCGTAGGGCGCCTTGACTTCGAAGGTGGCAGACTTCAGCCCGGCTTCTTCGGCGTATGAAGTGTCCATGATGGTGGTCGGGTAGCCGTGGCGTTCGGCCCAGCGCAGGTACATCCGCAGCAGCATCTCGGCGAAGTCCGCGGCGTCCACGCCGCCGGCGCCGGCCCGGATGGTGACGACGGCTTCGCGCTCGTCGAACTCGCCGGAGAGCAGCGTAACGACTTCGAGGTCCTTCAGCGCCTTGCGGATCGACTCGAGTTCCGCGGCGGCCTCCCCCATCGACGCGGCGTCGTCCTCGTCCTGGCCCAGCTCCACGAGGACTTCCAGGTCGTCGATCCGGGCCGCGAGCTTGTTCAGCCGCTCCAGCTCCGACTGCTTGTGCGAGAGCTTGGAGGTGATGACCTGGGCGGCCGCGGGGTCGTCCCAGAGGTTCGGCTCGCCGGCGCGCTCGCTCAGTTCGGCGATGTCTTCCTTCAGCGCCTCGACATTCGAAACGTTCTCGATCGAGGCGTAGGTGGCGCGCAGCGCGCGGATTTCTGCGGGAAAATCAATGTTTGCCATGGTTTTTCAAGCCTACGCTATCCGCCGTGGCCGCCCCCGCGCGGTGACCGTCCCCTGTCCTGGCCGGGGTCTGTTCGGTTGCCCGGGTGGGGGCCGGTCAGCGCGTCAGGCGGGACCGCGCCGTCGACGTCGCCTCGATCCGGATGCCATCCGGGACCAGGAAGTTGACCACCGGCGGGTGGACGGCGGCGCTGAGCACCACGACGGCGGTAGCGCCGTCCGGGCTGCCCGTTGCCTGGCCGACGGCCAGTCCGCTGAACCGCGCGAACGCTCCGTTGCGGTTCAGATAGTCGACGGCGGTGCTGCGCACCCGGCCGGCGCTGAGGATGGCGGTGGGGCTTCCGGAGGTGCTTTGCAGCTGCCCCAGGGTGAAACTGTCCGCGGCGGCCACCGACGCCCCGTCCGACAGCGACAGCAGTTTCTTGTGTTCCAGGTAGACACTGGACGCGGCCGCGACCACGGTGGCCACCAGCAGGGCGAGCAACACGTAGCCGATGATCAGGACCATCAGCTGGCCGTCCTGACCGTCTTGGCGTCCCGCCGGCCGGACGGGCGGGCGGAGGGTCACCGGAACCGCCCGACAACCTGGGTGGCCGAAGCACTGAGGTGGCCGGCGTCGAGGCGCAGGGCGTCGCTGAAGGGCACGAACGGCAGCGGCACCGTCAGCCGGACGGTGGCGGTGACGGCGGAGCCGGCAGCCGTGCAGTCGGCCGGGACGCAGCTGGTTTCGAGGCTGGCGTTGTTCGCCGACTGGCCGTAGTCGGCGAGCGCCAGCTGCACGGCCTGCTCGGCGGCGGCGCGGCCGCTCGCCGCGTCCGGCTGCGCCACAAAGACCTTCGCTGCCTGCTCCGCCGCGCCGACCACCGCGAAGGAGCCGCCCTGCAGCTGCCCGATCGTGATGATGAAGTACACCACCGGCACCATCAGCAGCAGGGACAGGAAGGTGAATTCGACGACGGCGCTCCCCCGCTCGGCGTCGTCGTGGCTACCCGGCCCGGCGCCGTCGCCGCTACGGCTGAATTGCGGCATGCCCCTTCACCTCCAGCAGATCGCGGGGTCCGATCAGGCCGATGACCGGCAGCGGGGCGCGGACGGTGACCTCCAGCGTGCGGATGCCCGCGTATGTGGTCTCCGCGGCGCTGACGTTCCGGGCGAAGTCCGGAGTGAGGGCCACCCCGATCAGCTGCGTGGTGCGGTCGGTGGCGTCCGCGGCGTTGCGGTCGGCCAGGGTTCCGTAGCGGGCACCGGAGGCTGCCGCGTCGACCAGCGTGTTCCGGACGTGCAACACCAGGGCGAGCTGGATGATGGCTAGAAAGAACACCGTGAGCAGGCTGCCGACGAGGACGAAGTCCACCACGGCGGAGCCCCGTTCCCGGCCGGTTTGAGGCGCTCCGTCCTCCCCGTCCCGGCCGGCGCGCCCGCGCCTGCCGGCCGTCTCCACCGCCTACTGCCCGACTTTTTGCATGGCCTGGTTGAAGAGCCCCTCCAGCGCCGGGCCTGCGAGCGCCAGCAGGGCGGCGACCAGGACGGCCGACATCAGGGTGATCATCACCCAGCCCGGAACGTCACCGCGTTCGCTGCCGCCCCGGCTCCCGCGCGGCCGCCGGGCCAGCGTGCCCGGCTGCGTGCCTCCTGCTGTGGGACGCCATAACAGCATCCCCGCCAGCCGGACCAGTAACAACGTGCGGATACCGATAGTCTTCACTGTTTCCCCTTCGTCCAAGGTTGCGCTTCCTGCTCGTGAATAATGCGGATACTTCCTCTGCCTTGTTCTGCCCACTCAGAGCCCCAGGCTGATGGCCGCCAGCCCCGGGAACACGGCGAACACCACTGTCAGCGGCAAGACCCCGAAGACGAGGGGCACCATCATGCCTATTTC
Source organism: Arthrobacter sp. BI5 (assembly GCF_056680065.1). Classification (NCBI taxonomy): domain Bacteria; kingdom Bacillati; phylum Actinomycetota; class Actinomycetes; order Micrococcales; family Micrococcaceae; genus Arthrobacter; species Arthrobacter sp. BI5. The sequence goes on from NZ_CM155264.1 coordinate 2,734,276, forward strand.
TTTCTTGCCGGCTGACTCCATCAGTTCCCGCTTCGCGGTGTCCCGCACGTCCTGGGCCTGGGCACGCAGGACCTCCGCGAGCGGCGTGCCGCGTTCCACCGCCACGATCAGCCCATCGACGAACCGGACCAGCGGGCCCAGCTCCGTCCGGGATGAAAACTCCTGCAGGGCCTCAGCCAACGGCTTGCCGGCCCGGGTATCAGCCAGCACCCGGGCAAACTCCTTCGACAGCTCCCCCTGCGTCCTGCGGCCGACGCGGTCCAGGGCACCGGTGGCGCTCTCCCCCGCGCTGACTGCCAGGGCCATCAGCTCGGCCACGCTCGGGAACTCCGCCATCATCCGGGCCTCCCGTTTCCTGACCTGTGCCCCCAGCGCGTAGTCCCGGCACAGGAAGCCGGCCAGTCCCGCGCCCAGCACGATCAGCACGGCGAACAGCGGATTAAAGCGCCCGGCGGCTCCTCCGAGCAACACGATCCCCGCGGCTGCCGCAAAGCCGCCGGCCGCCCACAGCAGCTGCTCCGCACGGAAATCCACTGCGGATTTGCTGCTGCCGGCACGGGCAAGGCGGCGGGTGAGCGCCGTCGAGCCCGGGTTGAGTCTGCCCAGCGCCCTCACCCCATCGCGGACCACCGGCCGCAGGATCCGTTCAAGCGGCCCGAAGGGCGTGACGTTCCCGGGCGCCGTGTGCAGGAGCCGCGATTCCAGGCTGTGGGACTTGAGCTGCGGCGCGATGCGGTCCGCGAAGCTGACCGGCCGCAGGAACGGCAGCCGCACCAGCATCAGCCACAGGCCGCCGCCCAGGACTGCGCCACAGACCACGGCGCTTGCCATCAGCCCGTTCACCGGAGCACCCGCTCGTCCTGCGGCAGGGCACCGATGCGCAGCATCATGGCATACGAGAACATCGAGACCAGCAGCCCACCGATCAGGACCGCTGCGCCCACGGGCGAGTTGTAGGCTGCCACTGCTTCCGGCCGGCTGGCCATCAGCACCAACACAATCCAAGGCGCGGCCACGGCGAGCCGGGCTGCATTGACGGTCCAGGATTGCCTGGCCTCCAGCTCGCTCCTGGTCCGGGCATTCTCCCGCAGGAACTCGGCCAGCGTGCCCAGCAGCCGGCCGAGGTCCGATCCGCCCACCTCCCGGGTCAACCGGAGCGCCTCGATGATCCGGTCAGCAACCGGATCGGCGAGCCGTTCCTTCAACCGTCCCAGGGCCGGATCAAACTGACCGCCCGCCCGGTAGTCCGCGCCGAAGTCGCGGAACAGCGGCCGAAGCTCCGACGGACCCTTCTCGCCGAGCTGGATCAGCGCCTCCGGCAGCGACAAGCCCGCGCGGATGGCGGAGCGGAGGTGATCGACGACGTCGGGCCACAGCTCCCGGAGCATGGCTGTCCGCTTCCGGGCGCGCCATTTGACCACACCCAGCGGCAGCCAGCCGCCGAACAGGCCGAAGCAGCCGGAGATTGGCCAGGACCTGGTGCCCGCGTAGAACACGAGGGTAACGGAGGCGCCGACGCCGGCGCACGTCGCGACCAGGCCCAGCCGGCTGACTTTTTCAATGCCGGCGGCGCGCAGGAGGTCTTCCAGCCGGCTGGCCCGCGGCCGGCGTTTGGCCGTCTGCGGCTGTTCCCAGGCCGACCACCAGATCAGCAGCAGTCCGGTGCCGCCGAGCACCCCCAGCAGCGGCGCCATCAGCGCTGCTCCAGAAGCGCCGCGACGTCGTACCCGGAGCGGGCGAACTTCTCCGCCGCCGGCATGGAATTGGCCTCCGCGTGGAGTTGCCCGTCGTGCAGGTCGAACACCATGGACGACTCGATGATGCCGTTTTCCACCCTGCGTCCCAGCGAGAGGATTTCCGTGACCCGCCGCCGGCCGCCGGGCTGCCGGCTGCAGTGGACCACCAGGTCGATGCAGGACGCGACGGTGGGGACGACGAAAGCGCTGGAAATGTTGTCCCCGGCCAGCAACGGCAGCGTGCAGATCTTGGTGACCGCGTCGTGGGCCGAGTTGGCATGGATCGTGCACATTCCCGGAAGGCCTGAATTTAAGGCAATCAGCATGTCCAGGCTTTCGGCTTCGCGGACCTCGCCGACCACGAGCCGGTCCGGCCTCATCCGCAGGGCTTCCTTGACGAGCCGACGCATGGGGATCTCGCCCTCCCCCTCCAGGTTGGGCTGCCGGCACTGCAGTCCGACGACGTCGCGCAGCGGGAACTGGAGTTCGAAGATTTCCTCCACCGTGACCACCCGCTCCCGGGTGCCGATGCTGGCGGCCAGGCAGTTGAGCATGGTGGTTTTGCCGGCCTGGGTGGCCCCGGAGACCAGGATGTTGAGCCCGCTTGCGACGGCGGCCCCCAGGAAGCGGGCCGCCTGCGGCGTCAGGGTGCCCAGTTCCACCAGGTGTTCGAGCCGGCTGGCCTTGACCACGAACTTGCGGATATTGACCGCCCAGTGCCGCCGCGTCACGTCCGGGATCACCACGTGCAGTCGCGAACCGTCCGGGAGGGCAGCATCCACAAACGGCGAGGAAATATCCAGCCGCCGTCCGGAGCTCTTGAGCATGCGTTCGACGAGATTGCGGACCTGCTGGTCGGTCAGGGCGATCGAGGTCAGCTCGGATTCGCCGTTGCGGGCCACGAAGATTTCGTCCGGGGCGTTGAGCCAGATCTCTTCGATGGCCGGGTCGTCGAGCAAGGGCTGCAGCGCGCCGAAACCAGCCACTGCATCGAAGACGAATCTGCGGGCCTGCTCCAGCGGACCGATCGGCGGGAGCGGCGCCAGCAGCGCACGCTCGTCGTAGTCGCTGATCGCCTCCTCCACCAGGCGGCGGACTTCCCCGCTCTGCCGCAGCGGGTCCAGCCCGCGGCGACGGATCAACTCACGGACTTCGCCTTCGACGATGCGCACGGCTTCCACGGTGCCCCCAACATGGCCGCTACCCATCCCCCTGGGGCAGTCCAACTGGGGTTAAAACTAGAGGAGGTGCGGCAATCAGACAAGAGCCCGGCCGGCAGCTGTGGATAAGTGCCCGGCGGCCCCGCCCTGGAACGGGCGGCCGCCGGGGACGCTAATCCGCGGCCACTCCGGCGGTCTCAGCGACCGCGGCGTAACCCTGCGGATTCCTGCTCTGCCAGCGCCAGTGGTCCTCGCACATCTGCGCCAGGTTCCGGTGCGCGGACCAGCCCAGGTCGGCGAGCGCGGCGGAGGGATCGGCGTAGCTGACGGCGGCGTCGCCCGGGCGGCGGGGGGCGAATTCGTAGGGCACCGGGTGTCCGGCCGCCTTGCCGAACGCCTCGATGACTTCCAGCACGGAGGAGCCGCGGCCGGTGCCAAGGTTCCAGCGGTACACGCCCACCCTGTTGCCGAGGTAGCCCAGCGCGGCCAGGTGCCCGGCGGCGAGGTCCATCACGTGGATGTAGTCGCGAACCCCGGTGCCGTCCGGCGTCGGGTAGTCGTTGCCGAAGACCATGACCTTTTCGCGCCGCCCCACGGCCACTTGGGCCACGAACGGCAGCAGGTTGTTGGGGATGCCGCTGGGGTCCTCGCCGATCAGGCCGGATTCGTGGGCGCCCACCGGGTTGAAGTAGCGCAGCAGCGCGATGCTCCAGCGCGGGTCCGCGGCACCCAGGTCGGAGAGGATGTCCTCGATCTGTTCCTTGGTGCGGCCGTACGGGTTGGTGGCATCCAGCGGCGCCTTTTCGATCAGCGGGACCTCCTCCGAGGCGCCGTACACGGTGGCGGAGGAGCTGAAGACCAGGCGGCGTACCCCGGCGGCGTCCATGCTGTGCAGCAGGTTGAGGGTGCCCACCACATTGTTCTGGTAGTACATCAGGGGCTTCTCGACGGATTCCCCTACGGCTTTGAGCCCGGCGAAGTGGATGACGGCCTCAAAGCCGCCCTCGGCGAAGACGGCGTCGACGGCGGGGGCGTCCAGCAGGTCGACCTCCCGGAAGTCCACGCTTTTGCCCGTGAGCTGCTCCACACGGCGCAGGGACTCCGCGTTGGAGTTCATCAGGTTGTCGAGGACAACCACCTCGTGCCCCTCCTCGAGGAGCGAGAGCGTCGTGTGGGATCCGATGTAGCCGGCGCCGCCGGTAACCAATACCTTCATGGGTTCCAGTCTAAGTTGCCCCGCGGCGGCCGAGACGCGACGGGCCGCACAACGGAATGGTCACAAGTAACAGGACTAACACTGGCAACTCTGGTTTCACCGGGAACCCGGTGCTAACGTGGCCGCGTCAAGACCCAACCGAATTGACTTAACGGTGCCCGAATATGCGGACGACCGGTCATCGCGAACCAGATGGCGTGCTGTGCACAGCACGCCATCGCTCCGGAGAGACGCCCATGAAACCGAACCCGGCAAGACGACGCACTCCGTTTGTCAAACCCCTCGCTGCCGGCCTTGCCGCCGCTGCACTCTCGCTGGGCGCACTCCCGGTGCCGGCGAACGCCACGACGCCGGCCCCCGCGCCGTCCCCAGCCGCGAGCGTCACGGGGACGGTGGCCGAGCCGGCGCCGGCCACGGCAACGGCGACCCCGACGGCGGTGCCGGCGACAGCGAGCCCGACGCCGACGGCCTCCCCAACGGCGACGGCGGCTCCGGTGCCCACTGCGCCATCGACCGCCACCACTTTCCGCGAGGCCATGGCGGCGGCGGCGGGACCGGGCGGCGCCGAGATGGGCCAGAGCAGCAAGGGATCGCACGCGGCGCAGGCCGAATCGTCTCCGGCCACCGAGGGTACCTGGTCGCCGTCGTTCGGCGTCAAGGGTCTGGACGTCAGTTACTACCAGTCGGGGGTCAGCTGGCAGACGCAGTGGAATCTGGGCGCACGCTTCGCCTATGTAAAGGCCACCGAAGGCAACTACTACACCAGCCCTTCCTTCGCCGCGCAGTACCAGGGCGCCCGGCAGGTGGGAATGATCCGGGGCGCCTACCACTTCGCCAACCCGCTGGCCTCCTCCGGTGCGGACCAGGCCAGGATCTTTGTCCAGAACGGCGGAGGCTGGAGCGCCGACGGCTACACCCTTCCTCCCGTGCTGGACTTTGAGGCCAACCCCTACGCCGGGCAAACGATCGACGGTTTCTACCAGGGCAACAGCTGCTACGACCGGTCACCCAGCCAGCTGGCCAGCTGGGTGCGGGATTTTGGGAACACCATGAAGTCGCTGACCGGGCGGCTTCCGATGATCTACACCAACACCTCCTGGTGGAAGCAGTGCACCGCCGACGCGGCAGGCTTCGGCGACTACCCGCTGTGGACCGCCTACTGGCCCAGCTCCGCCAGCAACTACGCCGGCCCGCTGCCCGCCAGCTGGAGCGCCTTCTCCTTCTGGCAGTACAGCGAGTCCGGCCCCTTCGCCGGCGACTCCAACGTCTGGAACGGCGACTACGAGGGGCTGCGGCGCTTCGCTTTCAACTCGGGGCCCAGCCTGAACACCGGCGTGGACGACTTCAACGGCGACGGACTGAATGACCTGCTGAGCATCCGCGCCGACGGTGCCCTGTGGTTTTACCCCGGCAACGGGCGCGGTGGCTTCGCGAGCCCGGTCCGGATCGGCACCGGCTGGAAGGTCTACATCCGCATCATCGGCGTCGGAGATTTCAACGGCGACCGCAGGAACGACTTCGTCGCCATCAGGCCCGACGGCTCAATGTGGTTCTACGCGGGAACCGGCAGCGTGGGTTCCGGCAGCCAGGGTTATGCTCCCGCCGTCAAGATCGGCAGTCCCGACTGGGGCACCTTCAGCCAGATCACCGGGGCCACGGACTTCAACGGGGACGGGAAAAGCGACCTGATCGCATCCCGCAAGGACGGGACCCTCTGGTTCTTTGCCGGCACCGGAACCGTATCCTCGACCCAAAGCGGTTACGCGGCCGCCCGGAAAATCGGCTCATCCGGCTGGAATGTGTTCACAAACATCGTCGGGGTGCGGAACTTCGGCGGCAAACCGAGCAACGACCTGGTCGCGACGAAAGCCGACGGCAGCTTGTGGTTCTACGACGGAACAGGCACCGTTTCGACAACGAACGAAGGCTATGCCCCGGGCACCCGCATCGGCACCTCGGGCTGGAACGATGTCCTTGACCTGCTCGGTACCGGGGACCTCGACGGCGACAGCAAGGCGGATCTGCTGACCCGGCGCCGTGACAACTCGTTGCTGCTCTATGCCGGGACGGGCATGAACGAAGCCGGCTACAAACCCGCCGTCAACATCGGCAAATCGAGCTGGAACAATTTCACCATCGTGGAGTCCGTCCAGGACTTCAACGGCGACGGCCGTCCCGACCTCCTGGCCGTGGCCAAAAACGGCGCCCTCTGGTTCTACGCCTCCACCGGCGACAACGGCTACGCGACGGGCCGCCAGATTGGCTCCGGCTGGCAGATCTATACCAAGCTGGTCGGCACCGGCGACATCAACGGCGACGGCAAGAGCGACCTCCTGGCCGTACGGCCCGACGGGACCCTCTGGTTCTACGCGGGAACAGGCGACCTGTCGGCCGGCCGTGAAGGGTACTCCCCCGCCCGGAAAGTGGGCTCGGGCTGGAACGTGTACAGCAGGCTCGTCGCCACACATGACCTGGACGGAGACGGCAGGAACGACCTGGCCGGCATCCGCCCTGACGGTTCCCTCTGGTTCTACCACGGCACCGGCCGCGTCTCCTCGACCGACGAGGGATACGCACCGGCGGTTAAGATCGGCCGGTCCGGGTGGTCCGGCTTCCACTCCGTTGCCGGCGTCCAGGACTTCGACGGAGACGGGCTCAACGACCTCGCCGGCATCCGCCCGGATGGAACCCTGTGGTTTTACGCGGGCACGGGCACGGTTTCGGCGGCCAGCCCGGGCTACCATGCCGGAGTGAAAATCGGCACGTCAGGCTGGAACGCCTACAGCATCCTGCTGGGCGCGGGAAACCTCAACGGCGACCGCCTGCCGGACCTGGCCGCTGTCAACCAGAACGGCACCCTGTGGTTCTATTCCGGGGCGCCCACGCGCAACAGCGGGTACAAGGCCGCGACGTCGGCGGGCTGGCTGCCCTAGGAAGCCTTGGGGCAGCCAGCCCGCCCCGGCCCGGGCCCGCGGCTCAGGACGCTGCGGACTCGGCGGCCGGCAGCAAGGCGCGGATCGCAGCTTCCCAGATCTTGAGCTGCGACTCGGCTGCCAGCGGTTCGGCGGCGCGGTCAGCCGCCCGCTTCCACTCCATAATCTGGCCGCGGTCCAGCGACTGGATCGTCGTGGCCAGGGCGGCCGGGGAGAAGTCCGGAGTGACGGTGCCAAAACCGTACTGCTTGACGATTTCCACCATCGAAGGCGAGGGCCCCACAATCACGCCCAGACGGGCCTGGACCGCTTCGAAGAACTTGTTGGGCAGGGCGTTTTCCATGTTGAAGTTAGTCGGTGGAAGGAAAACCAACGAGACGTCGTAGCTGCTCAAGGTTTTCACGAGTTCGGCGTACGGCACGGGCTCGCGGAACTTCACCGCGGGAACGTCCGCGGCCGCCTTCTTCAATTCGGCGACGTAGTCCGGCTCGTTGGGCATCACGATCATGTCCAGTTCAACCCCCGGCGGCGCGCTGCGCATCGCCTCGATGAGGTTCTCCAGCTTCCGGTAGCGCTGGCCCGCGGCGCTATGGATCAGCCGGATGGTCCCGCCGACGGGCTGCGGCGTTCCCGCTGCAAAGGGCGCCGCGTTGGTCACCACCTCGGCGGCGACCCCGAAGTCCAGGGTGTACTGGGCGGCAATGCCGGGAGCGACCGTCGTGAGGGAGCGGGCACGGGGCAGGTAGGTGCGGCAGAGCCACCGCATAAACGGTGCGACGAACAGGCGCCATTTGGCGTCGTCGTCCTTTTCCTTCGGGGCAAACTCGTGCAGGTCCGAATGGACCCCGTACTTTGGCTCCAGCTCCAGGGCCAACGGCAGGGTGTTCAGGTCGTTGGCAAGGATGACATCGACGGCGATCCCCTTCAGCAACTCCCGGGCCTGCCGGACCGCGGACATCTTGTCGTAGGCGCGCCGGTAGCGGCGGCCGAGCAGGCCGATCCTGTCCGAAGGCCACCCGACCGCATCAGCCGACAAGGCGAAGTGCTCATCCACGCCGTCCGGTGCGGCCCCGTACCCGCACGTGATGAGGTGGTACTTCCCGCTGAACAGGCCCACCTGCTTGAGCACACGCGGGTCTGACCGGATCGGTGAAAAGGAAATGATAAGCATTCGGGGCAAGGCAGTCATGCTTCCATCATTCCAGACGGCGGGGCCGCGCCCACACGGCCGGCCTGGAACCGGAAGAGGGGCGGCGGTGAAGTCCGGCCGCTAAAAAATGTTTCGCAGGAAGCGGATGCGGGAGGCGAGGACAGCCAGGGCAAAACTGGCCACCAGGGTGGCAGCGTAACCGGCGAGGGCCGCCACGATCGACCGGCCGTCATGGACCGCCGGCACGTTCAGCCTGATGGCCTCGAAGACCAGCAGGTGGACGAGGAAAACGCCGAAGGACGCGCCGGAGAGGGTGACCAGCATCCGCCCGGCCGAGGCAGCAGGCCTGATCCGGCCGAACAGCGACCTGCCCGCCAGGAAGACCGCCACGGACAGCATCATCACGGTCAGCGAGAGGTAGCTGACCGGCGACACCACGTTCAGCACCCCGGCCTGTCCCCGGTGTCCGTACTGCCACAGCAGGAGCGCGGCCAAACCGGCTGCGACGCCAATGGCTGCGGCCAGGGAACGTCCGCTGAGCCTGACGTCCCTGAGCGCCCGGCCGGCCACGAAGTAGCCGACGTAGGGCAGCCAGTGCGTGAAGATGTTCAGGCTGATCGGCCTGGTGAAGCCCAGGGCCGCGGTGATGCCGGGTGCTATAAAAACCAGCGCGGTGGCGGCCAGCAGGACGACCGCCAGGATCTGCGCGCGCCGCGGACCGCCGTCGTGCAGGAACGCCGTGATGAGCGGGGCAACCAGGTAGAGACCCAGGATCAGCCAAAGAAAGTACAGCTGTGTGAAGACGGAGCCGTCGAAGAGCAGCTGGGCCACCCTGGCCGGAGGCAGGTCCTCTCCGCGCATCAGCCAGCGGACGCCGACCAGGTACACCAGGTGCCACACGATCAGCGCCGGCAGCAGCCGGACCGCCCGCTTGCGGTAAAACGCCCCTGGCGCCGGCACCCGGTTCGGCGGTGCCAGCAGCAGCGCGCCGGAAATCATCACAAAAACCGGGACAACCCAGATGAACGGGATGTCCAGTGCCGCCGCCAGCCACCAATTGCGGGACTGGGGCCGGGCATGCCCCACCACGTAGCCGAAGATGTGGATGGCAACCACACCGCAGATGCTGAGGATCCTCAGGATGTCCAGCGAGTAGTCCCGGGCCGGGGCATCGGCCCCGCGGACCGCCGGGCGTGTGCCCAGACGCGTCACTCGGTCTCCTGCATCCGTTCTGAGAACACGGCCGAGGAGGCCTGCGGCGCTTCCTTGAGCCACGGCCGGGGGGTCTCGTCAATGGCAATCCGGCGGGAAAGCTGGGTGAGCGTTGTTTCCATGTGCCGGAAGCGCTGGTAGGTGGTGGCCATGAAGACCATGAAGCTGACGACCAGCCCGTAAAGGACAAGGTCCGTCCCGCGGCCAATGCCCAGGAAGCGGGCGAGCATGGTCAGCAGCTCCGGGAAGAAGATCGAGAGCGCGGCCACTACCGCGAAGATGACCAGCATGATCCGGCGGATGGCCAGGTGCCGGGCATTTGAACCGCCCCGCATGAGCGCCAGCGAGACGACGATAACGGCTAGGACGAGGACTATTTGGACTATGATCTGCAATTTCTCACCTAAACAAGAGGTCAGCGAGGATGTTGACGGAGTTCAGCAGGGACTGGCCTTTTGCCTTTGAGTAATCGGTGTAGATGATCTCAACGGGGTGCTCCACCCAGCGGGGCTTGATCTCGGACACCTGATGGATCAGCTCCGAGGCGTGCGCCATCCGGTTCTGGGTGAGGTGGATCTTGCGGGCAACGTCCGGGCCGATGGCGCGCAGCCCGTTGTGCGCGTCGGTCAGCGCCATCCCGGTCGCCAGCCGGGACTGGACCGCGGCGGTCCGCAGCACCAGCCGCTTGGCCGGGGACAATTTGGTCCGGCCGTCCAGGAAGCGTGAGCCCAGGACCAGGTCGGCTTCGCCGGAGCGTACGCGTTCGGCCATGGCTTTGGCGTCCTCAACCCGGTGCTGGCCGTCGGCGTCGAACGTTACGATGCAGTCAAGTTCCGGGTCCTGGAGTGCATACTCGAATCCCGTTTGAAGGGCAGCGCCCTGGCCCAGGTTGACCGGGTGCTGGACGACGACCGCGCCGGCACGCCTTGCCACGTCCTGCGACCCGTCAGTGCTTCCGTCATCGACGCATACGACGTTCGGAAACTCTTGGCGGATTCCCTCGATCACCCCGCCAACGACGGAGGCCTCGTTGTACATCGGTATGACTATCCAGGTGCGACTCACCCGTCAAGTATTCCATAGTCGGCACGGCCGGGCTGGGCGGTTCAGCGTTCCGCCTTCCCGCGCAGTGCATGCATCATGGCGATCGGACCGTGCACGAGCGGGGCGGCGGTGCGGCGCCTCAGCTGCCAGACGGTTCGGTTGGCGGAGACATCGGCAGCAACGACCACATCGGCGGTGAGCAGCGCCGCCTGCAGCTCTGCCCGGGCCGCCACGGACCTCGCGAGCTGACGGGATTCGCGGTTGTCCCGGACCAGCCGTCCCGCGATGCCGAGCGGACCGCCTTTGCCGGCGACGGCGGCGATGACTCCGTCGAGGCGTCCGGGCGCGGCCGGCGGGAGGGCGACGACGTCCAGCCCGGCGGCCGGCGACACCGGCGTAGAGCCGGGACCGGCCACCACCAGGGCTTCGCCGCTCAGCCGGGTGCCCGTCGCAGCCACGGCGTCCTCGGCCCGGCGCCACAGGTCATTCAGCGTCGCCTGGGGGTTGGGGCTGCGGCCCACGACGATTCCGAGGCGGAGCGTTCCGGTTGATTTCATGGCTTGGGGCTCCTCTGGTCTTCGGCGACGGGTTGCTGGAGCGGGTGGCCCACCAGCCGGCGCAAATCGGAAATGACCGGCGCCAGGATGGCGCTCCGCGCGAACTGCTGGCCGTATTCCCAGGCCGCCTGCCAGGCGGCGCTGTCCGGATGCGCCAGGGCATCGGCGCAGGCCTGCAGGGCAGCGGCGATGCTCTCGGGGGTGAGGTCTTTGGCCGGAAACCACAACGGATAGTCACGGAGCAGTTCGGTGGCCGCGTTGCCCAGATCGTGCACCGAAACGATCGGCAGCCCGGTTGCGAGGTATTCGGCGGTCTTGCCCCCGGTGACGTACTTTCCGGTCGAGAGCAGCAGCAGGAGCGCGTCCACGGAGCCGTAGAAGCCGGCGACGTCGCGTTTTGAGATCGGCCCCTCATACGTGAGGCCGTTCCTGGTTCCGGAACCGAAAGTCTCAAGGATCTCCGCGCCGGCCGCGCCGGAGGCGCTGAGTTTTCCACGGAACACCGCCTCGGCGCCGCCTTCCGCGCCGGGGAAGGCTTGGCCCCACCCCTGCAGGAACTCCGTCATCGGCATGTTGACGTACTGGAGGGTGCCCAGATAGCCGAAACGCGGGCGCCGGGTCTGCCGGAGCGCGGGCGGGGCGTGTCCCGGCTGCGGGTCGAAACCGTTGGCCACCACCCGCATCGTTGCCGCCGACGCGGGATACCGGGCGGCGTATTCGTCCCGGATCCGGTCATTGACGAACCATGATCCGGCAGCTTCCGCCAGGAACCGGGCCTCCAGTTGGCCCCGGGCGCTGTCCGGGCTGAAGTCCTCCGCGCCGGTGATGGTGTTGAAGGCCCAGGCGTCGCGGTAGTCCATGATGTATGGCACGCCCGCCAGGCAGCGGGCCACGCCGAACGCCACGTAGGGGCTGGCGGACGCCATCACGAGGTCCACCGGCTTGTCGGCATGGATGTCCCGGGCCGCCGCGCTGGCGGGCGCCAGCCACGCGCCGTGGAAGTCCTCCGGGAAGTCCTTCCGTCCCCGACGGCGGGCAACCTCCTTCCACAGGTAGGGCGCCTCGATCCGCAACCGGGAGAACCGGCGGAGGTCCCCGCGGGCAAGTGCCTCGGAGCCGCCGTCGTCGACCTGGACGACGCGGATCCGCGGGTCCACTGAGTCCGCGAGCTTCTGGTCGACCCCGGAGATTTCGGACCAGATGTTCCGGTCCAGGGTCAGCACCGTCACGTCCCAGCCGTCCTCGGCGAAGGCGTTGGCCACGGCCGTGCAGCGGTATACGGACGAGGCGGTGCTCGGCGGAAAGGCGAACGCTATGTACAGCAGGTGCGGCTTGCTCATGCGGACCTGCCCAGCACCTTGGCGTAGCCGGCTTCCAGCGTCGGAAGCAAGCCGGCAGCCCCGTGCCGGAGCCGTACGTATTCCGGTCCCTGCAGCTTTTCGGACACGGTCACGGGATCGGCCAGGGCCTCGCGCACCGCCTGGCCGACGTCGGCGCGGTTAACACTGATCGTGGCCAGGTCCGAGCTGTAGCCCTCCACCTGGTCGGCGAAAACCGTCGGCACCCCGATGCCGATGGCCTGCAACTCGCTCGCGGCCAGGATTCCGGCTACCTGGCCCACGGCGACATGGGCCTGGGCGATTTCCGCCAGGAACTGCTTCTTCGGCATCCTGGGCAGGAGCCGGACCCCCAGTTCGGCTGCTTCCGCCGCCCGGTCACCCCAGTCAAGGCCCACGATGTCCGCTCCGCCCGGGCCGCCGGCCGCGGCGACCACCTCGGCCGCGGTCCGCAGGAGTGCGTCCCCTCCCTTGGACGCGTCCCAGCGGGACGGGAAGATGACCCTTGGCCGGGTCGCGGGGGCCCACGCCGGCAGCTCGCCCATATCCACGGGAACCGGGAGGTACTCCGCGTCCGGACGGGCACGTTCGGCCTTCTCGCGCAGGTCCGGCGTGGTGTACCAAACGTGGCCGGCGCGGTCGATGTCCTCCTTCATGGCCGCGTGGTGCTGGTCCTGCCAGTAGTTTTCGCGGATGTCGGTGCCGTGCAGGGTCAGGGCATACGGCCGGGCCAGCGCACCGCGCGCCCAGCGGGCCCGGCCGCCCATGTTCACGTGCCACAGGCTTGTTGCCGGGTAGGCCAGCAGCTGTTCAGCCCGGAAGCGGTAATAGGCCGCTTTGCCCCCGCCGCGGGTCCAGGGACCCTGGATGAGCCGCCACGGCAGGCCCTGCCGGCGGCCCTCGGCCACCAGCGTTTTCCCGACGTCGGCGCAGTCGAACAGTTGAGTGACTCGGATCTTCTGACTCATGGTGCCCATCTTCTCATTTCGGCAGTGGGCGAATGCCCTCGGCCCGGCGCTGCGGGGACAGCGGACCGGGCCGCTACGCAGGGGCCCGCCCGGCACCCCGCGTAGTATGGGAAGGATTCTTCCCCCGCCGTCCTGGAGTACTCCTTGAAACACCTGCGCCGCACGATGCGCGAGCTGCTGCCTCTCCTGCCCGCCAACGCCAGGCGGTTCCTGCTGCTTTTCGGCGTGCTCTCGGCGGTGCTCTCGCTCCTTGATGCTGCGGCGCTGGGCGTCTTTGCGCTGGTCCTGAACCAGATCCTCAAGGGCGGCGCGATGACCCTGCCGGTCCTCGGGACAGTCACCCAGGAGTTCAGCCTGCTGATCCTGGTCTCCTCTGCCCTGGTAATGATCCTGAAATCCATGCTCAACATCTGGCTCCAGTGGGTATCCACCCGCAAGTTCGCCGACTACGAACTGGAGATTGGCTCCATTCTGTTCCAGAGCTACATCCGGGCACCGTGGACGGAGCGGATGAAACGGTCCACCACCGAATTGGTCCGGATGATCGACGTCGGCATCGCCAACACCGTCTCGGGTGTGCTGTTCCCGGCCGTGACGCTGCCTGCCCAGGCGCTGACGTTCGCGTCGGTGTTGGTGGTGCTGGTGGCCGCGTCGTGGCAGACCGCACTAGCCACCGTCATTTACCTCGGGATTATCGCGGCGTTCCTGTACCTGTGGCTCTCGAAGAAGTCGTATGAAGCCGGAAAGGTGAACCGCGACGCCGCGATGCGCATGTCCACCCTGGTCGCCGAAATGCTCGCTGCCCTGAAGGAAATCACGCTCCGCGACAAGGCTGAGGAAGTGGGCAACATCGTCCTGCACAGCCGGGAGCGCGCCGCCCGATCGCGGTCGAACATCAGGTTCATGAGCTCGGTCCCCAAGTTCGTCATCGACATGGCGCTGATCGGCGGTTTCCTGCTGATCGGCGCGGTGGGCTACGCGATCGGCGGCATGGAGACGGCGATGTCCTCGGTGGCGATCTTCGGCCTGGCGGGCTTCAAGCTGGTCCCGGCACTCACCACGGTCCAGGCCCAGCTGACCCTGGTCCAGTCGACGCTGCCCTACACCGAGACGGTGATGCGCGACATCAAGGACGCCGCGATCTTCCGCGAGAACGCCGAAAAGCTTGGCAAGACTCCGATCACCAGCGAACCGAAAATGCTCGAGTTGAAGGACGTCGAGTTCACCTACCCGGGTGCCGAGAGTCCGGCGGTGACCAATATCAACCTCAGGCTGCCCATCGGCTCATCCGTCGGCATCGTCGGCCAGTCCGGGGCCGGCAAATCGACCCTGATCGACATTTTCCTTGGCCTGCTGACCCCTTCGAAGGGCACCATGACCCTCGACGGCGTGCCGCTGGAGCAGGTGCTCTCGGACTGGCGCAAGCGGGTGGGTTATGTGCCCCAGGACGTGGCGATCTTCGACGGCTCTGTCGCGCAGAATGTGGCCCTGAGCTGGGGCGGGGACATCGACGAGGAAAAGGTGCGGACCGCGCTGGAACGCGCCCAGCTGCTGGACACCATCGATGCCCGCGCCGGCGGCGTGCACGGCCGGGTGGGCGAACGGGGCCTGGCTCTCTCGGGCGGGCAGCGCCAGCGCCTGGGCATCGCCCGCGCGCTGTACATGGACCCCCTGGTGCTGGTGCTCGACGAGGCCACCAGCGCGCTGGACACGTCGACGGAAGCCGCGGTGGCGAACGCCATCAGCGAACTGCACGGTGAGATCACGGTCATCTCCGTCGCGCACCGTCTCTCCACGATCCGGAACAACGACCAGATCTGCTTCATGAAGGAGGGCAGCGTCGTTTCGCAGGGGACGTTCGACGAGGTCATCCGCCTCAATCCGGACTTCGCCCAGCAGGCCGCCCTTGCCGGCCTGTACACCCCGGACGGTTCAGGCGCCGGCGGTTCAGGCGCCGGCTTCGACGCCGCGCGGCTGGCCGGCAGGAACGCGACCTCCTGACGCCGGTCAGCTGCCGCTTGAGCTAGCGACCTCGCGGTACAGCGAGTCCAGCCGCGCCACGTAGGACGCCGCGTCATAGCGCGGCAGCGCCCACGCCGCTCCCCCGAGCCGGCTGGCGGTGGCCCGGGGGTCCAGGAGTGCCCCGGCGACCTGTTCGACCACCTCGTCCTCGGAGCCTTCCAGCACCGGCGGCACCGTGCCGTCGTCGGGCCGGGGAAGCCGCCGGCCAAGGGCGGCCATGGGCGCTCCCATGCAGAGGGCCTCAAATTCGCTGGTGGCGAAGTTCTTCGTCGCCTGCCCGATGGTCACGTGCGCGCGGGAGACCAGCCGGTGGAACTCGGCCTGCGGCATCCGTTCCAGCAGTTCCACCCCCGCGTCCGCCGCGGAGCCCGCCCCCGGGCCCCAATTCAGCCCCAGCATGCGGGTCTGCGGACCGACGGCCGCGCGCAGGGCGCGCGCCAGCCGCAACTGCTCGTCAACTCCCTTGTCCTCATCCCAGCGCGAGACGAAGAGGATGGTCGGGTCAGCTGCCGGGTCCCACGCCGGCAGTGCCGCGGCGTCGACGAGCGCCGGCAGGAATTCAGCGTCGGGACGCGCCGCGTGGGCGTTGTCGGCCGTGTCGTTGTTGGCGAAAAACACGTGGGCGGCGCCGTCGATCGCCCGTTGGATTTCGTCGTGGAAGGCCGGGTCCCGCCACTGTTTCCGGATGTCCGTGCCATGCAGCGTCAGCACGTAGGGCCGCCGCGGCATGCCCCGTTCCCGCAGCAGGCGTGCGCTGGTGGCGTAGTGGACGTGGACGACGTCGGCGCGCAGAAGCTTCGCGGCCCGGCGCGCAACATAGGGAACAAAGCGGGCCTTGGCAAGGACGGGGTTGGCCGGTGCCGCCGTCAGGGGGCGGACCTGTTCGGGCGGCAGGTAGTCCCAGGTGATACCGGCCCGCGCCGCGGCGCGGACCACGGACCGGGCGACAAACGCACAGTCATTGAACTGGAGGACCCTCGGGTGGTTGCTCACGCTTTCGCTCCGATCACTAGGCACGGGCCACCGCCGTCAGATAGGCACGGTCGAACAGTTCGCCGACGGCGTCGGGCGAGAAACGCGCACGGATGGGGTCGGCGATGACCTCCGCGGGGACGTTTTTGAACGCGACCTGCGCATCGAGGATTGCCCGTCCCAGCACCGCCGGGGCGGCGTCGTCCACCAGGCGGCTGTTGGCGTCATCGGCGTAGTCGCTGAAACCGCCCACCCGGGTCGCCACGACGGCGCGGCCGGCTGCGAGCGCCTCGGCAGCCGAGGTGAAGAAGTTTTCCTGGGCCGTGGGCAGGAAAAAGAGGTCCGCGTCGGAGAGATAGCCGGCGACGTCGGCGGGCCTGACCGATCCCACCAGGCTCACCTGGTGCTGCAGGCCGAGCCGGGCGGCCAGGTCCTCGCACTCCGCCCGCAGCGGCCCCTCCCCGACCCACGTCAGATAGGCCTCCGTCCCTTGGTCCCGGAGCCAGGCGACGGCCTCGATGGCCTCCTTCGGCCGCTTCCGCGCGATCAGGCCGCCAACCGCCACCAGCCGTAATACGGGTCCAAACGCTGCGGCGGTCACGGCCGCCGGCCCTTTGACGACGCAGGGGATGGTCACGGCCGCGTGCGGCCGCGCGAACTTCTGCATCTCGGCGGCGAGCTGGCCGGTGACGCCGGTAACGACGTGCGGCAGCCGGAGCACGGCACGCAGCCAGGAGAGCCTGGCCCACAGCGGCGAAACGCTGCCGGGATTGACGACGCCGTTCCAATGCTCGGTATGGACCCACGCGGGAGCGCGCCCCGTCGCGGCCCGCAGCGCCCAGACGGGAGCGGTGACGAGGATGCTGGAGAAGGCCATCGTGTGGATGGCGTCGGCCCAGGCCATGTTACGGTGCAGGGTCCGAAGCGCCTGCAGAAGGGTGCGCGGCCGGGCCGGGTCCGCCAGGACACGGCGCACCGGCGTCCCTTCCCAGTCGCCCGAAGTGCGGGCCGGCATCGCCAGTCCGCTGCCGAGCCGGACGTGGACCACCCGCACCTGATGTCCGCGGCGCCGGATCGCCTCGACGTGGTCCGCGTTGAACGGAGCTTCAGCGGGGTTCTCGTCGTGTGGATACCACGTGGCGATGACCAGAATCTTCATGGGTTCCTTCTATGGCGTGGACGGGCGCACCGCGGACACGGCGGCGGGTGCCGAGAACGTTCTCGGCGGATGGATTAGACGAGCGCCGAGGCACTCATAAAACGCAGCGGGGCTTCCGGGTGCAGGACATGGGACAAACCGCGGGGCATCCAGGTCATCGGGCTGGTGAAGCTGCGGCGTGCAGCGGCGAGCCCCGCCATGGTCTCGGCGTCGGCCTCTTCGCGGGCGACGGCGTCCAGCAGCCGCCGGTCGGCCAGGGACAGCGGCCGGGCGGCAAGCGGCGCCTCGAACAGCAGCCGGCGCAGTACCGCGGCCATTCCGGCGGCGTCGGTGGCGTTCCACGTTCCGGCCTGCGCCCGCAGCAGCACGTGCCCGAAGACGTGGATGCGGATCAGTTTGGTCACAAGCGCCGCACGGGACCGGGGCGGCAACCCGCCGAACCAGCCGGTACCCACGAGGTCGGTCGCGAAGGCCAGGTCCTCCACCACCGGGCGGGGCGTCTGGGTGACCCGCAGTTGGGCGTCGTCATGCACAAGGTAGCGCGGAAGGCCGCGCCCGTAGCTGATCCTGGCGCCGGAGAACCACAGCTTCGCGGAGAACGACTGGTCCTCTCCGGTGGCATAGGCGGTGGGAAATTCCAGGCCGAGGTCGCGAACCAGGGACAGCCGCATCAGGCCCAAGGGGGCGGTCCGGTACGCCAGGCGGTCACGCACCGGGTCCAGGCCCGTGCGCCGGACCGGACGGACCACCGGCGTGCGGATGGTGCTGCCGCCGGCATGCGCCATCGGGGCGATGAGGACGTCGGCCCGCTCAGCTTCGGCCCTTTCGACCCAGCGGGCCGGCGCGCCGGCCTCCACCGAATCGTCGCTTCCCATGATCGCCACCCAGGTTCCGGTGGCGTGGGCAATGCCGTGGTTAAAGGGACCGGCGGGGCTCTTGATCCCGTCGGCGTACTGCAGGAACCGAACCAGGGGCTGATGCCCGGCAGCCACGCGGGCGCGGATGGGCTCCACCTCGGTGTTGTGGCAGACGACGGTGATCCTCAGCCGTTGCTGTGCGCCCGGATCGGTCGGCAGGCCGCCGGCAACCAGCGAGGCTACAGCGCGTTCCACGGGCCGGTCCGGGGTGTGCACAGCGATCACGACGTCGAGCAGCACGGAATCCTGGCTTTGGTTGTCCACCCAGTAAGGTTATCGCGGAACCCCGCACGCAGCCCGACGAGGAGTATGAACCTGTGAACCGGAGCATCGAGGTCGTCATCCCGGTCCATGATCCGGCGCGGCCGGTAGCGCGCGGAATCGCTTCCGTCCTCGAGCAGCGTTCCGAACTGGCCGCCCGCGGCGTCGAGCTGCGCGTAACGGTGGTGCTGCACAACCTGGCGGCGGACAGCCTGTCCCGCGGTCCCGGGTTCACGGCTGGACCGCCAGGGGCCGCCGGCGTCAGCTATCTCAGCCATTCCGACGGCGTTCCGTCACCGGCCGGCCCGCGCAACTTTGCCCTGAACCGCAGCACCGCTGATTACCTGAGCTTCCTCGACTCGGACGACTACCTGGAACCAGGGTCGCTGCTGTCCTGGTGGGAGGTGGCCGAGAAGCACCATGCCGCCGCCGTCATCGCACCGTTGCGGACACCCGAGGGAAACATCCTCGCGGCGCCACGGATCCGGCCGTCAAAGCCGCGCGTCCTGCACCCGCTCCGGGACGGGCTGGCGTACCGCAGCGTGCCGTACGGCCTGCTGCGCCGCGGGAGCCTGCAGGCCGTGGGGTTCGCATACACCGAAGGCATCCTTACCGGTGAAGACCTCGAACCGACGCTGCGCCTGTGGTTCCGCTCCGGGGCCATCTGCTATCCCTACGGCGCCCCGGCGTACCGGCAGACCGACGACTCAGGGCCGGCCCGCGTGACGAGCTCGATCCGGCCGCTGCGGCAGGAGTTCGCCTGGCTGGAGAAGCTGCTGGACGTTGACTGGCTGCGGCAGGCGACGACGCCGGAAAGGCGCGCCATCGCGCATAAGATCCTGAGGGTGCACGGCATCGGCGCCCTGCTGCGGCGCGCTGACACCCCCGGCTCCCCCGGCAGCCCTGGCTCCCCCGGCCGGACCCCGGTGTGGGATGCGCAGGAGAGCCTGTACTGGCAAGACATCACCGGGCGGGTCCTGGCCCTGGCCGGCGGTTCCATTCCCGGCATGAGCCGGCGGGACTCCACCCTGATCCAGGCCGCGGGCTCGGCCGCTGATCTCCGCCGGCTGCAATCCGTGGTGGCCGATTACCGGCGGGCCGGCCGGGCTGCGGAGCTGCTCACTGCCCGGCTGTGGGACTCCTGCTCCCGCGACTCAACCCTCCGGCACTACCTCAGCGAGAGACTGCGGGCCAGAACCGGCGTCTTCAGGGCACCGGCCGCCGTAGCGCGTTGACAGCAGCCGCACGCCCCTGAGTAAACCCCGGCCCGGCCGGTTGCCGGCGGCTTCCGGGCACGGCGGGACCCACCGCGCTTGCTAGACTCGAGTCGATCATTCGGACGGGCAGGAGCATTGATGAACTGGTGGCAGGCGTTTCCCGCTATCGCCGTGGCCGCACTCCTGCTGTTCCTCCCGGGGTTGGTGCTCGCGCGCGCACTGGGCGCCAAAGGATACGCCACCGCAGCCATGGCCCCCTTGGCCTCCGCGGGACTCATCGGCCTGGCCGGCGTGGTGGGGGGACTGGTCCGGCTGGGCTGGGGGCTCCCCAGCTACCTGCT
Organism: Arthrobacter sp. BI5; assembly: GCF_056680065.1. NCBI lineage: Bacteria > Bacillati > Actinomycetota > Actinomycetes > Micrococcales > Micrococcaceae > Arthrobacter > Arthrobacter sp. BI5. Next base: position 2,754,478 of record NZ_CM155264.1, read on the forward strand.
CGTGACCGCAGTCTGCACCGGCCTGGCGGTCCTGCTGCGACGGTTCCTTAGGGACCGGATCACCCCCGTCGCGCCGGCCTCGGCGGCACCCGCCGTCCAATGGGCTGCAATCCTGGGCGGCCTGGTGGCAGGGGCCACCCTCATCACCACCCGCCTGCTTCCGGCCATCGGCAAGCCCGGGAACTTCGCCCAGGTCTATGACAACGTCTTTCACCTCAACGCGATCCGCTACATCCTCGAGACCGGCAACGCATCGTCACTGACGCTGGGCCGGATGCTCACCCCTGACGCCGGGATAGCCATCTACCCTTCCGTATGGCATTCCCTGGCCGCCCTCGTGGCCCAGCTGACCAACAATGACGTCTTCGTCAGCGAAAACGCCGTCACCGTCGCGGTGAGCGCCCTGTTGTGGCCCTTCGCCTGCATCATGCTGGTCCGGGGCATCGTCGGTCCCCGTGTCCTGCCGCTCGTCGTGGCCGGCACCCTGAGCGGTGGCTTCTGGATTTTCCCTTTCCAATTGCTCCAGTGGGGCCCGCTGTACCCCAACACCCTTGCCTACAGCCTGCTGCCGCTGGCGCTGCTGGTCCTCGTGGGGTTGTTCAAGGCAGGCCGGGAAAGGTTCCTGGACAACATCAGTCTCTGGACTTTTTTGCTGGTTGCGCTGGCGGCATTGTTCCTCTCGCAACCCAATGGTGCCACGGCACTGATGGCGTTCTCCGTCCCGCTGATCGCCGGCTTGTGGTTTTCCCAGTTGCGCGCCCGGATCCGGGCCAGGGCCGGCGTCAAGCCCATCGCGGTCGTCGTCCTGTGGGGGGTGGCCTCAGCAGCTGCATTCCTGGTCATCTGGCAGGCCCTGCTCCTGAGCTATGACAACTGGAAGCCCAGCCGGACCCTGGCCGAGGCGGTAGGAGACGTCACGACCGGCACCCTCCTTGGCGGCAGCGAGACCATGGTCGCCTCGTGGGCGGCGCTGCTGGGCGTCGTCACCATCCTGCTGCGGCGGAAGGGGGCGTGGATGATTGCCTGCGCGCTCATTGCCGGCGCCCTCTACATCGTCGCCGTCTACATGTACCAGGGCCGCTTCCGGCACTTCACGACCGGCAGTTGGTACCAGGATCCCTACCGGCTCGCCGGCCTGGTGCCGTTGTTCATGATTGTGCTGGCCGGCGTGGGCGCCGACGGCCTGGTGTCCGCGGTCAGGGGACTGCTTCAGCGCGTCGCCGCGAAACGATCCGCCGGCCGGCGGCTGGGACTCCCCGAGTTCAGGGGATCCGGCAGCCTGTACGCCGTCGCAGCAGCTGCGATCACGGCCGTCCTGCTCTCCAACCTGGTGAACAGCGTCCAAGGCCCCGGCCTGACCGTCGTCGCCGCGAAGATCACCAAGTCCTATTCCTTTTCCCCGGGCTGGGCGGTATCCAATGATGAGTTCGCCCTGATGTCCCGGCTGGGGTCGACAGTGCCGAAGGACGCCGTGATCGGCGTCAACCCGTTCAACGGCGGCCCGCTGGCCTACGCCGTTTCCGGCCGCCACGTGACGCAGTACCACATTTCGCCCGGGCCCGACGCCGAGCTGCGCAAGATCGCGAAGGACATCACCACGGCGCAGCCGGGATCGGATACCTGCCAGTTCGCTGCGAAAGACCATGTGGACTACATCCTCGACTTCGGCAACTTTTACATGCTCAACTTCGCGGAAGCCCGGGCCTACCCCGCGTTCGTCGACGTCATGACGACCCCGGGCGCCAAGGTCGAACTCGTGGACCAGCAGGGCGCGGCCAAGCTGTACAAGGTCGACGCCTGCTGAGCCGGCCGCTCCGAGGGGCCCGTGCCCGGGGTCACAACCGCCCTAGCCGAGGCCCGCGATCGCCTAAGCTGGGTCCATGCGTATTCTCAGCGTCGTCGGCGCAAGACCACAGTTTGTAAAGCTCGCACCGATCGCTTCGGCCCTGTCCGGCCGGGCCGAGCACCTCATTGCCCACACGGGCCAGCACTATGACGAACTCATGAGCGATGTCTTCTTCCGCGACCTGGGCATCCCGGCACCGGATTTCAACCTCGGCGTCGGGTCCGGCAAGCACGGGGCACAGACCGGGGCCATGCTCTCCGGACTGGAGGAAATCCTGGAAGAGGCCAAGCCCGACTGCGTGCTGGTTTACGGGGACACGAACTCCACCCTCGCCGCCGCCATCGCCGCGGTCAAACTGCACATTCCGCTGGCGCACCTTGAGGCTGGCCTTCGCTCCTTCAACCGGCGGATGCCGGAAGAGCACAACCGGGTCCTGACCGACCACGCCGCGGACCTGCTGCTGGCCCCGACGCAGGTCGCCGTCGACCACCTGGCCAATGAGGGCCTGGCGGCCAAGACGGTCCTCGTCGGAGACGTCATGACCGATGTCCTGTACCAGGTCCGTGACCTGCTGCAGAGCCGGAACGAGCCCCTCCCCCTCGACGTGTCCCCGCAGGGCTTCTACGTCAGCACCATCCACCGCCCGGATAACACGGACTCCCCGTCCCGGCTGAAGTCCATCCTTGGCTCGCTGGCCTCGCTGGACCGGCCCGTGCTCCTACTGGCCCACCCGCGGCTGGTGAGCTTCGCCGAACGGCACGGGCTCGACCTTGAGCAGGGAAGCATCCGGGTGTGCCCGCCGCTGGCCTACCCGCAGCTGGTCAACGCCGTCGTCAACAGCGCGGGCGTCATCACCGACTCGGGCGGACTGCAGAAGGAAGCCTTCCTGCTGCGGGTCCCGTGCACCACGATCCGCCCCGAGACGGAGTGGGTGGAGACCCTCGAGTCTCGGTGGAACGTCCTCGTGAGCGAAGACCTCTCCATCCTTGCCGACACCGTGAAGCGGCCCGCTCCGGAGCCCACCGACGCTGCCCCGTACGGCGACGGACACGCTGCCGAGAAGATCGTGGACGCGCTCCTTGCCTTCAACGCGGAGTCCGGCCGGAAGTAACCCGACACAGGCGCCGGGCTGCGGCGGGAACGGGCAAGAGCAGGCGCCCGTTCCCGCCTTTTTAGCGCCGGGGATCCCCCGCTGCGGCGACGATGGCCGCCGCGGCCTGGCCAGCTGCGGCGAGGGAGGCGTTGTCCGCCACCCACTGCGAGCGGAGTCCCCGGCCGGAGTCGGCGTTTTCCAGCGCGGCGACCATGGCGGCCGCCACCGCCTGCGGGTCGTGGGCGACGGCGTCGCCGAGTCCGTTGCCGGCCACCACGGCGGCCCCCTCGCCGGCGCCGGCGAAGATCACCCGGGTGCCGCACCCGGCGGCGGCGTAGATCTTGGTTGGCTTGGCGAAGTCATAGCCCTGGCCCGGCTTAATACTGACAAGTGCAGCCGCGGCTCCCCGCAGCCAGGACGCAGCCTGCCGGGGCGGAACGACCCCGCCGAAAACAACACCGCCCGGAGCGATCTCGGCGGCCAGCGCGCGGAGCGCCGGCTCGTCCGTTCCCTGCCCGAAAAAGCGGATCTCCGCGTCCGGGAACTTCTGCTGCACGATCGGCAGGGCGCGGACAAAGACGTCGGCTCCCTGCCATTCGGAGATGGTCCCGGTGTAGGCGAAATAGGGCCGCCGGCCGGCGACGGCCTCGCCGTCGGGGTTGAAGACCGAAGTGTCGACCCCGTTGGCCACCACCCGGAGCCGTTCGGCCGGCACGCCGAACTTCGCGACCTGCTCGGCAACCGCCTCGGAGATCGCGATGACACTGGAGGCGCGGCGCAACACAAAGCCTTCAACCCGCCGCATCAGGCCGATGACGACGCCCGGCACATCCATGGCGGACAGCGCTTCACTCCACACGTCCGCCGCGTAATAGACGAACGGACGGCGGCGCAGCCAGCTGCTGAGGGCCACCACCAGGCCGGTGGTGGGGGGCGGTTCGGAGACGACAACATCCGCGTCCAGTGCCAGGAGGCGGAAGAACGCCGGAATGTCGAAGCTCAGGTACTGCAGGTACCCCCGGACGTTGCCGCCCGGGTCCCGCAGCACCGGCCACCGGCTGATCCGGAACGGGACGCTGCCCGCGGAGGCACCCCCGGGGGCACGGGTTGTCACGACGTGCACCTCAGCTCCTGCCGCCACCAGCCCGTCCACCAACGCCTGGAGGCGGAATGCGGCGGCCCCCACTTCGGGGGTGAATAGCCGGGTGGCGACCGCGACCCGCAATCGGGGACCGGCCGTCACGAGGCGGCGACTTTGACCATCTGCCCGCTGCGCGCGGACTCCAGCACGGCCTCGGCGACGGACAGGGTGTCGAGCCCTTCGCGCATGGTCACGACGTCGTTGCGCAGCCCCAGGACGGCGTCGCGGAAGGCTTCGTGCTCGGTACGCAGCGGCTCCGGCTTGGCGATCGCCAGCCGCGTCATGTTGCCCTCGGAGACACCCCGGAAGGCCGCCATGGACTCCCACTCCGTGGCCACGGTGCCGTTCTCGAAGAACGTCAGGTCCGCGGTCACCGTGTCGGCAACGAAGGCGCCCTTTTCGCCGGTGACGATGGTCAGGCGCTCCTTCATCGGGGAAAGCCAGTTCACCAGGTGGTTGGTGATGACACCGTTTTCCAGCTGGCCGGTTGCGGCGACCATGTCTTCATGCGGACGGCCGCTGCGGGTGGTGACATGGGCGAAGATCGACTCGAAGCGGCTCTGGGCGAGCCAGGCGGTCAGGTCGATATCGTGCGTGCCCAGGTCCTTGACGACGCCGACGTCGGCGATGCGCGAGGGGAAAGGACCCTGCCGGCGGGTGGCAATCTGGTACACCTCGCCGAGTTCGCCCGCTTCGATCCGCTTCCGCAGGGACTGCAGCGCCGGATTGAAGCGCTCGATGTGCCCGACGGCGCCGACCAGGTTCTTGGCCTCGAAGGCGTCGACGAGGCGCTGGCCTGCCGGGGCGCTGGCGGCGATCGGCTTCTCCACGAGGGTGTGGACGCCGGCTTCGGCCAGGGCCAGGCCGACTTCCTCGTGCATCCCGGTCGGGACAGCGGCGACGGCCATGTCGAGGCCCTGGGCGATCAGTTCCTCCACCGAGGACAGCACCTTGAGGCCGCCGGCGACGCCGTGCGGGTCGCCGTAGGCGTCCGCGACCGCCACCAGGTCGACGCCGGGCAGTTCGCGCAGGACGCGGGCGTGGTGCCGTCCCATCATTCCCAGCCCGATCAGGCCGACACGCAGGTTCGCCATCTCAGGCACCGGCCTTGGCGACGGCGTTGACCGCCGTGACGATCCGCTCGAGGTCGTCCTGGCTCAGGGACGGGTGGACCGGCAGCGAGAGCACTTCCTTGGCCGCGGTTTCCGTGTTGGGCAGGTCTTCGGTGCGGTTGAAGGACGGGAGCCGGTGGTTCGGGACCGGGTAGTACACGCCGGTTCCGATGTTGTATTCCTCCCGCAGTGCCTTGGCCAGGCCGTCGCGGTCCTCGGTGACCCGGATGGTGTACTGGTGGTAGACGTGGCCCGCGCCGGCCTTGACGGCCGGGGTCCCGACGTTCTCCAGGTGAGCGTCGAGGAAGGCCGCGTTCTGCTGCCGCTGCGCGGTCCAGGCCAGCACCTTGGTGAGCTGGACGCGGCCAATGGCGGCGTGCAGGTCGGTCATGCGGGCGTTGAAGCCGACGATTTCGTTCTCGTACTGCTTCTCCATGCCCTGGTTGCGCAGCAGCCGCAGCTTGTGCTCGACGGCGGGGTCCGACGTCGTGACCATGCCGCCCTCCCCGGAGGTCATGTTCTTGGTCGGGTACAGGCTGAACATGGCGAAGGTGCCGAAGCTGCCCACCTTCTTGCCGTTAAAGCTGGCGCCGTGCGCCTGGGCGGCATCCTCGTACAGGTCGATGCCCCGCTCCGCGGCAAGCCGGCCGAGGCCCTCGACGTCGAACGGATGGCCGTAGAGGTGGACCGGCATGATGCCCTTGGTCTTCTCCGTGATCAGCGAAGCGACATGGTCCGTGTCCAGGGTGTAGTGGTCCAGCTCAATGTCGGCGAACACCGGAGTGGCGCCGGTCAGCGCCACCGCGTTGCCGGTAGCGGCAAAGGTGAACGAGGGCACGATGACCTCGTCCCCCGGTCCGACGCCGGCGGCGAGGAGGCCAAGGTGGAGCCCGGAGGTGCCGGAGTTCACGGCGACGGCCGCGCGGCCGTCAACCAGCACCGAGGAGAACTCGGTTTCGAACTCCGCTACCTGCTTGCCTTGGGCCAGCATTCCGGAGGCGAGGACGGCATCAACGGCCGCCCGCTCTTCATCGCCGATGATCGGCTTGGCTGCGGGGATAAAGTCCAGGCTCATGCGTTGTCCTCTGCCTCTTTCAGGAAATTTTCTTCTTCAACATATTTGGCGCCCGTCTCGGGGCACACCCAGAAGCCGTCCGCCTCACGCAGCGGGAAACCGGCCTTGCCGACCCACCCGAGGCGCTTGGCCGGTACGCCCGCCATCAGGGCGAACGCCGGGACATCCTTGGTGACGACGGCGCCAGCGGCGATGGTCGCCCAGCGTCCGATCGTCACCGGCGCGACGCACACGGCGCGGGCGCCGATGGACGCTCCATCCTCGATGGTGACACCTACCGGGGTCCAGTCGTGCGCGCTCTTCAACGATCCGTCCGGGCTGACCGAGCGCGGGTAGGTGTCGTTCGTCAGGACCACCGCGGGTCCGATGAAGACGCCCTTCCCCAGCTTGGCGGGCTCGTAGACCAGAGCGTAGTTCTGGATCTTGGTGTTGTCGCCGATCTGGACGCCGGTGCCGACATAGGCGCCGCGGCCGACGATGCAATTTTCTCCCAGGACGGCGTCTTCACGCACCTGGGCCAGGTGCCAGATCTTGGTGCCGGCGCCCAGCACCGCGCGGTCTGAAACATCAGCGCTCGGGGCAATGTTATTCATCGTGGATCTCCTGTCAAAGGGAAGAAGTGATCGGCGCGCGGGCCGGGGTCAGGCCTTGCCGATGACGCGGTACTGGACGCCGTCCCAGGCCTCGGCGCTGCTCACGCGGCGGCCGTCGATGAACACCCGGACGCCCGGGAGGTCCTGCGGCCCGAGGGTCCGGTACTCGGCGTGATCGGCCTGGACCACGGCCGCATCGGCCGGCTCCCCCAGGTGGTAGGGCTGGAAGCCCAGCTTCTGGAGTTCCTCGTCGGTGTACAGCGGGTCGTGGACAAGTGCCGTGGCGCCGCGGGATTCGATTGCCTTGACGGCGTCGAAGACACCGGAGAACGCCGTTTCCTTCACGCCGCCGCGGTACGCGGCGCCCAGGACCACCACCCGGGCTCCCGCCAGGTCGCCGTAGGCGCCCTCCAGCAGGCCGATGGTGTAGGCCGGCATGTCGGCGTTGGCCGCGCGGGCGGCGCGCACCACGGTGGCTTCCGGATCGTTCCAGAGGTACAGCCGCGGGTAGACGGGGATGCAGTGCCCGCCGACGGCGATTCCCGGCGTGTGGATGTGGCTGTAGGGCTGGGAGTTGGCGGCCTCGATGACCTGGTAGATGTCGATCCCGGCCGTGGCGGCGAAGCGGGCGAACTGGTTGGCCAGTCCGATGTTGACGTCGCGGTAGGTGGTTTCGGCAAGCTTGGCCAGCTCCGAGGCCTCGGCGGACCCCAGGTCCCACACGCCGTTCGGGCGGACCAGGTCTGCCCGCTCGTCGAAGTCCAGCACGGCCTCGTAAAACTCGACGGCCTTGGCTGCGCCGGCCGGCGAGAGGCCGCCCACCAGTTTGGGGTACTTGCGCAGGTCCTCGAACACCCGGCCGGTCAGGACCCGCTCCGGCGAGAACACGAGGTGGAAGTCCTGGCCCTCGACCAGGCCGGAGGCGGCTTCCAGGGCCGGCTTCCAGCGGCTGCGGGTGGTGCCGACCGGGAGGGTGGTCTCGTAGGAGACCAGGGTACCGGGCGTCAGGTGCTTGCCCAGGTCCGCGGTGGCCGCGTCCATCCAGCCGAAGTCAGGGTTCGCGTCGGCGTCGACAAACAGCGGGACGACCAGCACAACGACGTCGGCCTCGGGCACCGCGTCCGCGTAGTCGGTGGTGGCCCGGAGCTTGCCGGCGGGCACCAGCTCGGAAAGCTTTTCCTGCAGGTGGGCTTCGCCGGGGAACGGCTCCGTTCCGGCGTTGATGAGGTCGACAACCTGCCGGTTCACGTCGACTCCGACGACCTCATGACCCTTGGACGCAAACTGGACGGCCAAGGGCAGGCCGATCTTTCCCAACGCAATTACAGCAATCTTCACGATTCTCGTGCCTTTTCTCTCATACCTGGTGGCGGGGCCAAAGGACCTGTCTCCACCCTAGCGGCTGCCGCACGGCGGCGGCGTTGTAGCGGGGCCGGACGGCTAGTTGCGGAGCCGGCTGACCGCCTCGTGGATCGGCCCATCAAACAATACATTTCCGTGCTCAAGCAGGACACCGCGGGCGCAGATCCGGGAGACCAGGTCCAGGTCGTGGCTGACGACGACGAGCGTCTTGCCGCGCTCGGCCAGCTCCTGGATCTTGTCGATGCACTTGCGCTGGAACGGTTCATCGCCCACGGCCAGGATCTCGTCGATCAGGAAGACCTCGGGATCGGTGTGGACTGCTACGGAGAACGCCAGGCGCAGGTACATGCCGGAGGAGTAGAACTTCACCTCGGTGTCGATGAATTCGCCGATTTCCGCGAATTCCACGATCGACTCGAAGCGGTCGTTCACCTCCTGCTCGGTCATCCCCAGGATGGCTCCGTTCAGGTACACGTTGTCGCGGCCGGAAAGGTCGGGATGGAATCCGGCGCCGACCTCGATCAGGCCGGCGACCCGGCCCCGGGTGCGCACCGATCCGCTGTCCGGGAGCATCACACCGGAGATGTGCTTGAGCAGCGTGGATTTGCCAGAGCCGTTCAGCCCGAGCAGTGCAACGGTTTCGCCGGTCTGGACATGCAGCGAGACGTTCCGCAGGGCGTGGAACTTCTTGGTCAGGTCGCCTTTCCTGCCCTTGGCCAGCCACACCACCGCCTCCTTGATGGAGCGGGTGTGGCGGAGCACGAACTGCTTGCTGATATCGGTGACTTCAATTGCGTTTACCACTACAGCTCCTGGGCGAAACGGCCCTCGAGCCGCCTAAAGGTGAATTGGCCGAGCGCCAGGACGAGGACGGACACGACGAGGCCGACCGGGAACCAGAGCCCCAGCAGGTCCGGCGGCATGGGCGAAGACCCGTCGGTGGTGGGGTACCAGAACGCGTAATGGAACAGCTCCACGCCGACCGTGATCGGATTGGCCTGATAGACCGCGAAGGCGGCCGCACCGAGTTTCGCCTCAACCATGGACCACGCGTACATCACCGGCGACGCCCAGGTCGCCACCATCAGCAGCATGTCGACCAGGTTCTCGGAGTCCCTGAAATAAACGTTCGCGGCACCGAAGAGCAACCCGAGTCCGGCGGCCAGCAGCGCGACGATGGCGAACCCGCCGACGGCCGAGAGCAGCTGGAAAAGGTCCGGCTTCCAGCCGGTGAACAGGCACGCCGTCACCAGCACCACCAGCTGCGGGAAGAAGTGCACCGCCGAGACCCACACCGACGCGACCGGGAAGAGCTCCCGGGGCAGGTAGATCTTCTTGATCAGGTTGCCGTTGTACACGATGGACCGGGCAGCGTTCCCCAGGGCCTCCGTGAAGAAGTTGATCAGGACGATGCCGGAGAACAGGTAGACCGCGTAGTTCGTCAGCCCTTCCGGATTCCGGGGGCTCCGCTCCAGCCCGAGGAAGACCCCGAGCGCGATGTAGAAGACGATGAACTGGACGCCCGGCTTGACGTAGGACCAGAGCAGGCCCAGGACCGATCCCCGGTAGCGGATCTTGAGTTCCTTTCGGACCAGCAGCTTGAGCAGGAACCGCGAACGGGCCACGTCGGCCAGGCCGCGGCCCAGGCCGGGCTCAACGAGTTCCTGGGTGCTGGCGGTCATCGGGTGCTGTCACCTTTGCTGTTGGCGTCGAAGGTCTGCTTCCACGCGTCCATCGAGGTGATCTCGGCGAGGGCGCCGCGGTATTCCTGCTTGAGGGCCGGCCACCGGCGCAGCACCTCGCCGTAAACCTTGACGCTTTCGGCGAGCAGGGCGCGCACCCGGCGGGGATCGCGCTTGTACCAGGACACCGCGCTGCCCTCGGCGTTGGAGACCAGTGCGCTGTCGAACTGGGAGACCCGCCACCACTTGTTGTCCTGGTGGGGCACGATGGTCTCAGGGTGGGCCTTGGACGTGTCCGACACCGGGAAACCGACGTGCCGGACCACAGTCTTTGCCACCCACGGCAGCAGCCCCAGGTAGGACGGCACCGAGACGCCCTTGCCGCGGCGCGGAACCTTGGTGGACAACACCGACGGGTAGTCGTCAAAGCTCGGCTTGAACTGGGCTTCCGAGAACTCCTGGGCCATGGCACGGATCTCGGGGAGCTTGGTGGGAAGCATCTTGTGCAGGCTCCCGGGTCCCTGCAGCAGATCCTTCATGGCCTCGATGCGGCCCTGCAGCGTGTAGTACTGCATCGAAATGTTGTGCTTGAGGTCCAGCTTGATCGAGTTCTCCACCAGGCCGCCGCCGAAATCGTAGGGGCTGTGCAGCAGTGCGTAGATGAACCGGTTCCGAGTGTGGAAATAGGCCTGCCAGCCGACCAGGTCGTCCTTGTCGATCCAGGAAACATGCCAGACAGCGGACCCCGGCAGCGACACCGTGTTGTACCCGGCGGCCTTGGCGCGGACGCCGTATTCGGAATCGTCCCACTTGATGAAGACGGGCAGCGACAGGCCGATCTCACGGATCACCGCGGTAGGGATCAGGCACATCCACCAACCGTTGTAGTCGACGTCGACGCGGCGGTGCATCCACGGGGTGTCCCGCAGGTTCCGCTGCGCGAAGTTGTGGCGCATTTCCTGGTTGGGGTTGGGTTCGGCCGGGCCGATCAGGTACGGGTTGACGACCTCGCCCAGGGTGTGCAGGACGTTGCGGTCGTGCAGGTCGAACATGTGGCCGCCGACGAGGGTGGGCTTCTTGCAGTAGTCGGCGAAGGTGCCCAGCCGGATGAGGCTCTCGGCCTCGATGACGACGTCGTCGTCGAGCAGCAGGACGTAGTCGCTGCCGTTCTCCACCGCCTCGTACATGCCGCGGGCGAAGCCGCCGGAACCGCCCAGGTTGTTCTGGTCAATGATGCGCAGCTTGCCGCCGAGTGCACTCTCAACCTCGGCAAAGCCCTCGGCATCGGCCACCTTGTCGGTGCCCTGGTCGACGACGATGACTTCCTTCACGTGCTCCAGGGCCTCCGGGTGCTGCCCCAGGATACGGAGGTTGTTGATGCAGTAGGCGGTCTTGTTCAGCGTCGTGATTTCGAGGGTGATCAATCCGGTCTGCCGCCGCGCGGCCCGGGTCTGCCATTCGGCGCCGACGAACTCCATGTCGTCGGTTCCGGCGGTGATGTCGAACCAGTACCAGCCGCCGTCACCGAAGGGGGCCAAGGACAGGACGAACTCCGTCTGCGCTTCGCCGTCGACCCTGGTGGTCTCGACGTGCTGCAGCGAGCCGCGGGCGTTGGAGCGGTAGATGCTGACGGTGCCCCGCCCGGACGTCCGGACCTGGAGGCGGACCTCTTCCACCGTGGTCCAGCGGCGCCAGTAACTCGCCGCGAAGGCATTGAAATAGGTGGCGAAGGAGATCCGCTCGCCGGCCCGCACCGAGGCGCTGGTCCGCGAGGTGATGTCATCCGCGTGCGCCATCCGGGCCGGGTCGAGGAGCTTGACCGGCGTCTTGGAACGGCCGAACCCGGACAGTTCCGCCGAGATGTCGGTGGCACTGCTCACCACGCCGGAGTCCATGTAGAGCGGGAGGGTCTCGTGTCCCCGCTCCCCCGGAAGGATCACACGCTGGATGGTTTGCCAGGCGGCGTCGTTGCCCGGCCCGGCGGTCACGGTCTGGTTGTCCTGCTGGCCTACGCTCACGCGTCCACCCCTCCGCTTTCAATCTTGGCGCCACCCTCGAAATGCGGGCGGATCTTGTTCTCGAACATGGTCAGGGCGGAGCCGATGGCCATGTGCATGTCCAGGTACTTGTAGGTGCCGAGGCGCCCGCCGAACAGCACATCCTGCTCCGCGGCCGCGAGGTCGCGGTACTTGAGCAGGCGTTCGCGGTCCGCGGGGGTGTTGATCGGGTAATAGGGTTCGTCGCCCTTTTCCGCCGCACGGGAGAACTCGCGCATGATGACGGTCTTCTCCGTCTGGTAGTCGCGCTCGGGGTGGAAGTGGCGCGGTTCGATGATGCGGGTGTAGGCGACGTCGGCGTCGTTGTAGTTGACCACCGACGTTCCTTGGAAGTCCCCGACGTCGAGCACTTCCTCCTCGAAGTCGATGGTGCGCCAGGAGAGGTCGCCCTCGGCGTAGTCGAAGTAGCGGTCCACCGGTCCGGTGTAGACGACGGGGATGTTGCCTACGACCTTGTCCTTGCTGTACTCGTGCGACTCGTCGAAGAAGTCGGTGTTGAGCCGGACTTCGATGTTCGGGTGCTCGGCCATCTTCTCGATCCACGCGGTGTAGCCGTTGGTCGGCAGGCCCTCGTACTTGTCGTTGAAGTAGCGGTTGTCGTAGTTGTAGCGCACCGGGAGGCGGGAGATGATGCCGGCGGGCAGGTCCTTGGGATCCGTCTGCCACTGCTTGCCGGTGTAATGCTTGATGAACGCCTCGTAGAGCGGCCGGCCGATGAGCTGGATGCCTTTGTCGTTGAGGTTCTGCGGGTCGGTGCCCGCCAGTTCTCCGGCCTGTTCCTTGATCAGGTCCTGGGCCCGGCCCGGGGTCAGGTTCGCGCGGAAGAACTGGTTGATGGTGGCCAGGTTGATCGGCAGGGAGTAGACCTCGCCCTTGTGGACGCCGTAGACCTTGTGCACGTAGTTCGTGAACGTGGTGAAGCGGTTGACGTACTCCCACACGCGGTCGTTTGAGGTGTGGAAAAGGTGCGCGCCGTACCGGTGGACTTCGATCCCGGTCTGCTCCTCCTTTTCGCTGTAGGCATTGCCGCCGATGTGGTGGCGGCGGTCGATGACGACGACCTTCAAGCCCAGCTCGGTGGCGGCCTGTTCTGCGATTGTCAGGCCGAAAAAGCCCGACCCTACGATGACGAGGTCAGCGGTCACAAAATCTCCTGGTTCGAATGCGGGCAGCGCAACGTTGTGCATCGTCTGCTGCTCTAGACTACCGAGCGTTTCGCCGGAGCCACGAATCGCGGCGCCCCGGGCGCTGCGCCGCCGGCGGCCCCCGGCCCCTTGCTGCGCCCGGCCTGCCCGCTACGGCGGCACTTTTCCACCTCCGGGCGTTATCCACATGGCTGGATTGTGTTGCCACCGGCGCCGGGCGGGTCCCTAGCCTGTTTTGAGTACACGTCTGAGCAGAAGGGGGCCTCCCGGTGTTACTGCACTGCACCCTGGTCCGCGGGCCGGGCGCCGCGCCAGGAATCCAAGCTGACCCGGTAGAGCTGTCCGTCGAGCTGCCGGTCGGCTGCCCGGGCAGCGAACTGGAGGCAGCAGTGGCCCGGCAGTACGGCACCAGCGGCCTGACGGTGGCCGGCGTACCGCTGGGCACCCTGGCCGCCGGGGACGCCCCGCTGGTCAGCGGTGCGGTTCTGGTGGACGGCGCCACTGCCGGCCCGGCGTCCGACGGCGGAGCCGCCCTCCTGCTGGCTGTGCTCAGCGGACCGGCGGCCGGGACGCTGCTGCCGCTGCGCCGCGGCAGCTACCGCGTGGGCCGGGGCGGGACGAATCTCCTCCTCCCGGACCCGGAGCTGTCCCGCGCACACGCGCTGCTGCAGGTGACCGATGCGGGAGTCACACTTGTCGATCTGGGCAGCGCGAACGGCACCACGGTCGATGGCAAACCGGTCACCAGCGTGCGGGTTTCCAGCGACTCCGTCATCGGCTGCGGCCAGTCCACCCTGGGCCTGGTGTTCCGCGGCGGCCGCGCGGCCCGGCCAAGCCCGGCGGCGGGGCCCGGCGGCTCCGATGCCGGCCGTGACACCTCGGAACCGCTGCGGATCCCGAATCCGGGTCCCGCCGGCAACCGCGCGGCCCTGGTGCTGACCGCCGTGGTCCCGCTGGCCGTGGGCGTTGCGCTGGCCGTGGGCACGGGGCTGTGGATGTTCCTGGCGTTCTCGGCCCTGTCCGCGGTGTCGGTCCTGGTACCGGCGCTGTCCGGCCGGAGGCGGCGGCGCGAGCTGAAGGCCGCCATCGCCGCCGCCGTCGACGAGGACCGCGACCGGCGGCGGCGGGCCGCCCCAACCGCAGCGGACCTGGCGATCAACGCCGGGGCCCCGGACTCCGGCGGGGCCCGGGACGGACCCGACGGCGGTCCCGCCTGGTTGCGGCTTGGCCTCGCCCGGGAATCTGCGCGCATCAGCCTGGTTCCGCACGACCCCGCATTCCAGGCCCCTTCCGTGGGACCGGTTCCGGTGTGCCTGGACCCCGCGGCACCGGCCGGTTTTCGCGGCCCGGAAGAGGCCCTCGCGGGGCTGGTCCGTTTCCTGGTCATGCAGCTGGCGAGCTACCCCCGGGCGCGCCGGACGCGGATCCTGCTGCACGGTCCCGTCCGGTCACTGCCGCTCGCGGCCCGCTTCCTGTCACAGGTGTCCCTGTCCGCCAGCGGGTCACTGACCGCAGCGGACCTTGCGGCCGGCCCCGGCCCGGGCTGGGACCGGGGCGTGCTGATCGTGCTGCCCGGGACGGACCACGCCGCGGCGCTCTGCGCTGCGGCGGCCGGCTGCGGCTGGCAGGTGCTCGATTGTGCTGCCGCCTCTCACACCGGTCCCGGCCAGACGGTCGTGCTGGGCGGGCGCGGGGCCTTGCTCACCACCGGCACCACCAGCACCGTCTTCACTCCCGATCTTGTGCCGGCCGAGGTGTTTGACCGGTTCTGCCGAAGGGCGGGCGGAACGGAGCCCGCGCCGGAGGCAGGCTCGGGGCGCGTCCCGGACGAGTGCCGGCTGGGTGGGCTACTGCCGCTCTCGGCCGGAGAGATCGAGCGGCGCTGGTCCGCGGCCGGCGGCCAGCCCCGGCGGGGACTGCCTGTTCCGGTCGGCCGGGCGGCAGCGGGTCCGCTCTACCTGGACCTGGAGTCGGACGGGCCGCACCTGCTGGTGGCCGGGACCACCGGATCCGGAAAGTCCGAGTTCCTGCGCACCCTCGTGGCCGGGCTGGCGGCCAGCTACCCGCCGGACCTGCTCAACCTGCTTTTTGTGGACTTCAAAGGCGGCTCCGGGCTCGGACCGCTGACCGGTCTGCCGCATTGCGTCGGCATGCTGACCGACCTGGCCAGTCACGAGGTGGAACGCAGCCTGGCGTCGCTGCGCGCGGAAGTCCGGTACCGGGAGGAACTGCTGGCCGCGGCCGGCGTCCCGGACCTGGCCTCCTACCCGGCACAAACCTCCGGGGTGCCGGCGCTGCCCCGGCTGGTCCTGGTGATCGACGAATTCAGGATGCTGGTCGAGGAAGCGCCCGCCGCACTGCGGGAACTCATGCGGATCGCGGCAATCGGACGGTCCTTGGGGATCCACCTCGTCATGGCCACCCAGCGCGCCCAGGGGGCACTCTCAGCAGACATCCGCGCCAATGTCACCAGCAGCGTGGTGCTGCGGGTCCAGTCGGAGCTGGAGTCCGCCGACGTCATGGCTTCCCGGCTCGCCGCGGCCATTCCGCTGGACAGCCCGGGGCGGGCCTACCTGTTGCGCGGCAGCGCGGCACCCGAGGAATTCCAGACCGCTGTCCTGGCAGCCGCACCGCAGGCAGTCGGCCAGGCCGTCACCGTCCTGACGGCCGCGGCCCGGCTGAAGAACCGGGAGCGCGCACCGCTCCGACACGCGACGGGGCCTCCCGTTCCGGCCACCACCACCGAAGCAGCTGCCGCGCTGGTCCGGCTGACGTCAGGACTGTGGGCCGGGCGGGGCGGCGCGCTCCCCCGGCGTCCTGTTGCCCCGCCGCTGCCCGTACGGTTGCCTTTTCCCCGGCGCGGAACCGGACCGGCCGCTACTGCGGCCGCGCCCGGCGTGCTGCTGGGGATGGTGGACGTGCCGGAACAGCAGCAACTCCGCGAACTTCGCTGGGACGCAGGGGGGCACGGCCATCTTGCCCTCATCGGCGACGTCCACGGCGGCACGTCCGCCGGACCCGCGGCGGCCTGCCAACTGGCAGTGGAACAGCTGCTAGGCGACGACGTCGAATCCCATCTGTACATCCTCGACGCCGACGGCTCGCTGCGCCGCACGGCGTGCTCGTCCCGGGTCGGTGCTTGGGCGGGCGCTGATGAGCTGCGCCGCGCCGTCCGGGTGCTGGAGCGGGTGGCCGGGGAAGTCCGGAGCCGGCTGGCCGCTCCGGGAGCGGCACCTGCCCCGCCGCTGGTCCTCGTGCTGAGTCACTGGGGGTCGTGGGTCTCGGCGTTCCGGTCCGGTCCCTTGGCGTGGGCCGAGGACCTCGTGAACGACATCATCCGGGACGGCCCGGGGGCGGGCGTGACCGCCATCGTTTCCGGCGGGCGCGAACTCGTGGTGGCACGGTTTTTTGCGGCGCTTCCCAACCGCATCTTCTTTCCGGCCGGATCGACGGAGGAAAGCCGGCACGGCTGGCCGCGGTTGCCGGAAGTTCCGGCCCTGCCCGGCAGGGTGGCCGCAGCCGGCGCGTTCGCCGGGGCCACCGCGCACGCGGCGCAGCTGTGCGAGCCGCCGGAGGCAGGGACGCGGCCTTGCCCCTCCGGGCCCTTGACGGTGCGGCCGTTCCGGGTTGAGCCGCTTCCCGCGGTAGTGACCGTCTCCGAGGTCCGGGCCCGGATCGGCCCGGAGCTCCCGGCTCCGCCGGCTCCCGGGTGGCTCTGGGTCGGGCTGGGCGGGGATGAACCCGGCCCGGCCGGCCTCCCGCTGCCGCCGGGCACCGTCCTGGCCGTGCTTGGCGGACCCGGAGCCGGCAAAACCTCCCTGCTTCGTGCGCTGCCCGGCCTCAATCCTGCCGTCGAGTGGCTGCGGCCCGGGCCCGGAGCCCGGCCGGAGGACTACTGGTCTGCCGTCCTGGCGCGGGCGCGGGCCGGGCAGCTCGACCGCGGCGCCATCGCGCTGGCCGATGACCTGGACCTCGCCGGCATGGACACCAACATGCAGCTGGTGGAGCTCAACGGCCTGGGCTGGACTGTGGTGCTGACCGCAGGCTACCGGCCGATGCTCCAGCAGCGGGTGCCGCTGGCGCTCCAGGTCCGTGGCCAGGGCTGCGGGATCATGATCGCCCCCCGCGCCGCGGCCGATGCGGATCTTTTTGGCATCCGGTTCGAGCCGGAGCACAGCCCGCCGCCCGGTCGGGCCGTCGCTGTGGTCAACGGCCGGCCCGCGGCCGTGCAGTTGGCGATCGAGGTGCCGCCGGCGCAACGCGGTTCCGGGGGCCCGGAGTCGCTAGAGGGCGCGGCTTGAGCCGCCCGGCCGGGATGCAAAGGCAATGACCCGCTTGTCGAACAGCAGCACGATCGCCAGGGCCGCAGGCAGCAGCATGGCCAGCCCGGCCGCGGGGTACCCGCCGGTCAACGTCGGGAAGCCGATGGTGAGCATAAACAGCTGGGCCACCAGCGCGCCGGCCCTGGGCCAGCGGTAGCCGCGGAAGAGGAAGTAGCCCACGGCGAAAAGCCACGCAGAGAATGCCAGCAGGAGCCCCAGGGTGAAGACCGCGCCCCAGAAGGACAGGACGGGGGCTCCGGTCAGCAGCTGGAAACCATACCAACCGGCGGCCACCAGCAGCGCCGTCGCCTCCAGCGCCGTAATGACGGCAATGACGGTGATTCCGGCAGGCCTCGCCACGGGAGCGGGCCCCGGTGCGCCGGGTACTGGACCGCCCGGGTGCGGCTCAGCGGGCTGGGCGGGGTCTACTGGGGGTCTTGACACACTGGCACCCTACCGGACATAGTCGAGCAGATGTGGGGGTACCGCCAGCCAATGTGATGCATCGCTCACGATTTGGCGGCATTTGTACGGCAAATACCCCTTGTTTACACAGCGTTAACATGACACGCTTAATCCAGATGACCGAGGGGGCCCACAGGGCCCCTTTCTTATGAAGCCTCTAGTGAATAATTTCACAAGAGGCATTTAACGAATTCCCAGGAATGGAGTTACTGATCAGCATGGATTGGCGTAACCGCGCAGCGTGCCTTGACAAGGACCCGGAGCTGTTTTTCCCCGTCGGAAACACCGGCCCCGCCCTCCTGCAGATCGAGGAAGCTAAGAGCGTCTGCCGGCGCTGCCCCGTCGTGGACACCTGCCTGCAGTGGGCCCTCGAATCCGGCCAGGACGCGGGCGTCTGGGGCGGCATGAGCGAAGACGAACGCCGCGCCCTAAAGCGCCGCGCGGCCCGCGCCCGCCGCGCTTCCTGATCCCCCCGCCTTCGGGCGAGACATCAACAATGGCCCCGGACCACTTGGTCCGGGGCCATTGGTTTGCCTGTGCCGTTTGCCTGTGCCCGTTGCCTTTGCCGCTGGCTTTGCGCTGGGAGCGCTCAGCGGGTGGCGAGGCTGAGGACCACCTGCACAGCCGTTCCGCCGCCCTCGCGCGGCCTCCACTGGATGCTCCCGCCGAGTTCGCTGGTGACCAGGGTACGCACAATCTGCAGCCCCAGGCCTTCGGTGTAGGACCCGGCCGGCAGCCCGACGCCGTCGTCCGCCACCGTCACGGTGAGCAGTTCGTCCCCGTCCTCACTTTCGGAACGGTCGGCGAGCAGCCAGACCGTCCCCGCCCTGCCTTCGAGCCCGTGTTCGACGGCGTTGGTCACGAGTTCGTTGATGACGAGGGCCAGCGGCGTCGCGAAATCGCTGGGCAATTCGCCGAACAATCCGGAGCGCTGCGTCTTCACTTGCTGGGAGGGGGAGGCGACTTCGGCGGACAGGCGGAACTGGCGTCCGATCAGCTCGTCGAAGTCCACGCTCTGGGTCAAACCCTGTGAGAGCGTCTCGTGGACCAGGGCGATGGTCGCGACCCGGCGCATCGCCTGTTCGAGCCCCTGCTTGGCCTCGTCGCTGACCATCCGGCGGGACTGCATGCGCAGCAGCGCCGCCACGGTCTGCAGGTTGTTCTTCACGCGGTGGTGGATCTCGCGGATGGTGGCGTCCTTGGTGACCAGCTCCATCTCCCGGCGGCGCAGCTCCGAGACGTCGCGGCAGAGCACCAGCGCCCCGAAGCGCTGCTGTTCGTCCCGCAGCGGGATGGCCCGGAGCGAAAGGCTCACGCCGCGGGATTCGATCTCGCTGCGCCACGGCATGCGCCCGGTGACCACCAGCGGCAGCGTCTCGTCCACCATGCGGCGGTCCCGCAGCAGGCCCGCCGTGACTTCGGCCAGCGACCGGCCCTCCAGCGATTCGCCGTCGCCGAGGCGGCGGAACGCCGAGACGCCGTTGGGGCTTGCGTACTGCACGATCCCCTCGGCATCGAGCCGGATCAGGCCGTCGCCGACGCGCGGGGCGCCGCGGCGCGATCCGGTGGGCGAGGCAAAGTCGGGCCAGAGTCCGAGGGTGCCCATCCGCAGCAGGTCATAGGCGCACTGCCGGTAGGTCAACTCCAGCCGCGACGGCATCCGCGAGCTGGAGAGGTCCATGTGCGAGGTCACGATCGCGAGCGTCCGGCCGTTGCGGACCATCGGCACGGCCTCGACCCGCATCGCCATGTCGCTGCTCCAGTTGGTCTCGTTGGAGCGTTCGATGGTCCGGCTTTCCCACGCCTTGTCCACGAGCCTCAACAGGTCTGAGCGGATCCCCTCCCCGACGAAGTCGGCGTGGAACACCGTGTGCGTGGTGGAGGGGCGGACGTGGGCCAGCGCCACATAGCCGAGCTCCGGGTGCGGAAACCACAAGGCAAGGTCGGCGAAGGCAAGATCGGCGACCATCTGCCAGTCCCCCACGAGCAGGTGCAGCCACTCGGCATCCCCCGGCCCGAAATCAGCATGCTCCCTGATAGGGTCCGTAAAGATTGCCACAGCACCTCCATTTGCGACGCGGGGGCCGGCAGACCCTAGCGTCGGACGATTGACCTCAAGAGCCTCAATGCTACCGAGAGTGAGGCCATGTCATCGGCCTCGAGCGCGTTCACCTCGTCGAACATGCTCTTCGCCCGCCCCAGCTGCTCCACATTCTGGCTTTCCCAGGCCGCCAGCCGCTCTTCCGCCGGGAGATCCGACGACGTCGCCTCCAGGACCGCCGTCGTCATGTCCGAGACGGTCGAGTACAAGTCATCGCGCAGGGCCGCCCGGGCCAGCGCCTGCCAGCGGTCCTTCCGGGGCAGCTTGGTGATGCGCTCCAGCAGCGAATCGGCGTGGAAACGGTTGAAGACCGTGTAGTAGACATGGGCGATGTTCTCCACCGGCTCGGAGCTGACGTGAACGATCTTGGCGATGTCCAGCAGCACAAAGCTTTCGAACAGCTCGGCCCAGCGATGCGCCAGGTCCTCGGGGAGTTCCCAGCTCCGGGCCTTCTCCAGCCACTGCGACACCCGCTCGCGGTCGTCGCCGCGCAGGTAGTCCAGCAGCCGGGCCCGCATCGGATCCATCAGCGGCTTGAATTCGGCCACGATCTCGGCGATAGGCCGTGCCGCGTTGCCCTGGCTCAGGACCCAGCGGACTGCGCGGTCCAGCAGCCTGCGGATGTCCAGGTGGACGGTGCTCCAGTGCTCGGTCGGGAAGGACGCCGGCAGCTCGTTGAGCTCGGCCACCATGATGTCCAGCTCGTAAACTTCGCGGAGGGCGACGAATGCCTTGGCGACGGCGGACTCGGTGGCTGAGGTTTCCTCCATGGCGCGGAACGCGAACGTGATGCCGCCCAGGTTGATCATGTCGTTCGCAACGACGGTCGCGATGATCTCCCGGCGCAGCGGGTGGGTGTCCAGTTCGGCGTCGAACCGTTCCCGCAGCTGCTTCGGGAAGTAGGCGCGGAGCGTCTCGCGGAACCACGGGTCCTCCGCGAGGTCGCCGTCGCGCAGCGCCGTCGCGAGTTCGATTTTGGCGTAGGCGGCCAGGACGGAGAGTTCCGGCGAGGTCAGCCCCTGGCCCTGCTCGAGGCGCTCGCGCAGCGTCTCGGTGGTGGGCAGCGCCTCCAGCTCACGCTTGAGGTCGGCGGATTTCTCCAGCCAGTCCATCAGCCGCTCGTAGCTGGGGCTCCATTCGGCCACCCGCATGCGGTCGTTGAGCAGCAGGATGTTCTGGTCGATGTTGTCCTCGAGCACCAGCCGGCCCACTTCGTCCGTCATCGAGGCAAGGAACTCTGCCCGCTCGGCCGGGTCCAGCTTGCCGGCGGCCACCATCCGGTCCACGAAGATCTTGATGTTGACCTCGTGGTCGGAGCAGTCCACGCCCGCCGAGTTGTCGATCGCGTCCGTGTTCAGGATGACGCCCTGCAGCGCGGCCTCGATCCGGCCGCGCTGGGTCATGCCCAGGTTGCCGCCTTCGCCGACCACCTTGACGCGCAGCTCCCGGCCGTCGACGCGGATGGAGTCGTTGGCCTTGTCCCCGACCTCGGCGTTGGTCTCGGTACTCGCCTTCACGTAGGTGCCGATGCCGCCGTTGTAGAGCAGGTCGGCCGGGGCCAGCAGGATCGCACGGAGCAGTTCCGGCGGGCTGAGCCGGGTGGTGCCCTCCGGCAGTCCCAGCGCCGCCCGCACCTGCGCGGAGACGGGAATGGATTTAGCCTGGCGGGCGAAGACGCCGCCGCCTTCGCTGATCAGCGACTTGTCGTAGTCATCCCAGGAGGAGCGGGGCAACTCGAAAAGCCGCTGCCGCTCCGTGAAGGAGGCCGCCTCGTCCGGGTTGGGGTCCAGGAAGATGTGCCGGTGGTCGAACGCAGCGAGCAGCCGGATGTGCCGCGAGAGCAGCATGCCGTTGCCGAAAACGTCACCGGACATGTCGCCGACGCCGACGACGGTAAACGGCTCGGCCTGGGTGTCCAGGTCCAGCTCGCTGAAGTGCCGCTTGACCGATTCCCAGGCGCCGCGGGCGGTGATGCCCATCGCCTTGTGGTCGTAACCGACGGAGCCGCCGGAAGCGAACGCGTCGCCGAGCCAGAAGCCGTACTCGGCCGCGAGGGAGTTGGCGATGTCCGAGAATGACGCGGTTCCCTTGTCCGCCGCGACGACGAGGTAGGAATCGTCGCCGTCGTGCCGGACGACGTCGGCGGGCGGCACCAGCGTCTCGCCCTCCGGGGTGGTGACCAGGTTGTCGGTGATGTCCAGCAGGCCGCGGATGAAGGTCTTGTAGCTTTCGATCCCCTCGGCCATCCAGGCGCCGCGGTCCGCGGCGGGATCCGGAAGCTGCTTGGCGTAGAAGCCGCCCTTGGCTCCGGTGGGGACGATCACGGCGTTCTTGACCGTCTGGGCCTTGACCAGGCCCAGGATCTCGGTGCGGAAATCCTCCCGGCGGTCAGACCAGCGCAGCCCGCCGCGGGCCACCTTGCCGAAGCGCAGGTGGACGCCCTCGACGCGGGGCGAGTAGACCCAGATCTCGTACATCGGCCGCGGGAACGGCAGCCCGTCAATGCCGGAGGGGTCCAGCTTGAAGCTGACGTGGGTCTTGTCCTGGTAGAAGTTGGTCCGGAGCGTGGCCTGGATCAGGTTCTTGAAGGTGCGCAGCACCCGGTCGGCGTCGAGCGTGGCCACCTGCTCGATGGCGGCGTCCAGGCCGGCGCGGACCTCGTCCTGGCGCTGTTCGCGGTCGCCGGCGGCCAGCGCCGGGTCGAAGCGCGCGGCGAAAAGGGCGTTCAGTCCCCGGGCCACGTCCGGGTTGGCCAGCAGGGTGTCCGCCATAAACTCGAAGGAATTGGTGTTGCCCATCTGGCGCATGTACTTGGCGTAGGCGCGCAGCACCACCACCTGGCGCCAGTGCATGCCTTCGCGGAGCACCAGGCGGTCGAAGCTGTCCGATTCCACGGCGCCGGACACCGCCGCGCCGAAGGACTCGCCCAGCAGGGCTCCGGTGCGCTCCGGGTCCACCCCGGCCGGGTACTTCAGCCCGAGGTCGTAGAGGAAGAAGTCGCGGTGGTCGGCCGTCTCAATCTCGAAGGGGCGTTCGTCCAGGACCTCGAGGCCAAGGTTGTGGAAGTACGGCAGAATCTGGCTCAGGCTCTTGGGTTCGAGCATGTACAGCTTGACCCGGGCGTCCTCCTCGAGGGTGGCGCCGGCGCCCTCGGGCAGGTAGACGTGCACGCCGGGCTGCTCGACGGCGGGCTCGGCCGCGCCTTCGGAGGCGGCGCCCTGGGCGGCGGCACCATGAGCGGCGGCACCATATTTTTCGAACCGGGCGATGTCCTGCAGCGCGTCCTCAACCTCGTAGTCGACGCGGTAGCCGGCGGGGAACGCCTCGGCCCAGACCGCCGCGAGGTCCTTGGCACCGTTCTCGCCGTCGGCGCCGGCCCGGGCGCGCAAGACCTCGGCGATGCCCTCGCTCCAGGAGCGCGCGGCACGGACCAGCCGCTTCTCCAGTTCGTCACTGTTGACGTGGCTGACGTCGGCATCCTTGGGAAGCCGGATCCGGAAGAACAGCCGGGCGAGGGCGGATTCGGTCATCCGCGCCTCATAGTCGATCGAGACTGCGTCGAAAGTCTCCCGCAGCTCCTGCTCGATGCGCAGCCGGACATTGGTGGTGTACCGGTCGCGGGGAAGGTATACCAGCGCGGACATGAACCGGCCGTAGATGTCCGGGCGGAGGAACAGCCGGGTCCGGCGGCGCTCCTGCAGCCGCTGGATGCCGGTGGTGATGGCGGCGAGGTCGGGGATTTCGATCTGAAAGAGCTCATCGCGCGGGTAGGTCTCAAGGATGCCAAGCAGGTCCTTGCCGGAGTGCGAGTCCGGCGGGAACCCGGCATCGCGCAGCACGGCGTCGACTTTCTCGCGGACCACCGGGATGTCCCGGACGGAGCCGGCGTAGGCGGTCGTGGCGAACAGGCCGATGAAGCGCCGTTCGCCGTTGACGTTGCCGGCGGCGTCGAAGCTTTTGACGCCGATGTAGTCGAGGTAGGCGGAGCGGTGCACCGTGGAGCGGGAGTTGGCCTTGGTGATCACCAGTGCCCGCTTCTCGCGCGCCTTCTTGCGGCCCGTTTCGGTCAGGTGCTGGATCTGGTGGCGGGTGTCGGCGCCGTTGCGCAGCAACCCGAGGCCGCTGTCTTCCCGCAGTTCCAGCACGTCCTCGCCGGATTCGTTCAGCAGGTCGTATTCGCGGTAGCCCAGGAAGGTGAAGTTTCCGTCGTCGAGCCAGCGGAGCAGTTCCTGCGCCTGGCGGAGCTCGGCGATCTGGCCGGAGTTGGCCACCTTGTCGAGGGCGTCGGATATCTCGTGCGCCTTGTTGCGCATCTTCGGCCAGTCCTCAACCGCGGCCCGGACGTCGCCGAGCACCCGGGTCAGGCCTTCGATCAGCTCGGCGCGCTGCGCATCATTGACCCGGTCGATCTCGACAGCGATCCAGGATTCCATGTGCGAGGCGTTGTCGCCCTGGGCGATCAGGTGCGACAGGTTGGGCATCGCCGCCGTGTCGCCGCTGGAGATCCCCAGGTGCGAGGGCACCCGGGCGACCTTGACCAGCTGGCCGGTCGCGCGGTTGCGGGTGACGACGAAGAGGGGGTGGATCACGAGGTGGATCGGGGACTTCTGCCGGACGAGTTCGGCGTTGACGGAGTCCACCAGGAAGGGCATGTCATCGGTGACGATGTAGATGACGCTGGCTTCGGCCTCGTCGGAGATGGAAATGTTCGCCACGCCGGGCTGGCGGGTGGCGGCCGCCTGCAAGTGGGTCTGGGACCGGGCGGTCAGGACATCTTCGCCGTAGGCGCGGGCGTCCTCCTCGGCGAGATGTTCGTAGTAGTCCGCGAAGTACCCTTCACCGGCACCGATCGAAACGGGTTGATCCTCCACGCTGGACCCAGACGACATCGACAAACGCCTCCATCAAAAAGTTCATTGCCGCACCGTTGCGGCCCTCATGGCGAGCCTAGCCCCTTAGGCCGGCCTTTGCTGTGGAAGAAAGAACAGAGGCTTTGCGATTTCGCTGGACAGGTGCACAAACCAGCGAGGCGAGGGTCCTGCGCAGGGGCGAGTCGGGCGCGGCCTCGAGCAGCAGCGAGCCGGCCAGCAGGGCTGCGTCACACGCTGCCGGATCCGCCGGAAGGAACGCCTCCAGCGGCACCGCGGGGCCGTAGCGCGCCCACGCCTCGCGAAGCTGGCGTTCCGGGGAGCGTCCGACGGCGGCGGCCCGCACCTTGTTCAGGATGACCCGCGGGGATGCCTGCGGGACGGCCGCCGCCAGTTCAGCCAGGCCGCGCACCAGCCTCGGCACCCCCACCGGGTCGGCGGCGCCGACGGCAAAGACGGTGTCCGCCAGCTCCAGGCTGCGCAGCGTGGCGGCGTTGCGGCGCGGCGCCATCGAGTCAAAGCTGAGCTCCTCGTCGGCCTCGAGGCAGAAGCCGGCGT
The DNA here is from genome assembly GCF_056680065.1 of Arthrobacter sp. BI5. Taxonomy (NCBI): domain Bacteria; kingdom Bacillati; phylum Actinomycetota; class Actinomycetes; order Micrococcales; family Micrococcaceae; genus Arthrobacter; species Arthrobacter sp. BI5. The sequence goes on from NZ_CM155264.1 coordinate 2,779,898, forward strand.
CGATCACCGTGACGTCGGCGACCTCCCGGGCCCGTTCGTAGACCAGCGTCAGCGCCGCGGCGCGCAGTTCGGTCCAGCGGTCGGCGCGGGTGATGCCGGTGAGGACCCGGAAGGTCCCGGCACGGCTGGCCACCGGTGCGGCGATCCGGAGCAACGCGGCGCCGTCGAGCAGCCCCTGGTCCGCCAGCCGGCAGGCCTGCGCGAGTCCGGCAGCCTCGTCGAGCAGCCCCAGCACCGCGGCGACGCTGGCGCCGTAGCTGTCGGCGTCGACCAGCAGCACGGATTTGCCTTCCGCGGCCAGTTCACCGGCGATGTTGGCTGCCAGCAGCGTCCGGCCGGGCGAGCCGGCCGGGCCCCAGACGGCGATGATCCTGCCGGTCGCGGGCTTGCCGCCGACGGCTGCCCCGGCTGCCCCGGGATCCGGCCTGCGGTCCCGGGCACGCTGCGCTGCTGTACCACCCGCTGCAGCACTACCCTCTACCGTGTCCGCCGCGCCGGCGGATCTGCGAAGCGCCGCGGAATGGTCGGCGAAGGCAGTGGCCGGCGGTCCGGGCCGCTCCCCCGCGAGCTGCGCCACCGCAGCTGCAATCAGGATGGCGAGCGCGGCCGGTTCGACCCCGGAGACCTCGGCCGTCACCCCGATCCCCCGCAACCTGGCGGCTTCCTCGGGGCTGTCGGTCAGCGCTACCACGGCCACCCCGACGGCGGAGAGACGGTCCACGAGGGAGGCAGTGAGCTCCGCACTGCCTTCCGCGACGACGGCGGCGCGGGCCAGCCCCGTCTGGCACGCGGCGAGCAGCTCGGCAAGTTCGCCGCAGCGGCGCACCACGGACACCGGCCCATGAAGCCGCTCCAGCCCGCCGACGAGGTCGTCACGGGTCCGCCCCACCGTCACCACCGGAATGCCCATCAGGGCGCACCGCCCGGATTCCAGACCACGGAGATGTTCGCCTTGTTCGCCTGCGCCCCCAGCAGTTTCGGCATCTGCCCGTCCGGGACCAGCACCATCACCACGGTGGAGCGTTGCGACCCCAGGGCTGTGCTTCCCGGCGTGAGTTGCGCAATCTCGGCCCCCGGGAGCAGCAGTGTGGGCTCGCTGAACCCGTTTCTGGTGTCCGGAAGCGCTACCCAGACATCCACCCGCGAGCCGGCTACCGCCTGCGGCGGCAGGGCTTCATCGATGGTGATGGCGACGGGCTTGCGGTCCAGCCCGTCCTGCCGGCCGAAGCTCTCGCGCGGCAGGAGCTGGTCCTTGCCGACACGCTGAACCGCCACCAACCCGTCAGCCAGGCCCGACTCCGGCGTGAAGTAATGCCCTTCGACGTCACCCAGCCGGACCTTGACCCGGTGGAGTTTGTCCGGGGTGAGCTTCTCGCCGACTGCGATCGGTTCGCTGGCCGCAAAGGCCTCCGTGGTCTGGTCAGCCGCAGCCACGAGCGAAACGACACCGGCAACCGAGGCCAGCACCAGCAGGATCCCCACGAGGAGCCGCGGGTCCTTCCACGAGGGCTTTTTCAACCGGGCGCCGCCGGCAACCGTGCTCACACTCATGCGTCCTGCTCCCCCTGTAGTTGCAGCCCGGGCTGCGGGCGCCGGACACCCCTATTGTCACGAATTGGTGCCCCGGCGGGAAGAGACCTAGGCAAACAGCAACAAATTGTGGATAACGGCCCCAAACGCCGCCACTGGTGGCAAAATGGTGCCATGCCCCGATTCCTGACCCTCGCCGACGTTGCCGAGCAGCTCCAGATCAACTCCCCCGCTGCCTACGCCCTTGTCCGCAGCGGCCAGCTCAAGGCCATCCAGGTGGGGGGCCGCGGCCAGTGGCGGGTTGAGGAGACCATGCTGGAGCAGTACATCCAGGAACGCTACGCCGAGGCCAGCCGGATGATCGAGGAGGCCCGGGCCAGGGGCAACTGAGTCCGTCCGGCTACCCGTCGGCGCCGCGTGCCGATCTCACCCCGGCAAGGGCGCCAAAGGGAATCGTTGCCACCGCGCGGACATTGGCCGGGCGCCGTTCCTCGCCCGGACCGGTGACGGCCAGGTCCAGGTAATCGAGCCCGACCCGGTCAATGACCCCGTGCAGAGCGGATTCCCCCGCTGCCCCGCGGGACACCATCACGGCCACGCTGGCGCGGTCCCTGGCCAGTCCCCGGAGTGCGCTGGCCAGTCCGAGCCGCTGCCGGACTTCCGCACCCGCGCCGACCGCCAGCCCGGACAGGCCCGCGTACCGAACCGCAGCGGCGTGGGGAATTAGCAACTGGTGCCGCTCCTCGTCCAGGACCAGCCACTGGCTGCCCGCGTGGCTCAGGGTCCCTTCGTACACCGTCCCGGAGCCGAGGTGCACGCCGATCCGAAGGCCCACCGAACCCCGCAGCCGGTCCGCCAGCTCGACCGTTGCGGCTTCCACCCGCGCCCGTTCACCGACTTCGACGTCGAGGTCGGTGCGTTCGCCGGCAGCCAGCTGTGCCTCCAGGTCTGCAAACAGATCGTCCCAGCGCATGGCGACAGCGTAGGGGTGGTCCCGGCGGCGGTCAATCCACATTCTTTCGTTCAGCTCTGGACAAACCACCCTAACGGGACCAAACTCGCTTAAAACACCCTAAGCGCATCAAACCGCATCAAAACACATCAAACTTAGTCCCAGCCACAGTGCAGGCGGGCGGCCGGGCCCAAGGAGGAGGCAGTCATGGACACCACGGAACTTTCCCGCGGCGGGCACGGGCCCGGCACCGACGCCGCCCTGGCGTTCCTCATCCTCCTGCTCGGAACCTTCCTCGCCGGGTCGGGCGCCCAGCTCACCCAGCGCCTGCACTCCTCGGCCGCGCGGCGCCAGTCCCTCTCCTTCGAGGACCACCTGGCAATTGCCGCCAACACCACCGGGTTGATCATCGTCGCCTGGTGGGTGCTGTCCTTTCTGATCGCTGTCACGGCCGCGCTGCTCGAACGCAGCGGCAGCCGCCGCGCCGCAGTGGCCGCCGGCCGGTTCAGCCCCGCCTTCATGCGCCGGCTGGCCCTGGCCGCCGTCGGGCTGCAGCTCGCCACGGCCCCGCTGGCCTACGCCGGTCCCGGTTCAGGGGCGCCGGCACCGCCCACCCCGCCGGCCGTTGCCGCGGCGTGGACCCCCACGGGCGGCGCCGTGGGCGGTACCGTACCGGCTGCCGGCGCGCCGGTGCCGGCGCCTGGTCCGGCGGCCGCTTCCGCCCCCTCACCCCAGCCCGCACCGATGCCCGTCCCCTCCGCCAGGTCCCGGACCCTTGGCGCGGATCCGCACTGGACACCGGGGCCGCCGCCGGTGGACCCCCGCGCGCTGGCGCCCCTCCCGCAGCGTCAGCAAAAGCCGGCCGCGGGCGCGGGCGAGGTCACCGTCCGGGCCGGGGACTCACTGTGGAGCATCTGCGCGGCGGAGCTGGGCCCGCTGGCGTCCGACGTCGACATCGCCCTGGCCTGGCCGCGGCTCTATCAGGCCAACCGGAAGCTCATCGGCAGCGATCCCGGCCTGCTGCTGCCCGGGCAGGTCCTTCGGCTGCCGGCCAATCCCTGAAACCCGCCCACCCGTACCCCCATCGAACGACAGCAAAGGAAGACCCATGAGTTCCGTAACCGGCATCCGCGCAGGCGCCGCTGTCCCTTTCCCGGCCGCGCCGCCGGGGCCCTGCCCGGTCCCCGGGCCCTCCGGGCCGCGCGGTCCGGCACCGGCCCTGCGGGTCGTGGACCAGGACCGCGAGGTATGCGCGATTTGCCGGTCCACCGTGCAGGCCGCCATCGAGGTCCTCGCCGGCACGCGCCCCGCCCAGCAGCTCGCGCGCCGGCTGGACGAGCGCTGCCTGGCCGCGCTGCAGCACCGGGCCGCCCTGACGCGCCGTGTTGCGTCCGGCACCTCCCCGACAGCCGGCCGGCTGCACCGGAACCCGGCCGTCCGCTCGGTCCGCGCCTTCCGGGTGTCCGAGGACGTCTATGAGGCCAGCGCCGTGGTGGCCGACGAACTGCGCGTCCGCGCCGTCGCCCTGCGGCTGGAGCGCAGCAGGCTGGTCTGGCGGGTCACCGTCCTGGAGATCGGCTGAGGATTCGCGCCAGGAACGAGGGAAAGGAGGTCAATACAAAAAGCAGGGCCGGAACTGTCGTTCCGGCCCTGCTTTTTTGCTGTCAGCGCGTCGGAGTTAGCGGCGCTTCTTCTTGTTCGCGCGGCGCGGCGACTCCTGGGCTGCGGCCTTCGCCGGGTTGCCGGAACGGCCGGAGGACTTCGCCTCGACCCGCGTCTGGGCTGCCCCGTCCTCGCCCGGCGCCGTGTACTGCAGCTGGGCCGGCTGCTCCGGTGCTTCCAGGCCGGCGGCGTGGATCTGCGGCTCGAGGTGCTCCGTGTGCTGGCCCGCGGCGTCGGCCACCACAACGTCCTGCGCCGGGGTCACCTCGACTTCCAGGTTGAACAGGAAGCCGACGCTCTCCTCGCGGATGGCCTCCATCATGGCCTGGAACATGATGAACCCTTCGCGCTGGTACTCGACCAGGGGATCGCGCTGGGCCATCGCCCGGAGGCCGATGCCTTCCTTGAGGTAGTCCATCTCGTAGAGGTGTTCCTGCCATTTGCGGCCGATCACGGAGAGGACAACGCGCCGTTCAAGTTCGCGCATGCTCTCGGAGCCGATCAGCTCCTCGCGGGCCTGGTAGACCAGGCGCGCATCGGAGAGGATCTCCTCCTTCAGGAAGTCGGCCGTGATCCGCGACTTGCCGCCGGCCTCGTCGATCACATCGCGCGGTGCGAAACTGACCGGGTACAGGGTCTTCAGGTTGGACCAGAGCAGGTTGAAGTCCCAGTCGTCACCGGTGCCTTCGGCGGTCGCCTCGTCGATGAACGCGGTGATCGTGTCCTCGAGGAAGTACTGGACCTTTTCGTGCAGGTCATCGCCTTCCAGGATCCGACGGCGGTCGCCGTAGATTGCCTCGCGCTGGCGGTTCAGGACGTCGTCGTACTTCAGCACGTTCTTGCGCTGTTCGGCGTTGCGGCCCTCCACCTGGCCCTGGGCCGAGGCGATGGCCCGCGAGACGAGCTTGGATTCGAGCGCGACGTCGTCCGGCACGGAGCTGTTCATGAGCCGCTCGGCTGCGCCGGAGTTGAACAGCCGCATCAGGTCGTCGGTCAGCGACAGGTAGAAGCGGGACTCGCCCGGGTCGCCCTGGCGGCCGGAGCGGCCGCGGAGCTGGTTGTCGATCCGGCGGGACTCGTGCCGCTCGGTGCCGAGCACGTAGAGGCCTCCGAGGTTGAGGACTTCCTCGTGCTCGTCCTTGACCGACTGCTTGGCGGCCTCGAACGCAGCCGGCCAGGCGGCCTCGTATTCCTCGGAATTCTCCTCCGGATCGAGTCCGCGCTTGGCGAGCTCGGCGACGGCGGTGAACTCGGCGTTGCCGCCAAGCATGATGTCGGTACCGCGGCCGGCCATGTTGGTCGCGACCGTGACGGCGCCCTTGCGGCCGGCCTGCGCCACGATGGACGCCTCACGGGCGTGGTTCTTGGCGTTCAAAACCTCGTGGCGGATGCCTTCCTTGGCCAGCAGCCGGGACAGGTATTCGCTCTTCTCGACGCTGGTGGTGCCGACCAGGACCGGCTGGCCCTTTTCGTGCCGCTCGGCGATGTCCTTGACCACGGCGTCGAACTTGACCGTCTCGTTCTTGTAGACGAGGTCCGGCTGGTCGATGCGCTGCATGTCCCGGTTGGTGGGAATGGCGACAACGCCGAGCTTGTAGGTGCTCATGAACTCGGCGGCTTCGGTTTCGGCGGTACCGGTCATGCCCGCGAGCTTGTCGTACATGCGGAAGTAGTTCTGCAGCGTGACCGTGGCGAGGGTCTGGTTTTCGGCCTTGATCTCGACGCCTTCTTTGGCTTCGATCGCCTGGTGCATGCCCTCGTTGTACCGCCGGCCGGCAAGGATACGGCCGGTGTGCTCGTCCACGATCAGGACTTCGCCGTCGAGGATGACGTAGTCTTTGTCCCGCTTAAAGAGTTCCTTGGCCTTGATGGCGTTGTTCAGGAAGCCGATCAGCGGGGTGTTCGCGGATTCGTAGAGATTATGGATGCCGAGGTAGTCCTCGACCTTCTCGATGCCGGCCTCGAGGACGCCGACGGTGCGCTTCTTCTCGTCGACTTCGTAGTCGGTCTCGGGCTGCAGCCGCAGCACGACCTTGGCGAACTCGCTGTACCAGCGGTTGGTGTCGCCCTGCGCGGGTCCTGAAATGATGAGCGGGGTGCGGGCTTCATCGATGAGGATGGAGTCCACTTCGTCGACGATGGCGAAGTGGTGGCCGCGCTGGACCAGTTCGGATTTGTCCCACGCCATGTTGTCGCGCAGGTAGTCGAAGCCGAATTCGTTGTTGGTGCCGTAGGTGATGTCCGAGGCGTACTGCTCGCGGCGGACGGCGGGGTCCTGGTTGGAGAGGATGCAGCCGCTGGTCAGGCCGAGGAAGCGGTAGACGCGTCCCATCAAATCCGACTGGTACTCGGCGAGGTAGTCATTGACGGTGATGACATGCACGCCTTTGCCGGTGAGCGCGTTGAGGTAGGCCGGAGCGGTGGCCACCAGGGTTTTACCTTCACCGGTTTTCATTTCGGCGATGTTGCCCAGGTGCAGGGCGGCGCCGCCCATCAGCTGGACGTCGAAGTGGCGCATCCCCAGGGTGCGGGACGATGCCTCGCGGACGGCGGCAAACGCCTCGGGCAGCAGGTCGTCGAGCTTCTCGCCGTCGGTGTGGCGGGCACGGAGACGGTCGGTCTCTTCGCGCAGTTCGGCGTCGGTGAAGGTCTTAAAGGAGCTTTCCAGGGCATTGATGGAATCGGCATAGTTCCGCAGTTGCCGCAGGGTCTTTTTGTCACCCGTGCGGAGAAGTTTTTCAATAAGTGATGCCACGTGAAATTGCTCCCAGTCTCAAGCTGCCGAATTCCGGCGTGTTTAGTCTACGGGAGAGACGCAGGGCGGGACGCGCCTGTTCCCTCAGAGCGGAGGCAAGCCGGCCACGGCCCGCCCAAGCGCCGGCGCCAGGTCCCCCACGGGGGCGACAACGATCCGGTCCAGCTCCAACCACTCTGCCATGAGCTGCAGTTCTTCGGCGAGTTCGACGGCGGTGTCCACCGGCGCGCCGGGCTCTGCATGGCTGCCGCGGACGAGCAGGCTGCCGGTCGCCCGGTCTGCTTTCAGGTCCACGCGCGCCACGATCCCGTCGCGCAGCAGAAACGGCAGCACGTAGTAGCCGTAGCGGCGCTTGGCTTCCGGGGTATAGATCTCGATCCGGTAGTGGAAGCCGAACAGTTCCTCCAGCCGGCGTCGTTCAAAGACAAGGGAATCGAAGGGGCTGAGCAGTGCACGGCCGCGGGCCGCGCGGGGCAACCCGGCGTCCGCGTGAAGGTAAAGGGGCCTGTTCCAGCCGGTGACCGTTACCGGCTCCAGCCGCCCGGCCTCCACGAGTTGCTCCACCGCGGTGGCGGCGGCGCGCAGCGGGGTGCGGAAGTAATCCGCGAAGCACCGCACGGTGCCGATCCCGTGGGCCTGCGCCGCGGCGTAGATCAGCCGGACCATGGCCGCCGCGGCGTCCGGTTCCCGGCCTGCGGCGGGGTCCGCCTGCGCCGGCTCCGACCGGCCGTCCGGGAGCGAGGCCGCCAGGACCCTGGCGGTCAATGTGTAGCGGCGTTCAAAGGACCCGGTCCGTGACGCGGCCGAGACAAGGCCCTCCTCGAAGAGGTGCTCGAGGACCCGTTTGACCGCGTTCCAGTTCCACCCCCAGTTGTCTTTTGGCCGGTCCTCCACGTGGCCCAGCCTGGCGGTGAGTTCGGCGGCGGTCAGCGGCCGGCCCGCGCCCAAAACCTCCAGCACGCGCTGTGCCACCTCGCCGCGCAGCTCCGGGTCCATGGCGTGGGCGCCGACCCATTTGCGCTTTTGCCACAGCACGAGGTCCGGGAAGTGCTCGGGCCGGATGAAGCTGGCCTCGTGGGCCCAGTACTCCATCATCCGCCGCGGGTGCTTTTCCGCCATGCGGTGCAGGATGGCGCGGTCGTAGTTCCCCAGCCGGGAAAAGAACGGCAGGTAGTGGCTCCGCGAGAGCACGTTGACCGAATCGATCTGGACCAGGTGGAGGCGGGCAAAGGTACGGCCCACCGCCCGTGCGCTCACGGGTGCGGCGGGCCGGACCTTGTCCAATCCCTGGGCTGCCAGTGCGATCCGCCGCGCCTGATTGAGGCTCAGCGATGCGTGCACGTCAGTCCCTTCGTTGGATGGTCACCAGCTCAGGCGCTGGCAGGCTCATCCTCTGAACGATAAGCGATGATCTTCTCTTCCAGCGTAGCCTCGCCCGGTTCGCAGGTCTGGTCCAGGCTGATGACGCCGTAGGTCCAGCCTTCCCGGCGGTAGACGACCGAGGGGGCCTTCGTCTCCTTGTCCACGAACAGGTAGAAGTCGTGGCCCACGAGTTCCATATTGTCGACGGCGTCGTCGAGCGAGAGGGACGCTGCAGGGAAAACCTTCCGGCGGATCAGCACCGGCGAGTCCCCGGCCGGGATGTCATTCTCCAGCTCGTACGGCGATTTCTCTGCCGGCGCGGACTGCGGCGGACGGCTGGCTTCCTCATAGATGGGCTCGCTGGTGCTCGCGGGCTCCAGGGATGCCGTCGCCTCGGTGACGGACTTCGGCGTGTGCCGGCCGTGGTGGACCTTCTTGCGGTCCTTGGCCCGGCGCAACCGTTCAAGAAGCTTGTTGTAGGCGAGATCGAAGGCGGCAAATTTGTCTGCCGCGCTGGCTTCGGCGCGGATCACGGGACCTCGTCCGAGGACTGTGAGCTCTACGGTGAGCAGTTCGGCGGTCTGGCGGGCCTTGGTCTCCTTAGTGACCTTCGCATCGACCCTCTGGACCTTGTCCCCCAGGGACGCGATCTTTGAGATCTTTTCGTCGGCGTATTCGCGAAACCGGTCGGAAACCGTCAAATTACGTCCGCTGATCATGAACTCCATGGTGCCCTCCAAATGACTTCGGTGACACGACAGCGGCGCTTCCGGGGGCTGATCTGACTGACAGTCGAGCCCCTTTCCGAGCCGCTATCGACAGGTACATCTGTTCTTGGTACCCATCTTCGACGTTAGTTCATAGCCCCCTGTTATTCATCTTTTTTTTGTTTATTTTTTTCCTCCCGCCCGTGGTTCCCGCCAGCGGCGGGGATTGCCGCGGCAAAGTCGTACTGGTCCGGCGGGCGTGTCGCCGCGAGCACCACCGCGCCGCGGACAACGCCGCCTGCGGCGCGCAGCGCCCGGGCCGCTTCGGCCAGCGTGGCACCGGTGGTGAGCACGTCGTCGACCAGGACGCAGGGCGCACCGACCAGCCGCGCCCGGCGCGTTGCGCCCTTGACCCGCATGGAACCGCGGACCTGCCGGACCCTGGCCGCTCGGCCCAAGCCCTTCTGCCCGCCGGGCCAGCCGGGCGCCGCCGTGCTGCGGCTGCCGGGAGCGGCCGCCGCGGGACGGGTCCGGCGGAGGACATTGGCGACGTCGGCCCGGTCCAGCGCCGGATTCCGCCGGGCCCTGGCGAGCAGCAGGTGCACCGGGCTGAACCCCCGGCGTCGAAAGGCCGCGCTGCTGGTGGGGACGGGCACCAGCACGATCCGCTCCGCTTGGCCGGCAGCGGCACCGACGGCCTTGACGAGCGCCGCGGCCAGTTCCTCGGCCAGCTGGCGCTGGCCGTATCGCTTGAAGGAGAGCACCGACTGCGCCAGCTCCGCCCGGTAGATGCCGGCCGCGACCACCGGCAGCAGGAGGGAGCCGTCCATGTCCACCAAGGCGGGAGCCCTCCCCTCGGCCCGGAACGGCCGGCGCGTCAGCTGGCGGATGCGCCGGGTACAGGCGGCGCAGAGGGTCCGGTCCTCCGCTCCGCAGCAGACGCATTCCACCGGAACGGCGAGCGCCAATAACTCCGCGGCGGCAGCGGCGGCCCACTCCGCGACCCGCGCCGGCCACCGGGAGTAGCCGCCGCGGTGTTTCGCCGTTCCTGGGTGCGGGGCGACGTCCGGGTCAGGGGTTCGGTCAGGGGTCCGGTCAGCGATCCGGTCAAGGGCGCGGCGCCGGAGTTTAGTCACCATCCAAGGCTGGGCGCGCCGTGCCCGGCGCGGCAGGGGTCACCGGCGCTATGTGGACAGGCAGCCGGTCAGCCCGGGAAGGACGGGTCGATGGCGCCCTTGAGCTGCGCCGACCAACCGTTGCCCAGGCGCTGGAAGATCCCTTCCGTGGATTGCCCGAAGATCTCCGCCGGCCCGTTGCCCGCGCTGAGCGCGGTCAGCCCCGGCCAGGGCGCCAGCTCCTGCGGAGCGGTTGACGTCAGGGAGAGCAGCTCGGGAGTGACGTTACCGCTGGCTGAGCTCTTCATCACCGCTACGGTCGTGTCGTTGACCCAGACACCGCGGTCCGGGGCCCGGGCCGTCAGCAGGGTGATGGGCGCGGTGAGGTCCCGGGGGGTGCCGTCGGCGGTCCGGACGATTCCGGTGATCTGGACGGAGGTCTTGCCGTTCAGCTCTGAAATGACGAGGGCCCGGGTTCCCTCCCGCGAGACCCTGAATTCCTTGACGCTCCGGCCGGCCAGCCATGGCGGCGCCAGGGTCACGGTGGGCACGGATGCCCCCGCCGCGACCCCGGTGGGTCGGTAGGCCAGGACCTCGGTGGTCCCGTTGCCGCCGGGTCCGGCGGTCCAGACCCAGTCGTAGCGGCCGAAGGACGGCCGGGAAAGGCTGGCCCGCGTGGTGAGCGCGCGTGCCGGCTGGCCAGGGATGATCGAGTACAGCGTGCTGTGGCCCCGGTTCAGGAACGCCACGGCCTGGGAGACCGGGGATTCGGCGGGCAGGCGCGGGGCCAGGGCCCGGACGGACTGGATGTCCGGCACCGGCCCCAGCTTGTTGTTCTCGTAGCGGACCAGGTCGTTGTTGCTGACGGCGATCTGGCGGGCCGGAACGTCCTCGTCCCGCACCGGCGGGAGCACAGATCCGTCATCTTCCACCCGCACCAGGTCCTGGTTGGCCCGCAGTTCCACGTTGATGACATCGGGCTGGCTGCGGAAGGTCAAGGCGAGCTGGGTCTGCATGCGCAGCCGGTCCTTGTTGGAGGCCTCCACGAGGTCCTTGGCCGTAAGGTCCACCTGCGCGGCGCCGGAAACCACCGGAACCGACTCGCGGGCCAGCTTGATGCCCGAGGGGAAGGCGCTCACCACGGCGCCCTTGAGGTAGGGGGCGGGACCGCCGAGCAGCGCACTGGCCATGGCCTTGACGGTCTTTTTCTTGATGAACCAGCGCATATCCGGCACCGCGTAGGTAAACGTGGGGTCGTAGAAGTAGATGGGGTACGCGCCGTAGATGACCTTGAACGTCTGTTCCGGGATGGCGGTGCCGTCCGGGATCTCCGCGATCCGCCACTCACCGTCCACCTTGGTCAGCGTCGCGGGAATGCTTTCCTTGGACCCTTCCGGCAACGCCGTGGCGACCCCGTCGGCGTCGACGGTGTAGGCGAGGTCCAGTTCGTAGTTGAAGACGTTTTCGACGGCGGTGCGCACGACACGGGCGGAGCGGAACACCAGCACCCGGCGGTCCGGCTTCCACTGCACCGACGAGGCCTGGGTGAGGTACTGCCGGGCGACGGCGTAGTCGTCCTCATAGCCGCTGCCCGCGAGATAGAAGTCCTCGATCACCGCTTCCGGGGTTGCGCCGGCCCGAGGAGCCACGGGGAAGAAGACCGGGGCGTTGTTGGGCTTCCCGGCACTCTCATCGGTGCTCTTGCCCACCGGCCCGGATCGCGGAATCTGGGCGCAGGACGTCAGCAGAACCAGGATCACCGCCAGCAGGGCCGCGGCGGGGCCGGTGAACTTCCCGGTGCCTTTCATGACTGCTCCTTCGTCCCGTCGCGGCCGGCGGCCGGACGGGGATCGGTGACGGCCGTCTCCAGCAGCAGCATCGTCCGTTCCGACTGGTCGCCGGCCGGGCCCACGTCGGCGGGTTCCAGTTGGAGCGGTGACCTGGTGATGGTTTCCCCCTGGCGCAGCGGCAGGGTGAGGCGGAAGTTGGAGCCGCGTCCCTTGTTGCCCCAGGCCTGCAGCCAGCCGTTGTGCAGCTTGGTGTCCTCGGTGGCGATGGAGAGTCCCAGGCCGCTGCCGCCGGTGGTCCGTGCCCGGGCGGGGTCGGCGCGCCAGAACCGGTCGAACACGCGGGCGGCTTCCGCGGCGCTCATGCCGATGCCGTGGTCCCGGACGGCGACGGCCACCGCGGTGTCGTTCGCCGCCACCGAGACGTTCACCGGCCGGCCCTCGCCGTGCTCCAGGGCGTTCAGGACCAGGTTGCGCAGGATCCGGTCAATCCGCCGGTCATCCATCTCGACAATAATGCTGCCGGCGGGGGCATTGAGCGTCACCTCGGAGCCGTACTCGGCGGCTACCGGGGCGACCCCCTCGATCACGTGCGAGATGAGCTGGACGATGTCGGTGGGTTCGGCGTCGAGCATGGCCACGCCGGCGTCGAACCGGGAAATTTCCAGCAGGTCCGCCAGCAGCGACTGGAAACGTTCGACCTGGTTGTAGAGCAGTTCCGCGGACCGCTTGTTGATCGGGTCGAACTGGTCGCGGGCGTCGTACAGCACCTCGGCGGCCATCCGTACCGTGGTGAGCGGGGTCCGGAGTTCGTGCGAAACGTCGGAGACGAACCGCTGCTGCATCTGGGACAGGGTGGCCAGCTGGGTGATCTGCTCCTGCAGGCTGGCGGCCATGTGGTTGAACGAGGCGCCGAGGCGGGCCACTTCGTCCTCGCCCTTGACCACCATGCGCTCCTGCAGCTGGCCGGCGGCCAGCTTTTCGGAGACGACGGCGGCATGGCTGACCGGGCTGACCACGTTGCGGGTGACGTACCAGGCGACGGCCCCGATCATGAGCGCCAGGGCTGCGGCACCGGCCAGCAGGACGTTCTGGATCTCGTCCAGGGTCTTTTGCGCCGTGTTGAGGTCATAGATGAGGTAGAGCTCATAGACGGTTCCGTTGAAGGTCACCTTGTTACCGACGGCGATCCCGGGGCGGTCCTCGGTCCCCACCGGGAACTCCGTGGAAGCCCAGAACTGGTCCTTGCCGGAGTCCTGGACCGCCTTGCGCAGCTCGGGAGGGATCACACTGATGGTGAGCTGGTCCGATGCCCGAGATTCTACCCACCGGTTGCGGGGTTTGGTCTGTTCGGGCATGGCTTCGAAGACATAGCGGCGCTGGATCACCGAGCCGCGGCCTTCGACCGCGTTCAAGGTGTCGTACACCAGGGTGATGACGCTCGACTGGTCGGTGACCTGGGCGCCGTCGAACGTGTCCTGGACCTGCTTGACGTTGTAGCGGGTCTCGGACTCCGCCTGGGCCAGCCGTTCCTGGAAGAGGTTGTTGGCGATCTGGTTCGACAGGTACGCGCCGACCACGGCGAAGGAACCGATGGCGAGCATGAGGGTGGTCAGCACGGTGCGGAACTGCAGGGACCGGCGCCAGCGCCGCTGCAGGGCGCGCAACAGGTACCTGGCTGCCGGCAGCAGGCGCGACGCTCCGGTGCGCACCAGCCGAAGAACGCGGGCGGTGACGATCCGGGCGCGACGTGCCCAGATGCGGGCGCGGAAAAGCGGACTCTGCCCGGCGGGCGGCGTCGGCGGCCCGGCGGGCCCGGGTTCCGGCTGCGGGTGGCCGTCCGCCGGCTCAGGAGCCTGCTTTATAGCCGACACCACGGACCGTCAATACAACTTCAGGGGCTTCCGGATCGCGTTCGATCTTCGAGCGCAGCCGCTGGACGTGGACGTTGACCAACCGGGTGTCCGCCGCGTGGCGGTAGCCCCAGACCTGCTCCAGCAGCAGCTCGCGGGTGAAGACCTGCCAGGGTTTGCGCGCCAGGGCGACGAGCAGGTCAAATTCCAGCGGAGTCAGTGAGATCCGTTCGCTGTTGCGGCTCACCACGTGGCCGGCGACGTCGATCGTCACGTCAGCGATGCGCAGGGTTTCGGGCGCCTTCTGGTCGCCCGGACGCAGGCGCGCCCGGACGCGGGCCACGAGTTCTGCGGGCTTGAAGGGTTTGGGCACGTAGTCGTCGGCACCCGACTCAAGCCCGCGGACCACATCCGAGGTGTCCGACTTGGCCGTCAGCATGACGATCGGCACATCGGACTCGCCGCGGATCTGGCGGCAAACTTCAATGCCGTCCATCCCCGGAAGCATCAGGTCCAGCAGCACCAGGTCCGGCTTGGAGGAGCGGAAAACCTCCAGGGCCTGGCCGCCGTCCGCGCAGAAGACGGGGTCGAAGCCGTCGTTGCGCAGCACAATACCGATCATCTCGGCCAGCGCCTCGTCATCGTCAACTACCAAAATCCGTGCCTTCATAGCTTATATATTCCCCTATTGAAATGGCTTTGTCGTATTCGGGCGGTCCCCGGCATGGCGCGGAGAGTTGCCCGCCGTGGGGCGGCCGGGCTGCGTCCGCCGGTAATCGCGCACCGCGAACCGGCCTAAGGCTTGCGGCCGGCCGCCGAAACTATAGGCTGGGGGCACAGCTGGCCCGGACTCACGCCGGGGCCTGCGGGCAGCAGGGCGTCCGTGCCCGGGCCGCGGGCGTCCGGCGGGCAATTTCTTGGGGAGGAAAAGCTTGTCTGAGCAGGAACCTAACGAGCCGCAGCAGCGCGGCCGGCAGCCGTGGGACGGCCCGCCCGCGCAGCAACCGCAGTGGGACAGCCGGCCTCAGTGGGGGCAGCAACCGCAGTGGGGAACCCCGCCGCCGCCCCCTCCGGCCCAGCAGCCGCCGTGGGACAACCGGCCGCAGTGGGGACAGCAACCCCAGTGGGGACAGCAACCGCAGTGGGGCGGGCAGCTTCCGGGCCCGGGTTTCCCCGGCCCGGGCTCCCCTCACCTGTCGCCCTACGGCCAGCCCCGCTACGTGGCCCCGCCGAAGCCCGGCATTGTGCCGCTGCGCCCCCTGATGCTGGGCGAAATCCTGGACGGCGCCTTCCAGACCGTCAGGCGCAATCCCGCGGCCATGCTGGGCGCGGGCGTGATCGCCCAGGGCCTCGGCTCTGTCGTCTCCGCCGTCGCGCAGACCGGTGCCGTCTCCGGGTGGTCGCCGGCTCCGTGGCTGGAGGGCACCGGCCCCTCGCAGGCGGCGGCCCTCGTATTCGGCATCGCCGGCGTCGGCCTGGTGTTGATGCTCTTGACCGTCCTGATGTCGGTCGTTATGCAGGGCGCGATGGCGGTTCCGGTGGCCCGCTCGCTGCTGAACAGGTCGACGGGTTTCCGCCAGATGTGGACCCTGTCACGCTCCCGGACCGGTGCCCTGCTGGGGTTCGCCGGCCTCCTGGTCCTCGGGGTGGCCGCCGTCGCCGCCGTCGTGGTGGTGGGAACGGTGGCGCTCGTGCGCGTCCTGGAGCGCGCTGCCGCGCTGGCCCTGGTTTTCCTGTTTCTGGCCCTCACGATTGGGCTGGTCTGGCTCGCCGCACGGTTGCTCGTCGCGCCCGCGGCGATCGTGGTCGAGGAGATCGGCGCGGCCGCCGGCCTGCGCCGCTCCTGGCAGCTGACGCGCGGCAACTGGTGGCGCATCCTCGGCGTGACCCTGGTGGTCGGCCTGCTCGTTGGCGTCCTTACCCAGATCATCCTGATTCCCGTGAACCTCCTCGGCAGCGGCATCGGGGCCACGGTCTTCGCCCAGGGCGGCGAGGGTGAGTCGCAGGGGGTCCGGATCATGGTCACCGTCATCGGGGCTGTGGTCGGCGCCCTGGTCGCAGCCCTGGGCTTCGCCTTCCAGACCTCGACCGTCGCCCTCGTCTACCTGGACCTGCGGATGCGCAAGGACGGGCTGGACCTGTGCCTGCTGCGGCAGCTGGAGACCGGCAGCGACCCGGACGGGGTCCCGGGACGGGGTCCGGCGGTGGTCCGCGGGGACACCTCCGCCTGGCAGCAGCCGCCCTACGGCTCTCCCCCGTTCCGCGGATGACGGGTATCTGCGCCCTCGCGGCGGACCGTGCCGGGGCGGCGCTGTCCGCACAGTTCCAGCAGGAACCACCGGTGCTTCCCGGACGCGACGAAGCCGGGCGCTGGGCCGCGGAAGAACTCGCGAAGGCGCCGTACCGCGCCGCCGAGCCCAGCTGGCTCGACGATGCGCTTGCCGAGTTCGCCCGCTGGCTGCGGACGCTGACCGGCAACGGCGCCCCGGGCGGCGACGGCGGTTATGCCGTGCCGCTGCTGCTGATCATCGCCGCCGTGGTCATCGGCGTCGCCGTCCTGGTGGTGCGGCCCCGGCTCAACGCCCGGAACCCCGCGGTCAAGGACGTCTTCGACGCCGGCCCGGACCTGACCCCGGCGGCGCACCGTGAGCGCGCCGCGCAAGCGGCCGCCCGCGGGGACTGGCCCGCTGCCGTCGTCGAACAGTTCCGGGCCCTGGTCCGCGCGGCGGAAGACCGCACCGTCCTGGACCGGCAACCCGGACGGACCGCCGGCGAGGCCGCCGCCCGACTGGGCCGTGCCTTCGGTGCGCACGCCGGGGGGCTGCAGGGCGCGGCACTGACCTTCGACGCCGTCCGCTACGGCGGCGCGGCGGCCGGCCCGGACGAGCATGCGGCACTGGCCGAGCTCGACGCGGCGCTGGCCGGCACCACTCCGGACTATCAGGGCACCGGCGCGGACGCCCTTGTCAGGCCGCTGTGACCGGCGTGTCGACGCTGCGCCGCTGGCTGCGCCGGCACCGCACCTGGACCGTGCTCGGCGTCGTCTTTGTCGCCGCGCTGGTTCTCACGGCGGTCCTTCAACTGCAGCCCCGCGGCGACCGGACGGCGCTGTCCACCCGCAACCCTGCCCCGGAAGGAGCGCAGGCCGCCGCGGAAATCCTCCGCCGCCACGGCGTCAACGTGGAGCAGCAGGACTCTTTGGAGGCGGCCAGCCAGGCGCTGGAGGCCGCCAGACACGCCGGCGAGCGCACCACCGTCCTGCTCTACGACCGCAACGGCTACCTCGGCCGCGACCAGCTGCAGTACCTGGGCGGTGCCGCGGACCGGCTGGTGGTGATGACGCCCCGGCTGAACACGCTGCAGGGCGTGGGCGGCGGGATCGTGCAGGCCGGAGTGGTTCGGGACGGCACCGGGGCGCTCGCCCCGGCCTGCGGTCTTTCGGACCCTGCCGCCGCCGGCACGGTCTCGGCCGCGAACGGCTACCTTTACGACGGAGAAGTGGTCTGCTACGCGCCGCGCGACGGCGGGGGCGGCCTCTACGCCGGCAGCGAGGACGGCCGGACCGTGGTCCTGGGCAGCACCCAAATCCTCAGCAACGGGGCCCTCGCCGACCAGGGCAACGCCGCTCTTGTGCTGCGGACCCTCGGAGCGGAGCCACGGCTGGTCTGGTATCTGCCCGGGATCGCCGACGTTCCCGCCGCGAGGGAACCGGTGACCCTCGATCAGCTCGCCGCGCCCTGGACCCACGTCCTGGGGCCCTGGCTGGCCTTCGTGGCGGTGCTCGCAGTCTTCTGGCGCGGCCGCAGGCTCGGTCCCCTGGTCTTCGAGCCGCTCCCCGTGGTGGTCAAGGCGGTGGAGACGGCGGAAGGACGGGCCCGCCTCTACCACGACGCCCGCGCCGTCGACCATGCCGCCGAAGTCCTCCGCGCCGGCACCCTGGTGCGGCTGGCCAGGACGCTCCGGCTGGGACCGGACGCCGGGGCCGCAGCCGTTTCTGACGCGGCCGCCCGGCACCTGGACCGGGCACCGGAAACCGTCGCCGCTGTCCTCGACGCCACACCCCGCGCCGAGGCCGACCTCGTGCGCTGGGCCCAGGAGCTGGACCGACTAGAGAAAGAGGTACACGCCCGATGAATGATCAGCCAAGCGTCTCCACGCACGCCCCGGAAGCCCCCGGGCTGTGGGATTCCCGGGACCGGGACCCCCTCCGGCAGGCACTGCTGGACGTGCGCCGCGAGGTCGGCCGGGCCGTCGTCGGGCAGGACGCCACCGTCACCGGGATGCTGATCGCCTTGCTGTGCCACGGCCATGTGCTGCTCGAGGGGGTGCCGGGGGTAGCGAAGACCCTGCTGGTGCGCAGCCTCTCGGCCGCCCTCAGCCTGGACACCAAGCGGATCCAGTTCACCCCGGACCTGATGCCCGGCGACGTCACCGGCTCGCTCGTCTACGACTCGCACACCTCGGAGTTCAGCTTCCGCGAAGGCCCGGTCTTCACCAATATCCTGCTGGCCGACGAGATCAACCGGACGCCGCCCAAGACCCAGGCGTCGCTGCTGGAAGCGATGGAGGAGCGGCAGGTGTCGGTGGACGGCGTCTCGCGCCAGCTGCCGACGCCGTTCATCGTGGCGGCCACGCAGAACCCGGTGGAGTACGAGGGCACCTACCCCCTGCCCGAGGCCCAGCTGGACCGCTTCCTGCTCAAACTGACCATGCCGCTGCCCGGGCGGGAGGACGAAATCGAGGTGATCCGGCGGCATGCGGCCGGCTTCGACCCGCGCAACCTGGCCGCCGCCGGGGTCCGCCCGGTGGCCGGCCGCGCCGAGCTGGAGCAGGCACGGCACGCCGTGGCCGCCGTCGAGATCGGCCCTGAGGTCCTCGCCTACATCGTGGACCTGGTCCGCGCCACCCGCGCGGCGCCGTCCTTCCAGCTGGGCGTCTCGCCGCGCGGCGCCGCCGCCCTGCTGAACGGCTCGCGCGCCTGGGCGTGGCTCTCCGGCCGGACCTT
The DNA here is from genome assembly GCF_056680065.1 of Arthrobacter sp. BI5. Classification (NCBI taxonomy): domain Bacteria; kingdom Bacillati; phylum Actinomycetota; class Actinomycetes; order Micrococcales; family Micrococcaceae; genus Arthrobacter; species Arthrobacter sp. BI5. The sequence goes on from NZ_CM155264.1 coordinate 2,798,626, forward strand.
CGTCACCCCCGACGACGTGAAGGCCCTCGCCCTGCCCTGCCTGCGGCACCGGGTGGCGCTGCGCCCCGAAGCGCAGATGGACGGCGTGCAGGTCGACGGCGTGCTGGGCAGCATCCTCACCTCCGTCCCCGTGCCGCGCTGAGCCATGGCAGTTTCCGGACGCTTCGTGGTGCTGGCGCTGCTGGGCCTGATCCCGGTGGCGCTCTTGCCCGGCTGGGGCTCCGCTGCCTTGGTGGGCCTGCTGCTGCTTGCCGCCGTGCTGCTGGACCTGGCGCTCGCGGTACCGCTGCGGCAGGTCTCGGTGCAGCGCAACGACGCTGGCAGCGTCCCGCTGGCCGGGCAGGCCGAGTCCGTGCTCACGGTGGCCAACGCCGGGCGCCGGATGTTGCGGGGGCTGGTCCGGGACGCCTGGCAGCCCTCGGCCGGCGCGCGGAACCCGGTCCAGCCCCTGCTGGTCCCGCCCGGCGAGCGCCGCCGGGTGACCGTCACGCTGCAGCCCACGCGGCGCGGTGAACTGGCCGCCGCGCACGTCACGGTCCGCGCCTTCGGCCCGCTGGGCCTGGCCGCCCGGCAGCGCACCTTCCCGTGCCCGGGCACGCTCCGGGTGCTCCCGCCGTTCCACTCGCGGCGGCACCTCCCCTCCAAGCTGCGCCAGCTGCGCGAGCTCGACGGGAAGGCGGCAGTGCAGATCCGCGGCGCCGGCACCGAATTCGATTCCCTGCGCGACTACGTGCGCGGCGACGACGTCCGCTCCATCGACTGGCGCGCCACGGCGCGCCGCTCCGCCGTCGTGGTCCGGACCTGGCGGCCGGAACGGGACCGCCGCGTCGTCATCCTGCTGGACACCTCCCGCACCGCCGCCGCCCGGATCGCCGACGAGCCGCGGCTCGACACCGGCATCGAAGCGGCGCTGCTGCTGGCCGTCCTGGCCGAACGGGGCGGGGACCGGGTGGACTTCCTCGCCTTCGACCGCAGGCTCCGGGCGCAGGCCGGCTCCGCGGCCAAGGGAAACCTGCTCGGACAGCTGGTCCAGGCCATGGTCCCGCTGGAGGCTGAACTCATTGAACTCGACTGGCCGCAGATACCGGCCCGGGTCCGCTCCGTGTCGGCGCACCGCTCCCTCGTGGTGCTGCTCACCGCGCTCGACGGCGGCGCCCCCGAAGAGGGGCTCCTGCCGATGGCGGCACAACTCGCGCAGCAGCACGTGGTGGTGGTCGCCTCGGTCCGCGACCCCCAGCTCGGCGAAATGCAGCGCGAGCGCTCGACCGCCACCGGTGTTTTCCGCGCCGCCGCGGCCGAACGCGCCCTGCTGGAACGCGAGGCGGTCAGCGCCCAGCTGCGCCACGCGGGCGTCGAAGTCGTCGACGCCGAACCGGCGCAGCTGCCGCCGGCGCTCGCGGACGCGTACATTCGTTTGAAGGCCGCCGGACGGCTGTGACCCCCAGGAGGATGCCGTGACCAGTTACGACCCCATCTACCGGCTCGGCCTCGGGCCGGACTTTTCCCGGCTGCAACCCGAACTGCAGGACTATTTCTCGCTCGCCCCGGGTTCCGGCCATTACGGCGTCGGCGAAGGCGTCTTCGACGTCGTCGGGTGCCGGCAGCGCTGGCTGCGTCCGCTGCTGCGGCTGGCGACCGGCGAGCAGGCGTTCTTCCCGGAGTACGGCGAGGGCATCAGGTTCCGGATCGAGAACCACGCCCATCTTGACCCGTTCGGACGTTCCAGCCTGACCGCCCGGCGGGAAATTTTCTTTCCGCAGACCACCAGGATCTTCCATGACACCACCAGCCTGGACTCCTCCGCCGGCACCCCGCGGCTGGTGGATTACGTCGGCCGGTACCGCCGGCTGGTCACCGACCTCAACCTCAGCGTCACGCCGGAAGGCCGGCTGCGCGGCGTCTCGGAGGCCTCCCGGCTGTTCCTGGGCCCGCTGCGGATCCCGCTGCCGGACGCCCTGGACGCCAAAGCGTACGCCGAGCAGTGGTGGGAGCCGGACGAGGGCCGGCACCGGATCCAGGTCAAGGTGATCCAGCCGCAGATCGGCCTGGTGCTGGTCTACGCCGGGCACTTCGACTACCGGCTGGAGCCTTACCCGGACGCTGCCGCGGCGCCGGGCCATCTTCCCGAACGCGCACGGCCCGACCGCTGGGAAAGCCGCGTGTAGGTCCTAGCCGAGCGCGAGCTGGTTCAGCCCGTCCGCGAGCTGCGTCAGCCGGGTCAGCACCGCCGTCGCGGACTGCGGCGTGTAGCCGGCGAGGCCTGCCGACGGCGTGACCCGCACCGAGCCCAGCGCGGTGGCCGGGAGCCCGAGCTGGCGCCACGGGCGCCAGAGCGTTTCGACAGCCTGGGGCACACGCGGCAGCGCCGCGGCGGGATCGTCGACCTGCAGGGTCCCGGCCCACAAGCGTTTCCCGGACTCCACCGCGCCCGCGATGTGTTCCCACTGGCGGGAGGTCAGGGCCCGCAGGGGCACCGCGAACCCGTCCGCGCCGGCGGCGAGGATCCGGTCGAAGGGCGCCTCCACTTCCGGCACGGAGACCACGATCTCGGCCGCGCCGGCAGCCCGCAGGGCGTCGATGACGAGCCGCCACGATTCGGTGATCTCCGACCCCGCGACCGCGCGCAGGGTGCGGTAGCCGCTGGAAGTGGGGATGGTGCCGGCCATGACGGCGGCGATGTCCGGCTCGTCGAGCTGCACCACCAGGCTCGCGCCCGGCGCCGCGGCGGCAGCCCGGCGCAGGTAGGCGCCCACACCGGCGGCGAGCGAGGCCGCGAGGTCCCGCCGTGCGCCGTGGTCAATCAGGGCCCGTTCCCCGTTGTGCAGGTGCAGCCCGGCGGCGAGGCTGACCGGGCCCCGCAGCTGGAGCTTGAGCTCCGCGGCCGGAGTGTCCTCGGCCCCAACGACGTCGGCGAGGACGTTGAGATCAGTGGACAGGGCCGACCGGGCGCGCAGGAGGTCCTTGCCAGGCCGGTCGACGAGCCGCCAGCCGTAGGGCTGGACGTCGACGGCGAGGCCTTCCAGCAGTGACGCAGTGCGGCCCAGGGCGTCCGAACCGACGCCCCGGTCGGGGAGCTCGGCGAGGAAGGGCAGGTGCGGGCTGCCCAGCTCGCCGCGGATGATGCGGGCGGCCTCGACCGGGTCTTCGCCCGGCCACGGCCCCAGGGCGGTGGCCGTGACCTGGCCGGGGATCTCTGGCACCGGCAACTGCTACGCTTCGGCGGCGACGGCGGGGTCCGCGTCAGCCGTGGACCGCTGCGCAGCGGCCTGGTGGGCCGCCGCCTGGTGGTCCTCCGCAATGGCCTCGTGGTGGCGGATCACCTCGCCGATGATGAAGTTCAGGAACTTCTCCGCGAACGCCGGATCCAGGTGGGCTTCGGCGGCGAGCCGGCGCAGGCGCGCGATCTGTGCCGTCTCCCGTCCCGGGTCCCCGGCCGGAAGCTTGTGCGCGGCCTTGAGGAAGCCGACTTTCTGCGTCGCCTTGAACCGCTCGGCCAGCAGGAAGACGAGCGTGGCATCGATATTGTCGATACTCGAACGGATCGAGAGCAGCTCCGCCATCACCGCGGGGTCCACCTGCCCGGCCAGGGAGCTGGCGGCGGGGTCGTAGCTATCGGCGTCGGGGAGGTTCTGGTTCTGCTCGGTCATTCGTCCAGTCTAGGCGCTGGCGCACAAATCCTTCCGGGTGTTAAGCGGCCGCGGCAAGGCAACGAAAAGGGGCCATGCCCGCCGTTCGTGAACGGCGGGCATGGCCCCTTCGCGGCAGCGCACCTCAGGGCGCCGCATGCCCGGCCGGGCTGTCAGGCCCCGAGTACCGCGCGGAACTGCTCGCGGCGCCGGGCCTGCTCGTCCGGGTCAGGAACCGGCAGAGACGCGATGAGCTTCTTCGTGTAGTCGTGCTGCGGGTGGCCCATCACCTGGTTTCCAAGGCCCTGTTCCACCATCTTGCCCTTGTAGAGGACACCAACCCAGTGCGAGAGGATGTCCACCACGGCGAGGTCGTGGCTGATGAAGAGGCAGGCGAAACCGAATTCGGCCTGGATCTCCTTGAACAGCTCCAGCACCTTCGCCTGCACCGAAACGTCCAGGGCCGACGTCGGCTCATCGGCGATCAGCAGCTTCGGGTTCAGGATCAGCGCCCGCGCCAACGAGGCGCGCTGGCGCTGGCCGCCGGAGAGCTCGTGCGGGTACCGGTCGGCGTACGCGGCGGGCAGCTGCACGGCTTCGAGCAGTTCGCGGGTCCGCTGCCGGGCCTGCGCCGGCGTCGGCTTGGTGTGGATGATCAGCGGCTCGGCGATGCAGTCCCCGATGGTGAGCTGCGGGTTGAACGACGCCGCCGGGTCCTGGAAGACGAAGCCGATCTGCTTGCGCAGCGGCTTGAAGGTGCGCTCCTTGAGATTGAGCATCTCGTAGTCCAGCACCTTCAGGCTGCCGCCCGTGGTCCGGTTCAGGCCCGCGATGGCGCGGCCGATCGTCGTCTTGCCGGAGCCCGACTCGCCCACGAGGCCGAAGACCTCGCCCTCGGACAGGGTGAAGCTCACCCCGTCCACGGCCTTGAACGCCGGACTGCCCAGCCGGCCGGGGTATTCGATGGTCAGGTTCTTGGCCTCGACCAGCACCTTGCCGCCCTGGTGGGCGCGCTCGGTCATGCCGGCCGAGGCGGAGTTCCGGCCCAGGTGCGGGACGGCGGCGAGGAGCTTCCTGGTGTAGTCCTGCTTCGGTTCCGCGAAGAGCACCCGTGCGCTGGCTTCTTCGACGACGTCGCCCTGGTACATCACAACGACGCGGTCGGCGAGGTCCGCGACGACGCCCATGTTGTGCGTGATGAGCACAATCGAGGTGCCGTACTGGTCCCGGAGGTTGCGCAGAAGTTCCAGGATTTCCGCCTGCACCGTGACGTCCAGCGCGGTCGTCGGCTCATCCGCGACGATGAGGCCCGGGTTCAGCGCCAGCGCGGCGGCGATCACCACGCGCTGCTTCTGGCCGCCGGAGAACTGGTGCGGATAGTAATCGACCCGGGTTTCCGGATCCGGGATGCCCACCTTGCGCAGGGCGTCGATCGCCCGTGACCTGGCCTCCTTGGCGCTGACCCGGCCGGCTCCCCCGTGTCCGGCGTGGGCGCGGATGCCCTCGGCGATCTGCCAGCCCACGGTGAAGACCGGGTTGAGCGCCGTCGAGGGTTCCTGGAACACCATGGCCACGTCCCGGCCGCGGATTTCCCGCAGCTTCGCGGCGCTGACGCTGATCACGTTGTTGCCGTTGATCAGGACCGCGCCGGAGCTGATCGCCGTCTCCGGCAGCAGCCCCAGGATGGTTTTGGCGGTGACGGTCTTGCCGGAGCCGGATTCGCCCACGATCGCGACGACTTCGCCGGGGTTGACCTCAAGGCTGACATCCTTCACCGCGTAGACGTCCCCGGCGTCGGTGGCGAACGTGACCCTCAGGTGGTCGATGTCCAGCACCGGTCCGGAGCCCCGGGTGTGCTGGTCTGAAACGGAGCCGAGATTGGTGCTCATGAACTTCTCACTTCTGCTGTGTCCGCGGCCGGTGCGCTGGAGCTACCGGGTCCGGCAGTGTCGGGTCCGGCTTTGCCGGAAGCGGCCTTCTTGCGGCCCCGAAGGCGCGGGTCGTTGAGGTCGTTGATGCTCTCGCCGACCAGGGTGAGCCCCAGCACGGTGAGGACGATGGCCAGGCCGGGGAAGACACCCGTCCACCAGATACCGGAGGTCGTGTCCGCAAGCGCCTTGTTAAGGTCGAAACCCCATTCAGCGGCCGAGGTCGGTTCGATGCCGAAGCCCAGGAAGCCCAGCCCCGCGAGGGTGAGGATGGCTTCGGAGGCGTTCAGCGTGAAGATCAGCGGCAGGGTGCGGGTGGCGTTCCTGTAGATGTGGCGGGTCATGATCCGGATATTGGACGCGCCCACCACCTTGGCCGATTCAACGAAAGGTTCGGCCTTGAGCCGGATGGTTTCGGCCCGGATCACGCGGAAGTACTGCGGGATGAAGACCACGGTGATGGAGATCGCCGCGGCCAGGATGCCGCCCCACAGGCTGGAACGGCCGCCGCTGATCACGATCGCCATCACGATCGCGACCAACAGGGACGGGAAGGCGTACACGGCGTCGGCGATGACCACGAGGATCCGGTCCAGCCAGCCGCCGATGTAGCCGCTGACCAGGCCCAGGATGACGCCGATGAAGATGGACATGATCACGGCCACCACAATCACCAGCGCGGCGGTCTGCGCGCCCCACACGACGCGGGAGAACACGTCGTAGCCGCCGACGGTGGTGCCGAGGAGGTGCTTGCCGCCGGGGGCCTGCTGCGCGGGGAAGCCGCCGTCGGCGTCGGAAATCTGGGAGAAGCCGAACGGCGCGATCAGCGGAGCGAAAATTGCGGTCAGCAGGAACAGCGACGTCAGGATGAGCCCGGCGACGAGCATGCCGCGTTGCAGGCCGACACTCTTGTTGAAGTGGGAGACGACCGGCAGCTTCCCGAACCAGGGTTCCCGGCGGTTGTCGTTGACGCTATTGGGTTCGATGCTCATGTCAGTACCTCACGCGGGGGTCGATCAGCGCGGCGATGATGTCCACGATGAAGTTGGTGACGGCCACGATCACGGCAAGCAGGACGACGATGCCCTGCACGGCCACGAAGTCGCGCGCGGTGAGATAGCTGGCGAGCTGGAAACCGAGGCCTTTCCATTCGAACGTGGTCTCGGTCAGGACGGCGCCGCCGAGCAGGACCGCGATCTGCAGGCCCATCACGGTGATGATGGGGATGAGCGCAGGCTTGTAGGCGTGCTTGGTCACCAGGCGGAATTCGCTGACGCCGCGTGAACGGCCGGCTTCCACATAGTCCTTGCCGAGCGTGCCGATCACGTTGGTGCGCACCAGCCGCAGGAAGATTCCGGCGGTCAGCAGGCCCAGCGCGAGGGCGGGCAGCACCGCATGGGCGATGACGTCGCCGAGGGCATTGAAATTGCCGCTGCGGAGCGCGTCGAGCCAGTAGATGCCGGTGGGCGCCTGGAGCGCGGTGAGGGCAAGTTCCGTGGAGGTCTTGGCCCGCCCGGCAACCGGAAGCCAGCCGAGCCAGACCGAGAACGTGAGCTTGAGCAACAGGCCGGCGAAGAACACGGGCGTTGCGTAAAAGAGGATGGCCATGATCCGCAGCACGGCGTCGGGGGCCTTGTCCCGGCGGTGCGCGGCGATCATGCCCAGCGGAATGCCGACGAGCAGGGCCACGATAACGGCGTTGACGGCCAGTTCCAGTGTCGCGGCACCGTAGGTAGTCAATACCTCCACGACCTGCCGGTTATCCGAGAGCGTGGTGCCCAGGTTCCCGGACATGAGCTGGCCAAGGTACTCGAAGTACTGCACGAAGATGGGCCGGTCGTAACCGGCCGAGGCGATTCGTTCTGCGAGCTGTTCGGGCGGGAGCCGGCCGCCCAGGGCAGCGGTGATGGGATCACCGGTGATTCGCATCAGGAAGAACACCATCGTCACGAGAATGAGGATCGTCGGGAAGATCAGCAGGAACCTGATCAGGATGTATTGGCCCAGTCCCCCACCGGACGCCTTCTTCTTTGTCGGCAATAGGCCGTCGGCGTCGCTGGGCGGCGCCTCAATAAGTGTTGTCATTGGTACCTAAATGTGTGTTTCCATCGGCTTCGTGGGCCTCCGGAATCGGTTGTCCTGCTCTCAGCAAGAAAGGCGGGACGCCGCGCAGGCGCCCCGCCTCCTTGGCTGGTCAGGACCGGATGGGGAATGGACCTACTTGGAAATCACGCCAAGACGGGTCTTGAACGACGCGTCGAGGGTCTTTTCGACACCCTGGACGTCCTTGCCGGCGACCATCAGCTGGGCGCCCTGCAACAGCGGCAGCGTGGAGAGGTCCTTGGCAACGGCCGTCTGCGCCTCGCCGAGCAGCTTCTCGCGCTCGCCCTTGTCCACGGTCGTGAGCTGCTTCTTGATCAGCTCGGTGACGGCGGGGTTTTCGTAGTGGTTCTTGAGGAAGTTGCCCGGGATGAAGAACGGGGTCAGGTAGTTGTCGGCGTCGGAGTAATCGGGGAACCAGCCGAGCTGGTAAACCGGGTAGACGTCCTTGGTGCGGTCCTTGGAGTAGGTAACCCATTCGGTGGACTGCAGGTCAACCTTGAACAGGCCGGACTTCTCCAGCTGCTCCTTGATCATGGCGTACTCGTCGCCGGAGGACTTGCCGTAGTGGTCCGGGTTGTACTGCAGCTTCAGCGTGACCGGCGCGGTGACGCCGGCGTCGCTGAAGGCCTTCTTGGCCTTGTCGAGGCTGGGCTTGCCGCTGCCGTCGCCGTACATTTCCTTGAGCGGGGTGATGGCGCCGACGAAGCCGTCCGGAACGACGGAGTACGCCGGCAGGTAGGTGCCCTTGTAGACCTGGGTGGCGATCGCGTCGCGGTCAACGACGTTGGCCATCGCCTGGCGGACGGCGAGGGCCTTGGCCGGGTCGGCGTCGGCGGACTTGGCGCCGAACGGCATGGTGTCGAAGTTGAAGACGATGTAGCGCAGCTCGCCGCCCGGGCCCTTGTGGACCTTGACCTTGGAGTCCTTCTCGAGGTCGGCGGCGTCGGTCGCGGTCAGGCTGCGGCCGGCGACGTCGATGTTGCCCTGCTGGACATCGAGCTTGAGGTTGTTGGAGTCCGCGTAGTACTTGATCGTGGCGCCGTCGTTCGCCGGCTTGCCGAGCAGGCCCTGGTAGTCCGGGTTCGCCTTGAGGCTGACGAGCTCGTTCTTCTTGTAGCTCTCGATCGTGTACGGTCCGGCGAAGGGCTTGCCCTTGACGATGTCGTCGTCGCTCATCAGTTTGTCGGCGGCGAAGACCTCTTCGTCGACGATCGGGCCGGCGTTCGCGGCGAGGACGCCCGGGAAGACCTGGTCGTTGCCTTCTTTGAGCTTGAAAACGACGGTGGAGTCGTCTTTGACTTCCACCGAAGCGAGGTTGCCCAGCAGCGACGCCGGGCCGTTGTCGTCATTGATCTTGACGACGCGGTCGATCGAGAACTTCACGTCGGAGGACGTCAGGGCGTGGCCGTTGGCGAACTTGAGGCCCGGCTTGAGCTTGACGGTGTACTCCGTCGGGCTCGTGAAAGAGGCGGACTCGGCGATGTCCGGGGTGGAGTCAGCCGTTCCGGGCTTGGAGTTCATCAGGAACGGGTAGATCTGGTTCATCACCATGAATGAGCCGGCGTCGTAGGAGCCGGCCGGGTCGAGGGTGACGACTTTGTCCGTGGTGCCGTACGTAATGGTGCCTCCGCCTGCGGCGCTGCCGGAGGCCGTTCCGCCGCCGGAAGGGCCGGTGCAGGCCGTCAATGCAAAGGCGGAAACCCCGGCGAGCGCGATGGCGCTCTGCAGGGCCTTTTTGTTCATTGCCATCTGTGAACTTTCTGTTCGATGAGTACTAGTGCGCAGCCCGAAGTAGCTTGACTCGAGGGGCGCCCACTGTCCTGATTCCTAGATTCAACCAGAAGACCATGGCGTGAATCGCAATATCTTGTGAGTTGAGACACAAAATTTACACGATTCCACGGAACTCATCGTTTTCTTCAGCGAAAGGCCCCGATCCTCGGCACCCCGCGGCCGCCGGACATGCCCCTCCTCCAGGCACGGCAGCGGACATGTCCCATCGGCAGGCCGCGGAGTGGACAGAATGGCAACGTGCCCAGACGCTGCCCCGGAAAATGGACATGCTCCTCCTCCCGGCCCGGCAGCGGACATGTCCCATCGGCAGGCCGCGGAGTGAACAGAATGGCAACGTGCCCAGTCGCTGCTCCGGAAAATGGGCATGCTCCTCCTGCGGGCCCGGCAGCGGACATGTCCCATCGGCAGGCCGTGGAGTGAACAGAATGGCAACGTGCCCAGCCGCTCCCCCGCAAAATGGACATGCTCCTCCTCCAGGCACGGCAGCGGACATGTCCCATCGGCAGGCCGCGGAGTGAACAGAATGGCAACGTGCCCAGTCGCTCCCCCGGAACATGGACATGCCCCGCGGCGGTGGGTGCCTGCAGATGGGCATGTCCCGAGCGCCGGCCGGGGAATGGGCATGCTCCTCGCCCGGGCTGGGGAGTGGGCCCGGACGCGGGGTTGCCGGAGAGCCCGAAAGCCACCTGACGGGCCGCAGGACGCTCGCGGCGGTTACGGCCAGCGGGCGGTTAGAGTGCGGCGCGCTGCAGCGACCGGGCGGCGTCGATGGTGGCCTGCCCCAGCACCCGGCTGCCCTGGTAGAGCACCACGGTCTGGCCGGGGGCGACGCCGCGCAGCGGTTCTTTCAGCGTGACCACGAGGTCGCCGGACCCGCCGGCGTGCTCCATCCGGGCAGTTGCCGGCACCGGGTCGCCGTGGGCGCGGACCTGGGCGTGGCAGTCGAACTCCTCGCCGGTGGCGATCTCCGCGATCGGCAGTCCGGCCCAGGAAACCTTGATGCCGCGGATCTCGTCGATCGCCAGCAGCGCCTCGGGACCCACCACCACCTTGTTTTCCTTCGGCCGGATTTCCAGCACAAAGCGCGGCTTGCCGTCCGCGGCCGGGGTGCCCAGCTTGAGGCCGCGCCGCTGGCCGACGGTGAACGCGTTGGCACCGGGGTGCTCGCCGACCTTGGCGCCGGATTCGTCCACGATGTCGCCGGAGGTCATTTCGATCTTCTCGGCCAGCCAGCCGGCGGTGTCCCCGTCGGGGATGAAGCAGATGTCGTGGCTGTCGGGCTTGTTGGCCACGGACAGCCCGCGGCGCTCGGCCTCGGCGCGGACCTCGGCCTTGGAAGGGGTGTCCGCGAGCGGGAACATCGAGTGCCGGAGCTGTTCGTGGGTGAGGACGCCGAGCACGTAGCTCTGGTCCTTGGCCCAGTCCGCGGCACGGTGCAGCTCGGGGTTGCCCTCGGCGTCGGTGATCACCTTGGCATAGTGGCCGGTGCACACTGCGTCGAATCCGAGCGCGATCGCCTTCTCCAGCAGGGCCGCGAACTTAATCCGCTCGTTGCAGCGCATGCAGGGGTTGGGCGTGCGGCCGGCAGCGTATTCGTCGATGAAGTCCTGGACGACGTCTTCCTTAAATCGCTCGGAGAAATCCCACACGTAGTACGGGATGCCGAGCACGTCGCACGCCCGCCAGGCATCACGTGAGTCCTCGATGGTGCAGCAGCCGCGGCTGCCGGTACGCAACGTTCCGGGCATGCGGGAGAGCGCCAGGTGGACCCCGACGACGTCGTGGCCGGCCTCGACGGCGCGGGCTGCGGCGACGGCGGAATCAACGCCGCCACTCATGGCTGCAAGAACTCGCATGCTGGCTTTCTCTAGGAATTAGGGGGCTTGCGGGAAGACGCTGCCCGCCAACCCATTCTATCGCCACGCCGAATCCTCCCCAAAAGCCTTGACGGCCCGGCCCTCCGCTTCTAAAGTCGAAAGTAGTGGTTTTAGAACTCCGTAGGCGTCGTGGACACGGGCGGGACGGGCAAAGATGGCTGTCGAAAACATCGTGATCGTGGGCGGCGGCCTGGCCGGAGCCACCGCCGCCAAGACCCTCCGGGCGGAAGGCTTCGCCGGACCGGTCACACTGCTCGCCGGCGAATCCCATGCCCCCTACCTGCGTCCACCGCTGTCCAAGGAATACCTGCTGGGCAAAGAGGGCGACGAGGCGCTGCCTGTGGTCCCGCCCAGCTGGTACGCGGAGCACGACGTCGACCTGCGGCTGGGCGTCCGGGTCACCGCGCTGGACACGGACGCCCGCACGGTGGCCCTCGCCGACGGCGCGCGGCTGCCCTATTCCACGCTCCTGCTGGCCACCGGCGCGTATCCGCGCACGATTCCGCTGCCCGGCAGCGAGCTCGACGGCGTTATGACGTTCCGCACCCTCGAGGACAGCCGCCGGCTCCGGGAGGCTCTCGCAGGAGGTGGCCGGAACGTCGTGCTGGTCGGCTCCGGCTGGATCGGGATGGAATTGGCGGCCACGGCGAATTCCTATGGCAACACCGTGACCCTGCTGGGCCTCGAACATGTGCCGCTGGCCGCGGCAATCGGTCCCGAACTGGGAGCCTTCTTCCGCTCGCTGCACGAGTCCCGCGGCGTGCGGTTCCGCCTCCCGGCGTCGGCTGCCGAGATTAGGGGCGAGGCCGGCCGGGTCACGGCCGTCAGCACCGATGCCGGCGAGGTCCTGGCCGCCGACCTGGTGGTCATCGCTGTCGGCGTTGTCCCCGAGACGTCGCTCGCCGCGGCCGCCGGCATCGAAGTGGAGAACGGGATCCTCACGGATGCCTCGTTGCGGACGTCCGCTCCCGGCGTCTTTGCCGCCGGCGACGTCGCCAACGCCCTGCACCCTTTCACCGGCAGGCACCAGCGCAGCGAACACTGGTCCAATGCGCTCAACGGCGGGAAAATTGCCGCCAGGGCGATGCTCGGCCGGGACGCAGTACTGGACACCATTCCCTACTTTTACACGGACCAGTACGACGTCAGCATGGAGTATTCCGGCTTCCCTGGCCTGATCGAAGGGCCGCCCGTGCTCCGGGGTTCACTGCCGGAGCGGAAATTCCTCGCCTTCTGGCAGCGCGGGGGCCGTGTGGTGGCCGGAATGAGCGTCAACTGGCCGCGCTCGGAAAAGCCGCAGCAGACCATCAAGGCCCTGATCACGGCACGCGCCGCTGTCAGCCCGGCGGCCTTGGCGGATCCGGATATTCCGCTGGCGCAGCTTCTCGCGGAGCAGGGGGCCTAGCCCCGGGCGGCGGCCTGGCGGGCGACGGTGCCCGCGGTCTGGATGCTGGACTCGTGTCCGGCCATGCCGGCCTGGCGGGCGCGCGCATAGGCGGCCGGCAGGGCCGCCAGCAGGGCATCGACGTCGGCCTCCGTGGAGGCGTGGCCGAGAGTGAAGCGCTGGGCGCCCCGGGCGGTGTCCTCATCCAGGCCCATGGCGAGCAGCACGTGGGAGGGTCGCGGCACACCGGCGGTGCAGGCGGAGCCGGTGGAGGATTCCACCCCGGCGAGGTCCAGCAGGAACAGCAACGAGTCGCCCTCGCAGCCGGGGAAGGTGAAGTGCGCGTTGCCCGGCAGCCGGCCGGGGCCGGGCGCTCCGCGCAGCACGGCCTCCGGAACGGCCGCGCGGACGCCATCGATCAGCCGGTCCCGCAGCGCGGCGATCCGTGCGGACTCGGCGGCAAGCTTGCCGGTGACGGCCTCCGCCGCGGCGGCGAAGGCCGCGATCGAGGCCGTGTCCAGGGTGCCGGAGCGCACGTCGCGCTCCTGTCCCCCGCCGTGCTGGACCGGCGTCAGCGTCACAGCGCGCCCCAGCAGCAGGGCGCCGACGCCCACCGGGCCGCCGATCTTGTGCGCCGAGATGGACATGGCGTCCAGGCCGGTTGCACGGAAATCGACAGGCACGGAGCCGAACGCCTGCACGGCGTCGGAGTGGACGGGTACGCCGGCGGCGTGCGCCAGCGTGACAATCTCCGCGACGGGCTGGATGCTGCCCACCTCGTTGTTGGCCCACATGACGGTGACCAGGGCGATCGAGGCGGGGTCGTCGGCCAGCTCCGACGCCAGCGCGCCCAGATCCAGGACGCCGTCGGCATCGACGGGCAGCCAGCGCACATCGGCGCCTTCATGCCGCTCGAGCCATTCGACGGTGTCCAACACCGCGTGGTGCTCGCCGGCGGAACACAGGATGCGGGTCCGCCGCGGATCCTCGGCGCGGCGGGCCCAGTACAGGCCCTTGACCGCCAGGTTGTCGGCCTCGGTGCCGCCGGAGGTGAAGATGACTTCCGAGGGATGTGCTCCGGCCGCGGCGGCCAGGGTCTCGCGGGCATCCTCGACGGCCCGGCGGGCCCGGCGGCCCGATCCGTGCAGCGAGGACGGGTTGCCGGTGCGGGCCAGCTCACGCGTCAGGGCAGCCAGCGCCTCCGCGGCTAGCGGTGTGGTGGCGGCATGGTCTAGGTATACGGGCACAGCCCAATTCTACCGTGGCGGCTTGCCCGGCACCGCAGGACGGCACCGCGGAGGGGTCCGGGGACGGCGCCGCTGGAAGGTCCGGACAGCGCGGGCGCTGGTGTACATTCAAGCGGTGAAAGCGTCCCTGTACCTTGTCCTGGCCACCCTGTTCTGGTCCGGAAATTTCGTCGTCGGCCAGGCCGCTGTCGCCTCGATGACGCCGCTGGACCTGACCTTCTGGCGCTGGACGCTGGCTGCACTGCCGCTGCTCGCCCTGGCCCACTTCGTGGAAAAGCCGGACTGGCGGGCGGTGCTGCGCCGCTGGCCCGTGCTGTTGCTGTTGAGCGTGCTGGGGATGAGCGGCTACACCTTGTTGCTCTACGGTGCGCTCGGCTACACGTCAGCGATGAACGCCTCCCTGATTACGGCTGCCAACCCTGCCCTGATTGTGGTGATGGCAATCTTCCTGCTCGGCGAGAAGACCACCCGGCTCGGCTGGACCGGCATCGGACTCGGGCTGCTGGGCGTCCTGCTGGTCCTGACCCGCGGCGAATTGCAGCGGGTAGCCAGCCTCTCCATCAACACCGGCGAACTCATGATGATCGGCGCCATCCTGGTCTGGGGCAGCTACACGATCATCGCCCGCCGGCTGGACGTGCCCGCCATCGCCGCCACCGCGGTGCAGGTCGCCATGGCCACCGTGACGCTGGCGCCGTTGGCCCTCGCCCTGCACGTGCGGCTCCCGGATACCCCGGCGGAAGGCTGGTCGCTGGCCTATATTGCGGTCTTCCCCTCGCTGGGCGCGTACCTGTTCTGGAACCTGGCGCTGAAGACCACCCCGCCGGGCACCGCGGGCAACTACCTGAACCTGATGGTGGTCTTCACGGCAATCATCACCGTCGCGCTTGGCACGCCGCTGACGTTCGTCCAGGTCGCGGGCGGGATCATGGTCGTCGCCGGGGTCCTGCTGACCGGCATCAAGGGCCAGCCGAGGCTCACAGCGGCCTGATCCGGGCGCAGCACTGGGCCGGTGCGGCGGCTCCCTGGGCCCTGAGGTCCTCGATGTCGAGCGCTTCCACCCGGCCCGGGTCCTCCCCGCAACCTTCTGCGGCCCCGGCCAGGAAGGCGCCGTTCATGGCGCACACCACGCCCGCATGGCCCTGGGCCACCCGGTGGAACGGGCAGTTGAGCAGCAGTAAACCGCCGGCGCCGTCGTCCGTGGGCCGGTAGCCCTCCGCGGTAAGCAACGCGGCGAGGCCGGCCCCGCCGTCAGTTGCGGCGGCGGCCCGGCCGCGGGACCGGGCGCCCCGCAGCAGCGCGTCCCGGGCGGAGCCGCCGTCGGTCGCTGATTCTTCAATGGCGGTCACCAGCAGTTCGGCGGCGAGGTCGTAGTTGCGCTCCGGGACGGACGCCGAGACTTCCTGGACGGCCGCGCGGTACAGCTTGGCCGGGCGGCCGGAACCGGGCCCCTCCTTGCCGCCGAGCTTGCGGAACTCCACCGCCAGCAACCCGTCGTGGACCAGGCGGTCCAGGTGGAACGACGCCGTGCTCCGGGCCAGTCCCAGCGCCCCTGCGGCGTCGTCGCGGCCGACCGCCCGATCCGCCGCGGCGACGAAGTCGAAGAGCCTGCGGCGGTTGTCATCGGCCAGGGAGGCGACGGCGGACACCCTGCGGGTCCACGTAAGACGGGTCATCAAACCAGCCTAGCTCTAAAAACAAGATCCATTGCTTAACTCTCCGGACCGTTCTAAAATTAGAGTATCTATTTTTAGAAGCTAGGAGCGGAAGATGAAATCTTCAACAGCACTTGCGGCCCAGGCCCCGGCGGTTGCGGCCGGTCCGCAACGGCAGGCCTTCCTGCTGCTGCGCACGGTCTTCACGGTGGCGCCGGTCATTTTCGGCCTGGACAAGTTCACCAACCTGCTCACCGACTGGACGATGTATCTGGCACCGGCGGCCACTTCGATCATTCCTCTGCCGGCACAGACGTTCATGTACCTCGTCGGCGTCGTCGAAATCATCGCGGGCCTCGCGGTGGCGGTCCGCCCGCGTTTCGGTTCGCTACTGGTCGCGGTGTGGCTGCTCGGCATCATCGTCAACCTGCTGGTGCTGGGCAGCTTCTTCGATGTGGCGCTGCGCGACGTAGGGCTCCTGGTCGGGGCGCTGGCCCTGAACAGGCTCTCGCCCGGAAAGAGCCGGTGACCCCTTCGCTGCGGCCGTCGTCCTGACCCCGCAGCACCGCCCGCTGCGGCGGGATCAGGACGACGGCGGCAGCACGGCCAGCCGGGCGGCGACGTCGGCGCGCGCGCCGGCGAGCGCCCCAGCGTCCGGGCAGGAGACGGAGACGTAGACGGACGAGCCGGTCTTGGCGAAGAGCCGGGCGTAGCTGGCCGTCACCCGGCGCCCGGCCTGCTTGCCGCCCTCAAGCACAAGCACCTCGACGCGAGGGCCCGGCTTGTCCGGCTCGCCGCCCCAGCGCAGGCTCGCGGTCTTCAGGTAGGACGGCAGGATGCTGGCGTCCAGGTAGCGGAACAGGGCTTCGGTGGATGCCCTGTCATCACCGGGGACAACCAGCGGCCACTGGTTCACACGGACCTTGGCGGAGACCAGGCAGCCGTTGGCCTTTCGGTACTCGCTGGCACCGGCGAGGTCCTGTTTGCCGGGTTTCCAGCCCGGCGCGTCCCGCAGCCCGTCGGAAACCCGCACCGGAACCCCGGCCGCGAGGCGGCCGCCCGCAGCCAGCGGCAGGTTCCGGGCGGCGACCGCTTCGGCGTCGTACCCGGGCGTAACGGTCGGGGTGGCGAGGGCGGCGGCGCTGCTGGCCGGTTTGGGCGCTGCGGGATCCGGAACGCCGACACTGCAGGCGGCCAGCAGGGGAAGCAGCGCCAGCAGCGCACCGGCCGTCCGGAGCCAGTCCCTCCGCTGCGGTCCGGCCGCCCGGCACGCCCCCGGACGGGCGCCGGCGCCCCGCAGCACCGCGCCGCTCTCCTGTTCTTCCATGTGCTCTGTTACCCCGCCTATGCCAGGACCCGGAGCGCGCCGGGAACCACGTCGATGCTCAGCGGCAGCGGGCCGATCCGCTCCCCGTCCGCGTAGGCAACCACTCCGTGCGCCTCCAGCTCAACCCGCCGGACCCGGCGGATCTCCACGGCCGGGTGGCCTGTGTGCCGGCCGGAAAACACCTTCGGAAACACCGCGAGGAAGCCGGCGCGGGACAGCGGCCGGACGATGAACAGGTCCAGGTAGCCGTCGTCGAGCACGGCGTCGGGCACCACCTTCATGCCGCCGCCGATGGATTGACCGTTGGCCACCGAAATCAGCATGGCGCCCTGCTGCCAGCGCTCGCCGTCGGCCGTAACGGTGTACTCGATGGCGCGGAAGGTGGCCAGTTCGCGCAGCATGGCGAGGTTGTACCGGGCCTGTCCGCGCGGGCGGCGCCAGGCGTTGGCGCGCTCGTTGACCGCGGCGTCGAAGCCTGCGGAGACCACGCCGGCAAACCAGTGCGTCCGGCCGCCCGAGCTGACCCGGCCCGCGTCGATCAGGCGCCCGCCCGACTCCAGTGCCGCCAGCACGCGTGCGGCAGCCGCCGGGATGTCGTGCCGCGGCAGGCCGAGGGCGCGTGCCATGTCGTTTCCGGTCCCGCCCGGAATGATCCCCAGCGGCGTTTCGCCGAATGTGGCCCCCGAGCCGGCGAGCGCGTTGACGCCGAGGTGCACCATGCCGTCGCCGCCGGCCACCACCAAGGCGTCCACCCCGTCCGCAACCACTTTGTCCACCGCGCGGGCCAGCGTTTCGTAGCTGTCCTCGCACAGCAGCTGGACCTGCGCCCCGGCCGCGCGGAAACAGTCCGCGGCTTCCCGGCCGGTCTGCTGCCCGCGGCCGAAGGAGGCGCGGGGGTTGACGGCGAGGGCGATCTTCATGCGCTGAATTATGCCAGCCGCCGGGAACCATCCGCGGTTGCGCACTCGTTATTCCCCCAGCCGGTTAAACTGGCCACGCCGGAGCTCCAGGCCGGCCCGGCTCCACCGACGCAAAGGAATTGCGCTTGACGCAGGGCAACAGCTCGCATTACCAGGTCCTCAGGATCCCCGTCACGGCGACGGACAGGGACATCAAGGTGGCCTACCGCAAGGCTGCCCGCACGGCCCACCCGGACCACGGGGGCGACGCCGCCACATTCCGCCGGGTGACCCTGGCGTACGAGACCCTCATCGACGCCAAGCGCCGCGCCGATTACGACCGCTCCTACGGCAGCGGCACCGCCTATTCCAGCCGCACCGCCCCGGCCGAGGAAGGGGCCCACTTCGACGCGCCGGCCGCCGGCAGCCGGGCCTCCGCGCATGTCCGCCGGCCCAACACGCCGCGCAACACCGCCGCGGACGCCCCGGTCTACGTCCCGTCCTTCGAGGAGGTGGCCGCCGGCGGCGGCGTGCCGCTGATCCCGGAGTCCGTCGCCCGCCAGCAGGTCCACGGCATGCCGCGCCGGCGGGGAATCTTCGGCGCCGAGGCACGCATCCAGCGAGAAATGCGCACCGTGCAGCTGATCACCCGGCAGATCCTGCCCGCCATCCCGGCCGCCCGGCTGATCAACGGACTGCAGTCCCCCGCCGACAACAGCCACATCGACCACGTGCTGGTCTCCGGCTACCGGCTGGCCATCATCGGTTCCATGCTCCTGCCGCCGGGAGCCTACGCCTGGAACGGCAGCACCCTGAACCACGGCGGACGGTCCATTGCCCCGCCGCAACTGGCTCACGTGGTGCGCCGGATGCAGGACATTTTCCCCGAACTGAACGTCACCGGCTGGACAGTCGTCCACAGCACCGACGGGAACCTGCACGAACCGGTGATTGACCGGCACGGGCGCTCCCGGGACCGCGGCGACAGCCACGAACTCGTGCAGGTGGTCAACGCCGCCGGGCTGGCCCGCGGCCTCAAGCAGTTCCTCAGTTCCGGACCGGCCCCGAATACGGTCAATGTTCCCGTGCTAGCCCGGCTGCTGCGCGGGATGCACTAGCGGAATGCACTAGCGGACAGTCGGCTCGCTAGGATGGGACCGTGTTCCGCATCCTCTTCCACAGCCCAGAAATCCCCGGCAATACCGGCAACGCCATCCGGCTGGCCGCCATCACCGGGGCCGAACTCCACCTCGTGGAGCCGCTGGGCTTCGATTTCTCCGATGCCAAGCTGCGCCGCGCCGGCCTGGATTACCACGACCTCGCCGTCGTCACCGTGCACAAGGACATCGACGCCGCGTGGGAAGCATTGCAGCCGGAGCGGGTCTTCGCGTTCACCTCCGACGGCGAGACCTCCTACACGGACATCAGCTACCGCCCCGGCGACGTGCTGATGTTCGGCCGGGAGTCCGTGGGCCTTTCCGAGGAAGTCAAACACGACCCGCATGTGACCTCCCGCGTCCGGCTGCCGATGCTGCCGGCACTTCGTTCGCTGAACTTGGCGAACGCAGCCTCGATCGCGGTGTACGAGGCGTGGCGCCAGCAGGGCTTCGCGGGCGCCAAGCTGTAGCACCGGTGCCCGCCCCCGGACGCCGCGCCGGGCCGGGGCCCGCACGGTCCCGGAAGTTGCGCCCATCCGATCCCGCCGCTGCGCCGAATGCTTTCTGAGAGAGCATTCACGGCGAGCGGCGGAAGGAGCGAGGAGCGGCAGGTGAGCACACTACAGGCGGATAGACGCCCGGCCCGTCGGGCTGCGGGCAACCACAGTGCTGTCCGAACCCGGCCTGACCCGCTATCGGCGGCAGGCACCTTATGCTTGAAGGTGATGGAAACTCCGAACGCCCCGAACCGCGAGGCCACCGCTCCCCCCAGCGCCTCAGCCGACGTGAACCGCCGGCTGGTAATGCTGCTCGGACAGATCGCCGTCGGGGACCAGGCCGCCTTCGCCGAGTTCTACCAGCTGACCTCGCGCCGTGTTTACGGCATGGCGCGGCGGGTCCTGATCGATGCTGAACTCAGCGAGGACACCACCCAGGAGGTCTTCCTCCAGGTCTGGCAGAACGCGGCGAAGTTCAACGCCGACGCCGGCAGCCCGCTCGCCTGGCTGATGACCATCTCGCACCGCCGCGCGGTGGACAAGGTCCGGTCCTCGCAGTCCTCCACCGACCGGGAAGCCAGGTATGGGGCCAGCAGCCAGGAAATCGACCATGATTCCGTCTCGGACGAGGTCGGCAGCCGGCTCGAGGCCGAAGCCGTGGTCCGCTGCCTGGACACGTTGACCGAAACGCAACAGGAATCCGTCCGGCTCGCTTACTACGGCGGGCTCACCTACCGGGAAGTCGCCGAGAAGCTCAACGCGGCCGTTCCCACCATCAAGTCCCGCATCCGCGACGGACTGATCCGCCTGAAAACCTGCTTGGGGGTGAGTTGAGATGAACGATATGAATCCACAGGGCAGCGGGCGCGCGCCCGGCAGCTTTACCGCCGACATCGCCGGCGACCTCAGCTCCGGCCGCGCCGTCGACCTCGCCGAGGTCTACGCGCTCCACGCCCTCGACGACGCCGAACGCACCGCCGTCGACCGCTACCTCGCCGACGCGCCTCCCGCCGAACGCGCCGAATTCGAGGAGCGGGTCCGGCAGGCACGCGAGACCCTGACCATGAGCTTCCGCGCCGAAGAGGAACCCCCGGCCGGGCTCTTTGACCGTATTGTCGCGGCCCTGCCGGCGCAGTCTGCCGGCCCGGTCGTCACTGGGCAACCGGCTCCCGCCGCTCCGCCGGTGGTGGCCCGGCCCGTCCGGGAGCAGCCCGGGCTTCCGGTGACGGACGAACTCGGTGCCGCGCGCCAGCGCCGGGATGAGCGCCGACGTCCGCAGGGCATGCGCAACTGGCTGATCGGCGTTGCCGCGGCCGCCGCCATCGCCGTGGGCGGCGTCGGGGTCGGCGCCTATGTCGCCAACCAGAACGACCCGCTCAACCAGGTACTCCAGGCCGGCGACGTCCGGAAGGCAACGGTCGACGTCGTCGGCGGCGGCACTGCCTCGCTGTCCCTCTCCTCGTCGAAGGATGCCGTGGTCGTGAAGATGAACGGCGTCCCCGCCCCGCCGACCGGCAAGGTCTACCAGATGTGGCTGATCCCCAAGGACGGCTCCGCCCCGGTCTCCAAGGGCCTGATGGACGCGGAAGCGCTGTCCAAGCCGGCCGTCGTCACGGGCATCGGTTCCGCCGCCTCCCTGGGCATCACGGTGGAGCCCGCCGGCGGCTCGAAGTCGCCCACCCTGCCGACCGTGGCCGCCGCCCCGCTGGGCGCCTGACCGCTGGGAACAACAAAGCCGCGCGGGTCCCGAACATTCGGGGCCCGCGCGGCTTTGTGCTGGCCGGCGGTGCTAGAAGATCAGCGAGAGCAGCATCACCAAGGCGAACCCCACCACGGAGATCATGGTTTCCATCACGGACCAGGTCTTGAAGGTCTGGCCGACGCTTAAGCCGAAGAGTTCCTTCACCAGCCAGAAGCCGGCGTCGTTGACGTGCGAGAGGAAGAGCGAGCCGGCCCCGATCGCGAGGGCCAGCAGGGCCGCGTGCGTCGGGGTGAGCGAGCTGGCCGGCGGCGCGACGATGCCGGCCGCGGTCACGGTGGCCACGGTTGCGGAACCGGTGGCGAGCCGGAGCGCCACGGCCACTAGGAAGCCCAGGACCAGCACGGACATATTGGCGCCTTCGGCCCACTTCTTCACGGCGTCGCCGACGCCGGCGCCGATCAGGGTCTGCTTGAAGCCGCCGCCGGCGCCCACGATCAGCAGGATCGCGGCGATCGGCCCCAGGCTCGCACCGATCTTGGTGGTGATCTTGTTGCCGGTGAAGCCGACGGCGTAGCCGAAGGTGCCGATGGCGAGGAGCACGGCCAGGGTCATCGCCACGAGCGGCTGGCCCACGAAGTCGAAGAAGACCCTGATCCACGGCGCCGTGGCGGGGTCCGGCCAGATGATGTCCACCACGGCCTTGAGCAGCATCAGGACCACCGGGAAGACGATGGTCAGCAGCGTTACCGGGAAGCTGGGCTGGCGCTTGACGCCCTCCAGGTCGGCACCGTGCTGGGTGTCGATGCCGCCGGCCACGGCGGGGGCACCCACCGGAACCCATCTGGCGGCGAGCCGGGAAAACAGCGGCCCGCAGATGATGACGGTGGGAATGGCAACGAGGAGCCCCAGCGCCAGGGTCGTGCCCAGTTCGGCCTTGACGGCGCTGATTGCGATCAGGGGTCCCGGGTGCGGGGGCACGAGTCCGTGCAGCACGGAAAGCCCGGCCAGCGCGGGGATGGCAATGCGCATGAGCGGCATTTTGGAGCGCTGCGTGACCAGGACGATCACCGGGAGCAGCAGCACCAGGCCGATCTCGAAGAACATCGGCAGGCCGATGATCACTGCAACGAGCGTGATGGACCAGACCACCCGGTTGCCGCCGGCCTTGGCAAGCAGGGTGTCCACCACCCGGTTGGCGCCGCCGGAATCCGCCAGGAGCTTGCCCAGCATGGCGCCGAGGGCAATCAGCAGGCCCACCTCCTTCAGGACGCCGCCGACTCCGTCCTCGAAGTTGGTGATGATCTTGGCCAGTTCCACGCCCGAGGCCAGCCCGACGAAGGCCGAGCCGAGCACCAGGGCGAGGAAGGGGTGGAGCTTGAACTTGGCGATCAGCACCACGATCAGCGCGATGCCGAGGGCTGCGACCACCAGGAGCTGGGTGTCGTGGCCGGTCCAGGCCTCGACGGCAGCGGGAAGCTGCATTGCGACAAGAGAATTCAAAACGTGTTCCTAGCGGGAATGAGGGGGATGGTGACCGGCACCCGGTCAGTACGCGGCCGGCACCCGGTCAGGACGCGGTCAGCGTGCGGCGGCGTCGGCGCCGTCGAGATGGAGCCGGTCGATGATTTCCTGGGCTTCGTCGGCCGGGGTTGCGCCGACGGAGAGGGTGATGAAGTTTTCGTCCCCGGTGGGGGCTTCAAGGGCGTCGAACTGGGATTCCAGCAGGGCCGGCGGCATGAAATGGCCGTGCCGGGACGCCAGCCGGTCGGAGATCCGCTCCTTGCTGCCCTCCAGGAAGACAAACACCACGCCCTCGCCGCGAAGCACGTCACGGTACCGCTTTTTCAGGGCCGAGCAGGTGACGACGCCGGGCGTGCCGGCGGCGGTGTGCGCCCGGATCCAGGCGGCGATGCGGTCCAGCCAGGGCCAGCGGTCCTCGTCGGTCAGCGGCTGGCCGGCGTGCATTTTGGCCACGTTGGACGCGGGGTGCAGGTCATCTCCCTCCGCGAGGTCCCAGCCCAGCCGCCCGGCCAGCAAGCCCGCCACGGTGGATTTGCCCGAACCCGAGACGCCCATGATGACCAGAACGGGGTGCTGCGCAGTCTTCGCCATTAAAGTCTGCCTTCCATCAATAAATATGATTTAAACAATGGCAAGCATATGGCAGCGGCCACCCGCGGGCAACTAGAACCCGGCGATGGTCCCCGGTCCGTTGACGGCAACAACGTGGAACGCTTCGGCGCTGCGCCCCGGGGCGAGACCGCCGCGTTCACCGGTGGCGAGCATGAGGCCGCGGACGGTGCGTTCCATCGCCCCGGCGTCGGGATGCTGGCTGGTGTGGATGTGGATGGCCGCCAGCTTGTTCTCGACGTGTCCGCTGACGTCGATGAAGTGGTTTTCGCGTTCCTCCGGGCCGGCGAAGAGCCAGAGCCAGGGCAGCTTGTAGGCTTCGAGCCCGGCCTCGGCCAGCTCCGGGTAGGCGAAGGGGTTCTCCAGCGCCGGGTAGACCGCCCGGGTCACCGCCTCCCCCACCGCCAGGTGGTCCGGGTGGCTCTTCTGGATCCTTTTCCAGTTGCGTTCGGGATGCATGGCCAGCACGACGTCGGGCCGGAGCCGGCGGGTCAGGCGCACCACTTCGCGGATAACCTCGTGCGAGGGTTCAAGGTAGCCGTCCCGCTGGTGCAGGTAGTGGATGTCGGTCACGCCGACGAGCGCAGCGGCGCGCTGCTGCTCCTCGGTCCGCAGCCGGACGATTTCATCCCGCTGCTCCGGGTCGAACCCGCCGGCGTCTCCGTCGGTCATGATGCAGTAACTGACCTGGACCCCGGCGGCGGTCCAGGCGGCAATGGTGCCGGCCGCGCCGAAGTCGATGTCGTCCGGGTGCGCGGTGAAACAAAGCACCCGCTCAATCCGGTTCTGGTCCGGATCGAACGGGCTCTGTGCCGCGGGGGCGTTGGTGCTCACTGGTCAGCCTTTGCGTTTCTTGATTTCTTCGGTCGCCTGCGGCAACACCTGGAACAGGTCGCCGACGATGCCGAAGTCGGCGATCTCGAAGACCGGCGATTCGGCGTCCTTGTTCACCGCGACGATGACCTTGGCGGTCTGCATGCCGGCCTTCTGCTGGATGGCTCCGGAGATACCGGCCGAGATGTAGAGCTGCGGCGAAACCGTTTTACCGGTCTGGCCGATCTGCGCGTCGTGGCCGATCCAGCCGGCGTCCGTGGCGGCACGGGACGCGCCGAGGGCCGCGCCCAAGGCGTCCGCGAGGTCCTCCAGGGGTCCGAAGTTTCCGTCCACGCCGCGGCCGCCGGCCACGACGATCCGGGCCTCGGAAAGCTCGGGCCGCCCGCTGGCGGCCTTCTCGCTCCGGGCGGTCACCCGGGCCGCACCGGCCGTGGCGTCGGCCGGCAGTTCGACGGTGACGGGCTGCGGGGCGGCGGCCGTGGCGGCCGGCTCGGGGACGACGCTGTTGGCCTTGACGGTGAGCACGGCCACCGGGGTGGTCGCCTTTGCCGTGGTGGTGTACGAGCCGGCGAGCACGGATTTGTGCGCGGTGCC
This sequence comes from Arthrobacter sp. BI5, assembly GCF_056680065.1. Classification (NCBI taxonomy): domain Bacteria; kingdom Bacillati; phylum Actinomycetota; class Actinomycetes; order Micrococcales; family Micrococcaceae; genus Arthrobacter; species Arthrobacter sp. BI5. The sequence goes on from NZ_CM155264.1 coordinate 2,823,380, forward strand.
GTCCGGGTCCACCGCGACGACGTCGGTGATCACGCCGGCGCCGAGCCTGATGCCCAGCCGGGCCGCGATTTCCTTGCCTTCGGCGGAGTTCTCGGCCAGCACGACTGTGGCCCCGGACGCCCCCGCGGCGGCCGCGAGGAACGCCGCCTTGGGTCCGACGAGGTAGTCATTGAGGTCCGCGGCCGCGGGGACGTAGAGTTCCCCCGCGCCGTAGGCTCCGAGGGCCGCGGCGACGTCGTCCCGCAATTCGCCGTTGAAGGCGACCGCGGTCTCGCCCAGGGAGCGGGCGATGGTTAGCAGTTCCAGGCTGGACTTCTTCAGCGCCGGGCCCGGGGTGTCGATGAATACGAGAACTTTTGCCATGTCTGGATCTCCCCTTAGAGCAGCTTCTGCGCGGCCAGGAACTCGACCAGCTTGATGCCGGCGTCGCCTTCGTCGGTGATGATGGTGCCCGCCGTCCGCGGCGGCCGGGCCTCCGCGGTCTCGACAACGGTCCAGGATCCGGCGAGCCCCACCTGACCCGGGTCGACGCCGATGTCCGCGAGCGTCAGGGTGGTGATGGTCTTCTTCTTCGCCGCCATGATGCCCTTGAAATTCGGGTAGCGCGGGTCATTGATCTGGTCCGTGACCGAGACGACTGCCGGCAGGCTGGCCTCGACGGTGTCGGCGTGGGAGTCCCCGTCGCGGCGGGCGGTGAGCTTGCCGCCGTCGAGGTCGAGGGAGGACGCAAACGTCACCTGGGGCAGGCCGAGGCGCTCGGCGAGCTGGGCGGGGACCAGGGAGGTCTCGCCGTCGGTGGAGGCCATGCCGGTCAGGATCAGGTCCGCGGGGGCGTCGGCTCCGAGGTGCCTGATCGCGGCTGCCAGCGCGAGCGAGGTGGCGGCGGCATCCGAGCCGGCGAGCGCGTCGTCGCTGAGGTGCACGCCTTCGGTGGCGCCGATCTGCAGTGATTTCTTGACCGCGTTGACAGCGCCGGCCGGGCCCATGCTCAGGGCGATGACCTTGTTGCCGGCGGCCTCACCGCCGCGGGCCTCAATCAGCTGCAGGGCCGCCTCGAGGGCGTACTCGTCCAGCTCGGACAGGATGCTTTCGGACCGGTCCGTGGTCTTGTCCCCGCCGCTGAGGTGGCGGTCGAACTGCGCGTCGGGTACGTGCTTGACCAGCACGATGATCTTCAAAGTCTCTTCCACTGTGTCTACAGCAGCCTTCCATGCGGGTGGGCAGCCAGCCGGGTGGGGTCGTGGCCAGGGAACGCCCGGAGGTGCCGGGTTGCTCCTAGCTAACCATATAGCGCGGGCCCGCCGCGGCCTGGGTTAACGCCTGTGTCAGGGCCCTCACGGAGGCAGCCGGCGGCGGTACACGGAGCCTGTCCGGGGGGCGGGAAAGGCAGAGCCGGCCGGCACCCCCTGGGGGTGCCGGCCGGCCGGGTACTGCTCTACCTCGCACTGCTCTTCTACTACTGCTCGGCTGCGGCTCCGAGGGTCACGTCGACTTCCTGCTCCTGGCCGCCACGCAGGACCGTCACCTTGACGGTGGCGCCGGCGGCCTGCTCGCGGACGGCGGCCGTCAGCTGGTTGGGATCGCTGATGGTCCGGTCCTGGAACTTGGTGATGACATCGCCCACCTTGATGCCGGCCTTGTCGGCGGCCGAACCGGATTCAACCGTGGCCACGTCGGCGCCGACAGAGAATCCGGAGGACGAGGAGCCCGCGGCTTTGGACTTGACGCTCACGCCAAGCTGGCCGTGGGTGGCCTTGCCCGTGCTGATGATCTCCTGGGCCACCCGCTTGGCGTGGTTGATCGGGATGCTGAAGCCGACGCCGATGTTGCCGCTGCTGCTGCCGGTGGCGTCCCCGCCGGCGGAGGCGATGGCGACGTTGACGCCGATGATTTCACCCTTGCTGTTCACCAGCGCGCCGCCGGAGTTGCCGGGGTTGATGGCCGCGTCGGTCTGGATGACGTTGATCGAGATGCTGCCCTGGTCTGCGGTGCTCGGCGCCTGTCCGCCGCCGGGAGGCGCGAACTGGAAGCCCTGGTCCCCGCCCTGGGAATTGTCGGCGCCGCCCTTAGGGGCGGCCGAGGAAGCCACGCTGATGGTCCGGTTCAGCGTGGAGACGATGCCGTCGGTGACGGTTCCGGTCAGGCCCAGCGGGGAGCCGATGGCGACGGCGGTGTCCCCGACGTTGAGTTTGCCCGAGTCGCCGAGGGTGGCAGGGACCAGGCCGGCGGGGTTGTTGATCTTGATCACGGCGAGGTCGGAGAGGGGGTCGGTGCCGACAACTTTGGCGCTGAAGACCTTGCCGTCGCTGGTGCGGACCTCGACGGCGGCGTTGGCTGTCTTGCCGTCCAGCGTGACGACGTGGGTGTTGGTGAGGACGTGGCCTTCGCCGTCGAGGATGATGCCGGAGCCTGTTCCTCCGTCGCTTCCACTCGTGGCCTTGATGGTTACGACGCTGGGCGAGGCCTTCAGGGCCGCGGCGGTGATGGCGTTGACGTCGTCTTTGTTGTTGACGATCACGGTGCCGGACTGGCTGGTGCCGCCGGTCGACGCCAGCGGACGGTTCCCGATCAGCGCGTTGCTGCCGGCTACGACGCCGCCGCCCACCAGGCCTGCTGCCAAAATGCTGGCCACGAGCGTCGGTACGCCGAAGGCGGCCTTGCGCTTGGGCGCATTGCTGGGGTGGTTGAAGGCGCTGTTGGGGGATCCCGGGCCGGCCGGCGGCTGGTTGCCGTAACCGGCGTAGGGGCCCGCGCCCTGGGCATACGGGCCGGCCTGGGACGCGCCGGGCGCCCCGTGCCCGGGCTGGGGTGACGGGGCGCCAAACTGCTGGGTTTCGGGGGCCGAGTGCTGGCCGTACGCCGGCGGGCGCTGCGGGTAGACGGGCCGCGGCGCGTCATCCGCCGGCCGGTCCAGCCTCATGGTCGGGTTTTCCTGGGCCGAGTCCCCCGCGCCGGGGGCGTGCGGGGCTGCGGGGGTGCGCTCCCCCGGCTCCAGCGGCTCCCGGTTCTTCATTGATGGATCCGGTGACGCGCCCTGCATTGGGTTCTCAGTCATGGGACTTCCTTTCATCCTCGTCTGCAGTCAATTATGGCCGCACAGACTGGAACAAGAGCGGACGTTCGCTGGGAGGTTCCTGAACGCCTACGGGCGGCCGCGAGGGCCGGTCAAGCATCATCCCGCAGGCTTCAGCGCGTTTCGCTGGTGGCATATTCCCCGTGGTGGACGCCCTCCGGGGTGCACCATAGAATCAAATGGAATTGCCTCAGCGACCTGCGGCTTTGCACCTGCGTGGGGGCGCTGTCGCGTTCTGGGACGACCGGCTCGGCCCGATCCGGTCACAGAAGTGCTGAAGGGTTGCACATGCGGTCAATGATGAAACGATTCCTCGCCGTTCTAGGCGTCGCGGGACTGCTGGCGCTCCCTGCCGCTCCCGCCCTCGCGGAGGATCCGGTGACCATTCCTTCCGGACAGAACATCGTCGACAGCGGCAATGTGCTGGGCAGCCGCAAGGGTGAGGTGCAGGACGCCATCCAGAAGCTGCTGAAGGACCACAAGTACAACCTTTACGTGGTCACCGTGAAAACTTTTGAGAACCCTGCCGATCCCAAAGCGTGGTCCCAGGCCGTAGCAACGAACAAGGGCATGGGCCGGGCCGACGTCATCCTCGCGATGTCCGACGACGGCAAGTACTACTTCTCGCCCAACTCGGCCAGCGCCATCGCCTCAAAGACCAGCACCATCAGCCAGAACGCGATCGTCGCTAACCTGGCAGGCGGAAAACGCGACTTTGCCCAGGCGGCTATTGACACCGCCGCTGCGGTCGGCGACGCCGCCGGCGGCGGCAGCGGCTCGGTCCCCTCGGGTGCGGGCGCCGGCAACGGCGTCCTGGTCGGCGTCGGCGTCGTCGCTGCCGGCGGCGTCGGCACCTACCTGTACCTGCGCAACCGCCGGAAGAAGGCCTCCGCCGCGGACCGCGCCGGCTACGGCCCGCAGGGCGCCGAGCTGGACCCGCTGGCCGGGCTGAGCGTCGAAGAACTGCGCCGCAAGAGCGGCTCGCTGCTGATCGAAGCGGACGACGCCATCAAATCCAGCGAGCAGGAACTCGGCTTCGCGCAGGCGCAGTACGGCGACGCGGCGGTCGGCAACTTCACCAAGGCCCTGCAGGACGCCAAGGCCCACATGTCGGAGTCGTTCAAGCTGCAACAGCAGCTCGATGACCACATCCCCGATACCGAGGAGCAGCAGAGGACCTGGCTCGGCGAAATCATCCGCCGCTCCGAGGCAGCCCTGTCCTCCCTCCAGGAGCAGAAGGCGGACTTCGATTCGCTGCGCGAACTCGAGAAGAACGCCCCGCAGGCGCTGGCCGCCGTCGGCGCCGGTGCCGCGGAAGCCGAGACGAAGATCGCCGCAGCGGAGGAGTCCCTGACCGGGCTCCGCGCCAAGTACGCGGAGAGCGCGCTGGTGCAGGTCGCGGACAACATCAGCCAGGCCAAGGAGCGGCTGGCGTTTGTGCAGAACGCCTCCGCAACGGCACGGGAAAAGCTCGACGCCGGGGAGGGCAGCCTCGCCGCCGTCGCCGTTCGTGCGGCCGAGGAGAGCCTGCACCAGACCAACGTGCTGCTCGGGGCCATCACCAAAGTGGCGGCCAACCTTGACGAGGCCCGCAACGGGCTCGAGTCCGCCGTGGTGGACACCGCGCAGGACCTCGCCCAGGCGCGGGCCATGATCCAGTCCGGCGCGCACCCGGAACTGGCCGGACCGGTGGCCGGGGTGGAGGCGGCGCTGGCCCAGGTAAAGGCGGAGATCCAGGGCGGCAAGATCGACCCCATCGCCACGCTGGAGCGGGTGGAAAACGCCCACCAGTCACTCGATACGGCCCTCACCGGGATCCGCGACCAGCAGGAGCAGGCCCGCCGGGCGCAGGCCTCGCTGCAGCAAAGCATCATGTCCGCCCAAGCGCAGATCGGCGCCACCTCGGACTACATCACAGCCCGCCGCGGCGGGGTGGGCACCGAGGCGCGCACCCGGCTCGCCGAGGCCCAGCGGAACCTCGACTACGCGCTGTCCATCTCGCGCACCGACCCGGTCACGGCCCTGCAGTATGCCCAGCAGGCGCACTCACTCGCCGCCCAGGCCGCCCAGCTGGCCCAGGCGGATGTGGACCAGTTCGGCGGCTACGCCAACCAGGGGTACGGCCGCGGCGGAATGTTCGGCGGCGGCGGAGGCGGCGGCCTCGGCGGCGCCATCCTGGGCGGGATCCTGATCAACTCCATCCTGCACGGCGGCGGTGGCGGCGGCTGGGGCGGCGGCGATTCCGGCGGGGGCTGGGGCGGCGGCGACTTTGGCGGCGGCGGCGGCGATTTCGGCGGCGGGGACTCCGGGAGTTTCTAGCCGGCCGGTTACAGACTAGGCGCCGGCGGACTCGTTCCGGCCGGCGGGTAGAAGCGGTACATTCACTGTTCACCGAATCCAGTGGCCATCACTGGAGAGGACGAAAGGTAACACCATGGTTAAGCAGTCCATTTTCGGCCGCATGGCGCAGCTGGCGAAGGCGAACATCAATTCCTTGCTGGACCAGGCGGAGGATCCGCAGAAGATGCTGGACCAGATGGTCCGCGACTACACGAACAACATCGCCGAGGCTGAGTCGGCGGTCGCCCAGACCATCGGCAACCTGCGCATGCTCCAGGACGACTACAACGAGGACGTCAAGAACGCCCAGGACTGGGGCAACAAGGCCCTCGCCGCCTCGCGCAAGGCCGACGAGTACCGCGCCAAGGGCGACACGGTCGACGCCGAGAAGTTCGACAACCTCGCCAAGGTGGCGCTGCAGCGCCAGATCTCCTCGGAGAACGAGGCAAAGTCGGCCGAGCCGAGCATTGCCTCCCAGACCGAGGTGGTGGACAAGCTCAAGCACGGCCTGGACCAGATGAAGGGCAAGCTCAACGAGCTGACCAGCAAGCGCAATGAGCTGATCGCGCGGTCCAAGACGGCGGCAGCGCAGACCCAGGTGCACGACGCCCTGCGGAGCATCGACATCATGGACCCGACCTCCGAGGTGGGACGCTTCGAAGAGAAGATCCGCCGCGAAGAGGCCAAGGTCCGGGGCCAGCAGGAACTCGCTGCCTCCAGCCTGGACGCCCAGTTCAACTCCCTGGAGGACCTCGGCGAACAAACCGAAATCGAGGCCCGCCTGGCCGCCCTGAAGTCCGGCAGCGCCACGCCGGCCCTCGGCGCCGGAAACGGTTCCGCCGCCCGTTCCACGGTGGAGGAAGCCGACTTCGACAAGCTTTAACCCGCGAAGCAGGGCCGGGCACCACCGCGTGCCCGGCCCTTGCCGTGTCCCCGGGGCACCGCTGATCCAGTAGCGTGGAGCCATGTCTTCGACCCTTGTCTGGCTCCGCGATGACCTCCGCCTTGATGACAACCCGGCCCTGGCGGAAGCGGCCGCGCTGGGCCGCCCGCTCACCGTGGTCTACGTCCTGGACGAGGTGTCCCCGGGCGTGCGGCCCCTGGGCGGCGCCGTGAAATGGTGGCTGCACCATTCGCTCGAGGCACTCGCCGCTGACCTCGAGGCAACCGGATCCCGCCTGCTCTTGCGGCGGGGCCCGGCCGACCGGGTCATCCGGGGGCTCGCCGACGAAACCGGTACCACCCGGCTGCTCTGGAACCGCCGCTACGGCGGCCCGGAACGCGCCATCGACGCCGGACTCAAGGACTGGGCCGCAGGCCGGGAGCTCAGCGCCTCGAGCTTCCAGGCCAGCCTGATGTTCGAACCGTGGACGGTCCGGACCGGTTCGGGCGGGCCGTACAAGGTCTTCACCCCGTTCTGGAAGGCCTGCCTCGACGCAGCGGAGCCGCGGCAGCCGCTGGGGGCGCCGCAGCGGCTCCCGGAGCCGGCAAAGTCAGGCTCCGGCGGGCTGCCGGCGAGCGACCCGCTTCACAGCTGGGGACTGCTCCCCCACAGCCCGGACTGGAGCGCCGGTCTCGCCGCGGAATGGACGCCGGGCGAGGCCGGCGCGCACGGCCGGCTGGAGGACTTCCTGGACGGCCCCGCCGCCGACTACGGCACGGGCCGGAACATCCCCGGCGTCGAGGGCACCAGCAGGCTCTCACCGCACCTGCGGTTCGGCGAAATAAGCCCGTTCCGGGTCTGGCACGCCCTCCGGGAACGCTTCCCGCACAGGGCACCGGCCGACGTCGGGATCTTCCGCGCCGAACTCGGCTGGCGTGAATTTTGCTGGCAGCTGCTCTACGAGAACCCGCAACTGGCCACCCGGAACTACCGCCCCGAGTTTGACCGCTTCGAGTGGCAGACGCCGTCGGACGCCGAACTGCAGGCCTGGCAGCAGGGCCGCACGGGCTATCCCCTCGTGGACGCGGGCATGCGCCAGCTCTGGCAGACCGGCTGGATGCACAACCGCGTCCGGATGGCGGCGGCCTCGTTCCTGGTCAAGAACCTGCTGGCCGACTGGCGGCTGGGCGAGGCGTGGTTTTGGGACACCCTGGTGGACGCCGACGCCGCGAGCAACCCGGCCAACTGGCAGTGGGTGGCCGGCTCCGGCGCCGATGCCTCCCCCTACTTCCGCATCTTCAACCCGGTGACGCAGAGCAAGAAGTTCGACTCGGCCGGCCGCTACCTGCGCCAGTTCATCCCGGAGCTTGCCGGACTGGACGACAAGGCGGTGCACGAACCCTGGAAGGCCGACGACGGCGGCGAGGGCTACCCGGCGCCCCTGGTGGGCCTGCCCGAGTCCCGGGCACGGGCGCTGGAGACCTACCAGCGGCTCAAGGACGGGTAGGAACAGCTAAGGCCCGGATCTGTTGATCCGGGCCTTAGCTGTTCCTGCCATTGGTTGCGGGGACAGGATTTGAACCTGTGACCTCTGGGTTATGAGCCCAGCGAGCTACCGAACTGCTCCACCCCGCGTCGCTTGATCAACTCTACCGTACTTTGGGGTCGGCCCCGACCGCGGCCCGGTTTCGGCTGAGCATAGACCGCCCCGCCCGGGTGAAGGTAAGCTCCGAAGAACCGACCGTCCGCCGGATCCGCTCCGCATCCAGAGCTTCAGACCGGGCCATCTACTTCAGTGTCCGCGCCAACGGGCCGGACGGAATCCGCCGCAGGGGGCGGCGATCCTCAGGAACTTCAAGAGGACACAGCATGATCGGACCTGTACGAGCCACGCCAGCGCCTGCTGTGCCCGCGGCGCCGGCGAAGGCCCCCGTCAGGGACCGGTACCTGGACCTGCTGCGGGCCGTCGCCTTGTTCCGGGTGGTCGCCTACCACTCCTTCGCCAGCGCGGCCTGGCTGAGCATGGTCTTCCCGTCGATGGGCGTGATGTTTGCCCTTGCGGGGTCCCTGATGGCCCGCTCATTGGAGCGGCCGGCCCTGGGAGTGCTGCGCAGCCGGTCCCGCCGGCTCCTGATTCCCCTGGCGCTTTACAGCGCCACTGTCCTCCTGCTCTTGCTGTGGGAAGGCTGGACTCCCGATGACGAAGTCGGCGGATCCTGGCTCCACATCGTCCTGTGGTTTGTCCCGCTCGGGGACCCTCCCTTCCCGCAGGTCGTGGGAACGGATGCGGGCCTTGTCGAATCATCCTGGGCAGCACAAGCCGAGGAAATCCTGTGGTACATCCGGGCCTACTTCTGGTTCATGCTCCTCTCACCGCTGTTGCTCACGTCGTTCCGCCGATTTCCCTGGCCCACGTTCGTTGCCCCTCTGGGCCTGATGGCCGTCATCAGCGTGGCTGCCGTCCCATTGCCGGACTGGGGAGCAAGCGGCATCACGGACTTCGCCACGTACGGCTCCTGTTGGATCCTCGGCTTCGCCCACCATCAGGGACTCCTCCGCACCATGCCCCGGCGGGCGTTCTTCACCGTAGGCCCGGCCCTCATGGCGCTGGGTCTGCTCTGGGCGTTCACCCACCTGGACGGTCCGGACTGGGACCTGAACAACATTCCGCTTGCACAGGCCCTGTGGTCGCTGGGTTTTTGTGCAATGCTCTTCCGGATTTCACCGTCCTGGCAATCGTTTCCCGGACCGTTGCGTTTCCTGGATAAAACCGTGACGTTGATGAACAACCGGGCCATGACCATCTATCTCTGGCATAACCTGCTGCTGGTCATCACGGTGGTGATCATCGACCGGCTTTATGACATCGAGGCCGTTGCCGCAGCCGTCCCGTGGCTGCTGGATGCCGAGTGGACGCAGTTCATCGCGGTCTGGTTCCTTCTGGCTGTCCTGTTCCTCACGATCGGGTGGGTCGAAGACGTCGCCGCCAGACAGCCTCCGCAACTCTGGCCCACCGGGTCAAGGAAACCGGCCCAGGAAAAGCGCCGGCCCTCGGCCGCCGGCGGCGTGCCGGAGCACCCGGCCCGGGTCCCGGATGCGGTGGGCGGATCTGCCGGTGCCGTGGCCGATCCGCTCGTCACCGGAGTCCCCATCACACGGGGGAAGTTGACAGCTATGCCCCTGACCCGGAAGTCCGGTCAGGTCCGTGCCTACCGATGCACGATCGCCGCCGGGTCCGATGATGAGCCGCAGGAGCCGCTGGCACACGAGGGAGCCGAGTCGATCCATGTCTTGAACGGGCGGCTGCGGCTACTGCTCGGAGGAAAGGAACGGATCCTGGTCGCCGGCGAGAGCGCCGATTTCGACCCGAGGGTGCCGCACTGGTTCGGACGCGCCGGGGCTGAAGCGGTGGACTTCCTCGGCTTCTTCGGGCGGCACAGTGAACTAACGCACCTGCCCGGGGACCAGCCCGCGCAGGCGGACGGCCTGTCACGACAACCCTGATTCCGGGCTGGCGGGCACGCTTAATGCGGAAAGTCCGGAACACTATTCAGTGTTCCGGACTTTCCTTCCAGTTGCGGGGACAGGATTTGAACCTGTGACCTCTGGGTTATGAGCCCAGCGAGCTACCGAACTGCTCCACCCCGCGTCGCAAGAACAACATTACCTGCCGGTGAACGCGGGGCCAAATCGGGGCGGCGTGATGTGCGTCCCACTCCGTCCCGCCGGAGCTGCCCGGCACCGGCCGGCGTCGCAAAATTCGCACAGCGAAAAGGCCGAGTTCCCTGCTCCGACGGAGCAGGGAACCCGGCCTTCAACGGCCTGCCGCCCTGGGAGCGTCTACTTGCTCGGCGACGGTGACGGCGTGGCCGACGGCGAGGCGCTGCTGCTCGGCGACGGAACCGGCGTCGTCGTGGTGATCTTGGCTTCCGCGTCGATCGCCCGCTGCAGGGCCGCGGAGAGCTTCTTCTGCTGCTCGCCGTAGGCAGCGAAGTCACCCTTGGCCAGCGCCTCCTGCCCTGCCTTGATGGCGGCGTTGGCCTCATCCAGTGCTGCCTTTAGCTCCGCTTTGCCGTCCGTCGCCGCCCCGGAGGACGGCGGCGTGGATCCCGGCGCGGGAGTTGCCGGCGTCTTGCCGTTGTTCGGGGCGTCACCGGCGGTGGCACCGGACCTGCCGCCGAACAGCTGGTTCAGGGCCTCGTCCAGGGTCGGTGCGAAGCCGATCTTGTCACCGAAGGCCACCAGGACGCGCTGCAGCGTCGGATAGGAGGTCTCACCCGTGGACTTCAGGTAGACCGGCTGGACGTACAGCAGCCCGCCGCCGACCGGCAGCGTCAGGAGGTTGCCGTTGAGCACCGCGGACGCGCCCTGGCGCAGCAGGTTCAGGGCCTGCGACACCGTGGGATCGGAGTTGAACTTGTTCTGCGCCTGGCCGGGGCCGGGCACCTGCGTTTCCGGCGGGATCTGCAGCAGCCGCAGCTGGCCGTAGCTCTCCGCCTTCACGCCCTTCTGGTTGCCGGCGTCCGAGTCCGCGGCCAGGAAACCGTACAGGACGTTCCGGGCGTTGTTGTTGACCACCTGCGGGATGAACGAGGAGGTGAGCTGGAAGGCCGGCTTCTCCTGGTCGGGCATCTGCAGCGACATGTAGAACGGCGGCTGCTTGACGTCGTCCTTCACGGTCGGGTCGTTCGGCACACTCCAGGCGTCGTTGTTGGTGTAGAAGTTCTCCGGGTTCGTCACGTGGTAGCGGCCCAGGAGCTCGCGCTGGACCTTGAACATGTCCTCCGGGTAGCGAACATGGCTCATCAGGGCGCCGGACATCTCCGAATACGGCTTCAGCGACGTCGGGAAAACGTTCTGCCAGGCCTTCAGGACCGGGTCCTGGTCATCCCAGGCGTAGAGCGTGACGGAGCCGTCGTAGGCGTCCACGGTGGCCTTGACCGAGTTGCGGATGTAGTTGACGGAGTTGCTCGGCAGCGCGGCGGTGCGGCCGGACGAGGTCAGCGAGTCGCGCGTGGCATCCGAGAGTTGCGCTTGCTGCGAGTAGGGGAAGTACGGGCTCGTGGTGTAACCGTCCACGATCCACTTGACCCGTCCGTCGACGACGGCCGGGTAGGCGTTCCCGTCCACGGTCAGGTAGGGCGCAACCTTCTGGACGCGGTCCTTGGGGTTGCGGTCATAGAGGATCTGCGACTCGGCGTTGACCCCGTCGGAAAGCATCAGGTCCGAGGACTGGAACTTGATCGCGTAGAGGATCTTGTTGAAGAAGCTGCCCACGTTCGGACCGCCGTTACCGGTGAAGGTGTACTGCGTTCCGGCATCGCCTTCCTTGGCGGCCGGGCGGTCCTGCTCGCGGTGCGGAGCGCCCTCCGGGGCTCCGACGATCGAGTAGTCCGGCGAGTTCTCGCCGAAGTAGATCCGCGGCTGGTAGCTGGCGTCGGTCCCCAGAACACCTGTGGACGGGATGCCGGACTGCAGGAATTCAGGTTTGCCGTCCGCGGTGAATTTGTTGCCCTTGGCCGCTACCACGCCGTAGCCGTGGGTGTAGACCACGTGCCGGTTGAGCCAGGACTGCTGGTTGGTGGCCAGGCCGTCCGGGTTCAGCTCGCGCACGGCGATGACGGTGTCCTGGATCTTGCCGTTCACCTCATAGCGGTCCACGTTCAGGGTGCTCGGGAACTGGTAGTACGGCCGGTATTGTTCCAGCTGCGAGAACGCGTCCGAGATCAGGTTCGGGTCCAGCAGGCGGATGTTGGCGGTGGTCTGGGCGTCCGGGGCGAGGGCGCCGGTGGTGGCGTTGGTGGTGGCCTCGTAGCGCTTTTCCTGGATCTTGTCCAGGCCGTAGGCGGCGCGGGTCATGGCGATGTTCCGCTTGATGTATTCGTTCTCAAGGGTCTGCTCCGAGGGGCGGACCTGGAACTGCTGGATCACCCAGGGGTAGACGCCGCCGGCCAGGATTGAGGTGATGACCAGCATGGCGGTGCCGATGACCGGCAGCCGCCACTTGCCGATGACGGCGGCCACGATGAACAGCACGGCCACGAGCGCCGCGGCGACGGCGAGAATGGCCTTGGTGGGGATGACCGCGTTCACATCGGTGTAGAGCGCGCCGGCCCAGCGGCCGCTGTTGTTCAGCACGGCGGAGTAGCGGTCCAGCCAGAAGTTGACGCCGAGCAGCAGCAGGAACGCCGCGCCCGTGACCGCGAGGTGGATCTGGGCGGCGCGGCTGGTGAAGATGCCGCGCTCCAGCAGCCGGATGCTGCCGTAAAGGTAGTGGGTGAGGATGCCGGCGATCCCGGCCACGACGGCGACGCTGATCAGGAAGCCGGTGACGAAGCCCAGGAACGGCAGCGTCATGAGGTAGAAGCTGATGTCCAGGTTGAACTGCGGGTCGTTGCGGCCGAAGGGCTCCTGGTTGAGGAAGAGCAGCACCTTCTGCCACTGGCTCGCGGCCGCGCTGCCGGCGAAGAGGCCGAACAGCACCGGCAGGCCGATCATGACCACGCGGCGGATCGGCTCAAGCTGGGCCTGGTAGCGGTTGAGGTTGTCCCGGACGTCCGAGTCCGGCGCGTAGACCGGACGCGAGGTGTACGCGATCCGGATCGCGAAGAACATGGCGGCGAACATGATGGCGAAGCCGGCCAGGAAGATGGCGATCCGTGCGAGGTTCTCGGTCAGGAAGACTTCGAAGAAGCCCAACTGCTGATACCAGAGGACGTCCGTCCAGACATTGGCGAAGAAGATGAAGCCGACCACGATCAAGGCGACCACAATCAACGTCGGCGTCAGTGCTCCTCGCCGTTGCGGTGGCCTTCCGGGTGGGACGGTGCTGGGACGGGACAAACTCGGTACCTCATAGCTGGTCGTCGGTGCTGCTGGTTTTTAGTTGTCTATAGCTGGTGGCTGGCTGCGGCTTACGGGCCGTTATTTAGTGCCACGAGTGGCGCCGGAGCTTAGTTCCGGGCTCAGTCTAGTTGCTGGTGCAGGTGGGAAGTCCCGATGTGTCGCTGCCCTTGGCGGCGAGCTCGACCGCGTGCCGCGCCTCGGCCAGGTTTTCCACCTTGACGACCTGCAGCCCGTTGGGGACGTGGCCCACGACGTCGTCGCAATTGGCCGCCGGGGCAAGGAACATGGTGGCGCCCCCGGACCTGGCGCCGACCATCTTCTGGCCGATCCCGCCGATGGCCCCCACGGCGCCGTCGGGCGTGATGGTTCCGGTACCGGCGACGTGCTTGCCTCCGGTCAGGTCACCGGGTGTCACGGTGTCCACGATGCCGAGGGCAAACATCATGCCCGCGCTGGGGCCGCCGACCTTGTCCAGCGAGATCTTGACGTCGAAGGGGAATTTGAACTTGTACTGCAGCACAACGCCGAGCAGGTAACGGCCGGTCTGGGACTTGCTCGGGGTCACCGTCACCGGCTGCCGGCTGCCGTTGCGGTCGACGACGACAGTGGCCGGTTTGCCCGCGCCCGCCGCGAGCTGCGCCTGGACCACGCTCAGGGCGGTGATCGGTTTGCCGTCGATGGAGACCAGCACATCACCTTCCCGGATTTTGCCCTTCGACGCCGAGTCGTCCGGGATCCCGGCAACCTGCAGCTTCTGCTCGAACGGAATGCGGAGTTCCTTGAGGGCGGAGGCCACCGCGTTCTCCTGCGACGTCGTCATGGCGACGGCGCTTTCCTGCTGCGACTGCTCCTTGGTGACGCCGCTGGGGAAGATCAGTTCCTCCGGGTAGACCGCCTTGGTGGGGGTCAGCCAGGCGCTGAGGGCTTCGAACGCGGTGACCGGGCCGTTCGGGCCGCCGTCGACATACACCGTGGTGAGGTCCAGGCTGCCCTTGGCCGGGAAAGTCTCGTGGCCGGAGACGGTGATGACCGGTTTGCCGTTGTCCGTACCAATCGTGTTGAAGGTGGGACCGGGAGACTCCACCACGTACGGAACGGGCAGGCTCATGGCGGCGAGGCCGAGTGCCAGCGCCAGCAGGCCGGAGACGAGCATGGCCGAGGAGCGGTTGTCCTTGCCGCCGTCGCGGGGCGCGGGTTCGCCGGGGGCGTGTCCGCCCTGGGTATACGTCAATGAAGGACCTCTCCGTGCCGGCGCCCGGACCGCTTCGGGAACGGGACCCAGGGCGCTGCGGCTGCGGCCGAAACCGGCTCGGCAGCCTGCAATTATTCCAGTCTCTAACACTACGCGCTCGGGCACCGCCGGGGCTCTTTGCCGACAGCGAACGTGGCCGGGTTTCGGGAGACAGCCGCGCGGGCGGCGGGTAGCGTGAAGGTGAGCACCAGTCACACCGACGATCGGCGGGATCATGACCTCTAACCCACTCAATCCGTCCAACGGGGACGACGAACCCAAGGATCCGCTGGCAGAAATGCTGCAGAACCTGATGGGCGGCAAGGGCATGGGGGACATCGATCCGGCGGAGCTCGCCAAGGCCGCCGGGCTGCCGGACGATCCGAACCTGCTGGCGCAGATGTTTTCGCAGGTCCAGGCCATGATGAGCGCTTCCTCTGACGGGCCCGTGAACTGGCAGTTGGCCCACGAAAACGCCCGCCGGGTGGCCGCCAGCGGATCCGACCCCTCCGTCACCGCCGCGCAGTCCCGCGAAGTGGACGAGGCCCTCCGGCTCGCGGAGCTGTGGCTGGACCAGGTCACCGAGCTTCCCGCTACCGGACTGATCGGCCGGGCCTGGTCCCGCGCCGAGTGGGTTGAGGAAACGCTGGGCACGTGGAAGCGGCTGACGGAGCCTGTTGCCAACAGCATCGCCAACGCGCTCTCCTCCGCCATGACCGAGCAGATGCCCGAGGAAATGAAGTCCATGATGGGCGGCGCCTCCTCGATGCTGCAGAACATGGGCGGCGCCATTTTCGGCATGCAGCTGGGCCAGGCAATCGGCGCCCTCTCCGCCGAGGTGGTGAGCTCCACCGACATCGGCGTTCCCCTCGCCGACCTGGAAATGGCGCTGCTGCCGGCCAACGTGGCGAAGTTCGGCGAGGGCCTCGGCCTGCCGGAAAACGACATCCGGCTCTTCCTCGCGGTGCGCGAGGCGGCCCACGCGCGGCTTTTCGTGCAGGTGCCGTGGCTGCGCGGGCACCTCCTCGGCGCGATCGAGGCCTACGCCCGCGGCATCCACATTGACACGTCCAAAATCGAGGAGCTGGCCCGCGAGCTGGACCCCAGCAATCCCGAGGGCATCCAGGAAGCCTTGTCGCAGGGTGTCTTTATGCCGCAGCGGACCCCGGCCCAGGAGCAGGCCCTCGAAAAGCTGGAGACCGCGCTGGCCCTGGTGGAGGGCTGGGTTGATGAGCTTACCGCCGCCGCCACGGAGAAGCTGCTGCCCTCGGCGGCGGCGCTGCGCGAGACCGTCCGGCGCCGCCGCGCCACCGGCGGCCCCGCGGAACACGCGTTCTCCTCCCTAGTCGGGCTTGAGCTCCGGCCCCGCCGGCTGCGCGAGGCCGCCACGTTGTGGGCCCAGCTCAAGGAAGAACGCGGGGTGGAGGGCCGGGACGCCATCTGGCAGCACCCCGACCTGCTTCCCACGCCCGAAGACCTGGATGACCCGAAGGGCTTCAGCGAGCGCCGCAAGCTGGCCGAGGCCAGCGACACCGAGGTTGACGATGCCCTGCAGAAGCTGCTGAGCGGCGGGTTCGACACCGCGGCCCCCGGGGCGGAGCAGGCCGGCGACGAGACCGGCGATGAGCCAGGAGACGCAAAGGATTCCGGCGATGGACCCGGCGGCGGAAGCGGCAGCCCCAAGGCCTAGCCGCGGCGTCAGCGAACCACTCCGGCAGCCCCGGCCCGAACCTCGGTTCGGGCCGGGGCTTTCCCGTGCCAGCCGGCGTCAGCGGGCGGTGAGCCTCAGTCGTCGACGTCGTCGTCGGTGCCGTCCGGCGGAAGGCCGCGGGAAGTGGCAAACGACACGCCTTCCAGGAACGCCTTGGCGCGTTCAGTGTCCGGGTACGCCGCCAGCAGCCGCCAGAACGCGGCGTTGTGGGCCGCCACCAGAAGGTGCGCCAGCTCATGCAGCAGCACATAGTCAATGACCCATTGCGGCATGGGCTGCAGCTTGTGCGAAAGCCGGATGGTCCCCTCCGACGGCGTGGCCGAGCCCCAGCGCGAATTCTGGTTGGTCACCCAGCGGACGGATGCCGGGACGGCCCGGCCGCCGAGGTAGCTGGCGGACAGTTCGGCCGCCCGGGCTGCCAGTTCGACGTCGCTGCCGGCCCGGCGCTTGCCGGCGGCCTTGCGGCCGCGGCTGCCCTGCAGCCGCAGCTTTTCCAGCATCCGGTTGACCCATTCGAGTTCCTGGGCGCCGCTGAAGTGCGCCGGGATGGCGACGACCGCGGTGCCGTTTTCCCAGAACGCCGCCACCGTGCGGCGCCGGCGGGCCGAGCGGCGCACCTCCACGGGTGCGCCGTCGGCGGTGGTCAGCGGGATGCCGCTGGTGGTCCGGGCGCCGGCCATTAGAGGCTGGAGCTTTCCGCCAGGACCGCCAGCACCGCTTCGCCGTATTTTTCCAGTTTGGACGCGCCGACTCCGGGCAGCTTGGCGAGCTGTTCGAGCGATTCCGGCCGCGCCTCGGCGATCGCGGTCAGGGTCGCGTCGGTGAAGACTACGAAGGCGGGGACGTCGGCTTCCAGCGCGGTTTCCTTCCGCCACTGCCGCAGCGCGTCGAAGGTCTGCTCCTCGTAGCTCGGCGGGCACTGGCTGCACCGGCCCACCTTGCGTTCGGCGCCGGACGAGAGCATGCTTCCGCAAACCCGGCACGACGCCGGCACGGCAGCCTTGCGCCGCGGCGCCGCTCCCTTGCCGCGGACCGAGGAGCTCGCCACCGAGTCCGGCCGCAGCCCGTCAAGGAACCGCGAGGGCTTCCGGTTGGCGCGGCCGCCCGGGGTCCTGGCCGTGGACCAGGACAGGTTCAGGTGCTCCTTGGCGCGGGTGATGCCGACGTAGAGGAGGCGGCGCTCCTCGTCCACGGCCTCGGGAGTGTCCGCGAAGGAAATCGGCATCAGCCCTTCGCTCAACCCGACCAGGAACACGGCCTCCCACTCCAGGCCCTTCGCGGCGTGCAGGGACGCCAGGGTCACCCCCTGGACGGTGGGGGCGTGCTGCGCCAGCGAACGTTCCTGAAGTTCGTTCACGAAGTCCGCGAGGCTGAACTGCGCTCCCCTGCTGACCACCAGCTCATCCGCCAGGGCCACGAGTGCAGCCAGCGATTCCCAGCGCTCCCTCAGCGCGCCGCCGCTGTGCGGGGCCGCGTCCGTGTACCCGAGCGAGGAGACGATGTCGCGGACCAGCTGGCCCAGGGGCTCCGGCGCCGCGGTCTCGGCGACGGCGCGGGTGGCGGCCCGCAGCTGCAGGATCGCGTCGCGGACTTCCTTGCGGGCGAAGAACCGCTCGCCGCCGCGGAGCTGGTAGCCGATGCCGGCCGAGGCGAGGGCCTGTTCGTAGGCCTCCGACTGGCCGTTCGTGCGGAACAGCACTGCGATCTGGCTCGCGGGCGTCCCGGCGTCCAGCAACGTCCGGATCTTGATGGCCACCGTGGCAGCCTCGGCCTCGTCGTCGGAGCATTCGGTGAACTGGGGCACGGGGCCTGCCGGCCGCTGGGCCACGAGCTGCAGCGGCGCGGCCCAGGCTGCGTCTGCCACCGGACCGCCGCTGCGCCGGCCGGCCAGCAGATCGTTGGCCAGCTTCACCACCTGCGGGGTGGACCGGTAGTCGCGGATCAGCTTGACCACGGTGGCGTCCGGGTACTGGGCCTTGAAGCCGAGCAGGTGCTTCGGCGAGGCACCGGTAAAGGAGTAAATGGTCTGGCTGGCGTCGCCAACCACGCACAGGTCGTCCCGGCCGCCCAGCCACAGCTCGAGGAGCCGCTGCTGCAGCGGCGACACGTCCTGGTATTCGTCCACCACGAAGTGCCGGTACTGCTCCCGGACGGTGGCGGCCACCTTGGGGTCCTCCTGCAGGATCCCCACCGTGATCAGCAGGACGTCCTCGAAGTCGATCACGTTCCGGTCCGTCTTCACGTCCTCGTAGGACTGGAAGACCCGCGCGACGGCGGTCAGGTCGAAGCCACCGGGCGTGCCGCGGCCCTGGGCCTTTTCCAGGTAGTTGGCCGGGGTGAGCATGGACACCTTGGCCCACTCGATCTCGGAGGCAAGGTCCCGGATGGAGGCCCGGTCGGTGCTGAGCCGCAGCCGGCGAGCCGCCTCCGCGATCATCTGCGCCTTGTGGTCCAGCAGGTTCGGCAGGGCGCCTCCCACGGCCATCGGCCAGAAGAACTGGAGCTGGCGCAGCGCCGCGGCGTGGAAGGTGCGGGCCTGCACGCTCCCGACCCCGAGGTCGCGGAGCCGGCTGCGCATTTCGGCGGCGGCCCGCGCGGTGAAGGTGACGGCCAGCAGCCGCTGCGGGCTGTACACGCCCGAGTGCACACCGTAGGCGATGCGGTGCGTGATGGCGCGGGTCTTGCCGGTGCCGGCTCCCGCGAGCACGCACATGGGCCCGTTCAAGGTGCTGGCCACCTCGCGTTGTTCGGCGTCGAGTCCGCCGAGGATCCGCTCCTCGAGGGAGCGGTTGTCCGGTGCGGGGGGTTCGGCGGCCGGCATGCCGGGCTCCGGTTGTCCGGCCGGGAAGGCGCTGGACTGGAAGATATCTGTGTTCACGTCTGCTGCTCAGTCGTTGGAGGGGGTGCGGTGGTGGCGGCCAGGCGTCGTCAGCGCCGGAGTGCCGCCGGGTGCTGTCACGATGACCTCATGCGTTGTCCGCGCGGTCCTGGATGACGCCCCCGTACCAGTGCTCAATCAGGGCACGCGCAATGGAGAGCCTGCTGGAGATGACGATCTCGCCGCTCAGCACGGCGTCCTGCAGCTCGCGGCGGCTGAACCAGCGCGCCCGGGTGACCTCGACGCCGTCGGGCCTGGCCTCGGTGTCCGCCGTCGTCGCGGTGAAACCGAGC
Source organism: Arthrobacter sp. BI5 (assembly GCF_056680065.1). Taxonomy (NCBI): domain Bacteria; kingdom Bacillati; phylum Actinomycetota; class Actinomycetes; order Micrococcales; family Micrococcaceae; genus Arthrobacter; species Arthrobacter sp. BI5. Next base: position 2,842,635 of record NZ_CM155264.1, read on the forward strand.
ATCAGCGACGCCGGGAAGGGCCAGGACTGGGAGCCAAGGTACTGGGATGCGGTGACCCGGACGCCGACCTCTTCGCCGATTTCACGGATGACGGCCTGCTCGAGGGATTCGCCGGGCTCGACGAAGCCGGCCAGGGTCGAGTAGTTCCGGGAGTCGAGCGGGCCGCCGCCGCCCAGCAGCAGCCGGTCGTCCGGCCCCACGACCGTGACGATGATGGCCGGGTCGGTGCGGGGGTAGTGCTCGGACTTGTCCGAGGGGCAGCGCCGGACCCAGCCGCCGGCCTCCGGCACGGTGGCCGCGCCGCAACGCGGGCAATGCGTATGGGTGGCGTGCCAGTTGGCGATGGCGCTGGCTTCGATGAACAGGGCTGTGTCGGTGGGATCCAGCTGCGCGGCCACCTCGCGGAACCCGGCCCACTGCGCGCCGGCCGGAATGCCTTCGACGTGCGGTTCGAACGGCTCGGCACGGACCTCGAACTGTTCCGGAAGGATGAACAGCACGTACTGGGTCCCCGCCGCTGCGCTGGCCCCGGGCAGGGCGCTGCCGAGGTAGATCACCTGTTCCGGGGCGTAAGCGGTCCCCCTGAGCCGGTCGGCGAGGCCTGCTGCATCAAGGAAGACCAGGCCCTCGCCGCTGACCAGCGCCTGGCGCCGCGACAGGACCATAGCGCGCACGCCGCCGGCGCGGAGCAGTTCCTCCAGCATTCCGGGCTTTAACCTGGCCGCGGAGCCGCGGTCAATCAACGCGGGGCGCACCGGAAGGACGGTGTCCCGCAGCTGGTTGGCCTGCGGGCTGTCGGCCGCGGCAGGTACCACCGCGGCTCGATCAATGTGTTCCGTACTTGGCCCGGTATTCTGCCCGGTGCCGGACTCCGGTGACTCCGCAAGACTCATGTACCCACCGTACCGACCCCCGCCGACAATTGACATTTCCCCCGGTGGTTCCGGCCCCGGTCCGGGGCTGCGGCGGGAGGGCCACCGTTCGCGTGATTTCGGGCCGATCTTTCAGACTCGCCGTGCTGCATCGCCGTCTTGGGCGCCGCTCAATCTACCGTGGAAGCGTGAGAAGAAAACCAATCGAACTGGCAGCTGTAGCAACCGCGGCAGTCCCCGGCCTGACCCCGACCGCCGTGAGTTCCGCGCCGGACGATCCGGCAGACTTCGATTCCGCCCTTCTCCTTGACTCCGAAGGCAAACGCTGGCGGGTGCGTTCGCCCCGGCACGCCGAGGCAAGCGCGCGCCTCGAAACCGAATTCCTGGTGCTCCGGGCGTTCACCCCCGGCATCCGTGCCGAGCTCCCCTTCCTGATGCCCACCGTTGCCGGCACCGTCCGGCAGGGTGCGCTGAGCACCTTCGTCTACTCGCACCTCTCCGGCGCCACGCAGTCGGTGGAGGAACTCAGCGCCGGCACCCCCGCGCTGGCCCGCGAACTGGGCGCCGCCCTCGCCGCCATCCACGATCTTCCGCATTCCCTGGTCAGCAACGCCGACCTGCCGAGTTACACGCCGAACGAGTTCCGCCAGCGGCGGCTCAATGAACTGGACCAGGCCGCGACCACGGGCAAAATCCCGCCGCTGCTGCTGCGCCGTTGGGAACACGCGCTGGAGGACGTATCGCTGTGGCGCTTCAACCCAAGCGTGGTGCACGGCGACCTCCACGAGGACAACATCCTGGTCGACGGCGACCGGGTCACCGCCGTGACCGGCTGGACGGACCTGCGCATCGGGGATCCGGCGGACGACATGGCCTGGCTGGTGGCCTCCAACGACCAGGACTTTGTGGACGCTGTCCTGGCGCACTACTCCACCAGCCGCCGGGACGCCCCCGACGCCCACCTGCTGCGCCGCGCCGCGCTGTCCGCGGAATTCGCCCTGGCGCAGTACCTGGTCAAGGGGCTCGCGGCGGACGACGCGGAGATGATCGGCGAGGCGGAATCGATGCTGGCGGTGCTGGCAGACGATGTTGCGGAGCATGGCGGCCAGCCGATCAGCGTGGAGCCGCTGCCGCAGCCGTCCGTGACAGTGCTGCCGATCGGACCGGCCGCCCCCGGCTCCGCACAGGGGCAGGATCCGCAGCCCGCCGCCGGGATGTCGGCGGCTGTCCATGTCACGCCGATCCCCCGCAACGAGGATCCCCGCGCCGACCAGGACGACGCCGGCAGCGGCCCCGCGCAGGTCGACGCCGCGCGGGACGATGCCGGCAGCGAGCCTGCGGCGAAGGACCCCGCAGACGGCGGCGCCGGCGCCGACGACGATGCGGACCCGAGCGCAACTCCGGGCGGCAGCGCTGACCACGGCGCAGCCCCGGACCACAATGCAGACGACGTCGCAGCCCCGCCGAAGCCGTCCGCGGCGGAGGACACCTCCACGACGACACTGACAGTGGTTCCGGCAGAGCGGTCCTAGGGTCGGCTGACCGGCCTTCCTCCCAGGGCCGCGGCGACAATCTCCTCCAGCCGTTCCGCCGAACCCATGTCGTGCGGGCGCACCACCTGGTCGTCGGCCACGTAGTAGAACGCTGCCCGGACGTCCTCCAGCGGGACTCCCTTGAGCCGCGACCACGCCAGCCGGTAGACGGCGAGCTGCACGGCCTTGGTCTTGAGCTGGCCCGCCGAGGGACGGCGTCCGGTTTTCCAGTCCACGAGGTCCCAGCCGCCGTCGGCGTCGCGGAAGACCGCATCGATGCGGCCGCGGACCACCACGTCGCCGATCCGTGTCTCCACCGGAACCTCGACGTGCGCCGGCGCCCGGTTTGCCCACTCGGACTGGCGGAACGTCTCCACCATGGTGTCCAGGCCGTAAGCCTCGTCGATGTGGTCGTCCGAGCCGGCTGCCTCGCCGAGGTCCAGCATCCCGGAGGTGCCGAAGTACTCTTCGACCCAGGCATGGAAGGCCGTGCCCTTGCGGGCGGACATCCCCGGTTCGCGCGGAACGGGCCGCCGCAGCCGGGCCACCACTGAGATCGGGTCCTCATCCAGGTCCACCAGGGTGGACGCGGAAATGTGGCCCGGCAGGTGGACCTCCTGGAGGGCGGACCGCCGGGAGCGCCGGTCCAGCAGGGTGGCAGCTTCCTCCGCCCAGCCGGCCGCCGGCCCGCGCAGCCGGCGCGGCCCGGCAGAGGGGGGCCCTGCGGGGATCGAAGCTGCGGGTGCCGCGCCACCACCGCCCGGTGCCGGGAGCGGGCGGCCGTCGGGCCGTTCCAGCTGCTCAAGGACGTGCGCCGCAGCGGCCTCCATGCCGGCCCGGCGGCCGGGCACAAGCCGCAAGCGGGCCCCGGTGCGCGGATGCACGGGCCCCTCCAGGGGATCGTAGGGCCACAGCGCCAGCTCCAGCTCGGAGGTCAGCGGGCTTTCCTCCGGCAGGGCGTCCTCGGCGACGGAGAGCGGATGGATCTCGGCTGCCCCGGCCCCACTCAGCACTTCGAGTTCGGCCAGGAACGGCGACATTTCGGCCAGGCCCGCCCGGGAGCCCACCCAGGCCGCGCTGGAAACCCAGAGCACGTGCTTGGCGCGGGTGTAGGCCACATAGGCCAGCCGCCGCTCCTCGGCCTCACCGTGGACCTGGACCGCGGACTTAAAGTCCTTCTCCGCGTCCAGCCAGCCTTTCTGGTCCGGCTGGTCCAGGTCCCACTGCGGCAGGTCGGCGCGGTCCCCGCGCAGCGGCCACGGCAGCGCAGCGGACCCGCTGCTCCAGCGCGAATCCCGGCTGGACGGGAAGGCCCCCGCGTTCAGGCCGGGGACGAACACCACGTCCCATTCCAGCCCCTTGGAGGCGTGGACGGTCAGCAGCTGGACCGCTTCGTGGTTGACTTCCGGCGCGGCGGCGTCGAGGCCGTTCTCCTCGGCAGCGGCCGCTTCCAGCCAGGCCAGGAACGCGAGCACGTCGACCCGCTGCGAGGTGTGCAGGAACCCGGCGGCGGCGTCCTGGAACGCATCCAGGTTGCGGCGGGCCTGGTGGATGCTGATGCCCGGCCGGGCCGCAACTTCGATGTCCAGGAGCATGGCACGCTCCACCTCGCCCAGCAGCGTGCTGAGATCGTCCCCCATGAAGCTGCGCAGTTGCCTCAGCTCGGCGGAGAGCCGCTGCAGCCGCTCCAGCCCCTCCGGGCTCAGCCGGCGGCCGTGGGCGGACGTCCAGTCGGGACGAGGCAGCCAATCCAGGGCCTCGACCAGGCTCGCCGCGTCGGTAAGGTCCCCTTCGATGACCGTCTCGGCGGTGTCCGTGCCGGCGTCGCCGTCACCGATGGCGTCAGTATCGCCGGGGCGGCCGCGGCGCCGCGCCAGGAAGCTCGACCAGTCGCGGAAGGCCATCAGGTCCGCGGGGCCAATCCGCCAGCGCGCGCCGGCCAGCAGCCGCATCAGCGAGTCCGAGCGGCCCGGATCCGCCAGCACCCGCAGCGTCGCCACGAGGTCGACGATTTCGGGGGTGTCCAGCAGCCCGCCGAGGCCCACGATTTCGTAGGGAATGCCGCGCAGCTCGAATTCGCGGCGGATGCACTCCATCTGAGCGCGGCGGCGGCACAGGACGGCCATCGCCGGCGGCTCGGGGTCCTCCGCCGCGCCGGCGTCGAAGTCGGTCCGCCGGAACTTCAGCACGTCGGCGGCGATGGCCGCCGCCTCGTCCTCGTCGGTGCCGAAGCGGCCCAGCACCACGCGGCCCTGGACCGCGGCGGGGCTGGGCTGCAGCGGGGGGACCTCCACGGTGTCGGCGGTGTCCCGGGCGCCGGCGGCGCCGGCATGGGCCGCCGCCTTGCTGAGCGGGGCGGAGATCACGTTGGCTGCTTCGAGAATGTTCCGTCCGTTGCGCCACGCGGTGGTCAGGTACGACGTCGGCGCCACGGCAAACTTTGGCGGGGCGCCGACGGCGCCCCCGGTCTCACCGGAATCGCCGGAATCGCCGGAATCGCCGGAATCCCCGGCGTCCACCCGGACCGGGAATTCGCGGACGAAGTGGAAGAGCTGGCCCGCGGAGGCGCCGCGGAAGCCGTAGATGGACTGGTTGGGATCCCCCACTGCGGTAACAGCATGCCCGTCTCCGAACAGCCGGGAGAAGAGGACCAGCTGGGCGTGGGAGGTGTCCTGGAATTCATCCAGCAGCACCACCTTGTAACGCTGGCGTTCGGTCTGCGCGGCCACCGGGATCTCGTTGGCCACCCGGGCCGCGAGGGCCACAAGGTCACCGAAGTCCAGGGCGCCCCGGGCGCGTTTGGCCTCCGCGTAGCGGCCTACCATGTCCGCGACGCTGGCGCGGGTCCGGAGCAGGGCGCTGAGGTCTCCCGCGGCCTGGCTCGGGTTCTTCTTGGCTGTGGCGACATACGGGAGGGCTTCGAATTCGGCCACCCGGTCCAGCAGCCAGCCGCGGACCTGTGCGGGGTCCTGCAGGTGCTCCGCGCATTCCCCGGCCAGCTGGATGACAGCCTTGACGAGCGTGGACTTGGCGGAGCGGAAGTGCTGGTAGTCGCCGTCGAAGGCTTCCACCACCTCGCTGGCGAGCTGGAAGGACTGGGCACCGCCGAGGAGCACCACGTCCCGTTCGACGCCGAGCCGGAGCCCGTAGTCGGAAACAATGCCGCTCGCGTAGGAGTGGTAGGTGGAGACCTTGGGCTCCAGCGCGTCGGTGCTCAGCAGCCCGGCCGGGAACACCTTGTGTTCCGGATCGGCCGCGGCGATCCGCGCCAAGGCGGAGAGCTTGGCCCGGATCCGGGTGGCGAGCTCGCCGGCGGCCTTGCGCGTGAACGTCACGCCAAGGACTTCCTCCGGCCTGACCCAGCCGTTCGCGACGAGCCATACCACCCGGTCCGCCATGGTGGCGGTCTTGCCTGAACCGGCCCCGGCAATGACAAGCCGGGGCGCCAGCGGGGAAGAAATGATCGCTGACTGTTCGGCCGTGGGGCTGTTCTTCTCCCCCAGCATCGCGGACAGTTCCGCCGGGCTGAACCGTGGCTCGGGCAGTGGTTCCGGCAGCGCGCCGGAGTGCCCGGCGGTTTGCGGCGCGGCCGCCGTCGTTGCCTGGCTGCTCATTCGGTGACCTGCTTTCCACGGGCGCACAGCGGGCAGACTTCGGGGAGCCTGCAGCCGTGGCCGCCGTGCCCGCCCTTGGCGGGGTCGTGGCGGGCTTCGAAGGTACTTCCGGACATGACCTTGGCGGCATCGCTGACCATCTCCAGCGCCCAGTTCGCGTCCGGGTCCAGCGGCGGCTGGCTCTGCACGCCGGGGCTCTTGGTGCCGGTGCCGAGCTGGGCGAGCACCGCGCCGCCGGGCCGCGGGGCCGGGCCGTCGTCGGTGCCCGCGAAGCCGCCGGCGAGCACCGCGGCCTGGTAGGCACCCAGCTGGGGATGGCGTTCCAGTTCGGCCTTGCCGGGCTGGCGTTTGCCGGTTTTGAGGTCAACGATCACTAAGCGGCCCTCGCTGTCGATCTCCAGCCGGTCCACCTGGCCGCGGAGCACGGCGGGCCGCGCGGGCCAGGACTCCTCAGCACCGGGGGCGGCCCCGGAAGCCACGTCGGGAAGCTTCACCTCGAAGTCCTGTTCGACGCCGAGCAGGCTCCTGCCCTCGCTCCGCATGACCAGCACGTACTGGGCGAGCTTGCGGACCATGGTTTCGGCCCGCTGGAAGTCGAGCTTTCCTTCCCAGTTGTCCTTCATCCCCAGCGCGGGCCAGCGTTTCACCAGCTCTGCCACGTACTCGCCGCCCGAGGCGTCCGGGAGGTCCTGCGCAATCGCATGGACCAGGGTTCCGAGGCTGCGGGCGAAATCCGTGGCCGCCTCTCCGCCGGCGGCCTGGACGAACCAGTCGAGCGGCGATTTCTGGACGGTCTCGACCTTGGAGGGAGAAACGAAGACGGTGCTGCCCGGCGGCACCACGGGGTCCGTGGAGGACAGCGGCGCGAGCCCCCACCAGCTGTCCGGGTGGGCGCCGGGTACCGGCGGCTGGGCGGCGGCGAGGGTGCCGAGGACGGCGGTGGCCTCGGCCGCTTCGGCGCTGCCGCCGTCGAGTTGGGCGTACTGGCGCAGTTCCGCGACGAGGGCGCGCAGGGTCAGCGGCCGCTCCACGGCGGTGAAGCCGCGCCGGTCCTGGTCCGGTTGCAGGGGCGAGACGTAATCCAGGAACGACGAGGGCTGCTCGTCCTCCGAGGAGACAGCCGAGCAGATCAGCACCTCCCGGGCGCGCGAAACGGCGGTGGAGAAGCTGCGCAGCTCGTCATAGCGGATCTCGCGGAGCCGGCTCAGCGGATCGAGCTGCAGTGCGTACTCGACGCCGTGTTCGACGGCGTCGGCGAAGAGGGTGCTGCCGAGCAGTTCGCCGCGGAGCCGGGTGTTGGGCCACACCCCTTCCTGGAGCCCGGGCACGATCACGACCGGCCATTCGCGTCCCGCGGCGCTGGCCGGGGTCATCAGTTCCACCGCATCCTCAAGCTGCGCCCGGGCTGCCAGCGTGTCCATCGGCAACTCCTGGCTGAGCAGGTATTCGAGGAATTGTTCCGGGCCGGAACCCGGGAGCTGGTCCACGTACCGCTCGGCAGTGTGGAACAAGGCCATCATGGCGTCCAGGTCCCGGTCCGCACGCGCTCCTGCCGCACCGCCGGCCAGCGCGGCCTCGGTCCAGCGGCCGGCCAGTCCGGTGGCGTGCCACAGCGCCCACAGCACGGTTTCAGCGTTGCCGCCCGGCGCTTCGGCGGCTTCCCGGCCGGCCCGGATCATCCGGGCGACGCGGCGGGCCGAGTGCCCTTCGATGCCGAGCGTCGCCAGGGCACCCGGCTCCAGGAGCGCCTCCACGAGCAGCGCGTCGCTGGTGCGGCCGCCGCCGCCCGCCAGTTCCTCGCGCCGCAGCGACTGGCGGAGCCGGCGGAGCTCGATCGACGTGGCTCCGCCGATCCTTGAGGTGAGCAGCGCGACGGCAGCTTCGGCGGTGAGCGCGGCAGGGTCGAGGGCGACGGCGTAGGCGTCCAGCAGCGGCCGCACGGCCACCTCGTCCCGGACCGCGGATTCGGCCACCGGAATCCGGACCGGAATGCCCTGGCCGGCCAGGTGACGTTGCAGCTGGCTGAGCTGGCCGCCGTTGCGCACGATCACGGCGATGTCACCCAGATCCCGGCCGTCCTTCAGCTGGGCCTCAAGGATCCGTTGCGCCACGTAGCGCAGCTCGTGCACAGGGGACGGCAGCAGGTGCGCCTCAACGACGCCGTCGCCCGGCCCGGACGGGTGCGGGCCGGGCTGTTCAAGCCTGCGCGCCGACGTCCCGCCGGAGCGCAGCGAGATCCGCTCCGCGACGGCCTGCCAGGCCTCCGCGACGGCCGGCGTGTGCCGGTGCGCCGTCCACAGCGGCCGTTCCAGCACAGTGCCGCCGGCCGGGGCGAGCAGCCGGGGCAGCTCGGCCACCAGGTCCGGCCGCGCCCCGCGGAATCCCTGCACCACAGTGTCCGGCGAGGAGGTGACGAGGGCGTCCTTGCCGGCGGCGATGTCCGCCAGCAGCTCGAAGACGGCCGGGTTGGCCTCCTGGATGTCATCCACCAGGATCAGCTGGAGCCGGTCCCGCTCCGCGGCGAGGAACTCCGGGGCGTCCTGGAAAATCTGGCGCGCCGCGGTGATGATGCCGGCCGGGTCGAAGGATTCGGGCATCCGCAGGTCCAGGACGTCGCGGTACTCGGCGTACAGGGCGGCCGCAGCGGTCCAGTCCGGCCGGCCGCAGCGCCGGGCCAGGGCCGCCAGGTCCTCCGCGGTGCGCCCGGATTCGATGATCCGGTCAAAGAGCTGGCGGACTTCCTGCCGGAAGCCGCGGGTCTGCAGGGCGGCGCCCAGGTCCTCCGGCCAGGGCAGCTCCAGTCCGGGCTGGGCGTGGCCTTCCAGCAGTTCCTTGATGATCAGGTCCTGTTCGGGCCCGGAAAGGAGTTTCGGCGCGCGCGGCAGCGGCAGGATGCCTTCCGCCTTGGCGCGTCGGATCAGATCGAAGGCATAGGACGCCCAGGTGCGGGCCGGCGTCGTACTCAGGCTGCGGTCCAGGCGCGCGGTGAAGCGGTCGCGCAGCGCATCGGCGGCCAGCCGGCCGGGAGCCAGAATCAGCATCCGCTCCGGATCCAGGCCGTCGCGCTGCGCCCGGCGGACGGCCGCCTCCACCAGGACCGTGGATTTGCCGGTGCCCGGCGCACCGGGGACCAGCACCGGTCCGGAGCCGTGGGCGACGTCGACGGCGTCCCGCTGGTCCGGGGACAGCACCGGGACGGCGCTGTGCCGGGTCCGGGGCGGTAGCAGGCGCAGGCCGGTCTTGCTCGGCACGGTCTTGCTGGGGGCGGTATGGTTCGGGGCGGTCCGGCTGGGGCTACTCACACAGACATTTCATCATCGGGGACCGACAATTCATGAAGCTCCCGCTCGAGGCGCTCCGCGATGGCGTCGATCCGCTCGAAATCAGGCTCGGACGGCGCCCAGCGTGCCGCCATCAGGTCCACCCGCCACCTGCCCTCGCCGGTGCCCTGGTACTCGAGGTAGCTGCCCAGCAGCGGCGTCCCTTCGGCGAGATACCGGGCGAGGGCTTCACGTTCGTGGCCGGGCGGGGCGTCCCCGTTCGCCTTCAGGATCCGCCACCAGGGAACGGAACTGCCGTGATGGCTCATCACCGAGCCGACCTGGCGGGGCCCGCCGGCGCCGAGGAGTTCGGCCACGTCACCGTAGGCCACGGCGGCGCCGGCCGGGACCATCGCCGCGAGCTCCAGCACCGCCACCACATACTCCGTCCGCATGGTCCAAGGTTACCGTTCCCCGGCGGCGGCCGGGCGTCGCGGGGCACGGCACGGCAGTGCGAAAAACTGTCGGCGGCAGCAGGTAGCGTTGCTGTATGAGCACCTGGCACACCCTCCCCCGCGCAGCCTTCGACCTTGAAACCACCGGCCGGAACTCCCGCGCCGCGAGGATCGTGACGGCTTCCGTGACCGTGGTGGACGCCGACGGCTCCGTCATCAAGGAACACGAATGGCTGGCCGATCCCGGAGTCGAGATCCCCACCGAAGCCAGCGACGTCCACGGCGTCACCACCGAGCAGGCCCGCCGTGACGGCCGGCCTGCCGCAGAGGTGACCAGGGAGCTGGCGGCCGTCCTGCAGGACCTATTCGACGCCGGTGTCCCGGTGATTGCCTTCAACGCCAGCTACGACTTCACCGTGCTCGCCGCGGAGTCCGCCCGCTACGGCGTGCCCCAGCTGGTCCGCTTCCCCGTGCTGGACCCCTACATCATGAACAAGCAGGTGGACCGGTACCGCAAGGGCAAACGCACCCTGACCGCGCTTTGCGAGGAGTACGGCGTCAGCCTGGACAATGCGCACACCTCCGCGGCCGATGCGCTGGCCACGTTGCGGATGCTCGACGCCATGGCCGGGAAGTTCCCCAAGCTCCGGATGCCCGCCAGCCACCTGCACCAGTTACAGGTCGAATGGGCCTCCGCCCAGGCCGCGGATTTCCAGAGCTACCTGCGCAAGACCAAGCCCGCTGCCGTGATCGAGGGCGACTGGCCGGTACTGCCGCCGGAAGACGCCAGCCGGGGCGACTTCTAGGCGGACCGCGGAGCGGCGGCGGCGCGCCCCCGGCAAGATGCCCGTGAGTTGCTGGGACAGAGATCACAGCAGCGGTCCCCCCGACGGCGGCTGCCGGCACGCTTCCGCGATTTGGCCCCGGGACAGCTGCCAACCTCCTCTCGCGCCCCGTGACCACCTGAGCGGAATTATCTGCACCTGTCCGCGCTTTATGACGAACTAAATGCGCAACTGGATGCCCTTTGGCGCCGCTGACATAATTTAGTTCAGAACAGGGCGTGTGTTATGTCGTGCCCGGACCCCAACCGCCAAGGGATAAATGATCACAGTTACCGACCTTCGCAAGGTCTACCGGCAGGGCAAAAAGGAGGTGGTGGCGCTCGACGGCGTCACACTGTCCGTGCCGAAAGGCTCGATCCACGGGATCATCGGTCACTCCGGCGCTGGCAAGTCGACGCTGGTGCGCTGCCTGACCCTGCTGGACCGCCCGACGTCCGGCTCCGTCAGCATCGACGGCACCGAGCTCAGTTCCGTGCGGGACTCGGAGATCCGCGCCGCCCGGCGCCGCATCGGAATGGTGTTCCAGCACGCGAACCTGATGGACTCCCGGACCGCGGCGGGCAACGTCGCGCACCCGCTGGAACTCGTCAAGACCCCCAAGGACAAAATCCGGACCCGGGTGGCCGAGCTCCTGAAGCTCGTGGGCCTGGAAGGCTTCGAGAATGCGTACCCGTCCCAGCTCTCCGGCGGCCAGCGCCAGCGTGTCGGGATCGCCCGGGCCCTCGCCTCGGACCCCGAGGTGCTGCTCTGCGATGAGCCGACGTCGGCCCTGGACCCTGCCACCACCGAGGAAATCCTGGACCTGATCCAGGACCTGACCCGGCGGCTGCAGCTGACCGTGCTGATCATCACCCACGAAATGAACGTCGTGAAGCGCGTCTGCGACTCGGTGTCCCTGCTGTCCCGGGGCCGCATCATCGAACACGGCGCCCTGCAGGACGTGGCCGGCGAACTGGACAGCAAGCTGGCCCGCGCCCTGCTGCCGCTGCCGCCGTCGGAACCCCTGCACGGCGCGCTGCAGCGCGGCCCGGTCCTGGAGATCCTCTTCTCCGGCGAGAGCGCCAAGGAACCCGTGCTCACCGGCGTCGCCCGGCACTTCGACATGGACCTCAACGTCCTCGCGGGCAGCGTCGAGACCCTCGGCGGCCAGCAATTCGGGCACCTGCGGGTCCAGCTCGCTGAAAACGCCGACTTCGACGCCGTCCTGCACTACTTGCACGAGCGGGGCATCAGCGCCAAGCGCGTGGCCGCCCAGGCTGCTCCGGCCGAAGAAGGAGCCAACTAATGAACGACATTTTCAGCAACCCCGTGTTGGCCAGGGCCCTCCCCGAAGCCATCGTCGAGACCCTGCAGATGGTCGGCATCTCGGCTTTCTTCACCGTGCTGATCGGCCTGCCGCTGGGCGTTTTCCTGCACGTCACGGCTCCCGGCGGACTGCGCCCGATGCCGGTCATCAACCGGATCCTCAGCGACGTGATCGTCAACATCACCCGGTCCATCCCGTTCGCCATCCTGATGGTGGCGCTCATTCCGCTGGCCCGCGCCCTGACCGGCACGAGCCTGGGCCCGATCGCCGCTTCCGTCTCGCTGTCCATCGGCACGATCCCCTTCTTCGCGCGGCTGGTGGAGTCCAGCCTGCGCGACGTGCACCACGGCAAGATCGACGCAGCCCAGGTGATGGGCTCGACCAACATGCAGATCATCAGCAAGGTGATGCTGCGCGAATCCCTGCCAGCCCTCGTCGCGGCCGCCACCACCACCGTGGTGACCCTCGTGGGCTACTCCGCGATGGCCGGCCTCGTCGGCGGCGGCGGCCTCGGAAAGCTGGCCTACAACTACGGCTTCCAGCGCTTCGACGTCACGGTCATGATCGTCACCATCGTCCTGATCGTCGTCCTCGTCCAGGTCATCCAGCTTGTGGGCGAGCGGATTTCCCGCAGCCTCGACCACCGCTGAGCGACGGACCACCACCCCAGCCTTGCAGCGGGTAGCCGCCCCTGCATCTGCGCGGACCACGGCGCCGCCGTCGTTTCCGCCTCTTTCGAAAGGAACGCATCCGATGCGTAAGTCACTCTCCCTCCTGGCCACCGGCATCGTCACTGCCCTGGCGCTGACGGCTTGCGGTGGTTCGTCCACCCCCAGCGCCCGGGTCACGACCCTGGATCCGGCCAAGCCCGCCACCCTCAAGGTCGGCGCCAGCCCGGTTCCGCACGCCAAGATCCTTGAATTCGTCAACCAGGAACTCGCCCCCAAGGCCGGCCTCAAGCTGGACATCAAGGAGATCGAGGATTACCAGACGCCGAACACCGCGCTGAGCGACGGTTCGCTGGACGCCAACTATTACCAGCACCTGCCCTGGTTCGAGGACCAGGTCAAGACCAAGGGTTACAAGTTCGGCCACGGCGAAGGCGTGCACATCGAGCCGTACGCCGCGTTCTCCGAGAAGGTCAAGGACATCAAGGACATCCAGGACGGCGCCAAGGTTGCCATCACCAACGACCCGTCCAACCAGGTCCGCGCCCTCAAGGTCCTCCAGGTCGCCGGCCTGGTCAAGGACATCAAGGACGACACCTCGGTGTTGACGCTCAGCGACGAGCAGAACCCCAAAAAGCTGAAGTTCTCCGAGAACCAGCCGGAACTGCTGATCAATGACCTCAAGGACCCGTCCGTGGACCTGGCCCTGATCAACGGTAACTTCATCCTCAAGGCGGGCCTGAGCACCAAGAACGCCCTGGCGGTGGAGTCGGTGGACAACAACCCGTACGCCAACTTCCTGGCCTGGCGTGAAGATTCCAAGGATGACGTGCGGATCAAGAAGCTCGACGAGCTGCTGCACTCCCCCGAGGTCAAGGCCTTCATCGAGAAGGAATGGCCCAATGGCGACGTCACCCCGGCTTTCTAGGCCCGGACAGCATTAAAAGACTTTCGGCACCCGCCACGGCGGGTGCCGAAAGTGTTTAAGGGCGAAGACGGCGACGCCCGCAGCCGCCGCCGGCTCCCTAGGCCTGCGCCGTGCTCCTAGGCTTGCGCCGCGGCGGCGGCCCTGGCGGCGGCCGGCAGGGCGTCGAAGATCCGGTTCATCGCGGCGTCGTCGTGCGCTGCGGAGAGGAACCAGGCCTCGAACACCGACGGCGGCAGGTACACCCCGGAGTCCAGCATCGAGTGGAAGAACGGCGCGTAGCGGAAGACCTCCTGGCCCTGGGCGTCGTCATAGTTGTGGACGCCGCGGGCCGAGGTGCCGAAGGCCACGGAGAACAGGTTCCCGGCGCGCTGGATGGAGTGGTCCACGCCGGCCGCGTCCAGCGCCGAGGACAGCGCGCCGGAAAGTTCCAGCGAACGGGCATCGACAAAGGAGTACACGTCCTTGGTGGCGTGGGTGAGGGTCGCGACGCCGGCTGCCATCGCCACCGGGTTACCGGAGAGGGTGCCGGCCTGGTAGACCGGACCCACCGGGGCGAGGTAGTCCATGACCTCGGCGCGGCCGCCGAGGGCCGCCGTCGGCATGCCCCCGCCGATGACCTTGCCGAAGGTGAGCAGGTCCGGGGCCCAGGGCTCCGTGGCGTCGGCCGCGCCGCCGGTGAGACCCCAGTAGCCCGAGTAGCCGGTGCGGAAACCAGTGAGGACCTCGTCGAGGATCAGCAGGGCACCGTGCTCCCGAGTGATCCGGGCCAGTCCGGCGTTGAAGCCCTCGGCCGGGGTAACGACGCCCATGTTGGCCGGGGCGGCCTCGGTGATCACGGCGGCGATGCTGTCGCCGTGCTTGGCGAAGGCGGCTTCGACGGCAGCGAGGTCGTTGTAGGGCAGCACAAGGGTCTCGGCGGCCGTGGCGGCGGTGACCCCCGCCGAGCCCGGCAGCGCGAGCGTGGCGAGGCCGGAACCGGCGGCGGCGAGGAGTCCGTCAAGGTGGCCGTGGTAGCAGCCGGCGAACTTGATCACCAGGTTGCGGCCGGTGTAGCCGCGGGCCAGGCGGATGGCGGTCATGGTCGCCTCGGTGCCAGTAGAGACCATCCGGACCCGCTCGGCCGCCGGGACGCGCTCCTGCACGATCGCGGCGAGGTTTGCCTCGTCCGGGGTCGAGGCGCCGAAGGACAGTCCGCGGTCGACGGCGGCGTGCACGGCCGCGAGGACCGCCGGGTGGGCGTGGCCCAGCAGCGCCGGCCCCCAGGAGCAGACCAGGTCGACGTACTCGGCGCCGTCGGCGTCGGTCAGGTACGGGCCCTTGGCGGAGACCATAAAGCGCGGGGTACCGCCCACCGAGCCGAAGGCACGGACCGGCGAATTGACGCCGCCCGGCATCAGCCGGCGGGCGCGGTCGAAGAGTTCCTCGTTGCGAGGGTGGCTGGAAGTCATAGTTCCTATTCTTTCAGTGGTTCTCACAGGGGCCGGTCGCCGGCGGGCGCCGCGGAGGCCAGCAGCGCGGACACGCGGGGCGCCACCTCGGTGCCGAACAGTTCGATGGATCGCATCATGGCCGCATGCGGGAGCGTGCCGTTGCTGTACTTGAGGTCAAAGCGGTCCACGGCCAGGTTCTGCTTGAGCAGGGCGATCTTCGCCGCGACCGTCTCCGGTGAACCGACGTAGAGCGCACCCTCGGGGCTGCACAGGTAGTCGAATTCGGCGCGGTTGCCCGGCCCCCAGCCGCGCTCGGCGCCGATCTGGTTGCGCTGGCCCAGCCAGTGCGGGAAGAACTCCTCCCGTGCTTCTTCGTCCGTGGCGGCGAGGTGGCCGGGTGAATGCGTGGCCACCTGCTGCATCGGGTGGCCGTATTTGGCCATGGCCTCGCGGTAGAGCCCGGCCAGCGGGCCGAAGGACCGTGGCTGGCCGCCGATGATGGCGAAGATGATCGGGTAACCGTACTCGGCGCAGCGCAGCACCGACTCCGGGGTGCCGCCGACGCCGATCCAGGCCGGCAGCAGGTGGTGCTCAAGCGGCGGGTAGACGCTAAGCCCGTTGATGGCCCGACGTGTCCGGCCCTCCCATTTCACCGGTTTCTGCGCGCGGACCTTGTCAAAGAGTTCGAGTTTTTCCTCGAACAGGACCTCGTAGTCGGCCAGGTCCAGGCCGAACAGCGGGAACGACTCCACGAACGATCCGCGGCCCAGCATCACCTCGGCCCGGCCGTTGGAGATCGCGTCGACGGTGGCGAACCGCTGGAAGACGCGGATCGGGTCATCGGAGCTGAGGACGGTGACCGCGGAGCCGAGGCGAATCTTCTTGGTCCGGGCCGCGGCGGCGGCGAGGAACACCTCCGGCGCGGAGACGGCGAAGTCGCGGCGGTGGTGCTCCCCCACGCCGAAGGCGTGCAGGCCCACCTGGTCCGCGAGTTCAGCCTGTTCCAGCAGCTGCCGCAGCACCTGGGCATGCGGGACGGGGTGACCGTCGGGGAACACGCCGACGTCGCCGAAGGTGTTCAGGCCAAGCAGGATGGTCTCCGGACCCACGGGCGCGGTGGGGTTCGCTCCCGACGCCGGGTCCGCCACTTCCGCGGGGCTCATCGGGCCTCCTTCAGCCAGCCGGCGAGTTCGCTCGCCCAGTAGGTCAGGACCATGTTGGCGCCGGCCCGTTTGATCCCCAGCACGGATTCGGTGATGGCGGCGCGGCGGTCGATCCACCCGTTCGCGGCGGCGGCCTCGATCATCGAGTATTCGCCGGAGATCTGGTAGGCGGCCACGGGCACCGGGCTCATCGCGGCGACGTCGGCCAGGATGTCGAGGTAGCTCATGGCGGGCTTCACCATCACCATGTCGGCGCCCTCTTCGAGGTCCAGTTCCACTTCGAGGATCGCTTCGCGGCGGTTGGCGGCGTCCATCTGGTAGGTGCGCCGGTCCCCGGTGAGCTGCGAGTCGACGGCTTCGCGGAAGGGGCCGTAGAAGGCGGAAGCGTATTTGGCGGCGTAGGCCACCACGGCGGTGTTGGCGTGCCCGGCTTCTTCCAGGGCCTGCCGGATCACGGCGATCTGGCCGTCCATCATGCCGGAGGGGCCAAGCACGTGCGCTCCGGCTTCGGCCTGCGCCACCGCCATCTGCCCGTAGATCTCCAGGGTCGCGTCGTTGTCGACGTAGCCGTGGCTGTCCAGGACGCCGCAGTGGCCGTGGTCGGTGAATTCGTCGAGGCAGACGTCGCTCATGATGACCAGCTCGTCGCCGACCTCGGCTTTCACATCGCGGATGGCTTTGTTCAGCACGCCCTCGGGGTCCAGCGAGGCGGTGCCGCAGGCGTCCCGTTCGGCCGGGATGCCGAAGAGCATGATGCCACCGACGCCCAGCTTCACGGCCTCGGCGGCAGCGCGCTTGAGTGAGTCGGTGGTGTGCTGCTGCACGCCGGGCATCGAGGCGATCGGGTTGGGCTCGGACAGCCCCTCGCGGATGAAGGCCGGCAGGATGAGTTCGGCCGCCGAGAGGCGGTGTTCGGCCGTCAGCCGCCGCATCGCGGGGGTGGTGCGGAGCCGGCGGGGGCGGTGGGTCGGGAAGCTCATGTCTGGTCCTTCACAGTCTGCTCGGGGTCGGGGTGGGGTGCGGGGGGCGCCGGATCCAGGGCCCGGATGACGGCGGCGACGAGTCCGGAGGCGGTGGGCTCCTCGGCGACGGCGGCGACCGGCAGCCCCAGGGCCCGGGCCTCGGCCGCCGTCGAACGTCCGATCGCGACGAGCAGGCAGTCGCCCAGCGGCGACAGCCCGGCGTGCAGGCGGCGGGCGGCGCTGGGTGAGGCGGCGACGACGGCGTGCAGGGTTCCGGCGTCGATGGCGGCCTGGGCGTCGGAAAGGCTGAGCACAGCGGCGTCGCCCGTCCGGGGCGCGGGGGTGCCCAGGCTGCGCCGCGGATCGGCGGGGTAATCGACGGTCCGGTAGGCGGTGACGGCCTGGACCGAGGCTCCGCGCGCCTGAAGCCCCCGGCGGAGCCGCGGGTCGGCTATATCGGCCTGCGGCAGCAGCACGCTGCCGTGGCCGCGGGGCCAGATGTCGAGCAGCCCCGCCCCGGACTGCTGGCCTGCGGGGGCGAGGTCCACCGGGATGTCCAGGGCCTCCAGCACGCGCCGGGTGGCGGGGCCGACGGCGGCGACCTGCAGGCTGCCGGGCAGCCACGCGCTGAGGGCAGCGCCCCGTTCGGCGGCCTTGGCCTCCAGGACCTGGACGGTGGTGACGCTGCTGACCACCAGCCAGGTGTAGGCACCGGCGCCAAGCGCGTCGAAGGCCACGTCCAGCGAGTGCTGGTCGGAGGCGTGCTCGAAGTCGATGAGCGGCAGCAGCAGCGGCTCGGCGCCGGTGTCACGGAGCGCGGACACCAGCGCACCGGCCCGGTCCGGGCTGCGGGCGACCAGGATCCGGGCGCCCTCGAGCACCCTGGGCCCGGCGTCCCCGTCCGGCCGGCGGCTGGCGCTGCGGCGTCCCATCAGGCGAGAATCCGTCCGGCTCAGGAAGCGGCCAGGTCGGCGATGTCGGCCGCGCCGGCCGCCAGCAGCGCCTCGGCCAGTTCGATTCCCAACAGTGTGGCGCCTACCTCGGTCAGCCCGTCGGTGGCTTTCTTGTCCCGGACGGTCGCGGTGCCGTCCACGGCGCAGACCACGGCTTCGAGGTGCAGCATGCTGCCTTTGCGGTAGGCGTAGGCGCCGACCGGGGCGGCGCATCCTGCCTCCAGCCGGGCCAGGAGTGCCCGCTCGGCGGTGACGGCCAGCCGGGTGTCCGGGTCGTCCAGGGCAGCGAGGGCCTGGGCGAGTACGCCCTGGGAACCCTCGGTGGACCCGGCTTTGCGGGGCGCGTCGGAACTGCGGCATTCGATCGCGAGCGAGCCCTGCCCGGCGGCCGGAAGCATCACCTCGGTGTCGAGGTATTCGCTCACCGCGTCGAGCCGGCCGATGCGGTGCAGTCCGGCGGCGGCCAGCACGACGGCGTCGAGGTCGCCGGACTTTCCTTCGACGACGGCGCCGGTGCTGTTGCCGGGCAGTCCGGGAACGCGGCCCAGGCGGGTGTCCACGTTGCCGCGGATGTCCCGGATGTCCAGGTCCGGCCGGGCGGCGCGCAGCTGCGCGGCCCGCCGCGGAGAGCCGGTGCCGACGCTTGCGCCGGCCGGCAGTTCGGCGAGGGTGAGCCCGTCGCGGGCGCAAAGCACGTCCCGGACGTCCACCCGCTTGGGCGTGGCCGCGAGCGTCAGGCCCAGGGCCGCACCGGTGGGCAGGTCCTTGAGCGAGTGCACCGCGACGTCGCACGCGTCGCGCAGCAGGGCGTCGCGCAGCGCGGCGACGAAGACGCCGGTGCCGCCCATCTGGGAGAGCGGGCCGGTGAGGACGTCGCCGTCGGTGCGGATATGCACCAGTTCCACCGGGAACCCGCCGACGGCGGCCAGCTGGTCCGCGGTCTGCTGGGTCTGGGTGAGGGCGAGTTTGCTGGCCCGCGTGCCGATCCGCACGGTCACGGCGTGGCCTGGCCTGCTGCCGGGGCCGAGGCATCCGCGGCTGCGGGAGCGTCCGCCGGGTAGGGGTCGTGTCCCGTTCCGATGCGCGTGTCCGCACCCGCGATGGTGGGCTTTTCGCCGCGGAAGTTGGCGCAGCAGCCGGGCCGGCAGACGTCGTACCAGGGGCCGAGCTTGGTCAGGTGCGGCCGGTCGGCAATGGTGTTCGCCGCGGTCCGCTCGCTGATGAGGTCCACGATGCCGGCGACGAACTTGCGGTGCGTGCCGGGCGTGGGGACGCGGGTGGCCGCCAGGC
The DNA here is from genome assembly GCF_056680065.1 of Arthrobacter sp. BI5. NCBI lineage: Bacteria > Bacillati > Actinomycetota > Actinomycetes > Micrococcales > Micrococcaceae > Arthrobacter > Arthrobacter sp. BI5. The sequence continues at coordinate 2,861,913 of NZ_CM155264.1, forward strand.
CCAGCTTGCCGCAGGTTTCCAGCGCTTCGGTGTCAAGATCCCAGACGACTTCCATGTGGTCGCTGACGAAGCCCAGCGGCACGATCACCACACCCTTCACGCCCTGGCCGGCGAGCTCCTCGATGGCGTCGTTGATGTCGGGTTCGAGCCACGGCACGTGCGGGGCGCCGGAACGGGACTGGTACACGAGCGACCACGGGGCGGTCAGACCGGTTTCGGCTTCGACCCGGCGGATGACCTCGGTGCCGGTGGCCAGGTGCTGGGCCACGTAGGCGGAGTCCTGCTCGAACTGGCGCGGTTCGCCCTCGGAGCGGCCGGCCGCTTCGGCGTCGCGGGTCGGGATGGAGTGGGTCGCGAACAGGATGTGCACCGGCGCGTCCGGGGTGCCGGCGGCGGCCAGCTGGGCGCGGACGTCGGCGAGGCCGGCGGCCGTGCCCTCGATGAAGGGCTCCACGAAGCCAGGGTGGTCAAAGTACTGGCGGACTTTGTCCACTTCGAGTTTGCCGTCCAGCCCGGTTTCGGTCAGCGCCATGCCGATGTCCTCGCGGTATTGCCGGCAGCTGGAGTAGCAGGAGTAGGCGCTGGTGGTGATCATCAGGACCTTGCGGTGCCCGGCGTCGTAGATCTCCTGCAGGGTCTGCGGGATGTAGGGGTCCCAGTTGCGGTTGCCCCAGAAGACCGGCAGGCCGATGCCGCGGGCGGCCAGCTCGGCCTCCATGGCGGCCTTGAGCTCGCGGTTCTGCTGGTTGATCGGGCTGATGCCGCCGTTGGCGCGGTAGTGGTGCGAGACCTCTTCGAGCCGTTCGTCCGGGATGCCGCGGCCGCGGGTCACGTTGCGCAGGAACGGGATGACGTCTTCCTGGCCTTCCGGGCCGCCGAAGGAGGCGAGCAGCACCGCGTCGTAGTCCTTGGGGGCCATCCGGCCGGCTTCGGTGACGGGGTTCACGGCCGTGAGTGTCTTCTCTTGGGGATCCTGCGGATCGAGCGGGCTCATGCGAGGACCTCGGCAATCTCGGCGGCGCTGACGCGGCGGCCGGTGTAGAAGGGGATTTCCTCCCGGACGTGGTGGCGGGCCTCAGTGGCGCGCAGGTGGCGCATCAGGTCCACGAGGTCCACGAGTTCCGGGGCTTCCAGGCCCAGGATCCATTCCCAGTCACCCAGCGCGAACGAGGAGACGGTGTTGGAGATGACCTGCGGGAAGTCCCGGCCCAGCAGGCCGTGGTGGCGGAGCATCGCACCGCGCTCGGCGTCCGGCAGCAGGTACCACTCGTAGGAGCGCACGAAGGGGTAGACGCAGAGCCACTCGGCCGGTTCCACGCCGCGGGAGAACGCCGGGGTGTGGTTCTTGGCGAACTCCGCCTCGCGGTGCACGCCCATGGCGGACCACGCGATCTCGGTGCCGGTGAACAGCTTGCTGCGGCGGATATCGCGCACCGCGCGTTGCAGCGCTTCGGCGCGGGGGCCGTGCAGCCAGACCATGACGTCCGCGTCCGCCCGCATCGCGGAAACGTCGTAGCTGCCGCGGTGGACGACGCCGTCCTCGGCCAGCCGCCCGATCAGCGCCTCGAAGTCCTCGGCCGCTTCGCCGCTGCGCAGGACGTCGGCGGAGCGCTTGAACACCGTCCAGAGCGTGAAGAACTGCTCGGCTGATTCTTCGGCTGCTGTATTTCCGGTTTTAGTGACAGATTCGGCAGAAGTGTGGCTCATGGATACCAGTCTGCCCCCTCCCCGGAGCTAAGTCGAAACAGAGCACTTCTACAACGCGTAGAAGTGCTCAATTTCACAACGGGACGGTCCCGGCGGCCCTAGATCCGGCGCATCCGGAGGACGATCGCGCCTGCCCCCAGGGAGACCGCGACCAGGCAGATTCCCCAGCCCACCAGGGCGGACGGGCCGGCCGGCTCCACGGAGGACGCAGCCTGCATCTTGCCGCCGGACCGGGGGGTGGCTGCCGTGGACGCTTCCGTGGCGGCGGACGTCGTGGTCGCGGACCGCGGCGTGCCGCTCGGGGTCGCCGACGGGGTACCGGGGGTTGCACTGCCGGGGGCTGCACTGCCGGGGGCCGCAGTGCCGGGAACGGCGTCGGCCGTGGCGGCCGGGCTCTCCGGTGCGGGCGCCGGGGGCTGCTGGCCGCCGGTCGGCTGGCCGGCTGCCGGGCCCGGGCCAGTGGGGGCCGGCGCCGGCGCTGAGTTGCCCGGCGCGGCCGGAGGTGCGCTGGCCTTGCGGGAGGCCCGCTGCTCCGGCGTTTCCCAGGGATCCGGCTCGCGGGACGGGTCCGGTTCTGCTGACTTGGGCGGGGCCGCATTTTCGGTGGGCGCAGGGCTGCCGGTGCCGGACGTCGGCGAGGGGGTGGGTTCCGGAGACTCCACGAGGCCGCCGACCAGGTCATCGATGCCGACTGAAATCGAGGCGGACGGGGTGTCCGGGCTGGGTGTCGGAGAGGCAGCGTAGGTGGCAGGAACCCCTGCGGTGAGAGCCAGTACCGCTCCGAGCGCCGCCACTGCCGTGCCGCGTCGGAGTCCCCCATGGTGACCGGCCGGCGTTTCTGGAACTTCGGACCTGTGCATAACCATGGTCATCGACCCTAGCGGCAGAACGCCGGCGGGGAAAATTTGCCGCACGGGCGTTTTCGGGTTAGCGGCGGGCCGAAAACGGGCTCACGGGCGTCCCTGCCGGGCGCCGCGGTGGGCCCGGGTTTCCGGCCCCGCGGCAGCCGTCAGGGCAGCAGGGACGCGAGCTGCTTGGGGGTGTCGGCGACGATCGCCGCGAGGCCGTTTCCGGACAGCCAGCCCCCGACGACGGCGAGGTTTCGCTCCGCCGCGCACAGCTGCCGGACCTGCTCGACGCGCTGCTTGTGGCCTAGCGCCGCGAATGGCAGTGCGCCGGACCAGCGCACCACGTCCCAGCCGACCACGTCGGTCCGGGACAGCGGGACGCCGAGGAGCGCGGGGGCGTCGTCCAGTGCGGCGTCGAACAACTCCTCGTCGCTGCGGGGTTCACGGTTGGCCGCGTTGTCCGGGGCGATGTCGCCGCGGCCGTAGGAGAGCCGGACCACGTGCCGGCCGGGCGCCGCCTGTTCGGCCAGCCACGCCCATTTGGCGGTCGCGTGGGTGAGCGCCTTCGCGCGGATGCCGGGGCTTTGCGGGGCCACCAGAACGCCGGTGCCGCGCGGTGCGGCGTCGAGGGCGGGGCGGTCGAGCACGAGGGTGACCAGCCGTACGTCGGGTCCCGCGTCGGGGCGGAGGGCCGCCAGTGCCGGCAGGGTGTCCGCGAGCAGGGCAACGGCAGCGGGGCCTTCCACGGCGACCACCAGCCGTTCTGCGTCGAAACGGGCCCGGCCCGCAGTGACCCGCCAGCCGCCGGGAAGGCGTTGCACGGCGTCGGCACGGGTCCCGCTGAGCAGGGTGGCGTCCAGCCCGCGCAGCTCCGCGACGAGGGCGCCGACGAGGGTGTGCATCCCGCCGCGGAGGCCGGCGACGGCGGAGCCCGCCTTTTGCAGCCCGGGCTGCTGCGGGCGCGGGCCCGAGGTTCCCGGCGCCGGCGCGGCCGGGCGGGCGGCAGCGCCGCGGCGCTGCGCGGCCACGGCGGCGGCGAGCGAACCATGCGTGCGGACCCCGGCGCGGAGCCCGGGGGCCACCATGTCCACATCCAGCAGGGCAGGGTCGGCCGAGTGCACGCCGCCGACCACCGGCGAGACGAGCCGGTCCAGCACGCGCCTGCCCATCCGGGCACGGACCAGGGCGGCCACACTGGTGGCCTCGGCAGCGGTCCCCACGGAGGCCGGCAGCAGGGCATCGAGGGAGGCCCGGACGGAGCCGAACAGGCCAAGGGAGCGCCGGACTTCGGGGTCCCAGGGGTTGGCCGGGATGCCCAGGACTCCGGTCTTCGGCAGTTCCCGCGGACCCTCCGGCAGCTGGACCCACGCGCCGCCGGGGTTCGGCGGAACGATCTGCGGGCCGAGGCCCAGTTCTTCGGCCAGGTCAGCCACCGCGGATGACCGGGTGGCGAAGGATTCGGCGCCGCTGTCCAGCGTCAGGCCGGCAACCACGTGGCTGCCCACGCAGCCGCCCCAGTCCCCCGCGGCTTCCAGCACGGTGGTCCGGACGCCGGCCCGGGCCAGCTCCCGTGCGGCGAGCAGGCCGGAGATGCCGCCGCCCACCACCACGGCGGTCGGCGCCGGTGAACCTGCGTCCGCGTCGGTGGCCATCGGGGGCCTACTCGGGCGCGATCGAGTGGATCAGTTCGACGACGCGGGTCAGGACCGCGGCGTCGGTTTCCGGCGGCACGCCGTGGCCCAGGTTGAGCACGTGCCCCGGTGCCGACGCGCCGGCGGCAATGACGTCCCGCACGTGCGCCTCAAGGATTTCCCACGGTGCGGAGAGCAGCGCAGGGTCAATGTTGCCTTGCAGCGGCACGGTCCCGCCGAGCCGGCGGTTGGCTTCGTCCAGCGGCAGCCGGTAGTCGACGCCCACGACGTCGACGCCGACGTCGCGCATCGCGACGAGCAGCTCCGAGGTGCCGGTGCCGAAGTGGATCAGGGGTGCTCCGAGGTGCCGGACGTGGTCCAGCGCGCGGGCGGATGCCGGTGCCACGAAGCGGGTGTAGTCGGCCAGGCCCAGGGAACCGGCCCAGGAGTCGAAGAGCTGCCCGGCGGAGGCGCCGGCCTCCAGCTGCGCGCGGAGGAACATCCCGGAGGCGTCGGCGGCCCAGTTGGCCAGGGCGGTCCAGGTTTCCGGATCCGCATGCATCATGGTGCGCGGGCCGAGGTGGTCGCGGGACGGCTTGCCCTCCACCATGTACGCGGCGAGGGTGAACGGGGCGCCGGCAAAGCCGATCAGCGGGGTGCTGCCGAGTTCGGCCACGGTGAGCCGCACCGCTTCGCGGATCGGTTCCAGGGCTTCCCAGGTCAGCTGCGGCAGGGCGGCGACGTCGGCCGCGGTCCGGACCGGCTTGTCCAGCACGGGCCCGACGCCGGGTACGATGTCGACTCCGACGCCGGCCAGCTTGAGCGGGATGACGATGTCGGAGAAGAAGATCGCCGCGTCGACGTCGTGCCGGCGCACCGGCTGCAGGGTGATCTCGGAGGCGAGTTCGGGGCGCAGGCAGGAGTCCAGCATGGCCACGCCTTCGCGCACCTTGAGGTATTCCGGCAGCGAGCGGCCCGCCTGGCGCATGAACCAGACCGGCCGCCGCGAGGGCTTGCCGCCGCGGTAGGCGGTGATCAGCGGGGAACCGGCGGTGCGGCCGTCCATCAGGGGATGGCCGGCGTCGAGGCTGTTGTTTGCCGTGCCGTCGTTTGCAGTGCCGTTCAGTGCAGTGCTGTTCATTGCAGTGCCGTTGACGGCCGCAGCGCTAGGAGTCATGCCTTTGATTGTGCCGAAAATCGGCCCTAAAAGATAACGACAGCCTGTCAGGAACGCCCGGGCAGGCGCCGCCGTGGCGGGAATCACAGCCCCGGGTGGGCAGTCCCACGCCCGCCCGTTGTTCTACCGGGACACGAAAAAGCTATGATTGTCGTGCTGTGGTTCTTTTCTCATTGGTGGCTACACACGCCGACATCGACCTCGAGACCGTTGCTCAACTGAGCACCGGCGCTTCCGGGCTTGCCACATCCGCCCTCGCCGGATCGCCGGCCGTGGCGGGTGCCGTTGTCCTCGCCACCTGCAACCGCTTCGAAATCTACGGCGAGGCCCCGCACCCGGACGACGTCGAGGCGGCCCGCGCCGCGCTGGTCTCGCAGATCAGCGGCGCCAGCGGACTCAACGAACAGCTCGTCTCCCGCGCCTTCAACACCCGCACCGGCCCCGACGTCAGCCGGCACCTGTTCGCGGTCAGCTCCGGACTGGATTCCGCCGTCGTCGGGGAACGCGAAATTGCCGGCCAGGTCCGGCGCGCCCTGATCACCGCACAGCACGACGGCACCGCCAGTTCCGGCCTCGTCCGCCTCTTCCAGGCCGCCTCCAAGACCGCCAAGGACGTCGGCGCGCAGACGGCGCTCGGCTCGCGCGGGCTCTCCATCGTCTCCGTCGCCCTGGACCTCGCGACCGACCTGTCCGAGAACCCCGACTGGTCCAGCAAGAAAGCAGTGGTCTTCGGCACCGGCGCCTACGCCGGCGCCACCATGTCCCTGCTGCGCGAACGCGGCTGCACCGACATTTCCGTGTTCTCCTCCTCGGGCCGCGCCGCCGGCTTTGTCGCCACCCGCGGCGGCACCGCCCTGGACAGCGAGTCCCTGCCGGGCGCCGTGGCCGCCGCCGACGTGATGATCGGCTGCAGCGGCTCCGACAACCGCGTCGAGGCCCCGGAGCTCGCCCGGATCCGGTCCGCGTCGCCGCAGCCGCTGATCGCGATCGATCTGGCCCTTACCCACGACTTCGATCCCGCCGTCGCCGAGCTCGACGGCGTCGAACTGCTCACGCTGGAGTCCGTCCGGCTGGCCGCGCCGCAGGAGCAGGCGGAGTCGCTGAACCAGGCCAGCGGCATCGTCGACGGCGCCGCGACCGCCTTCGAGCAGGAACGCCAGGCGCGCTCGGTCGATTCGGCCATCGTCGCCCTGCGCCGGCACACCATGGATGTGCTCGACGCCGAGATGGAGAAGGTGCGGGCCCGTCACGGCTGCACCGCCGCGGCCGAGGAAGTCGAGTTTGCCCTGCGCCGGATGGTCAAGCAGCTCCTGCACGTGCCCACCGTCCGCGCCCGGGAACTGGCCGCGAACGGGCAGCAGGATGAGTACGTGGCCGGACTCGAGGCCGTCTACGGCATCACCGTCGAACAGCCCGCGGCCCGCCGCCCGGTTTCCGGCACCGAGGCCGAGTGCCCGGTGGACCACGGCGCGCTTCCCTCCGTCAACGGCCAGCGGGACACGGCCTAGCTCGCTCCGGCGGCGCGATTCCTAGGGCGCGGCGAAGGCGTTGACGCCCGTCAGTTCGGCGGACAGCTGCCACAACCGTGCGGCGTCCGCCCGGTCCACGGCGTGGGCGTCCACTCCCCTGATCCGTGCCTCCGGCGTCCCTGGTTCCGTCGGCTCGGCAATGTCGCAGTCCTCGCAGTAGACGCCGCCCTTGCCCGCGAGCAGCGGGGAGGTGGCCGCCCAAACCGAGGTTGCCGCGCCCTGGGCGGGCGTCTTGAACCTCTCGTTCAGCTTTCCGTCGGCGTCCATCCAGCCCGAGGCGATCATTTCTTCCCTGGGCAGGTGGCGCTGCAGCTCCGTCGTGATGCCTCCCGGGTGCACGGCGAAGGCCCGGACGCCGGCGTCCTTCCCAAGCGCATCCAGCTGCACAGCGAACAGCGCGTTCGCGGTTTTGGCCTGCCCGTAGGCCTTCCACTTGTCGTAGCCGGAGTCGAAATTGAGGTCATCGAACCGGATGGGCGAGAGCTTGTGGCCGGTGGAGGACAGGGCCACCACCCGGGCGCCCTCCCCCGCGGACAGGGCCGGCCAGAGTAGGTTGGTGAGCGCGAAGTGGCCCAGGTGGTTGGTGGCGAACTGGGATTCCCAGCCCGGGCCGACGCGTCGCTCCGGGCTGGCCATGATGGCGGCGTTGTTGATCAGGATGTCCAGGCTGCCGCTGTCGCCGAGGAAATCGGAGGCCAGGAAACCGGCCGCGAACTCCCTCACGCTGTCCAGCTCGGCCAGATCCAGGCCGGCGACGCTGACTCCGGCCAGGCCGGCGTCGTCCAGGACCCTGCGGGCGTGGTCGGGGCGCCGCGCCGGAACCATCACCCGGGCCCCGGCGGAGGCGAGTGCCCGCACCGTCTCGAGGCCGAGACCGGAGTACCCGCCGGTGACGACGGCGGTCTTACCGGCCAGGTCCAGGCCCGCTACCACCTCCGCCGCCGTCGAGCGCGGGCCGAAACCCGAGCCGATCTTGTGCTGCGGGGTCAGGTTGGTGTGGTGGTTCATGGCAGTGCCTCTCAGTACACCGGTTTGCCGGGCTCCACCTCGCGGACCCAGGCCAGGATCCCGCCCTCGAGGTGGCTGACGCGCTGGTAGCCGGCGGCCCGGGCTGCGGCCAGCACTGCGGCCGAACGCGTGCCGGCCTTGCAGTGGAACACAATGTCCGTGTCCTGCGGCAGTTCGGCCCAGGCGTCGCCGGCGAGGATCCGGCCCTGCGGGATCAGCGTGGCGCCGTCGATGCGGACAATGTCGAATTCCCCGCTTTCGCGCACGTCCACGAGCTGGAAATCCTTCAGCCCGGCCTTGCGCGAGGCCAGCATGGTGGCGAGCTGGGTGGCCGTGACGGTGTGTTCGGTGCCCGCGTCCGCGGCGGGGGCGATCCCGCAGAAGGCCTCGTAGTCGGTGAGTTCGCTGATGCGCGGGGCCGCGGGGTCCCGGGAGACCTTGATTTCGCGCCAGCTGCCGCCGAGGGCATCGAACAGCGCCACCCGGCCCAGCAGTGAACGCCCGACGCCGGTGATCAGTTTGACCGCTTCGGTCACCATCAGGGATCCGACGGCGGCGCACAGCATGCCGAACACGCCGCCCTCCCCGCACGAGGGCACGGAACCTGCGGGCGGCGCCTCCGGGTACAGGTCCCGGTAGGTGGGGCCGTGCTGCTCCCAGAAGACGCTGACCTGTCCGTCGAAGCGGAAAATCGAGCCCCACACGTAGGGCTTGCCGAGGATGGCGGCGGCGTCGTTGACCAGGTAGCGGGTCGCGAAGTTGTCGGCGCCGTCGACGATCAGGTCGTAGCCGGCGAACAGCTCCAGTGCATTGGCGGCATCCAGCCTGACGTTGTGCAGCCGGACATCAACCAGGGGGTTCAGCGCGGCGATCGCGTCGCGCGCGGACTCGGTCTTGGGCCGGCCGACGTCCGCCACGCCGTGGATCACCTGGCGTTGCAGGTTGCTCAGGTCCACGTCGTCGTCGTCGATGATGCCCAGGGTTCCCACCCCGGCGGCGGCGAGGTAAAGCAGGGCCGGTGAACCGAGGCCGCCGGCGCCGATCACCAGGACCTTGGCGTTTTTCAGCCGGCGCTGCCCGAGCGATCCGATCTCGGGAATGATCAGGTGGCGTGAGTAGCGTTCCACCTCCTCCGGCGTCAGCGCGTCCGCCGGTTCAACCAGCGGTCCGGGTGCCGGTGCCGGCGTTGCGGGGGTGCCGTTTGCGGTCATCTGGGAAGCCATACTTCAATGTATGCCCGAAGATGCCGCCAGGTCATATTACCCCCGCGTAAAGTGGAGCTAACAGCGAGGGAAAGTAGGCCGACAGTGGTTCATCAGGCACCGGTTGAGCGGGGACATACCGGCAAGTCGTCGACGGGCCAGACGCGCAGCGGAACGCAGCGCTCGGCACGGCTGCCGCGCGATGAACGGCGGGCACAGTTGCTGGCCGCCGCGCAGGAGGTCTTTGTCGCCAACGGCTACCACGGCGCCGCGATGGACGAGATCGCCGAGACGGCCCACGTGAGCAAACCGGTGCTTTACCAGCACTTCCCGTCCAAGCGCGAGCTGTACCTGGCGCTGCTGGACAGCCACCTCTCGACCCTCACCGAACTGCTGCTGGGCGCCCTGAATTCGACGACTGACAATGATGAGCGCGTGCAGGCGGTCATGCGCGCCTATTTCCACTTCATCGCCAACGATGACCAGGCCCACCGGCTCGTTTTCGAGTCGGACCTGGTCAACGACCCCGATGTGAGCGCACGGCTGGAGACGTTCAACAAAACCTTCGCTGACGCGATCGCGAAGGTCATCGCCGAGGACACCAAACTGCCGCTCCTGGAAGCCCAACTCCTGGGCCGGGGACTGTCCGGGATGGCGCAGGTCAGTGCCCGGTACTGGCTGGAAACGGACGGGAACCTGGACATCGATGTGGCCAGCGACCTGATCTACCGTTTAGCTTGGCGCGGAATCTCCCGCTTCCCCAAGGAGTCCTAGACTACAAATAGAGAACAACTCGTAGAGAAAGCTCGCAGAGACAACTCGTAGCGAACTTGAACACTTTGATTGGCTGGGAGGCCTTGCTGTGGAAGTAAAGATCGGCATTCAGAACATCGGCCGCGAAATTGCCCTCGAATCGAACCAGGACGCCGACGCGGTGGCGAAGCTGGTGGGAGAGGCACTCTCCAAGGGCACCGAGCTCCGCCTGACCGATGAGAAGGGCCGCCAGATCATCATCCCGGCGAACGTCCTGGGCTACGTCGAAATCGGCGCCGAAGAGGTCCGGCGGGTGGGCTTCGGCGCCCTCTAGGCCGACCGGCCCGTTCCCCTCAGCTGCCCAACCCGCAATTCCCCAAGGAGTCTGAATGCTGTCCCTGATTGTGGTGGCCATGGTGGCCGTGGCCGCGGGTTTTGTGGTGTGGGCCAATGACAAGCGGCACGCCAAGTACGGCATCGCCGTGCCGGCTGGGGTGGCCCTCGGCGTGGGGATGCTGAGCTGGATCATTTTCATGGCGGCCGGCTTCGGCTACCAGCCGGGCCTTACCTGGATCCCGTGGGTCGCGCCCCTGCTGCTGGGCGGCGCCGCAGCGGTCGGCGCGGTGCTTTACCTCGGCAGGTCCCGCACCCGGCAGGACACCGCACGGATGACCGCCATCCTGCGCCTCTAATCACCGTTCCCCGGTTCCGTCGGCGCCGGTCTCCGCCAGGCGTTTGCTGAGGTAGCGGCGCTCCACCTCGGTTGGTGCGAGTGCCCGGGCCTTCAGGTATTCGCGGCCGGCCTCCTGCAGCCTGCCAAGGCGCCGCAGGAGGTCCGCCTTCGCGGCAGGCAGGAGGTAATACCGCTCCAGTGACCCCGCCAGGTCCAGTCGGTCGATGAGGTGCAGCCCTGCCTCCGGTCCTTGGGACATGGCGACGGCGACTGCGCGGTTGAGGTCGACGACCGGCGACGGTGCCAGTTCGGCGAGACGGTCGTACAACAGAGCCACGCGGGTGAAGTCGGTACTGCCGAAATCGCGGGCGGTCATGTGGCACGCGGCGATGGCTGCCTGGATCCGGTAGCTCCCGGGCCGGGCACCGCGTGAAATCCCAAGCCGGTCGGCGGCTGCCAGGAGCGCGAGGGCTTCCGCCGTCGCTGCCTGGTCCCACTGCCCGCGGTCCTGGTCCTCCAGCGTCACCAGGTCCCCTGCGGCGTCGGTCCGCGTCAATCGGCGGCCGTGCTGGAACAGCATGAGTGCCAGCAGGCCCATGGCCTCCGGCTCCTCGGAAGAGCCGTCGAGCAAACGGATCAGCAGACGGTTGAGGCGGATCGCCTCAAGGACAAGGGGCTCGCGGATCAGCGTGGTACCCCCGGCGGCCGCATATCCCTCGTTGAACATGAGGTAGAGCACGGACAGGATGCCGGCCGTGCGTTCGGAGATCAGCTCCGGCGGCGGCACCCGGTACGGAATCCCGGCATTCCGTATCTTGGCGCGGGCGCGGACCAGCCGTTTCGACATGGTTGACTCCGGGACGAGGAACGCGCGTGCGATCTCGCCTGTGGTCAGGCCGGCCACTGTCCGCAACGTCAGTGCCACCCGTGCCTCAAGCGGGAGGGCAGGATGGCAACAGGTGTAAATCAGCCGCAGCCGGTCGTCCCCGGCAGCCGGATCACCGGGGGCAGCCTCAGCGAGCCCTTCGAGCTCGGTGAGGACCGCGAGTTCCTGGACCGCCCGCTTTTCGCTGGCCGCGCTCCGCATCCGGTCGATCGCCCTGTTCTTGGCGACGGTTGTCAGCCACGCCCCGGTGTTGGCGGGGATGCCACGCTCCGGCCAGTCGGCCAGGGCGCGTGCAAACGCGTCCTGGACACAGTCCTCGGCCAGGCCCCAGTCGCCGGTCACGCGGATGAGGGTGGCGGTGATGCGTGCAGTCTCGGCGGCGGAGGCGCCTTCGACGGCGGTCCGCACGTCCGTCACTTCCGCTGCCACGCGACCCCCTGCGTCGGGATCGAGGGCTTCAGGCGGATGGCCGCTATCCGAACGGCCACACAGGCCTGATTTCGATCTTGCCGAATTTTGCCATCGGATGCTTGGAGGCAACCTCGATCGCCTCATCGAGATCGGCGCAGGCGATGATGTCGTAGCCCGCGATCCACTCCTTCGTCTCGGCAAACGGACCGTCCGTGACGACCACCTCGCCGGCGCGCACCCTGACAGTGGTGGCGTCTTCCACCGGACGCAGCCTGTCACCGTGCCGGGCGATACCCCTGGCTTCCACCTCGGCCGCCCATTCCTCGATGTTGTCCTCGGCGGCCACATATTCCGGCGCTGTGGGATCGGTGCAGATGAAAAGCATGTAGTCCACGGTGACTCCTTCTAGTAGGTCGATACAGCAGTACGACGAAGAAGGTGCCGCCAAAAGGACACCTGCCGCCAAGTTTCTTTTCCGGAATGGTACTCCGGCCGGTTTCCCCGCCGCCGCAACCGCTACAGGAACTCGGCGCGGCCTTCCATGGCGGACGAGGCCAGGGCATGCTCGCGGCGCGGGATCCGGCCTGCCCTGCGCGCCAGCCTGCCGGCGATGACCGCGTGCCGGAACGCCTCCCCCATCAGCGCCGGGTCCTGGGCGCGGGTCACGGCGGTGGCGAGCAGCACGGCATCGCAGCCCAGTTCCATCGCGAGCGCGGCGTCGGAGGCCGTGCCGATGCCGGCGTCAAGCACCACCGGTACGGAGGCCCTCGAGACAATCAGTTCGATGTTGTGCGGGTTCAGGATGCCCAGGCCCGTGCCGATCGGGGCGCCCAGCGGCATCACGGCGGTGGCGCCGAGGTTTTCCAGCCGGAGGGCCAGCACCGGGTCGTCGTTCGTGTAGGCGAAGACTTTGAAGCCGCGGGCCACAAGCTGCTCGGTGGCCTCCACAAGTTCCAGGGCGTCCGGCAGCAGGGTGTGCTCGTCCGCGATCACCTCAAGCTTCACCCAGTCCGTCTCCAGCGCTTCGCGGGCCAGTTCGGCCGTGAGAACGGCATCCCGGGCGGTGAAGCAGCCGGCGGTGTTGGGCAGCACCCGGATGTTGTTGTCCGCCAGCAGCTGGAACAGCGAGCCGCTCTCGGCCGGCGAGTAGCGGCGCATGGCCACCGTGGTGAGTTCCGTGCCGGAGGCCACCAGGGCGGCGCCCAGGCCGTCCAGGCTCGGTGCCCCGCCGGTGCCCATGATCAGCCGCGAGCCCAGCTCCACGCCGTCGAAGGTCAGCGGGTCCCGGCGTGCCTGCCGGGTTGCGTCCAGCGCTGTTTCTGCCATGGCGTTCATCCTCCCTGTACCGCGGTGACGAGTTCGACGTCGTCGCCCTCGGCGAGCGCCGTCGAGTGCCACTGGCTGCGCGGCACCACCTCGTCGTTGCGGGCGACGGCGACGCCGAGCTTGCGGCCGTCCGTGGCCTGCCCGTCGGCGGCCAGCGTCCGGCCGGTGACCCCGCTGACCAGCGCGCCGACCGTGGCGCCGTCGGCGAGGGCGTGCTGCGCTCCGTTGAGCCTGATGTTCATGCTGTGGTCCTGTCTGTCGTTGGGGCATGTGCGGGTGAGACGTCGCCCGGGTCGTGGCCGGAGGAATCCGGGCGGCGGACGGAGAACCGGTCCGGTCGGAACCGGGCCCAGCGCGGGTCCGGCTGCCCGTCCAGCAGCGCCCGGCAGATGGCGGCGGCCACGGGGGTGAGCAGCACCCCGTGCCGGAAGAAACCGGTGGCCACGATCAGGCCCGCGATGTCCGGCCCGGCGCCGGGGCCGGCCACGCGGCCCAGCAGCGGGGCGTTGTCCGGTGTCCCCGGCCGTGCCCGGGCCGTGGCCTCGAGCAGTTCCAGTTCGGCGACGGCCGGGAGCAGCTGCTGGGCATCGCGCAGGAGCTGGTAGACGCCGCCGGCGGACACGGCGGCGGCGGCGGAGGGCGCGTCCTCCCGCTGGGTTGCGCCGATCACCACCGTGCCGTCCGCCCGCGGAACGATGTAGACCGGGACTCCGCGGACCAGCCCCCGCACGGTGGAGCGCAGCAGCGGCCGGAGCCGTTGCGGCACCCGGAGCCGGAGGATGTCCCCGTAGACCGGCCGCAGCGGCAGGGACAGTCCGGCCGGCAGGCCCTGCAGGTCGGCTGCCCCGAGGCCGTTGGCCACAACCGTCTCACCGGCACGGATTTCCCCGCCGCCCTCAAGCGTGGCCCCCGCCACGCGGCCGCCGTCCCAGAGCAGCCCGGCCGCGCGGCGGCGCACCGCCGTGTACCGGCTGTCGGCGGCCAGCAGCGAGCCGATCCGGGCCAGCAGTCGGCGCGGGTCCACCTGGTGGTCGGCCGGGATGTCGAAGGCGCAGGAGATGCCCGGGCTGAGCAGGGGTTCGCGGTTGCGCGCCTCGCGGACCGTCAGCGGCTCCACGGCCAGCCCGCAGGCCTGCTGCACGGCCCGCAGGTCGGCGAGCGCCCGGCGGTCGGCGGCGTCGGCACCGACGGCGAGGGTCGGCGTCGTGAGATAGCCGGTGCCGCCCGCGTCAACGCCGCCGGCTGTGCTGTTGCCAGCCAGAGCGGCAGCGAACTCCGGCCACAGCCGTGACGCTTCCAGCATCAGGGCCAAGAGGTCTTCCTCCTGGTAATGCAGTTCGCTCACGGGCGCCAGCATTCCGGCAGCGGCCCAGCTGGCGCCGGAGCCGGGGTCGTCGTCGAGCAGGGCGACGGTGCGGCCCGAGCGGCGGGCCTCCCAGGCGATGCCGTGGCCGATCACTCCCCCGCCGATCACGGCGACGTCGTAATATTCGGCGCCTGCGCGCGGCACAGCGCCGGTGGCGGGTGTGGCGGATGGTGGGACTGATACGTCCATAGGCTTCCTTCCCTACGCCGGTACTAACCGGATCAGGTCAAGCGGTCGGCTCTGACGCCCTCTCAGCCCGGCGGCCGGATGACGGCCTGCGCGGGCTCCCGCGGTATGCGCCCAGTGTAGAGGAACTAGGCTTATGGCATGAGCCAGGATGTCCACACCACCGCCCGCCTGTACCTGTGCACCGACGCCCGGAAGGAGCGCGGCGACTTCGAGGACTTCGTTGATGCCGCCTTCGCCGGCGGTGTTGACATCATCCAGCTACGGGACAAGTCCCTGGAGGCGGCCGAGGAGCTGGAGCTGCTGGAGCTCCTGCACGCCGTGGCGCGGCGGCACGGCCGGCTCTGGGCCGTGAACGACCGCGCTGACCTCGCCTCCCTCGCCGGGGCGCCGGTCTTCCACATCGGGCAAAAGGACATCCCCTTCACCGCGGCCCGGGAATTCCTGGGCAAGGACACCGTGATCGGCATGTCCACCCACACCCCGGAGCAGGTGGACGCCGCGATCGCCGCGGCCCCGGGCCGGAGCGGTCTGGACTACTTCTGCGTGGGGCCGGTCTGGGCCACCCCGACGAAGCCGGGCCGCGCCGCCGTCGGACTGGACCTGGTGCGCTACGCCGCCGCGGCGATCGGCCGGGCCGAGGCCGCGGACGGCGGAAAGGTCTCCGGCGTGGTGCCGTGGTTCGCCATCGGCGGCATCGACCTGGCCAACGTGGAGCAGGTCGTCGACGCCGGGGCGCGCCGGATCGTGGTGGTCCGGGCGATTACCGAGGCCGCCGATCCCGCCGGGGCGGCGCGGGCCCTGCTGGCCGCGCTTGACGCCGGCAGCCACGCCGACGCCGAAAACCACACCGGCGTCCGCAGCGGTGCCGGGGAAAACTAGGCGGGCAAGCTAGCCGGGAAGACGGCCCGGGGACCTAGCCGGCGAGTCCGAGCTGGGACATCCGCCGGGAATGCCCGGCGGCGAGGTCGGCGGTCAGGGCGCGGGCGAGTTCACCGGCCCTGGCCTCGTCCGCGCCGGTCAGGCCGCCGAGGAAGGCGTGTTCCACGCTGACCCGCTGCGCCTGGGTGAGTGCCTCCCCGAGCAGCCGCCGGGCCCACAGCGCCAGCCGGGACGCCAGCCGCGGGTCGTCGGCAAGCGCCGCCTTGAGCCGGTCCCGCAGCACCGCCGTCGCGTCCCCTGCGGACTGGACCTGTTCGATCAGCGCGGCGGTGCCGGCGTCGACGTAGCTGGAAATGGAGCGGTAGAAGTCGGCGGAGACTGTGTCAATCACATAGGCCTTCATCAGTGACTCATGCCAGTCGGCGGGCCGGGTGCGCTCATGGAAGTGGTCCACCGACGGTTGGAACGGCAGCATGGCTTCCTCCGCGTCGGCGCCCCGTTCGGCCAGCCGCGCGCAGACCAGTTCGAAGTGCTGGAACTCGATGACCGCGAGCCGGCCCAGCACCGCACGGTCGTGCAGGGTGGGCGAATACCGGGCATCGGAGGAGAGCCGTTCGAAGGCTGAGAGCTCCCCGTAGGCCATCACGCCCAGCAGGTCCCTGAGGAAGCGTTGGTAGCGGGCGGGCTCGGCCGGGGAGGTGCTCATGCTTCAAGACTAGTGGCGGAAATCGGGCTACCCTGATTTCGTGTCTCATCATCGCCTGACTCCGAGCGTCCGCCAGCAGAAGAACCAGCTTGCCCAGGCGCTCAACGCACTGCGCACCACCCTGGAACTGCCCGGTCCGTTCCCGGAAGCGGCGCTCCGGGACGCCGAGGCGGCTGTAGCCGGCCACGAACTGCCCGAGCTGGACCTGACGCATGTCGAGTTCGTGACCATTGACCCGGCGTCCTCAACGGACCTGGACCAGGCCCTGTTCATTGACCGCGACGGCGAGGGCTACAAGGTCTTCTACGCCATTGCGGATGTCCCTTCTTTCGTCCAGCCCGGCAGTGCGCTCGACGCCGAGACCCGGCGCCGCGGCCAAACGTTCTACACTCCGGAGGGCCGCATCCCGCTGCACCCCGAAGTCATCAGCGAGGCGGCCGGCAGCCTGCTGGCGGGCCAGCTCTGTGCGGCCTTCGTCTGGGAGTTCGAACTCGACGGCGCCGCCGAAGTGGCCTCCGTCCTGGTGCGCCGGGCGCAGGTCCGCAGCCGGGCCAAGCTCAGCTACCACGGCGTGCAGGCCGCACTCGACGGCGGCACCGCGGACCCGGTATTGCAACTGCTCAAGGAAGTCGGCAGCAAACGGGTGGAACTGGAACGGCTCCGCGGCGGGGCGAGCCTGAACATGCCGGAGCAGGAAATCGAACAACTGCCCGACGGCGGCTACCGGATCGTCGCCGCGCCGCCGCTGCCGGTCGAGGACTGGAATGCCCAGATATCCCTGATGACCGGCATGGCCGCCGCGGACCTGATGCTGCAGGGCAAAGTCGGCATCCTGCGCACCATGCCCGCCCCGGATGAGAGCTCGCTGCGGCACTTCCGGCGCCAGACCGGCGCACTCGGCAAACCCTGGGACGGCCGGATCAGCTACGGCGAATACCTGCGCACCCTGGACCCCACCGACCCGCGCCAGCTCGCGATCGTACACTCCGCCGGCATGCTCTTCCGCGGGGCCGGCTACACCCCGTTCGACGGGACGGTTCCCGAGGACGCCATCCAATCCGCCATCGGCGCGGCCTACGCCCACTCCACCGCCCCGCTGCGGCGCCTGATCGACCGTTTTGTCCTGGTCATCTGCGAGGCCCTGTCCAACGACGCCGAGGTACCGGGCTGGGCCCGCGACGCGCTCCCGTCACTGCCGGCCATCATGGCGGCCTCGGACCAGCTGGCCGCCAAACTGGAGCGGCTGTCACTGGACACCGTGGAGGCGGCCCTGCTGAGCAACCACATCGGGCAGGAGTTCGACGCCGTCGTCATTTCCGGTTCGAAACCGGCCAAGAACGGCAGCGCCAACGGTAACGGGAAGGGCAGCAACGGGAACGGTAAGGGCAACGGCAACGGGAACGGCCCGTCAGGGATCGTGCAGATCGCCGAGCCCGCGGTGACCGCACGGTGCCCCGGCGAACTGGAGTCCGGCACCCAGGTCCGGGTGCGGGTCCTGTCCTCGGACATCGTGACGCGCGAAGTCCGGCTGGAACTCGTCGGCTGATCATCGCCACGCCCCGCTCCGGCGCCGCTGCCGCGCCACACCGCCGGCCCGGTCGAGGTTCCGAACGGCGAACAGCTAGACTGGAAGGGTAGTAATGGATGCCCGGTCGTTGATTTCCATGTTTTTCGAATTCAACAAGCCCGCCCCTACGCGATCTTGAGACACACCCGCTGGTCCCAGTGCCAGCATTTAGATAGCCCGCGATCGGCTTCCACTGGACTTGCTTGCGCCCCTGAGCGTGCTCCGGAACGGCCCTGCGCCGGCCCCGTTGAGCAAGCAGCGCAGCCCAAATGAATAAGGAAACTCCCCTGTGAGTGAATTGCACACGCACCAGCTTCTGACTGACGAATCCGGCACGGAAACGATCGAGCCGGAAGAAACCATCATCTCGGACGAAACCCCGCACGAAATCGCGGAAAAGTCGTTCGCCGACTACAACGTCCGCGCGGACATCGTTGAATCCCTGGCCGACGCCGGCATTACCCACCCGTTCCCGATCCAGGCCATGACGCTGCCGGTTGCCCTGGGCGGCCACGACATCATCGGCCAGGCCAAGACCGGCACCGGCAAGACCCTCGGCTTCGGCATCCCGGCCCTGCAGCGCGTCATCGGACGCGACGACGCGGGCTTCGCCGACCTCCCGGCCCCCGGCGCCCCGCAGGCCCTCGTGATCGTTCCGACCCGTGAACTCGCCGTCCAGGTCGCCAGCGACCTGCAGAACGCGGCCCGCAAGCGCAACGCCCGCATCACCACGATCTACGGCGGCCGTGCCTACGAGCCGCAGGTCGAGTCCCTGCAGCAGGGCGTCGAGATCGTCGTCGGCACCCCCGGGCGACTGATCGACCTGTACAAGCAGAAGCACCTCGTCCTGAAGAACGTCAAGATGGTCATCCTCGACGAGGCCGACGAGATGCTGGACCTGGGCTTCCTGCCGGACGTGGAGACCCTCATCGCCGGTACCCCGGCCGTCCGCCAGACCCTGCTGTTCTCCGCCACCATGCCCGGCCCGGTCGTCGCAATGGCACGCCGCTACATGACCAAGCCCACCCACATCCGCGCCGCGGATCCCGAGGATGAGGGCCTCACCAAGCGCGACATCCGCCAGCTGATCTACCGTGCCCACAGCATGGACAAGATCGAGGTGGTGGCTCGCATCCTGCAGGCCCGCGGACGCGGCCGGACCATCATCTTCACCAAGACCAAGCGCACCGCCGCGAAGGTCGCCGAGGAGCTCGTGGACCGCGGCTTCGCTGCGGCCGCCATCCACGGCGACCTCGGCCAGGGCGCCCGCGAGCAGGCGCTGCGCGCCTTCCGCAACAACAAGGTGGACGTCCTGGTCGCCACCGACGTCGCCGCGCGCGGCATCGACGTCGACGACGTCACGCACGTCATCAACTACCAGTGCGTCGAAGACGAGAAGATCTACCTGCACCGCGTCGGCCGCACCGGCCGTGCGGGCAACAAGGGCACCGCCGTGACCTTCGTCGACTGGGACGACATGCCGCGCTGGGGCCTGATCAACAAGGCCCTGGGCCTGAGCGTGCCCGAACCGGTGGAGACCTACTCCTCCTCGCCGCACCTGTACGAGGAACTGGACATCCCCGAGGGCACCAAGGGCCGGCTCCCCCGCGACAAGCGGGTACTCGCCGGCGTCGACGCCGAAGTCCTCGAAGACCTGGGCGAGACCGGCAAGAAGAACACCCGCCCCAGCGCAAGGGAAGGTGCCCGGGACGGCGCCCGGGGCAGCGGACGCGACTCCGGCCGCTCCGGCTCCCGCGACGGCGGCCGCGAGGGCGGACGCTCCGGCTCCCGCGACGGCGGACGCTCCGGTGAGCGCCGTCGTCGTTCGCCCGAGAAGGAGACCGCCACCGGACCCGCCGAGGCAGACGCCCCGGCAACGGCAAGCGCGCCGACCGAGGTCGACCGCGCCACCCGCGCGCGCCGCCGGACCCGCACCCGCCGCCGCAACGGCGAAGTGGTGGCCGGCGAGGCACAGGGCGGCGCTCCGGCACGCAGCGCCGAGGCCTAATCCTCTCTATGACTGACACCGTCTGGGCGCCGGACGGCAGCAACCTGGTGGTTCACGCGGACAACGCGGAATACCTCCCGACGCTGCCGGACGGCGCCTTCACACTCATCTATGTGGACCCGCCCTTCAACACCGGCCGGGTCCAGCGGCGCCAGGAAACCAAAATGGTGCTCAACACCGGCGGCGAGGGCGACCGGGTCGGCTTCAAGGGCCGGTCCTACGACACGATCAAGGGCGCGCTGCACAGCTACGACGACGCCTTCAGCGACTACTGGTCCTTTCTGGAGCCGCGGCTGGTCGAGGCCTGGCGGCTGCTCGCCGACGACGGCACCCTGTACCTGCACCTGGACTACCGCGAGGTGCACTACGCCAAGGTCATGCTGGACGCGATCTTCGGCCGCGAGTGCTTCCTCAACGAGATCATCTGGGCCTACGACTACGGCGCCCGGGCCAAGTTCCGCTGGCCGACCAAACACGACAACATCCTCGTGTACGTGAAGAACCCGACGAAATACCATTTCGACAGCGCCGAGGTGGACCGGGAACCGTACATGGCCCCCGGGCTGGTCACGCCGGCCAAGCGCGAGCTCGGCAAGCTGCCCACCGACGTCTGGTGGCACACCATCGTCTCGCCCACCGGCAAAGAGAAAACCGGCTACCCGACGCAAAAGCCGGAGGGCCTGATCCGGCGGGTGGTCGCGGCCTCGAGCCGGCCCGGCGACTGGTGCCTGGACTTCTTCGCCGGTTCCGGCACGCTCGGCGCCGTGGCCGCGAAGCTCGACCGGAAATTCGTCTGCGTGGACCAGAACCAGGCCGCCGTCGACGTGATGGCCAAACGGCTCGCCGCGCACGCCCACTTCACGGCGCTGCCGGGAACCCAGCCCCCGGCCCTCCCCCACTGACTCGCGGTAGGTCCGGTTTTTGAGGGCCGAGCCGCCAGGCACTGCAAGTCAGCTGGGCGGCGCCGTCAGCTCCAGCTCTTGACGAAGGCGTGCACGGCGTCGGCGATCATCTGCACCGCAATCGCGGACAGCAGCAGGCCGGCGATCCGGGTGACCAGCTCGACGCCGTTCTCACCCAGGACTCGCTGCACGACGCCGGCGAAGCGCATCGCCAGGTACAGGGACGCGAGCGTCACGGCAATCCCCAGCCCGACGGCGAGGTACTGCGCCATGCTGTTGGAGCGCTGGACAAACACCATGACCGCGACGATCGCGCCCGGTCCCGCCATCAGCGGAGTACCCAGCGGCACGAAGGCAACGTTTTTGTATTTGGCCGCGTTCTCCTCGCCGCCGGTGGAGCCGGTGAGCAGCTGCAGCGCGATCAGCACGAGCAGCAGGCCGCCGGCACCCTGGAGTGCGGCGAGCGAGATGTGCATGTAGTTCAGGATGGACTGTCCGAAAATCGCGAAGGTCACGATCACGCCGGTGGCCACAAGCAGCGCCTGGAGCGCGGAGCGGTTGCGGTCCCTGGCGCCCATCTGGGCCGTGAGCGACATAAAGATCGGCACTGTCCCGGGAGGGTCCATGATCACAAACAGCGTGACGATCACGGAGGCCAGAAGCTGAAGGTCGATCCACTCCATCAGCGCACCACGGACGTTCCGGTACCCAGTTCCTCGATCCGGGCAAACACCTCGGGCGCGGTGAGGTTCTCGCCCAGCAGGTTCGGTTTGCCGGTCCCGTGGTAGTCGGAGGAACCGGTGACCAGGAGGCCGTGCCGTTCGGCGAGCCGGCGCAGGAAGGCGCGGCCCTCCTCCGGGTTGTCCCGGTGGTCGATCTCCAGCCCGGCCAGGCCGGCGTCGATCATTTCCCGGTAGGTGCGGTCCCCCACAATCCGTCCGCGGGAGGACGCCACCGGGTGCGCGAACACCGGCACGCCGCCGGCGTCGCGGACCAGTTCGACGGCGTAGGCCGGGTCCGGCGCGTAGTGCTGCACCCAGTACCGGGAGCGGGAGGTCAGGATCGATTCGAAGGCTTCGGTGCGGTCCTCGACCACACCCGCGGCCACGAGCGCGTCGGCGATGTGCGGCCGGCCCAGGGTGGCGCCCGGCGCGACGTGATGGATGACGTCGTCCCAGGTCAGCGGGTAATCCTCGGCGAGCAGGCTGACCATCCGCTCGGCCCGGGTGAAGCGGGCGTCCTTCGCCTTGGTGATCTCCTCCAGCAGGCCGGGGTGGGCCGGGTCGTGGAGGTAGCTGAGCAGGTGGACGCTGATGCCTTCGCTGGTGCGGCAGGAGATTTCCATGCCGGGGACCAGGCTGATGCCGAGTTTCCGCGCGGCGGCGGCGGCCCCGGCCCAGCCGTCGGTGGAGTCATGGTCGGTCAGGGCGACGACGTCGAGCCCGGCTTCCGCAGCGGACGCCATCACCTCCGCGGGCGCTTGGGTGCCGTCGGAAACATTCGAGTGGGCATGCAGGTCAATCCTCACCTCCCCAGCCTAGTAGATCCGCCGCCGCGGCTTGTTGGCCTAAGCCGCGGCGCTGGTGAGACTATGGGACGGTGAACGATGCAGATAACACCCAAGTCTCCGCTTCCCAGCCCCTCGACGAGCGCGTCAACAACCGCTCGCAGCGGCCCAGCTCCGATGCCTTCAAGGCGTTCATGGCCAGCAACTGGGCCCCGTCCCGGCAGCAGCTGCCCGAACGCGACGCCGTCGCCGGCCACGCCGCCGCCCGCCGCCGGGCCATCTCAGAGTTGTTCAAAGGTGAACGATTGGTCATCCCGGCCGGCCCGCTGAAGGTCCGCTCCAACGACTGCGACTACCGCTTCCGTCCGCACTCGGGCTTCGCCCACCTCACCGGCCTGGGCCTGGACCACGAGCCTGACGCCGTGCTGATCCTGGAGCCCGCGGACGAGGGCAAAGGCGACGACGGCGGCCACCACCGCGCGACCCTGTACTTCCGCCCGCTGGCCGGCCGGGACACCGAGCAGTTCTACGCCGATTCCCGCGCCGGCGAGTTCTGGATCGGTGCCCGCCCCACCCTCGCCGAATTCCAGGCCAAGCTCGGCCTGGACACCGCCGACCTGAGCGAACTCGAGCTCGCCATCACCAAGAACGTGGGCGCCCCGGAAATCGGCGGCATCTCCATCCGCCTGGTGCGCAAGGTGGACGAGAACATTGATGCGCTCGTGGACACCGCCCGCTACAACACCGCCAAGGACCCGGAGAACCTGGACCTCGGCGTGCTGGACGCCCTCGACGAGAAGCTCAGCGAGGCCCTCTCCGAGCTGCGCCTGATCAAGGACGAATGGGAAGTCGAGCAGATGAAGACGGCCGTGGCCGCCACGGTGGAGGGCTTCACCGAGGTGGTCAAGGCCCTGCCGCGGGCGCTCACGCACCGCCGCGGCGAACGCGTGGTGGAGGGCGCCTTCTTCGCCCGCGCCCGCGAGGAGGGCAACGAGCTCGGCTACGACACCATCGCCGCCTCCGGCAACAACGCCACTGTGCTGCACTGGACCCGCAACACCGGCAAGATCAACGCCGGCGAGCTGCTGCTGCTGGACGCCGGCGTCGAGGCAGACTCCCTGTACACCGCGGACATCACCCGCACCCTGCCGGCCAACGGCACCTTCTCCGAGATCCAGCGCAAGGTCTATGAGGCTGTGCTCGACGCCGCCGACGCCGGCTTTGCCGCGGCGCAGCCCGGCACCAAGTTCCGCGACATCCACACCGCGGCCACTACCGTGCTGGCCGAACGCCTCGCCGACTGGGGGCTGCTGCCGGTGTCCGTCGAGGAAGCCATCAGCACCGAGGGCCAGCAGCACCGGCGCTGGATGCCGCACGGCACCAGCCATCACCTGGGACTGGACGTGCACGACTGCGCCCAGGCCAAGCGCGAACTGTACCTGGACGGAATCCTGGCACCGGGCATGGTCTTCACGATCGAACCCGGGCTGTACTTCAAGGAGGAAGACCTCGGCATCCCGGCGGAATACCGCGGGATCGGCGTCCGGATCGAGGACGACATCCTGATGACGGCGGACGGGCCGGTCAACCTGAGTGCCGCGCTGCCCCGCAAGGCCGACGACGTCGAGTCCTGGATGGCGGGCATCTACCAGGAAATCGAAGCCCAGCTGCCTTAGCAACCAGGCAAGGAGAAAGGGAGGGCCGCCGGTGATTGATCCGGCGGCCCTCCCTTTTTACTTACTGTTTTCTTGCTGCGGCCCGCGGCGAAACTCTCCGGCCGGTGCTCCTAGCGCCGTTCTTCGCCGCGCTGTTCGTCCTGCTGCGTTGCGTCCTGCTGCGTTGCGTCCTGCTGCGAAGGTCCCTGCCGGGTGGGCGGGGCGGTGTCGGTGACCCGGACGCCGTACTGCGGGCGGCCGTCGGGCAGGTCCGGGTAGCTGACACCGGAGGGACGGACCGGTTCCTGTTCCTGAGCGGCGGCGCCGCCGGCGGCCGGCTGCTTGCCGGCGTCGGTGGTCCGCTGCCCGTACGGGTCGCTCCAACCCGCCGGACGCTGCGGCATCTGCCCCTGTCCCTGTCCCGGCTGGCCGGGCTGCTGCTGGCCCTGCTGTTGCGGGCCGGGCTGCTGCTGGCCCTGCTGTTGCGGGCCGGGCTGCTGGGGTCCCTGCGGGAACGGCTGGTGCTGGTGGTCGTGCTGCTGGTAGCCCGGGGCGGAGGCATCGTGCTGGGTCATCGGCAGCTGGTGCAGCAGGCGCCGGGCCTCATGGGCAGCCTCAAAGGCCACCACCACGTCATAGTTCGTCGCCACCACCTGGCTGGTGGAGGTGAAGTCACGCTTCCCCCGCTGCATCGCGTAGGTGACGATGCCGAACAGCATAAAGAACGCCGCCCCCATCAGCACCGAGGTCACAATCGAGAAGTAACCGCCGGACTCGGAGAAGAAGGAGAGCATAACGCCCACGAACAGGCCGAACCACATGCCGCTCAGCGCGCCGGAGAGCGCCACGCGGGGATAGGTGAGCCGGCCGGTGACACGCTCGACCATCTTCAGTTCGTTGCCGACGATCGAGACCAGCTGCACGGGAAACTGCTGGTCCGCCAGGTAGTCCACCGCCTTCTGGGCGTCCAGGTAGGAGTTGTAGGAACCGACGGTGTCCCCCTTGGGAACAGCGCGGGACTCGTCCGCCCCGCCGGGAGCGCCGGCCTTTGGACCACCAAAAATGTTTGACATACGCCCATTCTCACCCATCCAGCTGGGCAGCGCCTGCAAATTCAGCTAAAAGAGAGCGGACTCGGTAGCCTGTAGGTGTGAGCACAACTCTTTCGCGGGTATTTGTCGCGCGCCTCCTTGGACTGGACGTCTTCGACCCTCTGGGCGACCGTCTGGGCCGGCTGCGCGACGTCGTCGTGCTCTCCCGCGGCAACCGCGGCGCCCCGCACGTGGTCGGCATCGTCGTCGAGGTCCCCGGCAAGAAGCGGGTGTTTGTGCCGATGACCCGCATCACCTCGATCGACCAGACCCAGATCATCTGCACCGGGCTGGTAAACCTGCGCCGCTTCGAACAGCGCGGCGCGGAAATGCTCGTGGTCGCCGAGATGTTCGACCGCCGCGTGACCCTCGCCGACGGCAGCGGGGACGCCACCATCGAGGACATCGCGATGGACCGGCACCGCTCCGGCGACTGGTTCGTCAGCAAGCTCTTCGTCCGCCGCGGCCACTCGCTCTCGCCCCTGAGCCGGCTGCGGCGCAACGAGACCATGATCATCGACTGGGCCGATGCCCAGCAGGGTGCCCGCACGGAGCCCCAGGCCGCCACCGCGTTCGTGGCCACCCACGAGGACCTCAAGCCCGCCGACTTTGCCGAGGCGCTGCAGGAGATGAGCGACAAGCGCCGCTTCGAGGTGGCCAGCGAACTCCAGGACGAACGCCTCGCCGACGTGCTGCAGGAAATGCCGGAGGGCGACCAGGTGGAAATCCTCTCCGCCCTCGACGTCGAGCGCGCTGCCGACGTGCTGGAGGAGATGGACCCCGACGACGCCGCCGACCTCCTCGCCGAACTGCCCAGCGCGCAGGCCGAGGAACTGCTGCAGCTGATGGAACCCGAAGGCGCCGAGGACGTGCGCCGCCTGCTCGAATACGACGAGGACACCGCCGGCGGCCTGATGACCCCTGTCCCGGTCATCCTGCCCCCGGAAGCGACCGTCGCCGAAGCCCTCGCCCACGTCCGGCGCGAGGAGCTCTCCCCCGCGCTGGCCTCCTCGATCTTCATCGCCCGGCCGCCGCTCGAAACGCCGACAGGGCGGTTCCTCGGCGTCGTGCACATCCAGCAGCTGCTGCGCTATCCGCCGCCGGAACCGCTGGGCAACCTCGTGGACAAGAACCTCGAACCCGTCTCGGACCAGGCCCACATCAGCGAGGTCGCGCGCGCCCTCGCCACGTACAACCTCAACTCACTTCCCGTGGTCAACGACGACGGCCGGCTCGTCGGGGCGGTGACTGTTGATGACGTGCTTGATCATCTGTTGCCCGATGACTGGCGCGCCCACGAGGACGACGCCCCGATAAGGAAGCTTGGAGGCCGCATTGGCTGATATCAGCACGCAACGGAACTCCAACGTCCGTCCGGGAGCACGGACCACCGGCAGCCTCGACACCCCGCTGAGCGGCCGGCAGCGGATCCTGCCGAAATTCTCCCCCAACCCGGACGCGTTCGGCCACGCCACGGAAGGCTTTGCCCGCTTTATGGGCACACCGCAGTTCCTCGTATACATGACGGTGTTCGTGGTCGTCTGGCTGGGATGGAACACCTTCGCGCCGCTGGAGTGGCAGTTCGACTCGCGGGCCCTCGGCTTCACACTGTTGACCCTGATGCTGTCGCTGCAGGCTTCCTACGCCGCCCCGCTGCTGCTGCTCGCGCAAAACCGGCAGGACGACCGGGACCGCGTCTCGCTGCAGCAGGACCGCCAGCGCGCCGAACGGAACCTCTCCGACACGGAGTACCTGACCCGGGAGCTGGCCTCGCTGCGCATCGCCCTGCGCGAAGTCGCCACCCGCGACTACGTCCGCGCCGAGCTGCGCAGCCTGCTTGAGGACATGCTGGAGGCACAGGAGGAACTGCGCAGCCACGACCCGTCCGCCGACGTCCACGAGTCCCCGCGCGAGAAGGTCAGGGAAAAACTCAAGGACCGCCGCGATAAACAGCGCAGTCCCCGCACCCAGCAGATCCCCCGCGTCCGCAGCGACGCCAGGACCGAGGGCAGGCCGGACAACCCGGAACCGCCCGCCCCACGCACCCTCCCCGAAAGCTGAGCCTCCCCCCGCAATGAGCACCCCGCACGGATCAGCCCCGGACTCCGCCCTGGAACAGGCCGTGCACGCGGCACTGACCACCGTGATCGACCCGGAACTGCGCCGCCCCATCACCGAACTGGGCATGGTTGAGTCGGTGGACGTCTCCGACGGCGGCCGGGTACGAATCGCCGTACTCCTGACCATCGCCGGCTGCCCGCTGCGCGGCACCATCACCGCGGACTGCGAGTCCGCGCTGGCCGCCGTGCCGGGTGTCACCGCCGTCGACGTCGAGCTCAAGGTCATGAGCCAGGAACAGCGCGATGCGCTCAAGGAGCGGCTGCGCGGCCCCGGCGGTGCGCGCGGGATCCCGTTCAATGCGCCGGGCTCCCTGACCAAGGTGTATGCCGTGGCGAGCGGCAAGGGCGGGGTGGGAAAATCCTCGGTGACCGTGAACCTGGCCTGCGCTCTTGCGGCGCAGGGGCTCCGGGTGGGCATCGTCGACGCCGATGTGTACGGTTTCTCGGTTCCGGCGCTGATGGGCATCAGCCAGGCTCCCACCCGGGTGGATGACATGATCCTGCCGCCGGTGGCCTACGGCGTTAAAGTCATTTCCATCGGCATGTTCGTCACGGGCAACCAGCCGGTGGCCTGGCGCGGGCCGATGCTGCACCGCGCCCTGGAGCAGTTCCTCACGGACGTCTACTTCGGCGACCTGGACGCCCTCTTCCTCGATCTGCCGCCCGGCACCGGCGACATCGCCATCTCCGTGGCCCAGCTGCTGCCCAAGGCGCAGATCCTGGTGGTCACCACTCCGCAGGCCGCGGCCGCCGACGTGGCCGAGCGGGCCGGGGCGATCGCGGTCCAGACCGGCCAGTCGGTGGCCGGCGTGGTGGAAAACATGTCCTATCTGGAAATGCCCGACGGCGGCCGGATGGATCTCTTCGGCAGCGGCGGGGGCGCCGTACTCGCCGAACGGCTCACCGCCACGGTCGGCGCCGAGGTGCCGTTGCTGGGCCAGATCCCGCTCGACATCCTGCTGCGCGAAGGCGGTGACAGCGGGGTCCCGCTGGTGCTGGGCCGCCCCGAAACGCCGGCAGCGCAAGCCCTGGCGGGCATTGCCGGCAAGCTGGCTTCCCGCCCGCGCGGCCTCAAGGGCATGTCGCTGGGCCTGCAGCCGCGCTGACGCGCGCCGGCCGGCCCGCTGCGGCCGGCCCGCTGCGGCCCGACTTCCCGCCTAGGTGGCCTCGGAGTCGAACGGCGCGGCCTCACCCTCGGGCAGCCGTTCCACGACCCTGGCGGGGCGGTGCTCCTCGGCGGTGGCGACCGCCGCGGGCGCCCCGGCACTCACGGGCTTGGAGTCGTCCTCCAGGAGCGCTTCCTTGATGATCCGCCGCGGGTCGTACTGCCGGGGATCGTATTTCTTCCAGTCCACATCGTCGATGTCGATGCCGACTTCTTCCTTGATCTGCTCCCGGGCGCCGGACGCCATCCGCCGGACTTCCTTGACGATGTTGGCCAGCTTCTGGGTGTATTCGGGCAGTCTGCTGGGGCCGATCACCAAAAGGCCGATGATCAGCAGAAGTATGAACTCCGGTCCGTTGATTCCAAGCACTCTAGGAAGATTACCCTCTCACTCCGGTGCGACACGATTCGGCCAGGACCCCGCTGCGGCCAGACCGGCGGACCCCACCACGGGGCGGGAGGGCGCGTCGCATCATCGGGCGAGCAGCTCCAGAATGCGCTCCAGGCCGCGCTCCAGCCGGACGGGCACCGCCTCGGTGTCCGGCAGTGCCGCGGCCTTGGCGGGGCGCGCGTGCACCAAGGCGCCCACGCCGTCGTCAGCTTGTTCTGCCGGGAGTTCGGAGATGTACGTGAAGGTGGCTGCCGGGGTCCGGTAGATGGCCCGGAAGGGACCCTGCCGGTTGACCCAGAGGTCCCCGGCCGGCAGGGCCGAGCCGCCCGCTGCGGCCGTGTCCAGCGGCGCGGCGACGAAGCCGTCCTCGGTGGCAGGGTGTCCGGTCAGCACGTTGACCGGCGGCGCAGCGGCCGGCTGACCCGCACCGTGCCGGGCGGCCGCCGTGCCGGGACGGTCCGCGGCGCCGCCGGCATGCTGTTCCAGGACCGTGGCGAAGTGCCGGCCGTCGGTGAGCCGAAGCTCCAGGACCTCGGAGCCGTCGGCGACGCCGCCACGGGCCCACACGAGGTGGTAGCCCAGCTCCCGCAGTTCCGGGCACGCCCAGCCGCGGGCACGCAGTTGGGCGAGCTGCCCGGCGGTCAGGGACCCGGCGGGCGCGACGTCGGGTCCGCTGCTGAGTTTCCACGCGGCCCCGGCGACGCTCTCGGCGGACAGTGCCGGGCCGGCGTCGTTCCGGGCGGCGAACGCCGAGGTGAACGCTTCATCGGCGGGCAGGGCCGTCTCACCGCCCAGCAGGTAGGCGGCGCCGCCTACCAGGACCCCGCTCGCAGCGACTGCGCCGGCGATCCGGATGGAGACCCGCGTTGGCCCCGTCCGGCGCGGCAGGCCCAGCTGCCGGGCCGCCGATGGCTGCTGCGGCGCAGGAGTTCCCTCGTCGGCCGCAGCGTTCTCCTGTCCGGCGGCCAGCGCACCGGTGCGGGCCAGCAGGCGGGCGGTCAGGTCCTCGCTGGCAGCGGGCACAGCGGCACCGCGGAGCCGTTCGAGGTATTGGCGTTCGCGCTGCTGCCGCTCACGGCACGCACTGCACCGCTCAAGGTGTTTGCGGTGCCGCTGCTGGCCCCTGCTGCCCGGCTGCGCCGTGCGCCGGGTGCGCCGCGGCCTGCGGCCGAAGTATTCGCACGCAAGGCCACCCAGGAAGTGCTTCAGTTGACCCATTGCCCGGTTCAGAGGAGGCCGGCGATGCGCGGCATCTTGAGCCGCGGCTTCAGGGACTGCTTCGACGCCGGCTGCGGCCGAGGGTCGCGGTGCGCAAGCTTCTCGCGCAGCATCGTCCGCCCGCGGTGGATCCGGGACCTGACGGTGCCGAGCTTGACGTCCAGCGCCACGGCGACCTCATCGTAGGACAAGCCTTCCAGGTCGCACAGGACCACCGCGGCGCGGAAATCCGGCGGCAACTCCTCCAGGGCGGCCTGCACGTCCAGGTCCAGATTGTTGAATTCAAAGCTTTGTTCCGGGCCGGGCTCGCGGCCGGGAATGCGCGATTCCGCGTCTTCGGCCAGCGCGTCGAAGCGGATCCGGCTCTTGCGCCGGGCCTGGTCCAGGAAGAGGTTGGTCGTGATGCGGTGCAGCCAGCCGTCGAGGGTGCCGGGCTTGAAGTTCTCCAGCGAGCGGAAGACGCGGACGAAGACTTCCTGGGTGAGGTCCTCGGCGTCGTACTTGTTGCCGGTGAGGCGGTACGCCAGGCGGTAAACCTTGGCGGAGTGGTTGGTCACCACCTCTTCCCACGTCGGCCTGACCCACTCGGCCTCGGCCGTGGGCTGGGACTCATCAGTTACAGGGACAGCTGCCAGAACCGACATTGTCCACTCCCCTCGCGGATGGTGCTTACGCCTGGATGGCACTTGCTGTTGCAAGCTCCTACACCCCTAGATTCGGCGCCGATCACCACGCGGATGAGCGGATAACCATCATTTCAAAATAAGCTGGGAATTTCCTGACGCCCCCTGTTCTTCCGCCCACGGCGGAACGCCGAAGAGCCTGCCGAACACAGTACGCTGTATGAAACACTCCCCTCCTGCCCGGAAAGCGATACCCATGAGCGCCGATAAGTCCACGAGCTGGTCCTACGCAGAAGATCTGCCTGCCGAGGACGAGGTTCTGTTGCACGCGCGCGAACGGTCTTTCGAACTGGGCGTCACCCCGATCGGGCCCGGCGTCGGCGCCGTGCTGACGGTCCTCGCCGCCGCCTCGAAGGCGCAGACCGCGGTGGAAATCGGCACCGGCGCCGGCGTCTCCGGCGTCTGCATCCTGCGGGGCCTCGGCCCGCAGGCCGTCCTCACCACGATCGACGTCGACGTTGAACACCTGCGCGCCGCCCGGGAGTCCTTCCAGGAGGCCGGCAGCCCGGCCAACCGCACCCGCACCATTTCGGGCCGCGCCGGCGACGTGCTGCCGCGCCTGACGGACGGCGCCTACGACCTTGTGTTCATCGATGCGGATAAGCCCAACTACCCAAGCTACGTCGAGCAGGCCATCCGGCTGCTCAAGTCCGGCGGCCTGCTGATCGTCAACGACGCCTTGGACAAGGACCGGGTTTCCAACCCCGCGGCCCGCGACGCAACCACCGTGGTGCTGCGCCAGATCGGCAAGTCGATCCGCGACGACGACCGTCTCGCCTCGGCCATGCTGCCCACCGGCGACGGGCTGCTGGTGGCCGTCAAGAAGTAGCCCCGGACGCACCGAAGGGGCCCGCCGCCGTCAGGCTGCGGGCCCCTTCGAGCGCGACGAAGAAGCTATTCGGTAACGCCGACCAGGCATTCCTTGAGGTTTGTCGCTTCTGCAGCGTTGAGTTCGACCACAAGCCGTCCCCCGCCTTCGAGCGGAACCCGCATGATCAGGCTGCGGCCCTCTTTGGTCACTTCCATAGGGCCGTCGCCGGTGCGTGGTTTCATAGCCGCCATGAGGAATATCCCCTCCAGTAGTCCCGTGACTTACCAGCCCGGCCGGGCTGCGTCCGCTTGGTCAAACAAGCCGCCCGGCGGCGATGGAGCAGCCGCCGTGGCTCAACACTCAGTTTTCCTTGCTTGGGCCCTATTATCCCGTAATTACGCGCTTGTAGCTAATCGATGGACTTTCCCCGGCCCTAAGGAATGCCGCATTTCCGGTCCGGAAAGGTGTTCGGCGTCACGGCGGATAGTCGCCTCCGCCGGGCAGCTGGGCCCAGGCCCACAGCCACACAATCCACACAATCTGCAGCAGAAAAAACATGATAATAACCGTGCCGCGGTAGGCGCGGGAACGTGAAACCAGGGCCGCGCTGAGGGCCAGCGGGAACAGCGGCAGGAGCATCCGGAAGGTGCTGGTCTGGGGGTGCAGGAACACCAGCAGATAGCCCACGTAACAAACGCACCACAGCCGCAGTTCCGTGCCCAGCGCAGCGACCGGCCGCGACATCATCAGCAGGACGAAGACGGCGACGAAGACGAACGGCGCCAGCAGTCCGAGGACGGGTCCGAACAGCTGGACGCCGGTATCGAACCACGGCTTGAACGGCACCAGGTCGTGCCCGCGCCACACGGTTTCGGTCTTGGTGTAGGCCTGCAGGTCGCCGGTGAGCACCCAGGCGATGGCGGGCCACAACAGCGCGCCGAGGCCGCTGGCCGCGGCCAGCCCGGCCAGGGACCACAGTTCGCGGGGGCTGTGCCGCCCACCGGCCGGCGTGCCGTAGTGGCCGAGTTGGCCGTGTTGGACATCGCCAGCGGGCCGGGCGCGGAACCGCGCGACGAGGTGCGGGTACACGCGGTACAGGAACAGCAGGCCGGCCATCGCGGCGAAGGGCACGCCCGTGGGCCTGGACAGGCACATCAAGAGCACCACCGGAATGACCCCGAGGTAGTGCCGGCGCACCACCAGCAGCAGGGCTCCGGCCAGCAGTAGCAGGTTCAGCGACTCCGCGTACGGCACCTGCAGCACCGCCGCGACCGGAAAGGTGCTGAAGAACAACGCGCCCCAGAGCGCGGTGCGATGGGTGGCCTTGAGCCGGAAGAGACGGTAGACCACCAGGGAGGCCGCCAGGCCCGAGAGCATGGCGATGACAGTCAGCGAGGCTGCGGGGGCGATCCCGGTCAGCCCGGTCAGTGAGCGGCCCAGCAGCGGAAACAGCGGGTAGAAGGCCCAGGCGTTTTCCTGGACGTTGCCGGCGTCGTCGGTTGGCAGTTCGGTGGGATAGCCGTTCCGCAGCGCCTCGCCGTACCAGCGGGCGTCCCAGATGTTGATGAAGTTCCAGTAGTCCGGTTTTGCCGGAAACCAGGGATTCACGCCCTGATGCAGGGCTGCCGCCATGAAAATGCAGGAGCTGACCAGGCGGGCGGCGAGGTAGAGGCCGCCGACCTGCAGCCACCACGGCCAGCGGGCAGCCTGGGTGCCGGCGGCCGTGATCCGGCTCCACACGGCGGAGTTCAGGCCGTCCTGTGCCGTTGCGTTCACGGGGCCAGGTCCGGCGCCGGGGCAGGGTTAGCTTCCGGCTGGGCGGCTTCCGGCTGGGCGGGTTTCGGCTGGGCGGGTTCCCGCTGGGCGGGTTCCAGTTCCGTGCGGAGGCCGGCGATTTCGCGGTCCTTCCGGGCGATCTGGTCCCGGAGCTCGTCGAGCACCTGGTCCACCTGGTCCATCCGGTAGCCGCGCACGCCGACGGCGAACCGGATCTTCTCGACGTCCGCGGGTGCCGCATCAGCGGGCAACAGCACGGCCGGCAGCGAGGCCACCGGCTCGTCGAAGCCGTCGTTGAAGGGCTGCTCTCCGGCGCGGCGGCGGAAGATCCGCGGCGCCAGGTCGGTGCCGACGAGGATGACGACGGCGGCCAGCACGATCGCCACGAAGACCAGGAAGAAACTCACAGCTCCATGGTGCCAGACGGGGACGCGCCGGCTGCTCAGCCCCGCGGGCCGTTGCCGCCGGTGCCGGCGCCGTTGTTGCCGCCGCTGCCGTTCCCGGTGCTGGGGTTGTTCCCGTTCGGGTTGCGGTGGCGGGCGGCACCTTCGACGATGAGCTCGACGGCGAGCGCCGGATCGTCGACCACCTGCACCAGGTCGAGGTCTTCCTCCGACATCATGCCCTCGGCGACCAGGGTGGTCTGAATCCATTCCAGCATTGGGCTCCAGAAGGCGGTCCCGATCAGCACGATCGGGAACGAAGTCACCTTGCGGGTCTGGACCAGGACCATGGCTTCGAAGAGCTCATCCAGGGTGCCGAGGCCGCCGGGCAGCACGATGAAGCCCTGCGCGTACTTCACGAACATGGTCTTCCGCGCGAAGAAGTACCGGAAGTTGATGCCCAGGTCCACCCACTGGTTCATGCCCTGCTCGAAGGGCAGCTCGATCCCGAGGCCCACCGATACGCCGTTGCCCTGGACCGCGCCCTTGTTGGCCGCTTCCATGGAGCCGGGACCGCCGCCGGTGATCACGGCCAGCCCCGCCTCGGCCAACCTGCGGCCCACCTCGACGCCCAGCTCGTAGTTGAGGCTGCCGGGCACGGTCCGGGCCGAGCCGAACACGCTGACCGCCGGGCCGAGGTCGGCGAGGGCGCCGAAGCCTTCCACAAATTCGCTCTGGATCCGCAGTACCCGCCACGGGTCGGTGTGCACAAACTGCCCGGGGCCCTTGGTGTCCAGCAGTGTCTGGTCGGACATCGTGACCCTGGCCGCCTTGCGGCGCAATTCCAGCGGCCCCTTGTGCCGGATACCGTTGGCCGGCGGCGCGTCCCGCCGCCCGGAACCTGCCTTCGGCGCGGGGTTCTGCTCTTCGGTGGGCTGCGGCTCGGTACTCATGCCCATAGGCTAGCGCGGATCGGCAGCCCCGGCGCCCCGGCACGTCGGGCCCGGCGGACCGTGCGGCAGGACCCTGACCTGCGGATATCTCTTGGGTCACGATGTGGACCAACTCCGAGTGATTGCGGTCATATTCCGCTAATGTTCGCTAGATTCTTCTTATGACTACTCAAGTGCCCGGCGATGCCCTCGTCTCCCTGAATGCCGTGAACAAGCATTACGGCCAGTTGCACGTCCTCAAGGACATCAATCTGAACGTCCGCAAGGGAGAGGTCGTTGTTGTCATCGGCCCCTCGGGCTCCGGCAAGTCAACGCTCTGCCGCGCCATCAACCGGTTGGAAACCATCGATGACGGCGTCATCAGGATTGACGGCAAGGAACTTCCCGAGGAAGGCAAGGAGCTGGCCAAGCTGCGCGCCGACGTCGGGATGGTCTTCCAGTCCTTCAACCTGTTCGCGCACAAGACGATCCTGGAAAACGTCACGCTCGGCCCGATCAAGGTCAAGGGTGTGTCCAAGTCTGAGGCCGACAAGGACGCCATGGCTCTGCTGGAGCGCGTCGGCGTCGGACACCAGGCGCCGAAGCTGCCGGCCCAGCTCTCCGGCGGGCAGCAGCAGCGCGTCGCGATCGCCCGGGCCCTGGCCATGAAGCCGAAGGTGATGCTCTTCGACGAGCCCACCTCCGCGCTGGACCCGGAAATGATCAACGAGGTCCTCGACGTCATGATCCAGCTGGCCAAGGAAGGCATGACGATGATCGTGGTCACCCACGAGATGGGCTTCGCCCGCAAGGCAGCCGACCGCGTGGTGTTTATGGCGGACGGCCAGATCGTTGAGGACGCGACGCCCGAGGAGTTCTTCACCAACCCGAAGAGCGACCGGGCCAAGGACTTCCTGTCCAAGCTCCTGACCCACTGAGCCCTCCCGGCCCGAAGCCCGTTCCCGATTTTCCGCAGAGTTCGCACCCAGGCTGCCGTGAGGCAGCCGACCAATGAAAGGAATGTCATGATGGCATTTTTGACCCGAAGGAAATCCCTTCTGGTTGCCGCATCGGCAGCTCTGGCCCTGAGCCTGAGCGCGTGCGGCGGCAGCTCCTCCACTACCAACCCGCCCGTAGCCGAGAAGCCGAGCTTCGCCGCCGACAGCACCATGGCAAAGCTTTCCTCCGCCGGCAAGATCACCATCGGCACCAAGTTTGACCAGCCGCTCTTCGGCCAGAAGGGCCTCGACGGCAAGCCGGTCGGCTTCGACGTTGAAATCGGCAAGCTGCTCGCCGCGAAGCTGGGCATCTCCGCCGACAAGATCGAGTGGGTCGAGACGGTTTCCGCCAACCGCGAGCAGTTCATCAAGCAGGGCAAGGTTGACCTCATCGTCGCCACCTACACGATCAACGACAAGCGCAAAACCGAAGTCGACTTCGCCGGCCCGTACTACGAGGCCGGCCAGGCGCTCATGGTGAACAAGGACAACACCTCGATCACCAAGCCCGAGGACGTCAAGGGCAAGAAGGTCTGCTCCGTGACTGGTTCCACCCCTGCCTCCACCATCGTGGAAAAGTACGCCGCCGTTCTGGTTCCGGCCGCCACCTACTCCGCCTGCCTTGAGCCGCTGCGCAACAAGCAGGTCGAAGCCATCACCACCGACAACGTCATCCTGGCCGGCTTCGTCAACAAGGAGCCGGACGCCTTCAAGCTGGCCTCCGACGAGACCTTCACCAAGGAGCCGTACGGCATCGGCCTGAAGAAGGACGACAAGGTCTTCCGCACCTGGATCAACGACCAGCTGGAGGCTTTCGACAAGGACGGTTCCTACAAGAAGGCTTGGGAAGCAACCGCCGGCGCTGTCATCAAGACGGCTCCGAAGCTCCCCACGATCGACCGCTACTAATCCGGGTGTGGCGGCCGCCGGCCCCGCAGCTCCTGCGGCCCGTCGGCCGCCACTGTCCTGGTAACGCTTGAACCCCCTCAACGCAGCTGAAGGAACTTATGGACGTCATCATTGAAAGCCTGCCCCAGTACTGGGACGGCTTTCTCAGAACCCTCTTCCTGGCAGTGGTCTCGGGAATTATCGCCCTCGTTTTCGGCACCCTGCTCGCGGCTGCCCGGGTCTCCCCCATCGCCGCCCTGCGCGGCTTCAGCATGGCCTACGTGGAGATTGTCCGGAACACCCCGCTGACCATCGCGTTCTTCTTCGCCGCTGTGGTGCTGCCCCGCCTGGGTGTCACGTTCCAGCAGTTCGAAATCGCGGCCATCATCGCCCTGAGCGCCTACACCTCGGCCTTCATCGCCGAAGCCGTCCGCTCCGGCGTCAACAGCGTCCCCGTGGGCCAGGCCGAGGCCGCCCGCAGCATCGGCATGCAGTTCGGCCAGGTGCTCTCCCTGATCATCCTGCCGCAGGCCCTGCGGACGGTGATCCCGCCGTTGATCAATATCCTCATCGCCCTGGTGAAGAACTCCTCCGTGGCTGGCGCGTTCTATGTGCTGGAACTCTTCGGCTACGGCAAGCAGCTGGCCAACGACCACGGCGATGCCGTGATGTGGGTCCTCGTCGGAGTCGCGTTCTTCTACCTGCTGATTACCGTCCCGCTTGGCTACCTGGCCAACGTGGTTGAACGAAAGGTGGCGATCGCACGATGAGCTCAGTTCTCTACGACGTCCCGGGTCCCAAGGCCCGCCGCGTTTCCCTGATCGGCTCGGTCATCGGCGTGCTGGTGATCGGCGCCCTGCTGGTCCTGGCCGTCATGACCCTCGCCCAGCAAGGCATCTTCGAGGGCCAGCGTTGGGCCATCTTCGGCCAGGCCGACGTCTGGACACTGATCGCCAACGGCATCGGGGCCACGCTCAGTGCCGCCGCGGTGGCAGCCGTGATCGCCTTCCCGCTGGGCCTGCTGCTGTGTCTGATGCGGATTTCCGACGTGGCCTGGATCCGGGTTCCCACCCGCATTGTGCTGGAATTCCTGCGCGGCATGCCGGTGGTCCTGATGATGCTGTTCGTGCTGCTGGTCTTTGCCACGAGCTCCTTCATCGCCGTCGTGGCGGGCCTGGTGCTGTACAACTCGGCCATCTTCGCCGAAATCATCCGCGCCGGCATCCAGTCGCTGCCCAAGGGGCAGCGTGAGGCCGGCCTGGCGATCGGCCTGACCAGCTTCCAGTCGCGGCTGACCATCGAACTGCCGCAGGCCATCCGCCGGATGCTCCCTTCGCTCGTGGCACAGCTGGTGGTGCTCCTCAAGGACACCTCGCTCGGTTACATCGTGGCCTACGGCGAGCTCCTCCGGGCGGTCCAGGTCATGGCCGACTTCCTGGGTCCGCAGTACCTCTTCCCGGTGTTCTTCGTGGCCGCGGCCATCTACATCGCGATCAACCTGGCGGTCTCCCGCCTCGCGATCTGGATCGAGCGGCGCGGATCCAAGAAGGCCGCCGGCGGCATGGCCCACGTCCCGGTCGCCGGAACCGCCCCGGCCAAGTAGGCCGCAGCGGACACCACGCGCCAACTCAAGAGGTCCGGAACCCCGTCGGGGTTCCGGACCTCTTGCGTTAGTAGTTTGCTGGGCCGGCGGGGTTCCAGCGAACTACACGCCCAGCCAGCTGCGTAGCGCCCGCAGGCACTCCCGGACCGCGTCGGCGTCGACGTGCTCATCGTCCTTGTGCGCCAGCAGTGCATCCCCCGGCCCGAAGTTCACGGCCGGGACGCCGAGCTCGCTGAAACGCGCGACGTCGGTCCAGCCGTACTTCGGCTTCGGCTCCGCGCCGACGGCGGCGACGAAGGAGGCGGCGGCGGGGTGGTTCAGGCCGGGCCGGGCCCCGTTCGCCCCGTCGGTGCGGACCAGCTCGAAGCCGGCGAGCAGTTCGCGGACGTGCTCCTCGGCCTGTTCCATGGACTTGTCCGGTGCGAAGCGGTAGTTGATCTCCACGACGCAGCGGTCCGGGATGACGTTGCCGGCGGTGCCGCCGTTGACCCGCACGGCGTTGAGGCTCTCCCGGTAGTCCAGGCCGTCGACGGTGACCGTCCGGGGCTCGTAGGCGGCCAGCCTGGCGAGGATCGGCGCCGCGGCATGGATCGCGTTGCTGCCCATCCAGGCCCGCGCCGAGTGGGCCGCCTCGCCGACCGTGGTGGCCTCAAAGCGGATGGTGCCGTTGCAGCCGCCCTCGACGGTCCCGTCCGTGGGTTCGAGCAGGATCGCGAAGTCACCCTCGAGCAGGCCGCCATGGTTCCGAACCAGCCGGCCGAGGCCGCTCTTGACCCCCTCGACTTCCTCGTGGTCATAAAAGACGAACGTGACGTCCTTGTCCGGCTCCGCGCCGCCGTCGAACATTCCTGCCGCGAGCGCGAGCTGCACCGCGACGCCGCCCTTCATGTCGGTGGCACCGCGCCCGTACAGGATGCCCTCCCCCGGCGCCCCGGAGGGCCAGTAGGAGGGGACGGTGCCCAGCGCGCCCTCGGTGGTGGGCAGCGGAACGGTGTCCAGGTGCCCGGCGAGGATGACCCGCTCCGCCCGGCCCAGGTTGGTACGGGCGATCATCGCGTCGCTGTCGCGGGTCAGCTCGAG
This sequence comes from Arthrobacter sp. BI5, assembly GCF_056680065.1. Taxonomy (NCBI): domain Bacteria; kingdom Bacillati; phylum Actinomycetota; class Actinomycetes; order Micrococcales; family Micrococcaceae; genus Arthrobacter; species Arthrobacter sp. BI5. The sequence goes on from NZ_CM155264.1 coordinate 2,900,982, forward strand.
CTGCGGGATGGCACGCAGGGCATGTTCGACGGCGTCGGCCAGCCGGCGTTCGTCTCCGGAGACGCTGAAAATGTCGATGATGTCCGCGGTCAGCAGGGCAACGTCCTGGCGCAGGTCCAGGCGGGCAGGGGCAGTATGCTCAGTCACCGTTCCACTGTATATGCCGGCCGCCCGTCACCGGTTTCAGGGAGCGCGGGGGCCGTCTATAGACTTGACGCATGACTGAAACCGCTTCTGCTGCCGTGCCCGCCGACGCCCGCTCCGCCTACGGATACGGGGTCGCGACCATCGCCACCCGTAACGGTGGGGCCACCGTGCTGGACGTCTGGTTCCCGGCGCCGGCGCTCGGAACCGCGGCGGAAAACCTGCGCGACGTCGCCAACGCGGACCAGTCGCTGCTGGACATCGCCGCCCATGGCGCCGACGCGGACCGCGGCACCGAACAGAAGGTCGTTTTCGCCCAGATCCACCTCGACGAGGCCCCGGCCGACACCGCGGACGCGTACCTGCGCCTGCACCTGCTCTCGCACCGCCTGGTCAAGCCGAACAGCATCAACCTGGACGGCATCTTCGGGAAGCTGCCCAACGTCGTCTGGACCAACTTCGGCCCTGCAGCCGTCGAGGACTTCGAGCTCACCCGCGCCCGGCTGCGCAAGCGCGGCGCCGTCACCGTTTACGGCGTGGACAAGTTCCCGCGGATGGTCGACTACGTCATCCCCTCCGGCGTCCGGATCGCCGACGCCGACCGGGTCCGCCTCGGCGCGCACCTGGCCGAAGGCACCACGGTCATGCACGAAGGATTCGTGAACTTCAACGCCGGCACGCTCGGCACGTCCATGGTTGAGGGCCGCATCTCCGCGGGCGTCGTGGCCGGGGACGGCTCCGACGTTGGCGGCGGCGCCTCCATTATGGGAACCCTCTCCGGCGGCGGCAAGGAGAAGATCTCCCTGGGCGAGCGGGTCCTGCTCGGCGCCAACTCCGGCGTGGGCATCAGCATCGGCGACGACTCCGTTGTCGAGGCCGGCCTGTACGTCACGGCCGGCACCCGGGTGCGGGTGGCGGGGCCGAAAGACGCCGACGGCGAGGACACCAGCCGGATCGTCAAGGCCGTGGAGCTCTCCGGCGTCCCGAACCTGCTCTTCCGCCGCAACTCCTCCACCGGCGAAGTGGAAGTACTCCCGCGCCGGGGACAGACCGTTGAGCTCAACGAGGCTCTGCACGCCAACTAGGCACCGGCGGACAACCGACCGGCTAAAGCATGGACCGGCCCTGGCGGGCCCGAGGGAGTAGTTACGTGGCACGCAGAGGTGGCTGGCGCCGTCGGATCGTGCTGTTGCTGGCCATGGCCATGGTGGCGGGCGCCATCTACACGGCGGTGGGGTTCCTGCAGCGCTCCGAAACGCTGATCACCGAGCACTGCACCGCGGTGGGCGCCGGCGGCGAGGACCTGGCCACCGACCAGGCCGCGAACGCTGCACTCATCAGCGCCATCGCGGTCCGGCGCGGGTTGCCCGCGCGCGCGGCGAGCATCGCCCTGGCCACGTCCACGCAGGAATCGAAGCTGCGCAATATCGACCACGGCGACCAGGCGGGCCCGGATTCGCGCGGCCTGTTCCAGCAGCGTCCCTCGCAGGGCTGGGGCACCGAGGCGCAGGTGATGGATCCGTACCACGCCACCAACGCGTTTTACGATGCGCTCGAAAAGGTCCCGGGTTACCAGGTCATTCCCATCACCGAGGCCGCGCAACGGGTCCAGCGTTCGGCGTATCCGGGCGCCTACGCCCAGCACGAGCCCATGGCCCGTGCCTTCGCGTCGGCTCTGACGGGCCAGACCGCCCAGGGGGTGGACTGCTCCTTGCGCAAGCCGGAGGCTGCCGGGGACGCCGGCCAGGTCCGGCAGCGGCTGGCGGCCGCGTTCGGCGCCCTCCCGGCGACGGCGGCCGGCCGGACGGTGACGGTCCAGGCCCAGGACACCCGGGCGTGGGCGGTGGCGCAGTGGGCGGTGGCCAATGCGAAGGCCCTGTCCATCACCGAGGTCCGGGTGGACGGGCAGCACTGGTCGCGGCTCTCGCACGACGGCTGGCAGGCAACGGACGTGCCGGCGGGGCAGGTCAGCATCACGGTCGCCGACACCCCGGCGCCCTAGCCGCTGCCGCGGGATCAGGGGCCCGGGGTCAGGGGCCCGGGGTCAGACCAGCAGGTCGACGACCGGCTGGACGTAGCTGCGGAACAGCTCCGGCTCGGACAGCAGGGCCGAGCTCATGATGATCTTGTCCGGCTCCAGGTACCAGGCCCGCGGCTCGGCGAGGGGAAGCTCGATGATGGTCAGCTCGAAGTCGCGTGCGGCCCGCCCGACTTCCAGCAACCGGTCATCCACCATGTCGGCGAGCAGCTGCGTGGCGCCGCTGGCATCCCGCTCCGCCTCGAGCGCCAGGTACTCGCCGCGGCGTTCCCGGGCCCAGCTGAGGGCGGCGCCGAAGTGGGCCTGAAGCACGCGCCGGAGGGCCGGGGAGTTGCCGAAGGCGTGGAACCCGGGAGGGCCCAGCTCGGGCTCCATCTCCGGGTGGGCCTTGAGCAGTTGCGCCCACCACGCCTCCCACTCGGTCTTCAGGGCCGGCATGCCGCCGACCTCGTCGATGAGGTGGGTGTGGTCGGAGGACCGGATCTTCGGGGCCACGTGGCAAAGGGCCGGGTGGCCCGCGGTGTCCAAACCGGCGGCGTCGCGGACGTAGAGCGCTATGAGCATTGGACCTGAGGTGTCCATGGTGATTCGCCAGCCGGGACCGCCTGTGTGGTGCATCCGATTTGCCTCCCTTGGCATGACGTACTTGTCCAGTCTATTCCTGAAGGTAGCGCACGTTAATGGCTGCCAGCGCGGCTGCCCAGGCTCGCCAGATGGGCTTCCAGTACATCGTGGCACATTTGCGCCGTCATCCATTCCGGCTGCAGCAGCGCGTGCATGGTCAATCCGTCCAGCGTGGCCAGCAGCCGCTCGGCCTCGGTGACCAGTTGCTGCTGCCCGGCGCCGTCCGCGGCCCCGCCGTCGTCCGCGAGGGCCATCATCAGCCGGCCTACGACGGCGGCCACGGTGCGGTGGCTGCGGTCGGCCTCCGCGGCAAGGAACGGCCTGGTCCGGGCTGCGTTTTTGAAGGCCATCCAGACGCAGGCATCAACAGCCCGCTCCTCGTCCAGCGGCAGGAATTCCCCCAGCAGGGTTAACACGCCGCGGCGGTGCTCGGCCGACCCCGGGGCCGTCCCCGCCAGCCGCGCCTCCGCGGCCTCCAGGCGGCCGGCCACCCGGTCCACCACGACGCCGAACGAATGGGCCAGGAGCTCGTCGCTGCTGGCAAAGTAGTGCCGCACGGAACCCACCGCCAGCGCGGCTTCGTCGGCCACTTCGCGCAGCGAGGCCCGTTCAAGCCCGTCTGCCGCAACGATCCTGAAGACGGCTTCAACAACTTCCTGGCGCCGCAAAGCGGCGTCGACAAATTTGGGCATTGCTCCTTTTTAGCACGGATGTGTCCCTCTGCCGGCGCTCCACGCCGGTCCCACGCGCAACTCCAGCACCACCAACGCCGGCACCGGAGACGCCCGCACCGGAGACTTTGGCATGAACGACGCCGGCCGCGCACCTCGAGCGTGAGGTGCGCGGCCGGCGTCGTACGTTATGCCTTAAAGCGCGGGGTAATTCCGTTCCGGTTCCCCGGTGTAGAGCTGGCGCGGGCGGCCGATCTTGGTGTTCGGGTCGCTGATCATTTCGCGCCACTGCGCGATCCAGCCCGGCAGCCGGCCGATCGCGAAGAGCACGGTGAACATCTTCTCCGGGAAGCCCATCGCCTTGTAGATCAGGCCGGTGTAGAAGTCCACGTTCGGGTAGAGCCTGCGCTGGATGAAGTAGTCATCCTGCAGGGCCTTTTCCTCGAGGCGGAGCGCGATGTCCAGCAGCTCGTCGTTGCCGCCGAGCTTGCTGAGGATCTCATGCGCGGTGGCCTTGACGATCTTGGCGCGCGGGTCGTAGTTCTTGTACACCCGGTGCCCGAAGCCCATCAGGCGGACGCCGTCTTCCTTGTTCTTGACCTTCTCCATGTAATCCTCGGGCTTGATGCCGTCGGCCTGGATCTGGCGGAGCATCTTGAGCACGGCCTCGTTGGCGCCGCCGTGGGCGGGGCCAAAGAGCGCGTTGATGCCGGCCGAGACGGAGGCAAAGAGGTTGGCGTTGGAGGAACCGACCAGCCGCACCGTGGAGGTGGAGCAGTTCTGCTCGTGGTCCGCGTGCAGGATCAGCAGCAGGTCCAGGGCCTTCGCGACCACCGGGTCCACCTCGTACTGCTCGGCCGGAAGGCCGAAGCTCAGGCGCAGGAAGTTCTCCACCAGGTTGTGGGAGTTATCCGGGTACAGCATCGGCTGGCCGACGGACTTCTTCAGCGCGTACGCGGCGATGACCGGCATCTTGGCCAGCAGGCGGTAGGTGGACACCTCAACCTGCTCGGCGTTGAACGGGTCCAGCGAGTCCTGGTAGAACGTCGACAGGGCGGACACGGCCGAGGAGAGCACCGGCATCGGGTGCGCGTCGCGGGGGAAGCCGCTGAAGAAGCCCTTGAGCTCTTCGTGCAGCAGGGTGTGGTGCCGGATCCGCTGGTCGAATGCTTCCAGTTCGGCCGGCGTCGGCAGGTTGCCGTAGATCAGCAGGTAGGAAACTTCCAGGAAGCTGGAGTGCTCGGCGAGCTGCTCGATCGGGTAGCCCCGGTAGCGCAGGATGCCGGCGTCGCCATCGATGTAGGTGATGGCCGAGGTGGTGGCCGCGGTGTTCATGAACCCGGGGTCAAAGGCAACGGCGCCGGTCTGCTTCAGCAGCTTGGAAACGTCGTAGCCTTCGTTTCCCTCAACAACCTTGATGCGCGGGAGCTCGAGCTCGCCGCCCGCATGACGCAGGGTTGCGCTGGTGGTCTCAGTCATGGATTCTCCTCATGAGGCATCGGGGCCCCTGTTGAAAGCTTGATCCAACATCTGGTGAGGCCGCCCACGGAACCTGTATCTGGACACGGATTCCAACGGCTGCGCTGCCTTCTTGTGGAAAGCCACCATTGATAGTCAGTTAAAAACTACCGCCAGTTCGCGGGTGGCACTAATCCGGAGGGTCTCCAAAGGGACCAAATCCCGCATCTTGTGGCCCGCATCACAGCTTTGTTACGGTCCCGTAGCCAGCCGCTCGACGGCGGCGTCGATCCGTTCGTCGCTGGCCGTCAGCGCCACCCGGATGAAACCGTTGCCGGCGTCGCCGTAAAAGACGCCGGGGCCGACGACGATGCCTCGGTCGGCGAGCCTGCCGACCGTGTCCCAGGTCGCCTCGCCCGCGGTGGCCCACAGGTACAGCCCGGCGCGGGACTCGTGGATGTCCAGTCCGAACCGCTCCAGGGCCGGGACGATCCGTTCCCGGCGTCCGCGGTACAGGTCCTTCTGCGCCGCCACATGGTTGTCGTCGCCGAGGGCAACCCGCATGGCCTCCTGGACCGGGTAGGGCACGATCATGCCGGCGTGTTTGCGGCTGTTCACCAGGTTCGCCATGAGGGCCGGGTCACCGGCGACGAAGGCGGCCCGGTAGCCGGCGAGGTTGGACTGCTTGCTCAGCGAGTAGACCGCCAGCAGGCCCTCGTGGGAGCCTTCCGCGACCTGCGGGTCGAGGACGCTGGGGACCGGCGCGCCGCCGCGCTGGACGTCCCATTCGCCCCAGCCGAGTTCGGCATAGCACTCGTCCGAGGCGACGACCGCTCCGAGTTCCCGGGCCTGGCGGACAATCCGCTGCAGCGACGCGGCGTCGCGGACGCTGCCGGTGGGATTGGCCGGCGAGTTAACCCACACGAGCCGCACGCGCGACCGGGTTCCGGCGTCGAGCTCATCCAGGTCGTCCGCGGCGACGTGCTCGGCCCCGGCGAAGGTGGCCCCGATGTCGTAGGTGGGGTATGCGACGGTCGGGCGGACGACGACGTCGCCGGCTTTGAGGCCCAGCAGGAAGGGCAACCACGCCACCAGTTCCTTGGACCCGACCGTGGGCATCACGTTCTGCGGGTCCAGGCCGGGGACGCCGCGTCGGCGTCCGAACCAGGCCGCGATGGCTTCCCGGAGCGCCGGGGTGCCGTGCACCGTCGGGTAGCCGGGGGCGTTCGCGGCAGCCTTCAGCGCTTCCTGCACCAGCGCCGGGGTGTCGTCAACCGGGGTGCCGATGGAGAGGTTGGCCACTCCCCCGGGGTGCTCCGCGGCCCGCGCAAGGTACGGGGCCATGGCTTCCCACGGGTAGTCGGGCAGGCTGAGGCCGAAGCTGCGCAGCGCGGATGTCACTGGGGCGCCGTCCTAGGCGTCTTGGTTCTGCGGCGGCAGCGCAGCGATCATGGGGTGGTCCGTGTGGGTGTTGCCGATCTTGGCGGCGCCACCCGGGGAGCCGAGCACATCGAAGAACTCGACGTTGGCCTTGTAGTAGTCGGCCCATTCCTCGGGGGTGTCATCCTCGTAGTAGATGGCCTCCACCGGGCAGACCGGCTCACAGGCGCCGCAGTCGACGCACTCGTCCGGGTGGATGTACAGGGAGCGCTCACCTTCGTAGATGCAATCGACGGGGCACTCTTCAATACATGCCTTGTCTTTGACATCTACACACGGCTGCGCGATTACGTACGTCACGTCCCTGGCCTCTCCACGTTGGTTCCGGCATCCCGCCGGTTCTTGCTCCCGGCCTGAGCGCCGGGCTGCTGACTTCCGAGCCTATTATCTCCCAGTCTGATCCCGCGAACCTAGCCGGGCGTCACAGAGCCCGCGCGTCCTACTATGAATTGGTGAGTTCATTGATCCCGCAGCCGCACCAGTTCCTCTCCGACGCCCCGCTGGGAACCCGTGTGGTGGTGCGCTACCGGATCGAGGGCGGCCTCCTCACGGATGCGCTCGGCGAACTCGTGGACAGGGCCGACGGCGGCTGCACCGTCCGCACCCGCCGCGCCGACGTCGTCATCCCGCTGCGGCTGGTGGTGGCGGCCAAGGCGGTGCCGCCCGCCCCGCCGCGCCGTCCCGCGGGACATGCCCTCCCTGAGCCTTGAGCAATGGACATAGTGCCCCTATGTCCAACCTTGGCCGCACGGGCGGGGCATGCTCCCTCCCCGCCGGGCCCGGCCGCGGAGCATGTCCATCGTTGGCGGGCGGCATCCCGGGCGGAGATCCCCCTGCGCGGGACATGCCCTCCCCTAGCCCGCCCCGCGGGACATGCCCTCCCTGAGCCTTGAGCAATGGACATAGTGCCCCTATGTCCAACCTTGGCCGCACGGGCGGGGCATGCTCCCTCCCCGCTGGGCCCGGCCGCGGAGCATGTCCATCGTTGGCGGCGTACTCGGCACATGCCCCTTGGAGGGTGCAGGGACGGCGCATGACCAGCGATACAGACGCCGGCTAGACACCGACTCTCGCGCGGCCTCTAACGGCGGCTCCAACGCCTGGATACCCGTCCTCAGGCGGCCGCAGAAATCCGGTTCAACGCCTCTCGGACAATGGCGATGAATTCGTGCGGGCGGTATTTGAGCAGCGCGTAAGTTACGACCAGCGTGGGCACGCCAAGCCGCGTGGTGACGTTCCACCGCCGTCGGTCTTCTTCGAAACTCGCCCGGTCCATATGGAAACCGGCCCCGTCGGCCTCGATTCCAAGCCGGCCGTCCACCATGAGGTCCAGATGGCCCATTCCGGGTATGTTCACCTGCGACTCGACATGGAAGCCCGCCCGCCGGAGCAGAAACCGCGCCATGCATTCAATGGCCGACTGCGACTGCGGAACGATGGCTGCGGCGATTCGCCGTTCGCGTGCGTCGCTTCTGCCGGCCAGGCGCTGTCGGAGGGCTGACAGTGGAAGGCCCTTGAGGACGACGGCGGATTCGGCAATCACGAGGCCGTCCAGCTCCGGCAGGCAGCGCAGGCTCTGGACCACGGTGTCCAACAGGGTCGGCGGGGCCGCCATGCGATGACAGACATAACCGGGGTAGCTGCGGCTATGGGTCACCGCAACGTGCGGCTGTTCGGCCGTGCCAAGCACCCAGAGCCCGGCAAACTGGGCCGCACTGACGCAGGCGGGCTCGGCGGGCAAGGAACGGATGGCAACAAGCTGCGGATCCGCGTTGGGTGTTGAGTAGACGCCGCGGGCCACCCGGGCGACAACGCCGCTGGCAAGGGCCTCCCTAAGCTGGAAGTCTGACACCCCCGCAGCCGCGAGATGCTTGGCGCGGGCCACGCCCTCGTAGTTGGCAATTACTTCACTGACTTTGACCATGCGCCTATGGTCCGGATCCGTGCCAGGCCCGTACACCCTGAGCCTGCGCTATGTGCACAAGTGCAGGCCCAGGGTGTCCGGGATGGACATACCCATCGCTCAGGACCGGACATGTCCGGTGCCGGGCTTGAGCGGTGGACATGGTGCCAATATGTTCACGCTATGTCGCGAAGACTGAGCATGTCCCACGGGGGTTGCGAAAAATGAGCATGTCCCTCGGCGGGGGCGGGTTACGGCTGGGCCTTTCGCCCGGTGTAGCGGCGGCACCAGGCGAGCATGGCCACGGAGACCGCGGCGATGCCGAACATCCAGACGTACCCGGCGGGGTCCCCGAGGATCAGCCGCTTGCCCGGATCCAGGGTGGCCCACCAGCCGGTAAGTGCGTAGCAGCCGGCGCCGCACACCGCCGTCGGGAGCAGCGAACGGAACGCCGCCCCCAGCAGCAGCTCCACCGACGCCAGCAACAGCAGCGCGGCCACAATGCCCCAAGGGAGCTCGACGCCGCCCACCGGAAGTCGCTGCCGGTGCAGCGCGGTGCCGGCCAGGGCAACAAAAAGAGCTGCCGGCCGGGCGGCGGCAATACCGCCTGCCCTGCCGGCAGCTCTCTTAGTCACGTCTCAGCCGAAGCCCGGGGACCCGTATTAGACCTTGGCGCGGGCGCGGTTGGCCTTGGCACGCTCGTTGGTGTCCAGGATGACCTTGCGGATGCGGATCGCATCCGGGGTCACCTCGACGCACTCGTCTTCGCGGGCGAATTCGAGGGACTCTTCGAGGGTCAGGTCGCGCGGCGGCGTCAGGTTCTCGAAGGTGTCCGAGGAAGCGGCACGCATGTTGGTGAGCTTCTTTTCCTTGGTGATGTTGACGTCCATGTCGTCGGCGCGGGAGTTCTCGCCGACGATCATGCCCTCGTAGACCTCGGAGGTGGGCTTGACGAAGAAGGAGCCGCGTTCCTGCAGGTTGATCATGGCGAACGGGGTCACCACACCGGCGCGGTCGGCGATCATCGAACCGTTGGTGCGGTATTCGATCGGGCCGGCCCACGGCTCGTAGCCTTCGGAGATGGACGCTGCGATGCCGGCGCCGCGGGTGTCCGTGAGGAACTTGGTGCGGAAGCCGATCAGGCCACGGGCCGGAACGATGAACTCCATGCGGCACCAGCCGGTGCCGTGGTTGGCCATGTTGGTCATGCGGCCCTTGCGGGCGGCCATAAGCTGCGTGACGGCGCCGAGGTACTCTTCCGGCACGTCGATGGTCATGTGCTCCATCGGCTCGTGGACCTTGCCGTCGATGGTCTTGGTGACAACCTGCGGCTTGCCGACGGTCAGCTCGAAGCCTTCGCGGCGCATCTGCTCGACCAGGATGGCCAGCGCCAGTTCGCCACGGCCCTGGACTTCCCAGGCGTCCGGACGCTCGGTGGGGAGCACCTTGATGGAGACGTTACCGATCAGTTCCTTGTCCAGACGGTCCTTGACCTGGCGGGCCGTAACCTTCGCGCCCTTGACCTTGCCGGCCAGCGGCGAGGTGTTGATACCGATGGTCATGGAGATCGCGGGATCATCCACCGTGATCAGCGGCAGCGGCTGCGGGTTCTCGGCGTCGGTCAGGGTCTCACCAATGGTGATTTCCTCGATGCCGGCGACGGCGACGATCTCGCCCGGGCCCGCGGACTCGGCCGGGACGCGGTCCAGCGCCTTGGTGGCAAGCAGTTCGGTGATCTTGACGTTCTTGAGCTCGCCGTTGGCGCGCGCCCAGGCAACGGTCTGGCCCTTGCGCAGGGTGCCGTTGTAGATACGCAGCAGGGCCAGGCGGCCGAGGAACGGCGAGGCGTCGAGGTTGGTGACGTGGGCCTGCAGCACACCGTTCGGGTTGTACGTCGGGGCCGGGATGTGATCGATGATGGTCTGGAACAGCGGCTCCAGGTCCTCGTTCTCCGGGGCGGTGCCGTCGGCGGGCTGTTCGAGGGAAGCGCGGCCGACCTTGGCGGCGGCATAGACAACCGGAACGTTCAGGATCTTGTCCAGGTCCAGGTCCGGAACTTCGTCCGCGAGGTCGGAGGCCAGGCCCAGGAGCAGGTCCATCGACTCGTGCACGACTTCTTCGATCCGGGCGTCAGGGCGGTCGGTCTTGTTGACCAGCAGGATCACCGGGAGGTGCGCGGCGAGAGCCTTGCGCAGCACGAAGCGGGTCTGCGGCAGCGGACCCTCGGAGGCATCGACAAGCAGGACGACGCCGTCGACCATGGACAGGCCGCGCTCGACCTCACCGCCGAAGTCGGCGTGGCCGGGGGTGTCGATCACGTTGATGGTGATGGTCTCGCCGTGCGAGGACGGACCGTTGTAGGCCACCGTGGTGTTCTTGGCCAGGATGGTGATGCCCTTTTCGCGTTCCAGGTCACCGGAGTCCATGACGCGGTCTTCGAGGTGGTTGTGCTCGGCAAAGGAGTTGGTCTGCTTGAGCATGGCGTCGACCAGAGTGGTCTTGCCGTGGTCAACGTGGGCCACGATCGCGACGTTGCGCAGGTCACTGCGCGATGCAGTGGCTACCGCAGTGTTGGTGGTGGTTTCAGACATGCGTTATTGCTCGATTCAGTGGTGAAGTCAGCTGTTGTATCGCGACATTTCCAACCGGAACGCACGACGGACAAGGCCCTTTGACACAGGGCGCCTTCATCCATTCTAGACGCTAGGGCATTTATTGGCCTAAAATCCGGAAGCGCCCCTCCCCCGCCCTGTTACCGAATCGTGAACCCGCCGGGCCAAGATGTGACCAAAGTCACTGGCATTCCGTGCGGGGATGCCCCACTATTGCTGGAGTAACTACGAGCGCGCGGGGAGTCCCAGATGCTAAATGCCCCGATGATGGCCCGTATCATCCCGCCCGTGCTCGCCGCGGCACTCGCCCTTGGCGGGTGTGCACCGGCCCTGCAATCGGCGGCGCCGCCCAACACTTCGGACCGGGTGAAGGCTGTCCCGGCGGCCGCAGCGGCAGGTCCCGGCCAGCCTGCCGCGGCGGGGTCCGTCCGCAGGAAAACCGCCGTCGACCCGCACAGCCTGCCCGCCGGCTCGCTGTACCGGAACCCGGCCAGTGGCAGGGACGAAATCATCGTGGAGGACATCGAGCACACTGCGGTGCTGATCGGCGATTCCCAGTCCGAGCCCGAGGGGAGCTGGCCCAGGCTGGCCCTTGGGCGGCTGGGCTACGACGTCGTCTTCTGCGGCGGGGGCGGCACCGGCTTTGTGGCCAGCAACGGCGTCCGCGGCAACTACATCGACGCGCTGGAAAACGGTGACTGGCACCTGCCTTACGGCTCGCCACCGGTGGTCGTGATCGAGGGCGGCGGAAACGATGCGACCAAGGGTGCCTCGGATACCGAGATCGCGGAGAACGCCGAACGCCTGATCGATGCCGTCGAACACCGGTACCCCACGGCCGACGTCGTGATGGTCGGGACGCTCGCGCGGGGCGCGCAGGCAGGAGGCGGACGCCGGACTGAGGTGGACTCGCTGCTCGGCGCGGTCGCCAAAGAGTACGGGCTCTCCTTCGTCAGCGTGGGCGACTGGCTGACCCGTTACGGCCTCGCCGAGCATCTGGCTGATGACCGGCACCTGGACCCGGACGGCCACGAGGTGGCGGCGGTCGAGCTGGAGAAGCGATTCGAGGCCCTCGGCCTCATCTAGGGACCGGACGGCTCCCGGAGCGCACAACAAGCATCGCAAAACCAGAGCAGCGCAAGGCCCCGGACAGCAAAGCGAGCCGGCGCCCACCAACAGGTGGACGCCGGCTCGCTCGTTAAGCGGCGGTGCAGACGCTTCAGTGCCGGCGCGGCAGCCGGGTGCTAGGCCGTGGCCGCCTCGGGCGGAAGCATCAGCTTGGCACCGGGAATCGCGTTCAGCAGGGCCTTGGTGTAGTCCTGCCGCGGCGAGTCGAAGACCTCGTCGGTGGAGCCGGTTTCGACCAGTTTGCCCTTCTCCATCACGCACACGTGGTCGGCGATCTGCCGGACCACCGCGAGGTCATGGGTGATGAACAGGTAGGTCAGACCCAGTCTGGACTGCAGATCCGCGAGCAGGTTCAGCACCTGCGCCTGGACCAGCACGTCGAGTGCCGAGACGGCCTCGTCGCAGATGATCACCTCCGGGTCCAGCGCCAGGGCCCGCGCGATGGCGACGCGCTGGCGCTGGCCGCCGGAGAGCTCGTTCGGGTAGCGCTGCATGGTGGACTGCGGCAGCGCCACCTGGTCCAGCAGTTCCCGGACCTTCTTCTCGCGGCTGGCCTTGTCCCCGATCTTGTGGGTCCGCAGCGGCTCCTCGATGGTCCGGAAGATGTTGTACATCGGGTCGAGGGAACCGTAGGGGTCCTGGAAGATCGGCTGCACGCGGCGGCGGAAGGCGAAGATCTCCTTGCTGTTCAGCGTGGAGGTGTCGACGCCGTCGAACACGATTTTGCCCGAGGTGGGCTGCAGCAGGTTGAGCACCATCTGCGCCACCGTGGACTTGCCGGAACCCGACTCCCCCACGATCGCCGTCGTGGTTCCGCGCTTGACGCTGAAGGAGACGTTGTCCACCGCGGTGAAGTCGGTGGAACGGCCGAAGCCGGAGCGCAGCTTGAAGACCTTGCTCAGGTTCTCGATCTGCAGTACCTCGTCGGGCATGCTGGATGCGACGACGACGTCCTCGGCGGGTGCCAGCAGGTCGTCCGACTCGACGCCCAGTTCCTTGGCCGCCTGGATCCGCCGCGACGCCAGCGAGGGAGCCGAGGCGACCAGCCGCTGGGTGTACGGGTGCTGTGGGTTCTGCAGCAGCTCCAGGGACGGGCCGGCTTCGACGACCTGTCCCCGGTACATCACCACGACCTTGTCGGCGCGTTCGGCTGCCAGGCCCAGGTCGTGGGTGATCAGCAGGACGGCCGTGCCGAGTTCGGTGGTCATCTTGTCCAGGTGGTCCAGGATCTGGCGCTGCACGGTCACGTCCAGGGCCGACGTCGGCTCATCGGCGATGAGCAGGCGCGGCTGGCAGGACAGGCCGATGGCGATCAGGGCGCGCTGGCGCATGCCGCCGGAGAATTCGTGCGGGTACTGGCCGGCGCGTCGGGCAGCGTCCGGCAGCCCGGCTTCGGAGAGCACCTTCGCGACGTCGTCCGGCCCGCTGGGCAGTCCGTTCGCCTTGAGGGTTTCCCGCACCTGGTAGCCGATCTTCCAGACCGGATTGAGGTTGGACATCGGGTCCTGCGGCACCATGCCGATGCTGTTGCCGCGCAGCTCGATCATGCGCTTCTCCGAGGCGCGGGCAATGTCCTCGCCGTCAAAGATCACCTGGCCGGCGGCCACCCGGCCGTTGCCGGGCAGCAGGCCGATGGCGGCCAGCGCCGTCGTCGATTTGCCCGATCCGGACTCGCCGACGATGGCGACGGTCTCGCCCGGCATCACCGTGAGGTGCGCATTGCGGACCGCGTTGACCTCGCCATTGCTGGTGGTGAAGCTGATCGCCAGATCCTTGATTTCAAGGAGCGGCCGACCGGCGGGAGCACCGGCTTCGTGGATTTCGACAGAGGCGTTCATGGCGTCCCCTTTCATCGCTTGCGCGCTTTGGGATCGAGCGCATCACGCAGGGCATCGCCCAGCATGATGAAGCTCAGGACGGTGATGGACAGCGCGATGGCCGGCCAGAGCAGCGGCATCGGGTTGGACCGCAGGGACGCCTGCGCGGCCTGGATGTCGTTGCCCCACGACATGACGCTCGGCGGCAGGCCGATGCCAAGGAAGGACAGGGTGGATTCCGCGACGATGAAGGTGCCCAGCGAAATGGTGGCCACCACGATGATCGGCGCGAGCGAGTTCGGCATGACGTGGCGCATGAGCGCGCCGAACTTGGAAACACCCAGGGACCGGGCCGCCGTCACGAAGTCCGCGTTGCGGACCTCGATCACGGCGCCGCGGGTGATGCGGGCGATCTGCGGCCAGCCGAAGGTGACCAGGATCAGCACCAGCGTCCAGGCCGTGCGGTTGGCACGGAACACCGGCAGCTGCATCATCACGATGGCGCCGAGGATCAGCGGCAGCGCGAAGAAGATGTCGTTGATGCGGGCCAGGATGGCGTCCACCCAGCCGCCGTAGTAGCCGGCGAGGGCGCCCATGACGCCGCCGATCAGCAGCACGCCAAGGGTGGTGAAGAGGCCCACGGTGACCGAGGATCGCGTGCCGAAGATGACGCGGGCGTACACGTCACAGCCCTGCTGGGTGAAGCCGAGCGGGTGCCCGGCCGCCGGTCCGGCGTCGGAGTTGGCCAGCTGGCACGCCTCCGACGCCGGGTCGATTCCGGAGAAAAGCGACGGGAAAAGGGAGACGGCGACGACGACGAGGATCAGGAAGGCGGAGATCAGGAAGAGCGGCTGCCGGCGCAGGTTCTTCCAGGCCTCGCCCCAAAGGCTCAGCGGGGCCTGGTCTTCCTTGACCTTGTCGGTGGCCTGCAGCGGTGTCTCGGCGAAATCGGCGACGAAGTGTTCGACGTGCCGCTTGGCCGGCGACGCGATGCGCGTCTCGGGGGTCATGTTCTCAGGCGTCATAGCGGATCCTCGGGTCAAGCCAGGCGTACAGCAGGTCTACAAGCAGGTTGGATACGACATAGATCAGCACGAGCACCGTGACGATCGAGACGACCGTGGGGCCTTCACCCTGCGTGACGGCGCGGTAGAGCCGGTTGCCGACGCCGGGCACGTTGAAGATGCCTTCGGTGACGATGGCGCCGCCCATCAGGGCGCCGAGGTCGGCGCCGAGGAAGGTGATCACCGGGATCAGCGAGTTGCGCAGGATGTGCACGCGGACGACGCGGAACCGGGACAGCCCCTTGGCAGTCGCGGTGCGGACGTAGTCGGCGTTCATGTTTTCGATCACGCTGGTCCGGGTCAGGCGCAGGACGTAGGCGAAGGAGCCCAGGCCGAGGACGATCGCCGGCAGGATCAGATCCTGGACGGTGGCGGCCGAGCTGACCGTCGGTTTGGCCCAGCCAAGCTGGACGCCGATGGTGAACTGCAGCAGGAAGCCGAGCACGAAGATCGGGATGCCGATCACGATCAGGGAGGCGATCAGGACGGTCGCGTCGAAGAACTTGCCCTTGCGCAGGCCCGCGATGAGGCCGAAGATGATGCCGAAGACGGCTTCGAAGATCAGGGCCATGACGGCCAGCCGGGCCGTGACGGGGAAGACCTCGCCCAGCACGGCGGCGATCGGGCGTCCGGAGAAGTCCTGGCCCAGGTCAAAGGTGAAGATCCCCTTGAGGTAGAGCAGGTATTGGATCCAGAAGGGCTGGTCCAGGTGGTACTGCTCCCGGAGCCGCGCCGCGACGGCCTCGTTGACCGGCTTGTCGCCGAAGAGGGCCACGATGGGGTCCCCGGGCAGGCTGAACACCAGGAAGTAGACGAGCAGCGTGGCGCCCAGGAAGACCGGGATCAGCTGCAGGAAACGCTTGAGGATGTAAGTCGCCATCAGCGAACGACACCCCCGTCAGCAGGCATCCTGTCCAAGGATGCGGCGGAGTTGTTCATCGAAGAACCTTTTCACTAAGGGTGCAGCCGTTGCCGGTGCGGATCACGCAGGCCCGGCTGCGAAGTACACCGGCCGGAGCCGGTGCTTAGAAATTGGGTGGAAGCAAAACAACGGCGGGGGCCCCATCCTGGCTGCCCCCGCCGTCGTTCAGTTATTACTTACCGGTGATGTTGTAGTACAGCGGAACGCCGTTCCAGCCGTAGTCAACGTTGGTGACCTTGTCGCTCCAGCCACCCTGGGCGACCTGGTACCACAGCGGGATGGCCGGAAGGTCGGTCAGGAGGATTTCCTGGGCCTTGTTCATGGCCTTGTTGCCTTCGCTGACCGAGGAAGCGGCAAGACCTTCAGAGATGGCCTTGTCGAACGCCGGGTTGGCGTAGCGGGCGTCGTTGGAACCGGCGCCGGTCTTGTAGATCGGGCCGAGGAAGTTGTACAGCGACGGGTAGTCGGCCTGCCAGCCGGCGCGGATCGAACCGGTCAGCGTGCCTGCGGTGGCGTCGTTGCGGGCTTCCTTGAAGGTGGCGTACGGCTTGCCTTCAACCTTGATGCCGAGGGTGTTCTTGAGCTGGTTCACAACAGCCTCGACCCATGCCTTGTGGCCGCCCTTGTCGGCGTTGTAGGCGATGGTGAAGGTCTTGTTCGCGTCCCACTTCTGGATGGCGTCAGCCTTGGCCCAGGTGGCCTTGGCCTTCTCGGCGTCGAACTTCAGGTTCTCGGAACCCGGGATCGAGTCGCTGTAGCCGTCCAGGACGGGGGCGGTGAAGTCCTTGGCGGGCTGGCGGGCGCCGCTGAAGATGACCTTGGTGATTTCGTCGCGGTTGATGGCCATGGAGAGGGCCTGGCGGCGAAGCTTGCCGGCTTCACCGCTCCACTCCGGGAGGTATTCCGGGATCGCGATGGTCTGGTTGCCGGCGTACGGCTTGTTGATGGTGCGCTCACCCAGGTCGGACTTGAAGTTCTTCAGGGCGCTCGTGGGGATGGTCTGCAGGATGTCCAGGTTGTTGGACAGCAGGTCCTGGTACGCGGCGTCGTCGTTCTGGAAGATCTTGAACGTCACGCCTGCGTTCTTGGCCTTGCGCGGGCCGTTGTATTCCGGGTTCGGAACCAGCTGGATCTGCACGTTGTGCTGCCAGCCGCCGTCGGCCAGCTTGTACGGGCCGTTGCCGACCGGCTTCTCGCCGAAGCCCTTCGGGTCCTTCAGCGCGCCGGAGGGAACCGGCACGAAGGCGCTGTAGCCGAGGCGCAGCGGCCAGTCGGATTCCGGCTGCTTGAGCTGGACGGTGAAGGTCTGGTCGTCGACGACCTTCAGGCCGGACATGGTCTCAACCTTGGAGCCCTCGGCGCTGGCCTCGTCGTAACCCTTGATGCTTTCGAAGAAGCTGCCGCTGAGCTGGGCGTTCTTCGCGGCTGCACCGAAGTTCCAGGAATCGACGAAGGTCTTGGCCGTGATGGCCTCGCCGTTCGTGAACTTCTGGTCCTTCTTGATCTTGATGGTGAAGTTCTGGCCGTCCTTGCCCTCAATGGACTCGGCGAGTTCGTTCACGGGCTTGCCGCTGGGGTCGTAGCTGACCAGGCCGGCGAAGATCATGTCGATGACCTTGCCGCCGCCAACCTCGTTGGTGTCGGCCGGCATCAGCGGGCGCTGCGGCTCCGAGCCGTCGGCGATGATGACCTTGCTGGTGTCGCCACCGGTGCTGCCGCCGGCGGTGTTGGAACCGCCGCCGCCGCAACCGGTCAGGGCCAGAGCGGCGATCGCCACCATGCCCAGTGCTTTGGAAGTGCGCGAAAAACGCATTCCGCCTCCTAAGAGTTGTGGGAGTTCGTGCGGGAGAGACTTGTGCTTCCCGGCAGGCCCGGGCACAGGGATATCCCTGTGACGTGGCCTACATATGCAAGTAGCCTAACCGCAAGAAGTCCGAATGGTGGAACTCCGTTGCCAAACCGTGACTCGACAACTTCATGACGGCTAGCGTCAATCGAAACGTATTTCAAGTCACAGACTACTCGCTGGTAGCATACGCCTTCCGCACGGCACCGGGTTACGGTCCGTTAACCGAAACCCTCCCCCGCGGCCCCCTAGCTCGCGCCCGAAAGCAGCTGGGCGCGCAGTTCCCTCCGCTCGCGCTGCTTCTCCGGATCCGGCAGCGGAACGGCGGCCAGGAGCCGCTGCGTGTAGGGCTCCTGCGGGTTCCGGAGGATCTGGTCGCGGGTGCCCTGCTCAACGATCCGGCCCCGCTGCATCACGCAGATGCGGTCGGCCAGGACATCCACCACGGCCAGGTCGTGGGTGACGAACAGGCAGGCGAAGCCAAGCTCCTTCTGCAGGTTTTGGAAGAGTTCCAGGACCTTGGCCTGGACCGACACGTCCAGGGCCGAGGTGGGTTCGTCCGCCACCATCAGCTTCGGCTTCAGCGACAGCGCCCGGGCGATGCCGACGCGCTGCTTCTGGCCGCCGGAGAGCTCGTGCGGGTAGCGGTTGCGGTAGTCCCGCGGCAGCTCGACCTGGTCCAGCAGCGCCTCGATCCGGGCCTGGAGTTCGGCGCCCTTGGCCACCTTGGCGAGGAACATCGGTTCGCCGATGCTTTCGCCGATCGGCAGCCGCGGGTTCAGCGAGGACGACGGGTCCTGGAAGACCATACCGACGTGCCGGCGCATCTCGTGCAGCTGCCGGCCGTTCTTCTTGGCGGCGGAGATGTCCTGTCCCACGACCTTCATGGTGCCCGCGGCGACGGGCAGCAGGCCGACGGCGGCCCGGCCGATCGTCGTCTTACCGGACCCGGACTCGCCCACCAGGCCGACGACCTGGCCCGGGTAGATGGCGAGGTTGGCGCCCTCGACGGCGCGGAAGGCCGGCACCCGACCCTGCTTGGGGTACTCGATCGCGACGTCGGTGAGTTCCAGCACCGGTTCGCCCAGCGGCGTCGCCGGTCCGGCCGCGGCGGCGGCCAGCGCGGCGGCGTTTTCGCGTTCGCGCCGGAGCAGCTCCGTCCGTGGGACCGCGTCGAGCTCGGCGTGCGTTGCCGCGGCGAGGGCGGCCGTGACGTCGACGTCGTCGGTGGCCGTGCCGCCCTGCCCCAGGTGCGGGACGGCCGCGAGCAGGGCCTTGGTGTACTCGTGCTGCGGGTTGTGGAAAATCTCCTCGGCGGTGCCCGTCTCCACGATCAGCCCTCGGCGCATCACGGCGATCCGGTCCGCGAGGTCCGCGACGACGCCCATGTCATGGGTGATCAGCACAATCGCACTGTCCAGCTTGTTGCGCAGGTTGCGCATGAGGTCCAGGATTTCGGCCTGGACGGTGACGTCCAGGGCGGTGGTGGGTTCGTCCGCGATCAGCAGCTTGGGGTCGCAGGAGAGCGACTGGGCGATCATGGCGCGCTGCCGCTGCCCGCCGGAGAGCTGGTGCGGGTAGGACTTGAAGGCCTTTTCCGGGTCCGGCAGTTCCACCAGTTCGAGCATCCGCACGGCACGCTCCTTGGCCTGGTCCGGTGAGACCTCGTTGTGCAGCCGGATGGTTTCCACGATCTGCGCACCCACGGTGTAGACCGGGTTCAGGGCGGTCATGGGCTCCTGGAAGATGACCGCGACGTCCTTGCCGCGGACGTTGCGGATGTTCGCCTCGTTGCCGCCGAGCAGTTCCTTACCGGCGAGCTTCACGCTGCCGCTGACCCGGCTGTTGCTCGGCAGCAGGCCCAGGAGCGCCATCGAACTGGCGCTCTTGCCGGAGCCGGACTCCCCCACGATCGCCAGGACCTCGCCGGCGCGCACCTCGTAGTTCAGGCCGATCGCGGCGGGAACCCATTTTTTGTCCACGCCGAAGTCGACGCTGAGGTCCCGGACCTCCAGGACCATGCCACCTTTGCCGGGCGCGGGAGCCGGGGCCGGATCCAGGGTGATGAAGTCAGTCATGATGGGTTTTTCCTTCCACCCGAGCCGCCGCCGCACCGGTGATTAGTGCTGGAACTCGGAATACTGAATTATGGGGGGCATGAGCACTGTGCCCTCTGCCGGAAACGTTGAAGTCTTCAAGGCCCGGACGAATAAATGGTTCGCCTGGCTGGCCTGGACCGTGGCGGTCGTCGGCCTGGTGGTGACGGTCTCCTCGTCCGGCCCCGCGGCGCTGCCCACCACGGCGCCGTTGCTGCTGGTCGCGTTGCTGGGCTGGCAGTTCTTCTGGATGCCCGCCGTCGTGGTGCACGACGGCGGCGTCACCCTGGAGAACCCGTTCCGCACCGTGCTGGTGCCGTGGGTGGCCCTGGTGCACGTGGACACCCGCTACGCCCTCACCCTCGTGACGGCGGACAAGAGCTATGCGGCCTGGGCCGCACCGGCCCCCGGCATCTGGGGCGGACGCAATGCCCGCCCCGAGGACCTGCGCGGGCTGCCGGACACCAGCTACGGCCCCGGACAGTCGGTCCGGCCCGGCGACCTCAAGACCACCGACTCCGGCCAGGCAGCACGCCTGGTGCGGACCCGCTGGCGGGAGCTGGTGGAAAGCGGTGCCCTCGCCGCAGGCGACGCCGACGCGGCGGCTGTGACCGTCACGCCGCGCTGGGCGCCGATCGCCGGCGTCGTGCTGCTGCTCGCTGCAAGCTACTGGGCGGTGGCCGCCCAGTAGCTTGCCGCCGGCGGCGAAGGAGCTGCCGCGCATCTAGTGGTCCTTGGGTCCGTCAAGGGCGGTCACCGGCGTGGCCTCAGGGGCCCGGCCGGCCGTGTCCTGCGCTTTCTTGGCATTGAATTTCTTCTGCCGCGGATCGAACGCATCCCGCAGGCCGTCGCCGATGAAGTTGATGCTGAGGCAGATCAGCACGATGAACAGGCCCGGGAACCAGAACAGCCAGGGCCGGGTGGAGAAGGCCTGCTGGTTCTGCGAGATGAGCAGGCCCAGCGAGGTATCCGGGGCCTTGACGCCGACGCCGAGGAAGCTCAGCGCCGTCTCGGTGAGGATCGCCGCAGACATGGTCAGCGTGACGTTGACGATCAGCACGCCGACGGCGTTCGGCAGGATGTGCTTGAAGATGATCCGGGCGTTGCTCGCCCCGGAGATCCGGGCCGCGTCGACGAACTCGCGCTCTCGCAGGGACAGGAACTCGCCGCGCATCAGGCGGGCCAGGCTCACCCAGCTGATCAGCCCGAGGAAGATTCCCAGGGCCAGGACGCCGTTGGTGCTGGCGAAGGCGGAGAACCAGCTGCCCGAGTCACGCCGGCCGGCCATCTGTGCCATCACGGCGGCCAGCAGCAGCGCCGGAACGATGATGATGACGTCGGTCAGCCGCATCAGGATTGCTTCGGCCCAGCCGCGGAAGTAGCCCGAGACGGCCCCGACCACCACGCCGATCAGGCCGGCGATCAGGCCGATGACGAACATGACCGTGATGGACTGCTGCGCCCCGCGCATGGTCATGGCAAACAGGTCGCGGCCGATCCGGTCCTGCCCGAAGGGGTGCTCGCCCCAGGCCAGCGGCCAGAGCGAGGAGGTCGGCGCGCCGTCGTTGACCAGCGGTGAGACCTGCTCGTGGTTGTATTTCCACCAGCCCGGGATGCCCCAGTAACCGACGGAGGTGAACGCGAGGATGAAGATGAAGGCGAAGACCACCAGGCCGATGATGGCGCCGGAGTGGCCGAGGAAACGCTTGCGGACAATCTGGCCCTGGCTTAGTCCCTTCGCCTCGAGGACGGGCTCGATGCCGGCCGCGGGCGTGGGCTGCAGTGCGGCCTCTTCGGCCATGATTTCGTCCTGCTGGCTTGGCTGGCTCATGCTTTTACCCTTACGCGCGGATCAAGTGCGGAGTAGGCGAGGTCCGCGATGAGGTTGAACACCATGGCTGTGATGGCGACGCACAGGAAGACACCCATGACAGGGTTCGGGTCCACGTGCGAGATGCCGTCCAGGAAGAGGAAACCCATGCCACGGACGGAGAACACCGATTCGGTGATGACGGCGCCGCCGATCAACCCGCCGATGTCGAAGGCCACGATGGTGGCGATCGGGATCAGCGCGTTGCGGAAGGCGTGGCGCATCACCACGGTCCGTTCGGTCAGGCCCTTGGCCCGGGCGGTCCGGATGTAGTCCATGTTCATGATTTCCAGCATCGAGGCCCGGGTGAACCGGGTGTAGCTGGCCAGGGAGATCAGGATCAGGGCCAGGGTCGGCAGGATCAGGTGGGTGAAGGAGTCCAGGCCCAGCACCCAGAAATCGCCTTCAATGTTCGGGGTGCTCGCCCCGATGGTGGCGATGGGGCGCCCGCGGACCCGGCTGTTGTTGAAGTACGTCGGCCAGGCCTGCATAAACCGGTCCAGCAGGATCAGGAATCCCACCAGGAACGAGGTGATGGCGGCCGCGCGCATCGACTGCCCGCGGTCGTAGCCGCCCACGAGGTAGCCGATGCCCAGGCCGACCAGGACGGTGGCGACACCCAGCAGCACGATCATCAGGAAGGTGGCCTGGTCCAGCAGGGGCTCGACCACGAAGTACAGCACGACGCCGACGCCGACGCTGATCAGCGCGGACTGCAGGGCCTTGCGGTTTTTCAGGCCGGCGGTGAGCAGGGTGACGGCGAAGGCCAGGCCGACGCCGGCGATCGCGATCAGCACCGGCCCCAGGCCCGGGGTCTTGAACCATTCGGTGGCGGAGAAGTAGACCAGGATGGCGGTGACAAAGAGGAAGACGACGCCGCCCGTGAGCACCCGCCGCTTGAGCTCGCCGCCCACGGCCACCGCGATCACGGCACCGAAGACCACGCCGATGGCGATGGCAGTCGGAATCGGGATTTCGGGATTGCGCAGGAAGTTGTTGAAGCCGATGGCGCCGAATTCCTTGAGCAGGACGGCGACCCAGAAGATCGGCAGCGAGAAGAACAGGAATGCCATGAACGTCACGCCGTAGTCCAACGCGCTGTACTGGCGCAGGGCCGTGACAATGCCCAGCGTGATGCCGATCAAAATGGCCAGCACTGTGGCGCCGGTGACCAGCGTCAGGGTCTGGACCAGGGCGTGTCCCAGGGCGTCGGTGACGGGCTGGCCGACGATGTTCTTGCCCAGGTCGCAGGAGCCGGCGAAGGGGATGAGGCACTGGGCCGCACCGCCGAGCCACTTGAAGTAGCGCAGCGGCGGCGGGACGTCCAGCTGCAGGAGTTCGGTGCGGGCGTCCATCAGTTGCTGCTTGTTCGCTGCGTTGATGGCCCGGTATTCCTCAAGGGGATCCCCTGACGCCGCTGTCAGGAGATACACCAGGAAGGATGCACCGAGAAGAATGAGGGCGGCAGTCATGAGCCGCCGGACTATGTAGGTCACCATGGGGAATAGAACCTCGGTATTCGGGCCCAGGGATCGCCCGGACCGGTCGCAGAGTTAGGCCGGATTCCCCGGAAGATGCGGCCTAGCGCCGAGACATCGCCGGGGAGGGTCGCTAGAAAGGCGTCGGGACCGTAAAGCCGTGGTCCCGACGCCTTCAGCTAGCAAGTGTCACTTGCGGTTGCGGGCTACTTCTGTGCCCACTCCCAGAAGTTCCACCAGACACCGGTCTGGTTCGGCATGTACTTCACACCGGTGAGGCGGTCGCTGTATGCGTCCACGCCGACCGCCTGGAAGAGCGGCAGGCCGTAGGCCGAGGCCCAGATCTTCTTGTCGATCTGCTGGATGAGGTCATCCTGCTTGGCCTTGTCGGTGGTGACGATCAGTTCGTCCATCAGCTTGTCGGCCTCGGGATCGCTGAACTTGTTGAAGTTCGAGTCGTTTCCGGACTTGAAGATCTGCGGAACACCGGAAACGCCGACGCCCGAGTTGATCCAACCGAAGATGGTGGCGTCGTAGCTGCCGTCGCCGAGGGCCTTGCCCCAGTCAGACTTGCCGAGGCCGCCGTCGACGACCTTGAAGCCTGCCTTGCCGGCGGACTCGCGGATCAGGGAGAAGGCGTCAACACGGTTGGGGTTGTCCTTGTTGTACATGATGCGGACCGACGGCGTGGCACCGTTCAGCAGCTTCTTTGCACCTTCGATGTCAACGTCCTGGTACGCGGAGGAGCCGTTGTCCTTGACGGAGTCGGCGTATTTGGCCTGATCCGGGACGAAGAGCTGGGAATCCAGCGGGGCGGCCTTGTCGTCAAGCTTCTTGACGATCTTGTCCACGATGTCCTTGCGCGGAACCGTCTTCATGAAGGCTTCACGGACATTCTTGTCGGCGAACGGGCCGCTGTAATTCAGGTCGATGTGGTCGTAGGAGAGCTGGTTGCCCACCTCCACCGTGACGCCCTGGCTTTCGAGGGCCTTGAGCTGCTCCACCGTGTCGGCGGAAGCCTGCGGGGCGATGATGTCGGCCTCGCCGTTCTTCAGCGCCTGGACCTGGGCCGGAGCCTCACCGATGTAGCGGACGGTGATTTCGTCCAGCTTGGCCTCCGGGCCCCAGGTGTAGTCCTTGTTCTTGACCATGGTCAGGGACTGGTCCTGGTTCATCGCCTTCACGACGTAGGGGCCGTTGGAGAGGAAGAGGCTGGGATCGGCCGGCAGCGTCTTGGTGTCGAAGCCGGTGTTCCACATGTCAGCCATGGCCTTGAGCTGCTTGTTGGCGGGTTTCGGGTTCTTGGCGTCGCCGCGGGGCATTTCCTTGATCATGTCGACGAAGGCCTTGGCGTCGGCCAGGCCCGCCTTCTTGGCCAGGACGTGGGCCGGGATGTCGATGCCCGGGCCGCCGAGGGCGATTTCCCAGTCAGCGAACGGCTTCGAGTACTTGATGGTCATGGAACGGTTGTCGTCGCCGAGTTCCGGGAAATCGGTCAGCGCGATACCGGTCGGGTCACCGGCGTAGGAGAAGTAGGTGGTTCCCTTTTTGCCTTCGGCGTCTGCGTCGTTGTAGTAGCCGGAGAATGCGGCCCACTGGAGGACCAGGTCGGCTGCCGTGACGGGGGTGCCGTCGGACCACTTAACACCGTCGTTGATGGTGTACTTCACGGTGAGTGGGTTGTCTGAGACCTTTTCCATCTTGCCGAACTTTTCGTTGCGCACAACGTTCAGCTTGTTGTCGATGTAGAAGAACCCGGAGTGGGTGGCGTAGCTGACTTTCGAGTTGATGTCAGTGTTGCCGTCCGCGGTATTCGGGTTGAACGTGTTGAACGCGTTAACCTCGACGACCGTTGCCGATCCGCCTGACTTGCCTGCCGCAGCAGCAGTCGAGGGGGTTGACCCGCCGCTGTTGCCTGCACAGGCGCTCAGTGCGAGCGCCGCTGCCGCCGCGACCCCCACTG
Organism: Arthrobacter sp. BI5; assembly: GCF_056680065.1. Lineage (NCBI taxonomy): Bacteria > Bacillati > Actinomycetota > Actinomycetes > Micrococcales > Micrococcaceae > Arthrobacter > Arthrobacter sp. BI5. Next base: position 2,926,056 of record NZ_CM155264.1, read on the forward strand.
CTTTGGAAATACGACCGAAGCGCATTCCGCCTCCTTGTTTCTGTGGTGTGGATGAGACCGGCGCCGTAGGCACCCGCCAGACGTCCACACTCCCCCAGCGGCAGTGTGGCGCGTCTCACATGGCATGAAGCGTAAACCCGCGACGGGTCAGAAGGGCACGAAAGTTGACCCTCGGTATAGTTCGTTATCGAGCTGCAACAATTGGCGGGGCCGTTAAGTAAATTTTGTCGAAATTCATTGACGGATGGGACACCGCAAGATAGGGACGAAACGCATCAAAAAGGCCGGATTCATGCGAATCGGGGCTTTTCGAGTTAATCGGCCATTACCGGCCCGGCGGGGGCCCAGCGACGGCGCGTCGACCGAGGTTATAGGTTCTGACCGATTGCCAGGGTGCCGGAGTTACAGACCAGTTGAAGCCCGCCGCCGACCGGGTCGAGCCTGCAGTTCTGATCCTTTACGCGCGGCCAGCCGGCAAGCTCGGGCGCGCTGCGGCTCCACCGGTAGTGGGTGTCGTCGTGCCGAACATAGATGTCGACTGCCTCGCCGTCGAACTGGTCCTGGGTGATGAGCACCGACTGGCCGTCAGCGGCTTCAAGCCTCACATAGTCAGCAGACACGACAGCTGTGAGGACGGCGAAGAACAACAGGAGTGCAAGGTAGGGCACCGCAGCGGCCGCAGCCAGACCAGCGGTCCACGCGGCTGCAAGACTCAGCTTGCGGGGGCGGATCCTTCTGATCATTGGCGGCACCAGAAGGATCACCGCGGCAACGGCCGCTATTAGAGCCGTAGCCACGAGCCACGCGCCAATACATTCGGCTGGCACAGCGACGAAAAGGACGAGATGCGAACTGGCGGCAACCTTGGCGGCCTCCGACACTGCACTTCCGCCCCACCCGGCCAGCGCTGCCGCCGCCAGGAGCGCCGCACCCCATCCCTCGCGTCGGCTCATGGGCCCACATCCCACTTCTACACTCAGTCGGCTTCGAGGACGAAGAAGATGAAGGACAGGAACGCTGTCTTCTCGCCGCTGAGGATGCGCGGCGGAAGCAGTTCAGGCGGTGTATCCGGAGATGGCTCCGGTTCGCTCACGGCGGCTACGCGGTATCCGGCCGAGATGAAGGCGTTGATCATCGCGTGGAGTGGCCGGTGCCAGAAAGTCAGGACCGCAGGCTCGCCGTCGAACTCGTAATCCTCCGAGTACTGCCGGAGGGCGAAGTAGTCCTCGGCTGGTTGGGTGACCACGGTGACCGTGGGGTGGTTGACCGACAGGATCAGGCGACCGCCCGGCTTCAGCACGCGCCGCAGTTCGGAAAGCGGTGCCGACCAGTCTTCGAGGTAGTGCAGAACCAGGGACGAGACGACGTCGTCGAACGAGCCATCCGCGAAAGGCAGCGGTTTGCCGAGGTCTGCCACGTGCAGGTCAGCGGTTGCGCCCAGTCGCTGTCTTGCCAGGTCGAGCATCGCTGGACTGGAATCGAAGCCCGTTATGATCGCGCCTTTAGCGCTCAGCGCCGCGGACAGGGGCCCGGAGCCGCACCCGGCGTCCAGGATCCGGCGGCCGGTCACGTCGCCGGCGAGGCCGATCATTGCCGGCCGCTCGTAGTAGGCGTTGAGGAGGCTGGATTCGTTCTCCGCCGAGTAGCTCTCGGCAAAATTGTCATAATGGTCGGCTTTCACGGATCCCCGCTTTCGGAAAGACGCATACGGTCAGGACGGTCGGCCCGATCCTAACAACCCGGCCGCCTACTCGGCACCGGGGCGCCTGTCCCGCCTGCGTTACGGCTCTTCATCGTTGGCGGCAGCCTCGATCCAGTCCACAGCCTCATCGGAAAGCTGGGGACCGTCTGCAGTTTCGCCAGCCCACCAGTCGGAATCGGCCGTGCCGCCGGTGACCGCCATGATGTTGGAGAACACACGCGGCGGCAGCGACTCACCGTTGTGCAAAATGAGCCAGCCGCGTGTTTCCGCATCGACCAGGGGCCACCACTCAAAGATGTTCATCCCGCAGTGTTCCATCAACGACGTCATGCGTACAGTGCATCGTTTGCCCGTTCGACGCGGCCCGGTTCGGTGCGATCCGCCATCGACCGGGTGGTTAGGCTGGGTGGATGGCGACAGTTATCCTCGTGCGGCACGGCCGCACCACCGCGAATGCCACCGGACTGCTGGCCGGGCGGGCCTTCGGCGTCAGCCTGGACCAGATCGGGCGGGACCAGGCGGCTCTGACCGGAGACCGGCTCGCGGCCGTGCCCTTAGTTGGGGTGGTATCCAGTCCTCTCGAGCGTTGCCAACAGACTGCCCAGCTCATCCTCGATCGCCAGGCTGGCACGCCGTATGCGCCGGTCGATCCGGCTCTCACCGAGTGCGACTACGGCCAGTGGCAGGGCCGTACGCTCAGTGATCTCGCGGCCGAGGAATTGTGGCCGGTCGTGCAGTCGCAACCGTCCGCCGTCGTCTTTCCCGGCGGTGAATCGATGGCAGGGATGCAGGCCCGGTCCGTGGCAGCGATTCGACGCCACGATGCAGCCTTCGAAGCCGAGTTCGGGCCAGGGGCCGTGTGGGTGGCGGTGAGTCACGGTGACATCATCAAGTCGGTCCTCGCCGACGCGCTCGGCATGCACCTCGACCTGTTCCAGCGTATTAATGTGGGCCCCGCCTCCATATCGATCGTGCGCTACGGCGCCAGTCGGCCGAGCGTCTACGCGACCAACACCGATGCGGGTGATCTGTCGTGGCTGTCGAACGGCATCCACTCCGGCGATGCGCCGGTGGGCGGCGGTGCAGGGCAGGCGACGCCATGAACCTCATGTGCCTAAAATACTGACATGCCTACACGTGTTCACGAGTTTGCCTGGCCTGATCGGGTCGTCGTTGGCACCATTGGCCGTCCGGGGGCACGTACGTTCTATCTGCAGGTGCGCGCAGGGAAGCAGATCGTGAGTATTGCCTTGGAGAAGCAGCAGGCTGCTCTGCTCGCGGAGAAGGTCGACGAAATTCTCGACCAGCTCCTCACAGTCGAGGGCAACCCCTTCAGCGTTCCCACCGGCACTCCCATTGAACTTGTCGACAATGACCAGCTCGAGGCGGTGCAGGAGCAGTTCCGCACCGGGGCCATGAGCTTGGGCTGGGACCCCACCACGGCCCAGGTCGTCATTGAGGCCTACCCCATCACCGACGTCGACGCCGATGACAACGACCCATTGCTTGCAGAGGACGACACTGCGGAACCCGAAATGCTGCTGGTGCGAATACCGGTCGGCACCGCCCGCGCATTCGCCAAACGCACCCGTGAGATAGTGGGCGCCGGGCGTCCGACGTGCCCGCTCTGCGGTTACCCCATCGACGCCGACGGGCACATCTGCACCCTCCCCGAGGCCTGATGCCGGCGACGGACCTGGTGACCGCCGAGCTGACGCTTACCGGCCGCATCACGACTGCTTCGAACGCCACATTCCTGGGCAGCATCGGTGACCTGGCGGTCGTCTACAAGCCGATAGCAGGCGAAAAGCCGCTGTGGGATTTTCCCCACGGCACCCTGGCTCACCGGGAAGTGGCCGCGTACCTGGTCTCCCAGGTCTTCGGCTGGGACGTTGTGCCGCACACTTGGCTACGCGATGGTCCGATGGGCGAGGGAATGGTGCAGCTCTGGCAGGAGAGGGACCCCGCCCAAAGCGCCGTGGACCTGGTCGCGACGGACCGGGTGCCGGAGACGGGCTGGAAACACGTCCTCGAGGGACGAGATGAGAACGGACGAATGGTGACCCTCGTTCACGAAGACTCGCCGGCGCTCAGGCGCATGGCGGTGTTCGACATCATCGTCAACAACGCCGACCGCAAAGGCGACCATATTCTTGCCATGACGGACGGACACCGGCACGGCGTGGACCATGGGCTCACCTTTCACCCTGATCACAAGCTGCGCACGGTGCTGTGGGGATGGCTGGGAGACGCGCTGACCGCCGAGGAACGCGACGGCCTCGACCGTGTCAGCGAAGGACTGCACGGTGGGCTGGGCCGAGACCTGGCGGACTTGCTCAGCGCCGACGAAATCGCAGCGCTCGCCTCGCGCTGCGCCCGCTTGCGCCTGGCAGGGCGGTTTCCGGCTCCGCGAGGTGAGATGCCGGCGGTGCCCTGGCCGCTGTTCTAGAGAAGCGATAGTGGCCAGGGTTCGCATTCCGCCGTGTCGGCGGGCACTCAGTGCCGGGTCTCGTACCTGTTAAGAACCACACCGCCGGGAAACATCCGGGTCTCCAGCAAGCTCAGGTCCACGCGGTTGTCCAGGGCTGTGAAGAACGGCGTGCCCCCGCCCACCAGCACCGGATGGGTGACGATTGCGTACTCATCGATCAGCCCGGCCTGCATGGCCGCCGCGGCGAGTGTGGCACCGCCGATGTCCATCGAGGCGCCGCCGTCGGCCTTGAGCCTGGTGATCTCGGCGACCGCGTCGCCGGCGACCAGACGGGTATTCCAATCCACCGTGCTGATCGTCGAGGAGAACACCACCTTTGGCATGTCCCGCCAGCGGCGGGCGAACTCTTTCTGAGCCGTTGTGGCGCCAGGCTGCTGGTCGGCAGCCGGCCAGTGGGAGCTCATCGTCTCCCACAATCTGCGCCCGTACAGCGCCAGCCCGGTCGCCGCCACCCGGTCGGACCACCATTGGAACAGCTCATCGCTCGGTACACTCCAGCCGATGTCGCCGCCGGGCGCGGCGACGTAGCCGTCCAGGCTCAGGTTCATGCCGAAGGTCAATTTCCGCATGGCGCCAGTCTCCCGTGAGTCGGTATTCGTGTACAGACCAGGGAAACAGACGTCCAGCCAACTCCAGAGATGCGCCGCTGAAAGACGCCGATCGGGAGGACGAAAAGGGTGCCTCGGCCCACGTGTTCTCTGCTCCGGATCGAGCGAGGGGCCGCACTGGCGCGGGAAGCGCGAGGGCCCTGGTGGATTAGTGGGCTTCGAGGATATTTTTGAGGTTCTCCAGGTCCTTGCGCATGGCCCTGCGCATCATTGGGGCCATGAAGGTGGCGGCAAGTGCTGAGAATCCGGAGGGTTCACCTGTGTTGCGGAGGGTCATGCGGGTCGCGCCGTTCTCATCGGACCAGCTGTAGCTGGACCGCATCGGGAAAGGACCTTGACTGGTCCGCATAGTGAGCTTGCAGCCAGGGACCAGCTCGCTTATTTCGTAGACATAATCCAGATTTCGGCCCAGGAATCGCGCGGTGAAGGCAACCCGGGATCCGACCGCCAAGGGCCGCGGAGTCTGCCATTGTGCAGATCGTATGTTCACGTACCAAGCTGGCGCGTTGTCCGGGTCGGAAGCATAACTGGCCACGATGTCGCGGGGCCGTCCGATCAGTATTTCGGTCTGGACGTTCACCATGGGTGTTCCTCTGTGTATTGCTAACGGGCCGGAGATGCCGGTGGCGGACTTTTCCAACTATCGCATGACGCGCTTGCCGGCCGGGATCACCGCGGATCGTCAGCACTACACAATCGGCCGGCCCTCTGGCTGATGCCCATGGGCCCTGCAAATGAACATCTGACCGAGTCTAGAAGGCAGTGCCGGGCAGATCTTTCTCGCCGTTGACAATCGCGGTGATAATCCGCGCTGCAACCATGTCCGGATCCAGCCCCGCTCCGAATCGCGGCGCTGACCCGGCGATCGGATGCTTGGACAGCGCGGTGCCGGTGTGGCCTGGGCGGGCGTCCACGATTCGGATGCCCGCGCGGCGATACTCACGCGCCGCTGCGACAACAAAGGCCGCGAGCCCAGCCTTCGACGCCGAGTATGCCGCCAGACCGGCGACGGGTGCCTCGGCGACAACACCGCTCAGTGTGACCACGAAGGGCTCCCGGCCCTCACGTGCCGAGGCCGCGAGGTAGGGCTGGCTCTGGGTAATGAGCTGGATCGAACTGGTCGTGTTCACAGCAAAGAGTTCGTCCACCGTGGCCGGTTCAAGGTCTGATGCGGCGCCGAAGGCGACGACCCCGGATGCAACCACTAGCCCGTCGAGACGTCCGTACTGCGCATTCGTGTCATCCAGCACCTTCTGGATCACGGAGCGTATGCGCAGATCATGCCCACCAGACTTTGACGATCGGACGACGACGGCCCCGTTGCTCTCCAGCTGAGCGGCGATGCGCGAACCGAGTCCGCCGGTGGCGCCGACTACCAGAACAACTGCACCCTGAAGAGTCGTCATGGGTAGATCCTAGGCCACGTGCTGCAGGTAGCCCAGCGCGGGTCGGATTCCTGCGCACTCTTGGGAACCGCCATTGGCGGCCATCCGAGACACCGGCTATTGCACACTCGGCACCCAGAACCCACCGAGGCTCCCACCGCGCCAACGGAGACGGCCCCAGATGCGGAAGCATCTGGGGCCGTCTCAAAATTCTGTGGGCTAACCGTTAAACCGGAACTCAACCACGTTCCGTCTCGGAATAACGTGTTGGCACTCGCCCGCCGAACGCCGTCATGGTCACCTCTAACGTCGGCCCGTTGCTGCTGAACCTCTGTCAACCGATCATGTAAGCAAATCCGCGCCCGTTCGAGGCCGCCGCGCGGACGAAATCTTTCGCTCTATCAAGGAAAGCGGCGGCATAGGCCACCTCGGACTCCAGCGACTGGCCGGACGAGCGGGACCCGCCCAGGACGGCGTTGATGTCGTGGTCGTCGATCGCCTCAAGGTCCCGGGCAATCAGTGCGACCTCGTGCGGCGGAAGTGCGCGCACCCACGGCTGCCAGGTGAAACCATCGTCGGCATGTGTCACATGCCCTTCGAACATCCGGTAGGAAGCTCTGGCTGCAGAACCCGACGAGCGCGGAGCAGTGAGCCGCTGCAAATACGGCCATGCTTTGTCGAGGTAGAGGAGGTCACGCTCCGGGAGAGATTGCCGGAGGTCTGTGACGCCCTGAACAAAGCCAGGCTCAAGGCCGAACGCATCCGCGAGCGGGTCGGGGCCGATCATGGTGCGTGGATCAGCAAGTGCTTTCCCGGCCTGATCACTGTCAAATGCGTAGGCGTAGTATCGGATTCCCATGGGACCAATACTGAACGGACAGCAGGCTGTGCGGATCAGAATCCTGCCGTATGTGGACGACTTGCGGATCCGGACCGACGGCCGTCAGACCTCCACTTCTGATCTCCCTTCGCTTGGGGTCAAAGTCCTTCCCTGGCGTCCCAGCGAGCGGCCAATCTGCCGAAGGCCGGCATCATAGGCCGCTTCCCACGTCCAGCCAGCCGCTGGCGCCCCGGCAAGTTCCAGTGACACCATCCCGTGGACTTGGCCCCACACCACGCCGACCATCGAGGCGATCTCATCCTCCGGCGCTCCTGGCATCGCTGCGGCAACTGCGGCGAACAGCGGCCCTATTGCTGGTTCAGCGGCTCCCGGTGTCGGCCGGCAGGGTACTTGGCTGGCCAGCGAACCACTGAACATCAGGCCGTAGAGAACCGGATGCTCCAGGGCCCAGGCTCGGTAGGCCAGCCCCAATGCTTCGACCCCGCCATCGGCTGCGTCCTGCTGGGAGGCAGCAAAGGACGCGAAGCCGTCGTCGAGCACGGCACTCAGCAGTTCCGCTTTCCCCCCGAAGAGTGAATACACCGCCGTCGTCGACGTCCCCGCGGAAGCGGCAAGGCCGCGCAGCGATACGACGGCGGCGCCGTCGCGGGCGATCAGGGAGGCTGCGGCGTCGAGCAGCCTGCGGCGCAGGTTTTCGTCGTGGACTACGGGTCTTGCCATACAGCAAGTATTCCATAACACTGTTCTGTAACACTGTTATGAAAGGAAAAGAAATGGCTGACCAAGTTCACACAGGGCGTTTCACTGCCGCTCCCGGAGGACCGGTGACAGTCTTCCTGATTGGGATGCGCGCGAACCGCTGGTGGAAATTCGGGAAGGTGGCACAGGTGGGGGCGTCCATGCCCAAGATGCTTGCCTACCTGGCCAAGACGCCGGATGCAGGGTTGCTGGGCTACCAGCAATGGTTCGGCCGGACCACCATCATGGTCACCTACTGGAAGAGCCCGGAGCATCTGCAGCGGTTCGCGGCGGACCGGTCCGCGCCGCACCTTGAGCCCTGGCGCCGGTTCATGCGCGAATCAGCTGGCACTGGCGACGTCGGGGTGTGGCACGAGACCTACGAGACGATCCCGGGTGGCAGGGAAAGCATGTACAGCGACATGCCGGTCTTCGGGCTGGCATCAGCTACCGGCCACGTCCCGGTCGGAGCAGGACTCAACACCGCACGCCAGCGTCTGGAGGCAGACAAGGCAAGCCGGCGTTTGCCCGAATGAGACGTCTAGATTGCAGTTCTCACTGTGAAAGGTCCCCGGCCAATAGTGAAGGCAGAGCCCGTTCATTGGAGTCATCGCCGTGATTCTCCGCCACGGACGGCGAACCGGCACGCTTCCGGCGAACCCGGCGCAGGCCCGGGCACGGGTGCTCCGTATCGCGCTCCGGATAGCGCTCCGCTGATATACTCCCGAGCGCGACAGCTGTGGCCGAACAGTGCCGCACCGAGCCGTCCGTCGCGGCGGCGAAGCCGCGTCCGGCATCCGCAGCCCTTCCATGGCAGCCAGCAGGCTTCACCACCGTGCGGACGGGCCGCAGCTCTCCCGAAACAAATCCAAAGTTCCGACAAGGAGAATAAACGAAATGCCGACTTTCAACAGCCCCGAAACAGGACCCGTTGTCGCCCATTTCGAAACACCGCGCCTTCACGCCCGCCCATTCCATCCGGCAGATGCAGAAGCCTTTGCCGCCTATCGCGCCCAGCCCCAGGTCGAGCGGTACCAAAGCTGGAGCAATTACACCCTTGAACAAGGTCGCACCCTCATCAACTCGATGCAAAACATCCAGCCCGGCATACCGGGAGAGTGGTACCAGTTCGCCCTCGAAAGACGTGCCGACGGCATTCTCATCGGCGATGTTGCATTAAAGGTGAACGACACTGAAAAGAGCGAGGCGGAATTGGGATTTACGCTAGCGCCCGAGCACCAGGGGCACGGGTATGGCCGTGAGGCGGTTCTGGGGCTCCTCGGCTACGCCTTCGAGCAGTTGCATCTCCACCGCATACTAGCTGTCACCGACGCGCTCAACGATTCTGCGGCCCGGCTTCTTGACAGGGTGGGAATGCGGAGGGAAGCCCACTTCCACGAAAACGTCTTTTTCAAAGGTACGTGGGGAAGTGAGTTCGTCTTCGGAATACTGGACCGGGAGTGGACTGCAGGTCCACGGAGCGTACCGGATCTGCCTCCGACGGACTCGGGCCATAAGGAAACGACCGAGATGGCCCCCTCCCCGGTCGGTATCAAGGGGTTAGCTGTGAAATGACTCGTGAGCGCTGGCAAGGGAAAGACCCGCATCGCCTCGCGTTGGAGTCGCAGGTCATTGGGTATCCGAGGAAAAAGCCCGAAATTTCCTATGCACCGGGACTCCGTCCGAAGGTTTTTGATGCTACGACTATCAATTCTGTTAGAAGAAATGCCGCCCTCGTACGTTTTCACGGAGGGCGGCATTTCTACTGATTCAGGCGAAGAATCTACACATTGAATCTAAATTCAACCACGTCGCCGTCGGCCATAACGTATTCCTTGCCTTCGATCCGGACCTTGCCGCGGGCCTTCGCCTCGGCCATGGAACCGGCCTCGATCAGGTCGTCGAAGGAGACGACTTCGGCCTTGATGAAGCCTCGCTGGAAGTCGGAGTGGATGACACCGGCAGCCTGGGGAGCCGTGTCGCCCTGGTGGATGGTCCAGGCGCGGGTCTCTTTGGGGCCGGCGGTCAGGTAGGTCTGCAGGCCCAGCGTGTGGAAGCCGACGCGGGCCAGCTGGTCCAGGCCGGACTCGTCCTGGCCGTTCATTTCCAGCATTTCGCGGGCTTCTTCCTCGTCCAGTTCGACGAGGTCTGATTCCAGCTTGGCGTCGAGGAAGATGCAGTCGGCCGGGGCCACCAGGGCGCGCAGCTCTTCCTGCTTCTCCGGGCTGCCCAGGATGCCCTCGTCCGCGTTGAAGACGTAGATGAAGGGCTTAGCCGTGAGCAGGCCGAGTTCCTTGAGGTGTTCCATTTCCAGCTTGTCGCTCTTGATCGAGGAGAAGATGGTGTCGCCGCGCTCCAGCACCGCCTGGGCAGCCTTGACGGCGGCCAGCTCGGCGGCTTCGCGCTTCTTGATCTTGACTTCTTTTTCGATCCGCGGGACGGCCTTCTCGATGGTCTGGAGGTCGGCCAGGATCAACTCGGTGTTGATGGTCTCCATGTCCGAGCGGGGATCGACCCTGCCGTCGACGTGGATGACGTCGGGGTCATCGAACACGCGGACGACCTGGGCGATCGCCTCGGCCTCCCGGATGTTCGCGAGGAACTGGTTGCCTAGGCCCTCACCCTCGGAGGCGCCCTTGACGATGCCGGCGATGTCCACAAAGGACACGGCAGCCGGGAGCAGGCGTGCGGAGCCGAAGATGGCGGCCAGCTTCTCGAGCCGCGGGTCCGGCAGGTTCACGACGCCGACGTTGGGCTCGATCGTGGCGAACGGGTAGTTCGCCGCGAGCACCTGGTTGCGGGTCAGTGCGTTGAAAAGGGTTGATTTGCCGACGTTGGGCAGTCCGACGATGCCAATAGTAAGAGCCACGAGTATTGATTCTACCGGTAAACGCCTCCTCCCCCTGCGGCGGCGGGGCGCCGTTCGCCGTCGGCGTTGCCCCGGGCGGCCGGCGCTCGCGGATCAGGCGTCCCGTGCGTCCCTGGCAAAAAGTGTCAGGGCTGCGTGCCAGAGTGAAGGCATGGACGCTTTCGCACTCATTCTTGCCCTGCTGATGCTGCTCATCGGAGCCGTGGCCGGCGCCGCTTTCACCTTCGTGGTGTCCCGGCGCCGCAGCGCCGCCCTCGAACACGACTTCGACGGCATCTCCGCCCGGCTCTCCGAGGTCAGTGCCCAGTTCGCCGCCGCCGACGCCGAACGCCGCCTGCTCGCGGCGCAGAACCGGGAGCTGGGCGACGCGCGGACGCAGGACGGCAGCGTGCTCCGCGCGCTGGCACCCGTGGCCGAGAAGCTCACCGCCGTCCAGCAACAGGTCTCGCTGCTGGAGCGGGACCGGCTGGAACAGTACGGCCAGCTCGCCCAGCAGCTGCAGGAGGCCCGGCTCTCGGACGAGCAGCTGCTGCGGTCAACGCACGCGCTGGAGTCGGCCCTGCGGTCCAACAGCGCGCGCGGCCAGTGGGGCGAAGTCCAGCTGCGCCGCGTGGTGGAAGCGGCCGGGATGCTCCGGCACGTCGACTTCCACGAGCAGCTGCACAGTTCAGGCTCGGGGTCCGAGGCCACCGTCCGGCCCGACCTCGTGGTTCAGCTCCCGGGCGACAAGCAGCTCGTGGTGGATGCCAAGGTGCCGCTGACGGCCTACCTGGAGGCGCAGGAACTCGGCTCGCCCGCCGGCGGCCGGGCCCCCGGAGCGGGAACACTCAACGGCCAGCAGTCGCTGCTGGCAGCCCATGCCAAGGCGCTGAAGGCCCACGTGGATGCCCTGAGCAACAAGAAGTACTGGGACATCCCCGGCAACGCTCCGGAACTGGTGGTGTGTTTCCTGCCCGCGGAGTCGATCCTGGCCGCCGCCCTCACGGCAGATCCGGCGCTGCTGGACTATGCGCTGTCCAGGAACGTCGTCCTCGCCTCGCCCGGGACGCTGTTGGCGGTGCTCAAATCCGTGGCGTTCACCTGGCGGCAGGACGTGTTGACGGACAGCGCGCGGGAGCTTTTCGAGCTGGCGCAGCAGCTTTATGAACGGATGGGCACCCTGGGCGACAACGTCTCCAAGCTGGGCTCATCGCTGAAGACGTCGGTGGACCGTTACAACTCGTTGGTCGGCACGCTGGAAGCCAGGGTGCTGCCCACCGCGCGGAAGCTTAACGCCATGGACGGCGCGGGCCTGGCGACGCCGGTCACCGTCGAGGCGACGCCGCGCTCCGTGGCAGCCCCGGAACTGCAACAGGCAATCGGTTCCGCGGAAGCTGCCGCGGGACAGCCCGGTGACCGCGGGGAGTCGGAAGAATCCGCCGCCTAGGGCGGTGTGGCCGGGAGCTTAGGACTTTTCCGCGGAACGGGCGCTGCGGCCGCCGAGGGCGCGGGAGACGTCCCCGGCCTGCTTGAGCGTGGCCCGCAGCTCCTTCGGCAGCGAGAACAGCAGGTCCTCCTCCGCCGTGACGACTTCCTCGACGGCACCGTAGCCGTAGTCGGCCAGCAGCCGGAGCACGTCCTTGACGAGCACCTCCGGCACGGAAGCCCCCGAGGTCACGCCGACCGTGGCCACGCCCTCGAACCATGACTCGTCCACCTCGTTGGCGAAGTCGACCCGGTAGGAGGCCTTCGCGCCGTACTCCAGCGCCACTTCCACCAGGCGCACCGAGTTCGAGGAGTTCGCGGATCCAACCACGATCACGAGGTCGGCCTGCGGCGAGATCTTCTTGATGGCCACCTGCCGGTTGGTGGTGGCGTAGCAGATGTCGTCGCTGGGCGGATCCTGCAGGGTGGGGAAACGCTCCTTCAGGAGGCGGACCGTTTCCATGGTCTCGTCCACGCTGAGGGTGGTCTGCGAGAGCCAGATGACTTTCTCCGGGTCGCGGACGGTGACTTTGTCCACCTCGTGCGGGCCGTTGATGATCTGGATGTGCTCGGGCGCCTCACCGGCCGTCCCTTCGACTTCCTCGTGGCCGTCGTGGCCGATCAGCAGGATGTCGAAGTCGTCCTTAGCGAAGCGGACCGCCTCTTTGTGCACCTTGGTCACCAGCGGGCAGGTGGCGTCAATGGTCCGCAGGCCTCGGTCCTCCGCGGACTGCACGACCGCCGGCGAAACACCGTGCGCCGAGAAGATCACCAGGGCGCCCTCGGGGACCTCATCGGTTTCGTCGACGAAAATCGCACCCTTTTCCTCCAGGGAGCTGACCACGTGGACGTTGTGCACGATCTGCTTGCGGACGTAGACGGGCGGGCCGTAGTGCTCAAGGGCTTTTTCCACCGCGATCACGGCACGGTCGACGCCGGCGCAGTAGCCGCGGGGGGCCGCCAGCAGCACCTTTTTGGGCCCGGTTACCGGTGCCGCCGCCAGCACGTCTTCCGGCGTTCGCCGCCGGCGCGGAACGGAGGGCATCGGTATGGAGACAGCGGTGGTGGTCATGCCCCAATGCTACCGGTGTTCGCTAATACCGGTTTCGTGCCGCGGTCCGGCGGGCACCGGCCACCCGGAGCACCAGCCCCGAAACCAGGAGCAGCACCCCTGCCACGAGTGCCGCGACAATCCACTGCCCGAAGCCCGCGGTGGAGGCCGTCACGAACTCCCGCTTGAAGATTTCCGCCACGTCGTTCCCGCTGCCGGCGCCCTGGAGAATCGTTCCCGCGGTATCTGCACCCAGTTTCCACACCCCTGCCAGGATGAGGGCACCGACGCCGATTCCAGCCAGGACCGTCCACTTACGCCGGGCGGCGACCAAAGCGAGAAGGAAGGCGATGGCCGAGCCCACGGCGACGGCGGAGCCCATCGGTGCGTAGGCGGAGACACGTTCGATCAGCTGCCGCTGGTCGGACTGGCCGATGGCGATCCGCACCTCCGCCGGGGCCTTCAACGGCACAGGCGAGGCCTCCGAGATCCGTTTGACCACCAGCCCCACCAGCGGGGCGACGTCGAGGGTCAGGGAGGTGGTGCCGTTCGCGTCCGCCGGAAGGGTGCGGGGGTCGGCGAAGCTCAGCCGGTGGCTCTTGCGCAGCGTCTCCGCCCAGGCATCTGAATACCCGGGCATCGACGTCAGTGACTGGGCGGCGTCCTGCAGGATCGGCTTGACCACAGCAGCCAGCGCGTCGGGGATCTGCTGGTCGCCAAAGGCGATGCCGTTCACAGCAGCCGTGGCCAGCCGCCGCTGGAAGGCGGGGTCCTTGCCGAGCGGTGCGGAGAGGGCCACGAATCCGTCCTCCTGGACGATATTCCGGTCCACCCACATGGCCGGGACGGCTACAGCCGCCATGGCAAGGCCGATCAGCACGGCAACGGCCGAGACAAAAGTGCGCACGAAAGTCTCCTAGGAGGGTTGGGAGTAGAGCCATCCTACGGTGGGGTAACGGCGAACCCGAAAGCAGCGGCCCAAAACGTCCGGGCCCGCTGATAGAGCTATGGATAGAGTTGAAGCAGACCCGTATCCACCAAAGGACTTCTCCCCACATGCACCAGCACCAGGCACTCCCCGCCGGCGGCCACCGGCATGGCTGAAGACACCGCCGCCACCAGCACCCTGCCGGCTACCGCGGCAGACACCAGCCCGGACAACCCCTGGCCGCTACAGCTGCTCTCGCAGAAGCTCAAGATGCATATCGACCGCGCACCCTCGGCCTGGATCGAGGGCCAGGTGATCGAACTCAACCGCCGCGGCACCAACGCCTACCTCACGCTGCGGGACGTTGACGCGGAGATCTCACTGCCCGCGTCCGTCTGGACCAACGTCCTGGACCGGCAGGCCACCCCGCTGGAGCGCGGCTCCCGGGTCGTGGCGCTGATCAAGGCCGAATTCTGGCTGAAGACGGGCCGGCTGAACATGTCGGTCAAAGACATTCGGCCGGTGGGGCTCGGTGACCTGCTGGCCAGAATTGAGCGGCTGCGCCAGGCCCTTGCCGCGGAGGGGCTCTTCGCTGACTCCCGCAAGAGACGCCTGCCCCTGCTCCCCCACCGGATCGGCCTGATCACCGGACGCGACTCGGATGCGAAGAAGGACGTCCTGCGCAACGCGGCATTGCGCTGGCCCGCCGTCGAATTCGAAATCCGCGAGGTCGCCGTGCAGGGCAACACCGCCGTGGCCCAGGTCATCGGCGCCCTGCAGGAACTGGACACCCGTCCGGACGTGGACGTAATTGTGATCGCCCGCGGCGGCGGCGCCCTGGAAGACCTCCTCCCGTTCAGCAGTGAAGACCTCATCCGTGCGGTCGCCGCCGCGGCGACGCCGGTCGTCAGCGCGATCGGCCATGAGGCGGACCGGCCCATCCTCGACGACGTCGCAGACCTGCGCGCCTCGACGCCCACCGACGCGGCCAAGCGGATAGTGCCCGACGTGGTGGAGGAACTGGCCCGGGTCCGGCAGGCCCGCGACCAGCTGCGCCGCGGGGCCACCCGCCTCGTCGAGCGGGAAACGGACCGGCTCGCCTCGCTCCGCTCCCGCCCGGTGCTGGCGGCGCCGGAGGGCATGGTCACCGCACGGCACGACGACGTCGAACGGCTCAAGGGCCGCTCGCACGCCGCGATTAACACCGCCGTCATGCGGGCCGCCGACCAGTTGGTCCACCTCAAGGCCCAGGTGCGCGCCCTGTCGCCGCAGAAAACGCTGGACCGCGGCTACGCCGTCGTCCAGCTCGACGACGGCAACACCGTTCCGGGAACCCGCCACGAGGTGGTGCGGCACCCGGACCAGGTGCCTGCCGGCACAGCGCTGGCCGTCCGGGTGGCCGGCGGCAGGTTCACGGCACAGTCCACCGGCGGCCAGGAGACCGCCGGGGCCTGACCCTCCCCGGCAGTCCCGGCCACTCCCCACTTCCCCGGACCGCAGCGGCGGCCACCAACAGCGGTTTTAATACCGCACTCATCCAAGGAGCAATCAGCATGGCAGCAGAAAACGCGGCAGCCCCCGCGCCGAACACCGACATTGACGGACTCAGCTACGAGGAAGCCCGCGAACAGCTCGTGGGTGTGGTGGGCAGGCTTGAAGCCGGCGGCGCCAGCCTCGAGGAGTCCCTCGCCCTCTGGGAACGCGGCGAAGCCCTCGCCAAGCGCTGCGAGCAGTGGCTCGAAGGAGCCCGCAAGCGCCTTGCCGCGGCCCGGGACCAGGCCGGCCAGGACAGCTGAGCTAAACCGGCCGGCTAGGAGCGCCGCACCAGCTCGCGCTCCATGTCCACATCAAGCTCCGGGACGGGCCACTCCAGCGCCAGTGACTCCAGGGCGTCCAGCAGCAGCTGCTGGACCGCGATCCGGGCGTACCATTTTTTGTTCGCCGGGACCACATGCCAGGGCGCGTGCTCGGAGCTGGTCTGTTCAAAAGCGGTCTGGTAAGCGTCCATGTAGTCTTCCCAGAAGGCCCGCTCCTTGAGGTCGTTGCTGCTGTACTTCCAGCGTTTTTCCGGGTCGTCCAGCCGGGCGAGCAGCCGTTCCTGCTGCTCGTCGCGGCTGATGTGCAGCATGACCTTGACGACCTTCGTTCCGGCGGCCGTCTGTCGGGCCTCGAATTCGTTGATGGCACGGTAGCGGCGGTCCAGTTCCTCGGCGTCCGCCCACCGGTGCACCCGGTGGATCAGGACGTCCTCATAGTGGGAACGGTCGAAGACCCCCACCATTCCGGCCGCGGGCACTTCCTTCTCGATCCGCCAGAGGAAGTCGTAGGACTGTTCCTCGGGCGTGGGCGCCTTGAACGACTTCAGCTGTACGCCCTGCGGGTTCATCTGTCCCATGACGTGGTTGACGATCCCGCCCTTGCCCGCGGTGTCCATCGCCTGCAGGACCAGCAGGACGCGCTTCTTGCCGCCGGTCCTGGACTCCGCAAAGAGCTGCTCCTGCAGTCGCGTGAGCTTGCCGTCGAGCTCGCTGAGCAGCGTCTCGCCGGCAGCCTTGTCACCGGCGTAACCCGGCGTCGAGCCCGGGTCGAGGTCGCGGAGACTGAACTTCTTCCCTGCCCGCAGGGTCTCGGAGGGGTGTTTGTCGAAGTCCACGACGTCTGCCATGACAGCCTCTTTCCGGTTCGGGCAGCCTGCCGGCGTGCCGTTCGACCCGCGGCGCTGCTGTCCCGAATCCTAGTTGCCCTGGTACCGGCTCAGGAAGTCCGCCATGCGGTTGATTGCTTCCTCCAGGTCCTTGACGTTCGGGAGGGTCACCATGCGGAAGTGGTCCGGCCGGACCCAGTTGAACGCGCGGCCGTGGGAGACCAGGATTTTCTGCTGGCGCAGCAGGTCCAGGACGAACTTCTCGTCGTCGCGGATGTGGTAAACCTCGGGGTCCAGGCGCGGGAACAGGTACATGGCGCCGCGGGCCTGCTGGGTGCTGACGCCAGGGATCGCGTTCAGCATGTCGTAGGCCTTGTTCCGCTGTTCCAACAGGCGGCCGCCGGGGAGGATCAGGTCATTGATGCTCTGATAACCGCCCAGTGCCGTCTGGATGGCATGCTGCGCCGGCACGTTGGCGCACAGCCGCATGTTGGCGAGCAGGTTGATGCCTTCAAGGTAGTCCGCGGCGTCTTTCTTCGGACCCGAGATGGCCATCCAGCCGGCCCGGTAGCCGCAGACCCGGTAGGCCTTGGAGAGCCCGCTGAAGGTCAGGCACAGCACGTCGTCGCCGGTGAGGCTGGCCATATTCACGTGGACGGCGTCCTCGTACAGGATCTTCTCGTAGATCTCGTCGGCGAACAGCACCAGGCCGTGCTTTTCGGCCAGCGCCACGATCTTCTTGAGCGTTTCCTCCGGGTACACGGCGCCGGTGGGATTGTTGGGGTTGATCACCACGATGCCCTTGGTCCGCGGCGTAATTTTCGCTTCGAGGTCGTCCAGGTCGGGCTGCCAGCCGGATTCCTCGTCGCAGAGGTAATGCACCGGCTTCCCGCTGGCCAGGGCCACCGACGCCGTCCAGAGCGGGTAGTCCGGGGTGGGGATGAGGACCTCGTCTCCGTCGTCCAGCAGGGCCATCAGCGACATGGTGATGAGCTCGCTGACGCCGTTGCCCAGGTAGATGTCGTCGACGTGGATGTTCTGGATCCCGCGCGTCTGGTAATACTGCGAGACGGCGGTGCGGGCGGAGAAAATACCCCGCGAATCGCTGTAGCCCTGGGCGTGCGGCAGGTGGCGGATCATGTCCACCAGGATGGCGTCCGGCGCTTCAAACCCGAAGGGGGCCGGGTTTCCGATGTTCAGTTTGAGGATCCGGTGACCCTCTGCCTCCATCTGCTGGGCGGCCTGAAGAATCGGTCCACGGATGTCGTAGAGGACATTATTAAGCTTGGTGGACTGCTTGAATTCTGCCATTCATCAAATATGCCATATGGCGGATGTACTTCCCCTGAGACTTGTCTCACAGCGGAAGTCCGCGTCATACGGCCGCCCGCCGGGCCGGCCGGGCCGCCGCAGGATGGAACGGCGACAGAACGGCGGCGGCTGCCGGCCCGGGAAAACCCGGGCCGGCAGCCGCCGTCGAACAATCAAGGCCTCTGGTTTATTTGACCAGGCCCTTTTCCTTGAGCCACGCTGCCGCGGCATCCTTCGGGTTCTGCTTCTCGCTGCCGCCGACCGCACGGTTGAGGTTGATGAGGTCCTCGGTGGTGAGCAGCTTGGAGACGGCGTTGAGCGCCTCTTTCGCCTTGTCGGTCATTTTGGCCTTGTTGTACAACGGCAGGACCTGCTGGGCGATGAAGTTGTTCTTCGGGTCTTCCAGCACCACCAGGTCGTTGTCCGCGATGGCCGGGGTGGTGGTGTAGATGTCCGCCACCTGGACCTGGTCCGAGAGCAGGGCCTTGACCGTGACCGGTCCGCCGCCGTCGCTGAACGGTTCCAGCTTCTTGGGCTCGCAGTTGTAGTTCTTCTTCAGGCCCGGCAGGCCGTAGGCACGCTCGGCGAACGTCGCCGGCGCGCCGACCACGATCTCGCTGCAGACCTTGGCCAGGTCCTCGATGGACTTCAGCTTGTACTTCTCCGCGGTTGCCTTGGTGACCACCATGGCATCCTTGTCCTCGGCCTTGGCAGCGTCCAACACGGCGAGGCCCTCGGGAAGCTTGCCCGGCAATGCCTTGGCGATGTCGTCGGCGGAGATCTCGGTGGCGTCCTTGTTGACGTGCAACAGCAGGTTTCCGCTGTAGTCCGGGATCACGTCGACCGAGCCGTCCTGCACGGCCTTGAAGTAAACCTCACGGGAACCGATGTTCGGCTTGGTGGTCGCCGTGACGCCGGCGCCGTTGAGCGCCCCGGCGTACAGTTCGGCGATGATCTGGCTCTCGGTGAAGTCGGCGGAGCCGATCACGAGCGCCCCGCCGGCTCCGCCGGAGGAACCGCCGCTGGCGGGTGCCGAGGACAGGGGGTTGGACGAGCCTCCGCACGCGGACAGGGCCAGGGCCAGGCCGACGCCGGCGGCCAGGCCGCCGAATGCGCGCCTGCCGAGTGCTCGTTGGCGGATTTCCTTCATGACGTACCTCCTTGGACAACAGTCTCCGCGGTCGCGGGGTCTGTGAGATCAACCGCGGCCTGCTGGCCCCGGTTTGGTTTGCGGGCGGCTCCCCGGGTCAGGAAGAGCCGCTGGAACAGGACGAGGACCAGGTCGACGGCGATGGCGAGCCCGGCGATGAGCAGCGAGCCGCCGAGCATCTGGGGGAAGTCGGAGAGCACCAGGCCGTCAAAAAGATAGCGGCCCAGGCCGCCCAGGTTGATGTACGCGACGACCGAGACAGTGGCGATCACCTGCAGGACGCCGGTGCGGAACCCGCCGAACATGACTGTCAGGGCATTCGGGAATTCGGCGCGGAAGAGCACCTGGAGTTCGGTCATGCCCATGGCCCGGGCGGCATCCACGACGTTGCGGTCGACGCTGGAGATTCCGGCGTAGGTTCCGGCCAGCAGCGGCGGCACGGTGAGGATCACCAGCGCCCAGACCGGCGGCATTAGCCCGATACCGGCCAGCAGGACGAAGAGCGTCAGCAGGCCCAGGGTCGGCAGGGCACGCAGCGCACCGGCGAGGGCCACGACGGCCACACGGCCGCGTCCGGTGTGCCCGACATAGAGGCCGATGGGGACGGCGATGGCCGTCGCAATCAGCATCACGAGGCCGGTGTACTGCAGGTGCTCGGCAAGGCGGACCGGGATGCCCGTGCTGCCGGCCCAGTTCTCCGGATCCGCGAGCCAGGCGAAGGTGTCGGTAACGACGTTGCTCATGCCTGTGCCACCGCCGTTGAATCGGAGGATTGCCGGGCGGCCGGTTCGCCGGACGCCCCCGCAGCGGCCCGGGTCCAGGGTGTCAGCAGCCGTTCAAGCAGGACAAGGACCGCGTCCATCAGCAGTGCCAGCACCAGGATGGCCACGATGCCCACCAGCACTTCGGTGACGAAATCGCGCTGGAGTCCGGCGGTGAAGAGCATGCCGAGGTTGCCGATGCCGAGCAGGGCGGCGACGCTGACCAGCGAGATGTTGCTGACCGAGACGACGCGGAGCCCGGCGAACAGCACCGGCAGGGACAGCGGCAGGTCGATCTGCAGGAACCGGGCCAGGGGCTTGAAGCCCATGGCGACGGCGGCCTGCTGGAGGTCCTCGTCCACCGAGTCAAACGCGTCCAGGGCGGCGCGGACCAGGAGCGCAACCGCGTAGATGGTCAACGCCACCACGACGTTGGCGGGGTCCAGGATCCTGGTTCCAAGGATCGTGGGCAGGATGATGAAGAGCGCCAGCGACGGGATGGTGTAAAGCAGCGAGGATGCGGTCAGGACGACGGCGCGCAGGGTCCGGTTCCGCCTGGCCAGCTGGGCCAGCGGGATGGAGATCAGCAGCCCGAAGACCATCGGCAGGATCGCCAGGACCAGGTGCTGGCCGGCCAGGCCAAAGACGTACCCGCTGTTGGCCAGGAACCATTCCATCAGCGCACGCCCTGCCGGGCCCGGCGGTCCGCTTCGATGACGGCGAGCACCTCTTCGGCCGTGATCACACCGGCCACGCGACCGTCGGCGTCGACGGCGACGCCGAGTCCGGACGGGGAGGACAGGGCCGCGTCCAGCGCACGGCGCAGGGTTTCGCCCTTGCGGAAGAGCGAACCGCCCGGGACGGTCGCGGGGCCTGCGCCGGGCGCGCTCCAGCCCAGCGGACGCCGGTCGGCGTCGACCACAAGCTGCCACTCGCCCGCCCCGGGGCCCGCGCTCGGATCGAGTTCGCCGGTCCGGACGGTGTTCGCCGGATGGATCGTCACACCGTCCGAGGGGCTGAAGGCCAGGTGCCGGAAGCCGCGGTCGCGGCCCACAAAGGAGGCGACGAAGTCATTCGCGGGGGCGCGCAGGATCTCTTCCGGCGTCGCGTACTGCGCCAGCTTCCCGCCGCCGACGAAAACTGCCACCTTGTCCCCCAGCACCGTGGCCTCATCGATGTCGTGGGTGACAAACACGATGGTTTTGGCCAGGTCGCGCTGCAGGCGGAGCAGTTCCTTCTGGAGTTCGTCCCGCACCACGGGGTCCACGGCGCTGAAGGGTTCATCCATCAGCAGGACGGGCGGGTCCGCGGCGAGGGCCCGCGCCACGCCCACGCGCTGCTGCTGGCCACCGGAAAGCTGCGAGGGATAGCGCCGGCCGAGCCCGGAGGCGAGGCCGACGACGTCGAGCAGCTCTTGCGCGCGCTTGCGGGACGCGGCCTTGGACACGCCGTTCAGCCGCGGGACGGTGGCGATGTTGTCCAGCACGGAGCGGTGCGGCATCAGCCCGGAGGACTGCATGACGTAGCCCATGGACCGGCGCAGCTGCGCGGCCGGGACAGAGGTGACATCCTGCCCGTCCACGGTGATGGTGCCCGAGGTCGGCTCGACCATACGGTTGATCATCCGCAGCGAGGTGGTTTTGCCGCAGCCCGACGGTCCGACGAAGACCGTGATGGCGCCCTTGTCGATGGACATGCTCAGATCGTCGACGGCGGCCTGGCCGCCCTGGTACTGCTTGGTGACGCTCTGGAACTCGATCATGGCCTCTGCCATTCCGGGCTTACCTAACTGTTGGCGGCAACATGGGACGGTCCAGCCAACTGATCATATGCATGCTGATTTTTGGCTGTAAAGCGGGTATGACCCAGCGTAGCTGCCACCCCCGACCATCCCGGAGCACCGCATCGAAGAATCGGGCCCGGGAATGGCAGCGGCGCCGGGGCCACCCTGGGGCATTCGGCACGGCAGCGCTTTTGGATGGGTGCCGGATTCGCGGCCGGTCCCGCCCGGCCCCAGGAGCGGGACCGGCCGGCGTCACCGCGCCTTGCCCTTGCCGTTTCGCTTGCCGTTCCCCTTCGGGGGCGGCTCGTTCCTGAGCCGCTCGGCCGCCCGCTGGCTCCGGCTGGCCACCGCCACCTTCTGGTGCCACTCCCGCTGGTACGCCCGCCGGGCGGCAGCGTCATGGCGCCGGGCCAGGGCCGCCAGTTCGCGCTGCATCTTGAGGTAGCTCGCCCAGCGGCGTTCATCCAGCGAACCCTCGGCGAGCGCGGCCTGCACCGCGCAGCCTGGTTCCCGGCTGTGCGCGCAGTCGGCAAACCGGCACCGGGTGAAGAGCTCCTCAAGGTCGCCGAACACCTCGTCCATACCGTCGTCAGCATCGAACAATCCGAAGCCGCGGACCCCGGGTGTGTCCATCAGCACCGAGCCGCCGGGCAACGGAACCAGCTCACGGGATGTCGTGGTGTGCCGGCCCTTGCCGTCACCGGCCCGGACCGCACCGGTCTCCTGGGCCTCAAACCCGACGAGGGCGTTGATCAGGGTGGATTTGCCGGCACCGGAGGGACCCAGCAGCACGATCGTCCCGCCCGGCGGGAGGTGCCCCAGCAGCTCGTCGAGGCCGTCGCCCTGCTCGGCGGAGGTGGTGACCACGTCAACACCGGCGGCCTGCACGATGACCTGCCCGACGACGTCGTCTGCCACCGCGGCGAGGTCCGCCTTGGTGATGACCACCAGCGGAGTAGCGCCGGAATCCCAGGCCGCGACGAGCGTCCGTTCCAGCCTGTTGTGCGTCAGCGGCCGGTCCACCGGCACCACCACGCCGACGATGTCCATGTTGGCGCCGAGTACCTGCGCGTCGGATGACGCGTCAAAGGCGCGCTTGCGGCTCAGCTCCGACCGGCGCGGCAGCACGCCCAGAATGGCGGGTTCGCCGACCGGGTTGCTGCCGATCCAGACCCAGTCTCCGGTAGCCGGAACGGGCCCGGTCCGCGGATAGGGCAGATGCGCCTGGCCGTCGGCACCGGCTACCAGCACGAGGTTGCGGTCCACGCGGACCACCCGTCCGGCGCTGGTGCCGCCGGGCACGGGATGGGTGAAGAAAAGTTCCGACACGGAGTCGGTAAAACCGAAACGGGCCGGCCCCAGGAGGCCGGTATGTTGACTGCGCTGAAGATTCAATGGAAGCCCTTTGCTGGGCCCCGGCTGCGCATTGCCCGCTGCGGCCACTGGGGCCGGTCAGCTGTAAGGGGTCAGGAGATGCGGAGAGCCGGGGCAGGAATAATGATGTGGCGTGAAGTTGTGCGCTGCGCGCGCAAGACCGTTGCATTCATTGCTTCCACCTCCCGGGTTGTTTGGCTCACCGCTGGCTCTTCGGGCGGCCGTTCGGGCCGCGGTTTTTCTAGGGTAACCGCCCGCGGCCCGGCTGGCTAGGGATTCGTCAGGGGAGCTTGCCGTCCAGCGGCCGCTCGCGGTGGAGCCGGAGCGCGGCGTCCACGAGCGACACCCGGTTCAGGCCCGCCACCTCGGCCAGGGGGATCCAGGCCGCGTGTGTGGTGCTGCCGCCCACCTCGTGCCGCAGTTCACCGCCGGTGATGCTCGCTTCGTAAACCAGCCGCAGGGACTGGA
The DNA here is from genome assembly GCF_056680065.1 of Arthrobacter sp. BI5. NCBI lineage: Bacteria > Bacillati > Actinomycetota > Actinomycetes > Micrococcales > Micrococcaceae > Arthrobacter > Arthrobacter sp. BI5. Next base: position 2,949,624 of record NZ_CM155264.1, read on the forward strand.
AATCCCGCTGGCCGCCGTCGAGCCGGGTCTCGGCGGGCCAGTGCCCGACGTCGATGCCGAGCATCGCGCCGATCTCCGCGTGGTAACCGGTCTCCTCATAGATCTCCCGGCGGCACCCGTCCACCGGGTGCTCGGCGAGGTCCAGGCCGCCGCCCGGCAGCGTCCAGCCCTCGCGTCCGCCCTGCTTCCAGTACGCCAGCAGCAAGTGGTCATCGCGGATAATAAGCCCGTAAGCGGCCGGGCGGGTGTCGAATGGCAGCGTCATTGATCCAGCGTAACGGCGCAGCATCAGCCCTGCCGGATCGCCCGGTTCGGCCCTAGAGTTTGAGGGTGACCAACCTCGAAGTCCTCCCACCCGAAGAAGTCTGCCCCGCCGCGCACAGCGTGGAGGCTACCGCCAGCGGCCCGTGCCTGCAATTGTGGCCGGCCAGGGAGGTCCCGCTGGGCGGGGTCCGTGCCATGAACGTCTCCCGGACCCTTCCGCAGCGCGGACTGCCGACGGTAGGCGCATGGTGCTTCCTGGACAGCTTCGGGCCGGACCGGGTGGCAATGTCCGTGCTGCCGCACCCGCACACCGGGCTGCAGACCGTCACCTGGCCGCTGGCCGGCAACATCAGGCACCGCGACAGTGTAGGCAGCGACGTGATCGTCCGCCCGGGCGAACTGAACATCATGACCGCGGGCCGCGGCGTTTCGCACTCCGAATTCGCGGTGCTTCCGGTGGCGGTGCTTCCGGCGAATGAGGATCCGGCCGGGCCGACGCCGGAGCTGCCGTTGCAGCGCGGGCTCCAGTTATGGGTGGCGCTGCCGGACGCCGCACGGCACCGGGCACCGGCCTTCGAACAGCACCGCGAGCTGCCCGTGGTCCGCGGCGACGGCTTCACCGCAACCGTCATGGTGGGGACGCTGGCGGGCACCACCTCGCCGGCCACCATATACTCCCCGATCGTGGGGGCCGACATCAGTTGCTCCGGCCCGATCAGCCTCCCGCTGCAGCCGGACTTCGAGCACGCTGTCCTGGTGCTCGACGGCGGCCTGGCGCTGGACGGCCAGGAGGTGCTGCCGGGGCCGCTGGGTTACCTCGGGTCCGGGCGCGGCAGCCTGGAACTGGACGCGGCTCCGGGCACCCGATTTGTGCTGCTGGGCGGTGAACCGTTCGAGGAGGAACTGCTGATGTGGTGGAACTTCGTGGGCCGCAGCCATGAGGAAGTGGCGCAGGCACGCCTGGACTGGGAGGCCCAGGCCGGGCTCCCCGACGAGGACGCCCCGCGGGCGCGGTTCGGTCTGGTACGCGGGCACGGTCCCGACGCCGGACCGGAGGCCGGGCGGATCCCGGCGCCACCGCTGCCCGGGGTGCCGTTGCGGCCGCGGCGCCGGCAGTGAATCCCGCCTAGTCCTGCTCGGCGACGAGCTGGAGCACTCCGAACACGGGTTCCTGCTGCAGCACCCGAACGTCGGTGATGCCGGCGGCCGCGAGTGCCGCGTGGAACGATTCCTGCAGCCGCAATACGTTCATGCCGAGCCCGCTTCCCAGGATGACCGGCCCCTCGATACCGAGCTGCCGGAGTGTCTGCTCGGCCATGGCGGCGAGGTCGCGGCCGGCCTGGTCGATCAGGGCCTGGCTCGGCGCATGGCCGGCGTCGGCCGCTTCCACGACGAGCCGCGCCCGCTGCGCCCAGTAGCGGCGCCCGGTTGACGGTGAGTGGAACAACGCGATCAGTTTGTTCGGGTGGTCAGTGCCGCACGAGTCCAGCAGCGCCCAGGTGAGTTCGTCCGGTTCCAGCCCCTGGTTCATCCGGCGCAGGCTGTGCCGGACCGCTTCACGGCCCAGCCAGTAGCCGCTGCCTTCGTCGCCCAGCAGGTAGCCCCAGCCGCCGGCCCGCGCTTCGGCGCCGCGGCTGTTCTTGCCCCACGCGGCCGAGCCGGTTCCGGCGATCACGGCGACGCCGGTGCTGGCACCGCCTGCCGCCAGCAGGAGCCGGGAATCGTGGACCACGGTGATTTTGGCGCCGGGCACATGCGGGGCGATCAGCGCGGCGAGCGCCGCGGCGTCGTCGTCGGTGTCGATGCCGCCGGCGCCGGCGTAGACCTGGGCGATCTTTCCCCCGCCGATCCGGGCGAAGAGTTCGGCCAGGTTGCGGGCTGCTTCTTCGGGGGTGACGTTCTGGACGTTGGCGCTGCCCACCGATTCGTCGGCCACGGGGGTGCCGGCCTCGAACCGGACGCCGCGGGTCTTGGTGCCGCCAATATCGAGTCCGATCACGGCGCCGGCAGCGGTGGCGGACGCCGCCTCGGGCGGGGCGGGAATGTCAGAATGAGTCACCGGAACAGCCTACTGAATCACCGACAGGAGTGAGCAATGCCGCACAACATCTTCGGGACCCGGGTGATCGCCGCGCCGATGGCCGGCGGGACGTCTACTCCGGCCTTCGTTACGGCCGTGCATGAGGCCGGCGGCCTGGGCTTCCTGGCCGCCGGCTACAAGAGCGTTGCTGCGATGCAGGCGGACATCCGCGCTGTCCGGGAAGCCGGCGCGCGGTTCGGCATGAATCTGTTCGTCCCGGATCCGGCCCAGCTGGCGCCATCCGCGGCTGCCTTGGCCGGGCTGGAGGAGTACAGGCTGCGGCTGCGCCCCGACGCCCTGCGCTATGGAGTGGAGGTCCCGCCCCTGCGGCTCGATGACGACGACGAGTGGGAGGCCAAGGTCGAGGCCCTGCTGGCGGATCCGGTGGAGCTGGTCAGTTTCACCTTCGGGCTCCCCGGTGCGGAGGTGGTCCGCTCCCTGCAGCGGGCGGGGTCAGCGGTGCTGGCCACAGTCACCACCGCAGCCGAGGCGGCGCTTGCGGCGGACCAGGGCGTGGATGCCCTGGTGGTGCAGCATGGGTGCGCCGGGGGCCACAGCGCGGCGTTCCTGCCGGACTCCCCCGCGGGGCCCGCGGTGCCCGGCTCGACGGCGGAGCTGATCGCGGCGGTGCGTTCCGCCGTCGGGCTCCCGCTCGTGGCCGCCGGCGGGATTATGGACGGTGCCGGGCTGCGGCGGGTGCTGGCTGCGGGAGCCCAGGCCACCCAGCTGGGCACGGCACTTCTGCGCACCGAAGAGAGCGGCGCCCGGCAGTTGCACAAGGACGCCTTGGCCAGTCCGCACTTCACGCAGACCGCGCCCACCAGGGCCTTCACCGGCCGGACCGCCCGGGCGCTGGTCAACGAATTCGTCCGGGACCACCCGGACGCACCCGAGGCCTACCCGGCCGTGCACCACCTCACCGCCCCGCTGCGCGCGGCCGCGGCCGCCGCCGGGGATGCGGAGCGGTTGAACCTCTGGGCCGGGACCGGCTGGCAGCAGGCGCGGGCCGGGTCGGTGGCGGAGGTCCTGGCGGGGCTACTGGACTGACCGGGGACCAGGGCCCGCCCGGGTGCCGGGGCGGCGCGGCAGGGTCAGTTGCCGGAGCGTCCGCGGACGAAGCCGGCCAGGAGGGCCGGACCTTCGCTGAGCACCAGCTCCCGGAACAGCCGCACCGGGTCCGGCTCGGCGTCCGCTCCCCCGCGCCGTTCCCGCCAGGCCAGGCCGATCTCGCGGAACGCCAGGCCGGAATCCAGCGCGAGCTCCACCCAGCCAAGGTCACTGGGCTGCGCCGGGGTGTGGCGTCCGGGGGCCAGACCGCCGGGCGGCAGGATGCTGACCCCGAGCCCGGCCGAGACGAGGCCCCGGGCGGTATGGGAGTCCTGGCTTTCGAAGGCGATGCGGGGCCGGAAGCCCGCTTCCCGGAACAGAGCGTCCGTCAGCGAGCGCATGCCGTAGCCGGGGCCCATCGCCACGAACGGGTCCTGCCGGATCTCCGCGAGGCGGGCGCGGCGGCGCTTGGCGAGCGGGTGCCGGTGGTGGACCACCAGCCGCAGCGGTTCCCGGTACAGGGCGGCCGAGGAGATCAGCCGGCTAGGCGCCGCGATCGGGGCGGTGAGTGCCAGGTCCGCCTCCCCTGCGGCCAGTTCGGCCAGGCAGCCGTCCCGCGCGCCCTGTCTCAGATCGAAGGCCGGGTGCGGATGCCGGCTCCGGAAAGCACTGATCAGCAGCGGCAGCATGGCCTCACCGAAGGTGTGCTGGAAGGACACCGCGATCCGCCCGCGCACCACCTCGGATTCGTGCCGCACCAGGTCCAGGCCGCTTTGAAACTCGCCGAGCGCGGCCTCGATGTGCGGCAGCAGCGCCTTGGCCGCCGCCGTGAGGCGCACGCCGCGGCCGTCTCGGATCAGCAGTTCCGTGCCGATGATGCTGCTGGCCCGTGCGATTCCGCGGCTGACCGTCGACTGGGGGAGCCCCAGCACCTCGGCGGCCGCGGTGATGTGCTGGGTGCGGCCGAGTTCGGCCAACAGGGGCAGCAACGGCAGCAACTGGACCAGCTGTTTGTGCTCCACGTCCATGGCCCACCCCTAATTCGTTCCGAATTTGCTATGAATGCTATAAGAATCATGCATTGGAAGCATGGCTTTTGGAAGCCTATTCTGGGGGCATGCCGCAGCTACCGCCCCACGAACTCCCTGCCACCCCCGGTGCGGCCGCGACTTCCGGAAACGCTGACCCGGATCCGGCCGCAGCGGCACAGGCCGGGACTTCCGCACCGGCCGGCCATGCCAAGGGCTCGGCGGCCTACCGCCGGATCCTCGCCGGCCTGGCCTTTGCCGGCGTCGCCACCTTTGCCCAGTTGTATTCAACCCAGGCCGTGCTGCCGCTCATCGCGGCTGACCTGCAGGTGACGGCCGCAGAGGCGGCCCTGACCATCTCCCTGGCCACGGTGGGCCTGGCCGTGACGGTGCTTCCGTGGTCCTTTTTGGCTGACCGGATCGGCCGGGTGCGCGCCATGGCCTGGGGCATCTCCGCGGCCACCGTGCTCGGCCTGCTGGCCCCGCTGGCACCCAGCCTCCCGGTCCTGCTGGGCCTGCGGATGGTGGAGGGCATGGCCCTGGGCGGCATCCCGGCCATCGCGATCGCCTACCTGAATGAGGAAGTCAACAAGGCCCACGCCGCACTGGCGGCCGGCACCTACGTCGCCGGCACCACGCTGGGCGGCCTGGCCGGCCGGCTGGTCGCCGGCCCGGTCGGCGACCTGTGGGGGTGGCGGAGCGCGGCGCTGGCGGTGTCCGTGATGGCGACGGCCGCTGCCGTCCTGTTCCTAGTCCTGGTGCCGCCGGCCCGGAATTTCACCGCGGCGGCCGCCAGCGGCTTCCGCGGCGCCCTCGCCACCCTCGCCGGTCACGGTCGGAACCCGCGGCTGCTCGCCATCTACGTCCAGGCTTTCCTGCTGATGGGCGGCTTCGTAGCGGTCTACAACTACCTTGGCTTCCGGCTCTCCGGCGAGCCCTTCAGCCTGCCGGCCACGCTGATCAGCCTGATTTTCCTGGCCTATCTCTCCGGTACTGTCTCCGCCCGCTGGGCCGCCGGGCTGACGCTGCGATTCGGCCGGCGCAACGTGCTGGTGGCGGGCACGGCCCTGATGGTCGCCGGGCTCGCGCTGACCCTGACGCAGCTCCTGGCCCTGATCCTGGCCGGCCTGCTGCTCTTTACCGGCGGCTTCTTCGCGGCCCACAGCATTGGCTCCGGCTGGACCGGCGTGATCGCGAGCACCGGACGTGCGCAGGCCGCCTCGCTCTACAACCTGGCCTACTATCTGGGCTCCAGTGTCATCGGCTGGTCCGGCGGGCTGCTCTTCCAGTCGCTGGGCTGGACAGCCCTCGCCCTCGCCGTGATGGGGCTGGCCTGCACGACGGCGGTGATCACCGCCGTCGTGCATCCCGGAGGTGCAGGGGACGCCGCCGCCCACAACACCGCCCCGCTGCGGGCAGCGGTGCGTTAGCGGGTCGCCTCGAGGGCCTGCACCAGGTCCGCCGCGATGTCCGCCGGGTCCTCCAGGCCCACGGAGACCCGCAGCAGGCCCGCGTGCGGTTTGGCCTCCGCGGCCACCGGCCGGTGGGTCAGACCGGCCGGGTGCTGGATGAGCGTATCGATGCCGCCGAGTGAGACGGCGTGCGTGATCATGGTGACGGCCGCCGGGACGCGCTCGGCGTGCCCGGCGCTGGCAAGCTCGAACGCCAGCAGCGAGCCGGGGCCCGCCATCTGGGTTCCGACCAGGCCCAGCGGATCGCACTCCGGCAGGCCCGGGTAGTACACCCGCCGAATCAGCTCGTGCCCGCAGAGAACGGCCGCGACCTTTTCCGCGCTGGCCTGTTGCGCCCGGACCCGCACCGGCAGCGTGGCCAGCCCGCGGTGCAGCAGGTAGGCCGGCCAGGGCGTGAGGATGCCCCCGGTGATGGCCCGGATCTGGCGCAGCCGGACCGCCCAGTCGGGGCCAGCCGCCACAACGCCTCCCATCGCGTCGCCGTGGCCGCCGAAGAACTTGGTGGCGCTGTGCAGCACCAGGGCCGCGCCGTGCCGGTAGGGCTGCTGCAGGACCGGGGTGGCGAAGGTGTTGTCCACCAGCAACGGCACGCCGTCCGCCGCGGCCGCCGCGGCGGCGATGTCGACCAGTTCCAGGCTCGGGTTGGCCGGCGTCTCCAGGATGACCAGCCCGGTGTCGGCGCGCAGGGCGGCACCGATGCCCTCCGGCGTCGTGAAGGTGACCTCGGTGCCCAGCACCCCGGATGCCAGCAGGTGGTCGCTGCCGCCGTACAGCGGACGGACCGCCACCACGTGCTTCTTCCCGGCAGCGACGACGGCGAGCAGCACCGCGCTCAGGGCGGCCATCCCGGTGGCGAAGGCCACCGATTCTTCGGTGCCTTCGAGCACGGCAACGCCCTCCTCGAAGCGGGCGACGGTGGGGTTCCAGAGCCGCTGGTAGACCGTGCTCTGCCCGTCCAGGTGCGGGCCGCCGGTGGCCATCTGCTCGTAGGCGAGGCCGCCGTCATGGACCGAGGGCAGCGGTGCCGTGGTGGAGAGGTCGATCGGGACGGCGTGGACGCCGAGTTCCGTGAGGCCGTTCCGGCCGGCGTGGACCGCCAGCGAGTCTTGAGAAAGCACCGTACTCCTTATGAATATTCACCATTGAATGCGGTAAGTATCTGGCAATAATTCGGAGTTTCACAGGGCAGCTGAATGGAACTGTCAGATACTGGCGTTTATGATGAATGCACAACACTTCAAGGAGGATCCGTGAGCAGCACCACGAAGAATGTTCGGCCGGGAGCGGGTGCCGGCGAACCCCTGGACGCCATAGACGAGCGCCTGCTCGCGGCGCTGGTGGCGGACGCCCGGATCTCCAACAAACAGCTGGCCGAGCTGGTGGGAATCGCCCCCTCCACGGCCCTGATGCGCACCAGGGCGCTGTCCGAGCGCGGGATCATCCAGGGGTTCGAGGCCAAGCTCAGCCTCCCCGCGGTGGGCCGCTCCGTGCAGGCGCTGATCGCCGTCCGGCTGCGGGCCCACGACCGCGAACAGATCGACCGCTTCACGGCCCGCGTCCCCAAGCTGCCCGCCGTGCTGTCCACGTTCCACACCTCGGGTTCCGTGGATTACCTGCTGCATATCGCCGTCGCCACCACCGAGGACCTGCGCGACTGGGTGCTGGACAATCTGGCGACCGATCCTGTGGTGGGCCACACCGAGACCACCCTCGTGTTCGACCACATCCAGGGCAATCACGGGCCGCTGCCGGACTAGCCGTACTGGGTCATCAGGCTGGTGACACCCGGGTGATGGGTGTGGTTCCGCTGCCGGCCCGGTGGGACATGCCCATTCTTCGTGCCGGCGGGTGGGCATACCGGCACTATGTCCATTGCTCGCGCCCTGCACCGGACATGTCCCCAGCCGACCGACGAACATGCCCATTCCTCGCGCCGGTCCGGTGGGACATGCCCATTCTTCGCCCCGGCGGTTGGCCTTAGCTCAGTACAGCCAGCCGCGGACGGCGCCGGACGCCCTCAGGCAGCCGGCTCAGGCAGGGCGCTCAGGGGCGCGTCCGGAGGGCATTGCGCAGGGTGAGCGCCGCCAGGCCGAGGGCGAATACGGCGCAGAGCGCGACGAACCACGCCACAGCCGCCTGCAGGCCCACAACGCCGGCGGCCAGCCCCAGGCCGATCACCGGAAAGGCGCTGCCCAGGTACGTGATGACGTAGACGGTGCTGATGATCTGGGCGTGGCGCGCCGCCTCAACCTTGCCGGCCACATCATTGAAGACGGTCCGGAAGGAGACGCCCTGGCCCAGGCCGGCGGCGATGCTGGCGGCGATTAGCAGCCACGGGCTGCTCCACGCCGCCGCTGCCGCGATCAGCAGCACGGAGACGGACAGCAGGGCCAGCCCCACCGGCACCACAAAACGGCCGCGCACGGCCAGCAGCTGGCTCAACGCCGAGGCTGCCAGGGTCAGCCCGGCCAGGACACCGATCAGCGGCCGTGAGTCCGCGTGGACGATCTGGGCGAAGTAGCCGGGGGCCAGCGAGAGGCAAAATCCAAAGACAGCAAAGCTCAGGAATCCCACGGCCGACGCCAGCCAGAATGCACCGCGCGCCTCACTCGATACGGACGGGCGGCGCGGCGCCAGGACCTTGAGCGGCTGCGGACCCGCGACCGAGGTGATGGCGGGCCGGGCCTTGAGCAGGTAGAGCGGTACCAGCAGGGCCAGCAGGACGACGGAGTGCAGGTAGTAGGGCGTGGAGGTGGGGCCGGGAAGCATGGAAAGTACCCCGCCGATCGCCGGGCCGGCTGCCACGCCGCCGGCCGATGCCAGCAGGGTAAACCGCGAGGCCCATTCGGGCCGGCTGGGCAGCAGTTCGCGCAGGGCTGCCGAACTCGCGCCGGTTGCCAGCGCCACCGCCGCTCCCTGCAGCGCCCGGCCGGCCGACAGCGCCAGCAGGCTGTCGGCGTTGGCGAACACAAAGCCGCCGGCGAGTCCCAGCAGCACGGCCAGGACCAGGGCGGCCCGCCTCCCGATGTGGTCCGACCAGTGCCCGGCCAGGACCAGGGTGGCTACGAGCGCCAGGACGTAGGCGGAGAAGGCCACCGTGACATCCAGGGCCGTGATGCCCAGCTTGGCCTGCAGCAGCGGATAGAGCGGGGTGGCCAGGTTGGCGCCGACCAGCAGCGTGAAAATCACGACGCCGGCCATCACCAGGCGTGCGGTGACGGACGCGTCCCAGCCCCAGCGTTCTGCCGTGGCCGGGCGCATCCGAAGTTCGCTGAAGACGGTCATAGCGGTGCCCCTGCTGAGTTGACGCGGGCCGGCTGCGTTCCCTGTGGGGAGGCGCCGGTCCGGTGGAGATTGATACCTACAGGATGCGTTATGGGTGCGCTTTAGGACTAAGTTCCGTGCCAGAATTGATCAAAACCGTCAATCGCGGCCCGCAAGCATGAACCGGAGTGATTATTTGAACAGCCTGGACCCCACCGACCTGAAGATTTTGCTCGAACTCATCAAGGATCCGCGGATCCAAATCGGCGAACTCAGTGACGTCTTGGGGATCGCCCGGAATACGGCGCAGTCCCGGGTGCGCCGGATGCTGCGCTCCGGGCTGCTGCACGACGGCGGCCGCGAAATTGACCTGGAGTCGGTGGGGTACGACGTCGTCGCGTTCGTCACGATCGAGGTGAACCACCGCGAACTCGACGGGGTGGTGGGCGCCCTGCGCCTGATCCCCCAGGTCCTCGAGGTGCACGAGATCTCCGGCCGCGGCGATGTCTGGTGCCGGGTGGTGGCGACGGACACCCACCATCTCCAGGCGGCACTGCGGTCCATCCTCAGGATCAAGGGCGTGATCCGGACCGAAACAGTCCTCGCCCTGCACACCCACATCCCCTACCGCACCGAACCGCTCATCAGCCGGCTGGCGCAGGGCAGCGCGCTTGCCCCCGGCCGGTCCGGGACGCGCCGGCCGGGTCCGCCGGCCCCGGCGAAAGACGGGATAATGACCCCGTGACTATCATCGACAACGCCGTCTACGTTGACGGCGTCCGCCGCGCCGAGCCGCGCAGCCTGGAACAGACCTTCGAGACCATGACCAAGCACGGCGGCATGGCCTGGATCGGCCTGTACCGGCCGACGGAGCAGGAAATGGCCGCCGTCGCTACGGAGTTCGGCCTGCACGGCCTGGCGGTGGAGGATGCGATCTCCGCCCACCAGCGCCCCAAGCTGGAACGCTACGACGACAACCTCTTTACCGTGCTCCGGCCGGCACGGTACCTGGACGAGACGGAGACCGTCGAGTTCGGCGAACTGCACGTCTTCACGGGCCGGAACTTCGTGGTGACGGTCCGGCACGCGGAGACGGCCGTCGTGGGCCAGGTCCGGCGCCGGCTGGAGGGCCGCCCGGACCTGCTCTGCCACGGCCCCGAGGCTGTCCTCTACGCCCTGATGGACCAGGTAGTGGATGACTACGTCCCCGTGGTGGCCGGGCTTGAAAATGACATTGACGAGATCGAGGACCAGCTCTTCAGCGGCGACCCGATGGTTTCCCGCCGCATTTATGAACTCGCCCGCGAGGTCATTCATTTCCAGCGCGCCATCCACCCCCTGCCGGCCATGATGCAGCAGCTCCGGCGGGGTTTCGAGAAGTACGAGGTGGACACGGAACTCCAGCACAGCCTCCGCGACGTGGAGGACCATGTGGAGCGGCTGATCTCCCGGGCCGATTCCTTCCGCGACCTGCTGCAGAACGCGCTGACCCTGGACGGCACCCTCACCGCCAACCGCCAGAACGAGGCCAGCGCCGAACAGAACGAACAGGTCAAGAAGATCTCGTCCTGGGCCGCTATCTTCTTCGCACCGTCGTTTGTGGCCGGCGTGTACGGCATGAACTTCGAGCGGATGCCGGAACTGCACTGGACTTTCGGCTACCCGATGGCCATCGGCATGATGGCCGGCACCGCGGCGATCATGTACGGCATTTTCAAGCGGAAGGGCTGGCTCTAGCCGGCGTGCCGGCCGGGCCGAGCGGGATGGGCGCCGAACCGGACAAGGCCGCGTTCCGGCGGGGCCGCATCATCACGCCCGGTACCTCACGCCAGCTCGGCGTCTTCGGACTCTTCCCGCCGCCGCCCGCGCAGCAGCGGCTCCTGACGACGCCCACCGGGCCGCTGACGGCCAGGAGCGCGGAGCCGGAACTGCTGTGGACCAGCTTTGCGCAACTGTGCGGCGGCCCGGAGGTCCCGGACTACCACACCCTCGCAGCCGGGTACAGCACCTGGGTGGTCGACGGTGTCCCCTCCCGCGCTGCCGGTGGTGGTGCTCCCGCTGCTTCCGGGGCAGTGCGCGCCGCGGAGGTAGCGGCCTGGCAGCATTTCTGCGAGGTGGTGGACGTGCTCTACGACGCCGACATCACGCTTTTCCTCGTCGGCCCCGGCCCGCTGGACTGGGCGGCACCGGCCGCGGCGGTCCCCGGGCTGCCGGCCGAGCTGGCCGGGGCCGCGGACCGGCTCGCGCTGCTGGGGCGGGTGGAATCCGACGAAGCGCTGGCCGCGGAACACTCGTCCGGGAGCTAAGCGCAGGGCCCCGTGTAGTCTGGCGGCATGAGCGCGCGGCGGGACCGGTTCCGGCACATCGTGGAGACCCTGGGCAGGCATGGGCTGGGCTTCGCAGCGGGCTATTTGGGCCTGGACCGACTGCACCTGCCCGGCCGGCAGCACAGTTCCGCGGGGCCTCCCGGGTGCCGCTGCCGGCGCAGGTCAGGCTCGCCCTGGAGGACCTCGGGGCGGTCTACATCAAGTTCGGCCAGATCGTCTCCACCCGTCCGGACGTGCTTCCCGCGGAGTACGCCGCCGAGCTCGCCAAGCTCCAGGACGACTCCCCGCCAGTTCCCGCGGAGGAAATCCGTGCCGTCATCGACGAAGAGCTCGGTCCGCGCGCGGGCCCGCTGCTGGCATCCCTGCAGGACATTCCGCTGGCCACCGGCTCCATCGGCCAGGTCCACGAGGCGGCCCTGCCGGCAGCCGGCGGCGGCCGGGCCGACGTCGACGTCGTCGTCAAAGTGCGGCGCCCCGGCGTCGTGGCGCAGGTGAACGAGGACCAGGAAGTCATGGCCGAGCTCGCCAAACGCGCCGAACAGGCCTCGGCCACCGTGGCCGGCTTCCACGTGGCCGCCCTGGTGGACGAATTCTCCCAGACCATGCGGGCCGAACTGGACTACCTGCAGGAGGCCAGGAACGCGGAGCAGTTCGCGGCCAACTTCGCCGGCGACGGCCGGGTCCACATCCCGCGGGTCTTCTGGGACATCACGACGTCCCGGGTCCTGACCCTCGAGCGCGTCCGCGGCATCAAGATCAACGACGTCGCCGGGCTGAGTAGCGCGGGAATCGACTCCGGCGAGCTGGCCGTCCGGGCCTGCAACATCCTGCTCAAGATGGTCTTCGAGGATGGTTTCTTCCACGCCGACCCCCACCCGGGGAACTTCTTCGTGGAGCCCGACGGACGCCTGGGCATCATCGACTTCGGTATGGTCGGCCAGATCAGCGACACGGCACGCTGGAACCTCGTCCGGGTGCTGCTGGCCGTCGTCGAACAGGACGCCGGCCGGCTGACCACGGCCATGGTGGCGCTCTGCGGCGCAACGGAGGCCGCCGACTACAGCGGGCTGCAGGCGGCCCTGGGCCGCCTGGTGGAGCGCTACGCGGGCAGGCCGCTGGCGCAGGTCCCGATCGTCCCGGTGCTGGCAGAACTGGCCGGGCTGCTGCGCGCGCACCGCCTGCGGTTGCCGCGTGAGACCGCGCTGATGGTGAAGATGCTGGTTATGGCGGACGGGCTCGGCAAGCAGCTGGACCCCGCCTTCGAGCTGACCGCCCAGCTGGCTCCGTTCACCCGGAAGATCATTCTCGGGTCGCTGTCCCCCGAGGCGCTGGCGGGGCGGCTGAAGAAGCTCGGCTGGGAGGCGCTGCGCTTCGGCACCGAGGCTCCCGAGATGGCCCGTCGGCTGCTCGACGTGCTGGAGCGCGGCGGGCTGGACATCCACTTCCGCGCCGACGAGCTGGACCGGCTGATGGACAGGGCCGAGCGGACCGGCAACCGGATTGTGGCGGGCCTGATCACGGCGGCGCTGATCGGCGCCGTCGGGGAGCTTGTCTCCGTCCAGCCGGACCGCTGGCGCAGCTGGCCCAGGGCGCTCTTCACCGCCGGGCTGGGCGGCGTCGGAGCGCTGGGCGGCTACCTGGCGGTCACGTCCCGGCACCGGCGGCCGGGCTGAACCGGCGCCCCGGGGCGTTTCTCTGCGCGCTCAGCTAGCGCGCGCTGCGGCGGTTGCGGGCCAGGGTGACGAGCCGGATGAAGGCCAGGACGAAGGCGGTCTCGATCAGTGCCATCAGCCCGAGCCACAGCCACTGCCCGCGGCCTATGAAGTAAATGGCTCCGAGACAGACCAGCACGCTGCCCAGGACCAGGGCATACACGGCGAAACCGAAGGCCACGCGCGCGCTGCGTACCCCGGTGCGGAAGCCGAAGCCGTTGGGCTCGCCTCCGGGCAGGCCGCCGACGCGGTCCTGCCCGGCCGGTTCGAGCCGGTCGAATTCTTCCCACGGGTCACGGTCCTGCTCCCGACGCTGATCGGCCATAGCCCTATTATCCCGCGGCTGCGCCGGGCAGGCTTAGGCGGCCCGCTGGGCAACTTCGCCGGGCCCGGCTCCGGCTGCGCCGAAGATGAGCTGGCGGGTGGCGATCTTTTCGGTGAAGAACCGGTCGTGGCTGACCACGACGACGGCGCCCGGGAAGTGCTGCAGCGCCCGCTCCATCACCTGGGTGCTGGAGAGGTCCAGGTGGTTGGTGGGTTCGTCCAGCAACAGCACCGAGGCGCCGGAGAGCAGGCATTGCGCCATCGCCACCCGTGCCTTCTGGCCGCCGGAGAGGTTGCCGATCTTCTGCTTGAGGTCCGCCTCGGAGAACTGGAACATCGCCAGGAAGCGGTTAACGGACTTCTTCGTGGCGCTGAAGGCGAGGCTGTCCGGCAGCGCGTTGACGGCGTGCGAGACGGTGTCGCCGTCGTCGAGGTCCTCGAGCATCCGGTTGTAGGACACGAACCCGGGCCCCTTGGCCCACGCCACGACGCCGGAATCGGCGTGCTCCTCGCCGGTGAGGACCTTCAGCAGGGTGGACTTCCCGCTGCCGTTGGCGCCGAGGACGGCAATCCGGTTGCCCTTGCGGATTTCGAAGCTCAGGTCCTCGAAGAGCAGTTTTTCGCCGTAGGACTTGGCCAGCCCCTCCACCCGGCACAGCACGTCCTTCACGTGTAGTCCGCCGTAGATCTCGGTGACGATCTGGTCCACCGGCCGGGGCGTGCGGGATTTCTTGATCTTGGCCAGCTGGTTGCCCAGTCCGCGGCCGGCGGCCTTGGCGGCCTCGCGGCGGTCGGCGATCCCCTCGGCTTCAAAGGCGAGCAGTTCGGATTCGTGGACGAACTGCTGTTCGAGCGTCTTGAGCCGGAACTGTTTCTGGACCACGTATTCGCCGAAGTTTCCGGGGTATTCGTGCAGGTGGAAGTTCTCCACCTCGATGATGCGGGAGACGACGGCGTCCAGGAACTTCCGGTCGTGCGAGACGATGACAGCAGCGCCCTTGAAGTCGCGGAACCAGCTTTCCAGCCATTCGACGCCGGCGACGTCCAGGAAGTTGGTGGGCTCGTCGAGCAGCAGGACGTCCGGTGCTTCGAGCAGGATCTTGGCCAGCGCGGCACGGTTGCGCCAGCCGCCGGACAGCGCATCGATCGGGCAGTGGCGGTGGGCGTCGTCGAACCCCAGGGTGGTCAGCACCGTGTCGATGCGGCGCGGATAATCCCAGCCGTCGAGCCGGTCCATGTCCTCGAACAATGCCGCCTGGCGGCCGATTAGCCGGTCCCTCTCGTCGGCCGCGGGGTTATTGGCGATGCTCGCGTCGATGGCGGCAAGTTCGGCTTCAACGGCCTTGATCTCGCCGAACAGCCCGTCGAGGACCTCGGCGATGGTCGATTCGCCGTCGAGCTCGGAGAACTGGGAGAAGTACCCCACCTTGGTGCCGAGCTCCACGCTGACCGTGCCGGTGTCCGGGGCCACCTGGTCCAGGATCAGCTTCAGGATGGTGGTCTTCCCGGATCCGTTCTTGCCGATCAGGCCCACCCTGTCTCCGGGTTCGAGCCGGAAAAACGCCTCACGGAGAATCTGGGTGTTGTCGAAGCGGACGCTGACGTCATGCAGCCGGATCAGGCTCATTGCTGCTGTCCTCTCAAAGGGGGTAGGCCCGGGGCCCCGGGGGCCGCCCGGAACGGAACAGAATGCCCGGGGCTTCGGCCGCCCGGCACGCATCTCCGGGCCGGCGTACATGCTTGGGGTGGGGGTCCCAGACTATCCCGACCCGCCAAGGCAGCCGAACCCGGGACCGGCCGGACGCGGGCGCCGCGGGCCGCTGGCCGCTGGAACAGCGAAGACCCCGCACCGCGCTGGGCGGGACGGGGTCTTCGGCAGGTTCGGGCTTTCGGGCCCTTGAGCGCCTTCGGGGTTACTTGTGGGACTTGCCCGCCTTGGAGTGCGCGGCTTTCGGCGCCACTGCGGGTGCCGGGGCGCGGACGGCCGAGGTGGCTGCCCCGGCTCCGTAGGACGGGACGGCCGGGGTGGCGGCAGCCTGGCGGCGGTGCTGGGCGGCGTTGGCGAGGCCGGCCGCGCGGTGCGCAGCTGCGTTCTCGTGCGCCCAGGCGCTGTTGCCGCGCTCCGAAGACTCGCCGGACTCGTCGTCCCCGGCGTCGTCAGCCTCATCGTCATCGGTGGGTGCCGGGGCCGGCGCGGTTTCGGTCTCGGTCGGCTCCGGGGCCGGCGCGGTTTCCGTCTCAGTCGGCTCCGGGGCCGGCGCGGTTTCCGTCTCAGTCGGCTCCGGGGCCGGCGCAGTCTCCGTCTCGGTCGGCTCCGGGGCCAGCGCAGTTTCGGTCGGTTCCGCAGTGGGGTCGGCGGTGGGGGTGTCGGTGGGGTCCGCGGACACGGTCGCAGTCGGGTCCGAGCTGAGCTCCGTAACGGTGGAGGCCATGGCGGCGCCGGTACCGCCGGTGACTACGACGGCGGCAACGACGGTGGCTTTGCCCGCCGTGCCGAGGGCGCTGAGCCAGGTGAAGATTCCTGCCAAGGGGTGTTCCTTCCAGAGTGCGTTCATTGAGGACGGCCGGCGGTCGCACACAGCCAGCCGCGCGCCACGTTACCGAACCGAAACTACGGTTGGGGGCGGGATGGGGATTCCTGCGGAATTCCTTGGGAAAAACACGGCCGGCCCGGGATCCGGTCCGCCCCCGGTAGGCTCATTGGAGGCAACAAGAGAGGAAATCATGACAACGGATTCCGCTGCGGATCGCGTGCAGGCAGCCGCGCCCGAACGGTATGAACACGAAGACGACCTGCACGGCCAGCGGCACCCCTCCGACGCGGAGCTCCGCCGGCAACTGGCGGACACGCTGCGCAAGGAGACGGCCCTCGTTGAGAAGTGGGTCTCTTCCGGGGACTGCTTCATCCTGTCGGACGCCGGAAAAGTCCACCTGCCGTCATGCTCCGACATCCAGGCACTCATGGACCGTGAAGCGGCATGGGCACCGTACCTCGATGACCTGGAACGGGTGCGGGACTGGCACGGCACCGACAACGCTCCCCCGATGCCGGCGCTGCTGACGCGCGCCGACGTGGAGGACCTGGCCAGCTATGCGGCCTGCCCGGGCTGCGCCCCCGTGCTGGACCACACCGAGAAGCGGGCTGCCGCCCGCGGGTGGACCGCTGTGCAGGCCGGCGGGCTGAACTTCCGGCACTTCGGTACGGTGTTCAGCCTCGCGGACGGAACCGAGCTCGGCACCCTCACCAGGATTTCCCGGGTGGAGACGGCCGACGGCCTGGACTTCGCCGCGGAGTTCGACGGGATTGTCGACCCCGTCGCGGACCCGCTCACGGAACTGGTGTACCGGAGCGAGGCGGCCCCGGAGCCGTACTAGGCGGCCCGGGACCGGGGCCGGTCCCGGCCCTACTTGACGGTGAGCACCGGGTTCGCGGGGGCTTTGAGGGAGTTGACCTGCAGCCCGACCGTGGCCTTTTGGCCGGCGGCAAGCTTGGTGGTCCAGTCCGAGCCGGTGCAGGTGATCGTGGCCTTCGGCACCACCGTGCACTTGATGCCCCACGAGTTGGCGACCGAAGTGACGTTCGGGTCGTTCCACGAAACGGACCAGGCCGACACTGACCGCAGCGCGGTGACGTCGAGGTTGGCAACGTATCCGCCGTTCCAGGAGCTGGTAAGCCGCCATACCGCCGTGATGGCCGGGCCGGACGTCGGGGCGGGAGTCGGCGTCGGGCTGGCCGTCGGTGCGGGGCCGGACGTCGGCGGCGCCGTCGCAGTCGGCGTCGGGCTGGCCGTCGGTGCGGGGCTCGACGTCGGTGACGCGGTCGCCGTGGCGGTTGGCACGGGGACGCTGACCGCCGGGGCGGCGGTCAGGATCGGTGCCAGCGCGTCAAGTTTGGCCCGCTCCGGGGTCCGCCAGTCGGACTGGACAAGGCCGCCGGTGATGCCCGAATTCGGGTTGAAGGCCCAGTAGCCGTAGGACATGCGGTTTGTCTTCAGGTAATCGACGATCGATTTCATCCATGCCTTGTCCGAATCGGTGGCCAGGGCCGTGCCGAATTCGCCGAGCAGGACCGGCGCGATCCCCTGCTTCTGCAGGTACCCCCAGTTCCGGTCCCAGACGGAGGGCAGGTTCGCCGGGTAGGCGGGGTCACTGAACCACTTCTGTGCGAAGAGGGACGCCGGGTAGTCGTGCGGGGAATACACGACCCGGTGCGGGGTGGCCAGGACGACCGGTTTCGCGCCGACGTCGGCCAGGCCGCCGCCCCACCAGGTGCCGCCGGCGGTGGCCTGGTTCTCGATCCCTTCGATGATGATCAGGAGGTTCGGGTTGGAGGCCAGAACGGCGTTGCCCCCGCGGGTGGACGCTGCCTGCCAGTCGGTCGCGGCTTTGCCGCCCCAGGTGGCCGCGCCGGCCGGTTCGTTGTGCAGGTCGGCGCCGACGACGGTCGGGTCCGCCTTGTACCGGTTGGCGAGCATCTTCCAGTCGGAGATCCACTTCGACTCCGGCACGGCGGAGGTGTACCAGAGCGGTGACTGGTCGGCGGAGGAGGGCCGGTGCCGGTCCAGGATGATCCGGAGGCCGTTGGCTTTGGCGCGGGCGATGACCGTGTCCATGACGTCCAGCGGCTTCTTGCCTTGGAGGTTGTAGGTCCGATTCGCCCAGTAGTTCACGCTGCCCTTGATGGTCATCGCGGCCAGGCACTCGTTCGAGTATGGCAGCCGGACGGTGTTGAAGCCCATCGACTTGATGTTGGCGAGGGCCTCGTCGATGGTCAGCGTCCCCCACAGGCCGTGCGGGACGCAGTCCGGGGTTTCCAGACCGAACCAGGACGTGGCCTTGATGATGTACGGATTGTTGTTCGAATCGCGGATCGTCCCGCCGTCGGTATGCAGCCAGCCGGTCGCGGCCGGGGTGGCGTCCACGACACGCTCGGGGGCGTACGCCGGCCCGGCCCCGGAGGGAGCCGCCCAGCCGGCTACGGCCAGCACACCGGCCAGTGCGGCGGCGGCCAGGGCTGCCAGGTGGGGGCCGCGGCGCTGGCGCGCCGGTGCTGCCGCGGTGGGGCGGTCAATCGTCAAGTTTCCTCCAGGTCCCGGGGCAGCGCGGCCCGCACCAGCTCGGTGCGGCGACGCTACACAGGACCCCACCGTACAGAGCGCGGCGGCCGCAAGCGCGGCGACGCTCTGAAAAGGGCGGCAAGAAGTCGGACCGCCGTTCGGACAGGGGCGCGCGGCCGGGCCCTAGCTGGCGGGGTCGTACTGGAAGGCACGCACTTCCTGCGCGCACCGGCAGGCAGCCGCGATCTTCGCTGCCCACTCCAGGGCCGCCTCGTAGGAGGGCAGCTCCAGCACGGAGTAGCCGCCTTGGAGCTGCGTCGTCTGCGGGTAAGTGCCCTCGTGGACGGTACCGTCGCCGTCGACCATCACGGGCGGGATGCTCTCATCGATGCCGCCGCCGAACACCCAGACGCCGGCGTCCTTGGCCTCCTGGACGACCGCGTGCGCCGCATCCGCAACGGCCTGCAGCTCTTCCGCAGGGAACACCATGGCGGCACTGGGAAAGGAGATCAGGTACTTGGTCATCGCGTCGGCTCCTTCTTCGCAGCACGGGGATCGATCCCACCCTGACCCGGTGCACGGTGGCGCGCAAGATCCCGGTCCCGCGGATACCGGGTGCCGTACCCTCAAGGGCTCAAAAACCCCTGCAAATTGTGGAGCTAAGGAGATTCGAACTCCTGACCTCTTCGATGCGAACGAAGCGCTCTACCAACTGAGCTATAGCCCCGCAGCAACGCCGCTCCCGGAGGAACGGCGTTGTCAACGTTCCTAGGCTACAAACTATCCGCCCGCATTGCCAGCCAGCCCTCGAATGTCTGCGTGCCGTGTCGCTCTCCCGGTGCCAGATTGAGTCCGGCGCGCAGATATTTACCCATCCCGCCGGGCAGCGGCAGCTCCACGACGCGGCCGCGCGACCCCGACGCCCGCTGCCAGATGATGGCCAGCTCGCGCATCCCCGCTACCTCGGGTCCCCCGATCGTCCGGACGCGGTGCGGCCCGCCGGACGGGGCCTCCAGCGCTGCCTCAACCAGCGCGGACGCGACGTCGGCGGGAGCAATCGGCTGGAACCGGGCCCCCTTGACCACGGGAACCAGCCGGAGCCTGGAACCCGCGGCAAACAGGCTTGCGAGCAGGGAGTGGAACTGCGTGGCCCGAAGCACCACGGTCTCCAGGCCTGAGAGCTGATAGACCCGCTCCTTGGCTGCCTTCGACTTGTAATAGCCGAAGCTGCTGCGGTCGCAGTTGACGATCGAAAGCATCACCGCCTTCGGGACCCCGGCGTCCCGGGCGGCGGCCAGCAGCCGGGCTCCGCCGTCGGCGAAGCTCCGCAGCGCTTTGCCGGAGCGCCCCTCAAGGCAGTCGATGACGACGTCGGCTCCGGCCAGCGCCGCGGCCAGCCCCTCCCCGGTGGTGACGTCAGCGCGGAAGTAGGTGGCGCCGTCGAGGTGCAAGGGGGTCCCCGGGGCGGGCGGGTTGCGGCTGAGCACGGCAACCTGGTGCCGTCCGCTGACCGCCTGGCGCACGACGTCGCGGCCTACCTGTCCGGTGCCGCCGGCAACGCAGATTCTCGTCATGAACGTCAGGCTACCGCGCGCGGGCAAGAAAAAGCCCCGGGCGGCCGCTTCACGGCCGCCCGGGGCGGAGAAAGTGGGTCAGGCGCGGCGGCGCTGCAGGACGTCGTCGAGGTTGCTCAGCGCGCTTTGGCCCTTGCCGAGCGGCTTCGATTCGGCGGCGGCCGCTTCCGGCTGCCGGACGGCCGCCTGCTTCAGCGAAGGTTTGCCGACGGCTTTCGGGGCCTCCGGCAGGTCCAGCGGTTCGGGGGCGGCGCGCTCCGCCTTCGGCGCCTCCACGTAGGTGGGCTTAGGTACTTCCACGGGCTCCCAGCTGGAGCCCTCGGCGGAGGCCGGATCGCCCACCCGGCGCACAGAGGCGTCACCGGAGGCCGCGGCCTCGGCCAGGGCGGCCTGCCGCAGGTCCTCAGCCGTGAGGGGCTTGCGGTCAGGCTGGGGCTTGGGGGCACCGGCTTCAGCGTCGAAGAGTGGGATCTCCTTCTCGGGTCCCGCCGCATCGCGGGCGGCGTCGGCCCCTGTCAGGGAGGGGTTGGCGGAAGACACGGTGGACGGGGCCCCCATGGCCGCTCGGAAGGCGGCATTCAGCTTCCGACGGCGGTCCCGCACGGCAAGCCTGCGCAGCAGCACGACGGCGGCAATGGCACCCAGCAGGGCGGCGGCGGGCAGCCATCCGGACCCAAGGCCAAAGAGCCGCAGGGCTGCAGAGACAATTCCGGTGAGCAGCAGGAGCAGGCCAACCACCGCGAGTGCCAGCCGCCCCCAGCGGATCCGGAAAGCGGGAGCCGCGGGGGTCCGGCCGCCGTCGAGGGAACCCGGGCCTGACTCGGGGAGCTGCGTACTCGTCATCGGTTTCTCCTGCGGGGCCGCCATCTTCATGACGTTGCCTGCTTGGGGGTCTGCTTTTTCTACCTGCACGGCGTCCTTCAGGAACTCCCCCGCCGGCTGCAGCTGGTGGTGGCCGTTCCGGAGCATGTAGGGAGCCACCCATACGATCCAGAGCGCAACAACAATGACAAGGATCACTGAGCTGCTGAGAGGGAAGTCCACAATCAAAACCGTATGAGCAAGACGGCGGAGCGGGCGGCATTGGCGGCGGTGTGTCGCGAGGCAACTGCCAAATCACTGGAGATATGACGAAACGGCTGGTCAGGCCGCGGTTTCCGGCGGCCGGCCGGGACGGGTTTCCAACCACCTCGCCAGGAGTCCCTCGGGCACTTCCTCAGCGGTCAGGGCGAAGGTGCGGTGGTCCGCCCATTGGCCGTTGATGTGCAAAAAACGCGGCCGGTAGCCCTCGTCGCGGAAGCCCAGTTTTTCCACCACGCGCAGGCTTGGGAGATTCTCCGGACGGATGTTGATTTCCATCCGGTGCAGCCCCAGCGTGCGGAAGCAATAATCCGTCGCCATCGCGACCGCGGTCGGGGCGATGCCCTGGCCTGCCCGGTCCTGGTCAACCCAGTAGCCGAGCGTGGCCATCATGGCCGAGCCCCAGACGATTGATGAGACCGTCAACTGCCCGACGATCACCGGTTCCCTGAACCCGGGAGTCCAGGCGGTGATCACAAAGGGCAGCGCCGTGGCCTGCGCGGCCTGTGCCTTAAGGGACCGCACCATTTGGCGGTAGTCGGGCAGGCCCCCGCCGGGAACCGGGTTGGACGCTTCCCAGGGGGCCAGCCACTTCTCGTTGCGGGCTCGGAGCTCGCTCCACTCCCGGCGGTCCCGGTACCGGATCGGGCGCAACATGAGGTCGCCGCACTCCAGGTTCACCGGCCAGGTGAAGCCGCCCGCCACGGGACTATTTCGTCAGGCCGGAAGTGAAACCGGGCAGCCATTCGCGCAGGCCGGGGCCGAGGTCTTCGCTGTCGCAGGCAAGCTGGACGCAGGCCTTGAGGTAGCTGAGCTTGTCGCCGGTGTCGTAGCGGCGGCCGCGGAAGATCACGCCGTACACGCCGTAACCTTCGCCCTCGCCGGCGGAGAGCTCCTGCAGGGCATCGGTGAGCTGGATTTCCCCGCCGCGGCCGGGCTCGGTCCGCTCGAGGACTTCGAACACCGCGGGGTGAAGGACGTACCGGCCGATGATGGCCAGGTTGGAGGGGGCCTCATCGACGTCGGGCTTCTCCACGAGCTGCTTGATCCGGACGTATTCCTCGCCCTCGACGGCTTCGACGTCGGCGCAGCCGTAAGCGCTGATCTGCGAGGGTTCGACCTCGATCAGCGCCACAACCGAGCCGCCGGTCTTCGCCTGGACCTCGATCATGGTACTGAGCAGTTCGTCGCGGGCGTCGATGAGGTCATCGCCCAGCAGGACGGCGAACGGCTCGTAACCGACGTGCTGCTTGGCGCGCAGCACGGCGTGTCCCAGGCCCATCGGGTCGCCCTGGCGGACGTAGTGGATGTCCCCGAGGTTGCTGGCGGCCTGGATGGACTCCAGCTTGGCGGTGTCTCCCTTGGCTTCCAGCGTCGCTTCCAGCGTGGGCACGCGGTCGAAGTGGTCCTCGAGGGCGCGCTTGTTGCGTCCGGTGATCATCAGGACGTCGTTGAGGCCCACGTTCACGGCTTCCTCCACGACGTACTGGATGGCCGGCTTGTCGACGACCGGCAGCATCTCCTTCGGCATCGCCTTGGTGGCGGGAAGGAAGCGGGTGCCGAGGCCCGCAGCGGGGATGACGGCCTTACGGACGGAGGCGTTGGGTGTAATCACTGGACTAATCTAACCGAGGGGGCAAAACATCAGGTAATTGTCCACCGCATGGCAGCCGCGGCAGCCCGCCCTCCGGCGCCTCCCGGCCGAAAGGACGCCACCGTATGAGCAGCAAGGAAGAGATCCGCTCCCGGCACCGCTTACGCCGGGCCGCCCTGTCGCAGGCGGAACTGGCGGACGCCGGTGCCGCCATTGCACGCCACGGGCTGGCCTGGGCCGCCGGGCTGGCCTCCGGGCCGGCCTCCGGGCAGCCCCACACCGGGCAGCGGACGTTCGCCGCATACCTCGGCGTCGGCTCCGAGCCGCCCACCCTCCCCCTGCTGGCAGCCCTGCACGACGCCGGCCACCGGGTGTTGCTCCCCGTCTGCGAACCGGACCTGGTACTGAGCTGGGTGTACTGGACGCCCGCGTCGGAGTTTGTCCGCAGCCAGTACGCCCCCATCCAGGAACCCGCCGGCGAACGCTTCGGCACGGCTGAGGTGCGCGGAGCCGCCGGTATCTTCCTGCCCGCCACGGCCCTGGACCGTTCGGGCAACAGGATCGGCCAGGGCGGAGGCTATTATGACAAATTTCTGGCAGCCCTTGCCGCCCTGCCTCCGGGCGGCGCCGGAACCACGGAGGGCCCGGTGCCGACCGCGGCCGTGGTCTACGACGCCGAGGTGCTGCCCGCCGGCAGCATTCCGGCGGAGTCGTTCGACCAAAGGGTCGACTTCGCGCTGGCTCCCGGCGGCCTGGTCCGGCTTTCACGGCTTTCGGGGCCTTCCGAGCCGGCGCCCGGCGGGTGATAGAATTGGCACTCAGGCCCTGCGACTGCTAATGCCAGGTTTGTTGGCGCTCGGATCCCGCCCACCGTCTCGGTGGCGACAATCCAGCCACGGCAGCACGGGACCTGCTCGTTTGTCCTAAAGGAGGAATCCCAGTGCCCACGTACGCATATGCCTGCAAGGACTGCAGCCACGCCTTCGAGACCGTGCAGTCCTTCACGGACAGTTCCCTGACGACCTGTCCGGAGTGCCAGGGGACCCTGCGCAAGAAGTTCAACAGCGTCGGCGTCGTGTTCAAGGGTTCCGGTTTCTACCGGACCGACTCGCGTGACTCCAAGGGCAGCGCTGTTGCGCCGGCCACCCCCGCCGCAGCACCGGCGACCTCCACCACGGCCTCCGCCGCCGCCAGCTAGCGACCGGCGGGTAGGTCCCGCCCGGCTCGCGGCAGCGCGGTTGTCCACATAGCGCCGCCGCTGGCTGCCGGCGACCTACCGGCCGGCCGTAGCGTGGCGGCATGGCACACCGCCGACGCCTCCTCCGCCCGCCGCGTTCCGGCTCGTTCTTTTCCCGCTCCCCACGTTCCGGGTCACCGCCGGCCTTCGCCGCGGCGCCTGCCCGGCCGGCAACGGCGGACCGCGCTGCACGGCTCCGGCCGCCGCCCCCGTCCCCCGGACGGGGCCGCAAGCTCCCGCCGCGGCGCCGGCTTCGGACCTGGTGGGCCCGCCACCGCCGGTTGGCCGTCGCCCTGCTGTTGTGCCTCGCCGCCGGCCTGGCCGTGCAGCAATTGACTCCGGTACCCGACGCCACCGTCGCCGCGTGGGCCGCAGCCAAAGACCTTCCGGCCGGCCGCGTGCTGGCCCCTGCCGACCTCGCCGCCGTTCACGTCCCGCCCGGAATGCTGCCCGGCGGTTCCTTGGACTGGGCCGCCCTCGAGGGCAAACAGCTCGCCGTGGCCTTGCGCAAAGGCCAGCTCCTCACGGACGCGCAGCTCGTCGGACCGGGTTTGCTGGCCGGCAGCCCGCCGGGCGCGGCAGCCGTGCCACTACGAATGGCGGACCCCGCATCCATCCAGCTGGTCTCCCCCGGCCAGCTTGTCAATGTCGTGCTGACCAGCGCGGACGGCTCCGGGCAGGCCCAGGCGTCCCGGCTGCTTGCCGCCGCGGTGCCGGTCCTCTGGACCTCTTTGCAAGGAGGAAAAGCCGGCCAGTGGCTGGACTCCGGGGACACGGACGGGCTGATGGTGGTGGCGGCGGACCCGGATCAAGCCCGTAGGCTCGCCGGAGCCTCCACGCAGGGCAAGCTCTTCTTCGTCCTGGTGGGGGCGCGGCCTGGCTGACCGGCAGGCGCCAGGCGTCTGTTGCGGGGTGTCTCTCAGCCCCAGTGTGGCGGCCGCTGTTCCTTGAGCCAGGCGTCGTGGTCGTAGTTGCCCGGCTGGTCGCCCCAGCGCCGCGGATCGTCTTCGGCGGCCTTGGTGGGCAGCAGCCCGGCGGAGGCCGCGGGGCGGCCGGCTTTCTTGTCTTTGGCTGGTTGGTGCCGCGTTCCCCGGGGCGCCGCGTCCTCGGGCTGCGCGCCGTTTCCAACGCCGCCCTGCTCCGGGATCTCGTTCCCGTTCTCGTTGCCTGCGTTCATGCCGCCGGACTCCTTGCTGCGAATAGCTCTTCCCTGCTGCCGGGCACCGTCCGCCGGTTACCCGCGGTCAGCGGCGGCAGGAGCGAAGGTCTCCTGCGCGTCGTCGACACTGAGGTTCTCGATGTCGTCGGAAAAACCGGGCGAAGTGCTGGCGCGGCTCGGCGCCGCCGGTTTCTCCAGGCCGAGGTAGCCGCCGATCCGGTCCGCACAGGCGGAGGGATCAGTGAAGACCTCTATGGTCCATAGTGGCATGTACCGCCAGCCCAGGCGCTCCAGCAGCTGCGGGCGGAGGCGGCTTCGCTCGCGCACCGTCATCCGCCGGTACCGCTCGGTGCCGTCGGATTCAATCGCCACCGGGCGGGGAATCTCGGCGTCGTCCTGGCCGATCGTGTGCATCGGGTCCGCGGCGGCCACCATGTCCAGGACGCCGTCGTACTGATGCCACACCCGGGCACCGCGGGCACGGAGCCGGTCGCCGAGGTCCGCCACCAGCGGGTCGGCGCCAAGGGCCTGCTCGCTGGCCGCCGCGCGGGAGGCCGGACTGCCCAGGTCGGAGTTGCCCGCGATTTCCCGGTCCAGGAGTTCGTAGAAGTCCACCGCGCCGTGGCTCAGCCGGGTGACGTCCAGGTCCTCGGGCCGGAAGCAGCTCAGCACGTGCAGTGAGCGCCGTGCGCGGGTCATCGCGAGGGCGAACTTAGCGCGGCCCCCGGCGGCGGACAGCGGCCCGAGGCTGTGCAGCGCGCGCCCGTGCGGGGTGCGGCCGTACCCGGGCGAGAAGATGACATGGTCACGGACCAGGCCCTGGGCCCGCTCAAGGTCCACCACGCGGAACGATTCGTCGCCGGCGGTAAAGAAGCTGCCCAACAGGGGGTAGTTGGGCAGTTGCCGCCGGATGGCCTCGCCGATCCGGGCAGCGTGCCGCAGGCTGCCGGTGACGACGGCCAGCGACGTGCGGGGCCGCAGCCGCGCGTGTTCGAAGACCAGTTCCACCACACGGTTGACCTCGGCCACCACCGATTCGACGCCGTCGTGGTCGGCGCTCGGCAGGCCCGTCCCGTCCGGCAGGTATTCCACAGCCAGGGCGCGGTCCAGCCCGGTGGCCGACTGCCCCTCCGGGAGCCGGCGGAGTTCGCCGTCGTAGAACCCCTTGCTCAGCTGCCGCACGAGGTCCTCGTCGACGGCGCGGTACACGGTCCTCAGTTTCCGGACCGGCAGCACGGCGGCCAGGGCCTGGTAGGCGCTGTCCACGGGCTGGTACGGGTTCTCGCCGGCGGCGAGCCGCTCCACCCCTACGGTGAAGCTGCGCGGGCTGGCGATCTTGTCGTCGCCAAAGGCGATGACCTGCCGGGAGCGGGCGACGGCGGGCAGCACAGCCTGCAGCGAGGTCGCCTCCGCGTCCAGGATCACCACCGCGTCAAAGCGCTGTTCGGCGGGCAACAGGCTGGTCATGAGGTACGGGCTGACGGACCACACCGGCACCAGCATGGGCACCAGCTCCGGCGATTGCGCGGTCAGCGCCGCAGGGGTCACCCGCCCGTCCTTGAGCAGGCTCCGCAGCAGGTCCGCCTGCCGGGGGTGCTCGCTGAGGGCAGCGCGCCAGCGTTCGGCCAGTTTCCAGCGCAGCCGGGCGGCGCCGCTGGCAATGTGGGCGTTGTCCGCGAGGCGGTACTCCGCCTCGAGCTGGCGGAGGGCGTCGCCGTCGGACATGGCGAGGTAATCGTCGCCGCTGATCATGGCTTCCAGGGCCGACTGCCACCAGGCCAGCTCAAGCTCCGAGGCCACCGACTCCGCCGGCACCTCACGCTCGGCCAGGTCATCCAGCAGTTCACCGAGCCCGTGCTCGCGCATGTTCTCCACCAGCAGCGTTCGCTCCGGCAGGGTCTCCAGCGTTGCGGTGTCCGCGACGAGGCGCTCCAGGCGCTCGACCAGCTCGTCGTAGGGGGTGTCGCGGACGGATCCGCCGGCGGCGGTGTGCTTGACGGCCGCGCCCAGCTCGGCCAGTTCGGCTTCCAGCTCGCGGTACAGGGCGGTGATCTCGGCCAGGCCGGAGGGAACAGCCGGGTGGCGCTGGGTGGTGGCGTAGCCGGCCCAGGCGGCCCGCTGCTCCTGGACCAGGACCAGGGAACTGTGGAGGTCCGCGATGTGCACGCCGGGCCGGACGTACTCCTTGGCGACGCGGCGCAGCCGGGACCGCTGCATGGACGCCATCTCGATGTTCCGCTCGCGGCGCCACGAGGACGGGGCGGTGGCGGAAATCAGGTCATGGACGGGCCGGTCGAAAATGTCGGGGGTGAACTTGTCCAGGCTTTCCCGGACCGCGACCAGCAGGTCGATCTGGTCCCCCCACTCGGCAAACGTCGCGCCGAGGCGGATCTCAGCGTGTTCCGCGACGCCGTTCATCCGTTCGCGCAACTGCGGGAGCTTCTCCGCCACGGAGCGCGCCACCTGCTGCGCTTCCTGGGTCTCCTTGCGGGTGAGCAGCCGGGCGCCGTGCCACGGGCTCATAGTCGAGGCGCGGCTGAAGCTGCCCAGCTCGGCGGCCCGGCGGAGCCGTCCCGCCAGTTCCTCGCGGTCCCTGATGCTGTCCAGCACGCTGCGCTTGAGCCGCACAGTGGTGGCCGGTGCCGGGTGGATGGCGGTCAACGCCGCGAGCGACTGCATCGCCTCATACGGCGAGCATCCCCAGCGCGCCCGCACGTTGTGCAGGGACGCGACGTGGTCCATCAGGGCGTGCCGGTGCTCGGTCAGCGTGGAGTGCAGGTTCTTCAGCTGCGGTTCAAGCGACTTTTCATTGCGCACAATAGCCCGGACCAGCTGGCCCTTGAGCTGCAACGGCGTAGCGTTGCCCGCAAGCTGGACGAGTACCGAGTCAAGCCCCAGGGATTCCAGCTGGGCGGACACTTCGGCCAGGCTGGCCCGGCGGTCGCCGACGACCAGGACGCTTTTGCCTTCGTCGACCAGGGCGCCGATGGTGTTGATCGCGGTCTGGGTCTGGCCGGTTCCGGGCGGGCTGCTGACCACCAGGGAGTCGCCGGCGCGGACGGCGTCCACGACGTACTGCTGGTCCGTGTCGGCATCGAGCAGCAGGAGTTCGTCGGCGGGGCTGCGCTCGTCCGTGCTCGGGAAACGCCCCTCCTCCAGCTCGGGGACGTCCACCGGGGCGCCGGTGGCGGCGCGGCCCAGCGCAGCCACGAGCGGGTTGTTCTGGTTGATCCACGGGTCATCCAGGTTGCCGGAGAGGTCCGCGAACGTCGAGACGAGCAGGTTGTGTTCGATTTCGGCGCCGTGGATCGGCTGGATCAGGGTGCCGAGGCGGTCCAGAACGGGCTGCGGATCGTACCGGGCCGTGCTGTAGGCCATCCGGGTCACGGCGTTGACGTCAAAGACGATCCCGTGGACGGTCTTCAGGTGCCGGACCAGGGCGGGATTGATCCGGGCCTGCTCCGTCAGCTGCAGCTCGTAGTCGTCCTCCCCCGGGCGGACGGTCAGGGAAACGGCGGTGAGCATTACGGGGGCGGACACCCGTTGCGGTTTGCCTCCGACGGCGGAGGTCCAGACGACGGTTCCGGCCGAGAAGTAGCCGGCGTCGATGCCGCGGTCGTTGGCGAGTTCGAAGATCTTGGAGCGCAGGTTGCGGGAGGCCCGCGCGGCGACGACGTACTGCTGGCGGTCACGGATCAGGGTCGACAGGCGGGTCCGGCGGCCGGCCATCAGCTGGGCCAGGCCCGACGGGTGGGCGTGGGTCAGGTCGATGGAGCCCTCGGGCGTTTTGGTAAAGCGCAGCATGGTGTCTGCTCCGGTGACGGGTTTAAGACCCGACAGCCATTTCCTGAACTCCTCGGAGCCCTCGGGGTGGCCTTGACCAACTGACACTGCTGCCTTCTTTTCTGTGCTCACGGTTTCTGACTGCGCGCGGGACGCCCTGGACCATACCGGCATGCTTTCGAGGTTAGCCCGAATCCTTGGCCTGTGCCGGGCCGCAACACTGGCGCACGCCAAATTCGTGGGCAAATTGCTTCGGCGCCGGGTCCGCGCAAAAGCAAATGGCCGGCCTCAAAGGAGGCCGGCCATTCACGCCGTTATTCCCACTCGATGGTTCCCGGCGGCTTGCTGGTGACGTCCAGCACCACGCGGTTCACGCCGTCGACTTCGTTGGTGATCCGGTTGGAGATCCGGGCCAGCAGGTCGTAGGGCAGCCGAGACCAGTCGGCCGTCATGGCATCCTCGGAGGACACCGGGCGCAGCACGATCGGGTGGCCGTAGGTTCGGCCGTCGCCCTGCACGCCGACGCTGCGGACGTCCGCCAGCAGCACAACGGGCATCTGCCAGACCTCGTTGTCGAGGCCGGCCGCGGTCAGTTCGGCGCGGGCAATGGCGTCGGCCTTGCGCAGCAGGTCCAGACGCTCCTTGGTGACTTCGCCGACGATCCGGATGCCCAGGCCCGGACCGGGGAAGGGCTGCCGGCCGACGATTTCCTGCGGCAGGCCGAGCTGGGCGCCGACGGCGCGGACCTCGTCCTTGAACAGGGCACGCAGCGGTTCGACGAGTTCGAACTGCAGGTCTTCGGGCAGGCCGCCCACGTTGTGGTGGCTCTTGATGTTCGCTGCGCCCTCGCCGCCGCCGGACTCCACGACGTCCGGGTAAAGGGTTCCCTGGACGAGGAACTTGATCTTTTCGCCGTGCGCGGCGGCCTCGGCGATGATGGCCAGTTCGGCTTCCTCGAACGCGCGGATGAATTCGCGGCCGATGATCTTGCGCTTGGTCTCCGGGTCGCTGACTCCGGCCAGCGCGGCCTGGAAGCGTTCCTGCTCGTTCGCGACGTAGAGCTTGACGCCGGTGGCGGCGACAAAGTCGCGTTCCACCTGCTCGGCTTCGCCCTCGCGCAGCAGCCCGTGGTCCACGAAGACGCAGGTCAGCTGGTCGCCGACGGCGCGCTGGACGAGGGCGGCGGCCACGGCCGAGTCGACGCCGCCGGAGAGCCCGCAGATCACGCGGGAGTCGCCGACCTGCGCGCGGATCCGCTCCACCTGCTCGTCGAGGATGTTGCCGGTGGTCCAGTTCGGTTCCAGCTTGGCGCCCTTGAAGAGGAAGTTCTCCAGGACCTGCTGGCCGTAGGCGGAGTGCTTCACCTCGGGGTGCCACTGCACGCCGTAAAGGCACTTTTCCTCATTGGCGAAGGCGGCCACGTCGGCGCCCGCCGTCGTCGCGAGGACCTCAAAGCCTTCCGGCGCCTCGTGCACGGAGTCGCCGTGGCTCATCCAGGTGCTCTGGTGCTGCGGCATGCCCTCGAGGATGGAGCGGCCTTCGCCGATGGTGGTGGTCTCGGTGGCGCCGTACTCGCGCAGGCCGGTCCGGGCCACCTTGCCGCCCAGGGCGTTGGCCATGGCCTGGAAGCCGTAGCAGATGCCGAACACGGGGACGCCGGCTTCGAACAGGTCGGCGCCCACGCTCGGGGCACCTTCGGCGTAGACGCTCGCGGGGCCGCCGGAGAGGATGATGGCGGCCGGGTTCTTGGCCAGCAGCTGCTCGGTGCTGTAGGTATGCGGAACGACTTCCGAATACACATTCGCTTCCCGGACGCGGCGGGCAATCAGCTGCGCGTACTGGGCACCGTAGTCAACAACCAGCACGGGCCTGTGGGACGTCTGGGATGCAGTGGGAGTGGTCACCCTCCTAGCCTACTTTGCGCCCGCACTCCGCCGCACATCGAGAAGCCCCGGGTAAGCGAACTCACAGGCCGGCGCGCCGCCTGTTGACTGGGGCTCAGTAGCGCTGCGGCGCCTGCGGGTTGGCGGCGAGTTCGGCCTCCACTTCGGCGTGGAATTTCTTCTCCACGAAGAAGGACAGGAACGGCACGACGCCGCCGAGCGCCAGGATGATGAGTTTGGCGAACGGCCAGCGCATCAGCGACCAGAGCCGGAAGTTGGACATCAGGTAGACGACGTACATCCAGCCGTGCACGATCAGCACCGCGACGGACAGGTTCACCCCGCCGATGACTCCCGGCGGCTCGGCGTCGGCGAATCCGAAGCTGAACGGCTGGCCGGTGACGGCGTTGGTGCCGCCGGCGAAGAGGTACTGGCCGAAGACGTAACGGGCGATCAGCTCTGCGCAGAGCAGCAGCAGCATGGAGCCGGTCAGGTAGGCGAGCACCTTGTAGAACTTCAAGGCGGAGCGGATCTGCGCCTCGGTGCCGCCGAAGCGGCGCTTCTTGCCGCTGGCGCTTCCCGTTCCGTTGGACTGCTGCGGCTGGATGGCCGGCTGGGGCTCGATCATGATTGCACTCTCGGATTGGTTGGGTCGGTCTCGGGGGAATCGGTGCTGTGGGGCGGGTCCGCGGCCAGGCGGGCGGCCGCTTCGTCCTGGGCGTCTTCGAGGTCCCGGCGGTAGTCGTCCTTGACCAGGCGCCACCAGATGAAGAGCGCGAAGCCGGCAAAGACCACCCACTCCGCGGCGTAGAAGAGGTTGAGCCAGTTCACCGTCTGCGCGGGCGGCTGCGGACCGATGTTCAGCGGTTTGATGGTTCCGGAGGCGGCCACGTCGGCGCTGCCGGACCGCTCCGCGCTGGCGGCGACGAAGCCGGGGTAGCTGCTGACGTCCCAGAGGTTGATGAGTTCGGCGACCGAGACGGCGCTGGCGCGCCCGGGGCCGGCGTCGGTGTTGGGCAGCGGCGCTTCGGACGGGATCAGCCGCCCGGTCAGTTCAATGGTGCCCGACGGCGGCGCAGCGGCGTCCGCGGCGTCGGCGACCCAACCCCGGGCCACGGGGATCCAGGTCTGCGGGGACGCTCCGGCGCCCGTCAGGGCGGGTGCGCCTTGCACCGCGAAGGCGGAGACGATCCAGAACCCCTTGGCGCCGTCGTTGATCCGGCCGGGAACCAGGACCTGCTTCTGCGGGTCGTAGCGGCCGGTGGCGGTGACAACCTGGTCGGCCACGGAGCCGGGGAAGAACTGCCCGGGCTTCAGGACGGCGGTCAGCGGGCGGGGCTCCTCGGTTCCTGTGGAAACCGGCGCCTCGGCCCGTGTGGAGCGGCCGAACTGCCACTGGCTCAGCAGCACAAAGACCCCGGAAATCACGATCGCGAACACAAGGCCTGCGATCCAGCGGGGTTTGAGGGCGGTTTTCAGCACCCCTTAACCGTACTTCGTCCGCCTGTAGAACAACGAAACGGCTCTGTAGGCCTGCCCCAAATTTCAGTGGTCGAAGAACACCAGGCTGGAGTTGATCAGTTCCGAAATCACTTCCGGGTCGTAGGCCCGGCGGAGCGACTCCCGGAAGGACTCCTTGGACAGCGAGCGCGCCAGGGTGGCCAGCACTTCCAGGTGGTCCGAGAAGGAGCTTGCCGGCGTCGCGATCAGCAGGACGACGGTGGCAGGG
Organism: Arthrobacter sp. BI5; assembly: GCF_056680065.1. Taxonomy (NCBI): domain Bacteria; kingdom Bacillati; phylum Actinomycetota; class Actinomycetes; order Micrococcales; family Micrococcaceae; genus Arthrobacter; species Arthrobacter sp. BI5. The sequence continues at coordinate 2,982,238 of NZ_CM155264.1, forward strand.
CCGTCGGCCGCGCCGAAGTCCAGCGCCTTGCCGTACTTGGTGATGCCGACCGCGATCGAGGTGCGGGAGACGAATTCGCTGCGGGCGTGGGGCAGGCCGACGCCGCCGGGCAGTCCGGTGGCCAGCTGGTGCTCGCGGGCGTTAACGCGGCCAAGGAACCCTTCCAGATCGGAAATCCGGCCGGCCTCATACATCCGCTGCGCGAGTTGGGCGGCGGCGTCGAACTTGTCCTCCGCGTCCAGCTCCAGGATCACCATCTGCGGCGTCGTGAGGTCGGCATCGTACCGGTCCAGTGGTTCCGCCAAGAGGTGTCCCTTCGAAGTGTCATCGGTGCGCGCCGACTGCTGGTGCGCCGGACGGCAGCTTGGTCAGCGCAGCGGAACGATGTCCTCGACGCCCAGGCGTGCGGCGTCCGCGGACTCGTCGTCCGGTTGCTCCTGACTCAGCCGTTCGGCGTCGACCCGGGCCAGGTAGTGCTTGATTTCGCTCTCGCGCTGCGCATCGCTCCAGCCGAGAACCTCACCGATCAGTTTAGCGACTACCGGCGCGGCGGACACACCGCGGTCCCAGGCCTCGATCGAGATGCGGGTGCGGCGGGTGAGCACGTCCTGGACGTGGCGGGCTCCCTCATACCTGGCCGCATAGACTGCCTCGGCCGCCAGGTAGTCGTCGGCTCCGGGCAGCGGCTCGGCAAGTTCAGGGTTCTCTCCGATCAGCGCCAGCACCTCCGGAGCCATGGAGCCGTAGCGGTTGAGCAGGTGTTCGATCCGCGCGACGTGGACGCCGGTCTCCTCCGCCATCCGGTTCCGCTTGTTCCAGGCGGCTTTGAAGCCGCTGGCGCCCAGCAGCGGGATGGATTCGGTGCACGACGGCGGGACGCGTTCGTCCATGCTTCGGGTCGCCTCGTCCACGGCGTCCTTGGCCATGACCCGGTATGTGGTCCACTTGCCGCCGGCCACGACGACAAGGCCGGGCACCGGATGCGCCACGACATGTTCGCGGGACAGCTTGGCCGTCGAGTCGTTTTCCCCGGCCAGCAGCGGCCGCAGCCCGGCGTAGACGCCCTCGACGTCTTCGCGGGTCAGCGGCCGCTTGAGGACCTTATTGACGTGCTCGAGGATGTAGTCGATGTCCTTGCTGGAGGCCGCCGGATGCGCCTTGTCCAGGTGCCAGTCGGTGTCGGTGGTGCCGATGATCCAGTGCCGGCCCCAGGGAATGACGAACAACACCGACTTCTCGGTCCGCAGGATCAGGCCCACCGTGGACTGGAAACGGTCCCGCGGCACCACCAGGTGGATGCCCTTGGAGGCGCGGACCTTGAGCCGGCCGCGGTCCGTGACCATCGCCTGGGTCTCGTCGGTCCAGACGCCGGTGGCGTTGATGACCTGCTTGGCCCGGATGTTGAAACTGGTGCCGTCCTCGTGGTTGACCACCTTGGCGCCGACGACCCGTTCGCCCTCGCGCAGGAAGTCCACCACCGCCATCTGGTTCACCGCGTGCGCGCCGTAGTAGGCCGCGGTGCGCACGAGGTTCGCGACGTATTTCGCGTCGTCGACCTGGCCGTCGTAGTAGCGGATAGATCCGACGAAGGCGTCGTCCTTGAGGCTGGGCGCCGCGCGCAAGGTGCCGCGCCGGCTCAGGTGCTTGTGGAACGGGACGCCGCGGCTGTGCCCGCCGGTGATGGACATGGCGTCATAGAGGGCGATGCCGGAGCCGACGTAGGGCCGCTCCACGAACCGCTTGGTGAGCGGGTAGAGGAACGGGACCGGCCGGGCAAGGTGCGGGGCGAGGACCGAGAGGATCAGGCCGCGTTCGTGCAGCGCCTCCTTGACCAAGGCAAAGTCCAGCATCTCCAGGTACCGGAGGCCGCCGTGGATGAGCTTCGAGGACCGCGACGACGTTCCTGCCGCCCAGTCGTTGGCCTCGACGATGCCCACGCTCAGGCCGCGGGTCACGGCGTCCAGGGCGGCACCGGCGCCGACAATGCCGCCGCCGACGATCAGGATGTCGAGTTCCTTGCCGGGCTCCGTTGTGGCTTTGAGGGCCGCCAGGGACGCCTCGCGTTCCGCGGGCCCGAGTGCGCCGCCTGCCTTGGGAGCCCCACCGGGAAAACTGTTCATCTCACGCCTCCATCCGGATCAAACCTCGTAGTGCACCACACTACTTCCAAGTTCTCCGGTTGGGCAGGGCCTGAGCCGGCCCGCGCAGCGCCTAGTTTCCGGCGTAGGGCGAGACGACGACGTCGACCCGCTGGAATTCCTTCAGGTCCGAGTAGCCCGTGGTCGCCATCGAACGGCGCAACGCGCCAATCAGGTTCGAGGTGCCGTTGGTGTGGTGGCCCGGCCCGAACAGGACCTCTTCGAGGGGTCCGACGGTACCGACGTTGGCCCGGTCGCCGCGGGGAATTTCGAGGTGGTGGGCCTCCTGGCCCCAGTGCCAGCCCTTGCCGGGGGCCTCTTCGGCGCGGGCCAGGGCGCTGCCGAGCATCACTGCGTCGGCGCCCATGGCGATGGCCTTGACGATGTCGCCCGAGGTTCCCATGCCGCCGTCGGCGATCACGTGCACGTAGCGTCCGCCCGACTCGTCCATGTAGTCTCGGCGCGCGGCCGCGACGTCGGAGATGGCGGAGGCCATCGGCGAGTGGATGCCCAGGGCGCGGCGGGTGGTGCTGGTGGCTCCGCCGCCGAAGCCGACCAGCACGCCGGCGGCTCCGGTGCGCATCAGGTGCAGGGCCGGGGTGTAGCCGGCCGCCCCGCCGACGATCACCGGGACGTCGAGTTCGTAGATGAACTGCTTGAGGTTCAGCGGCTCGTGGTCCTTGGAGACGTGCTCGGCCGAGACGGTGGTGCCGCGGATCACGAAGATGTCGACGCCGGCGGCCACCACGGTTTTGTAGTGCTCCTGGGTGCGCTGCGGGGTCAGGGAGCCCGCCACCGTGACCCCGGCGGCGCGGATCTCAGCCAGCCGCGAGGTGATCAGTTCCGGCTGGATCGGGGCCCGGTAAAGCTCCTGCATGCGGCGGGTGACGGCCGGGCTGTTGGTCTCGCTTCCCAGGGCGGCGAGCTGGTCCAGGACCGGCTGCGGGTCCTCGTAGCGGGTCCAGAGGCCTTCCAGGTCGAGGACGCCGAGTCCACCGAGGCGCCCCAGCGCAATGACCGTGTCCGGGGACATCGCGGAGTCCATCGGCGCGGCGATGACCGGCATGTCGAACTTGTACGCGTCAATCTGCCAGGAGACGGACACGTCCTTGGGATCGCGCGTACGGCGGTTGGGGACGATCGCAATGTCGTCCAGGGAGTAGGCACGACGCCCACGCTTGCCACGGCCAATCTCAATCTCGTAAGTCACGTGCCCACTTTACTTGACCCTGCCCCGGACCCGACATTTGGCCCCCGCCCGGCCCGGCGGACGGCCGGGAGCTGGCCGCCGGGCACACCGCCGGGACGGGCGGAGCGGCCAAAGCCGGTCTGGATAAAGCGATAGTGCACACTGACTTGACAGTGTTTGTCAATAGTTTACAAAACGTGAAAATGCCCTTACGTTTACTTTCGGCCAGCCGGAGATTTTACCCGGCAGCCTCCACACACCCCGTTCCGGGTATTCCGCAATGCCCGGTGATAGAAAGCAGAACCCATGGGAAGTGCATCACTCAGGAAGTCCCGCGTCCTGGCCCTGTCGCTGGCCGCCGTCGTCGGCACCATGACGCTCGCCGTCACCCCGGTGGCCGCCGCCCCCGCCACCGGACCGATCGCGACGGAGAACGTCCCGGCGCCGGAGGTCAACGCCGGCGAGTCGTACACGCAGTTCATCGTCAGCTTCAAGAAGACCGCGGGCAACTCCACTCCCGGCGGAAGGGCGAACGCCTGGGGCAAGGCCGCGAAGCAGCAGGGGGTCAGCGTGCGTGAACTGCGCGCCCTGGCCACCGGCGGAACCCTGATCGCCTCGGACAAGGCGCTCTCGGGCCAGGCGGCCAAGGACTTCATGGAGGCGATCGTCGCTTCCGGGGCCGTCAACGCCGTCGAACCCGATGCCCGGATGACGGCGGTGCTGACACCGAACGACACCCGTTACGGGGAGCAATGGGACTTCACCGGGGCCAACGGCATGCGCATTCCCGGCGCCTGGGACGTCTCCACCGGGTCCGGGTCCACCGTTGCCGTGATCGACACCGGCATCACGGCACACCCGGACCTGGACGCCAATGTGCTGCCGGGCTACGACTTCGTCTCCGACGCCACCGCGGCGCGGGACGGCAACGGCCGCGACTCCAACGCCCAGGACCAGGGCGACTGGTACGCCGCGGGCGAATGCGGCCAGAGCGCGGCAGCCAATTCCTCCTGGCACGGCACCCACGTCTCCGGCACCATTGCCGCTGTCACCGGCAACGCCGCGGGCGTGGCCGGGGTAGCGCCGAACGCCAAAGTCCTCCCGGTCCGGGTGCTGGCCAAGTGCGGCGGGTCCCTGTCCGACATCGCCGACGCGATCATCTGGGCCTCCGGCGGCACCGTGTCCGGCATCCCGGCCAACGCCAATCCGGCCAAGGTCATCAACATGAGCCTGGGCGGCTCCGGCGCCTGCGGCACTACCTACCAGGCGGCCATCGACTCCGCCGTCTCGCGGGGCACCACCGTAGTGGTGGCTGCCGGCAACAGCAACCAGGACGCCTCCGGCTTCCGCCCGGCCAACTGCAGCTCGGTGGTGACGGTCGCCGCCAGCAACCCCAGCGGCACCCTCTCTTACTACTCGAACTACGGCGCGACCGTGGACCTTACCGCCCCGGGCGGTGACACCAGCGTCAGCGGCGGCGGCATCCTGTCCACGCTCAACACGGGAACCACCACCCCATCCGCGGCGGGCTACGCCAGCTACCAGGGCACCTCGATGGCCACCCCGCACGTCGCCGGACTCGTGGCGCTGGTGAAGTCCAAGTCCGCCGCGCTCACCCCGGCGCAGGTCGAATCAACGCTCAAGCAGGGCACCCGGGCCATGCCGGGCGGCTGCACCAAGGGCTGCGGCGCCGGCCTCTCGGACGCCACGGCCACCATGGGCCTGCTCGGCGGAACCACTCCCCCGCCGTCGGGCAACCTGCTGCTGAACCCCGGTTTCGAAAGCGGCTCGGCGTCCTGGACCTCCGATCACGCGGACACCTTCGAAACCGGCACCAATGCCCGGACCGGCAGCGGCTTCGCCGGACTGAACGGCTGGGGCCAGTCGACGTCGTACCGGCTGGACCAGACCTTCTCCATCCCGTCCTCCGTGAGCGGCTCCAGCCTGTCCTTTTACCTCAAGACGCTGACCGATGAGACCACCACCGCGACCGCCTACGACACCCTGAAGATCCAAGCCGTCAGCGGCGGCGTCACCACAACGCTGGCCACCTACTCCAACCTGAACAAGTCCACCGGGTACGTGCTGAAGACCCTGGACCTGTCCTCGTTCAAGGGCAAGACGGTGACGCTGCGCTTCCTGGGCGTGGAGGACTCCTCGCTCAAGACCTACTTCTTCGTGGATGACACCTCGGTGACCACCTCGTAGCATCAGGCCGCGCAGGCAGGAATGGGCATGTCCTCCCTTCCCGGGGGGACATGCCCATTCTTTGTGCCGTGGAGTGGACATAGGGCCACTATGTCCACCGGACGTGGCCGGCGGAGGGCATGTCCCCGGCTCAGGCCGCCGGGCTCAGACGCCCTCGGCCTCGTCCACCGCCAGTTGCGACTCGAACATCCGGAAGTAGCGGCCGCGCAGGGCCACGAGTTCCTTGTGCGTGCCTTGCTCGACGATCCGGCCGTCCTCGAGCATGTAGACGATGTCCGCTTTTTCGATCGTTGCGAGCCGGTGGCTGATGGCGATGATCGTGCTGCTGCGGTCGGCGAAGAGCCGGGTGAAGATCCGGTGCTCCGCCAGGGCGTCGATCGCCGACGTCGGCTCGTCCATCACCATGAAGGACGCGTCCCGGTAGAAGTTCCGGGCCATCGCCAGCCGCTGCCACTGGCCGCCGGACAGCCCGCTGCCCTTCCGGCCGCGGGGGTCCTCCATCCAGTTGCTGACGTGGTTGTCCAGCCCGTTGGGCAGCTTGTTGATGAACTCGAGGGCCTCGGCATCGGCCGCGGCCCGGCGGATCCGGTCGTCGTCGCGCTGCGCGTCGACGTCACCGAAGAAGATGTTCTCCGCCGCGGTGGCGAACTCGTATTTGAGGAACTCCTGGCTGAGCACCGCCAGGTGGCGGTGCCAGGACTTCACCTCGACGGCGGCGAGGTCGACGCCGTCGAGCAGTACCTGGCCCGAATCCGGGCGGTAGAGCCCAGCGAGGATCCGGATCAGGGTGGACTTGCCGGCCCCGTTCTCCCCCACCACCGCGATGTGCTGGCCCTGCCTGATGGTCAGCGAAATGCCTTTAATGACTTCCAGATCGCTGCCGGTGTAGGTGAACCGGATGTCCCGCAGCTCCACGGTCCGGGGCGCCTGGAGCAGCGGCGGCGCGTGCTCGGAGTGCACCGGCAGTGCCATGAACAGCTCGTAGTCCTTGAGGTTCGCGAGGTCCTCGTCGATGGAGCTGAGCGAGGAGACCAGGCTGTTGGCGGTGGAGAGGGCGCGGCTGACGATCTGCTGGACGTAGAGGAACTGGCCCACCGGCTGGGCGCGGGCAATGATCTGGCCCACCACCCAGATCAGCGACACCACCTCGGCACCGTACTGCAGGGCGTCGGCGGCGAGCTGTTTGGGGATGTAGCGCTTCTGGAAGTCCAGCCGGCGCTTTTCGTCCGCGTCCCGGAGCCGTGAGCGCAGGCCCATCAGGTAGCCGACAATCCCGTAGAGCCGCATCTCGGCGATGTGCTGCGGCCGCAGCAGGTTGGTTTCGATCATCCGGCGCTGCCGGCGCGAATCGACCTGGGTGTTCCAGTGCGCAATCTGCTCCCGGGAGAGCCTGAACTGCAGGTAGACGCTGGGCACGATCGCGACCAGCACGATCACGGCGATCCACCAGCTGACCAGCAGCAGCGCGCCGATCGCCAGGACCACCGAGACCAGCTGGGTGAAAATCGCGGCGATCCGGTCCAGGACCCGGGCGTAGGAATCGGAGAACCGCTTGGCCCGGTCGTACAGGTCCACCGTCTCCTTGTCGTCGTAGCGCCAGAATTCCAGGGCGAGGAACCGCTCGTACATCAGGTCCCCGACGATGGCGCCGACCCGGAAGCTCATCAGCTGCTGGATGTAGCGGTCCACGCTGCTGAACGCTCCCCAGAACAGGCCCAGCGCCGCGGTGATGATGACGTAGACGATGGCCTGCTGCCCGGCCGCGGCGTTGCCGGCATAGGCGGCCGCGAGCGCCGTCGTGGTCAGCGCGGCGAAGTAGGTGGTGACGAGCGGCAGCAACGCCGAGATCAGCGAGCCCACAACTTTCATCACGACGGCGGCGGGCGAGGCGCGGAAGCTGACCCGCAGCACCTGGGCCACCGCCCGGGCGTACGGACGCAGCGCCAGTTTGCGCTTGGGCTCGCGGGCGGGCAGGAGTTCGGACATGCCTCCAGCCTAGTTGCGGGCCCGGCGGCGGAACGCGAGAGGGCCACGGGACGAATCCCGTGGCCCTCTCGCTGGGTGCCCGTGAAGTGCCGGGCGGGTCAGCGCGAACCGTAGTTCGGCGCCTCCACCGTCATCTGGATGTCATGCGGGTGGGATTCCTTGAGCCCGGCCGGGGTAATCCGGACGAACTTGCCGCGCGCCTTGAGTTCGGGGACGGTAGGGGCGCCGGTGTAGAACATGGTCTGGCGGAGGCCGCCGACCAGCTGGTACGCCACCGAGGCCAGCGGTCCGCGGTAGGCCACACGGCCCTCGATGCCTTCCGGGATGAGCTTGTCGTCGCCGGAGACGTCAGCCTGGAAGTAACGGTCCTTGGAGTACGAGGTGTTCTTGCCGCGGGTCTGCATGGCGCCGAGAGAGCCCATCCCGCGGTAAAGCTTGAACTGCTTGCCGTTCACGAAGATCAGGTCGCCCGGGGACTCGTCGCAGCCGGCCAGCAGGGAGCCGAGCATCACGGTGTCGGCGCCGGCAACCAGGGCCTTGCCGATGTCGCCGGAGTACTGCAGGCCGCCGTCGGCGATCAGCGGAACGCCGGCCGGGATGGCAGCCTTGGCAGATTCGTAGATGGCGGTAATCTGCGGGACGCCGACGCCGGCCACCACGCGGGTGGTGCAGATGGATCCCGGGCCGACGCCCACCTTGATGCCGTCGGCACCGGCGTCGATCAGGGCCTGCGCGCCTTCTCGGGTGGCCGCCTGGCCGCCGATGATGTCCACATGCGCGGCAACAGGATCGGATTTGAGTCGGCGGATCATGTCCAGCACACCCTGCGAGTGGCCGTTGGCGGTGTCCACGAAGAGGGCGTCCACGCCGGCGTCGATCAGGGCCATGGCGCGCTCCCAGCCGTCGCCGAAGAACCCGATGGCGGCACCGACGCGCAGCCGGCCCTCGTCGTCCTTGGTGGCCAGGGGGTACTGCTCGGCCTTGGTGAAGTCCTTGGTGGTGATGAGGCCCTTGAGCCTGCCCTGCTCGTCGACCAGCGGGAGCTTCTCGATCTTGTTGGTGGCGAGCTTGTGCGAGGCTTCCTCGCGGCTGATGCCGACGTGCCCGGTGACCAGCGGCATCTTGGTCATGACATCGCTGACCAGCCGGATCGGGAAGTCTGTTTCCGGCACGAAGCGGGTGTCGCGGTTGGTGACGATGCCCAGCAGGCGCATGCCCTCGTCCACGACCGGCAGGCCGGAGACGCGGTAGTGCGAGCAGATCTCATCCAGCTCGGCCAGCGTGGCCTCGGGGCCGATGGTGAGCGGGTTGGTGATCATGCCGGATTCGCTGCGCTTGACCCGGTCCACCTGGTCGGCCTGGTCGGCGATCGAGAGGTTTCGGTGCACGACGCCAAGGCCGCCCTGGCGGGCCATGGCGATGGCCATCCGCGACTCGGTCACGGTGTCCATCGCGGCGGACAGCAGCGGCGTGTTCACGGTGATGCGCTTGGATATGCGCGAGGAGGTGTCCGCCTCGGAGGGGATGACGTTGGTGTGCCCGGGCAGCAGCAGGACGTCGTCATAGGTCAGGCCAACAAAGCCAAAGGGATCGTGTTCGGGCTGGGTCATGAGTGCGCCTCTTACCTTGGGTTTCTGGGGTTCACGGGTAGGGGTTGCAGCAGATGACCAGCCCGTCATTACGGGCATGGCCTGTGCAGAAGTGTTGTGTAAATACTAGAACCTTGGCGGCAATCCCCATATTCCGGGCAGCGAATGTGAGCAACGGCATCCGCCGGACGGCACCGGACGGCGCCGGCGGCGTCACTTCCAGCCGGTGGCCGCGAGCAGCCGCTTCTCGAACATCGGGATCATGCTCTGCACGTAGGTCTTGGTCAGGTGGTTGTCGTCCTTGTAGACGTACACGTTCCCGACGACGGCGGGGCAGGTCCCGTCCGCGCAAATGAAGTCGCTCATGTCCATCAGGTGCAGCCGGGCGACCTTGCCGCGGTAGGCGTCCAGCGGGGAGGACGCGGCCAGGGATTCCTGCAGCGGGACGTTGCATTCGGCAGCGTCGGTGCCCTTCGTCTGGACGCACTCGGGCATGTTGATGGTGAACCGCGGATTGTCGCGGATGCCGACTACCTCGATGCCGGCGTCGGTGAACGGCTTGATGCCTTCCAGGTACCCGGGCACCTCGGTTTCGAACGGGGCCTCCTTGTGCGTGAGCGAGGCGACCGTGAAGACGGCGTCGGGCTTGTGCGTCAGGACGTATGCGGAGCTGGCCTTGTTAAAGGCGTTGCAGTCGGCGTCGCGCTCGGGCGACTCCCCGCCGAAGCGGCAGTTTCCCTTCAGCAGGGTGACGACTTCCCAGCCGTGGCTCTTGGCGACGGGTCCCAGCGCGGCCATGTACTGCTGCGCGTGGGAGTCGCCGAGCACCACAATCCGCTTGGTCACCTTGTCCGGCTTGCTGTTCTGCAGGCAGCCCGAGAGTAGCGGGTCGCTGGGTACGTTGCCGTCGGTGCAGAGGCCGTCAATGTCGGCCCATTCGTTCTTCATGGCGGCCGGCGCGGGGATGATCTTGGCTTCCGGCGTCGGTTTGCCGGCGTTCTCCGGGGCCAGGGCGGCGGCACCCGGCGTCAGTTCCTTCGGCTGGGACGCGGCCGCGGCTTCGTCCGCCACGATGTGGCTCTGCCAGAGCGTGACCGGGCCGGCCAGCAGGGCACCGCAGGCGGCAATGACGACGGCGGTGCGCCAGGCGCGGCGCTGCGGCCAGTGCCATTCGCGCAGCGGCTTCTCGACGAACCGGGTGGTGAGCACGGCCAGGACCAGGGAGGCGGCGACGATCGCTAGTCCCTGCCACAGGTTCGGCGCGCTGAGGCCGGCCCCGGCCAGGGCCAGCACCAGCAGCGGCCAGTGCCAGAGGTAGAGGGCGTAGGAGTTGTCACCCAGGGCGACCAGCGGCCGCCAGGTCAGGAAGCGGTCGACGCCGAAGCGGCTGCCGCTCCGTCCGGCCACGATGATGGCGGCGGCAGCGAGCGTGGGCCAGAGGGCGATGAATCCCGGGAAGGAACGGTCCACGGTCAGCAGCAGCCCGCAGGAGAGCATCGCGGCCAGGCCCGCCCAGCCCAGCACCACGCGCAGAACCTTGCCCGGTTTCAGGTACGGCAGGGCCAGTGCCAGCAACGAGCCTAGCGCGAATTCCCAGAGCCGGGCACGGGTGTCGAAGTAGGCGTAGGCCTGGTTGCTGGCGGTCTGCTCAATTGAATAGAGCAGCGACGCGGCGAAGATGGCGCCGAAGGCCAGCGCCAGAATCAGGCGGTAATTCAGCAGCCGGTGGTCCAGGCGGGTCCAGCGGCGGAGCCCGCGGTGCAACAGGGCGGCGCCGGCGAACACGAGGGGCCAGAGCAGGAAGACCTGTCCCTGAATGGAGAGCGACCAGAAGTGCTGCAGCGGGCTGGCCCCGGAGTGGTCCTGGGCGTAGTAGTCCACAGCGGTGTCGGCGAGCAGCCAGTTCTGCTTGTACAACAGGGAGGCCCAGGCCTGGTCGAGGACATCCGGCCAGCGGCTGGCCGGCAGGATGGCCCAGGTGCCGACCAGCACACCAAGGACCACCACGACGACGGCGGGCAGCAGCCGCTTGAGCAGATGCAGCCAGTGGCTCAGGAGGCGCAGCGGTTTGCCGCTCTCCACCTTCCGGGCAAAGCTCAAGGTCATCAGGAATGCCGAGATGAGCAGGAAGATGTCCACGCCGCCTGAGACCCGGCCCAGCCAGACGTGGTACGTCACCACCATCAGGACGGCCAGGGCTCGCAGGCCCTGCACTTCCGGGCGGTAGCCCGATTTACGGCTCGCGGGAGAACCTGCGGCCGCGTGCTGCGGGCTGGCTGTGGTTCGCTCGTTCGACACGTGGGACCTCTCAGGCCGACTTCCAAAACATCAATGTTACCGAAACGTAATTTTCTTTGCCAATTGCCGGGGACGGGTTCCGGCCGGGATTCGGGCTGTTCGGCCCGCCGGCGCCGCTAGTCTGTAACGAGTCGAAGGAGGCAGCGAGTGATCGTGCAGGTGCGGATATGTGTCCCGGAGGAGCTCTCCGCTGCCGTGGTGGAATGCTGCTCCGGCGAACTCGGCGTGGCGGAGGTTGCCCTGCACCGCGGCGCCTCGGTGGTCCCGCCGGGCAACGTCATCCTCGTTTTCATGGCCCGGGAATCCGTCGAGGCCCTGATCGAGAAGCTACACGCCCTTAACGTCCAGGACATGGGGTCCATCGCGGTCATGACCCCCGAACTGGTCCTTTCCGACCGCGCGGACAAGGCTGTGGCGGAAGCACCGGGCGAGGGCGCGGACGCCATGATCTGGGATGAGGTGTCGCGGCAGACCGGCGAGGATTCCCGGCTCACCTGGAGCTACCTGGCGTTCCTGGTCCTGGCCACCCAGCTGGCAGCGATCGGGATCGTGACCGACTCGACCATCGCGATTGTCGGCGCCATGGCGGTGGGGCCCGAGTTCGGGCCGCTCGCCGCGCTGGCGGTGGCACTGGTCCGGCGGCAGTGGCGGCTGGGCCGCAGGGCGGCACTGGCCCTCGGTGTGGGATTCCCCGTCGCCATGCTGGCCGCGGCCTTCACCGCCTGGCTCTCCGTGCCGCTGGGGCTCTTTCCCGCCGACACCCTGGACCGCGGTTCGGCGGTGGATTTCATCTACCACCCGGGGCCCTATTCCCTGATTGTCGCTCTGCTGGCCGGCACTGCCGGCATGCTGTCGGTGATCAGCCGGCGCTCGGCGGCCCTGATCGGCGTCTTCATCTCCGTCACCACCGTTCCGGCCGCGGGCTTCGTGGCGGTGGCGCTGGTGCTGGGCGAGTACCAAAAAGCCGCAGGGTCCGCCCTGCAGCTCTTGGTGAACCTGACCGGGATCGTGGTCTCGGCGGTGGCAGTACTGCTGTTCTACCGGCTCATCACGAAGCGGCTGCCGCGCGATGCCGCGCGCCGGCTCCGCCGGGACGCCCAGCGGCTGAGGCCGCGCCGCTAAGCCGGCCCGCTATTCCCAGGCTGTGGACTCAAAGAGCCGCTGGCCAAAGACCGAGGACATGGAGGCGACGTAGCTTCGGCTCAGGTGGTTGTTGTCCTTGTAGACGTAGGTGTTACCCACCACCCCAGGGCAGGTTGTCCCGTCGCAGATCAGATCCGTCATGTCCACGACCGCCACGCCCGGCACCCGTCCCTGCAGCGCGGCAAGCGGGCTCTTCGCGGCAAGCAGCTCGCGCTGGGGGCGAAGGCAGTCTGGATTCCCGGGGCCTCTTTCAACCACGCATTCTGCAATGTTGAAGTTGAATCGCGGGTTGTCCCGGATCGCCACGACGTCAACCTTCCGCTCGTTCCAGTACGCTGCGGTGGCCTCAAGGCCCGGAATGAGCCGTTCGGCAGGAGACGAGGGAGCGGCCATAGTGCCCACCGTGATGATGGCGTCCGGCGGATTGGCCGTCACCTCATCCCGGACCGCCGCGTTGAACTTGTCGCAGCCGGAACCGGTGCGTTCCGCCAAGACACTGAACCGGCATCCGCCCTTGAGGAGCGAATACACCCGCCAGCCGTTTTGCTTGCCGACCGCATCAATGGCGGCGAGCCATTGCTGGGCATGGGAATCACCCAGCACGAGGACCGTTTTGGCGGCGTTCGCCGGCGCCTCGTTTTGGCCGCAGCTCCTGCGCAGCGTCGCATTCACCGGCTCCAGCTCGCCGCTGCACGGCCCCGGCAGGGTGGCCCAATCGTTGGGCAGCAGCGCGGGGGTCGGCAGGAGCGCGGCGTCGCTGTCGGCTCTGCTGACGAACCCCGGCAGCAGAGCCAGGGCGCCGGGGTTGTTCCGATGCGCCTGCGACAGGACGGCCTGGGCCTGGAAGTGCTGTAAGAGCTGGATCGCTGTCAGGGGCGCGGCCACCACGGCTAGGCAGAGGGCGACGGCGAGGGAGGCGCGCCGCCGTCGGGCTTCCGGCCAAGCCCATGACCGCCACGGTTTCTCCACGAAACGGGTGGTGAGGACAGCGAGCCCCAATGACACGGCAATGATGACGCTGCCCGAAAGCCAACCCGCCTGCTCTTTGCCGCTCCAGGCCAGGGCCAGCACCAGCACCGGCCAGTGCCACAGGTACAGGGCATACGAGTTGTCCCCGAGTTTCACGAGCGGGCCGGCGCTCAGCAGACGGTCCACTCCCCAGCGGCTCTGCGTCTGACCGGCCAGGATGACACAAGCGGCGGCCAACGTGGGCCAAAGCGCCGCGAAGCCGGGGAAGGCCCCCTCCACGTCCAGGATGAAGCCGCAGCTGACCATGGCCAGCACCCCGGCCCAGCCCAGGAACACGCGCACCGGCCGGGACAGAAAGGCCAGCCCCGGCAGGAACAGCGCCAGGAGCGTGCCCAGCGCAAACTCCCAGAGGCGTGCGCCGGTGTCAAAGTATGCCTGTGTCTGGCTCGTGGCCGTGTAGAAGACGGAAAACGCCAGCGAGGCCAGGAAGATGCCGGCGAAAATGTAGCTGAGAAGTGCCCGGTAGCGGAGCCTGTACCTGCGGGCCAAGAGGGCGGCGCCGGCGAAGATGAGCGGCCACAGGATGAAGACCTGCCCTTGGATGGACAGGGACCAGAAATGCTGCAACGGACTGGCCGTTGCGTGGTCCGCCGCGTAGTAGTCGACGGCGTCAGCCTGCAGCACCCGGTTTTCCACGTAGAACAACGATGCCCAGCTTTGGGAGACCACGTCCGGGAAACGGGTCCGGGGCAGCAGCAGATAGCTGGCGGCCAGTGCGCTGAGAATCACCAGGGCCGCCGCGGGCAGGAGCCGCCGGAACAGGTGGAGCCAGTGCTTGATCAGTGCCATCTGCGAGCCGCGCTCGTAGCGGCCTACGAACTGCAGGGTCATCAGGAAGGCCGAGATCAGGAGGAAAACATCGACCCCGCCCGAGACCCGGCCAAACCAGACATGGTACGTGACCACCATCAGCACGGCGAGCGACCGCAAACCCTGGATTTCCGGCCTGAACTTGCTCGCCCGGCCCTGGCGGGGCCGTGCGTCCGTTTCGCGCGGCGAGACGAGCGTTCCCGCTCCAGACATACAAACCCCTTAGAAACAACGCAAGACAGCGGAAGCCACTATACAACGCGCGGCTTTTGTCCAGAGGGCGACGGCGGCACCGGAGCCATCGGCGCCAGGACAACGCCGGCCGGCGCTGGCAAGCCCCAAGCAGCGCCGGGCACCAAAAAGGACCGGACCAGCTGACGCTGATCCGGTCCTCTTAGTGCGCGGAGACCTTAGTGCTGGTGCCCGGCGTGTTCGTCCTCATCGGCCGGCTTTTCCACCACGAGGGTTTCGGTGGTGAGAACCAGCGCGGCGATGGAGGCCGCGTTGCGGAGGGCCGCACGCGTGACCTTGACCGGGTCGATGACACCGGCCGCGATCAGGTCTTCGTATTCGCCGGTCTTGGCGTTGAAGCCCTGGTTGACCGGGGATTCGGCAACCTTGGCGACCACAACGTAGCCGTCGAAGCCGGCGTTCTGGGCGATCCAGCGCAGCGGCTGGGTCAGGGCCCGGCGGACGATGCCCACGGCAGCTGCCGCGTCGCCGTCGAGCGCCTGGACGGCCGGGTCCTCATCGAGCGCCTTGAGGGCGTGGATGAGGGCGGAGCCGCCGCCGGCCACGATGCCTTCTTCGAGGGCAGCGCGGGTGGAGGACACGGCGTCCTCGATGCGGTGCTTCTTTTCCTTCAGCTCGACCTCGGTGGCAGCGCCGACCTTGATCACGCCGATGCCGCCGGCCAGCTTGGCCAGGCGTTCCTGCAGCTTTTCCTTGTCCCAGTCGGAGTCGGTGCGGGTCAGCTCGGCGCGCAGCTGGGCGACCCGGGCCGCGACGTCCTCGGCCGAACCGGCGCCGTCGACGATGGTGGTGTTGTCCTTCGTCACGGTGATGCGGCGGGCGGTGCCGAGCACCTCAAGGCCCACGGTGTCCAGGCTAAGGCCCAGTTCCGGGGAAACAACCTGCGCACCCGTGAGGGTAGCGATGTCCTGCAGCATGGCCTTGCGGCGGTCGCCGAAGCCCGGAGCCTTGACGGCCACGACGTTCAGGGTGCCGCGGATGCGGTTGACGATCAGCGTGGAAAGGGCCTCGCCGTCGACGTCTTCGGCGATGATGAAGAGCGGCTTGGAGCTCTGCAGCGCCTTTTCCAGCAGCGGCAGGAATTCCTGGACCGAGGAGATCTTGCCCTGGTTGATCAGGATCAGGGCGTCCTCGAGGACTGCTTCCTGGCGTTCCGCGTCGGTGACGAAGTACGGGGACAAGTAGCCCTTGTCGAACTGCATGCCCTCGGTGAGGACCAGCTCGGTCTGCGTGGTGGAGGACTCCTCGATGGTGATCACACCATCCTTGCCGACCTTGCCGAAGGCCTCGGCCAGGAGCTCGCCGACCTCGTCGCTCTGCGCGGAGATGGCGGCAACGTTGGCCACCTGCGTGCCCTCAACCGGGCGCGCGTTTTCCAGCAGGCGGGCGGCGACGGCCTCGACCGAGACCTCGATGCCGCGCTTGATCTGGCCCGGGGCGGCGCCGGCTGCCACGTTGCGCAGGCCTTCCTTGACCAGGGCCTGGGCGAGCACGGTGGCGGTGGTGGTGCCGTCACCGGCGACGTCGTTGGTCTTGGTGGCAACCTCCTTGGCGAGCTGGGCGCCAAGGTTCTCGTACGGGTCGTCCAGTTCCACTTCGCGGGCGATGGTCACACCGTCGTTGGTGATCGTGGGGGCGCCCCACTTCTTGTCCAGCACGACGTTGCGGCCGCGCGGGCCGAGCGTCACCTTGACCGTGTTGGCGAGCTTATCGATGCCGGCTTCGAGCGACCGGCGGGCAGCGTCGTTAAACGCGAGCTGCTTTGCCATGGTTTTGTCCTTTCAAGACAGAACCCCGCGCAGCCGTTCCGTTCAAAGCGAAGGAGCGGCGGCGCGGGGGTCCAAGAGAGTTACTTTACGACGATCGCCAGGACGTCGCGGGCGGACAGCACGAGGTACTCAACGCCGCCGGTCTTGACTTCGGTTCCGCCGTACTTGGAGTAGATAACAACGTCGCCGACGGCAACGTCTACGGGAACGCGGTTGCCGTTGTCGTCAAAGCGGCCGGGGCCAACTGCAACAACTTCGCCTTCCTGCGGCTTCTCCTGTGCGGAGTCCGGGATAACCAGGCCGGAAGCCGTGGTCTGCTCGGCTTCGAGCGGGCGGACAACAATACGATCCTCAAGAGGCTTAATAGAGACCGACACTCGGACCTCTCCTTTTCGTCAGCAAATTTGTGGACTATGAAGCGGCGATGCCATGGCGTACAGACCGTCGTCGCGGTGCCGGCAGTAGCTAGGCGGAGCATGCTCCATGTGTTAGCACCCGCCTAGGGAGAGTGCTAATGACGACTCTATGTAAGTAGTTAGCACTCGGTCAAGGTGAGTGCCAGAAGTTCGTCCCTGGTGAACGCCTGCACGGGACATGCTCATTCTTTGTGGCGCCCGGTGGACCCACGGTGGTTGTGTCCGGCGGGGGCGCCGGTGGTTGGACATGCTCGTTGCAGCCCGTGAGCGAGGGACATGCTCATTCCCGGGTGCCTGCGTCGGACATAGTGGCATTATGTGCAGCGCCGACGCCGAGGACTGGGCATGTCCGGAGGAGGGTCCGGCGCAGGACGAGGGACATGCTCATTCCAGGGTGCCGGCGTCGGACAAAGTGGCATTATGTGCAGCGCCGGAGTCGAGGACTGAGCATGTCCGGAGGGGGGTCCGGCTCGAGGACTGAGCATGTCCGGAGGGGGGTCCGGCTCGAGGACTGAGCATGTCCGGTGGTGGGCCCGGCGGGAGGACTGAGCATGTCCAGCGGGCGGAGCGTGGCTGCGGGCGCCTACCGCCCCGCGAGATCTTCGTAGTCCCAGTCCTGGCCGTCGTCGTCCTCGTCGACCCGCGCGGAGGCATTCCGTCCGCGGTACAGCACAAAGCCACCGGCCAGGGCGGCCACCGCCCCGAGGACCAGGAAGATGATGCCGCCCACCCGGGCAGCGGCGTAGGTGTCGCGGATGGCGCGGGCCTCGTCGGTCGCGTCCTTCACATCCTTGCCGCCCACGGAGTAGACGGTTGCGTTGAAGGCGTCCAGGAAGAAGATGATGACCAGCAGCGCCACGCACACGACGGCGATCACGCTGCCGGCGATCAGCGCCGGACGGGCGAAACGGGCCAGTCCCCGGCTGTCCCGGACTTCCCCGCCCGCCTGCTCCCGGGTGCCCGCTGTGCCGAAGTCGTCTGATTCCTTGCCGTCCATGCCGTCCAGCCTATCCGCCGCGCCGCGGCTTCCACGCCTGAACTAGGCTTGATGGCATGGCTGAGACTACGCAGGACCAGATCGCCCCTCTCCTCAATCCGGAGGGCTGGGAGCTGCTGGCCTCGCTGGGACCGTACCGTGAAGAGGAGGCCTTCCGGCTCAACGCCTCACTCCGTAAGGCCGGCCATTCCGCCGAACTGGTCTCCGCGGCGCTCACCCAGTCCCGGCTGCGGACCAGGGCGGAAGCCAAATTCGGTGAATTCGCCCGGCAGATGATTTTCACCCGGGCGGGACTGGAGCAGGCCACACGGCTCACGGTGGCGGCACGGCACGCGCAGCGGTTCGCCGAAGCCGGGATCGCCCATGTGGCGGACCTGGGCTGCGGGCTGGGCGCCGACGCGATGGCGCTGGCTTCCCTGGACATCCAGGTCACCGCGGTGGAACTGGACGAAACGACCGCCGCCTGCGCCACGATGAACCTGATCCCGTTCCGCAACGCCAGTGTGGTCCATGCCGATGCCACCGCCGTTCCGCTCGACGGGATCGACGGGGTCTGGCTGGACCCGGCACGCCGCACCACCTCCAGTTCCGGAACCAAGCGCCTCTGGGACCCCGAAGACTTCTCCCCGCCGCTGTCCTTCGTGGAATCGCTGGCCGCGTCGGGCCGCGCCGTCGGCGTCAAAATGGGACCCGGGATGCCGCATGACTCGGTGCCGGCGAACTGCGAGGCGCAGTGGGTGTCGGTGGGCGGCGACGTCACCGAGGTGGCGCTGTGGTTCAACGCGGTCCGCCGGCCCGGAGTCCGGCGCGCTGCCTTGGTTCTGGGGCCGCAGGGTGCGGCGGAACTCACCAGCACGGAGGACTTCGACGCCGGCCCGGTGGCCCCCGTGGGTCCGGTGGAGGGCTATCTCTACGAGCCCGACGGCGCCGTGATCCGCGCGGGGCTCGTCGCCGACGTCGCGCTCCAGCTGGGCGGACATCTGCTGGACGAACACATCGCCTACATCTGCGCGCCGGAGCTGCGCGACACCCCCTTCGCCCGGGCCTACCAGGTCCTCGAGGTGATGCCGTTCAACGTCAAGGCGCTCAAGGCCTGGGTCAAGGACAACGGCGTGGGCGTCCTCGACATCAAAAAGCGCGGCACTTCGGTCACGCCGGAAGAACTGCGCCAGCAACTGCTCCCCGGCGGCGGCAAGAACGCCAAGAACGCGGCCAAAAAGACGGCCACCCTGGTCCTCACCAGAATCGGCGAGGAACGGGTGGCCATCTCCGTGCAGCCCGTCTAGGGCCGGCGGTACAGGGTAGCCGGTCAGAACCGGCCGTCCCAGGGCGCCTCCCAGCGGCAGCCGGTCCCGGCCCCGGTTGGTCCGTTTACTGGGCCCGCATGAACTCTTCAGCGGCCCGGACCTGTTCGGCGCTGGGCCGGATGCCCGTGTACAGGACGAACTGTTCCAGGGCCTGGATGGTGGCGACCTCCGCCCCCGTGATGACCGCCTTGCCGGCGGCCCGGGCGGCTTTGATCAGGGGCGTTTCGGCGGGCAGCGCGACGACGTCGAACACCACCTTGGCGGCCTCCACGGCCTCCTGCGGGAAAGAGAGTTGGTCCGACTCCGGTCCGCCGGCCATACCAATGGGCGTCACATTGATCAGCAGGTCGGCCGGGCCGTCCCCGGAGCCGGCGGCCGGGAGACCGGCCTGCCACTGGAATCCGTAAAGGCCGGCAAGCGCCCTGCCGGCCTCCTCATTGCGGGCGATGATGGTGACCCGCCGGAAGCCGGCGTCGCGGAGCGCGGCCGCGGTGGCCTTCGCCATGCCGCCGGCGCCCAGCAACCACACGGAGTAATCCGTGGGCACTGCGTTGCGCTGCAGCAGCTGTTCGATCGCGGTGTAGTCGGTGTTGTAGGCCGTGAGCCGGCCGCCGTCGTTGACGATCGTGTTGACCGAATCGATGGCTTTCGCAGACGGGTCCATGACGTCCACCATGGCGATGACGTCTTCCTTGTACGGCATGGACACGGCGCAGCCGCGGATGCCCAGTCCCCGCACCCCGGCGATGGCCTGGGCCAGGTCGGTGGGGGCGAAGGCCTTATAGATCCAGTTCAGGCCCAGCTGCTCATACAGGTGGTTGTGGAAGCGCGTCCCGTTGTTGCTCGGCCGGGCCGAGAGCGAGATACACAGGGTCATGTCTTTATTCAGGATGGGCACTGCACCATTAAACGCCACCCGGCCGGATCAGCGGCAGCCGGACCCGGCACCTTGCCGCCCGACGGCGACCGGCAGCTTCCCGGGGGCGGCGGCTTTTCCGGCCAGCACCGCCAGCAGGGCGTCGAAGGCCTCCTGGCTCCGGCCGTAGAGCGCGATCTTGGCGCGCGTGGCGGATTTCTCCAGCGGCCACGGCGCGTCCAGCGAAACCGCCACGTCCGCGGTCACCGGCGAACCGCGGTACCCGATCAGCGTCACGAGCGGCCCGGCGCCCACACTGATGCCGGCTTGTTTGGCCGCCGCCGCGAACCGCGCGCGGTCCTGTGCGGAACCACCGCCCACCCGGACGCTGGCCGGGACGATCCGCCCCCGGCAAGGGCCGGCGAGCACGGTGATGGCTTCCCGCGAAACCTTGTGTGACAGCGCCGAGCCGCTGCCGGGCGCCGAGCCCCGCAGCGGATGGCTGCGGCCCCGCCAGAGCTGCATTGTGGCCACGCGCTGCGCCGCCTCGTCCAGCCGTGCGGCCGGCAGGGTGCCGCTTCGCACGGCGTTCACGATGGCGGCATGGGCGGTTTCCACCGATGCCGGCATAAGCACCAGGTCAGCGCCGGCGGCCAGCGCCAGCGGGGCGGCGGCGTCGCGGGGATACCGCTGCTGGATGGCTCCCATGTTGAACGCGTCCGTCACGGCGACGCCCTTGAAGCCCATCCGGCGCAGCTGAGCGTAAGACGCCTTCGACACCGAGGCAGGGACCCCCGGATCCAGGGCGCGGACGGCGATGTGCCCGGTCATGACCATCGGCAGTCCGGCGTCGATGGCCGCCTGGAACGGCCGCAGGTCCCTCCCCCGCAATTGCTTCAGGCTGGCGTCCTGGACCGGAAGGCCCCGGTGGGAATCGACGGTCACAGAGCCATGGCCGGGAAAGTGCTTGGTGGCCGGCAGGACCCCCGAGCCGAGCATGCCCCTGGAGAAGGCGATACCGAAGTCCGCGGCGGCGTCCGCGCTGCCGGAGAACGACCGTGCGCCGATCGTCGGATCGGCCGGGCCCATCGTGACATCGGCGGTGGGTGCGAAGTCGACGTTGAAGCCGAGGCCGGCCAGTTCCGCCGAAAGGGCGCGGCCGGCGTCGGACGCCAGGGGTTCACTGCCGGCCGCCCCGTAGCTCATCGGTGCTGGCCACTCGGTCAGCGGGGCGCGCAGCCGGGCAACCACCCCGCCTTCCTGGTCCACCGCGATCATTCCGGGCCAGCTGCGTCCATCGGCGCGGGCGGCGCGCTGCAGCCGCTCCGCCGTGCGGCGCATGCCGGCGGTGTCCACCTGACCGTTCGGGGCCGCGGGGACGTTGTCTCCCATGAGGATCGATCCGGCCAGATGCAGCCGCTCCACGGTCCGCGCGTGCGCCTCGTAGTCGAGCCCGGGGAAGAAGGGCAGCAGCACCTGGCCGGCCTTTTGCTCCAAGCTCATCCGGCCCACGGCCTTGGCCGCGGCGTCGGCGTCGCGCTGGTCCGGGCCCCAGCCGAGCGGGCGCGGCGCGCCGGGCCGGGCGCCCAACGCCGGCGGGGACTGGACACCCTGGCCTGCCGCCGGGCCGGGGACCGGGGCAGCGGGGACCGGGGCGGCGGGGGCCGTGGCGGCGGGGTTCGGGGCGCCGGGGACTGTGGCCCCGGGGCCGGTGCAGGCGGTGGATCCCAGCGCGAGCGCCGTCATGACCGCCGCGGCTGCCGATAACAGACCTCTTCTGTGAAAACTCTCACGCATCAGCTGTAACTTGGCCACCAGCTCGATGCTACCCCTGCACTAGACTTGAAACACCGTTGCCTTGCCACCGCAGGCCGCGGCGCCGGGCCTCGGGGACGGCACGGGCAGGCGCACAAGCAGCAACACCGGCGGGCAATAAAACAGTGAAGGGACCACATGAAGATTGATTTCGCTTCATCCAGGCAATCAACTCTTGGTGTGGAATGGGAGCTTGCGCTCGTCAACGCCGAAACCGGCGAGCTGGCCTCGGTGGCCAGCGAGGTGCTCCGGGGTGTCGCCGCCCGGCACCCCGAGCTGAACGAGGATGACGAACATCCGCATATCAAACAGGAACTGCTGCTCAACACAGTGGAGCTCGTTACGGGCATCTGCACCACGGTGGCGGAAGCGAAGGCTGACCTGAGCAGTTCCCTCGCCGCGGTGCGCGAGGTCACCGACCCGATGGGCGTTGAGGTCTTCTGCGCCGGCAGCCACCCCTTCAGCCCCCCGCAGCTGCAGCCGGTCACCGACAAAGCCCGCTATGCCAAGCTGATCGACCGCACCCAGTGGTGGGGCCGGCAGATGGTGATCTACGGCGTCCACGTCCATGTGGGCCTCGACCGCCGCGACAAGGTGCTCCCGGTCCTGGACGGCCTGGTCAATTACTTCCCGCATTTCCAGGCGCTGTCCGCCTCCAGCCCGTTCTGGGGCGGCGAGGATACCGGCTACGCCTCGCAGCGCGCGCTGATGTTCCAACAGCTGCCGACGGCGGGACTGCCGTTCCAGTTCTCCAGCTGGGAAGAATACGAGTCCTACGTCCAGGACATGTTCACCACCGGGGTGATCGACACCCTCTCCGAGATCCGCTGGGACATCCGGCCGGTGCCCAACCTCGGCACCATCGAGATGCGCATCTGCGACGGCCTGGCCACGCTCGAGGAGGTGGGGGCCATCGCCGCCCTGACCCAGTGCCTCGTGGACGAGTTCTCCACCACCCTGGACAACGGCGGAACCATCCCGACCATGCCGCCCTGGCACGTCCAGGAAAACAAGTGGCGCGCCGCGCGCTACGGGCTGGACGCGATCATCATCCTGGACGCCGACGGCAATGAGCAGCTCGTCACCGAGCACCTGCGCGAGACGCTGGCCCGGCTTGAGCCGGTGGCCGCCAAGCTCGGCTGCAGCGCGGAGCTGGCCGACGTCGAACGGATCATTGAACGCGGCGCCGGCTACCAGCGGCAGCGCCGCGTCGCCGCGGAACACGGCGGCGACCTGCGCGCCGTCGTCCTGGACCTGGTCGAGCAGATGCGCGAAGGGCCCGAAGCGTAACCCCCCGCCCGGGTTCCTACCGGGACGGGACAGCCGCGTCCTGGACGGACACGGACGTGACCGGCATCGAGGAGTCCGGCGCGAAGCCGATTCCGCTCGGCGCGGTCCCGGACATCACCAGCTGCGCACCGAGCGCGGCCACCATGGCGCCGTTGTCCGTGCACAGCGAAAGCGACGGAACGGTCAGCCGGATTCCGGCCGCGCTGCAGCGCTGCTCCGTGAGCTGGCGCAGCCGCGAGTTCGCGGCCACTCCCCCGCCCAGCAGCAGCTCGGTGATGCCGTTCTCCCGGCAGGCGAGCACCGCTTTGGCGGTGATCACATCCACCACGGCCTCCTGGAAGGCCGCCGCGATGTCCGCGACCGGCACCTCGTCGCCGCTCGCCTCGAACTGCTCGACGCAGCGGGCGACGGCGGTCTTGAGCCCGCTGAAGGACCAGTCGTAACGGTGCGGGCCGGGTTCCTCGGCGGTCCCCATGTATTTGGGCTGGGTGAGACCGCGCGGGAAGCGGATCGCCTTGGCGTTGCCGGTGCGCGCCAGCTTGTCGATGGCCGGCCCGCCGGGGTAGCCGAGCCCCAGCAGCCGGGCCACCTTGTCATAGGCCTCGCCGGCGGCGTCGTCAATCGTGGAACCGAGCAGCTCGACGTCGTCGGTGATGCTGCGGATCCGCAGGATCTCGGTATGCCCGCCGGAGACCAGGAGTGCGCCCAGGTTCTCCGGCAGGGCGGCCGGGGTCCCGTCCGGCTGCCGGCCGGCTGCCTCGGCGCCGGTCGGCTGCGGGCCGGTCGCCTCCGCACCGGTGGCCGGTTCGAGCAGGCCGACGCCGACGTGCGCCACCAGGTGGTTGATCGCGTACAGCGGCTTGCCGGTGGCGACCGCGAGCGCCTTGGCCGCGCAGACCCCCACCATCAGCGCGCCGGCCAGCCCCGGTCCGGACGTGACGGCGATGGCGTCGACGTCGTCCAGCGTCACGTGCGCCTCGGCGAGGGCCTCCCTGAGGGTGGGCACGAAGGCGTCGAGGTGCGCGCGCGAGGCGATCTCGGGGATGACCCCGCCGAAGCGGACGTGCTCCTCCATGGACGAAGACACAGTGTTGGCCAGCAGCCGGGTGCCGCGGACAATCCCGACGCCGGTCTCGTCGCAGGATGACTCGATCCCCAGCACCAGCGGCTGGGGGCTGTGTGGGTGATGGTTCATTCTCGGCCTGTCTCCGTTGGCTGGGTGTCGTCCGTGGTGGTGCCGGGCGCCGTGCTGTCCGTTGTGTGCAGCTGGAGGCGCATGATCAGCGCGTCGACGCCGTCGCGGTAGTAGCGCGGGCGGGTGTGGATCTGCTCGAAGCCGAAGCGCCGGTAGAGCTGCTGGGCCCGGGGGTTGTCGGCGCGCACCTCAAGCAGCACGTCGGCGGCGTGCCGCCGCCGGCTTTCCCGGATGAGCTCGGCCAGCAGCGCCGATCCGATGCCGCGGCCCTCCTGCTCGGGTACGACGGCGATGGTCTGGACGTCCGCGATGGGTTCGATGCACATCAGTCCGGCGTAGCCGACGATGGCGCCGCCGGCTTCCGCGACGAGGTAGCTCCGGGTCTCAGCCTGGGCGAGTTCGTCGACGAACATCTGCAGGGGCCAGGCGTCCACCGGGAAGAGCCGGCGCTCCAGGTCATGCACGGCCGGAAGGTCCGCGGCGGCCATGGGCCTGAAAGTCACGCCGGCCGGGGAGAATCCCGCCGGTGTTTCCGGGGCGCTCACAGCGCGCGCTTCCGCGGGCCAGGGACCTGGGCGTCGGATTCCCGCAGGTACAGCGGGGTGGTGTCCGGGAGCTGCTCCCCCGCGGCGAGCCGCGCCAGCGCGAACTGGCCCAGCGCGAGCGCCTCGGGCTGGCGCCCGGCGAATTCGGGAACCGCGTTGAGCACATCCGGGTAGAGCCCGGCGCCGGCGCCATAGACCGGGAGGTCCGGCAGATCAGCGGCGAACCCCACATGCGGGCCATCCAACAGCTGCGGCAACTGGCTTCCGGCCAGGGCGTAGCGGGCCCAGTAGACCTCCTTGCGCCGCGCGTCGGTCGCCACGATGAACTCGGCGGCCGCCTCCGTGGACTCGGCCACTTCGAGGGCGATGGCATCCAGGCTCATGAGCCCGTAGAGGGGCTTCTGCCAGACAAAGGCCAGGCTGCGCGCCGTGACGATGCCGGAGCGGAGTCCCGTGAACGGGCCCGGTCCCACCCCGGTGACAATGGCATCGACGTCGGCGCCGGTCAGTCCCACACCGGTGAGCAGCTGCTCGATGCCCGGGGCCAGCACCTCGGCGTGGCTGCGGGTGTCCTCGGTGGCGAAACTCCCGACGACGGACTCCAGGGAGTCGTCGGAGACGAGCGCCGCGCTGGCGACGGCCGAGGTATCGATGGCAAGGATCAGCATCTTCAGTCCGTTTCCGTGGTCGCGGGATGTTCGGGGATGCCGGCCAGGGCGGCCGGCGGCTCGGCCCAGCGCGGACCGAAGCCGCGGAACACCACGGTCCTGGGCTCGTCGGCGTCGTCGGTGTCAAAATCCAGCACGCCGCCGGTGGGTTCATCGCTGCCGGTGGGCTGGGCGCCATTGGGCTGGGCGGCGTTCGGCTGGGCGCCGCCGGCGGGCTGGGCGCCGCCGGAGGGCGGGGCGTCATTCGGCTGGGCGCCGCCGAGCTGGCGGTGCAGCTCAACCTCGAGCCGGCTCTCGCTCAGATGCTCAACCCGGCCGCGGCCCCACTCCACCACGGTCACCGCGCTGTCCATGGTGTTTTCCAGGTCAATGTCGTCGATTTCGGAGGCTGACGCCAGCCGGTACGCGTCAACGTGGACCAGGTCCGGGCCGCCGGGGCGCGGCCCGTCCGGCAGGTTGGGGTGGATCCGGACCAGGACGAACGTGGGCGAGATGATCCCGGCGCGGACGCCGAGGCCTTCGCCGAGCCCCTGCGTGAAGGTGGTCTTCCCGGCGCCGAGCTCGCCGGTCAGGACCAGCAGGTCACCGGCCTCCAGACCGGTGCCGAGGGCTGCGGCCAGCGCGTGCGTCTGCTCGGCGGTCCCGACGGTGAGGATCCGCTCCCAGGCCGGTCCGCTCACTGCGCGGCCCCGCCGCCGGGGGCGGGTTCCTCGTTGATGTAGCGGCGCGGCACCCGCGGGCTGATGCGGGTGACGATTTCGTAGTTGTTGGTGCCCGCCGCCCTGGCCCAGTCCTCGGCGGTGGGACCGCCGTCGGCACCGTCGCCGAACATCTGCGCCTCGGCTCCCAGCAGGCTGGTGCCCCCGGCGGAGACGTGCAGCGGGCCGAGGTCGATCACCATCTGGTCCATCGCGATGCGGCCCACCACGGGGTAGTTCACGCCGCCCACCCGGACCGGGCCGCCGGTGGCGACGCGCGGCACGCCGTCGGCATAGCCCAGCGGGACAAGGCCCAGGGTGCTGCTGCCGGCGGTGCGGTAGTTCAGCCCGTAGGAGACGCCCTGGCCGGCGGGTACGTCCTTGCAGTGCGAGACGACGGTGCGCACAGTCATGGCCGGACGGAGCCCGACCTCTGCGGAGTTCTGTCCTTCGAACGGTGAGAGCCCGTAGATGCCCAGGCCCACCCGGACCAGGTCGAAGTGCGTGTCCGGGCGGGACAGCGTCGCCGGGGTGTTGGCAAGGTGGCGGACCTCGGGATCGACGCCGGCGTCCTGGGCCATCGCCAGGACTTCGCGGAACGCGGCGAGCTGCTCGTCTGTTTCCGGCCGTTCGGGTTCATCCGCGACGGCCAGGTGGGAGAAAATTCCGACGACGCGCAGCAGGCCCTGGTCCTGGTATTCCATGGCCTCACCCAGCAGCGTGTCCCAGGTCTCCAGGGTGGCGCCGTTGCGGCCGAGCCCGGTGTCGACCTTCAGGTGGATCCGGGCGGGCCGTTCCTGCTCGCGGGCGGCGGCCACGATCCGGCCCAGCTCCCAGCCGGAGCAGCCGATGTCGATGCCGGCAGCGACGGCGGCGGCAAAATTGCTTTCGGGGGTGTGCAGCCACGCCAGCAGCGGGGCGTCGATGCCGGCGGCGCGCAGGGCGAGCGCTTCCGAGATGTGCGCGACGCCGAGCCAGCTGGCACCGGCGCTGAGCGCGGCGCGGGCCACCGGAATGGCCCCGTGCCCGTACGCGTCCGCCTTGACGACGGCCATCACCTTTGCCGGCGAAGCCACCTTGGCCAGCCGCCGGACGTTGTGCCGGATCGCTTCGAGGTCGATAACGGCCGAGCGCTCCTCGACATGGTCCGGACTTGCTTCCGCCAATGGCTGGAAATCACCTGTTGCTGCTGGGTACATCACTTTACGATTCTACGGGTGGCCGCAGACCGTGCTGAATTCCGCACCGGGCCGGCCCTTAGGGACATGCCCATCCTTCACCCCGGGACATGCTCATTCCCCGCGGCCACGAGAGCGCATAACGGCCTAAGTCCGCTCGCCGGCCCGCCCGGAGAGCATGTCCACTATCAAGGCCGGCCGCGGGAGCATGTCCGCTCCGCCTGCAGAGTCGTCCGCGGGACATGCTCATTCCCCGCGGCCACGAGAGCGCATAACGGCCTTATGTCCACTGGCCGGCCCACCCGGAGAGCATGTCCACTACCAAGGCCGGTCCGGGCGCATGTCCGCTCCGCCTGCAGAATCATCCGCGGAACATGCTCATTCCCCGCGGCCACGAGAGCGCATAACGGCCTTATGTCCACTCGCCGGCACGGGCACTGAGCATGTCCCCCGGAGCGGCCGGGCCTACGCGTCCGACAGGTGGGCGATGGTCGCCGTCGCACGCCGTTGCGCCTCCGGCGGCACGTCTCGCACAATCTCCGCCAGGAAGCCGTAGCGGCGCAGCCATTGGCTTCCCTGCCGTTCCTTGCGGGCGTTCGCGCGTTGCCACCAGTCGGCAATGTCTCCCCAGCCGGGCGCGGCGAGCGAACCGCCGACCTGCTGCACGGCCAGGGCTGCGCACAGATTGGCGAACCGGAGCCGGTCCCCCAGCGGCCAGCCGGCCAGGCAGCCGACGATGAATGCCGCCCCGAAGCAGTCCCCGGCGCCGGTGGGGTCGAACGCCGGCACCGGCAGCGAGGGCACCCACTCCTCTTCACCGGTCTCGGAGTCCACCGCCATGGACCCCTGCGGACCCAGCGTCACCACGGCCACCGGGACCTGGTCCGCGAGCGCGTAAAGCGCGGCCCAGGGGTTGTCCTTGCCAGTGAACGCCATGGCCTCCTCCTGGTTGGGCATAAAGGCGTGGAAATACTTCAGGTTGTCCAGCCGCGCCTGCGCCCACGTCCCGGTGGGATCCCAGCCGACGTCGCCGAAGAGCCGCACGCCGGCCCGGTGCGCGTCGACGGCCCACGGTTCCAGCTCCTCGCCCAGCTCGGCGACGGCGGCAAGCGCGGGCGGCGGGCAGCCGATCAGCTCGCTCGACGTCACCGGCGCCGGATGGCCGTGGGTCACCATGGACCGGTCCTTCTCGACACTCAGCGACACCGTAACCGGCGAGTGCCAGCCCGGAACGCGCCGGGACAGCGACAGGTCCACGTGTTCCTGCCGGTCCAGGATCTTCCAGTTGTAATCGCCGTAGCCGTCGTCGCCGAACGCGGCGGCCAGCCCGGTGCGCAAGCCCAGCCGGGCCGCGGCTATGGCTTGGTTCGCCACCCCGCCGGGGCAGCTGCCCATCCCGTCGCTCCAGATTTCCGTCCCGGGCCGGGGTGCGTGCGGCAGCCCGGTGAAGATGATGTCCTGGAACACCGTGCCCGTCAGGAGCAGGTCGAAGCCCCCCGCCGTCGGGGTGCGGACGGCGGCGAGCGGGTCGAAGCGCTGCGCTGGAATCGCGTCCATACACGGCACACTACGCCGTCCGGGTAGCCGGCGAAAGACGGCCTTCCGGGCGCTCCGGCGCGAGGTAAGAATAGACTGCTGGCATGCGGCTCATGATTGCCGGCGGCGGCGGATTCCGGGTGCCGCTGGTCTACCGGGCGCTCTGCGCCGGACCCTTCGCCGGGCTGGTCCGGGAGCTGGTGCTCTACGACGTCGACGCCGGCCGGCTCGCCGCGATCGAGGCGGTGCTGGCCTCCGTGCCCGGACAGCTTCCGGGCGGCGGTCCGGTCGTCCGTGCCACCACGTCCCTGCCCGAGGCCCTGGCCGGCACGGACCTGGTCTTCGCTGCCATCCGTCCCGGCGGCACGGCCGGACGAACCGCCGATGAGCGGGTGGCGCAGGAGTTGGGGGTGCTGGGCCAGGAGACCACCGGCGCCGGCGGCATCTCCTACGCCCTGCGCACCATTCCGCCGATGTTGTCCCTGGCGCAGGCGATGAAGCGCATCTGTCCGGGCGCGTGGCTGGTCAACTTCACGAATCCGGCGGGCATGGTGACCGAGGCCCTGGTCCCGGTGCTGGGCCGCCGGGTGGTGGGGATCTGCGATTCGGCCGGCGGGCTGGTGCACCGGGCGGCGCGCGCCGCCGGCGTCGTGCTCCCGGAGGGCAGGCTCGACGGCGTGGGCTACTACGGGCTAAACCACCTGGGCTGGCTGTACCGGCTGGAGTCCGGCGGCAGGGACGTCCTCCCCGGTCTGCTGGCCGACGCCGGGGCGCTGGCCGGTTTCGAGGAAGGCCGTCTGTTCCCGCAGCCCTTTCTGGCCGGCCTGGGCTGCGTGCCGAACGAATACCTGTACTACTACTACGAGACCGCCCGTGCCCTGGCGGCCAT
Source organism: Arthrobacter sp. BI5 (assembly GCF_056680065.1). Lineage (NCBI taxonomy): Bacteria > Bacillati > Actinomycetota > Actinomycetes > Micrococcales > Micrococcaceae > Arthrobacter > Arthrobacter sp. BI5. The sequence goes on from NZ_CM155264.1 coordinate 3,012,039, forward strand.
GCGGGCCGCCGCCCAGACCCGCGGCGAGTCCATCCACCGGCAGCAGGCCGAGCTCTACCCCCGGCTCGCGTCCGCCGGCGCCGGGGCCTACGGGCTCTGGGACGCCGCACGCCGGTCCCGCGAGGAGGGCTACCTGGCCGAGGCCCGCGCCGCCGGGGAGCAGCGGGACGAGGACGACCTGGCCGGGGGCGGCTACGAACGTGTCGCGCTGGCGGTGATGCGCGCCCTTTCCGGCGGTGGCGACGCCGAGCTGATCCTGAACACGCCCAACGCGGCGCCCGGATCCGGCGGGGCACGGACCCCCGCGATCCCGGGGCTGCCGGTCGACGCCGTCGTCGAGGTCCCGTGCAAGGTGGGCGCCGACGGCGTGGTGCCGATCCCGCAGGACCGGCCGGCGGCAGCGCAGCTGGCGCTGATGCTGCGGATCAAGGAGGTCGAACGGCTCGTGGTCCGCGCCACCGCGCCCCCGGGAACCGTCCCTGGCACCGTCCCCGGCACCGGCCCGGACAGCGCAGGGTCGCGCCCGGCTGCCGGGGGCCGGCGCGGGGCCGCCCTGGCCGCGTTCGCCCGGCACCCCCTGGTGGATTCGGACGTGCTCGCGGCCCAGCTGCTGGCCGCTTATGAGGCCGCGTTCCCGGACCTGCTGGAGCTCTGGCGCCACGACGTCCGCAGCTGATGGCGGCGGCTCCTCGCCGTATCCTGACGCTCAGCGCAGTCCGCGGGCCAGAGTGTCCAGGAGGGCCTGATTGGGTTCGCCGGGTTGCCCTGAACCGCTGAGGTAGAGCCCCATCTGCGTCCCGTGGTATTCCCAGTAGGCAAAGCTGAGGTCGTTCTCCGCCAGGAGGTCAAGCATGTCGGTGACCCACTGGCCGCCGCCCTTGCCCTCCATTTCAAAGGCCTGCCGGACCAGCCCGAACTCCATGACCGACATCGGCACGTTGTTGTCGATGCCGAACTGGACGCGCTTCCCCACTTCGTGTGCCAAATAGCCTTTGTCGCGTGCGAGGAAGCCGTTTCCGGCCGTGCCCGGCGACTGTGCGTAGACGTCGAGCTGGAGCCCGATCCGAGGGGCCGACCCCGCGGACGCCGCAATGTTCTGCCCCCGCATATGGCCCTGGATGCGGTACTTGTTACCGGGCACAACCTTGAACAGGTGGGCGTCGTTGCTCCACCCTGCGATTGCCTTGGCGTCCGTGGCATCGCTGATGGAGAGGCTGCCGCCGTCCCGGTAGCCGGCCTTCTCCCGCGCGAACTTCGGCGCCGCCCCTGCCGTCCCGCCGTATTCCCATTGATGCCAGTCCAACGCCGCGTCGCGGTCCAGGGGGTCGTTGATGATTTGCCGGATTTCGGTCCCGTCCGGTCCGTACTCGGTCACCCTGATCGCATCGAAGCTGGCCGTTCCCCGCATCCCGCCCTGCGCGATGGCCAGGGGCGCCGCCGCGACCGCGCTGCTGTCGTCAATGGTTACGATGCCGCTGTCGTACGCCGCCCAGTCCGATGTGCCCGCGGGCAGTGGCTGGGTGGCGATACGGCTTCCGGGCAGCAGGACCCGCTGGCCGGTCGGGAGAATCGTGTCCGGGTCCGGATAGCGGCCGCCGTCCTGGACCGGGCCCTCGACCCAGGACGCGTACTGGTGGGTGTATTTGATGGGCTCGTAGAAGTGGAAGTCGTACACGACGTTGCTGTCATCCACCAGGAAGTGCTGGTCGACTCCGGACGCGCCGTAGCGGCCGTTGACCCCGTAGATCCCGCCCACAACCAGCAGGTGGTTCGGATCCTCCGCCCGGACTGCGGCGACCAGCTGCCGCGCCAGCCTTTTCCATTGTTCGCCGGTCGCATCGGTCGTCACCGGCTCGTTGAGCAGGTCGTAGGCAGCGATGGCCGGTTCGTCCTTGTACCGGGCGGCGATGGCCCGCCACAGGTCCGCGTTCTGCTGCTGCAGCCGGGGATCGGACCAGAGGTCAAAGCTGACAGCGTCGCTGGTCGGGTCCAGCCAGAATCCGCCGATCGGGGTGTGCAGGTCCAGGATCAGGCGCATGCCGTGTTGCCGCGCCCAGGCCACGTTTTGGTCCAGCCACTGCCAGAAGACCTGCGGGGAGTCGGCGTACCAGTCGCCGTCGAAGGCAAAGCGGATGCTGTTGAAGCCGATGTCTTTTGCCCTGGCGAAGTCTTCCTCCGAATGGTGCTGCGAGGTGAGGAGCTCGGCCCCGTTCAGGTTTCGATGGTAGAGGTTGGAGAAATTCACCGCCTTCAGCCGGGTGGGCTCGCCGTTGAGGACAAGGCCGCGGCCGGAGGCGGTGACGAAGTCCGGTCCGGTCTCCGCCGCGGGGCTGCTGCCGTTGTTCCGGGACAGCGTGCACCCGGCGATAACCAGCAGCGGCACCACCAGCAGCAGGAGGGCCGGAAACCAGCCAGGCCAGCGGCGCCTGCGGGCATCCCGGTCAGGGCTGCCCGGCTCGTGCTGCACCTGCGGATAACCACTCCCGGGCATTCAGGTCTCCCTCGCTCGGCCTTCACGGCCCAGCCTATTCGCGGCGGCCGCAAATGTCTTGGGGTTTATCCGTCCGGGCCCGCTACAGGCTGCGGTGCATCACGTGCAGGCCCACAAAGCCCAGGCTCGGGTGCCGGAAGGCCTCAGGGATGGTGGCGAGGATCTTGAAGCCCATCGCCTGCCAGGCGGCGACGGCCCGGACGTTGCTTTCCACCACGGCGTTGAACTGCATGGCGCGGAAGCCGGCGGCCCGGGCGGCCTCCAGCGAATAGGCGCACAGGGCCCGGGCGACGCCGCGGCCGCCGTACCCGGCACGGACCATGTACCCGGCGTTGGCGACGTGGCTGCCGCCGCCGCCCTGGTTGGCGTGCAGCTCGCCGGTGCCCAGCACGACGCCGTCGAGCCGCCCGGTCCCGACGGCGACGAAGGTCCGGCCCGGCGCCGTCTTGACCCATTTCGCGCGGGCCTGCTCCTCGGTGGTGTCGCGGTCCCAGGTGAAGGTCTCCCCGGCCCGGATGACCGGCTCCAGGATCTCCCAGATGGTGGGCCAGTCCTGGCCGGTGGCCTCGCGGATCACCCACGACGGCGGGACCGCCCGGGTTTCTGTGTTTGCGCTCACAGCCGCCACGTTAGCAGCCGCCAGCCGCCGGTGAATCGGCCTGCCGTTCAGGAGTAGTGTTTTATCGAATCCACGTCGCAGGAAGGGAGGAAAGAGGATGCCGCTGGTCCGCCGTGTCGCCTTCCTCTCCCTGCACACCTCGCCAATGGAGCAGCCCGGCTCCGGGGACGCCGGCGGCATGAACGTGTACGTCCGCGCCCTCGCCGCGGCCCTGGCCGAGACTGGCGTGGAGGTGGAGATCTTCACCCGGTCCAACGCGGCCGGCCAGGCCGCCGTCGAGCATCCCTTCCCGGGCGTCTGCGTCCACAACGTGTTCGCCGGTCCGCCGCGGAAACTTCCCAAGGAGGAACTGCCGGCGCTGCTGCACAGCATGGTGGCCGAAATTGACCGGATCAAGCAGCTGCAGCCGCATGGCCGTTACGACGTCATCCATTCGCACTATTGGGTGTCCGGGGTGGCGGGGCTGGAGCTCTCGGAGCTGTGGGGCGTGCCGCTGGTGCACACCATGCACACCATGGCCAAGGTCAAGAACCTGCTGCTGGAGTCCGGCGAGCAACCTGAACCGCGCCGGCGCGAGGAGGGCGAACACCGCATCGTCGACGGCGCCACCCGGCTGATCGCCAACACCGGGGCGGAGGCCGCGGAACTGGTCTCGCACTACGGTGCCGACCCCGACCGCATCGATGTGGCGCCCCCAGGCGTGGACCTGTCCATCTTTACGCCCGCGTTCCGGAGCCGCGCCCGCAGCCAGCACGGCATCGTGCCGGGCCGGTTCCACCTGCTTTTCGCCGGCCGGATCCAGCGGCTCAAGGGACCGCAGATCCTGATCAAGGCGGCCGCCCTGCTGCGTGCCCGCCGTCCGGACATCGATCTGCAGCTGACCATCCTGGGGGCGGTGAGCGGGGCGAAGGACTTTGACCTCAAGGCCCTGATCACCGCCGCCGGGATGGACGACGTCGTCACGCACCACCCGCCGGTCAGCGCGCCCAAGCTGGCCGGCTGGTACCGCTCGGCCGACGTCGTAGTGATGCCCTCCTACAGCGAATCCTTCGGCCTGGTCGCCCTCGAGGCCCAGGCCTGCGGCACGCCCGTAGTCGCCACGAAGGTGGGCGGGCTGTCGCGGGCGATCTTCGACGGCCGGACCGGCCTGCTGGTGGAGGGCCACAAGGCAGCGGACTGGGCCGATGCCCTGGAAGCCCTCCATGACGACCCGGCCACCCGGGAGGACATGGGCCGCGCGGCCTCGGTACACGCCCAGGACTTCGGCTGGCAGCGCACCGCCGCGATTACGCTGGAGAGCTACCAGGCCGCCCTGGTCCAGTATTTTGGAACACGAAGCATCCCGGCGGGCCACACGCCCTGACCGGGAGCCAGACCGGGACCCCGGCCGGAACCGCCGGCCGGGGCCCACGAAGCCACGAGCCGAAGGACGACGATGTCGGAGAACACCACGGAACCCGCCGGAGCCAACGCCGGACCTTCGGCCGGGCAGGCTGCCGGGCAGCCGGCCCCGACGCCGGTGCTGAGCTCGCCGGCCCAGACGCCGGTGCTGAGCTCGCCAGCCGAGACGCCGGCCGTGCCGCCGGCGCCGAGCGACCTGGAGATCGCGCAGCGGGCCACCATGCGGCCGATCCAGGATGTGGCGGCCGCCGCCGGGATCAACCCGGAGGCGCTGGAATTCTATGGCCGCTACAAGGCCAAGATCGATCCGGCCAAGCTCAACCGGGACGCCGCGCACACCCCGGGCAAGGTGGTGCTGGTCTCGGCGATGTCCCCCACCCCGGCCGGTGAGGGGAAGTCCACCACCACGGTGGGCCTGGCCGACTCACTGGCCCGCGCCGGGCACCGGGTCATGATCGCGCTGCGCGAACCCTCGCTGGGCCCCATTCTGGGCATGAAGGGCGGCGCGACCGGCGGCGGCTACTCACAGGTCCTGCCGATGGACGAAATCAACCTGCACTTCACCGGCGACTTCCACGCCATCACCTCGGCGAACAACGCCTTGATGGCGCTGGTGGACAACCACATCTACCAGGGCAACGCGCTGAACATCGATCCGCGCCGGATGACGTTCAAGCGGGTGCTGGACATGAACGACCGGTCCCTGCGCGAGGTTGTGATCGGCCTGGGCGGCCCGACGCAGGGCGTGCCGCGGCAGGACGGCTTCGACATCACCGTCGCCTCGGAGATCATGGCGGTGTTCTGCCTGGCCACCGACCTGGACGACCTGCGAGCGCGGCTTGGCCGGATCACCTTCGGCTACACCTACAACCGGGAGCCGGTCACGGTCGCCGATCTCGCTGTCCAGGGCGCCCTGACCATGCTGCTCAAGGACGCGATCAAACCGAACCTGGTGCAGACCATCGCCGGCACGCCCGCCGTGGTGCACGGCGGTCCCTTCGCCAACATCGCGCACGGCTGCAACTCGCTGATCGCCACCCAGACGGCCCGCAGCCTCGCCGACGTCGTCATCACCGAGGCCGGGTTCGGCGCCGACCTGGGCGCCGAAAAGTACATGGACATCAAGGCGAGGATGGCCGACGTCGCGCCCTCCGCCGTCGTGGTGGTGGCCACCATCCGCGCGCTCAAGATGCACGGCGGTGTCGCCAAGGACCAGCTCAGGGAGCCCGACGTCGAGGCCCTGGCCGCCGGCGTCGCCAACCTCCAGCGGCACGTGCGCAACGTCGAGAAGTTCGGCATCACCCCCGTGGTGGCGATCAACAAGTTCGGCACCGACAGCCAGGCGGAGCTCGACTGGCTGCTGGACTGGTGCGCGGCGGAGGGCGTCCAGGCGGCCGTGGCCGACGTGTGGGGCCGCGGCGGGGGCGGCGACGGCGGGGACGAACTCGCCGCGAAGGTCGCTGCCGCCATCGACGCCCCGCACGGTTTCCGGCACCTCTATCCGCTGGAAATGTCCGTGGAGGACAAGATCCGCACCATCGTGCAGGAGATCTACGGGGCCGACGGGGTGGAATTCTCCGTCCCGGCGCTCAAGCGGCTCGCGGAGATCGAGAAGAACGGCTGGTCCGGGATGCCGGTCTGCATGGCGAAGACACAGTACTCTTTCAGCGACGACGCCACCAAGCTGGGTGCGCCGAAGGGCTTCACGGTGCACGTGCGCGACCTGATTCCCAAGACCGGGGCGGGGTTCATCGTGGCGCTCACGGGCGCGGTGATGACCATGCCAGGGCTCCCCAAGGTTCCGGCCGCAATGCGGATGGACGTCGACGCCAACGGCAACCCCGTCGGCCTCTTCTAACCCAACCCTCCCTCACCTCCGGCGCCCCAACACCCGACGCTCCCTCAGATCAGGCGCCTCCAAACCCGACGCTCCCTCACATCCGGCGCCCTCCAACCCAACCCTCCCTCACATCCGGCGCCCCCAAACCTGACGCTCCCTCAGATCAGGCGCCTCCAAACCTGACGCTCCCTCAGTTCGTGCGCGGCGACAGACGCGGCTGTGGATAACTTCTGCACGGCTTTTCAAAGTCGCCCACAATGCGAGCATGAGAAAGCGAACAGAGCTTCCTAGTGTGCTGGTGACCGGCCCCTTCACCCTCGCCGCTGCGACGTCGTTGGGAGTGCCCAGAGCCAGACTCCGACAGCCCGACTTCAAGCACGTCAGTCGGGGTCTTTACCGGCCTGCGGGTTGGAGCTTCGAGTTGGAGGCCGCGGCCCGGGCGCTGAGCGCAGCTTCCCCGGGGGCATGGATCTCGCATGTGACGGCAGCTCGACTTCGCAGCCAGCTCTTGCCGCCGTGGCTCTCGGATTCCGAGGAGTTGCACCTGAGTAAGCCGCGCGCGCTCCCCGAAGTTCGCCGTAAGGGGATCGTGGGACACACAGTTGTTGCGTTCGACGACGAGATCGAGACGGCGGACGGCATCCGGATCAGCACCCGTCCCCGGACGTGGCTCGACCTGGCCCGGCAATTGAGCCTGCCTGAGCTTGTCTGCATGGGAGATGAGCTCGTTCGGATCCCCCGGTTCAATCTGGAGGGGCGGAGCGAGCCTTTCGCGACCATCGACGGGTTGCGAGTCATGCTGCGCCGTCACCCAAATCTCCAGAGGATCGTCCGCGCACGGGAGGCCCTTGAGCTGATGCGGGTGGGAGCCGATTCAGGGCCTGAGACTCTCCTCCGCCTGGCGATCTGCGACGCCGGGCTTCCTGAACCGGAGCTACAAATAGAACTGCGCCCGGGCAGTGAGGGGACGCCGACAGCGGACCTTGGGTATCGGCTTAGGCGCCTTGCAGTTCAGTACGACGGCGGGCACCACCTGCTCCCTGCCCAGATCTTCAGCGATCGCCGGCGGGACAAGGCCTTCGAAGCAGCGGGGTGGACCGTTCTCCTTCTGACAAAAGATGACCTTGCAGATGGCTTCACTGGTGCCATCGCCAGGATCAAGCGAGTCCTCCGCAGCGCATACATCAGCCCATCAACCGCCGCCGGCTTCTAGAGCCGAGCTGAGGGAGCGTCCGCCCCAAACCCGCCGAACCCGAGGGAGCGTCCACCCCAAACCCGCCGAACCTGAGGGAGCGTCCGCCCCAAACCCGCCGAACCTGAGGGAGCGTCCCGCCCAAACCCGCCGAACCTGAGGGAGCGTCCCGCCCAAACCCGCCAGACGTGAGGCAGCGTCGTGTAGGGACTTCCCTAAGCCGGAAAAACACAACGCTCCCACACCATAAGTGCGGGAGCGTCCTGGTGAAATGCGCCGGACGTGCGGGAGCGTCGTGTTGGAACGCACCAAACGTGAGGGAGCGTCGGTTTGGGCGGGGGTTAGCGCTCCAGGTCGCCGCGGATGAAGGCCTCGACCTTTTCACGGGCCAGGTCGTCGTTGAACTGCTCCGGCGGGGACTTCATGAAGTAGCTCGATGCGGAGAGCAGCGGGCCGCCGATGCCGCGGTCCAGGCCGATCTTCGCGGCGCGGACCGCGTCGATGATCACGCCGGCGGAGTTCGGGGAGTCCCAGACCTCCAGCTTGTATTCGAGCGAGACCGGGGCGTCACCGAAGTTGCGGCCCTCGAGGCGCACGAAGGCCCACTTGCGGTCATCGAGCCACTGGACGTAGTCCGACGGGCCGATGTGTACGTCCTTGGCGGCCAGGTCGGCTTCCACGTTGGAGGTGACGGCCTGCGTCTTGGAGATCTTCTTGGACTCGAGGCGGTCGCGCTCCAGCATGTTCTTGAAGTCCATGTTGCCGCCGACGTTCAGCTGGTAGGTGCGGTCCAGGGTGACGCCGCGGTCTTCGAAGAGCTTGGCCATGACGCGGTGCGTGATGGTGGCACCGATCTGGCTCTTGATGTCATCGCCCACGATCGGCACGCCGGCGGCGGTGAACTTGTCCGCCCATTCCTTGGTGCCGGCGATGAACACCGGGAGGGCGTTGACGAAGGCCACGCCGGCGTCGATGGCGCACTGGGCGTAGAACTCGGCCGCTTCCTGGGAGCCCACGGGCAGGTAGCAGACCATTACGTCGACCTTGGCGTCCTTGAGCGCCTGGACGACGTCGACCGGCTCCTCCGGGGACTGCTCGATGGTCTCGAGGTAGTACTTGCCAAGGCCGTCGAGGGTCGGGCCGCGCTGGACGGTCACGCCGGTCGGCGGGACGTCCGCAATCTTGATGGTGTTGTTCTCGCTGGCGAGGATGGCGGCGGAGAGGTCCTGGCCCACCTTCTTGCCGTCGACGTCGAACGCTGCGACGAACTGCACGTCGTTCACGTGGTACTTGCCGAACTGCACGTGCATCAGACCCGGGATCGTGGCCTGGGGATCGGCGTCCCGGTAGTACTCGACACCCTGGACCAGCGAAGTGGCACAGTTACCCACGCCGACGATTGCAACACGAATCGGATTTGTAGACACGAAACTCCCTTTGAGAACAAACTTCACGCGCCCGGCGCGGTCGCACTCTGATGTACGACGGCGGCAAACGGGCACAACGCCATGCGGCGCCCTTAGCATTCTAGTCAACGGCGCCGGGACCTTAGTTGTTCCCGGCCGCGGCACCGAATCTGTTACGTACGGTGGCGGCGCCGCGGAACGGCGCCGCCACAGCTTATTTCTGGGCCCAGAGGTTGATGTCGGACTCGACCGCGAACTCGTCGATCGCGTCCAGTTCATCGGTTGCGAAGTCCAGGTTGTTGATGGCGGCCAAGGTGTCCTCGAGCTGCCGGACGCTGGAGGCTCCGACCAGCGCGGACGTCACCGAGGTGCCCTTGCCCTGTTCGCGCAGGATCCAGGCGATCGCCATTTGCGCCAGGGTCTGGCCCCGGCCTTCGGCGATGCGGTTGAGCCCCCGCACGCGGTCCAGCGTTTCGCCGGTGATCATGGCCTGGTCCAGGGACTTGTCCTGCGCCGCGCGGGAGTCCTCCGGGACGCCGTCGAGGTAGCGGTCGGTGAGCATGCCCTGCGCCAGCGGCGAGAAGGCGATGGCCCCGGCGCCCACCTGGTCCAGCGCCTCGTACAGGCTGGGGCTGCCGTTCTCGGTCCAGCGGTTCAGCATCGAGTAGCTGGGCTGGTGGATCAGCAGCGGGGTGCCCAGTTCCTTCAGGATCCGGGCCGCCTCGAGGGTCTGCTCCGGGGTGTAGGAGGAAATGCCGGCGTAAAGCGCCTTCCCGGAGCGCACGGCCTGGTCCAGGGCGCCCATGGTCTCCTCCAGCGGGGTCTCGGGGTCCGGCCGGTGGCTGTAGAAGATGTCGACGTAGTCCAGACCCATCCGGGTCAGCGACTGGTCCAGGCTGGCCAGCAGGTACTTGCGGGAGCCCCAGTTGCCGTACGGGCCCGGCCACATGTCGTAGCCGGCCTTGCTGGAAATGATGAGCTCGTCCCGGTACGGCTTGAAGTCGTCCTTGAAGTGGCGGCCGAAGTTGGTCTCGGCGCTGCCGTAGGGCGGGCCGTAGTTGTTGGCGAGGTCGAAGTGGGTGACGCCCAGGTCGAAGGCGCGGCGCAGGATGGCGCGTTGCACCTCGAACGGCTTGTCATCGCCGAAGTTGTGCCAGAGGCCCAGCGAGATGGCCGGCAGTTTCAGGCCGCTGCGGCCCACCCGGCGGTAGGGCATGGTGTCGTAGCGGTTCTCTGCTGCGAGGTAAGTCATCAGTAATTTCCTTTCCTAGTGGGAGACGACGGCGGCGCTGCGGCCCGGGAGGCCGAGCCCGGCGGTCGTCAGCGCGGTGCCGTCCTCCGTGGCCAGCAGCAGTGAACTGCCGGCCACCGAAAGCTGCCGCGGTTCGGCGGAGAAGTTCATCGCCACCTCCACGCTGCCGCGCCGCAGCACCAGCCAGCGCTCGTCCTCGTTGAAGTCGACGGCGGTCTCCGCGAAGCCTGCCTCGGCGAGTTCCGGCGTCGCGCGGCGCAGCGCGATCAGGTTCCGGTACAGCTCGAGCAGCCGTGCGTGCTCGCCGGACTTGGCCTCGGACCAGTCCAGCTTGGAGCGGGTGAACGTGGCCGGGTCCTGCGGGTCGGGCACGACGGCAGGGTCCCAGCCCATTCGTTCGAATTCCTTGATCCTGCCCTCCGCGGTGGCCTTCCCCAGTTCCGGTTCCGGGTGCGAGGTGAAGAACTGCCACGGCGTGGTGGCGCCGTATTCCTCGCCCATGAACAGCATCGGGGTGAACGGGGAGGTCAGGGTCGCGACGGCGGCGAGCGCCAACTGCCCGTAGCCGAGGGTCTGGGACAGCCGGTCGCCGGTGGCGCGGTTGCCGATCTGGTCGTGGTTCTGGCTGCAGACCACAAGGGCTGCGGGGTGCACGAGGGAGCTGTTGATGGGCCGCCCGTGGTGCCGTTCACGGAAGCTGGAGTAGCTGCCGTCGTGGAAGAAACCCTTTTCGAGGACCTTGGCCAGGGCCGCGATCGAGTCAAAGTCGCTGTAGTAGCCGGTGGTCTCGCCGCTGACGTTGACGTGCACGGCGTGGTGGAAGTCGTCGCTCCACTGCCCGGCCAGGCCGTAGCCGTTCGCGTCCCGCGGGTACAGCAGGCGCGGGTTGTTCAGGTCCGACTCGGCGATCATCGTCGCGGGGCGCCCGGTTTCGGCCGCGACCGCGTCGGCAAGGGCGCCGAAGTCCTCCAGCAGGTGGACGGCCCGCTCGTCCTTGAAGGCGTGCACGGCGTCCAGCCGCAGGCCGTCCACGTGGTAGTCGCGCAGCCACATCGCGGCGTTGTCCAGGATGTAGCCTCGGACCACGTCGGAACCGGGCCCGTCCAGGTTGACCGAGTCGCCCCAGGTGTTGCCCTCGCCGGACTTGAGGTAGGGGCCGAACCGGGGAAGGTAGTTGCCGCTGGGGCCCAAGTGGTTGTAGACGACGTCCTGGATGACGCCCAGCCCGGCGGCGTGGGCGGCGTCGACGAAGCGCTGGTACGCGGCCGGGCCGCCGTAGCCCTCGTGCACGGCGTACCAGAGCACCCCGTCGTAGCCCCAGTTGTGCGTGCCGTTGAACCCGTTGACCGGCAGCAGTTCCACGAAGTCGACGCCGAGCTCGGCCAGGTAGCCGAGCTTGCCGGCCGCGGCGTCCAGCGTCCCCTCGGGGGTGAAGGTGCCCACATGCAGTTCGTAGATCACACCGCCCTGCAGCCCGCGGCCCTTCCACTGCCCGTCCGCCCACTGGTGGGCTCCGGCGTCGAAGGTCCGGGAGAGCGAGTGCACTCCCCCGGGCTGGCGGCGGGACCGCGGGTCCGGCAGCGGCGTGGTGTCCCCGTCCAGCAGGTAGCCGTAGTCGACGTCGCCGGAGGCCGGGGCCTCCGGCGCGGTCCACCAGCCGCCCCGGCCGGCGCCGGTGTCCCGGCGCATCGGGTAGTGCCGTCCGTCGGCGAGCAGCGTGACATCCTGCGCGTCCGGCGCCCAGAGGTCGAAGCGTGCGGTTCCGTGTGCGGGCAGAGTCATTGCCGTTCCCCTATGTCGGTTCGTCAGTACGTGCTGTCAGGCGGCCGGTACCAGCAGGGCCACCGGGTAGTCGCGGAGGATCTCCGCCACGTCCGCCGGGCCCGGGCCGTAGGTCCTGCCGGTGAGCTGGTCGGTCATTGCGGCGGCGAGGCTGATGGCGGTGTCCTGCCAGCCGCCGCGCTGTTCGAGGCCGCGGGGCAGCCGGGTCGCCAGGGTGAGAGCCCCGGGCGAGCCGGCGCCGCGGTCAAAGGCGACCAGGTGTTCGGCGGCAGCTCCGGTGGCCTGCACCGGGGTGTAGCCGGTGAACAGCTCCGGTGCGTCCCGGCGCAGCCGCAGCGCCCGCGAGGTCACCAGCAGCTTCGCCGCGTCCTCCCGGTACGACGCCGGCCGGTCACCGGCGTCGAGCGCCGTGAGAGCCGCGCGCCGCGCGCCGAAGTCGAACGGCCGCCGGTTGTCCGGGTCGGTCAGCGACCGGTCCCAGAACTCGGTGCCCTGGTACACGTCCGGGACGCCGGGCATGGTGAGCTGGACCAGTTTGGCGCCCAGCGCGTTGGCGGCGCCGTACGGGTCCAGCAGGGCCACCAGCGCATCGAGTTCGGCGCGCACCTGGTGGTTGTCGAACGCCGCGTCGACGGCGGCGGCCAGTTTCGCTTCGAAGTCCGGGTCCGGGTCCAGCCAGTCGGTCGAATTGCCGGCCTCGCGCGCCGCCTTCTGGGCGTAGGACTGGAGCCGGTCCCGGTCCGCGGGCCAGACCCCGGCCACGGCCTGCCACAGCAGGTTGGCCAGCGGACCGTCCGGCAGCGGCGCCAGTTCCTGGAGCCGGCGCAACGATGCCGTCCACTCCGGAGCCAGTTCCGCGAGCACGGAGATCCGCGCCCGGGTGTCTTCGCTGCGCTTGGTGTCGTGCGTGCTGAGCGTGGTCATGGACAGCGGCAGCCGTGCCTGGCGGCGTGCCATCCGGGCATGGAACTCATCGGTGGACAGCGCGAACTCAGTGGGGTCCGCGCCGACTTCGGTGAGGGTGCCCAGCCGGGTGTAGCGGAAGAAGGCGGTGTCCTCGACGCCCTTGGCCATCACCATGCCGGAGGTCTGCTGGAAGCGGCGGCCCAGCTCGGCGTCGGGCCCGGGGCCGGCGTGCAGCAGCAGGGGCAGCAGCGTCCGCACGGCGGTCTCCAGCTCGGGGCGGCGGCGGACGGCCAGTTCGCAGGCCTCGCGCAGCACGTCCTCGCCCTCGGGCAGGTAGCTGCGGTAGACCGGGAACGCGGCGGTGACCTCGGACAGCGCATCGACGGCGGTCTCGGCGTCGAGCCCGGCGGACGCCGGTACCAGCCGGGTCAGCCGCAGCATTTCCGAATGCAGGATTCCGTCCGTGATCCGGCGCTTGGTGCCGCGGATCATCTCCTCGTAGTCGGCCGGTTCGCCGCCGCGCAGCGAGGTGTCCAGGGCGTCCAAGCCGGACTGGCCGGCGGGGTCGACGAAGAGCCGGTCCACGTCCGCGAGCGCGTCGTAGCCGGTGGTCCCCTCGCATTCGAAGCCGGCCGGGAGTTCTTCCCCGGGCTCGAGGATTTTCTCGATCAGCAGGTAGGCGCCGCCGGTCACTTCGCGCAGCCGGCGGAGGTAGCCGGCCGGATCCGCGAGGCCGTCCGGGTGGTCGATCCGCAGGCCGTCGACGAGGTCCTCGCGGAACCAGCGGACAACTTCCTCGTGCGCCTCGTCGAAGACGTCCGGGTCCTCGACTTTGATCCCGGCGAGGGTGTTGACGGCGAAGAACCGGCGGTAGTTGAGCTCGTTGTCGGCTCGGCGCCAGCCCACCAGTTCATAGTGCTGCCGGTTGTGCACCTCGCGGGGGTCGTCCCCCTCGGTGTAGCTGCCCTCGGCCAGCGGGAAGCGATGGTCGTAGTACCGCAGCTCGCCGTCGCGGACTTCCAGCGCGTCCACGTCCGCGTCGTCGCCCAGCACGGGGATCCGGATTCGGCCGCCGCCGAAGTCCCAGTCGACGTCGAAGGCCGGGGCGTAGCGGGACTGCCTGCCTTCCTTGAGCAGCGACCACCACCACGGGTTCTGAACCGGGGTGGCGACGCCGACGTGGTTGGGCACAATGTCCACCAGGACACCCATGCCGGCCTCGCGCGCCGCGCGGGACACCGCCGCGAGACCCTCCGGGCCGCCGCGGTCCGGGTCGATCGCGGCGGGGTCGGTGACGTCGTAGCCATGGTCTGAACCCTGCTCCGCCGTCAGGATCGGCGACAGGTAGATCCAGTCCACCCCGAGGGACTTCAGGTAGGGCACGGTGTCGGCGGCGTCCTGCAGGGTGAAGCCGGGCCGGATCTGCAGCCGGTAGGTCGAGGCGGGGGTCCTCATGAAGCGGAAGCCTTCGCCTCGCTGGCGGCGGCTGCCTGCTCCTGGGCCTCCACCATCTCCTCGTGGGCTTCCTCGTGCTCGGCCATCGAGGCCAGTGACGCCGCGGCCGAGTAGTCAACCTCGACCTCGGGTCCCGAGTAGGCGCGCAGCACTACCATGGACTTGGCCGCCAGGGTCAGGGTGGTCCCGGCCTTGAGCGGTTCGTAGGCGTCGGCCTGGGCCGCGGTGTCGATGAGGACCTCCCAGTACTGCGAGTACTCGTCGGCCGGCAGGCAGAAGTCCACGCCGTCGTCATGGGCGTTGAAGGCCATCAGGAAGCTGTCGTCGGTGATCCGGCGGCCGCGGGAGTCCTGTTCCTGGATGCCGTGGCCGTTGAGGAACACGCCGATGGTCCGGCCGAAGCCGCTGTCCCAGTCTTCCGGCAGCATTCCGGTGCCGTCGGTCTTCAGCCAGACGATGTCCGGCAGTTTCTCGCCCTCACCGCGGACCACCGGCCGGCCGTCGAAGAAACGGCTGCGGCGGAACGTCGGGTGGTCGTGGCGGATCTTGTTGACGAACGCGGTGAACTCCACCAGCGGCTGGTCCATGGCTTCCCAGTGCACCCAGCTCAGCTCGGAATCCTGGCAGTAGGTGTTGTTGTTGCCCTGCTGCGTGCGGCCCAGTTCGTCGCCGTGCAGCAGCATCGGCACACCCTGGGAGAGCAGCAGCGTGGCAATGAAGTTCCGTTGCTGCCGGGCGCGGAGGGTCAGCACGGTGTCGTTGTCCGTGTCGCCTTCCTCGCCGCAGTTCCAGGAGCGGTTGTGCGATTCGCCGTCGTTGTTGCCTTCGCCATTGGCCTCGTTGTGCTTCTCGTTGTAGGAGACGAGGTCGCGCATGGTGAAGCCGTCGTGCGCGGTGACGAAGTTGATCGAGGCCACCGGGCGGCGGGCGGAGCTCTCGTAGAGGTCCGCGGAGCCGGTCAGGCGGGACGCGAATTCGCCCAGCGTGGACGGCTCGCCGCGCCAGAAGTCGCGGACAGTGTCGCGGTACTTGCCGTTCCACTCCGTCCACTGCGGCGGGAAGTTGCCCACCTGGTAGCCGCCGGGGCCGACGTCCCACGGCTCGGCGATCAGCTTGACCTGGGAGACGATCGGATCCTGCTGGATCAGTTCGAAGAAGGTGGAGAGTTTGTCGACGTCGTAGAACTCGCGGGCCAGCGTGGAGGCGAGGTCGAAGCGGAAGCCGTCGACGTGCATTTCCGTCACCCAGTAGCGCAGCGAGTCCATCAGCAGCTGCAGGGAGTGCGGGTGCCGGACGTTCAGCGAGTTGCCGGTGCCGGTGTAGTCCATGTAGTGCTTCAGGTCGCCGTCGACCAGGCGGTAATAGGCCTGGTTGTCGATGCCCTTGAAGGACAGCGTGGGGCCCAGGTGGTTGCCTTCCGCCGTGTGGTTGTAGACGACGTCGAGGATGACCTCGATGCCGGCCCGGTGCAGCTCACGGACCATGGCCTTGAATTCCTGGACCTGGTGCCCGACGTCGCCGGAGGAGCTGTAGGTGTTCTGCGGGGCGAAGAAGCCGATGGTGTTGTAGCCCCAGTAGTTGTTGAGGCCCTTTTCCACCAGGGTGCCGTCGTTGACGAACTGGTGGACCGGCATCAGCTCGATCGCCGTGACGCCGAGCTTCTTGAGGTGCTCGATCACGGCCGGGTGGGCCACGCCGGCGTAGGTGCCGCGCTGCTCCTCGGGGATTTCCGGGTGCAGCTCGGTCAGGCCTTTGACGTGCGCCTCGTAGATGACCGACTCGTGGTACGGGACGCGCAGCTGGCGGTCCCCGTCCCATTCGAAGTAGGGGTTGATGACCACGCCGTGCATGGTGTGCGGCGCCGAATCCGCGTCGTTGCGCGAATCGGGGTCACCGAATTCGTAGGAGAAAAGCGCCGGGTCCCAGTCAATCTGGCCTTGGATGGCCTTGGCGTACGGGTCCATCAGCAGCTTGTTGGGGTTGAAACGGTTCCCGCTCGCTGGATCGTACGGTCCGTGCACCCGGTAGCCATACTTCTGGCCCGGCTGGATCTGCGGCAGGTAGCAGTGCCAGACGTAGCCGTCCACCTCGGTCAGTTCAATCCGCGTCTCGCTCAGGTCATCGGCCAGGAGGCAGAGTTCCACCCGCTCCGCCTGCTCGCTGAACAGGGCAAAATTGGTGCCGGTGCCGTCAAAGGTGGCTCCCAGCGGGTAAGCCGTTCCGGGCCAGACTTCCATGTGTACTCCTCGTGCGTGGCGAACTATCTCTAGACAGACTACTTGTAAGTAGGGTTACTAATTTACCGGGTGGCACAGCGTGCGCTTTTGTTACAGCTTCGCGATGACCTCCGGCAGGGCTTCCGCGATGTCCGACGCCGTCAACGGACCGCCGCCCGACGCCAGGGTTCCGGCGCGGCCGTGCAGGCTGGCCGCCATCGCCGCAATTGCGGCCCACCGGTCCGGTTCCTCGATCCCTAGGGCGCTGAAGGCGCCCGGGTCCCCGGCGAGCTGTGCCAGCAGGGCACCCAGCACCCCGGCCAGCACGTCGCCGCTGCCCGCGGAGGCCATCCAGGGGCTCGCCTCGGCCTGGCTGAACACCGTGCCGGACGGGGCGGCCACCAGGGTGGTGGCGCCCTTGAGCAGGACGGTCGCGCCGGTCAGCCGTGTGGCCTCCCGGACGGCTGCGAGCGTTGCGTCTTCAACGGCGGCACGGCCGGGTCCGGCGTCGTAGCGTTCCAGCAGGGAGGCAAGCTCGCCGGCATGCGGGGTCAGTACGGTCCGGGCGGACAGGTGGCGCGGCAGCGCCGGGAGCGCACCGGCGTCGGCCACGGTGGGGAGTCCGGCGGCGGCTGCCTCGCGGACGCGGTCCAGTTGCTCGTGTGCGCCGTCGTCGAGTCCGGGCCCCAGGAGCCACGCTTGGACGTGGGCGTCGGCGACGGACGTGCCGCACACCACTTCGGGGCAGGACCGGCGGACCAGGTCCGCGACTTCCGCCGGGCCCACGTAGCGGACCATGCCGGCGCCCGCGGCCAGGGCGCCCCGGCAGGCCAGCACGGCCGCACCGGGGTAGCGGGCGGACCCGGCGACGACGCCGAGCACACCGCGGGAGTATTTGTGCGAGCGGCGCCCGGGGTGTGGCAGCAGCGCGGACAGATCCCCGGTTTCCAGGCGCCGCAGCCCGGGGGCGCCCAGGGCCGCCTCGATGCCGATCGGGATGGTGACAAGCCGGCCGGTGAAGTCCGCGCCGGGGTCGGCCAGCAGGCCGGCCTTGGCCGCCCCGAAGCTGACCGTCACGTCCGCGGCGAGAACCGGGGCGTGCGCCTCCCCGGTGTCGGCGTCGATGCCGCTGGGGAGGTCGCAGGCGACCACCAGCCCGTGCCGGGTGCGCTGCAGTTCTTCGAACATCAGGGCTGCCGTGCCGCGCAAACCGCCCTGGGCGCCTGTTCCCAGGACCGCGTCAATGACGACGTCGGCGCGGGCGGCGTCTGCTGCCAGCTCCGCGGCGTTGCCGTCACCCAGGGCGGCGTCGCGGCCGCCCGCAGCACGGAACGCCGCCAGCGCGGCCGGATGGGACTCACCGGCAGTGAGGATCGCCGTCGTCCGCAGGCCCCGGCGGGCCAGCAGCGCGGCGGCGTAGAGCCCGTCGCCGCCATTGTTGCCCTTACCGGCGATCACCGCGACGGACGAGCCGTAGGTTCCCAGCCCGCGGCCGCGGAGTTCGCGGACCACCGCGTTGGCCAGCCCGTAGGCGGCGCGCTGCATCAGAACAGCGCCCATCCCGGGGTCCGCACTCGTCTCAAGCAGCTGCTGTTCGACTTCTCGAATGTGGGTTCCGGTATGGGCGCTGATCATGGTGCTTAGCCTTCGGCGATCACCGTGGCGGTGGCGATGCCGCCGTCGTGGCTGATCGACAGGTGCCAGCGTTTGACGCCCTTCGACTGCGCCACGGCCAGTACGGTGTCCTTGACCTGGACGGTCGGGCCGTGCTGGTCCAGTCCGATCCAGCAGTCCTGCCAGTTCATGCCCGCCGGCGCGCCGAGCACCTTGGCCACGGCTTCCTTGGCGGCGAACCGGGCAGCCAGGGACCGGGTGTTCAGCTCCCGCTCGGCCGGCACAAACAGCCGGTCGCGCAGTCCGGGGGTGCGCTCCAGCTGCCGGCCGAACCGCTCAATGTCTACGACGTCTACGCCGATGCCAACAATCATGCGGCTATTCTACGGTCACGCTCTTGGCCAGGTTCCGCGGCTGGTCCACGTCGTAGCCCTTGGCGCTGGCGAGTGCGAGCGCGAAAATCTGCAGGGGCACGGTGGACAGCAGCGGTGCCAGGAGGGTCGGGGTCTCCGGGATGTAGATGACGTGCTCGGCGTAGGCCTTCACCGCCTCGTCACCCTCCTCCGCGATCACGATCGTCTTGGCGCCGCGGGCGCGGACTTCCTGGATGTTGGAGACAACCTTGGCGTGCAGCGAGTCGCGGCCGCGCGGGGACGGGACCACCACGAAGACCGGCTGGCCTTCCTCGATCAGGGCGATCGGGCCGTGCTTGAGCTCGCCGGCGGCGAAGCCCTCGGCGTGGATGTAGGCGAGCTCTTTGAGCTTGAGCGCGCCTTCCATGGCGACCGGGAAGCCGACGTGACGGCCCAGGAACAGCACGGACTTGGCGTCCACCATGTCGTGGCCGAGTTTCTTGATCGCGTCGGCGTTGTCCAGGATTTGCTGAATCTTGGCCGGAATCTTGCCCAGATCAGCGAGTATGTCCTTGATCTCGCCCTGGAACTTGTTGCCGCGCAGCTGTGCCAAATACAGGCCCAGCAGGTAGGCGGCGGCGATCTGGGCGAGGAACGCCTTCGTGGAGGCCACCGCGATTTCCGGGCCGGCGTGCGTGTACAGCACCGCATCGGACTCGCGCGGGATGGTGGAGCCGTTGGTGTTGCAGATGGACACCGTCTTGGCGCCCTGCTCCTTGGCGTACCGGACAGCCATCAGCGTGTCCATGGTCTCGCCGGACTGCGAGATGGAGACGATCAGGGTCTTGGCGTCCACGATCGGGTCGCGGTAGCGGAACTCGTGCGAGAGTTCGACCTCGGTGGGGATCCGGCACCAGCGCTCGATCGCGTACTTCGCGACCTGGCCGGCGTAGGCGGAGGTGCCGCAGGCCAGGACGATAATCTTGTCCACGCTCTTGAGTAGCTCCGTGTCGATGCGGAGTTCATCGAGGGTCAGCTTGCCGTCGACGTCGGAGCGGCCCAGCAGGGTCTGCAGCACGGCGTCCGGCTGGTCGTGGATTTCCTTTTCCATGAAGGACGGGAAGCCGCCCTTTTCCGCGGACGCCGGATCCCAGTTGACGTAGTATTCCTTGCCCTCGGCCGGGGCGCCGAAGAAGTCGGTGATCGCGACGGTGTCGGCGGTGATCGTGACGATCTGGTCCTGGCCCAATTCCACAGCCCGGCGGGTGTAGTCGATGAAGCCGGAGACGTCGGAGCCGAGGAAGTTCTCGCCCTCGCCCAGGCCCACCACGAGCGGGGAGTTGCGGCGGGCGGCCACAACGACGTCGGGCTGGTCGGCGTGCACGGCGAGCAGCGTGAACGCGCCCTCGAGCCGCTGGCAGGCCAGTTCCATGGCCTTGGTCAGGCCGCCGTTGGCGTTGTCGCCGCCGAGCTGGTTGCGGTAGATGTCGCCGATCAGGGCGGCGGCCACCTCGGTGTCGGTCTCGGAGAGGAACGTCACGCCCTTGCCGAGGAGTTCCTGCTTGAGCTCCGCGAAGTTTTCGATGATGCCGTTGTGGATCAGGGCCAGCTTGCCGCCGTCGGACAGGTGCGGGTGCGCGTTCACGTCCGTGGGGCCGCCGTGGGTCGCCCAGCGGGTGTGTCCGATTCCGGTGAGCGCATCGGGCAGCGGGTGCGCCTCCAGCTCGGCGATCAGGTTGCTCAGTTTGCCCGACTTCTTGCGGGAGGAAATGGCGCCGTCCGCCACGACGGCGATCCCGGCGGAGTCATAGCCGCGGTACTCGAGGCGCCGCAATCCTTCCAGGACAACGTCCAGGGCCAAGTGATCAGTATTTTCCCGGCCAGCCGCGCGGCCTACATATCCAACGATTCCACACATGGACCCAAGCCTAGCTGGTTTCCCGGTCATCCGACGTAGGATGAGCCGGTCCGGCCCCGCCGCAGCGGGCTGCGGGGGTGTCCATTTCGCTCTGGGCCTTCTCAAGGGCAGAATCTCTAAGGTGACTTTGCAACGCAACGACGCGAACGGCGAGGGCGTCTCCCCGTTCGTTGAGCTGGACCGGCAGACCTGGTCCCGGCTCGCTGCCCAGATGGAGCAGCCCCTCAACGAAGAGGACGTGCTCCGCCTCCGGGGACTGGGCGACCCCCTCGACATGAAGGAAGTCCGCGAGGTCTACCTCCCGCTGTCCCGGCTGCTGCACCTCTACGTCGAGGCCGCCAACCAGCTCCATGCGGCCACCACCACGTTCCTGGGCGAAACAACCCAGCGCACCCCCTTTGTGATCGGTGTGGCCGGCTCCGTCGCGGTCGGCAAATCGACCATCGCCCGTGTGCTCCGCGAGATGCTGCGGCGCTGGCCCGGCACCCCGAACGTCGAACTGATCACCACCGACGGTTTCCTGTACCCCCTCGCCGAGCTCAAGCGCCGGCAGTTACTGGAACGCAAGGGCTTCCCGGAGTCCTATGACCGGCGCGCCCTGCTGCGGTTCGTCAGCGAAGTCAAAGGCGGCGCCGAGGAAGTGCGGGCACCCTGGTACTCGCACGTCACCTACGACATTGTTCCCGGCAAGGAAGTGGTGGTCCGGCGCCCGGACGTGCTGATTGTCGAGGGGCTGAACGTGCTGGCCCCGGCCCGGCCGCGGCACGACGGCCGGCAGGGCCTGGCGCTGAGTGACTTCTTCGACTTCTCCATCTACGTGGACGCCAAGACCTCCTATATCGAGGAGTGGTACGTGGACCGGTTCCGCAAGCTGCGCACCACCGCCTTCGCGCAGCCGGAATCCTACTTCCACCGCTACGCGACGCTTTCCGATTCAGAGGCCGAACAGACCGCCCGCGAAATCTGGAAGCGAATCAACGAGCCGAACCTGGAGGAAAACGTCCTCCCCACCCGCGGCCGGGCCCAGCTGGTGCTGACCAAGGACGCGGACCACTCCATCCGCCGCATGCTGCTGCGCAAGGTTTAGCACAGGTGTGCCAGAACTGCCCCGGCGGGGCGCCGGGGCCGGAGTCACCGAGCCGGCGGACGGTCGGGCGCTTCCTTGCCGCCGGCACGGCCCTTGCGGCCCTGGCCGCCGTGGCAGGCTGCAACCCGGGCAACAGCGCCCCTCAGTCCGCCTCCGGCACGACTGTGCCAACTGACGGCCCTTCCGGGACAGCCACGTCCGCTTCCGGGCCGTCCACTCCTGCTTCCGCCACTCCGACGTCGGCGCCCACCGAGACGGCCACGACCACTCCGCCGCCCACGGCTTCGCCGTCGAGGACTGCGCCGGCGTCGGCCGCGCCGGGCCGGAAGTATTCCCTCACGGATCCGGCAAGCCCGTGGGTGGTGGTGAACAAACACCGGCCGCTCTCCCCCGCGACGTTCGTCCCGGCGGACCTGGTCCAGCCTGCCGTCAGGCTGGCAGTGTCCGGTGAGGCGGCGCTGCTGAACAGCACGACGGCGGCGGCGGCCGAGCGGATGTTCGCGGGCGCGGCGGCGGCAGGCGTCGTACTGACCCTGGCGAGTGGCTACCGCTCCTACGCCACCCAGACGGCCACCTACAACGGCTACGTGTCGTCGCGTGGGCGCGCCGAGGCGGATACCGCCTCCGCCCGGCCGGGTTACTCGGAGCACCAGACGGGATGGTCCTTCGACATCGGCGACGGCGGCGGGGCCTGCAGCTTCCAGCCGTGCTTCGCCCAGCAGCCGGCCGCAGTGTGGGTCAAGGCGAATGCGCACCGCTATGGTTTCATCGTCCGCTACCCCTGGATGGAGCACCCGGTCACCGGCTACTTCTACGAACCGTGGCATCTCCGCTACATCGGCGTCGAGGCCGCCGGCGACATGCACCGGCGGGGCATCCCCACCCTTGAGGAGTATTTCGGCCTGGAAGCCGCGCCGGCCTACCGCTGAGTACTAACGTTCCGCGCTAGCGTGGAGTCCATGCTGACTGGATTTAAGAACTTCATCATGAAGGGCAACGTCATTGACCTTGCCGTCGCCGTCGTGATCGGAACCGCCTTTGGTTCCGTCGTCACCGCCCTCGTGAACAAGGTGCTCATGCCGTTCATTGCCGGCCTCGTGGGCTCGCCGAACTTCGACAGCTTCGCGAAGGTGGACCTGAACGGCAACGCCATCGAGTTCGGCGTCCTCCTGACCGCGATCGTCAACTTCCTGCTGATTGCCGCCGCGATCTACTTTGTGGTCGTCATGCCCATGAACCACATGATCGAACGCCGCAACCGCAAACTGGGCATCAACGCCGAGGTTAAGGACGAGGCTGCCGAAGACCCCCAGCTCGCGCTGCTCACCGAGATCCGCGACGCCCTGACCCGCACCACCCGCTAGCTCCTGCGTACCAACGCAGTGTGGCCCGCTTCCTGACGGAGGCGGGCCACACTTTTTGCATCTTCAGGTCTTTGCGGTCAGTCGGCGACGAGGGCCAAGGCGAGCTCGGTCCGGACCACCTCGGCCAGGCTTTCGGCGATGTCCTGCGCGGTCTGCTGGTCGGCGGCTTCCACCATCACCCGGACCACGGGTTCGGTCCCGGACGGGCGCAGCAGCACCCTGCCGGTGTCGCCCAGCTGCGCCTCGGCGCGGGCCACGGCTGCGGCCACGGCCGCGTCACCCTTGACCCGGGTCCGGTCGACGCCCTTGACGTTGATCAGCACCTGCGGGAGTTTGGTCATCACCGCGGCCAGCTCCTTCAGTGGGCGGCCGGTGAGCGCCACCTGCGCGGCCAGCTGGAGGCCGGTGAGCACGCCGTCGCCGGTGGTGGCGTAGTCGGCGAAGATCACGTGGCCGGACTGTTCGCCGCCAAGGTTGAAGCCGCCCTCGCGCATACCTTCCAGCACGTAGCGGTCCCCCACGCCGGTCTCGCGGAGGGTGATGCCGGCCTCGCGCAGGGCGATCTTCAGGCCGAGGTTGGACATCACGGTGGCCACGAGGACGTCGTCCTTGAGCTTGCCGGAGGCTTTGAGTGCCACGGCAAGGATGGCCATGATTTCGTCGCCATCCACCTCGTTGCCTTCGTGGTCCACAGCCAGGCAGCGGTCGGCGTCGCCGTCGTGGGCGATGCCCAGGTCGGCCCCGTGGTCCAGGACGGCCTGCTTCAGCGGGCCGAGGTGGGTTGATCCCACCCCGTCGTTGATATTGATGCCGTCCGGGTCCGCCCCGATGACTACCAGCTCGGCGCCAGCCGTCTTGAAGACCTGGGGCGAGCAGCCGCTGGCCGCGCCGTGGGCGCAGTCCAGCACCACCTTGAGGCCGTCCAGGCGGTGCGGCAGCGTGCCGAGCAGATGCACGATGTAGCGGTCCTCCGCGTCGGAGAACCGCTGGATGCGTCCCACATCGCCGCCGACCGGCCGCTGGGGCTCCTTGGACAGCTGAGCCTCGATCGCATCCTCGACCTCGTCGGGAAGCTTCTGGCCGCCGCGGGCGAAGAACTTGATGCCGTTGTCCGGTGCGGGGTTGTGGGAGGCGGAGATCATCACGCCGAAGTCGGCGTCGAGGTCCGCCACAAGGTACGCCGCCGCCGGCGTCGGCAACACGCCGGCGTCGTAAACGTCGATACCCGAGCTGGAGAGACCGGCCTCCACGGCGGCGGCTAGGAATTCGCCGCTGGCCCGCGGATCGCGGGCGACGACGGCGCGCGGCCGGTTGCCGTTGGTGTTGCGGTCGTGGCCAAGCACCACTGCGGCGGCCTGCGCCAGTTGCAGCGCCAGCTCTGCGGTCAGTAGGCCGTTAGCCAGGCCCCGGACACCATCTGTTCCAAATAATCTAGACATCGTGCCCCAGTTTAGTCGATGAGGCGCCGGGTCCCTGTTTCGGACCCTCGGACGCCTGTTAAGCGGCGGAAACCCGCCCCGCAATGCGGGACGGGCTTCCGGTTCCAACCAGCGGACGCCAGTTGGGAAGGCGCTGTTTAGCGCTTGGAGTACTGCTGAGCCTTGCGTGCCTTCTTGAGACCAGCCTTCTTACGCTCGATGACGCGGGCGTCACGGGTAAGATAGCCGGCCTTCTTCAGCGTGGCGCGGTTGTTGTCGACGTCGATCTCGTTCAGCGAACGGGCGATGCCGAGGCGCAGCGCGCCGGCCTGGCCGGAGGGGCCACCGCCGTGGATGCGGGCAATGACGTCGTAGGCGCCTTCGAGATCGAGGATCTTGAAGGGCTCGTTGACGTCCTGCTGGTGCAGCTTGTTCGGGAAGTAGTTCGACAGCTCGCGGCCGTTGATAGTCCACTTGCCGGAGCCCGGCACAACGCGAACGCGTGCGACGGCTTCCTTGCGGCGGCCAACAGCTGCGCCGGCGACGGTCAGTGCCGGACGTTCCTTCTTCGGAGCGGCTGCGTCGGCAGCACCGCTCTCCGAGGTGTAGCTGGTCAGGTTTTCCTCAGCCTCAACGGCTTCGGTGGTCTCTTCGTTCTGAGCCACGGTTCTCCTTGTATTAATAAGTTGTTTGGTGGCCAGGACTACTGGGCGACCTGGGTGATTTCGAAAGTCTTGGGCTGCTGGGCGGCGTGCGGGTGCTCGGCGCCGCGGTAAACCTTCAGCTTGCCCAGCTGCTGTGCAGCGAGGGAGTTCTTCGGGAGCATGCCCTTGATGGCCTTCTCCACGGCGCGGACCGGGTTGGATTCCAGCAGCTCCGCGTAGTTGACGCTGGTCAGGCCGCCCGGGTAGCCGGAGTGGCGGTATGCGCGCTTCTGCTCCAGCTTGGCACCGGTGAGGGCAACCTTTTCAGCGTTGATGATGATGACGAAGTCGCCCATGTCCATGTGGGACGCAAAGGTGGCCTTGTGCTTGCCGCGCAGCAGGATTGCGGTCTGGCTGGCGAGACGACCAAGGACAACGTCTGTGGCGTCAATGACGTGCCACTGGCGGTTGATATCGCCGGGCTTCGGGGTGTACGTACGCACGGTGTTTGCCTCGTTCTTGTTCTGGCGTTCTTGTTTTAGGCGTCACGCGGAGGTGCACCTACTATCTATGCGCTACCGGAACAGAGGTGAGGGCTCCATGTAACCAGTCATCCTGTGGTCTCGAATGTGCACGTTGAGTAGCTATCCTGCAACCGGATTCTCAAGCGGGCACGCATCATCGAGATAGGACACGCACAACGACTACCAAGAATAGCGGAAGCCGGGGGCGTGGGTCAAAATGGGGTGTCCGGTGGCATGCTGACCAGCCTGCCGTTCAGTTCCGGCC
The DNA here is from genome assembly GCF_056680065.1 of Arthrobacter sp. BI5. Taxonomy (NCBI): domain Bacteria; kingdom Bacillati; phylum Actinomycetota; class Actinomycetes; order Micrococcales; family Micrococcaceae; genus Arthrobacter; species Arthrobacter sp. BI5. The sequence continues at coordinate 3,037,786 of NZ_CM155264.1, forward strand.
CGCCGCGTTCCTGGAGGTCCCGTGCCTGATCCCGCCTTTGCCGGTTCCGTGCCGTTGCTGTTCATCGCCGGAGCAGCCGCCGCCGGGCTGTTCCTCGGGGTGCTGGGCGACGTCGTGGTGGGACGCATCCTGCCGCACTTGGCAGGCCGCCCCACTCGTGCGCAGAAGATCACGACGTCGGTTGCCGCCGCAGCGCTGTGCGCGCTGTTGGCCTGGCGCTTCGGTGCAGCTCCGGAACTGCCGGCATTTATTGTTTTGGCGGTTATCGGCATTCAGCTGGCGCGAATCGATATTGTCCATCATCTGCTGCCAAACCGACTGGTTATACCCCTGCTGGGAGCCGGAATCGTGCTGCTCGCAGCCGCTTCGGCGGCACTTGGAGGCTGGGAAGAGCTGGTCCGCGCCCTCGCCGGCGCCGTCATCCTCTTCTTTTTCTACTTCATCCTGGCTCTCATCAGCCCCAGCAGCCTCGGAATGGGCGATGTTAAGCTCGCGGCTCCGCTCGGCCTGTACTTAGGCTACCTAGGCTGGAGCCCCCTGTTCTACGGCGGCGCCCTGGGCTTGGTGGCCGGCGGCCTGGTCTCCCTGGCCCTCGTCCTCAAAAACCGCGGAAATAAGCCTAAAGAAGTCGCCTTCGGACCCTCCATGCTGGCCGCGGCCCTGATCACCGCCCTGCTCTCGGCGTAGCCCCCTCCCCCGCACCATTTGCGGGGGAACCAGTAAGCGGACTTATCAAAACAAGTAGTTGCCGCCGCGCCGCCCTAAAAAACTGAGTACATCCCTCCGGATGCCATAAGTAAACCCCTCATTTCGTCCCCAGAAGTCGAGTAGTCGAAGCCATTGCAGGGCCGTTAATCGCCGTGCAAATGTTGTCCCAACGAAGCCCCACCAGATAGCAAAAGGGGATTTGCTGGAGCTTCGTAAAACAATTCGGAAACTCTGGAAAAGGACTTTTAAAATGACTGGTCTCATGGTCTCAATGCTTTCTTTCATCGCCGGCGTCAAGGACCGGCTGGAATCCGAGAAGGGAGCGACGGCGACGGAATACTCGCTGCTCGTTGCCTTCATCGCCTTCCTGGTCATCGGCGGCGCCACCCTCTTCGGCCAGTCGCTCAGCAACTGGTTCACGGCTCTGGCGACCGAGGTCAACACCTGGCGGGCACCGTAACTAGCCGCCCGCCGGCCGGAGGTCTCCCGGCCGAGGGTCTCTGCACCACCTGATGTGCCGCGTCCGCCAAGCGCGGACGCGGCACTCGGCTTTTCAGCCGGTTTTCCATCTTCAGCTGCACCGATCCCTGGGGGGAAGCAATGAAGCGCAGCATTTCACCGACGCCACGAAAAGGCGCCGGCCGGCGCGAGCGGGGGGCCGCCGCCGTCGAGTTCGCCCTCGTGGCACCCGTCCTGCTGGCCCTGGTGGGTGGCATCGTCGAGTTCGCCCACGCCTACAACCTGCAGATCTCGGTCACCCAGGCCGCCCGTGAGGCCGCCCGCACCATGGCGATCGAGAACGACCAGGCGCTCGCCCGGGCCGCCGCTGTCAACGGCGCCCCCGGCCTAAATCCGGCGGCATTCACCTTCGCCTTCACACCGGGCGCCTGCGACGAGGGCCTCACGGCCAATGTCACTGTGACTTACGCGGGCTCCACGCTCACCGGGCTGCTCGGCGGCACCCTGACCATGACGGGCGTAGGAGCCATGCGATGCGGCGGCTAGGCATCCGGGGCGAGAAGGAGCGCGGCGCTGCCGGCGTCCTGGTCGCGGTCATGATGCTGGTCCTCATCGGCGCCGGCGCCATGGCCGTGGATGTCGGCCAGATCTATGCCGAACGGGCCCAGCTGCAGAACGCCGCAGATGCGGCCGCGATGGCAGCCGCACAACAGTGCCACAGCAGCCCGGCCGACTGCCCAACGCAGGCTCTTCCCTGGGCCCAAGAAATGACTGCCGGGAACTCGAACGACGGCGCTACGACCGTCGACTCTGTGGACCTTTCCATTTCCAACCAGGTGACAGTGGCGACGTCCACCCTCAATGGAACAAGTGGCGCAGGGTTCCTCACGCAGTTGTTCGCCAGTGCGCTCAATGCCCCGCCGGTGACGGTCGGAGCCCGTGCCACGGCGGTGATCGAACCCCTCGGTGGAGCAACAGCTTTTCCCTTGGCGATCTCTGACTGCCAGTACGACCTCTCCGGGGCCGAAGAGACCGGCGACATTCAGCTGATCAAGTACAAGCCTGACAGCGGCACCTGCACATCCACCTCGGGGCACGTCATTCCCGGCGGTTTCGGCTGGCTGGATGAAAGCGGCACTTGCACGGCCACCACTGACGCCGGCGACATCGCCGACACCGACACCGGGGCTAATTTTCCCACTACTTGCACCGCCATCGTCACCGGCTGGCGGGACACGATCCTCGCCGGTGGCAGCGTCGAGGCCACCTTCCCGGTCTACGACGATGCCGGCGGTACCGGCGCCGGCGGCTGGTTCCACATTCGCGGCTACGCGACGTTCAACATCATCGGCTGGGCGTTCTCCGGTGGCGGAACGCCCGAGGTCTTCCGGGCGACTATGCCCTGGGTCAGCGCTCCCGCCAATGCGTGCACCGGCAATTGCCGCGGCATCATCGGTCAATTTATTCGATTTGAATCCATCGGTGAGGTAGAGGGGACACCGGGTACCGGCTCGGATCTCGGAACCGTGAATATCCGGCTTATCAAATAGCTAATTTCTAAGGGGTAGAAATGAAAACACGCCTGCTGGGGGGCATCGCCGCATTTCTTGTGGCAATTGTTGGAACAATTTTACTGGTTTCCTATGTACAAAATGCTGATAAACGCGCAATGGCTGGAACGGAAACGGAAAGTGTCTACATCGTGCAGCAGGCCATTCCGGCCGGTGCCTCGGCTGACAAAATCGCCGCCGCCGTCGCCAGAAAGGAAGTACCCAAGGCCGCGCTGGCCAGCAACACCGTCACCGACCTCGCGTCACTCGGTTCGAAAGTCGCCTCCGTGGCCCTGGTACCCGGCGAACAACTGATCTCCAGCCGCATGGTGGATGAGCAGTCGTTCCTCGGCCCGTCCAGGGTCCAGGTACCGGCCGGGCTGCAGGAAATAACCTTGAAGCTTCCGATCGAAAGGGTCGCTGGCGGAAAGGTGAACGCCGGTGACACCGTCGGCGTCTTCCTCTCCCTGGAGTCAGTCTCCGCCGGAGCCAACGGGCAGAAGGCCAGCAAGACTCAGCTGGGCTTCCACAAGGTACTCGTCACCGCGGCCCAGTTCAGTGACGGCGCTGCCGCACAGACCGCCGCCGGCGCCGCCGGCGAGGCCGGCACCAGCCAGGCCTCATCGACAACGGTCAGCGGCAGCACCAAGGTGCCGAGCGACCGCACCTACTTGATCACCATCGCCCGCAACTCCGCCGACGCCGAGCGGATCGTATTCGCCGCCGAGTTCGGCAAGGTCTACCTCTCCAAGGAGCCGCAGAACGCGGCCGAGACCGGGGCCAGCTACGTGGATTCGTCGAGGTTGTTCCGATGAGCCGCTTCGTCCTGATCACGCCCAACACCGATTTCGAACGTCTGGTCCGGCTCGCCGTCAGCGGCATGCACGGGGAACTGCATGTCTTCAAAGCCGACTACCTGCCCGAGGGCCCGGCCGACATTATGCGCCAGATGGTCGGCGACCCGCCCGAGGTCTTGGTCCTTGGACCCGGGGTCCCGGTGGCCGACTCCTTGAAGCTGGCTGCCGTGGTGGACCTGCAATACCCGGAGATCAGCGTCGTCCTGGCCGTCACGGCGGATCCGGAGACCGTCGTCCAGGCGATGCGCGCCGGCGTTCGAGACCTGTTGGATCCCGGAGCCGACCCCGACACCATTCGGGTGATGTTGGAGCGGGCCAGCCTCGCCGCTGCCGGCCGCCGCCGGGGACTCGGGCCGCAGGCCACCGAGCATGCCGACCACGGCTCCGGGCGTGTCATCGCGGTGATGTCACCCAAGGGTGGCGTGGGTAAGACGACGGTGGCTACCAACCTCGCGGTGGGTTTGGGGAAAGCTGCGCCCATGAGTGTGGTCATTGTTGATCTTGACCTCCAGTTCGGCGACGTGGCCAGCGGGCTCCTGCTCGAGCCGGAGTTCACCATTACCGATGCGGTGATGGGGGCCGCCAGCCAAGACTCCATGGTGCTGAAGACTTATCTCACGGTCCATCCGGCGGGCATCTACGCCTTGTGTGCCCCCCGGACGCCGGTGGAGATGGACCGCATCAGCGCGGCGCACGTTTCCCACCTGCTGGAGCAGTTGCGGCAGGAGTTCCGGTACGTGGTGGTGGACACCGCACCTGGCCTTGGCGAGCACGTCCTGGCCACCCTGGAACAAGCCACCGATGCCGTCTGGATCTGCGGGATGGACGTGCCGAGCATCCGGGGCATGCGGACCGGGTTCCAGATCCTGGACGAGCTCAATCTGGTCCCTGCCCACCGCCACATCGTGTTGAACATGGCCGACCGCCGGGCTGGCCTGACGCTCAAGGACGTCGAGGCCACCGTCGGGGCGCCGGTGGACGTGGTCCTGCCACGGTCCCGTACCCTGCCGTTCTCCACCAACAAGGGCATCCCCGTCCTGCAGGACGGCAGCCGGGACGCAGCGCTGAAAGGCCTGCGCCAGCTGGTCGAACGCTTCAAGCCGGAGTGGGAAGCCAGGCCGCACAAGCAACTCCATCGAAGGGCGGTAGTCCAGTGAGCCTTACGGACAGATTCCAGCAACTGCGCGGCGGCGTTCCGGCCGCACCCCAGGAAAAACCCCCTGTCGACGTCTTCGCGTCACAGGCCGCGCCGGCCACCCTAGGCCGGATCCTGGAGGCCAAGACGGCCGCCGAGGCGCAGCCGGGATTCCCGGACCTGCAGCAGACCGCATCCGTCGCCAGCGAAGCACTGAACGCGCTCAAGGAGCGCGCCAGCCAGGCGCTCTTCGAACGGCTCGGGTCCCGCATCACCGACTCCTCCGTGGACGAGACGGAGCTCCATCAGTCAGTCAAAGATGAGCTTAAGGCTGTCGTTGATGAGGAGCAGATCCCGCTCACCTCGGTCGAGCGGCAGCGGCTGATCCGGGAGATCATCGACGACGTCCTCGGCCACGGTCCGATCCAGCGCTTCCTGGACGATCCCACGGTCACCGAAGTCATGGTCAACCGCTTCGACCAGATCTACGTGGAGCGCCAGGGGCAACTCCAGCTCACGGACGCGAAGTTCTCTTCCGACGACGCCCTGCGGCGGGTCATCGAAAGGATCGTCTCCAACGTGGGACGCCGCATCGACGAATCGTCCCCCCTGGTGGACGCCCGGCTGTCGGACGGATCCCGCGTCAACGCCATCATCCCGCCGCTGGCCGTCAACGGACCGGCACTTACCATCCGGAAATTCGGCCGCGACCCGTTGACCGTCCATGACCTGATCTCGATGGGCAGTCTCTCGCCCGAGATGGCGGAACTGTTGCAGGCCTGTGTCCTGGCCAGGCTGAACATCATCGTTTCCGGCGGCACCGGTACCGGCAAGACGACCCTGCTGAACGTGCTCTCCTCGTTCATCCCGAGCGCGGACAGGATCGTCACCATCGAGGACGCCGTGGAACTGCAATTGCAGCAGGACCACGTGGTCCGGTTGGAGAGCCGCCCCCAGAACATCGAGGGCAAGGGCGAGATCTCCATCCGGGACCTGGTCCGGAACTCGCTGCGCATGCGGCCGGACCGGATCGTGGTCGGCGAAGTCCGCGGCGGCGAATGCCTGGACATGCTGCAGGCCATGAATACCGGCCACGACGGTTCCATCTCCACCGTGCACGCCAACTCCCCCCGGGATGCGATCGCACGCCTGGAAACCCTGGTGCTGATGGCCGGCATGGACCTGCCGCTACGCGCCATCCGCGAGCAGGTGGCCTCGGCTGTGAACTTGATCGTGCACATCTCCAGGCTCCGGGACGGGTCCCGCCGGGTCACCCACATCACGGAGGTCCAGGGCATGGAAGGCGACATCGTCACCCTCCAGGATGCCTTCGTCTTCGACTATTCGGCCGGTATGGACGCCCAGGGGCGCTTCCTGGGCAAACCCGTACCCACCGGTGTTCGCCCACGGTTCACCGACCGCTTCGCCGAGCTCGGAATCCCCATTTCACCGGCCGTGTTCGGTGCAACGCCTGTCAGGGGGCGGTGACCGTGCCGGACCAGTCTCCGCTTATCTTCGTCGCCGGTCTCATCCTGGCCTACGCGGCCCTGGCAATCCTGGTCTCCGTGGTCTTCAAGTCCCGGGAGGTTCCACTGTCCCGGCGGCGCCCGGACGCGGTGCACGTCCCCTCCTCCGGCCTGACCCGGCTCACGGACCAGGCCGTGCACACACTGAACCAAGGGCTCCGCAGCCGCGGGCCCGGATTCCTCAGCCGGGAGAAACTTGACAGCGCCGGACTGAAGAAACAGCCGGGCGACTACCTGTTGATGGCCGGCGCTTTCACGTTCGTCGCGGCAGTGCTGGGGTTCCTGCTCGGCGGACCGGCCCTGGCCGTCCTGCTGACGTTCGTCACTCCGGTAGGCCTGGTCTTACTCCTCAACCTCCTGGTCTCCAGGCGGCGGAAGAAGTTCGATGAGCAGGTTCCCGACTCGCTGCAGATGCTGGCCGGCGGCCTGCGGGCAGGCCACAGCCTGCTTCGGTCGGTGGATGCCTCGGCCGAGGAGTCGGAGGCTCCGATGAAGGAGGAACTCAACCGGGTGGTCAACGAAACCCGGATCGGCCGTGACCTTGGCGAGTCCCTCGCCGACGTCGCACGGCGCACGGACAACGAGGACTTCGCCTCGATCACCAGGGCCATTGAGATCCACCGGGAAGTGGGCGGCGACCTTGCCCAGGTCCTGGACCACGTGGGCGAAACCATCCGGGACCGGAACCAGGTCCGGGGCCAGGTCCGGGCCCTGAGCGCGGAAGGACGCATGTCCGCCATGGTCCTGATGGCGCTGCCCGTACTGATGTTCACTGTGCTGACGCTTTTCAACCCGCTGTACTCAAAGGTCTTCCTGACCACCCTGCCGGGCTACCTGATGATTGGCGTGGCCCTGCTGCTGCTGGCCGCGGGCGGCTTCTGGCTCAGCCGACTCATCAAGCCGAAGTTCTGAGAGAAAGGAGAGCCCTGTGCAAACCATTGCCTACGCAGCAATCCTGGCGGTTGTCGCCCCGCTGTCGATCATGACCTGGCTCGCATTCACCGGGGACCGGGCCGGCCTCCGCAACGTCCAGGCGAACCTCGGGCGCGGCCCGCAGGCCGCTGGCTCTGCACTCTCCGCCACCGGCCAGATTGCGGCCCTGACCCGGAAGGCGACGCCCAAGGGTTACACGGCGTGGCTGGACAAGCAGCTCGCCGGGGCCGGCCGGCCCAAGGATTGGCCGCTTGGCCGCGTCATCATGGTCAAGCCGCTGCTGGCCCTCGCCGGGGCTGTGCTTGGGATCTTCCTGGTGGCAGGAAAGCCCACAGCCGGCAACGTCCTCTTGATGGTGGCCATGACCGCGCTGGCTTACTTTGTCCCGGACATCCTCTTGCGGAACCATGCCCAGAAGCGGCGCCAGCGGATCAAGCTCGACCTGCCGGACGCGCTTGACCAGATGCTCATCTCGGTCCAGGCCGGGCTGGGCTTCGAGACCGCCATGGCCCGGGCCGGACAGAACGGCAAGGGCCCGCTGGCCGAGGAGCTGATCAGGACGCTGCAAGACATCCAGGTGGGCCGTTCCCGCAAGGACGCGTACCTGGCCATGGCCCAGCGGGTGGACGTGCCGGATCTTCGGTCCTTTGTCCGGGCCGTGGTCCAGGCCGACGCCTACGGGATTGCGATCGCCAACGTGCTGAACGCCCAGGCGAAGGACATGCGGATGAAGCGCCGCCAGCGGGCCGAGGAACACGCTATGAAGATGCCGGTCAAGATGCTGTTTCCGCTCATCTTCACGATCCTGCCCACCCTCTTCATCGTGGTGCTATGCCCGACAGTGATGAGCATCATGGACGTCTTCGCCAACCAGTAACCGCGCGGCCCCTCATCGGCCGCCCCAAGACCGGACCCCCTTGGTACCCAGAGCCAAGGGGGTCCTCTTGCGTGCCCAGACAACAGCTCAGCGCAGGATCCGCGCAGGGAAAGTACAGGAAATGTGCAGTTTGGGAAGCCTTGGCACAGGATGTTCCAAAATCGGATTGACGGCGTGTCGGCGGTTGCTAAGTTCCTCTCAGTGCTGGTGCAGGGCCAGCCGCCCAACTCGCTCAGGAGTCACCAATGCGTTCCTACCTCTCCAATATCGCAACCCGCCTTCGCCGCGACCAGCGCGGCGCCACCGCCGTAGAATACGGCATCATGGTCTCCCTCATCGCCGTCGTGATCATCGTTGCTGTCACGCTGCTCGGCGGCACCTTGAACAGCACCTTCCAGGACGTGGGCTGCAAATTGCAGGGCAAGACCTACTCGGCGACCGGCGGAACCGGCTCGGGTGGCTGCGTCGCCGCGCCGTAGTACCGCCCAAGATCCACCAGCCAGGGTTGGGGAAGGCTCCGGCCTTTCCCAACCCTGAATCTGTTCAGGCGCCAGCGAACAGCCATCCAGGAAGGCGGTCCCCCATGTCCAAGACAAACGAACGGGGCGCCGTCGCGGTGGAGTTCGCCCTCCTGGCCCCGGTTCTGGTGATGATGCTGCTGGGGATCATGGAATTCGGCCGTGCCTACAACGTACAGATTTCACTCTCCAGTGCCGCCCGGGAGGGCGTGCGCGTGATGGCCATCAACAACAGTGCATCCGCGGCGCGCACTGCGGTGAAAAATGCCACCACCGGACTGAGGCCCGCCCTCGCCGACTCCAACATCACGATCAGCCCCACCCCCTGCACCTCCGGTGCGCAGGTGACGGTCCAGATCACCTACACCCTCTCCACGATGACCGGCATCGCCGGGCCGTTCCCGATGGAAGGCAAAGGAGTCATGCTGTGCGGCGGTTGAGCACTCTGGAAGCCGCCGCGGACCGCGAGCGCGGCGGGATGGCCATTATGGTTGCGATCCTGATGGTGTCGCTGCTCGGTTTCGCGGCCCTCGCCGTCGACGTCGGCATGCTGTACGCGGAGCGGACGCAGCTGCGTAACGGCTCCGACGCCGCTGCCCTGGCCGTGGCCCAAAAGTGCGCCAAGGATATCAACGACGCCCAATGCTCGGCCACGTCCACGCTGGCGCGGGGCCTCGCCAACGGCAACGCCGGCGACGGCGTCAGCAACATCCAGTCGCTGCTCCTCGACAAGGTCAACCGCACCGTCACCGTCGCCGCCTCGGCCCAGGAGCCCGGCAAGGAGCCGAACCGGGTGTCCTTGTTTTTTGCGCGCGCCCTGGGCTACACCTCCGCCGAGGTCTCGGCGACATCCGCTGTTACCTGGGGCAGCCCGGTGAAAGGTCCGACGGCGTTCCCCGTCACCTTCTCGATCTGCCAGGTCCAGGGCCACGTCGACGGTACCCTGCAGCTGCTGCAGAACCACGGCAGCAATGCGAATCCGGACTGCAACTATGGACCTTCGGGAGCGGCCGTTGAGGGTGGCTTCGGCTGGCTGGTCAGCGACCCGGGGGTGTGCGGCGGGCTGATCGACCTTGCGTTGGCAGAGAGCGGCAGCGACCCGGGCAACAGCTCCCCGTCTGTTTGCGCGGCCACCTTGAATCGGTGGGCCTCGGACATTACCGCCGGCAAGGAGGTAGTTGTCCTGCTCCCGGTTTTTGACCGCGTCACCGGTACCGGCAACGGTGCCATCTACAGTCTCAAATCCTTCGCCGCGTTCAAGGTCAAAGGCTGGAAGTTCAGCGGCAATAGCACGCTCCCCGACACCTTCCAGAACACGGCCCCGACCGTCCCCTCGGCGGTGGCGTGCGACGGAAACTGCCGCGGCATCATCGGCAGTTTCATCAAATATGTCTCGCTGGCGGACGGCTTCACGCTCGGCCCGGTCGATTCCAGTGGAGCCACCGTAGTCCGCCTCACGAAGTAACCCAGTACACCCGCAGTCCCTCACCGGTTCAGGAGCAGTTTTTGAAGTCACGCTTATTGGCAGGACTGGCCGCCGTCGTGCTGGCCATCGTCGGTGCCATCCTCGTCGTCAGCTACGCCCAGGGAGCCGACACCCGTGCTGTGCAGAACCTGGAGCCGGTCTCCGTGATGGTGGTGCAAAAGGCAATCCCCGCCGGCACCCCCGTGGAGACGTTGCGGGCCTTCGTCACCAGCCAGGAACTACCGGGCAAGGCTGTCTCCAAAACAGCCCTGAAGAACCTGGACGGCTTGGCCGGGAAGGTGACAGCCGTGGAGCTCTTGCCGGGTGAGCAGCTCGTGGCCGAGCGGCTGGTCGAACCGGAAGCGCTCCAGGCCAGTGGATCGGTGAAAGTGCCGAAGGGACTCCAGGAGGTGTCCTTCCAGCTGGAGCCGCAACGGGTGGTTGGCGGGCGCCTGGCACCGGGCGATCACATCGGCATCTTCATTTCGCAGAAAAAAGGCGGACTCGAGGCCAAGCCCGACAAGGAGACTACCCAGCTAGCCATCCACAAAGTCCTGATCACGGCAGTGCAGCGCGCCCCCGTGGCCACTCCCAGCCCGCAGCCCAACGCCAGTGGCGCTCCCGATGCCCCGGTGGAGGACACTTCGCTGCCCACCGGCGCTTTGCTGCTCACGGTTGCAGTCAACGATGTCAACGCGTCAAAGATCGTCTACGCCGCCGAATTTGCGACCCTCTGGTTGAGCAAGGAACCGCTCGACGCAAAGGAAAGCGGACAAGGCGCAATGCAGGGAGCCGAGGTCTACAAGTGAGCCGCTTCGTTCTGATCACCCCCAACACCGACTTCGACGCGCGGGTACGCCAGGCCGTGGCGGGCGGGCTGCCGGGCGGCGTCCAGACTTTCGCGTTCGTCAATCCAGCCAACCCCGGTGAACTGTTCGCCAATCTCAACCAGGAGCGCCCCGAGGTGCTGATCCTCGGGCCCGACGTTCCGATCGAGGACGCCCTGCGGCTCGCCACGGTATTTGACGTGCAGCTGCCCGAGCTGAGCGTGATCCTGGTGGGCGAGCCCGAGCCGGAGTTTGTGCTGCTCGCGATGCGCGCCGGGATCCGGGACATCCTCAGTCCCGCCTCGGACCCGGCCCAGATCCGGGTGCTGCTGGAGCGTGCCTGCCAGTCCTATGCCAGCCGGACCCGGGCCACGGCCGTACAGCAGCCGGACAGCAAGCCCAAGGGCCTGGTGATCGGCGTCTTCTCCCCCAAAGGCGGCGTCGGCAAGACCACCATCGCCACGAATATCGCCATCGGACTGGGCCAGGTGGCCCCGATGGGCGTTGTCATCGTGGACCTGGACCTGCAGTTCGGCGACGTGGCTTCCGGCCTGTACCTGAACCCGGAGCACACCGTCACCGACGCGGTCTCCGCCTCGGCCAGCCAGGACTCGCTGGTCCTCAAGGCTTTCCTCACGGTCCATCCCAGCAGTATCTATGCCCTCTGCGCGCCCCGCACGCCGGTGGAGGCCGATGACATCACGCCCCAGCAGGTCAGCCGGTTGATCGAACAACTCGCCGAGCAGTTCCAGTACGTCGTCGTGGACACCGCCCCGGGCCTGCCGGAGGTGGGCCTGGCCGCGATGGAGCAGTGCACCGACGTTGTCTGGGTCAGTGCCATGGACGTCCCCAGCATCCGCGGCCTCCGCTCGGGGCTGGAAATCCTGCGCCGGCTGGACCTGCTGCCGGAAACCCGGCACGTGGTCCTGAACATGGCGGACTCCAAGTCCGGCCTCAGCGTCCAGGACGTCGAAGCCACCATCGGCGCTCCGGTAGACGTGAGCATTCCGCGTTCCAAGGCGGTGGCCTACTCCACGAACCGCGGGATCCCGGTCCTGCAGGACGGGCGCAAGGACCCGGCTGTGAAGGGGCTGCGGCAGCTGGTGACACGCTTCGACCCGGCCTGGCGCGCCACGGCCCAGAAGAAACTGCACCGCAGGGTGGTGGTCTAAATGAAACTCTCCGAGCGACTCTCCGCGGCGGAAGCCGGCCCGCACGCACAGCCGGCAGCACCGAAGCAGCCGGCAGCGGTGGCGCCGACGGCGGCCCCGGCCGGCACGCCCCGCCTGTCCCCCGGCGTTGAACCGGCACGCCCCGAGCCGTCGCGCCTCGCCGCGGCAGCCGCGCCGTCGTTCGCGGAACATCCCGACACGGCCCGTGCCAAGGGCCAGCAGCCGGTGGACGCCTTCGCCGCGCTCAAGGAGCGGGCAGCCACCGCCCTGTTCGAACGGATGGGCACGCGCTTCAGCGATTCGGCGGTCAAGGAAGAGGAACTTCGCGCCACCGCCCGCGACGAACTGACCCGCATCATCGACGCCGAACAGGTGCCGCTGTCCACCGAGGAGCGCACCCGGCTGGTCCGCGACGTCGCGGATGACGTGCTCGGCTACGGTCCGTTGCAGCGGCTGCTGGATGACCCCGCGGTCACCGAGATCATGGTCAACCGGATGGACCAGATCTACGTGGAACGCAAGGGCCAGCTCACCCTGACCGACTCGCGCTTCAGCTCCGAGGACCACCTGCGCAAGGTGATCGAACGCATCGTCTCCAAGGTGGGCCGCCGGATCGACGAGTCATCCCCGCTCGTGGACGCACGGCTCGAGGACGGTTCCCGCGTCAACGCCGTCATCCCCCCGCTGGCGGTCGGCGGGTCCTCGCTGACCATTCGAAAGTTCAGCAAGGTGCCGTTGACGGTGCGGAACCTGATCGACTTCGGCACCCTGACCCCCGAGATGGCGGAACTGCTGAACGCCTGCGTGCGGGCCAAGCTGAACATCATCGTTTCCGGCGGCACCGGCACCGGCAAGACCACGCTGCTCAACGTCCTCTCCTCCTTCCTGCCGCACGACGAGCGCATCGTCACCATTGAGGACGCAGTGGAACTGCAGATCCAACAGGAACACGTGGTCCGCCTCGAAAGCCGGCCGCCGAACACCGAAGGCAAGGGCGAGGTCACCATCCGCGACCTGCTGCGCAACTCCCTGCGAATGCGGCCGGACCGGATTGTGGTGGGTGAGGTCCGCGGCGGCGAGTCCCTGGACATGCTCCAAGCCATGAACACCGGCCACGACGGCTCGCTTTCCACGGTGCACTCGAACTCGCCGCGCGACGCCGTCGCCCGCCTCGAGACGCTGGTGCTGATGGCCGGGATGGACCTGCCGCTGCGCGCCATCCGCGAGCAGATCGCCTCCGCCGTGAACCTGATCGTGCAGATCTCCCGGTTGCGGGACGGCACCCGGCGCATCACCCACGTCACCGAGGTGCAGGGCATGGAGGGGGACATTGTCACCCTCCAGGACGCCTTCGTCTTCGACTACTCCGCCGGCGTGGACGCGCACGGCCGTTTCCTCGGCAAGCCGGTGGCCACCGGGATCCGGCCGCGCTTCATCGACCGCTTCGAGGACATGGGCATCTACGTCTCCCCCAACGTCTTCGCAGCTCCCCTGGCCGCGGCCGGCAAGGCGTGAGCCGGCCATGACACTGACTGTCGGCGTCGTCTTCCTTGTCGCTGCCCTCCTCCTGCTGGCCGTGGCGGTCCTCTCACCGGGGGCGGCACGCGTCCCCCTGGACCGACGGCGGCCGGTCCAGGCCGCCCCGGACTCCTCGCTCAGCCGGTTCGCCGGATCCGCGGTCAACCTCGCAGACGGCTTCTTCGCGCAGCGCAAAGTCCGGCTCTTCAACCGCGACGCGCTGGAACAAGCGGGACTGCGCATGGGCCAGGGCGACTTCTACGTCCTGCTCGCGGTCGGCGCGTTCATCGGCGCCCTGGCCGGCTTCGTCGTCGGCGGCCTCCTGCCCGCCCTCCTGCTGGTCCTGCTCACCCCGGTAGCCGGACACCTGGTCCTCACGGTCCTGACCGGCAAACGCCGCGCCAAGTTCGACGACCAGCTCGGCGACACCCTGCAGCTACTGTCCGGCGGCCTGCGCGCCGGGCACAGTATCCTGCGCGCCATCGACGCCGCCGGCAGCGAATCGCAAAGCCCGACGGCGGAGGAAATGCGCCGCGTCATCACCGAAACGTCCCTGGGCCGCGACCTGCTGGCCTCGCTCAGCGACACCGCCGAGCGGATGCGGAATGAGGATTTTGTCTGGATTGCCCAGGCCATCCAGATCAACCGCGAGGTGGGCGGCAACCTCGCCGAGGTGCTGGACCAGGTGAACGAGACTATCCGCGAGCGCAGTGAGATCAAGGGCCACATCAAGTCCCTCGCGGCCGAAGGCAAGTTCTCCGCCTACATCCTGATGGCCATGCCGGTGGGCATCGTGGTGATGCTGATGCTGGTCAATCCCGGCTACATGAACGTGATGTTTACCAACCCGCTGGGCTGGGGCATGATCGCGGCCTCCGTGATCCTGATGACGATCGGTGGTCTGTGGATGCGCAAGATCATCGACCTGAAGTTCTGAGCTGCCGATGAGTCCCCTGGTCCTGAGCGCCGTCCTGCTGATCTGCCTCCCTGTCTCCTACCTGGCCTGGTCCTTCCTTTCCGTTGACCGCCAATCCCAACGGGCCATCCGGGAAATCCTCTCGCTGGGCACCGGACCAGCCGAGGCCGCCGCCCCGAAGGACACGGCCCTGCTGGAGCGCATCGGCCACCGGCTAACCCCCGCGGCCTATGTGAGAAAACTCGACCGGCTACTGTCCCTGGCCGGCCGCCCCGCTTCGCTCCCGCTCGGACGGGTGCTCGCCGCCAAACCACTGCTGGGACTGGTGGGGGCGGTCCTCGGCCTGTGGCTTGCCAGCACGCCGGCGCCCCTGCTGAAACTGGTGGGCTTGTTCGTGATGCTCCTGGGCTACTTCATCCCGGACCTGCTGCTGTACAGCAAAGGCCAGGAGCGCCAGAAGATCATGCAGCTGGAACTGGCCAACACCCTGGACCAGATGCTGATCTCGGTCGAGGCCGGCCTGGGGTTTGAAGGGGCAATGGCCCGCGCCGGTGAAAACGGCAAGGGGCCCCTGGCTGAGGAACTGGTCCGCACCCTCCAGGACATGCAGGTGGGACGCAGCCGGCGGGAGGCCTACCAGGCGCTGGCGGCACGGACCAACATCCCGGAGCTGCGCAGCTTCGTCCAGGCCGTGGTGCAGGCCGACACCTACGGCATTGCGATCAGCCGGGTGCTCAGGATCCAAGCCAAGGTGATGCGCGTCAAACGGCGCCAGCGGGCCGAGGAGAAGGCCATGAAGCTGCCCGTCACTATCCTCTTCCCGCTGCTGTTCTTCATCTTTCCGGTGCTCTTCATCGCTATCCTGGGTCCCGCCGTGATCAACGCCATCGCGACGTTCAGCGGCCAGTAAGCAGCAGCCAAACAGGCCGCAGCGTCCGCTGCGGAAGGCGGTAAAAAGACCCGCAAAACGTCAGGCATAAAGGCGGAACAAGGATAGCCACAAGGTTTCCGCAGGATACCCTGCCGACTCGGGCGCCGGTCCGGACAGCTAGTACCGTAGTGCCATGTCTCTTTTAGCAGCCTGCCCCGACGAGGGAAACGCGGGCCCCCTGCCCGCCGCCGATGCCACGGCAGGAGGCGCCGAACTGTTGGCGCCGTACCCCGACGCCGCTCCGCTGGTGGACCCCGCCGCCCTGCAGGACCTGGGCGAGCAGCTGAACAGCCCCGCCGTCGCCAAGGGCTTCGCCCGGGACTACGCGCAGATGTGGGACCAGCGGTACCAGTCCCTTGCCGGCGCCCTGGACCGCCGCGACCCCGCGGCCGCGCTCGACGCCGTCCTGAGCCTCAAGACCTCCTCGTCGATGGTCGGCGGCCTGCGCCTGGCCAAACTCGCCGCCGAACTCGAAGCAGCGATCCGGGGCGGGGACCTGGGGCATGCCGCATCGCTCTTGGACGAACTCGCCGCCCGCGGCAGTGAAACCATGAACGAACTGCAGTTCAGCTACATCCTCTGGGAGCGCTAGGAGCGCTCGGCGTGCTGGGAGCGCTCGGGCGCCAGCCGGTACCCCACTCCGCGCACCGTCTGGAGCCAGCGCGGCTGCACCGGGTCCTCCCGGAGTTTCCGCCGCAGATTCCCGATGTGCACCTCAACGGCCCGCTCATCAGACTCGCTGATGTAGGCGTCGGCACGGTAGTACTCGCCACGCACCACCCGCACCAGCTCAGTCTTGGACTTCACCGCTCCCGCGCCGCGAAGGAGCGCGTGCAGCAGGTCGAACTCGCTGCGGGTGAGGGCGAGCGGATCGCCGTCGACCGTCACCGAACGCGTGTCAGGATTGAGGGCCAGCCCGTTGTGGCGCACCACATTGTCCACGACGGCGACGGCACCGTCCTGGCGCGCGGCCGCCGGGCCGGGCCCACCCTGGCCGTCCTGCCGCGGCCGGCGCATCATCGCGGCCACCCGGGCCCGCAGTTCACGGGGCCGGAAGGGCTTGGTCAGGAAGTCGTCGGCCCCGGTGTGCAGCGCGGTCAGCGTGTCGAGTTCATCGGTCCGGGCGGTCAGCATGACGATATAAGCGTCGCTGAACTGCCGGATCCGGCGCAGCACCTCGTAACCGTCAATATCGGGAAGGCCAACGTCGAGCGTGACCACACTGGCGTCGCGGCGCCGGACGACGTCGACCCCCTCCCGGCCCTCGGCCGCCGAATGCACCTCGAAACCGGCTTGCCGGAGCACCGCCTCCACAAGGTTGCGAACATCCGCATCGTCCTCAACAACGACGGCCACCCCAAGGTCAGTCATGCCACCCTCACATCCGATGCTGTTCCGCTGGCCGGCGGTTGCTCACCGCGTCCGCCGCTACAAAACCGGGGCTGGTGCCCGGGGCGCCCAGCCGCGCCTCCCAAGGACGCGGCATACGCATGTCCTGCCACAATACCCATCCCGGGACCCGATTTCGGGCTCCGGCTCAGTTACGCGGACAACCGTAATATGTTTGTAGTCAACTTAACGTGACAGCAATGTAAACTCCAGGTGCGAGGAAGGGGCGCTAGTCATTGGGTGAACGGCCGCTGATTCTCGGCGCGGGCATGGACCGCCGCTTTGGCGCCCTGACGCCGCGCGCCCGGGTGCTGGCGGCCCAGCTACCCGTGACCCTGCTGCTCGCCTCCGCCCTGGCTGCAGCGCCCGAGGCCTGGCGCCTGCATTGGGCCAGCGGCTGGGGCCAGTCCGCCCTGGTATTGCACGCCGCCGTTCTGCTGGCATGCCTCCTCGTGCCGTGGCACCGGCTGGGGCCGCTTGCCCCGCTGGCCATCCCGGTCCTGGACCTGGCCGCCATCGGACTCAGCCGGGTGGCAGCCGCGGAGGAACTGCCCGGCCTGGGGGTACTGTCCGTGCTTCCCGTGGTCTGGATTTCGGCTTCGCGACTCTCCCCCGTCGTCATCGTCGCCGCCGGTTTCCTGGGTCCGCTGCTGGCAGGCCTGCCCTGGTACTTCGCCGCCAGCGCCGGCGACGGTGCCGGCCGCATCGCCACTGTCGCCCTCCTGGCGCTGGTGACGCTGGCCGTCTCGCTGGCCATGCAGCTCGCCCGGGCGCAGTTGCGGCGCCAGCAGCGCAAGGTCGACGCCACGGAGACCGAATTGCAGGCCCTGCTCGCAGAAAGCCGGGAGCGCGAACGGCTGCTCAACGCCATCCTGGACACCATCGACGTCGGCATCGTCGCGATCGGGGCCGACGGCCGGCGGCTGCTCACCAACAGCTGGCAGGCCCGGCTGGAGGCGTCCGCGGCGCCCGAGGGTGCAACACCGGGCGATCCGAACTGGGAAGAGGACCTGCTGCTGACCGGACGGGACCAGTCCACCCCGCTCCCGCCCAGCCGTCGTCCGCTCCGCCGCGCCCTGAAGGGCGAGTCCTTCGCGGACCACCTGGTCTGCTTCGGGGAGGCGCCCGGCAGCCGGGTGGTGTCCGCCGGCGCGCGGCCGCTGCAGGACGACGACGGCGGCTTCCGCGGCGCCGTCGTCGTGTACAACGAA
Organism: Arthrobacter sp. BI5; assembly: GCF_056680065.1. Classification (NCBI taxonomy): domain Bacteria; kingdom Bacillati; phylum Actinomycetota; class Actinomycetes; order Micrococcales; family Micrococcaceae; genus Arthrobacter; species Arthrobacter sp. BI5. The sequence continues at coordinate 3,055,778 of NZ_CM155264.1, forward strand.
GTCACCGGCCTGGTCAACGCCCTCGCCGCCAAGGAAGACGTCGTCGCGACGGTGTCACACGAGTTCCGCACCCCGCTAACCTCGATCATCGGCAACCTGGACCTGGTCCTTGGCGAGGAGCTGTCCCTGCCGGTGCTGCGCCGGATCGAGGTGGCACAGCGCAACGCCGAGCGCCTGCTGGCCCTCGTCTCCGACCTGCTGATGTCCGCCAGCTCCGCGGTCCAGGTCCACCCGCGCAGGACCGACCTGGCCGGCCTGGTGGAGGCGACGCTTGGCTCCGCGCAGGCCCACGCACAGTCTTCCCGGGTGTCCCTGGCAATGGACGTGCCGGCGCCGCTGTGGGCGCACGTGGACCCGCTGCGGATCGGCCAGGCCCTGGACAACCTGGTCTCCAACGCGATCAAGTACTCCCCCGACGGCGGCGCCGTAACGGTCTCGGCCCGCGCGGACGGCGGCCGGGTGCTTCTGCGGGTGGAGGACAGCGGCATCGGCATGACCGCCGCCGACGCCGACAAGGTCTTCAACCGGTTCTTCCGGAGCCCGGCAGTGCGGGACGGCGCCATCCCCGGCGCCGGACTGGGCCTGTCCATCACCAAGGCCATCGTCGAGGGCCACGGCGGCTCCATCTCGTGCAGCACCCTGCCCGGCTGCGGGAGTACCTTCACCGTGGACCTGCCCGCCGACGGGGCTCCAGCCGCTTTCTAGGCCGGATCGAAGGTTCACCAACATTGGCGCACACGGTCCGCGTATTGCGCCGACGCGCCCCGGTTCCGTGCCGGCAAAGGTGGGGAAAGTCCGCGGCCGGTCTTTACGTGCGCCGGGCGCGCGTCAGCTCGGCCCGCGCCAGCAGCCCGCTTGCGGAAGGGTACGCCACCTCTTCAAGCACCAGCGGATGCGGGGCGGCCAGGAGGGACCGGGCATCCCGCTGCCGGGCGATCAGCCGTTCATACAGCCGGCCCGGCTCCTCCAGACCGGCCCCGACGTAAAGCGCTGATCCCACGAGCGAGCGGACCATGTTGTGGCAGAAGGCATCCGCCTGGACGGTGGCGACAATGACGCCGTCGGTGCCGCGGGTGAATTCGAATCGCTGCAGTTCCCGGATGGTGGTGGCGCCTTCGCGCGGCTTGCAGTAGGACCGGAAGTCCTGCAGTCCCAGCAACCGGGAGGCACCCTCGTTCAGCAGGCCGGTGTCCAGCCGCTCCTTGTGCCACAGCGTGGAGTACCGCCCCAGCGGGTCCCAGAGGGCCGCCCCGTCCGCGATCCGGTAGCTGTAGCGCCGCCACAGTGCGGAGAACCGCGCGTCGAAGCCTTCCGGGGCGAGGGCGACCCGGTGCACCTCGATCGCGCCGCTGAGCTCGCCCAGCCCCCGGCTCAGGGCGCCGCGGAGCCGCCGGAGCAGTGCGGCCGCAGGGTCCAGCTCGGCGCCCCGGTTCAGCCCCTGCCACTCCGCCTCACTCAGGTCCAGGTGCACCACCTGCCCGCGGGCATGCACGCCGGCGTCGGTGCGGCCGGCCACCGTGACCCGGACAGGGCGCCGGATCAGCAGCGCGAGGGCTTCCTCCAGGACGCCCTGGACGGTCCGCCGGCCAGGCTGCAGGGCCCAGCCGCTGAACGGGCCGCCGTCGTACGAAAGATCCAGCCGGATACGCAAAAACCCGCCGCCCCCCATAACGGGGGCAGCGGGTTTGAGCTCGTTCATAGACTTAAGTCTATAAGAAGGTTTTAGCGAATTACTTCGCGTCCTTCTCGGACTTGGCGGCAGCTTCCTCAGCGGCCGGAGCCTCTTCGGTCTCTGCTGCTTCGGTCTCGGCGGCCTCAGCTGCGGGAGCCTCTTCGGTCTCTGCAGCTTCGGTCTCGGCGGCTTCGGTCTCGGCGACCGGAGCTGCTTCAGCGTTGTCGGCGTCCTGCTTGTCAGCATCGCGCTTCGCGGCGGAGATAGCCTCGGCTACCACTGCCTGCTTGGCGGAAACCGGCTCAAGAACCAGTTCGATGACAGCCATGGGAGCGTTGTCGCCCTTGCGGTTGCCGATCTTGGTGATGCGGGTGTAGCCGCCGTCGCGGTTCTCCACTGCCTGGGCAATGTCGGTGAACAGCTCGTGGACGACGCCCTTGTTGCTGATCAGGCCGAGCACACGACGGCGGGAAGCCAGGTCGCCGCGCTTGGCGAAGGTCACCAGACGCTCGGCGTACGGCTTCAGCCGCTTGGCCTTGGTCACCGTGGTGGTGATCCGCTTGTGCTCGAACAGTGCGGCTGCCAGGTTCGCGAGCATGAGGCGCTCGTGAGCCGGGCCGCCTCCGAGGCGCGGACCCTTAGTGGGGGTAGGCATAACTATTTCTCCTCATATGGAAGCCGGCGGGCTGTGCACGCTGCGGTGCGTCCAGCCTGCTGGCCAAGATCTGTTTTAGAGCTCGTCGTCGCTGAAAGCGGCGTCGTCCTCTTCGATGGCTGCGGCGCGGGCTGCAAGATCGAAACCGGGAGGGGAGTCCTTGAGGGACAGACCCAGTTCAACGAGCTTTGCCTTGACCTCGTCGATGGACTTCGCACCGAAGTTACGGATGTCCATCAGGTCAGCCTCGGAGCGGGCAACGAGTTCACCCACGGTGTGGATGCCCTCACGCTTGAGGCAGTTGTAGGAACGGACGGTGAGGTCCAGATCCTCGATCGGCAGGGCCATGTCTGCTGCCAGGGCAGCATCCGTCGGCGACGGGCCAATCTCGATACCTTCAGCTGCGGTGTTCAGCTCGCGGGCCAGACCGAACAGTTCCACCAGGGTGGTACCTGCCGAAGCGACCGCGTCGCGCGGGGCGATGGCCTGCTTGGTCTCGACGTCGACAATGAGCTTGTCGAAGTCAGTGCGCTGCTCAACACGGGTAGCTTCCACGCGGAAAGTAACCTTCAGCACCGGCGAGTAGATCGAGTCGACCGGGATGCGGCCGATCTCGGAGTCGCCGGACTTGTTCTGAGCTGCCGAAACGTAGCCGCGGCCGCGCTCGATGGTCAGTTCGAGTTCGAACTTGCCCTTCGAGTTCAGCGTGGCAATGTGCAGATCCGGGTTGTGGAATTCGACGCCGGCCGGCGGAGCGATGTCCGCGGCGGTGACGACTCCCGGGCCCTGCTTGCGCAGGTAAGCAACAACCGGCTCGTCGTGCTCGGAGGAGACCGACAGGTTCTTGATGTTCAGGATGATCTCGGTGACATCTTCCTTGACACCCGGAACCGTGGTGAACTCGTGCAGCACGCCATCAATCCGGATGCTCGTGACAGAGGCACCGGGGATGGAGGAGAGCAGGGTACGGCGGAGGGAGTTTCCGAGGGTGTAACCGAAGCCCGGCTCCAGCGGTTCAATGATGAAACGGGAGCGGTTATCGGAGACGACCTCTTCGGAGAGGGTGGGGCGCTGTGCAATGAGCACTTAGGTTTCCTTTCGGCGAGCATCCGCTATATGACGCAACACAGGTGGTGGAAAGATCGGTCTAATGACTTAACGCGGCTGGGCCTGCCCGGACCGGTGAGGGTCCGGGCAAGCTCCGGCTAAGAATTAGACGCGGCGGCGCTTCGGCGGGCGGCAGCCGTTGTGCGCGCTGGGGGTTACGTCCTGGATGGACCCAACCTCGAGGCCAGCGGCCTGCAGTGAACGGATGGCGGTCTCGCGTCCGGATCCCGGTCCCTTGACGAACACGTCAACCTTGCGCATGCCGTGCTCCTGTGCACGCTTTGCGGCGGCTTCGGCGGCCATCTGGGCAGCGAACGGGGTGGACTTACGGGAGCCCTTGAAACCAACCTCACCGGACGAAGCCCAGGAGATGACAGCACCGTTCGGGTCCGTGATGGACACGATGGTGTTGTTAAAGGTGCTCTTGATGTGCGCCTGGCCCAGCGCGATATTCTTCTTGTCCTTCTTACGCGGCTTGCGAACCGCGCCACGAGTCTTCGGGGGCATTATTTCTCCTACAGAAAGTTATTGGGGGAAGCCGAGCTAATCCCGAGGGATTTAGCGGGCCTTCTTCTTGCCTGCGACGGTGCGCTTCGGACCCTTGCGGGTACGGGCGTTGGTCTTGGTGCGCTGGCCGCGCACTGGCAGGCCCTTGCGGTGGCGAATACCTTCGTAGCTGCCGATCTCAACCTTGCGGCGGATGTCAGCGGCCACTTCGCGGCGAAGGTCACCCTCAACCTTGTAGTTGCCTTCAATGTAGTCACGCAGCTGAACCAGTTCGGCGTCAGTCAGGTCCTTGACCCGGACGTCAGCGCTGATGCCGGTGGCAGTCAGGGTTTCGTGTGCACGGGTCTTACCCACGCCGTAGATGTAAGTAAGCGCAATTTCCAGCCGCTTTTCGCGGGGAATGTCTACGCCAGCGAGACGAGCCATAGTGGCAGTGCTCCTTGAATAAACCGGAGGTCGTAGGCAGTACACCCGTACAATCCGTACGGCCCCAGCCTCCGACCGGGGGTTAGCTGTCCGGACTCGTTGTTGCTCAGTGTCCCAGATCAGCTTGTGCTGCCTTTTATTTACTTGCGTGGGTTAGCAACCCAGGGTTTCCCGTGAAGGAAATTAGCCCTGGCGCTGCTTGTGGCGCGGGTTCTCGCAGATCACCATGACCCGGCCATTACGGCGGATCACTTTGCACTTTTCGCAGATCTGCTTAACGCTCGGCTTGACCTTCATGGCGTTCCTTTGCGTGTTGCAGTTGGTCAGCTGGACCGGCCCGTAGCTCGTGCTTTGGCCGGCCAGTGTTTACTTGTAGCGGTAGACGATACGACCACGTGTCAGGTCGTACGGGCTCAGCTCCACCACTACCCGGTCCTCAGGGAGAATCCTGATGTAGTGCTGGCGCATCTTTCCAGAGATGTGTGCCAGAACGATGTGCTTGTTGGTGAGCTCAACGCGAAACATCGCGTTAGGCAGCGCCTCGGTCACAACGCCCTCGATCTCAATGACCCCGTCCTTCTTGGCCATACCCTCCGCTAACTGTTGTTGCCACAGCCCCTCCGGCTTGCACCGGCGATCACTGCGGACGTTTTTTGATTGCTTGGCTGAAGCCTCCGGCCCACAAAAGGGCACAACAGGGCAGACAACCAACAGTCAACACTACGGCATTGCGGGCCGAATGTTAAATCCAGCCATGCTAGCGCACTCCGTCCCCGTATGCACGAAACCGCCCCGCCGCCGTCTCAACCCCGGTTGCTGCCGCGATCCCGTCCAGGATGGCCAGCCGGACGACGTCGGCTGCCGCGCTCTGCAAGGTAATCAGGCTCAACTGCCGCGCAGACTCGGTCCCGCGGTCCAGCGCGACAGCGCCGGTAGCGAGGGCGAACACGGTGTCCCCGTCGGCCAGGGTATGGCTTGGGTCCAGGGCCCGCGCGAGGCCGGCGTGCGAAGCCGATGCCGTGCGCTTGCACTCGGCCTTGTCCAGGACAGCGTTCGTGGCGACGACGACGAGTGTGGTGTTGAGGGGCGGCGCATCCGAAACCCTCTGCGTGCTCGCTCGTTCCTCGCTTAGACGCACGCTGCCGGGTTCCGGATGTGCCGCCCTATCCGGACTCGTTCCTTCTGCGACTTTCGCGACAGACGTGTCGAAAGGCAGGCCAAGGGCGTTCACTACCGCGAGGGCGCCCACGACAACAGGCCCGTCGCCGGAGATGTTTTCTATGGTGATCGATGCTGTGCCTATTCCGCCCTTGAACTGGCCCCGGCCTATGAGGGCTCCGGTGCCGGCGCCGACGTTGCCTCGTTCGACGTCGTGCCCGTCCGGGCGGGAGGCCGCATCCGCGGTGGCGGCGTAGCCCATGGCGGCGTCGGGCCGGGAGGCGAAGTCGCCGCCGCGGCCCAGATCGAAGATGGCCGCCGCCGGGACAATCGGCACCACACCTCCGGGCACCGCGAAGCCTCTCCCCCGCTCCTCGCACCAGCGCTGGGCGCCGTGCGCGGCCGCCAGACCGAACGCGCTGCCGCCGGTGAGCACAACGGCGTCGACGGCGGTGCTCAGCGTGGTGGGGTCCAGCGCATCGGTTTCGTGCGTTCCGGGGCCGCCGCCACGGACGTCAACCGAGCCGGTGGTCCCCGGCGGCGGAAGCACCACGGTGACGCCGCTCAGCCAGCCGGCCCCGGTCCGGGACGCATGGCCGACGCGGATTCCGGGCACGTCTGTAATCGCTGTCATGGCTCCATTGTGCGCCCCGGCGCCGGGCAATACCCGGCGGCGAGCTCCGCGTCCGCAGGCGAACTCTATGGAATACTGCAACCAACAATAGGTAAACGGGCAAGGAAGCCTGACATAACAAAGCTCTGACAAGGCCTTGTGCGGGGTTCCGCCCACCAACAGTGTGGTGAAGTGTTGTTGATCCCCCGCCCAACTGCCTGCCATTGGCAGGCCTGGATCCGTTAGAGACTCCTATGACTAGACAACTGACAGACCGTCCTGCGGCTACCGCCGGGACCGTCACACCGGGCCAGCGCAGGGGACGCTGGTCCGCCCGGACCCGCAGGGACTTCATCGTGTTCCTTGCGCTGGCCCTGCCGAACCTGGCGTTGATAGCGGTGTTCACCTACCTCCCGCTCATCAACAACATCTACTACTCCACGCTGGACTGGACGCTGGGCTCCGCGTCCGCCACGGTCGTCGGCCTCGACAACTACATCAACTTCTTCACCAGCGCGGATGCCCCCAAGGTGCTGGGGACCACGGCCGTCTTCACCCTCATCACGGTGGGCGGCTCCATGGTCCTAGGACTGCTGGTGGCCCTCGCGCTGAACTCCAAAGTCCGCGGCACCACCTTCGCCCGGTCCGCTGTCTTCGCCCCCTACGTGCTCAGCGGGGTCGGCGTCGGACTGGTCTGGCTGTTCATCTTCGACCCCGGCTACGGCGTGCTGTCCTGGCTGCTCCGCGGGATCGGCCAGCAGAGCCCGCAATGGATCAATGACCCCCAGCTCTCCCTGGTCATGGTGATCATCGTCTACGTCTGGAAGAACCTCGGCTACTGCGCCGTCGTCTACCTCGCCGGCCTGCAGTCACTGCCGCAGGACGTCATGGAAGCCGCCTCGCTGGACGGCGCCAACGGGTTCCGCCGCTTTATCAGCATGTCCGTCCCGCTGCTGTCCCCCACCACTTTCTTCCTGCTCATCACCACGATGCTCAGTTCCCTGCAGGCGTTCGACCTGATCCGGATCATGACCCCGCTGGGCAACGGCACCTCCACCCTGATCTACGAGGCCTACCTGCAGGCCTTCGGCGCCTTCAACCGCGCCGGATACTCGGCGTCCATCTCCGTGGTCCTCTTCGCGATCCTCCTGATCATTACCGTGCTGCAGGTGCGGTTCGTAGAACGGAAGGTGCACTACTCGTGAGCACTCTCTCCCCCGTCAACCCGGATCCGGCCGCCAACGCCGGGACGGCCGCCGGTCCCAAGGCTCCGCTGCAGCGCCAGCGGCCCTTTTCCCGCGCCAACCTGGTCCAGACCATCGCCGGTGGCTACGTCCCGCTCATCCTTGCCACGCTCGTGGTGGTCCTTCCGCTGCTCTGGATGGTGCTGAGTTCCTTCAAGCAGCCCGGCGAGATCGTCACGATGGACCTGAAGATCCTGCCGGAGAGCGTAAACCTGGACAACTACCACGTCGCGATGACCACGGTGCCGTTCGCCCGGTTCTTCATGAACAGCCTGATCGTCACCACCGTGGGCGCCACCGTGAAGGTCATCCTGGCCATCCTCACCGCCTACGCCCTGGTCTTTGTGCGCTTTCCCTTCAAGAACGTCATTTTTATTGTCATCCTGGTCGCCCTCATGGTGCCGCCGCAGGTGTCCATCCTGCCCAACTACATCCTGATCGCGGGCATGGGCGGGAAGAACACCCTGTGGGGGATCATCCTTCCGGGGCTGGGCACCGCGTTCGGCACCTTCCTGCTGCGCCAGCACTTCATGACGCTCCCCGGCTCCATCCTGGAGGCGGCCGAGATCGACGGCGCGGGGCACTGGCGGCGGCTCTGGCAGGTCGTCGTCCCGGTCTCCGGCCCCTCCATTGCGACCGTCGCCCTGGTCACCGTGGTGAGCGAATGGAATGACTACATCTGGCCGCTCATCATCACGGACCGGCCGGAGACCATGACACTGCCGGTGGGCCTGACCCTCCTGCAGAATTCGGAAGGCAACGGCTCCGGCTGGGGCATCCTGATGGCCGGCGCGGTACTGGTGATCGTTCCGATCCTGCTGGTCTTCGCCGCACTGCAGCGCTACATCGTGGCCGGCCTCACCCAAGGCAGCGTTACCGGGTGACCCCGCCGCTGAGGCATCGGGCCGACGGCCCCCAAAGCATCCCAACATCACAACGAGTCACCACTTTTGAGAGGATCCACCATGGCAATTAATCTTGACCGCCGACACTTCCTTGGCCTGGCCGGCGCAGGCGCAGGAGCCGCGGCCCTGGCGGCCTGCGGCGGCCCCACCACGGGAGGCGGCGCCGCGGCCACCGGCACGGCGGACATTGACTTCAGCGGCGTGAAGCCTGCCTCGTCCATCGATTTCTGGACCAACCACCCGGGCAAGTCCCAGGAGGTTGAAAAGGCGATTATCGAAAAGTTCCAGGCGAAGTTCCCGGAGATCAAGGTCAACCTGATCACCGCCGGCGCCAACTACGAAGAAATCGCGCAGAAGTTCCAGACGTCCCAGGCCGCGAAGTCGGCCCTGCCGGGCCTCGTGGTGCTCTCCGATGTGTGGTGGTTCCGGTACTTCACCAACGGCAACATCATCCCGCTCAACAGCCTGGTCAAGCAGCTGGACATCAAGGTGGACGACTTCCAGAAGTCGCTCGTCGCGGACTACCAGTACGCCGACAAGCAGTGGGCGCTCCCCTACGGCCGCTCCACCCCGCTGTTCTACTACAACAAGGACCACTTCAAGGCCGCGGGCCTGCCGGACCGGGCACCGAAGACCTGGCAGGAGTTCGGCGAATGGGCCCCGAAGCTTAAGGCGAGCTCCGGCGCGCAGTACGCCTACATCTACCCCGCGCTGGCCGGCTACGCCGGCTGGACCCTGCAGAACAACCTCTGGGGCTGGGGCGGCAGCTGGTCCAACGAGTGGACCATCAACTGTGATTCCGCCGAGTCGGTGGAGGCTCTCCAGTGGGCCCAGGATTCGATTTACAAGGACAAGTGGGCCGGTGTTTCCTCCAAGGAGGCCGCGGACGACTTCGCCGCCGGCATCACCTCCACCACGATCGCCTCCACCGGTTCGCTGCTGGGTGTGCTCAGCTCGGCCAAGTTCAACGTCGGCGTCGGCTTCCTGCCGGGCGGTCCCAAGAATGAAACCGGCGTCTGCCCCACCGGCGGCGCCGGGCTGGGCATCCCCAGCGGCGTCAGCAAGGAGGTCCAGCTCGCTGCGGCAACCTTCCTGAAGTTCATGACCGAGCCGGAGAACACCGCCGCGTTCTCCGCCGCCACCGGCTACATGCCGACCCGGACCTCCGCCGACATGACCGCGGTGCTCGCCAAGACGCCGCAGATCAAGACGGCCATCGACCAGCTCGCGGTCACCCGGGTGCAGGACAACGCCAGGGTGTTCCTGCCGGGCGCGGACCAGGAGATGGCCAAGGCGGCCGCGGCGATCCTCACCCAGCAGGGCGACGTCGAGGCCACCATGACCGCGCTCAAGGGCACCCTCGAGGGGATCTACAACAAGGACGTGAAGCCGAAGCTGAAGAGCTGACGCTGCGCTCCCTGCCTGAGGATACGACGAATCCCTGGCGACGCTGGAATACCAGCGTCGCCAGGGATTCGTTGTATCGCGGGCGGTAATGCCCGACGCCGTTGCCGCCGCGAAGGGGACGCTTAGGGAATCGGGACGGGCACGACCCCGAGCGGCGCCAGCTTCGAGGCTCCCCCGTCCGGCGCGGAGAGCACCCAGATGCCCTTTTCGTGCACCGCGACGGAGTGCTCCCACTGGCAGGACCGCTTCCCGTCCGTGGTGACGACGGTCCAGTCGTCCTCAAGGGTGGCGGTTTCGATGCTGCCGCGGACCAGCATGGGTTCGATGGCCAGGCACAGCCCGGGACGGATCTTGGTCCCGCGGTGGCCCGTTCGGTAGTTCAGCACGTCCGGCGCCATGTGCATCTCCGAACCGATGCCGTGGCCCACGTAGTCCTCCAGGATGCCCAGCGGTTTGCCCGGCACCGAGGAAACATAATCGTCCACGGCGTTGCCGATGTCGCCGACGAACTTGCCGGTGGCCAGCGCCGCGATACCGTGCCACATGGCCGCCTCGGTGACGTCGGAGAGCCGCTGGTCCTCCGGGTCGGCCGTTCCGACAATGACGGTCCGGGCCGAGTCGGAGTGCCAGCCGTCCACGATCGCGCCGCCGTCGATCGAGATGATGTCCCCGTCCTGCAGGACGCGGTCGCCCGGGATGCCGTGCACCACTTCCTCGTTGACCGAGGTGCAGATGGTGGCCGGGAAGCCGTGGTAGCCAAGGAAGTTGGACTTCGCCCCGGCGTCCTGCAGCACCCCGGCGAAGACGGCGTCGAGGTCGCGGGTGGTCACTCCGGGGACGGCTGCAGCCACGGCGGCGTCGAGCGCGCGGCTCAGCACCAGCCCGGCTTCATGCATGGTCCGCATCTGGGCGTTGGTCTTGTATTCAATGCGGGGCTGGCCAAATGCCATCCTCAGCGTCCTTTCGGTGGTGCCGCGCGGCCCGGTGACGGGCGCACGGACAAATGGCTGAGGCTCCTCCCGGCAATGCGGGAGGAGCCTCGGTAGTCACGGGCCCGGATCAGGCGGACTGTGCCGCTTTGATGGCCTGCATCACGCGGTCGGTGACCTCGTCGATGCCGCCGATGCCGTCGACCTGGGTGAGGATGTCGCGCTCGGCATACTTGGCCACCACGGCTTCGGTCTGGCCGTGGTAGAGGTCCAGCCGGTGCCGGATGACGGCTTCATTGTCATCGCTGCGGCCCGTGTCCTTCGCGCGCCCCAGCAGGCGGGTGACGAGTTCCTCGTCGTCGGCCGTGAGCTGCAGGACGACGTCGAGCACCTGGCCCCCGTCGGCGAGGATCCCGTCGAGGTAGTCCACCTGCGCGGTGGTGCGCGGGTAACCGTCCAGCAGGAAGCCGGCTTCGACGTCGGACTCGGTGAGGCGGTCCCGGACCATCTTGTTGGTCACGCTGTCCGGGACGAAGTCGCCCGCGTCCATGTATTTCTTGGCTTCGATGCCGAGCGGCGTCTCACCCTTGACGTTGGCACGGAAGATGTCGCCAGTGGAGATCGCAACAACGCCGAGGCGCTCCGAAATACGTTCCGCCTGTGTCCCCTTGCCGGAACCGGGAGGTCCGATAATCAACATTCTCGTCATCGCAAAAGCCCTTCGTAGTGACGCTGCTGTAGCTGCGCATCAATCTGCTTGACGGTCTCCAAACCTACGCCCACCATGATCAGGATCGAGGTGCCGCCGAACGGGAAGTTCTGGTTGGCGTTGATCAGGACCAAAGCAATCAGCGGGATCAGGGCCACAAAGCCCAGGTAGATCGCGCCGGGCAAAGTGATCCTGGAAAGCACGTACTGCAGGTAATCCGCGGTCGGCTTGCCGGCACGGATACCCGGAATGAAGCCGCCGTACTTCTTCATGTTGTCAGAAACTTCCTCAGGGTTGAAAGTGATCGCAACATAGAAGTAAGTGAAGAACACAATCATGGCGAAGTACAGGGCCATGTAGATGGGGTGGTCGCCGCGGGTCAGGTTGTTGTTGATCCACTCGACCCAGGGAGCCACGGGCTCGCCCGGCTTGGGCTGGTTGAACTGTGAGATCAGGCCCGGCAGGTACAGCATCGAGGAGGCAAAGATGACGGGCACGACGCCGGCCATGTTCACCTTGATGGGGATGTAGGTGCTGGTGCCGCCCACGGTGCGGCGGCCGATCATGCGCTTGGCGTACTGCACCGGGATGCGGCGCTGGGACTGCTCAACGAAGACAACCAGCGCCACGGTCAGCAGGCCGATGACCAGGACCATAAAGAAGGTGCCCGGGCCTTGGGCGGTCCAGATGGCGCCGAGGGAGGTGGGGAAGCCAGCGGCGATCGAGGTGAAGATGAGCAGCGACATGCCGTTGCCCACGCCCTTCTCGGTCACGAGCTCGCCCATCCACATGATCAGGCCGGTTCCGGCCGTCAGGGTGATGATGATCAGGATCGTGGTGATGATGCTGGAGTCCGGGATGATCGGCAGCTGGCAGTTCGGCAGCAACTGGCCGGAGCGCGCCAGCGACACCAGCGTCGTGGCGTTCAGCAGGCCCAGGGCGATCGTCAGGTAACGGGTGTACTGGGTCAGCTTGGACTGGCCCGAGGCGCCCTCGTCGTAGAGCTGCTGGAACCGGGGAATGACCACACGGAGCAGCTGGACGATGATGCTCGCCGTGATGTACGGCATGATCCCGAGTGCGAAGATCGAGACCTGCAGCAATGCACCGCCGCTGAACAGGTTGACGAGCTGGTAAATCCCGCCCGAGGTCTGACCGTTCTGCAAGCATTGCTGGACATTCTGGTAGTTCACACCAGGCGAGGGGATGAAGGCACCCAAGCGGAAGATTGTGATGATTCCCAGCGTGAACAACAACTTGCGTCGCAGATCAGGCGTGCGAAAGGCCCGGCCAAATGCGCTAAGCAAGCGTCCTCCTGAGTAATAAGTAAAGTCGTGTGAGATAGGTCAAATAAACCCAACAACCGAGTCTAACGGGTGGATGTGCCCGGCGAACAATCGGCATGGCCCGGAAAATGAAAAAACTCCCGGCACCGGGGGCCTGAGCCCCACGGTGCCGGGAGTTTCAACAACGGGCGAGTGCCCCGCCGCCTTGTTAGAGGGCGGTGGTGCTTCCGCCTGCTGCAGCAATCTTTTCTGCGGCGCTGGCCGAGAATGCGTGGACGGTGACGTCAACCTTGACGGTGATGTCGCCGGTGCCCAGCACCTTGACGGGCTGGTTCTTGCGAACGGCACCCTTTTCGACCAGGTTCTCCACGGTGACTGCGCCACCTTCCGGGAACAGCTCGTTGAGCTTGTCCAGGTTTACAACCTGGTACTCAACCCGGAACGGGTTCTTGAAGCCGCGCAGCTTCGGCAGGCGCATGTGCAGCGGCAGCTGGCCGCCGGCAAAGCCAGCCTTGATCTGGTAGCGGGCCTTCGTACCCTTGGTACCGCGACCGGCGGTCTTACCCTTGGAACCTTCACCACGACCAACGCGGGTCTTGGCGGTCTTGGCACCCGGGGCGGGACGCAGGTGGTGAACCTTCAGTGCGTTCTGCTTCTCAGCAGCGGCGCCCTGTGCCTTCTCGGCGGTGTTCTTCTCTGCCATTTACTTCGCCTCCTCTACCTTTACCAGGTGCGGAACCGTGTTGAGCATTCCGACGGTCACGGCGTCGGCGGTGCGGACAACAGTGTGTCCGATCCGCTTCAGGCCGAGGGACCGAAGGGTGTCGCGCTGGTTCTGCTTGCCGCCAATGGCGGACTTGATCTGAGTGATCTCCAACTGAGCGTCGGAGGGAATCAGGTTCTTAGCCATGACTCAGACACCTGCCTTCTGGTTCAGGAGCGCCTTCACCATTGCCGGCGGAGCGATCTCGTCGAGCGGGAGGCCGCGGCGTGCTGCCACTGCTGCCGGCTCTTCGAGGCGCTTCAGTGCATCAACGGTCGCGTGGACGATGTTGATGGCGTTGGAGGAACCGAGCGACTTGGAGAGGATGTCGTGGATGCCCACGCACTCCAGTACTGCACGGACCGGACCGCCGGCGATAACACCGGTACCGGCGGAAGCCGGACGCAGCATAACAACGCCTGCGGCGGCCTCACCCTGAACGCGGTGCGGGATGGTGCTGCCGATGCGCGGAACGCGGAAGAAGGACTTCTTGGCCTCTTCAACGCCCTTTGCAATGGCGGCGGGAACTTCCTTGGCCTTGCCGTAGCCGACGCCGACCATACCGTTGCCGTCACCGACGACGACGAGGGCGGTGAAGCTGAAGCGACGACCACCCTTGACGACCTTGGAAACACGGTTGATGGTTACGACGCGCTCTACGAACTGGCTCTTCTCGGCTTCGCGGCCGCCGTCGCGGCCACCACGGCCACCACGGTCGCCACGGCCCTGGCCGCGGTCGCCACGCTCGCCACGACGGGCGCCACCACGGCGGTCGTCAGTGGTAGCAGGCGCAGCGGTCTCAGCTGCCGGAGCAGCTACAGCTTCAGTCACCTGAATGTCCTTTTCGTTATTTTCGGTCACAGTGCCAGCCCACCTTCACGTGCGCCGTCAGCGACGGCGGCGATCCGGCCGTGGTACTTGTTACCACCGCGGTCGAAGACAACAGCTTCGATCCCTGCAGCCTTGGCGCGCTCGGCAACGAGCTCGCCAACGCGCTTGGCCTTGGCGGTCTTGTCACCGTCGAATGCACGAAGGTCGGCTTCCAGAGTGGACGCGCTCGCTACGGTCAGGCCCTTGGTGTCATCGACAACCTGGACGAATACGTGGCGTGCGGAACGGTTGACGACCAGACGCGGACGTACAGCCGTACCGGAGATGCGCTTGCGGATACGAAGCTGGCGGCGGCTGCGCTGGGCAGACTTGCTCTTGTTCGTACGCTTCTTGTTAATTGCGATGGCCATGGTTACTTACCAGCCTTTCCGACCTTGCGGCGGATGACTTCGCCGGCGTAGCGGATGCCCTTGCCCTTATAGGGGTCCGGCTTCCGCAGCTTGCGAATGTTGGCAGCAACCTCGCCGACCTGCTGCTTGGAGATACCTGAAACAGAGAGCTTGGTCGGGGTCTCAACTGCAAAGGTGATGCCGTTCGGCGCCGAGACGCTAACCGGGTGGCTGTAGCCCAGAGCGAACTCCAGGTCAGAACCCTTGGCCTGGACGCGGTAACCGGTACCGACAATCTCAAGCTTCTTCTCGTAGCCTGCGGTAACGCCCTGGATCATGTTGGCGATCAGGGTGCGGGTCAGGCCGTGCAGCGAACGGGAGGCGCGCTCGTCGTTCGGGCGGGCGACAGTCAGGGTGCCATCTTCCAGGGTGACCTCGATCGGGCTGGCCACAGTGTGGCTCAGCTCGCCCTTGGAACCCTTGACGCTGACGACAGAGCCGTCAACCTTGACCTCAACGCCGGCAGGAACGGTGATGGGGAGACGTCCAATACGTGACATTATTCTCTTCCTTTCCCGTTACCAGACGTAAGCGAGGACTTCGCCGCCCACGCCCTTCTTGCCGGCCTGCTTGTCAGTCAGGAGGCCGGAAGAGGTGGACAGGATTGCGATACCCAGGCCACCCAGCACGTGCGGCAGGTTGGTGGACTTTGCGTAAACGCGCAGCCCCGGCTTGGAAATACGACGAACACCAGCGATGGAACGCTCGCGGTTCGGACCGAACTTGAGCTCGAGGGTCAGCTTCTTGCCAACCTCCGCGTCTTCTTCCTTCCAGGAGGCGATGAAGCCTTCTGCCTTCAGGATGTCAGCAACGCGTGCCTTGAGCTTGCTGTAAGGCATAGACACGGAATCGTGGTATGCCGAGTTTGCATTGCGCAGACGCGTAAGCATATCTGCGACAGGATCTGTCATAGTCATGTGGGCTCTTGCCCTTCCTCATAACGGTTTCCGCTGTCCTGGCAACAGAGCCAGTCAGCCGGACCTTTTACGTAGCTAGATTAATCTTCGGTCTTGAACGGGAAGCCAAGCGCCTTGAGGAGCGCGCGGCCTTCGTCGTCGGTCTTGGCAGTGGTCACGACAGTGATGTCCATACCGCGAACGCGGTCAATGGAATCCTGGTCGATCTCGTGGAACATAACCTGCTCGGTCAGACCGAAGGTGTAGTTGCCGTTGCCGTCGAACTGCTTGCCGCTGAGGCCCCGGAAGTCGCGGATACGCGGCAGTGCCAGCGTGACCAGACGGTCCAGGAATTCCCACATGCGGTCGCCACGCAGAGTTGCGTGCGCACCGATCGGCATGCCTTCGCGCAGCTTGAACTGTGCGATCGACTTGCGGGCCTTGGTTACCTGCGGCTTCTGGCCGGTGATCAGGGTCAGATCGCGGACGGCGCCGTCGATCAGCTTGGAGTCCTTGGCGGCATCTCCAACACCCATGTTCACAACGACCTTCACCAGACGGGGAACCTGGTTGACGTTCTCGTACTTGAATTCCTCAACGAGCGAGCTCTTGATGGAATCCGCGTACTTGGTCTTCAGACGAGGAACGATCTTGCTTGCCGGAGTCTCGAGAGTCTCAGTCATTAGATGTCCTTCCCTGAGCTCTTGGCCACGCGGACACGCACTTCACGCTTCACGCCATCGCGCTCAACGGTCTCGGTGCGGAAACCGACGCGGGTGGGCTTCTTGGTGGAGGGGTCAACCAGAGCCACGTTGGAGATGTGGATTGAAGCCTCAACGACCTCGATGCCACCGGTCTTGGTGCCGCGCTGCGACTGACCGACCTTGGTGTGCTTGGTTACGCGGTTAATGCCTTCGACCAACACGCGGTTGGTTTCCGGGAATACGCGCAGAACCTTGCCCTGCTTGCCACGGTCGCCGCCGCGCTCAGCCTTGGCGCCAGTGATGACCTGAACGAGGTCACCCTTTTTGATCTTAGCCATGGACTAGAGCACCTCCGGAGCCAGAGAAACGATCTTCATGAACTTCTTATCGCGAAGTTCACGACCAACCGGTCCGAAGATACGGGTACCGCGGGGGTCACCGTCGTTCTTCAGGATCACAGCTGCGTTCTCGTCAAACTTGATGTAGGAACCATCCGCACGGCGGCGTTCCTTCTTGGTACGGACGATGACAGCCTTGACGACGTCGCCCTTCTTTACGTTGCCGCCCGGAATTGCGTCCTTGACGGTAGCGACGATCACGTCGCCAATGCCTGCGTAGCGACGGCCAGATCCACCGAGAACGCGAATGGTAAGGATTTCCTTAGCACCCGTGTTGTCGGCGACCTTGAGTCGCGACTCCTGCTGAATCACTATTTACTCCTTGCGTCGCGCCGGTTCTCAGACCGAAAATCTTCCTACGGAATGAGCCTTGCGGAACGGTTGATCGGGGTGTCTCTTGACCTGCCTGGATTTTGCCAGACCAGGCCTAAACGCCCGTGCCAAAAACAGTTGCTTCCCTGGCGCGCGGGGCGCGAGGGGGCACTATGCCGTGGCACGATTGTTTACGAGGTTGATGATGACGCACGAAAGGCGCCATACAAACTCAATATCCTAGCATGGCCCGGGCCCCTGCGTTGAATCGGCCAATACCATAGACCCTCCCGCACGTTTGGCACGCCCTGCCCCGACGCTCCCTCACATCCGGCACGCCCTGCCCCGACGCTCCCTCACATATGGCCGGCGTCCGACCAGTTGGCAACCACACCTGAGGTAGCGTCCCCCAAGGACACGCAAAACCTGAGGGAGCGTCCCCCAGAATCGCGCCAGAGGTGAGGGAGCGTCTGGGGAGGGCTGCGCGGGGCCGGTAGTACCTGGGAACGAGGAAACCCCCGCTCCCAGGAGGGAACGGGGGTTTCGGCGCAGATCCCCTTGCGGGGCAGCTGCAGGTGTTACTTGGCCTTCTCGAGGATCTCCACCAGGCGCCACCGCTTGGTAGCGGACAGCGGGCGGGTCTCGGCGAGGAGAACGAGGTCGCCGATGCCGGCGGAGTTCTCTTCGTCGTGAGCCTTGATCTTCGTGTTGCGGCGCATAACCTTGCCGTAAAGGGCGTGCTTCACGCGGTCTTCGACCTGGACAACGATGGTCTTTTCCATCTTGTCCGAGACGACGTAGCCGCGCTTCGTCTTACGGTAACCGCGCTCGTCAGCCTTGGCTGCGTCGGAAACAGTTTCCGTCACGTTCTCGTCCTTTTCACTCACTTGGCATCCTCCTCGGTCTCAACCGTGTCAGCCTTGTCAGCCTTCTTGGTTGCAGCCTTCTTGGACTTCTTTTCTTCCTTGGCTTCCACAACCGGTGCGGCAACCTCGGCACGAATGCCCAGCTCGCGCTCACGGAGAACGGTGTAGATGCGTGCGATGTCCTTCTTTACCGCGCGCAGACGACCGTGGTTCTCCAGCTGTCCGGTGGCGGACTGGAAACGCAGGTTGAACAGCTCTTCCTTGGCCTTGCGGAGTTCTTCAACGAGACGCTCGTTGTCGAAACCGTCCAGCTGTGCGGATGCAAGTTCCTTGGATCCTACTGCCATTTCTACTCACCACCTTCGCGACGCACAATGCGTGCCTTCAACGGCAGCTTGTGGATTGCCAGGCGCAGGGCCTCGCGAGCTACCTCTTCACTGACACCGGAGAGTTCGAAGAGAACCCGGCCCGGCTTGACGTTTGAGACCCACCATTCCGGAGAACCCTTACCGGAACCCATGCGGGTTTCGGCAGGCTTCTTCGTCAGCGGACGGTCCGGGTAGATGTTGATCCAGACCTTGCCGCCACGCTTGATGTGGCGGGTCATCGCGATACGGGCAGATTCGATCTGACGGTTGGTGACGTAGGCCGGGCTCAGAGCCTGGATACCCCACTCACCGAACGAGACCTCGGTGCCGCCCGTGGCAGCGCCGGAACGACCCGGGTGGTGCTGCTTACGGTGCTTTACTCGACGCGGGATAAGCATTTAAGCCTGTCCTCCTTCTACTGCCGGTGCAGCTGCTTCGACAGCCGGAGCTTCGGCAGCAGCGGGTGCAGCCTCGGCCGGGCGGTCGTTACGACGACGGCGGTCACCACGGTCAGCGCCACCCGGGCGGCCCGGACGATCGCTGGCACCACGGCCGCGGGACGGAGCAGCAGCTGCCTGCTGAGCCAGTTCCTTGGCGGTGACGTCACCCTTGTAGATCCAGACCTTCACGCCGATGCGGCCGAAGGTGGTCTTGGCCTCGTAGAAGCCGTAGTCGATGTTCGCGCGGAGGGTGTGCAGGGGCACACGGCCTTCGCGGTAGAACTCCGAGCGGGACATTTCTGCGCCACCCAGTCGACCCGAGCAAGCGATACGGATGCCCTTGGCACCGGCACGCTGTGCGGACTGCATTGCCTTCTTCATCGCACGGCGGAAAGCCACGCGGGAAGTCAGCTGCTCTGCAACGCCCTGGGCAACAAGCTGTGCTTCCATCTCGGGGTTCTTGACCTCGAGGATGTTCAGCTGGACCTGCTTGCCCGTGAGCTTTTCGAGCTCGCCGCGGATGCGGTCTGCTTCGGCGCCGCGGCGGCCGATGACGATGCCCGGACGTGCCGTGTGGATATCCACGCGGACACGGTCGCGGGTGCGCTCGATCTCGACCTTGGCGATGCCGGCGCGCTCCATGCCCGTGGACATGAGCTGGCGGATGCGGATGTCTTCGCGAACGAAGTCCTTGTACCGCTGGCCGGACTTGGTGCTGTCGGCGAACCAGTGCGATACGTGATCGGTGGTGATACCGAGTCGGAACCCGTGCGGGTTAACTTTCTGTCCCACTTAGCGAGCCTCCTCTTTCTCCGGGGTAGCGACTACCACGGTGATGTGGCTCGTGCGCTTCTTGATCTGAAATGCACGACCCTGGGCACGCGGCTGGAACCGCTTCATGGTCGGGCCTTCATCAACAAACGCTTCGCTGATGATGAGGTCACCTTCGTCAAACGCCACGCCGTCGCGGTCCGCGAGGACCCGGGCGTTGGAGATTGCCGACTGAACTACCTTGAATACCGGCTCAGAAGCTGCCTGCGGGGCAAACTTCAGAATTGCCAGAGCCTCGTTCGCTTGCTTACCACGAACAAGGTTGACGACGCGCCGGGCCTTCATAGGCGTTACGCGGATGTGACGCGCAATTGCCTTGGCTTCCATTGCTTTCCTTCTCTCGTCTTTGACGTAAGTGCAGGCGCCTAGCGGCGCTTGCCCTTACGGTCGTCCTTGACATGGCCGCGGAATGTCCGCGTGGGAGCGAATTCGCCGAGCTTGTGCCCGACCATCGACTCAGTGACAAACACCGGGATGTGCTTGCGTCCGTCGTGCACGGCGATCGTGTGGCCGAGCATGTCGGGGACGATCATCGAACGGCGGGACCAGGTCTTGATGACGTTCTTGGTGCCCTTTTCGTTTTCCCTGGCTACCTTCACAAAGAGGTGCTGGTCAACGAAAGGACCTTTTTTCAGGCTGCGTGGCATGTGTCCAGGCTCCTATCGCTTGTTCTTGCCAGTACGACGGCGACGAACAATAAGCTTGTCGCTCTCTTTGTTGGGACGGCGGGTGCGGCCTTCGCGCTTACCGTTCGGGTTGACGGGGTGACGTCCACCGGACGTCTTACCCTCGCCACCACCGTGCGGGTGGTCGACCGGGTTCATGGCGACACCACGGACGGTCGGGCGGACGCCCTTCCAGCGCATACGGCCGGCCTTGCCCCAGTTGATGTTCGACTGCTCGGCGTTGCCGACCTCGCCGACGGTTGCGCGGCAGCGCACGTCAACGTTGCGGATTTCGCCGGAAGGCAGACGCAGCTGGGCGAAACGGCCTTCCTTGGCAACAAGCTGGATCGACGCGCCGGCGGAGCGGCCCATCTTGGCGCCGCCACCCGGACGCAGTTCGACTGCGTGGATTACGGTACCGACCGGGATGTTGCGCAGCGGCAGGTTGTTGCCGGGCTTGATGTCAGCGTCGGCACCTGCTTCCACGGTGTCACCCTGGGACAGCTTGTTCGGGGCGATGATGTAACGCTTGGTGCCATCAACGTAGTGCAGGAGGGCGATGCGAGCCGTGCGGTTCGGATCGTACTCGATTTCGGCAACGCGGGCGTTGACGCCGTCCTTGTCGTGGCGACGGAAGTCGATCAGACGGTACTGACGCTTGTGTCCACCACCCTTGTGACGGGTCGTGATCTTACCGGTGTTGTTACGGCCACCCTTTTTCGGGAGGGGACGTACCAACGACTTTTCCGGCGTCGACCGCGTGATTTCGGTGAAGTCCGCTACGCTCGAGCCACGACGGCCCGGGGTAGTCGGCTTGTATTTACGGATTCCCATAATATATTTCCTCGTTAAAGTGGTCTCCGCTACGAGAGCGGACCGCCGAAGATGTCGATAGTGCCTTCTTTGAGGCTCACAATGGCACGCTTGGTGTTCTTGCGGGTACCCCATCCGAATTTGGTGCGCTTGCGCTTACCGGCACGGTTGATGGTGTTGATCGATTCGACCTTGACGGAGAAAATCTTCTCCACGGCCAGCTTGATCTCGGTCTTGTTCGAGCGGGGGTCCACCAGGAAGGTGTACTTGCCCTCGTCGATCAGGCCGTAGCTCTTTTCCGAAACGACGGGTGCAAGCACGACGTCGCGCGGGTCTTTGATGGTGGCTGCGCTCACTTGGCATCCTCCTCGTTCTTTGCAGCCTTGTCAGCAACGAATGCTTCGTAGGCAGCCTTGGTGAAGACTACGTCGTCAGAAACGAGCACGTCGTAGGTGTTCAGCTGGTCTGCGTACAGAACGTGAACATCCTGGAGGTTGCGCACGGAGAGTGCAGCAACATCGTTGGCGCGGTCGATGACAACGAGCAGGTTCTTGCGCTCGGAGACGCCACGCAGCGTTGCCAGCGCTTCACGGGAGGACGGCTTGGTGCCGGCTACCAGTTCAGCAACGACGTGGATGCGGCCGTTACGGGCGCGGTCAGAGAGAGCGCCGCGCAGTGCAGCAGCAATCATCTTCTTGGGGGTGCGCTGGCTGTAGTCACGCGGCGTCGGGCCGTGGACGATGCCACCACCGGTCATGTGAGGAGCACGGATGGAACCCTGACGGGCGCGGCCGGTGCCCTTCTGCTTGAACGGCTTGCGACCTGCACCGGAAACCTCGGCGCGGGTCTTGGTCTTGTGGGTACCCTGGCGAGCAGCAGCGAGCTGTGCAACGACGACCTGGTGCAGCAGCGGCACGTTGGTCTGTACGTCGAAGATCTCTGCAGGCAGGTCAACCTTGACAGTGCTAGTCATTGAACTAGGCTCCCTTCACGGCGGTGCGTACGAGTACGACCTGGCCGCGGGCGCCGGGGACGGCACCCTTGATCAGGAGCAGCGACTTCTCGACGTCAACCGCGTGGACCGTGAGGTTCAGCGTGGTGTGACGAACGGCGCCCATGCGGCCGGCCATTTTCATGCCCTTGAAGACGCGGCTCGGGGTGGATGCGCCACCGATAGAACCGGGCTTACGGTGGTTCTTGTGGGCACCGTGGGAAGCTCCAACGCCGTGGAAGCCGTGACGCTTCATAACACCGGCGAAGCCCTTACCCTTGGTGGTGCCAACGACGTCGATCTTCTGGCCGGCTTCGAAGAGCTCAACGGAGAGCTCCTGGCCCAGCTCGTAAGAGTCAGCATCTGCAGTGCGCAGTTCTACGACGTGGCGGCGAGGCGTGACGCCTGCCTTTTCAAAGTGACCAGCCAGCGGCTTGGTGACCTTGCGGGGGTCGATCTGGCCGTAGCCGATCTGAACGGCGACGTAGCCATCAGTCTCTGCGTTGCGCAGCTGCGTGATGACGTTCGAGTCAGCCTGGACCACAGTGACGGGGATGAGCTTGTTGTTCTCGTCCCAGACCTGGGTCATGCCGAGCTTCGTGCCCAGCAGGCCCTTTACGTTACGGGTTGCGGTCATAGTCTCTCAGCACCTCCCTACAGCTTGATTTCGATGTTCACGTCGGCCGGCAGGTCGAGACGCATGAGCGAATCGACAGCCTTGGGCGTGGGATCGATGATGTCGATAAGACGCTTGTGCGTGCGCATTTCAAAGTGCTCGCGGCTGTCCTTGTACTTGTGCGGAGAGCGGATTACGCAGTAAACGTTCTTCTCCGTCGGCAGCGGCACGGGGCCAACTACAGTTGCGCCTGCGCGCGTGACCGTCTCAACGATCTTCCGTGCTGAAACGTCAATGACCTCGTGGTCGTATGACTTCAGCCGGATGCGGATTTTTTGTCCCGCCATGTCGCCTGACTCTCTTTCAGTCTGTGCTTCCCCTGATTAGGGCTGCCCTGTTCACTTACTCGTTGTATGGCTGCCGAAGCATTTGAAGTCGTAACTACCATCAGCCGCACAAGCTGAATCCGGATGATTCCGGGTTCCTCAACCTGCCGGCCAACCGACCCCCGCGGTCGGGCGTGTCGCGCTTTGCACGCATACTCGTCCGCAAATCCTTGGGAAGTGGGTTATGTTTGGGCTCTGACCTGGACCCTGACACCCGGCATTATCCGGATCGGGACGCGAAAGAGCGCTTGAACAACTCATCTAGTATGCCGGAATTAATCCGCAGAAGCCAATCAGCCCCCGACGGCGGCCCGCACCTGCCCTAACCGGCGCCCTTCCGGGCGCCCTGTCATTGCCTTCAGCAACAGTCAATACGAAGATAGGGGCATGACCGTGCAGGATTCACCCGCCGTCCAGGCCCTCGCTGCCAAGCTGCGGCCCGGCTTCCTGCTGGGAGTGGCCTCCGCGGCCTTCCAGATCGAAGGCGCCCTCGCGGCCGGGGGCCGCGGGCCTTCCGGCTGGGACGCCTTTGCCGAAAAGCCCGGCAGCATCCAGGACGGCCACTCCCCCGCCGTCGCCTGCGACCACTACAACCGTTCCGACGAAGATATCCGGCTGATGCGCGACCTCGGCATCGACTCGTACCGCTTCTCCATCTCCTGGCCGCGGATCCAGCCGGACGGCACCGGGCCGTTCAATTCCGAGGGCCTCGACTTCTACGACCGGCTGATCGACCGGCTCCTCGAGGCCGGCATTTCCCCGATGGCCACGCTGTACCACTGGGACACGCCGCTCCCGCTGGAGCAGCGGGGCGGCTGGATGAACCGGACGACGGCGGAGCGTTTCGCCGAGTACAGCGCAGCCGCCGGCGCCAGATTCGGCGACCGGGTAGCCCAGTGGGTGACCCTGAACGAGCCGGCCTCCGTCACCCTCAACGGCTATGCCTTGGGCGTGCACGCGCCCGGCCACGACCTGCTGTTCGACGCCCTGCCCTCGGTCCACCACCAGCTCCTGGCCCACGGACTCGCCGTGCAGGCGTTGCGGGCCGCGGGCGTGACCGGCGCGGTCGGCGTCACCAACCTGCACTCCCCCGTCCGGCCGGCGTCGGGCTCCGTCACGGACCGGCTGCTGGCGAAGGTCTTCGACCTGGGGTTGAACCGCATCTACGCCGACCCGATCCTGCTGGGCACCTACCCCAAGCCTCCGCTGGTGGCTCGGCCCTGGTTCCGTTCGCTCGGCAAGATCTCCGACGCGGACCTGCGCACCATCCACCAGCCATTGGATTTCTACGGCCTGAACTACTACTACCCGGTGAAGGTGGCCACCGGCCGTGGCCCCGCGGACAGCCCGGTCGGCACGGCCGAGGCGATGCTGCGGTTGCCGTTCCACTTCGCCGCCTTCCCGGAGTACGAGACCACCGGCTTCGGCTGGCCGGTTGCCCCCGACCACCTGGGCGCACTGCTGCGGGAAATGAAGGACCGGTACGGCGACGCGCTCCCGCCGCTGTACATCACGGAGAGCGGGGCGAGCTTCCCGGAACCGGACCATGTGGACGGGCCGCTCCCCGACGTCGGCCGGATCAACTACCTCGCCGACCATCTGGGCCACGCCCTGGCGGCGACCGCCCCCGGCGGGGTCGCTGACGACGTCGAACTTCTGGGCTATTACGTCTGGACCCTGATGGACAACTTCGAATGGGCGGCCGGCTACTCCCAACGCTTCGGCCTGGTGCACGTGGACTTCGACACCCAGGCGCGGACCCCGAAGGAGTCCTACTACTGGTACCAGGCGCTCAGCCGGGCCCGGCCGGAAACACGCCCCGGCTGACCGGCCGGGCTACCAACGGCGCTGCTAGCGGTTCTTGTTGGCGCGGTCGATGCGCTTTGCGCGCTCGATCTCATGCCGGAAGTACCTCTTGGCCCACAGGCCGCCCGCGACGACGGCGGCCAGCACCGCCAGGAAAATGATCCATTCCATGCCGGACTCCTTTCTTCACCGCCCACGGTAGCAGGAGGTTAAACAGAACAGCCCCGCTGCAGTGCAGCGGGGCTGTTCTGTTCGTCACGGCGGCCGTTAAACGGCCGGACCGATCAGGAGTTCAAGCTCAGATCAGCAAGTAATTACTTGATGATCTTGGTGACGCGTCCCGAACCAACGGTGCGGCCGCCTTCGCGGATTGCGAAGCCGAGGCCCTCTTCCATTGCGATCGGCTGGATGAGCGCAACGGTCATCTCAGTGTTGTCGCCGGGCATAACCATTTCCGTGCCTTCCGGCAGGGTGATAACGCCGGTTACGTCCGTGGTGCGGAAGTAGAACTGCGGGCGGTAGTTGGAGTAGAACGGGTTGTGACGTCCGCCTTCGTCCTTGGAGAGGATGTAGACGTTGGCCTCGAAGTCGGTGTGCGGGGTGATGGAACCCGGCTTGACGACAACCTGGCCACGCTCGACATCGTCGCGCTTCAGACCGCGGAGCAGGAGGCCACAGTTCTCGCCGGCCCATGCTTCGTCGAGCTGCTTGTGGAACATCTCGATACCGGTAACCGTGGTCTTCTGGACCGGGCGGATGCCGACGATCTCGACCTCAGAGTTGATCGCGAGGGTTCCACGCTCGGCGCGGCCCGTAACAACGGTGCCACGGCCGGTGATCGTGAAGACGTCTTCGATCGGCATCAGGAACGGCTTGTCGCGGTCACGAACCGGGTCCGGAACGGACTCGTCGACGGCAGCCATCAGGTCCTCAACGGACTTGACCCACTCCGGGTCGCCTTCCAGAGCCTTCAGGCCCGAAACGCGGACAACCGGTGCTTCGTCGCCATCGAAGCCCTGCGAGCTCAGGAGCTCACGAACTTCCATTTCGACGAGGTCGAGGAGTTCCTCGTCATCGACCATGTCAGCCTTGTTCAGTGCCACCAGCAGGTAGGGAACACCAACCTGGCGGGCGAGCAGGACGTGCTCGCGGGTCTGGGCCATCGGACCGTCAGTGGCGGCAACCACGAGGATTGCACCGTCCATCTGAGCAGCGCCGGTGATCATGTTCTTGATGTAGTCAGCGTGACCCGGAGCGTCTACGTGTGCGTAGTGGCGCTTCTCGGTCTGGTACTCAACGTGGGAGATGTTGATGGTAATGCCGCGCTGACGCTCTTCGGGTGCAGAGTCAATCGACGCGAAGTCACGCTTCTCGTTGAGAGTCGGGTACTTGTCGTACAGCACCTTGGAAATGGCGGCCGTCAGCGTCGTCTTACCGTGGTCAACGTGACCAATGGTACCGATGTTAACGTGCGGCTTAGTCCGCTCGAACTTTGCCTTTGCCACAGGTTCCTCCTAGAACGTTTTCAAATGACTTACCCTTCGACCGCGCTTGTCGCGGCTGAAACTCCAGTAAGTCTACTTGGGGGGCTTTGGATTGGTGAAATTGCAGATTCAGGAACTAATACTAGTCCCACGAGCCTGTTCGTGCTGGCGGCCGGATCCGGTCCGGACCGTGCTGCATCCGGCCGGGGCCGGCCGCCAGCACCAGGTGAATCCCCTATTGAGGAAACGCACCCGAGTGTTGTCGCTGCTGCGGGAAGTCCCTAAGGACTACTCGCCGCGGCTCTTCTGGATGATCTCGTCGGCAACTGCCTTCGGGACCTCGGCGTAACTGTTGAACGTCATGGAGTACACAGCGCGGCCCTGGGTCTTCGAACGCAGGTCACCGATGTAGCCGAACATGCCGGACAGCGGGACGTGCGCACGGATGACCTTGACGCCCTGGGCATCTTCCATGGACTGCATCTGGCCACGGCGGGAGTTGAGGTCACCGATAACTTCACCCATGTATTCCTCAGGGGTGCGGACCTCGACATCCATCAGCGGTTCAAGCAGGACAGGGTTCGCCTTGCGTGCGGCTTCCTTGAAAGCCATACGGCCGGCGATCTTGAACGCCATTTCCGAGGAGTCAACATCGTGGTAAGCGCCGTCAATCAGCGTCGCCTTGATGCCGACAACCGGGTAACCGGCCAGGACGCCGTCGTTCAGCGCATCCTGGATGCCCGCGTCAACGGACGGGATGTATTCGCGCGGAACGCGGCCACCGGTGACCTTGTTCTCGAACTCGTACATCTCGCCTTCGGACGTGTCCAGCGGCTCGATCGCGATCTGGATCTTTGCGAACTGGCCCGAACCACCGGTCTGCTTCTTGTGCGTGTAGTCGTGACGCTCCACAGCACGCTTGATGGTTTCGCGGTAGGCGACCTGGGGCTTGCCCACGTTTGCCTCGACCTTGAATTCGCGGCGCATGCGGTCCACCAGGATGTCCAGGTGGAGCTCGCCCATGCCGGCGATGATGGTCTGGCCGGTGTCTTCGTTGAGGGAGACCTGGAAGGTCGGGTCCTCAGCGGAGAGCTTCTGGATGGCCGTGGAGAGCTTCTCCTGGTCACCCTTGGTGTTCGGCTCGATTGCAACCGAGATCACGGGCTCCGGGAAGCTCATGGACTCGAGGACGATCTGGTTGGACGAATCGCACAGGGTGTCGCCGGTAGTGGTGTCCTTGAGACCGATCGCTGCGTAGATGTGGCCTGCGGTAGCGCCGTCGACCGGCATTTCCTTGTTGGCGTGCATCTGGAACAGCTTGCCGATGCGCTCCTTCTTGCCCTTGGTGGAGTTGACCACCTGCGCGCCTGCTTCCACGTGACCGGAGTACACGCGGATGAAGGTGAGCTGGCCGAAGAAGGGGTGTGCGGCGATCTTGAACGCCAGCGCGGAGAACGGCTCGTCAGCGGAAGGCTTACGGGTCAGTTCCTTCTCTTCGTCGCGAGGATCGTGGCCGATCATCGGGGGGACGTCGAGCGGGTTCGGCAGGTAGTCCACGACGGCGTCGAGCATCGGCTGGACGCCGCGGTTCTTGAACGCGGAGCCACAGAAGACCGGGTAGAGCTCGGAGTTGATCGTCATCTTGCGGATGCCGGCCTTGAGCTCGTCAATCGAGATCTCTTCGCCCTCGAGGTACTTCTCCATGAGCTCTTCGGAGGACTCTGCAACGGTCTCAACGAGCGTTGCGCGGTACTCTTCGGCCTTTTCCTTGAGTTCAGCCGGGATCTCCTGGATCTCGTACTTGGCACCCATGGTGACGTCACCCTTGGAGTCGCCGGGCCAGACCAGTGCGCGCATGTAGAGGAGGTCGACGACGCCGATGAAGTCGTTCTCGGCGCCGATCGGCAGCTGCATGACGAGCGGCTTGGCACCGAGGCGGCTGACGATGGTGTCGACGGTGAAGTAGAAGTCAGCGCCGAGCTTGTCCATCTTGTTGACGAAGCAGATGCGCGGGACGTTGTACTTGTCGGCCTGGCGCCAAACAGTCTCGGACTGCGGCTCCACGCCTTCCTTGCCGTCGAACACGGCGACTGCACCGTCGAGGACGCGCAGGGAGCGCTCAACCTCAACCGTGAAGTCCACGTGGCCGGGGGTGTCAATGATGTTGATCTGGTTGTTTTCCCAGAAGCAGGTCACGGCGGCAGACGTGATGGTGATGCCGCGTTCCTTTTCCTGTTCCATCCAGTCGGTGGTCGACGCGCCGTCGTGCGTTTCGCCGATCTTGTGGTTCACACCCGTGTAGAACAGGATGCGCTCGGTAGTAGTGGTCTTGCCGGCATCAATGTGGGCCATGATGCCGATATTGCGGACCTTGCTAAGGTCGGTAAGCACGTCCTGTGCCACGGTGTCTCCCTTTCGGATGGACTGCACGTTCGCCGCCGACTCGGTCGAGCCGGCGGCGTCCGGGAAGTATTACCAGCGGTAGTGTGCGAAGGCCTTGTTGGACTCGGCCATCTTGTGGGTGTCTTCGCGACGCTTCACAGCGGCTCCGAGACCGTTCGAGGCATCCAGGATTTCGTTCTGGAGGCGCTCGGTCATCGTCTTTTCGCGGCGGGCCTTGGAATAGCCAACCAGCCAGCGGAGGGCGAGGGCCGTGGAACGGCCCGGCTTGACCTCGACGGGAACCTGGTAGGTGGCGCCACCGACGCGGCGGGAGCGGACCTCGAGGGAAGGCTTGACGTTGTCCATGGCCTTCTTGAGGGCTGCAACCGGGTCGCCGCCGGACTTGGCGCGTGCGCCTTCGAGTGCACCGTAAACGATGCGCTCTGCGGTGGACTTCTTGCCGTCAACCAGCACCTTGTTGATCAGCTGCGTGACCAGCGGGGAGCCGTAAACGGGATCTAGTACTAGCGGCCGCTTGGGGGCCGGACCCTTGCGAGGCATATTACTTCTTCTCCATCTTTGCGCCGTAGCGGCTGCGTGCCTGCTTACGGTTCTTCACACCCTGGGTATCGAGGGCGCCACGGACGATCTTGTAACGGACACCCGGAAGGTCCTTAACACGGCCGCCACGGACGAGCACAATGGAGTGCTCCTGCAGGTTGTGGCCTACACCGGGGATGTAAGCGGTGACTTCAATGCCACCGTTGAGGCGCACACGTGCAACCTTACGCAGAGCCGAGTTCGGCTTCTTCGGGGTTGTCGTGTAAACGCGGGTGCAAACACCACGGCGCATCGGGCTGCCCTTAAGCGCGGGGGCCTTGGTCTTCGAGACCTTAGGCGTGCGGCCCTTGCGGACCAGCTGGTTAATCGTAGGCACTCTCGTGTTCTCCGTTTTATCCGGAGCGGCCGTTGGCGGCCGCTCTCTTGTCGCTGCGCCCCGCCGCTCGAGCTTTGAAGTTCTCTCCAGAGCAGCTGAGGCGAAGCCTTAATAGTCGGACCGCACGCCGGGGCTCCGGACTTCCATCCTGAACTGCCCCTAGGCATGCGAAAATGTGGCATACGTTGCACAAGAACCCTGCAAACCGGAAACGTCGTCCTGGCTAAACCTTTCGGCTACAACCGGCGCACTCATCCACTGCCACAATAACAATTAGTCTCAAGTCTAACACGGACGGCCCCCAGCCCTTAATCGGCGCGGATCTGGCCCCTCCGACGTCGGCCTTAAACAGCAAGGCGGGGTCACTTTGAGCCCAATCCAAGGTGCGGATTGGGCCGTAAGTGACCCCGCGTTGCTGTTACCCGTTAGCGGAAGTCGCTGCCCAGGTCGTAGTCATCCAGCGGGATGGCGTGGAACTCAGGAGCTCCGTCGCCGCCCAGGGAATCGTAGGAGAAGTCGCTGAACGCGCTCGGGCCGGTGAACAGGTTGGCCTTCGCTTCCTCAGTCGGCTCCACCGTGACCTCGGTGTAGCGCGGGAGACCCGTGCCGGCCGGGATCAGCTTACCGATGATGACGTTTTCCTTGAGGCCGAGCAGCGGATCGCTCTTGCCTTCCATGGCCGCCTGCGTCAGAACGCGGGTGGTCTCCTGGAAGGAAGCTGCGGACAGCCAGGACTCGGTCGCCAGGGACGCCTTGGTGATACCCATGAGCTCGGGACGGCCGGAGGCCGGCGTCTTGCCCTCGGAGACAACACGGCGGTTGGCATCCTCGAAGCGGCTGCGCTCGGCGAGCTCGCCGGGCAGCAGATCCGATTCGCCGGACTCGATGACCGTGACGCGGCGCAGCATCTGGCGGACGATAACCTCGACGTGCTTGTCGTGGATACCGATGCCCTGGCTGCGGTACACGCCCTGGACCTCGTCCACCAGGAACTTCTGCGCGGCACGGGGGCCCATGATGCGCAGCACCTGCTTGGGGTCGACCGGACCGTTGATGAGCTTCTGGCCCACGCTGACGTGATCGCCGTCTTCGATGAGGAGACGTGAACGGCGCAGCACCGGGTAGGCGATCTCTTCGGATCCGTCATCCGGGGTGATGACCAGGCGCATCTGGCGCTCGGACTCTTCAATGGTGATGCGGCCGGCTGCTTCAGCAATCGGTGCGACACCCTTCGGAGTACGGGCTTCGAAGAGCTCCTGGATACGGGGCAGACCCTGGGTGATGTCGTCGCCGCCGCCGGCGGAAACAGCACCACCGGTGTGGAACGTACGCATGGTCAGCTGGGTACCCGGCTCACCGATGGACTGTGCGGCGATGATGCCGACGGCCTCGCCGATGTCCACGGTCTTGCCGGTGGCCAGCGAACGGCCGTAGCAGAGGGCGCAGGTGCCGACGCTGGACTCACAGGTGAGTACGGAGCGGACCTTGACCTCGGTGATGCCGGCTGCGAACAGTTCGGCAATGACGACGTCGCCGCAGTCGGTGCCGGCTGCTGCCAGGACCTTGCCCTTGGCGTCAACGACGTCCACGGCCAGGGTGCGGGCGTAGGCGCTGTTCTCGACGTTCTCGTCCAGGACCAGCTCGCCGTTGGCGTCAGCGACCGCGATCGGGGTGACGAGGCCGCGTTCGGTGCCGCAGTCCTCTTCCCGGACGATGACGTCCTGCGAAACGTCCACCAGACGACGGGTCAGGTAACCCGAGTTGGCGGTACGCAGGGCGGTATCGGCCAGACCCTTACGGGCACCGTGCGTGGCGATGAAGTATTCCAGCACCGACAGGCCCTCGCGGTAGGAGGACTTGATCGGACGCGGGATGATCTCGCCCTTCGGGTTGGCCACCAGGCCACGGATACCCGCGATCTGGCGGACCTGCATCCAGTTACCACGGGCACCGGAGGACACCATGCGGTTGATGGTGTTCATCGGGGACAGGCTGTCACGCATCGCCTGGGCGATTTCGTTGGTGGCCTTGTTCCAGATCTCGATCAGTTCCTGGCGACGCTCGTCGTCGTCGATCAGGCCCTTGTCGTACTGGCCCTGGATCTTCGCGGCCATGGTCTCGTAACCGGCGAGGAGCTCCGGCTTGGAGGCCGGGACCTCGATGTCGGAGATGGCGACCGTGACGCCCGAGCGGGTTGCCCAGTAGAAACCAGCATCCTTCAGGTTGTCCAGCGTTGCCGCCGTGACGACCTTCGGGTAGCGCTCGGCGAGGTCGTTGACGATCCGGGACAGCTCGCCCTTGTCGGCAACAGCCTCAACCCACGGGTAGTCCGCAGGCAGCGTCTGGTTGAAGATGACCTGGCCGAGGGAGGTTTCGACCAGTGCGGTCTGACCCGGCTCCCAGCCTTCGGGAGCTTCCCAGCCGGCGTAAGGAACGAAGTCCTCGAGCCGGATCTTCACCTTGGAGTTCAGGTGCAGCTCGTGCAGGTCGAACGCCATGATGGCTTCCGAGACGGAGGAGAAGATCCGGCCTTCGCCAGCTGAACCGACACGCTTGGTGGTCAGGTGGTAGAGACCGATGATCATATCCTGCGACGGCAGCGTCACCGGGCGGCCGTCGGACGGCTTCAGGATGTTGTTCGAGGACAGCATCAGGATCCGGGCTTCGGCCTGGGCTTCGGGGCTCAGCGGCAGGTGCACTGCCATCTGGTCGCCGTCGAAGTCGGCGTTGAAGGCGCCACAAACCAGCGGGTGGAGCTGGATTGCCTTGCCTTCAACAAGCTGCGGTTCGAACGCCTGGATGCCGAGGCGGTGCAGGGTAGGTGCACGGTTCAGCAGCACGGGGTGCTCGGTGATGATCTCTTCGAGCACGTCCCAGACCTGTGGGCGGTAGCGCTCGACCATCCGCTTGGCGGACTTGATGTTCTGCGCGTGGTTGAGGTCAACCAGGCGCTTCATCACGAACGGCTTGAAGAGCTCCAGGGCCATCTGCTTCGGCAGACCGCACTGGTGCAGCTTCAGCTGCGGGCCGACGACGATCACGGAACGGCCGGAGTAGTCAACGCGCTTACCCAGGAGGTTCTGGCGGAAACGACCCTGCTTGCCCTTGAGCATGTCGCTCAGGGACTTCAGCGGGCGGTTGCCCGGTCCGGTGACCGGGCGGCCGCGGCGGCCGTTGTCGAAGAGGCTGTCAACAGCTTCCTGAAGCATGCGCTTCTCGTTGTTGACGATGATCTCCGGGGCACCGAGGTCAAGCAGGCGCTTGAGGCGGTTGTTGCGGTTGATCACGCGGCGGTACAGGTCGTTGAGGTCGGAGGTCGCGAAGCGGCCGCCGTCCAGCTGGACCATGGGGCGCAGTTCCGGCGGGATCACCGGGACGGCGTCCAGCACCATGCCGAGCGGGCTGTTGTTGGTGGTCAGGAACGCGTTGACCACCTTGAGCCGCTTCAGGGCGCGGGTCTTGCGCTGGCCCTTGCCGTTGGCGATGATGTCGCGCAGCAGGTCGGACTCGGCCTGCATGTCGAAGCTCTCAAGACGCTTCTTGATCGCCTCGGCACCCATGGCGCCTTCGAAGTACATGCCGTAGCGGTCGCGCAGCTCACGGTACAGGCCCTCGTCACCTTCGAGGTCGGCGACCTTGAGGTTCTTGAACCGGTCCCAGACCTGCTCGAGGCGCTCGATCTCAGCATCCGCGCGCTTGCGGACGTTGGCCATCTGGCGGTCGGCGGAGTCGCGGGCCTTCTTCTTGTCGGCAGCCTTGGCGCCTTCGCCTTCGAGACGGGCGATCTCGTTCTCGAGGTCGCGGGCGATCGTGGCGATGTCCGAGTCGCGGTTGTCGATCAGCTGCTTCTTCTCGATGTCGTGCTCAACCTGGAGGTTGGGCAGTTCCTCGTGGCGCGCATCGGCGTCGACGCT
Source organism: Arthrobacter sp. BI5 (assembly GCF_056680065.1). NCBI lineage: Bacteria > Bacillati > Actinomycetota > Actinomycetes > Micrococcales > Micrococcaceae > Arthrobacter > Arthrobacter sp. BI5. The sequence goes on from NZ_CM155264.1 coordinate 3,089,248, forward strand.
GGTGATCATGTAGGCGGCGAAGTAGATGACCTTCTCAAGGTCCTTCGGCGCCAGGTCAAGGAGGTAGCCCAGGCGGGACGGAACACCCTTGAAGTACCAGATGTGCGTGACCGGGGCGGCCAGCTCGATGTGGCCCATGCGCTCACGGCGCACCTTGGCACGGGTGACCTCAACGCCACACCGCTCGCAGATGATGCCCTTGAAGCGCACGCGCTTGTACTTGCCGCAGTAGCATTCCCAGTCGCGGGACGGGCCGAAGATCTTCTCGCAGAAGAGGCCGTCCTTCTCGGGCTTGAGCGTGCGGTAGTTGATGGTTTCCGGCTTCTTAACCTCGCCGTAAGACCAGCCACGGATGTCTTCCGCGGTGGCGAGGCCGATCTGCATGAGGCCGAAGGAGGATTCGCTGGACATATGGTCCCTGTTCTCTCTTGTTCTCTAAATTCTGAAGTCTTGGGTTACGGGAAGAGGGAGGAGGCGTACGACGGCGGGCGGTGGCCCGCCGTCGAACCCCAACCTGCTAGACCTCTTCTACGGAACTGGGCTCTGCACGAGACAGATCGATGCCCAGTTCTTCCGCAGCCGTGAAGACTGCGTCATCAGAGTCACGCATTTCAATTGTGGTTCCGTCCGTGGAAAGCACTTCCACGTTCAGGCACAGCGACTGCATTTCCTTGATCAAGACCTTGAAGGACTCAGGAACGCCCGGCTCCGGGATGTTCTCGCCCTTGACGATGGCTTCGTAGACCTTCACACGACCGTGGATATCATCCGACTTGATCGTGAGGAGCTCCTGGAGCGTGTAGGCGGCGCCATAGGCTTCGAGCGCCCACACTTCCATTTCACCGAAGCGCTGGCCACCGAACTGTGCCTTACCACCCAGCGGCTGCTGCGTGATCATGGAGTACGGGCCGGTGGAGCGCGCGTGGATCTTGTCGTCCACCAGGTGGTGGAGCTTCAGGATGTACATGTAGCCGACCGAGATCGGATCCGGGAACGGCTCGCCGGAGCGGCCGTCAAACAGGCGGGTCTTGCCCGAGGAGTTGATCAGGCGGTCCCCGTCGCGGGTGACGTTGGTGGAGTCGAGCAGGCCCGTGATTTCCTCTTCACGCGCACCGTCGAAGACCGGCGTGGCAACAGTGGTCTGGCCACTCTCGCGCGGCAGGTTCGGCAGCTGCTTGACCCACTCGGGCTCGCCTTCGATCTTCCAACCGGTCTTGGCAACCCAGCCGAGGTGCGTCTCAAGCACCTGGCCGACGTTCATACGGCCCGGAACACCCAGCGGGTTCAGGACGATATCAACGGGGGTACCGTCGGCAAGGAAGGGCATGTCCTCGATCGGAAGGATCTTCGAGATAACACCCTTGTTGCCGTGACGGCCGGCGAGCTTGTCGCCGTCGGTGATCTTGCGCTTGGCGGCCACGTAAACGCGGACCAGCTGGTTGACGCCCGGGGGCAGCTCGTCGTCGTTGTCGCGGTCGAAGACGCGGACACCGATCACGGTGCCGGACTCGCCGTGGGGCACCTTCAGGGAGGTGTCACGCACTTCGCGGGACTTCTCACCGAAGATGGCGCGCAGCAGGCGCTCTTCCGGGGTCAGCTCGGTTTCGCCCTTGGGGGTGACCTTGCCGACCAGGATGTCGCCGGCTTCAACCTCGGCACCGATGTGGATGATGCCGCGCTCGTCCAGGCCTGCCAGGACTTCCTCGGACACGTTCGGGATGTCACGGGTGATTTCCTCGGCACCAAGCTTGGTGTCGCGGGCGTCGATCTCGTGCTCCTCGATGTGGATCGAGGACAGGACGTCCTCTGCCACGATCCGCTGGGACAGGATGATGGCATCCTCGAAGTTGTGGCCTTCCCATGACATGAACGCCACGAGCAGGTTCTTACCGAGGGCGAGCTCGCCCTGGTCCGTTGCCGGGCCGTCGGCGATGATGCCGCCGACTTCCAGGCGCTGGCCTTCGTTCACCAGGACACGGTGGTTGTAGCAGTTGCCCTGGTTGGAGCGGGCGAACTTGTTGATCCGGTAGTTGGTTTCGGTGCCGTCGTCGTTGAGCATGATGACGAGCTCGGCGGAAACCTCGGTGACCACACCGGCCTTCTTCGCGATGACAACGTCACCGGCGTCGACGGCGGCGGCGCGCTCCATGCCGGTGCCGACGAACGGCGCCTCGGAACGGACCAGCGGCACGGCCTGGCGCTGCATGTTGGCACCCATGAGTGCGCGGTTTGCATCGTCATGCTCGAGGAACGGGATCAGGGCGGTTGCCACGGACACCATCTGGCGCGGGGAAACGTCCATGAACTCGACGTCGGCGGCGGGAACCAGCACGGGCTCGCCTCCACCACCACGGGCACGGACCAGCACGGTCTCTTCGGCGAAACGCTTGTTCTCGTCGAGCGGGGCGTTGGCCTGTGCGATCAGGACCTCGGCCTCGTCGTCGGCGGTGAGGTACTGGACCTCATCGGAAACGACACCCTCGGAGACGAGGCGGTACGGGGTCTCAATGAAGCCGAACGGGTTGATGCGTCCGTAGGAAGCCAGCGAACCGATCAGGCCGATGTTCGGGCCTTCAGGAGTTTCGATCGGGCACATACGTCCGTAGTGGGACGGGTGCACGTCACGAACTTCCATGCCGGCGCGGTCACGGGACAGACCACCCGGGCCAAGCGCGGACAGGCGGCGCTTGTGGGTCAGGCCCGAGAGCGGGTTGTTCTGGTCCATGAACTGCGACAGCTGGGAGGTTCCGAAGAACTCCTTGATGGCTGCCACAACGGGGCGGATGTTGATCAGGGTCTGCGGCGTGATGGCCTCGACGTCCTGGGTCGTCATACGCTCGCGGACAACGCGCTCCATGCGGGACAGGCCGGTGCGGACCTGGTTCTCGATGAGCTCGCCGACGGCGCGGATGCGGCGGTTGCCAAAGTGGTCGATGTCGTCGATCTCGACGCGCAGTTCGTGGTCCTGGCCGTCGCGCTTGCCCATGAGGGTCTTCTCACCGGCGTGCAGGGCTACCAGGAACTTGATCATGGCGACGATGTCTTCAACGTGCAGCACGGATGCTTCCTTGTCGCCAAGGGAGCGGTCAATGCCAAGCTTGCGGTTGATCTTGTAACGGCCGACCTTGGCCAGATCGTAGCGCTTGGAGTTGAAGTACAGGTTGTCCAGCAGGGACTGGGCAGCCTCGACGGTGGGCGGCTCGCCCGGTCGCAGCTTCCGGTAGATGTCCAGCAAGGCGTCTTCGCGGGTTTCGGTGGCGTCCTTCTCCAGCGTCGCGCGCATGGAGTCGTACTGGCCGAACTCTTCGAGGATCTGGCCTTCGGTCCAGCCGAGGGCCTTCAGCAGCACGGTGACGGACTGCTTGCGCTTGCGGTCGAGACGGACGCCGACCTGGTCGCGCTTATCGATTTCGAGTTCGAACCAGGCGCCGCGGGACGGAATGATCTTCGCGGTGAAGATGTCCTTGTCGCTGGTCTTGTCCGCGGTGCGCTCAAAGTAGGCGCCCGGGGAACGGACCAGCTGGGAGACGACGACACGCTCGGTGCCGTTGACGACGAAGGTGCCCTTCTCGGTCATCAGCGGGAAGTCACCCATGAACACGGTCTGCTGCTTGATTTCGCCCGTGTTGTTGTTCATGAATTCGGCCTTGACGTACAGCGGAGCCGAGTACGTAGCGTCCCGGTCCTTGCATTCGGCCATGGTGTATTTCGGATCAGCGAACTCCGGCTCGGAGAAGCTCAGGGACATGGTGCCCTGGAAATCCTCGATCGGGGAGATCTCTTCGAAAATGTCAGACAGGCCCGACGTGGTGGCGACACTGAGGTCGCCTTCTTCGACGGCCTTCGCGACGCGTGCCTGCCAGCGTTCGTTGCCGACCAGCCAGTCAAAGCTGTCGGTTTGCAGGGCAAGCAGATTCGGAACGTCAAGCGGTTCGTGAATCTTTGCGAAGGAGAGCCGGCGGGTTGCACCGTCGGTGCTGTCGGCATTAATAGCGGTAGCGTTGTTTACATTAGAGGTGCTCGAGGCGACCAAGAGGGATCCTTCCACAGACCTTCAGGCGTTTTCAGATCTCCCCCGTTATGCACCCTGCGAAGTGACTTCGCAGTGCTACCAGTCCGGTTCCGCTATATGACCCGGGACCCGCACTGCCCATGCTGGTGCACGTTGTAGACGGCACATTGATGGAGCAGCTGTCAGGCTAAGCCCACCGCTATATGAAGGCTGAAGGTAAACAGGGAAGACGCAAATATCTACGATACGGCAAAGCAACCTACTTGTCTACCCCACTTGCGGCGCGAATGCAAGCACGGCCCCCGGCTGCCCCGGCTCCCGCCCCGCCGCCCCGCAGGCGGATCCCCCGCAGCACCTGCTGCCCCGACAGCCGCCCCGCCGAATGGCTCCGTGACGGGGCTCACGATAACCTTGGGATACATCGTTAGAGATCGGAAGAGATAACCATGAGCAACTCCGCGGACAACAATGATGTTGTCATCCTCGCCGCCGCCCGCACCCCGCAGGGCCGGCTGAACGGGCAGCTGGCCAGCTTCACCGCCGTCGAACTGGGCACCCACGCGATCCGGGCGGCGCTGGCCGCCAGCGGAGTGACGGCGGACCAGGTCGACTCGGTCATCATGGGCCAGGTCCTGCAGGCCGGCGCGGGCCAGAACCCGGCCCGGCAGAGCGCCATCGGCGCCGGCATCGGCTGGAACGTCCCCACCGTGACCATCAACAAGGTCTGCCTCTCCGGCCTCACCGCCGTGATCGACGCGGCCCGGATGATCCGCAGCGGCGACGCGACCGTCGTCGTCGCCGGCGGCCAGGAGTCGATGAGCCGGGCACCGCACTTGCTGCCCGGCTCGCGGCGGGGCTGGACCTACGGTTCGGTCCAGGCTCTCGATGCCGCCGCCCATGACGGCCTCACCGACGCCTTCGACGGCCAGTCCATGGGCCTGTCCACGGAGAGCAAGAACGTCACGCTGGGCATCGACCGCACCTCCCAGGACGAGGTGGCCGCGGCCTCGCACCAGCGCGCCGCCACAGCAGCGAAGGACGGGGTCTTCGACGGCGAAATCGCCCCGATCAGCGTCAAGCAGCGCAAGGGCGACCCGGTGGTGGTCGGCACCGACGAGGGGGTCCGCCCGGACACGTCCGTTTCGTCCCTGGCCGGCCTGCGCGCGGCCTTCGCCACCGACGGCACCATCACGGCCGGCAACTCGTCCCCGCTCTCCGACGGCGCCGCCGCCCTGGTCCTCACCTCACGGAGCTTCGCGGAGGAGCACGGCCTGGAGTACCTGGCCGTGGTCGGCAAGCCCGGGCAGGTCGCCGGCCCGGACAATTCGCTGCACTCCCAGCCCTCCAACGCGATCAAGAGCGCGCTGGACAAGGCCGGCTGGTCCACAGCGGACCTGGACTTCATCGAGATCAACGAGGCCTTCGGTTCCGTGGCCGTGCAGTCCCTCAAGGACCTCGACTACCCCCTGGAGCAGTGCAACATCCACGGCGGCGCCATCGCCCTGGGGCACCCGATCGGCGCTTCCGGAGCCCGGCTGGCCCTGCACGCGGCCCACGAGCTGAAGCGGCGCGGCAGCGGCAAAGCCGCCGTCTCGCTCTGCGGCGGCGGCGGCCAGGGCGAGGCCCTGCTGCTGTACCGCGACTGATGACCGAACTCATCTCCGGCGAGGGCCGCGGCGGCGGTGCCGGCAGGAAGCGATTCCTGGCCGACGCCGCCGCGCGCGGCCTTGAGGTGGAGCTGGTGGAGCGGCTGGCCGCCAGCAGCCTGGAGGAAGCCGCCGGCATCCTCAGCATCACCCCCGGGGACATCGTGAAGTCCCTAGTGGTCAAGCACAAGGACGGCAGCTTCCTGTTCGCCCTCGTCCCCGGGGACCGCCAGATCTCCTGGCCCAAGCTGCGCCAGCTGGTGGGCGTCAACAAACTCTCGCTGCCCAGCGCCGACGTCGCCCTCGCCGCGACCGGCTACGAGCGCGGCACCATCACTCCGCTCGGCAGCACGTCCCCGTGGCCGGTCTACGCCGACAGCACCATCACGGGCCGGCGGATCTCGATGGGCGCCGGGGAACACGGCTACAGCGCCTTCGTCGACGCCGACGCCCTCACCGCAGCCCTGGACGCCGTCGTCGCGGACATCACCGAGCCGGTGCAGCCAAGCTGACACACGCGGGTTAAAAGCGCCGGTGATCAGGCGGTGACGGTCAGCGGTTCGCCGTTGACCGTCAGCCGCCAGTTGCTCTGGCTGAACACGGCCGCGTCCAGGGTGCCGCGGGCCACCACGTAGTCAATGATGCGCTGCCGGATCTCCTGCTGGCTGTTCGAGAGCACTGGTGCCGTCTTCACTGCCGGGAAGCCACCGCCGCCGCTCTGCCGGTAGTTGTTGATCGCCATTGCAAACTCCTGTTCCGCCCCCACCGGCGAGCCCCCGTACGTCAGGTTCCTGATCCGGTCCCCCGCGGGACGGGCCAGGTCAATCTCGTAGTCCAGCGGGGCGTCCAGTCCGTAGACGACGTCGTAGTTGTAGTCCGGGGTGCCGTTGGGCGCCAGCGTCGTGACGGCGTTCGTGACGTCCTGCGCGCGGGCGGTGGTGCCGCTCACCGGCTTGAAGTACTGCGCGGACCACTCGAGGTAGGCCTTGACCTGGGCGCCGGTGACCTTGATGGAGAGCAGTGTGTTGTCGAAGATATACAGCCCGGCCACGTCCCGGATGGTCAGCGGGCCTGCCTTGACGTCCACCGAGCGCGAGAACGCCGCCGCGATGGACAGGACCGGCAGCCCGGCCGCCGGACCGTTGGCCAGCTCCGCCTTGATGGTGCTGGCCTGGACGTAGTTGATCGCGTCGATCGCCGCCGAGTCCCCCCAGCAGGCGGTCGCCGTGCTCAACGGCGCGGTGGACGTCCCGATCACCTGGTTGACGTACTTGACGGTCGCCTCGTGCCCGGCCTGCACCGCGCTGACGACGGCGGGATCCGCCTCGACGGTTTTGGCGTCCAACAGGTGCGAGTGCGCCGAGGTGACGCTCCACTGGCCGCGGTCCTTGGCGAGCTGCAGGTCGATCACGGCGACGCGCATGCCCCACTTCAGGGGTTCGGTGAGAAGGACCTGCCGGCCGGTGGCCTTGTTGGTGACGAACCGTTCCGGGATCTCCAGGTGCGCGTGCCCGACGAGGATCGCGTCGATGCCCGGGATTTCCTCGGCGAGCTGCGTGGAGGCGTTTTCGGCGAACGGCAGCGCGTCCCCGTAGGAGGAACCCGGCGTCGCGCCCGAGTGGCTGGAGACGATGACGACGTCGGCTCCGGCGGCCTTCATCTGCGGGATGACGGTCCTGGCCTCCTCGACGATTCCGTTGAAGTCCAGCTTGCCCTGGACGTTGTCGCGGTCCCAGAGCGCGCAGCCGGGGGTCACGAAGCCGACGAGGCCCACCGTCAGCCAGCCGTTTTCGGTCTTGACGCGCTTGAGAACGTACGGGGTGAAGGCACGCTGGCCGGTGACGGCGTCATGCACGTTGGCGCCCAGCAACGGGAAGTCCAGCTGCTTCTCCCAGGTCCGCAGCATCGGGATGCCGTAGTTGAACTCGTGGTTGCCGAGCGCGACGGCGTCGTAGCCCACCGCGTTCATGGCCAGCGCCATGGGGTGCTTGACGGTCTCCGAGATGGGATTCACTTTTGCGAAGTAGTAGGCCAGGGGCGTGCCCTGGATAGTGTCGCCGGAGTCGATGGTGAGCGTGTTGCCGGCGCCCCGTTCGGCCCGGACGGCCTTGATCAGGGTGGCCGCCTGGGCGATGCCGATCTTGTTTCCCGCGGCGTCGCAGTAGGGCACGTCCTTGAAGTAGTCCCAGTTGAAGACGTTGTTGTGCAGGTCGGTGGTGCCTAGCACGGTCAGGTTGAACTGTTTCTTGCCGTTGTTGGCCGGCGCTGCATGTGCCGCCGGCGCACCGGACAGAGCGGCCGCGGCAGCGCTGCCGCCGACGAAGGCCGCGGTGAGCATGGCGCGGCGGGAGAACGAGGGGTTGGGATCGGTCATTGTGTGGGCTCCTCAGGGTTTGGCGGCCGGTCGGCACAAGGCCAAAGTCTAGGGGCCGCGCCGCATCCTGAAAAGGAGAGCAGGCAATCATTTACTAAAGGTTTACCCCGGTCCCGCCCTGCGCCGGACGCAGGAAACCCCGCCCACCGGAGTGGACGGGGTTTCCCGGAAAAAACTGGGCCGTTCGAGCTGGTCGAACGCCCCGGGCAGGGCGAGTTACTTGAGGGTAACCGTTGCGCCGGCCTCTTCGAGCTGAGCCTTGGCCTTCTCGGCGGCTTCCTTGGTGGCGCCTTCGAGAACAGCCTTCGGTGCACCGTCAACCAGGTCCTTGGCTTCCTTGAGGCCGAGGGAGGTGATAGCGCGAACTTCCTTGATCACTGCGATCTTCTTGTCGCCAGCAGCCTCGAGGATGACGTCGAAGTCAGTCTTCTCTTCAACCTCTTCAGCAGCGCCACCGGCGGGGCCGGCAACTGCAACAGCGGCAGCGGTAACTTCGAAGGTCTCTTCGAAGAGCTTGACGAACTCGGAGAGCTCGATGATGGTCAGTTCCTTGAAAGCTTCAATGAGCTCTTCGTTGCTGAGCTTCGCCATGGTGTGGCGTCCTTCCTATAGGTGGTGCCAGGGCGGCCTGGGCCGCGCCTTAGCACCGGAGTCTGGGTTGAAAGAGAGTTAGTTCTCTTCAGTGGCTGCGGCGTCGGCCGGAGCTTCGGTCTCTGCTGCTTCTGCGGCGGGGGCTTCTTCGGAAGCGGGTGCTTCGGCAGCTGCCGGTGCACCGTTCTCTTCTTCAAGCTTGAGGCGCAGGGCGTCAATGATGCGTGCAGCAGCGGCAGCAGGAGCCTTGAGGATGCCTGCAACCTTGGCGAGCTGCAGCTCGCGGGACTCGAGTGCTGCCAGGGCAGCAACTTCGCTGGCGTTCAGTGCCTTGCCTTCGAAGTAACCGGTCTTGATAACCAGCTGCTTGTTGGCCTTGGCAAAATCCGTCAGGCTCTTGGCAGCTGCAACTGCGTCACCCTTGATGAACGCAATTGCAGTGGGGCCGGCAAGCTGGCCGTCGAATGCTTCGACGCCGGCTTCCTTGGCTGCAATGGCGGTCAGGGTGTTCTTGACGACCGCGAACTTGGTGTCCTGGCCGAGAGAAACACGCAGCTGCTTGAGCTGTGCAACGGTGAGCCCACGGTATTCGGTCAGGACAGCGGCGTTCGATTCCTTGAAATCGTTAGTGATCTCAGCTACTGCTGAAACCTTAGTAGGCGTTGCCATAACCCTCCTTCCGGGGATAGTGCCGGTTTGTCCGGGTCCCCTCAGGATCGCTAAAACTAAAAACGCCCCGCGCAGATGCACGGGGCTTGTCTCGACGCGGGCTAGCCGCGGAGCTTTGCTTCGTTCACCTGCGCCGGCCGCCCTGCGTTGAGGGGCCTTCGTCCGGAAACCAACTTGAATCCCCCGCACACAACTGCAGAAGTGAGCGATGCTCAGGAGAGTGGATTTCCAACAACCGACGGTCTTTGGTCCTCCAAGCTTACGGGACGCGCCCCGTGTGCTCCAAATCGGCTCAGCTAACGCTGGGCCCGAAGTCCGGCAGCTCCTTTTGCCAGATGCCTGTCACGCCCGCGGTGGTGAAGCCGAGCTGCTGGTTGACGGTCAGCAGGTAGCGGTTTTCGGGGGCATTCCAGGTGTACAGCACGCGCGCGTCCGGGAACTGTTCGGTAAGCCGCTCCATGTTGGCCAGCTTGATCAGCAGCCCCAACTTGTTGCCCCGGTGCTCGCGCAGCACCACCGTGTCGTCCTGGAAGACGACGTCGGGGCGCAACGCGAGGACGGTGATGGTGGTCAGGCCCACCAGCGCGCCGCTGGCGAGATGCTCGACGGCGGTGACCACCGTACGGCGGCCCTGTGCGATGGCGACGTCCTCCGCCTCGCGGAGGACGCCGCCGTCGAACACCAAGTCCCCGTCGTCGGCGCCGGGGATCCCGTCCTCCCCGGCCTGGTTCTCCAGCGCGGCGACGGCTTCGAGCCATTGCTCCGGGCAGCGGTCGGTCCAGTGGTGCAGCCGGTACCGGCCGGCGTTGGCCGCGTCGGCCTCGGCCTGCAGCTCGGCGACCAGCTTGCTGTCAAGGGGGAGGGCGCAGGAGCTGAACTGTTCGATGTGCTGCAGGGTGTAGCCGGTGTGCCGGGCGAACTCGACATCCCGGCTGTTCAGCGGCACGAAGCCCATGCCCGTCCCGGGAATGAGCTGCCCGGCTTTGCTATCCGCCAGGGTCGCGCCCGGATGGTTGGTGTCGATCAGGATGGTGTGCCGGCCCTCCTCCCGGGCGAGGTGTTCGGCGGCTTCCAGGAGCTGCCGGCCGACGCCGCGGCCTTGGAACCCGGGCAGGATGTCGAGGGTGAACTCGGCCAGGTCGAGGTTGTCCGCGAGCGGCAGGGCAATGTCCACGGTTCCGACGATCTCGCCGTCGACCTTGGCCACCAGGATGACCTGGCGCTCATAGGGGTCCGCCATTTCCAGCAGCTTTTCCAGCGGGGCGTAGGCGAGGTCGTCGCTCCCCCAGGTCTCCATCCGGACCTTCCGCCCCACCTCGACGGCGGCAAGGAAGTCCGCTGCATCCGGTCCGTCCAGCGAATCCGGGATCCAGAGCTGCTCGACCCGTACCTCGTGTGCCTTAGCGGGCATGTTCCCAGCCGTCCTGCCGCCCAATGCTCTGCCGCCTCATGCGTTGCCCGGCCCGCGCCGGGCTTTCAAGCGTCAGCATATGCCCGTTTGGGTCCGCATTCCATGGCCTGCACCGGGGACTTTCCGGCGGCGTCCGACGCCGGCGCACCTCACCCTGAGGCCGGGGTGCTTCCCGCGGCTTCCGCCGCGCTCCCCACGGCTTCCGGGGCGACGGACCGCTGCCATTCCCCGTCCCAGCCCGCAGGACGGAAACCGAGGGCGACGTTAATGGCGAGCATGTGGTCGTTTTCGGCAGCGTTGAAGGTGGTGACGCGCCGGACGTCCGGGTAGCCGGCCAGCCGGCGGAGGTTGGCAATTTTCACCAGCATGCCCAGGCGGTGCCCGCGGTGGTTGGCGGCCACCAGGGTGTCGTCCTGCTCGGCGAGCCACGGTTTGCCGGGCGCCAGTTCGAGCACCGAGTACGCCGCCAGCTCCCCGCTCTGCCGGTGGCGGGCCGCCGCCACGAGCGAGACGTTGCCGGCCTGCTTCCAGGTGTCCTCCACGTGGCGCACGCGTGCTACATCCCAGGTCTCCTCGTCGTAGCTGAGCCCTCCGGTCGGCGCGTCCGTGCTCATCCGTGACATCAGCACTGCCAGCTGCGCCACGTATTCCTCCGGGCAGCGGTCAGTCCAGCACAGCAGCTCATAACCGGCGGCCTTGGTCCGGGCGTCCCGTTCCAGCCGGTCCAGGGCCGGCGTTGCGGCAGCAACATCCAGGCTGCTGAACCGCTCGACCTGTTCCAGCCGGTAGCCGGCCGCCGCGGCGAAGCGGACGCCGCGTGCCGCCGTCGGGAGGGCGCCGGTGCCGGTCAACGGCGTCATCACGCCCGGGCCGTCGGCGTCGAAGTCCGCCGGGTGTTCGGTGAAGCTCATCAGGACGGCGCGGCCGTCAGCGGCGGCCAGCGACTGGGCGTGTTCCAGCAGCGTGCGGCCGATCCCGCGGCCGGTGTAGGCCTTCAGTACAGCCACGTGCAGGAGCGCCCGGCCGAGGTTCTCCTGCTGCTCGAAGCGGATCCATGACTTCCCCACCATCTTGCCGTCGACGCGGACAAAGAAGATCCGCATCCGGCTGTAAGCGTTGTCCCGCCAGTAGCGCAGCCGGGCTCCGGTGGTAGTGGCCCGGTCCAGGCTGCCCCAGGTTTCCAGGGTCAGTGCATCGCAGAGCCGGCCGAATTCGAGAAATTCCGCGGCATCCGGCGCGTCGATGGTCGACGGAAGCTGCAGGGGTTCGATGAGGTACGGGGCGGCAGTCACCGGGTCAGCCTAACCGCCGTCTAGGATGCAGAAAAGACCGCCCCGCGGCTGCGGGACGGTCTTTTCGCTGCTTGCTACGGCACGCCGGGTGAGGATTAGACCTCGGTCAGGACCTTGGTGACGTTGGGGTCAACCGAGATGCCCGGGCCAAACGTGGTGGCAACGGTGGCCTTCTGGATGTAGCGGCCCTTGGAAGCGGACGGCTTGAGGCGCAGGACCTCTTCCAGAGCGGCGGCGTAGTTCTCGGCCAGCTTGATGGCGTCGAAGGAAACCTTGCCGATGATGAAGTGCAGGTTCGAGTGCTTGTCGACGCGGAAGTCGATCTTGCCGCCCTTGATGTCGTTGACAGCCTTGGTGACGTCGGCGGTCACGGTGCCGGTCTTCGGGTTCGGCATCAGGTTACGCGGGCCCAGGACCTTACCAAGACGGCCGACCTTGCCCATGAGGTCAGGGGTGGCGACGGCGGCGTCGAAGTCGGTCCAGCCGCCGGCGATCTTCTCGATCAGGTCGTCGGAACCAACGAAGTCGGCGCCGGCTGCGATTGCGGCCTCGGCCTTGTCGCCGGTGGCGAAGACGAGGACGCGGGCGACCTTGCCGGTGCCGTGCGGCAGGTTGACGGTGCCGCGGACCATCTGGTCGGCCTTGCGGGGGTCGACGCCGAGGCGGAACGCGACCTCAACGGTGGCGTCGAACTTGGACGGGTTGGTGTCCTTGGCGAGGGTCACTGCCTCGAACGGCGCGTAGAACTTCTCCGCGTCGATCTTGGCGGCGGCTGCCTCATATGCTTTGCTGCGCTTTGCCATGCTGCTTATTCTCCTTGTGCAGTTGTGGTCTGCGGACCGCGCTGGGCCCTGCCACAGTCGGGATTCCGGACGGTTTATCCGTTGCGGGTCCCGATATTTCAATGTTTAGGTGGTGCCGGTCGCCCGGCGGTGCTGCCCGGCGTCGTTCCCGGTTTCCCGGACCCGGCGCCGCATCAGCGGTGGGGGAATTAACCCTCGACGGTGATACCCATGGAGCGGGCGGTGCCGGCGATGATCTTCGCGGCGCCTTCCAGGCTGGTGGCGTTGAGGTCTTCCATCTTGGTGGAGGCGATCTCGTTGACCTGGGCCTGGGTCAGCTTGGCAACCTTGACGGTGTGCGGGGTAGCCGAACCCTTGGCGACGCCTGCAGCCTTCTTGATGAGCTCTGCAGCCGGCGGGGTCTTGGTGATGAACGTGAACGAACGGTCTTCGTAAACGGTGATTTCAACCGGAATAACGTTGCCGCGCTGGGCTTCCGTCGCAGCGTTGTACGCCTTGCAGAATTCCATGATGTTGACACCGTGCTGGCCAAGCGCAGGACCGATCGGCGGGGCCGGGTTGGCAGCACCTGCCTGGATCTGCAGCTTGATGAGGCCGGTGACCTTCTTCTTGGGAGCCAATGTAGGGTCCTTCTCTCAATTACGTCCTGGGACACAGGAGCGTGCCTCAGGTTGTTGGCCGCCATGGCGAGGCGGCCGGCCGCTCCGAGGCTGCTAAGCGGGCAGCCCGGGGCGAATTCTGTGGGTGTTGCTAGATCTTGCTGACCTGGTTGAACGCCAGGGTGACCGGGGTCTCGCGCTCGAAGATGGAAACGAGCACCACCAGGGTCTGCGAATCGACCTTGATCTCGGAGATCGTGGCGGGAAGGGTCTCGAACGGGCCCTCCTTGACGATAACCGATTCGCCGACCTCGAAGTCGACGTCGACCGCGGCGGCAGCGTGCTTGACCGGCTTTCCCTTCTCGGCCTGCTCTTCTTCGAAGACCGGGGCGAGCATGGAGAAGACCTCGTCGAGGCGCAGCGGCACGGGGTTGTGGGCGTTGCCCACGAAGCCGGTGACGCCGGGGGTGTGGCGGACGGCGCCCCAGGAGGCGTCGGTCAGGTCCATGCGGACCAGGACGTAGCCGGGGATCCGGACGCGGTTGATGACCTTGCGCTGAGCGTTCTTGATCTCAACGACTTCCTCCATCGGGACCTGGATTTCGAAGATGTAATCTTCCATGTCCAGGGTCTGGATGCGGGTCTCAAGGTTGGCCTTGACGCGGTTTTCATAGCCGGCGTAGGAGTGGATGACGTACCAGTCACCCTCCTGGCGGCGCAGCTTGGCGCGGAATTCATCGGCGGGGTCGACTTCGGCCGCCGCGGCGGCGGCTGCCAGGGCATCGCCCTCCTCGCCGGCTGCGGTGTCCTCGGCGGCTACGGCCTCGTCAGCAGACTCGTCGGCGGCGTCGGATTCGGGCGCAGCAGACTCGGCCTCGGACCCTTCCGCGGCTTCCACCGCGGCGTCCTGGCTCTTATCCAGCTCAGTCTCAGTTACCTCGAGCTCCTGCTCAGACACTTGGTCTCCTGCTTCCTCATTGCCTAACATGCCTATTTAAATGACTCAATTCCGCACACCCCGCGGAAGCTCCGGATTTCTCGGAGATCCACGCAGTCTGCGGACCGGTCGCCTTAGCGGTCCGTGGCGCCTGTTCCGCCGAAGACCCAGCTCACTCCGGTCCCGAAGGCCAGGTCCAGCAGGGTGACGATCACCATCATGATGACCACGAACACCAGCACCACGAGCGTGTAGTTGATCAGTTCCTTGCGGGTGGGAGCAACGACTTTCTTCAGTTCGCCGATGACCTGGCGGACGAAGAGTGCAATCCGAGCGAAGAAGCCTGCCTTGGGGGCATTCTTGGCGGGGCGGCCTTTGGAGCTGCTGGCAGCTGTTTCGGTCACCTGGTCCTCACTCATCCTCGCGATGTCGGATACCCGGCTCTGGACTGAACCATGGTTGCTGCGCTGGTTCCGGTAAACCCCCGGAACAGCTTGCGCAGGGCAGACAGGACTCGAACCTGCAACCTGCGGTTTTGGAGACCGCTGCGCTACCAATTGCGCCACTACCCTATGGATCGAAAACCGGTCTGAGTGCGTTGGTTCCGCAGGCTTCCCTGAGGCGCACGCCATCATCGTGTTTTCAACACCGGAGAACCAGTCTACGCAACAACTGCGCCCACGTCGAACCGGCCCTGTCCGGACCCCTGGCTGCCTGCGGAAATCGGCTGACTCGTCAGTCCCATTCCCGCTGCGGGTCACATTCCCACCCGGCACCCCGGAGGATCCGCTGAACAGCATAGAGTAGATTTCGTCGAATCCCACATCCAGCCACGAGCTGCACGCGAAGAACGGACCCGCAATGCCTGCCGCCCGCATTTCCCAGCGCATTTCCGCCATAGCCGAATCCGCCACACTGGCTGTCGATGCCAAGGCGAAGGCGTTGAAGGCGGCCGGCCGACCGGTGATCGGCTTCGGCGCCGGAGAACCTGACTTCCCGACCCCCGACTACATCGTCCAGGCCGCCATCGAGGCCGCCAGCCAGCCGAAGTACCACCGCTACTCCCCCGCCGGCGGACTGCCCGAACTGAAGCAGGCCATCGCGGACAAGACTTTCCGCGACTCCGGCTACAAGGCCGAAGCGTCGCAGGTGCTGGTGACCAATGGCGGCAAGCAGGCCGTCTACAACACCTTCGCCACACTGCTGGACCCGGGCGACGAAGTGATTGTCCCGGCGCCGTTCTGGACCACCTACCCGGAGGCGATCCGGCTTGCCGGCGGCGTGCCGGTAGAGGTCTTCGCCGGCCCGGAGCAGGGCTACCTGGTTACCGTGGAACAGCTCGAAGCGGCCGTCACGGAGCGCACTAAGATCCTGCTCTTCGTCTCCCCGTCCAATCCGACCGGGGCCGTCTACTCACCGGAGCAGGTCAAGGAGATCGGCCAGTGGGCCGCCGCCAAGGGCCTCTGGGTGGTCACGGATGAGATCTACGAGCACCTGACCTACGACGGCGTGCCCTTCACCTCGATCGCCACGGCTGTCCCCGAACTCGGTGACAAGGTGGTCATCCTCAACGGCGTGGCCAAGACCTACGCCATGACCGGCTGGCGGGTGGGCTGGATGATCGGCCCGGCCGACGTCATCAAGGCCGCCACGAACCTGCAGTCGCACGCCACCTCCAACGTTTCCAACATCCCGCAGATCGCCGCCCTCGCGGCTGTGTCGGGCCCGCTGACGGCCGTGGACGAGATGAAGGTGGCCTTTGACCGGCGCCGGAAGGCCATTGTGGCCGGGCTCAACGCGATCGACGGCGTGGACTGCCCCACGCCTAAGGGTGCCTTCTACGTCTACGCCGACGTCCGGGCGCTGCTGGGCAAGGAGTTCCCCACTGCGAACGGCCCGATCCGGCCCTCGACGTCGGCCGAACTCGCCGCGCTCATCCTCGACGAAGTGGAGGTCGCTGTGGTGCCGGGCGAGGCTTTTGGTCCCTCAGGCTACCTGCGCCTGTCCTACGCGCTGGGCGACGAGGACCTCGCGACCGGGGTCGGCCGCCTCCAGGACTTCCTCGGCAAGGCCAAGTAGCAACCCTCCCTCAGATCCTGCAGCAATAAACCCGACGCTCCCTCACCTTTAGCCGGTGTACCGCCAACGCTCCCTCACCTCTAGCCGGTGTACCGCCAACGCTCCCTCACCTGCGCAGCACACGGGTGAGGGAGCGGTGGCGTCTGGCCGCCAGACCTGAGGGAGCGTCGGGTGGCAACCCGCCGGACCTGCGGGAGCGTCCGGTGGCAACCCGCCAGACCTGAGGGGGCGTCTGGTGGGAAGCCGCCGGACGTGAGGGAGCGTCGGGTGGGAAGCCGTCAGACCTGCGGGAGCGTCCGGTGGCAACCCGCCAGACCTGCGGGAGCATCGGGTGGGAAGCCGCCGGACCTGAGGGAGCGTCCGGTGGCAACCCGCCAGACCTGCGGGAGCGTCGGGTGGGAAGCCGCCGGACCTGAGGGAGCGTCCTCAGAGGAGGCGGCGCTCCGCGGCCCAGCGCGTCAGCTCGTGTCGGCTGGACAGTTGGAGTTTGCGCAGCACCGCCGAGACGTGGGTTTCGACCGTCTTGATCGAGATGAACAGCTCCTTGGCGACTTCCTTGTAGCTGTAGCCGCGGGCGATCAGCCGCATAACCTCCAGCTCGCGGGCGGACAGCCGGTCCAGTTCGTCGTCGGCGATCTCCGCGGGCGCGGTGCCGAAGGCGTCGAGGACAAAGCCCGCCAGCCGGGGTGAGAAGACGGCGTCGCCGCCCGCCACACGGCGCACCGCGTCGCTGATCTCGGCCCCGGAAATGGTCTTCGTGACGTAGCCCCGCGCGCCGGCGCGGATCACGGACACGACGTCCTCGGCGGCATCCGAAACGCTCAGCGCAAGGAACTTGGTGCTGCCCAGCAGTGCCGCGGAGCCGGCCAGCACGTCGCGTCCGCCGCCGCCTAGTCCGCCGGGGAGGTGGACATCCAGCAATACGACGTCGGGACGCACCTTGGCGATGACGGCGACCGCTTCCTCCACGGTTCCCGCCTCCCCGACGACGACGATGCCGGGATCCAGGTCGGCCTTCAGTCCGGAGCGGAAGATGGCGTGGTCATCGACGATCACCACGCGCGTGGCCCCGGGCGGAGTCCCGGCCCCGCCGGTGCCCTCTGGTTGGCTGCTCACTGTGTTTCCTCTCCGTTGATCCCGGTTCCGTTGGTTCCGGTTCCGTTGGTTCCGGCGGCCGCGAATGGCAGCCGGAGCCGCACCTCGGTGCCGTCAGGGCTGCTGGCGATGACGGCGGTGCCGCCGTGGCGCCGCATCCGTCCGATCACGGATTCCCGCACGCCCAGGCGGTCCGCCGGGATGGCCCCCGGGTCGAACCCCGGCCCGCGGTCCTTGACGAACACCTCGGCGGCGGCGTCGGTGGCTTCCAGGTACACCGACACGGCGCCGCCGCCGTGTCGGGCGGCGTTGACCATGGCTTCCCGGGCCGCCTGGACCATGGCCTCGAGGCGTTCGGTCATGGCGCAGTCGCCTACGGTCACGACTTCCACGGCGTGCCCCAGCGAGTCCTCCACCTCCGCCGCAGCCGCCTTGATCGCGTCGGAAAGCTGGCCTGCGTCGCGGCCCGGGTCCCGGTAGAGCCAGCCCCGCAGTTCGCGTTCCTGGGCGCGGGCGAGGCGGACGACGTCGTGCTCATTGCCGGCCCGCCGCTGGATCAGCGCCAGGGTCTGGAGCACGGAGTCGTGCAGGTGGGCGGCGATCTCGGCGCGTTCGGTGGCCCGCACGCGGCCGGCGCGTTCGGCCTCCAGATCGCGCCAGAACTTCAACCCCCAGGGCAGCAGCACCAGCGCGACGCCGCCCAGGACGGCCACGGAGGCCAGCAGGGCGAGCCAGGTCTGTTCCCAGGAGCCGGACCCGGAGACCATCAGCAGCACCCCGGCCACCACCAGCGCGAGCCCGGCCGCGAGCCTGGCCCAGCCGCCGGCCTGGTCGGCTTTGGTTTTGTCTACGATGCCCGCGCGCCGGGTTTCGTCCAGCTGCATCCAGGCAATGGCGGCGCCGCCAAGGATCGCGGCAACCGGGATCAGGGTGCCCAGCGGGACGTCCAGGCCAAAGAGCCGCGCGATCAGGATTCCGGCGGCCAGCAGCAGTCCGGCGCCGAGCAGGATTTCCTTGCCGTAGGCCAGGCCGGGCAACCGGGTCCGCCAAGACCCGGCCGGAGCGCCGGGCGGGGGCCCGCTGACAGGGCGCCCGCTCACCGCCGGGGCGATCGGCGACGCCGGCTGACGGGCGTTGCGCTTGGCGCTCTCGTCCGCGGTGGGGACCATGATCCAGAGCCAGGCATAGAAGGCGACGCCGGCCCCGCCGGCGAGCGCCGCCACCACCATGCCGATCCGGACCATCTGCACCGGCCAGCCCAGGTGCTGGGCCAGGCCCGCGCAGACACCGGCGATGACGCGGTCGCTGCTGCGGGCCAGCGGCGGGCGGGAAACGGCTGTCGTCATAGGTCAATCCAAACACGGACCGGGGTTCCCCGGAGCCGTTTTCGGGCTGAACCGGGGGCCGCTCAGGGATCGTTCAGGGTCTTCCCCAGTAGAGCGCGGGACCCTGCTGGCGGGAGGATCGAGGTATGAATCCGCATACTCCGCACCCCGACGAGGACCCGAACGCTCCGGGCCGGCCGGAAGGCACCCCGGGCGACTCTTCCACCGGCCCCGCAGACAGCTCCGGGGCCACTGCCCCGGCCCCCGGCGAACCTGCCGGGGAGGCACCGCCCCTCTATCCGCCGGGCGGCCAGTACCCCTCCTATGCCGGTTCGTATTCCGGGCCCACCCCGCCGCCTTACACCGGCGCGCCGGGCCGAGGCCCGCAGCCGCAGAACTTCTTTGACTGGGTTCGCAGCCACGGCATCTACCGGGGCCGCGAGCGCTGGATCGGCGGCGTCGCCAGCGGCATAGCCCAGCGGCTCGGTGTCGACCCTCTGATCGTGCGCGGCATCCTGATTGTCCTGACGGTGTTCGCCGGCGTGGGCGTCCTGTTCTACGGCCTGGCGTGGGCGTTGCTGCCCGAGCCGGACGGACGGATCCATGTCCAGGAGGCAGCCGCGGGCCGCTGGAGCTCAGGTATGACCGGCGCCCTGATCACCACCATCATCGGCTTCCCCAGCCTGGGCAGCGGTGTCTGGGGCTGGGACCGCTACGGCTTCGGCGCCTTCGTCTGGACGGTGTTCTGGGTGGGCGGTGCCATCTACGTCATTTACTATCTGACCCAGCGCAACAAGGCCCGAGCCGCAGGGACCCCTATGTCCCCGGGCCAGGGGCCAGGCCAAGGGCCGGGCGGCACTGGCTGGAGTGCGGCGGGCGCCGGCGGCAGCGCAGCAGGCACCGGCACCGGAAGTTCCGCCACGCCAGGCGACGACGCCGGCAGCGCCTACGGCAGCGCCGGCACTGCGGCTGCGGCTCCCAACCAGCCCCTCTCCAGCCAGCCCCTCTCCAACCAAACCCTCCCGCTGGAAGGACTCCCGGGACGCTACGGCGAGGATCAACCCGCAGCGCCTCCCGGCTGGGCCGCGCCGCCTTCCCTGGATCCCGCCCCGCCCTACGGCGGCGGATACGGCTACGTGCCGCCCCCGGTGCCGGCTCCGAAGCCCCGCAACCTCGGCCCCGGCGCCCCTGCCGTGGCCGTGACCGCCGGCATCGCCCTCCTGGTGGGCGGCGGCATCAAGGCACTCGATGCCGCGCACGCCATCAACCTCGGCACCGCGGGAAACGCGGTGGTGTGGGCCAGCGGCGCAGCCGTGCTGGGGCTTGGGATCCTGGTGTCCGGGCTCCGGGGCCGCACCGCCGGAATCCTGGGCTTCTTCGCCGTCGTGGCGCTGGTCATTGGCGGGATCTTCAACCTGGTCCCCAATGCCGACCGGGCGCGCTTCCAGAACATCGACTGGGCCCCGGTGAGTATCGAGCAGGCCCGGGACGGCTTCGACATCACCGGCGGCACCGGCACGGTTGACCTGACCAAGCTGAGCCTGACCCCGCCCCTGGGATCCGACGTCGTGGTCCGGCTGGATGCCACGGCGAGCAACGTCACGGTGGCCATCCCCACCAATATCCCGGTCCAGGTCCAGGCGGACATGACCATGGGCAACCTCAACGACGGCCGCGGCAACCACAGCGGCGTGACGACCCAGCAGAGCGACTACAACACGGATAGGCCAGGCAGCCGCCTGATCGTGAAGATCTCCGGGACCCTGAGCAACATCACCGTGAAGGAAGGCAACTGACATGAGCAGCTACGACCCGGCGGAAACGCCGGAATCCACCGCGCTGCCGGCGACGGCCGGCGCCCCCCGGGCCCGGGTGGGGACGGTGGTCTGGGGACTGATCGTGCTGGCCCTGGCCGCACTGATCATCATCTCCCGGCTCGGCCTCGTCGCCCTGAACGGCACCTACGTGCTGATCGGCCTGATGATCGGAGCCGGCGCCGCGCTGGTCATCGGCGGACTGCTGTCCGCCCGCGGACGTGACAAAGAAACTACAACAGGGAAGTCTTGAACCATGGATAAGTTCTTCAGCATCGTCAGGGGCCTCGGCCTGAAACGCGGTCCGCAGCGCTGGCTGGGCGGCGTCTGCGGCGGGATTGCCGCCAAGCTGAACGTCGACGTCGCGTACGTCCGGATCGGGTACCTGCTGTTCGCCTTGATCCCGGGCCCCGCCTTCGTGTTCTACCTGGCGGCCTGGCTGATCCTCCCGGACCAGCGGAACGCGATCATCCTCGAGTCCTTCCTCGAGAAGCGCGCCGGCCGTCCCTGAGCCGTCCCGCAGGTCCCCAACCGCACCACCCCAACTGCACCACATGCACACAGTGCCCCCGCCTCCGCCGGCGGGGGCACTGTGCGTCGGACACGGTTTGTGTCCTGCCCCACATGCGCCAGTAGACTTCTAGGTGAGCTCAGCGTGGCGCTCTGCCTGTACCCCTTCGAACCAGGATTTGAGCCGAGACATGAAAATTGGAATCCTCACCAGCGGCGGAGACTGCCCCGGACTGAACGCCGTGATCCGCGGCGCCGTCCTGAAAGGCATCGCCGTGCACGGCCACGAATTCGTGGGGTTCCTGGACGGCTGGCGCGGCGTGGTGGAGGGCGACGTCATCGACATCCCGCGTGCCCTAGTCCGCGGCATCGCGAAGCAGGGCGGGACCATCCTGGGCACGTCCCGGACCAACCCGTTCGAGAACAACGGCGGCCCCGAGGTCATCAAGGCCAACATGGACCGGCTCGGCATCGACGCCATCATCGCCATCGGCGGCGAAGGCACCCTCGCCGCCGCGAAGCGCCTGACCGACGCCGGCCTGAAGATCGTCGGCGTGCCCAAGACCGTCGACAACGACCTCGACGCCACCGACTACACCTTCGGGTTCGACACCGCCGTCGAGATCGCCACGGAGGCCATTGACCGCCTGCGCACCACCGGGGAGTCCCACCACCGGACCATGATCGCCGAGGTCATGGGCCGCCACGTCGGCTGGATCGCGCTGCACGCCGGCATGGCCTCCGGCGCCCACGCCATCCTAATCCCCGAGCAAAAGGCCTCGATGGAACAGATCACCGAATGGGTCATCTCGGCCCGCGACCGCGGCCGAGCCCCGCTGGTCGTGGTCGCGGAAGGTTTTGTCCCCGAAGGCCAGGAATCCCCGCACTCCGAGCGCGGACTGGACACCTTCGGCCGCCCGCGCCTGGGCGGCATCGCCGAACTCCTGGCCCCCGAACTGGAGGCCCGGACCGGGATCGAGACCCGCGCCACGGTGCTGGGCCACATCCAGCGCGGCGGCGTCCCCACCGCCTTCGACCGGGTGCTGGCAACCCGCCTGGGCATGGCCGCGATCGATTCGGTGGTGGAGCAGCGCTGGGGAACCATGGTGTCCCTCAACGGAACCGACATCGTCCACGTCGGCTTCGATGCCGCCCTCGGCAACCTCAAGAGTGTGCCGCAGCACCGCTACGAGGAAGCTGCGGTTCTCTTCGGCTGAGGCCTCGTCCGGCCGGGCTTCCCGGCTCGCACTCTCCGGCTGGGACCCGCCGCTGGGTAGGGTTGAGGCATGACTCTCGCCCCCGGTTCCGCTGAAATCATCCAGCTCGCGTGGGCACGCCGGCTGGGGCTCGACGACGGCGCTTTCGCCACCGCCCGGGGCCGCCGCCTCACCCGGGCCGACGACGCTGCCCGCTCCCTGCAGTTTGTCCGGCTGTTCGGGAGTTCCGCGCTGGTCGGGCCGAAATGGGCCCTTGACGCCGCGTCCGGGTTTAGCGACGAGGAGCTGGCGCAGCACGTAACGCTGCTGACCATCACCCGCGGGCACGGCGGCCACGGGCTGGGCGCCGCCGCGCTGTTCTTCGCCGACGACCTGCCGCTGCAGCAGCCCGCCGAGGAGCTGACCGTCTCGCACGGGAACCCGGAAGCGATCGAACTTGAGACGCTCTGCCCGCCGGACGACGTCAACGAGGTGGGCCTGGCGGACCTTGAGCACCGCTTTACGATCATGCACGTCGACGACGGCGGCCGGACGCCCGTGGCGTGCGGCGCCTACACCGAGTGGGAAGGCATCCTGGCGCAGCTCGGCGTGCTGGTGGCACCTGAGTGGCGGCGCCGGGGCGTCGGGACGCTGGCCGCTTCGATTGCCGCCCACGAGGCACTGGCCTCGGGCCTGACGCTGCAATGGCGCTCCGATGTCAGCAACAAGGGGTCCCTGGCGCTGGCCCGGAGCCTGGGCTTCACCGCCGGCGGCATCCAGACCAGCGTGCTGCTGGGCTAACCCCGCGTGGCCCCGGCGCCGTCCGCGGCGGCATGCCGGCTGTCCGCGCCCGTCGCCGGGATCGTGCCCGGCGCTCCCCAGCCCTGCTGCGGCTGGGGCTTGGCGAAGAACAGCGCTACGGCTGCGCCCAGCAGGATCACCGCGGCGGGCAGCAGGATGGACTGGCCCATAGCGGTCGAGAATCCTTGGTGCAGCGCCTCGGGGAGCTGGCCGCCGAATGCCATCGGGTTGGACTCCCCCGCGGTTCCCGGCACCGCCGGCAGCTCCGCGGCGAGCCGGGCCTGGATCAGCACCGCGATGGCAGCGCTGCCCAGGACCGCGCCGATCTGGCGGGTGGTGTTGTAGACGCCGGAACCTGCCCCGGCCTGCCGGGGCGGCAGGTTCCGGGTGGCGGTGGAGCTCAGCGGCGCCCAGATGCCGGCGTTCGCGAATCCCAGCACCGCACTGGGGAGCAGGAAGAGCCAGATGGGGGTGTCCGGGTGCATCAGCGAGGCGTTCCAGAACAGCGCCACGGACATCAGGGTCAGGCCGGCGGCCGTGATGAATTTCGGGTTGACCCGGTCGATGATCTTGCCCACGACCGGTGCCAGGCCGCCGGAGATGACCGCCATGGGGACCATCATGAGCGCGGACTGCGTCGGGGTCAGGCCGCGGACCACCTGGTAGTAGAAGATCAGCGGGAGGCTGAAGGCGGTGACGGTGAACCCGACCGTGGTGATGCCCACGTTGGCGAGCGAGAAGTTGCGGTCCTTGAACAGTCCCAGCGGCAGCAGCGGCTCGCCCTTGTTGACCCGCTGCCAGGCCACGAACGCGACCAGGACGACAATGCCGCCGATGATCAGGCCCCACACGGTGATGGGGCCGGTGATGGTGCCCCAGTTGTAGGTCTCGCCCTCCTGGATGCCGAACACCAGCAGGAACAGGCCGACGGCGCTCAGCAGCACGCCGGGGATGTCGAACTTGTGCGGGTGGGTGCTGAGCGACGGAACAAAGCGCAGAGCGAGGATGAAGCCGGTGATGCCCACCGGAATGTTGATGAAGAAGATCCACTCCCAGCCCAGCCCGTCCACCAGGACACCGCCCAGGATCGGTCCCACCAGGGTGGCGACGCCGGCCGTGGCACCCCAGATGCCCATCGCGGCGCCGCGGCGGTCCGGCGGGAAGATCCGGGTAATGACCGCCATCGTCTGGGGCGTCATCATCGCAGCCCCGAGGCCCTGCAGCACCCGGGCCTCGATCAGCGTGTGGACGTCGCCGGAGAGCCCGCACCACAGCGAGGCCAGGGTGAAGACGACCAGTCCGGACAGGTAGAGCTTCTTCGGGCCGAAGCGGTCACCCAGCCGGCCCGTGATGAGCAGCGGGACGGCGTAGGCGAGCAGGTAGGCGCTGGTCACCCAGATCACCGAATTGATGTCGGCGTTCAGGCCTTCCATGATCCGCGGGTTGGCCACCGAGACGATGGTGGTGTCGATCAGGATCATGAAAAATCCGATCACCAGCGACCACAGGGCGGCCCAGGGCCTCGCTACGTTTTCCATGAGGTTCCTTAGGGTGCTGTTGCCGGGCTGATATTTTTGGTGGAACGGGGGTCTATCCGGTGGTGCTGGTTCCGGCTCGGGCCGGCGCGGCGGTGGCCGTACTCAGCGCAGGAGCGCCAGGATTTCGGTCCGGGCGAACATCTGCGCCGCGGCCCGGGCGGAGGGGTGTCCGGCGTCGGGGTCGGCACCGGCGTCCACGAGGACCCGGACGACGTCGGGGTAGCCCTTGAACACAGCCCCGGCGAGCGGTGTCTGGCCGCGGTCGTTGGCCGTGTTGGCGTCGGCGCCGTGCGCCAGGATCAGCCGGACGGTGTCCGCGTGGCCGTGGTAGGCGGCCAGCATGAGCAGCGAATCCCCTGCCGCGTTGGTCAGCGTGGCCGGCGCGCCCGCCGCGAGATAGCCGCCGAGCAGTGCGGAGTTGCCCTCGCGGGCGGCGTCGAAGAGGGTGTGCGCCAGAGCGAGGGTCTCGTCGTCGGGGGCGCCCGTTTCCGGCCCGCCGCTCACCGGGCCGCCGCTGGCAGAGTCCGCGTTCATCGGGTCCCCCTGAGGAATCCGGTCTGCCGTCCCACGACCTGGCCTGCGTCCGGCGCCACAATGGGTTCCTGCGCCGCGGTGTAGGGTTCCTCGCCGTCCATCACGGTCAGCACCGCGTCCGGGGCGACGGAGCGCTTGATCACGGCCAGGGCTACCGGCCCCATCTCGTAGTGCTGCGCCACGGACGTCACCGTGCCGACCTTCCGTTCGCCGGCCCGCACTTCGCTGCCGACGGCGGGCAGCGTGTGCTGCGAGCCGTCCAGCTGGAGGAAGACCAGCCGGCGCGGCGGGTGGCCCAGGTTGTGCACCCGGGCGATGGTTTCCTGCCCCTTGTAGCACCCCTTGGCCAGGTGCACGGCGGTGCGCAGCAGGTCCAGTTCGTGCGGGATCGTCTTGTCGTCGGTCTCGGCGCCCCAGCGGGGGCGCCACGCGGCGATCCGGAGCGCTTCGGCTGCCAGGACCCCGGCCAGCGGGCGTTCCCCCACGGTGGCCTCGAGTTCGGCGGCCGGAACGAGGTATTCGAACCAGGGCCGCTCCAGGCCCGGGTGGGCGTCCTCACCGACCACGGCGTAGGAGTACCCGCCGGCGCCCACGTGCGGCCAGGGGTCCTCCCAGACCTGGAGCCCGGCCCAGTCCGGAACCGGCCGGGTGCTGCCGAGCACCGCCCAGTCCGCGGACACGTCGGCGACCTCGACCCGGAGCATGAACTTCATCCTGGTGAGCCATTCGGCCAGCGGCGCGGCCTCCGCCGCTTCCACGATCAGCCAGGTGGTGGCGCCGTCATCCAGCACCCGCGCGTCGAATTCGATCCGGCCTTGCACGCTGAGCAGCAACAGTTCGGTGGACTGGCCGGGGGCCAGGGCGGTGAGCTGCTGGGAGGACAGGGTGTTGAGCCAGCTCAGCCGGTCCGGGCCCGCCACCGTAACCACTCCGCGCTGGGACAAATCGACGACGGCGGCGCCGGCGGCCAGCGCGCGCTGCTCGCGCAGCGGCTCGCCGTAGTGGGCGGCGACGCCGGCGTCCGCACCGGCCGCTTCGACGGCGCCCGGGCGCGACAGCAGTGGGCTCTTGATAGTCATATGAAGTAGAAGTCCTGAGCGCTCAGCGGTATTCCGGATTTTCGAAGTCGAATCGGGTGCCGGCCTCCCAGCCTTCGGGCAGGTTGCCGAACGCGGGGATGCCGCCGGCGTCCTTGAGCATCCGCGCCAGGTGCAGCAGGTTCCAGGTCATAAAGGTGGTGTTGCGGTTGGTGAAATCGCTTTCCGGTCCGCCGGAGCCCTCGTCCAGGTAGCTGGGCCCGGGGCCCACGGCGCCGATCCAGCCCGCGTCGGCCTGCGGCGGGATAGTGAAGCCGATGTGCTGGAGGCTGTAGAGCACGTTCATGGCGCAGTGTTTGATGCCGTCTTCGTTGCCCGTGATCAGGCAGCCGCCCACCTTCGGGTAGAACGCCCACTGCCCCTGGGAGTTCAGTTCGCCGGAGTGGGCGTAGAGCCGCTCGATCAGCTTCTTGGTCTGGGATGAGTTGTCACCGAGCCAGATCGGTCCGGCGACCACCACAATGTCCGCTTCCTGCACGGCCGGGTACAGGGCCGGCCATTCGTCGCTGGCCCAGCCGTGCTCGCGCATGTCCGGGTATACGCCGCTGGCAATGTCGTGGTCCACCGTCCGGATGACGCTGGTGGCAACGCCCTGCTTTTCCATGATCCGGCGGCTGATCTCGATCAGGCCCTGCGTGTTGGAGGTCTCCGGTGACTTCTTCAGCGTTCCGTTGAAGAACACGGCCTTGAGGTCGCTGTAATTGCCGCGTGCCGCGGCGCCGTTTGCCGCGCTGCCTGCGCCGCTTGCTGAGTCGTTCACTGTGGTGCTCCCTGCGTTCGCTGCGGACAACGGAAATTCAGTGAGACCGCGGCTTCCTGCCGGACGCGCGGTTCAGCCGACTTTGCTGAGGATCGCGGAGGCATGCGCCTCCAGGCCGCCGCCCGGCGTCGACCCCTTGCCGGCGGCAACGTCCCAGCGCCAGAGCAGCTTGCCGTCGACCAGGCCGAAGATCCGCGTCGCCGCGGTGTACTCCTTGGAGTGGCTGCCGCGCATCACCATGTCGGTGCTGAGCTGGATCTGCGGGCCCTTGATCTGGCCGTAATACAACTCGGAAATCCCGCCCGGATGCGAGATGGAGACAGAGATGTCGAAGCCGCCGTCGCTGTTGCGCAGTTCCTCGACCTCGTCGGCGCTCTTGAGCACCGGGACGATGTCGGCCGGGATGAGCCCAGGGCCGCCGTCTTCCTCACGCTGCTTGCGCTCCAGGGCCCAGAAGCCGGTCTCCACGGTCAGCGGGCGGAGCTTGGTTCCCTCGTCGTCCGTCAGCCACGACTCGGCCCGGTACTGCAGGTACGGGAGGCCGTTGTGGGTGAAGGAGACGTGTTGGAGGAAGTGTTCCGAGTCCTCTTCCCCGGCGCCCAGCCGGCCCCGGCCCTCCCACTCACCAATGAGCCAGGACAGCGGAACGATTTCGGGCGTCAGATCTGTAGGAATTTCAATCGGCACAGCAGCTACCTCTGGAAACTACGGGTTCTGGACGGGTACAGGGTAGGGCTGTCTACTTCTGGCCCTTAAAGAGCCGGTAGACGACAAAACCGGCAAACCAGGCCATCGAAAGGCTGGCCACGCCGAGCAGGACAAGGAAGAAGATCTCAAATGCAAGTACGGACATGATGCCATCCTAACGCTTTAGTGAAGGAGTAGTTTGTCTATGAAGTAGGCCAGCGAACCGACCGCGGAGACGGGCCCCAGGCCCATGCCCAGCACCGCCGGCAGGTTCAAGGAGGTGCCGCGGATGATCACCAGCCGGCGGAAGCTGACCAGGACGGCGCCGACGGCGATCCCCACCAGGGCGGCCGGCAGCACGGCGATGTCGGAGAACACCAGGCCGGCCAGCGGACCGGCGAGCCCCGCCCCGACGATACCCAGCGGCGCGACGATCCGGTCCGGCCAGCGGATCAGGCCCGCCATCAGGGCGATCGCGGCACTGATGGCCGCGATGAGCAGCATTTCCTTGACCCCGTTGAAGCGCGAGCAGGCGATCCAGCCGGCGCCGAGGCAGGACAACAGGACTCCGGCGCTGGACCCCAGGGTGGATTCCAGCCGCTGGGCCTGCCCTGTACCGCGGATCAGCTGCATCACGAAGATGGCCATCACCCCGGCTGCCACAAACGCGGGCGTCCAGTTCAGGAAACCCGGCGCGGGCAGGTAGGTGGCCGCCACCGCCGAACCGATTCCGGGCAGGCCGATCAGGGCGGCCAGGGTCTTCTTGGCCGGGATGCCCAGGAAGTGCGGCCAGCCGATGCCGACGAACGCGGCCGTGACGGCAGCGACGGCCAGCAGGACCTCCGGCGTGGAGTAAGCCCCGGCAACGATCGCGGCCAGGCCGGCCAGCCCGATGACACCTACACTCCGTGACCTCACTGCATTCCCCCCGGGGCGTACCCCAGCCGGGGACCCCCAACGCGGTCCCCCACGATCAACATAGCCACGATCAACCGGCACCTTCGCTCACTGCGGACCCACTCGGCCTGCTCGACTCCGCCGGAGCGGCAGGCCCTGACGGATCAATCCTGCCCTATGTGAACGTTTTGTGTCGCAAAAGAGGGACGCTGGAGCGGCGGAACAGTGTCTGCCGAGGGGCATTTGGGTATACTCAAAGTTCAGCTACGCTTCCTCCGGCAGCCGCAGGCAGGCACCGTCCGGAAGCCCAGTACCGGCCGGTGGAAGCCCGGTTCAGACGCCCAATGATGCGCGGACACCCCTTGGAGGAACCATGTCGCACATCCTGCTACTGACGAACAGCACCGGCTCATCGGTGGATGTCCTTCCTGCGCTGGAACTACTCAACCACCGCGTCCACATTCTTCCCGCCGAGCCCACGGCGCTGCTCGAAACCGATCCGTGCGACATCGTGCTGCTGGACGCCCGCAAGGACCTGGTCGGCGCCCGCTCCCTCACCCAGCTGCTCAAAGCGACCGGGCTCAGCGCGCCGCTCATGCTGATCCTCACGGAAGGCGGCATGGCCGCCGTTTCCTCTGCGTGGGCCGTGGACGACATCCTCCTGGAATCCGCCGGTCCCGCCGAAGTGGAGGCTCGTATCCGCCTCGGCGTCGCCCGCGCCCTGCCGGATGCGGACGACACCCCCACGGAGATCCGGGCGGCCGGCGTCGTGATCGATGAGGCGAGCTACACGGCGCGGGTAAACGGGGCAGCACTTAACCTGACCTTCAAGGAATTTGAACTGCTCAAGTACCTGGCCCAGCACCCCGGCCGCGTCTTCACCCGCCAGCAGCTCCTCACCGAGGTCTGGGGCTACGACTACTACGGCGGCACCCGGACCGTGGACGTCCACGTCCGCCGGCTCCGGGCCAAGCTCGGCGCCGACCACGAAAACCTGATCAGCACCGTGCGCAACGTCGGGTACCGCCTCACCCTGGTCCGGCAGCCGGACGAGGAACTCACCGAGGCCTGACCGGCCCCGCCCCGCCCCGGGGTTGGCCCCGGGTACAGCCCCTCCAGCACTGCACGAAAAAGCCCCGGACTCAGGAGTCCGGGGCTTTCGTGCGCCGCGTGGCGTTGCAGTGGAGGACATACGGGTCGAACGTATCGAGGCCACCCCAGTGGTGGATCCCCCTCACATCCACTCAACGGTTTCGCACCGTTCAGCCGGATGAGATACTGACTATACGTGCCCCGGGCGGATGCATCAAATCCACGGGTTTTCCACGCGCCGGCGGGCAGCGGACGTATAGCCTTGCACCATGAGTCCTGCGCATCCGGAGAACTGGCCCGTACTCACCCTGCAGGGAGCCGTCGATGAACGGCTGCTGCAGGATGTCAAGACCCTGGTGGCCGCCGCCGAGGAATCCGACGGCAACCCGCCGTTGTCCGACCAGACCCTGGTGACCCTGCGCGCCGCGGGCACCGGCCCGCACAGCGTGCTGGCCCTGGCCCTCTACTCCCCCGACTACACCCGCGACGACTCCGGCACCTCCGGCGCCGTTTCCGGCCACGCCCGGGGCAACGACCTGGCGGGGTTCGCCGTCGTCGTCGAGGATGCCGACGGCACCGGGGTGTTGGAGGTGGCCGTCCATCCCAGCTACCGCAACCAGGGCGTCGCGGACCGGCTGGTGGCCGAGCTCCAGAAGGTGCGCGGCTTCGCGGGGCTGAAGGCCTGGTCGCACGGCAACCATGAAGCCGCCGCGGACCTCGCCGCGCGCTACGGGTACGCGCCGGTGCGTGAACTGTGGAAGATGCGGCTCGCGACCGCGGCCTCGGAGCTGCCCGACGCCGCCCTGCCGGAGGGCATCTCGCTGCGCAGCTTCGTCCCGGGCCGGGATGAGGAGGCCTGGCTGGCGGTCAACCGGGAGGCCTTCGCCCATCACCCCGAACAAGGGAACATGAGCCTGGACGACCTGCAGGCCCGGATGGCCGAGCCGTGGTTCGACCCCGCCGGTTTCCTGCTCGCCGTCGACGCCGCCGGCCGGATCCTCGGCTTCCACTGGACCAAGGTGCACCCCCGGCACGGGGAGCACCCGGCGATCGGCGAGGTATACGTCGTCGGCGTCGCACCCGCCGCGCAGGGCACCGGCCTGGGCAAGGCCCTGACCATCGCCGGCATCAAGCACCTGCAGCAGCAGGGCCTGCACGCCGTCATGCTCTACGTCGACGCCGACAACATCCCCGCCGTCGCCCTGTACCGGCGGCTCGGCTTTTCGCGCTGGGACGTGGACGTCATGTACGCGCCGCGGGAAGGCCGGTAACCACGCCGGCGGCCGGGCGCCCGACGGCGGCCGAAACCTGGGCTCGTCCGGACCTGAATCCTTGTAAGGTTGAAGCTAAATCGCGCCAGCATTAGGAGAGACCATGCAACGGGAATCTGCCCGGACCGCCACGTCTGAAGCCGCTACGCCGGACAAGGCCGCGCGTCCCGCGCGGGCACGGTTCGGCTCCTCCGAAGTGCCCGCCTCGCGCGCCACCCAGGACCGGATCGACATCCCCGAGTTCGCCCCCAACCTGGAACCGGAAGGCGACATCAGCCCGGACCGCTTCCTGGACCGGGAGCTGAGCTGGCTGGCGTTCAACTCACGCGTCCTGGAGCTCGCCGAAGATCCCAACCTCTACCTGCTGGAACGCGTCAGCTTCCTGTCCATCTTCGCCTCCAACCTGGATGAGTTCTTTATGGTCCGGGTTGCCGGGCTCAAGCGCCGCATCGCCACCGGCCTCGCCGTGCCCTCCCCCGCCGGGCTGAGCCCCATGCAGGTCCTGGAACAAATCGGCGAGGCCGCCCACCGGCTCCAGCAACGCCACGCCCGCGTCTACGCCGAACAGATCCGCCCCGCACTGGCCTACGAACACATCCACCTGATGCACTGGGACGAGCTGGACGACCAGGCCAAGGACCAGCTCAGCGCCATGTTCGCGGAAAAGGTCTTCCCGATCCTGACCCCGCTGGCCGTGGATCCCGCCCACCCGTTTCCCTACATTTCCGGGCTCTCGCTGAACCTGGCCGTCGTCGTCCGCAACCCGGTCAGCGACAAGGAGCTCTTTGCCCGCGTCAAGGTCCCGGACCAGCTGCCGCGGCTGATCTCGATCGACGGCCCGCGCGCCGGCTCCGTGCCCGGGCGGGTGGCGCGCTTCATCGCCCTCGAAGAAGTCATCGCCGTCCACCTGGACCAGCTCTTCGCCGGGATGGAGGTGCTGGAGCACCACACCTTCCGGGTCACCCGCAACGAGGACGTCGAGGTCGAAGAGGACGACGCCGAGAACCTGCTGCAGGCCCTGGAAAAGGAACTGCTGCGCCGCCGCTTCGGGCCGCCGGTCCGGCTCGAGGTCACCAACGACATCAACCCCAACATCCGGGCGCTGCTGATCCGCGAACTCGGGGTGGAGGAATCCGAGGTCTACTCCGTCCCGGCCCCGCTGGACCTTCGCGGGCTCTCCGTGATCGCGGGGATCGACCGCGCGGACCTGCACTACCCCAAGCACGTGCCACACACGTCCCGGCACCTTAACGAATCGGAAACCTCCAAGGCGGCGAATGTTTTCGCGGCCATGCGGCGGCGGGACATCCTCCTGCACCACCCGTACGATTCCTTCTCCACCTCCGTGCAGGCCTTCCTCGAGCAGGCCGCCGCGGACCCGAAGGTGCAGGCCATCAAGCAGACCCTGTACCGCACCTCCGGCGACTCGCCCATCGTTGACGCCCTGATCGACGCCGCCGAGGCCGGCAAGCAGGTGCTCGCCCTGGTGGAGATCAAGGCCCGCTTCGACGAACAGGCCAACATCTCCTGGGCCCGGAAGCTGGAGCAGGCCGGGGTACACGTGGTCTACGGCATCGTGGGCCTCAAGACCCACTGCAAGCTCTCGCTCGTGGTCCGACAGGAAGTCGACGGGCTGCGCCGCTACTGCCACATCGGCACCGGGAACTACCACCCGCGCACCGCCCGGTACTACGAGGACCTCGGCCTGCTGACCGCCAACGAGCAGGTGGGCGAAGATCTGTCCAAGCTCTTCAACCAGCTGTCCGGCTACGCGCCCAAGTCCACCTTCAAGCGGCTGCTGGTTGCCCCGCGGTCAGTCCGCTCCGGGCTGATCGACCGGATCGAAACCGAAATCCGCAACGCCCGGGCCGGGATCGCCGCCCGCGTCCAGATCAAGGTGAACTCGATGGTGGACGAAGCCATCATCGACTCCCTCTACCGGGCCTCCCAGGCCGGGGTGCAGGTCGACGTCATTGTCCGCGGCATCTGCTCCCTGCGCCCCGGCGTCCCCGGACTCAGCGAGAACATCACCGTGCGCTCCGTCCTGGGCCGCTTCCTGGAACACTCCCGAGTCTTCGCCTTCGCCAACGCCGGAGACCCGGTGGTTTACATCGGCTCGGCCGACATGATGCACCGCAACCTGGACCGGCGGGTGGAGGCCCTGGTGCAGCTCACCAGCGGGGACGACACCTCGTATGTCCTGGACATGCTCCGCCGCTACATGGATCCGGGTACCGCCAGCTGGCATCTGGACAACAGCGGCGAATGGGTCCGCCACCACCTCGCGGAGGACGGCACCGCACTGCAGGACGTCCAGTCATGGCTGCTCGCATCGCGTTCGCGGCAGCGCTCGGCGAGCCTGCGCTAGGGCCGCGGCTTGTGAGCAGCGATTCCCTGGTCGCGGACCAGACCGACCACCCGGGCGAGGCGATAGCCGTCGTCGCGGCCGGCGCCCTGCCGTGGCGCGTCAACAAGGACAAGCTTGAGGTCCTGCTGATCCACCGCCCCCGCTACGACGACTGGTCCTGGCCCAAGGGCAAGCTTGATCCGGGCGAGACCGTGCCCGAATGCGCCGCCCGCGAGGTGGAAGAGGAAATCGGCCTCAAGGCTCCCCTAGGCATCCCGCTCCCGCCCATCCACTACCACGTGGCGGCGGGCTTGAAGGTGGTGCATTACTGGGCGGTCGACGTCGACGGCGCCCCGCTCCGCCCGGATGGCAAGGAGGTGGACAGCGTCATGTGGTGTTCGCCGGAGAAGGCCGCCGGCCTGCTCAGCAACCCCAGCGACCGTGCCCCGCTGGAGCACCTCGCGGCGGCACACTCCCGCGGCGAACTGGACACCTGGCCGCTGCTGGTGTTGCGCCACGCCAAAGCCAAGCCGCGCTCCTCCTGGTCCAAGGCCGAGGGCGACCGTCCGCTTGCTGCCACCGGGACACGCCAAGCCCAGGCCGTGGGCCGGCTCCTCCAGGCCTGGAGCCCGCCGCGGGTGGTGACGAGTCCCTGGCTCCGCTGCGTAGCCACGGTTGCGCCCTACGCCAAGGCCGTCGACGCCAAGGTGAAGCTGCACGAATCGCTGACCGAGCACCTGCACGGCCGGAGCCCGCACAAGACAGCCAACGTCGTGGAGTCCTTGTTCGACAAGGGACGCGCCGTGGCCCTGTGCACGCACCGCCCCGCGCTGCCGACGGTCTTCGCGCAGCTGGGCAAGCACATGAACTCCCGGCTGCGGGCCCTGCTGCCGTCCGCGGACCCCTTCCTCTCACCCGGCGAAATCATCGTCTGTCACGTTACGCACAGCAAGGGCAAGGTCGTGGCCGTGGAGCAGTTCCGGCCCTTCGACGACTAGGGTCCTTGACCCCGGCGTCTAGCGGCCCTAGTTTGTATCAAGTACTTGGTACATAACTGCGGGATCTTTGGGGGATTTCATGCCGGGCGAGTTCTACTTTCCATCGATGCTGCTGTTCGGCCCGATCATCGCCGCCGTGCTGGTCTACGCCGTGCTCCGCTGGGTAATCTGGGCGCCGGATACAGGCACCTCCCCGGCATCGGTGTCGGAACACGCATTGTGGGTGGGGGTCATCGGCTGGCTGGCGAGCTCGCTGCAGGGCGCCATGAATCTGGGCATCATTCCGGCCGACCCTTCCGCCGGCGGCGCCATGACGACCCCCGCGACGATCTTGCCGACCCTTACCTGGCCGATCCTGGGCTGCCTGGGCGTACACGCGCTCGGCCAGGTCAGCTATCCGGGGCCGCGGCGAATGCGGCGGCAGACCGTCCTGTCGGTCCGGCGGATCCGCGACTTCCTGCCGCACCGGCTGGCCGCGGTCACGGCGGCCGTCTTTGCCGCCGCCGGCGCGCTCATTGTGTGGACCGCCACGCTCCCGGGGTTCGCACCCGTGCCGCCCACAACCGTGGCGGACGGCCCGTACACCCGGCAGACGCTGGGCGTTGACGGCCGTATTCCCGGGGTTGAGCTGGCCGCCTGGCTGGGCGGAGCCCTGGCCGTCCTGGCCGCCGGGACGATGCTGGTGCTGTGGCTGATTGCCAGCCGCCGCCAGCTGGAGGCCCTCGACGCCGGCGACAATGCGGTGCTGCGCACCATCGCAATGAACCGCCTGCTGCGGACCGCTTCCATAGTGGCTGCGGGGCTGGGCGTGATCGCAGGCAACTTCGCAGCGCGGCCGGACCCGTCAACCGGCGTCTCGTCCTGGACGAATGCGGCCGGCCTGGCGGGCATGGGAGTCCTCTTGATGATGGGGTTTTGGGGGCCGCCGCGGCTCGCGGCCGCCGGGCTGGGCGCGCGCAACCGGCCGCCTTCAGGACTGCAGGCCGGCGGCCAGCACCCCGCGGCCCGGCTGGTCTCGTCGCTGGGTCCGCTGCTGGGACTCGCGGCGGTGGTGCCCCTGCTGGCGGGGGTCTTCATCGTCCCCGGACTGACCGCCGCCGCGGCGGGCTTCGGAATGGCGGGCTTTGCTACCCTGATGGCGGCCGCGGTGCTGGCGGTCATTGCGGCCGGCGAACTGCTCCTGCAGCGCAACTACGGCGACCCGGGAGCCCCGCGCAACTGGCCGCGGCAGCCGGTTAGCCCGGCAATGCTGACCACCGCCGTCCTGGCCCTGCTGTCGTTCCTGCTGGCCCTGGCAGTCACGGCGGTCGGTCAGGAACGGCTCTATGGAGAGCCGTACTGGGTTCCGCCGGCCCTCCTCGCGGCCGGCGGCGCGCTTGCCTCGGTGCCGGCTTTCCTCGCCGCCAGGCACCGGCAGGGGGTCCCCGGTCTTGCCGGCGGCATGGACGCCGCGCTGCGCGCCGTCACGATCCACCGGACCGTGCGGACCCTCGCGGCCCTGTTCACCGCCCAGGCCGCCGTGTTGCTGCTGACCCAGGGGCCCGCGTGGGCTGCCGTGTTTGCAGCCGAATCCTTCGGGGGACCATTCAATCCCGACGCCAACACGTGGTGGCCGGCGACCCTGGCCGGAGCGGTCCTCGGCACCCTTGCCACCATCATCGCCGTTATCCCCGTCGCCGGCCCCGCGCGCAGCCCGGCCGGACCCGTGCCGCGGCGGGACAAGGAGCCCGCCGCGTGACCGCGGGAATCTCCATCGACCTCCGCTCGGCCACACCGCCGTACGAGCAGATCCGGGCGCAGATCGCCTCGCTGATCGTCATCGGGGCGCTGCCGCCGGGAACCCGGTTGCCGACCGTCCGGCGCCTCGCCGCAGACCTCGGCATTGCGGCCGGAACCGTCGCACGTGCCTACAAGGAACTCGAACAAGCCGGGCTGATCCAGACCGGGCGCCGCAACGGAACCGTCGTCGCCGGCCCGGTCGGCGGGGACGGCCCGGGTGGCACCCTCGGTGATGCTGTCCCGGCGCGGCCGTCGGCCGGACCGAACGCCGCGGTCATCGCCGCCGTCGACCGCTTCATTGCGGAGGGCCGCCGCGCCGGCCTGGACGACGGCGCCCTGCTGGCGATCGTGCGGACCAGGCTCAACCAGCACAACGGATAAGGCGCGTGAACGAGTTCTCAGTAGACTGGGACCGTGAGCATCCCAACGCCCTATGAAGACCTGCTGCGCGATGTCTTCGAGCACGGCACGCACAAATCGGACCGCACCGGCACGGGCACCCGCAGCGTGTTCGGCCGGCAACTCCGCTTCGACCTGGCCAAGAGCTTCCCGCTCATCACCACCAAGCGGGTGCACTTCAAGTCCGTCGCGGTGGAGCTGCTGTGGTTCCTGCGCGGGGACAGCAACGTGAAGTGGATGCAGGACCAGGGCGTCACCATTTGGAACGAATGGGCCGACGCCGACGGCGAACTGGGCCCGGTCTACGGCGTACAGTGGCGTTCCTGGCCCACGCCCGACGGCGGCCACATCGACCAGATCGCCGATCTGGTGGACAACCTCAAAGCCAACCCCGACTCGCGCCGCCACATCGTCTCGGCCTGGAACGTGGCCGAGCTCAAGAACATGGCCCTGCCGCCGTGCCACGCCTTCTTCCAGTTTTACGTCGCGGACGGCAAGCTCTCCTGCCAGCTCTACCAGCGTTCCGCGGACACCTTCCTGGGTGTTCCCTTCAACATCGCCTCCTACGCCCTGCTGACGTGCATGCTGGCCCAGCAGACCGGGCTGGAACCGGGCGAATTCGTCTGGACCGGCGGCGACGTCCACATCTACGAGAACCATCTGGACCAGGTCCTCACGCAGCTGCGCCGGGAACCTTACGAATATCCGCAGCTGAAGATCACCCGCAAGCCGGAATCCATCTTCGACTACACCCTCGAGGACTTCGAGGTGGTCGGCTACCAGCACCATCCCACGATTAAGGCACCGATCGCCGTATGAGCAACGAGACCAGCAACCCCACCGAACCCGCCGAGTTCACCGAACGTCTCCGCGGCACCGTCACGGGCCTGGGCCTGGTCTGGGCGCAGACCAGCACCGGGGTGATCGGCCAGGCCGGCTCCATGCCCTGGCACCTGCCCGAGGACATGCTGCACTTCAGCCGGCTCACCACGGGGCACCCCGTCATCATGGGCCGCAAGACCTGGGAATCCTTCCCGGACAAGTACCGGCCCCTGCCCGGCCGCACAAACATCGTCGTCACCCGGCAGGAAGACTGGGGCGGGACGCCGGAAGCGGACGGCGCCCTGGCCGTCAAGTCGCTTGACGACGCCCTGTTGGAGTCCCAGTTCGCACCGGGCCAGCAGATGGTCTGGATCATCGGCGGCGGGGAGATCTTTACCCAGTCCCTGGACCTTGCCGACGTCGCCGTGGTCACCACGATCGACACCGCCACCGAGGGCGACACCTTCGCTCCGGAGCTGGGTTACGACTGGACCGCGGAGGCCAGCCTCCCGGCCGACGGCTGGCTGACGGCAGCGAACGGCACCCGGTACCGGATTACGCTGTGGCGCCGGACGGAGGCCAAATAGTGCTGCGCAAGCCTGAAACCCTTTTTGTCCTTGGCTACATGCTGCTGCCCCTGCTCGCGCTGCTGTCCGCGATCGTGGGACTGACCATGATCCTGGGCGGCAACAAGATCACAGGGGCTATCGTGCTCGTCGTCGTCACCCAGGTCTTCGCCTTCGGTGCGGTGCTGGCCCTGCGCCGGCGCAAGAGCGCCCTGCTGGCCGAGCCCGACGGCGACTAGGGCACCCGCCGCCGGCGGCACCGGGGCGGGGTGATGGGGAGATCAACCCATCGCGGGATCCCGGCTCCCCCGCTAGATTGAGGCGGGTCAGATTCTTTGGCCCGGCGGTATTGAGCCGGAATGCACTTGGTCTTGGCAGCGGCCCGTTAGGCTGTTGCCCGTAAAGGGGGGATGCCATCATGGCAGGAAACTTGTGGGGCGCCGACGTCGCCCAGCTGCGCATGCTCGCGCAGAATTTCGGCAAAACGTCCGAGACGCTCCTGCAGCAGTCGACCTCCCTGACGTCGGCCATCAACAACAACACGTCATGGAAGGGCGCCGACGGTGCCCGCTTCAAATCCGAGTGGAACTCGAACCACCGCACCCAGATTCTTCAGACCGCGCACGCCCTGAAAGAGCAGTCCAAGCGGCTGATGACCCAGGCCGACGAGCAGGAGAAAGCAAGCAACGCCGCTCCAGGCGCCGGCGGCGGCCCGGGAGTTCCGGGTGCGCCGGGTTCGCCAGGAAACTGGGCCCTCCTGGGCGGCGCTGCCGGGATCGGCATCCTTCGGAACTTCATGGGGATCCAGAAGAACGTCAAGGCCCCGCTCACCCTGGCAAAGCATCTTGGCCAGTACGGCTGGGTTTGGAAAAATCAACGCGCCGAATTCGTGAAGAGCATGCTCACGAAGGGCCGGCACCGGCTCGGCGGCCCTGTCTTCGACACGCGGCACTTGTGGCAGAACACCCAGGGCAACAAAACCCTCGAGGGACTGCTCAAGGAGTCCACCAAGAACAGCAGGACCCTGAAGCTGATCGATCAAGCGTCTGATGTCGCTTCTTTGAAGAACCTGCAAGACATCAAGGGACCGCTGGACAAATTCCTCGGTCCGCTGAACAAGGTCGCCAGCCTTACTGCCGAAAGATCCTTGGTTGGCGCAGGCACGAAGTACGAATGGCTCGGAAAGGCCGGGCTGGCGCGCGGCCTGGGCTGGGCCGGGGTGGGCTTCAGCGCCTACGACTCGGTCCAAAGCTTTGCGAAGGGGGACATCGAAGGGGGCCTCGGCAGCGCCTTCAAGGCCGGCCTTGGCGTCGGCTCCTTCCTGCCGCCTCCGGCCGGCACCGTCTGTCAGGTTGCCAGTGTGGGCATCGCCGTCTACGAGAACTGGGACACGATCAGCAGGGTCGGCAAGGACGTCGGTGAAGGCATCGTCAACGCCGTCAAGGATCCCGGCAAATTTGTCAGCGACACGGCCAGCAACATCAAAGATGCCGGCGAGTCCGTGGCTAAGTTCTTTAGCTTCGGGGATTAGGAGACTCATATGACCGTTCAGGACGAGACGACCCAGGAGCCCCGGCTCGGGGTCGACGTCATCGGCTTCGGGGTGGGCGAATTCGCCTACCTGCTGAATGTTTTCGAAGGTCCGGCCCGCGATCGGTCGGTCAGTGTTTTCCGCGCGGAGGAACTGGTGCAGGACGACACGCTGTCCACAGCCGGGGCGTCATCTTTGATCGCCAGGGACCTGGCGACGGTCGATGACGACGGCGACCTTGGCGTGAAGGGGGTGGCGGCCGCTGTCGCAACCGCCCTCGGACACGCGACGCGCTGGACTGAGATCTCCCTGCTCACCCAGGACAGCATGGACAACGTCGTGCTGGTCGAAGCGCCGGAGGTTGCTTTGATGCTGCAGCCCCGTGTGCTGGGGACCTGGTTCGTGTTCGCCCAAGACGCGGCCATCAGTTCGGCCGAGGCCACCCTCCGCGTGGTCCGCCAGCATGTCGAGCAGAATCCCGGGGGCACGGCTTACCTGGTCTTCAAGACCCTCGACACGGACAAGCACCTGTTGGTCCGCCGCGGAGAGGATGCGTGGGCCACCGGCATCCCCGACTTCGCCACGGACGAAGTGGCCGAAACCGACGGCCTGGACGACGCCGGACTGCTGCGCGCCATCGAGGAGTCGCGTGGCCAGGCGTAGCCGCGACGTGCCCCAGGAACCGGGCTACGTGGCCGGCCCTCCCCCGGAGGAACGCGTACGTCACCGCCTCTCGGAGGACGGCGAACTGATCGCCTACTCGGACGAGGAATACGGTGTCCGAAAAGATGACGGCCACGGCATCATCAAACCCGTGAACTCGTCGCGAGGCCTCCTGTTCCTGGCAATCCTGGTCACCCTCGCCTTCGGCGGAATGCTCTACGGCCTGGCGCAAATCGCCATCACCGGTCAGTGGGACATTCTTGGACGCACCTGGTGGATGTTTCTGGTGATCCAAATACCGCTGATCGCCGGCTGGGCGGGCTACCTCAAGGAACGCAAGGCGGAGAAGCTGCGCAAGGCCCGCAACCTGCCGCGGCCGGTCGAGTAGCGTGCGCGCAATCGAGGAGCGCGATGGCCAAGCGTAACCGGGACGTGCCCCAGGAATCTGGCTACGTGCCGTACCAGCCTCCAGAACAGCGGGTGATGCACCGCCTAGGAGAGAACGGCGAAATAGTCGCATACACCGAGGACGAGTACGGCGTGCGGAAGGACGACGGGCTCGGCATCATCAAACCGGTGAACTCCTCAGGCGGCCTGCTGGTCCTGTCCCTACTGATGACCGCCCTGTTCGGACTGATGCTTTACGGCGTTGTCCAGATGGCTTTGACCGACCAGTGGAACATCATGGGCGAGATCTGGTGGATGTACGTGCTGGTCCTCTATCCGCTCTTCGCCGGCTGGGCCGGCTACGTCAAGGAACGCAAGGCGGAGAAGCTGCGCAAGGAACGCAACCTGCCGCGGCCGGTCGAGTAGCCACTGCCGCCCCCGGCGGGCCCCCGCGTGACGTAACCGACTGCGGCCGGGCCGCCGCAAAGTCTAAACTGGCCCAATGACTACAGCAGCTACCCCGTCCGTTGGACTGGTCGGTTGGCGTGGCATGGTCGGCTCCGTCCTGATGCAGCGCATGCAGGACGAGGGCGACTTCGCCAACATCAACCCGGTCTTCTTCTCCACCTCGAACGCCGGAGGTGCCGCTCCCGCCGTGGCCGGCGCGGCGGCCGGTGCGGCCGGCAAGCTCGAGGACGCGTTCGACGTCGAGACGCTGGTGAAGCTGCCGATCATTGTCACCGCCCAGGGCGGCGACTACACCAAGCGCGTCCACGGCGAGCTGCGCAGCCGCGGCTGGGACGGCCTCTGGATCGACGCCGCCTCCACCCTGCGCATGAACGACGACTCGATCATCGTGCTGGACCCGATCAACCGCGACGTCATCGACGCCGGCCTCTCCGGCGGCGTCAAGGACTACATCGGCGGCAACTGCACGGTCTCCTGCATGCTGATGGGCCTCGGCGGGCTGTTCAAGAACGGCCTGGTCGAGTGGGGCACCTCGATGACCTACCAGGCGGCGTCCGGCGGCGGCGCCCGGCACATGCGCGAGCTGCTGAGCCAGTTCGGCACGCTCAACGCCGAGGTCAGCAGTGAACTGGACGACCCGGCGTCGGCCATCCTGGAGATCGACCGCAAGGTCCTGGCGCACCAGCGCACCGACATCGATGCGACCCAGTTCGGCGTGCCGCTGGCCGGCTCGCTGATCCCCTGGATCGACGCGGACCTCGGCAACGGCCAGTCCAAGGAAGAGTGGAAAGCCGGGGTGGAGACAAACAAGATCCTCGGCACCGCCGGGGAAAACCACGTCATCATGGACGGCCTGTGCGTCCGGATCGGCGCCATGCGCTCGCACTCCCAGGCCCTCACGCTCAAGCTGCGCGAGGACCTCTCCGTCGCCGAGATCGAGAAGCTCCTCGACGCGGATAACGAATGGGCCACCGTGGTGCCCAATACGAAGGAAGCCTCGATGGCGGACCTCACCCCGGTGGCGGCCTCCGGCACGCTGGACATCCCGGTGGGCCGCATCCGCAAGCTCGAAATGGGCCCGGAGTACATCAGCGCCTTCACCGTCGGCGACCAGCTGCTCTGGGGCGCAGCGGAGCCGCTGCGCCGCATGCTGAAGATCGCCACCGGCACGCTCTAAGCACCGCCGGTGTCCTCCAGCCCGAGGAACCTCCGGTACTTCGCGGCCTGCAGCTCAAAGGATTTCCGAGCGGCAGGCCGCAGTCCGTTAACATCGTCGAAGGGCTCCGGCACGACGGCGCCGCCCCGCCCCTTCGCGGCCGCGGACCAGGTACCGATCACCTCGCCGCCGGCCACGATGGTTTTCTTGAACACCCCGTTGCCGCCCGGGACGATTTTGTCCGCGTGGTGCGCGGGCAGGGCGATGGACCGGTCGGTGTAGCCCAGGAGGAATTCGTCGAAGGCCGGCAGTGCCAGCACGCTGCGCTGGCGGGGGACGCCGCCGTCGAGCAGGGCCGCCGTCTGCGGCGAGAGCCAGTAGGACGTCCCCTCGAACTCCAGCTCCACCAGCTTCTCCCGCACTGCGGCCAGCGCCGCCCGGGCTTCCGTCACCGGAATGCCGGACCACCACGCGAAGTCCCGCTCGGTGGCAGGGCCGTGGCTGAACAGGTAGCGCAGCAGCCATTCGGCGATCCCTTCCTCACGGCCCAGCCGCCGCGAGGTGGTAATCCAGTCATCAAAGGCGACCACCAGCTGCTGGTTCCCGGCCAGCGGCCCCTGCACCAGCAGCCCCTGCTGGCACAGCACGCCGAGCAGATGAATGCCGCGCTGGCCGGCGGTGGACTGGCCGGATTGTTCGAACGCCCGGAACAGCTCCGCCCGGCTGGCCGCCGCCCCGCCGGAGACCCGCAGCAGCGCCGCCTCCCCGGCGGCGTCGATGTCCGCAGCGGAGATGCCAAGTTCCCGGTGCCGCCCGGCGAGGCCTTTGATCAGTCGGCCGGAGGTGATATCCAACACCCACCTTAGGTCCTCCGGCGCCAGCAGATGCAGCGTGCCGCGCATCGGCCAGGAGCGGACCACCTCGCCGCGGTCCAGCGCCGCGCGGACATCGGCCACGCGGGAGTCCCTGACGCGCTGTCCCACCGCCCACAGCGAGGCCTGCAGGTCCTGCGCCTGCATGGCCGTCATGCCCCGGACCGCGGCCGGCACGGAGCTGAAACCCGGGCCGGCCAGCCCCTGCGAGGCCAGACGGAGCCGGCCCATAACGCTTCGGCTCAGACGCGTGCGTACCACAGCTGCCATGGGAACATCCTAGGGCCGGGGCACGACGGTCCGGCGGGTCACGGTAGTGCCCGGTTGCCGCCCGTCACCCTCCCAGCCTGCGCCCAGCCGGATTACTTAAAGTGGAGGCATGACTTTGGCTGATGTGTGGCCGCGGCTGCGGCCCGTGTGCAGGAGGCTGGCCCTGCTGGGCTGGGCCTCCAGCGCGGCCGGCATGGCGGCCGGCCTCGCCGTCGCCATCGCCAGCGGCACCCGTCTCTCCCCCATGATGACAACGTTCCAGACCGTCTCCGCCGTGTGCATGGTGATCGCGGTGGCCAGCTTCGTGACCGCGGCGACGTTCCAGCCGCGGACCCCGGCACTGCCGGACGGAGACCGGCGCGAGCTTGAGCTCGATCCCGGTGCGGAATTTCCCGCCACGGTGCAGAGCTTCCTGCTCGGCTCGCTCGCGCTGCTGGCCGGCGCGGTGGCCTTCGCCTGCGCCGGTCTACTGCTGCGCAGCGGGCCCAGCGCCCAGTCCGTGGCGTTCTGCCAGGTCTTTCTGCTCGGCGCTGCGGCCTCCGGTTTCACTTTTATGCTCTTCAGTAAGGTGACCCCGCGCCGCGGCAGGAACTAGCACCGCCTGCTGCCGTGT
This sequence comes from Arthrobacter sp. BI5, assembly GCF_056680065.1. NCBI lineage: Bacteria > Bacillati > Actinomycetota > Actinomycetes > Micrococcales > Micrococcaceae > Arthrobacter > Arthrobacter sp. BI5. Next base: position 3,133,149 of record NZ_CM155264.1, read on the forward strand.
CCTAGAGCTCGACGCCGATCAGCAGCGGTTCGGGGTGCAGTTCAATACCAAAGCGTTCGACGACGCCGCGGCGCACCTCCCGGGCTACCGCCAGCAGGTCCGCAGCGCTGGCGCCGCCCCGGTTCGTGATCGCCAGGGTGTGCTTGGTGGACAGTGCGGCGCGCCCGCCGGACACGCTGCCCGGGTCAAGCCCGAATCCCTTCCCGTAGCCGGCCCGGTCGATCAGCCACGCCGCGGAGAGCTTGGTCAGCCCGTCAGCGCCGCCCGGGTAGCGGGGGGCGTCCGCGGGCAGGCCCGCGGCGACCTCGGCCGGGACAATGGGGTTCGTGAAGAAGGAGCCGGTGGAGTAAGTGTCCCGGTCCGCGGGGTCCAGGACCATGCCCTTGGAAGCCCTGAGCCGGAGCACCTCGCGCCGGACGTCGTTGGCGTAGGCCCGCTGGCCGGTCTCGACGCCGAGGGCCCGGGCCAGCTCGGCGTAGCGGACCGGGGCGCTCATCCGGCCCAGCGGCAGCTGGAATTCCACTGTCAGCACCACGTACCGCGGGGACCCGCCGGAGGTGGTCTGCTTCAGATTGGAGTCTCGGTAGCCGAACTTCAGCTCCGAGTTCGTGAACGTCTGCACAGCACCGCGTTCGCGGTCCCAGGTGCGCACCGCGGCAATGGTTTGCGAGACGTCCGCGCCGTAGGCGCCGACGTTCTGTACCGGAGTCGCGCCGGTGGCGCCGGGGATCCCGGACAGGGCCTCCAGGCCGGACCAGGCATGCCTGACGGCGTGCTCCACCAGGGCATCCCAGTTATGGCCGGCCTGGACCACGACGGCGACGCCGCCGCACGAGTCCTCGGCGTTGACGGTGAAGCCCTCGGACGCGATTTTCAGCACCGTGCCGGGGAACCCGTCGTCCGCGACCAGCAGGTTGGAGCCGCCGCCGATGATCAGCAACGGCTGGCCGGCGGCGTCGGCCGTGCGGACGGCGTCGATGATCTCCGCCTCGGTGCGGGCTTCGACGTAGGTGGCGGCCGGGCCGCCGACGCCGGCCGTGGTCAGGGCGGAAAGCAGAGTCTGGGTCACCCCACCAGCCTAGCCGGGTTCGGCACTCCCCTCGAAGCCGCCTCCGGCGCCCTAGGCGGTTTTGCGGGCCACCGGGGAGAGCAGGAAACTGACCACGAGCATCACCATGACGGCCAGCAGCGAGTGCAGGATGCCGACGTGCTCGGCCAGCAGTCCTAGCAGGGGCGGCCCGCAGAGGAACGCCCCGTAGCCGATGGTGGAGACCACCGAGACGCGCGCCGCTGCCTTGACGGGGTCGTCCGCGGCGGCGGACATGCCCACCGGGAAGCCCAGCGAGGCGCCCAGCCCCCAGATGGCCAGGGCGACATAGGCCAGCCACGGAACCGGCGCGAAGACGAACAGGCCCAGTCCCGCCACGGCCAGCGCCGCGCACCAGCGCATCACCGGGACCCGGCCGTAACGGTCCAGCACCAGGGTGCCGGCAAAACGGCCCACGGTCATGAAAGTGACGAAGAGACCGTACCCGGCGGCCCCGGCGGCGTCGGACTGGCCGTGCCCGTCGGCGAGCGCCAGCGCCACCCAGTCCCCCGCCGCGCCCTCGGCCAGGGCGAGCCCGAGCACCAGGACGCCGAGCAGCAGGGTCCGGCGGTCCCGCCAGGCCTGCGCGATCTGCCGCTTGTTGTCCAGCGGCTCGTCCGGGCCCTGCGTGGCCTGGCTGATAATCGGCAGCGGACCGGTGGAGGGATCCTCGAAGGTGTCCGTCCCGGCCGGGGTGAAGTCTTTCGCGTCCTCCACCGGGGTGATGTCGGCGCGAAACCAGCGCGCGGCCGTGGCCACGGAGCCGGCGACCAGCAGGCCGACGGCGGCCAGGTGCCAGAAGACCGGCACGCCGGTGCCGGCAGCCCAGGCCCCTGCGCCGGCACCGGCGACGGTGCCCAGGCTGAACGCGCCGTGCAGCCGCGGCATGATGTGCCGCCGGACGGCGCGTTCGACGGCGGCGCCCTCCACGTTGGAGGCCGTGTTCCAGCTGGCCGTGCCCAGTCCCACCACAACCAGCCCTGCGGCGACGGCCAGCGGGTTGACCAGGATCGAGGTCCCGAACCCGGCAAGGACCAGGCCCGTGCCCACCATGATGCTGCCGATCCGGATGGTCTGCTTGGAGCCGAAACGCAGCACGATCAGCCCGGACGCGGAGACGGAGACGAAGGAGCCCAGGGTCATGCACAGCAGCAGCAGGCCGACGTTGCCGGGCGTGAGGTCGAGTCCGTCACGGATGGCCGGCAGCCGGGACACCCAGCTGGCGAAGGCTATGCCGCTGAAGGCGTAGGCGGCGACGACGGCGTTGCGCCAGCGGGTAACCTCGGCGGACGGGGCGGCACGCGCCCTCACGGCAGCATCATGCGGTCAGGCCAGCCTGACGACGGCCTGGGCCTTCATGAGGACCTTCTGCCCGCCCGCGACGACGGTGAGGTCCACGCGGGCGGTGCCCGCGTCGGCGTCGAGCGCCCCAATGGCAGCACTGACCTCGATCACCGCCCCGGCCTCCGGGGTGCCCGTGGTGTCGGCGACCGGGACCGGCTTGCTGAAACGGGTCTGGAAGTCGACGACGGCGGCCGGATCGCCGGCCCAGTCGGTCACGTGCTGGACGGCGGCGCCCATGGTGAACATGCCGTGCGCAATCACGCCGGGCAGGCCGACGCCGGTGGCGAAGGCCTCGTTCCAGTGGATCGGGTTGAAGTCACCGGAGGCGCCCGCGTACTTGACGAGGTCGGTGCGGGTGACCTCGATGCTGCGGCTGCCGAGGTCCTGGCCGACCGTCAGTTCTGAAAATGTGGGTGTCATGGCTACTGTCCCTCTCCGCGGACCAGGATGGACGAGGTGGTGGTGGCGACGGCGTCGCGCTTCCCGACGCCGGACTCCTCGCCGGCGAGGGCGAAAATTTCGGAGCGGGTGGTGATCATGGCGCCGCCCCCCATCGCGCGGACGCCGTCGACGTGCAGTTCGGCGACCAGCCGGTCGCCGGCGACGATCGGGCGGTGGTGGACGAAGCGCTGGTCGGCGTGCACCACGCGGGAGAAGTCGATGCCTGAATCCGGATCCTCGATCAGCTGCGCGTCGGCCCGCTGCGCGACGATGATCGCGAAAGTCGGCGGGGCCACGAGGTCGCCGTGGCCCAGGGCCCGCGCGGCGTCCACGTCGAAGTGGGCGGGGTGGGAGGCCTTTACCGCGCGCGCGAACGCGCGGATGGTCTCGCGGCCGACGTCGTACACCTCTGCGGCAGGGTAACTGCGGCCCTGCAGATCCGGATTGATAGTCATGGTTCCAGCCTAGCGCCCTGCCTCCGGGGGCCTTTTCCGTTACCTCCGACGACGGGCCTTGCGCAGCAGCGATATGATGGAAACATCAATCCAGCAATCCGCGGCGGAGAGTGATCCGGCTGCGGGCCGAGAAAGCGCAGGACCGCGATGATTCCCGCAGCGCAGACACCCTTGTACGAGATCAAGGCCAACCTGTTCAAGGCCCTCGCGCACCCTGCGCGGATCCGGGTGCTGGAACTGCTGGCGGCGGCACCGGACACCGCGGCCCCGGTCAGCTACCTGCTGGCCGAGACGGGCCTGGAGGCCTCGCATCTGTCACAGCATCTGGCCACACTCCGCCGGCACCGGGTGGTGACCTCGGTGCGGACCGCCAACGCCGTGACCTACCGGCTGGCCCACCCGAAGATCGCCGAGCTGCTGGCCATTGCCCGGATCTTCCTGCTGGACAGCCTCGCTGAATCGGGCGAACAACTGCGGCTGGCGCAGGAACTCCCGGCCACGCCCCGCCAGGCGGCCAGCTCATGACCGCCGGGACAGCAACCAGGGCGGTCCGCGGCGCCCGGGGCTACCTGACCAGGTTCCTGCCCTCCCGCCGCGACTACGACGGGCTGCGCCGGTCCTGGCGGACGGATCTGCTCTCCGGCGTCACCGTGGGCATCGTGGCCCTCCCGCTGGCCCTTGCGTTCGGGGTGAGCTCCGGGGTCGGTGCCGAGGCCGGGCTGATCACGGCGGTGGTGGCCGGATTGGTGGCCGCCGTGATGGGTGGTTCCCACGTCCAGGTATCCGGGCCCACCGGGGCCATGGTGGTGGTCCTGGCCCCCGTGGTCGCCACACACGGCGCCGGCAGCATCGCCCTGGTCTCCGTGATGGCCGGGCTGCTGGTCATCATCCTCGGCGTCAGCGGCCTGGGCCGGGCCGTCGCGTTCATCCCGTGGCCCGTGGTGGAGGGGTTCACCCTGGGCATCGCCGCCATCATCTTCCTGCAGCAGGTGCCGATGGCCACCGGCACCGAGGGCGTGCCGGGCCACAACACCCTGCTGGCCGCCGTCGAAAGCGCAGCCACCGCCACAGGGCCCGCCGTACTGCAGACCCTCGCCGTGGTGGCCGGCGTCGCCGCCGTGATGTTCCTGCTGCCCCGGTTCACCAAGGCCGTCCCGGCCAGCCTGGCCGCCGTGCTGCTGGCCACCGTGGCCGCCGAACTGCTGGACCTGCAGATCCCACGGATCGGCGCGCTGCCGCATTCCCTGGCCGCGCCGTCCCTGCCGTCACTGGACCCGGCGTCCCTGGGCGGGCTGTTCATGCCCGCGGTGTCCATCGCCACACTCGCGGCCATCGAGTCGCTGCTGTCCGCGCGGGTGGCCGCCGGCATGGTCGGTCCCGACGGCCGGCCCACCGGAACCTACAGCCCGGACCGCGAACTTACCGGCCAGGGCCTGGCGTCAGTGGCGGCGGGGTTCTTCGGCGGCATGCCGGCCACGGGCGCGATCGCCCGGACCGCCGTCAACGTCCGTTCCGGGGCGAAGACCCGCCTCGCGGCGATCGTGCACGCTTTCGTGCTGCTGGCCATCATCTACCTGGCAGCGGGACTGGTGGGCAGGATTCCGCTGGCGGTGCTGGCCGGGATCCTGATGGTCACGGCCACGAGGATGGTCTCGCGGCAGACCGTGGTGGCCGTGTTGCGCTCCACCCGCGCCGATGCTTTCGTTTTTGTCCTGACCGCGCTGATCACGGTGGCGTTCGACCTGATCGTGGCGATTGAGATCGGACTGGTGGCCGCCGCGGTGTTCACGCTGCGCAAGTTCGCCTCGCTCAGCGGGGTGCAGCGCGAGGACATCCCGGGCCCGCCCGCGCCCGGGGACAGGCACATCGCCATTCTCCGGCTGGACGGGGCCATGTTCTTCGGCGCCGCGGAGCGGGTGCTGCAGGAAATCAGCCAGGTCAAGGACATCCAGGTGGCGATCATCCGGCTCTCGCAGGTGCGGATGCTCGACGCGACCGGCGCCCACACGCTGGTGGACGTCGTCTCGGCGCTGGAGTTGCGCGGCGTCACGGTGCTGCTCAAGGGCATCCAGCCGCAGCACCTGGACCTGGTGACCAATGTGGGCGTGATCCGGTCCCTGCGGCACCACAAACATTTGTTCGCCAGCCTGCCCGAGGCCGTGGAGCACGCCCGCAGCCATGTACTGCGGAACGCCGCCGCTAGCGCCTGAGGTTTTTCCGGATGATCTGGCCGCGGACCACGATGCCGGCGATGTGCAGGATGAGGCCCACGCCGATGACGGCCAGCGAGCCGAAGGCCAGGCCCTGTTTGCCGGTGGTGTTGCCGACCAGGTTGAGCACGATGCCGACGGCGATCAGTCCCATGGCGCTGAAAACGAGCACCTTGTAGGTGGTTGACGCGGTGGCCCAGAATTCGTTCAGCACCAGGCCAGTCTACGGGGATCAGAACAGGGCTTCCTGGACGGCGGGGATCTCGGAGCGGTGGTCTCCCAGCTCGATGGTCCGCGCCTTCAGCTCGCCGAGGTTGACGATGAAGTCAAGGTCGGAGCCGTCGAGGCGGGCCAGTGCCACGCCGCCGCTCAGCGCCGCGATCCGGAAGCCATGTTCCGCCGAGCCCAGGTCATGCGGATAGGCGTGCCGGGCAGCGGGCGTGCACACCGCGTCGGCCAGCCCGGGCCGCAGCCACCGTTCGTCCACGACCTCAAAGCCCTCCATCCCCGCTCCGCGCAGCAGCACCCGCACCCCGGCCGCGAGCCGGCTGTTCAGCTCGTCCAGGGCGGCGGCGGGCCGCGGGGCCGTGAGCCCGGCGGCCTTCGCCGCCGAGCGGACCTGCTGCGGCAGCCCGGCGTCACGCGTAACGAGGTCCTCCAGGATCCTGACCACCCGCCCGTCGTCGGCGCGGGCGACGTAGCGGGCGGCCACGGCTCCCTGCTCCGCGAGCCGGTGCCATTTCCGCAGGATTGCCGCGGTGCCCACCTTGCTGGCGCCGTTGGCGAACGTGGCGACGTAGAGCCAATGCGGCTGCATCAGGTAACTGCGGAGCCCCGGCGGGACGTAGCCGCCTCGGTGGAAGTCATGGATCAGTCGTGAATCGTCCACGGCGAAGCACGGTCCGCACTGGTTTCCCCGCGCCGCCTGGGCCCGGTCCGGGCAGCTGACGTAGTCGCGGTCCGTGGGGCCGTGCACCTTGTGGTGGCCCAGGCACCGCTTATCCCGGGCGGTGAGCCGGAAGCCAAGCCGCGTCCCGGCGTCGAGCGCCAGCTCGGTAAAGGCGCCCGCACTGTCCTGCAGGCGCAGCGCCGCGCCGCCGGCACCGGACTGACCAACAACCGGATCAGCCGGCGCCGGACCATGCCAAAAGACCCCGTGGACCAGATAACGGGTATCGGTCACGGGGTCTCCTTGCTGGCCGGGGCCGGCTACAGGGCCGGCTGCACCCCAAAGGCTACCGCGAGCTTCATGATCTTCTCCGCGCGGCCCAGGCGCGGCAGGTCGGAGCCGTCCCGGATCACGCGGCCGCTGGCCTCGAAGTCGGCCATGAAGTCGGTGGCCCAGGCAACGTCGGACGGCGTGGGGCTGATGACCTCGTTGATCACGCTGGTCTGGTCGGTCGCGAGGCAGAGCTTGCCGGTCATGCCCATCATCACCGTGATGCCGGTCTGCTCGCGCAGGATCGGGTGGTTGGTGCCCACCGTGGGGCCGTCAATGGGGCCGGGCAGGTTGCCGACGCGGCTGGCGACGACGAGCTTGGCCCGCGGGTAGGCCATCGCTTCCGGGGTGGCCGCCATGCCGGTGTCGCGGCGGAAGTCACCGGAACCGAAGGCCAACCGGAACGCGCCCTGGGCCTTGGCGATGTGGTTGGCTTCCTCGATGCCGACGGCGGACTCGACCAGCGGGATGACCGGGGTCTTGCCATCCATGCGGTGGTAGCTCTCGGTGACCTGGTCCGCGGACTCGGTCTTGGCGAGCATCACGCCCAGCAACCCCGGGGTGCCGCGCAGGCCTGCCAGGTCATCGGCCCAGAACGGGCTGGTGGCGTCGTTGATCCGGACCCAGGCGTTGCCGCCGGCGGTCAGCCAGTCCACAACGTGCTCGCGGGCTGCGTCCTTCTGCGAAGGGTCCACCGCGTCTTCGATGTCCAGGATGATGGCGTCCGCGCGGGACTCCGCGGACGGTCCGAAGAGTTCCGGCTTCATGGCGTTGACCAGCAGCCAGGAGCGGGCGATTTCGGCCGGAACGTTGCGCTGGGGCCGGACAATCCCGGCGGTGGTGGTAGAGGTCATGTCTCTACGCTAACCGCCCGGGGCCGCCCGCCGCCAAGTAAGACCCCTGTTTAGGGCGACCAATACGACCAAAATCACCCCCGGACGCAGCTGGCCCGCAGTAGTTGTCTGAAATGACAAGAACTGCGGGCCAGTGGGATGGAGGCGTGCAGGAGCGTCCGGCTTAGGGGATGTTGCTGCCCCGGGCGGTGATCCAGAGCCGGTACCACTCGGCGCGGGTCATCGCCGCGGCGACCTCAGCAGCGCCGGCGCAGGCCCGGATCCGTTCCGGCTTTGCGGTTCCGATCACGGGGGCGATGCCGGCCGGGTGCTTCATCAGCCAGCCTAGGACTACGGCCTCGCCCGTGGTGCCCATCGCCGCCGCCATCTCGGCCACGAGTGCCGCGGTGGCCGTCTCCGCGGCACTCGGGTCCGCCGCCGCCGCGCCCGTGTACAGGCCGCGGGCCAGCGCCCCGTAGGCCTGCAGCGTGATGCCGCGCCGGACGCAGTGCTCCACGGTGCCGTGCGGGAAGCTGTAGTCCGTGCCCTCGGCGTGGTTGACCAGCACGGTGCTCTCCAGCCAGGCCCGCGCGGACAGGCTCATTTCCAGCTGGTTGGCCACCACGGGCACCTCGAGCCGGTCCTGCAGCAGTTCGATCTGCGGCGCCGACATGTTGGAGACGCCCACTGCGCGGACCTTGCCTTCGGCCATGAGCTGCCCGACGGCGGAGGCCACCTCGGCCGGGTCCAGCAGCGGGTCCGGGCGGTGCAGCATCAGCACGTCCAGGTAGTCCGTCCGCAGCCGGGCCAGGCTCTGGTTGACCCGGTCCAGGATGCCGTCCCGGCTCAGGTCGTAGAACGCCTCGAGGCCCTGCTCGCCGAGGCGGATGCCGCACTTGGTTTGCAGCCGGATCCGCTCCCGCAGGCCGGGCGTCCGCGCCAGGACCTCGCCAAACACCGCCTCGGCTTTGCCGCTGCGGTAGATGTCGGCGTGGTCGAACATGGTGATGCCGGCGTCCAGGGCTGCCTGGACGGCGGCGGCCGCCTCGTCCACGTGCGCGGACGAGTACGGCCCCGCCGACCAGCTGCCGCCCAGGCCCATGCAGCCATAAATCAGCTCCTGGGTGGGGATCGGCTCCTGGGTCGCGTTCGGCTCCTGGGTTGCGTTCGGCTCCTGCCCGGCCGGCCCCGGGTCCCCCGGCAGGCCGGCGGGCCCGGCCGAGAGGGTCCCGGCGGAGGGGGTGGTCACCGCAGCCAGACGGTGGTGTTGCCCGGGAGCAGCTGCCCGTCCAGCGGACCGCTGCTGACCAGCACCTCTCCGGCGGGGAGCTCGACGGCGTCGTCCCCGAAGTTGGTCACGGACTGCCAGCCGCCGTGGCGGCGGAAGTGCAGCACGTCGGCGTGGCCGGTCTCCAGCCATTCCAGTTCCTCCGAGGTCTGCAGCTCGCGGCGCAGCTTCAGGGCCTGGCGGTAGAACTCCAGGGTGGAGCCCTCCACCCCGTCCTGCGCGGCAACGGCGTAGCGGCTGAACCAGGCCGGCTGCGGCAGGTGTGCGCCGCCGTCGCCGAAGCCGAAGGAGGAACCTTCCGGGGACCAGGGCAGCGGCACCCGGCAGCCGTCGCGGCCGATCTCGACGCCCTTGTTGCGGAAGAAGGTGGGGTCCTGGCGTTCGGCGTCGGGGATCTCGGCGACCTCCTGCAGGCCCAGTTCCTCGCCCTGGTACAGGTAGGCGGAGCCGGGCAGCGCGAGCATCAGCAGGGTCGCGGCGCGGGCGCGGCGCAGGCCCAGTTCGACGTCGAGCTCCTCGGCAGGGGCGCCGGCCAGCAACCAGCCCTTGCCGTCCTGGCCCTTGGCGTGCCGACCGCCGCCCTTGGGCAGGCCGTAGCGGGTGGCGTGCCGGACGACGTCGTGGTTGGAGAAGACCCAGGTGGAGGAGGCCCCGGACTCGGTGGCCTCGGCGAGGTTGCGGGTGATGATTTCGCGGAACTCGTCGGCGTCGAAGTCGGCCTGCAGCAGGTCGAAGTTGAACGCCTGGCCCAGCCCCTCCGGGCTGGCGTAACGGGCGCGGCGGGATGCGTGCACCCAGGCTTCGGCGACGGCGGTGCGCGGCGGGTTGTACTCGTTGAAGACCTCGCGCCATTCGACGTAGATCTCGTGCACCTCGTCGCGGTCCCAGAACGGGTGCGAGCCGTCAACGTGCCCGTCAGCACCGGTTCCCGCCTCGCTCAACTCAACCCTGGACAGCAGCGGCTCGGTGAGGTCCTTGGTCAGGGCGTGCGCGACGTCGACGCGGAAACCGTCCACGCCGCGGTCGGACCAGAAGCGCAGGGTCTTGAGGAAGTCGTCGCGGATCTCCCGGTTGGACCAGTTCAGGTCCGGCTGCTCCTTGGCGAAGATGTGCATGTACCACTGGCCGGGGGTGCCGTCCGGCTCGGTGATGCGCTCCCAGGCCGGGCCACCGAAGACGGATTCCCAGTCCGACGGCGGGATCTCGCCGTTGACCCCCTTGCCGTCGCGGAAGATGTAGCGATCACGGGCAGCCGAACCGCGGGGGGAGGCGAGGGCTTCCTGGAACCACACGTGGCGGTTGGAGGAGTGGTTCGGGACGATGTCCGCGATCAGCTTGATGCCGGCGGCGTGCAGGGCGGCGGACATCTCGTCGAAGTCCTCCAGCGTGCCGAGCTTGGGGTCGACGTCGCGGTAGTCGTCGACGTCGTAGCCGCCGTCGGCGAGGGCGGAGGGGTAGAACGGGGAGAGCCAGACGGCGTCGATGCCGAGTTCCTTCAGGTACGGGACCTTGGCGGTGATGCCCTTGATGTCGCCCAGGCCGTCGCCGTTCGAATCGGCGAAGCTGCGCGGGTAGATCTGGTACACGGATGCCTGGCGCCACCAGTTGGGGTCGGCGGCGAGGTCGGAACCGGACAGGGTGGCCAGCGTGGCGGTGTTCGACAAGGTGAATCCTTCGGGGCTGGGGTGCGGTGTCTGAGGGACGCGGTGCTTGGAAACCCCGCGTCTGATAATTTAGATACAAGCTAAATCTATTGCCGGTTCAATTATGGGTCCGTGTTCACGGGGAGGTCAAGATTCCGAAGCCGCAAGCAGCCGCCACGCCCCAACTGCTGCGCCGGGTCAACGCCCAGGCCGTGCTGGCCGCCGTCCGCGGCACCGAGGTGGCCACCGGCACGGACCTGATGGCATGGACCGGCCTCACCCGGGCGTCGGTAATTGCCGTCTGCGAGGACCTGATCCGGCGCGGCTGGATCCGCGAACTGGACGCCCCCCGGAAGGACGCACCCGCCACCGGCAGCCCGCAGAAGGGCCGGCCCGCGCGGCGGTTCGAACTCCGGGCGAGGGCCGGCGTCGTCCTTGGCCTCGACATCGGCGCCGCGACTACCACCGCGGCCGTCGCCGACCTGCGGGGCACGGTCCTGGGCCGCGCCAGCGGCAGCTTCCGCACCGCGGACATCCCCGCCGCGGAGCGGATCAGCGTGGTGGACCGGGCCTGCCGGCAGGCGCTGGAGGCAGCCGGCGAAACCCCGGACAAGGTGCTGGCCGTCGGAGCGGGGATTGCCGCGCCGGTGGACCGCCGCGGCAACGTGCTCTCCGCCCAGCATTTCTGGAGCCTGTTCGACGTCGGGCTCCGCTCGGCACTGCTGGACCTGCACGGCTGGACCGTGCTGCTGGAGAACGACGCCAACCTGGCCGCGCTCGGCGAACGGTGGCGCGGATCCGGGGCCGGCGTGGACGACCTCGTGGTGCTCCTGGCCGGCGAGCGCCTCGGCGCGGGCATGCTGGAGTCCGGCCGGCTGCTGCACGGCGGCGGCGGCGCCGGCGAGATGGGCTTCCTGGACATGGTCGACGGCGTCGGCTCCAGCGACGGCATCGCCAGCCTGGCCCGGCAATGGCAGGCCGCGGACGGCGGACCGGCGGCCGGCGGCGCAGCCAGCGCCCGGCGTGTGTTCGAGGATGCCGCTGCCGGGGATCCCGCCGCCCTCGCCATCCTGGAGCGGCTCTCGGAGCGGATGGCCCGTGTGATCGCCGCGATTGCCAGCCTGATCAACCCCGAGCAGGTGGTGATCGGCGGCGCCGTCGCGGATTCGGCCGCAGCGCTGCTGCCCGGCATCAGCGCCGCGCTGCCGCGTTTCACCGCCACTCCCCCGCGGGTGACCGTCTCGCCGCTGGGCGACCGGATTGTGACGGTCGGCGCCATCCGGCACGCCCTGGATTTCGTCGAAGCCAACGCGCTGGAACTGGAACTGGCCGGCTGACCCGTCCGCGGGGCGCCGTTTTACCCACGAGGAGTGGCTCAAGATTCGGCAACGATTGACTACCCAACTCGAAAGTTTCCCGCAGGTTTAGTGATATTGCGCTATCCCATCCGTAGACTGGCGTCACTCTGGTCACTTGCGGCCGCTCAGCTGACCCGTCGGCCGGGCGGCGGTCTCATGAAAGCTAAAACGTGAACTCTTTACGGATGAAGACTGCGTTGCTTGCCGCGCTTGTCCTTGCCTTGGCCTCGGTCCCGGCTGTCGGAACGGCGCCCGCCTTCGCCGAGCTGACGCCGACGCCGGCCGCGACGGGCACAGCCACCACCGCGCCAGTGGCTCCGGCGGCAACTCCAACGCCGGCCCCCACCACTGCCGCCCCGGCTCCCGCCGCGACGACGATCCAGCCGCCGACGGTCCAGCCGAGCCCCAGTCCCTCCGCCACGGCCGGGTCGCCGCTGACGACGATTGAGTCACTCCCGGTGCAGGGCGGCGAAGAGCCGCTCATCGCGCACACCTTCGAAAACCCGCCCCCGACCGGCAAAAAGGGTGCACCCGCCGGGGCCGCCCGGCTCAGCACCGAGTCCTACTCGCTGGCCCGCTCCGGCGACATCAAGGTACGCCTGGTCCTGGTCCAGCTGGCGGACCGGAAGGCGACCATCCCGCTGGACGCGGCCAAAGCCGCCATCAGCACCAGCAGCAACTACTGGAAAACCATGTCCAACGGCCGGTTGTCGATGACCGTGACCAAGGTTGAGAACCGCAACAGCAAGGCCACCTCCGGCCAGAGCTACCCGGACATGATGAACACGATCTCCAATGAGCTCGGCTGGACGCCCAACCCTTACACCGCTCTCGTCGTCTTCGTCTCCAGCCCCACGCTCTCGGACGGCGCGTACGGTGCCGGCTGGAGCTACCAGGGCACCAGCGGCCGGGTCATCATGCCGCTCCCCGCCTCACTGACCAACAGCGTCCTGACGCACGAATTCGGCCACGTGCTCGGCCTGATGCACGCCAACGCCCTGCAGTGCGGCAGCGGCGCCCAGGACGTCGCCACGAACGCGGACGGAACGTTCGCGGACGGCAGCTGCTACATCCGTGAATACGGCGACAGCCTGGACCTGATGGGCGTCTCCCAGACATCCCAGCCCACGATCAGCTCCACCCTGTGGGCCTACGGCGGCTTCGGCCGCGGCGATGAAATCATCGACGCCGGGACCGTTACCGACGTGAGGAAGATTTCCCTGACGGCCTGGGCCGGCACCGCCGCAAGGCGCGCCGTGAAGTTCCGGGATGCCGTCAGCGGCGAAGTGTATTACCTCGAACTGCGGCTGCCGGTCAGCTACGACACCGCCAAGGCCGTCTACCTCAACAGCGGCGTCAAGATCGTCCAGCAGCTCGGGGCGGGCTCGCTGATCCTGCTCCCCGACTCCCGGCCCTTCGACGGCTACTACAACTCCCGCCAGGCCTGGCAGGCCGGTCAGACGTTCACCACCCACGCCGGCACGCGCGTGCGGATCGACGGAATCGGCTCTACCTCCGCCTCCGTCACCGTCGAGTCGCTGGCCTCGATCGTCGGCAAGGCCATCGCCGCAGCGGCCGCAGCCACGCCTGCCCTCGGGAACCCGACAACCGCCGTCGGCTGCGGCCTCACCGGCGGCGGCTGCTACCGGAACTTCCAGGGCGGCTCCGTGCACTGGAGCCCCCGCACCGGCGCGGTCGCAACCCTCGGTGCTATCAAGGCAGCCTGGGGCGCGCTGGGCTACGAGCGGGGCAAGCTTGGCTACCCGACCGGCGCCCAGCGCTGCGGGCTGACCGGCAGCGGCTGCACCCAGTCCTTCCAAAACGGCGCCATCTACTGGACCAGCCGCACCGGGGCCTTCGCACTCCTGGGCGGCATCCGCACCGCCTGGGGAGGCACGGGCTACGAAAACGGCAAGCTCGGCTACCCCCTGAGTAACGAAACCTGCGGCCTGATTAATGGCGGCTGCTACCAGAAATTCCAGGGCGGCACCATTCACTGGTCGCAGGCCACCGGAGCCGTCCCCACCTGGGGCGCCATCCGCGCCACCTGGGCGGCACTGGGCTATGAACGGGGCAAACTGGGCTACCCGGCAGGCAAGGAAACCTGCGGACTGGCCGGCGGCGGCTGCTACCAGTCCTTCCAGGGCGGCACCATCCACTGGACGTCGGGAACGGGCGCCGTCGCCACTCTGGGCGCCATCCGCAGCACCTGGGGAAAGCTTGGCTACGAAAACGGAAAACTCGGCTACCCCGCCGCGAACGAAACCTGCGGACTGGTCAATGGCGGCTGCTCGCAGAAGTTCCAGGGCGGCGCGATCCACTACGCCCCCGGGGTTGGCGCCTTCGGCACCTGGGGGCCGATCCGGGCCGCCTGGGGCGCCCGCGGGTACGAAACCGGAAAGCTCGGCTACCCCACCAGCAACGTCGTCTGTGCGCAAACGGACAGTTGTGACCAGGACTTTCAGGGCGGCGCCATCCACTGGACCGCTTCATCGGGGGCTATTGCCACCATGGGGCCAATCGGCACCGCCTGGGCCGGCTTGGGCTCCGCGCGGGGCAAGCTCGGCTACCCCGTAGCCAACGAGGTCTGCGGACTGGCTAGCGGCGGCTGCTCCCAGAGGTTCCAGGGCGGCACCATCCATTGGTCCCCCGGCACCGGCGCCCGCGCCACCTGGGGAGGCATCCGGTCCACCTGGACCTCGCTGGGCGCCGAGCGCGGCAAGCTCGGCTACCCCCGGGGCAATGAAACCTGCGGTCTGCCGAATGGCGGCTGCTACCAGCAGTTCCAGGGTGGCGACATTCACTGGTCTCCGGCTACCGGCGCCTACGCCACCTGGGGCGGCATCCGCTCCACTTGGGGCAGCTTGGGCTACGAACGCGGCAAACTCGGCTACCCGTCCGGCAGGGAAGTCTGCGGACTGCTCAACGGCGGCTGCTACCAGTCATTCCAGGGCGGCACCATCCACTGGTCCCCGGCCACCGGCGCCAAGGCCACCTGGGGCGGCATCCGCTCCACCTGGGGCAGCCTGGGCTACGAACGCGGCAAACTCGGCTACCCGTCCGGCAGGGAAGCCTGCGGCCTGATCAACGGCGGCTGCTACCAGATGTTCCAGGGCGGTTCCGTCCACTGGGCACCGGGCGTCGGCGCGTTCGCCACCACCGGCGCCATCCGCGCCACCTGGGCCAGCCTCGGGTACGAACGGGGTCGACTCGGATACCCGGCTGCCCCCGAGGTCTGCGGCGCCGACGGCGCCTGCAGCCAGCGGTTCCAAAAGGGGACCATCACGTGGTCTGCGGCGCGAGGCAGCGTCGTCACCCCTTAGCCCGGTTACCGCGGCGGTTGGCCCCACCGGGAGCCAACCGCCAGGCGCCGGCGTCACTCCGGCATGATCATGGTGCGCAGATCCAGCTGGCGCAGCACCCGGTCGGCGACTTCGGGGTCCATGTCGGGTTCGTTCCGGGCCGCCACTACCTCCTGCCGCGCCGCGTCCAGGGCGATGGTCTGCACGGCAATGGCCAGTTCCCGCCCCCGCCTGCGCTTCTCATTCACGCTCTCGTTCCGCAGGCTGCCGTCCAGCAGCTCGGCATGCAGCCGGGTCATCTTCTCCTTGACCAGGGCCACCTTTTCCTGCGGCAGTTCCTTCATCAGTTCGTTGTCTTTCAGCGCCGCGATGGCCGCCTGCTGTGCCCGGGAAGCCAGCAGCCGGGCCGCGTCGCGCTCCACGGAGCCGTCCTCCGAGGCCTTCAGGGTCCGCATCAGCCACGGCAGCGTCAGGCCCGGCAGCACCAGCGTGGCAAGCAGCACGGCACAGGCGATCACCAGCAGCTCGCTGCGGGCCGGGAACGGAGTGCCGTCGGCCAGGCTGACCGGCAGCGCCAGGGCCAGCGCTAGCGTGGCCAGGCCGCGCATCCCGCACCAGGAGAGGATCAGGACCTCCTTGGCCGAGGTGGGACGCAGGGTGTTCTTGTTGCTCCGTGCCAGGCCGGACATCATCGCCAGCCAGCCGAAGCGGACGGCGAACACCAGCACGCAGACGACGGCGGCGGTCCCGGCCATGCCGAAGACGGCGGTGCCTTCCTCGCGGATGACCTGCCGGATCTCCAGTCCCACCAGCCCGAAGGCCAGCCCGGTGGCGAGCAGTTCCACCACGTCCCAGAAGGCCGTCCGGGTGACCCGTTCGGCGGCGTCCTGCGGCCTTGAATGCCGCTTGATTTCCAGCGCGGTGACGACGACGGCGATCACGCCGGAAGCGTGCAGCTCCTCGGCGAGGATGTAGGCGGCAAACGGGACCACCAGGGTGACGGCGCTGCGGGCCACCAGCGACTGCACCAGCCGGGTGATCAGGCTGGTGAACCAGCCCATGCCGATACCGATCCCGACGGCGACCGCCGCTCCCAGGACGAACTGGAGGACGACGTCGGGCCCTAATTTGGTGCCGGAAACGGAGGCCGCGACGGCCGCCTGGAAGATGACGATGGCGGCGGCATCGTTGAACAGGCCCTCGCTTTGCAGGACCGTGATGAGGCGCCGGGGCATGTGGACCCGCCCGGCGATGGAGTCCACCGCCACCGGATCCGGCGGCGCCACCATGGCGCCGAGGGCGATCGCCGCTGGAATCCCGATGCCCGGGATCAACAACCAGGCGGCCCCGGCGACGACGACGGTGGAGACCACCACGAGCGCGACGGCGAGCATCAGCAGCGTGCGCCAGCGGACCCGGAAGACGGCCCAGGAGCTGCGCTGCGCGGTCGCAAAGAGCAGCGGCGGCAGGAAGATGGGCAGGATCAGCTCCGGCGGGACCGCAATCTCCGGAAAACCCGGGATGAAAGTCAGGGAAGCGGCCAGGATCAGCATCAGGACCGGGTACGGCAGGCGGAGCCGGTCCCCAACGCCCACCGCCACCACGGTGGCGAGAAGAAGTCCGACGATGAGGGCCAACTGGTCCATGAGCTCACTTTCCCCGCAGGTTACGGCGGCCCAACGCCGGTTTTTGAGGCGCCGGCCGCCCCACCACCCTATCTGGGCGCTGCTCCGTCGGTGCTAGTTCACCGTTTCCAGGGCTGCGGCAAGCGGCAGCGTCCCGTCCCGGAACTCGATGGTCCGGCCGGTGGTCTTGGGCATGCCCAGCACCGCGGCGGCGACTAGGGCCACGTTGGACCGCGAGGTGCCAGTGCCGTCCGAGGTGTCCGAGGGGTCCACGTCGAGCAGCCCGTTGCCGGGTCCGTCCGTCAGGGATCCGGGGCCCAGGATGGTCCAGTCCAGGCCGCTGCCGCGCAGGTAGGCGTCCGCGGCGGCCTTGGCCTCGGCGTAGGCGTGGAAGCTGTTGTCCGCCGGGACTCCGTGGTCCGGCCCGGCGCCCAGGTAGGAGACCATGATGTAGCGCCGGACGCCGGCCTGGGCTGCCGCGTCCATGGAACGGATGGCAGCGTCCCGGTCCACGGCGTAGGTGCGTTCGGGGCTGCCGCCGCCCGCACCGGCGGACCACACCACGGCGTCGTGGCCCTGCAGCGCCGCGGCGAGTTCCGCCGTCGTCGACTTCTCCACGTCCAGGACCAGCGGGGTGGCGCCGGTGGCCGCTACGTCGTCGCGGTGGTCAGGGTTGCGGATGATGGACGTGACGTCCGCTCCGTCCTTCGAGAGGATGCCGGACAGTTCCAAAGCCACTTTGCCGTGGCCGCCGATGATTGCGATTCGCGTCATCGTTCCATTCTCTCCCAAGTGCGCCGGCGCCGCACCCGGGTTTGGGTTGAGACAAAAAAGACCCCGCAGGCCGGGCCTGCGGGGTCTTGTCTGGTAGCGGTGGGGAGGCTCGATCTCCCGACCTCACGATTATGAGTCGTGCGCTCTAACCAACTGAGCTACACCGCCACGAATGAGAAAAACCTGCGTCAAGCCGGTCAAAAACCGCCTTGACACAGGCTCTCATCCAGAGCCCCCCACCGGAATCGATCCGGTGACCTCGTTCTTACCAAGAACGCGCTCTACCACTGAGCTAGGGGGGCAACGAGTAAATACTCTACCGGAAGATTCGGCTCCCAACAAATCGGCGGGCCAAGCCTGCTGCCGGCGCCAAAACCCCCGCGGTTCCGGGGATCCCACGGGCTTCAGCACGTCCCTGCGGGCACATACTGGCCGCCCCGCGCCCCGGATGTGACGAAGCCGACTCACGGGTCCGAATTGCGCCAGGAACAGAGCACGGTCCGGGCTTAAAGCAGGACGGACCGGCTCAGGTGAGCCGGCCCGTTCTGGGTACTGCCTAGGAACTAGTGGTTACCACTTGTTGCGGGGCTTGAAGCCGCCCTCGTGGCGGGGCTTGCGGGTGTCGGTGCCGACACTGCGTTCGTTCCGGTCGCTGAAGGAGCGGCCGCCGCGGTCAGCGGAGGAACGCTCGCCGTCGTTCTTGCGGAACTCGCGCTTGAAGCCGCCGTTGCCCTTGAAGTTGCCGCTGCCGCCGGAGTAACCGCCGCGTTCGCCCCGGTCGCCGCCACGGCTGCCCTGGTAGGCGCCACGGTCACCGGAGGGCTTGCGGCCGTTGTCCAGCTCGAGGTGGATCAGCTCGCCGCCGATCCGGGTGCGGGACAGGGCCTTCAGCTGATCGGGGCTCAGGTCCGCCGGGAGCTCCACCAGGGAGTGGTCCGAACGGATGTCAATGCCGCCGATCTGGGCCGAGGAAATGCCGCCCTCGTTGGCAATGGCGCCCACAATGGAGCCCGGCATAACGCGCTGGCGGCGTCCGACGGCGATCCGGTAGGTGGCGTTGCCCTCGGTCAGGGTGCGGGTCGGGCCGCGGGAGCCGAAGCCGTCCTTGGAGCGCTCACGCTTCTGGAATTCCGGAGCGGCCGGCAGTTCCTTGACCAGGAGCGGCTGGCCGCCTTGAGCCATGACGGCCAGTGCGGCAGCGATCTCGGCGGCCGGAACGTTGTGCTCCTCCTCATAGGAGGCGATCAGGTCACGGAACGCCGCGACGTCCTCGGATTCGAGGGTCTCGGTGATCTTCTCGGCGAACTTGCCCAGGCGCAGGGTGTTGACCGTCTCCGCGGTGGGCAGGTGCATCTGCTCCACCGGCTGGCGGGTGGCCTTCTCGATGGAACGCAGCAGGTACTTTTCCCGCGGTGTCATGAACAGCACGGCGTCGCCGGAGCGGCCCGCGCGGCCGGTGCGGCCGATGCGGTGCACGTAGGACTCGGTGTCGTGCGGGATGTCGTAGTTGATTACGTGGCTGATGCGCTCGACGTCCAGGCCGCGGGCGGCGACGTCGGTGGCGACGAGGATATCGATCCGGCCCTCCTTCAGGGCCTCGACCGTGCGCTCACGCTGCTGCTGCGGGATGTCGCCGTTGATGGCGGCGGCCTGGAAACCGCGGGCGCGCAGCTTGTCGGCCAGGTCCTCGGTGGCCATCTTGGTGCGGACGAACGCGATGACGCCGTCGAACTCTTCGACCTCGAGGATGCGGGTCAGCGCATCGAGCTTGTGCGGGCCCATGACCTGCAGGTACCGCTGACGGGTGTTGGCGCCGGTGGTGGTCTTGGACTTGACCTGGATTTCGGCCGGGTTGTTCAGGTACTGCTTGGACAGGCGGCGGATCTGGCTCGGCATGGTGGCGGAGAACAGTGCAACCTGGCGGCCCTCGGGGGTCTGCTGGAAGATCTGCTCCACGTCGTCGGCGAAGCCCATCCGCAGCATCTCGTCGGCCTCGTCCAGCACGAGGTACTGGAGTTCGGACAGGTCAAGGGAACCCTTGGCGATGTGGTCGATGACGCGGCCGGGGGTACCGACAACAACCTGGGCACCGCGGCGCAGGCCGGCCAGCTGCGGGCCGTAGGCGGAGCCGCCGTAGACCGGCAGGACGGTGAAGTCGTCAATGTGCTTGGCGTAGGAGGTGAAAGCCTCGGCGACCTGGAGCGCAAGCTCACGGGTCGGAGCCAGCACCAGGGCCTGCGTCTTGCGGGACGGGCCGTTGAGGTCGTGGAGTTCGGCCAGCCGGGTCAGCGCCGGTACTGCGAAAGCTGCAGTCTTACCGGTGCCGGTCTGGGCCAGGCCCACGACGTCGCGGCCCTCGAGCAGCACCGGGATGGTGGCTGCCTGGATCGGGGACGGCTTCTCGTAGCCGACCTCCTGCAGGGCGGCGAGGACGCGGCCGTCGATGCCGAGGTCGACGAAACGGAGACCGGTTTCGTCGTCGCCGGCTGCGTCGGTGGGCTTCTCAGCGGGCTTCTCAGCGGCGGTGCCGGCTGCGGTTTCGTCGGCTGCGGGGGCAGCCGTTTCGGTGATCTCGACGTCGGCCTGGGTGTTTTCGGTGTCGACGGAGTTGTCTTGATTTTCGGGCATAGGGGAATCTTCCTCATCCATAGGGGCCAAGCGGCACAACCCGAGGTGAGCGGAGCCGCAGTACACGTGACACAAGGTGCCGGGCATACATTGACCGGCCGGTCACATAGAAGTCCGGCGCTTTCGCAATCCCGTGGCAGGACTTCCCGCTGCAACTCTTGGCTGCTATCCCAGCAGTCTGTACAGCGTTTTCTTTAGCCGGCTCTCCCTATGAAAATGCCCGCATCACAGTAGCGGGCCCCAACACTTGCCAGTCCTGCCTCAAAAATTGGGCAGGAATAAGGGATTTCCGGAGTGGGGGATATTTCAAGTGTAGGGCATGTGGCGGCACAGGTGGTAACGCAGCGGCCGACGGCGGCGGTGACCTTGCGCACACGCCGGCGGGCCCCGCGGGCTACTCCCCCTGCCGGGACTGCAGCCTCGCGAACTCCTGGTGGTACTCCGGCTGCAGCCGGATCAGGCCGTCGGCGTCGGCGTCCCGCAGGGCCTCCATGTCCTCGACCGTGGGGTCGGAAAACCATTTCCCGATTGTCACGCCGTGCGCCGGGACGTAGAGCCGGTGGATGTGGTCCCCCGCCTGGATGCTGCCGAGCCGGACCACCCGGAGGTACGCGCCCACCCGGCCGGCCTCGGTGAACCGTTTCACCCAGTGCGGTTCGTTCATCCGACGCTGAAAGGTGCTGCACGGCCGCCGGGGCGAGGTGACTTCCACCTCGACGTCGAGCCCGATCTTCCAGCGTTCGCCGATCACCGCGTTCGTGGCATCGAGGCCGGCGACCCGGAGGTTCTCGCCGAAGTACCCCGGCGGAATATCACGCCCGAGTTCAGCCGCCCAGTAGTCCGCGTCGGCCTGGGAATAGGCATACAGCGCCTGGTCCTCGCCGCCGTGGTCCATCCGGTCGGCTTGGACGTCGCCACGGAGGCCCAGCCGGTGGACCTTCACCGGCCCGTCCACCGGGCGCTTGTCAATGGCGGTCACGCCCAGCCGTCCCTCGTCGCCGAGTAGCTGGTGGACCCGGCAGACGGCAAGCACGGATGCGGTGTTCATGGCACCAGTGTAGGCCTGCGGCCCCGTCGCGGCGGGGGGTGGGAGCGGTGGCGGCGGGGGTGGCGGCGGCCCGGCGACGGGGGTGGCGACGGAGGTGGCGGCGGCCTGGCGACGCTCCCGCCCAGTTATTACTCCGGCCGGGCCCCGTAAGCCCGGCGGCACCGGCGGGTCGGCCCGGATCCGGGCGGGTCCAGGAGAACAACCGGGCGGGAACGCCGGACCCGCGGCCGGGGCGGAACGTAGGATGCTCCCATGAGCAGCCTTGGAGCAACCGACGTATCCGATGTCCTGGCGATCGATTCCCTGCTGAGCGCCGATGAGCTGGCAATCCGGGAAAAGGTCCGCGATTTCACCAGCCAGCGGATCCGACCCGGCATCGCAGCGTGGTACGACGACGGCATCTTCCCGCTTGAGCTGGCCGCGGAGCTGGGCGAGCTCGGGGTGCTCGGCATGCAGCTGGAGGGCTACGGCTGCCCGGGCCGCTCCGCCGTCGAATACGGACTGGCCGCGATGGAACTCGAGGCGGGCGATTCCGGCATCCGCACCTTCGTCTCGGTGCAGGGATCCCTCGCCATGACCGCCATCCACCTGTGGGGCTCGGAGGAGCAGAAGCTCCGCTGGCTCCCCCGGATGGCCGCTGGCGAAGTGATCGGCTGCTTCGCCCTGACCGAGCCGACGGCCGGCTCGGACCCCGCCGCGATGCAGACCTTTGCCCGGCGGGACGGGACCGGCGAGGACGCCGGCTGGATCCTGGACGGCGCCAAACGCTGGATCGGACTCGCCTCCGTGGCCGACGTGCTGGTGGTGTGGGCCATGACCGACGACGGCGTACGCGGCTTCCTGGTCCCCGCCGGCACCCCCGGGGTCACGGCCACCCCGATCGGGCAGAAACTCTCAATGCGCGCCTCGATCCAGTGCGACGTCAGCTTCGACGGCGTCCGGCTGGGCCCGGAGGCGCAGCTTCCGGCCGCCCGCGGGCTGCGCGGACCGTTCAGTTGCCTGAACGAGGCACGGTACGGAATCGCGTGGGGCGCGATGGGCGCCGCCCGGGACTCCTACGAGGCGGCGCTGCGGTACTCGCAGCAGCGGCTGCAGTTCGGCAAGCCGCTGGCCGGGTACCAGCTCACCCAGGAGAAGCTGGTGAACATGCTGCTGGAGATCCAGAAAGGCACCCTGCTGGCGCTGCAGCTGGGCCGGCTCAAGGACGCCGGGAAGCTGCGGCCGGAACAGATTTCGCTGGGCAAGCTGAACAATGTTCGCGAGGCGATCGCGATTGCCCGCGAGGCCCGCACCATCCTGGGCGGGAACGGGATCACGTTGGACTATTCCCCGTTGCGGCACGCCGCCAACCTCGAGTCGGTGCGCACCTACGAGGGCACCGACGAGGTGCACACCCTGGTCCTGGGCCAGCACATCACCGGGCTGGCCGCCTTCCGCTAAGCCGCCCGGGTGTGCCCACGCCGGCCGGGCCCGGGGCTGTGCCTGCGCGGCGCGGCGCGGGCGCGGGCGCGCGAGATGACACTTCACGGCAGTGTTTCCGGCAAACATTGCCGCGACCTGCCAACTCGGTGGGTGTCGCGCGGGCCTCTGCGCCGGGCAGGTCCGAAGACGCGCCACCCGGGGCTCAGGCGGAGAAGCCGCCGTCGGCCTTGACCAGCTGGCCGGACACCCAGCGGCCCTCGGGCGAGAGCAGGAACGCCGCTGTCCCGGCCACGTCCGCGGGAGTGCCGAGCCGGCCGCCGGGCTGCTGGCGCGACAGGTCCTCGCGGAGCTGCGCGTCCATCCAGCCGGTGTCCACCGGGCCCGGGTTGAGCACGTTGGCGCTGATCCCCAGCGGGCCCAGCTCCCGGGCAGCCGCAATCACGATCCGGTCCAGGGCCCCCTTGGACGCGCCGTAGGGCAGGTTGAACGCGGTATGGTCGCTGGTCAGCGCCACGATCGCACCGCCCTCGGCCGGCACCTGCCGGGCAAACGCGGCAATCAGCTGCCAGCTGGCGCGGGAGTTGACGGCGAAATGCCGCTCAAAGCTCTCCAGGGTGGTGTCCAGGATGCCGGAGTCCACGGATTCGGCGTGGCTGAGCACGAGTCCTTGCAGGGTGCCGGCGTCGTCCGCCACTGCGGCCATCAGCCGGTCCACGGCCTGCGGATCCTCGAAGTCGGCAGGGACGGCCACCACGGCCGCGCCGATTGCCTGCAGCTCTGCGGTGAGCCGCTCGACGTCGTCGGGCTGGACGCCCCAGGGCATCCGGGTGTCGTAATCCTGCCAGTAGGTGAGCACCAGGTCCCAGCCGTCGGCAGCAAGCCGCCGCGCAATGCCGGCACCAATGCCGGCGAGCCGCCCGACGCCGGTGACCAGGGCCGTCTTGCGCTGCACCGGCGGGGCCGCGGCAGCCGGTGAGTCCGGGGAATCTGGCACGGGGGCAGTGAAAACCATGGGGCCCAGCCTAGCTGCCGGCCTAGGCCGGAACCGGGACCGGGGCCTTGTTTCCGGTGTCCTTGCGGATCGTCGCGCTGATCACGGCGGCGATCGTGCACATGGCCGCAGCGGCAAACCAGGCGTAGGTGTACTGTCCGGTGGCGTCGCGGACGGCGCCGGCGGCCAGGGCTGCCGCGGCGGCGCCCAGTTGGTGCGCGGCGAAGACCCAGCCGAAAACCACGCTGCCGTCGGCGCCGAACACCTGGCGGCAGATCGCGGCGGTGGGCGGGACGGTGGCCACCCAGTCCAGGCCGTAAATGACCACGAACACGATCATGCTGGGCTGGACTTCCGCGCTCAGCAGCAGCGGCAGCACCAGCAGCCCGATCCCCCGGAACTGGTAGTAGACGGCGAGCAGGATCCGCGGGTTGAACCGGTCCGTCAGCCAGCCGGAGGCGATGGTCCCGAGGATGTCGAAGATGCCGACGACGGCGAGCAAGCCGGCCGCGGTGGTCTCGGCCATGCCGTGGTCGTGCGCGGAGGGGATGAAGTGGGTGCCGATCAGCCCGTTGGTCGTGGCCCCGCAAATGGCGAAGCCCGCCACAAGCGCCCAGAAGGTCCGGACCCTGCTGGCCCGCTTGAGCACCTGCAGCGCCCGGACGGCGGCATTGCGGCGTGGTGCGGCCTGCGCGGCCGGGGATCCCGGGGCAGCGGCCTGCACTGCTGTCGTGGCGGGGCCGTCCACCTCCGCCGCGTCCGCCCCCTCGTCCGCCTCGTCGTCCGCCTGCCCGGCGGCGGCGTCGGCACCATAGGGCAGCGTGCCGGCGTCGGCGGGTGAGTTCTTCAGGAATTTGAGCACCAGCGGCACCACAGCCAGCGCGCCGGCGGCGATCAGCAGCGAGGCCTGCCGCCAGCCGGGGCTCTGCGCGAGGGCGGCGATGAACGGCAGGAATACCAGTTGCCCGGCCGCGCTGCCTGCGGTGAGGATGCCGATCACCAGTCCGCGGCTCTTCACGAACCAGGTGTTGGCGACCGTGGCGGCGAAGACCAGCGCCATGGATCCGGTGCCGAGGCCGATCAGCAGGCCCCAGGTCAGCAGGATCTGCCAGGACTGGTTCACCAGTACGGTCAGGGCGCTGCCGGCCCCGATCAGCACCAGTGCCACAGATGTCACGGCACGGATCCCGAAGCGCTCCATCAGGGCCGCGGCGAAAGGGGCGGTGAGGCCGAACAGCACCAGGTTGATGCTCACGGCGGCCGAGAGGACTGTGGTGGACCAGCCGAACTCGTTCTGCAGCGGCACCATCAGCACGCCCGGGGCGGCCCGGAAACCGGCGGCGCCGACCAGTGCCAGGAACGCGACGACGGCGACGGTCCAGGCCGGATGGATCCGGCGCTTCGTTGAGGGGTGCCGGGCGGGCGGGGCGGGGGTGGTCCGGGGCGCTCTCATGCCGCAGTTCCGTTCTGCCGGGTGGCCGGAGCGGTGGCAAGGGGAACCGGGTCGGAAGTCCGGGTGAGGCTGTGCCAGCTGGTGTTTGCGGCCGTGAGCCGTTCGCCGCAGGCCGTGCAGCTGTCCGCCGAGGTGGTGCGCTGCCCGCAGCCGCTGTGGACCACAAACATGTGCGCCTGTTCGGACGGCGCGGCCAGGTGCTTTTCGGACCAGATCACGACGGCGTTGAGCACCGGCAGGGCGTCTTCGCCTTTGGCGGTGAGCACGTACTCCTGGCGGCGGCGGCCGCCGTCGTCGTCGTAGGGCCGGCGGGTGAGGAGGCCGGCCTCGACGAGCGCTGCGAGCCGCCTGGTAAGGACCGAGTCCGCCGCGCCGAGGCGGGCCTTCATGGCCTCGAAGCGCCCGTTGCCAAAAAAGACTTCGCGGAGGACCAGCATGCCCCAGGGGTCGCCCAGAACCTCCAGGCCGCGGGCCATGCTGCAATTGCGCCGGGACCAGTCGGATCGAAGTGCCATATCGGCAGGCTAGTTGACTCTCTTCAAGAAAGCTAGGCCGAACGTACACTTGGGGCCCTTGACGCGCGGGTCCAGGGCCGCAAGTGTCCGTTCGCGCGCAAACCCAGGGCCGCAAGTGTCCGTTCGCGCGCAAACCCGGGGCCCCAAGTGTCCGTTCGCGCTTTGGGCGGGGGCCGGGGCTAGAGGTGCTGGCGGAGGCCGGCCCGGGAGGGCCGGTAGGCCAGGGCCCAGTACACCAGCATCGCGATCCCGCAGACCACGCCCAGGCTCGCGACGGTGAGCTGCCACTGCGTGTTCGGGTCCTTGCCCCACTCGTGCGCCCCGGCCATCACCGCGAGGTACTTGGGCGTCAGGTAGAAGGCGACCACAGAGGCGGCGACGATGATCCAGCCCGCCAGCCGCATCCTGCCGTTGCGCGAGGGCACGCGGTGAATGGCGAAGCCCATGCAGGGCAGCGCCACGGCCATCCAGACCCAATGGTGGGACCAGGACACCGGGCTGATCAGCAGCATCAGCAGGGCGGTGGCGGACACGGCCACGAAGTTCTCTTCCGCGTCGACGGCCCACTTGATCACGAGCGCGGCCACGGCGGCCAGGCCGAAGGCGAGCACCAGCCACACCACGGACGTCAGGGACGAATCCGGCAGGCCCAGGTGCAGCAGCAGGCCCTTGACCGAAAGGTTGTCCACATAGCCCGGGCCACCGATCCGTCCGGTGTCCGGCAGGATCTTGGTCCAGAACGTGAGCGAGGCCGTGGGCAGCATGGCCCAGGCCAGCGCAATCGACCCGAAGAAGCCCGCGGCCATCCAGCCGAGGGCCTTGAAGTCGCGGCGGACCAGGAAGTACAGGCCGAAGGCGAGCGGGGTCAGCTTGATCCCGGCCGCCAGTCCGATCAGCAGGCCCGCCGGCCAGCGGAACTCCCCCGCCCGGGACTTTCCGTAGAGTGCAAAGTCGGCCAGGATCAGGCCCATCAGGATGATGTTGATCTGGCCGAAGTCGAAGGTGTCCCGCCACGGCCCCATCAGCAGGATTGCCGCGGTGCCTGCCAGGGCCACGGCCCGGAATCGCCAGTCCGCGGCCGCGTCGCGCCAGCGGCCCAGCCCGAAGTAGTGCCGGGTCAGCCAGGCGGACACAACGGCAGCGCCGAGCAGCGCCGTGGCAATAAAAACGACGCCGCCGGCGCTCTGGCCCAGCGTCGCCATGGCGGCGAAGATCAGCGCAGCGAAGGGCGGGTAGGTGAACGGCAGCCCGTCCCGGGGCGCGTACAGCTCATTCACCCCGGTCTCACCGGCCTGCAGAACGCGGTTCCCGCCGTAGAAGTAGACCTCGAAGTCGTTCAGCAGCGGGATGTAGGCCGAGTACAGCACCACCAGGGCGGCGACGACGGCGGCCGCGCCGGCCGCCGTCGCGACCCAGCCGCGGGTGGTGGAGCCGGTTGCCCGGGAAGTGACGGTCACCGGAGGCTAGCTGCCCGTCTCAATGCGCGCGAACGCCTGCTCGAGGTCCGCGATCAGGTCCTCGACGTCCTCGATGCCGCAGGAGAGCCGGATCAGGTTCTCGGGGACCGCCAGTTCGGTGCCCTTGACCGAGGCGTGCGTCATCTCGGAGGGGTAGTTCATCAGCGATTCGATGCCGCCCAGGGATTCGGCCAGCGTGAACACCGAGGTGGACTCGGCGACCTTGCGCGCCGCGGCCTCGCCGCCCTTGAACTGCACGGAAATCATCCCGCCGAACTTCTTCATCTGCTTTTTCGCCAGCTCGTGGCCCGGGTGCGAGGGCAGGCCCGGGTACAGCACGGCCTCCACCTCGGGGCGCTGCAGCAGCCATTCGGCCACGGCCTGGGCGTTGTCGCTGTGCCGGTCCATCCGCACGCCAAGGGTTTTGAGTCCGCGGGTGGTGAGGAAAGCGTCCATCGGCCCGGACACGGCGCCGACGGCGAACTGCACGAAGCCGATCTTCTCGGCCAGCTCCGGGTCGTTGACGATGATCGCGCCGCCGACGACGTCGGAGTGGCCGCCGATGTACTTGGTGGTGGAGTGCACCACGACGTCGGCGCCGAGTGCCAGCGGGTTCTGCAGGTAGGGCGAGGCGAAGGTGTTGTCCACCACGAGGAGGGCGCCGGCGTCGTGCGCCACCTGGGCGAGGGCCGCGATGTCGGTGATTTTCATCATCGGGTTCGACGGCGTCTCCACCCAGACCAGCTGGGTCTTGCCGCCGGCCTCGCCGCCGTTCGAGCCGCCAGCCGCGACGGCCTTGGCGACGGCGTCAAGGTTGGACATGTCTACCGGGGTGTTGCCGATCCCCCACTCGCCCAGGACGCGGCTGATCAGCCGGTACGTCCCGCCGTAGGCGTCGTTGCCGAGCACAATGTGGTCCCCGGGCCGGGTCAGGGCGCGGATCATCGAGTCCTCGGCGGCCAGCCCGGAGCTGAAGGAGAACGCGTGCGAGCCGCCCTCCAGCGCGGCGAGCTGTTCCTGCAGGGCGTCGCGGGTGGGATTGGTGCCGCGGCCGTATTCATAGCCGGCGCGGAGTCCGCCGATCCCGTCCTGCGCGTAGGTGGAGGAGAAATGCACCGGGGGCACCACGGCGCCGGTGCGCGGCTCGAAGGCCTGGCCGGCGTGCACGGCGCGGGTGTTGAAGCCGGCCTGGGCCGCGGAAGAGCTTTCTGGCTGGGACATGGGACTCCTTGAACTGGTCAGTTGCTGAGGTAGGCGAGGAGGTCGTGGCGGGTCAGGATCCCCACCGGAGCGCCGACGAACGTCACCATCAGGGTGTCGGTGTCGGAGAGGAGTTCGCGGGCCGTCGAGATCGATTCGAGCGAACCGATCACCGGCAGCCGCGCCTCCATGTGTTCGGAGATCTTGTCGGTGAGGTTCGCCTCGCCGCGGAAGAGCTTGGCGGTCAGGGTGCGTTCGTCGACGGCCCCGAGCACCTCGCCCATCACCACCGGCGGCTCCTGGGACAGCACCGGGATGTGCGAGACGCCGTACTCGTTCATGATGTTGATGACGTCACGGACGGACTCGTTCGGGTGGATGTGCACCAGGTCCGGCAGTTCGCCGGTCTTGGCTTTGAGCACCTCCCCCACCGAGGCCTCGTCTCCGCCGGACAGGAAGCCGTACGAGCGCATCCACTGGTCGTTGAAGATCTTGGCCAGGTAGCCGCGGCCGGAGTCGGGCAGGATCACGACGACGACGGCGTCCGCGGGCAAATCCTTGGCGGCCTGCAGCGCGGCGACGACGGCCATGCCCGAGGAACCGCCCACCAGCAGGCCTTCTTCCCGGGCCAGCCGGCGGGTCATGGCGAAGGAGTCGGCGTCGCTGACGGCGATCACGTCGTCGGGCACGGCCTTGTCGTAGTTTGCCGGCCACATGTCCTCGCCGACGCCTTCAACGAAATACGGCCGGCCGGTGCCGCCGGAGTAGACCGAGCCGGCAGGGTCGGCGCCGATGATCTTGACCACGCCGCCGTCGGCCTCGGCCCGGTCCGCGGAAACTTCCTTGAGGTACCGGCCGGTGCCGGTGATGGTGCCGCCGGTGCCCGCACCGATCACGCAGTGCGTGATCCTGCCGTCCGTGTCGCGCCAGATTTCCGGGCCGGTGGACTCGTAGTGGCTGGCCGGGGCGGCCGGGTTGGAGAACTGGTCCGGCTTGTAGGCGCCGGGGATTTCGGTGACCAGGCGGTCCGAGACACCGTAGTAGCTTTGCGGGCTGTCCGGGGCGACGGCGGTGGGCGTCACCACCACTTCGGCGCCGTAGGCCTGCAGCACGGCGCGTTTGTCCTCGCCGACCTTGTCCGGGACCACGAAGATGCAGCGGTAGCCCTTCTGCTGCGCCACGAGGGCCAGGCCCACGCCGGTGTTGCCGGAGGTGGGCTCGACGATGGTCCCGCCGGGCTGGAGCTTGCCGTTGCGCTCCGCCTCCTCGATCATCTTGGCGGCGATGCGGTCCTTGATGGACCCGCCGGGGTTCAGGTATTCCAGCTTCACCAGGAGCGTGGCGGCGATGCCGTCGGTCACGTGGTTGAGTTTGACGAGCGGCGTGTTGCCGATGAGGTCCAGGACGGACTGGGCGTACTTCATAGGTACAAAGTTACCGTCTGCGGGGCCGCGGGCACGTCGCGTCGCCGCTGCCGCCGTGCGGGTGCGACGATTAGGCGGTGAAACGAAGGACCTGGTGGAAGACGCTCAGGAGCTACCTGGTCCCCGGCGGCATGCTGCTGGCCGGGGGCGCGGCGCTGGGCACCGGGCTGCTGCCGTGGCCCGCCTTCGAGGAACTCACCGGGCGCACGGTGCCCGTGCTGGGCTTTGTGGTGGCGATGTCCCTGGTGACCGAGCTGGTGGACGACGCCGGGCTGTTCCGGGCGGTCACTGACCGCCTGGCCGCGCTGGGCCGGGGCCGCGTGTTGCTGCTCTGGCTGCTGGTGATCGCCCTGGCCACAGTCTCCACCGTATTCCTGTCGCTGGATACGACGGCGGTGCTGGTCACTCCCGTGGTGGTGCTGCTGGCGGTCCACGCCCGGATCCCGCCGCTGCCCTTCGCCCTGACCACCATCTGGCTCGCGAACACGGCGTCGCTGCTGCTGCCCGTGTCCAACCTGACCAACCTGCTGGCCCAGTCCCGGCTGGGCCTCAGCCCCGCCGCCTTCGCCTCGCTGGTCTGGGCGCCCGCGCTGGTGGGGGTCCTGGTCCCGCTGGCGCTGCTGTGGCTGGCCTTCCGGAAGGATCTGCGGGGCCGCTACGGCCCGCAGCCGGTCCACCGGGTGCGGGACCGGGTGCTGCTCTATGCCTCGGCCGGCGTGATGCTGCTCCTGCTGCCGGCGCTGGTCTCCGGGATCCCGGTGTATCTTCCGGCTGCGGCCGCCGCCGTGGTCCTCCTGGTTCTCTTCCTGTGGCGCCGCCGCTCCGCCTTGCGCTGGTCGATGATTCCGTGGCGGCCGCTGATGCTCACGGTCGGCCTGTTCATGGTCGTGGAGGCTCTGCACGCCAACGGCCTGGCGGGCGTCCTGGGCCGGGTGGCCGGGTCCGGGGAGAGCCTGCCGGCGCTGCTGCAGCTGGCCGCGCTGGGCACGGGCGCGGCGAACGCGGTCAACAACCTGCCGGCCTACCTCGCGCTGGAACCGGTGGGCGGCTCGCCGGTGCGGCTTGCGGCCCTGCTGATCGGCGTGAATCTCGGCCCGCTGGTGACGCCCTGGGCTTCGCTGGCGACCCTGCTCTGGCACGAACGCCTGCGGGCCCTCAACGTCGAGATCCGCTGGGGCGGCTTCGCGTTGGCGGGCGTCGCCGCCGTCGCCCTGACGGTCCCCCTGGCGGTCGTGGCTCTCTGGCTGACCAGCGGCATGCACTGATCCGGCGTCAGGCCCCCAGGTCGTTCCCGGCGGTTGCGCCGGCGCCACCGGCCGCCTCACCGGTACTGTCGCCGGCTGCGGCCGGGGCCGCGTTTTGCCAGAGCCCCACAATGTTGCCCTCGGTGTCCTTGAAGTACGCATTCCAACCGGACCCCGGCACCTCCATCTTGCCGCGGTGGACCGAACCGCCCCGGGCCGCGATCTGCGCCAGCGCCTCGTCGATGTCGTCGACGTCGACCGTCACCACCGGGGCCGTGAGGTCGCCGCGGCGGAACAGGCCGCCGTTGATGGACCCGGACACCGCGGGCCGGCCCCGCTCGTCCAGGGGGGTGGTCAGCGCCAGGCTGTATTCCATCTCCGGCATGACCTGGAAACCCCAGCCGAACACCGCACTGTAGAACTCCCGGGCGCGGTTCTCGTCGTCCGCGGGAAGCTCGAAATGCACCACGCCACCAGCCATCACATTCTCCTGACCTTCAAGGGATCCGCTCCCGGGGACGGCACGGCAACCCGCGCCACAGCCGGAGTCTAGTCCCGCGCGGGGCTCCGGATAAGGGCCATCGGGTCCGGCGGGCCCCGCCACCGAGGGCGGTCCGGAATATGCCCGGATGTGCCCGCCGTCGGCCCCGCGTGGGAACATGTTCGGGTGACAACCGCAGAGCTCCCCGCCGGCACCGCCGCCGCGGCGGACGCCTCGCTCCGGTGGCACCCGGGCGGCCCCTACGACCTGATGCAGACCCTCGGCCCGCTCCGCCGGGGCCACGGCGATCCCTCCATCCGGGTCACCCCCGACGGCTTCTGGCTGGCGTTCACGACGCCGGCCGGTCCTGCCTCACTGCGCCTGTCCCCCGCCGGTCCGGTCTGCGCGCCGTGGATCGAGGCCCGCGCCTGGGGGCCCGGGGCAGCCGAGGCGATCGGTGCCGTGCCGCGCCTGCTGGGCCGCGACGACGACTGGTCGGCCTTCGACGAACCCGCCTTCCACGCCACGCTCCCGCGGATGGTGGTGGACGCCCGGCGCCGGAACCCCGCCGTCCGGCTGCCAGCCACCGGCCGGATGATCGACGCGCTGGTGCCCACGGTCCTCGAGCAGAAGGTCACGGTGATCGAGGCGCGCCGCGGCTACCGCTACCTGGTGTACCGGTTCGGGACCGCGGCCCCCGGCGCCGGCACCGTCGCCCCCGCCAACCTCCTGGTCCAGCCCACCCCCGAGCAGTGGCTGCGGATCCCGTCCTGGGAATGGCACCAGGCCGGGGTCGGCCCGCAGCGCTCGGACACCGTCATGCGGGCGCTGCGCTCCGCCGTCGCACTGGAACGCCTGGCAGCGCTGCCGGCGGTCGAAGCGGCCGCGAAGCTGCAGACCCTTCCCGGGATCGGTATCTGGACGGCGGCCGAGGTGGTGCAGCGCACGCACGGCTGTCCGGACTCGATCGCGGTGGGCGACTACCACCTGGCGGCTTACGTCGGCGCTGCCCTCACTGGGCGGCGGACGGACGACGCCGGGATGCTGCGGCTGCTGGCGCCCTGGGCCGGCCACCGGCAGCGGGTGGTGCGGATGATCGGCCTCAGCGGATTCCGGAAGCCGGTCTTCGGCCCGCGGATGACCATCCAGGACCACCGCGGTCACTGACCCCGCGTCAGCGCTGCACGGAATCCGGGCTGGGCCGCAGTCCGGGGGCACTTTGGCGCGGACACGCCGCCAACCGGAGCGCCGACGTCGCGTATTGCCCCCAAAGTCCCCCCGGACGGTACCACCCGGCCGCGAAACACCGCTCGCGGTACGGCCGCCTCCGGCCGCTGCTACAGTCCCAGCCGGGCCACGGCCTCCTGGCGCATGTCCACCTTGCGGATCTTGCCGGACACCGTCATGGGGAAGCTTTCCCGGACGTCCACGTAGCGCGGGATCTTATAGTGCGCCAGCTTGCCCCGGCAGAAGTCGGCCAGGCCGGCGGCGTCCAGCATGCCAGCGCCGGGCTTGAGGATCACGCAGGCCATCAGTTCCTCGCCGTAGGCGGCGTCAGGGACACCGATCACCTGAACGTCCTGAATGTCCGGGTGGGTGTAGAGGAACTCCTCGATCTCGCGCGGGTAGACGTTCTCGCCGCCGCGGATCACCATGTCCTTGATCCGCCCCTCGATCACGAGATAGCCGTCCGTATCCATGCGCGCCAGGTCGCCGGTGTGCATCCAGCCGTCGGCGTCGATCGCCTCCGCTGTCTTGTCCGGCTGGTTCCAGTAGCCCTGCATCACCGAGTACCCGCGGGTGCACAGCTCGCCGATCTCGCCGCGCTGCAGGACCCCTCCGGTCACCGGGTCCACCACTTGGCTCTCCAGGTGCGGCATGGTCCGGCCTACGGTCTGCGTGCGCTGGGCCATCGTGTCCACGCTGCGGGTCATGGTGGAAACCGGCGAGGTCTCCGTCATGCCGTAGCAAATGGCAACATCGCGCATGTTCATCTCCGCGATCACCCGGTTCATGACCTCGATGGGGCACAGCGAGCCGGCCATAACGCCGGTGCGCAGTGTGGACAGGTCGTAGGAGGCGAAGTCCGGCAGGGCGAGTTCGGCGATGAACATGGTCGGCACGCCGTACAGCGATGTCCCGCCGAAGTCCTGCACAGCCTCCAGCGCGGCGGCCGGTGAGAACCCGCGGCCCGGGATGATGGTGGCGGCGCCGTGGCTGAAGGCGGCCAGATTGCCGATCACCATGCCGAAGCAGTGGTAGAACGGCACCGGCAGCACCACCCTGTCGTGCTCGGTGTAGTCCAGCAGCTCGCCGATGGAGTAGCCGTTGTTGAGCAGGTTGCGGTGCGTCAGGGTGGCGCCCTTGGGGAAACCGGTGGTGCCGGAGGTGTACTGCAGGTTGATCGCGTCGTGCGGGTCCAGTTCGGCCATCCGCGCCTTCAGCCCTGAATGCGCGACGTCGTCGGCCCGCCTGAGGAGTTCCGCATAGGTCTGTTCCGCCTCGCTTTCCGGAACGCCGGCGCCGAGGCCGGGCAGGCCTCCATCGGGCAGGAACACGAGTTCGCGCAGCTCGGGACATTCCGCCAGCGCCTGCCGGGCCATCCCGGTGTAATCGCTGTTCTT
Source organism: Arthrobacter sp. BI5 (assembly GCF_056680065.1). Taxonomy (NCBI): domain Bacteria; kingdom Bacillati; phylum Actinomycetota; class Actinomycetes; order Micrococcales; family Micrococcaceae; genus Arthrobacter; species Arthrobacter sp. BI5. The sequence continues at coordinate 3,167,215 of NZ_CM155264.1, forward strand.
GTCCGACGGTGCCGCCACCAGCATCCGCATGCCGTTCTGCCTGACGACGAATTCCAGTTCATGGCCGCGGTACGCCGGGTTGACGTTGACCAGGATCGCCCCGATCTTCGCCGTGGCGTACTGCAGGATGGTCCATTCGGCGCAGTTCGGGCTCCAGATGCCGATCCGGTCGCCGGTGGCGACGCCGAGCGCGAGCAGCGCGCGGGCCAGCCGGTCGACGTCGTCGTTCATCTTGGTGTAGCTCCACCGCCGGGCCTCCCCTCCCGGAACCGCCGCGGCCTCAATCAGTGCATCGTGGAACGGGAACCGGGCAACGACCCGCTCAAAGTGGTCGCCGATGGTTTCTTCGATCAGCGGGACGTCAGTGTCCCCGGCTGTGTACGCAAGCATGGTGTGACGCTACCAACAGCCCGGCGGCAAGAGAAGGGTAAAGCGTGGAAGTCCTAGGAAATCTTCCGGCCATCTCCGGGCGCCGGCGCGGCCGCCCGGTAGGGTAAAGGCCATGAGCGAACCCATTGACCTGCAAGCCACTTTCATCCCCAACGAGGGCGAGTTCTTCCGCGTGAAGCTTGCCCTCGAGATCGCGATCGACGAGGTAGTCAACGAGCCCGGCTGCATCCGCTATGAACTGACCGAGGCGAGCGAGGACAAGCTGGTGCTGACCGAGCGGTGGGCCTCCCAGGAGGACCTGGACAAGCACTCGAAGGGCACGGCGGTCCAGGACCTGAACGAGTCCCTGAGCGCACTGCTGGCCGAGCCGGTCAAGCTGGAAAAGCTCTAGTCCGGCCGCTCGCACCCACCCAACAGCAAGGCGGGGTCACTCCGCGCCCATAACCCTGTCAGGGATGGGCGCGGAGTGACCCCGCGTTGATTTAAATCGTTGCTTTTAGCCGTTGGGAGCCGGATCAGACGTCCGGAATCTGGGTGCCGTCCTGCTGGGTTGCGGCTTCGGCCTGCGAGCGGGCCACGTGCGCGTGGACTTCCTCCATGTCGAGCGCCTTGACGGCATCGACCACCTGCTCCAGCTGCTGGGCGTTCAGCGCCCCCGGCTGGGAGAACACCAGCACCTTCTCGCGGAAGGCCATCAGGGTGGGGATCGACGTGATGCCGGCCTCGGCGGCGAGCTGCTGCTCGGCTTCGGTGTCCACCTTGGAGAAAACGACGTCCGGGTGCTTCTCCGAAACGGCCGAGTAGGTCGGGCCAAACTGCTTGCACGGGCCGCACCATTCGGCCCAGAAGTCTACGAGGACAATGTCGTTGTCCTCGACGGTCGATGCGAACTGTTCACCTGTAATGTCTACGGTAGCCATGGGTCAACGGTACGCGAGCCGCCCGTGAAAGTCCCCTGCGTTTCGCTGTTGGCACATCCGCCGCCGGGTTAGGCCCAGGCGTGCGGGGCGGGCCGGCGGGCCCCCGGCAGCGCGTTTGTTTCGCGCCAGTTGTGGATCCACTCGGGCAGTTCCAGTTCCGCCGGCGGAGCCCCGAATTCGCGGATGATCTCCTCCTGGCTGACCGGGCCACCCTTGGCCACCAGCCGGGTGGCGATGTGCGCCCGGGCGTAGATTTCGCCGTCGGCCACCATGCGTTGTTCGAAGTAGATGGCCTTCTCATCCAGCCCGATGACCTTGGTCTCGATGCTGTAGCGCTGCCACAGCTGCAGGGAGCGGCGGAAGGCAATCGTCTCCCCCGCCACCACCGGCGTCCAGCCGCGCCGGCGCATGGCCTGCCAGGTCCCGCTGCGTGCCATCAGGTCGAACCGGCCCAGGTCCATCAGGGAGAAATACATGCCGTTGTTGACATGCATGGCGATGTCAATGTCCGTCGGCAGGACCCGTAGCGGCAACGAGGACGCGTCCCAGATACCGAGCGGCGAGCGCCGGGCCGACTTAATGAGCAGGAGGATGGTGCGGAGCAGCAGATGCATGGGCACTATGTTACCCGCGAGTAACAATGGTGCCAAAGACGGGTGCCCGGCTCAGCTGGCGGAGAGGACGGCGACCGTGGCCTTACGGCCCGCGCCGCGGACGGACCAGCAGTTCCCGGCGCCGATCACCTCGAGGTCCTCGAGGTCCGCGTGGCGCCGCACCAGCGCGGTGTTCTCGTCCACCGCCACCGCCCGGTCCACAAGGCCCTCCGCGACCGCCGCAACCGCGCGGCTCAGGGTCCCGGCCTGGGCGGCATGGACGTCGACGGCGAACGGCACCAGGCCCAGGCCGTCGCGGACCTCAAGCTCGTCAAGGCCTTCCGAGCATTCCTGCGAGCACACCTCGACACCCCGGAGCCGGTAGCCGCCCACCAGGGCGCGCTGCGGCGCGATCATCGCGCCGGCGGAGAATCCGAGGTAGGGGACGCCGGCCGCGACCGCCGCCCGGATCGCCGCCGCCGAGCCCCGGAGGCCTTCAAGGTAGTCCGGGGTGGGGCCGCCGCCGACGACGATCCCGTCGACGTCGTCGAACGCCGCCGGATCGGCCGGCTCGTTGGCGCGCAGCAGCACCGGCGTCAGTTGGCAGGGCGTACGGCTGTGCATTGGCTCCAGATAGGCGGGGAGGAAGTACTCCGAACTGCCTTCGCGGTCAAAGAGCACTACGGCGATCCGGGCAGGCCGGCTTCCGCCGGTGCGGTTCCGGACCTCCTTGACGAACCGGTCAAACACAACCGGGGTGGTCACAGTATCGGGCCCGCCGCCCACCAGCATGATGCTCATGGGTATCACGGTACCGCCCCGGCTGCCGGGTCAGTCCGCGGTCGGGTCAGTCCGCGGCGACCAGCTCGACTTCGAAGCCGTCCGCGTTGACCAGGTAGGCGGCGTAATGGCCGGGGCCGCCCGCGTGCGGATACTTTTCCGGGAACAACCCGGTCCAGCCGTGGGCGGGGGCGTCCGCCGCCAGCGCGTCCACGTGCTCCTGCGTCCCGGCACGGAAGGCCAGATGGTTCAGCCCGGGCGCCGTGCGGTGGTGGGTCCGGCTGCTCAGGTCCGGGGACTCTTCGACGACGATGTACGTGGGTCCGCGCCGCCAGCTGCGCCCGCCGGGCCAGTCCTGGTACTGCTCGTAACCGAGCCGGGCCAGCAGCCAGCCCCAGTGGTCCGTGGCCCGGCCGAGGTCCGGTACCCACAGCTCGATGTGGTGCAGGGCGCCGAAAGATTCGTCAGTCACTGTGTGAGTCTCCCACGCGTCAGTGCAGGATGCGCTGGAACAGGACATGGTCCTGCCAGCTGCCGGCGATATGCAGGTACTCCGGGGCCAGCCCGATCTGCTGGAAACCGGCGCGCCGCAGCACAGCCTGCGAGGCGGCGTTGTGCGGCAGGGTGGCCGCCTGGATGCGGTGCAGATCCAGCGCGGTGCCGGCGGCAGCGACACCGTGGGCGACGGCGGCCGTGCCGACGCCCCGGCCGGTATATTCCTGGTCCACCCAGTAGCCGAGGTTGGCGCTGCGGAACGGGCCCCGCACGATGCCACTCAATGTCATCGTGCCCACCGCCCAGTCGCCCTGCAGCAGGATCCAGGGAACGGCGGTCCCGGCGGCGAACATGGCGAGGTTGCCGGCGATGTTCGCCCGCTGGCCCTCCGTCGCGAAGAATTCCGCGCTCCGGACCGGTTCCCAGGGCGCGAGGTGCTCCCGGTTCCGCCGGTAGGCGGCACCCAGCCGCTCGGCGTCGGAGCCGCGCAGCAGCCTGATCCGGACACCGCCGGGCAGATCGCCCGCCAGCGTGCTGGGACTCTCAGTCATCACCCTCCCCATCCTTCCGGATCCTCCTTGCTGCAGCCGCCAGCGCCGCGCCGCTGACGGGCCCGGGCCCGGGCCTCGGCCTCCGTCCGTGCCACGGCGGCCCCGTCCCCGGTCCGGCGTGCGGGCCGGTCCTGGTCCGTGGGCCGGGCTTGGTCCCCTGGGCGGCGTTAGACTCGGGGCATGTCGGCTCTGTGGGGGGCGCGGATCCTGCGCGCGAAGGTATTGCTGCTGGTTCTGCTCCTGCCCCTGGCTGGGTGCGAATACAGCCCCGAGGAGGCGCCCGAGCCCGCGCCGACTGCCACGCGCTCCGTGGACCCCGCCGCATTCCTGGCCGAAGTGACCCGGCAACTCGCGGGCCCGCCTGCCGGTTCCGGCGTTCCGTACGCAACTGGCAAGACCGCCGAGTGGACCACCGACCTCGCTGCCGGGGACTACCTGCTGACGGCGGCATGCTCCGGCGCCACCCGGCTGGAAGTAAAGCTGGTCCGGGGACAGGGACTTCCGGAGGCCTGGGACTACCCCTGCGGCGAGGCCCGCGCCACGTTCATCCGGCACACGGGCGGCATACTTACGGCCCGTGCCACCGCCCTGTACGGCCTCGATGCCGGCGTCGCCGGGGTGAAGATCGAGCCCAACACGGACGAATCGCTGCGCGAGAATTTCGGTGCCAGCGCCTGGGCCCGGGACGTCCTGGATCCGTCGGTCCCCGGCGAATACCGGGGCTCCGCCACGTCCGACGCGCCGACCAGCTTTGGGCTCTCCGCCCCGCCCGGCCTCTACGACTTGAATTTCGCCTGCCGCGGGACGGCGGCGACGCGGCTGTCCATCCGCAGCTGGAACGGCGCCGAAGTCCTGTCCGAACGGACCGTCCCGTGCGGGGAAGTCATCAGCATCCTGTTGCAACTGCCCTGGGAGGGCGCTGAGCTGAGCATGGCGCCCGCTGGCAGCACGGGGCAATACTCGTTCCGGCTCGTGCCACTCGGGAGCGGACCGGGCTAGTCTGCAGTCAGGTCCGCGGCCTCGTCGCCGCTTCCGGTGAGCGCAAGGATCATGCGCTCCATCCGGGCGACGCCGGCAAAGCGTCCTGCGTTGTCGGTCACCAAAAGCGTGTCGAACCTTTGGGCGTTCGGCCTCGTCATGGAACGGGCCAGCGCCTCGCTGAGCGGAGTATCGAGGTTCACCCGCATCCCCGGGCTCACCACGGCAAGCGCAGCCGCCCCCGCGTCCAGCACCGCGACCGGCCGCAAGTGCTCGCCGAGCAGCACAACCGCTTCCAGCGCCGGGTTGGCTGCAAAAGCCTCGGCGGCCAGCGCGACGCTGTCCACCGTCGCCGCCGGTTCGACGACGTCGCGGATGACCGTCTTGTGCGCCACCGGCCGCGTGCTGGCCAGGCGGTGTGCCACGTCAAGGTCGATGCCGGCCCACGGCGGAGCCGGCCGGGCAAGGTAGTAGCCCTGCACGAGCGGTACACCCAGCGAGACGAGCGCCTCGAGCTCCTCGGCCCGCTCCACCCCCTCGGCCAGGATCCAGGCATCCACGCGGCTCGCAAAGGCGCCAAGCATCCCGATCAGTGCCCGCTTCGCCTCATCGCGGTCGACGTCCTGGATCAGGGCCCGGTCGATCTTGATCATCGAGGGACGCAGGGCCAGCAGGTGGCGCAGGCCCGCGTAGCCGGCTCCGGCGTCGTCGACGGCGATCAGGGCACCGGCGGCGCGCAACTGGTTCAGGTCCGGTTCCAGCTCCACGTACGAATCGATCGGCGTCTGCTCCGTCAGTTCGACGATCAGGCCGCCCAGCCTGCCCTCGTCGCGCCACACGCTGCGGATGCACTCGGACGTCAGCAGTTCGGGTGAAACGTTGAGGGTCAGGAAGCAGTTGGCCGGCAGCGCGGCGCGGGCCTTCAGTGCCGTGCGCAGCGCGGCAGATTCAAGCTCGGCGGCTTTACCGTGGGCGCGGGCGGCGGCAAACCACACTTCGGGGTTCTTCTCGGCATAACCGGGAAACCGTGCCAGGGCTTCGTAGCCCACCACCGCTCCCCGCGCCGTATCGATAATGGGCTGATAGGCCGTCGCCAGCCCTTCACCGCGGCAGGCGGACGCGAGCAGGCGCTCCCAGTCCGGAGGGGCTGGCGTGCCGGCGCCGGCGTCGGGATGCGGCCCGCCCGCCGCGGGAATCAACTAGCCGGGACGATAGCTTTGCGCACCGAGCCGACGAGCTCGGGGGAAAGATCGGTCAGGCCGTGCACGGATGCGGCATGGGCGCTGACCTGGACCAGAATCTCGTCGTCCGTGCTGCACACCCAGCGGGCTTCACAACCGGGAACAACGTCACCACATGCAAACGACTTCATTTGAGCTCCTCAGGCACTTTTTGATCAACGCGCCTTACCCTACTCTGCAGTAATGACGAATCGGCTGATCCTCCGGCCGGGGTGTCGTGGTCGTATCGGCGGGCGGTCAGCCATACGGCCAGGCGGGCCGGCGGACGGATCAGCCTGCGACGGTTTGCGTCCCGTCGTCGGCGGCCAGTCCGGCCAGCCATTGCCGGGCTTCGGTCCTCGAGGTGAAGTAGCGCTGGGGACAGTCGTTCCCGCGGCGCATCCAGGCGGCCACCACCCGGTCCACGTTGGACTCACCAACCAGCGCCACGGAGGAAACGAACCGGCTGTCCAGGTAGTGGTTACGGGCTCCGGCAGTTAGCTTGACGTCACTTATATCGATCAGCAACGGCAGCATCCGCCCGGCACTGATTTTTGAAATGGCCAGGACGGACTCGACGGCGTCCGCCGTATCCAGCGCGGAGCCGGAAGCCCAGGCCAGCTGCAGAATTCCGCCCGCATCCAGGCTGAGCTTTCCCTTGCCGGCTGCCAGGACTATCTCCATGTGATTCCCCCTCCTGCGAAAGGGTAACGCCTCGCGGGGACAATATGTGACGCCGGGCACGTTTTCACTCGAAAATGACGGCCTCCCCGCCCATCGACTGCCCCGTAGCCGCCGTTTCCACCCCGCTAAAGGGCACTTACGGAGCAGCCGCCGGCGTGATCCGGACTTCAGGGCGCGGCCGGGCAAAGAAAAACCTCCGGAACCGTGTGGTTCCGGAGGTTTTTCAAGGGTGGCAGATGAGGGATTCGAACCCCCGTAGGCGTTGCCAGCTGATTTACAGTCAGCCCCCTTTGGCCGCTCGGGTAATCTGCCGAACTTCAAAAGAAGATCACTCGCAGCTTCTGTCGTCGAAACGCCTGTTTCCAGTCCGTTCCGCTTCCAGCAACCGCGGGCAAGACAACTTTACAGAACTTCCGCCGAAGAATCGAATCGGCACCGGCCGGCCCCGTAGGGCCCGGAAAATCAGGCTTCTCCGAGGATGCGGCTGGCGAGTTTGGCCTCAAATTTTGCCGCCTGCTCCGCGGTGACCTGGTTCAGCTGCACCGCCCGGGCCAGATCCGCCTGCACACCGTCCAGCCGGGCCGAAGCGTCCGCGGCCGGGCTGAGGATGATGGAGGCCGCCAGCGCCGCGGCGGCCACCGACGTCACCGCCGTGGTGATCGAACCGGCCGCGGCGGCGGCGGAGCTGGAGACGGAACGGATGGCCTTGCGGTTCATGTACTTTGCCTTTCAAGCGGCTCTTCCAAGGACTACAACTGTGCCCGGGCAAGCTTCGTTCCCCCCGTGGTTCAGCTTTGAGCCGACTGTGAGGACCGCCAGCCCCCGCGCAGCTTCACATCCGGAGCATCCGTACTAGGCTGGAATGCAGAAAACACCGCCCTTCAGCAGGGCGTCCGGACAACCATCAGGAGGACAGTCATGGCAGGCGAATCCACATTCGACGTCGTCAGCAAGGTCGACAAGCAGGAGGTCGCCAACGCGCTGAACCAGGCACAGAAGGAACTGGCGCAGCGTTACGACTTCAAGGGCGTCGGCGCTGAGGTCGACTTCAGCGGCGAGAAGATCCTGATGAAGGCCAACTCCGAGGAGCGGGTGCTGGCGGTCCTGGACGTGCTGCAGTCCAAGCTGATCCGCCGCGGCATCTCGCTAAAGTCCCTGGATACCGGGGAGCCCTACCCCTCCGGCAAGGAGTTCCGCCTCGAGGCCACCATCAAGGAGGGCATTGCCCAGGACCTTGCGAAGAAGATCAACAAGCTGATCCGCGACGAGGGGCCCAAGTCGGTCAAGTCCCAGATCCAGGGCGACGAGCTGCGCGTGACGTCCAAGTCCCGCGACGACCTCCAGGAAACCATGAACCTGCTCAAGGGCTTCGACGAGGCCGACCTGCAGTTCGTGAACTTCCGCAGCTAGGAGCGCTAAACCGGCCGGGTTCCAGCGTCATCACGACGCCGGGGCCCGGCCTTTTCGTGCCTAGCCGAGCTGCCGCCCGGCCATCCGTTCCAGCCGGCCGATCCGTTCGCTCATCGGCGGGTGCGTGGAAAACATCCGAGCCATGCCTCCGCCGCGGAACGGGTTGGCGATCATCAGGTGCGAGGCGTTCACCAGCCGCTGGTCCTGCGGCAACGGCGCGAGCTGCACGCCCTGTTCGATCTTGCGCAGCGCCGAGGCCAGCGCCAGCGGGTCGCCGGTGAGCGCGGACCCATCCTCGTCGGCGTCGTACTCCCGGGTCCGGGAGATGGCCATCTGGATTAGCGAGGCGGCAAACGGGGCCAGCAGCGCCATCGCAAGCAGGGCCAGCGGGTTCGCGTTGCGGCGGTCGCCTCCGCCGCCGAAGAACAGCAGCATCTGGCCCACCGAGGTGATCACACCGGCGACGGCGGCAGCCACCGACGAGGTCAGGATGTCCCGGTTGTAGACGTGCATCAGCTCGTGGCCGAGCACGCCGCGTAGCTCGCGTGCGTCGAGCAGCTGCAGGATGCCCTGCGTGCAGCAGACCGCCGCGTTCTGCGGGTTTCGGCCGGTCGCGAAGGCGTTGGGCGCCATGGTCGGCGAGATATAGATCCGGGGCATCGGCTGGTTGGCGCGAGCCGAGAGCTCCCGGACCATCTGGTGCAGCTGCGGCGCCTCGGCCTCCGTCACCGGATACGCCTGCATGGCCCGGATCGCGATCTTGTCGCTGTTCCAGTAGCCGTAAGCGGTGGTGCCGACGCCGATCAGCGCCATGATCCAGATGGGCGCCGAGCTGCGCATGCTGGATCCAAGCAGCGCGCCCAGGCCCAGCAGCACCGCCCAGAGCACGCCGAACAGGGCCGCTGTTTTCAGTCCGTTGTGGTGGTTGTGCACTGATCCTCCCAAGCCATGCCGCCGTCGTCGGGGTGTCCCACGGACCACCCCTATGGGAAACGAACCGCTACGGGACCGGGTTCCGCGCATCGTATTGCAGGAACCCGGACTGCCAGCGGGCCACGAGCCAGGCCACCACCGCGCAGAGCACCCCGCCCGCGAGCAGTACCCAGCCTTCACTGAGCAGCTTAGTCGCGCCGCCGGCGAGCATGTCCCCCACCCGGGGTCCGCCGGCGACAACCACCACAAAGACGCCCTGCAGCCGGCCGCGCAGATGGTCCGGGGTGGCCGACTGCAGGATGGTGGTGCGGAACACGGCGCTGATCGAGTCGGCGATCCCGGCGAGTGCGCAGCACACCGCGGCGGGCACCAGCCACAACGTCACGCCCCCGGCGCCGGACCGGCCGGCGAGCACGACGACGAGGCCCAGCCCCGCGATCGAGGCGCCCCAGCCGATGACCGACCAGACCACCGCCGTGCCCTGCGCCCGCACGGCACCGAGCGGGCCGGAGAAGAGCCCGGCGAGGAAGGCCCCGACGGCGGTCGAGGCCAGCAACACGCCGACTGTGGCTTCGCCGCCGCCGATCATGAGCGCGGCGATGGCCGGCAGCAGCGCCCTCGGCTGCGCGAGGATCATCGCCACCAGGTCGATCACGAAGGTCATCCGCAGGTTGGGACGGGTGCCGAGGAAGCGGAAGCCCTCCACCACGGAACGCAGGCCGGCCCGGTGCGACTCCTGCCCCCGGGGCATCGGCGGCAGTTTCAGCAGGGCCCAGACGACGAACGCGAAGCTGGCCACGTCGATCGTGTAGGTCCAGGCGAAGCCGACCGTGGCGACCAGCACGCCGGCCAGCAGCGGACCGGCGGTCATGGTCAGCCCGAAGATCATCATGCTCAGGGCGTTGGCCGCGGGCAGCAGCTCCTTGCGGACCAGGACCGGGATGATGGCGCTGCGCGCCGGTTGGTTGATGGCCTGCGCACCGCTTTGCACCGCCACCAGGACGTACAGCAGCCAGACGTTGCCCAGCTGCAGCCAGGCCTGTAGCGCCAGGCCCGCGGTGGTCAGCCAGAGCACGGCGGAGGCGGCGAGCGCGACCTTGCGGCGGTCGTGGGCATCGGCAATGGATCCGCCCAGCAGGCCGCCGAACACCAGCGGGACGAGGGCGAAGATGCTCAGCAGGCCCACATACAGGCTGTCCTGGGTGAGCCGGTAGACCTCGAGGCTCACGGCCACCAGGGTGAGCTGGCTGCCCAGCGCCGAGGCGGCGGATCCCAGCCAGAGGCGGCGGAAGGCCGGACTTTCGCGTAGCGGCGTAATGTCCGCCAAGAATTTCCCCACCGGGCAACTCTAATGGGATCTCCAAACCCGAACGCTCCCTCACAACCGGCGCTCCAAACCCGAACGCTCCCCCACAACCGGCGCTCCAATCCCGCACGCTCCCTCACAACCAGCCGCCCAAACCCCAACGCTCCCTCACAACCGGCGCTCCAAACCCGAACGCTCCCTCACAAGAGGTGAGGTGGCGTTCGGAAAGTTTCCGCCAAACCTGAGGGAGCGTGTCCCCGTTTACCGCCAAACCTGAGGGAGCGTGTCCCCAGTTACCGCCAAACCTGAGGGAGCGTGCCCCCAGTTACCGCCAAACCTGAGGGAGCGTGCCCCCAGTTACCGCCAAACCTGAGGGAGCGTGCCCCCGTTTACCGCCAAACCTGAGGGAGCGTGTCCCCACTTACCGCCAAACCTGAGGGAGCGTTTCGAAATAAGCCGAACCTTATTGTGAACTGCTAAAAATAAGTGCTTGAATGGGGCCATGACGGATTTGGTGGACGGCAGCGAGGCGTGGGCCGCGGCCCTGCGCGCCCACGGCCGCCGGGTGACGAAGCAGCGGCTGGCCGTGCTGGCCGCCGTCGAGCGCCATCCGCATTCGCCGGCGGAAAGCATCCTTGCCGCCGCCCGCGAAAACCTGCCCGAACTCACCGCCCAATCGGTCTATGTGGTCCTTGGCGACCTGACCGCACTGCACATGCTCCGGCGCTTCGAACCTCCCCACTCGCCTGCGCTGTATGAGACGAGGGTGGGCGACAACCACCACCACGCCGTCTGCATCAGCTGCGGCCGGGTTGAGGACGTCGAATGCGCCGTCGGCCACGCTCCGTGCCTCACCCCGCACTGGGACTCGGGCTCCAAGCCCATGACCATCCAGATCGCAGATGTCCTGTACCAGGGCATCTGCGAGGACTGCCAGCGCACCCAAAAACTCCCCGCCGACCGTAACTAAGTTAGAAACAGAAATAGGAGAATGATGACTCAGAACATCTCTGCGCCCGCAGTGTCCACGACACAGTCCGGTGCCCCCGTCACTTCCGACGCCCACTCGAAGTCCGTCGGTGCTGACGGCGCGATCGTCCTGACCGACCACTACCTGGTGGAGAAGCTCGCCCAGTTCAACCGCGAGCGCGTGCCGGAGCGTGTGGTGCACGCCAAGGGCGGCGGCGCCTTCGGCACGTTCACGACCACGGGGGATGTCTCCCAGTACACCAAGGCGGCGCTGTTCCAGCCGGGCGCCGAGACGGACATGCTCATCCGCTTCTCCTCCGTCGCCGGCGAGGCAGGCTCCGCCGACACCCTCCGCGACCCGCGCGGCTTCGCCGTGAAGTTCTACACCTCCGAGGGCAACTACGACCTGGTCGGCAACAACACCCCGGTGTTCTTCATCCGCGACGGCATCAAGTTCCCGGACTTCATCCACTCGCAGAAGCGCCTCCCCGGCACCCACCTGCGCGACGCCGACATGCAGTGGGATTTCTGGACCCTCTCCCCCGAGTCCGCCCACCAGGTCACCTGGCTCATGGGCGACCGCGGCCTGCCGGCTTCCTGGCGTGAAATGCAGGGCTACGGCTCGCACACCTACCAGTGGATCAACGCGGCGGGCGAGCGTTTCTGGGTCAAGTACCACTTCAAGTCCAACCAGGGCGTCAAGTCCCTGACCGGCGACGAGGCAGAGGAGCTGGCCGGCGCGGACGCGGACTTCTACATCCGCGACCTGCAGGAAAACATCGACGCGGGCAACTTTCCCTCCTGGGACCTGCACGTCCAGGTGATGCCCTACGAGGACGCCAAGACCTACCGCTTCAACCCGTTCGACGTCACCAAGGTATGGCCGCACGGCGACTACCCGCTGGTCAAGGTCGGCACCATGGAGCTGAACAGGAACCCGGAGAACTACTTCGCGCAGATCGAGCAGGCCACCTTCGCGCCGTCGAACTTCGTGCCGGGCATCGCCGCCTCGCCGGACAAGATGCTGCAGGCCCGCATCTTCTCCTACGCCGACGCGCACCGCTACCGCGTGGGCACCAACCACGCCCAGCTTCCGGTCAACCTGCCGAAGAGCCAGGTCAACAACTACAGCCAGGACGGCGCGGCGCGGTACCACTTCAACGCCCCCTCGGTGCCGGTGTACGCGCCGAACTCCTTCGGCGGCCCGGCTGCCGTGGAACCGCAGAACCCGGCCGGCGGCTGGGAGAACGACGGCGAGCTGACGCTCTCCGCGCACTCCCTGCACGCTGAGGACGGCGACTTCGGCCAGGCCGGCACGCTGTACCGCGAGGTGTTCGACGACGGCGCCAAGGCCCGCCTGCTGGACACCCTCACCGGTGCGGTGGGCGGCGTCAAGAGCGCGGCCATCAAGGAACGCGCCATCCAGTACTGGACCAACGTCGACGCCGAGCTCGGCGCGAAGCTGCGCGCCAACCTGGGTGCCGCCGCCGGCGCTGCCACCTCGGACGCCGAGGCTGCCAACAAGATCGGCTAATTTCAGCCTGCACCAAAGAACACCCCGCCGCGGTTCTCCGCGGCGGGGTGTTCTTTCGCTCACAGCGCGGGCACGCCGCTATAGTCTGTTGAGTGAATTCGGGAATCATTTATCTGGTCGGCACTTCCGGCCACCCCAACTTCGGCGACGAGTTTATCGCCGCCGCCTGGCTCAAGCACCTGGCCGCGGCCCGGCCCGACGCCGACGTCTGGCTCGACTGCCCCCAACCGGGCATGGCCCAGGTCCTCTTCGAGGGCCTGCACCCCCGGCTCCGGATCACCAATACGCTCTGGCGCCTGGTGCACGACACCGCCGACCTCCCCGCGGATGCGGCAGCCAAAACCATCCGCGAACGCATCACCAACTTCGGCACCCCCGCCTACGACCTGGGCATCCTCAAACTCCGCGAAGCCGAGTCGCTGCACCTGATCGGCGGCGGCTATGTCAACGGCACCTGGCCGCACCACGCCGGACTGGTCGAGGGCATGCGCGCCGTCAGCGAAGCCACCGGCGCCCGGCTCTACGCCACCGGCCAGGGCCTGATGCCGGCACTCCCGGCGGCCGACACCCAACCACCCCTTTTCGGGGGTTTCCACTACGTTAGAGCCCGGGACGAGCCCAGCGCTGCGGCCCACGGTCTGGAACGTGGCCTGGACGACGCGTTGCTTGGCATTGCCGGGGAAATTGGCCGCAATAACGCCCCGGCCGGGCTTTACGTCTGCATCCAAAGCGACCTGGCCGACCCCGGACGCTTCCAGGCCGCCGTCGACATCGCACGCACCCAGGTGGATCTCGCCGGCCGCCGGGGAGTCAAGGCCTATTACGTCGAGGCGATCCCCGGCGTCGACCACGCCGCCTACGAGCGCCTCGCCGACCGCATCCCGGAGAGCCGGTTCATCCCGTTCAGCCGCGTCTGGACCAACGGCCTGCCGCTCTCCGCACAGCAGACCTGGGTCACCAGCCGCTTCCACCTGCACCTGCTGGCCGCCGCCGCGGGTGCCCGCGGCATCGCCGTCGGCGTGAAAAAGGGCTACTACGACGTCAAACACGAGTCCGTCGCGGCCCTGGGCAGTGGCTGGACTTTAGCCCTCGGCGACGAGTCCCCCGCCATGCCCGAGCAGCCCGGCGCGCTGGCAGCCAACCTCCCCGCCCTCCTCGAACAGAAACGCACCGAAGCCCAGACACTTTACCCGGCAATGTCCGGCCAGGGCGGGGCTCTGACCGCCGGAGCCGCCAAGCTGCTCAACAAGACGCTGGCTGTTTCCCGGAAGAACAAGATCCGGTCCGGAGCGCGCTGACACCCCTATGCTGACTTGGCTTCCCGGGCTGCTCCCGCACGCCCTGACCGTGGTTCTTCTGGTCGGCGCGTTTTTCCTCCCGGGGGTGCTGGTGCTCCTGCCGCTAAAACCGGGCTGGCCTGCGGCAGTTGCCCTCAGCCCGGCCGTGACCTTGCTTGTTTTCCTGGCCGGAAGCCTGGCGGCTGACGCCGTGGGCGTGCCGTGGAACGCTGCCACGGCCGCCCTGAGCGCCGTGCCGCCGATGGTGGCCGCCTGGCTGGTAGGGAGGCGGCTCAGCCTGACCTCAAGCCTGTGGCCTGCCCGTCTCCGCTGGCCGGTGAACCTGGCGGTCGGCGCGGGCGTGCTGACCGGTTCGGCGGTGACCTGCCTGGCGCTGCTTCGGGGGATCGGCAATCCGGCCGCCGCGTCGCAGGGCTGGGATCCCATCTTCCACCTGAACGTGCTGCGCTGGATCCAGGAGTCCGGCAGCGCCACGCCGTGGGGCGTGGCTCCGGTCTTCGGTTCCGGCACGTATTACCCCGCGGGCTGGCACAGCGTGGTGTCGTTGGTCCCGGGCAGCCTGGCGGAAACAGCCAACCTGTCCTCGATCGTCATCGGTGGCCTGATCTGGCCGATCGGCCTGACGTTTCTGGCCTCTGCGGTCCTGCCGCGGCATCCGCTGGCGTGGGCGCTGACGCCGCTTTTCGCGGCCTCCTTTGTCAGCTTTCCCTACTCCCAACTCCTCCGCAGCGGCCAATGGCCCAACGGGCTCGCCACCGCCCTGGTCCCGGCTGCCCTGGCCCTGGGTGTCCTGCTGCTGCGGCGTCTGGCCTCCGCCGAGCGGGCCGGCACACCGGCCAGGGAGTATGCGCTCCTGGCCGCGCTCCTGGCCGCGGTCTTGGGCGGCTGTGCGGCCGCGCACCCGAGTGCCGTTTTTGCCACCGTGATTGCCGCGCTGTCTTTCGTGGCGGCGCACGTCCTGCCGCCGCTGCTGCGGGGCGCACGACGCCGCCCCGGGATGGCGGTCGCGGTGGGCGCGGCGGCGGTTGCTGCCGCCGCAGCGGCCTACGCCGTGCTGGCCCATTCCCGGTTGCTTGCCGGTGTGATGGCCTACCCGCGCGCGGTGCGGGCCCAAGTCCCGGATTCACTGCTGCTGGCGTTCTTCGACCTTCCGAGATTTCCCGCGCTGTCCCCGCCCGCGCCGGACGATTTCAACCTCGCGGTGGGGCTTCTGGTGATCCTCGGCGGTGCCATGGCTGCCTTCATCAGGGGCGCGAGGCCGCTCACCGTCGCCTGGCTGGCCTTTGCCGCGCTCTATGTTCTTGCCGCCGGACCGGAGAACGCGCTGCGGTGGCTGACCGGGTTCTGGTACAAGGACACGCAGCGGATCGCGCCGTTCATCGCGATGACAGGCAGCCTGCTGGCGGCCCTGGCCGTCGCGGTGCTGGCGAGGGCCGCGCACCGTGCAGTGGCGGCGCGGCTGCCTGCCGCCCGCCTCGGCGGCAGGTGGCCTGTCCCGGGGGTGCTCGTCGCGCTGTCCGTCGCCGTCGTGATGTACGGCATGTACGCGGCCTCGGGCGGCTTTCGGTCAGTGGACCGGGTGGCGGTGGCCGCGCAGAACTACGAGGTATCGGCGCGGGCCGGCACCGGTGTCCTTTCGAGGGGTGAACAGGCCTTTATCCAGCGGGCCGGTGCGATGCTTCCGGCCGACGCGGTGGTGATCGGGGACCCTTTCAACGGCGAGACGTACTTCTACGCCCTCACCGGGCGGCATGTGGTGTACACGCAGCTCGGCGCCCCGACGGCCGGGAGTGCTGCCAAGGAACTGCTCCGGACCGGGTTCAACCGGCTGTCCACGGACCCGTCGGTCTGCGCGGCCTTGCGCAGGGTCGGTGCCACGCACTTCTACGAAGACGCCCCGGGTGGATCCCACGGCACGGTAAGCCTGAAGCGGTGGCCCGGTTTCTACAACGTGCCCACCGGCCGCGGCTTCGAGAAAGTGGCCTCGGCGGATGGCCGCACCCTGTACAGGATCACGGCCTGCGGCTAGCCGGGACCCGCAGCCTTGCAGGGACCCGCAGCCTTTCCAGGCAGCCGCCGCGGCTAAACTTCCGCGGCACTTCCGGACACCCGTGCCCCTTGCGGACCGGTGCACCCCGGCTCCGGGGTGCACTGGTCCGCTTCCGTAGCGGAAATCGGGTTCTGTAGCGGAAGTCCCCGGCCGGCCGGGCGGCTAGGCGCCGCCGGTGCCGGAGGCCGCCGTCGGGCTGGCCGGCGTCGGCGTTGCTGCGGGAGCCGACGACGGCGTGCCGGCCGCCGCGGGCCGGTGCCCCTTCTTGGCCAGCTGGATCTGCTCGTAGACGTGGTGGCGGAGCTCGGTGAAGCGCGGCAGCGAACGGGTGTTCAGCTGGTCCCGCTCGGCCGGCAGGTCGATCACAATGTCCTCCTGCACCACCGTCGGGGAGCTGGAGAGGATGATGACCCGTTCGCCGAGGTAGACGGACTCGTCGATGTCGTGGGTCACGAAAAGCACGGTCACGCCCAGCTTTTTCCACACCGTCCGGATCAGGTCTTCAAGGTCCGCGCGGGTCTGGGCGTCCACGGCCGCGAACGGTTCGTCCATCAGCAGGACCTCGGGCTGGTAGGCGATCGCGCGGGCGATCGCCACGCGCTGCTGCATGCCGCCGGAGAGCTGCCAGGGGTAGGAGCGCGGCACGTGCGCCAGGCCCACCGCCTCGAGGGCCTCGTCGACCAGCCGGTCGCGCTCAGCCTTGGGTACGCCCTGGTTCCTCAGCGGCAGCTCCACGTTGTCCCGGACCCGCATCCAGGGGAACAGCGACCGGCCGTATTCCTGGAACACCACGGCCATCTTCTTCGGCGGCCCGGACACCCGCTTGCCGTCCAACAGCACTTCGCCCTCGGTGGGCGCCATCAGGCCAGAGATGCACTTCAGCAGTGTGGTCTTGCCGGAGCCGGAGGGTCCGACGAGGCAGGCGAGTTCGCCGGCCCGAAGATCGAACGTGAGGTTGCGGACCGCCTCGATGTCGCCGCCGTCGGTCTGGTACACCTTCTTCAGGCCGCGGACGGAGAGCATCGCCTCCGGCAGGGTCTTCCCGGACGGGGCCGGGGTGGGGTCAGGCTGCATTTTCTACCTCTTTCTGGCCGTGGTACCAGCGCAGGATGTTCCGCTCGGCCCACTGGAAGATGAACGACATCGCCACGCCCAGCAGGCCGAGCACCACAATGCCGGACCACATTTCCGGGATCGCGAACGAGCGCTGGAACTGGACGATTGTGAAGCCAAGCCCCGAAGACGAGGCAAACATTTCGGAAATGACCATCAGGATCAACCCGAGCGACAGGGACTGGCGGACGCCGGCGAGGATCTGCGGGCTGGCCGAGGGCAGCACCAGGTAACGCACCCGGGCCCAGCCGTCGATGCCGTAGGTGTGGGCCGAATCCGAGAGGACCCCGTCCACGGCACGGACGCCTTCAATGGTGTTCAGCAGCACCGGCCAGACACAGCCGGAGATGATGACCGCAATCTTCATGGAGTCGGTAATGCCCATCAGCAGGATCAGGACCGGAACCAGCACGGGCGGCGGGATAGCGCGGAAGAATTCGAGCGTGGGTTCGAGCAACGCGCGGAGCCATGTGACCGAGCCGATCAGCACCCCGCCCACGACGCCGATCACGATCGCCGCGACGACGCCGATCAGGAGCCGGGCGACGCTGGGCAGCACATCCGAGAAGAAGCGCGGACCGAACCAGACCTCGCCGAACTTGTTGACCAAGGCGGCCGGGGTGGGGACGAAGAAATTGACCGTTCCGAGGGTCGAGACCCACCAGGCCAGGACCAGTAGTACCGGCAGCGCGAGCACGTAGGCCGCCGTTTTCAGTGCTTTCATACGATCACCTCGGAACGGACAGAGGAATGCCAGGACAGAGTCTTCTTTTCGATGAACCGCATCAGGACGTTGATCAGCACACCAATCAGGCCGGTGGCGAGCACCAGGGCGTACATGCCGGAGATGGCGCCGCCGGATTGCGCGAGGGCGATCTCACGGCCCAGCCCCGGCGAGCCGATCACGAGTTCCGCCGTGATGGCTAGGACCAGCGCCACCGTGGCAGCCAGCCGCACACCGGTCATCAGGTAGGGCAGCGCGGTGGGGAACACGACATAGCGGATCCGCGCCATCCACCCCAGCCCATAGGTCCTGGCGGTGTTGCTGGCGACCATGTCGACGTCGGCCACCCCGTACAGGACCTGGATGAGGACCTGCCAGAAGGCGGCATACGTGATCAGCATGAGCGACGACTCGATCTTCACGCCGAAGAGCAGCACCGCCAGCGGGATGAGGGCCACGGACGGAATAGGGCGCAGGAACTCCACGGTGGAGTTGGTTGCCTTCCGCAGGAAGCTGCTGGAGCCGATGATGAAACCCAGCAGCACGGCGAGGGCAACCGCGATGACCAGGCCCAGGAACCAGGCCATCATGGTTTCACCGACCGACACCCAGAACGCGGTCAGGCTAAAGTCGAGGGCCAGCGCGGCGATGACTTCGCTGGCCGGCGGGAGGTAGCGCTCGTCGATGATGCCCAGCCGGGGAATGAGTTCCCAGGTGGCCAGGAACCCAAGAATCCCGACCACGCCGAGCAACTGCTTCACGGGAAGCTTGCGGCCGGACCGGCGGCCCCGTCCCCCGCCGGGGACGGCACCGCCGGACACCACGCCGTCGGAACTGACGGAACTCACGGAACTCACGGGAGGAGGTCGCCTGCGTTCGGAGCCTTGGACAGCGTCCCGTACTTGGCGGCGGCGTCGCCGAGGGTCTTGAACGCGTCCTTGTTGAACTCCACCCGGTAGCGGGGCAGGATCATATTGGCCCGGGTGGCTTCGTCAATCTTGGTGTAGGTGCCCACGATGTCGCGGACTTCCTGCGGGTGGGCCTGGGCGTATTCGAGGGACTTGTTCATGGCCCGGGTGAACTTCTGGGTAAGCTCCGCCTTGTCCTTGATGGTGTCCGCCTTGGTGAAGTAGCCGGCGATGTCCAGCTCCGGGCTCATGTCCACAAAGTTGGAGGAAATGATCTTGCCGCCCTCGGCGACGGCCTTGGACAGGAAGGGTTCCAGGATCCAGGCCGCGTCCACCTGCTTGTTGGTCAGCGCGGCGGGGGCGTCCGGGAAGGCCACCTCCACGAACTTCACGCTTGCGGGGTCGCCGCCGGCCTTTTCGACGACCGACTGGATGGTCGTGTCGCCGATGTTGGAGAGGTTGTTCACCGACACGGTCTTGCCCGCGAGGTCCTTCGGGGACTGGATGCTGGAGCCGGCCGGGACGACGACGCCGCCAATGTCCTTGCCCTTCTCGCCCGTGGTCGAGGCGCCGTTGGCCACGAATTTCAGGTCAAGGCCCCTGTCCTTCGCCACCATGACCGAGATCAGGTTGGAGAAGGCGAAGTCGAAGCTGCCGCTCACCACGCCGGGGACGATCGCCGCGCCCCCGGTGGCGGTCTGGATATCCAGCTGGATTCCTTCATCCTTGAAGAAGCCCTGCTTGCTGCCCAGATAGATGGGGGCGCAGTCCACGATCGGGATCACGCCGACGCTGACCTTGGTAAGGTCCCCGCCGCCCGTGGCGCCGCCGGATGCGCTGCCCCCGCCGGTGGAACTCGGCGATCCGCTGCCGCAGGCCGACAGTGCAAGGACCGATGCGGCCGCCAGCACGCTGATAATACGACGTTTCATGTTCACTCCTATGTGCGCATTGGCCGCGGGAATGACAAGCCCCCCGCCTAGTGTTCGCTCCTCGAACAAGCGTTCAAAATCACGACTATCTCCACCATACTGTGATGCCGGCCACATGGAGACCATTGTTACGGATAAGTGATATCCGAGGTCCTGAGCACTCTCAGGGAAATCGGCCGCAACGATGCCGCGAACACAGCAACGCGGGGCCACTTACGGCCGGTCCGGGCAGGCCGGACGGACCATTAGTGGCCCCGCGTTGGGGTTCGGGGGGTGGGCTAGGAGCGCGTGACTGCGTCCTTGTCCTCGACGGCGGCGGGCTGGGCGGACGGCTGCGTATCCGGCCCGGCGGCGGGGCCGTTGACGGCGGCCCGTGCATCGGCGAACTTCTCATTCAGCCGGGAGTGGCGCTGCCCGTAGGCGAAGTAGATCGCGATGCCGATGACCAGCCAGATGGCGAAGAAGATCCAGGTTTCCACCGCCAGGTTCGTCATCAGGTACAGGCACAGGACGGCCGACACGACCGGGAGGACCTTCCCGAACGGAACGCGGAAGGCCGGCTTGAGGTCCGGGCGCTTGCGGCGCAGCACCAGGATGCCCAGGCTGACCATCACGAACGCCGAGAGCGTGCCGATGTTGATCATTTCCTCGAGCAGGTCCACGTTGGTCAGTCCGGCCACGACCGCCACGGCGGTGCCGCAGATGATCTGCAGGCGTGCCGGCGTCGCCCGGATGGTGGAGGTCTTGGACAGCGAGCGCGGCAGCAGGCCGTCGCGGCTCATGGCCAGCACCACGCGGGAGAGGCCCATCAGCAGCACCATAATCACGGTGGTGAGGCCCACGAGCGAGCCGAAGGCGATGACCTTGGCGGCGTCGGTGTTGCCCACGGCTTCGAACGCGGTGGTCAGCGTCGGGTTCTTCGCCTCGGCGAGCTTGGTGTAGGACACCATGCCGGTCAGCGCGAGCGATACGAGGATGTAGAGCACGGTGACGATCGCGAGACCGCCGAAGATGCCGCGCGGCAGCGTCTTCTGCGGGTTCTTGACCTCTTCAGCGGAGGTGGCGACGACGTCGAAGCCGATGAAGGCGAAGAAGACGAGGGCAGCGCCGGCGAAGATGCCCAGCGTGCCGTACTGGGCCGGGGCCGCGCCGGTGAGGAAGCCGAAGAAGGACTGCTTGAGCACGTCCGTGGCGCCGGTGCCGCCGGTGGGCTCGGAGGCCGGGACGAACGGGGCATAGTTCTCGAACTTCACGTAGCTGAAGCCGACCACGATCACGAAGAGCACGACGGCGATTTTGATCAGGGTGAAGACGTTGCCGACGCGGGCGGACAGCTTGGTCCCCAGGACCAGCAGGACGGTGAACACGGCGACGATCAGGAAGGCGCCCCAAAAGAGGTCGACGCCGGCCACGGAGATCGACGGCGGGACGTCCAGGCCCATCAGCGCGAACACCTTGCTGAGGTAGATGCCCCAGTACTTGGCAATCACGGCCGCGGCGGTAAAGAGCTCGAGGATGAGGTTCCAGCCGATGATCCAGGCGAGCACCTCGCCCATGGTGGCGTAGGTGAACACGTAGGCGGAGCCGGCCACGGGGATCGCAGTGGCGAACTCGGCGTAGCACATGATCGCCAGGGCGCAGGTGACTGCGGCGATCGCGAAGGAGATGGTCACGGCAGGGCCGGCAAAGTTGGCGGCAGCCTTGGCCCCGACCGAGAAGATTCCGGCGCCGACGGCAACGGCGACGCCCATGATCATCAGGTCCCAGGTGCTGAGCGAGCGTTTCAGCTTGCGTCCGGGCTCATCGGCGTCGGCGATCGACTGCTCGATGGATTTGGTCCGGAAAAGGTTCATAGGAAAGTCCAAAATCTCGGTAGCTGGTTGGAAACAGACCTATTAATAGTAGTGTCCATCCACTGGACGGCCGCTTTAATCCCACATTCTGAGACACAGGAAAGCGCGAACGTACACTTGGGGCCGTCTTCGGAAGGGCCGCAAGTGTACGTTCGCGTTCAGTGTTTCAGCGCTCAGGCGTTCGCGCTCAGAGGTTCAGGCGGGCCAGTTCAGGCGGGCCAGTCCATCAGCGTCGAGCGGATGAGGAAGCGCTTACCCTCGGGCGCCTCGACCGAGAAACCGCTGCCGCGGCCGGGCACGACGTCGACCGTCAGGTGGGTGTGGCTCCAGTAGTTGAACTGCTCCTTGGACATCCAGAACTCCAGCGGCTGGGGCTGCACGCCGTCCGAGATGTCGAACAGGCCCAGCAGCACGTCCGAGTCGCCGGTGAGGAACTCCCCCGCCGGGTAGCACATGGGCGAGGATCCGTCGCAGCAGCCGCCGGACTGGTGGAACATCAGCGGGCCGTGCTGGAGCCAGAGCTTGCGCAGCAGCTGGACGGCCTCGGGGGTGAGGGCCACCCGGGAAAAGTCCTCGCCAGCCAGCGTCACGGCGGCGTCGAGCCTGGTCTGGGTCATCGGGGCTACTTCCTGTAGGTGGGAACTGAAGTCACCGCGGGACGGTGAGGCGCGGAACGGCGAGGCGGGGAACGGCGGGGCGGACCAGCCCGGCCCGCCCCGCCGTCGTCGGCTTAGAAGAAGCCGAGCTTGTTCTCGTTGTAGCTGACCAGCAGGTTCTTGGTCTGCTGGTAGTGGTCCAGCATCATGGCGTGGTTCTCGCGGCCGATGCCGGAGGACTTGTACCCGCCGAACGCGGCACCGGCCGGGTAGGCGTGGTAGTTGTTGACCCACACACGGCCCGCCTGGATCTCCCGGCCGGCGCGGTAGGCGACGTTGCCGTTGCGGGACCAGACGCCGGCGCCGAGGCCATAGAGGGTGTCGTTGGCGATGCCCATGGCGTCGTTGTAGTCGCTGAAGCGGGTCACGGAGACCACCGGGCCGAAGATCTCCTCCTGGAAGATCCGCATCTTGTTGTGGCCCTCGAAGATGGTGGGCTGGACGTAGTAGCCGCCGGCGAGGTCGCCGGACAGCTCGGCGCGGGCACCGCCGGTGAGCGCCTTGGCGCCCTCCTGCTTCCCAATGTCGATGTAGGACAGGATCTTCTCAAGCTGGTCGTTGGAGGCCTGGGCGCCGAGCTGGGTATCGGTGTCCAGCGGGTTGCCCTGAATGATCTTCTGGGTCCGGGCCAGCGCGTCGGCCATGAACGAGTCGTAGATGCCGTCCTGGACCAGGGCGCGGGACGGGCAGGTGCAGACTTCGCCTTGGTTGAACGCGAACAGGGTAAAGCCTTCAAGGGCCTTGTCGTAGAACGCGTCGTTGGTGTCCGCGACGTCGTTGAAGAAGATGTTGGGGCTCTTGCCGCCCAGTTCCAGGGTGACCGGGATCAGGTTCTGGGATGCGTACTGGCTGATCAGGCGGCCGGTGGTGGTTTCGCCGGTGAACGCGATCTTGCGGATCCGCGGGCTGGAGGCGAGCGGCTTTCCGGCCTCGACGCCGAAGCCGTTGACGACGTTGATGACACCCGCGGGCAGCAGGTCGCTGATGAGTTCCATCAGCACCAGGATCGAGGACGGGGTCTGCTCGGCCGGCTTGAGGACGACGGCGTTGCCGGCGGCCAGCGCGGGGGCCAGCTTCCAGACGGCCATCAGGATGGGGAAGTTCCACGGGATGATCTGGCCGACGACGCCGAGCGGCTCGTGGTAGTGGTAGGCGGTGGTGTCGTCGTCGAGCTGGGACAGCCGGCCCTCCTGGGCGCGGACCGCGGAGGCGAAGTAGCGGAAGTGGTCCGCGGCGAGCGGGATGTCGGCGTTGAGGGTTTCGCGGATCGGCTTGCCGTTGTCCCAGGATTCGGCGACGGCGAGCATCTCGGTGTTCTCGTCGATCCGGTCGGCGATCTTGTTCAGGATGGCGGCCCGCTCGGCGACCGAGGTTTTGCCCCAGGACGGGGCGACCTTGTGCGCGGCGTCCAGGGCCAGTTCGATGTCCTCGGCGGTGCCGCGGGCGACCTCGCAGAACGCCTTGCCCGTTACCGGGGTGATGTTTTCGAAGTACTGGCCCTTGACCGGGGAAACCCATTCGCCGCCGATCCAGTTCTCGTAGCGGTCCTTGAAGGTGACCTTCGAGCCCTCGGTACCGGGCTGTGCGTAGACAGTCATTGCTAGCTCCTTTGCTGTGCAAGATGGGTGGCGGAAGCGGCCGGGATTACTGCGGCCGCCGCTGGCACCAGCCTAGGAGCGGGGAGGTTGCGAGCAGGTTGCAACCATGTGAGCCGGATCACGCCGGTTCGCGTGGGACCGTCCGCGGTGCGGGCGGCGGCTGGCTCAGGCGCTCAGCTCCGCGTCGAGCCGCTCCAGGTCCGCGACGACGGCGGCCCGCTTGGGCGAGCGCGGCGGCAGCAGCTTCAGCGCGGCGGTGCGGACCCCGACGTCGTCCCGTGCCTCCGGCAGCTCGGCGTACTTCAGCAGCGATTCGGCGCTGCCGTCGGTCAGCACCGCCTCGCGCAGCAGGGCCGAGACGCGGCTGCGCAGCTCGGCGATGCCGGGCGCCTCGGAACGCGGCAGCACCGCGCCGCGGTAGATTTCCAGCGCGATCCGGTGCGCGCCGCGCTGCAGGCAGCTGAGGACCTGGCCGGAGTCCGGCACCAGGTCCACCGGGAGCCGGTAGGGCCGGGACTCCGGGACGGCATCCGGGTTGAGCTGCTGCAGGACCTTGCGCAGCCGCACCATCTCTGCCCGCAGGGTCATGGTGGAGCCATCGCGCGGGTAGAGCAGGGCGCTCAGCTCCTCCGCGCTGAGTCCTTCCGGATGCATGCTGAGCAGGGCAAGGATTTCGCTGTGCCGGGCGGACAACGTGACGGTGCGGCCGTCGATACTCAGCACGGCCTGGTCGCGGCCGAGCAGCTGCAGGCTGTTGCGGTACAGGCTGCCGGGCGCCCGGGTGCCCATCCCGGCGGCCTTTGTGCCGGTGCCCGTGCCGGTGCCCGACGCGGCGCCGGACGCGGCGGCGGGCGTCCGACGTCGGACCGGGGCCGCATGCCGGGCGGCGGCGAGCTGGAGCCGCTCCACCCGCAGGTGGGCCTGAGCGGCGGCGACGGTCGCCTCAACCAGGGACAGGGTGTGCGGCGCGACGGCGGATTCGGTCCCGGTGATGTCCACGACGCCCAGCAGGGCGCCGGAATCCGGGTCGTGGAACGGCACGGCTGTGCAGCTCCACGGATGAACGGAGCGTTTGTAGTGTTCGGCGCCGGCGATCTGGATGCCGCGGCCCAGGGCCAGCGCGGTGCCGGGCGCGCTGGTGCCGACGGTGGCCTCGGACCAATCGGCGCCGGGGACGAACATCATCCCTTCGGCGCGGCGCTGCATGGCGGGGTCGCCCTCCACCCAGAGCAACCGGCCCACCTCATCGCCAACGGCCACCAGCATGCCGCTGTCGTGGCTGGGCCGGACCAGGAGTTTGTGGATCACGGGCATGATCGCGGCCAGCGGGTGCTGCCGGCGGTATTCCTCGAGTTCCTCGCGGTCCATGGCCAGCGGGGCTTCGGGGTTGTCAGGGTTGGCGTGCAACTCGGCGGAGCGCTGCCAGGATTCCCGGATCAGGCTGCGCAGCCCGGGCAGTGGCGCCCCGGCCAGGCCAAGGGAGTCCAGCTGCTCATGCCCCGCGCGGGCATGCTGCTGGCGCAGCTCCGGGCTCTGGCTCTGGCCGAAGCCGTGGCCGTGGCCGGAACTGCGCGGGGCTGCCTGCTCGACCGGATTCCTCATTGAACTCCCACCTGACGGGCACCTTTTCAGGGCGCGACGGCATACCCAAGGCAGCGTCGTCCGGCCCAGTCTAGTGGGCTCCCGGCAGCGGCCGCCAGAGCGCGGCGGCGGGTCAGTCCCGGGAAATCCGGATCATTTCGTCCCGCGGCACGACCTTGATGCGTTCGCGCACCACGCCGTCGTCCGGGTGGGCGGCCGACCACGCGGCGCCGAGCGCCAGTTCGTGGGCATCCAGCTTGTTCCAGCCTTCCCAGGTGGTGTATTCGACGCCGCGCTCGTCCAGCAGGTCGATGATCGCCTGCGGATCCGGGTTCTGCGCCGGCGGGAGGGTCAGGCGGTCCTCCAGCAGGAAGCCGATGGTCTCCAGCGCGTCGCCCTTGGTGTGGCCGATCAGGCCGACCGGGCCGCGCTTGATCCAGCCGGTGGCGTAGATGCCGGGCACGGGTTTGCCGTCCGCGCCAAGCACGCGGCCGCCCTCATTCGGGATGACACCGCGCCGGGCGTCGTACTCCAGCTCGGCCAGCGGGGAGCCGTGGTACCCGATGGCGCGGTAGACGGCCTGGACCGGGTAGTCGACGAACTCCCCGGTGCCTTTGACGTTGCCCGTGCCGTCCAGCCGCATGCGCTCGAACTTGATGCCCGCCACCTTGCCCGGGTGCGCGGCGTCGCCTGTGTCTTCTCCGAGGATTTCGACCGGGTTGTGCAGGAAGTGCAGGTGCAGCCGACGGGAGGACGGCTGCTCGGCCTCGGCGTGCTCCTCGACGAGCCAGTTTCCGAGGGTGTTCACCATGGTTTTGATCTGGTTGTTGGTGCGGATGGCTTCGTCGGAGGCCTCGTCGAACTCGAAGTCCTCCGGGTACAGGACGATGTCCACGTCGTTGGCGTGGCTCAGTTCGCGCAGCTCCAGCGGGGTGAACTTCACCTGCGCCGGACCGCGGCGGCCGAAGACGTGCACGTCCGTGACCGGGGAATCCTTCAGGGCCCGGTAGACGTTGTCCGGGATCTCCGTGACTAGCAGGTCATCGGCGTGCTTGACCAGCATCCGGGCGACGTCCAGGGCGACGTTGCCGTTGCCGATCACGGCGATTTCCTTCGCGTCCAGCGGCCAGTCGCGGGGAACGTCCGGGTGCCCGTCGTACCAGGAGACGAAGTCCGCCCCGCCGAACGAGCCCTCCAGTTCGACGCCGGGGATGTCCAGGTCAGCGTCCTTGATGGCGCCGGTGGAGAAGATCACCGCGTCGTAGAAGGCGCGGAAGTCGTGCAGGGTCAGGTCCCGACCGTAGCTGACGTTGCCGAGGAAACGGATGTCGCCCCGGTCCAGGACCTTGTGCAGGGCGTTGACGATGCCCTTGATGCGCGGGTGGTCCGGGGCGACGCCGTAGCGGATCAGGCCGTAGGGTGCCGGGTAAGCCTCAAACAGGTCGATGCTGACCTCGAAGTCGCCGCCCTTGACCTCGTTGGATTTGGTCAGGATGTCCGCGGCGTAGACACCGGCCGGTCCGGCGCCGACGATCGCAACGCGGAGGGGACGTTTGGACGGAGTTGCGGCCGAGTTGGACACCGGAAGCCCTTCTGAGTCTTGGCGGGGGCGCCGGAAGATACAGCGCACAGTCCCCCATTCTAAATGTCCCCGCGGTGGCATGTGCCGCCCGGTGAGGGAAAACACTGCTGGGGGAAACGCTGTCGTGGGGGAACCCTGGGGAAAATACTGCGTCCGGGCCGCACCACCAAGGTCCCCGGCAGGAATAGGGGCACCGGGGGTGGTGTTATTGGTCTTGTGCCTATCTCCGACGGAACCCCTGCCCCCGCTGCCCTGACTCCCCCGGGGGCCGCGGCGCCCGCACCCGGGGCCCCCGCAGCCCCCGCACCCGGGGCCGCCGCCGCCCCCGCACCCGGCGGGGCACCGGGACTGAAGGCAGTGGACAAGGACACGACGGCGGGGATCCTGTTCGGCATCGGCGCCTACGGCCTGTGGGGCCTGCTGCCGCTGTACTTCTTCGTGCTGCACCCGGCCGGTGCCATCGAAATCGTGGCCAACCGTGTTGTCTGGTCCCTGCTCTTCTGCGTCCTCCTGATCACTGTCACCCGCTCCTGGCGGGTGATCGGCGCCGCATTCCGGAACCGCACCGTAATCGGCCCGCTCGCCCTCGCGGCCGGCCTGATCGCAGTCAACTGGCTGACTTACACCTACGGCGTGACCACCGGCCAGGCGGTCGAAACATCCCTGGGCTACTTCATCAATCCGCTCGTGTCGGTGTTGCTGGGCGTATTTGTCCTGAAGGAGAAACTGCGGCCGCTGCAGTGGGCCGCCGTCGGAGTCGGATTCGTCGCCGTGGGTGTGCTGACGTATTCCTATGGCAAGCTCCCGTGGATCGCCCTGACCCTGGCGTTCAGTTTTGGCCTCTACGGCTTCGTCAAGAAGCGCGTGGGTCCCCGGGCCGACGCGATCACCAGCCTCTCCGTGGAGACGATCGTGCTGGCACCCATCGCCGGGGCCACCATGATCGTACTGGCCCTCACCGGCGCCGCCACCCTGACCAGCAACGGTGCCGGGCACTTCTGGCTGCTGGCAGCGTCCGGCGTCATCACCGCCGTCCCGCTGCTGTTCTTCGGCGCGTCCGCCCGGCGGCTGCCGATGACGACGATCGGGCTGCTGCAGTACTTCGCCCCGGTGCTGCAGTTCATCGTGGCGCTGGTGGTGTTCAAGGAGGCCATGACCCCGGAGCGCTGGGTGGGCTTCGGCGTCGTCTGGCTCGCCCTGCTCCTGCTCACGGCGGACATGTTGCGAACCGCGCACAAGAACTCCGTCACCCGCCGGCTGGCCCGCGCCGCCGCCTAGCCCGCCCGGCGCGAACGTACACTTAGGGCCCCGTCACACCGCGCGAACGTACACTTGGGGCCCAGTCGGCGCACGACAAGGGGCCGCAAGTGTACGTTCGCGCCCAGGGAGCGGGCCGCAAGTGTACGCTCGCGCCCAGGTGGGGTTAGTCCTCCGGGGTGGTGTCGATGCGCACGTAGTCGCGCGGCACCACGACCATGGGGACCGGCAGGGCGCGGAGCACCTTGTTGGCCGTGCTGCCGATGAAGAGCTTGTTCTTTTCCGCCAGCCGGGACGAGCCGACGATCATGATCTCCCGGTCATCCCATTCGAGGTCGTCGATCGCTTCCTCGATGGTGCGGCCGTGCGCCACTTCCACACTGACCGAGTGCCCTGCCGGGAGCCGCTCTGCCGCTGCCTTCAGCACGGTGTTCGCGTGGACGTGCGCGGCGTTGACGTTCTCGCCGCCGTCGCCCTCGACGTCGAGCTCCACGAGGGAGACCAGCCGCAGCGGCACCCCGCGGCGCCCGGCCGATTCGATGGCGACGTCGATCGCGGCCTCCGCGCCGGTGCGCTGCCCGACGGCGAGCGTCAGCCGGCTGATCGGTTCGGTGTTGCGGTAGCCGCGCGGGGCCAGCGCCACCGGCACCGGGGAGGCATGCAGCAGGGCGTTGGCCACGCTGCCGACGGTGTGGCGCTTGAACAGCCCGCTGCTCGCCGCGCCCACCACGATCAGGCCGGCGCGGTACTCCTTGGCGGCGTCGATCAGGCCCGCGGCGAAGGAATCCGCCTGGCGCACGTGGAACCTGGCCTCAAGCCCTTCCGGGACCGCGGAAAGGCCCTGCCGCTCGGCCGTGAGCACGGACTGCTCGGCGGCGCTGACGCGGTTTCCCTGCGGGTTCAGCGCGACGTAGGGGGTGTGCCGGTCCACGACATGGACCAGGTCCAGATGGGCGCCCTGGGCGCGGGCCATGGCCGAGGCCAGCGCGACGGCGTCGGCGCCGCGGTCGTTGGGTGTGTAGCCAACTACGTATCGCATCGAAGAACCCCTTATGGGTCTGGGGCAGAATCCAGCCTGGCCCGGGGTTCCGGGCAACGGCGGCCGGTCTGCGTTCCTGCAGTGGTAGGAACGACTCTAGCCCAGCGATGCGCCCAATAGTGGGTGACTTTTGGCCCTGCGGCGCGCCACCGTCCGCGGCTACGCTGAAGTTGTGGAGGGGAGCTCACCATGAGCGTGATCGGGAACTACGGGTTGACGGCTAAAACGACCGGGCTGGGTTTGTTGGCCCTCCTGCTCGCGCTGAGCGGCTGCACCCCTTCCCCCCCGCAGCCCTCCGGCAGCAGCACGGCCCCGGCGACGGCCACAGAATCGGCCACAGCCTCCGCTACGACGACGGCCACGGCCTCCGCGACGACGGCGACGGCGTCACCCACCGGCTCCGCCACGCCCTCCGCGACGCCGCCGCCGGACGCCGACGAGACCGCCGCCCCCAAGGACGGCGACCGCGTGATCTCCTCGACCATCACGCATGACTGGGCCTCGCCGTCGGCCGCGGCACCTTTCACGACCACGCACCGGAACCCTGTGCCGCTGGCTCCGCCGCCCGCCGAGCCGCTTCCCACGCTCTCCACGATCGGCGCCGGGCAGCACCCCTCGGACACTCCGCCGTATGACCAGCTGAGCTTCCGGTTCAACGGGGCCTTCCCGAGCTACGACATCTCCTTCGTGCCAGAGCTCCTCGCCGACGGCAGCGGCCTGCCCGTGCCGATGCCCGGGACTGGGGCGATCGTCAAAGTGGTTTTCCGCGGCGCGCAGGCGCACACAGCGGACGGCAAGGCCAGCACCATCACGAGCAGCCCCGCACCCTTGATCGGCTACCGGGCGCTCACCAGCTACGCCCCGGCCGGTGACTTCGAAGGGGTGCTCAGCTACGGAATCGGCGTCGGCCGCCCGGGCACCACGGTGCCGCCGACAAAGGTGCGGGTCTACGAGGTGGAGAAGATCGAGCAGGGTCGGCACCTCTATGTAGTGGCCATCCAGCTCGACGCCAGCTCCTGGAAGTAGGCGGCGAAAGACCCCTCAACGTGGACGAGCCGCGGACTTTTCAGTCCGCGGCTCGTCCACGTTGCTGCGGGGCTTGTCCGGCCCGCCGGTCAGGCCCGCCGGTCAGGCCCGCCGGTCAGGCGTTGGCGGTCAGGCGTTGCCGGTCAGGCGTTGGCGCGGACCGCCGCGGCCAGGACTTCGAGACCGTCCAGCAGGAGCTCGTCGCTGATCACCAGCGGCGGCAGCAGCCGGATCACGTTGCCGTAGGTGCCGCAGGTGAGGATGATGACGCCCTCCTTGAGGCAGGCGGCGGCAACGGCCTTGGTCAGCTCCGGGTTCGGTTCCTTCGAGCCGGCCTGGACCAGTTCGATCGCGAGCATGGCGCCACGGCCGCGGATGTCCCCGACCACGGACAGCTCGGAGGCGAGTTCGCGCAGCCTGCCCAGGGCGACTTCCTCAATGTGGCGGGCCCGGGCGTTGAGGTCGTACTGCTCCATCGAGCCGATAGCGGCCAGTGCCGCGGCGCAGGCCACCGGGTTGCCGCCGTAGGTGCCGCCGAGGCCGCCCGGGTGCACGGCGTCGAGCAGGTCGGCGCGGCCGGTGATGGCGGAGAGCGGCATGCCGCCGGCGATTCCCTTGGCCATAGTGACGATGTCCGGGATCACGCCCTCATGGTTCACGGCGAACCATTCGCCGGTGCGGCAGAAGCCGGACTGGACCTCGTCGGCAATGAAGACGATGCCCTTGTCCTTGGCCCAGGCCGCCAGGGCCGGCAGGAAACCTTCGGCCGGGACGATAAAGCCGCCCTCGCCCTGGATGGGTTCGATGATGATCGCGGCCACCGACTCGCCGCCGATCTGCTTCTCGATCATGGTGATGGCACGCTTGGCGGCCTCGGCGCCGGTAATCTCCGGGGTTTCCTCGCGGTACGGGTAGCTCATCGGCATCCGGTACACCTCGGGCGCGAACGGGCCGAAGTTGGTCTTGTACGGCATGGCTTTGGCGGTCAGCGCCATGGTGAGGTTGGTCCGGCCGTGGTAGGCGTGGTCAAAAGCGACGACGGCGTCCCGGCCGGTGGCGAGGCGGGCCACCTTGACGGCGTTCTCCACGGCCTCGGCACCGGAGTTGAACAGCACGGTGCGCTTCTCGTGGTCGCCCGGGGTAAGCCGGTTCAGTTGCTCGGCGACGGCGACATAGCCCTCGTAGGGAGTGACCATAAAGCAGGTGTGGGTGAAGTGCTCCGCGGCTTCCTTCACGGCGCCGACGACGGCGGGGTCAGAGGCGCCGACGCTCGTCACGGCGATGCCGGACCCCAGGTCGATGAAGGAGTTGCCGTCGACGTCCTGGATGATGCCGCCGTCGGCGTCGGCGACGTAGACCGGGACGCTGGAGGCGACGCCGGACGCGACGACCGCCTTGCGGCGTTCGGTCAGGGCGACGGACTTGGGGCCCGGAAAGTCGGCCTGGACGCGGCGCTTCTGCTCCAGACGGTACGTGATGTCGTTTGCTGTGGTGGTCATGGGGAAGGCCTTTCTAAGCGTGGAAGGGTCGGCGGGGCCGGGTCTGGCGGGGGCAGTGGGGCGGCTGCGTTATGCGGCGGCGTTATGCATCTGCGTTATGCGTCGAGCGCGCTCATGACGTGCTTGATGCGGGTGTAGTCCTCGACGCCGTACATCGAGAGGTCCTTGCCGTAGCCGGACTGCTTGAAGCCGCCGTGCGGCATCTCGGCGGTGAGCAGGATGTGCGTGTTGATCCAGACGGCGCCGAAGTCCAGGTCGCGGCTGACCCGCATGGCGGTGCCGTGGTCCGTGGTCCAGACGCTGGAGGCGAGGGCGTAGTCGACGTCGTTGGCCAACTCGATGGCCTCGGCCTCGGTGCTGAACTTCTGAACCGTGATGACCGGGCCGAACGTTTCCTTCTGGACAATGTCATCGGTCTGCTTGGCGCCGGTGACAATGGTGGGCTCGAAGAAGAAGCCCTTCTCCCCCGCACGGTGGCCGCCGGTCTCGATCTTGCAGTTCGCCGGCAGGTGCTCCACAACGGAGGTGACCGCGTTGAAGTGGTTGACGTTGTTCAGCGGGCCGAAGTAGTTGTCCTCGTCGTTCTGCGAGCCCGTGCGCAGGGTCTTGGTGTGCTCCACCATGGCGGCCACGACATCGTCGTGCACGGAATCCTCGACCAGGACGCGGGTAATTGCCGTGCAGTCCTGCCCGGCGTTGAAGAAGGCGAACTCGGCGATCGCGGCGGCGCTCTTCTTGATGTCCGCGTCCTTGAACACGATGGCGGGGGCCTTGCCGCCAAGCTCAAGGTGCGCGCGCTTGAGGCCCTTGGCCGCGCCGGAGGCAACGGCGATGCCGGCCCGGACGGAGCCGGTGATGGAGACCAGGCCCGGGACCTTGTGCTCCACCATCAGGGCGCCGGTCTCGCCGGTGCCGAGGACGACGTTGAGCACGCCGGCCGGGAGGATCTCGCCGGCGAGGCGGGCCAGGACCAAGGTGGATTCCGGCGTGGTGTCGGAGGGCTTGAGGACCACGGTGTTGCCGGCCGCGAGGGCGGGGCCGATCTTCCAGACCGCCATCAGGAACGGGTAGTTCCAGGGGGCGACCTGCGCGACGACGCCGATCGGTTCGCGGCGCACGTAGGAGGTGTGGCCCTCGAGGTATTCGCCGGCGGACTTGCCTTCCAGGAGGCGGGCGGCGCCGGCGAAGAACCGCAGCTGGTCCGCGCCGGCGGCAACTTCCTCGGCGGCGATCAGGGAGCGGACCTGGCCGGTGTTGCGGTGCTGCGCCTCGACGAGTTCGTCGCTGTTGGCCTCGACGGCGTCGGCGAGCTTGAGCAGCATGAGCTGGCGCTGGCCGGGGGTGAC
The DNA here is from genome assembly GCF_056680065.1 of Arthrobacter sp. BI5. NCBI lineage: Bacteria > Bacillati > Actinomycetota > Actinomycetes > Micrococcales > Micrococcaceae > Arthrobacter > Arthrobacter sp. BI5. The sequence goes on from NZ_CM155264.1 coordinate 3,200,440, forward strand.
GTGCTTCCAGCTGGCGAAGGCGTTCTTCGCCGCGGTCATGGCGGCGTCGACGTCGGCCTGCACCGAGACCGGCGACTTGGCCACCACCTCGCCGTTGGTGGGATTGACGATGTCCAGCATGGCGGTGCCGGCGGGGGTGACGAACTCGCCGTTGATGAAGTTCTGCAAGGTTTGAACCACGGTGTACAACCTCTTTCGTGCTGGCCTGGGGAAGACAGGTAGGAGGGATCTGCGACTGCTCCGAGCCTATGCCAGGCACGCAAGCCGGGGAATAGGCAGCTGCACACCGAAGCCACGGGGCTTTAGTGCGGTTGACCAGCACCCGGCTATCCTGATTCCATGGCAATTTCACTCGCGGCGCTGCTGGGGGTCCCGTCCCTGAAGCTGACGAAATCCGGCCTCGCGGAAACAACCTGGCACCAGGACATCCACTGGGTCGCGGTGACCGAACAGGAGGACCCGCAGCGCTTCCTTAACGGCGGGGAACTGGTCCTCACCACCGGGATGCGGCTCAAATCCGCGCCCGAGCAGCGACGCTTCGTCCGCCAGGTCCAGCGGGCCGGCGCCGTGGGAATCGGCTTCGGGATCGGCCTGACGCACGAGGCGGTGCCGCCGGCGCTGATCGCCGAGGCCAACCGGTGGGGCCTGCCGGTGGTGGAAGTGCCCTACGAGACACCCTTCATCGCGATCGGCAAGCTGGTGGCCGATGCCCAGTCCGCGGACCACTACGCCAAGCTGGAGCGGCTGATTGCCGGGCACCAGGTCCTGGCCCGCGCCCTGCTGACCGGCGGCGGACTCGCTGAACTCCTCAAGCACCTGGGCTCCATGCTGCGCACCGACATCGTCCTGACGCAGTTCACGGCGCAGCTGTACAACAGCGCCGCGGGCAGCCCCTCCCCCACCGCGGACGGCTGGGCCTCGTACCCGATTCCCACCGGCCGCCGCGACGCCTGCACGCTCTGGGTCCGGCACCCGTTCGAGGACTCGGGAATCGTCGGCTACGCGCAGAACCTGATCAGCGTTGAACTCAACAACATGGTCAAGCAGCGCCAGTCGCAGCGCGCCCTGGCCGGGCAGGTGCTCGAGGACGTCATCCACGGGACGCTCGAGGCCACCGAAGCCACTCGGCGGCTCGCCGGCATCGGTGTCAACAGCACCCGCAAGAACGTGGTGCTGCTGGCGGAATCGGCGGCCCACGCCAAGCAGCTGGGGAGCTCCTCGCTGCCGCGGCCGCTGGCGGCGGCGGTGACCGCCGTCGTCGGCAAGGACCTGGTGGTGCTGGTCCACGACGACGGTACCGGCGCCGGCGCACTGGCCAGGAGCCTCAGCGACCACCTCGCCGAGGCCGGAATCCATGCCACGATCGGCATCGGCGGGGCCTATACCAAGCCCAACGGTCTGCGTTGGAGCTACTTCGAGGCCCGCGACGCGGCAAGCCACGGCCTGCCGGTCAACGAGCCGGAGCGGCTGAGCCTAACCTCGCTGCTGCTGGCCAGCGAGGACGTTCCGCTGGCGGACATGGCGAACGAGTCGCTGAATCCGCTCCGCCACTTCGACGCGGCCCACGGCGCCGAACTGATGACCACGCTGGAGAGCTACCTGAGCAACAACGGCTCGGTCGCGGCCGTCGCGGAGGAGCTCACCCTGCACCGCAACACGGTCCGGTACCGGCTGGCGCAGATCACCGAACTGACCGGCTACGACCCGGCCCAGACCGCGGACCGGGTGCAGCTCTGGCTGGCGCTGGCTGTGCAGCGGCTCAGCGCCCGCCACCCGCGCTGACGCACGCGTCCCCGCCACCAACAACGCGGGGTCAGACCGCGCCCATCCGGCAATTGCCGTGGGAGCGTTCTGACCCCGCGTCGGAGTGGAACCAGCGGCGTCTAGCGGGAGAGGCCCTTGAAGACGTTCTTCGGCCGCTGCATTTCGCCGTGCTTGGCGCCCAGGACGATCACCGAGCCGGCGAAGACCGGGATGGCCCACTGCAGGATCTTCAGCTGCTGCTGGGCGGAGCGGAGTTCCTCGGAGGCGCCCGGCTTGGGCTCGGTGGCGCCTTCGGCACCCTCGGCGGCGAGCTTGTCCACCTTCGCACCCTGCAGACCGGCGTACAGGGTCACCGCGGCGCCGGCCAGGGTGACGACGGACTTGTAGATGCTCAACTGGGTGACACCGTCCTGCTTGGCCATCCGGCCCTTGTTTTCCCACATGATGGCGAGGCCGGAGAGGAAGTGCGCACCGAAGGCCGCGGTCTGGTATGGGGCCCACTTCTTCCAGCCGAGGCTGGACAGGCGGGTCCGCTCGGCCGGGTCCTTGGCCTCCGCCGTCGCGCCGTTCAGCCCGATGGCGCCCATCAGCGAACCGCCGAACCACGCGCCGGCGGTCAGGTCGTGGATGGATCGGGCAACAAGATTACCTGCCATGGTGAGCTTCCTATCGTGTGAAATCGAATCCGGAGCGGCGCGGCCCCAGGGACCGCACCCCTGACATAGTAAGCACACTTAGCACCAAGTTGATAGTCCCCGGTTTCCGCCGGGCGCACACCGGGAAGGCGGCGGGAAGGCGGCGCCGTTACGCGTAAGCTCGTGGCCATGGAGGAGAACGTGTGAGCCGGGAACTGCCGGGCGGGGAGGCGGTGCCGGCCCACGAGGCTGCCATCGGCGAAGCCGCCGATGCCGCGGAGGCCGCCTCCAACAGCAGGGTGCTCGACGTCCTCGCCCGCTGGGGATTCGCCGTGATGGCCCTGCTCCACGTTGTGATCGGAGCAATCGCCGTCGCGCTGGTGCTCGGCGCTCCGGGCCAGGCCGAGCCCACCGGCGCCATTGAGCAGCTCGCCGCCAACCCCTGGGGCCCTGCCGTGATGTGGTCCGGCGCCATCGGCTGCGCCGGGCTCGCCCTGTGGCAACTGAGCGAGGCGACGCTGCGGGCCCGGCATCTGCCGCGCGGGGAACGGCTGGGCAAACTGGTGTCCTCAGGCTTCCTGGCAGTCGCCTACGGCAGTGTCGGGTTCACCTTCGCCAGCTTCGCCGTCGGCGTCCGCAGCGACTCGGGCGAGTCCACCGCGGCGTTCAGCCAGGCCCTGCTGAACCGGCCGCTGGGTGCGCCGCTCCTGATCGGGCTGGGCCTGACGGTCAGCGGGATCGGCGTCTACTTCGTGGTAAAAGGCCTGGGCAAGAAATTCAAGGCGGAACTGCGGCATTTTGAGGGCACGCACCGGGGCCACCTCATCAGCGGCCTGGGCGTGGCAGGCCACGTCGCCAAGGGATTGGCATTGGTTCTCACCGGGCTGCTGTTTGTGATGGCCGCGGCCACTGATGACCCCGGCTCATCCACCGGGCTGGACGGCAGTCTCAAGGCGTTGCAGCACCACCCCTTCGGCCCGTTCCTGCTGCTGGCCATCGGCGCCGGGTTCATCGCGTACGGCGTGTTCGCCCTGATCCGCGCGCGGTTCGGGCGGATGTAGCCAGGTCAGCGCAGCGGGACGACCGCGCCCTCCTGGTACAGCAGTGCCCGGAGCTCCGATTCGGCCGAATCCAGCCGCTTCGGGTCGATGGTCTCCCCCGCCGCGAAGTGGTCCAGCAGGCGCGGATCCACGTAGCTCTTGCGGGCGATCGACGGCGTGTTGCCCAGCACCGCCGCGGCGTCGACCATGGCGCGGCTCACCGCGCGTTTCCGGGCCGAGACCTTCGGCTGCGGGCCGCTCCTGGCCAGGCTGACGGCCGCCGCGACGGTGCCGCGCAGGGTGCGGAAGTCCTTCGCGGTGAAGTCCGCGCCGGTGCGTTCCTTCACGTAGTCGTTGATCTCGGCGCTGGTGACGGGGTGCCAGCTGCGCCCGTTCTTGTAGGCCAGCAGGCGGGCGTTGCCGCCGCGGCGCTTGAGTGAGCGGACGACGGCGGCGAGGTCGGCGTCGTCGATCCGGGACTCCCACGTCTTGCCGCTCTTGGCCGGGAAGCTGAGCCGCAGCTCATCCTTGCGCACCTTCACGTGCGCGCAGAGCAGGGTGGCCAGGCCGTGGCTGCCGTTCTCGTTGGTGTACCGCTCCGAGCCAACGCGCAGCGACCCGCTGTCCAGCATCCGGAAGGCGGCGGCGAGGACACGCTCCCGGGTGAGTCCTTCGGAGCGCAGGTCCAGGGTCACCAGCCGGCGCGCGGACGGCAGGGTCTCCGCGAGCTGCAGCGACCGGTCAAACTTGAGCCGGTCCTTCCGCTCCCGCCAGCTGGGGTGGTAGATGTACTGGCGCCGGCCGACGGCGTCGACTCCGGTGGCCTGGATGTGCCCGTTGTCGTAGGGCGCGATCCAGACGTCGGTCCAGGCCGGCGGGATCCCGATACTTTCCAGCCGGTCACGCACCGGGCCGGCCGGCAGGGTGGAACCGTCCAGGTCCTTGTAACTGAAGCCGGTCCCGGCGGGAACCCGGCGGTAGCCGCGGCCGGACGCGTTGCTGTGACGGAGCCTCATCGGCCGGATCCTGGGTGCCTTGCGGTGTCCATGACGGTAAGCCTACTGACTACCCGCCGGGATCTCCCACATATCAAACAACGCGGGGTCTCCTCGGGCCCGTAATTCCCTCCGGGATGGGCGCGAAATGACCCCGCGTTGCACTGGTCAGGCGGTCAGACCTCCGCAGCGACCCCGCCGCGGGAAATCTCCACCATGTCCTCTCGCGGGACCACCTTGATGCGCTCGCGCTGGACGCCGTCCGCCCCGGCGCCTGCCTTCTCGCCGAGCGACCGTTCATGCGCGTCCAGGGCGAGCCAGCCCTCCCAGCTGGTGTACTGCACGCCGCGGTTTTCCAGCAGTCCGACGATCGCCTCCGGCGCGGGCGCCGCGGCCAGCGGCAGGCTGTCGCGGTCCTCCAGCAGGTAGGTCACGGTTTCCAGTGCGTCGCCCTTGGTGTGGCCGATCAGGCCGACCGGGCCGCGCTTGATCCAGCCTGTGGCGTAGATGCCCGGCACGTGGCTGCCGGCGGCATCCAGGACGCGGCCGCCGTCGTTCGGGACCACGCCCTTGCTGTGGTCGAACTCCACCTCGGGCAACGCGGAGCCGAAGTAGCCGATGGCGCGGTAGACGGCCTGGACCGGGTAGTCGACGAACTCGCCGGTGCCGCGGGCGTTTCCCGTGCCGTCCAGTTCGGTGCGCTCGAACTTAATCCCGGCGACGCGGCCGGGGGTCGCCGCGTCGTCGTACACCTCCACCGGGCTGTGCAGGAAGTGCAGGTGCAGGCGGCGGGACGCGGTGAGTTCGGCGAGGTCCTCGGGCTGTTCGGCGATCCAGTTGGTCAGCGTGCCCACCATGGTCTTGGTCTGGTTGTTGCTTTGGATCTGGCGGTCCGATTCGGCGTCGAACTCGAAGTCCTCGGGGTAAAGGACGATGTCGACGTCCTTGGAGTGGGACAGTTCGCGCAGTTCCAGCGGGGTGAACTTCACCTGCGCGGGGCCGCGGCGGCCGAAGACGTGCACGTCCGTGACGGGGGAGTCCTTCAGGGCGCGGTAGACGTTGTCCGGGATTTCGGAGACCAGGAGGTCATCGGCGTGCTTGGAGAGCATCCGGGCGACGTCCAGCGCGACGTTGCCGTTGCCGATCACGGCGATTTCCTTGGCCTCCAGCGGCCAGTCGCGGGGAACGTCCGGGTGCCCGTCGTACCAGGAGACGAAGTCGGCGCCGCCGTAGGAGCCGTCGAGTTCGATGCCAGGGATGTTCAGGTCTGCGTCCTTGATGGCGCCGGTGGCGAAGATGACGGCGTCGTAGTGGGTGCGGAGGTCCTCGAGGGTGAGGTCCGTGCCGTAGTCCACGTTGCCGAAGAACCGGATGTCGCCGCGGTCCAGGACCTTGTGCAGGGCGTTGACGATGCCCTTGATGCGCGGGTGGTCCGGGGCCACGCCGTAGCGGATCAGGCCGTAGGGTGCCGGGTAGCGGTCGAAGAGGTCGATGCTGACCGTGAGCTCGCCGCTTTTGACGGCCTCGCTCTTGGTCAGGATGTCCGCGGCGTAGACGCCGGCGGGGCCGGAACCGACGACGGCGACGCGCAGCGGGCGGGCGGGCGTTCCTACAGGGGTGTTCGTTGACACGGCTGTGTTCCTTATTCTTCTGCTTCCGTTGCTCCATAAACGCCCTTTTGAGGCTTGATAACGGCAGTTGTGGAGCAATCGACGGTCTTTACGGGGTCATGACGCGGGTCTGGGTGGTGCGTGTGCTTCGGGGTGCGTTCGGGGACGTGGTGCTGTAGTCCGCGGTCTTGAAGTGCGACGGCGCGAACGGGCTGACGCGGACCACGTCACCGATCACGATCACGGCGGGATTCGCGACGCCTGCGGCCTCCGCCTGGTCCGCGATGGTCTCGAGCGTTCCGATGGTCACCCGCTGGTTGGGCAGGTATCCATTCTCTACGATGCCAACAGGTGTCCCGGCTGGCAAACCGGCGCGGCCCAGCGAGGCCGCGGAGTCGCGCAGTTGTCCCACGCCCATGAGCAACACCACGGTGTGGTCGGAGCGGGCGGGGACTTCGGAGAGCTCTTCGTGGCCGGTGACCACACTGAAGCCTTTGGCCAGGCCGCGGTGCGTGACCGGGATTCCCGCGGCGGCGGGGACGGAGACCGCCGAGGTGACGCCGGGGACGACTTCCACCTCGACGCCGTGCTGCCGGCAGAATTCGGCTTCCTCGCCGCCGCGGCCCAGCACGTAGGGGTCGCCGCCCTTGAGCCGGACCACCCGGTGGCCGGCGAGGGCTTCGTCCACCAGGATCCGGTTGATCCTTGACTGCGGGACCGGGTGGTGGCCCGGGGTCTTGCCTACCTCGATCACGCGGACGTCCGGGGCGAGTTCGGCCAGGAGTTCACGCGGGCCGAGCCGGTCGGCGACGACGACGTCGGCCTGGCCCAGAAGCCGCCGGCCGCGGACGGTGATGAGGCCGGTGTCCCCAGGTCCGCCGCCGACGAGCGCGACGCTGCCGGGACCGTCTGCTGAGCCTGTGCCCGAAGCGCGGTGGCGGCGCAGCGGCAGGTCCCCGGTGTCCAGGGCGGTGGCGACGGCGTCGCGCAGGGCCATCGCGCGGCGCGGGTCTCCCCCGGCGTTGACGGCGATTTTGACGTCGTCGACGACGGCGACGGCGGGCGTCCAGGCGGCGGACGCCTCGTGGTCGGAGGCGTTGACGCACCAGATGCGCTGCGCCTCGGCGTCGGCGGCGACCTGCGCATCCACCGCCGCGTCGCCCGTGGCGGTCTGGACGAACCAGGCGGCGTCGACGTCGGATCCGCGGTACGGGCGGGGCTGCCAGCTGAGCAGCCCGGCGTCGGCCAGTTCGTTCAGGGCCGGGCAGGCAAGGGGCGCCACGACCGTGACGCGGGCGCCGGCGTCGAGCAGTCCTTTGGCGCGGCGTGCGGCGACGGGTCCGCCGCCGACCACCAGCACGGGGCGGCCGAGCAGGCGCAGCGCCGTGGGGTAAATGTCCTGAATTGCCATGCATCGACGATAGGGCGGCGTCCGAAAGCGGAACAATGGTGCGGAAACACCAGTTCACGCAGGGTAACGGGGCGTAACCTGGGGTCCGCCCCCAGTGGCGCTGCCGATGTTTGGGTGGGTCGCCGGCGCTCCGGGGGGAACTTTGAGGGCTGCGGCAGCCGCACCGGCCTCAAACGACGGCGGGTCCGTGTCAAAGCCGCCCGGGACGGACGGCGCCGAGTCCTGAAGGAGCCCTGCCCCCTACTTCACCGCGATGACTTCGACCAGTTTGATGTCCGGGTCCTTGGCGAGCAGCGCCGGGCCGTGTTGGCCGAGGGCGGCAGGAATGGCGCCGTTGAGGTGGGCCTGCCGGTCCTCCTCGGTGTCGAAGGTGTCGAAAATGCCGAAGGTGTTCTCACTGACCCGGAAGGCGTACCAGGTCCGGGTGCCGGGTTCGCCGAGCACGATCTCGCGGCCGCCGTTGAGGAAGTCCCAGACGTCCTGTTCCTTCCCCGCTTTGGCTTCGACCAATGCCAGCACTCCAAATTTTGGTGCCACGGCTGTCTCCTTGGAATCGGGATGGACGGCCGGATAACGGCCTGTAGCCGTGAGTGTAGGCCTGCCCGTCGCCGCAGACAACGCCTGCGGAAGGCGGTCCTACCGGGTGCTGCCGGCGAGGAGGCCGCGGCGGCGCAGCAGGCGCTTTTCGATCGGGGCGAAGACCAGCAGTTCCACCAGGATGCCGACGGCGAGGATTAGCAGAATGGCCGCCAGCACGATGGTCATGTCCGCGAGGTCGCGTCCCTGGTTCAGCATGGAGCCAAGGCCGAAGCCCATGCTGCCGCCCACAGTGATGATTTCCGCGGCCATCAGCGAGCGCCAGGAGAAGGCCCAGCCCTGCTTGAGCCCGCTCAGGTAGCCCGGCAGCGCGGCCGGAAGGACAATCTGCAGCGCCAGCTGCAACCGCGAGGCACCCAGGACCGCGCCGACGCGGCGGTACTGCGGCGGGATCTGGTCGACGCCGGAGATCAGCCCGTTGATGATCGAGGGGATGGCGCCCATCAGCACTACGAAGTACACGGTGGCATCGCTTAGGCCGAACCAGATGATGGCGGCCGGCACCCAGGCCACTGAGGGCAGGACCTGCAGCCCCGAGATCAGCGGTCCGAAGGCGCGGCGGAGCGGGGCGACCTGGGCCAGCAGCAGGCCCACCGGCGTCGCAATGACGACGCTGATCAGGAAGCCCGTGACGCCGCGCTGCAGCGACGTCCAAACGGCCTCCTGCAGTTTGCCCTCGGCCCCTAGTGTGCCGAGCTGGCCGATGACATCCAGCGGGCCGGGGACCAGGTCCTGGCGTTTGATGCCGAGCCAGACGTACAGCTGCCAGGCGACGATGAGGACGGCGAGCGCGGCCACCGGCAGCAGGATCCGGGTCCAGTCGATGCGGGCCCGACGGACGGCGTCGGACTGGAGCGAATCGAGTCCGGCTTCCAGTTCGCGCAGGTCTGCGGGGCTCGTCGAGGACCGGGTCAGGGCGGCGTGCACCTTGTGGGTCTCGGCCGGGGCTTCCGCCACGGGAAGGGGGCTATTTGGCATGGCGGCGGATCTCCTCGCGTAGCCGGGCGGTGATGACGCCGGTCAGGTGTCCGGCCAGGCCGGCGTCGGTGCGGTGGTCCTCGGAGACGCGCCATTCCTGGACCACGCGCCCCGGCCGGGAGGAGAGCAGCAGCACGCGTTGGCCCAGCCGGACGGCTTCCCGGACGTTGTGCGTCACAAACACGATCGTGCGGCCGGTTTCCTTCCAGATCCGTTCCAGCTCGTCGTGCAACAGGTCCCGGGTGATCGCATCCAGCGCGGCAAACGGTTCGTCCATCAGGAGCAGCTGCCGGTCCTGCGCCAGCGAGCGCGCCAGCGCCACCCGCTGGCGCATGCCGCCGGACAGCTCGTGCGGGCGTTTGTCGCCGGCCCCGCCCAGGTGCACCAGGTCCAGGAGCCCGTCGGCCTGCGCCCGGCGCTCGGCCTTGCCGACGCCGCGGAGTTTAAGCGCAAGCTCCACGTTTTCCCGGGCGGTCAGCCAGGGGAACAGTGCCGCGTCCTGGAACATAAAGGCCGCGCCGTCGCTGGGCACCTCGAGGGCGCCCGACGTCGGGGCCTCCAGTCCGGCGATGATGTTCAGCAGGGTGGACTTGCCGCAGCCGGACGCACCGAGCAACGCGACGAACTCGCCCCGGCCGATGCTGGCGTTGACGCCGTCCAGCACCGGGGCGCCGTCGCCGAAGCGCTTGCCCAGGTTTTCCAGTACGACTGGCATGGTCACGTCCTAACTGTTGTGGCGGGGCGGGCTGGGGGCTGAGGAGCTAGTCCTTGCCGAGGCCCCGGGCGGAGGTCTTGGTCCCGGACACCGCGTTGAGCGTGCTGAGGTCGAAGATGCCGTTGATGTCCGCCTCCTTGGTGGTGCCGGCGTCGACGCCGTCCCGGAGTAGTTTCTGGTACGTTCCGGCGAGCGGGTCGACGGTGAAGACGATGTTCTGGAGCGAACGGTCAATCACGTCGGCCGGGAGCGCCTTGCCGGCGGTTGCCTTGAGGGCGGCGTTGAGGACGCTGGCCTTCTCGGCGGAAGGCGCCGCGTTCAGCCAGTCCACGGACTCGACGTGGCCCTTCAGCAACGCCTTTACGGTCTCCGGATGCCCGGCGGCGAACGTCTTGTTGACGATCAGCACGGTGGTGGGGAATTCGCCGGGTTTGCCGGAGAGTGAGCCGTCCCAGAGGTCCTTTTCATCGACCAGGACTTTCGCCCCGGCCTGCAGCACCAGCCGGGAGGCCCACGGCTCCGGCAACCACGCGCCGTCGAGCTTGCCGTCCTGGAACAACTTCAGGGTCTGGGCGTTCTCGGTGGGGTTGATCGTGACGTCGCCGCCGCCGCCGGTGCTGGTCTTATAGCCCTGTGTTCCGAGCCAGGCGCGCAGCGCCACGTCCTGGGTCCCGCCGAGCTGCGGCGTCGCGAGCGTCTTGCCCAAGAGATCCGAGGGCGAGGTGATGCCCGGCTTGACCACGAGCTGCGCCCCGCCGGAAGCTGCCCCGGCGATGATGCTGACGGATGCGCCTTTGCTCTTGACGTAGGAATTGATTGCCGGGTTGGGGCCGATGTAGGTGGCGTCGATGGCGCCGGCGTTGAGCGCTTCGATCGCGGCGGGGCCGGCGTTGAACACTTCGGTGCTGAGTTTGGTCTGGCCCAGTTCCTTGGCGATGAACCCCTTGCTGACGCCGATCAGGGCGGGGGCGTGGGTGATGTTGCCGAAGTAGCCGAGCTTGAGTTCCGCGGCCGGCGAGGTGCCCGCGGCCGGCGCCGTCCCGGCGTCGTTGTTGCGCGACACCGTCGAGGCGACGGCGGCCCCGGCACCGATCAGCAGGGCCAGTCCGACGGCGGCGCCGATTTCGAGGGCGCGCCTGCGCCGCGGTCTGGCCGGTTCGCCGGCGACGATGCGGATGGTGCCGGGAGTTGGGTCTTCGGGGGTGGATGACATGGAAGGATCCTGTTCGCGGAGGGTGCGGGTGGGCCGGGCGGGTGGTCAGCGCCGGCGACATCGCCCCTGCAGCGCCTTGGCGGAGGGGCTGTTGGATCGTTCCGGAGTGGTCATGGCTTCACCCTAGGGAGGGTGGAGAACAGTGTTCAATGGTGCGGAAACCCGGGGTCACGCTTGTTCATGCAGCGTCACATGGGGAGCCTGAATCGGCAGCCCGCCGCGGCTCAGTCACCTTTGACGTTGACGAGTTGCCGGAGCTTGTGCCGCACCCTGACGAGGTCCGCCGAGTCGCGCATCACCAGGTCGATGGGCTTGTAGGCGGCCGGGATCTCGTCGATGAAAGCCTCCCGGGGCCGGAATTCGATGCCCTGCATGGCGGTCTTCAGCTGGGCGAGCGAAAACATCTTCCGGGCGGCGGTACGGGAGTACTCCCTGCCGGCGCCGTGCGGCGAGGAGTTCAGCGAGACAGGGTTTCCGAGCCCGACGACGACGTAGGACGCCGTGCCCATGGAACCGGGGATCAGGCCCGCGTCGCCGGCCTCGGCGCGGATGGCACCCTTGCGCGAGACCCAGACGGACCGGCCGTAATGCGTTTCCTGCGCGGTGAAATTGTGGTGGCAGTTGATCCGTTCGAGCTCCCGGACGGGCCCGCCGATCCAGAGTTCAAACTGCTGGACCACCCGGTCCATCATTTCCTCGCGGTTGAGCAGGGCAAAGTGCTGCGCCCACCGCAGTTCGCGGATGTAGCGGAGGAATTCAGGGGTGCCCTCCTCGAGGTAGGCCAGGTCGCGGTCCGGCAGGGCGAGATTCCGGCGCAAGGCCACGCTGCGGGCCTCGGCGATGTGGCGCTGCGCGATCTTGTTGCCCACCCCGCGGGAGCCCGAATGGAGGAACAGCCATACCGCCGCGTCCTCGTCCGCGCACACCTCGATGAAGTGGTTGCCCGAGCCGAGCGAGCCGAGCTGAAGTTCCCAGTTCGCCGCGTACGCGGCCGGGTCAAATCCGGCCTTTGCTGCCATTCTGCGCAACTCGGCGAGCCGCGGCGCGGCGGTGGCGGAGATCCTGCGGTTGAAGTGGCCGGCCGATAACGGGATGGCACGTTCGATTGCTTCGCGCAGCCGCCTCAGGTCCCGTGGCAGATCCTTGACTGCATATTGGGTGCGGACAGCGATCATGCCGCAGCCGATGTCCACACCCACGGCGGCCGGGATGATGGCGCCCACAGTCGGGATGACCGACCCCACGGTGGCCCCCTTCCCCAGGTGGGCGTCCGGCATCAGCGCCAGGTGTGGGTAGATGATGGGCAGCTGGGCGGTGGCGAGGGCCTGCCTGCGGGTTTCGTCATCCAGAATGGAGGCCCAGCTGATGAGGCGGCTGTTGATGACTTCCAAGGATCTGCCCTCCCAGGACGATGATCGTCGGCTGATGGCCGGGTGGCAAGGGACGAGCTTCAGCGGTGGTTCGCCGAGTGGCGTTGACGGGTGGTTTCGACGAGCCCCGCGGCCATTGCTGGGCCGGCGGCCGACTGCCATCCTTACTGGACCGGCACCCGCAGGAAAGGACAAGACGATGCCCCTCTATCTGTCGAAGTTCAGCTACACACCCGAGACGTGGGAGAGACTGATCAGCAAACCGGAGGACCGCAGGAAAGCCGCCCAGGCCTATATCGAATCGGTGGGCGGGAAACTCCACGGCTTCTGGTATGCCTTCGGCTCCCACGACGGCTACAACCTGTGGGAGGCGCCCGATAACGTGTCCATGGCCGCGGTGGCTCTCGCGATCAGCGGCGGCGGCGCGCTCAGCTCCTTCGAGACGACGGTGCTCCTCTCGGTCGACGAAACCATGGAAGCCCTCGCCAAAGCCGAGCAGATCAAGTACCGGCCACCGGGTACCTGACGGCGGCGCGGCGGGCTTCAGCGGCAGGGCTTCCGCGGGCGGCAGGCTCAGTCCTGCATGCGCTCCAGCCGGTACGTCAGCTTCGCCTCCCGTTTCGGGTCGCCGCCCAGGGCCTTGGTCCGCGCAATGTAGTCAGCGCCCCAGGTCTTCAGCAGGAAGTCGTCGGCGATCCGGACGTGGCCGGCGGGGAATTTGTAGTCCATTCCCTTCGCCACCGAGGACCAGTCGGCGGCGCCGAACAGCTTCTCGGCGTCTGCGACGGTCCGTACACCGTTGGCTGCCAGCACGTCACCCAGCCAGCCATACTGCCGCGCCTGGCTTCTGGGGTGGTCGGGCAGCAGCCGGGCCAGCATGTCGTGCAGAATGTCCCCCGTCAGCTCTGTCGCGGGGTTTGCGGCGAACTCGGCCGTGCTTTCGGCCTGCCGGCGTTTGACGATGTCGTTGATGGCGGAGAACTGGGCGTCCGCAAGTTCAATCAGGGTTGAGGCCATAGTGAACGCGCGGTCCACTTCCGCGTTGGCCTCCGCGAGCCCCTTGTAGCGGATGTCATGCTCGAATGCCGCCCACGCGTGCTGCAGCACGGTCCGGATCTGGACTTCGAAGCGCTCGCCGACGAACGTCTGGCAGCCCACCGGAACGTTCCCGGCAGGGACTTCGAGGATGAGGTGCCGGCCGGCGTAGCCGATCTGGCCGTTCCGCCGCTGGGAGCTCGTCTTGTCGTCGTCCTCGCGGCAGCTGAACTGCCCCTTCAGGGCCGTGGCGACGTCCGCAATGTCAGGCTCCAGGAACATAATGATCCGGACGCCGATGAGGTCGTCCAGCTGCTCGAGGCCGCGTTCGTACTTGAATCTGCCGTCGGCGGTGAGGCGGTCCAGCTTCTCCTTGACCGAGCCGGGATCCTTGACCCGTGCCTGCACGGTGTGGTGGTTGAGTCCGTCGTCGCGGAGCCGGGCGCGGATGGCGTCCCCGATCGCTTCCGAAGCCGCAGTGAGCCGGGGCAGCAGGACGCTGTAGTGCTCCAGGGACCTGGCAACAACGGAATCATGATCTTCCAACCGCTCCCCCTCGGATCATCGCGCAGCGCCTCTCATCAGCAGGGTATCCAAGGCTGCCGGTTTCAGCTATCGGCACACCGGCAGGCGCGTCCCGGCGGAGGATCAGCATCAGATCGAGTAGCGCTCATCCTCGTGGTCGCCCGGATGGTCCCTGACAAGCCCGGCGGCCAGCGTGTTGCCGTCCTGCGGGTCGATGACCAGGAACGCGCCGGTCCGCCGGTGGTGCAGGTAGTTTTCCAGCGGCAGCGGGGCCGCCAGCCGCAGCTGGGCGTGGCCGATGTCGTTGAGCTCCAGCGTGGACGCGCCTTCCAGCTTGAACGTGGCAAGGTCCAGTTTGCCGCTCACGTTCCTGACCAGCGCCTGGACGGTTCGGGTGCCGTGCTTCACCAGCACCTTGGCGCCCTCCCGCAGCGGCTTCGGCGAGAGCCAGCACAGCGCCGCGTACAGGTCGGCGGTGGACTCGGGGAAGGTTCCCGCCGCAGCGATCGTGTCGCCGCGGGCGACGTCGAACTCGTCCGCGAGCCGCAGCGCGACGGATTGGGGCGCCACAGCCTTGGTAAGTTCGCGGCCCGCGAAGTCGATCCCGGTGACGGTGGTGGTGCGCGGCGCCTGGCCCGGGGTCAGGACACTGACCTGGTCCCCCACTTTCACGGACCCTTCGGTGATCTGCCCGGCGTAGGCGCGGTAGTCCCGGTAGCCCTCCACGTCGAGGCCGCCGGCGACGGCGTCGGGCGCCAGCGCACCCTGCGGCCGGACGACCAGCTGGACCGGGAAGCGGAAACTCTCCAGGTGGCTTTCGAGTTCGTCCGCGGCGGGTAGCGTTTCGAGGACCTCCAGCAACGCCGGGCCCTGGTACCAGGGGGTGCGGGCCGAGCGGTCCACGACGTTGTCGCCGTCGAGGGCGGACACCGGAATGACCAGCAGGTCGGTGATGCCATCGGCGCCCAGCCCGAGCTCGCGGCCCACCTGCTGCACGTCGGCTTCGATCGCGCGGAACACGTCCTCGCTGAAGTCCACGAGGTCGATCTTGTTCACGGCGACGACGACGTGCGCCACGCGCAGCAGCTGCAGCACGGACAGGTGCCGCCGGGTCTGTTCCAGCACACCCTTGCGGGCGTCGATCAGCACGACGACGGCGTCCGCGGTGGACGCGCCGGTGACAGTGTTCTTGGTGTACTGCACGTGCCCGGGGCAGTCCGCGAGGATGAAGCTGCGGCGGTCCGTGGCGAAGTAGCGGTAGGCGACATCGATGGTGATGCCCTGCTCCCGCTCGGCCCGCAGGCCGTCGGTGAGCAGCGCGAGGTCGATCGCCTGGACACCGGCTGCACCGGCGCCGCCGAAGCCGCGATCCGCGGAGGTGCGGGCGACGGCGTCGAGCTGGTCCGCGAGGATCGCCTTCGAGTCGTGCAGCAGCCGGCCCACCAGGGTGGACTTGCCGTCGTCGACCGAACCGGCGGTAGCGAACCTGAACAGGGAGGCTGACGCAAGGCCGAGGCTTGCGGCGGCGCCAGGCACAGTTACGGTGGTGCTCATTAGAAATAGCCGTCCTTCTTGCGGTCTTCCATGGCGGCCTCGGAGATGCGGTCATCGGCCCGGGTGGCGCCACGTTCGGTGATGGTGGAGGCGGCGACCTCAATCACGACGTCGCGCACGGTGCCGGCGGCGGATTCGACCGCGCCGGTGCAGGACATGTCGCCGACGGTCCGGTAGCGGACGGTCTTGGTGATGACTTCCTCGTCGTCGCGCGGCTGGGAGACCTCGCCGAGTGCCCGCCACATGCCGTCGCGGGCGAAGACCTGCCGCTCGTGGGCGTAGTACAGGCCCGGCAGTTCGATGTTTTCGCGCTCGATGTAACGCCACACGTCCAGCTCGGTCCAGTTGCTGATGGGGAACGCCCGGACGTGCTGGCCCACAGTGTGCCGGCCGTTGTACAGGTTCCACAGTTCGGGCCGCTGGTTGCGCGGGTCCCACTGGCCGAATTCGTCGCGCAGGCTCAGGATGCGTTCCTTGGCCCGGGCCTTGTCCTCGTCCCGGCGGCCGCCGCCGAAGACGGCGTCGAACTTGTTGCGCTGGATCGCGTCCAGCAGCGGCACGGTCTGCAGCGGGTTGCGCGTGCCGTCGGCGCGTTCGGCCAGCTCACCGGAATCGATGAACTCCTGAACGCTCCCGACGACAAGCTTGAGCCCCAACCGTTCCACGGTCCGGTCCCGGAACTCGATCACCTCGGGAAAGTTGTGCCCGGTGTCCACATGCAGCACCGGGAACGGCACCTTCCCCGGCCAGAACGCCTTCGTAGCCAGGTGCAGCATCACCACAGAGTCCTTGCCGCCGGAAAACAACAGCGCCGGCTTCTCAAACTCCGCGACAACCTCGCGGATGATGTGGATGGCCTCGGACTCGAGCGTGTCCAGGCTGGAGAGCCGGGCCGGGGCTGCGACGCCGATTGCCGCCCCCGCCCCTGCGCCGCGCGGCTGATCTTCGATCAGCCCAGCGCGCGGCTCCGACAGGCCCGATGCCACTCCCGGGGCGGCAATCGGCGCCTCAGCAGCGTCGTGGTCCAGCCTGGACAACTCCAGGTCCTCGTTCGTGATTTGAGTGCTCATACGTGTAGTCCGCATTCTGTCTTGTCGGTTCCTGCCCAGCGTCCGGCGCGGGGGTCGTCGCCGGGCGCTACCTTGCGCGTGCAGGGCTGGCAGCCAATGGACGGGTAGCCCTGTGAAAGCAGCGGGTTGACGGGGAGAAGGTTGGCATCGGAGTACTGCACCAGCTGGTCGAAGCTCCAGGCCGCGACCGGGTTGACCTTGACCAGGCCGTTGGCGTCGTCCCACGTGACCAGCGGGGTGTTGGTGCGGGTGGGGGCCTCGTCGCGGCGGACCCCGGTGAACCAGAGTTCGTAGCCGGCCAGGGTGCGGCGCAGCGGGGCCACCTTGCGCAGCGCGCAGCACTGGGCGGGGTCGCGGGCGAACAGGTCCTTGCCGAGCAGCCGGTCCTGCTGCTCCACGGTGGTCTCCGGCAGCACGTCGACGACGTTGACGCGCAGGCTGGCCGCCACTTCGTCGCGCGTGGCATGGGTTTCCGGGAAGTGGTAACCGGTCTCCAGGAACAGCACGTCGACGCCGGGGAGCTGGTCCGCGACGAGCGCCGGCAACACGGCGTCCGCCATGGAGCAGGCGACGGCGACGGCGGGCAGCTCGAAGTGGCGCGCCACCCAGGCGATCACCTCGCGGGCCGGGGCGTCCCAGCCGAGTTCGGCGGCGCCGGCCTCGGCGATGACCTTGAGCTCGTCGTGCGTGCGGAGAACCGGGCCGGTGGCAGGCCATGCCGCCCCCAACGGCTGAACGTTGCTCATTGCAGGTCCCCCTCGTCGGCGGCGAAGGCCCATTCGGCGAAGGTCTGGTCACCGGTGCGGTCGGCGGCGAACTTGCGGACGACGCGCTCGACGTAATCCGGAAGGTCCTCGGCCGTGACTTTGAGGCCCCGCACGGTGCGTCCCAGGCCTGCTTCCTCGCGGCTGTCCGAGGCCAGCCCGCCGCCGAGGTGGACCTGGAAACCCGGGGTGGGGTCGCCGTCGGGCGTGGGAAGCATCATGCCCTTGAGGCCGATGTCCGCGGTCTGGATGCGGGCGCAGGAGTTGGGGCAGCCGTTGATGTGCAGCGACAGCGCTTGCGGGAGCTGTTTGGATTCGGCGAGGTCGGCAAGGCGGCGTTCCAGTTCGGCGACCGCGGTGGCGGCCGTGACCTTCGTTTCCACGATGGCCAGCTTGCAGAATTCGATGCCGGTGCAGGCGATGGTGCCGCGGCGGAAGACCGACGGCCGGGCGGACAGGCCCAGCGCGTCGAGTTCGGCAACGAGCGGTTCCACCTGGTCCTTGGGCACGTCCAGGACCACGAGCTTCTGGTGCGGGGTGGTGCGCAGCCGCTGCGAGCCGCGGGCTTCGAGGGTGTCCGCCAGGGCCACGAGCTGGCTGCCGGAGAGCCGGCCGGCCACCGGGGTGGCGCCGATGAAGAACCGGCCGTCCTTTTGTTCGTGCACGCCGATGTGGTCGCCCGGGGTGGCCGGTTTCGGGGCGGCGGGCCCGTCGTCGAGAGTGTAGCCGAGGTACTCGTCCTCGAGGATCCGGCGGAACTTCTCCGGCCCCCAGTCGGCCAGCAGGAACTTCAGCCGCGCCTTGGTGCGCATCCGCCGGTAACCGTAGTCGCGGAAGATGCTGGTGACGCCGAGCCAGACGTCGGCGGCCTGGTCCGGGCGGACGAACGCGCCGAGCCGCTTGCCCAGCATCGGGTTGGTGGAGAGCGCACCGCCCACCCACAGGTCGTAGCCGGCGCCGAGTTCCGGGTGGACCAGGCCCACCAGTGCGACGTCGTTGATCTCGTGGACCACGTCCTGGCTGGGGTGGCCGGTGATGGCGGTCTTGAATTTGCGGGGCAGGTTGGCCAGTTCCGGGTCTCCGATAAAGCGTTCGGCGAGCTCCTGGATCAGCGGCGTCGGATCGATGATCTCGTCCTTGGCGATGCCCGCAACCGGGGAGCCCAGGATGACGCGGGGTACGTCGCCGCAGGCCTCCGTGGTGGACAGGCCCACGGACTCGAGCCGGCGCCAGATCTCCGGCACGTCTTCGACCCGGATCCAGTGCAGCTGGATGTTCTGCCGGTCGGTGAGGTCGGCCGAGCCGCGGGCGAAGTCGACGGAGATCTGGCCGATGACGCGCAGCTGTTCGGTGCTGAGGGCTCCGCCGTCGATCCTGACCCGGAGCATGAAGTACTTGTCTTCGAGTTCGTGCGGCTCGAGCGTGGCGGTCTTGCCGCCGTCGATCCCGGGCTTGCGCTGGGTGTAGAGGCCCCACCAGCGGAAGCGGCCGTGCAGGTCGGTGCCGTCGATCGAGTCGAAGCCGTGCTTGGCGTAGACCGATTCGATACGCTCGCGCACGTTCAGGCCGTTGTCTTCCTGTTTCCAGGTTTCGTTGGCGTTCAGCGGGGCGGTGCCGTCCACCTTCCACTGCCCGTGCGGCTTGGCCGCGGGGCGGGCGGGGCGGTTGGGGCGGCCTGCGGCAGCCTGGTCCGGGGACACTCCGGCTAGAGCTGTATCAGTCATGGATCGACTGTAGGGGCGGCCGTAATGGCGTCACAAAGGGTCAGAAACGCGGGGTCACCCAGGGCAACATTTCGTCATGTAGCGCTGGCCGCGACCGCCGCGTCGTAGCGCGCCAGGGCGATCTCGGCGAGGACCGGGGAGGGCAGCAGCGGCGCGGTGAGCAGGTCCGCGCCGGCCTTGGCGAGCTGGTCGTGGAAGAAGCCCGGGGCCAGAAGGTAGGAGGCGATGACCACGCGTCCACCCAGGTCCACCGCCCCGGCCGAACGCCCCGCGCCCGCGCCTCCCGCGGCCTCCTCGCGGAGCATCGCGACGGCCTCCGGCACCGACGGCTTGGCCGAGGCGCCGTACGCGGCCACGATCCGGTTGGAGCGGAGGGCTCGCAGCTGGACCGCGAGTTCCTCGACGTTTTCCGCGGCGGTGGCGTCGGAGGAGCCCGCGGCGGCGAGGATCACGGCGTCGTTGTCGGTCACGCCGGCCTCGCGCAGCCGCTGGTCCAGCAGCGCCGCGAGCCGCGGGTCCGGACCCAGCGGCGCCGCGGCGAGGGTGCCCGGCCGGCTCTTGACCGCCCGGGCGATGTCCACCTTGACGTGGTAACCGACGCTCAGCAGCAGGGGGACGACGACGGCGGTTTTCCCCGCCGGGAGCCCCGCCACGACGGCAGGCAGTTCAGGGTCCTGCACGTCAACGTAGGCCTCGCGGACGTCGAGCCCGGGACGCAGCGCGGCGATCCCGGCCCGCAGGGCATTGACCTCCGCCGCGCCCTGCGGGCTGGAGGTGCCGTGGGCGCAAGCGATCATGATGGGGCTATTCATAGCCGTTAGCGTAACCTTGGACCCGCCCCATCCGCCCCCTGCAACCGACCGGGACGCCGCATGACCTTCTCCTTTAGCCTCGTTATGGTCTGGCTGGACCTGGCCGGCGTCTTCTTCTTCGCCGTCTCCGGTTCGCTGCTCGCGGCGAGGAAGCAGTTCGACATTGTCGGTTCCCTACTGCTGGCCTCCGTGGTGAGCCTGGGCGGCGGCGTCATCCGGGACATCATCATCAACTCGGGGCCGCCGGCAGCCTTCACCAACCCGGCGTACCTCGCTCCCCCGCTGCTGGCGACGGTGCTGGTGTATTTCCTCTTTTCCAGCGTCCAGCGCTTCACGTCGCTGCTGGTCCTGTTCGATGCCGGCGGCCTGGCCCTGTTCTGCATCACCGGAACCCTGAAGGCCCTCGCCGCGGGCATGCATCCGGTGGCCGCGGTGCTCCTGGGGGTCACGACGGCGGTGGGCGGCGGCCTGCTGCGGGACATCACCGCCAACGAGGTGCCGCAGCTCTTCGACCCCAAGGACATCTACGCCCTGCCGGCGTTTGCCGGGGCCGCGCTGACCGTGGCGCTGTCCGTCACCGGGACGTTCACCGCGTTGACAGCCAGCGCGGTGGCGGCCGTGGTTTTCGCCTTCCGCGTCACGGCCTGGCGGCGCCACTGGTACGTGCCGCTGGCAGTCCGCGGCTGGCACCGGCTGGGGCTGGATGCGGCCGAAAGCGGCCACAAGGATTAGCTAGGATAAGAACCATGACTGACATGTTCCTCGAGAAGTTCCGCGCGCTTGTTCCGAAGTATCTCGAAGACGAATGGCAGGAAGAGGACGGGCTGCCGGCAGACGAGCTGGACGCGGCCCTCGCCGAGCACCAGTTCCAGGTCCCGCTGGTCCTGCGGGAGTTCTACCTGGCCCTCGGCGGCTGCGAGGACCTCATGGAGGCCTACCACTACTTCTGGGACCCCGAAGAGCTCGAGGTCGACGACGAGGGCTTCCTGATGTTCCTCGAGGACGAGGAGGAGCAGTTCACCTGGGGCTTCCGCGTGGGCGACCTCAGCGTCCCGGACCCGATCGTGTACCGCCGCAACAACGCCCGCGGCCAGTGGAAGAGCGAGGAAGGCACCTTCTCCGAGTTCGTCTTCGACATGTTCGAGTGGGCCTTCAACGACGAGGACGAGGACTAAGACCCGCCGGCCGGCCTTACCGGGGCACTTTGGCGCGGACTACGGCGGAGTACGGCTCGGTGTCCGTTGCCTCCGCCGACCTTCCGCAGGCACTTTGGCACGGACACGCCGCGGCCCGGTCCGGGATTCTCCGTTCGCGGCTCCAAAGTAGCCCCTGAATGCCGCAGACACCGGCCGTCACGGCCGGAAAGCGCCCGCTCGCCATAAGTCCAGTACCGCGAGGACCTCTGCGACCATCCGCTGCGGGTGATGGACGACGTCGTCGTAGCCGAACCTGAGCACCAGGTAACCACTGACCACGGTCGCATTGTTGCGGCGGCGGTCCTTCTTCACCTGCCGCGGCTCCAGGTGCGGCGCGCCGTCGGTCTCCACGACGATGCAGTCTTCCACCAGAAAGTCGACCTCCCCGACGCCGGGGATCTCGACATGCCTGCGCACCTGGAGCCCGGCCCGGGAGAAAGCCGTGTTGGCCAGTACCTCCAGCAGCGAGTCGGCCCGGGGAATAACCAGGTCCAGCACCGACCTGGCGCGAGCGTTGCGGTTGCCCGGAAGTTTCCTTCGGAGGAAAGACAGCGTGATGTCCCCACGGCCCGCGGCACACTGGACCATAACAAGGGCCTCCAATTCGGGCAGGCAGCGCAGGGCATGAATTAAGACGTCGGCCAGTCCTGCCATCGGGAGTCTGGGGTGCCGTGGATGCAGCAAGGGCCCGTGTGCCACAGAGCCGGGCGGCGCCGACCGATGGCCGAGACACAGGTGTAAGCTTCGGGCGGGTGCCAAGGTCCATAAGCCGTAGCCAGGGGCAGCCGACAAGCACGTCAGCAGGCCCTTCAACTCGCAGGCGGTCCGGTAGGTGCTGGAATCCCGCGGCAGTCCGTAGTGCCCGCGGCGGATCCTCACCATGGCACCACCGGCCACAGCCTGGCTGACTCGATGGCGGCTGAATCCTGCCCGGTTAAGGTCACCCGCGGTGGCCGTTCCGCCCCGTGAGGCCAGGAAAGTGGCAAGCTCCATCCACCCACTATGCCCGCCCAGCAGACCGCGGAGTCCAGTCCGACTGCGATATGTGGACAACCCCGCTGCAGCCGAGGGGCACTTTGACACGGACACGCCGCTGAATAAGGACCGGCGCACCCTTTCGAGGTCCAAAGTGCCCCCACAGCGCCGCACGCCCGCCACCCTCAAGTCCGTGACAGGCGATTTACAGAACATCTAGACAATATGACACAACTGTCATAAGCTCATTCATGGGTTCACCAAATGCCTCCGGTGAATCTGATGCGAACGGAGAAATGGCCCCGGTTCCGCACAACGGACGACTCGTAACGTTGTGAAGAACCGGGGCCATTCCGTTTTACGTCTCGATTCCCCGGGCGGGAGGCGGGAATGTCCCGCCGGAACCCGTCAGCTGCTGCGGTCCACCACGGCGTGCGCGAAGCTGGTCAGCGAATCCTTGACCACGCCCTCGGGCAGCGGGTCGAGGGCCGCGATAGCTTCGGCGGCCCAGGCACGCGCCACGGTCCAGGACTCGGCGGTGACGGGGTGTTCGCGCAGACCGGCGACGGCGGCGGCGAGGGCCTCGTCCGAGCTGAGGTCGCCGTCGATCAGTTTCAGCAGGTCGACGGCGGACTGGTCGCCGTCGGCCGCGGCTTTGCGCAGCAGCAGCACCGGCAGCGTGGGCACACCTTCGCGCAGGTCGGTGCCCGGCGATTTGCCGGACTTGACCTTGACCCCGGTGACGTCGATGACGTCGTCGGCGAGCTGGAAGGCGACGCCGACCTTCTCGCCGTACTCGACCAGCAGTGCCTCGTAGGATTCATCCGCTCCCGAGAAGATTGCACCGAGCTGGCCGGAGGCGGCCACCAGCGAGCCGGTCTTGTCCGCGATCACGGACAGGTAGTGCTCCACCGGATCCTCGTCCGGCCGCGGGCCCACGGTCTCGTGCAGCTGGCCCAGGCACAGCCGCTCAAAGGTGCGGGCCTGGATGCCGAGCGCGCGCGAACCCAGCTCGGAGACCAGGATCGAGGCCCGGGCGAAGATGAGGTCGCCGGTCAGCACAGCCACGGAGTTGCCCCAGACCTCGTGCGCCGTGGGGGCGCCGCGGCGGAACGGCGCGGAGTCCATCACGTCGTCGTGGTACAGCGTGGCCAGGTGCGTCAGTTCGACGACGACGGCGGCCTGCACCACGGCGGGCAGCGAGGCGTCGCCCAGGTGCGCGCAGAGCAGCGTCAGCAGCGGCCGGATGCGCTTGCCGCCGGCTTCCACCAAGTGGCGCGAGGTCGCGTCGGCCAGCGGATCCGAGTTCGCGATGGCCTCGCGCAGCTTCTTCTCCACCCGGGCCAGGTTCGTGGTGATGGCCGGGCCCAGTTCCGGGTCCCCGGCGATCGCCGCGAAGCCCGCCGGCAGCTGGAGCCCGGTGGCGATGGCGGTGGTGTTCAGGCTGGGTTCGGCGCCCGGCAGGCCGTGTCCGGCATGCGTCCAGCTTTGGTCTGCAGAGTTGGTCACGGGTTAACCCTAACTTTTTGTTGCGGAATCCGCGGATTTGAGCCTGGAACGGGCCGGGTGTTGGAGGTGGCCGGGACCAGGGCTTCGAGGACCCGGATCATCCGGTCCTCGAGCCCCTTGGCCGAGGGATCGGTCAGGTTGGCCAGCAGCCGGACCACGAATTTCATCAGCACCGGCAGGGGCATACCCGTCCGCAGCGCCAGTTTCATCACGGCCGGCTTGCCGATCACTGCGGCAAAGGCCCGGCCCAGCGTGAAGTGCGAACCCCACTGCCCCCGCACGAAGTCCGCGTAGCCGGCAAGGCGCGCATCGGCGTCGGCCGTGCTCCAGCCTGCCGAGGCGGAACGCGCCGCGGTGTCGATGATGTACTCGGCCGCGAAGCGGGCGGACTCCATGGCGTAGGAGATCCCCTCGCCGTTGAACGGAGAGACCATCCCGCCGGCGTCGCCCAGCAGCAGCAGGCCCGGCGAGTAGTGCGGGGTGCGGTTGAAGCCCATCGGCAGCGCGGCGCCGCGGATCTCGCCCATCTGGTTCTCCGGCGTGAAGCCCCAGTCCGCGGGCATCGCGGCGGTCCACTCGCGCAGCACCTGCTTGTAGTCCAGCTTGCCGAATTCCTTGGAGGAGTTGAGGATCCCCAGTCCCACGTTGGAAGTGCCGTCGCCGACGCCGAACACCCAGCCGTAGCCCGGCAGCAGCTTGCCGTCGCGGCCGGGAAGCTCCAGCCAGCCTTCCATCCAGTCGTCGTCGTGCCGCGGGCTGGTGAAGTAGGTGCGCACGGCCACCCCCAGCGGCCGGTCGTCTCGCTTTTGGATGCCGAGCGAGACGGCGGTGCGGGTGGAGTTCCCGTCCGCGGCGAGGACGACGTCGGCGCTGAAGTCCCGCGTTTCGCCGGTCTTGCGGCCGGCGTCATCGAGCAGGGCGGCGCGGACGCCGGTGACCCGGCCGTCCGCGGAGCGCAGCGCCTCGGTGACGCTGTGGCGTTCCAGGACGACGGCGCCGGCGGACTGGGCGTGCCGCGCGAGTTCCTCATCGAAGCCCAGGCGGGTGCGGATCAGGCCGTACTGCGGAAAGTCGGAGACCTCGGGCCAGGGAAGTTCGATGGTGCGGCCGCCGGCGATCAGCCGCAGCCCTTTGTTCCGCCGCCAGCCCTCGCTTTCGGGATGCGGCAGGCCGAGCTTCTGTATTTCCCGGACGGCGCGCGGGGTCAGCCCGTCACCGCAGACTTTCTCGCGCGGGAAGCTCGTTTTTTCGAGGACCGTGACGTCGAGGCCGGCCTGGGCAAGGTAGAACGCGGCGGTCGATCCAGCCGGACCTGCCCCGACGATCAGTACTTTCACAGCAGCTGTCGGCTAACGTTCGGGCCGGGTGATGTTGCGCCGCAGTTTGGCCACGGGTCCCGTGTGGTTGGCCAGTGCCGCGGCGCCCGCGCTGGGGCCGGCTGCCGGGCCGGCCGGCTTCTGCGCACGGTGGACGGCGACGATCCCGCCGCTGAGGTTGCGGTACGTGACGGACTCCCAGCCGGCTTCCTGCAGCCAGGCCGCGAGGTGGTCCTGGTCCGGCCAGGCGCGGATGGATTCGGCGAGGTAGACGTAGGCGTCCGGGTTGGAGGAGACCTTGACGGCGATCGCGGGCAGCGCGCGCATCAGGTACTCGGTGTACATGGTCCGCCAGAGCGGCACCACGGGCTGGGAGAACTCGGCGATGACCAGCCGGCCGCCGGGCTTGGTGACCCGAAGCATCTCGGCGAGGGCCTTCTTTGGCTCGTTGACGTTGCGCAGGCCGAAGGAAATGGTGCTGGCGTCGAAGGTGTTGTCCGCGAAGGGCAGGCGGGTGGCGTCACCGGCGATGAAATCGATGTCCGGGCGGCGGCGCTTGCCGACCTTGAGCATGCCCAGGGAGAAATCGCAGGCGATCACGTCGATGCCGGCGTCGGCATACGGTTCGCTGGACGTGCCGGTTCCCGCGGCCAGGTCCAGCACGCGCTGGCCCGCCTTCACATCCATGGCTTCGACGACGATCCGGCGCCAGCGGCGCGTCTGTCCCATCGACAGGACGTCATTGACGACGTCGTATTTGGGGGCGACGTCGTCAAACATCGTGGCTACTTCGTCCGGACGCTTATCCAAGGATGCTCGGTTCACCCCGTTATTGTCTCAAATCTTCGACGCACCCCCTAACCACCGGGCCGGCCGGGGCGCGGCGCGCTGCGGGAGTAGTGTTGTCTCATCATGACCAGCGCGTTCCTTACCCGAATTATCAGGACACTGACAGTCCCCCTCGATGCCGATTCGTTCCCCGGGGGGCTGCCGTCGTTCCTGGTCCGCGACGACGTGCTTTGCTGGACGCGCCGCGAGGCGGGCCTGGTGGGCTTCGGTGAGGTGGCCCGGTTCAGCGTCACCGGGCCCGAGCGGTTCCTCGAAGCGGACATCTGGTGGCGGCACCTGGTCCTCGAGGCGGAGATCACCGACCTCGTCGGCGGCCCCGGCACCGGCCCGGTGGCCTTTGGCTCCTTCGCCTTCTCCAAGGTTTCCGCGCACGCTTCCCGGCTGATCGTCCCCGAAATCGTAGTGGGCCTGCGGGACGGCAACGCCTGGCTCACCCAGCTCACGTTCGACGACGGCGAGCTCACCGAGGCGGGCGCCCGTTCCGCCCTGCGCCGCTGGCTGGACGTGGACGGCGCCGGTCCAACCCCGGCGTCGGACAACGCGGCGGCGTCGGCGTCGTCGGCCGTGGCGTCGTCGGCCGCGGACCAAGCCGGGCGGGACGCGAAACTCAGCACCGGCTCGCTCAGCGAGGCGGACTGGATGGCCGCCGTCGCCGAGGGCGTCGCCGAGATCCGCACCGGCGCGCTGGAAAAGCTGGTGCTGGCCCGGGACATCGTGGCCACCGTGCCCGACGGCGTGAATGCCGCCGAGATCCTGCGGGAACTCGCGGTCCGCTACCGGGAGTGCTGGACCTACGGCGTGGACGGCTTGGTGGGTTCCACCCCCGAGATGCTGATCCAGGTGGAGGGCCGCACGGCGCAGGCACGCGTCCTGGCCGGCACCCTGGACCGCCGCGACGCCGACGGCATGGCCGGCTCGCCGCTGGAGTTCGCCGAACGGGTGCTCGCCGGGTCCGAGAAGCAGCGGCATGAGCATGACATCGCCATCCAGTCGCTCACCACCCAGCTGGCGCCGTTCTCCGAGGCCATGAACGCGCACAGCGAGCCGTTCATCCTGGAACTGCCGAACGTCTGGCACCTGGCCTCGGACGTGAAGGCCGAACTGACCGAGGTGGAAGGCCACGTGCCCACCTGCCTGGCCCTGATCAACGCGCTGCACCCGACCGCCGCGGTCTGCGGTACGCCCACCACCGTAGCCGGCGCCCTGATCCGCAAACTTGAACACCTGGACCGCGGCCCGTACGCCGGCCCGGTCGGCTGGCTCGACGCCGCGGGCAACGGCGAGTGGGGTATCGCGCTGCGCGGCGCGGTCATCGAGGGTCCGGACACGGTCCGGCTCTACGCCGGCTGCGGCGTGGTGGAGGGCTCCGTGCCCGAAGCCGAACTGGCCGAGACCTGGGCGAAGTTCCGGCCGATGCTGGAGTCCCTCGGCATCAGCAGCTGACTCCCCTACCGGCCGGGCGTCCGTAGGGCGTGGGCCGGGCGTCCGCGGGGCGGAAGCGTCCGCGGGGCGGAAGCGTCCGCGGGGCGGAAGCGTCCGCGGGGCGGAAGCGTCCGCGGGGCGGGGCCGGAGCCTCCCGGCCATTTTCTGCCGGCGAACCGAATCCGGAATTACAGACAGCCGCCGGGCGCGCCCTCTTGAATTTTGCCTGCCTATAGTTATCCAATAGTGAAACTAAGTTTCCTGTGATGCACATCTCTTATTCGGCGATAGACTAAAAGCCGTTTTGTCACGCATGCCCCTGCAACAAAAGGTAAAGAAATGCTGATCTCCCGTTCCCTTCTGGCCGGCTCCGCGGCCAAAGCGGCAGCCCTCGTCGCTGTCGGCGCCCTCGCCCTGACCGGCTGCAGCACCTCCGGCGGCTCGACCACCACCGATTCCGGCGTCAAGCTGATCGAATCCGGCAAGCTCACGGTCTGCTCGGACATCCCTTACGAGCCGTTCGAATTCGTCAAGGACGGCAAGAACGTCGGCTTCGACATGGATCTGGCCTCCGAGATCGCCAAGGACCTCAAGGTCGAGCCGAACGTCCTCACCGTTGCCTTCGAGGGCATCCAGTCCGGCCAGGCCCTGAACACCAACCAGTGCGATGTCGCCGTCTCCGGCATCTCCATCACCGATGCGCGCAAGACCGTGATGGACTTCTCCACCCCGTACCTCGACGACGACCTGTCGCTGCTCGTGACCAAGGCGTCCGGGCTGAAGAACCTGGCCGACCTCAAGGGCAAGAAGGTCGGCGTCCAGCAGGGCACCACCGGCGAGGAATACGCCAAGTCCAAGGGCCTGGAAACGATCCAGTACGAGAACACCGGCCTGCTGATCCAGGCGATCAAGACCGGCGGCGTCGACGCGGCGATCAACAACCAGTCGGTACTCGGCTTCGCGGCCAAGGGCGACGACTCCCTGGTGTTCGCCGAGACCTACAAGACCGGCGAGCAGCTCGGCGTCGCGGTCAAGAAGGACAACAAGGCCATGACCGACTCGGTCAACAAGACCCTCAAGCGCCTTGCGGACGACGGCACCATCACCAAGCTCAAGACCACCTGGTTCGGCGAAGCCGCCAAGTAACCCACCAGCCCGGACCGACCACAGCGGGGCGGTTCCGGATCAGTCATTGGCTCCGGCCAGTTCCTGACCCGGAACCGCCCAGCAACATGTAAAAGGCAAATCACATGGCACTGACTGTTCGCCAACGGGCCCGCGTGAGCCGGTCCGTTCAGTACGGACTGCTGGCACTCGCCGTCGTCCTGTTTATCCTCTTCGCCGACTGGGCCTCCATCGGCAAGGCCTTCTTCAACTGGGACTCCGCGGTCAAGCAGTTCCCGGAGATCATCACCCTGGCGCTGAAGAACACCCTGATCTACACGGCGCTGAGCTTTGTGGTGGGCCTCTCCGGCGGCCTGCTGCTGGCGCTGATGAAGCTCTCCTCGGTGGCCGTGTGGCGCTGGATCGCCACGCTGTACATCGAGTTCTTCCGCGGCGTCCCGGCCCTGCTGGTCTTCATTGCCTTCGGCTTCGGCATCCCGACGGCGTTCGGCGTCCGCTTCGACATCTACGTCACGGTCATGCTGGCGCTGGGCATGGTGGCTGCGGCGTACATCGCCGAAACCCTGCGCGCCGGCCTGCAGGCCGTGCCGAAGGGGCAGCTCGAGGCGGCCCGCTCGCTGGGCATGCCGCACTGGCGGGCCATGGTCTCGATCGTGATTCCGCAGGCGTTCAAGATCGTCCTGCCGCCGCTGACCAACGAGGTCATCCTGCTGACCAAGGACTCGTCCCTGGTCTACCTGCTGGGCCTGGCGGCGTCCCAGTACGAGCTCACCAAGTTCGGCCGTGACGGCATCACGCAGCCCAACGCCGGCCTGACCCCGCTCGTGATCGCCGGCGCCTGCTACCTGATCATCACCGTTCCGCTCGGAATTCTGGCCCGCCGCTTTGAATCCCGAACCGCCAAGACGAAGGGCTAGGGCTCACCATGACTGAATCAACGTCATCGGCAGCTGCGAAGCAGATCCAGGCCGCCGGGGTGTCCATCAAGGAGCTCCGGAAGTCGTACGGCTCCAACGAGGTCCTCAAAGGCATCGACCTCGAGGTCGCTCCCGGCGAAGTGGTGTGCCTGATCGGGCCCTCCGGTTCCGGCAAGTCGACCCTGCTGCGCTGCGTGAACCTGCTCGAGCAGCCCAACGTGGGCACCATCCACGTCGGCGGCTTCGAATCGACCGACCCGGACGTGGACATCGACAAGATGCGCCGCAAGGTCGGCATGGTGTTCCAGCAGTTCAACCTCTTCCCGCACCTGAGCGCGCTGCAGAACTGCACGATCGCGCAGACCAAGGTGCTCAAGCGCAGCCAGGCCGACGCCTCGGCGGTGGCCCGGAAGAACCTGGCCCGCGTGGGCCTGGACCACCTCGCGGACCGGTTCCCGGACCAGCTCTCCGGCGGCCAGCAGCAGCGTGTGGCCATTGCCCGGGCGCTGAGCATGGACCCCGAACTGATGCTCTTCGACGAGCCCACCTCGGCCCTGGACCCGGAGACCGTAGGCGACGTGCTCGCCGTCATGCGGAACCTGGCCAAGGAGGGCATGACCATGCTGGTGGTGACCCACGAGATGGGCTTCGCCCGCGAAGTCGCCGACCGCGTGGTCTTCATGGACGGCGGCGTGGTGGTGGAGGAAGGCCCGGCCGAGCAGGTCATCGGCGCCCCCACCCAGCCGCGCACCAAGGAATTCCTCCGCCGCGTCCTGGACCCGACGCACATCGATATCGCGGAATAACCCTTTCCGCCCCGATTTCGGACAGCCGCTACGTGGATCCACGTAGCGGCTGTCCTTTTGCGTAGCGGGCGGAGCGGAGGCGCGACGCTCCCGCCCAGTTCTCCCCGGCCAAGACGCTCCGACACGCGGCATACCCGGCGTGTCGGGTGACCGGGCGGCGATTGCCGCGCGGCAACTGGGCAGGAGCGTCGGGGCTAACGGCCCAAGACCCCGGTCACGGCGGCGGCGACGGCGGCGCGGATGTGGCCGTGCAGTTCGCGCAGGCCGTGCCGGTCGGTCCGCACTTCGATGATGCTGCGGCCTTGCACGGGTTCTGCCAGTGTCGCGGCGAGGTCCGCCGTCGTGCTGACCGCGCGGTGCGCGACGCCGTACGCGGCGGCGAGGGCGGACAGGTCCACCGTGTGCGGGGTGCCGAAGAGGCGTTCGACGGCGGTGCCGTAGCGGCCGGACTGCTCGACGGCGCCGTGCTCCAGCAGTCCGAAGATGGCCCCGCCGGCGTCGTTGAGGACCACAATCCGCAGCGCCGGCACGGTCTCTCCCGCGCCCAGCAGCAGCCCGCCGGCGTCGTGCAGGAAGGTCACATCACCCAGCAGCACGGTGGTTTCCTGCCGCCCGCCGACGGCGATGCCGGTGGCAGTGGCGAGGGTCCCGTCAATTCCGGCCAGTCCCCGGTTGGCGAAGACGGTGGCTTGGGGTTCCTGCGGCGGGGCACCTGCGAGGTCGACGTCGCGGATCCCGTTGGAGGAGCCCAGTACGAGCTGCCCGCGGGTATGCTCCCAGACCAGCGCGCCCACACCAGGGCCGGAGGCTGGGACGACCGCGGCGGCGGCCGCGGCACTGCCCGCGGCGGTGCCGGAGAGCAGCAGGTCCAGGGCGTGCTGCGCGGCGGCACCGGCCAGCAGCCACGCATCGAGCCACGCCGCGCTCCCACGGCCGGCGAAGTCGGCCAGGTCCGCCAGGGTCTGCAGCGGCAGTTCGGTGCGGCGGCCCGGCTCGTACCAGGCCACCGGAACCGGCTGGTAAAGGGCGGACGGGACGTCGGCGCGGGCAAGCAGCGCGGACACCGGCCGGGACAGGGTGGGGCGGCCAAACAGCACCACCCGTTCGATCGGCTGGGCGGACTCCGGGCCGAAGTGCTCCAGCAGCAGCCGGTAGGGGCCTACCGCGTTGGGGCCGAACCGGGCGTTGGAGGAGGGTTCGGCGAGCAGCGGCAGGCCGTGGGCGCGGGCGAACGCCTCGGCGACCGGGCCGGCGTCGTGCCCGGCGAGGACCACGGTGCGCCGCTCGGGCAGCGCCGCGGAGGCCGCCGGAAAGTCCAGCGCGAGCGGGTGCCGCGGCGCCTGGTGGACCCGGCGGGCGGAGGCGTCGTCCAGGCGGTCGCCCGCCGGCGGGACCAGCGGGTCGCGGAAGGCGAGGTTCAGCTGCACCGGCCCGGGCGGGATGTCCGCGAACGCCCCGGTGGCGGCGCTGAGCGCGGTCTCGACGGCGCGGAGCGGATTGTCGCCCGCGGGCACGTCGGCGGCAAAGCGGACATGTTCGCCGAAAAGGTCCGGCTGCACGGTGGTCTGGTTGGCGCCGGTGCCGCGGAGTTCCTCGGGCCGGTCGGCTGAGAGGACCACCAGCGGCACGGCGGCGTGGTTGGCCTCCATCACGGCGGGCAGCAGGTTCCCCACGGCGGTGCCGGAGGTGGTCAGCACGGCCGCGGGGGCTCCGGTGGCCAGGGCCAGGCCCAGCGCAGTGAAGCCGGCGTCCCGTTCGTCGATCCGGACCAGCAGCTCGACCCGGCCGGCGGCGTCGGCCTCGGCCAAGGCGTAGGCCATCGGCGCTGAGCGGGACCCCGGGGCCACCACGACGTAGCGCACCCCGGCCCCGATCAGGGCTGCGACTGCCACCCGCGCGGCTTCGACCGCGCCCAGCTGGCCGCCCGGGGCAGGCACGGCCGGCTGCCCGTCCGGGCTCACATGTTCTCCGGCGTCTCGATGCCCAGCAGGTCCAGGCCGCTGGAGAGCCGCCGCAGGACCAATCCGCAGAGGGCCAGCCGCGATTCGCGGACGGTTTCCTCGGCTTTGAGCACCGGGCACTGGTCGTAGAAGGAGGTGAACAGCTGGGCTAGCTCGAACAGGTAGGCGCAGAGCCGGTGCGGTTCGAGCAGTTCGCCGACTTTCTGCAGGGTGGCGCCGTATTCGAGCAGGTGCAGTGCCAGCGCGCGTTCGGCGGGTTCGACGACGGCGATCGCCGCCGCGGGGGCCGCGCCGTTGACCGTGGCGGTCCCGGAGGCGGCGGAAGCGACGCCGTCGAGGTGCTGTTCCAGCGCCCCCGCCTTGCGCAGGATGGAACGGATCCGGGCGGCGGCGTACTGGACGTACGGCCCGGTGTTGCCGGTCAGGGCCAGCATCCGGTCGAAGTCAAAGACGTATTCGGTGTCATGGCCGGTGGAGAGGTCGGCGTACTTGACGGCTCCGATGCCGACCTGACGCGCCGTGACCGCACGTTCGGCGTCGCTGAGCTCGGGCCGGCTGGCGTCGATGACGGCCCGGGCGCGGTCGACGGCTTCCTGCAGCAGCGCCATCAGCTTGACCGGATTCCCGGCGCGGGACTTCAGGATCTTGCCGTCCTCGCCGAGCACATTGCCGATCTGGACGTGGGCGGCCTCCACCGTCTCCGGCAGCCAGCCGGCGTCGCGGGCCGTGGCCATGACCATCCGCAAGTGAACGTTTTGCGGTGCGCCGACGACGTACAGCACCCGGTCCGCTTCAAGCTCGCGGACCCGGTACCGGATGGTGGCGAGGTCGGTGGTGCCGTAGCCGTAGCCGCCGTCGGATTTGCGGATGATGAGCGGCAAGGGCTCGCCGTCCCGGCCGGTGAAGCCGGCCGGGAAGGTGCAGAGCGCGCCCTCGCTGATTCGGGCGATGCCGCGCTCCTCGAGTTCCTGGCACAGCTGGGCGAGGTGCGCGTCGTAGGAGCTTTCGCCGGCGATGTGGTCGTCGGTGAGGCTGATGCCGAGCATCGCATAGATCGCGTTGAAGTAGCGCTTGGACTGCGCCACGAGCCGCTGCCAGACGGCGAACGTTTCCGGATCGCCGCCCTGCAGCGCCACCACGCGGAGGCGGGCGCGGGTTGCGAAGCCTTCCGGGTCCGTGGCAGAGGCGTCGAACTTGGCCCGAGCGGCTTGGTAGAACGCGCTCGGGTCGTCGACCAGCAGGGCTGCCTCGGGCGAGTCCTCCCCCACCTCGAGCCAGTGTTCGATCAGCATGCCGAACGGGGTGCCCCAGTCGCCGATGTGGTTTTGCCGGATCACGGTGTGGCCCAGCGCCTCGAGCACGCGCACGATGCTGTCCCCCACCACCGTGGTCCGCAGGTGTCCGACGTGCATTTCCTTGGCCACGTTCGGGGAGGAATAGTCGACGACGACGCGGTGCAGCGGCGCCGGCTGCGCGCCCGTGCCGGCTAGTTCCGGCGCGTTAAGCAGTTCCTCGACCCAGGTGCCGTCGAAGGTGAGGTTGATGAAGCCGGGCCCGGAGATCTCCACCAGGCTGCAGACGCCGTCGAGGTCCAGCGACTCCACGATCCGGGCGGCGGCGTCGCGCGGCGGCAGCCCGACCTTCTTGGCGAGGGCCATGGCGGCGTTGATCTGGATGTCCGCGAACTGCGATGGCCGGATCACCGGGTCCGTCTGGCGGTACTCCTCGCCGAACGCGTGGGCAATAGCTGCCTGGACTCTGGGGACAACCATCTCGGCCGGATTATTCACACTGTTCAAATTATCAGTTCCACCGCCCCCGGACGCTCCCTCAGATAACGCCGCCCACCAACCAACGCTCCCTCACATCCGGCCGCACACCAACCAACGCTCCCTCAGATAACGCCGCCCACCGACCAACGCTCCCTCACATCACGCCGCATACCAACCAACGCTCCCTCACCTTTCGCTGTCGAACTGCGATAAGTGAGGGAGCGTCAACCCTGAAACCCGCCAAACGTGAGGGAGCGTCAACCCGAAACCCGCCAAACGTGAGGGAGCGTCAACCCGAAACCCGCCAAACGTGAGGGCCGAGGGGCTGGCGGCAGGAGGTCAGTCGTCGGTGCGGAAGACCTGGACCACGGACGGGCGCGGAACCCGTGCCTGGCCCGGCTTCGGCGTGGCACCGGCCGCGACGTAGTCCGGGAAGCGGGAGTTCTGCGCCTCGAAGCTGCCGTCCTCGCCCGGGTGCTGCACGGCGACGAATACGTGCCGCTCCTCATCGTGGATGATGGGTCCGCAGGTCTCGGCGTCGCGCGGCACGGCAAGGAACTGCTCCACGCGGCCGCGCTCGGCCCCGGCCAGGGTGACCTTGAAGAGCCCGTCGGCGTAGCCCGTGCTCGAGGGCGCGCCGTCGGTCGAAATCCACAGGTTGCCGACCGAGTCGAAGGCCAGGTTGTCCGGGCAGGAGATCGGCGAGACCTTGTCGGCCGGGAAACCGGCAAAGTACGCGGAGGTGTTCTTGGCCGGGTCGCCGCAGACCATCAGCAGGTTCCAGTTGAACTTGGTGGAGGTCTGGTCCCCGGTCTCGGTGATTTCCACGATGTGGCCGTCGCGGTTCAGGGTGCGCGGGTTGACCTCGGTGGCGCCCTCCTTGCCGGTCTTGCCGCGGTCCGTGTTGTTGGTGCAGGCCACGTAGACCTTGCCGGTGTGCAGGCTCGGCTGGACGTCCTCGCAGCGGTCCATCTTGGTGGGGCCCACCTTGTCCGCGGCGAGGCGGGTGTAGACCAGGACTTCCTCGACCGACATTCCGGACACCATGGACTTGCCGCCCACCACCAGCGGGAGCCATTCCCCGGCACCGTCGAAGGCGCCGTCGGAGGGGAGCTTGCCGGAACCGTCGATCTCGGCTGCCGGGGAGTCGCCGCTGAACTTGGCGACGTAGAGGTCGCCTTCGGAGAGCAGCGTCATGTTGTGCCGGCGGTCGGCCGCCGTCGTCCCGGGGCGGTACTTGTCCCTGGAAACGAACTTGTAGAGGTAATCGAAACGCTCATCGTCCCCCATGTAGGCGACGACGTGCCCGGAGGCGGCCACAATGACGTTGGCGCCCTCGTGCTTGAAGCGGCCCATCGCGGAGTGCTTCTTCGGCGTCGACGTCGGGTCCTGCGGGTCCACCTCCACGATCCAGCCGAAGCGGTTGCTTTCGTTGGCGTAGCCGGGGTTGCGGGTGTCGAAGCGGGGATCGTCGAGCTCCCACTGCCGGGCGGTGGGCTTGCTGGTCAGGCCGTAGCGCTTGTCCGCGGCGGACGTCCCGGCGGAGACGAAGTAACCGTTGAAGTTCTCCTCGCCGGAGAGAATGGTGCCCCACGGGGTGGTGCCGCCGGAGCAGTTGCCCAGCGTGCCCTTGATGGACCGCCCGGCCGGGTCGGCAACGGTGGTGACGAGGGCGGAGCCGGCAGCCGGGCCGGTGAGTTCGTAGCTGGTGTCGCTGAGGAAGCGGCGGTTCAGCGGGGCGCCCTGGACGTAGCGCCACGGCTGGTTCTTGTTCTTGCGCTCCAGCTCGACGACGGTGAGGCCGTGGGCGGCGCGGCCGATGGCCCGGGTTTCCGCGGCGTCGAAGCCGGCCGGGAGCATGATGCTCTCGTTGGTGTACTCGTGGTTGGTGAAGAGCACGGCACGGCGGTCCTTGGCGTCCAGCGGCAGGATGTCCGTGTAGTCGTTGTTGTAGCCGAACTGGCGGGCCTGCGCCGCGGCGCTCTGGCGGTCCACGTCGAAGGCGGGTGAGTCGTTGAAGAGGGGGTCGCCCCAGCGGATGATCGGCTGCCAGCTGAAGCCTGCCGGGACGGTGAACGCGTCGACGGCGGCGTCCACCGGGGCAATGGCGGTGAACTGCAGCTTGGACTTGCCGAAGCCGGTCTTGGCGGCAGCGGCGAGGCCCTGGCCGCCGGCGGCTGCCGGCTCCGCGGAGGTCACGGCGTTGCCGAAGACGACGGCGAGCGCGCCGGCGGCGCCGAAGCCGAGGGCGGAGCGGCGGGACATCGTGGCGGAGGCAATGTCGCGGAAGTAGTCGTTGGAGCTGCTGTTGCAGACCTCGCCGGAGCAGGCGTTGTCGCACTTGAGTGCACAGGTCACGGGGCTGCGCTTGCCCTTGGTGTGGCCCAGCATGGGCAGCAGGGAGAACTTGCGTCCGGAGGAGACAGACATGGAGGGGACCTTCCAAAGCAGAGGGATGCGTCCCCGCCACCCTGCCAGCGGCGGACGTCGCGGAGCCATCCTTAAGGTGAAAATCGGGTGAACGCTCTCGGTTCCGGCCCGACCGTCCGCTGCACCGTAAACGCCCTTTTCGGCGTTCTTTGAGGCGGTCTTAAGGGCAGTTACGGAGCAGTCGATGCTGCCAGGACGGCG
This sequence comes from Arthrobacter sp. BI5, assembly GCF_056680065.1. NCBI lineage: Bacteria > Bacillati > Actinomycetota > Actinomycetes > Micrococcales > Micrococcaceae > Arthrobacter > Arthrobacter sp. BI5. The sequence continues at coordinate 3,236,731 of NZ_CM155264.1, forward strand.
TGGACGCGGCGGAGCCGGTCCAGCCACCAGTCCCTCCGCTCCGGCGGCGCTGCGTATTCGTCCAGGAGCCCGGGATCGACGGCGACGTCGCGGAGCCGGATGGCGCCGTCGTCGGGGACCAGGGAGTCGCCGGTGACGTCGGCGGCGAGCAGCGACACAGTGCCGAGCCCGCAGGCGTAGGGCAGTTCGGGCAGGGCGGCGGCGAGCGCCAGTCCGGCGCGGATCCCTACGGAGGTGTCCAGCGCGGAACTGACGACGGCGGGCAGCCCGGCCTGCGCCACGATGTCCAGGGCGCGCCGCACTCCCCCCAGGGGCGCGACCTTGACCACCACCAGGTCCGCGGCGCCGGCGCGCGCCACTTTGAGCGGGTCCTCTTCCTTGCGCACGCTCTCGTCCGCGGCGATCAGCACCGGCGTGCCCGCGGCCCGGAGCCGGCGGCGCACCTCGGCGAGGCCTTCGATGTCCGGCACCGGCTGTTCGGCATATTCCAGTCCGACGTCGGCCAGCCGGGTCAGTGACGCGACGGCCTGGCGGACATCCCAGCCCCCGTTCGCGTCCACCCGGATCATGGCGTCCGGCAGCGCGGCACGGACGGCGGCCACCCGGGCGGCGTCGTCGTCGAGTGTCTGTCCGCGCTCCGCCACCTTGACCTTGACGGCGTCCACCCGGCCGAAGCGGGCCAGGATCTCCGGCACCCGCTCCGCGGCGACCGCGGGCACAGTGGCGTTGACCGGAATGCTGGCCCGGCGGGGTGCCGGGAAGCCGTGCCAGCCCGCCTCGATGGCGGCGGCCAGCCAACGGGAGGCTTCGGCGTCACCGTACTCGGGAAAGGGGCCGAACTCACCCCAGCCCAGCGGCCCAGGGAGCAGCAGGGCCTCACGCTGCGTGATGCCGCGGAACTTCACCCGCATGGGCAGGGTGACCACGCGGGCGAGGTCCAGGAGCTCCTCCACGCCGCCGGGGTTCAGGCCGGAGGGCATCGGGCGGTCGGCAGGGGTGGGCATGGATGTACTCTACCCGCGGCGCCGCGCTAGCTCGCCCGGGGCTGCTCCAGGTCCCAGACGTCGGCCGCGGCACCGTGTGGTAGTTCCAGGTGCCACTCCTCGCCCGGCGCGGGGTAGGCGCGCACCGTGGCCGGCACGGAACCGTGGCGGTAGACCTCCACGATCGAACCGTCCACGAAGATCCGCAGCTCATCCCCGCCGGCCACGGTGTCCGCAAAGACTGCCCGGGCCTGCGCGGCCGTGGCCAGGACCAGCCGGATCCGGCCTTCGCCGCCGGTGACGGCGGCTTCGGACCGGGCGGGCAGGCGCAGGGTGCCCGCAACGCCTCTGGCGCGCTGCCGGCCCCGGTAGCCGTGCAGCTCGGGTGCCGGCTCGACGGCGAGCGCGTCCCCGTGCACCGCCAGCTGGCGCGGGAAGGTCAGCAGGCCGGACCAGCCCGCGGCATCCGTTTCCGCCGGGCCGCGGCCGGCGCGCCCGTCCGGGTCCGGCACCTCGTCGGCCCAGCCCCACAGCAGGGACCGGCCGGGCAGGGACAGGATTTGCGGGGCGTAGAAGGCCGGCCCGAGGTCCGCCTGTCCGCCCGTCTCCGGGGTGAAGAGCGGCAGCCCCGTGGCCGGGTCCGTCACGAGGGATCCCAGCAGGTAGCCCACGCGGCCGGGGTGGTGCTGCAGGTCCGGGCCGTGCCGGAGTGATGCCATCAGGAGCCAGGTCTCGGCCCCGGAGGAATCGGGCACCCGGACCAGCTGCGGAGACTCCCAGCTGCTGGCCGGCAGGTGCCGGGCGGCCAGGGCGTTCCCGGTGCCGAACCAGATGCCCTCGTACTGCCAATGGCGCAGCTCGTCCGCCCGGTAGAGCAGCACGGCGCCGTGCCCCGACGCCAGGCCCGCCCCCTGCAGGGCGAAGCGCCGGCCCTGGAAGTGGAACAGGAACGGATCACGCACCGCGATGACGCGGGGGTCCGCGGGCACCGGCGCCGCGGCCTGTCCCTCCTGCCGCCAGTCCGTCAGCCCGGCGGAGCCCCGGGCCAGGACCACCGGGGCACGCCCGTCCCCGGCGGCGGCTGAATACACGGCGGTGGGGACACCGGCGTCGTCCGTCACGACGCCGCTCCAGCGGAGCAGGTCCGGGGAGCTCAGGTGTCCCCAGCAGCTCGGGCCCTGCCGCGCCGGCCCGGGGCGGTACTGGAAGAAGACGTGGTACCGGCCCTCCAGGTAACTCAGTCCGGCCGGAGCGCCGGTCCAGCCCTGCGCGGGCCGTGGATGGACCAGCGGGGAGGCAGGGTCCGGGTGCCGGTCCACGGTGTCCATGGCAAAACACTACTCGCGCAGGATGCTGGCGGGCTGCCCCCGGAAAATTCGCAGTGTTCTATGGGAACCTGTAAAGCATGAGTTTTCGGCAGGAACGCACCAACGAGCCCACGGTAGTGGACGGCCCCCGGCCGGTCCGCGCCCCGGTGCGCCCGGAACCAGCACCGGCGCCCCGCGGCCCGGGCCGGGCCACCGGGTTGCTCTTCCTGCTGGCCACCGTCGGCTGCGTCGCCGCGCTGGCCGCCACCTACTACTTCTTCGTACGCACCACCACCGGACAGTTCATTGACGAGTCCGCGCTGGTCGAAGCGGTGGAAATCCACGGCGCGGCCGGCAAGGCGAGCAACAAGCTCCTCGACTGGCTGCCCGCCCTCTCCGTGCTGATCGCGTCGGTGGTGGTGATCTTCGTGACCGTGGCCCGCCGCCGCTGGGCAGCCGCCGGCATCGCCGTCGCGGCTGCCGCGGGGGCCAACGTCGCCACCCAGATCCTGAAGGACCTGGTCCCGGTGCGGCCGTTCCGCGGGATTGAAACCTTGGAAATCAACTCCCTCCCGTCCGGCCACACCACCCTGGCGGCCTCGGCTGCGGCCGCGGTCTTCCTGATGGTCTCGCCGCGCTGGCGGCCGCTGGTCGGATTCCTGGGCGGCAGCTTCGCCGTCGCCACCGGGGTGTCCACACTCATCAACCAGTGGCACCGGCCCGCCGATGTGGTGGCAGCCTTCCTGGTGGTCGGAGCCTTCATGCTGCCGGCGGGCTGGCTGATCATGCGCAGCGGGCCCGGGTGGAACGTGTGGAACGGCTACAACGCCCACTGGGCCTCGGCCCGGCTGTGGGTCGCCGTCCCGGTGATGGCGGGGCTGGCCTCCGCGGCGGTGGCCGCCTATTCACTGCTGAAGATCGCCCCGGGACCGGGCCAGGAGGGCAGCACCACAAACTACTTCTGGGCGGGCACCTCGCTGATCGTCATCACCGGGTACCTCGCCACCATTGCCGGCGTGTGGCTGTTCGGCCACGCCGCACGACGACGTCGGGCCGCCGGAAGCATCTGAAACCTCCGGCGCCTGTGGCCGGTGCCCTAGCGGAGCGCCGCGGCCAGAGCCCTGGCGATCCACTCCCGGTAGGCCGGTACCGGCCAGCCGGCATCCCGCACCATGGCGCGGTACACCTGGGGATGTCCCAGCGACCAGATGGCTGCGGCCGCCTCGGCGTCGGACATTCCGGAGCTGAGTCCGCCGCGCGCCCGGGCTGCCGCGGCGGCTTCCGCATAGCGGCGGAGCCGCTGCTGCCCGCGGTCCCGTTCCAGCTGCGCGGCGGTGTCGTCCACGGCCGCGGCCCGGGCGATGACGGCGTTGATTCCGGCGGTGCGGGGGTGGACCTCGACAAACCAGTCCGCCAGTACGGCGATCAGGGCGTCGAAGTCGGCAGCCTGCCGGGTCCGCTCCCGCATGAGGTCCAGTACGCCCGCCTGCGCCCCGGGCCCCGCCGCCGCGCTGTCCAGGACGGCGGAGAGCAGCGCCGCCTTGTTGCCCACCGAGTTGTAGACCGTCTGGACGGCCACCCCGCTCGCTGCCGCAATCCCGTCGATGGTGGTCTGGACGTAGCCGTCAGCGGCAAACAACCGGCCGGCCGCTTCGACAATGACGTCCCGCGTGCCGGCCGCCTGGATCGCCCGGCGCGTCACTTTTTGCATGGCATTAGACTACCGCTCCACTCACTGGAACGGTATTCTAGTTATAAGCAAATAGGGGTGCCCCAGCAAGGAGGCGGCGGCCATGAACCAGGACAGCCAGCAACTGGATGCAGTCGTTATTGGGGCGGGCCAGTCGGGACTGGCCGCCGGCTATCACCTCGTCCGCGCGAAACTGCGATTCGAGATCCTGGAGGAAGGCCCGCGGGTGGGCGAGGCGTGGCGGCGCCGGTGGGATTCGCTGCGCCTGTTCACCCCGGCCCAGCACGACGGCCTTCCCGGCCTGCCGTTCCCGGCGGCACGGAACACCTATCCGGGCAAGGACGAGTTCGCCGCCTACCTCGAAAACTATGCATCCCACTTCGGCCTGCCGGTGCGGACCGGTGTCCGCGTGGACGGCGTCACCGCAGCGGGTTCGGGGTTCACCGTTGACACCGCGGGCGGGACGGTGCGGGCGCGCAACGTCATCGTGGCGGCCGGCGCTAACGTGCTCCCCCGCATTCCGGACGCCGCCGCCGCCGGGCTGGATCCCGGCATCAACCAACTCCACAGTTCGCAGTACCGCGGTCCCGCCGATATCCCGGACGGCGAGGTGCTGGTGGTGGGCGCCGGAACCTCGGGCGCGGAAATCGCCCTGGAACTCTCGGCCGGGCACCGGGTGCTGCTCGCCGGCCGGCCCACCCCGCATATTCCCGATCCCCTGCTCCGCTACGCCGGCGGGGCGTACTGGCGGTTCATCCACTCGGTCCTGACGCTGCGCACACCGGCAGGGCGCAAGGTCGCGGCCACCTTCCACCAGCGCGGCGCCCCCTTGATCCGGATCTCACCCAAGGACCTTGACCGCGCCGGTGTGGTGCGGATGCCGCGGTTCACCGGCGCCGCGGACGGCCGTCCCGTGTTCGACGGCGGCGCTTCGGCCCCGGTGCGGACGGTCATCTGGGCCACCGGGTACCGCCCGGACCTGGGCTGGGTCCACGGGCCGGAGCGGGCGCCGTCGGGCTGGCCGCAAACGAGGCGGGGCGTGGTCCCCGGCGTGCCGGGGCTGTACTTCGTCGGACTGCCCTTCCAGTACGCGCTCACCTCGGGCCTGATCGGCGGCGTCGGCCGGGATGCGGAGTATGTGGTGCGGCAGCTGGCGCAGCGGGTGCCGCAGCCCTCAGTAGTTGCGGCGGTGCCTGAGCCGCGGAATGGTGATCGCGAAGACGGCGGCAGCGGCGAAGCCGAGCACGCCGGTGGCGCCCACGCCGGCCCCTAGCGACGCCGCGGCGGTGACGCCGGAGAGCAGCACCGGGCCGCCGGTGGCGCCGGCGTCGGCCATGAACCGCCAGATGCCGAGGAACTGGCCGCGGCCGTTATCCGGCGAGAAGTCGGCTCCGAGCGTCATGTTCAGCCCGGAGCTGATGCCGTTGCCGAATCCGATCAGGAGTGCGGCGAGCAGCAGGCCCACGAAGCCGGTGCTGAGCGGGATCAGCAGCATGGCCGTGCCCATGATGAGCGTGGAGGGCACCGCGACCCACTGGCGGCCCTTGCGGTCCATCAGCTTCCCGGCCGGATAGAAAACCAGCATGTCGATGGCCCCGGAGATGCCGTAGATCAGCGACGCCTGGGTGGCGTCCATGCCCAGGTGCTCGGCCCACAGCGGAATGACCACCTGGCGGGAGGCGCGCAGCGCGCTGAGCAGCAGCACCCCCAGGCCCACGCTCAGGAACACTCCGGCGTGGGAGGCGGCGACGCTGCGCAGCGTCGGCTGCGGGGCCGGTGTACCGTCGTCCGGGCCGGGCACTGCGGCCAGATCCGGGATGGTCACCGACAGGGCTGCGGCTGCGGCCATGGCCACCACGCCTGCCCAGTAGGCGGCGGTGATGCCGCCGAACTGCATCACCGCCGCGCCGATAAACGGGCCGATGAAGATGCCGATCCGGTTGACCCCGCCCAAGGTGGAGAGGGCCCTGGCACGCAGAACGACGGGCACGGCCTCGGTCAGGTATTTCTGCCGGGCCAGGCTGAACACGCTGGCGGCCATGCCCACCACCACCATCGCCGCGGCCAGCACCCAGAGGCCCTCCGGCACCAGCGGGGCGACGGCGGCTGCGGCGAGGGCTACGGCGCTTGCGGCCGCGGCCCCGACGATCGCCCAGCGCTCGCCGAACTTCAGCGTGATCAGCGACGCCGGAAGGTTGAAGAACCAGGAGCCAAGCCCGATCAGTGTCACCACCAGGGCCGCGACGGCGACCGAGGCGCCCAGGTCCCGCGCGGACAGTGCCACCACCGGCAGGATCGCCCCCTCGCCGATGCTGAACAGCAGGGCCGGGCCGAAGGCCGGGACGGCGATGCTGCGGAGGCTGAAGGCGGCGGGGCTTGTTGTGGTCATCGCTTTCATCCTAGGCCCGGCTGTACCCAGCCGGCCGGAGGTTCGGCCGCCCGAAGGTTCAGCCGTCGAAGTGGGTGTGGATTTCCTCACCTGTGACGTTCTTGAGCACATCTGCCGCGACATCGCGCAGTTTCTGGTTCCGGTTGCTGGAGACCCGGGTGAGGATGGCCATCGCTTCGTCCTGCGAGCACCGGTTCTGGGCCATCACGACGCCGCAGGCCAGATCGATCGAGGTGCGGTGTTCCATGGCCGCCTGCAGGTCCTCGGCGCGGGCCTGGGCAGTGCCGATCCGCACGGCCAAGCGCAGCGCACGGCCGGCGAGGTCGGCGAATCCGGAGGCTTCGGCCACGATTGCAGCGGTGAAGACGCCGGTGGTGGAGGCGAAGAAGTTCAGCGCAGCCGCAGAGTCCTCCCCGATCTCCAGGGGTACCCCGAGGGTGCTGAGGCAGCCGTGTGCCTTGAGCTGCTGCTGGTATTCGGGCCAGCGCGGGTCGGTGTCAACGTCTGCCAGCAGCACGGTGCCCTTGGTCCGCAGCGCCTCGATGCACGGCCCGTCGCCCAGGCTTTGCTCGATCCGGTCCAGCATGACGGCGTTGCTGCTGCTGCCGGCCACGGTCATGGTCTTCTTCCGGCGCTGCAGGGTCACGCCGCATTCGATGTCCGTGCCCAGCGAGTGGCTCAGGGTGGAGGCGGCAAACTCCGCGAGGCGTTCCAGGAAGTCCTCGACGTTCTCGGTCCCCACAATGAGGTCCTGCAACTGGACGGCAGCGTCGTTCCCGGCATACTTGCTCATGGCCTAAATGTAGCCGCTAAACGTAGCCGTCGACGATTGCGGCCGCAATCTCCCGGTAGGCCCGCCGGGTCTCCGGCCGGAGCGAGTCGAGGGTGACAAGGTCGCCGTCGGCCACTCCGCGGTCGTGCGGGACAGCGATCAGCTGGCGGCAAATGCCGGCGAGGTGGTCCTCGATGGCGTCCTTGTCCACCCGGGAAGAGACTTCGTCCTTGTCCGTGATGACGACAACGGCGTTCCGGGCCAGGTCCTCGTAGCCGTGGCCCGCGAGCCAGTGCAGGGTGCTCCGGGCCCGCTTGGCACCGCTGACGGCGTAGCCCGCGGCGATGATCAGGTTGTCCGCGGACTGCAGGATCCCGCTCATGGCGTTGTGGGTGACGCCGGTGCCGCAGTCGGTGAGGGCCACCGAGTAGTAGCCGGAGATGAGCTTGCGGATGCGCAGGTACTCCTCGGCGGTGAGCGAGTCGGACACCTCCGGATCCTGTTCCCCGGCGATCAAGTGCAGACGGCCCGCGTGGTGCATGTAGCGGGCCAGGGCGGTCAGCGAATCGATCGAGTCGACGTTGCGGAGCAGGTCGCTGATGGTCCGCGGCGCCTGCTGCTGATAGATCCCCTCGCCGAGGGCACGCTCCACGAGGTCGCCCGAGTCCGGGTTGGCGTCGATGGCGCACGGCGGGTCGCCGCGGTATTCGGCCAGGGTCAGCCCGACGCCGACGGTGGTGGAGGTCTTGCCGATGCCGCCCTTGAGGCTCAGCACCGCGGTGTTGTAGCTGCCCTGGAGCTGGCGGGAAATCCGGCGCGCGAGTTCGTCCTCTTCGCGTTGCCGGGCGCTTGGGCCCAGGTTCAGGCTGCCGCCGGTCATCTTGTAGAGCGCGCCGCGGAAGCCGCCGACCGGCCGGGGCTTCTGTTCCCGGACAAAGAGGCCGGGCGAGCTGATGAAGTCCGGCACCGGCGCGTTGGCCAGGGCCGCGGCCCGGCCCGCGGACCGGGTGGCTCGGGTGGGCTGCGGGGGAACGGCGGCGGTTGCCGGGTCCGACGCCGCGGCAGGAGCGTCCGCGGGGTCTGCTGTCTGCGCCGCGGTCTTCGCTGCGGCCGGCTCCGTCGTCGGCCCTGCCGCCGGCGGGGCGGCAACCGTCTGGGCGGCCGACGTCGGCGGGGCCGCCGGCGGCTTTGGCGCTGCAGGGACCTGGCTGATCACCGGAGTGGTGCCCGTGGCGGGTCCAAAGCGCTCATCGGCGGCCTCGGCGGCCGCAGCCCAGGAGCTGCTGCGCGGCGGGGCCGGGCGGGCGGGGGTTTCCGCGGGGATGCTGCGGGGGTTGACGACCGGCATGGTTCCTGTCCGGACAGCTGGATCCCCGCCGTCGGCACGACGCAGGTCGCGGCGGCGGCGAAGTTCAGGCTGGCCTGAGTTTTCAGCAGTGGCAGCTGAGTTGTCTTCCACCGATTCGGGCATCTTTTGGTTTCTCCCCCAGGACTCACCGCGGAGCACGCTGCGGCGCTTGTTGTGACTTCTTTCAATGTGCAAGTCTAGGCGCAGTCGTGAGCACCCTTAGTTTCGGCCGCTTCCCGGCCGGGCGCGGCCCGGCGTGGCCCCGGTCCTTGGGACCGCCTTAGTGGTGGGCCCGGGTTTCCTGCAGGCGCTTGATGAACCACCGGGATTGCTCGGGTCCGTAGGGCAGGATGGGGATGGCCTTGGTGGCGTCGTTCGGCGTCTCGCGGGTGGCTTGGGTGGCCTGCCGCACCGCCGTGCTCATGGTGTTGGCCATGGTCTTGACGAACTGGTCGCTGCAGGGTTCGCCGTGGCCCGGGATCAGGAATTCGTAGCGGTGCCGGAGCGCGGAAATATGCCGGAGGGCATCGGCCCATTCCTCGGGGAAGGAATCCTCGAAGGACGGGTGTGCGCCTTGCTCCACGAGGTCGCCGGCGTAGAGGGTGGTGCCCGTGCCCACCAGGAGGTCGCCGTCGGTGTGCCCGCGTCCCAGGTAGAACAGCGTTGCGGTCTGGCCGCCCAGGTCCACCAGGACTGGCTGGTCCTTGACGATGGCGTTCGGAACTACCAGCTCCACCGAGGCGCCCTCGCCGGCAGACATTTCCGGTTCCGCCGCCGCCACGCGGTCCCGCTGGGCGTCCCCGTTCTCCTCGATGTCCGCGGCGCAGTTTTCGTGCCCCCAGAACTCGGTCACGCCGTCGTCGGCGAACACGGCGTTGCCGAAGAAGTGGTCGTAGTGGGCGTGCGTGTTCACGACCACCAGCGGCAGTTGCGTCTTTTCCCGCACGGCGTCCAGGATCTCGCGGCCCTGCCGGGGCCCGCCGCCGGTGTCGATCACCATGGCGCGTTCGGTGCCCACCACCAGGCCGGTGTTGAGCAGGGATCCCTGGGTGGTCAGCACATAGTTGCCCTGGCCGACCTCGAGCCATCGTGACATGAAATCTCCGTAGTCCGGCGCTGCGCCGGCGTGGTTGGTGCGATGTTCTGGCCACGATTCTACCCGCGGGCGTGCGGGAATGCCCGGAAGCGGCGCTTGTCCGCGCCCCGAACGTGCCCGCCTAAATCCTGCCGCCTACGCCGGCAGGATGCCCGAGCGGCTCAGCAGCGCCCGTGTTTTTGGATGCTGCGGGGCGGTGAAGATTCGGCTGGGCGGCCCCTCCTCCACGATGACGCCCTGGTCCATGACAACGATCCGGTCTGCGATGTCCCGGGCGAACTGCATCTCGTGGGTGACGATCACCATGGTGGTGCCCTGCTGGGCGATTTTCTTGATGACGGACAGCACCTCGCCCACCAGCTCCGGGTCCAGCGCGGAGGTCGGCTCATCGAAGAGCATGACGCTGGGTTCCATGGCCAGGGCCCGGGCAATGGCCACCCGCTGCTTCTGGCCGCCGGAGAGCTTGCTGGGGTAGTTGTCCATCTTGTCGCCCAGGCCCACCATTTCAAGGTTGGGGACGGCTACTTTCCTGGCCTCCGCCGCGGAGAGCTTCTTGACGTCGCGCAGCGGCGCCATGACATTCCCCAGCGCCGTCTTGTTCAGGAAGAGGTTGAAGTGCTGGAAAACGAAGCCGATGTCCGTCCGTTTCTGCGCCGTGATGGACGCTTTCTCGGCGATCAGTTCGCCGCCGCGCTCCTCGTAGCCGATCAGGTGGCCGTTGACGTAGATGCGGCCCGCGTCGATGGTCTCAAGCTTGTTGATGCAGCGCAGCAGGGTGCTTTTGCCGGATCCGCTGGAGCCCAGGATGGCGATGGTTTCGCCGCGGTGCACCACCAGGTCCACGCCCTTGAGGACCTCCACCCGCTTCTGCACGTGCGGCTTGCCGGAAAGCCTTTTCCACAACGTCGGTTTCGTCTCGGAGACGAACGTCTTGTGGACGTCGCGGACGTCAATAATGGTCTCGTCAGCCATTGGCCCGTGCCTTTCGTTCAAGCACCACCACGACGCGGGAGAGTGGGAGGCTGATGATCAGATAAAGAATGGCCGCGGCGGTGTAGATGGCCGTGGTCTGGAATGTCTGGCTGTTGAGGATGTTGGCCGTCTTCAGGATCTCCGTCACGGCGATCACCGACGTCAGTGCAGTGTCCTTGATCATCGCAATGAAGTAGTTGCCGATCGGCCCCATCGAGACCACGAAAGACTGCGGGATAACCACCTTCCACAGCGTCTTGGTGGGCGGGTAGCCCAGGGACAGTGCGGCCTCGGTCTGGCCGTGCTCCACGGACAGGATCGCGGAGCGGAAGACCTCGGACAGGTAGGCCGCGTAGTTCAGGCCCAGGCCCAGGATGCCGGCCGGAACCGGTTCGATGCTCACGCCGATGCTGGGAAGGACGAAGAAGATGTAAACCAGCTGCACCAGCAGCGGAGTCCCCCGGATCACTTCCAGGTAGAACGTGGCGATGCCGCGGAGGATTTTGATCGAGGAAATCCGGGCCAGGGCAATCAGGAGGCCCAGGACGAGGGCCAGGGCCATGGCGCCAAGCGCCAGTTGCACGACGACGGGAACGGCCTGCAGCAGCGCCGGGAACACGGCCATGGTGTTGGTAATAAAGTCCACTGAAAATCCCTAGGTTAGGGTCGGGCGGGGCCGGCGTGCTCCGCGGTTGCGGATCACGCCGGCCCGGCAGGAAGCTGGAACTTATTTGACGGCGTTGGCTTCGGTCAGCCCGTACTTCTTGAGGATCTCCAGGTACTTGGGGGTCTTTTTGAGGTCCGCCAGCCCGGAGTTCAGGTCCTGCAGCAGCTGCGAATCCTCTTTGCGGACGCCGGCGCCGATGATGCCCGGGTAGAAGGGCTTGTACGGTGAGACGAGCTTCAGCTTGGGATTCGGCTTCTGGACCAGGCTGTAACCGATCACGGCGCTGTCGGTGAAGACCGCATCAACCTGCTTGTTTTCCACCGCCGCCAGCAGGGACGCCTGCGAGTCGAACAGCTTGACCTGGCTGCCGCCAAGGCTGTCGACGAGGTCCTTGAACACGGTGCCGGTCTGGGCGCCAAGAACCTTGCCCTTCACGTCGTCGCGCGAGGCCAGTGTTGAATCCGCCGGGACCACCATCGCTTCACCTTCCGTATACCAGGGGTCGGTGAAGTTGATCTGCTTCTTCCGCTCGTCGGTGATGTACATGGCGTCCACGATCACGTCGGCTTTCTTGGCGTTGAGCGCGGCGATCAGGGTCGCGTATTCGGAGGTGAAGACTTTGATCTTCCAGCCCTTGGCCTGGGCGATCGCGTTGATCATTTCCCCGTCGATGCCCTTGAGCTCGCCGGAGGCCTGGTCGGTAAAGGAGAAGGGGGCGTCATTGGACGTGGCGATGGTGATGGTCTTCTGGTCACCGCCGCCGCTGGCCCCGCCCCCGCCGCCTCCGGAGCCACAGGCGGTCATGGCGAGGGCCACAGCAACGCCCATGGGCACCAATGCAGCGAAACGCTTGCGGAGGATTTTTGTATTCATCATGAGGTGCCTTTTGCTAGAGATGGATTTCTACCGGTTGAAGCGGTCGAGCCGCAGAGTGGCGGTGGCCTTATGGGCTGCCATTCCTTCGGTGTCGGAGATCGTGGTGACGTAATTGGCCAGCCGCGGGGTTGCACTTTTTTCGACGCGCTGGAAGGTGAGGGGTTTGAGGAACCGGGACACGGAGAGCCCGGCCGAGGACCGGGCGCCCCCTCCGGTCGGGAGCACGTGGTTCGTGCCGGAGGAGCCCTTGTCCGAGTAGGCCACCGTCGACCAGGGACCCAGGAAGATGGAGCCGTAGTTCTGCAGGTTGTGGTGGTAGTAAACGTCGTCCGAGGTCTGGATCTCCAGGTGTTCCGGTGCCAGCAGATCCATGATCCGCACCGCCGTTTCCCGGTCCTCGGCCACATATACGGTGCCGTAGTCCCGCCAGGCCGGCCCCGCAATGTCCCGGGTGGCCAGCGTCCGCAGCTGCTTGTTGATGTGCCTGATGACCTCTTCTCCCAGCTCCTGGGAGGTGGTCACAAGGGAGGCCGGCGACTGCGGCCCGTGTTCGGCCTGGCCGAGGAGGTCAGCGGCCACCAGCTCAGCGTCGGCCGATTCGTCGGCAATCACGGCGACCTCGGACGGGCCGGCCAGCAGGTCGATGCCGACGCGGCCGAACAGCTGCCGTTTGGCCTCGGTGACATAGGCGTTGCCGGCGCCGACCAGGATGTCGACCGGTTGCTCCCCCAGGAGCCCGAAGGCCATGGCGGCCAGGGCCTGGACCCCGCCGAGGGCAAACGCCCTGTCCACGCCGGCCAGGTATGCGGCGTACAGCACCGCGGGGTTGCCTCCGCCCTGGGCGGTTGGCGGCGTGCAGGCCAGGACGTTGGGGACGCCGGCGGCCTTGGCGACCCCCACCGTCATGAAGGCGCTGGCAAGGATGGGGAACCGTCCCGCCGGAAGGTAGGCTCCGACGCGTGCCACGGGCACGTATTTTTGTCCGGTGAAGACGCCGGGGATGAGCTCGACTTCGAAATCGGTGAGGTGTTCGCGTTGCTCTACCGCGAACAGCCTGGTCCGTTCCGCGCTGGCCAGCAGGGCCTCCCGAAGCTCCGGGGAGAGTGACTCGCCGGTCTTTGCCAGCTCGTTCTGGCTGATCTCCAGGTTCGTACCCTGCCACCTGTCCAGCTCCCGGGCGTACTTGATGACCGCGTCCATGCCCCGGGCCTCGATGTCACCCAGCATTGCGGATACCGTGGCCACCACTTCGGGAAGCCGTTGCGCCGGCACGTCCTCGATGGCGGGGGCCTTGAGGGTAGTGAACTTCCCTGGGATGTGAGCCCGGTCACGCTGGGTGATGTGCATGGCCTAAAGCTACTGACGCCTGCGCCATCGCACAACGGGACCCCAACATGTGCCTCGTACAGGGTTGTCCTATGCTTAAGGCAGCTGTTTTTTGCCCGCGCCACCCGAGCGGTCCACCCCGCAACGTTGCCTGCAAACCTGCCGAATGCCTTACTGAGAGCCAGGGTTTAGCCATGACACTCGCGCAACTCCGGGCCTTCCTAGCGGCCTACGAGCTTGGTTCCTTCACCGCGGCGGCACGAAAACTGGAAACAAGCCAGGCCTCCGTCTCCGAGCTCATCAGCAGACTCGAGCACGAGCTGCAGCACAGCCTGTTCACCCGCGGCGGGCGGCGGCTCATTCCCACCACCGCGGCGGTGGAACTGCAGGTCCACGCGCTGCAGTCGGTCACCTCGTTCGACAACGGTGTGGAGGCGCTGAGGTCCATGTCGGCGCTGGAGGGAGGCGTCTGCACCTTCGGAGTGCTGCGCTACGGAGCCCATTACGACCTCGCCGACCTGGTGCAGCGTTTCCACCGCCGGTACCCGAAAGTCAGGGTGCGCCTTGTCGGATTGAATTCGGTGACCGTGGCCGAGTCAGTGGCGTCGGGCGAGATTGAGGCGGGGCTGATTGTGCTGCCGGTGGCGGAAGCCGGCCTGCAGGTGCGGCCGCTCTTCCGCGATGAAGTGTTTTTCGTGTCGGCCACCCGGCATCCTTCACGCGGCCCGGTCACCATTGAGGAGCTCGCTGGGTCCAAGCTGGTGCTTTATGACGCCTTCGCCGGCTGGCGGGACCCCACCCGCCGGCAGATTCTGGAACGCGCCCATCTTAAGGGCCTGAAAATCGATCCGGCCATCGAGGTGGAGCATGTCGACACGGCGCTGGGGCTGGTCGCCACAGGGGCGGCTGACTCTTTTGTTCCCCAGGCGATCGTCAGCGGGCCCGGTTTTCCGAAAAACGTCCATGCCGTCCCTTTCGCGGAGCCCTTGTTCGACACCATCGCCCTGATCCAGCGGGAGGGCGCCTTCTTGTCGCCGGCGACCCGGAAGATGGCCCAGATGGCAGCGCGGACGCTGCTGTCCAAGGTGCCGCCGGGGCAGGTCCCCGGCCGCGCACCCGTGCCCTAGCTTCCGGGCTTACAGATCGGCCAGCACGGACCCCGGGTTTTCGATCGCGTCGGCTACGTAGCGCAGGAAGCCGCCGGCGGTGCCGCCGTCGCACACGCGGTGGTCAAAGGTGAGCGTCAGCTCGGTGACCTTGCGGACGGCGAGCTCCCCGTTAACCACCCACGGCTTGTCGATGATGCGGCCGACGCCGAGGATGCCCACCTCGGGATGGTTGATGATCGCCGCGGAGCCGTCCACGCCAAAGACGCCGTAGTTGTTCAGCGTGAAGGTGCCGCTGCCCAGTTCCGCCGGTGTCGCCTTGCCGTCGCGGACGACGGCGGTGAGCCGCCGGATCTCCGCGTCCAGTTCGCGGGCGCTGAGTTTGTCCGCGTTGCGCACGGAGGGGACCATCAGTCCCCGGTCGGTCTGGGCGGCGAAGCCGAGGTTAACGCCGTCGAAGGCGACGATTTCCTGGCTGGCGCCGCCGGCGGTGTCCTCGGTGGTGACGATCCGGGTGTTCAGTTCCGGGAACTTCTTCAGCCCCGCGGTGACGAAGCGGGCGATGAACGCCAGCAGGCCCGGGGTGTGGTGCGGATCGGCCTTCTTCAGCGCGGCACGCAGTTCCACGAGCGCCGTGGCGTCCACGTCCACCCACACGGTGGCCTCGGGAATCTCGGACCGGCTGCGGCTCATGTTCGCGGCCACGGCCTTGCGCACACCGCGGACCGGGGTGCGCCCGGTGATGCCAAGACCGGTCCGAGCATCGGTGCCGCCCTCGCCCGCCGGCACCGGCGTTTCGGCAGGCTGTGCCGCGGGCCGCTCAGCTGCCGGAGCTGGCTTGATGACGGCCTCGACATCGCGGCGCATGATCAGCCCGCTGGTCCCCGAGCCTTGGAGCTCCCCCAAATCAACCCCATGGTCCCGAGCCATCCGCCGGACCAGTGGAGAAATCACAGCCCCCAGCTTCCCCGGAACCCGGGTCCGCATCAAAAGAAGGTCATCGGCAGCCTTCTCCGCCGCCGACACCTGAGCCACCGTCTCAGCCAAGACAGCCCGCTTGGGAGCCCGCATCCGCCGAGCAACCCCATGCCCGCCCGGAGTCCCATACCCAATCAGCACATTCCCCGACCCAGCCTTCTCCTCCTCGCGATAAACCTCGGCGGCAGCGGAGGAGGACGACGATGAGTCCGCCGAAGCCGACGAAGCAGCATCAGGGGACCCGCCAACATCGGAAGGCGAGTCGCCAATATCGGCAGGTGACGTGCCCACCGACGCCGCCGACGCAGGCAATGCCGCCCCGGGAGTGGCATCGGGCCTGACTGAGCCGGCAGCATTTTCCGAAGGACGAATGCTGTCCGGCGAAGGGGCGGGGGCGGCGTTGCCTGCGGCGGCGCCGGCCGCAGCAGTGGGAGTCACCGAAATCAGCGGCTTGCCGACGTCGAGCGTCTGGCCGGGCTCGCCGTGCAGCACGGCGACGGTGCCGGCATACGGCGAAGGAACTTCGACCATGGACTTGGCGGTCTCAACCTCGGCGATCGGCTGGTCGACGCGGATCTCGTCACCCACGGCGACGAGCCAGCTGACGAGCTCGGCTTCGGTGAGGCCCTCGCCGAGGTCCGGCAGGAGGAATACTTTCGGTTCGGTCATGGTCAGTCTTCCCACTGGAGGTCGTCAACGGCGTCGAGGATACGGTCCACGCCGGGCAGGTAATAGTGCTCGAGTTTCGGCGCCGGGTACGGCACGTCGAAGCCGGTGACGCGGCGGATCGGGGCGGCGAGGTGGTGGAAGCAGCGTTCCTGGACCCGGGCCACGATTTCGGAGGCCACCGAGGCGAAGCCGTGCGCCTCGGCGATCACCACGGCACGGCCGGTCTTGCGCACCGAAGCGCAAACCGTCTCGTCGTCGAACGGCACGATCGAGCGGACGTCGATTACCTCAAGCGAGCGGCCCTCCTCGGCAGCAGCGGCAGCGGCGGCGAGCGCCGTCGGGACGGAGGGTCCGTAGGCGATCAGCGTGGCGTCGGTGCCCGGGCGGGCGACGGCGGCGCGGCCCTCGGAGGAGGTCCCGCGTTTGGTGTTCGCGGCGTGCTCGGCGCGGAGCGCGCCCAGGTCCACCTGGTCCTTGGACCAGTACAGCTTCTTGGGCTCCATGAACATGACGGGGTCGTCCGAGTCGATGGCTTCGCGGAGCATCCGGTAGCCGTCGGCCACGGTGGCAGGGGTGAAAACCTTCAGCCCGGCGGTGTGGGCGTAGTAAGCCTCGGAGGAGTCGCAGTGGTGCTCCACTCCCCCGATGCCGCCGGCGTAGGGGACGCGGATGACGATGGGCAGCTTCACGGTGCCCTTGGTGCGGTTGTGCATCTTGGCGACGTGGCTGACGATCTGTTCGAACGCCGGGTAGGCGAAGGCGTCGAACTGCATCTCGATGACCGGGCGCATGCCGTTCATGGCCATGCCAACGGCCATGCCCACAATGCCGGATTCGGCCAGCGGGGTGTCGAAGCAGCGGCCCTGGCCGAAGGTCTTGGTCAGGCCGTCGGTGATCCGGAAGACGCCGCCGAGCATGCCGACGTCCTCGCCGAAGACCAGGACGGAGTCATCGGCGTGCATGGCGTCGGCCATGGCGGTGTTGAGCGCCTTGGCCAGAGTGACGGTCTGCGGGCCTGTCTTTTCGGCTTCAACAGCGGCCTTCGCTGCGGCACGGGCCGTGGCGGCGCTGACGTTGCCGTTCGCCTCGGAGGAGGTGGTGATGGTGGGGCTCATCGTGCGGACTCCTCGGAAGTTGGGGCGGCGGCGTCGCGTGCCAGGTCGTCGGCGAGCATGGCGGACTGTTCCTGCAATTGCGGGGTCGGGGTGGAGAAGACGTACTTGAAGAGGTCCTGGGGATCCACGGGGACGTCCTCGCCCAGGCCGTCGCGCAGCTGCGAGGCTACGGTTTCGGCCTTTTCGGCGATCCGGGCGGCGCCGTCGTCGTCGAGCAGTCCGCGCTCCGTCAGGTAGGTTTTCATCCGGCTCAGCGGATCCTTGGCCACCCATTCGGCGACTTCGCTGTCCTGCCGGTAGCGCGTGGCGTCGTCGGCGTTGGTGTGGGCCTGCATCCGGTAGGTATGCGCTTCCACCAGGAGCGGGCCGGAACCGTCGCGGGCCAGTTTCACGGCCCGGCCCAGCACGGCCAGGAGCGCGACAATGTCGTTGCCGTCCACGCGTTCGCCGGCCATGCCGTAGCCGACGGCCTTGTGCGCGAGCGACGGCGCGACCGACTGGTGCGCGAGCGGCACGGAGATGGCGTACTGGTTGTTCTGAACGAAGAAGACCACCGGCAGGTGGAACACGGCGGCGAAGTTCAGCGCCTCGTGGAAATCGCCCTCGCTGGTGGCGCCGTCGCCGCACATGGCCAGGACGACGGTGTCCTCGCCGCGGAGTTTGGCCGCGTGGGCGACGCCGACGGCGTGCAGCAGCTGGGTGGTCAGCGGGGTGCACTGAATGCCGACCTTGTGCTTCGCCGGGTCGTAGCCGCCGTGCCAGTCGCCGCGGAACAGCGTCATGGTCTGGACGGGGTCCACGCCGCGGGCCATCACGGCCACGGAGTCACGGTAGGTGGGGAACATCCAGTCGCCGTCGGAGAGGCAGAGCGCGGCCGCGACCTGGCAGGCCTCCTGGCCGTGGCTGGAGGGGTAGACGGCCATCCGGCCCTGCCGGACCAAGGCCGAGTTCTGGTCGTTGACGCGGCGTCCGACGACGAGCTGCTCGTAGGCGGCCATCAGTTCCGCGTCCCCGGGGAGGCTGTATTCGTGGCCGGGCTGCGCGCCCTGCTCCGTGTGGGCGTTCACCGCGCCGTCGGGGCCCACGATCTGGATCGGGTGCCGGGCGGGCAGCATGTAGTCCTCGACCGTGATGCCGAACTTGCGCACGGCCTCGCTGGCGGCGTTTTCCGACGCGGCAGGGTTGTCCGCGGCGGCGTCGTCCGCCGCGGCGGAGGACGCCTGCCCGGGGGCCGGCTGCTGCGCAGTGTGGTCTGCGGAGATCGTCATTGGTCTGTCCTTCTGTAGCCACTATTCGCTCCCAGTATGGTCCCAGCCGCAGATTCGTATCCACCTCCAGCTAAAACTGTGGAGAACTATCCAGGATTGCCCTATTCTGAAAGACGAACTGTAAGTGTGAGCTAGATTACCGGCGGGGGTTGTAGACAAATGGCAGAGACGGAGGCGGACCAGGCTGTTCCGCTGGACGACGTCGACCGGAACATCATCGCGGAGTTGACCCGGGACGGTCGGATGTCCGTGACCCAGGTGGCCGAGAATGTCCATATTTCCCGCGCCCACGCGTACACCCGGATTGCCCGGCTGACCGGCGAAGGGGTGCTCACCAAGTTCACGGCACTGGTGGATCCGATCAAGGCCGGGCTGAAGTCCTCCGCCTACGTGACCCTCAAGGTGCGCCAGCACTCCTGGCGGGAGCTGCGGGAGCTGCTCCGGGCGATTCCCGAGGTGCACCACATCGCACTGGTGGGCGGCGACTTCGACGTGATCCTGCTGGTCCGGGCGGTGGACAACGTGGACCTGCGCCGGGTGATCTTCGACCAGCTGCAGTCCATGCCCGGGGTCCTGGACACACAGACGTTCCTGGTCTTCGAAGACCTTGACACGAGGTAGCCCCCAGGCGCGAACGTACACTTCGGGCCCCGTGCCGGCGCTGGGCTGCGCCGCAAGTGTACGTTCGCGCTTAGGTGGCGGGCCGCAACTGTACGTTCGCGCTTAGGTGTTGATGAAGCCCTTGAGCCAGATCTTGAATTCTTCGCCGAACTCAACGCGCTCGGAGGCGATGGTAATCACTGCCTTAAGGTAGCTGAGCTTGTCGCCGGTATCGTAGCGCCGGCCCCTAAAGACAACGCCGTAGACGCCGGAGCCCTCGCCCTCACCGGCGGCCAGCGTATGAAGCGCATCTGTCAGTTGGATCTCGCCGCCGCGGCCCGGCGGAGTGGTCTCCAGGACGCCAAAGACGGACGGGTGCAGCACGTACCGGCCGATGACGGCCAGGTTGGACGGTGCCTCGCTGGCAGTCGGCTTCTCCACGAGGCTGTTGACGCGGACGAAGCTCTCGCCCTCGATGGCCGTGACGTCCGCGCATCCGTAAGCGCTGATTTGTGAAGGATCCACCTCGATCAGGGCAGTCACGGAACCGCCGGTCTTCTGCTGCACCGCCATCATGGTGGTCAGCAGGTCCTCTGCTTCATCGATCAGGTCATCGCCCAGGAGGACGGCGAACGGATCGTTGCCCACGTGCTGCCTAGCGCACAAAACTGCGTGCCCCAGGCCCTTTGCTTCGCCCTGTCGGACGTAGTGGATGGGCCCAAGGTCGGAGGCCTCCTGGACTGTGGCGAGGCGCTCGGTGTCACCCTTGAGCTCCAATGCCCGCTCAAGCCCCGGCTCACGGTCAAAGTGGTCCTCCAGGGCGCGCTTGCTGCGGCCTGTGATCATCAGGATGTCGTCCAGGCCTGCCTTGACGGCCTCCTCGACGACGTACTGGATGGCCGGCCGGTCCACCACCGGAAGCATTTCCTTCGGCATTGCCTTCGTTGCCGGAAGGAAGCGTGTGCCAAGTCCGGCGGCCGGGATCACTGCTTTGGTCACTGGTTTCCCCCAAGTCATGGGGGGAGTCTAACGGCTAACCCCGGAAAACGGGACTGCGCTTCTCCTGGAACGCCAGGAACCCCTCGGCGTAGTCCTCGCTCTTGCAGAGGCGGGCCTGCTCCGCGTTCTCCTCCTCCATGGCTTCCCAGAGCCCCAGCCGCTGGTCCCGGATGTGAGCCACCAGCTCCTTGCTGGCGTTGAACGCCCCGGTGGCGCCGGTGGCAACCTTGGCGACGATGCCACGGGTGTTCTCCAGCAGCTCATCCGCCGGCATTGCGCGGCTGAACAGCCCTTGGGCCACCGCCTCTGCGCCGCTCATGAGCTCGGCGGTGTAGATCAGGTCCAGGGTGCGGTGCATACCCAGCCGTTCGGTGAAGTACCAGTGCCCGCCCGAGTCCAGGGTGGCCCCGAGCTTGGCAAACGGGGAACCGAACTTGGCAGTGTCCGCGACGTACACGACGTCGGTCGCCAGCAGCAGCCCGAGCCCCACGCCGAGGCAGGCGCCCTGCGCCGCGGCAAAGGTGGGCGCCGGGAAGGAACTCATCTTCTTCAGCAGCGGCTGGACCAGCCCGCCCAGGTAGGCCTGGGCGTCGTCGCTCTCCGGGGTCACGCCGGCGATGTCCCTGCCCGCGCAGAACGCGCGGCCCTCGCCGCGGAGCAGCAGCGCCCGGACCTCCCCGCGCGCGGCGGCGTCGGCGGCGTCGTCGTACGCCTGTGCCAAATCCTGCAGGGCCTGCTCGTCCAGCGAGTTCAGCTTCTGCGGTGCGTCCAGGACAACCTCGGCGATGCCGTCGGCGATGGTCAGGGAAATCATGCGGCTCCTAGGATTCGGAAAGAGTTAGACGTCGAAGTCGACGGTGACTTCGGGCGTGGTGGGGTGGGACTGGCAGGTCAGGACGTAGCCCTTGTCCAGTTCGTCCTGCTCCAGCGCGTAGTTCTCGTCCATCGTGACGGACCCGGCGACCACCTTGGCGCGGCAGGTGCCGCAGACGCCGCCCGCGCAGGCGAACGGGACGTCCGGGCGGACCCGCAGGGCCGCGTTGAGGATCGATTCGCGGGCGTGCGTCGGGCTGGCGACCTCGCCCTGCAAGCCGTCGAGCTTGAAGGTGATCTTGTAGGTCGCTTTGGACTCGTCTGCGACGACCGGCCGGCCGATGTTTCCTTCGGGGCGGTCCGGCTTGCCGGAGGTGAACAGCTCGAACCGGACATGTTCCGGCTTCACGCCGCGGGCCGCGAGGGTGTCGCGGCACAGCTGGACAAGTTCGAACGGTCCGCAGAGGAACCATTCGTCGACGTCGTCCGCGTGGATCGCGGTGCCCAGCAGCGCCTGCAGCTTCTCGGCGTCGATCCGGCCGCTGAGCAGCGGGGCGATCCGCTGTTCGCGCGAGAGCACGTGGTGCAGGGCGAGCCGTGACGGGTACTTGTCCTTCAGGTCGGCGAGTTCCTCGAGGAACATCACGTCCATCGCGGCCTTGTTGGCGTAGATGAGGTCGAAACGGGTCTCCGGGTGGGCCGCGAGCAGCGTCCGGGCGATCGCAATGACGGGCGTGATCCCGGAACCGGCGGCGATTGCGACGAACGAGCCGGGTTCCCCTGCCAAGTCCTCGGGATGGTTCATGGAGTTCATGACGTTCTGTTCCACGGGCTTGCCGTCGCGGCCGTGCTTGGACACGAACGCACCCATCGGGCTCATGACGTCCAGGACGTCGCCGGCCTTGAGTTCGGCATTGGCCCAGGTGGAAAACAAGCCGCCGAGGTCCTTCTTGATGGCGACGCGGATCTCACTGCTGCCGTCGGCAAAGCTGCGCGGCTCCGCGCAGATCGAGTAGCTGCGGCGCACCTCGTGCGGTTCGCCCTTTTCGTCCGGCAGGGTGGTCCGCAGGGCGACGTACTGTCCCGGAAGGTAGTCGAACTGTCCGGCCAGCTCGGGCGGAACACCGAAAGTGACCTCGATCGCGTCGTCGGTGAGCCGGCGGACTTCGTCCACCGCCAGGGTGTGGAAGGACGCACGACGGCGGCCGGTCGCTGTGGCCGCTTCGGCGGCGGTCTGGCGGACAACAGTCATGGGGGCACCTGTTCCTTACAAAACTTTGAAGTAGTCGAACGGTTCCTTGCAGTCCTGGCAGACGTAGAGCGCCTTGCAGGAGGTGGATCCGAAGCGGGTGAGTTCCTTGGTGTTCAGCGACGAACACTGGGGGCATTTGACGGCGAGGGACAGCCGGACCGGCCCGGCGTGCCGGACAGCGTTGGAGTGGCCGGAGGGCGGGGCGATGCCGTATTGCTCCAGCTTGGCCTTGCCGGCCTCGCTCATCCAGTCCGTGGTCCACGCCGGGGAGAGCACCAGTTCGACGTTGACACTGGGGTAGCCCTCCCGGTGGAAGGCGGCCGTGAGGTCATCGCGGATGGCGTCCATGGCGGGGCAGCCCGAGTAGGTCGGCGTAATGGTGACCTGCACGGCGGGGACCATGCCGCCGTCGTCCGCGTTGGGCTCCTTGGCAACCCGGACACCGCGCAGGATCCCCAGGTCTTCAATGGTGAGGACCGGGATTTCCGGGTCGCAGACCGTCGCGGCGATCTGCCAGGCTTTCTGGTCCGCAGTCCGCTGTTCGGCTGACTTCTGTTCCCCGGGTGCCGTGGCATCGGCCGTGGGGTGGCTGACGTACATCTCCGGCATGGCTACCAGCTCGCTCCGGGGAATTCGCGTGCCAGGACCTGCATCTCGGCGAGGAGATAGCCCAGGTGCTCGGAGTGGAGCCCGCGGCGCCCGCCGCCCGGGGCCGGCTGGACCTGCGGAACGTCGAGCTCCGCCTCGGCCAGCACCTCGCCGGTGAGGCGGTCGAACTCGGCCCGCAGGCTGGAGGGCTGGACGGCGGCGCCGGACTCGCTGAGCCGTCCGGTCAGTTCGTCGTCGCGGAACAGCTCGTCCACGTAGGGCCAGATGACCTTGAAGCCGTGGATCATCTTCGCGCGGGACTCGTCCGTGCCGAGCGCCAGGCGCAGCACCCACTGGGCGCTGTGGTCGCGGTGGTAGTCCACTTCCTTGACGGCCTTCGCCGCGATGCCGGCCAGGGTGGCGTCGGTGGAGTCGGCCAGCCGGCGGTACAGCTCGAACTGGTAATAGCTCACGACAAACTGCCGGGCGATGGTGACCGCGAAGTCGCCGTTGGGTTGCTCAAACAGCTCCACCGAGCGGAATTCGTGCTCACGGCGGAAGTAGGCGAGGTCGTCCTCGCTCCTGCCGTCCAGGCCCCCGGCGTAGCTCAGGAAGGACCGGGCGTGGCCCAGCTGGTCCAACGCGATGTTGCCCAACGCGATGTCCTCTTCGAGCTCGGGGGCACGGGAGATCCAGTGGCCCAGGCGCTGGGCCAGGACCAGGGCGTCGTCGCCCAGGCGCAGGGCCAGTTCGGCGACGTCCCCGCTCGGTTTCGCGGTGCCGCGGCTGACGGCCAGGGCGATGTCCTCGGGGCGGAGGGCGTTGCCCGGCGTGGTGCGCGTGGCGCTGGCCGTGGCCTCGCCGCTGCCGCTGGATCCCTGGACGCCGACGGAGATGTCCCCGTGGCCGCCGTCGTGGCTGCTGGTTTCAGTGGTTGCTTCGGGGGTGCTCACAGGTGCTTCACGCCCTCGCTCTTGGTGTAATACGTCGCGTGCCGGTAGTCCTTGCCCTGCGGCGACTCGAAGAAGGCGCCCTTGGAATCCGGGTCGGACGAGGCGATGGCGTCCGCGGGAACCACCCAGATGGACACGCCCTCGTTGCGGCGGGTGTACAGGTCGCGTGCGTTGCGCAGCGCCATCGCGGCGTCCGGGGCGTGCAGGGATCCGGCGTGCACGTGGGAGAGGCCGCGGCTGGAGCGGACGAAGACTTCCCAGATGGGCCAGACGTTGCCTGCGTGGGGCTCGGGGGTGGGGGCCACGACGACAGGGGTCCCCGGCCGAGCTTGCGAGGTTGGGGAGTCGTTGGGGATCATGCTGCAAATTCCTTCTCTGCGTGCTTCTTGGCCTGCTTCGCTGCATAGGCCGCTGCTGCTTCGCGCACCCAGGCACCGTTCTGGTGGGCTTCGCGGCGCCGTTCCAGGCGCTGGGCGTTGCACGGGCCACGGCCGGCCAGGACTTCGTGGAACTCATCCCAGTCCAGCGGACCGTGCTCCCACTTGCGGGTTTCCTCGTTAAAGCGGATGTCCTTGTCCGGCAGCGTGAGCCCCAGGACCTTGACCTGCTCCATCATCATGCCGACAAAGCGGTTGCGGAGCTCGTCATTGCTGAAGCGCTTGATGTTCCAGGCCATGGACTGCTTGGAGTTGGGCGAATCGTCGTCCGGCGGGCCGAACATCATCAGGGCCGGCGCGTACCAGCGGTTCACGGCATCCTGGGCCATCTGCTTCTGCTCCGGGGTGCCGTGCGAGAGTTCCAGCAGAATTTCGAAGCCCTGCCGCTGGTGGAAAGACTCTTCCTTGCAGACACGGACCATCGCGCGGCCGTAGGGGCCGAAGGAGGCCCGGCAAAGCGGCACCTGGTTGGCGATCGCGGCGCCGTCGACCATCCAGCCGATAGCACCCATGTCCGCCCAGGTGCGGGCAGGGTAGTTGAAGATGGAGGAATACTTCGCCTTGCCGTCCATCAGGTCCTGCATCATCGCATCGCGCGGCTGGCCGAGGGTCTCGGCGGCGGAGTACAGGTAGAGGCCGTGGCCGGCCTCGTCCTGGACCTTGGCCATCAGGATGGCCTTGCGCTTCAGGCTCGGGGCGCGGGAGATCCAGTTGGCCTCCGGCTGCATGCCGATGATCTCCGAGTGCGCATGCTGCGAGATCTGGCGCAGCAGGGTCTTGCGATAGGCCGGGGGCATCCAGTCACGGGGTTCGATCCGGGAATCCTCCGCCATGACCTTGTCAAAGTAGGCCTGTCCCTCGGCATCACGGCGGGCCGCGTCCTCGGGGCTCATTTCGTGCCGAGTTTTGTGCCGCGCCGGCGATGGCTCGGCGGGCACTGACTGCAGGGTCTGCGATGCCATGGTTGCTCCTATGCATTTCCGATAAATAATTACCGACCGTTCGTTCAGGATATGCGGAAGGCGGGAAGCGAGTCAAGCACCCGGCGCCCGCGGCGCAGCTTCCGGCGAACCCCTCTGCCTCCGGCCGAAATCCCCGTGTTAAGTTGGGGGCGCGGATCACGCCGGTCCAGCACCGAGCTCCGAAAGGGTTGTCTGTGGAAACGCCCCCGCCCGTTCGCATCCTGACCGTCTGCACCGGAAACATCTGCCGGTCGCCCGTGGCCGAACGCCTGCTCCAGGCCGGCCTGGACCAGGTACAGGCAGGCGCCTTCGTGGTTCGGAGCGCCGGCACCCGGGCCATGGTGGGCTATCCGATCCAGCCGCCGTCGGCCGACATTATTCGAACCTATGGCGGCAGCCCGGAGGGATTCTCCGCTCGGCAGCTCACCGGCCAGCTCCTCCGGGAAGCGGATCTGGTCCTCACCATGACGTCCACGCACCGCGGCGAGGTCCTGCAGTTGGATGCCTCGCTGCTGCGGCGAACATTCACGATCCGCGAATTCGCCCGGTTGTTGTCCCAGCTGGAGCTGCGCCACGGACTGTCCGGACGGGGGGTGGCCGACGCCGGCGAGGCCGACAGCCGGGCGGCCGACAGCCGGGCGACGGGCACCGGTGCGGCCGACGCCGGCGGGACGGAAGACTGGCGGAGCCTTCCCGCCCGCGCCGCGTCCGTGCGGCATCTGGCGCTGCCCTCGGATCCGGCGGATAACGACGTCGTTGACCCGTACGGGCGCGGCCAGGACGTCTACGACGCCATGGAGGACCAGCTGGCACCGGCCGTTCTGGCCGTCCTGCGCTTCGCCCGCCTGACCTGGCCGGCGTAGACCCGCCCGCTCAGCGCCGTGTGGCCCTGCCCCACCCCCGCCGGCCGGTGGTATCGTCCGCTCATGGTCACGCCCGAACCAGCAGAACCGCCGGCGGGGCAGCCCTCTGCGCCGGCCGGACGGCGGCGCCGTCGGATCCTGTTCGCCGTCCTGGGCGCGCTGCTGGCTGCCGGCGTCGCCGCCGCCGCTTTCCTGCTGTCCCCGCCGCGGATGCCGGACGCCGGTCCGGCGCAATCCCCCGCGCCGAGCGCGGCGGTGACGCCGAGCCCCACGCCGCCGCCGGAGCCGCCGCCCACCGCGCTGAACATCCTGCTGATCGGCAGCGACAGTCGGGTCAACCAGCGGGGCGCGGCCGCCGCGGGCAAAGCCTCCGATCAGCGGGCGGACACCCTCGTTTTCCTCCACCTCCCCGCGAACCGGCAGCAGGTCTACGGCATTTCGCTGATGCGTGACCTGTGGGTCAGCATTCCCGGCCACGGCGAGGCGAAAATCAACGCGAGTCTCGAACTAGGCGGCATTCCGCTCGCAACGCGAACCGTCGAATCCCTGCTCGGCCAGCGGATCAACCACACGGTGATGGTCGACTTCCAGGCCTTCGCCGCCCTGACCGACGCGGTGGGCGGTGTCGATGTCAGCGTGAAGCTGCCGTTCCCCTCGACCATCGACCCCGGGGTAGCGTTTTCGGCCGGCGTGAACCGGCTCAACGGCGCGCGGGCCCTGGATTTTGTCCGCGAGCGCAAAGCGTTCGTCGACGGCGACTACCAGCGCGTCCGGAACCAGCAGACCTTCCTCAAAGCGGTCCTGGCCAAGGCCGTCAAGCAAAGCGTGGCCGACCGCGCCGCCGCCCGCAAGCTGGCCGCCACCGTGCTGCCGCGTGTCACCGTTGTCCCGGGCCTGACCCTCGACGCGCTGGCGCGCCTCACGTTCAGCTTCCGGAACACCCCTGCCGGCGGGGCGTTCTTCACCCTGCCGACGGCGGGAGACGGGACCAGCGACGACGGGCAATCCATTGTGGTCCAGGACCCCGCAAAAACCGCCGAGCTTGTGGCCGCGCTGCGGGCCAACAAACTCGACACTTACGTAGCCGCCCACAAACTGCAAAACGGCAATTGACCGCCCAGCCGCCGGAGAGATGTTCGGTAGATTGGGTCCATGACGCAGACTCCCGTGCAGCCTTCCCCGCAGCCCCCCGTGGCCAAGAAAGTGCCCGCCCGCCGCACCCACCATGGTGATGTTTTCGAGGACAACTACGAGTGGCTGCGGGACAAAGAATCCGCCGAGGTCGTGGAACTGCTGAAGGCCGAAAACGCCTACCAGGAAGCGGTGACCGCCCACCAGGAACCGTTGCGCGAGGCCATCTTCCAGGAAATCAAGGGACGCACCCAGGAGACCGACCTCTCTGTCCCCAACCGCAAGGACGGCTGGTGGTACTACACCCGCTCAGTCGAGGGCAAGGAATACGGCATCCAGTGCCGCGTCCGTGCCCAGGACAGCGGCGACCGCGTGGCGGACTGGACTCCGCCCGCCGTCGAGGTCGGCGTCGCGATCCCCGGCGAGGAGGTGCTGCTGGACGGCAACGTGGAGGCGGAAGGCAAACCGTTCTTCGCCGTCGGCGGCTCCGCGGTGACCATTGACGGGAACCTGTATGCCTACGCCGTGGACAACGCCGGCGACGAGCGGTTCACCCTCCGCATCAAGGACCTGCGTACCGGCGAGCTGCTGCCGGATGTGATCGAGAACGTGTTTTACGGCGTGTCCTTCTCCCCCGACGGCAACCGGATCTTCTACACCGTCGTGGACGCCTCCTGGCGCCCCTACCAGGTGAAGGCCCACGTGCTGGGCACGCCCGTCAGCGACGACGAGCTGATTTACCAGGAGGACGACGTCGCAATGTGGCTCGGCTTCGAGCTCTCGGCCGACCGGCGCCACCTGGTCCTGGGCATCGGCTGCTCCGAGTTCAGCGAAACCCGCCTGCTGCGCTTCGACGCGCCGGACTCCGGGCTGATGACCGTGATCTCCCGCGACGAGCGCATCCTGTACGAGGCGGAACCGTTCCTGCTGGAGGGCCGCGAGACCATCCTGCTGACCCACAACAAGGACGCCATCAACTCGATGGTCTCGCTCGTGGACCCGGCCGAACTCGCGAAGCCGGCCGCCGAGCAGCAGTGGCGGACCGTCGTCGAACATTCGGACCAGGTGCGCGTCAACGGCGCCGGCGTGACTTCCACCCACCTGGTGCTGTCCATCCGCAAGGACACGATCGAACGGGTGCAGGTCCTGCCGCTGGCGGGACTGGGGACCCCGGCGCAGGGCGCGCCCGTGGAACCGGCCTTCGACGAGGAGCTGTACACAGCCGGGGTGGCCGGCTCCGACTACGAGGCCCCGGTGATCCGGATGGGCTACACCTCCTACTTCACGCCGTCGCGGGTCTACGACTTTGTGCTCCCGACGGCGGAGCTGCCCGCCGGCGAACTGCTGCTGCGCAAGGAAAGCCCGGTGCTGGGCGGCTACTCGTCCGCCGACTATGTCGCCACCCGGGAATGGGCGGTCGCTTCCGACGGGACCCGCATCCCGCTCTCGGTGCTCCGGCACGCGTCCGTGGCGCAGGATTCGACGGCGGCCGGGCTGGTGTACGGCTACGGCTCCTACGAGCTGAGCATGGACCCGGGCTTCGGCATTCCCCGGCTCTCGCTGCTGGACCGCGGCATCGTGTTTGTGATCGCGCACATCCGCGGCGGCGGCGAACTGGGCCGGCACTGGTACGACGACGGCAAAAAGCTGCACAAGAAGAACACCTTCACCGACTTCATCGCAGCCACCGACTGGCTCGCGGGCTCCGGCTGGGTGGACCCGGCCCGGATCGCGGCCATGGGCGGCTCCGCCGGCGGCCTGCTGATGGGCGCGGTGGCCAACCTGGCACCGGAAAAGTACGCGGCGATTGTCGCGGCCGTGCCGTTCGTCGACGCGCTGACCACCATCCTGGATCCGGAACTGCCGCTCTCCGCCCTGGAATGGGAGGAATGGGGCAACCCGATCACGGACCCGGAGGTGTACAGGTACATGAAGTCGTACACGCCGTATGAGAACGTCCGGTCCGCGGCGTATCCCAAAATCGCCGCGGTCACCTCGTTTAATGACACGCGCGTGCTGTACGTGGAGCCAGCCAAATGGGTGCAGCGGCTGCGCGAGGTGAACACCGGCAGCGAGCCGATCGTGATGAAGATTGAAATGGACGGCGGCCACGGCGGCGCCTCCGGCCGGTACGTGCAGTGGAAGGAACGCGCCTGGGACTACGCCTTCGTCGCGGACTCGCTCCGCGCCACCGACCTGCTGCCCGGCGCCGGGCTGAAGTAGCCGCCTCCTTCGACCGACTGCTCCGTAGCCGCCGTTTTGAGCCCTCAAGAGGGCGGTTACGGAGCAACCGGCGGTCCTGGCGGCGCAGGCTCCCGCGCCGGACCCGTTAGCTTTGCGCCTTTGCGTTGCGCCTTAACGTTGGGCCGGGTCCAGCGGGAGCGGAACGATCGGCTGGTCATTTGCCGTCAGATCGATGCCAAAGTCCTTGGCGAAGACCAGCCGGGTGTCCTTATAGATTCCCGGGTGGTTCTCGTCGAGCTCAAAAACACGTGCGCCGCGCAGCCTGTTCCGATCCGCGCCGGCCAGCCCGTAGGCTCCGAAGCCGGTCCCGGGCCCGTAGCCGAGCTGAACGCCGTAGTAGTTGCCGACGTAGGTGTTGACATGGTCGTGGCCCACAAAGTAGCCGCGCACATCTCCGCGCTCGAGGAACGCGCTGAACAGCCCGGAGTTGAAGGGCCCCGGGCATTCGGCCTCGTTGCGCTCGCCGACGATGCCGTGTTTGGCCACGGCCCGTGCGTGGTCCGCGTCCGTCCGCGAGTCGATGCTGGCGAACCACATATTGCGGTGCTCGTGCAGGGCGATATGGCCCCACATGAGGGAGGGAATCTTCTTCCCATACTTCCGCTCCGTAGCAAGGGACTGGTTCCGGTACCAGGTGACCTGATCCATGCGTACCCAGTCCCAGTCCGGATAGCCCGCGAAGTCCTGGCAGTTGATGGCGTCCGGGGCGTACCGGCCCGTGTCGATGAGCCACAGGCCGAAAGCCGCATCCCGTGACCGGGAGGACTGGACCAGCAGTTGAGAGTTGGAGGTTCCGGTCAGGCCGGGCACCGAGTCCGCGTTCAGGTTGTACTGGTAGGTCTGCAGGAACCGGAGCATCTTTGCTTCGGTCATGCCCGTCCTGTTCGCCGAATCCTCGTCATGGTTGCCGAACGTCACCGCCCACGGAATCTTCCGGCTCTCCATCGGCCGGACCACCTGGTTGAGTGCCTGCTTGACGTCCAGGGCCGTGTCGCATCCACCATTGATCACATCGCCGTTGATGACCACGAAATCAGGCTTTTCGGCATCGAGGGTGCGGTCCATCAGTTCGATCGTGCGGCGGTCGGTCTGCTCATCGTCCTGCGTGTCGTTGAACTGGACCACTTTGAACGTGCCGTCCG
Source organism: Arthrobacter sp. BI5 (assembly GCF_056680065.1). Lineage (NCBI taxonomy): Bacteria > Bacillati > Actinomycetota > Actinomycetes > Micrococcales > Micrococcaceae > Arthrobacter > Arthrobacter sp. BI5. The sequence goes on from NZ_CM155264.1 coordinate 3,267,277, forward strand.
GGCGGAATACCAGGGTGGGCTTGGGGGCCTTGGCCCCCGGGGCCGCTTGGCTCCCCGCCGCTGCGGACATCGCGACGCCCAGCGCCCCGATCGTCCCGGCGGCAGCCAGGGCCGCCCGCCTGCTCAGTTTATGTTCGCTGATGTTCGAAATCATCGTTCCCTCTCGTCGCTGGACGGCAACTCAAACGTGCCGCTCCTGCGGCGAGACTAGGAGAGCCAGGCATCCGACCCCGGAACACCCGGTGAACGCGAAGTGCAGGGCCGCAGCCATGACCGGTCGGCGGCGCTCCAGCCCAGTTGTTCGCCACCGCAACCCGGGTTGGCCCCGGGCCGCCCCAGGTTTCCGGGAACCTGCCGGGGCCGGAAGCCGAGCAGACGGGCACAACTGGGCGGGAGCGTCGGGACCCCGGTCCGGCCCTTGGCCTGGTGCCGCACTCAGTTTTTCGTCCGGGAGGCCGGCTTCGGCGGCGCGCCGGCGCTCGAAGGTGGCACATATCCACCTGCGATCCCGCGGACTCCCGGTCCGCCGCATACCCAAATTTGATCATCATGCTTACTATTGACCTGCACTAGGCACATCGGTGGAGAGACTGCTCATTGGGGGCAGCAGCAACCGTGCCGGAACTGGAGTCAATCGTGAGTACTGAACCCGCTATGAACGCCCTGTCCGACGAGGAACTGATGTCCGAGGCTGCCACCGCGCTGCCGGACAAGGAAGTGGCCTCGGTCCTGGACCTAAATGCCGACCTGAACCTGGGCATCGAAGCCGCCGCGCCGATCGACCTTGCCGTCGCGGCCAACGCCAATGTCGCCGCACCCATCGACGCCGCTGCATCGGCGAACATCCTCTCCGCCGGCTCGGAGTCGCAGGCCCTCTCCGACCAGGGCGTCATCATCAACCAGGGCATCGTCGCCGACGCCAACGCCACCTCCGTCCAGGACAGCGGCATCGACCAGGCCTCCGGTTCCGACGCGCCCGCCACCACCGGCGATGCCGGGACGGCCGACGGCGCCACCTCCCCCACCGTCGACGCCGGCGGCACCCTCGACGGCGGCACGCTGGACGGCGGCACCCTCGACGGCGCCGTGGACGGGACGCTGGACGGCGCCACGAATGTCCTGCCGGACGGCACGGCGCCCGACCTTGGTGCGCTGCCGACCGACGCTGCCGGCGCCCTCAACGGCAACCTACTCAACGTCGACGTCAACCTCGATGCCAACGCCGGCATCACCGCGCCGATTAACGGCGCGGTGGCCGCCAATGCCAACGTTGCGGCCCCGATCGACGCCGCGGTCGCGGCCAACATCGGTTCAATCGACAGCGATTCCTACGCGGTCTCGCAGCAGGACGCGATCATCAACCAGAACATCGAGGGCGAGGCTGCGGCCTCGGCCGATCAGCAGTCGAACATCCAGCAGTAGCCGCTCAGTGACTACTTTGCACGGCGGGCCGTCCGCGCAGGACGGCCCGCCGGTCTCTGCTGCCGCCGTCACCCTGCCGCCCCCGACCCTGGCCGACGGCGTTCAACTACTCGGCGAGACGAAGGGCTCCGGCTACAAGCAGGCGCCGTCCCTGGTTCGGCGCGCCGACGGACAGACACTGCAGTTGACGCGGCTGCTCTACCTGGTGCTGGAAGCCGTGGACGGCCGCCGCAGTTTGGAGGAGATTGCACAGCACGCCGGCAGCGCCTACGGAAAGCAGGTCAGTGCCGGAAACGTCCAGACCCTGATCGAGTCCCAGCTGCTGCCCTTGGGCCTGCTGCGGTTGGCCGACGGCTCCCAGCCGGCGGTCAAGAAATCCAACCCGCTCCTGGGCATGCGGTTCCGGTACTCCGTCACGGATCCGGAACGCACCCGGAAGCTCACCGCACCGTTCGCAACGCTGTTCAACCCGCTGATCGTCGTCGCCGTGACTGCCGCCTTCCTCGCCACCTGCTGGTGGGTGCTGATGGTCAAGGGACTTGCCTCGGCCACGCACGAGGCCTTCGCAAATCCCGGGCTGGTGCTGCTGATCCTGCTGGTCACCGTACTCTCGGCCGGCTTCCACGAATTCGGTCACGCTGCGGCCGCCCGACGCGGGGGCGCCACGCCGGGCGCCATGGGCACCGGCCTGTACCTGATGTGGCCCGCCTTCTACACCGACGTCACCGACTCCTACCGGCTGGGCCGCGCCGGACGCCTCCGCACCGATATGGGCGGCCTGTACTTCAACGCCATCGTGGCCGTGGCCATCATGGGCGTCTGGTGGGCCACCGGCTTCGATGCGCTCCTGCTGGTGGTGGTCACCCAGATCCTGCAAATGGTCCGGCAGTTGATGCCCATGGTCCGCTTTGACGGCTACCACATCCTCGCCGACGCCACTGGGGTCCCGGACCTGTTCCAGCGGATCAAACCGACCCTGTTGGCCCTGGTCCCCTGGCGCAAGACCGATCCCGAGGCCCAACTGCTCAAGCCCTGGGCCCGCGCCGTCGTCACCGTCTGGGTGCTGGTCACGGTTCCCCTGCTGGTGTTCAGCCTGGTCACCATGGTCATTGCCCTGCCGAGGATCCTCGGCACGGCCTGGGACAACGGCTGGAAGCAGCAGGCCATGCTCACCCACAGCGCAGCCAACGGCGACTTCGCCGACGCGGCCGTGCGTGTGCTGGCGATCATCTGCATCGGACTGCCCATCCTGGGCATCTTCTACATCCTGCTGCGCACGGGGCGTCAACTGATCAGCAGCCTCTGGCAAAAGACGCAGGGCAAGGCACTGCAGCGCGGCGTGGCGATGGCCGCCGTCGTCGCTGTCGCCGCGGGCCTCGCGTGGGCCTGGTGGCCCGGCGCCGAAAGCTACCGCCCGGTTCAGCCCTATGAACGGGGCACCCTGGGCGACATCACCACAGCTGTTTTCCCCGCCGCCTCGGCCAACCGGATGAAGGAAGGCCAGGCCGGACGGACAGTGGCGCTCTGGCCCCAGGGCGCCCCTAAACCGACCCGCGAGGACCCCCAGTTGAGCATGGTCCTGGTGCCCCGCGAGGGGTCTGTCCCGACCGGCGGATCCGGCACCACGGCGGAGGCCCCCTCCTGGGTGTTCCCCTTCGACAAACCGGCGGCTCCCGCGGAAGGCGGCAACCAGTCACTGGCAGTCAACACCACGGATAGCTCTGTGGTCTATGACGTCGCCTTCGCGCTGGTCTGGGCCGAGGACGGGGAGGACGTGCGCAACCGGAACGAGGCCTACGCCTTCGCCAGTTGCAAGGACTGCGCCGCTGTCGCCGTGGGATTCCAGGTTGTGCTGATCGTGGGGCAGGCGGATGTGATCGTTCCGGAGAACCTCTCCGCGGCGGCCAACAACAACTGCCTCCGCTGCCTCACCTACGCCCTGGCCAGCCAGCTGGTCCTCACCCTGGACGGGCCGCTAAGCCCGGAGGGCACGTCCCGGCTCAACGCGTTGTGGCAGCAGATCGCCGAGTACGGGCGCAACCTGCAGAACGTCCCGCTCGCTGAGATCCAGGGCACGTTGAGTGGATTCAAGGAACAGATCATGGAGATCGTCCGAACGGATCCCAGCGCGGCGCCGGCCGGGGCTGCCACGCCGACACCGCCGGCAACGGCTTCCCCGTCGGCCACGCCGTCGTCCTCCCCATCGCCGTCGACCGGCGTCACGGAACCGCCCCCGCCGGGCGAAACCGTGCCGCCCGCGCCGGACTCCACGCTGGCGCCCGATCCCAGCCAGCCTGCCGGCGGCGACACTGCGGGTGGCGCCGTCGAACCGGCCCCGGTCACGACGTCGGCTGCCCCCACGGACACAGCCCCGCCCGCACCGTAGGGGGGTGGGAGCCGAACTGGAGGCGGGGCCGTAAACCGGGAGCGGGGGCGTTCCCGGCACGGCAGGCTACGCCGAAGCGCTACGCACAGGTTCGTTTGCCGAAGATGGCCGCTATGGAACTCTCCAAGCGGCCATCTTTGGCAAGTCACCGACCTCGTGTCCTCTCCGTCGACGCCCACCACGGTCCAGACAACCCGACTGGCCGCCGCTGCGGAACTCCCGGCTGGACAAGCTCAGCCGGACGTCTGCCGGGCCGTCCACTCGTCAGCGAGGATCGCGTAAACCACCTCGGTGGCCCACTGGCCCTTGTAATGCCACTTGTCCACCTGGGCTGCTTCGATGGCCAGGCAGATCCAGTCGCCCTCCTTCTCGAAGACGAAGTTGGCGTACTTGCCCACGGACTCCATGGACTTGGTGTAGCTCTTCGCCTCCCCGGGCAGGAATCGGGCCGTCTCGGGCAGCGAATGGTAGGCGTAGAACGCGTCGAGGTCCCCGGCCTCGAAACGGCGCAGCACCAGCCGCCGGGTGCGCAGGGGCAGGTTCAGTTCGGTCATCTCCCCAGCCTAGGACCCGTAACCCCGTCGGCTGCTCCCCGCCGGCCCCCTCCCCTCGCAAGCTCGGTCAGGGAACCCTGCCGGCGTGGGCCCAGCAGTGCCGTTATGCGCGGCCAAAAGGGCGGTTACGGAGCAACCGATGAGTGGGCGACGACGGCGGCCGTCGCCTCCGCGATAGCGCGTTCCTCGTCGGTCGGCACCACCAGCACCGGCAGCGCCGAACCCGGCGTCGAAATCACCCGAGGTTCCTTGGACCGCTCGCGGTTCAGTCCGGCGTCGAGCTCCACGCCCAGCGCCCCCAGCCGTTCCGTGACAAGGCTGCGGAACTGGTGCGAGTTCTCGCCGATTCCGGCCGTGAAGACCAGCGCCTTCGCGCCGCCGACGGCCACGTGGTAGCCGCCGATGTACTTCGCCAGCCGGTAGGAAGCCACGGCAAGCGCCATCGCGGATCTGGCGTCGCCGGCCTCCGCCGCCTCGACGACCGAGCGCATGTCGTTGTTCCCGGCGAGGCCCTTGAGCCCGGACTGGCGGTTGAGCATCGAATCAATGTCCTCGGCGGACCAGCCGGCCCGGCCCAGGAAGACCAGGATGGAGGGGTCCAGGTCGCCGGAGCGGGTGCCCATCACCAGGCCCTCCAGCGGGGTGAAGCCCATCGAGGTGTCAATGGATTTGCCGCCGCGGATGGCGGTGACCGAGGCGCCGTTGCCGAGGTGGGCGATCACGGCGTCGAACTCCTCCACCGGCAGGTCCAGCAGCGCCGCGGCCCGGTGCGCCACGTACTCGTGCGAGGTGCCGTGGAAGCCGTAGCGCCGGATGCCGTGGTTGGTGTAGAGCTCGCCCGGCACGGCGTAGCGCCACGCGTGTTCGGGCAGGGTGCGGTGGAAGGCGGTATCGAAGACGGCCACCTGCGGCAGGTCCGGCCATTTTTTCGCGATCGCCCGGATGCCGAGCACATTGGCCGGGTTGTGCAGCGGCGCAAGCGGGTTCAGCCGCTCGATGGCGCGGGTGATCTCATTGTTGACCAGCACGGGTTCGGAAAAGCGTTCGCCGCCGTGCACCACGCGGTGGCCCACGGCGTCCAGCGGCCGGTCGCCCAGCGCCTCGTGGATCGCCGCGTCCACCTGTTCCAGTGCCTCGGCGTGGTCGCGGGGGCCCTCGATCTCGCCGTCGCCGTCGCCGCCGTTGCCCATCCCGATCTTCTCGACCAGCCCCTCGGCGAGGACACTGCCCGCTTCGACGTCGCGGACCTGGTACTTGAGCGAGGACGAGCCTGAGTTGATGACGAGCACGAGCATGGGGCCTCCTAAGCCTTGGCGTCAACGGGCAGTGCGGTGGGCTGCCCTGCGGGCGGTTCGGCGGCCGGCTGCACCGACTGGGCCTGGATCGCCGTGATGGCGACCGTGTTCAGGATGTCGTCCACGGTGCAGCCGCGGGACAGATCGTTGACCGGCTTGCGGAGCCCCTGCAGCACGGGCCCGACGGCGACCGCACCGGAGGACTGCTGGACCGCCTTGTAGGTGTTGTTGCCGGTGTTCAGGTCCGGGAAGATGAAGACCGTCGCCTGCCCGGCCACGGACGAGCCGGGCATCTTGGACTCGCCGATGGCGGCGTCGACGGCGGCGTCGTACTGGATGGGGCCCTCCACCGCGAGGTCCGGGCGCCGCTGGCGCACCAGCTCGGTGGCCTGGCGGACCGCGTCCACCGCTTCGCCGGACCCGGAGCCGCCGGTGGAGTAGGAGAGCATCGCCACCCGCGGCTCGACGCCGAACTGGGCCGCGGTTTCCGCCGAGGCCAGCGCGATGTCCGCGAGCTGTTCCACGTTGGGTTCGGGGTTGACGGCGCAGTCGCCGTAGACCAGGACCCGGTCCGGCATCAGCATGAGGAACACCGAGGAGACGATCTTGACGCCCTCGCGGGTCTTGACGAACTCCAGCGCCGGCCGGATGGTGTGCGCCGTGGTGTGCGCGGCCCCGGAGACCATGCCGTCCACCACGCCGAGCTGGACCATCATGGTGCCGAAGTAGCTTTCGTCCTGCATCACCTCGAGCGCTTTCGCCAGGTCCACGCCCTTGTGCGCGCGCAGTTCCGCGTACTTCTGCGCGAAGCCCTGCCGCAGCTCCGAGGTGGCCGGGTCCACGATGTTGATCCCGGTCAGGTCGATTCCCTGCGTGGCGGCGAGCTCGCGGACCACGGACTCGCGGCCCAGCACGGTGAGCTCGCAGACGTCGCGGCGGTGCAGGATCTCCGCGGCCCGCAGGATCCGGACGTCCGTGCCCTCCGGCAGGACGATGTGGCGGCGCTGCGAACGGGCCCGTTCGATCAGGTCGTGCAGGAACCGCAGCGGCGTCATCCGCTCCGGCCGCGGCAGGTGCAGGCGTTCCAGCAGTTCCGCCTCGTCCACCCGTTTGGCCCACAGGCCCAGCGCGGAAGCGACCTTGCGGCGGTGGCCGGACCAGATTTCGCTGCGCACCTCGGAGACGCGTTTGGCGGTCACGTAGGTGTCGTCCGGCGCGGCGAAGATCGGGAACGGGGCCTGCGCCAGCAGCGAGTAGATGGTGGGGTCCGGGGCCAGCCCGCCGGTCAGGATGAGCGCCGACGGCACCGGGAACTCCGGCGAGAACGAGGACGCGAGGCAGGCCACCAGTACGTCCGCCCGGTCGCCGGGGACGATCACCAGCGCGCCGTCGTCGAGCACGTGCAGGAAGTTGGCCACGTTCATGGCCGCCACCTTGACCGAGTGCACGTCGCGCTCCAGGTCCGGCAGGCCGGCCACCTGGCCGATGCCCAGCGCGGACGCCACCTCGCCGGTGGTGGGGCGCGCGATGTCCTCCAGTTCGGGGAAGACGTACACGGGGCGGCCGGAGGCACCCGGGCGGACCGCCGCGGCGATCGCCTCCACGTCCTCGGGATCGGCGCGGTTGACCATGATCGCGAGCAGGGCGCACCGCTCGGCGAGGAGCTCCTTGCGGGCCACCTCGACGGCGTCCGCGGTTTCGGCCACGGTGCGGCCCCTTGCCCCGACGACGGCGACCATCGGCGCCGCGAGGTTGTTGGCGAGCCGGGCATTGAGGTCGAATTCGACGGCGGCATCCTGGCCGGTCAGGTCTGTGCCCTCAATGATCACCACGTCGCAGTGCCGGGACATTTCCGCGAAGATCTCCACGCAGCGGGAGTCGATCTCCTCGCGTTTTCCTTCCGCAAGGAGGCCGCGGACCTCGGCGAAGGTCAGGCCGGCGCGGCAGCGGTCGTCGTCGAGGTCGAACCGGGATTTCATCAGCGCGACCATCGGGTCGGCGTCGGCGCGGCCGTGCACGACGGGTTTGAAGAAGCCGATGCGGTCCGCGTGCCGGTGGAGCGTGTCCGCCAGGCCCAGGGCGATGAGCGACTTTCCGGATCCCGGGGTCGTCGCGCTGACATATATTCCTTTGGCCATGTGTCCCAGCATACTTACACCCCTTGACAGCGGGCACCCGGATGGGATTACCTAATGAACATTCGGTAAATAAAGCTGGAGGCAACGACGCATGGCTGAACTGACGATTTCCGGTGACACCCACCCCGTCCTGAAAGACGACTACGCCTCCGAATGGATGGGCATTGAGGTCCTGGCGCTCGACGACGGCCACGCCACCATCCGGATGCCGCTCCGACAGGAAATGCTCAACGGTTTCGGCATGGCCCACGGCGGAATGATCTTCGCCTTCGGCGACACCGCGTTTGCCCTCGCCTGCAATCCGGTGAAGCCGGGCCCGGCCGACGCGGGGTCCATCACGGTGGCCTCCGGCGTCGACATCAATTTCATCAAACCGGCCTTCCGCGGGCAGATCCTCACCGCCGTCGCCAACCACCGCGCCAGCACCGGCCGCAGCGGCCTCTACGACGTCCAGATCTACGCCGCCGACCCCGACCCCGACGCCACCCCCGGCCCGGCAGAGTCTCCAGCCAGCTCCACCCCGACCACCACACTCCCGGGCGGACTCCCCACCGACATCGCTCCGGGCGAACTCATCGCCGAGTTCCGCGGCCGCAGCCGCACCATCTCCAAGAAATAGAAATAGGGACCCAGATGACCACCCCCACCGCCGAATCTGCCCTCGCCCCCAGCGACGCCGTCCTGGACCGCGAAGAAACCATCTCCCGCGACGAGCTGGAGGCCTTGCAGCTCAGCCGCCTGCAGCACACCTTGGCGTACGCCTACGACCGCGTCCCCCTGTACAAGCGCAAGTTCGACGAGGCGGGCGTGCACCCGACGGACCTCCGCGAGCTCTCGGACCTGGGGAAGTTCCCCTTCACCACCAAGGAGGACCTCCGGCTGGAGTACCCCTTCGGCATGTTCGCCGTGCCGCAGCACGAGGTAGCGCGGATCCACGCCAGCTCCGGCACCACCGGCCGCGCCACCGTGGTCGGTTACACCAAGAAGGACCTCGCCGACTGGGCCAAGCTCGTGGCCCGTTCGCTGCGTGCCTCCGGCGTCCGGCCCGGCATGAAGGTCCACAACGCTTACGGCTACGGCCTGTTCACCGGCGGCATGGGCGCCCACGCCGGGGCCGAAGCCCTGGGCTGCACCGTCATACCGATCTCCGGCGGCCAGACTGAACGCCAGATTACGCTGATCCAGGACTTCAAGCCCGACGCCATCCTGGCCACGCCGACGTACCTGCTGACCATCGCGGACGCGATGATGAAGCAGGGTATCGACCCGGCCTCCACCTCGCTCAAGTACGCCGTGCTCGGCGCTGAGCCGTGGACCGAGGAAATGCGCCACGAGCTCGAAGTGATGATGAACATCAAGGCCTGCGACATCTACGGCCTCTCCGAGGTCATGGGCCCGGGCGTCGCCGGCGAGGCCGTGGAGACCCAGGACGGCAGCCACATCTGGGAGGACCACTTCCGCCCCGAGATCATCGACGCCTTCGACCCGTCCGTGGTCCTGGGCGACGGCGAACCCGGCGAGCTGGTCTTCACCTCGCTCACCAAGGAAGCCCTGCCGATCATCCGTTACCGCACCAAGGACCTCACCCGGCTGCTGCCCGGCACCGCCCGCCCGGCGCACCGCCGGATGGGCCGCATCACCGGCCGCAGCGACGACATGATCATCCTGCGCGGCGTGAACCTGTTCCCCTCCCAGATCGAGGAAATCGCACTGCGCATCCCGGAGCTCAGCCCGCACTTCCAGCTGGAACTCACCCGCCCGGAAGGCCAGCGGATGGACCAGCTGACGGTCAAGATCGAGCGCCGCGAGGCCGTCACGATCGAGGGCAGCGCGGCGGCGGCGAAGGTGCTGCAGCAGCAGATCAAGATCCACGTCGGCTCCTCCTGCACGGTCGACGTCGTCGATCCCGGTTCGCTGGAGCGCTCCAACGGCAAGCTGCGCCGGATCTACGACCTGCGCCCGAAGGCCTGACCTCCTCGGGTTTGTTCAGCCACCGGGCCGGCCCGGCAGCCACGACCTCCCAGGCCACGGCTGCCGGGCCGACCGACCGTTCATGAGAAACTAGCGAGTATGCCCAGCACAGGAACCAGCACCAAGCGCGGCCGCCCCGGCTATGACCAGCAGTCGGTGCTGCTGATCGCCGTCGACGTCTTCAACCGCCACGGCTACGACGCCACCTCGATGGGCATCCTTGCCGAGAACCTGGGCATCTCGAAGTCCGCGATCTACCACCACGTGCCGTCCAAGGGCGATCTCCTCAAACTTGCCCTCGACCATGCCTTGGGCGGCCTCGAGGCCATCCTGGACCGGCCCGAGGCGAGGACCGGGACCGCCGAGGCCCGGCTGGAGTTCGTGATCCGCGAGACCATCTCTGTCCTGGTGGAACGGCTACCGTTCGTCACCCTGCTGCTGCGGCTGCGCGGCAACACCGAAATCGAGCGTGACGCGCTGGAGCGCCGGCGCACCTTCGACCACAAGGTGGCGGCCCTGATTTCCGAGGCCCGCGACGAAGGCTCGCTGCGCCAGGACATTGATCCCCGCACTGTGACCCGGCTGCTGTTCGGCACCATCAACTCGATCGTCGAGTGGTACAAGCCGGGCGGTTCACTCTCCCCTGCGAAGCTGGCCGACGACGTTATCACCATGGCCTTCCACGGCCTCCACGTCCCCGGCAAGGCCTGACGCCGCCTACCGCGGGATCGCGCTGCGGTTCCCGCTGACGGGCCGGTCGGACCGTCCGGGGGCACTTTGACGGGTGCTGCGCGTGGTTCACCGCCACCCGTCGGCGTGTCCGTGTCAATGCGCCCCCGCAAGGCCGGGAAAGCCGTTCACGGCCGCGAACCAGCCCATGTACAGCACCACGGCGGACAGCGGGAGCACGGCCAGCCCGAGCAGGATCGAGTAGTCCCTGGCGCGGAGCAATGCGGCCAGGTTGACCCCCAGCGTGCCGGCCACCACGAGGCCTTGGAAAATGCTGTTCGCGGCCACCGCCCGGGGCGACTCGAACATGCCGCCGGCACCCACCACTAGCGTCACGAGGTACCAGGACGGCAGGACCCACAACGGGAAGGCAACCATGGCGAGGTCCAGGACCAGTGCCACGTTGCCCATCCGGGTGCGCGGCAGCCAGGCGACGCGACGGTTCCTGGTTTCGGATGCCGGCCGGGAAGACGAATCAGTCATGTCTGCGCGCCTCGCCTCCGCTAACCGGGAATCCGGTTTCAAGCTACACCCGGGGTGCAGCACGGGGACAGGCCCCCGCGGCCCTAGCGCGGACATGGAACAGCGCCCCGGAAGGCCGGGCGCCGCCGCTCAGAGCTGGTAGTCGGCTGCCGTGGTGATGTTCTCGTGCACGCAGAGAATGTTGTGCTCGGAGTCCATGAACCAGGCGCACTTCTCCGAATCCGTCGTACAAATGTGGTTCTCGGTCTTGAGATCGGGGAGATCGTAGTCCTGGAACGTGACGCCCTTGGCTTCCATCTCTTTGACGGTGCGCTCGATCTCGCTGACTTCGAAACTCAGGGTGGTGTGCTCTGAATGCTTTCCATCCTTGACGGGCATCAGCTGCAGCATGGGGCCGCCTTCTGAGCCGAATAGTTCGCTTCCGTCCTCTGCCACGCCACGGTGCGGGAGCCCCAGGGTGTCCGCATAGAAATGCCGGGCACGTGCTGCGTCGTCGACTGGCAGGACTGTTGTGGCTTTACTCAGTACTAGGGACATTTCGCCACCTCCTACGAGCACGATTTTACGCCGCAGCCGGGCTGAAAGAACCCGGCAATTCCGCACCTAGCACCCGACGCTCCCTCACGTCCGGCTGCCCCACGGCCGACGCTCCCTCACATCCGGCAGCCCCACGGCCGACGCTCCCTCATCACCTGAGGGAGCGTCAGGCAGGAAGTGACCGGACCTGAGGGAGCGTCCGCAACGGAACCGCATTATGTGAGGGAGCGTCCGCAACGGAACCGCATTATGTGAGGGAGCGTCGGAAGGGGCTATTTCTCCACGAGGGTGAGCACGTCGTAGGTGGCCACAATTTCATCGTGCTGGTTGGTCAGGACCGCGTCCCAGGCCACCTCGCCGTATTCGTCGGTCTCGCGCGGGGTGATCTTCTTGGCCGTCAGGGTGACCCGGATGGAGTCGCCGGCCGCGACCGGGGTGATGAAGCGCAAGTTTTCCAGACCGTAGTTGGCCAGGACCGGGCCCGGCGCAGGCTCCACGAACAGCCCGGCACCCCAAGCCAAAAGCAGGTAGCCGTGCGCCACGATGCCGGGGAAGAACGGGTTCGCTTCCGCCGCTTCCTGGTTGGTGTGGGCGTAGAACGTGTCGCCGGTGGAGTTCGCGAACTTGGTGATCTCCTCCAGCGAGACTTCGCGCAGTTCCGAGCGGATGGCGTCGCCGATGTGCAGCGTGCTCAGGTGCTTCCGGAACGGGTGCTGGCCCTCGGTCTCGAGCGTGAAGTTGCGGTCCGCGCCGGCGTGCCAGACGCCCGTGACGGCCGTCAGCATGTTGGGCGAGCCCTGGATGGCGGTGCGCTGCATGTGGTGCATGACGGAGCGGATGCCGCCCAGTTCCTCGCCGCCGCCGGCGCGGCCGGGGCCGCCGTGGACCAGGTGCGGGACCGGGGAGCCGTGGCCGGTGGAGCTGCGGGCGTCCTCGCGGTTGAGCATCAGGACGCGGCCGTGGTGGGCTGCGATGCCGGTGACGAGTTCGCGGGCCACGGCCGGGTCGTTGGTGCAGACCGAGGCGACCAGCGAGCCGCCGCCGCGGGCGGCGAGGCGGACGGCGTCGGCGAGGTCGGTGTAGCCGATCACCGAGGAGACCGGGCCGAAGGCTTCGAGTGAGTGGACCTCTTCGGCCTCCGGGTCGGCCCAGCTCAGCAGCACCGGGGACATGAACGCGCCGTCCTCGACGACGCCGACGCTCCCGTCCGCGCTGGTGACCTTGGGCGAGTCGAGGGTGCCGTAGGCGAGCTCGCCGCCGGCGTCGAGCATCGACTGGACGGCGGCGCGCACGTCGGCGAGCTGCTCACGGGAGGCGAGGGCGCCCATCGTGACGCCCTCGGCGCGCGGGTCGCCGAGCACGACGCGTTCGGTGATCCGCTCCCCCACGGCGGCGACGACGTCGGACACCAGTTCCTGCGGCACGATCGCGCGGCGGATGGAGGTGCATTTCTGGCCGGCCTTGGCGGTCATCTCGGTGACCAGGGACTTGATGAACGCGTCGAATTCCGGCGTGCCCTTCACGGCGTCCGGGCCCAGGATGGCGGCGTTGAGCGAGTCGGTTTCGGAGGTGAAGCGCACCCCGCCCTTGACCACGTTGGGGTGGGACTTGAGCGTGTTGGCGGTGGACGCGGAGCCGGTGAAAGCCACGAGGTCACGGTAGTCCAGGTGGTCCAGCAGGGTGCGGACCGAGCCGGAGACGAGCTGCAGCGAGCCCTGGGGCAGGATGCCGGATTCGTCGATCGCCTTCACCACCGCCGCGGCGACGTAGCCGGTGGGGGTGGCGGGTTTGACGATGGTGGGGACGCCGGCGATGAAGGCCGGGGCGAGCTTCTCGAGCATGCCCCAGACCGGGAAGTTGAAGGCGTTGATCTGCACGGCGACGCCCGGGATCCGGGTGTAAATGTGCTCGCCGGCGAAGGACCCGTCCTTCGAGAGCACCTCCATCGGGCCGTCCACCACCACTTGGGCGTTGGGCAGCTCGCGCCGGCCCTTGGAGCCGAAGGTGAACAACACGCCGATGCCGCCGTCGATGTCGATCATCGAATCGATCTTGGTGGCGCCGGTCTGCGCGGACAGCGCGTAGAACTCCTCGCGGCGGCCGTTGAGGTACTGGGCCAGCTCCTTGAGCTTGAGGGCGCGCTGGTGGAAGGTCAGCTTGCCCAGTTCGGCCTGCCCGGTGGTGCGGCCGTAGTCGACGACGGCGGCGAGGTCCAGGCCCTCGGTGCTCACCCTGGCCAGGAGTTCACCGGTGCTGGCGTCCAGCACGGGGGCGGCGCCGGCTGCGGAGGCGGCGTCGGGGGTCCACCACGAGTTCCGGATGAAGCTGGGGACGATCTCGACGGTGCCTACTGAGGGTTCCGGAGCTGTTGCAGTGGTGGTCATCGTTGACGGGTCCTTCCAACGCGGGGCAAGATCAACACGGCCAGCGCATTACTGACCGTCCGTTCGGTAATATGTCTACAGTACATGAATGAGCCCTGCGGCACACTAGTAGCGGCAGGACCGGACGGCCCGTGACAGGCCAGAGCACCAGAGGAGACGCTATGACGCCCGAGCCCCGCGGTACCGAGCTGTGGAAGATCACCCTCGGCGAACTGGACGAGAAGATGGGGGTCAAAATCGTCGAGGAGTCGGTGGAACGCGTCGTGGCGACCATTCCGGTGGAAGGAAACCGCCAGTCCTTCGGTCTGCTGCACGGCGGCGCCTCGCTGGCCGTGGGCGAGGCCGTGGGTTCCTGGGCTTCGGTGATCCACGCCAGCACACTGGGCAAGACCGCGGTGGGTGTGGACGTTTCAGCCACGCACCACAAGTCCGCCCGAGAGGGGCTGGTCACGATTACGGCCACCCCGATCCACCTCGGCAGCACGGTGACGACCCACGAGGTGCTGATCACCAACGAGGCCGGCGACCGGCTCTGCACGTTGCGGATCACCAACCTGCTGCTGGACCGCAAGGGCTGAGCGCTTCGGCAAAGTTCCGCCCGGCTGCATCCAAAGAGGGGTTCGGGCCGGTAGTAACGGTGTAAGCAAATCACCGCCCGGATCCGGGCAACTCAATGAGGAGTTTGAAATGCGTAAAACCGTTTATGCCGCCGGTGCCGTGTCGATGGCGGCCGCCCTCGCGTTTGCTGCCCCCGCCCAGGCCAGCGGGAAGCACGACGGCGGCAGGCACCACGGCGACGACGCCGTCCTGTCCGTTTTGCACGGCGTCCCCGGCCTGACCGTGGACGTATGGGTGAATGGCAAGCTCACCTTGGACGACTTCAAGCCCGGCAAGCTTGCGGGCCCGCTGAAGCTCGAGAGCGGCAATTACAAGATTGCTGTCACGGCCGCCAACGCCAAGAGCGCTGACGACGCGGTGATCGGCCCGGTCGAGGTGAAGCTCAGGGAGGGCCGGAACTACACCGCCGTGGCCCACCTGGATGAGGACGGGGATCCCACCGCCACCCTGTTCAAGAACGACACCTCGCCCAGCCCCCGGGGCCAGGGCAAGCTGACGGTCAGGCACGTGGCGGCGGCGCCCGCCGTGGACGTTCTTGCGGGGAAGACCGCCGTCATCGAGGACCTGACGAACCCGGACCAGGAAGTGCTGACGCTGAAGGCCGGGAAGGTGTCCGCCTCGGTCGCGGCCGCCGGGACCACCAAGCCGCTGATCGGCCCGGCGGACATTCCGGTCACCGCGGGCAAGAACACGATTGTGTACGCCTGGGGCAGCCTCAAGAAGGGCACCCTCGGCTTCGCGGTCCAGGTGGTCGACTCGGCCGGATGGCACGGCCACGGCCGGCACGGCCGCTAAGCCGCCGTCGACCGGTCCGGTAGGGCCGGCCCGATAACGCCGGTCCTCTGGAACGCCCCTGCCGGCAGCCGCCGGTCCGCCTACCCCGGCTGCGGCAGGGTGCTGTCCCTGATAACGAGGCGGGCCGGGAAAATCAGCGGGTCCCGGCTGGTCCCAGGGTCTTCGATGTCCGCGAGCAGGAGGCGGCCCGCCTGGGCCGCCATTTCTACCGTGGGCTGGTTGATCGTGGTCAAGGGCAGCTCGCCCGGCGCCGCGAGATGGTCGTCGAAGCCGACGACGGCGACGTCCCCGGGCACCGTGCGCCCGGCCGCCAGCAGGGCCGTAATGGCACCGCGCGCCATGAGGTCGGACGCGGCGAAAATGCCGTCGACGCTGCTGTCCTCGGCCAGGAGCCGTTCGGCCGCTTCGGTGCCCCCGGCAGGGGTGAAATCTCCGTGTGCGACCGGCCCCGGCGGCAGCCCGGCTTCCCTGAGGCCGGCCTGCCATCCCTCGAGCCGGTCCGCGGCTGCGGTCATGTCGAGCGGGCCGGTGATGGTTGCCAGCCGGGTGCGTCCGGCGGCCGCCAGGTGCAGCGCCGCCAGGCGGCCGCCTTCGAAACTGTCCACATCCACGTAGTGGATCCCCAGCCCGGTATCCCATGGCCGTCCGATGAAGACGGTGGGCAGCCCCGCGGCGGCAAGCTCTTCGGTCCAGCCGTCTGCCTTGTGGTGTGAGACGACAATGGCGCCGTCCACGTGGCCACCCCGCAGGTACCGGAGCGTCCGGGAGGGATCGCCGCCGGCCCGGGACATCAGCAGGACCAGCTGCATTTCCGTCTCCCGCAGCGCCTCCGTCACCCCCGTGATGACGGCGGCGAAGAACGGGTCCATCATGACCCGGGCATCGGGTTCGTTGATCACCAGGGCGATCGACGAGGTCCGGCGCGTGACGAGGCTGCGTGCGGCCCGGTTGGGCGTGTACCCCAGGGATATCACCGCGGCATTAACCGCAGCCTGGGCTTCCGGGCTGACACGGGAGCCTCCGTTGATAGCCCGCGAGGCGGTGGAGCGTGACACTCCCGCCGCCGTCGCGAGGTCTTCCAGCGTGGGGGTCGGTCTCGCCGGTCCGGACCGGAGACCCGCGTGCTTCTGTTCGCTCATCACTTTGAGAATACGACATGCCCGGCCTGCCCAGGGACGGGCCCTACCCCGCCGGCAGGGCGTTCGCCGCCGCCACTGCCGAGTACCAGAGGCCGCTGGCCTTGGGGATCCGCCGCTGGGTTTCGTAGTCCACCCGGACCAGGCCGAAGCGCTGGTGGTAGCCGTACGCCCACTCGAAGTTGTCCAGCAGCGACCAGGCGAGGTAGCCGCGGACGTCCGCGCCGGCGTCGATCGCGGCGTGCACGGCGCGCAGGTGCGCGTCGAAGAAGGCCAACCGGTCCTGGTCGTCAACGAAACCGTTGGCGTCGGGAGCGTCCGTGTACGCGGCGCCGTTCTCCGTCATGTAGAGCGGGATGCCGGCCGGGCCGGTGTACTCCTGCTGGAGCCGGATCAGCAACCGGTACAGGCCCTCGGGCTGCACCTCCCAGCCCATCCCGGTCACCGGAAGACCGCGCGGCACTGACTGCACACCCTCGGCCGAGACAAACGGCGTTGCCTCACGCCTGTCGGCCGACTCCGGCGCGGCCTGCGCCGTCGTCGTCACGGGGTCCGGCCGGACCTGTTCCTCGGCTTCCGCCCCCTGGGTCAGCGCCTCGCCCTGGTAGTAGTTGACCCCGAGCAAATCCAGGGGCGCCGCGATGACGGCCAGGTCACCGTCCTGCACCACCGTGTCGAACCCGAGACCGGCGACGTCGTCCAGCACGTCCGCGGGGTACTCGCCGTGGAAGAGCGGGTCGAGGAAGATCCGGTTGTGCAGGCCGTCGATCCGGCGGGCTGCATCCCTGTCGCTGGCGGAGCCGGGGTCGGCAGGGTCGGCGACCGTGAGGTTCAGGGTGATGCCGAGGCTGGCCTCCGGGTCGCGCCGGCGCAGTTCCGCGGCCGCGAGCCCGTGTCCGAGCAGGAGGTGGTGTGCAGCCGCGAGGGCGGCCGCCGGTTCCTGCCGGCCCGGGGCGTGGACACCAGCGGCGTAACCGAGAAACGCCGAACACCACGGCTCATTGAGCGTGGTCCAGATGCGGACCCGGTCGCCCAGGGCGTCGTGCATGAGCACGGCGTAGGCGGCGAAGAGCTCGGCGGTTTCGCGGTTTGCCCAGCCCCCTTCGTCCTCCAGCGCCTGCGGCAGGTCCCAGTGGTAGAGCGTCAGCCAGGGAGTGATGCCTGCGGCGAGGAGGGCGTCAACGAGCCGGGAGTAGAACGCGATCCCCTCGGGGTTCGGCGTCCTGCCATCGGGCATGCAGCGGGCCCACGACGTCGAGAAGCGGTACGCCTTGAGGTTCAGCGATTTCATTAGCTCGACGTCCTGGCCCGAGCGGTGGTAGTGGTCGCACGCCACGTCGCCGTTGTGGGCGTCCGCGACGGCACCGGGGACCCGGGCGAAGGTGTCCCAGATCGAGTCCTTCCGTCCGCCCTCATGGGCAGCCCCTTCGATCTGGTAAGCCGCGGTGGCCGCGCCCCACAGAAAACCGTCGGGGAATGTGATTGGGGTGGTGCTCATCCTTTGACTGCTCCTTGCATGATTCCTGAAACGAGTTGGCGACCTGCCGCAATAAAGAGCAGCAAGAGCGGGATGGTGGCGAGGACAGCCCCGGCCAGCACCACTGAGTAATCCACGAAGTGCGCAGCCTGCAGCAACTGCAGTGCCACCGGCAGGGTCGGGTTGGACGGGTCCAGCACAATGAAGGGCCAGAAAAAGTTGGTCCAGGTGGCGACGAAGGTGAAGAGAGCCAGCATCGCCGCGGCCGGCCGGGCCGCGGGGAAGCCGACGTACCAGAACGCCTGGATCATGGACGCTCCGTCCATCCGGACGGCTTCGATGAGCTCGTCCGGAAGGGCATCGCGCAAATACTGGGTCATCCAGAACACTCCGAAGGCGGTGACGACCCCGGGGATGATGACCGCCCAGAGGGAACCGGTCCAGCCCAGCTTCGCCATCACAATGAACAGCGGAACCACGCCCAGCTGGGTGGGTACCGCCATGGTGGCGATCACAAAAACCAGAAGCCCCTTGCTGCCGCGGAAGCGCAGTTTGGCGAAGGCGAAGCCCGCGAGAGTGGAGAAGGCCACCACCGAGGCGGCCGTGACGGTGGAAACCAGGACGCTGTTGCCCATGGCTTTCCAGAAGGGGATGCTGTCAAAGACCTTTGCCGCGTTGGCCAGGAAGTTCCCGCCCGGCAGGACCGGGACACCCCGGCTGAGCACCGTGCTGTCATGGCTGCCCACCAGGAAGGACCAGTACAGCGGGAAAAGCGACGCCAGCAGGACCGCGCCGAGGAAGCCGTAGGTCAGGGATCCGGGCCGGCGTCCGCCGCCTGCGCCGCGCCGATTGCGCGGGCCGCCGGCTGGGCGGTTCGGCCGGCTGGCCGCAGCCCTCGCGGCGCCTTTGCCGGCGGTCTGCCGGATCATGGGAATGGAGCTCATTTGCGGCCTCCCTGGCCGGCGATACGCCGTGTGAGTAGAAAGTTCAGCAGCGCAATGAGCACAATCATCAGGAACAGCAGCCACGCCACCGCCGATGCCCTGCCGAAGTTGCGCTGGCCCCAGCCCAGTTCCCAGATGTACATGGTGAGGGTCTGCCACTGCCGGTCGGCGCCGCCGAGCCCGGACTGGTCGAACACGCGCGGCTCGTCGAAGATCTGCAGGCCGCCGATCGTGGAGGTGATGGCCACGAAGATGACCGTGGGCCGGAGCATCGGGACCGTCACCGACAGGAACTGCCTGACCCGGCCGGCGCCGTCGATGGTGGCGGCTTCGAAGACCTCGCGCGGGATGGCCTGCATCGCTGCAAGGAAGATCAATGCGTTGTAGCCGATCCAGCGAAAGTTCACCATGGTGGCGATCGCGAGGTGGCTGGCCAGCTGGTCGGAATGCCAGCGGACCGGGTCAAGGCCGACGAGGTCCAACGTTTCGTTGACGAGACCAAACTGGTCCGCAAACAAATTGTTGAAGATGAGTCCAACTGCCACCGGAGCGACGACGAAGGGCACCAAAACACCCATCCGCCAGAACGTCTTGGCGCGCAGGTTCGCGTCCAGCACGGCTGCGATCAACAGCGCCAGCACCACCTGCGGCACGGAGGAGAGCAGGAAGATGCTCAGCGTGTTGCCCACGGCGTTCCAGAAATACGGCTGTCCAAGGACCAAGCCGAAGTTCTCGAGTCCGATGAACTTGCCCTGGCCGCCGATCAGGTTCCAGTTGTGCAGGGAAACCCAGCCGGTATAGAGCAGCGGGAACAAGCCCGTGAGGGCAAACAGCAGGAAGAACGGCGAGATGTACAGGTAGGGCGACACCTTGACGTCCCACCGTGACAGCCGCTGCGAAAACGCGAGCCGCCGGACGTTCTTGCTGCTGGACTCTTCGTCGTCAACCACTTGGCCGTGAGGCCTGACCCGGTCCGTTACTGACATGACTTACAGGGACTTCACAGCGGTGAGGAACTTCGCCCAGGAGGACTCGGCGTCGTCCTTCTTGTCCACGTCCACGCGGGTGAGGGCCTGCTGCATGGCGTCGTTGATGGCGAAGAACTTCGGGCCCTTGAACGGGGTGGCACCGACGGCCTTGGCCCGCTCTGCGAAGATCTTGCCGGTGGGGGCGTTATTGAAGAACTTGTTCGTCTGGCCCAGCAGCGCCTCGCTGTCCAGCGCCTTGACCTGGCTCGGGAACGTGCCCTTGGCGGTGAAGGCCTTGATCTGCTGTTCCGGGGCGGTCAGCCAGGCCGCGAGCTTCTTGGCTTCGGCCTGGTGCTTGCCCTGTGCCGGAACGGTCAGGTACGACCCGCCCCAGTTTCCGCCGCCGCCGGGGAAGACGTTGGCCACGTCCCAGCCCTTGACGCCGGTGGCGTTGCCTTCGATCACGCCGAGCATCCAGCCCGGGCAGAGGGTGGTTGCGAACTTCTGGGACTGGAAACCGGCCACCCAGTCGTTGCTCCACTGGGCCAGGTGTGCCGAGAGGTTGTCCTTCGTCGAGGCATCAAGGACCTTGGTGTAGACGTCCTTCACGGCCGGGTTTTCGGCGGCGATGACGGTGCCGTCCTCGTTTTCGTAGGCCTTTTCCAGCTGGTTGCTCATGCCCTGGTAGATGGCTCCGGCGGAGTCGAACCAGGCCGCGCCGGTCTTCGCGGCAACGAACTTCTTGCCGGCATCGAAGTAGCTGTCCCAGGTGGTGCCGAGCATCTGGGCAACTGCTTCGCGGTCCGTGGGGAGACCCGCGGCTTTGAACAGTGCCGAGTTGTAGCAGACAGCTTCGGGACCGGAGTCGGTGCCGTAGCCAATGAGGTGGCCGTCCTGGGTGGTTGCGGCCTCGGTCTTCCAGTCCAGCCAGCGGCCCTCGACGGCGGGATCCTTCAGGTCCACGAACTGGTCGGGATACTGCTTGAGTTCGGAGAGCCAGTCGACCTCGATGGCCTCGACGTCCGAGAGGCCGGATCCTGCGGCCAGGCGGGTGGTGAGGTTGTCGCGCGCCTCGTTGGTGGTGGCGGCTTTCTTGTGCTGGATCTTGACGTTGGGGTTGAGGGCCTCGTATTCCTTGAGCAATCCCTCGTAACCGAACTCGTTGAAGGTGGCGAGGGTCAGGGTCACCGGCTCCTTGCCGGTTTCACCCGTCGGGGCGGCGGCCTTGGGCGCATCCGCTCCGCAGCCGCTCAGGGCGAGGGTAAGGCAGGCAGCTGACGCCGACAGGGCGGCTAGCTTGCGGGGAAATTTCACGCGGGGACTCCTTTGTCAGGGTGGGTGCACCGGAGCGGTGCGGGGGCGGACGCCCCGGATCGCTGGCAGAGAGGGCCTCGGCCTCGGCGTGGGAGCGCTCTCACGAGCATGGTGTCGCAGATCACTTCGGCTTGTCAAGCGCCGCCGCCCAGCGCACCCGGACCCCTTGCCCGGCGTCGGAGGCGGGTGTTACGCTTCCCGGCGGGAGCGCTCCCACACCCCGCCGGCGCGGCATTCCCCATCCCTCCGCGCAGAGCCCCGCACCCCACAGAGAGCAGGACCAGCAATGCCGCTAGCCCCCTTCCGCCGCCGCCCGACGGCCATACCCAGCCACCCCAGGAAGCCCGCGCGCCTCCGCGGCAAGCTGCTCGCGGGGACCGCCGCCGTCGTGCTGGGCCTGCTGGCCACCGGCGCCAGCGCCGCCTCCGCTTCAGGCGCCGTCTTGCCAGGCAAACCGGCTCCGGCCCAGGCAAGGCCCACAGCAGCTGCCGATCTGGGCCCCAACGTCCGGATTTTCGACCCCAGCATGCCCGTGGCGGACATCCAGGCCGCGGTGGATGCCATCGCGGCCGCACAGGTTGACGACGAAATGGGAACCAACCGTTACTCCCTGCTGTTCAAACCCGGCACTTATGGCAGCGCTGAAAATCCCCTGATCGTTCAGGTCGGCTATTCAACGGAAGTGGCAGGCCTTGGAGCCTCGCCCACCGACGTCACCATTAACGGCCACGTCGACGCGTACAACCGGTGCCTGACCGCGGACAATTGCATCGCCCTGAACAACTTCTGGCGCTCGGTCTCCAACCTCACCATCAACGTCACCGGGCTCGACGGCTGCCGCGGTTCGGCGAACTTCTGGGCCGCGTCGCAGGCCTCCCCGATGCGGCGGGTCAATGTCACCGGCGGGAATCTCTCCCTGATGGACTACTGCACGGCCGGGCCGCAGTACGCCAGCGGCGGTTACATTTCCGATTCGAAGACCGGTACCGTCATCAACGGTTCGCAGCAGCAGTACTACGTCCGTGACAGCAGCATCGGCGGCTGGTCCAACGGCGTCTGGAACCAGGTGTTCTCCGGAGTCAACGGCGCACCGGCCCAGTCCTTCCCGAACCCGCCCTACACCACTCTGCCCAGCACCCCGGTCAGCCGCGAGAAGCCGTACCTGACCATCGACGCCGCGGGCCGGTACAGCGTCTTCGTTCCCGCGGTCCGGACAGACTCCACCGGCACCACGTGGGAAAACGGCCCGACGGCGGGCCGCAGCATCCCGCTGTCCGACTTCTTCGTCGCCCGCCCATCCGACTCGGCCAAGACCATCAACTCCCAGCTGGCCCGGGGCAAGAACCTGCTGTTCACCCCGGGCGTTTACGACATTGACAGCAGCATCGAGGTCAAGCGCGCCAACACCGTCGTGCTCGGGCTCGGCATGGCCACCCTCACCGCCGTCGGCGGCGCCGTGCCGCTGACCGTCGCGGACGTCCCCGGCGCCGAAATCGCCGGGATCACCATTGATGCCGGAACGGTGAACTCACCGGCGCTGATGCGGGTCGGGAAGGCGCCCAACCCCGGCAACGCCGGCCGGCACAGCGACCCCGCCAACCCCACCTCGCTCCACGATGTGTTCTTCCGCATCGGCGGACCGCACGTCGGCAAGGCCACCCTCAGCCTCGAAGTCAACAGCGACAACGTGCTCCTGGACCACATCTGGGCCTGGCGCGCGGACCACGGAAAGGGCGTGGGCTGGACCTCCAACACCGCTGACTTTGGCGTCATTGTCAACGGTGACCATGTCACTGCCACCGGCCTGTTCGTGGAGCACTACCAGAAGTACAACGTCACGTGGAACGGCGAGCATGGCAGGACAGTCTTCTTCCAGAACGAACTGCCGTACGACGCCCCCAACCAGGCTGCGTGGCAGCATGACGGTGTCCTGGGCTGGGCTGGCTACAAGGTCGCCGACTCGGTGCGCATGCACGAACTCTGGGGCGGCGGCAGCTATGTCTACAACAACGTTGACCCCACCATCCACGCCACCCGGGGCTTCGAAGTTCCGGTCACGCCAGGCGTGAAGCTCCACGGGCTGCTGACGGTCAACCTCGGCGCCGGGACCCTGGACCACGTCGTCAATGACACCGGCGCAGCGGTCTCGACAGACGCAGTCGGAGTGCCCAGCTACGTCGCTGATTTCGGCTAGGACGACGGCGGGCGCGGCCGGTTGGCCCCGCCCGCCCCGTGCTGAGCACCCACCAGCTGCCGGAACGCAAGGGCCGAGGAGGCCAGCCCGCCCGCCTACACGGCACGGCCACCGAGATGTAGGGCCGACCGGCCCGGAACACCTCCGGCCCGGGCTGTTAGCGTGGAAGTGCTGAGTCGCCCGGCACCACCGGGCAGTACCGGTTGCACCGGAAGGGGCCTACCATGCTCTCAGACACTTCACTTCCCGTCATCCAGGCAACGCTGCCCGTGGTCGGCGAGCACATCGAGGAAATCGCCAAACGCTTCTACAAACACATGTTCGACGCGCGACCGGACCTTCTGGACGGCCTCTTCAACCGGGGGAACCAGGCGGACGGACGACAACAACAGGCGCTCGCCGGTTCCATCGCAGCCTTTGCCGGCATGCTGGTGGAGCATCCGGACCAGGTGCCGGACCACCTGCTGTCCAGGGTGGCCCACAAACACGTCTCGCTGGGGCTCAGCCCGGACCAGTACCAGATTGTCCACGACCACCTCATGTGGGCGATCGTGGATGTGCTCGGTGATGCCGTCACTGAAGTGGTCGCCGCCGCCTGGGACGAGGTCTACTGGCTGATGGGAAACCTGCTCATCAACAAGGAGCGCGGGCTGTACAACGCTGTGCACCTCTCCCCCGATACCATTTGGCGGACATGGCGGGTGGTGCAACGGATCCAGGAGACGGACGACGTCCTCTCTTTCGTCGTCGAACGCACCGACGAGCGCGACGTCAAACCGTCCCTGCCGGGGCAATACGTGACGATCAAGATGATGATGCCGGACGGCGTGCACCAACCCCGGCAGTACAGCCTCACCAGGGCCGATGACGGGCACCACCGGCAGTTCGCCGTAAAACGGGTCCATGGGCTCGCGACTCCCGACGGCGAGATGTCTACGCTGCTCCACAACAACGTGCAGGTCGGCGACGAGGTGGTGCTTTCGGCGCCGTTTGGCGACGTGGTGCTGGAATACACGGACCGGCCCCTGGTTATGGCGAGCGCAGGAATTGGGATCACTCCGATGGCCGGCATGCTGTCCCACCTGGTCAAGTCCGGATCCCAGCGCCGGGTGATGCTCCTGCATGCCGATGACAGCGAGACGTCGTTCCCGCTCCGGGCGCAGGTCCGGGAAGATCTCGCGGCACTGCCGGACGGGTCCCTGACGACGTGGTTCCTGAATCCCTCCGACGGAGGGGCGGCGTCCGGTGCGGAGTTCTCCGGTTTCATGGATGTCAGCCAGGCGGAACTTCCCGACGACGCCGAGTATTACCTTTGCGGCCCGCTGCCGTTCCTGAAATCCGTCCGCAGCGCCCTGATCGCCGGCGGCGTGCCGGCCAAGGACATCCAGTACGAGGTTTTCGGACCCGATCTCTGGCTGGCAGACTTCCAGTAGCAGCGGCAGCCGCCGGTCTCCCTGCCCCGGCCGCGGCAGGCTGCTGTCCCTGCCGACCGGGCGGGCCGGCCAGCCCTTAGCGGAGGATGCGTCGCCGCACCCCCGCCACCTGGACCCCGGCCAGGACGACGGCGCCCAGGAGCAGCGCGCCGGCGGCAAGGCCGACTGTCGTCAGGATCGTCCCGGCCCCGGTGTCCGCGAGTTGGCCGGATCCGGCTGTCACCACCACCGGCCTGTCGGCGTTGGTCGCAGCGGCCGGGGCCGCCGGGGCGCCCGGGGCAGCCGGGGCCGCGGCGTCAGCCGCAGGGGCGGGCGGCTCAGCCGGGGTTCCGGGCTCCACCGGGGTTCCGGGTTCCACCGGGGCTGCCGCCGGTGCTGCCAGAATCGTGAACGCCACCTTCCGCGGGGCCGAGGCGACCCCGTCGACCGACTGGGTCACGGACAGGATATGGCGGCCGGGAGCCAGGCGGGCCGGGAAGGGAACACTCCAGCGCCCTTCGGCCACCACCAGTTGCGGCAGCGCCAGGGTCACGGTCCGAGAACCGGCCGCCGCTCCCCCGCCGGCCTGAGCAGCCACGGGTGCTCCGTCAATTAGCACCTTCACCTCGGCGCCGTCGACGCCGGTCCCCTGGATAGTCCGGGGACGCGAGTCGCTGCGGATCTGCGCGCCGTCGGTGATACCGGAGACCGCCGGGGCGGGCGGGCGGACCGTGAAGGTTGCCGCGGCGGCGGGGCTGTCCGGTGCCCCCGCTGTTGAGAGCACGGCCAGCACGTCCACCTTGCCGTAGGGCGCTGGGTGGTCCAGTTGAACCGTCCAGTGGCCGTCGAGTGACACCGTTCCGGCGCCGGCCACGTCGCCGGACAACGTCACCGCGGCGCCGGGCATCCCGGTGCCCTCGATCCGGGTGAGCGAACCGACCGGGTCGCGGGTCGGCGTCGTCAGCGTGGGCGCGGCGGGGGTGGCCGGCGCCACTGTCACCGTGAGCGACGCCGGCACCGACCGGCTGAAGCCGTTGAGCGTTGTGGCCGTGAAGGTGAGCGGCCCGGCCGGCGCCGGAGCGGGGAACTGCCAGGCTCCCGAGCGCCCCACCGGGACCTCAAGGGTCTGCCCCGCCAGGGGGTGCGGGCCCGCAACCGTGATGTGCACTGTGGTGCCCGCCGGCAGCGCGGTGTTGGGCTCGGCGCGGACGGTGCCCGTGATCGGCTCGCCGGCCACCGCCTCGGCGCCGGCGCCGCCCGGGTTGCCGGTCAGCTCGGGGGTGTTGAGGAAGAGCTGGAGCTGGACGCCGCCCGGGATGTGGGACAGGGCGTCCTCCAGGGAGGTCGCGACGGCGAAGTTGGGGGCACCCTGGGGTTCCCCGGCCGAGTGCGTGCCGACCGCGTAGTTGCCGCTGATCCAGGGCCCTCCGGAGTCTCCGCCGCTGGAGGTGACGTCGTAAGAGAGGAAACCCTTGAAGGCGCGCAGATCGCAGGGGGTGACTGGCATGCCGTTGGCGTCGGCACAGGTAGTGCCGACGGTGGGATTGCCGGCGGCGACGTAGATACCGGTCTCGGCCACGGTGCCGCAGGACCAGCCGTCGGTGCGGCCGGAGCGGCAGACCGCCTGGCCCTGGTACGGGGCCGCAGTGCCGACGATCTTCACGGCGGTCCGTGCCGGGCTGGCCGGGTTTTCCCATGTGGTGGCGGAGGGCTGGACGTTGAGTCCCGGACGCAGGCCCTTGAGGACGGCGATGTCCGTGCCGATGTTGCCGGGGCTCGCCTCCGAGCCCGTGATGGGCGAGTTCTTCGGGCCGCCGAACTGGCTGAACCCGAACGTCCCCAGGGGTTTGAGCACAGCCGGGAGGCCCGTCGTCGAGCCTCCCGCGGGCGCCGCGGTGGGCGGCTCGACGTCGGCGTTGACCGCCGTTCCGTCTTCGGCGCAGTGCCCGGCCGTCAGCACCAGGGGCAGGCCGCTCGGGTCGAAGGCTCCGAAGCCGGCAGAGCAAATAGTCATATTGTCGATCACGTAGCCCTGGCCGCCGAACAGGTCATCTTCGGTCTTGATGGCCGTGCCCTTTTCCAGCAGCACGTTGGCGTACCGCGACACGAAGTCGGCGGGCGAGATTTTCCCGGC
Organism: Arthrobacter sp. BI5; assembly: GCF_056680065.1. NCBI lineage: Bacteria > Bacillati > Actinomycetota > Actinomycetes > Micrococcales > Micrococcaceae > Arthrobacter > Arthrobacter sp. BI5. The sequence continues at coordinate 3,294,168 of NZ_CM155264.1, forward strand.
CACCGGTTCCGCGGCCCGGTTCAGGCTCCCGGCCGCCTGCGCTTCCCGGTCCTGCGCTTCCGGGTCCTGCGCTTCCGGGGTGTTGGTGCCGCCGGTGCGGATGATGAAGTGGCCGTCGGCGTACGCCACAGCTTGCAGCCCGGCCGGTCCCACCTCCCGGACGTAGGCTTCGAAGAGCTGTTCCGTGCTGCCGGCGACCAGTTCCGGGGCGGTCCGGGCCACGGCCGTCGGGGCGGTTGCATCCGGGGCCTTCGGCGCCGGCGCTTCCAGCGTGGGGGCGTGCAGCGCAAATTCGGCCGGCCCGGCGGAGTTGAGTTCGCCGATCCGGGCCTGGAGCTCCGCGCCGGAGCCCTCCACGACGATTTCCCCGTCTTTCAGCCGGATTCCGACGTAGCCCGGCAGCCCGCGGAGGCCGGGCACGGCGTCGGCGGCCCGCTTGGCCAGCGCGCCGGCGGCGTTGAACTCCTCGAGGGTCATGCCCAGGTCCCGGCGGACCGCTTCGGCGAGTCCGGCGTCGCTGATGCCGGCCGGCGGGGAGGCAGTCGGCGATGCGGGCCCGGACGGCCCGGCTTCCGCAAGGGCGGGGGCGGCCAGCGACGACCCCGCGAGCGCGACGGCGACGGCCGCCACGGCGCGCATCACCGACTGGTACCTGGGAGTCTTCACCCGGTTACTCTAGCGCCCCAGTTTGCGCAGAATGGCAGTCACCTCCGGGACCGTTACGCCATTGTGGCCCAAAAACTCCGCGGTCCGCACCTGCCGCACAAAGCCCAGCAGGCTTTGCTGTCGCCGTTCGATCAGGGGCACGAGGACCTCCTCGGGCAGGTACCTCTCATACGGATGCGCAACCCCGGAGACGCGGTGGTAGTCGTTGATGCCCCGTACGGCGCGCTCGTACGCCAGGGCGATTTCAGCCTCCCCCGCGCCGCCCAGGTCCTGGAGCATCGCCGCCACCATGCCGCTGCGGTCGCGGCCGGCCGAGCAATGGATGACGACGCCGCCGGGCGCTGCCGCCACGGCCTTGAAGACAGCCGCGAGGTTCCCGGGGAAGATCCTGGCGTTGTCCGCATACGACGCCGGGTCGTTCAGGTAGGGAACACAAAGCGCCCGGAACTCGCTGTTGCCGGGATCCTCGGTGGGGGCGTGTACGACGTCGAACGCGGCCAGGACCGCCTCGTCCACCGGCGGATCGGTGTCGCGGCGGTGGATCTCGTCCGGATTGCGGAGGTCGATCACGGTCCGGATGCCGCCGTCGTACGCCTGCTGCCAGCCCGCCTCGGTGAGCCATTCCCGGCGCCCCATCCGGTAGACGCTGCCGCAGATGTGCCACGCGTTGACGGCCCCGTCCCAGTCCACCGCACCGGGCTCCGTCAGGCCGGGGGCGTGGACGCTGCGCGGGGCAGGATTTGTCATCTGGAAAGTTAAGCACATTCCGGCCCCGCCGCGCGGGCCGATTCGCGAAACACGGACACCTCGGGACTATTGGCATGGGCCCGGAACCGGGCCGCCGCATAGGGTGGCGGTGGACCCGGCAGCCGCCGAGCCCCATTTTTCAGCCCCTGCCGCCGGGACTGGCACCCCAGTAGGGCACGGGTGCTGTGCCTGCGTGCTACTAAGGGGAACACCATGGGAAATCTGAAACTCCGGCGACGGCGAACGGCTCTGGCGGCCGGTCTCGCAACCCTGGCGATGGCGGTGGGTCTGGCGGTGGTTCCCGCGCAGGCCGCGGAGAAGACCAAGTACATCGCGCTCGGCGACTCTTACGCCGCCGGACAGGGAGCGGGGCCCTACCTGGACAGTTGCTACCGCAGCGATAACACCTATTCCGAGCTCGCCGCGGACGACAAGGCCATCAAACTGGTCACCAACGCAGCCTGCAGCGGCAAGACGACCCAAGAAGTGGTGGCCACCCAGCTGCGCCAGTTGAACAGGAGCACGGAGCTCGTGACCATCACGGCCGGCGGTAACAACCTCGGATTCGGGGAGATCGTCACCAACTGCGGCACGGCAATCTTCGATTCCGCCTTTGCTGCGGCGTGCGCCGATGCCAGCGCAACGGCGAAGGCCAAGCTACTCAGCGGACAGCTGGCCGGGGATGTGGCTTCCATGATCCAGAGCGTGCAGGCTGCCGCTCCCAACGCCAAGATCGTGGTGACCGGCTACCCCTACCTCTTTGATCCGATTCCCGTCGGCCGGACCGATCCGATGTCCCAGTTCATCTACCGGGCCACTGACCTGGCCCGCGGCCTCAACGACTCCATCGCGGTGGCCGCCGCAGCCACCGACCCCACTGCCCTCCGGGTCAAGTACGTCGACGTCCGGACCGCTTTCGCTGGCCATGGCATCCTCTCGAAAGACCCGTGGATCAACGGCGCCATTCCGGACAGCCCGGATGGCTTCCACCCGAACGCCAAGGGCTACGTAGCGTACTTCACGGCTCTGAGCAGCGCCGGAGCCTATTCCGCTCCCTAGCGCCGCTTGGCCAGCCGGAACTCGAGGCCGGCGCGGACCATCGGCCACTCGTGCTCGAGGATGGAGAACACCACGGTGTCGCGCAGCACGCCGTCCGCCGTCCGGGTGTGGCTGCGCAACACGCCGTCCTGTTTGGCGCCCAGCCGGGCGATCGCCTCACGGGACTGGTGGTTGAGCCAATGGGTGCGGAATTCGACGGCGGGGCAGCCGAGCGTTTCGAAGGCGTGCCGGAGCAGCAGCAGTTTGGAGTCCGCGTTGCTGCCGCTGCCGTGCGCGGAGGCGGCGTTCCAGGTGGACCCGATCTCCACCCGGGGCGTCGCCGGGTCGATGTTCATGTAGGTGGTCATGCCGATCACCTTTCCGGGCTTGCCGGTGGCCGGGTCCAGCAGCCGGGTGGTGAACGGCAGCATCGACCCGGCCTGCTGCAGGGCCAGGCGCCGGTCGATTTCGGCAGCCATGGCCTCGGGGGCGGGGACGGAGGTGTACCAGAGCTTCCAGAGCGCACCGTCCCGGACCGCGTCCACCAGGCCGTCGTGGTGGGCGCGGTTGAGCGGCTCCAGCACCACGTACTGGCCGGTGAGGGTGATCGGGTCAATGCGGGGCAGCGCCGGGGTAGTCACGGCACCATCCTAAAGGCGTGGCTACGCCGCGGGCAGGCTTGCGGCTGAAGGTCACCTGGGCGGGCCACCTGCCCGGGCGGGCTGGCAATGCCTGGCGTTCTGGGTAGGCTGGGCCCATGATCACAGTCACCGGCACGGTCCGCTCCGCACTGGAGGCCGGCAAAGCCTTCGCGTATCTCTCGGCTTTCGAGCACACGCCGGAGTGGGACCCCGGCACGCCGGTGGTCAGGAAGCTTTCGGAGGGCCCGGTGGCGGTGGGACACCGCTACCACGCCGAAGCGGAGTTCCGCGGCAAACGCCAAACGCTGATCTACGAGGTGGTGGAGCTCACCGGAACGGTCATCAAGCTGCGCGGCGAAAACAAGACAGTCATCTCCGTGGACACCATCGACGTCAAGCCCTCGGGCGCGGGCTCAGAGGTCCGGTACACGGCGGAATTCCGGCTTAAGGGATGGCGCAAGCTCGCCGAACCGTTCGCGAAGCCGGCCTTCCAGTCACTGGCCGGTCCCGCCATGGACGGCATGAAAAAGAGGCTCGACGCGCTGGCAGCAGGCTAGCCCGCAGGCGGCGTCAGTCGGCCCAGTCGAAGAAGCCCTTGCCGGTCTTGCGGCCAAGTTCGCCGCGGGCCACCTTGTCCCGGAGGATCTGCGGCGGCGCGAAGCGCTCGCCCAGCGTGGAGGCCAGGTATTCGGCAATGCCCAGCCGGACGTCGAGGCCGACGATGTCGGTGGTGCGCAGCGGGCCGGTGGGGTGCTTGTAGCCCAGCACCATGGCGTTGTCGATGTCCTCGGCGGAGGCGACGCCCTCCTCCACCATGCGCATCGCCTCAAGGGCGATCGCGACGCCCAGCCGCGAGGAAGCGAACCCCGGGGCGTCGTTGACGACGACGGCAGTCTTGCCGAGCGCCTCCACCCAGCCGCGGGCTGCCAGGGCGAGGGTTTCCGAGGTCTGCTCCCCCAGGACAACCTCGATCAGGGTGGACGCCGGGACCGGGTTGAAGAAGTGCAGGCCCAGGAAGTTCTGCGGGCGCTTCAGCTCGCGGGCCAGGCCGTTGACCGAGAGCGACGAAGTGTTGGAGGCGAGATAGGCGTCCGCGGCGAGCCGTTCCTCGATTCCGCGCAGCGACGCGACCTTCAGGTCCCAGTCCTCGGGGACGGCCTCCACGACGAGCCGGCGATCCTTGAAGTCGTCATAATCCACGGTCACGGCGAGCCGGGAGACCATCTCGTCGAGGTTCCCGTCAATGGCGCCGCGCTCGATGCTTTTGGCCGCCGCGGACTCCACGCGCTCCCGGGCGGCCTCGGCAGACTCCTCGTCACGCTCGACGACGAGCACGTTGGCGCCGTTGATCAGGAAGGCGTGGGCGATGCCTGCGCCCATCCGGCCGCCGCCGAGCACCCCGACAGTTGCGGGCAGGTTAGCGGGGAGTACCGAGTTGCTCATCGTCAGTTCTTCTTCCGGTCTGAATTCTGGTCGAACTTCGTGGCTGATTTCTTGGACTTTTTATCGAGGAAGGCCTGCATGCGGTCGAACTTCGCCTGGGATTCGAAGAGGATGCCCTGTGCCAGCTGGTCGATCAGCGGGTGCGCCTCGGCCGGGGCATGGAACACGGACTTGGTGATCCGCACCGCGAGCGGGTCCTGCTGCGCGATCCGGTCCGCCAGCGCGTGGGCGGCGTCCATCAGCTGCTCGGGTTCGTGGATCTCGGTGATAAGCCCGACGGCGAGCGCCCGGTCGGCGCGGAGCACGGCGCCGGCCAGCAGGATGTCCTTGGCCACCGGCTCCCCCACCAGTTCCTTGAGCCGCCAGCTGGCCCCGGCGGCGGCAAGAATGCCGAGTCCCGTTTCGGGGTTGCCGATCCGCACCCCGGGGGTGCCGATCCGGAAGTCGGCCGCGTAGGCCAGTTCGGCGCCGCCGCCCAGGCAGAACCCGTCGAGGGCCGCGATGACCGGCATCGGCAGTTTGGCGATCCGGACGAAGATGGTGGAGTTGATGCCCTGCAGCGCGTCGTCGCGCCGTCGTTCACGCAGCTGCGCGATGTCGGCGCCGGACGCGAACACGCCTTCCGTGCCGGCCAGGACCAGCACCTTGGGCACTTGCTCCAGGTACGCGCAGACGCGGTGGAGCTCGTCGACCATCTGCTGGTCGATCGCGTTGCGGACCTCGGGACGGTTGAGCAGCACCACCACCCGGTCCGCGCGCTCCTCGACGAGGAGTGTGCCGAAGCCCGCGGTGTCCAGCCCGCCGGGATGCGCCGCCATTAGACGCGCTCCAGCAGCATGGCCGTGCCCTGGCCAACGCCGATGCACATGGTGACGAGGCCGATTTTAGCGTCCTCGCGTTCCATCCGGCCCAGCAGGGTGATGGCGATCCTGGACCCGGACGAGCCAAGCGGATGCCCCAGGGAGATCGCGCCGCCGTCGCGGTTCACAATCTCCGGGTCGAGGCCGAGCCGGCGCATGGACGCCAGCGACTGGGTGGCGAAGGCCTCGTTGAGTTCCACCGCGCCGAGGTCGCCGACGTCGAGCCCGGCCCGGGCGAGGACCTTCCGGGTGGCCGGAACCGGGCCGATGCCCATGATCTCCGGCTCGCAGCCGGCCGAGGCGCCGTCGATGATACGGGCCCGCGGGGTGAGGCCGAGCTTCTGGATCGCAGCCTCGGACGCGACGATGATCGCGGAGGCGCCGTCGTTAAGGGTGGAGGAGTTGCCCGCGGTGACAACGGAGCCGCCGGCAACGACGGGGCGCAGCCCGGCGAGGACGTCCATGCTGGTGCCGGCCCGGGGCCCTTCGTCGGTGTCAACAACCGTCTCGCCCTTACGGGTCTTGACGGTCACCGGAACGATCTCGTCGGCAAAGCGGCCGGCCGCGATCGCGGCGAGGGAACGCTCGTGCGAGCGGACCGCGAAGGCGTCGGCATCCTCGCGGGAAATGCCGTCCACGCGGGCGACTTCCTCGGCCGTCTCCGGCATGGAGTAGGTCATCTTGCCGTCGCGGGAGAGTTCGCCCTTCTGGAAGAGCGGGTTGGCGAAGCGCCAGCCGATCGAGGTGTCAAAGATCTGTCCCGGCTTGGCGAAGGCGGTCTGCGGTTTCTCCTGCACCCACGGCGCGCGGCTCATGGATTCGACGCCGCCGGCGATCACGATGTCCGCGGCGCCGGATTTGATCATCTGGCTGGCCATGATGATGGCGCTCAGGCCGGAGGCGCACAGCCGGTTGACGGTGATGCCGGGGATGTGGAGCGGAAGTCCGGCCAGCAGGGTGGCCATCCGTGCGACGTTGCGGTTTTCCTCGCCGGCACCGTTGGCGTTGCCGAGGATGACCTCGTCGATGGCGTCCGGGTCAACTCCGGCGCGGGCCACGGCTTCGCGGACCACCAGCGCGGCCAGGTCATCGGGACGGACCGCGGAGAGGGCGCCGCCATACCGCCCCACGGGAGTGCGGGCACCGCCAACAAGAAAAGCCTCGACCATGAGAACATCCTTCACCAAGGGAGCAGGGCCGGCAGCAGAACAAATTACCGACCGTTCGTTCTATAAAGATTACACGGCGGGTCAAGCGGGTCAACCGGACGGCCTTGGATGACGCGGAGGGCCCTCAGGTGACGGTGATACCCAGATGGGCCGCCAGCAGCGGGGCCAGCAGGGAGAGCTGGTCGTCGTCGATCACCAGACCCGTGAGGCTCCCGAGGCCGCTGACCGAGCGGAAACCGGTGCCGCGCAGGTCCACATCCTTGAGCCGGGCGCCGCTGAAGTCCAGGCTGCCGATGGTGCAGTTGCTCAATGCCAGCCGGGTGGCCGTGCAGGAGCCGAGGTCCAGTTCGCCGATGATGCAGTCGCTGATCTGGACGTCGACGAGTTTCGCGCCGCGGAGGTTGACGTAGTCCAGCTTGCCGCCGTCGAGCCGCACCGACTGCCAGCCGCTCTCATACAGTTCCGCCGACCCCCAGCGGGGGTTGCGGATCTCGACGTCGCGCAGGCTTGAGCGCGACGCCCTGAGCACCGGGGCGTAAACCTCGGCCAGGACGCAGTCGCGGAAGCCCGCCCCGCGCAGCTGCGTCTCATTGAAGGAGGCGCCGTCGAACTCGCACTCGACGAAATCGGTGCCGCTGAGCTCCAGCCCGTCCGCCGTCGCGCGGCTGTACCGGACGCCGTCGTAGCGCTCCCCGCGCCGGAAGTCCGGGGTTGCGTCCTCCGTGAGGTCTGCCAACCGGATCGGGGTGAGGCGCGGGGCGGTGACTTTCTTGGGCTCCATAGCCTTGAGCCTAACCGGGCGCCCCAAACCATTCGCCCCGGCGAAATGAATCATCTCGCGGAAGGACTTGAATTAGTAAGCATGCTTCGTGTTATGGTGAAACTGCGTTGAATTTCAACCGGAAACGAAAGGTGGAGTACACCATGGGTATCGGAGACAAGATTCAGAACGAAGCGGAGCACCTCGGCGGCAAGGCCAAGGAAGCTACCGGAAATGCCACGGACAACGACCGCCTGAAGGCCGAAGGCCAGAAGGACCAGGTCGTCGCCGACGCGAAGAAGGTCGGCGAAAACGTCAAGGACGCAGCCAAGCGCGACTAGTCCTAACAATCGACGGCGTCGGACATTCCTTTGGGGGATGTCCGGCGCCGTTTTTTGTGTCCGGGTGCAAGACTGTCCGAACACGACATCAACATGACCCGACACAGGAGCCCACATGGCCAGGAATCCCGCGAACCGGGCTAAAGCCCAGGACACGGATCTGAGCAACGTCGACCTCAGCGGAGCCGGCGCCGGCGGATCACCCCGGCTCAGCGGCTACCTGGCCGAGCCGGAAGGGGACGGACCTTTCCCGGCCGTGCTGATGATCCACGAGGCCTTTGGCCTGGATGGCAACACGGTCCGGCACGCGGAGCGGCTGGCGGCCGCCGGTTATCTGACCCTGGCCGTGGACCTGTTCAGCGACGGCGGGGCGCGCCGCTGCCTGGTGTCGACGATGCGCGCCCTGGCGGCCGGCGAGGGCCGGGCCTTCGCGGACCTGGCGGCGGCCCGCCAGTGGTTGTTGGCTTCCGGCCGCACGACCGGAAAAATCGGCGTCATCGGTTTCTGCATGGGCGGCGGGTTCGCCCTGCTGCTGGCCAATGACGGATTCGACGCCGCGGCGGTGAACTACGGCCGGTTGCCCAGGGATCCGGAAACGGCGCTCGCGGGGGCCTGTCCGATCGTTGCCAACTTCGGCGCGAAGGACCGCAGCCTTCGCGGCGCGGCGGCCCGGCTGGGCTCAGTACTCGACTCACTCGGCGTCGAGAACGATGTCAAGGAATTCGAGACGGCGGGCCACGCGTTCCTCAACGACGCCGAGGCCGGGCCCAGGCCGTTGCGTCCGTTGATGCGCGTGCTCGGCGTCGGTCCGGATCCGCAGGCGGCACCCGAGGCCTGGCGCCGGATCGAAGACCATTTCGCCCGGCATCTGAAGGGCTAGCCGCACCCCTGCCCGGCGGTGTCGCGCGAACGTACACTTGAGGCCCCGAATCGTCGCGGATTCGGGGCCTCAAGTGTACGTTCGCGCCATCAGAGGGGGCCGGGAAGCCGACCCCGATGGTTCAGGACCGTGGTATTAGCTGAACAGCTCGCTCTTGGGAGCGTTGTTCTTGACCTTTTGCCAGCCGAGCCAGAGCACCACCGCGAAGAACGGGATGGTGGCCAGGGTCCACAGGCCCAGCGGGAAGACCTCGCCGGACTTGCTGGTCATGGTGTCGAACCCGATCAGCACCGTGATGGCCAGCAGGGCCACCAGCCCGGCCCAGCTGGTCCAGGGCGACCCCGGCATGGGCAGGGACGAGGCGTTGCCCTTGGTCTTGCGCAGCGCGATCTGGCTGGCGAAGATCGAGCCCCAGGTGAAGATGACGCCGATCGAGGCGGTGTTCAGCGCCAGGTCGAAGGCGTGCGAACCGCCCAGCCAGATGTTCAACAGGATGCCAACCAGGTACACCGCGCCGATCGCCAGGATCGCGGCGTAGGGCACGTGGCTCTTGGACATCCGGGTCAGCCACTGCGGGGCGTGCCCGTTGTTGGCCATGGTGCGGAAGATCCGGCCGATCGAGTACAGGCCGGAGTTGCAGGAGGACAGCGCGGCGGTGATGACGATCATGTTCATGACGTCGCCCATCCACGGCAGGCCCATCTGGCCAAAGACGGTGACAAACGGTGATGTGCCGGCCTTGTACTGGTCCGAGGGCAGCAGCATCGCCAGCAGGGTCACGGACCCGACGTAGAACACCACGATGCGGATCACGACGGCGCGGATGGCCTTGGGGACCTCCTTCGCCGGGTCCTCCATCTCACCGGCGGTGATGCCGACGAGCTCGATGGCGTTGTAGGCGAAGATCACGGCGTTCAGCACCAGGATCATCACCAGGGCGCCCTTGGGGAACATGCCGCCGTCGGCTGCGAAGAGGTTGCTCACCGAGGCGTGACCGTCACCGACCTTCGCGTTGGTGACCACCATGAAGGTGCCGACGGCCAGGAAGATCAGGATGGCCGCGACCTTGAGGACCGAGGCCCAGAACTCGAATTCACCGAACGCCTTGACGCTGAGCAGATTCACGCCGACGAGGAGCAGCAGCGCCGCGATGGCGGTCAGTTCGACCGGCACGTTGGGGAAGAAGAACTGGAAGTACAGCCCGATCGCGATCAGCTCAGCGATGCCCGTCATGGCCCAGTTGATGAAGTACATCCAGCCGGACAGGTAGGCGCCTTTCCGGCCGAACATCTCGCCGGCGTAGCTGACAAACGAGCCGGAGGTCTGCCGGTACATGATGAGTTCGCCCAGGGCGCGCATCAGCAGGTACGCGATCACGCCGGCGATGGCGTAGGAGAAAATCAGGGCGGGGCCGGTCGAGGCCAGGCGCCCGCCGGCACCCATGAAGAGGCCGACGCCGATGGCGCCGCCCATGGCGATCATGGTGACCTGGCGGCCGTTCAGGGACTTCTTATAGCCCTCGGCGCTGAGGGTCGAGTCGACGACGGCGGTTTGCGCCGGCGCGCTCTTAGCTTCGGTGGAAGTACTTTGTGGCACAACTGTTCCTTGTAGGTCGGGGTATCGCCGGGACGGGAGGGGCGGATCCGGGAGCACAAGTACGGGCCTAAACACTCCCGGCCCAGGGCGGCGGGCAGGGGGTATGGACCGAAACTCACAATGGGTCGCAGCGTCGCGCGGCGAGTCCATACTACTAGCTTTTGGGGCCCCACCGTGACGCGGGCTACACCCGGGAGCCCCCGTCGCCGGCCCTCGGGCGGCCACAAAACCGCAACAAAAACTACGTCTTAACGCAAAACCGCTGGTCAGGGGTCCTATTTCCGCCCTGCGTCCATTACTCTAAGCAAACCGTCGGGACTTCCCGGCCGGTACGCCTGCGACGTCACTGCAGGCCATGGCAGGGACGCCGTGAGTTTGGGGGAACTATGAAACACAGAGCGCTACTGCCAGCGGTGCTGCTCGTCGCGCTGGCCGGATGCTCGAGCGGCGGACCCGCACCGAACCAACCCAGCGAAACCCGCGTCACGGCCACGGCCACCTCGACGTCCACAGCACCGACCACGGCACCGCCGGCGACGTCCACGGCACCGGCATCATCCGAACCCGCCGATGTCTCCAGTTCGCTCAACGCACCCGACGCCTTGCGGCAGCACACCTGCACGGCCGCAGCCGACGGGTCGTGGTCCTTCACGGGGACCCTCGTCAACAGCAGCGACAAAACCAGGGTTTTCACCGTGGCCGTCGCCGTCACCGTGGGCCCGGCGGTCGCAGGGCACACCCTGATCACCGAAACCGTTGCCGCCGGCAAGTCGGCCCAGATCTCAGCACCGAACTTCGCCAAGACCAAAGACAGCAGCGGGACCTGCAATCCGGTTGTCTCCGTAGAGGATGCCCCATGAAAAAGCTCGTACTTGTCGCCGCGGTGGTCCTCGGGCTCACGGCCGGGCCGCTGGCAGCCGGCCCCGCCTTCGCTGAGACCGCCAACCCGCCGGCGCCGGCAGAAAGCCCGACGGCGGCGCCCACCGACGCGGCGACGCCGGCCCTCACTACGCCCACTACCACCGCTCCCACCCCGGACGTCACCTCGGCTCCGACAACAACGGCGGCGCGGTCGACCAGCGAGGCGACGGCGACGCCAACCGCCGCCGTGACGCCAACCGACGCACCGACGCCGACCCAAGAGCCGACGCCGACTGAGGACCCGACGTTGCCGGCCGCCGTCGTGCCGGGGCCGATCGGTGAGAAGTGGACCGCGCTGAAGGGCGCGGCCGGAGTCCTCGGGGCGCCGACCGCCGACCAGACCTGCTCAGGCGGCGTCTGCAGCCAGGCCTTCGAGGGCGGGTCCATCTTCTGGACCAAGGCCACGGGCGCGCACCCTGTCCTGAGCAAGACCGGGCACACCGGCCCCCGGTGGTTTGCCAAGGGCGGCCTGGCCCTCTACGGCTACCCCGTCACCGACGAAACCACGGTGTCCGGCGGAACAATCCAGAAGTTCTCCACCGGCCGTATCGTGGCCTGGTCGGGGACGCGGCTGATCGAGTTCACCACCCGGAGCGGCATCGGCAGCCGGTGGGTGGCCGCCGGCGGCGAAACTGTCCTGGGCCTGCCCGTGACGGCCGAAAGCTGCGGGCTGACGGCGTCCGGGTGCGTCCAACAGTTCGGCAGGGGCGCCATCTACTGGGCGCCCGGCGTCGGCGGCCACGTGGTCTGGGGCGGCATCCGCGGCCGCTGGGACGCCGTCAAGGCTCAGAACGGCGTGCTCGGCTACCCGTCCGGCGAGGAAGCCTGCGGCCTGCCCGGCGGGGGCTGCATGCAGCGTTTCCAGGGCGGCAGCATCTACTGGTCCAGCCCCACCGGCGCGCACGTGATCCGCGGCGGCATCGGCAGCCGCTGGACGGCCGCCGGAGCGTCGCGCAGCATGCTCGGATTCCCGCTCACCGATGAGCAGTGCGGACTGTCCGGCCGGGGCTGCGTGCAGCGCTTCCAGGGCGGCAGCATCTACTGGTCCCCCACCACCGGCGCGTGGTTCTCCGGCCGGGGCATCGTCAGCAAATACATCGCCTCCGGCGGCCCCGGCGGCTCGCTGGGCTACCCGATCGGCAACGAACGCTGCGCCGGCGGCTCCTGCGCACAGTCTTACCAGCGCGGGGACATCACCTGGTCCGGTTCCAGCGGAACCCGGGTGTACCCGATGTCCGAATGCCACAAGCTCAACAACGGCCAGTCCAAGTACTCCACCTACGGCGCCAACCGGGTCCTGATCACCTGGACCCAGACCTACGGGCAATCCCATGCGACCAACATGTACTGCAGGAGCGTCGCCGGGATCTACGTGCAGGACTGGCGGACCGACGGCTATGTCGGCGCTTCAGGGTTCAAGCCGCCGGGAGTGCCGTCGGGTCCCACCCGGAACCTGTACTCCCCCACCGGCTCGTATTCCGTGACGGAGGCTTTCGGCCTGGGCAACCCCGGCACCAAGCTCCCCTACCGCACGCTCAACCCCCGCTCGCGCTGGGGCGGCAACCCCTGGACGGCCACGTACAACAAGTACCACGAGTCGTCCTCCTGGGTTGGCTATGACGAGAACATGTGGTGGTTCGCCAGCCTGGGCTACTACCGCCAGGGCGTGGTCATCAACTACAACCGGCCCAACATCGTCCAGAACGCCGGGTTCGCGATCTTCCTGCACATGAAGAAGATCCCGACGGCGGGCTGCATCTCGCTCGACGACTGGGCAGTGGTGGATTATCTCCGCAAGTCCACTCCGGGCGACCGGATCCTGATGGGGACTTACGGGTCGCTGTTCCGCTAGCCGCCCCTCCGGCAGGACTCCGGCCGGCAGCCACTCCGGCAGGCAACACTCCGGCAGGCAACACCCGCATCTGACGCCCGGCGCCCCTCGGCCCGGGCGTCAGGCGTCCCCGGGGCCGCGGCCGGGCTAGGCTGGTGGCATGGGCACCGCTCTCCGTCAACCACCCGCGCCGCGCCCGGAACTGTACGCCTTTTCCCGGCTCGACTTCATCACAGCGGGGATCTACGTGGCAGTGGCCGGTCTCTTTGCCACCGCTTCCGGGCTGCTGGGCCCGCTCCTGCTGCAGCTCTCGCCCAATCCCGCGGTGGCGTCCTACGCGGTGAACCTCATCTTCTACGTGGCCATCGGCGCCCTCGCCCTGGCCGCGGCACGCCACATCGCGGGCCGCGACCTCCGTGTCCTGGCGACGAGACCCTGGTTCACGCTGCTGATGGTGCCGCTGGCAGTGGTGGCCGCGATGATCCTGACCGCCGTCCTGGTGGCCCTCACCGGGCCGCCTCAGACCTCCGCCAACCAGGCCGGCCTGCAGGCTCTGATGCAGCAGGTCCCGGCCTGGCTGATGGTGCCGCTGCTGGTGATCGTGGGTCCCTTCGTGGAGGAGTACATTTTCCGGCACCTGCTGATCGGCAAGCTGAGCCGGAAACTGAACATCTGGATCTGCTCCGCCCTCTCGGTGGTGCTGTTCGCGGCCCTGCACGTCGTCGGCCAGGAAGCGCTGACGCTCCCGGTCCTGATGCCCTACCTTGCTCTCGGCGCCACCCTGGTGTTCGTCTACGTGTGGACCGGAAACAACCTGATGTTCTCCTACTTCGTCCATGCCGCGAAGAACCTGCTGGCCGTCATCTTCATCTACGCCATCCCGCCGGAAGTCCTCGAACAGCTGCAGTAAGCGGGACCGGGCCGAAGCGGGGTCCGGCAGGATTCGTCCCCGCGGCACCTAGCGCCGAGGGCGCCGGCGTCGTAGGTTTTTCCCATGGCACTGAACATCCAGATCGCTGTCGACTGCATCGATCCGCACGGCCTCGCCGACTGGTGGGCGGAAACCCTGGACTGGGCCGTGGAGCCGCAGGACGAGGGCTTTATCCGCTCCATGATCGAGCAGGGCTTCGCGACGGACGCGGAGACCAAGCTGCACCAAGGAAAACTGGTCTGGCGGGACGGCGCCGCCATCCGGCCGCCCGAGGACCTGGGCGTTAAACCGGCCTCCCGGCGGATTCTGTTCCAGACCGCGCCGGAGGCTAAGACCGTCAAAAACCGGGTCCACTGGGACGTGAACCTGGCCGGCGCGAACAAGGACGAGGTGCGCGCTGCCCTCGAGGCCCGCGGCGCGACGTACCTGTGGACCGCCAACGAGGGCCCGCATTCCTGGCACACCATGGCGGACCCGGAAGGCAACGAGTTCTGCATCAGCTGAGCCGATTACTAGACTCGGACTGTGAGCAACGAAATCCCCGCCAAGGTATCCGACGTCTTTGACCCCAGCCGCTGGCGCACCGTGTCCGGCTTCGACGACTTCCAGGACATGACCTACCACCGGCAGGTGGAGCGGTCCGACGACGGCACCGTCATCCGGGACCTCCCCACCGTCCGGATCGCGTTCAACCGGCCGGAGGTGCGCAACGCGTTCCGCCCCGGCACCGTGGACGAGCTGTACCGGGCCATGGACCATGCCCGGATGACCCCGGACGTCGCCACCGTCCTGCTCACCGGCAACGGGCCCTCCGCCAAGGACGGCGGTCACTCCTTCTGCTCCGGCGGTGACCAGCGGATCCGCGGACGGGACGGGTACCGGTACGCGGAGGGTGAGACCCAGGAAAGCATCGACCCGGCCCGCGCCGGCCGGCTGCACATCCTCGAGGTCCAGCGGCTGATGCGGACCATGCCCAAGGTGGTCATCGCCGTCGTGAACGGGTGGGCGGCCGGGGGCGGACACTCGCTGCACGTAGTCTCCGACCTGACCATCGCCTCCCGGCAGCACGGCAAATTCAAGCAGACCGACGCGACGGTGGGCAGTTTCGACGCCGGCTACGGCTCGGCGCTGCTGGCCCGCCAGATCGGGCAAAAAGCCGCCCGCGAGATCTTCTTCCTGGCCCGTGAATATTCCGCAGAGGACATGGTCCGGATGGGTGCCGTGAACGAGGCCGTGGACCACGAGCGGCTCGAGGAAGTGGCGCTGGAATACGCCGCGGACATCGCCCGGCAATCCCCGCAGGCCATCCGGATGCTCAAGTTCGCCTTTAACCTGGCCGACGACGGGCTGGCCGGCCAGCAGGTGTTCGCCGGTGAGGCGACGCGGCTGGCGTACATGACGGACGAGGCGGTGGAGGGCAAGGAGGCCTTCCTGGAGAAGCGCGATCCGGACTGGTCCCAGTTCCCGTACTACTTCTAAGGCTGCCGCTATGACAACAGCCGCGCTGAATATCGAGCCCGCCCTCGCAGCCCTCGCGGCCGCCCTCCGCGGCGAGGGACCCGCCGTCGAGCTGTCCGCCGGGCCTGACGGCTCCCCCGTCGTCGAGCTGGTGGAAACCCCCGGCTTCGAGGACGGGGCCGTCGTGGTCCGGACCTCCGGCTCCACCGGGGCACCCAAGGCCACGGTCCTCACGGTGGACGCCCTCGCGGCTTCCTCGATGGCCACCGCCATGGCGCTCGAGGGTGAAGGCCAGTGGCTGCTGGCCTTGCCGGTGCAGTACGTGGCCGGCGTGCAGGTACTGGTCCGGTCGCTCTTCGCCGGCACCCGGCCCTGGGCGATGGACCTCTCCGGCGGGTTCACCCCCGAGGCCTTCACCGCCGCGGCGCTGGAGCTGACCGACAAGATCCGCTTCACCTCCCTCGTGCCCACACAGCTGCAGCGGCTGCTGGAGGCCCCGACGGTGGAAACGCTGGCAGCGCTCCGGCGCTTCAACGCCATCCTGCTCGGCGGTGCCCCCGCGTCCGCGAAGCTGCTCGCCGCAGCCCGGGACGCCGGCGTCCGGGTGGTGGCCACCTACGGCGCCGCCGAAACCTGCGGCGGCTGCGTGTACGACGGCGTGCCGCTGGACGGCGTTGAGGTGAAGATCTCGGCCGAGGGCCGGATCATGCTCGGCGGTGCCACCATTGCCGCCGGCTACCTCGGCGGGACGGATCTCACGGCCGCCGCCTTTGCGGAGGACGACGGCGTCCGCTGGTACCGCACCAACGACCTCGGGGAGCTGTCCGCGGACGGCACGCTGACCGTCCTGGGCCGGGCCGACGACGTCGTGATCACCGGCGGCGTGAAAGTGTCCGCCGCGCACGTGCAGACCGAGCTGGAGAGGCTCGACGGCGTGCGCGCGGCGTTCGTTGCCGGCGTCCCGTCCGCCGAGTGGGGCCAGGCGCTGGCGGCCTATGTGGTGCTTGCGGACCGCTCCCCCGAGGCGGCCGACGCGTTCACCGCGCGGTTGGCCTCCGGCAATGCGGGTCCGCTGGCGGGTGCCCTGGTCCCGAAAACGGTGCTCACGGCCGAAGAACTGTTGATGCTTCCGAACGGCAAACCGGACCGGCTGGGCATGACGTTTCGGCTGGATGCCCGTCATCGGGGAAAATAGAAAAGCTTCACCCCGGACTTTCCACCAGCTCGCCCCCACAACAACGAGGTACTGAACGTGGCCACAGCCGCACAATGGATCCAAGGCGCCCGTCTGCGCACCCTGCCGGCGGCGATCGCGCCGGTCCTGATCGGATGCGCAGCCGCCTATGAGATGGGTGCGTTCCGTCCCGTCAACGCCCTGCTTGCCGCCATGGTGGCGCTCCTGCTGCAGATCGGCGTGAACTTCGCCAACGACTACTCCGACGGCATCCGCGGCACGGACGAGGACAGGGTGGGCCCGCTCCGGCTGGTCGGTTCGGGGGTGGCGGAGCCTGGGCACGTGAAGCGGGCTGCGTTTGCCGCGTTCGGGCTGGCGATGCTGTTCGGGCTGGTCCTGGTCATCATCACGCAGGCATGGTGGCTGATCCTGGTGGGCGTGGGCTGCGTCCTCGCCGCGTGGGGCTACACCGGGGGCAAGAACCCTTACGGCTACCTTGGCCTGGGCGACCTGTTCGTCTTTGTGTTCTTTGGGCTGGTGGCCACGCTGGGCACCACCTACACGCAGGCCGGCCGGCTCAGCCTGGCCGCCGTCATCGGTGCGATCGGCACGGGACTCATCGCCTGCGCCCTGCTGATGGCCAACAACGTGCGGGACATCCCCACCGACCGCGTCGCGGGGAAGAAGACCCTGGCCGTCCGGCTCGGCGACAAGCACGCCCGGGAAAGCTACGTCCTGATGCTCGCCGTTGCGATCCTGCTGGTGATCGTGCTCGCCCCGGGGCGGCCGTGGATGCTCATTGTGCTGCTGCTCATCCCGGCCATCCTGATGCCGTCCTGGCTGATGATCGCGGGGCGGCGCCGCAAGAGCCTGATCCCGGTGCTGAAGCAGACCGGGCTGATCAACCTCGGTTACGCCGTGCTGTTCTCGCTCGGCCTGGTGCTGAGCCGCGGGTTCTAGGCGGGTCTGGCGCCGGCTGAGTATGCAGCCGGCGGGTCTGAGCGCCGGCCCAGTTTGAATCCGCCGGGTCCCGGGCCCGCCGGGGGCGCCCCTCAGGGAGCCCTAGGAGTCCTTGGGCCGGCTGTCGGTGCGCACGGTGACGTCCGGGTGCTCGTCCACCAGGCGGTCCTCCGCGTCGGCGTCGTCGACTTCCCCGGCAGTGCGCAGCGGCTTGGCCCTGCCGGAGAACCGGTCGTGGATCGATGCGGTGGCCGCATCCCGCTGCTTCTGGAAGAACAGGAAACTGATGGCAAAGGCCATCATTCCGGCGCAGAGGGCGGCCAGCAGCCAACCCAGCTGCAGATACACAAACAGCGCGAACAACGGCGCAAAGAGAGCCAGACGGATCAGGGAGTATTTCAGGAAAGCCACACCTTCAGTTTAGCCGTCCCGTCAGGCCCCGGGGATGCTTGCGCGGCGCCGGAAGCTCGCGCGGAGGCTAAACTGAAGCTATGCTCCGTGTCGTGGTACCAATCGTTGTACTGGTCGTCTTTGTCTACGGACTGATCGACCTCATCCGGACTGACGCCCGCCTGACCAAGGGCATTTCCAAGCCGGCCTGGATCGTGGTGCAGATCCTCCTCCCCGTGGTCGGCGCAGTCTTGTGGTTCCTCATCGGCCGGCCCCGCGGTGAGGCCACGGCCGCCCCCGCGGGCTACCGCCACCCGACCGCCCCGGACGACGATCCCGACTTCCTCCGCAACCTGGAGCTGCGCCGGCGCAACCAAGCGGAGGCAGACCGGCTCAAGAAGCTGAAGGACGAGCTGGACGCCAAAGAGCGCAGTCTCGGCAACGGTTCCGGAGAAGCGCGGGGCACGGAGTCGGGCGAGGCCCACGGCAGCGGCGACCCGACGCCGGGCACCGACGAGGTCAAGTAGCCACTCCGCCCCCGCCGGGCACCTGCCGCGGGCCGGGTCCGGACGTACTCCCGTTCCGAGCATTTCCGCTACGTTTCCGGACGAACGCTACGCGGATCAGGGGGGCAGCGGTCCGAAAACGTAGCCGATTTGTAGGCAGGTAGCGGATTTGTAGAAGGTGCGCGCCGCTCCGTTCCCGCAGCCTCCCCCGTCCCGTCGTCTGCTGCGAGCATTTCCGCTACGTTTCCGGACGAACGCTACGCGGATCAGGTGGGCGCCGGTCCGAAATCGTAGCGGAAACGCGGGAGGGCCGCCACGCGGTCTGCGCAGCGGCCCTCCAAGTAGTGCCGGGTGGTATTTCCCGGGGCGTTTACAGCCCCGAGTAGGAGTGCAGGCCGTTGAAGAACTGGTTGACGATGGTGAAGTTGAAGACCACGCACAGGTAGCCCACGATCGAGAGCCAGGCCGCGCGCGTGCCGGTCCAGCCGCGGGTGGCGCGGGCGTGCAGGTAGCCGGCGTAGACAACCCAGATCACGAAGGTCCAGACTTCCTTGGTGTCCCAGCCCCAGAAGCGGCCCCAGGCCTTCTCCGCCCAGATCGCGCCGAACATCAGGGTGAACGTCCAGCCGACGAACGCGATCGCGTTGATCCGGTAGGACAGGTTCTCCAGGCTCAGCGCGTTCGGCACCAGGCGCATGAAGCCGAGCTTGTCGGCCCCGCCGGCAGCAATCGTCTTTTGCCGGTGCGACTGGACCAGCTGCAGCGCGGACATCGCAAAGGTCAGGGTGAACAGGGCCGAGGACAGCACCGCGATGGAGACGTGGATGATCAGCCAGTAGCTCTGCAGCGCGGGCACGAGGTGGCCCACGGGCGTCCAGAATGCGACTGACGCCGCGACCAGCATGATGATGGCGAGGCCGATCACGAACGTGCCGAGGAAGCGCAGGTCGCGGCGGATCAGCACCAGCAGGAAGACCGCCACGGCCACGAACGCGCCGGTGGTCAGGAACTCGTACATGTTGCCCCACGGAACCCGGCCCGCGCCGATCGCCCGCGTGATGACGCCGGCCGCGTGGATGGCGGCGCCCAGCACCGCCAGGGCGACGGCGACCCGCGCAGGAACGCGGCGCTCGGCGCCGTAGCGCATGCCGCCGTCGGCGGTCACGCCGGCTCCGTTTGCCTGGCTGCCGGAGACCGACGACGTCGGCCGCTCGGCCCGGCCTACCGGGCCGGCCACGTCCGCGTCGGCGCGGTCAACGCCGGCAGCGGAGGCCCCGACGCCGGCGCCCACCGGGACGCGGGCCGGAGCGGCGCCGGACAATTCTGCTGCCTTCAGATCCACCGCGCGCAGGGTTTTGCTGCTCTTGGCCAGATCCCAGGCGAAGGCGATGAAGGCCACCGTGTAGGTGCCGGCGGCGAGCAGCATAAAGAGCTCGCTGTACTGGCCCATGGTTTCGTTGATCGAGTACGGCATTACTGATCCTTCTTTGACTCAGGAGAGCCTGCTGTGGACTGAATGAAGTCTGTTGCGGGGTGTTCCGTGGAGGTCCGGGTGCCGGCGTTGGCGCTTGCGCCGTGGTCCGCCCGGTCATTATCCGCCGCCGCGCTGGGAGCAGGCTGGGAACCTACGCCGGAATCGTCCGCCGGCCCGTCGTCGAGCGGCCACGCGGCCGACAGCAGGGCGCGGACGGCGGCCGCCTCCCCGGCCAGCCGGTGGTCCTCGCCGCGCGCCAGGAGGCCGTATTCCACCATGGTCCGGCCGTCCTCGTGGGTGGCGGTGCGGACCCAGACGCGCCGGCGGTTGACGTACAGCGACGTGACCAGGCCCGCGACGGCGAGCAGCGCGAAGAACAGCGCGTAGCCCTGGCCCGGGTTGTGGTGGATGTCCACGCCGACGTAGCGCTTCACGCCGTCGAAGCTGATGGTGCCCTTGCCGTCCGGCAGGGTGTGGGTGGTGCCGGGGGTCAGCACGATGCCCTTGGTCGGCAGGTTGCGGGCGTTGAGCGGGGTCAGCTTCTTCACGTCGAGTTCAAAGACGTTCTGCGGCGAGCCGCTGTCCAGCCCGAGGTCCCCGTAGTAGGAGTTCAGCGTCAGCTGCGGGTTGAACAGTTCCGGATCGCCGCTGAAGGAAACGCCGTCCTTGGTGATGAAGGCGGTCGGCAGGAAGAAACCGGCGAAGGCGAGCTGCTCGGGCTTGGCATCAGGAACCTTGATGACCACGGAAGAGTAGTAGTTGTCGCCCTGCAGCTTGGCCACCACGGGGCCCTGCATGGCGATGTTGCCGGCGCCGTCGCGCACCGTGACCACCGGGGCGTAACCGTTGCCGGTCAGGTAGATGCTGGTGCCGCCGAGGCTGAGCGGGTCGTTGACCTTCAGCACCTCCTGCTTGGCGGGCGCACCGGGGTTCTCCTTGGTGGTCACATCGGCCTTGAAGTCGATGGGCTGGCCGAACTTGCCCTTCGATTCACGGTCAAAGGTGATCTGGAACTTGTCCAGCTGAATGGAGTACGGCTCCAGCTGGCTGCTCTGGAAGTTGGTGCCCGGGGTGAACTGGTCATAGCCCACCAGGGTGTTCACGAAGGTGTCCCCCTCGACCAGGATCCGCTGCCCGCTGTAGCCGAACAGGCCGCCGGCCGCGACGGACACCAGCACGCCGATCAGCGCGGTGTGGAAGACCAGGTTGCCGACCTCCCGGAGGAAGCCGCGTTCCGCGCCTACCGAGGGCCGGTCGCCGTCGCGGTCCCTGATATCGACGCGGTAGCCGCGCTTCTTCAGCAGCGCGGCGGCGTCGTCAATGGCGCGCGACGCCGGGATCCCGGCGTCGGCGGGGATCACCAGGGTGCCGTATTCGGGCAGTCGGGACAGCCGGGCAGGGGTGCGCGGGGGCTGCGATCGCATGGCCTTGTAGTGCACAATGGCGCGCGGCACCACGCAGCCGATCAGCGAGATGAACAGCAGGATGTAGATGGCGGAGAACCACGCCGAGGAGTACACGTCGTAGAGCTGCAGGGAGTCCAGGATCTTGCCGTAGTCCGGGTGGTCCTTGATGTACTGGGTGACCACCGCGGGGTTCGCGGGCCGCTGCGGGAACAGCGACCCGGGCACGGCGGCGACGGCGAGCAGCAGCAGTAGGAACAGCGCGGTGCGCATGCTGGTCAGCTGCGTCCACGCCCAGCGGAGCATGCCCACCGGTCCGAGCGAGGGCATGACAGCATCAGCCTTGGCGGCGGAAATACCGGTCTCGGCGGGGCTGCTGCCGGGGGTGCCGGCGGCCGGGGTTTTCTTCTCTACGTTCACGCGCTCGCTCATCAGATCGGCAATTTCACATCGGTTTGAAACCAGTACTGCAGCCCGGACACCCAGGCCCCCCAGACACCGCTGGCCATCAGCACACCCAGCACGATCAGGATGCCGCCGCCGGTGCGCTGGATGGCCACCCGGTGCCGGCGGAAGAAGGAGAGCACCCCGACGCCGCGGCGCACCGCCAGGGCGATCAGGAGGAACGGAATGCCCAGCCCAAGGCTATACACGAAGGCCAGGAGCGCACCCTTGGCCGCTGAAGAGCCGCCGGACAGGCTCAGCAGCTGGACGGCAGAGTAGGTGGGGCCGATGCACGGCGCCCAGCCCAGGCCGAAGGTGACGCCCAGCAGCGGCGCACCCCAGAGACCGGCCGGCGGCTTGGCATGGATCTTCGCGTCGCGCTGCAGCCAGCCGAAGCCGCCCATGAACACAACGCCCATCACGATCACCAGCACGCCCAGCAGCTGCGTGATCCAGGCGTTCTGGGAGCCGGTGATCAGCGTTCCCAGCTGGCCGAAGGCCCCGCCCAGGAGCACGAAGATCACCGAGAAGCCCAGGACGAACAGCCCGATTCCGGCCAGCATCCGGCCCCGCTTCTGTTTCTGCAGGTCGACGCCGGTAAGCCCGGTCACGTAGCCAAGGTAGCCGGGCACCAGCGGCAGTACGCAGGGTGAGAGGAAGGAGACGAGTCCTGCCAGCAGCGCCACCGGGATGGCGAGCAGCAGCGAACCGCTCAGGATGGCTTCGGCGAAGGGGCTGTTCACGGCGTCACCTTCCTGGCTACTCGGCCACGGCGGCGGCGATGAGGGACTTGAGGGTGCCCTTCTGGATTTCGCCGAGCACCCGGGAGGCGACCCGGCCCTGCTTGTCGAGCACCAGCGTAGTGGGAACCGCGCCGGGCGGGACCAAGCCGGAGACGGCCAGCAGCACGGCGCCGTCCTTGTCGTTGAAGCTGGGATAGGTCAGGTTGAAGGTCTTGTCGAACGCCTCGGCCGTGGCCTTCTCATCGCGCAGGTTGACGCCGAAGAACTGCACGCCCTGGCTCTTGAACTCCTGGTGCAGGGCCTCCAGCGACGGCGCCTCCACCCTGCACGGGGCGCAGGCGGCGAACCAGAAGTTGAGCACCGTCACTTTGCCCTGAAACTCCGACGCCGTCACGGCGGTGCCGTCGAACAAGGTCCCCTTGATGTCCACCGGTTTTTTCCGGTCACCGACGGCGAATTCGGTCACCGAGCCGTCGCCGGCGACGTAGTTCTTGTTATCCCCGGCCCTGGCCTGCTTGGCGAGGTCGTCTTCCTGGGCACAGCCGGAGAGTCCGAGCGCTGCGGCCAGCGCCGCGCCGCCGGCGGTGAGGATGCTGCGGCGGGAGAGCCGCGGGTCGTTGGCGGCCATGGTCATGCCCCCGGGGTGCGGGAGGCACCGGGCAGCAGGACGGCGGCCGGCTCGCTGTAGTCAACGCGCAGCAGCGTCCCGTCGTCGGCGAAGACCAGGGAGGTTACGGAGGTGAGCGTGCATTCGCGCTTACGCGGGTCATGCCACAGCGGCCTGCCCTCGGCGCTGAGCCGGGTGGCCCAGATGGGCAGCTGGTGGCTGACCAGGATCGCCTCTGCGCCGTCGCCGCCGAGCTCGACGGCCCGCCGTCGCGCGTCCTGCACCGCCGCAGTCACCCGCGCGGCCTGCTCCTTGTACGGTTCGCCCCAGGACGGACGAAGCGGGTTGCGCAGCATCGGCCAGTGCTTTGGTTTGAAGATTTCGCCCTTGGACACCTGCAGGCCCTGGAAGTAGTTGGCGGCCTCGATGATCCGCTCCTCGGTGGCGATCTCGAGGCTGAGGGCCTGGGAAATCGGCTGCGCCGTCTCCTGGGCGCGGGTCAGCGGGGAGGCCGCGAGGTGCACGATCTTCGCCCCCTGTGCGGCGCGTTCGCTGAAGTGCTCGGCCAACATCCCGGCCATCTGCCGGCCCAGCTCGGAGAGGTGGAACTCCGGCAGCCTGCCGTACAGGACGCCGTCGGGGTTATGGACCTCGCCGTGGCGGAGCAAATGAACAGTCGCTTGTGGCATGTGTACCAGTTTCTCAAAGGGCAGGGGCAATGACGAAATCTTCTACAGGAGGTAGAACTCAAACTTTTTGGGAAATGTTCCCCCGGACCGGAATAAAAGATGCAAATGCATGTTTATACTGGGTGAAGCGGTTAGTTGAGACTTCAACCAATGAAGCGTCAACTGACGATCAGATGAACTTCCGTACCGCCCACCCGACTCAAGGAGAACCACCATGGCACTTCCCGCAAACCTCACCACCGGCACCTGGACCCTCGACTCCTCGCACAGCGAAATCGGTTTCACCGTCCGCCACGCGGGCATCAGCAAGGTCCGCGGCCAGTTCAAGGAAGCCGACGCAACCCTGGACCTCGCAGAAAACGTCGCCGACTCCAAGGTGAACGCCACCATCAAGACCGCCAGCTTCGACTCCGGCGACGTCAACCGCGACGGCCACGTCCGCGGCGAAGATTTCTTCGACGTCGAGAAGTTCCCGGAGATCTCCTTCGTCTCCAACGCCATCGTTCCCAAGGGCGACGCTTACGAGCTCCAGGGTGACCTGACCATCAAGGGTGTCACCCGCCCGGTGGCGCTGGAAACCGAGCTCAACGGTGTGGCCGTTGACCCGTTCGGCAACACCCGCGCCGGCCTGACCGCCGAAACCACCATCAGCCGCAAGGACTTCGGCCTGACCTGGAACGCAGTCCTCGAAGCCGGCGGCGTGCTGGTCAGCGACAAGGTTGCCATCAACCTCGAACTGGCCTTCATCGCCCCCGCAGCCTAGGCCCTGCCGCCGCTCAGGGCGTCCCGTCCTGGCTGGGCCGGCCCAGCCGGCCCGGCCCGGCGCCGAAGCACCTCGACACCCCGCGCCGTCCCCGGATGGCGCGGGGTGTTTGGGTCTAAAGTGAAATCCATGAGCAATACCGGTGACGTCCCCGAGCCACCACAGCCAGGTGCCAACCCGCCGGAACCGGGCAACGTCCCGCCGGGCAAACCGGGGCGGCCGGGACGCCCCGGGGGATTCCGCATCCAGTGGCCCGCGGACCGGCCGCAGACCTTCAAGGATGCCCTGCCGGTGGGCGGCTATTCCGCGATCCTCAACCTCCCTGCCATGCCCACCGAGCTGAAGGTCTCCTACTGGGTCTGGGTGATCGGCGGCCTGCTGGGTGTGCTCGCCGGCGTGATCGGGCTCTTCGGCACCCTCGTCCTTTTTGTGGTGTCACCGCCGGCGGGCATCCTGCTGCTCCTGCTGGTGCTGGTGGCCCTCGCGCTGGCCTGGGCTCAGGTCACACTGGCGATGAAGATGAAAGAGGGCTGGGAATGGGCCCGGTTCGCCCTGACCATCGCCGCCGGCGTCAGCCTGGTCCTCGCATTGCTGAGCATCGGCGTCGCCGGCGGCGGAAGCTGGCCGGGATTCCTCATCAGCCTGGTGGCGACCGTGCTGATGTGGCTGCCCAAGTCGCAGGCCTGGTTCGACGCCTTTAAGAGCCGTTTCTGAGCCCTCGCCGCAAAATGGAGCTCCCGCGACGGCCCGGCCCGAGGTGCGGGCTGCAGGGTCGGCCGGGTCCGGGAAGTGGCGCCGAGAATACCTTTCTGGAATGGCCCGCACAGCCACAGGCCCGGGGTACGGTGTAGTTAAACCATGCTGGGGGCAGGGGGTTGAGACACTGGTCCCGGTAGCCCATCCCGTCATCAACATGAAAAGGACCGCCATGAGTAACCCGCCAGTCGAGCCTTCCAGCCCTGACGGACCCGAGTCGGGCAAGCCGGCTCCGCAGTACGGCCAGAATGCCCCCGGCTACGGCCAGCAGCCGCCAGCCCCGCAGTACGGCCAAAACGCTCCGCAGTACGGCCAGCAGGCGCCGGGCTACGGCCAAAACGCTCCCGGCTACGGCCAGCAGCCGCCAGCCCCCCAGTACGGCCAAAATGCTCCGCAGTTCGGCCAGCAGGCGCCGGGCTACGGCCAGCAGCCGCCGGCCTACGGGCAGACCCCGGGCCAGTTCAGCCAGAGCCCGTACGGACAGTCCCCCTACGCGCAGTACCCCTCGGAACTCCCCACCGGTGGCGCCGGGACCCGGCCGCCGCGGCTCGACCTTGCCTTCTGGCTGCTGGTGGCATCCGGCGTCGTATGGGTTCTGTCCCTGCTGCTGGCGATTGGAACCCTCGACTCCCCCGCCATGCGGGACATGTTCGAACAGCAGATGTCCGCAAGCGGCGCCGACGTCCGGTTCGAAGACATCAAGGGCGTCATTGTGACGACCGTGGTGGTGTTCGCGATTATCAGCGCCGGGCTTTACGCCCTTGTCGCGTTGAACGTGCGCAAAGGCAAGAACTGGGCACGGATCCTGGGCACGGTCTTTGCCGCATTGTCCCTTCTCAGCCTCTTCCCGCTGAGCCTGGGCACCCTGGCGGTTGTGCTGGGCGTCGCCGGCATCGTGATCCTGTACCTGCCGACGGTCTCCCCCTACTTCCAGAAGCAGCAGCCGTTCACCAACCCGTACGCGCAGAACCCTTACGGCCGCTAACGCAGGCCGCTAGCCGAGGGCGCTAGCCGAGGGCGCTAGCCGAGGGCGCGGGAACCGGAGGACGCCGGCTGAGATCATTCGGCGTCCTCCGGGTCCTGCGCCCTTTGTGCGTGGTAGGCGAGGATCTGCAGTTCGGTGGCCATGTCCACCTTGCGGAGATTGACTCCGGGCGGCACCTGCAGCATGACCGGGGCAAAACTCAGGATGCTGCGCACTCCTGCTGCCACGACCCGGTCGCACACACTCTGCGCCACCGCGGCCGGCAGGGCAAGAACCACCATGTTGGCCCCGGTGCGGTGCAGCACGGGTTCAAGGTCCGCGGCGTCACTGACCCGCAGCCAGCCCACTTCGCTGCCCACCACCATCTGGTCGGCGTCGAAAATCGCCACAATGTCAAAGCCCCGCGACTCGAAGCCCCCGTACCGGGCGAGGGCCTTGCCGAGGTTGCCCGCCCCGACGATGGCAACTTTCCAGTCGTGGGTCAGGCCAAGGGCCGCGGCGATGTGGCGGTTGAGGTACTGCACCTCATAGCCCACGCCGCGGGTTCCATAGGAGCCCACGTAGGAGAGGTCCTTGCGCAGCGTGGAGGAGCTGACCCCCGAGGCTTCGGCCAGCGACTCGGAGGAAACCCGGTCCACTCCCTCGGCCAGCAGAGTCGTCAGCGCGCGCAAGTATATCGTCAGCCGGGCCACGGCCGCGGGCGGGATCTGCTTGGCGGCAGGTCCGGCTCCCCCGGGCAGGGCGTCGGGTGAGGAATCCAGCGAAGTCACTATCTGCTCCATTGCGTCGCGTTGTGCCTCCACTCTAGAGCCCCGGCTGTTCGGGCCACAAAGCAGCGACCGGCCGGCCGAACGGGCCCGGGAGCGCTCAGGCCAACCCGACGGGCCCGGGGGCACTCAGGCAGGCTGGTCGAGCGCACGCCGCAGGGTACGGAGCAGCCGGGCCTCGTCGATCCGCCAGAAATCCCGCTGCACACCGTCCACCAGCAGCACCGGGATCTCCTCGGCGTAGCGCTCGCGCAGGCCGGCGTCGTCGTCAATGGACCGCTCGGACCATTCGAGTCCCAGCCCGGCGGTGACGCGTCCAACCACGTCGCGCGCGTCG
Organism: Arthrobacter sp. BI5; assembly: GCF_056680065.1. Taxonomy (NCBI): domain Bacteria; kingdom Bacillati; phylum Actinomycetota; class Actinomycetes; order Micrococcales; family Micrococcaceae; genus Arthrobacter; species Arthrobacter sp. BI5. The sequence goes on from NZ_CM155264.1 coordinate 3,321,448, forward strand.
GCGCACAGATGGCAGTCAGCCTTGGTGATCAGAACTACCTCGGGGCGGAGCGCGGGTATGGCCATGGTTCCACGGTAGCCCGGCGCCGGGCCCGGCGTCGATGCGGCAGCGTTCCGGCCCCGACGGCGGTGCGGCGGCGGACGAACTGCGCGTGGGATCCGCCGGCATTGACTAGACTCGTGGCATGCCCGAGGAGAAGTACGTCGCGGTGGCTACGCGGCCGGCTGCATCATCGCAGGACGGCGAGGCCGCCTTTTTCGACGTCGACAACACCCTCATGCGCGGCGCCAGCCTGTTCCATGTGGCGCGGAAAATGTACCAGCGCGGGGCGTTCACCATTCCGCAGGCTGCGGGCTTCGCCTGGAAGCAACTGATGTTTGTGTTCCGCGGCGAAAACATCGACGACGTCCATGCAGTCCGTGACACCGCCCTGAGCCTGGCCTCGGGTTTCACCGTGCAGGACATCGAAGCCCTCGGCGAGGAAGTCTACGACGAGATGATCGAGTCCCGGATCTGGCCGGGCACCAAGGCGCTGGCCGAACAGCACCTCCGCGTGGGCCGCCGGGTCTGGCTGGTCACCGCGACGCCGATCGAGGTGGCCACGGTTATCTCCACCAGGTTGGGCCTCACCGGAGCCCTGGGCACGGTCGGTGAGATCCACGACGGGTCGTACACCGGGCGCCTGGTCGGCGATATCCTGCATGGGCCGGCCAAGGCAGTCGCCGTCCGCGGCATCGCCGAAGCGCAAGGCCTGGACCTGAACCGCTGCTGGGCCTACAGCGACTCGCACAATGACATTCCGCTGCTCAGCATGGTGGGGCACCCGGTGGCCATCAACCCCGATGCCCGGCTGCGCCGCCACGCCCGCGAACACAACTGGCCGGTCTACGACTTCCGCTCCGGACGCCGGGCGGCCACCCTGGGCCTGAAAGCCGCCACCGTCGGCGGAGCCATCTACGGCCTCTGGCGGGGCTTTTCCCGCTTCCGCGGCCCCACGGTCTAGGCTCACTCCCCCGGGGCCTGTCCGGGCTTTCCGCTGCGCTTTCGGACCCGCGCGGCCCGGATCCGGGGTGCCCTGGTCCGAAACCGCCGCGCTTTTCCGAGGCCGCCGCGGTTTTCCCGACTTGGGCAAAAGAAAATGCCCGCCGCCGGAAAGGCAACGGGCATTGACGCTGTACGAAGTATCTCTACTTCTTGTTGCGACGCTGGTGGCGCGTCTTGCGAAGCAGCTTGCGGTGCTTCTTCTTGGCCATACGCTTGCGACGCTTCTTAATAACTGAACCCACGAAAGTTCCTTACCGGCTAGATGCAATACCTGCCCGTTGGGAAGGGTCCGCGCGCGAAGCAGCAGACTGAACAACTGACAGGTTCTTACAATGACGTTAAACGTTCCTTAACAGGGTACCGCCTATCCGGGGCACACCACGACCGCAGGCCCCGCAACGGGGTCTGCCGCGGTCCGGTGCGACAGCAGAAGACTCAGGCCGTCTCGGTGCGTCCGTCGACGACAGCACCCTTGAGGTACTGTTCGACGGCGTTTTCCGGAACCCGGTATGAGCGGCCAAAGCGCACCGCCGGCATTTCGCCCGAGTGCACCAGGCGATACACGGTCATTTTCGATACCCGCATAACATCCGCGACCTCGGCCACGGTGAGAAAGCGCGCGTTGGAGAAGTTGGCCTCCGAAGACATTTCCCTTATTCCTTTTGCTCAAGCGAACGGCTGCCCCGTCTGAACGACATGGCGGTGTGCCGATGCTGAGCCATCAAACAACCATGTGCTAGATACTCTAGGGGTTCATGGTGCCAATGTGAAAGGTTTCCGCAGGAATCTGTGAAGGATTTCCGCAGGATTGCCCCACCTGGGCCGTCCTTGGGCCGTGCCCGCGATGGCCAGTTAGCCCTTGGTCCGCCGGGTGCGCGCCGAGGCCGCCAGCTGGTCCAGGAGCGAGGCGGTGACGTCCCAGTCCATGCAGGCATCCGTGACGCTCTGCCCGTACACCAGTTCGTCGGTCCCGGCGGCGTGTTCGGCAACGTCAAGGGCCTGCGCACCGCCCACCAGGAAGCTCTCCAGCATGATCCCGGCGATCGCCGAGGCGGAGGCTCCGCCATCCTCCAACTGGGCTCCGATCTCGAGGGCAACTTCGGCCTGCCGGTGATGGTTTTTGCCGCTGTTGGCGTGGCTCGCGTCCACGATCAGCCGCGGATTCAGCTGCCTGTCGGCGAGCCGGGTGGAGGCGGCTTCGACGTCGGCGGCGGAGAAGTTGGGTCCGTCGCTGCCGCCGCGCAGGATGATGTGGGTGTCGGGGTTGCCCGCGGTGCTGACCAGAGCGGCCCGCCCGTCGCCGTCGATCCCCAGGAACGCCTGGGCGGCGCCCGCGGCGCTGCAGGCATCGAGCGCCACCTGCAGGCCGCCGTCGGTCCCGTTCTTGAAGCCGATCGGCATGGACAGCCCGGAGGCCAGCTGGCGGTGGATCTGGCTCTCCGTGGTGCGCGCTCCGATGGCACCCCAGGCGACGAGGTCCGCCATGTACTGCGGGCTGATGGGCTCAAGGAATTCCGTGGCGGTGGGCAGCCCCAGCGCGGTGACCTGGCTCAGGAACCGGCGGGCGGCGCGCAGGCCGGCGGCGATGTCGTGGCTGCCGTCGAGCCGCGGATCGTTGATCAGGCCCTTCCAGCCCACCGTGGTGCGCGGCTTTTCGAAGTAGGTGCGCATGACGATCAGCAGGTCTTCGCGGTGCTTCTCGGCCTGGCTGACCAGCCGGCGGGCGTATTCCAGCCCGGCCTTGGGATCGTGGATGGAGCACGGGCCAACAATCACCAGGAGCCGGTCGTCCACGCCGTCCATGATCGCGCGGACCTCGTCCCGGCCGCGGCCAACGACGTCGGAGCCCCGGGCGTCCAGCGGGAGTTCTGCGATCATCTCGTGCGGGGTGGGCAGCGCGGTGAATTCGCTGACCCGCAGGTTAGAAGTGGACTGCTGGCTTTCGGGGGCTGCTTCGATGTTCATGGTTTGGGTCCTGTTCCGGGGGTGCGGAGCGGGCCCTGGTCAGAACCCGCCGGAGAAATGGCGAAGGGCAGAGAATGATCTCTGCCCTGTTGGCTCTGAAGGTGTGTGGATGCGTGTCAGTTAGACGCGGGCCCCTCCAGAGCCAACGAAAAATACGCATACCAACGGTTAGTCATGGCATCGACCATAGCCCCGGCCACGGCCGAAGGGCAATGCGGCGGCGTAACATTCCGGCCCCGTCCTTTAGAGTGTGGTTGGACCACAGACTGTGACGAGACTCACTGGAGGCAGCAATGACGCAACCCACCATCATCGGCAACCCCGAGGCCCCGACGACGCCGGACGACACGGCCACCCCCGGCCAGCCCGGCGCGAAGCCAGGCGCGAGGCCAGGCGCCGCTGGCGCCGCTGGGGCGGCCGGGGCGGCTGGTGCCGCTACCGGTGACCGGGAGGGCGCCCTGCTGCCCGACGCCCTCCGGCGCCGCGTGCCGAAGTACGCGGACCTCGCGCCGCTGATGCAGTTCAAGAAGCCGGATTTCAGCCGCGAGGCGAAGCTGCGCCGGGCCAGCACCATCTGGGAGTTGCGGGATCTGGCCAAGCGGCGCACCCCCAAGGCGCCGTTCGATTACACCGACGGGGCGGCCGAGGCCGAGATCACCCTGCGCCGGGCCCGTGAGGCCTTCCTGGACATCGAATTCCGCCCGGGCGTCCTGCGCGACGTCTCCAGCGTGGACCTCAGCACCGAGATCCTGGGCCAGAGCGCCCGGCTGCCCGTTGGCATCGCGCCCACCGGTTTCACCCGGATGATGCAGTCCGAAGGCGAGTACGCCGGCTCCCGGGCCGCCGCGGCCGCCGGCATCCCCTACACCCTTTCGACCATGGGCACCGCGTCCATCGAGGACGTGGCCGCCGCCGCCCCGGACGGCCGCAACTGGTTCCAGCTGTACCTGTGGACGGACCGGGACCGCTCGCTGGAGCTGATCGAACGCGCGGCCGCGGCGGGCAACGACACGCTGATGGTCACGGTGGACACCGCCGTCGCGGGCGCCAGGCTCCGCGATGTCCGCAACGGCATGACCATCCCTCCGGCGCTGACCCTGAAGACCGTGCTGGACGCTTCCTACCGGCCGGCGTGGTGGTTCAACTTCCTCACGCACGAGCCGCTGACCTTCGCGTCGCTGTCACGCTACACCGGCACCGTGGCGGACCTGATCAACTCCATGTTCGACCCCACCCTGACCTTCGAGGACCTGGACTGGTTGCGCGAAACGTGGAAGGGCAAACTGGTGGTCAAGGGCATCCAGACCGTCGACGACGCCCGCAAGGTCGTCGACCACGGCGCGGACGGCGTCGTACTCTCCAACCACGGCGGCCGCCAGCTGGACCGCGCCCCCATCCCGTTCCACCTGCTTCCGGAGGTGTCTGCGGCGCTCAGGGCGGACAACAGCAAGGCGGCGGTGATCCTGGACACGGGCATCATGAGCGGTGCGGACATCATCGCGGCGCTGGCGCTGGGGGCGGACTTCACCCTGATCGGCCGCGCCTACCTTTATGGCCTGATGGCCGGCGGCCGGGCCGGGGTGGACCGGGCCATCGAGATCCTGGAGACCGACATGCGCCGCACCATGGCGCTGCTGGGTGTCAGCCGGATCGCGGACCTCACCGCGGACCACGTCCGGCTGCTCGCCAAGTAGCCACAGTCCCGCGAGATGGCAGGTCGCGGCAGTGTTTGTCCCGAACATTGCCGCCACCTGCCATCTCGGCGCGGAAGCCACACGCAGACGGCAGGTGGGCTACTTCTTGCGGCCGAACTTGGGCAAGTTGGCCAGCAGGTCCGCGGCGCGGGTGGCGGCACGGCCCACCGTCCGGCCGATCTGCTGCGGCCGCTTGTCCTCCCCCGCGGTGCCCACCGGAATGGCGACGGCGGGGCTCAGCGCACTCCCTGCGGGCACGTCCGGCAGCGCCGGTTCCGTTGCCGCCGGCGGCGTGGTCACGGCGGCGGCAAGGCTCTCAGGCACCGGGCCCGGTTCCGGGGTGCCGGCGGGCAGGACTGCCGCCGGGGCCGGTGCCGCCGGTTCGGCAGCGGCGGGACGCCCGACGTCGAACGTCTCCAGCCAGCTGGCGACGCCGGCCAGCGGCTTGGGGTTCAGGGCGTAGTAGCGTTTTTGGCCCTGGGCGCGCATGCTGACCAGGTCCGCCTCGCGCAGGACCTTAAGGTGCTTGGAAATGGTGGGCTGGCTCGCCTCGAGCTCCTGGACCAGCTCCCCCACCGCTTTGTCCCCCTCGCGGAGGGACATCAGAATGTCCCGCCGGGTTGCCTCAGCAATGACGGCAAATACGTCGTCTGTCACCATGCCCTCCACACTAGCGACATATACGCCGGAAGGCATCCACTAATTGCGGGCGCCCGCAGGGACGGGCCCGGCGGCCCGGACCTGCCGGTCAGTCGAACCAGGGATCCAGGCCGTAAAGCGGGAAGACTTCCTTGCGGGTGGCCATGACGGTGCGGTCCACCTCGTCGTTGGGGTCGAAGCCGACCTCCCAGGAGCGCCACCAGAGGTCCACGTCGTCGCCCATGACCGCTGGCGGTGCGACGCCGTATTTGGCCCCGTACTTCTCCTGCACGTACTGCCGCCAGTCCTCCGGCACGGGCGTCCGCAGCGGGACCGGGCGGCCCGCCGCAATCGCGATCAGGTGGCTCCAGGAGCGCGGGACCACCGTGATCACGTTGTAGCCGCCGCCGCCGGTGGAAATCCAGCGGTTCTCGCAGTAGCGGGCCGCGAGGTTGCCGATGGCGGTGGCCGCCTCGCGCTGACCGTCGACGCTGATGTTCAGGTGCGTGAGCGGATCCAGGCGGTGCGAGTCGCAACCGTGCTGGCTGACGATAACCTCCGGTTCGAAGGCGCCGATGAGTTGCGGAACGACCGCGTGGAAGGCCCGCAGCCAGCCCGCGTCCCCGGTCCCGGCCGGCAGCGCCACGTTGACCGCGCTGCCCTGGGCATTCGGGCCGCCGATCTCGTTGGCGAAGCCGGTGCCCGGGAACAGCGTCAGCCCGGTCTCATGCAGCGAGATCGTCAGCACCCGCGGGTCGTCCCAGAAGATACTCTGTGTCCCGTCGCCGTGGTGCGCGTCGACGTCGACGTACACGACCCGCTGCACGCCGCCGTCGAGCAGCCGCTGGATGGCCAGGGCGGCGTCGTTGTAGATGCAGAAGCCGCTGGCCCGTTCACGGGAGGCATGGTGCATGCCGCCGCCGAAGTTCACGGCCCGGACCGCGCTGCCGTCCAGGATGGCCGCGGCCGCGAGCAGCGACCCGCCGGCGAGCCTGGCACTGGCCTCGTGCATGCCGGCGAAGGCCGGGTCGTCCTCGGTCCCGAGGCCGCGGTCCAGGTCCGGAGTGTCAGGATCAGCGCTGACGCGGCGGACGGCGGCGACATAGTCCGCACTGTGCACGGTACCGAGTTCCTCGTCGGTGGCCACCCAGGGAGCGGCCACGCTCACGTGGTCCAGGTCCAGCAGCCCCAGGCTGCGGGCCAGCCGCGCGGTGAGTTCCATCCGCTCCGGCGCCATCGGGTGGCTGTGGCCAAAGTTGTAGGCCGTCATGGCAGAGTCCCACACCACCGTCGTCGGCAGGGCGGTCTGAGCGAGTCCGGGGAGGAATGTCATCAATCACAGGCTACCCGAGCGCACAGCCCCGATCCCCCGTCGTTGCGCGGAATATAGTGGTTTACTACTGAAGGACGCCGTTTCAACCGAGGACAAGCCGCACATGACGCAAAGCCAGTCGAGGTCACCGAGCCCGGCCAGCTGGCACCCCGGCCAGCCGGAGCGCGAGGGCCTGTGGATCTTCACCCGGCTGCGCGACTTCGTCGACGACATCGCCAACACCTCCCCGGCGCGCTTGGCCGTCTCGGCCTTCGCCGTCGTCATCCTCGTCTTCACCACCCTGCTCTCCCTGCCGGTGTCCTCCGCCACCGGGCAGGCGACGCCGCTGCACCAGGCCCTCTTCACTGCCGTCTCGGCCGTCTGCGTGACCGGGCTGACGGTGGTGTCCACGGCCGTGCACTGGTCCTTCTTCGGCCAGCTCGTGATCCTGCTCGGCATCTTCGTCGGCGGCCTCGGCACCCTGACCCTCGCGTCGCTGCTGGCGCTGATGGTCAGCAAGAAACTCGGCGTCCGCGGCAAGCTGATCGCGCAGGAGGCCATGAACAACGCCGGCCGCCTCGGCGAGGTGGGCACCCTGCTGCGGATCGTCATCGTCACCTCCGTGGTGATTGAAGCCGCCCTGGCCGTGGCACTGATTCCGCGGTTCCTCGCGCTGGGCGAGAGCTTCGGACAGTCCGTCTGGCACGGCGTGTTCTATGCCGTTTCCGCGTTCAACAACGCCGGCTTCACGCCGCACTCGGACGGCATTGTGCCCTACGAGACGGACCTGTGGATCCTGATCCCGCTGATGATCGGCGTGTTCCTGGGCAGCCTCGGCTTCCCGGTCGTGATGGTGCTGCAGCAGAACGGCCTGAACTGGAAGAAGTGGAACCTGCACACCAAGCTGACCATCCAGGTCTCGCTGATCCTGCTCGCTGCCGGCACCGTGCTCTGGGGGCTGATGGAGTGGGAGAACATGCGCACCATCGGCGGCATGAACCTGGCCGACAAGATCACGCACTCGCTCTTCGCCTCGGTGATGACGCGCTCCGGTGGCTTCAACCTGGTGGACCAGAACCAGATGGACTCGACCACCATGCTGCTGACCGACGCGCTGATGTTCGCCGGCGGCGGCTCGGCGTCGACCGCCGGCGGCATCAAAGTCACCACCATCGCGGTGATGTTCCTGGCCATCGTCGCAGAGGCCCGCGGTGACGCGGATGTGAAGATCTACGGCCGCACCATCCCGGAGGGCACCATGCGGGTGGCCATCTCGGTCATTGTCGCCGGCGCCACCCTGGTGGCCGTCTCGGCCCTGCTGCTGCTGCAGATCAGCGGCGCCTCGCTGGACCGGGTGCTGTTCGAGACGATCTCCGCGTTCGCCACGGTGGGCCTGAGCACCAACCTCAGTGCCGAGCTGCCCCCGGCGGGGGTCTACGTCCTCACCGCCCTGATGTTTGCCGGCCGCGTCGGCACCGTCACCCTCGCCGCTGGGCTGGCCCTGCGCCAGCGCAGCCAGTTGTACCACTACCCGGAAGAGAGACCGATCATTGGCTAGTTCCTCAGGCGCCGTCAACCGTCCCGCCCACAACGCGCCCGTGCTGGTGATCGGGCTGGGCCGCTTCGGCGCGTCCACCGCAGAGCAGCTGGTCAAACAAGGCCGCGAAGTGCTGGCGATCGAACGCGACCGCAACCTGGTGCAGAAGTGGGCCAGCGTCCTGACCCACGTGGTGGAGGCCGACGCGACCAACATCGACGCCCTCCGCCAGCTCGGCGCCCAGGAGTTCAGTTCCGCCGTCGTCGGTGTGGGCACCTCGATCGAATCCTCGGTGCTGATCACCGTGAACCTCGTGGACCTCGGCATCGAGCACCTCTGGGTCAAGGCGATCACGCCCTCGCACGGCAAGATCCTGACCCGGATCGGCGCCAACCACGTGATCTACCCGGAGGCAGACGCCGGCGTCCGCGCCGCGCACCTCGTCTCCGGCCGGATGCTGGACTTCATCGAGTTCGACGACGACTTCGCGATCGTGAAAATGTACCCGCCGCGGGAAACGGTGGGCTTCACCCTGGATGAGTCCAAGGTCCGCTCCAAGTACGGCGTGACGATCGTGGGCGTCAAATCCCCGGGCGAGGACTTCACCTATGCCCGGCCGGAGACCAAGGTTTCCTCCCGGGACATGCTCATCGTCTCCGGCCACGTGGACCTGCTGGAACGGTTCGCCGCGCGCCCGTAACTCAGGGCGCGGCGGTCTTTGCAGCCTTCGCGGCGGCTTTGGCTGCCTGCTTGCTGGCCCGCACCTTGCTCAGCGACTCGGGGTCCACAATGTCCGCGACGGACAGGAAAGCGTTCTCCTGGCCGTAGTGGCCGGCGGCCTCGCGCCAGCCTTCCGCCCGGAGCCCGCACTGCTTTCCCAGCAGCGCCAGGAAGATCTTCGCCTTCTGCTCGCCGAACCCCGGCAACGCCTTGAGCCGGCGCAGCACCTCCGGCCCGTCGGGGTCGCCCTGCGTCCAGATGGCGGTAGCGTCGCCGTTCCAATCGCTGTGCACCGTCTCCGCAAGCGCCTGGACGCGGCCGGCCATGGAGCCGGGAAACCGGTGCACGGCCGGGCGCTCTTTGAACATCTCGACGAATTCCTGCGGATCGTACCCCGCGATCGCGGCCGGCTGCATGGACCCGATGCGCGTCCGGATCTTTTCCGGACCGGCAAAAGCCGACTCCATCGTCACCTGCTGGTCAAGCAGCATGCCGGTCAGCAGCGCAAACGCGTCCTCGCTGAGGAGTTGGTCCGCCGCGGGGTCCCCTGTGATGTGCAGTTCCATGGGTCCTATCCTGCCACCCGGCCCGGCCGGCGTCATGGCGGCGCCTGCGTTCGGACTAGCCAAGCTGCCGGGTGATCTCCGCGGCCCGCTCGGCGGCGGCCCGGGCGCCGTCCGCGATGATCGCCGGGAGGCCGCGCTCGTCAAAGGTGGCAATTGCCCGTTCGGTGGTGCCGTTCGGGCTGGTCACGGCCTTGCGCAGCGCCGTCGGATCGGCGCCCGGCTCGGCGAGCATCAGCCCGGCACCGGCGACGGTTTCGCGCGCCAGCAGCAGCGAGAGCTCGGCGTCAAGGCCAAGTTCGACGCCGGCGGCCGCCATCGCCTCGGCCAGGTAGAAGGCGTACGCCGGGCCCGAGCCGCTGATCGCGGACAGGGCGTCCACCTGCTCCTCGGGGATCTCGACGACGGTGCCGACGGCGGCGAAGATGCCCTTCGCGCGCTGCAGCTGCTCGCCCGAGCAATGGGTTCCGGCCGAGACCGACACGACGCCGCGGCCCAGCTTGGCCGGCGTATTCGGCATCGAACGGATGACGGGCTGCCCGGCCGGGAGCGCCGCTTCCAGCTGCGCCAGGGAGACTGCAGCGGCAACGCTGACGACGATGGTCTCCGGCGAGAGCGAGCCGCTGATCTCGCGGGCAAGGTCCGTAACTCCCACGGGCTTGACGCCCAGCACCACCACGGCGGCGCCGGTGGCGGCCTGGCTGTTGTTCTCCGGTTCTTCCTCGCCGGCGATGGCCGTGATCCCGTGGTGCCGCTCGGCCAGCTCGGCGGCCCGTTCGGCGCGCCGGACGGTGGCGACGATGTCCGCGGGGTCCGTTCCGCCCGCGATCATGCCGCCCAGGATTGCCTCGTTCATTGACCCACAGCCCAGGAATGCGATTCGGTTGCTCATTGACCCATCATTGCAGTCCGCCCCGATTCACAGCCAGCTCACATCCTCAACGCAGCTTGTTCCCAAACTCGGCGCCTAACGTAGGAACTGCCTCATTGAGGGTGCGAGTGATGATATGGCAGTCATGCGGATGTCTGCCCGGCACCGGTGGTCTGCAGCGGGTTTCCCCCATTTTCCCGCAGCGGACCGCCGGTGCCTTTCACGTTTCCGGGCTCCCGCCCGTCCGGCTAGTGCTGGATGGGCCGCACTTCGACGGGCAGGGTGGTGGCGCGGGCCAGCTTCCCGGCCCAGCCGAGGGCGGCGTCGAGGTCCGGCGCCTCGATGACCGTGAATCCGCCGAGGTGTTCCTTTGTTTCGGCGAACGGGCCGTCCGTCATGAGTGTCTCGGCCCCCTGCTGCCGCACGACTGTGGCGGTCGCTGTGGGGTGCAGTCCCGCGGCGAAGACCCAGGCGCCGGCGGCCTTCATTTCCCGGTTCAAGGCTTCAAGGTCCCGCATGATGGGCGCCAGGACGTCCGCGGCCGGGGCCGGGCCGGCGGGCTGGTAGACGCTGAGCAGGTACTGTGCCATGGTGCTGTCCTCCTGGACGATGGGGCCGGTCCCTTGCCGGCCCTTCACCTTGTCAACGAACGGGGTGCGTCCGGAACGACACGCCGGGGCCCGCTTTCGGTGCCGGGCGGACAATGCCGGCCGGAGCCGGCCCTCGTCAGGGCGCTTCCAGCGCCTCGACGTCGGGTGCCTGCGGCTCGGCGGGCTCGTCGGCCCGGGTCACGTGCGGCGCCGGCTGCAGGGGACCTTCGAAGATGAGCTGATCGAGGCGGCGCAGGATCAGTCCCTCGCGGAGGGCCCAGGGGCAGATTTCCAGGCTCGGGAACTCAAACATTTCCAGGGCCGCTTCCGCTACCAGGGCACCGGCCAGAAGCTGGGGGGCGCGCGCTTCGGAAACACCGGGAAGGTTCAGCCGGTCCTCCACCTCCATGGCAGAGATGCGTTGCGCCCACAGGCCGAGGTCCGTGGCGAACAGTTCCCGCTTGACGTAGGGTCCGGCGCCGCTGGGCGCGGCTCCGGCGATGCGCGCCAGCGAACGGAAGGTCTTGGAGGTTCCGGCGACATGGTTGGCCTTGCCAAGCTTTGCGAAGTCGCGCACCGCGGGCTTGAGGGTGGCCCTGATGTAGCGGCGAAGCTCCTTGACGCTCTTGGCCGACGGCGGGTCCTCGGCGAGCCAGTCCCGGGTGAGCCGGCTCGCGCCGAGCGGGACCGACGTCGCAAGTTCGGGGAGCTCGTCCTCCCCGTAGGCCATTTCGAAGGAACCGCCGCCGATGTCCAGGTTCAGCACGGGACCCGCGCCCCAGCCGTACCAGCGGCGGACGGCGAAAAACGTCATCGAGGCCTCCTCGCTGCCGGTCAGTTCCCGCAGCGTCACGGTGGTCTCATGTTTGACCCGGGCCAGGACGGCGGGCCCGTTGGTGGCCTCGCGGATGGCCGAGGTGCAGAACGCCAGAAGATCTTCGGCCTTGTGCTTGGCTGCGAACTCCCACGCTTCGAGGACGAATTCGATCAGTTCATGCTGGCCGGCGTCGTTGATGCTCCCGTCGGTCTCCAGGAATTGCACGAGGGAGAGCGGCCGCTTATGCGACGCGAACGGAACCGGGCGCGCGCCGGGGTGGGCGTCCACCAAGAGGAGATGGACAGTGTTGGACCCGATATCGAGGACGCCTAGCCGCATGCTGCCATTATTCCCCCGGGAACCCGGCCCGCCTAACGGACCGGGCCGGCCCCGTTCCGCGGACTAGGCCTGGCCGTCGCCCTGGGCCGCTTCCGGCTCCTCCTCGGACGGCTTGAAGTCCCGGCGGATGTTCGCCACGCCCTCAGGGTCGATTTCGAAACCGTAGACAGCGCCGGGGTTGATCACCATGCCCAGCTGGTCGCCGAGGTTGCCGATGATCGCCGAACCCTGGGTGCCGAGCACGTTCGGCGCCGCAGCGAGGTACTGCTCCGCCACCCGGCTCGGGTGCGAGAAGACGGCCAGCACGGGTTCGCCGGAGGCGTTGGCGAGCACCAGCGGCTCCACCTGGGAGTCCGGGCCCTCGATCGTGTCGGAACTGACGATGTAGACCTCGTTGTTGAGGAAGGACAGGATGACGTCCACCGGGTTGGCGTCCGGCTGCTCTCCCCGGGCGAGCTTCTCTTCGAGGTCGTTGAGCGGCTGGAGATCCATGGGTTCTGGCTGTTCAGTCATGGTCCTACTCGATCACGTCACGCCCCGGTCCGCAATTCCTACCCGAACCCCTATTGCCCAAACCGGAGTGATCCGGCAGCGTGCGTCTAAGCTGGGCCCCCGCCGTCAGGGTTCCCTGTCCGAGCTTGCGAGGATAGGGGGCGGCGGGGAGGAACGAGCGAGCACGCAGAGGATTGCACCGGTTCGGGCAGCACCTTCTACTTCTTGGCGGCGGCCTTGCGGGCGGGGGCCTTGCGGGCCGTCGTCGTGCGCTTGACCGGGCCCTTGGCGCGCTTTTCGGCGAGGAGTTCGACGGCGCGTTCCCGCGTCAGTTCCTCGATCGCAGTGCTGCGCGGCACGGTGATGTTGGTGACGCCGTCGGTGATGTACGGGCCGAAGCGGCCTTCCTTCACCACGATGTTCTTCTCCGACACCGGGTCCGGGCCGAACTCCGCCAGCGGCGGGACGGCGGCGCGGGCACCGCGCTGCTTGGGCTGCGAGTAGATCTCCAGCGCCTGTTCCAGCGTGATGGTGAAGATTTCCTCCTCCGAGCCGATGGAACGGGAGTCCGTGCCCTTCTTCAGGTACGGGCCGAAACGGCCGTTCTGCACCGTGATCGGGTTGCCGTCGGCATCCTGGCCGAGCACCCGTGGCAGGCTCATGAGCTGCAGGGCCTCATCCAGGGTCACCGTGTCCACGCTCATGGAGGCGAACAGCGAACCGGTGCGCGGCTTGGCCTTGACCGGCTTCTTCGGCGGCTTCGGCTTGCCGTTCTTGTAGTACTCGACCGGCTGGTTGGCGAGCTGCTCCTCGGTCATCTCCGGAATGACTTCGGTGACGTAGGCGCCGTAGCGGCCGTTCTTGGCCACGATCGTGTGTCCGGTGTGCGGGTCTGCGCCGAGTACGCGCTCCTCCGGGGCGGCGGTCTCCATCAGCTCGACCGCCTTGGCGGCGGTGAGCTCGTCCGGGGCCAAGTCCTCGGGGACGTTGGCGCGGGCGGATTCGATGACTTCGCCGGTCTTCGGGTCCACGGTGGGGACAGAGCTTTCCAGGTACGGCCCGAACTTGCCGACGCGCAGGGTAATGCCCTCGGTGATCGGGATGGAGTTGATTTCGCGGGCGTCGATCTCGCCGAGGTTGTTGACGATGCTCAGCAGGCCGGGCTCGGAATCCTCCCCGAAGTAGAAGTGCTTCAGCCACGCGGGCCCGGCTTCCTGGCCGTTGGCGATCTTGTCCAGGTCGGCTTCCATGTCCGCCGTGAAGTCGTAGTCCACGTAGTCGTGGAAGTGCTGTTCGAGCAGCCGGATCACGGAGAACGCGATCCAGCTCGGCACCAGCGCGGAGCCCTGCTTCCGGACGTAGCCGCGGTCCTGGATGGTGGAAATCGTGGAGGCGTAGGTCGACGGGCGGCCGATGCCCTTCTTTTCCAGCTCCGCGGTCAGGGACGCTTCGGTGTAGCGCGGCGGCGGCGACGTTTCGTGCCCGACGGCGACGATCTCCGAGGCGGTCAGGGCGTCGTCCTTGGCCACGTTGGGCAGCCGGCGTGCTTCCTCGGAGTCCTCGTCGCCGCGGCTCTCATCCTTGCCTTCTTCGTAGGCTGCGAGGAAGCCCGGGAAGGTGATGACGGTGCCGGAGGCGGAGAATTCGGCGTCCCGGCCGGCGGCCGCGCCGCCCACGGTGACGGCGCCGAGCCGGATGGTGGCGGTGGAGCCCTTGGCGTCGGCCATCTGGGAGGCGACGGTGCGCTTCCAGATCAGCTCGTAGAGGCGGAACTCGTCGCCGGAGAGCTGCTTGGCGACCTGCGCCGGGGTGCGGAAGGAGTCGCCAGCGGGGCGGATGGCCTCGTGCGCTTCCTGCGCGTTGGCCGCCTTGCCGCTGTAGACGCGGGGCGACGCCGGGACGTATTCGGGGCCGTACAGCTCGGAGGCCTGCCGCCGCGCGGCGGTGATGGCCTCGTTGCTCAGGGCGTTCGAGTCCGTACGCATATAGGTGATGTAGCCGTTTTCGTAGAGCCGCTGGGCCACCTGCATGGTGCTCTTGGAGGAGAAACGCAGCTTGCGGCCGGCCTCCTGCTGCAGCGTGGAGGTGGTGAACGGCGCCGCGGGGCGGCGGGTGTAGGGCTTGGTGTCGACGGAACGGACGCGGAAGTCCGCGTCCTGCAGGCCGGCGGCCAGGGCGCCGGCGAGTTCCTCGTTCAGGTGCACGACGCCGCGCGAGGTGAGCTCGCCGTCGTCGTTGAAGTCCCGGCCGCTGGCGACCTTGGAGCCGTCGACGGCGGCAAGCTTCGCTTTGAAGGAACCGGACTCCGCGCCGAACTGGCCGGTCAGGTCCCAGTAGGACGCCGACTTGAACGCCATCCGCTCGCGTTCCCGGTCCACCACCATGCGGGTCACGACGGACTGCACGCGGCCGGCGGACAGGCCGCGGGCCACTTTGCGCCACAGCACCGGGGAGATCTCGTAGCCGTAGAGGCGGTCGAGGACACGGCGGGTTTCCTGCGCGTCGACGAGGTCCTGGTCCACGTCACGCAGGTTGTCCATGGCGCGGTGGATGGCTTCCTTGGTGATTTCACCGAAGGTCATCCGGTACACCGGAACCTTGGGCTTAAGGACTTCCAGCAGGTGCCACGCGATGGCCTCGCCCTCGCGGTCCCCATCGGTTGCGAGGTAGAGCGCGTCGGCGCCCTTGAGCTGGGCCTTGAGTTCGGCGACCTTTTTCTTCTTGTCCGGAGACACCACGTAATACGGCTTGAAGTCGTGTTCAATGTCGACGGCGAACTTGCCCAGCGGGGTTTTCTTCAGTTCCGCAGGGAGCTCCGAAGGCTGCGGAAGGTCGCGGATGTGACCGATAGAGGCCTCAACGATGAAACCTTCGCCCAGGTACTTGGCGATGGTCTTGCTCTTGGCGGGAGACTCCACAATCACGAGTTTCTTGCCGGTGGGGGCCTTGCTTGGCACGGTGCTCCTACAGAAAAAGGTTGCTCGGGCAGATGCGCCCATACCCGCCTAGTTCACCATATTTTGCAGATTCCCGCGCATCCGGGCCCGAAACGGCCTCGGACGCGCGGGTACCCAGGGCCTGCCGGGACGCACGCTTGGCCCTGGGTACGCGCGCCTTGGACCCGAACCGGCGGAGGCGACAAACTCTGGACAGCGGAGCGGGGTGAGTCGTAGATTCGAAGGAATCCAGTCCCCGAAAGGGGCGGATCCTTTTGCCGGCGCTTGCGCGGCCGCAAAGGGAGCCGCTGAAGCAGACCGGCGGCACATTGATGCGCTCGCGAAAGAGAGCTTCCAATGGCCAGTTCGCACTTTGAACGGTTCCTGCTGGACGCAACGGTCCCCGATGAAACCCACAGCCCCCTGGGGCCGGACTGTCTCTACGGCCTCTATACGAGCTGGTGCCTGCTTCACCGCATCACGCCCGTGGAGGACCGGGTGTTCCGGTCGGCCATGCAGCGGTGCGGGGTTGACCCCAACAGCAGCCGACGTCGGATGGCCGGAGCTACCGCCGCGGACTACCTGCTGGCCAGCTACCCCGACACGGCCTGACTCACGATGTGATGTCGAAGAATCCCATGGACCCTCCCTTGGGGGCCATCCTCAACAGCTGCTACCCAGGAGAACCTGATGCGTCCCGCCTGCGTTCGGCCACATCATCCGCGTCATCTACGCGGCGGAGGCCACCGCCTCGGAGAATCCTGAGGCAGCAGCCGCCGTCCGGGACGTCCTTTGCCGGGAGTACCGACAACGGGTCCTGACAACTGCGGAGATCGCCAGCATCCTAGCAGGCAGGGTCACGCCGCCCCTCTGACCCCGGCACCTGCGCTGCGGACTTCGGACCCTTTTGGAACCGGCCCCTGTACGCGGCGGCCACATGCTGATAAAGCTTGATCGGGGCAACTATCCGGCCCTGGTCGCAGCCCGGGGCGCAGCAATGGGAGGACAATTATGGTTGACCGGATTGCCGACATCTGGGGCACGAGGACCCCGTATCCCCGCGACGGGCTGTGGCCGGTGCGGGTGGACCAGACGCTTAGCGAAGGTGTCACCGAGGACGACGTCGACCGCTGGGTCCAGTCCGCGTGCGTGCTGTGCAGCAACGGCTGCGCCTGCGACATCGCCGTCAAGGACGGCGCCATGGTCGGCATCCGCGGCCGCGCCGGAGACCTCGTCAACCACGGCCGCCTCGGACCCAAAGGCCTGTTCGCCAGCTGGCAGGGCGTGGCCCACCGCGACCGGCTCACACGGCCCCTGATCCGAGAAAACGGCCGGCTGGTCGAATGCGACTGGAACACGGCGATGAACCGCATCACCGAGCGGAGCCGGGAGCTGCTGCGGGAACGCGGACCCCTCAGCCACGGTTTCTATACCAGCGGCCAGTTGTTCCTTGAGGAGTATTACGCCCTGGCCGTGATCGGGAAGGCCGGCATCGGAACCCCGCATATGGACGGCAACACCCGGCTGTGCACCGCGACGGCGGCGGCAGCGCTGAAGGAGTCCTTCGGAGCGGACGGACAGCCCGGCAGCTACACGGACATCGACAGCTGCGACGCGATCTTCCTCTACGGACACAATATGGCCGAGACGCAGACCGTGCTGTGGTCGCGGGTGCTGGACCGCATCGCGGGACCGGACCGGCCCAAGGTCGTCTGCGTTGATCCGCGCGAAACGGAGGTGGCGCGCCAGGCGGACGTCCACCTGGCCGTCCGACCCGGCACCAACCTCGCCCTCATGAACGCCCTGGTCCACGAACTCCTGGCGAACGGCTGGCTCGATGAGGAGTACGTGAACGAGCACACGGTCGGGTTGGAGCAGCTCAAGGCCACCGTGGAACCCTGGACGGCGGAGGCAGCGGCGGGGGTCTGCGACGTGAGCGCCGCGGACATCAGGGAGGCCGCCCGAATCTTCGGCACCTCGGCTCGCGTGCTGTCCACGGTCCTGCAGGGCTTCTACCAGTCCGCTCAGGCCACCGCCGCCTCTTGCCAGGTCAACAACCTGCACCTGCTTCGCGGGCTGCTCGGGCGGCCCGGATGCGGCATCCTGCAGATGAACGGCCAGCCGACCGCGCAGAATAACCGCGAATGCGGGGCGGACGGGGACCTCCCCGGCTTCCGGAACTGGGAGAATCCGGAGCACATCCGGGAACTTGCCGAGCTCTGGGAAGTGGACCCCTTGGTCATCCCGCACTGGGCGCCGCCGACGCACGCGATGCAGATCTTCCGCTACGCCGAACAAGGCTCCATCGAGTTCCTCTGGATTTCGGCGACGAACCCGGCGGTCTCCATGCCGGACCTGCCCAGGATCCGGGACATCCTGGCCAAGCCCGAGCTGTTTCTGGTGGTGCAGGACCTCTACCTGACCGAGACAGCCCAGGCCGCCGACGTCGTCCTGCCCGCCGCCGCCTGGGGTGAGAAGACGGGAACCTTCACCAACGTCAACCGCATCGTCCACCTCTCCGACAAGGCCGTCGAACCGCCCGGCGAGGCGCGGAGCGACCTGGACATCTTCCTCGACTACTCCCGCCGGATGGAATTCACCACCCTGCAGGGCGAACCGCTCCTTCCGTGGACCGGGCCGGAGGACGGCTTTGAGGCGTGGAAGGAATGCTCCCGAGGCCGGCCCTGCGACTACAGCGGCATCAGCTATGACCGGCTCCGTGGCAGCAGCGGCATCCCGTGGCCCTGCAACGATGAGAATCCGGACGGCCGGGAGCGGCTCTACGCGGACGGCGTCTTCCCCACCGACCCGGACTACTGCGAAAGCTACGGGCATGACCTCTTGACCGGCGCCACCGTAGGCGCCGAATCGTTCCGCGCCGGCGTCCCGGCCGGCCAGGCCATCCTTAAAACCGCCGACTACTCCCCTCCGCATGAGGAACCCGACGGCCAGTACCCGCTGCGGTACACCACCGGCCGGACCGCCTACCATTTCCACACCCGGACCAAGACCGGACGCTCGCGCCCCCTGACGAAGGCCGCCCCCAGTGCCTGGGTGGAACTGGGCACGGACGACGCCGAGCGGCTGGGGATCGTCGAAGGCGACCTCGTCCGCGTGACCTCGCGGCGCGGCCGGATCGAAGTCCCGGTCCGCGTCAGCGACATCCGACGCGGCACCGTCTTTGCCCCGTTCCACTACGGCTACTGGGACCAGGGCGGCTCGCCCGGGGAACACCCGACGGCTGCGAACGAACTCACCCTCACCGAATGGGATCCAGTCTCGAAACAGCCGGTCTTCAAGAACGCGGCCGTGAAGGTGGAAAAGATCGGCGACGGCACCGGCCCCGCGCCGGCGCCGACCACGACGGCGTCCCGTCCCGCCGCGGCGGCGGCGGGACAGCGGTCGGCGCGGCTGACGGCCGGCGGCAGCGAGGCCCAGGCCTCCGAGTTGGTCGGCGCTGCACCGCCACCCAGCTTCCCCGCCGCGATCGGGCCGGGCGCCACCAAGCCGAGCGGGAAGGACGGAAAGCCGTGAACCTGAACATCTACCTGGGCATGCTTCACCAGGCCGAAACCACGCTCGCGGAGTCCTTCCGCCAGGTGGCGACGGGCCATGGTGCCGAACCGGATGTGCATTTCCTCTGCCACACCCTGGCGCAGCAGTGCGAGGAGCACAGCCGCCTGCTGCTCCCGGCAGTGCAGCGGTACGGCGAGTCCGTGTCCGACGACGAGCCGGAGCGCCTCCATGCCGAGGGGCTTTCCACAACACGCAGCGGCCCGGTGGGGCTGTTGCGGGACCTTCAGGACCTTTACCTGCTGGCCAGCCTTGTTGACGTGACCTGGACCATGGTGAAACAAGCTGGCTCCGCTCTCCGCGACCGCGAACTGCTCGACATCGTCGCCCGGTGCGACGGGGAGACCTCCGTACAGCTGCGCTGGCTGCAGACCCGCATGAAGCAGGCAGCACCCCAGGCGCTGATCGTGGCGCGCTGAGGGCCGAGAGTGGAAGGTAGCCGTAAATGACCATGAGGCCGCCGCTGTTGAAGCGGCTCGAAGCACGCCGGAGCGCCGTGGGGCCGGCAGCCTACGCAGCGGTGCTTTCGCTCGTGGTTCTTGCCCTCGCCGGGTTGGTGGGCCTCGGGTTGCACCTGCCATGGCTCTTCCCCAGTCTGGGCCCGACGGTGATGCTGTTTTTCGAATCCCCCGAGCAGCCCTCCGCCCGGCCATCCAACACGCTGGCCGGACACCTCACCGGTCTGATCACGGGCGCCGCCTGCCTGTACGCCTTCGGCCTGCAGGACGCCCCGCCCGCCCCGGTCGGCGGACTCACCGCCCCGTTTGTGGCGGCCGGGGCGCTCTCCGTTGCGCTCACCACCTTGGTGCTCACGTGGCTTCGGAAGCCGCATCCGCCGGCCGGGGCGACCACACTCATCGTCAGCCTCGGAATCCTCTCCTCGCCGCCGCAGCTTCTTTCCATGGCAGGAGCCATCCTTCTGACCACCGCTGCGGGCTGGGGACTTAACCTCCTCCTTGGCACGAAACCGGCCGCCCCGCACTGAGGCCCCGCGCCGGGAGGACCGGCGCAGTGAGGGGCGCCCCCGGATGGGAGCGCCCCTCACATTGTCGCGTCGGCAGCCATTGCGCCCCTAGGAACCGGCCTGGTCAAACGCCCGCTTCGCGGCGGCTTGTGCGTCGGCGAGGGCCTTGTCGGGTGTCTTCGTGCCCAGCAGGGCGGAGGCGATAGCGTTGTTGACTTCCGTCTTGATGGTTTGGCCGGCCGGCGAAGCTCCGAGCGACTTTCCGGCCGGGAGGACCTCGTAATAGGTTGCGATGGTCTGATCGAATCCTGCATTGCCGCTGGCCTTGACGAACTTGTCCCGGATCAGCTTGTCCGCGGACGGCGAGCCGGTGAAGAGTCCCGTGTTCATGCCCCCGGGCGTTGATGCGATCTTCTCCGCCCTGGCAGCACCTGCCGCGGACCAGGCGTCATCCGTGACCAACGAGGTCATCCAGGCGCACGCGGCATCGGCGTTCTTGGCGCCGGCAGGGATGACAAACGATGTTCCGCCCGCCACCGTGAAGGGCTTGCCGTCCTTGCCCTTGAAGGGCACGGCGGAGATGTTGAGCGACTTCGAGTACGGCGCCAGGACGTTGACGTACCACTGGGCGTCGACCTGCGCGCCGACCTGGTTCTTGACGAACTGGTTGTCCTTGCCGAAGGTGTCGAACGAGTCACTGAAGCTTTTCGCCTTCGCGTAGCCGCCCTGGGCGTCGTATATCCCCTTCAGGAAGGTCAATGCCTCGATGTTCGCAGGATCGTCCAGGGCAGGGGCACCCTTGTCGTCCATGAGCTTTCCGCCCTGGCCCAGGATCCAGAGCTCGGCCTGGCCGCCGGCCACCGGATCGAAGCCAAGCGTTGCGGGGTTGCTTCCGCTCGACTTGTAGGCCTTGGAAACGGCGCTGAGGAGCTTCGCCTTGTCCGAGGTGTCGATGTCTTCCGGGGCCACGCCGGCGGGTTGCAGGACGTCCTGATTGAGGATGATGGCAGCCGGCTGGTAGAACTGCGGAACCGCCCACACCTTGTCCTGGTACGTGACCTGCTGCGTGACCGCTGGATAGAACTGCTTGGCCGGGTCCATGCCGTGCGCTTTGAAGCACCCGTCCAGCGGCTTAATGAGACCCTGGGCGGCGTAGGTGGCGACGAAGGCCCGGTCCATTTGGACGACGTCGGGGACGGTGCCGCTGGCGGCGCGGGTGGTGAACTTCTGGGCGTCAAAGGGTGTCTGGTCCATGGTGATCTTGACGTCAGGAAGCTGCTCCCCTGCGAACTTCATCCGGGCCTTACCGACGTCGTCAGCGTTGTCGAAGGCCCAGGCCGTCAGCGACCCTGACGCTTCCTTCTTGAAATCAGCCGTCTCCGCAGTGGACGCACCGCCCCCGCCGCATGCAGTCAACCCCAAAACGGCCAGAGCCAGCACCGCTACGCTCTTTTCCCGAACCCGCATCTGAATCCTCCCCAGTGTCAATTTCAAGGTCTTCGCGGCATCTTTTCGCCACCGGAAAACTTTCGGCCAAACGCCCTTTAACTGCCAAACTGTAAGTAAGCTTGCTAAATCGAAAGCTAGCCGAAGCTGCAGGACGACGCAAGGGGCGCGCCACCGGCATCACAAGGTCGCCGGACCTCGACTTCGCGCTGGAGAAATCGAGAACGGGGGTCATTGGTGGGAGCTAAGGCATCGGTGCGAGTCGCGTCGCGCCAAACGTCGCGCGGAGGGCGTCCGGCACGGAACAAATACAACCGTCGTGAAGCGATCGCTGGTTACTTATTCATCTCGCCGTGGATCGTCGGCTTTGTGGTGTTCATGCTCGGCGCCATGGTCTACAGCCTGGTGATCTCTTTCAGCCGCTACAACCTCGCCACGAACGTGGCGCGGCCGGCCGGGGTCACTAATTACGCCCTTCTCTTTGACGATCCGAAAGTGGCCCTGTCGCTGGCCAATACCCTGTTTTACGCCGTCCTGGCGGTGCCGCTGGAAATTTGCGTCGCGCTGGGGCTCGCGCTTTTGCTGAACCGGGTGGGGCGTGGCGCCGGGTTTTTCCGGACCGTCTACTACCTTCCGAAGATGACGCCCTCCGTGGCCACCGCGGCTGTGTTCCTGCTCCTGCTGAACGGAAATACGGGGGCCATCAACCAGGCCCTCGGATTCTTCGGAATTACCGGCCCGCAGTGGCTGATCGATCCGGCCTGGGTGAAGCCGTCGATCGTGCTGATGACCTTATGGGGGGTCAGCGGCACCATGGTCATCTTCCTGGCGGCGCTCAAGAGCGTACCGAAGGATCTTTACGAGGTGGCGGCTTTGGACGGCGCCGGTCCGGTCCGGAAGTTCTTCTACATCACGGTGCCGATGATCTCGGGTGCCATCTTCTTCAACGTGATTGTCCTGACGATCGCGGCGCTGCAGGTTTTCGATCAGGCCTACCTTCTTTTCTGGAGGGACCAGACCAGCTCCTCCCCGGAGGCGTCGCTTTTTTACGGGATCTACCTTTTCCAGCAGGCGTTCCGGGAATTCAACTTTGGGTTCGCCGCAGCCATGGCGTGGGTGCTGTTCGCTTTGATCCTCCTGATTAGCCTCGTCCAAGTGAAAATCGGGAACAAGTTCGTCTACTACGAAGGGGAGAAACGCTGATGGCAACGACACGGACCCAGCCCGCTGCAAAGTCACCGGGCGCTGCCCCTCCGCAGGATGAAATGGAGCGGACCGCCGGGCGGCGGACGCGCCGAACGACGCGCGGCCCGCGGACCGCCGTGGCCCGCTTGCTGCTCTGGACGGTACTGATCCTCATCAGCGGGGCCTTTCTATACCCGCTCGTGTGGCTCATTGCCGCGAGCCTGAAACCCCGCGCCGAGGTATTCGACAATGCCCTGGTCCCCCGCACTTTCTCGCCGCAGAACTACGTCCAGGTATGGGACCAACTGCCACTGGTCCACTGGGTGGCCAACAGTTTCCTGATCGCCGTCCTGGCCGCCACCCTGGTCACCATTTCCAGCGCCATGGTCGCCTTCGGTTTCGCCTATTTCCGCTTCCCTGCCCGCAACTTCCTCTTCGGCCTCGTTCTGGCCACCATGATGCTCCCGGGTGCGGTGACGATGGTCCCGCAGTATTTGATCTGGAAAAACCTCGGCGTCCTCGGCACCTGGATCCCGCTCTTCGGCATGAACCTCTTTGGCTCGGCGTTCTATATCTTCCTGCAGCGGCAGTTTTTCCTTGGTCTCCCCCGGGAGCTCTTCGAGGCTGCACGAATTGACGGCGCCAGCTACTTCGGACTCTTCCGGCGGATAGCGCTGCCGTTGTCCATTCCGTCGCTGGTGGTGATCTTCATCTTCGAGTTCCAGGCGAGTTGGAACAACCTGCAGTCGGCGCTAATTTACCTCAACGCCGGGTCGGTGGAAGGTTTCACCGCCCCGCTGGGAATCGCCTACGCGATGACCAAATACAGCCCCACCAACGGGGGCCAGGGAGACTACCAGTACGTTATGGTCGCCACCCTCCTGATCACGTTGCCCATGTTGATTCTTTTCGCCTTCGGACAGCGCCACTTCATCGAAGGCGTCGCCACGGAGGGCCGGAAAGGCTAGACCAGGGGCGTCACGCCCGATACCCCCGATCTCGTTGTGGCAAGAGCGTTAAGTGGGCAGGGACGGAGCCGCGCGCGCCGCCGTCGGGCCATCCGGGGCGCGCGGCCTCTCCACCGCCCCGGGAAACCCACGGGGACGCCCGGCCCTCCCTGGCGACGGAAAACCTCTGGCCGGTTCGCGGATCCGCGGATATAGTAAGCCTACTGATGACTAGTTCATCACTGTCGATCCCGATCCAATCGAAGGAGACACCATGAGCACCAAAGTTGAAAAGCGCATCCTGGTTAACGTCCCGGTGAGCGTGGCTTATAACCAGTGGACCCAGTTCGAGGAATTCCCGCACTTCATGGGCGGAGTGAAGAGTGTCAAGCAGCTCAGCGATGAGCGGCTGGAGTGGACTGCAGAGATCGCCGGGGTCCGCAGGCAGTGGCAGGCCCGGATCCTGGAACAAGTGCCGGACCAGAAAGTTGCCTGGGCGGCCACGGATGGAGCGACCAACGCAGGGTCCGTCACGTTTGAAGATCTCGGCGGCGGCCAGACATCCGTGCGGCTCTCCCTCGACTACGAGCCCGAGGGCGTGGTGGAGAAGATCGGTGACAGGCTCAACGTCGTGGAGAAACAGGCCGAGAGCGACCTCGAGCGCTTCAAGGCATTCATCGAGGACGAGGGGTATGCCACCGGCGCTTGGCGCGGAACAGTGGGCGAAGGCGTACCGGCGGGAACCCCCGGCGTCGACGACGCAGCCGCCTCACGCGGCGACAGCGGCAAAGCCGGCGTCTCCGGCAAAGTGATTGCCGGCGTAGGCCTCGCGGCCGCGGCGGCCGCGGGCGTGGCCGCCGCGGCCGGAGGCAAGGGCTCCGAGGGCGACGCGGCGCCGACCGATGCGCCCGTCGTGCCGCCGGCCGCGCCGCGCCCGGGGGCGGCCGCCGCGGTGCCGCCGACCGGCACCGCGGGAAGCGTTTTCCCGGACGAGGGACTCGGACAGGGTGCCGGGCTGACCCAGGATGGGACCGGGACCGCCAGCGACGTGGGCACCCGTTCCACCGCCAAACCCTTCGACCAGACGAACGGCCTGGTCGATGTTGAGGGCGACTCTGACGAGACCGCCCTCAGCGACACCGCGAGCGAGGCGGAACGCAGGGCACGGACCGAGGGTGGCCCCGGCACGCTTCCGCCTGCCGGCGGCAGCCTCGGCCAGCACTGACCAGGCGCCGGCGGACGCCGGCGGACGCCGGCGCAGCCTGACAGGCAGGAAGCCTTCGCGCCCGGGTTCTTGGACCCGGCCGGAGGCTTTTTGCTGTGGTTCGAGAGTTGAGCACGCAAAAAAATTAATAAGCATGCTTGCCAACTAGGTAGTAAGCATGCTTATGGTAGTCCTGTCGAAGCCGGACAGAAGGGTCGCCCCCGCAGGGAAAATCCCGCAGGGCAGCCGCACCGATTCCGGTCACACCCCGCCGGCCGGCATGCCACCCAGGCTCCCGGCCGGGCCACCAACCGCAGTAAATGATCGACAACCCAAGGAGACACCATGATCGCCAAGGAACACATCGACGACCTGCTGAACCGCAATGGCAACATCCTTTCCACCGACGGAGACAAGATTGGCTCCATCGGACAGGTTTACACCGACGACGAGAACGGCCAGCCCACCTGGGTCACGGCCAAGACGGGCCTGTTCGGCACCTCGGAGACCTTCGTCCCCCTGGAAGGAGCCCAGGTGCGGGGCGATGACGTGGTCGTCCCCTATACCAAGGACGTGGTCAAGGACGCACCCCGCGTGGACGTCGACGGACACCTCGAATCCACCGAGGAAGAGCGTCTCTACCAGCACTACCAGCTCAGCGGCGACGGCCGGACATACACGGACGCCACCACCAATCAGGAGAACCGCTTCGCCGGGCAGGACACCTCCGGCACCGTCGGCCACGACACCTCCGGTCCGACGACGGACGATGCCATGACCCGCTCCGAGGAACGCCTCCATGTCGGTACCGAGAAGCAGGAAACCGGCCGGGTTCGGCTCCGCAAGTACGTCACCACCGAGAACGTCACCCGGACCGTCCCCGTCCAGCGTGAGGAAGTCCGGCTCGAACGCGAACCGATCACGGACGCCAACCGGGGCGAGGCCCTGTCCGGTCCGGACATCAGCGAGGAGGAGCACGAAGTCATCCTCCACGAGGAACGCCCCGTCGTGGACAAGGAAACCGTCCCGGTGGAACGCGTCCGTCTCGACAAGGACACCGTGACCGATGAGGTCAGGGTCGACGAGGAAGTCCGCAAGGAACGCATCGATACCGACGGCGTCGACGACACCCGCCGCTAAAGGGGCCGTCAGATCCGGGACAACTTCATAGCAAGGCCGGGGCGGGGACTAAGTGTCCCCGCCCCGGCCTTTTAACGCCTTTGGCCAATCAGTCGCGGCCGGTCAGTCACGGGCGGCCTTGCCCCGGTCATCCGGAATCATCGACCACATGGTGGCCATCCGCTCCGCTCCCTCGGGCACCTGGTCCGGGTCCTCGAGCTCATAATCCCGGAGCAGGTCGAAGAGCCGCTCGTTCAGCTCCGCACGCTGCGCCGGGGTCAGGTACAGCAGGTTGCTGGCCAGCACCACGGACGAGGTCCCGTCCACGGCTTCGCCGCGTTGCCGCTGCTCGTCGCGGGTCCTGGCGTAGGCGTTGACGCGCCGGCGGTAGGCGTCCAGCTCAAGATCGAGCACGGCGAATTCCGGGCTCGCCACGCCGCCGCCCGAATTGATCGTGAAGTCGGTCCCGGCTGCTTTCCAGCGGCGCTCCCGGGCATCACCGGCGGTGGCGGCCGGCACCACTATGCCCCATTTCTGCAGGGCGCGCAGGTGGTAGCTCATCGCGCTCGGCGTCAGGCCCGTTTGGGCGGCGAGTTCGGTGGCCGTCCGGCTGACCTGTGTGGAATACAGCTCCGAAATGACCTCCAGCCGCGCGGCGTGGGCCAGGGCCCGGATCGCCTTCGGGTCGGTTATCTCGACCTTCTTTTCCGGGCGCGGCCTGCGCTTGGCTGGCGGCGCGGCGGTGTCAGCGGACAGCTCCGCCTTTGGGGTTTCTGCATTCACCTTCCCAGTCTACCGAGGCCCGCCAAACTATGAAAGAAATGCTTGACACTGATTCCCTACACGGGATACTTTGCCGTTATGAAACATATACTTCATACAGGGTCGGGCCCGGCCGGCGGGCCCTCGCTCTGGCGCAACCGCGACTTCCTGCTCGCCAGCAGCTCCCGCTTCCTGGCCACCGCCGGCATGGGCGCCGTCGTCGTCAGTGTGATGCTGCACCTGCAGAACGTCGCGGCGGCCGGCCCGACGGCGGCGGCCGGGCCGTGGCTCGTGGCGGGCTACCTGCTGTGCTCGGCGCTGCCGCTGGTGCTGCTGGCACCGTGGGCGGGCCGGCTCGCCGACACTAGGGATTCCCGCGCGCTCGCGACGGCCGCCTCCGTGGTCAGTGCCGCCGCCGTAGCCGGCATGGGCCTCGGCCTGCAATACCTGGACAACCAGATCCCCGTGCTGTTCGCCATGACGTTCCTGCTGGACGCCGCGCAGGCCGTGGCGGGCCCGACCTGGCAGGCGCTGCTGCCCCGGATCGTTGGCGAGGAGCGCACCCCGAGGGCGATGGGCACCATGCAGGCCACCATCATGATCGCCGGCATGGCCGGGCCTGCCGCGGGCGGACTGCTCAGCGGCTGGGGCGGCTCGGGAATGGTGTTTGCCGTGGCGAGCGCGTGCTATCTGGCCATGGGCGTCGGCGCCCTGTTGATCCGGACCCGGCGCGGCACCGCGGCCGAATTGGCCGGGCGGGAGGCGCCGGCCCTGCTGGACGGTCTGCGGCTGATCCGGCGGGACAGCCTGGTGTGGGCCCTGGTCCTCGGGGCCCTGTTCTTCATCGTCGTCGGTGAGGCTACGAACGTGCTGGAGGTCTTCCTGGCCCGCGGCGAACTCGGTGCCACCGAGACGCAGTACGGGTTGCTCGCAGCGGCTTTTGGCCTCGGCATGGCGGCAGGCGCCGCGCTGGCGGGCCGGATCAAGA
Source organism: Arthrobacter sp. BI5 (assembly GCF_056680065.1). NCBI lineage: Bacteria > Bacillati > Actinomycetota > Actinomycetes > Micrococcales > Micrococcaceae > Arthrobacter > Arthrobacter sp. BI5. Next base: position 3,349,155 of record NZ_CM155264.1, read on the forward strand.
CGCCGCCGGCCCGGCTGCGGGTACTGCTCGTTTCAATGGCGCTGACCTCCGCGTTCCTGGGGGTGATGGCGTTGGTGCCCACGGTGGGGCTGCTCTTCGTGGCGTACACGGCGATGGGTTCGGCCTGCGGAGCCTTGAACGCGTGCTTTGGCGCTATCGCGATCCTGCGGATTCCGGAAAGCGGGCGGGGCCAGGCGATGGCGATCATCGGCGGCATGACCCGCGCCGTCTCCATTGCCGCGCTGGCGATCGGTGGCCTGCTGGGTGCGCTGTTGCCGGTCCGGCAGAGCTTCCTGGTCACAGGGGTGGCCGGCGTCCTGGTGGCCCTGGCTGTCGCCGCCTACGTGCTGCCCCGTTTCGGCCGCGAAGGCGCGCCCGCCCCGGTCGCGGAGGCCGCGGCGCCGGCCCCCGCGTCGGTTCCGGCGCCGTCAGGCTCAGGCGGGAAGCAGGAAGCCGTCGCGGACCAGGTTGCCCACCTCGTCGAGGAGCCCCTGGCGGAACACACCGCTGTCGTATCCCTCATACCCGCCCAGCAGGGCGTCAAGGGCACCGATGATCTGCCCGACGGAGAGCTCGCCGTCGCACGCTGAGACAAAGCCGGCCAGCTCGGTGCTCAGCAGGTTGGTGCGGCGCAGCCCGGCGCCTTGGCGCAGCAGGATGACGCCGGGGTGTTCGGCGCCCGGGCGCTGGTGCCGTTCCTCGGTAACATCCTCGGCCACCAGCAGGTGCGCGGCCGGCAGGTCGTGGGCAGCCAGCCAGTCGGCGCGCCCGACGGCTTCGCCCAGGTGGGGACCGACGGGCTGCTCGATCGGGTAGGTGATCTCCTCAAAGCGCCTCAGCACCGGGGAGCCGGCCGCGGGGCGCCGCAGCCAAATCATTCCGAAGCCGATGGCCTCGATGTTCCGCGACGCGAAGTCATCCAGGTAGGCGGCGTAGGACTCTTGGTAGAGCCGCCGGTCGCGGGCTTCGGAGGCGTCCTGCAGCCAGGTTTCGGCGTACTGTTCCGGCCCGACCTGCTCGCGCTGGATGAACCAGACGTCCGCGTCCGGGCTGGCCCAGGACTGCGGCCGTTCGGCCCAGTCGGCGCCCGCCGGGATCTCCCAGTTGCCCAGCAGCTGGGCGGTACCGCCGGGGGCGAGGACGGCCGGGAGGTCCCGGACCAGCGCGGCGACGATGTCATCGCCCGGCAGGCCGCCGTCGCGGTAGGTGAACTGGTCCGCGGAGGCCTCCCCGACGCTGCGCGGCGTGATAACGAACGGCGGGTTGGAGACCACCAGGTCGAACTCCTGCCCCGCCACCGGATCGAGCAGCGAGCCCCGGCGCAGGCTCACCCGGGCCTCCAGATGGGCGGGGTCCAGATGCAGCGCCGCCGCGTTGAGCATCAGGTTGAAGCGCGTGAAGGCCAGGGCCCGTAGGGAGATGTCGGTGGCGGTGACGTGTTCGGCGTGGTGCAGAAGGTGGAAGGTCTGGATGCCGCAGCCGGTACCGAGGTCCAGGGCGCGGGCCACGTGCCGCCGCGCGGTCACCTGCACCAGGGTGGTGGACGCCTGCCCGATCCCGAGTACGTGGTCGTGGCGCAGCACGCCCGGGCGCTGGTGGGCGGCCAGATCGCTCGCCACCCAGAGTTCGGCGCCGCCGCTGCTGAGCGTTTCTTCCCCCTGGGCGCCTTCCCCCGGGGCCCCCTCCCAGCCGTATGGACGCAGATCCACCTTCGCCTGGACCAGTCCCCCGGCGGCCGGCTCGGCGAGTCCCAGTTCCAGCAGGCCCTCCGTGCCAGTGGCGGGGAGGGCAGCGTCCAGGGTTGCGGCGCGCTGCGGTTCGGCCAGCAGCCAGAAGCGGACGACGGCGGCGAGCGCCGCCGTCGTCCGTTCCGCGTGGGCTGCGGCCTCGGTGGCGATCAGCGCCGGGATGAGCTGGTCGCGGCTGAGTGCGCTGTGCGCGGCCGGGCCCAGCAGGCCCGCAACGCCGTCAACGGTGTAGCCGATGCGGCGCAGGTCCTCGGCCAGGCTCTCGAGCAGGTCCGGGAGGTCGCTGCGGGGCGCGTCGGGGGTGTTGCCGGCGGTGAAAAACGTTGATGGGGTCACCGGACAAGTTTAGGCGTGGCGCGGCTTCCGCGCGGCGGGCGGTGCCCCGCCGCTGGGCCGGGCTCGCCTGGGCATGCGGCTGGACCGGGCCGTTATGCTGCGCAAGGGGATCCGGGACATCCGGCTTCTGCGTTCCACGCATCCGGAGGGTAAGGCGCAGCTGCAGGATCTGGCGCTGTACCAGCCGGTGTCGGCCATGCCGGAGGTCCGGCGCGATCTATCCCTCGTGCTCGGCACCGCGGCGGACGCCGACGTCGAACTGCTCGGCGATCTTGCCCGCACGGCCCTGGGCGCCGATGCCGAGATCCTGGCAGCACTCGAGATCCTGGCCGTTACACCGGCGCCCGGGCTGCCGGCGAGGGCCGTCGAACGCCTCCGGCTGGCCCCGGACCAGGTGAACGTGCTCCTCCGGGTGGTCCTGCAGCCGCTGGACCGGACCCTGACGGACCAGGCTGCCAACAAGCTGCGTGACCGGGTGTACCTGGCACTGCACCGGGGGCGGGTGCAGGAGCTGATAGCCGGTTAGCACCCTCCGGACGACGGCGGGGCGGGACTCGTCGACCCGGGCTGCCCCCAAGGGAGCCGGGGACAGCGAGGTCCGGGGGCAGGGCACCCAGCGGGTAAGTTGGAGTCATGCTTTCCGTTCCACCGCTGCCGTCCCGCCCCCGCGTTCTCCGCCGCACCCTGGCCGCCGCGGCCGGCGCCGCCGTCGTGCTCAGCGCCTCGGCGTGCTCCCCGGCCGGGTCCATTGAATCGGCCGACGTGAACTCGTGGCAGGCCACGGCCCTGCCGTCGGCCAGCGGGGCCGTCCTGGCTGATGCGGGCAAGATCCGGGACCGGAATCCGGTCGCCAAGGATGCCACCGTCACGGCCGGCAGCTACGCCCTGACCATGACCTGCGAGGGCGGCGGCAAGGAATTCTTCGAGGTCTCCCTCGACGGCCAGCGGCTGACGGAGGCCGGGGCCGCCTGCAACGGGAGCCGGGAGACCGCCAGGATCAAGGTGCCGGCAGCCGGAAAACTGAAGGTCAGCGCCTCCAGCGTGGACGCCCCGCTCATTTTTGCCTACCACGTGGTGCCTGCGGCCTGATGTGACTGGCCCCGTTCCCGGCTGCCACTAGGCTCGGGGCATGGTTGCTACTGGGGGTAGGCAAACGGCACGTGCCGCGGCGCCGCTGATCGTGCTCGCGTTGTCGGTGGCGGCGCTGTCCGGCTGTGAGGTGGCGGACGACGTCGGGAGTCCGTCTTCTGAAACCGCGTCTTCGGCCCGCTCAACGGCGCCTGGACCGCCTCTGCCGACCCAGGACCCGGAACTTGCCGCCAGGGCGGTCCGGAACCAGGCTGCGGTTGAGCGTATCCTCGGGACGTCCCCCGCTGCGATGGTGATGGGCGCCTCGGCGGGGTTCGGCTTCCGCGGCTCCTTCAAGGGCCTCGCCGAGGGCACGTACGACGTGACGGCGGCCTGCACCGGCACGCCCAGCGCGCTCCTGACGATCTCGCAGGATGGCCGGCGCGACGGCGGCAGACTGGAGCTCAACGTCCCCTGCGGACGCGCTGTCGAGGCTTCCGTAGCACTGAAATCCGGGCCGGCCACGGTGCAGATCGTCAAGAACTCCACTGACCCCGGTCTCGGCGCCGCGGTCGGATTCCGAGTCATCCGCGAACCGCCGCCTTAGAGCCGCGACCGCCCGGCTACGTCGCTCTGGTCCGGCGCCGCGGCCGGGCCTAGAGTCGGAGTATGCCCACCGCGCAGGCACCCGCGCTGCGGCGGTGCCGCGGCGCCGCGGCCGCCGTCGCGCTGGCCGCTGTCCTTGCCTGCGCTTCGGGGCTGGCCGCCTGCGAGTATAAGTACGACGACGGGTTCTCCGGTCCTTCGCCGTCCCAGGCGGCAACGTTCACGGACGCCGCGCTCCCGCAGGACCCCGGGAGGAACCGGCCGGTAATCGGGGCGGAGCTGGACCAATGGCTGGTGGAGGTATTGCCGGAAACCCAGGGACAGGTCTTCCACACCGCTTCCGGCCTGTTGGACGCAGGCGAGATCCGGCACGAGACCACCACGCAATTGCCGAGCGGAACGTATGCGTTGACCCTGGTTTGCCGGAGTACGCGCCGGGTGTCGTTCACCATCCGGGACAAGGAGAGTGTCCTGGTGGATCTCAGCCTGCGCTGCGGCAGTCCGCGGGTCAACGTGGTCCAGCTCGCCGCCGACGCGGTGCTGCGGGTCCGGATAGAGTCACTGGCCCCGGCGAATTTCGCCTACCGCGTGAGCCGGATCTGAGCCCGATCCTTGCGGAGCCGGGTCGCAGCCGTCCGGGCAGCGCAGCGTCGCCGGGTCCGAGGCGCAGTCTGCACAGTACAGAGTCAGGGTGCGGCAGCTGGGGTTGGAGCAGTTCTCGAACTTGCTCGTGGGCGCCGCGCAGCGGACGCACTGGCCGATGGTCTTGGCGTCCTCGCTGAACTCCAGGTGCATCCGCTTGTCGAAGACATAGAGTGAGCCCTCCCAGAGCCCTTGGTCTTTGAACGCCTCGCCGTAGCGGACGATCCCGCCGTCGAGCTGGTAGACCTCTTTGAAGCCGCGGTTGACCATCAGGCTGGAGAGGACCTCGCAGCGGATGCCGCCGGTGCAGTAGGTGACGACCGGCTTGTCCTTGAGGGCGTCGTACTTGCCGGAGTCGAGCTCCTTGATGAAGTCGTGGGTCGTTGCGACGTCGGGGACGACGGCGTCCTTGAATTTTCCGATCTGGGCTTCGAAGCCGTTGCGTCCGTCGAAGAACACAACCTCTTCCCCGGCCTGCTTCTTCGCTTCCACAAGCCGGTGCAGTTCCTCGGGCGCAAGGTGCGTCCCGCCGCCGACGACGCCGTGTTCGTCCACCTTGAGCTCACCCGGCGCGCCGAAGGAGACGATCTCGTCGCGCACCTTGACGCTGAGCCGGGGGAAGTCAGCGGCACCGCCGTCGGACCATTTCACGTCGATGCCGCAGAAGCCCTTGTATTCGCGGGTTGTCTTGACGTACTGCTTAACGGCGCCGATCTCGCCGCCGACGGTCGCGTTGATGCCGTCCTTGGAGATGATGATCCGGCCGGTCAACCCGAGTTTTTCGCAGAGGGCACGCTGCCAGAGCCGGACGGCGTCCGGGTCGGCGATCGGGGTAAAGCCGTAAAAGAGCACAATTCGATTCAAAGCCACGTATTTAAGCGTACTGGTCGGGGCAAAACCCCGGGCAGCGCTGCGTCGCGGTGCGAGCTCGCCACGGTCACAATTGGGTAAGCAAGCGGCCCCACCGAACCCGGCCCCTGTTGCTTGCGGCAGGGCTGGAATACGCTCATCTCATGAGTCTTGACGCCATGGTTGAAGACACCACCCACCTCCTGGAGGTCTGGGTTGCCGGGTGGGCCGGTTGCCGGGGTTATGAGACGCGCAGGGAGGGCCGCTTTCCTGCGGCGCTGCGGGCGGACACGACCCACGAATGGGAGTATTTCGCCCACGATCCCTCGGACGCCGAGTTCGCCGACCTGGCCGCTAAAACCGCCGAGGTCCCGGCCCGGATCCTCACCATCCTCACCAACGACGTGCCGCGCTACACCGCTCTCGCGGAACAAAACGGGCTGAACGTCACGTCGGCGTCGCAGACCATGATGGTCGTGGACATGGAGACCCAGGACTCAGAGGATCCCTGGCTTCCGGACGACGATCTCCGCTGGGTGCCGTCGACCGAGGACGGGGTCCATCACGCCGTCGTCTACGCCGGCGAGGAGGTCGCCGCCAGCGGACGGGTGTTCGTCGCGGACCACACCGCCGTCTTCGACAAGATTGTCACCGAGCCCGGGTTCCAGCGGCGCGGACTCGGCAGTTTCATCATGCGGGCGCTGGCAGCGCAGGCGTTCGAGCACGACGTCGAAGGGGGCCTCCTGCTGGCCTCCCTGGATGGCCAGCAGCTGTACTCCCATCTCGGCTGGACCACGGTGTGCCACGTGCTGATGCTCTCCTCCTCGGACGAGGGCGCCGACCTGTCGGTGGGATGACTCCGACCCCTTGTTCCGGCTTTGGAGCGGGCGCCGGCGGGCGATTTGAGCCCGGGTGAAACAATGTTGGAGTGAATCCACACGAGTCCCTGATCCCGTTGCTGGGCCGCGGCCCGGACCCGGAGCAGCTGCGGCATGTGCGCACGATTCCGGCCCGGCAGGCCGTCAATGAGCCGTGGCCGGCGTGGGTCCACCCCGATCTGGTGCAGGCCTACGGTTCGCTGGGCATCCACCAGCCCTACCGCCACCAGGTGCAGGCCGCCGGACTCGCCCACGGTGGCGAGCACGTTGTGATCGCCACCGGGACCGCTTCCGGCAAATCCCTGGCCTACCAGCTGCCGGCGCTGGACGCGGTCCACCGCTCCGAGCTGCGCGTCCTCGCCGACCCCGGCAAGATCCACGACGACGGCGCCGTCACCCTCTACCTCTCCCCCACCAAGGCGCTGGCCGCCGACCAGCTGGCCGCCATCCGCTCACTGAGGCTCCCCACCGTCCGGGCCGAAACCTACGACGGCGATACCGACCCCGCGTCCCGCCGGTGGATCCGGGACCACGCCAACGTCATCCTCGCCAATCCGGACATGCTGCACTTCGGCATCCTGCCCAACCATGCCTGGTGGGCCCGTTTCTTCCGGCGGCTGCGCTACGTGATTATCGACGAGGCGCACAGCTACCGCGGCGTGTTTGGCTCGCACGTGGCCAACCTGATGCGCCGGCTGCGGCGGATCTGTGCTTATTACAGTCCCGGTGCCTCCCATCCGGGCCCGGTGTTCATCGCCGCCTCGGCGACCGCGTCGGACCCCGGGACCTCCTTCGGCCGGCTTATCGGCGCTCCGGTCCGGGCGGTCTCCGAAGACTGCTCGCCGCACGGCGCCACCACCGTGGCGTTCTGGGAACCCGCCCTGACCGAGCTGCGCGGCGAAAACGGCGCCAAGGAACGCCGGACCGCGGTGGCCGAAACCTCGGACCTACTGGCCAACCTCGTCTCCTCCCGGATCCGGACCATCGCGTTCATCAAGTCGCGCCGCGGGGCCGAGACCATCGCCTCAATCACCAAACGGCTCCTCGACGAGGTGGATCCCAGCCTGCCCCAGCGGGTCGCGGCGTACCGCTCCGGGTACCTGCCGGAGGAACGGCGTGCCCTGGAAAAGGCGCTGCGTTCCGGTGAGCTGCTGGGAGTTTCGAGCACCTCCGCGCTTGAACTCGGCATCGACATCTCGGGCCTCGACGCCGTCCTGGTGGCCGGCTGGCCGGGAACCCGGGCGTCGCTGTTCCAGCAGATCGGCCGGGCCGGCCGCGCCGGACAGGACGCCATTGCCGCCTTCGTCGCGAGTGACGATCCGCTCGACACCTACCTGGTGAACCACCCCGAGGCAATTTTCGACGTCTCAGTGGAGGCCACGGTCTTCGACCCCTCCAATCCTTATGTCCTCGGCCCCCACCTCTGCGCTGCCGCGGCGGAACTGCCGCTGGGCTACGCGGAGCTCGGACTCTTCGGCCCGACCGCCGAAAAACTGCTGGACCAGCTGGTCGCCCAGGGCTACCTGCGTAAACGTCCGGCCGGCTGGTTCTGGACCCACCCCCAGAGCGCCGCGGCCATGGTGAACCTGCGCGCCGACGGCGGCGGACCGGTCAGCATCGTGGATGCCGACACGGGGTCCCTGCTCGGCACCATGGATTCACCCCAGACTCACTACCAGGCGCACACCGGCGCCGTCTACGTCCACCAGGGCGAAAGCTACGTCGTCGAGGACCTGAACGAAGACGATCACTGCGTCGTGGTGCGGCGGGCCAACCCCGACTACTACACGACTGCGCGCGACGTGACCCAGATCGAGGTCCTGGAGACGCTCCGCACCACCCAATGGGGCGACGTGGCGGTGCATTTCGGCGATGTGAAAGTAACGACACAGGTGGTCTCCTTCCAACGCAAGGCGCTCATCTCGAACGAGATCCTGGGCGAGGAACCGCTGCAGCTGGGCGCCCGGGACCTGTTCACCAAGGCGGTCTGGTTCGTGATGGACAACCGCTCCCTGACGGGGGCCGGGCTGATCGAGGCGCAGTTCCCGGGGGCGCTGCACGCGGCCGAGCACGCAGCGATCGGATTGCTGCCGCTGGTGGCGTCCAGCGACCGGTGGGACATCGGCGGGGTGTCGACGGCCATCCACGCGGACACCGGGGTGCCCACCATTTTCGTGTACGACGGCCACCCCGGCGGCGCCGGCTTCGCCGAGCGCGGCTACGACAAAGCCAGGGTGTGGCTCTCCGCGACGCGCGACGCCATCAAGGCCTGCGAATGCGAGTCCGGCTGCCCGTCCTGCGTGCAGTCCCCCAAGTGCGGCAACAAGAACAACCCGCTGGACAAGGACGCCGCCGTCACATTGCTTGAGATGCTGCTGACCGACGCCACCGATCTCATGGGCGGCCCGGCCGGGGAGCAGGGCGCTCCGCCCGCGGGGCAACCCGCCGGCCAACCGGTTTAGGTCGGCAACCGCCTACCCCGTGACCGGTTCTGCCGTTCCGCCGCCCTCCACCGGGGGCGGCCCGGCCCTGGCGAGTCCGGTGGCCGGACCGAACACCGTGCGGAAGTGAAGTTCGGTGCGGACCTGGACGGTATTGCCGGATTCGACCGAACATGCCAGGAGCCCCGCACCGTGCCGGCCGGCAACCTCGGCGGCGACGGCGCACGGCTCGCCGGCGGAGAGTCCACGGGCCGCGTCCGCGGCCGCAAGTGCCGCCAGATCCGCGGCCGTGGCGGCCTTCGACGCCGACACGGCCGCCTGGCCGAGCAGGACGACGGCGGTCATCCCCAGCAGCAGCACCATCCCCAGGCCGAGCGCGAGCACGCTGCCCGCACCCAGCTCCGACTCCCGGGCCAGGGCCTGCATTACGCGCCCCGGCCCAGGCCGTACGGCGCCGTCCCCGGAACGGAGGCCTCCGCCGCGCCCGGGGATTCACTCCGCGCCCAGGCCGTCGCGGTGAGGGTCCACGGGACCAGCGTTCCCACCGCCCCGCTCACGGTTCCGGACACCGTCACACTGAGCCAGACGCCATCGGAGGCCACTGCCGTCAGGACCGAATCCCCCGCGAGTTGCCGGACGATGCCCCCGACAGCGGCGGCGTTTTCACCGCGCGCCAGCGCCCTTGCGCCGGCCCGGGCGGCTTCTTCCAGGCGTAGTTGCGTCAGTCCCGCCGCGGACCCCGCCAGCAATAGACCCAGGAGCAGCACAACCGCAGGAAGCGTGACGGCAAACTCCGCGGTCACCGCACCCCGCGACTGTGCCGCGCCCCGGCCGGGACGCCAGCCTGGCCACGGCACGTCGGGTTTCTCCGGCCGTACCGGCCGCGGCGGCGGGTCCGGCCGGCGGGCGCCCGGGCGCCCGCCGACGCGGGCAGCCCGGCTGCAGGTGGCGGCACCCCGCGACGGCCGGCTCACGGCAGCGCCAGGGCGGTGCGGATGAGGTTCAGCAGGAACCCCCGGACCTCGTCGCTGCGCATGATCAGTACGAGCAGACCCGCAAAACTCACGGCAGCGAGGGTGGCGATGGCGTATTCGGCAGTGGCCATCCCCGCCTCGGAACCGGGGAACATCTTCCGTCTCCACGGTCTCCGGGAGGGGACCTGCACCGGCGGGTCCTGCCGAGCGCCGGGGTAGATTTCCCGCACCTCCGCGGTCCCAGTGTCTGCGGGCTCGCGGTCAGGGCCGGCGGGAGCATTTCGGTGGAATGTCATGGGCTTTCCTCTCGGGAGATTCCGGCGCACAGACCGGCTGATTCCAATCTCGCGTCCAGGCGCGGCGCCGGTAAGCCCGCGGGGCGGCCAAGTGGAAAAGTCCGGCTGTGGAGGAACAGTCGCAACGACCGGGCAGCGGTCAGGAGCCGTTGGGGAGCATGGCGAGCAGGACCGGAACAATTCCCAGGCACACGAAGGCCGGCAGCGAACACAGGCCCAGCGGTATGACCAGCTGCACGCCCAACGCGGCGGCCCGCCGCTCGGCAGCGCGGAAATGCTCGCGCCGCAGCCGGGCGGCCTGGGTGTACAGAATCGCCGAGGACGGCACCCCGGTCAGCGCAGCGAATCCGAGGGCATCACGCAGCGCCAGCAGTTGCGCGGGGAAGCTGTGGGAGCTCCGCCAGGCCGTCTCCCAGTCCGCGCCGATCGCCAGGGCGGAGACGACCGGACCCAGCGGCCGGCCAAGACCGGGGGCGGCGTGGGCGGCAACAAGCTCAAGCGATCGGCCCAGACCGGCTCCGGCATCCAGCATGGCGCCGATCAGTTCCAGCATCATGGCCGGGTCCCGGAGTCCTGCGTCGGTGGCCGCCGTGTCCTCGGCGCCGGTTTTGACTCCGGCGACCGCCTTGCCGGGCGCACGCAGGCCCAGCCGTTTCCAGCGCAAAGCGGAGCGATGGTGGTCCGCGAGCGCCACGACCACGGCGGCAGCCAGCAGGGCGGCGACCGTGAGACCGCCGAGGTTGGGGATCACCGCGGGGTTACCACTGCGCCCCGGCCGCGGACCGGACGAGGCGGGCGGACCAGATCCGGCCCGCGGCGGTGAGGGCGAGCCCCGCGCCGAGCGCCGCCAGGCCAAGGGGTGTCCCGAACAGGATGGCCAGGGGCTCCACGCCGAGCAGGAGGCCGAGCCCGAGTCCCAGGAAGGGCAGCCAGGTCAGGATCCGGACGGTGGTCTTGGGCCCGGCCAGTGCCGTCTGCCGGGCGGCTTCGGCGTCGCCCTCGGCCTCCAGATGGGCGGCGAACCGTGTCAGGACGTCGGCGAGCGGGCAACCGCTGGCCTCGGCCACGTCGAAGCACGCCGCCAGTTCCACCCAGACCGCCTGCTCCGTCCGGCCGGCAGCACTCCCGGCCTCCCGGGCGGCCGCCGCGCGGATTGCCGCGGAGACCGGGGATCCCGTCCGGGCCGCGATGCGGGCAGCGGCCAGGATTTCCCGCGACGAAGCAGCCAGGGCGCCGGTCCGGCCCGAGCCCCGGTGGCGGCTGACGGCGGCGCCCGGGCCGCCGTCCGGCGGGTGCTCGTCACCGTAGAGCAGCCAGAGTTCCTCCCACAGCCGGGCGGGCGTCCGGCCGCCCTTCAGCAGTGCGGCCAGCTGCTGGACCAGCACGATCATGGGGACCCCCGGCGCGGCTCCGGTGTTTTTGCGCCCAGCCGCCAGATGCCCACGCCGGGTGCGGCCGGGCCGCCCGGGCGACGGCCGCCGGGCGGTCCCCGCGAAGGCCTCGGGGAGGGCCCGCCGCATCCGCCGTCGGGCCACGCCCCGCGGCGCGAACGCTAGCCACAGCGCCAAGGCCAGTATCCCGGCCAGGGCGGCGGTCACGGTGTCCCGCTTTTTCCGGGCACCGCTGTGGCCCCGCCGGTTCCGGTTGCCGTGGCCGGGTCCAGGCCCAGGCGGGCTGCCAGCTCCGGCCAGGCGGGACCGGCACGGACCTCGCCGCCGACGGTCTCCAGCGCCACGTCGACGGCCAGGCCTGACCTGTTTTCCCCGACCAGCCCCACGGACGCCACCTGACGCCCGAACCGCGTGCGTTCCAGGTGGACGACGGCGTCGAGCGCGCTGGCGGCCTGCAGGCGGACGGCGTCCGGCCCCATCCCCGCGAGCGCGCCCAGCGCCGTCAACCGGGCCGGGACCGCGGCCGCGGTGTTGGCGTGGATGGTGCCGCCGGCGCCGGTATGCCCGGTGTTCATCGCGGCGAGCAGCTCGCGGACCTCGGCGCCGCGGCACTCCCCGACGATGAGCCTGTCGGGCCGCATCCGCAGGGCCTGCCGCACCAGCTCGCCGAGATCAACCGTGCCGCCGCCTTCAAGGTTGCTGTGGCGCGATTCAAGGGAAACTACGTGCGGGTGGACCGGATTCAGCTCGGAGGCGTCCTCAATCAGGACGAGCCGCTCCCCCGGTTCGCAGAGCCCGAGCAGCGTGGCGAGCAGCGTCGTTTTCCCGGAACCCGTGGCCCCGCTCAGCAGGAAGCTCAGGCGGCGCTCCACCATCCGGGTGAGGACGTCCTGAAGGAACGGGCCGAACATGCCGGCCCGGCCGAGCTCGTCCAGGGCGAAGACGGATTCGCGGCGAATCCGCACGCTCAGCAGTGTTCCCGACGTGGAGATGGGCGGCAGGACAGCGTGGACGCGATAGCCGCCGTCGAGCCTGACATCCACGCAGGGCGAGCTGTCATCCAGCCGCCGGCCGCCTGCGGCTACCAGCCGGGCGGCCAGCGCACGGACCTGGGCCTCGTTGGCAAAGGCGACTGGAGCGCGTTCCAGGCCGCGGCCCCGGTCCAGCCACACGGAGCCGGGGCTGTTGACGAAGATGTCCGTCACGAGCGGGTCGCGCGTCAGCAGCTGCAGCGGTCCCAACCCGTTCAGTTCAGCGCTGATGCTTTCGACGGCGGCCAGGGCACCGGCGGTGCCGAGGAGCTTGCCGCTGGCCTGCACGGCCGCGGCAACCCGTGACGGGGTGACCGGGCCGGCGTCGGCCATGACCGATTCGCGGACCGCCTCGAGCAGCCGCGCATCCACCCGCCGTTGAGGCGGGCGCAGCTGCGCGCGGAACGGTGGGCTTGCCGGGTCCGGCGGCTCCGCCGGCAGATAGGAGCTCACGCGAACCCGGCCCCGCTGAAGGCCAGGACCGCTTCGGTGAAGCGCTGCACGCTGCGCCGACCGCCGGTGTCCAGCAGACGCCCGAGCTCCGTGGCGGCGGCCGTCCCCCGGAGCTCGGGCATAACGCCCTGCACCGGGAGCCCCACGGCTTGTGAAATCAGCTGGTAGTCGAAGGCGGCCCCGGGTTTCGCCCGGACCACCAGGGTGGTCTCCACCGGCGGAAGCTCCGGCACCAACCGGGCGGATGCCACCGCGGCCCGGAGCTGGGCGGGCAGCACCACGACGACCCGGTCGCACTCCCAGGCAAAGGTCCGCAGTGCCTCGCGTCCGCGGCCGATGTCCAGCACCACCAGCTCGTAGCAGCGCCGCGCGGCGTCGAGCACACCGGCGACGGCGGCCGGGTCGATGGCCTGGGGCCGTTCCCGGTTGCCCGGCCAGGACAGGAAGGAAAAGCCTCCCGCTTCGGGCAGCGCCTCGTGGAGCTGGTCCGGGTCGATGCTGCCGCTGGCCTCTGCGAGATCCGGCCAGCGGAGCCCGGGTTCTTCTTCGGCGGCGAGGGCCAGTTCAAGGCCGCCGCCCCAGGGGTCCCCGTCGACCAGGAGGACGCGGGCGCCCATCCCCGCGGCGGCCTGGGCCAGCCAGATCGCGGCGGTGGAGGCCCCGGCTCCGCCGCAGCCGCCAATGACTCCGAGGAGGTGCCCGCCTGGGTCCGGGGCGTGCGATCGGCTGAGGTACTCGGCCAGCCAGGAACCGCCTTCGGGCAGGACAGCAACCCGCTCGGCCCCCATGGCCGCGGCCAGTTGCCAGAGGCTGTCCCCCTCGCCGCTCAATCCCACCAGGACCGCCGGTGCCCGGCGTCGAAGCGGCAGTTCCGGCACGTCGCTGCCGACGAGGACCGCGACCGCGGAGTCCCAAAACGGGGCCGCTTCGGCGGCGTCCCGCGCCAGTGTCAGCCGCCGCCCGGCCGCTGCCACGATCGCCTCCACCTCGCCGCGCAGGAGCTCGGACCCGGTGACCAGCAGCGTCTCCGCCGTTTCTTCGGGAAGCCACGCGTCGGCTTGGGCCCGGGTCTCGGGCCCGGATTGGGGCCCGGGTTGCCCGGCCCGGGTTACGGGTTGGACGTTCACGGGCTCGGATAGCTGGTGTCGGCTCATGCCACCACCTTGGGCGCATCGGACGCCGCAGGGACCTGCCGCCGACGGCTATGTGGAAAACCGCGGCCAATTCCCCCGCGCGGACCGGCCCTCCGACCATGCCGTCCACGCCGGCTCTCCACACCGGCCCGTCCAGACCGGCCCCGTCACTCGGGCCCTGCACCACGGCCCTCCGGTCCGGGCGGTCCTCCGCTGACAGAGGGACAGGGCAGAATTGAGCCTATGCATCTGCTGCTCGCCGCCCACGCCGACGGCGCAGCCCTGCAACGCCTCACACCGGCAGGAGCCCCCGATCCCGCCGCCCCGGAACCGCGCCTGGTCAGCGCGGCCGAACTGCCCGGCGTCGTGCGCCAACTGGAACTGCAGCGCCCGCGCTGGATCTGGCACCGCACCCAGGACTGGTACCCGGCCCTGCTGGCGGCCGGCGTCGAGCTGGAACGCTGCTATGACCTCACCCTGTGCGGTGCCATCCTGGCCCACTCGGCGTTCACCGCGCACACCGACTATGCCCGGACCGCGGAGAAGCTGACCCAGGACGACGACGTGCAGCAGCCGCCGCGGTCCCTGCAGCCGCCTCCCCCGCCAGCGGACCAGGGGGCCCTGTTCGAGGACCCCGGCCTGCGCTCGGCGCCCAGGCACACGCCCGAACAGCTGCGCGCCGAATACGCCGCGCAGCAGGACGCGTTGGCCGGCGTCGCGCCGGACGGTGACCGCCGCAAACAGCGGCTCCAACTGCTGCTCGCCGCCGAATCCGCCGGCGCCATGATCGCCGCCGAGATGCAGCACACCGGCGTGCCCTGGCGCGAGGAGCTGCACGAGCGGATCCTCGCGGACTACCTCGGCCCGCGTCCGCCCCAGGGGCACCGGCCGGCCAAACTGGAGGCCCTGAACAGCGAACTCCGCCGCCTGCTGCAGTCGCCGGCGCTGAACCCGGATTCCCCGCAGGAGCTGATGCGCGCCCTGCACCGGAACGGCATCGAGGTGAAGAGCACCCGCCAGTGGGAGCTGAAGGAATCCAACCACCCGGCGATCGAACCGCTGCTGGCCTACAAAAAACTCGCCAGGCTGCACGCCGCCAACGGCTGGGCGTGGCTGGACGCCTGGGTCAAGGATGGCCGCTTCCAACCGGAGTACGTGGTGGGCGGGGTGGTGTCCGGGCGCTGGGCATCGCGCGGCGGCGGAGCCCTGCAGATCCCCCGCCAGATCCGTGGCGCCGTCCATGCGGACCCCGGCCACAAGCTGATCGTCGCCGACGCCTCGCAGCTGGAGCCGCGTGTGCTGGTGGCGCTGGCCCAGGATTCCAAAATGGCGGAGGCCGCCCGCGACAAAGACCTCTACGCCGGCATCGCCGCGCAGGGCTTCGGCGGCGACCGGGCCAAGGCCAAGGTTGCGCTGCTCGGCGCGATCTACGGCGCCACTACAGGCGAATCCGGACGGCTCATGCCGCAGTTGACCCGCACCTACCCGCGCGCCGTCGGTTACGTGGAGCAGGCCGCCCGCGAGGGCGAGGCGGGGAAGACCGTCACGTCCCGGCTGGGCCGGAGCAGCCCGCCGCCGTCGGAACGCTGGCTGCGCGCCCAGCAGTCCGCCACCGCGGAGGAGCAGCGCCGGGCCGAGGCGCTGGCCCGCTCGCGCGGTAGGTTCACCAGGAACTTCGTGGTGCAGGGCTCCGCTGCCGACTGGGCGGCCTGTTGGCTGGCGGAACTGCGACGGCGGCTGCGCACCCTCCGCGCGGACGGGGCCCCGGCCGGGGAACTGGTCTTCTTCCTGCACGACGAGGTGATGGTCCATTGCCCGGCTGACGCCGTTGACGCCTGCATCGGGGCGATCGAGGAATCCGCGGCCGCCGCCAAAGAGCTGCTGTTCGGCCGGATCCCGGTGGAATTTCCGGTGAGCGTCGCCGTCGTCGACTCTTACGACAACGCCAAATAGCGCCGCCAAACCGGACCCCGACGGCGGCCAGGACGCCCGGGGTAACGTACCCGCGAGTAGCGTTGCGCCCGCTCTGCGGGCCCCGTTACGCTCGAAAAGCCGGTGGTAATCCCGATTGTTCCGCCGGCGCAAATGCAACGAGGCAGGGATCCGGGAAGGCAGCAGAGTGGCTGGCGTATTCGAGATTGCAACGGCCGGAGACGAGTCGTATTTCTTCAGGCTGACGGCACCGGACGGGACAGTAGTTGCTGTTTCACCGCTTTATAACACCATCAAGGGGGCGGCGGCCGGCATCACCGCGGTCCGCGAGAACGCGGCCACCGGACTGGTCGTGGACCGCTCCGCCGGGAAGACAGCCGGCAAATCCGCCGCCGCGGCGGCGAAACCCGCCTACCAGCGGCCGGACACCCGGCGGGCCGTCCGCTAGCGGGACCCGGTGCCGGCGCCGCAATCCGGTCCCCGCGCCCCGGCCCCGAACCACCGGAAGAGGGGCTAGGCGTCGATGCCGTGGAGCCGGGTGCGGTCCCACGGGACCGCCCAGCCCAGCTGGTCGAACAGCTGGTTGAGGATCATCCCGGTAAAGCCCCACACCACCACGCCGTTGACGGTGAAGGCCGGGCTCTGGAACGTCTGGCCGGCCCGGCTCACGGTCGCCATGACCCGGTTGTCCGGGTCGAGCAGGTCCCGGACGGGCACCCGGAAGACCTGGGAGGACTCGCCGTAGTCCACCACCCGGACGGGCGACTGGGAAGCCCACCAGCCAAGTACCGGCGTGACCAGGAAATTTCCGCGGGGCAGGGCCAGCTCGGGCATGGCGCCCAGGACCTCCACCCCTTCCGGGTCCAGCCCGGTCTCCTCTTCGGCCTCGCGCAGGGCGGCTTCGATGACGGATTCGCCGGGGTCGATGCCGCCGCCGGGGAAGGCGACCTGGCCGGGATGGTCATCGAGGGTCTGCGCGCGCTGGAGCAGCAGCACATCCAGATCAGCCGGCGCCAGCAGCTTCACGGACGTCGCGGGGACGTCATCCAGCGAGCCGAACAGCATCAGCACGGCGGCCCGGCGCACGCGTTGTCCCGGCTCGACCACCAGTTCACGCCAGCGCGGATCCGCCGCCGGCGCGGTGCCGGCCTGCACCGCGGCCACCAGGTCAATCAGGTCCTGGCGGGCGGTCATCGCGGCCTCCGCTGCGATTCCATCCGGATTTCGGCGGCGCGGTGCGTCTCGGCCAGCAGCTTCGCGAGCAGCTCTTCCTGCCCCGGGGCCAGCTCGTACTTCAGCAGCTTCCTGGCCTTCTCCGGATCCGTCTCGCCCGCCCCGTAGCTGGGGCACCAGGTCGCCACCGCGCAGGCGCCGCACGCCGGTTTGCGGGAATGGCAGACGCGCCGTCCGTGGAACACCACCCGGTGCGAGAGCATGGTCCAGTCCTTCGGTTCAAACAGTTCGGCGACGTCGGACTCGATCCGGACCGGGTCCTCCGAATCCGTCCAGCCGAAGCGGCGGGCCAGCCTGCCAAAGTGGGTGTCCACCGTGATGCCCGGGATGCCGAAGGCATTTCCGAGAACGACGTTGGCGGTCTTCCGGCCAACGCCGGGCAGCTTGACCAGGTCTTCCAGCCGCCCGGGCACCTCGCCGTCGTAGTCGTCAACGAGCTTGGTGCACAGCGCCATCAGGTTCCGCGATTTCGCCCGGAAAAACCCGGTGGGCTTGATGATCGCTTCCAGTTCCGCAGGCTCCGCCTCGGCCATGCTGCGCGCGTCCGGGTACCGGGCAAACAGCAGCGGGGTGATCTGGTTGACCAGCACGTCCGTGGTCTGTGCCGAGAGCACGGTCGCGACCACCAGTTCAAACGGGCTGCGGAAATCCAGTTCCGCGTGGGCGTAGGGATACTGCTCGGCCAGCGCCCTGTTGATCCTGCGGGCGCGGCGTTTGAGCCCCAGCAGCGTCTCCCCTGCCGCCCGCGGCCGGGGCTTGCCGTTGCCGGGCGTCGCCGCGCTGCCGGGTGCCGTAGCCACGGTCCGGCTAGCCGCGTTCGATGTTGCTGAGGTCCCGCAGTACACCGACGCGGCCGTCCGTGTGCTGGACCAGGAACTCGTGGCCGCGGTCCTCGAGGGCGAGGACCCAGCCGCCGGGTTCGACGACGAACGCCGGGGCGCCGCTGCGCTCGTCCACCGCGGTGCGGGGCTGGGCGACGGCGAACCAGAATGCCTCGTAGGCCGGCTGGGCGGCCTCGGTTTCGGGCCGGGTTGCCGGGTCCACAGTCGCGCCGATCGGCTCCTGTGAACGGACCTGCGGGGTGAGTGCGGTGGGGGCCTCGTGGCTTGCGGATGCGGGTGCTGCTGCGGTGGCGGCCGGGGCCGCCACGCCCTGGGCTGCTTCCGGGCCGGCGGCCTGCGCGGACGCCGCCGGAGAGGTGACCGCGGATTCGGCCGGAGCGGACGCCGCCGGCGCGGCAGCCGCCTGGGTCTGCTCAGCGGCTGCCGGGGCGGCTTCGGCTGCCGGGGCGGGGGCCGCCGTCGGCGTCGGGGACGCCGTCGGCGTCGGGGACGCAGAAGGAAGGACGCTGTGCGCCTGGGTGGCCTGCTCGGCAGCCGCCGGACGGGCGTAGGCTGCGGTGGCGCCAGCGGCGCCGGCAGCAACACCGGCTGCCGTACCTACTGATGCCCCGTGGGCTCCGTGTTCCTGCGGCGCGGTTTGGGCACCGCCGGACTGCTTGCCGGGTGCCATCCGTTTGGCCCAGCCGGCCAGCGGGCTGCTGCCGTCCTTGGAGCTTTTCGCCTCGCCGGCGGGCTTGGCAGGCTTGGGGGCGCGCGGCTTGCGGACCGGCACCGCCGCTTCCCGGGCCACGACGTGGGCAGGGGCTTCGGCGCGGTGCAGGAAATCACCGGCAAGGCTGGGGATCAGCCGCGCGAGCACGGTGGCGGTAAAGAGCCCCAGCGCACCCACGAGGCCCAGCAGCAGGCTGGGTACAAACGCACCGGCGGTCGCCAGGAAGAAGAACGCCAGGCTGAAAGACGCCACGACGGAGGCGAACTGGTCGATCGAGAGGGAGCCGATCCGGATTTTCGTACCCGGGCTGACCCTGCGCGCCACGAAAAGCGCGGCGACAATCACCGGCAGCAGCACGCCCAGGCCGAGGAAGAACAGGCTGCCCAGGTTCCACAGGTTGTACCGGGCGGCGAACATCGGGATCAGCGAGGCGATGAACAGCACCAGCGTGGAGCCGAAGACGGTGAGGTCGCGGACCGTGAAGGGCCCCGCGACGGCCTCGTTGTTCTTCGAGTTCGGCTTGTCCACCGTGAAGCGCGGTTGGTCCCCCTGCCCGCTGGCCTGCGCCGGACCGGCCTGGTCCTCGTTGCGGGAGGGCGCGTGGAGCCGCCCGTTGCTTTGCTCGTTCATTCTGTTCTCCTTAGCGTGGCCGCACCCTGGACAGTGCCGCCTAACGGCAGGCAAAAACAGGACCGCCAGCGGTCCTGTCGCCCCCATCGGATGTCACAACTTCATCTCAGCCTAGCCAAGTGGAGGTCCGATCACTAGCTGGGCTGGCGCCACTCCGGCACCAGCGGGCGGGCCCTTTCGCCCTGCGCGTAAACCCCCTCCGAAAGCGCGGCTAAACCGTGCCCGCGGCCCGGCCCCTGCACCACTTGGCGCTTAATAAACACCGCTCACGGCTCCCTTTGTGACGGGGCACACGTTCTGTCCGGGCGACGCGTTAGTGTGTATTTCGGAACAGCTCTTGCGGCACGTCCGTGACCAGCCGATGCCCGACGCCGCGCAGACGGCACGGCACGGCGGTGTAACGGACGTTCCGTGCAGCACGGATCGATGAATGATGAGGTTCACCATGTCCCAGCAGACCCCCGGCACCACCACCACAACCCAGGCGCCCCGGCAGGGCGATGCGTTCGAAAACCTGTCGCAGGAGAACCGGAAGTTCGCCCCCTCCGACGAGTTCGCCGCCAACGCCGTGGTCACCGCCGCCGAGTACGCGGAGGCCGACGCCGACCGCCCGGCTTTCTGGGCCAAGCAGGCCCGCGGGCTGCTGAGCTGGAGCAAGGACTTCGGCCAGACGCTGGACTGGACCACCCCGCCGTTCGCCAAATGGTTCGTCGGCGGCGAGATCAACGCCGCGTACAACGCGCTGGACCGGCACGTCGAGGCCGGCAACGGCGACCGGGTTGCCATCTACTTCGAGGGCGAGCCCGGCGACACCCGCAGCTACACCTACGCGCAGCTCACCCAAGAGGTCAAGAAGGCTGCCAACGCGTTCGAATCCCTCGGCGTGGCCAAGGGCGACCGCGTAGCCGTGTACCTGCCGATGATCCCCGAGGCCGTCATCACGCTGCTGGCCTGCGCCCGGATCGGCGCCATCCACTCCGTCGTCTTCGGCGGCTTCTCCGCCGAGGCGCTCCGCTCCCGGATCGACGACGCCGAGGCGAAACTGGTCGTCACGGCCGACGGCACCTACCGCCGCGGCAAGCCCAGTGCGCTCAAGCCCGCCGTCGACGAGGCGCTCGCCCACGAGGGCGACGGTTCCGGGCACACCGTGCAGAACGTTGTTGTGGTCAAGCGCAACGGCCAGGACGTCGACTGGCACGAGGGCCGGGACCACTGGTGGTCCGACACGGTCGGCACCGCGTCCGCCGAGCACATCGCCGTCGGCCACGACGCCGAGCACCCCCTCTTTATCCTGTACACCTCCGGAACCACCGGGAAGCCCAAGGGCATCCTGCACACCACCGGCGGCTACCTGACCCAGACGGCGTACACTCACCGGGCGGTCTTCGACCTGCACCCGGAAACGGACGTCTACTGGTGCACCGCCGATGTCGGCTGGATCACCGGCCACTCCTACGTCGCCTACGCCCCGCTCATCAACGGCGCCACCCAGGTCATGTACGAGGGCACCCCCGACTCCCCGCACCAGGGCCGCTGGTGGGAAATCGTGGAGAAGTACAAAGTCTCGATCCTCTACACCGCCCCCACCGCCATCCGGACCTTCATGAAGTGGGGCAAGGAAATCCCGGCGAAGTCGGACCTGTCCTCCATCCGTGTCCTGGGATCGGTGGGTGAGCCCATCAATCCCGAGGCGTGGATGTGGTACCGCGAGGTCATCGGCGCCAACGCCGGCAAGAACGGGGAAAAAAAGGAACACCCCGCCCCGATCGTGGACACCTGGTGGCAAACCGAAACCGGCGCACAGATGATTGCCCCGCTGCCCGGCGTGACCGCCACCAAGCCGGGCTCCGCCCAGGTCCCGCTGCCCGGCATCGCCGTGGACGTCGTCGACGAAGCCGGAGAGTCCGTGCCCAACGGCGCCGGCGGGTACCTCGTCATCCGCGAACCCTGGCCGGCCATGCTGCGCGGCATCTGGGGCGACCCGGAACGCTTCAAGGAGACCTACTGGTCCCGCTTCGACACGATGTATTTCGCCGGCGACGGCGCCAAGAAGGACGACGACGGCGACATCTGGCTGCTTGGCCGGGTGGACGACGTCATGAACATCTCCGGCCACCGGCTTTCCACCGCGGAAATTGAGTCCGCCCTTGTGTCCCACCCGGCCGTGGCGGAAGCCGCCGTCGTGGGCGCAGCGGACGAGACCACCGGCCAGGCCGTTGTGGCGTTCGTGATCCTGCGCGGGGACGCCGTGGACTCCGGTGACGCCATGGTCCAGGAACTCCGCAACCACGTGGGCAAGGAGATCGGGCCGATCGCCAAGCCCAAGACCATCCTGATCGTCCCGGAACTGCCCAAGACCCGCTCCGGTAAGATCATGCGCCGCCTGCTCAAGGACGTCGCGGAGGGCCGCGAAGTGGGCGATGCCACCACCCTGGCCGACAACACCGTGATGGCACAGATCGCCCACTCACTCAAAAAGTGAGCCGGGACCCGGGACGGGGCTGCACGGGACGCAGGCTGCGGTGACGGAATCATGTGACGTCCTGGTGGTGGGTGCGGGCCTCGCTGGCCTGCAGTGCGCCCGGGAGCTGCAGGCCGCCGGGCGCGAGGTGCAGGTGTGGGAAGCCTCCGACGCCGTCGGGGGCAGAATCCGCACCGACCGGGTCGACGGCTTCCTGGTGGACCGCGGCTTCCAGGTGCTGAACCCCGCGTACCCGGCGGTCCGCCGCTGGGTCGACGTCGACGCGCTGGGGCTGCAGGCCTTCGGTGCCGGCGTCCGGGTCCGGCGGCAGGACTCCCTGGCGGTGCTGGCCCACCCCCTGCGCGAGCCGGGCCTGATCCTGCAGACGCTGCGCAGCGGTCTCCTGGGGCCGCGCTCCGTCGCGGGGCTGCTGCGCTGGGCCGCGCCGGCCGTTCCCGGGCCCCTCCGGCGGAGCGGCCGGCGGCCCGGCCGCCCGGATGTTGCCTTGCGCGACGGCCTGGACCGGGCCGGCTGTTCGGGCGGAATCCGCACTGTGGTGGACCGGTTCTTCGCCGGGGTGCTGCTGGAGGACGAGGGCACCACCTCCAACGACTTCGCCCTGCAACTGGCGCGCGTCTTTGCCACCGGTGTTCCCGGGCTGCCGTGCGAGGGCATGCAGGCGCTCCCGCAGCAGCTGGCGGACGCCCTCACCGCGCCGGTCCGCACCTCGACCCGGGTGGAGTCAATCACCCTGGACGGAGATACGGCCCTGGTCACCGCAGCGGATGCGGTGATCCGGGCCCGCCACGTGGTGCTCGCCGCCGATCCGGTCGACGCCGCCCGGCTCGCCGGGACCGATGCGCCGGCCATGAAGGGGGTGCTCACACACTGGTTCGCCGCCGACTCGGCCCCCAGCGACGCCAACATGCTCTATCTTGACGGCCGCGCCCGCCCCGGCGGACCACTGGTCAACGCTGCCGTCATTTCCAACGCGGCACCGAGCTACGCGCCTGCCGGCCGGCACCTGATCCAGACGTCCGCGCTGTTCGGCCCGGGCAGGCCGGTACCCACCGATGCTGAGGTCCTTCGTCACGCCGGGGAACTTTTCGGTTCTTCCACGGCCGGCTGGGAGCTGGTGGCGAGGCACGAAGTCCCACAGGCGCTGCCCGCCCAGCCGCCGCCGCTGAAGCCCCGGCAGCCCGTGGAGGGGCCGGACAGGATCACTGTCTGCGGCGACCACCGGGAAACGGCCTCCATTCAGGGCGCCCTGGTCAGCGGCCACCGCGCCGCGCTGGCGGTCCTCGGCCGGCCGGCGTGACGTTCTCCGTCACCCGCCGGGTCGCCGCACCCGCGGAAGTGGTGTGGCGGCTGCTCACGGACACCGCGCAGTGGCCGGCGTGGGGGCCGTCCATCAGCGGCGTCGAACCGGAACCGGCGGGCGCCGCCCCCGCGGGACTCGCGCCCGGCAGCCGCGGCAGGGTCCGCACCGTCCTCGGACTGTCGCTGCCGTACACGGTGACGGCGTTCGAAGCCGGCCGGTACTGGTCCTGGTCCGTCGCCGGAATCCCCGCCACCGGCCACCGGGTGGTCTCGGAGTCGGGCAGCTGCCTGGTCACCTTCACCGTCCCGTGGTGGGCACCTGCCTACCTGCCGGTCTGCGCCCTGGCGCTGCGCCGGATAGGGCAGCTCGCAGCCGGTTCACGGGCGCCTGGCCGGCGCCGGCCGACCGATGATTGATGAACGCCGCAGGAAACATCGGCATGCTGTCCGGGACAACGCGATACATTGGCAGGCATGAGCGAAGCCACCCCCGCCGACGCGCGCCGCGGCACCATCCTGGTCCTGAACGGACCCAACCTGAACCTGCTGGGCACCCGTGAGCCCGAAAAGTACGGCACCGCCACCCTGGCCGACGTCGAGCAGCTCGCCAAGGACGCCGGTGCCGCGCACGGCTTCGACGTCGAGTGCTTCCAGTCCAACCATGAGGGCGCGCTGGTGGACGCCATCCATGCCGCCCGCGGGAAGGCAGTGGGCATCGTGCTGAACGCCGGCGCCTACACGCACACCTCGGTGGCCATCCGCGACGCGATCACGGCCGTGCAACTGCCCGCCGTCGAGGTCCACATCACCAACGTGCACGCCCGGGAGACATTCCGGCACCACTCCTACCTGTCGGACATCAGCAAGGCCGTGATCGCCGGCGCGGGCATCCTCGGGTACCGCTTCGCCGTCGAATACCTCGCCGAGCTGGACGCAGGCCGGGTCTAAGTATGTCCCCCGTGCCGGAGCCCTCGGGGACCGCGGACTGGTACCGGCACTTCGGCACCATTGATGCGCCGGGCAACTCCGCCTGCTACGCCGAATGGTCGCTGGGCATCGCGGATGATCCGGAACTGATCCGGCGCATCGACGGCTGGCCGCACACCAAGCGCCAGCCGCTGCTGATGCTCGCTGCCGCCCGCTTCCTTGGCGCCCGGATCAGCCCCTACCCCGAATTCCGGCGCTTCCTGGACAGCCGCTGGGACGACGTCTCGCGGATCGTCCTGTCCCGGTCCACGCAGACCAACGAGACCGGCCGCTGCGCCGCACTGCTGCCCTCCCTGGCCCGGATCGCCGCCGCGGAGCGACGTCCGCTGGCCCTCATCGAGGTCGGCGCCTCGGCGGGACTGGCGCTGTTCCCTGACCGCTACGGCTACGAATTCGACGGCGGGGCCGGGGCCGTGACCCGGCTGGCGCCCGCCGCCGCGCCGCCCGGAAGCTACCCCGTGCTGCGCTGCGCCACGACCGGGCCGGTGCCGCTGCCCGCCGCGCTGCCCGCGGTGGTGTGGCGGGCCGGCATCGACCTGAACCCGTTGGACATCCGCAACCCCGACGACGTCGCCTGGCTGGAGGCGCTGATCTGGCCGGAGCAGGACTTCCGCCGCGAGCGGCTGCGCCAGGCGATCGCCGTCGCGCGGGCCGATCCGCCGCTGCTGGTCGCCGGGGACCTCAATGAACGACTGGTGCCGCTGGCGGCGCAGGCCCCGCCGGACGCCGCTCTGGTGGTCTTCCACAGTGCGGTCATGGCCTATCTCGATGCCGCCGGCCGCGAACGTTTCCGCGACACCATCGCCCTGCTGGCCGCGGACCGGGGCTGCCACTGGATCTCTAACGAGGGCCACACCGTCATCCTGCAACAGGACGGGTCCAGCGTGGTCCCGGAAATGGACGACTCACGCCTCCGCGGGCGTTTCCTGCTGCTGGAGGACGGCCTGCCGGTGGCCATTGCCGGCCCGCACGGCCAGAGCCTGGAGTGGATCGAAGCGGCCAGTACCTGACGCGGCCCCTTACTTACCGCTTATTTCTTGATGCACTGGCCGGGCGAGACAGCGCCGCCCAGCCCGGGCGCCCGCGCGGCCACGGGGTCAAGGTCGTTCATGGTGATGGCGAAGCCGAGCGAGGGTTCGGAGGTGGACTTCGCGAAGACGACGCCGGCCACCTTGCCGTCCATGGTCAGCAGCGGGCCGCCGGAGTTCCCCGGCTGCACGTCGCCGGCGAGCCGGTAGACGTCCTCGGCGGCGGCGTTGTTGCCGTAGATGTCCGGGACCAGGACGGTGGTGATGTCCCGCACCGTGGCCGGCTTGGACTGGAACGGGCCGCCATGCGGGTAGCCGGCAAATGCCGCCGGACTGCCGGAGGGCAGGTTCCGGCTCAGCGGCAGCGGCGCGGAGCGCAGTCCGTCCACGGCCAGCACCGCGAGGTCATGCTGGCTGTCGAAGTAGACGACCCGGCCGGGGAGCGCCCCGCCGCCCGGGACCTCCACCACGGGCTCCGGGACGCCGGCCACCACGTGGGCGTTCGTCACCACCCGGCCGGGTGAGACCACAAAGCCGGTTCCGGTCTGGTTCTGGCCGCACTGGTAGGCGGTTCCGGCGATCTTCAGGACGGACGCGGCGGCCTTGTTCAGCGCCGGGGTGTCCGTGCTGGCGTCCGGGACCGGCACGGGCCGGCCTCCGACGCCGCCTTCGAACAGGGTAGGAATCCCGTCACCGATGACGGCGGAGCGCAATTGGGCCATGGACGTCTTCAGCGGCGTCGGAGTGACGCCGTCGATGAACCCGATCACCTTGGAATCGGCCAGTTGCTGGGAAACAAATGGGACACCGAGGGCGCTGATGCTGAACGCCAGCATGGACATCACGAGCGCCGACACGGCGAGGTTGACGCCGCCGCCTACGACGCGGTCGGCCAGCCGGAGCGGGCTGATCCTGACCACGCTGCGGAGGCGCCGACCGATCATGGTGCCCAGCCCGTGCCCCACCATCATCAGCAGGACAGCGGCGGCGATGATCGCGGTGAGCCGCCAGCCCGGGTCGCCGACGAGGTCGCTGACGATCGGCACGGATACGAAGGCGGCCACGGCGCCTGCCGCAAATCCCGCGATGCCGCCAAGTGTCACCAGGAAGCCGTTGCGCAGCCCGTAGATCAGGTAGGACAAGAGCGTCAGGATCAACGCCAGGTCCAAGATGGTCAAGCCGAACACCGGGGCTCCTTAATGACTGGTAAGACCCCCATTCTACCGGCGCAGGCTGACAGTTTGGCGGGCGCCCGCGGCAGGGGCCGCCCGTCACGCGCCCGCCGTTTCGCGCGTTTCGGTGCCAACTACGTCACAGAAGCCGCAAAATTCTGAAACAATGGCGGAAGCGCCCCAGCCGACACAGTAAGTCAGGAGATTTCATGGATATCGAGGTATTGCGCCGCGCACCCCTTTTCGCCACGCTCGACGACGAGGCGTTCCGTCTGCTGACGGACGAGCTCACCGAGGTGGACCTCTCACGCGGAGCCTCGGTTTTCCGGGAAGGCGACCAGGGTGACCAGCTCTACTTCATCGTCTCCGGCAAGGTGAAGCTCGGCCGCACCTCCCCCGACGGCCGCGAATCCCTGCTCGCCATCCTCGGCCCGGGCGAACTCTTCGGCGAAATGGCGCTGTTCGACCCGAGTCCCCGCACCGCCACGGCCACCGCCGTCTCCGAAACCCGACTGGCCGGGCTGAAGAACGAGAGCCTCAACGCCCTGCTGCGCACCCGCCCGGAGGTCTCGGCCCAGCTGCTGCAGGCCCTCGCCCGCCGCCTGCGCCGCACCAACGACTCGCTCTCCGACCTCGTCTTCTCGGATGTCCCCGGCCGCGTGGCCAAGGCGCTGCTGGATCTGGCCGACCGCTTCGGCCGCCCCGCCACGGACGGCGTCCTCGTGGCCCACGAGCTCACCCAGGAAGAACTGGCCCAGCTGGTCGGCGCTTCCCGCGAGACCGTCAACAAGGCCCTCGCCGAGTTCGTCCAGCGCGGCTGGCTGCGCCTGGAAGCCCGCGCCGTCGTCATCCTCGACATGCAGCGCCTCCGGCAGCGCTCCCGCTAAGGGTTCCTCGCAGCTTTACGGCATGGCGAAGGCCGGCCCGTCGAAACGGGCCGGCCCTCGGTGTTTAAGCCGGGCTTGGTTGGGTGCAGGTGCCAGGTGTTCTCCGGGCCCCCTCCGGAGGGACATGCTCATCCTTCGGACCGAAGCACCGAGGGACATGCTCATCCTTCGCACCGAAGCACCGAGGGACATGCTCATCCTTGGACGTCGGGCGTGGACATAAACCCACTATGTCCAACGCTCAAGCCGCGCGGGGGGCATGTCCGGTGGTCGAGCCGAGGCTCCGGCGGACATGCCCCGGGCCCACATGTCGGCCGGGCCGGTCAGCGCTCGCGCTGCGGTTCCCCGGCGACGGTCTTGGCCGCCTCGACCTCCAGCATGAGCCTGCCGTCTTCCTCCACCAGGGTCGGCTGGTAGGCGTGGGCCTTGCGTTTGTAGCTGAGGTACGCGATGCAGCCGTTCGCGGCGGCCATCTTCTCCAGCATGATCTCCGAGCCCGGCACCAGGAGCTGACCGAGCGTCAGACCCACCGTGTTCGGCTGGCCCACCTCGTCGCCCAGGGCTGTGGTGTCACGCCCGGCAACGACCTTGCGGACACACACCCACCGGCCCCACACCCCCTTGCTGGCCAGCAGCGAGGGCTGCTGGTTCATCGGGACCGTCGCGGCGAAGTACCGGGTGTTGAAGCGGCGGTGGGCGAAGTCGGGGCTCAGCCAGTTCACCAGCGGCTTGAGCAGGTCTGTCCGCACCGAGAGCCCGCGCTTGGCGAGTACATCGGTGAACGACTTTTCCTGCTCCGCAACGGCCTCCCGGGCGCGCATCCACTCGGGCGTGGAGGTTCCCTCCACCGTGGTGGACAGATCCGGGCCGGCCAGCAGGACCCCGGTCTCCTCGAACAGCTCGCGGATGGCGCCCACCACGTGGCGTCGCGCCAGCCCGACGTCGGGCGTCCCCATCTGCTCGGCCCACCACTGCGGCGGCGGCCCTAGCCAGCCCACCGCGTCGTCGTCGGACGCCTCAAGCGAGCCGCCCGGAAAAGCGAGCACGCCCAGCGGCGAGGACCCGGGCCGGTAGCCCAGCCAGGCCTCCAGGCCGGTGGGCGAATCCCGCAGCAGGACCACGGAGGAGGCGAAACGGGGGGCACGGGGGGTCCGCTCGCCGTGTTCAATCCAGCTGCGGGCAGCCCCCTCCAGGTCCGGGGGGAGGACAAACAGGCGTCGAGCTAAGTGCGGCAAGGGAAACGACCGGCCCTCTAGGCGAATTCAGCGATCAGTTCGACCTCGACCGGAGAGTCGAGCGGCAGAACTGAAACGCCGACGGCGGAACGTGCGTGCTGGCCGGCGTCGCCAAGGACCTTGCCCAGGAGCTCGGAGGCGCCGTTGATGACACCGGGCTGGCCGGTGAAGGAGGGATCGGAGGAAACGAAACCGACCACCTTGACGATCCGGGTGATGCGGTCCAGATCACCGATCACGCTCTTGACGGCGGCCAGGGCGTTGACAACGCAGACCTCGGCGTAGCGCGTGGCTGCTTCCGGCGACACGGTCGGCTCGTCCGAGGTGACCTCGGTCCCGGAGGAGACCTTGCCGGTGGCCTCGAGCTTGCCGTTAATGAACGGCAGCTGGCCGGAAGTGTAAACGTGGTTGCCGGAGATCACGGCCGGGACGTAGGCGGCCACCGGGGCGGCGACCTCCGGGAGCTCCAGGCCAAGCTCGGCGAGGCGCTGTTCGACGGCGGACGACGCGCCGGTGCGGCCGGCGCTTTCCGCCGCGCCGGCGGGGCTCGAACCCTTGGCCGAGGCCGCCGTTTCGGGGGTGCTCATGGCTAGTTCTTCTCCCGCTTCAGGTAGGCAACCAGGCCGTTTCCATCGGGGCCCGGAACAACCTGCACCAGCTCCCAGCCGTCGTCGCCCCACTGATCCAGGATCTGCTTGGTGGCGTGGATAATGAGCGGAATCGTGGCGTACTCCCATTTGGTCATGAAGTAAAGCCTAGTCCTTGCCGGTAAAGTGGAAAACATGGCGACTGGTAAGAACCCTTTATTCGACACGGCCACCACCCTCGGAAAGCTGGTCCTTTTCCTGGGCGTGAGCGCTATTTGTGGCGTCCTGGTGGCGGGACTCCTGGTCCCCGCGGCAGCCGTCTCCGGCAACACCGCGAGCGGTTCGATCAAATTTTTCGAGGCCCTGCCGGCCGAACTGAAGGTTGAGCCGCCCAGCCAGTCGACCAAGATCCTGGCCTCGGACGGCAGCGTCATCGCCACGATCTACAAAGAGAACCGCACCCGCGTCTCGCTGGACCAGATGTCGCCGTTCATCAAGGACGCGGTAATCGCCATTGAGGACAGCCGCTTCTACGAACACGGCGGCGTGGACACCACCGGTATTCTGCGTGCATTGGTCGCCACCGCACGCGGCAACAAGCAGGGTGCTTCGACCATCACCCAGCAGTACGTGAACAACGTCATCAACTCTTCCCTGGAGTCCGAGGGCAAGGGCGACCAGGTCCTGCTCAACGGCGTTAACAAAGGCGTCGGGGACAAGCTTCGCGAGATGAAGCTGGCGATCGCCCTGGAGAAGAAGTTCACCAAGGAGCAAATCCTTGAGGGCTACCTGAACATCGTGTTCTTCAACCGCGATGCCTACGGCATCGAAGCCGCGTCCCGGCTGTTCTTCAGCACGTCCGCCAAGAACCTGACGTTGCCGCAGGCGGCGCTCCTGGCCGGCGTGGTGAACAGCCCGTCCTTCTACGACCCGATCTCCAACCCGGACAACGCCAAGGTCCGCCGCGACCTTGTGCTCAAGGCCATGCTCACCCAAGGGAAGATCAAGCAGGCGCAATACGACGCCGCCGTCGCCACCCCGGTCAAGACCAAGGTGACCCAGCCGCGCCAGGGCTGCGCCTACTCCCCCACCGCCCCATACTTCTGCGACTACGTGCTGCACCTGCTGCTCAACAACCCGGCCTACGGCGCAGACGCCAAGGAACGCGAGCGGAAAGTCTTCCGCGGCGGCCTGACCATCAAGACCACGCTGGAACCGGCGGCCCAGAAGGCAGCCCAGGCGCAGGTGGATGCCGCCGCCGGCGCGAACCCGGACAAGTGGGGCGCCGCGCTGGTCTCCGTTGAACCGGGCACCGGCAAGATCACCAACATGGCGCAGAACACCAGGTGGCTGCCGGCCAAGGGGAAGTTCGACACCCAGATCAACTTCAACGTCGATAAAAACGATGAAAAGGGCCAGGACCTCGGCGGCCTCGGCGGCGCACAACCCGGATCCACCATGAAGCCCTTCACCTTCGCCGAATGGCTGGACGAGGGCAAGTCGATGAACACCATTGTGGATGGCTCGGTGCGCGAGTACCGGACCGGTTTCCCTTGGCGGAACTCGTGCGGCACCACCGTGGGCGCCTACAGCACAGCCGAGAAGGACGCCGGCGGGAACGCCGCGGACGACCTGCAGAACGCCGAAGAGGGCTACTACCGGCCCATGACGGTCCTGAAGGGCCTCTACAACTCGATCAACACGATCACGTTCGCCGCCGCCGCGCAACTCGACTTCTGCGGGATCCAGCGGATTGTGGACGCGGTCGGCATCCACAACGGCCTGGACAACAATCCGGTCGACATGTCACGGCTCCCCAACCTGCTGGGTTCCACCCAGACGGCCCCGCTGACCATGGCCAGCGCGTTTGCCACCTTCGCGAACGACGGCCGGTACTGCGCGCCGATGGCGATCACCTCGGTGACGGATGCGTCCGGCGCCAAGCTGCCCGCCCAGGCACCGAACTGCCGGGACGCCATCAAGCCGGAGGTTGCCAAGGGCGTGAACTATGCGCTGCAGGAGGTCCTGAACCGCGGGTCGGGTTCGCTGATCCAGCCGCGCATTTCCACCGTCACCAACTTCCCGATCGCTGCCAAGACCGGCACCTCGAACAACAACGGCTCCACCTGGGTGGTCGGCCACACCACCGGGCTCGCGACGGCCGCCTGGTTCGGCGACCCGCTCGGCAGCCAGGGGCGCGCCGGGCAGAACATCACGGTGAACGGCCAGTTCTACCAGGGCATCGACGGCTACATGATCGCCGGCCCGATGTTCTCCAAGTTCATGGCCCAGATCGCCCCGTCGCACGGAACCGAGCCGTTCCCGGAGCCGCCGTCGAACCTGCTCTATGGCGACACACCGTCGTACCAGCAGCCCAACACGGAGTCCGGCAACACGAACAATAACGGCAACACCAACAACAACCCGGCTCCGGCGACGCAGAACCCCGCGCCGTCCGAACCGCCGGCAACCTCGGGCCCAACGAAGCCCGGAAAGAACAAGTAGCCATGGCCGGCGGATCTGCCCTGGCAAGCCGCGCCCGAAGCATCGGGCGCGGCTTTGCCGTCACCACCGCCCTTGGAGCCGCCGCGGGGGCCGCCGCGACCGGCTACGGGCTGTGGGAGAAGAACCAGTTTGTGCTCCGGGAGGAGAGCCTTCCCATCCTGCCGCCGGGGTTCGGACCCATGCGTGTGCTGCACCTGAGCGACATCCACTTTGTGCCCGGCCAGCACCGCAAGGCCGCGTGGCTGCAATCCCTCGCCGGGCTGAAACCGGACCTGGTGGTGAACACCGGCGACAACCTCAGC
This sequence comes from Arthrobacter sp. BI5, assembly GCF_056680065.1. NCBI lineage: Bacteria > Bacillati > Actinomycetota > Actinomycetes > Micrococcales > Micrococcaceae > Arthrobacter > Arthrobacter sp. BI5. Next base: position 3,380,834 of record NZ_CM155264.1, read on the forward strand.
CACGTCAAAGCCGTCGACCCCGTGCTGGAGGCCCTGCGGCCCCTGATGGACTTCCCCGGCGTCTTCGTGCCCGGGTCCAACGACTACTTCGCGCCGCAGCTGAAGAACCCCGCCTCCTACCTGCTGGGACCGTCCAAGTCCCGGCCCGATCCCATAGCGCTGGACTGGCCGCGGCTTCGCTCCGGCTTCGGCATGGGCGGCTGGGTTGACCTGACCAACCGCTGCCAGTCGCTGGTGATCAACGGCCTGCGGGTGGATTTTTCCGGCGTGGACGATCCGCACCTGCGCCTGGAACGGTACGCCGGCTGGCCCCGGGGCACCAAGGGCCAGGACGCCAAACCGCACCTGCGCGTCGCCGTCGCCCACGCACCCTACCAGCGCGTGCTGGACCACTTCACCGAGGACGGCGCGGACCTGCTGCTGGCGGGCCACACCCACGGCGGCCAGGTCTGCGTTCCGGGCTACGGGGCGCTTGTTGCCAACTGCGACCTGCCCACCTGGCGGGCCAAGGGCCTGCACGACTGGGAAAGCCAGGGACGTACGACGCCGGTGAACGTCTCGGGCGGCATCGGCACCTCGCGCTTCGCCCCGGTCCGGATCGCCTGCAAGCCCGAAGCCGTCCTCCTCACGCTGACCGCCCGCCCCTGAGCCCGCCGGGCATCCCTGCGCGCCTTCGCCGGCGCCGGGCGCCTTCGCCGGGCATCCCTAAGCGCCTGGCTCCGGGCGCGCCTGTTCCGGACACGTGCTCCGGATGGACATGTCCCCTCCCGGAGCGGGCTTTCCAGGGGACATGCCCAGTCTCCGCGACCGGCGATGGACATAACGGGACCATGCCCACTCTTGGCGTCCAAGGATGGGCATGTCCCAAGCGCGTTCAGCGGGACCTGCCCGCGGGAGCCGCGCGGGCGGACAGGCAGCATTGCGGAACATAATTACTGGGCCAGATGTGCGAACGGCACGATATCCTGTGAACCGGGTCACGGGATGGCCTAGGGTAGTTGCTACAGGAAACTACATCCAGTTGCGTAATTCACTTCGCAGTTGCCCCTAAGAAGCAGGCATGGCCAAGCAGACTCCGTTTTTCTCATCCATCAGCCGTCTCTATCCGCACGTCAGACCGATCATGCCGCGGCTGGTCTTGGGTCTGATCTGCGCTTTGCTTGCCAGCCTGGTCGCCCTGGCCATCCCGCAAGTCTTGCGCGTGCTCGTCAACGACTGGCTGCGGCCCGGCGGCAGCAGCGAGGCCGTCTGGATAGCCTCCGCGGTGATCCTGCTGCTCGGTATCGCCGAGGCCGGGCTCGTGGCGCTGCGCCGCCAGTTCGTCATCAACCCGGCCACCACAGTGGAAACCCGGATGCGGGTCTCGCTGTACGACCACCTGCAGGACCTGACCGTCTCCTTCCATGACCGCTGGGGCTCCGGGCAGCTGCTCTCGCGCGCCATGACGGACCTGAACTTCCTCCGGCGCTGGATGGCGTTCGGTGCGATCATGCTCGTGGTCACCACGCTGACCGTGGTGATCGGCGTCGTCGTGATGTTCTCGATGAGCTGGCAGCTCGCCCTGATCTTCCTGGCCGCCGCCGTGCCGATCATGATCTACGGCTTCCGCTTCCGGACCCGCTTCAGCAAGGTGGCCCGCCGCAGCCAGGACCAGGCGGGTGACCTCGCCACCACGGTCGAGGAGTCCGTCCACGGCATCCGCGTGCTCAAGGCCTTCGGGCGCAGCCGCGAGGCGCTGGAGAACTTCAACGAACAGGCCGAAGAACTCCGCCAGACCGAGATCGCGAAGGCCAAGCACCTGGCAGCCTTCAGCCTCGTCGTCACCCTGCTGCCTGAGCTGGCCCTGGGCGCCGGGCTGGTAGTCGGCATCATGCTGGCGGCTGACGGGCAGCTGAGCATCGGCGCGCTCGTGGCGTTTTTCGCCACCGCCGCCGTGATCGCCGCCCCGGTGGAGTTCTGCGGCATGCTGCTCGCCATGGCGCTCACCGCCAAGACCGCGGTGGACCGGCACTTCGAGGTGATGGACTCGGTCAACACCATCACCAGCCCGCCGCAGCCGCGCCGCCCCACAGACCTCAAAGGCGCCCTGGGCTTCCACAACGCCACCTTCGCCTTCGAAGACGCGCCGGACAAGCCGATCCTCAAGGACATCTGCCTGGACATACGGCCCGGCGAGACCATGGCCCTGGTGGGCATCACCGGCAGCGGCAAGAGCGCCCTGCTGCAGCTGGTGCCGCGCCTGTTCGAGGTGACGGCGGGCTCGGTCACGATCGACGGCGTGGACCTGCGGGACTTCAGCGTGGAGGAACTGCGCAGCGTCGTCGCCGTCGCGTTCGAGGACACCACACTGTTTTCCAGTTCCGTCCGTGACAATGTGCTGCTTGGGGTCCCGGGCCACGAGTCCGCGGAGCGCCGCGAGCAGATCCTGGCCGAGGCGCTGGACACCGCCCAGGCCCACTTCGCGTACTCGCTGCCGGAGGGCCTTGACACGCTGATCGGTGAGGAGGGCCTGAGCCTGTCCGGCGGACAAAGGCAGCGCATCGCCCTGGCGAGGGCCGTCGCGGCCCAGCCGAAGGTGCTGGTCCTGGACGACCCGCTCTCCGCGCTGGACGTCAACACCGAGGAGCTCGTCGAGGCCCGGCTGCGCGAGGTGCTGGCGGACACCACCACCCTCATCGTCGCCCACCGGCCCTCCACCGTCGCCCTGGCCGACCGGGTGGCCCTGCTGGAGGACGGCCGGATCGCCGCCGTCGGAACCCACACCGAACTGCTCGCGGAGAACAGCCACTACCGCTACGTCATCGCCAGCCTGGACCCGGAACCGCGGGACCTCGACTCCGAATTGTCCGCGCTCGAGGCCGAGGAGGTGTCCCGATGAGCACCGCCACCTTCGGCACCGCCAACGAGGACAACGCGCACCTGTCCAAGTCCGACAGCAGGGCCGTCCGCCGCCGCTCGCTGGCCCTGCTCGGCTCGCTGATCCGCCCGGTCCGCCGGCGCTTCTGGCTGACCATCGCCGCCGTCGTGCTGTCCCAGGCCGCCCGCGTGGCCGGGCCGGCGCTGATCGCCTTCGGGATCGACCATGCCTTGCCCGCCCTGCGCGCCGGGGACAACGTCCCGCTGGTTTGGGCCGGCGCCGCCTACCTCGCCGCGGCCGTGGCGACGGCCGGGCTGACAGCACTGTACGTCACCTCGACGGCGCGGCTGAGCCAAGCGATGCTGCTGGACCTGCGCGTACGGGTTTTCCGGCAGACCCAGCGGCTGAGCCTGGAATTCCACGAGAAGTACACCTCGGGCCGCATTATCGCCCGGCAGACCTCGGACCTTGAGGCCCTGCGCGAACTCCTTGACTCCGGGGTCAGCTCGCTCGCCTCCGGGATGCTGTTTATGGTCTTCACCGCCATCGCCGTGTTCGCCCTGGACTGGCGCAGTGGGCTGCTGGTGCTCGCCGCCGGCGTGCCGATGTACTTCCTGGCCCGCTGGTACCAGAAGCACTCGCAGATCGCGTTCCGGGAATCCCGCGTCGTCTCGGCCCGGCTGATCGTGCACTTCGTCGAGACCATGACCGGCATCCGCGCCGTCAAGGCCTTCCGCAAGGAACGCCAGAACGCTGAACGCTACGCGGAGCTCTCCGAGGACTACCGGAAGGTGACTGTCCGCTCCATCAACCTCAACGGCGTCTTCCAGCCCGGCCTGGTGCTGATCGGGAACGTCTGCGTCGCCGTCGTGCTGCTCACCGGCGGCTTCCGGGTCCTCACCGGCGAGCTCGCCGTGGGCGTGCTGCTGGCGCTGATCCTCTCCGCCAAGCGCTTCTTCCAGCCGGTGGACCAGATGGCGATGTTCTACAACTCGTTCCAGAGCGCGCAGGCCGCGCTGGAGAAGGTCTCCGGGCTGTTGGAGGAAGTGCCCACCGTCCGGCCGCCGCAGAACCCGGTAGCCCTGCCCGCGGCGAAGGGCAGAATTGATTTCGAGAACGTCGAGTTCCGCTACGGCGACGGCCCGGTCATTATCCCCGCGATGGACCTGCACATCCCCGCCGGCCAGACGGTCGCCCTGGTGGGCCAGACTGGCGCGGGGAAGTCGACGCTGGCCAAGCTGATCGCCCGGTTCTACGACGTCTCCTCCGGCTCACTCACGCTCGACGGCGTGGATCTGCGGCAGCTGACGACGGCGGACCTGCGCCGGAACGTCGTGATGGTCACCCAGGAGGCATTCCTGTTCAGCGGCTCCGTGGCGGACAACATCGCGCTGGGCCGGCCCGAGGCCTCCCGGCAGGAAATCGAGGACGCCGCGAAGGCCGTGGGCGCCCACGAGTTCATCACGGCGCTGCCCGAGGGCTACGACACCGACGTCAACAAACGCGGCGGCCGGGTTTCAGCCGGGCAGCGCCAGCTGATCAGCTTCGCCCGGGCCTTCCTGGCCCGGCCCGCCGTCCTGATCCTGGATGAGGCCACGTCCTCGCTGGACATCCCCTCGGAACGGATGGTCCAGGCCGGGCTGGCCAGCCTGCTGCAGGGCGTCAGTTCCGGCGAGGCAGGCCGCACCGCGCTGATCATTGCGCACCGGCTCTCCACCGTGGAGACCGCGGACCGCGTGCTGGTGGTCCATGACGGCCGCGTCGTGGAGGACGGCACCCCCGCGGAGCTGATCGGCGGCGGCGGGCGCTTCGCCAAGCTGCACGGCGCGTGGAAGGACTCGCTGGTCTGAGCCGACTACCCCGAGCGCGCCTCCGATGTCACCGCTCCCGGGCCCGATTTCGCATCCGGGGCAGGAATCGGATACTCTTGTGAAGTTGCTTTTGAAGTAACGGATCGGGATGTGGCGCAGCTTGGTAGCGCGCGTCGTTCGGGACGACGAGGTCGCAGGTTCAAATCCTGTCATCCCGACCAGTCAAAAGAGGGCCTTCCAATGGAAGGCCCTCTTTTGTGTTTTCAACCGGGGTGCGGCAATCGACGCGGGGTTCAGGGCAAAAAACAGCCCCGGGACGTCCTTGGCGGGCGTCCCGGGGCTGTCGGAGGGTTGGTTACATCGGGTCGGGCCAGTTGCCGACATTGGTGGAGTAGGTCATCGGGTCCGGCCAGTTGCCGACGGCCGATGCCGTACGCATGGGGTCCGGCCAGTTGCCAACGGCGGTGATGTTGGTGGTATCGGCAATGGAACCTGCGGACAGAACGGCCGGAGCCGCTGCGGAGAAAGCCAGGGCGCCTGCGAGAACCGCGCCGGCTGCAATCTTCTTCAACATAGAGTTCCTCATTTTGAGTCGGAGTCGTTACCAAGTCAGCACTGCCCTTGTTGACACACATTGTAAAATGTTTTCCACAGAGACTGTCAAGCATTTAGTATATGAAGTGTCCGGAATGAGGTGGTATCCGTGGGGAACGGATTCGGAGAAAAACTCCGCGCGGAACGGCTGGAGCGAGGGCTCACGCAGGCGGAACTGGGGAAGGATCTGTTCTCGCCCAGCTACATCTCGCTGCTCGAAACCGGGCGCCGGGAACCGACCGCGGAGGTCATCGAGGAGCTCGCCCGCCGGCTTGAGCTCGCGCCTAAAGCCCTGGAAGCCTGGAGCCAGCCTGTCTCCGTCAGCGACGCCGAATACGTGCTGGCAGGACTGTATGCCCGGCAGGCCTGGGATCTGCGGGACTACCCGCTCGCGGCAGTCCATGCTGCATCAGCCGCCCAGATCGCGCTGGAGGCAAAAAACACCAGCGCCTGGTGGAACATGACCTATATGCAGGCCGAATGCCTAATCAAGCAGGGCATGTGGGCCGAATGCAAGGCGATCGTCCAGCGGTTGCTGGACCACCCGATGGCTGCCGAATCGGCCGGCCTGGGCGTGCGGGCCCGGCAGATGCTGGCCGCAGCCGCCCAGGGCCAGGGCCAGCTGACCGCTGCGGTTGAGAACGCCCAGGAAGCGGTGCGGCTCTGCGCCCAGCTGCCTAAGGGCTCCACCCTGATCATCGGGGCGCTGCGGGCACTCATCGGCGCCCTCGCCGAAAGCGGCCGGCTCGATGAGGCCTGGAAATACTGCCAGGACATGAACGAACAAATGGACGACCAATCCATGTCCCAGCTCGCCGGCGAAGTCGCCTGGGTGGTGGGAAACGTGGCCTTTATGCGGCATGACTACGCCGAGGGCATCAAGTACCACGAGAAGGCCGCCAAGCTGCTCTCCCCCGCGAACGACATCGACCTCTGGGCCAGGTTCAACAAAGCCTCCGCCGCCGTGCGCCTGTCGTCGGGGATCGTCGAACCGGAAACCCTGTCCTCGATCGAACGCGCCGAGCTGGCCCTCTCCATCGTCGGCGGCAACAAGACCGACCAGCTGGAGGTGGCCTTCATCCGGGCACGCTGGCTCTACCTCACCGGGGACATCGTGGGCGCGGTCCAAAAACTCCGGGAGATCCACCAGGAACGCAACGTCCTCGCGAAGCACACAGCCGGCGAGGTGTCGCTTTTGCTCGGCAAGGCGCTCAAGGCCGCCGGCGAATCCGAGGAGGCCCTCGTCTACCTGGATGAAGCCCAGAAGGAGTTCAGCGCCGCCGGCGCCTCAGACCGGGTGCAGCAGGCCATGGACGCTGTGCTGGAAATCCGGCTCGCCCAGCGCCGCGCCGAAGCCGCGGCCGCGGGAAGCTAGCTCCCCCCGGCCCGGCAAGACGACGCCGGCCAGCCGGCGTCGGCCGGCCGCCGAAAACTAGGCGAAGGTCCGGCCGGTGAGCAACTCGTAGGCCTCCACGTAGCGGCTGCGGGTGCGGTCGACGACGTCGGCCGGCAGTGCCGGCGGAGGCGTGTCGGAGGACTTGTCCCAGCCCGACGCGGCCGAGGTCAGCCAGTCGCGGACATACTGCTTGTCATACGACGGCTGCGCCTGGCCCGGCTGGTAGGTCGCGGCGTCCCAGAAACGCGAGGAGTCCGGGGTCAGGACCTCGTCGCCGAGCGTGATCACGCCGGTCGCGGCGTCGATGCCGAACTCCACCTTGGTGTCGGCCAGGATAATGCCGCGGCCGCGGGCGATCTCCTCGGCCTTGGTGTAGATCTGCAGAGTCAGCTCCCGGAGCCGCCCCGCGGTGTCCTCGCCCACCAGCGCGACGACGGCGTCATAGGTGATGTTCTCGTCGTGCTCCCCCACCTCGGCCTTCGCGGAGGGGGTGAAGATGGCCTCGGCGAGCCGGGAGCCGTCCACCAGCCCGGCCGGCAGCGGGATGCTGCAGACGGTGCCGGACTGCCGGTATTCGGCCAGCCCGGACCCGGTCAGGTAGCCGCGGGCGATGCATTCCACCGGGAACATGTCCAGCTTTTTGCAGATCATGGCGCGGCCCTCGACCGCGGCGGGTACGCCGCCGTCGACCGTGGACGCGAGCACGTGGTGCTCCACGCCCAGCTGCTCGAACCACCACAGGCTCAGCTGGGTGAGGATGCGGCCCTTGTCCGGGATCTCGCTGGCGAGCACGTGGTCGTAGGCGCTGATCCGGTCACTGGCCACCACCAGGACGCACTCGTGGCCGACTCGCTCGGTAATGGACGCGTCCGCCGGGACGTACAGGTCGCGGACCTTGCCGGAATAGATATGCTTCCAACCGGGCAGGTCCAGCGTCTCGGTCTGAAGGCCGCCGGCGGGCCCGGCGGATTCCGTGGCGTTCATGCTCAGCCCTTCGCTTTCGCGGCGGCGGCAGCGACAGCAGAGGCTGTGCCGGGCGCCGTCACCTTGATTTCGCCGCGGGCGGCCTTGCCGCCGATGTCGGTGCGGAACTGGCCGCCGTCGAGCTGGACCAGTTCGACGCCGTCGTACGCCCGTTCGCGGGCCTCAACGAGGTCCGTCCCGAGCGCCACCACGGCGAGGACACGGCCGCCGGCGGAGACCACCTTGCCCTCGTCGTCGAGTTTGGTGCCGGCGTGGATGACGTGCACGCCCTCGATCGCCTCGACCTTCTTGAGACCGCGGATCCGGTCCCCGGTCCGGGGTGTGCCGGGATAGTTTTCGGCTGCGACGACGACGGCGACCGCCGACTCCCGGGACCAGCGCAGCGGCTGGACTTTGTCCAGTTCGCCCTTCGCGGCTGCCATCAGCAGGCCGCCGAGGGGCGTCTTGAGCCGGGCCAGGACGGCCTGGGTTTCCGGATCGCCGAAGCGGACGTTGAACTCGATGACCCGGGTGCCGCGGGAGGTCAGGGCGAGGCCGACGAAGAGCACGCCGACGAACGGGGTGCCCCGGTGGGCCATCTGGTTGACGGTGGGCTGCGCGATCCGGTCGATGACTTCCTGGACGAGCCCTTCGGGGGCCCAGTCCAGCGGGGTGTAGGCGCCCATGCCGCCGGTGTTGGGGCCCTCGTCGTTGTCGTAGATGCGCTTGAAATCCTGTGCCGGGGAGAGCGCCACCGTGGTGCTGCCGTCGCAGAGGACAAACACGGAGACCTCGGGGCCGTCGAGGAATTCCTCGATCACCACGGTGCCGCCGGCGTCGAAGCAGCTCTGCGCATGGGCCAGCGCCTCGTCCCGGTCTCGGGTGACGACGACGCCCTTGCCGGCGGCGAGTCCGTCATCCTTGACGACGTAGGGGGCACCGAAGGTGTCGAGTGCGTCGGCGGCTTCCTCGGCGTTGGAGGCCACCCGGGCCATTGCGGTGGGCACGCCGGCCTCGGCCATGACTTCCTTGGCGAACGCTTTGGAGGCCTCGAGCTGGGCGGCGGCTTTGCTGGGACCGAAGACGGGGATCCCGGCGTCGCGCACCGCGTCGGAGACGCCGGCGGCCAGCGGGGCTTCGGGGCCGACCACCACGAGGTCGACGGCGAGTTTGGTCGCCAGCGCGGCCACGGCGTCGGGATCGTTCGCGTCGATGGCGTGTGTGGGGACCAGCTTGCTGATACCGGCGTTGCCCGGGGCCGCATGGACCTCGGAAACATTGGGGTCGGCGAGCAAGGATCGGACAATGGCGTGTTCGCGGCCGCCGGGGCCGATGACAAGTACCTTCACAGTTCCCAAGGGTACTTTGTGGACCGTGCAGGCTCCTAAGCTGTGACCGCCACGGGACATGCCCAGTCCACGCGCCTCGTCCCGGCCACTTATGCCCAGGCCGGCCGCGGGACATGCCCAGTCCCGGCCGTACCCACTGGACATAGTGCGCATATGTCGAGTGCTCACGCCGCAGGGAGGGCATGTCCAGTCCTCGCGCCTTGTCCCGGCCACCTGTGGCCAGGGCGGCCGCGGGACATGCCCAGTCTTGACCGCACCCACAGGACATAGTGCGCATATGTCCATTGCTCACGCCGCAGGGAGGGCATGTCCAGTCCACGCGCCTTGTCCCGAGCCGCTTGTGCCCAGGCCGGCCACGGGACATGCCCAATCCCGGCCGCACCCACTCGACATGCCCAGTGCCGGCCGCGGACAATCCGCGGGGCCCACCGCTCCGAACATCCTGTATGAAGACGCCCAGCAACCTGAAGCCCGGCACCACCACGCAACGCAAGAAGCGGCCCGCCCTCTTCTCCGGCCCCACCGCCTTGGCCGCGCTGGCCGGGGTGGTCTCAGCCGGCGTCGTGCTGGCCGTCGCGGAACTGATCGGCGCCTTCTTTACGGCCCGAGCGACGCCGCTGATCGCCCTGGGCTCGACCTTCATCGACTTCACCCCGCCGTGGATGAAGGATTTCGCCATCGCCACGTTCGGCACCAATGACAAGGCTGCCCTGTCCGTGGGCATGGGACTGACGATCCTGCTGCTGGCCTGCGTGCTGGGCATCGTCGCGTTCCGCAAGTGGGTCCTGGGCGTAGCCGGCGTGCTGCTGCTCGGCGCGGTGATAGTGGCCAGCGTGGTGACCCGGGCCAGCGTGAAACCACTGGATGCCATTCCTTCGCTGATCGGCACCGTGGCCGGCCTGGTGGTGCTCCGGTTCCTGATCAGCAAGCTGTGGCGGATGCGCCAGTGGCCGGAGGTGGCCTCGGACCTCGGCGCCGAAGAGCCGGACCGTCCCGCCACCAGCCGCCGCGCCTTCTTCACCGCCAGCGGGATCACCGCCGTCGCTGCCGCCGCGGCCGCGACCGGCGGACGACTCCTGAGCGCCGCGCGCAGCAACGTGGCCCAGGCCCGCGAAGCCCTGAAACTGCCTGCCCCGGCCAAGGCTGCAGCACCTGTGCCCGCCGGAGTCCAGTCCAAAGCCCCGGGCGTCACGCCGTGGCTGACGCCTAACAAAGACTTCTACCGGATCGACACCGCGCTCAGCGTGCCGGAAATCGACGCTCAGTCCTGGGAGCTGCGGATCCATGGCCTGGTCGAACAGGAGGTCCGGCTCAGCTTCCAGGACTTGCTGGACGCGCAGCTGATCGAATCGCATGTCTCGCTGACCTGCGTGTCCAACCCGGTCGGCGGGAACCTGGCCGGGAACGCCAAGTGGCTGGGCATGCCCATCCGCGACGTACTGAAGATGGCCCGGCCCAAGGACGGCGCGGACATGGTGCTCTCCACCTCCGTTGACGGCTTCAGCGCCTCCACGCCGCTGGAGGTGTTGCAGGACGATCGCGACGCGATGCTGGCCATCGGTATGAACGGCGAGGCCCTTCCGCTGGAGCACGGTTACCCGGTCCGGATGGTGGTTCCCGGGCTGTACGGCTTCGTTTCGGCCACCAAGTGGGTGGTGGACCTGGAAGTTACGAGGTTCGCGGACAACAAGGCCTACTGGACGCAGCGCGGCTGGTCCGAGCGCGGCCCGATCAAGACCATGGCCCGGGTGGAGGTCCCCAAGTCCTTCGCCAAGGTCGCCGCCGGAAAGATCGTGATCGGCGGCACCGCCTGGGCTCAGACCCGCGGCATCACCAAGGTCGAGGTGCAGATCGACAACGGCCCCTGGACCGAGGCCGTGCTGTCCACGGAGGCCTCCGTGGTGACCTGGCGGCAGTGGTCCCTCGAATGGGATGCCACCCCGGGACCGCACTACATCAAGGCCCGCGCCACCGACGGTACCGGCGAGGTCCAGACGGACAAGCGCGCCGATCCCGTGCCCGACGGTGCCTCCGGCTGGCAGTCCGTCATGGTCACCGTGGAGTAACCGGGCTGGGCCGCCAACGCACCATAGACTGGCAGCATGCCTCTGAACCCGCATGCCACCTTCACTGTTGAGTCCGCCGTCGAATTGGCAGTCGTGGAACGCAGCGGTTTCATCGAGTCCCGCCACATCGGCTCCGCCGTCGTAATGTCCGCGGACGGCAACGTCGTCACCGAGCTCGGGGACATCACCACCCCGATTTACGCCCGTTCCACGCTCAAGCCCCTGCAGGCGCTGGCATCCATGCAGTCCGGTGTTCCGCTGCGCGGCGCGCAGGTGGCAATCGCCTGCGGCAGCCACGTCGGGTCCCTCGACCACATGGACGTGGTGGAAGGCATGCTCAAGGCCGCGGGCGCCAAAGAGGACCAGCTCCAGTGCCCCGCCGCCTGGCCCGAGGACGAGACCGCCCGGACGTGGCTGGTCCAGACCGAACGCGGGAAATCGCGGCTGGCGTTCAACTGCTCGGGGAAGCACGCCGCGTTCCTCTGGGCCTGCACCGAAAACGGCTGGGACACGCACAGCTACTTGGAGCCGAACCATCCCCTGCAGCAGCGCATCCGCTCCGTGGTCGAAGAATACTGCGGCGAGAAGATCGCCCATCTCGGCATTGACGGTTGCGGCGCCCCGGTGGCCGCGGTCTCACTCACCGGACTCGCCCGCGCCTTCTCCCGCCTGGCCAAGGCGCCCGGGGACAAGAACTCCAACGCCCGCGCCGCCACCATTGCCACCTCCATGCTGGACTACCCGTGGGCGGTGCAGGGCCGGGGCCAGGCCAACACGATCGTGATGGACGAGCTCGGCATCATCGCCAAGGTCGGCGCCGAGGGCGTGCTGGTCATGGCCACCCCGCAAGGCGTGTCGGTGGCGATCAAGGTCCTCGACGGCAATGTCCGCGCCACCACCCTGGTGGGCCTGACCTTACTCGCCGCCGCGGGCGCCGTGGAGATCCCGGAGGTCTCAAGCGTCCTGGACAAGGTCGTCGATCCGGTGCTCGGAGGCGGCCGGCCGGTCGGTAAGATCCGCCTCGGCCACGCCGTCTCGGCGCTGCTGGACTAGGCCGTGGCTGTTCAGCGGCGCCGGATTCCGGTGGACGAGGGCCGTGCGGCGCTGGCCGCCTGGCGGGAAGCCACCGCCCCGGCACAGGACACCGCCCCGGCGGTCCCGCGCCCCACGCTTGCGACGGCGGTGCGGTACTCCCTCGAGGAGGTCACCGCGCGGGCCCCCGGGAACTCGGTGGAGGTCCGCGTCCCGCCGTTCGGCGTCACCCAGTGCGTGGAGGGCCCCCGGCACACCCGCGGCACTCCCCCGAACGTCATCGAGTGCGACGCCGCCACCTGGCTCGCGATGGTCAGCGGCCGGCTCAGCTGGGCGGACGCGGTGGACGCCGGCAAGGTGGCCGCCTCAGGACTGCGCGCCGACCTCTCCGGCCTGCTGCCGCTCTAGACGGTCAGCGGCCGGCTGCCGCCGTGACGGCTCAGCCCCGCCCGATGAACGGCATCCCCGCGGCGGTGATCACGAGCGAGCCGACGCTGGCGGAGGCGGGCATGCCGGCCATCAGCAGCACGGCCCGGGCCGCGTCCTCCACCGGGAACGTCGGCTCCGTCCGGCGGCTGCCGTCGGCCTGGAGCGCGCCGTCGCCGACGCCAATCTGGTCCATCAGCTCCGTGGCCGCGTTGCCGATGTCGATCTGCCCGCAGCTGATGCCGAACCCGCGGCCGTCGAGCTCGATGCTCTTGGTCAGGCCGGTGATCGCGTGCTTGGTGACCGTGTAGGCCACGGTCCGCGGCCTCGGAGAGTGCGCGGCGATGGAACCGTTGTTGATGATCCGGCCGCCCTGCGGCGACTGCGCCTTCATCGCCCGCACCGCGGCGGCCGCGCACAACAGGGAACCGGTCAGGTTCACCGCGGCCGTGGCTTCCCAGTCCTCGACGCTGATCTCGTCCACCGAGGCGGCGGGGCCGAACACGCCGGCGTTGTTGAACAGCACGTCCACCCGCCCCCACTGCTCCAGCGCCGCGGCGAAAAGCCGCTCGACGTCGTCGGGCCGGGTGACGTCGCAGGGGACGGCCAGCGCCTGCGCGTGGCCGGCGCCGGTCTCCAGCAGCGGTTCCTCACGTCTGCCGGCCAGCACCACCCGGTAGCCGTCCGCGAGCATGAGCCGTGCCACCGCCCTGCCGATCCCCGAGCCTGCTCCGGTGACGACGGCGACCCGGCCTGGGTGGTGCTGGCGTGTCATTGGGGGCTCCCTGGGGTGGCGTGCTGGAATCCGGTCCCGGACAGCCTATGCCGAGATGGCATGTCGCGGCAGTGTCCGGCGGAAACATTGCCGCGATCTGCCACCTCGCGGGGCCGCGCGGGCCTTGCGCGCAGGAAGTAGAGTAAAGCGTGGCAACCACCGCGGGCGAGGTCCTGCTGGCCTATCTCGGGCAGCAGCTCGCTGAGCTGCGCCGGCGCGCTCCCGGAGTTCTCGCCAGGAAGCCCGACGACGTCCACCAGATGCGTGTCGCCGCGCGCCGCCTCCGCTCGCTGCTCGCTTCGGGCCGGCCGCTGTTCGAAGCCGGGGCCGTGGAGCCGCTCCGGGACGAACTGCGCTGGCTTTCAGGCCTCCTCGGGGCTGCCCGGGACCCGGGCGTCGTCCATGCCAGGCTGACCGCCCTGCTCGCCCAGGAGCCGGAGGCGCTGCGTTTCGGCCCGGCCGCGCTCAGGATCGACGAGGAGCTCGACTCCCTGGCCGCCGCCGGATTCGACGCGGCACTCGAGGGGCTCCGGAGCGAGCGGTACACCCGCCTGCTGGCGGCCCTCGAGGACTTCCTCAGCGACGCGCCGGCGGCACCGAAGGCGGCAGGAGTTCCGGGGGCGGGGATCGGCAGGCTGGTTGCCAAGGACCAGCGCCGGTTGGCGCGCGCTGTCGCGTCCCTCGCCCCGGCTGACGACGACGGCGGGGCCCGCGGCGGCGGCAGCGCCCCAGACGAGGACGGCGCCCCCGACGACGGCGGCCCCACCCGGGATGCCGGCCTGCACGAGGTCCGGAAGGCGGCCAAGCGGCTGCGGTACTCCGCCGAACTGGCCGCCACCCTGACGGCCGGGAAAAAGCGGCACCGGCGCGCAAAGCGGCTCGCGAAATCTGCGCGGAAAATCCAGCAGCTCCTGGGCCTGCACCAGGACAGCGTCGTGGCGCGGGAGCGGCTGGCCGAGCTGGGCGGCCGGGCGCTGCGCAGCGGGGAGAACGGCTTCAGCTACGGCCGGCTGCACGCCAAGGAGGAGAGCCTCGCGGCCGCCTCGGAGCGGGTTTTCCTGAAACTCTGGAAAAGGAAGTATCCCGCCCGCTGAGGCGGCCGCAGCCGGGGAACCGCCCGCAGCCGCGGAACCGACCCCGCACCGGCAGCGTTCCCGGGCGCCGCCGGCAACCCGTCAGGGCTTCAGCACCACCTTGATGCAGCCGTCCTGCTTCTTCTGGAACTTCTCGTACATCGCGGGGGCCTCGTCCAGGCTGGCCTGGTGGGTCACGAGGTCCATAACGCCCAGCGGGTCGGCGTCGGCTTCCACCAGCGGCAGCAGGTCCTCGGTCCAGCGGCGGACGTTGCACTGGCCCATCCGCAGCTGGATCTGCTTGTCGAACATGTGCATCAGCGGCATCGGGGAGGCCGTGCCGCCGTACACGCCGCTCAGCGAGACGGTGCCGCCGCGCCGGACCGCGTCCAGGGCGGTGTGGAGGGCGGACAGCCGGTCCACTCCCACGGTCTCGAAGGCTTTCTGGGCCAGCTTGTCCGGCAGCAGCCCGGCCGCGTGCTGGGCGAACGAGGCCACGGGCGAGTCATGGGCTTCCATCCCGACGGCGTCCACCACGGAGTCGGCGCCCCTGCCCTGGGTCATGGAGCGAAGTTCGTCGGCGACGCCCTTGGAGAAGTCCAGGGTCTCGACGCCGTGCCGTTCCGCCATCGCCCGGCGCTCCGGCACGGGATCGACGCCGATGACGCGCAGGCCGAAGTGCTTGCCGATCCGTGAGGCAAACTGTCCCACCGGGCCCAGGCCCATAACGGCGAGGGTGCCGCCCTCGGCCACGTCCGCGTACTTCACACCCTGCCAGGCGGTGGGCAGGATGTCGGAGAGGAAGAGGTAGCGTTCGTCCGGGAGTTCCGAGCCCACCTTGATGGGCCCGTAGTCGGCGTGCGGGACCCGCAGGTATTCCGCCTGACCGCCTGGCACGGAGCCGTACAGCTCGGAGAAGCCGAAGAGCGAGGCTCCGGAGCCTTTTTCCTTGACCTGGGTCGTTTCGCACTGGGACTGCAGTCCCTGGCTGCACATAAAGCAGTGGCCGCAGGAGATGTTGAACGGGATGACCACGCGGTCGCCCTTGGCCAGGTTGGTGACGGCGCTGCCCACCTCCACCACGACGCCCATCGGCTCGTGGCCGATGATGTCGCCCTTGTGCATGTAGGGGCCGAGGACCTCGTAGAGGTGCAGGTCGGAGCCGCAGATCCCCGTCGACGTGATGCGGACGATCGCGTCGGTGGGCTCCTGGATCACCGGATCGGGAACTTCTTCAACGCTCACGGAACGTTTGCCCTGCCAAGTAAGTGCCTTCATGTGCTTGCCTTTCGGTCGCGGTCTGGAGGGGAAAATTTGGAAGGAAGAATCGGGGCGGCCGGTTACGGCCGCCAGGCGTCAGCCGCCGTGGACCCGCGCGGCGAGCCGGCCGATGGCGCTGCCGGCTAGGTTCTCCAGCAGGGCCCGCGGGCTTTCGTAGACCTCCACGGCGCCGGCTTCGCGGAGTTCGGCTTCGCTGGTGCCGCCGCAGGTGAGGCCGATCGCAGGGATGTCCAGCTTGCCGGCGGCGTAAATGTCCCAGACGGCGTCGCCAACGTACACCGCGTTCGCGGCGGGGACGCCGACGGCGTGGAGCGCCGCGATAAGGATGTCCGGCGCGGGCTTGCTTTCCTTTGCGTCGGCCGAGCTGGTGGCGGCGTGGATGTAGGCATCGGCGTCGATGGTGGCGCGCAGCATCTCCAGGTCGCGGTCCCGGGCCGAGGACGCCAGGGCGACGGCGAGGCCGGAGTCGAAGCACTGCGCCAGCAGCTCCCGCGCACCGTCGAGCCGGCGCAGCGAGGGCCAGAACGTGGAGAACACGGCGGCGTGGGAAGCCATGATGTCGGCATCGCCGCCCTTGTCGCGGTCCCCGGGCAGCAGGCGGTCCAGGATCCGGTCCCCGCCCATCCCCACCGAGCGGTGAATGCTGGCCATCGGGACGTCATAGCCCGCCTGCCGGAACGCCTGCCACCAAGCCAGCGCGTGGATGTAGGAGGAGTCGACCAGCGTCCCGTCGACGTCGAAGAGGACGGCGGCCTGGTGCGTCCCGGCGGGCTGGTGCGGGGCGGCGGGCGGGGTATCAGTGATGGGCACGGGTGCGCTTCGTGGCCGCCAGGGTGCCGCCAGAGAGGGACGAGCCGCGTCCTGCGCCGCCGCCGGTGCGCCGCTTGGCCATGGAGGCCATCACTGCCGACTGGCCGTCGCCGCTGCGGTCACGGATCAGGCCGGTGCCGGCGATCTCCCGCGCCTGGGCGATGCCGGCCACGGCCGCCCGTTTGGTGGGGAAGGTGACCGAGACGGCCATCAGACCGCCGGTAGCGTCCATCATTCGAATCCGGTAGCCGCCGTCGGGCGCATCCACGAGCTCGAAATATCCAGCCATTGCATACTCCTTCAATCCTGCACCCCGTGCGGGGATATTAGTAAGTATACTTATCTAAGCTCTGGAGGAAAGTCCGGGGACGGGTTCGGGTCGGGCGGATAGCGCCGCCGTCAGCGGTGCCGGAGCCCGTTGAAGAGCCCGCCGTCAGAGGCCGTCCCCCTGGAGGTGCAGGGCGCTGCGCACCAGCGCGAAGTGGCTGAACGCCTGGGGTGTGTTCCCCAGCTGCCGGGCCTCCTCGACGCCCCATTCCTCGCTCAGCAGCCCGACGTCATTGCGCAGCGCGAGCAGACGTTCGAACAGCTCCCGGGCCTCGCGCCGCCGGCCCGCGCCGATCAGCGCGTCCACCAGCCAGAAGGAACACGCGAGAAAGACCCCCTCGCCGCCCGCGAGCCCGTCGTCGCTTTGCTCCTGCCGGTAGCGCAGCACGAAGCCGTCGTGCGTGAGCTCCCGTTGCACGGCCTCGATGGTGCCCACCACCCTCGGATCGTCCGGCGGCAGGAACCCCACCCGCGGGATGAGCAGCAGGGCGGCGTCCAGTTCCGGACGGCCGTAGGACTGCACGAAGGTGTTGCGTTCGACGTCGAAACCGTTGGCCATAACGTCGGCGTGGATGCGGTCCCGGAGTTCTTCCCAGCGGTCCGCCGGTCCGGGCAAGCCGGCATCCCGGACGCCCTTGACCATGCGGTCCGCCGCCACCCAGGCCATCACCTTGGAGTGGGTGAAATGGCGGCGCGGCCCGCGCATTTCCCAGAGGCCGTTGTCCGGCCGGTCCCACGCGGTCTCCAGGTGCTCCATCAGCGCCACCTGGACGTCCCACGAATCGTCGCCGTCCAGCAGCAGGGAGGTCCGGGTCAGGGCCAGGCAGTCCAGCACCTCGCCCCAGACGTCAAGCTGCAGTTGGCCGGCCGCGCCGTTGCCGATCCGCACAGGCACCGACCCCTCGTAGCCGGCCAGCCAGTCCAGCGTCATTTCCGGAAGCCTGCGCTCGCCGTGCAGGCCGTACATGATCTGCAGGTCCGCAGGGTCGCCGGCCACCGCGCGCAGCAGCCAGTTCCGCCAGGCGGCGGCCTCCTCGGAGTAGCCCGAGGCGAGCAGGGCCTGCAGGGTCAGGGTCGCATCGCGCAGCCAGCAGTAGCGGTAGTCCCAGTTGCGTTCCCCGCCGAGTTCCTCCGGCAGGGACGTAGTCACGGCCGCCACGATGCCGCCGGTCGGGGCGAAGGTCAGGGCCTTGAGCGTGATCAGCGAGCGCAGCACGGCGTCGCGGTACGGGCCGGTGGCGCTGCATTTTTCCGTCCACTGGCGCCAGAACGATTCGGTGGCTGCCAGGACGGCTTCCGGATCCACCCTCCGCGGCCGGCCGAGGTGGCTGGGCGCCCAGGTCAGCACGAACGGAACACGTTCCCCGGCCTTGACGGTGAAGTCGCTGGCGGTCTGCATGTGCTCGCCGCGCAGCGGCGCGTCGGTGACCAGGTAGGCGGCGTCGGGGCCGGCGACGGCGTGGATGCCGTGCTCATCGCGGCGGACCCAGGGGACAATGTGGCCGTAGTCGAACCGCAGGGCCAGCTCCCCGCGCATCCGGACGGTCCCGCGGACCCCCACCACGATCCGCACAATGTCCGCCGCGCCGTCCCGGGGCGACATGAAGTCGATGACTTTGACCTTGCCCTCCGGGGTTTCCCATTCGGTTTCCAAGACGAGGGTGTTCTTGCGGTAGCGCCGCCGGGTGCATTCGCCGCCGGCGGCCGGCGCGAGCAGCCAGCGGCCGGCTTTGGGGCTGTCCAGCAGGGCGTTGAAGCAGGCCGGCGAGTCGAAGCGGGGCAGGCACAGCCAGTCGATGGAGCCTTCGGTGCTGATCAATGCGGCGGTGTGCAGATCGCCGACCATTGCGTAATCCTCGATGCGTGCCATGGCTCTTACCCTGCCACAGGACCCACGGCCGGACGAGGAGCCGGGCGTGCTCAGCGTGCGGGGCTGGGCCGGGCGGCGCTGCTCCGGTTACGATCCCAGCATGCCGGAACAGGAATTCTGGGCGCATCACGACGGCGGCCCGCACCTCTCCGCCGGGGTGCCGCAGATCGGGACCAGCGGATGGAGCTACGACCACTGGGAGAACGTGCTCTACCCGCCCGGGCTGCCGGCCCGGGACCGGCTGGCCACCTATGCCTCCCGTTTCACTACGGTGGAGCTGAACGCGAGTTTCTACCGCTGGCCGCGGGAGGTGTCCTTTGCAAGTTGGCGGCGCCGGCTGCCCGAGGGCTTCACCATGTCCGTCAAGGCCCCGCGGGGACTGACGCACGGCAAGAAACTCTACGGCCCGGAGGCCTGGGTGGAGCGGATCACCCGGTGCTGGCACGAATTGGGGGACAAGCGTGCCGTGTTGCTGGTGCAGCTGCCGCCGGATTTCGCCCGCGACGACGCCCGGCTGGACTACTTCCTGGCCGCGCTGCCGGGCTGGATCCGGGTCAGCGTGGAGTTCCGCCACGCCAGCTGGGACCACCCGGCGGTGTATGAGCTGCTGGAACGGCACGGCGCCGCCTACTGCGTCATGAGCGGGGCGCAGCTGCCCTGCATCCTGCGGGCCACCGCCCCGTTCGTGTACGTTCGGCTGCACGGTCCGGACCGGGACCACCTCTACGCTGGCTCCTACTCGGACCAGGAGCTGGGCTGGTGGGCGGACCGGATCCGCGAATGGCAGGCGGCGGGCAAGGAGGTCTACGCGTATTTCAACAACGACGGCGGCGGCAACGCGGTGCGCAACGCCACCCGGCTGCGCGAATTGCTGGGCGCCTGAGCCGCTGACGCAATCGCCGGAGCAGGCCGCCTCTGTGGGAGAGTGGAGGCATGGAATTGGCGTCTCAGCAGTCAGCGCAGGAACCACCGCGTAAGAACAAGGTCTCGGGCAGCCAGGCCTTCCGGCTGGCCCACCTGGTCTCGGACACGGTCAACCATCTCCGCCTGAAGGCGGCCAGGCGCTGGAAGTTCACCCCGCAAACCATCGCGTACCAGGGCTACGGTTCCACCGAGTGGGTCCGAGTCCTCGGCCGCGTGCTGCTCACCAGCAAGCCCGCCCCGGGCAGCCGGGCGGCGCAGGCGGCGGAAAACGGCAACCAGAATGTCCGCGGCTGGCGGGCCTTTACGTCCGTGCCGATCCAGTTTATTGAGGTGGACATCGAGATCGGCGGGATCACCACCACCGTGCACGCTGACCGTGGCGGCCTCGTGGACACCGTGGTCCAGGTTTCGCTCACGCCCGGCTGGCATCGCGCCGTACTGCGGGCCGAGGGCACCGAGCCGGCGGAGGCGATGATTTATGTCATCTCCCCGGACACCACCCTGGGCATCGTCTCCGACATTGACGACACCATCATGGTCACAGCACTCCCCCGGCCGTTCCTGGCTCTGTGGAACACCTTTGTGCTCAACGAGCGGGCCCGGATGGCCACTCCGGGCATGGCCGTGCTGATGGACCGGCTCCTGGTCGAACATCCCGAGGCGCCGGTGATCTACCTCTCCACCGGGCCGTGGAACGCCGCGCCGACGCTGGCACGCTTCATCACCCGCAACATGTACCCCTCCGGCACGCTGCTGCTGACCGACTGGGGCCTCACCCACGACCGCTGGTTCCGCAGCGGCCAGGACCACAAGCGCCGGAACCTGGAACTGCTGGCCAAGGAGTTCCCCAACATGCGCTGGCTCCTGTTCGGCGACAACGGCCAGCACGACGAGGCCATCTATTCACAGTTCGCCCGGGACCACGGCGACAAGGTGGCCGCGATCGGCATCCGCCAACTCTCCACCGGCGAGGCCGTACTGGCCGGCGGACATTCCGAGAACGGCGACCACACGGGTTCCAGTGTCCCGTGGGTCTACTCGCCCGACGGCGCCGGCATGGCCAAGCGCCTGCAGGAGCTGGAGATCCTCTAGCCGGCCGCCGCGCTCCCCGCTCAGGCTCCTGCGCCGGCTGCGGGAGTTTCGACGTCGACGCCGGCAGCTTCCGCCGCGCCCGCAGCACCGGCACCTTCCGTTGCGGCCGCGGCCCCGGCACCCTCCGCCGCGTCCCCGCCGGCGGACCGGTTCCGGGCTGCCATCAGCTCCCGGATCCAGTAGTAGGAGGCCTTCGGCGTGCGCACCATGGTGTCCCGGTCCACGTGCAGCAGGCCGAACTGCTGCTTGTAGCCGGCGGACCATTCAAAGTTGTCCAGCAGCGACCACACATAGTAGCCGCGCAGCTCGATCGACTCGGCGGGGCCGCCGGGCGAGGTCGCCTCGATGGCCGCCCCGATGTGCTCGGCGAGGTACCGCACCCGCCGCTCATCCGGGACGATCAGTCGGCCCTCGGCGTCGTGGATTTCCAGGTCCTCGAAGCTGGCGCCGCCCTCGGTGATGTAGACCGGCGGCAGGTCCGGGTAGCGTTCCGCCATTTCCACCAGCGCGACCGCCATGTAATCCGGCTTGATCGGCCAGCCGTAGGCGGTGATCTCGGTGTCCGGGAAACTCTGGATGTGGAACGGCGTGCCGGAGCCGCCGCCGTTCAGGTCGTTGCCCATGGCCTCGGCCATGCCTTTGGGCACGGTCCCCTCGCCGGGCCCGGCGGCCACGCGGGTGGGCATGTAGTAGTTCAATCCGTAGAAGTCCAGCGGCTGCGAGATCAGCTCCATGTCCTCGCTGGAGGGGCTGAAGGATGAGAAGAAGGTGGCGGCCCTGATGGCGTCCGGGTACTTGCCCAGCAGCACCGGATCTGCGTAGAGGCGGTTCTGGGCCATGTCCATCAGCCCTGCGCTGACCTTGTCCAGCGGGTTGCCGGAGGCCGGGACCATTGGCGAATAGACGTTGGTGAGGCCGATCTCGCCGGGTACTTTCGCGGCCCGCAGCGCCTGCATCGCCAGCCCGTGGCCGAGCAGCTGGTGGTGGACACTCGGCAGCGCCTTGAGCATGTGGGCTTCCCCCGGGGAGTGGACGCCCAGCATGTAGCCGTTGGCACTCACCGTGGCCGGTTCGTTGATGGTCACCCAGCGGGCCACCCGGTCCCCGTACGCCGCGGCGGCAATGGCGGCGAATTCCCCCAGCCGGTAGGCGGTGTCCCGGTTCATCCAGCCGCCGGCCTCGTCCAGTTCCAGCGGGGTGTCCCAGTGGTACAGCGTGGCCATCGGCGTGATGCCGTTGGCCAGCAGCAGGTCGATCAGCCGGTCATAGAAGTCCAATCCCTTGGGATTGACCGGGCCGCTGCCGCCGGGCTGGATCCGGGGCCAGGACAGCGAGAACCGGTACGAATCGATCCCCAATTCCTTCATCAGCGCCACGTCTTCGGGCATCCGGTGGTAGTGGTCGCAGGCGATTGCGGGGCTGTGGTCGTTGACAATCGAGCCCGGGGTGGCCGCAAAGACGTCCCAGCCGGAGGGTCCCCGCCCGTCCTCGTCCAGCGCCCCTTCGATCTGGAAGGCGGCGGTTGCCACGCCCATGGTGAATCCGGGCGGCAGCAGGGCGGCCAGATCGTGGGCGGAAGCATTCATTGGCGGATCCCCTATGCAGTTGCGCTGGTGGTTGATTGATTTTAGGCCCCGGTGGGGGCCCGCGCCACAACCGGCGCGGCCATCCACCCGCCGGGGCGCCCCCGCCCGGCCCAAGTCAGTAGCTGCTCAGTAACTGCCGGCCTCCGGCCCGAAGAGGAACTCCTTCGCGTGTGCGACGGCTTTCTTGAACGCGTCGTTCCGCAGGCTTAGCAGCTGTTCCGCGTCGTCTGCCGCGGGTTCCAAGTAGCCGGTGAACCCTGGCCGGAGTACCCAGATGTCCCCGGCGGGCGGCAAATAGAACACCCCGAACGAGCGGTGCTGGCGGTCCTCGGCGGCCCAGATGGGCACCACCGCCAGGGCCGCACCGGTGTCCACGTTGATCCATTGCGCACGTGGCATGGGCAGTTCATGGGCCTCCGGGTCCAGGAACGGTGCCGTGCCCTCGCCCCAGCGCTCCTCAAACCGTTCGTGGAAGGCCGGAATGAGGTGCGAGTCGTAACGCCGCCATGCGCTCATAGCTGTACTCCTTTTTCTTGTGTTCCTGCCTGTTGTGCGGCGCCGGCACAGCGTCCGGTTCCCGCGTTACTCCGGACCCCGCTCCCACCGCACCGGGGTCACGCGCAGCACCGGCTGCCGGCCTCGGTGGTGCCGCACCGGTATGTCCCGGCCGACGGCGGAAGTGCCGGCGGCGGTGCCCCCGGCGTCTGCCGGCCCGGCCTGCCGAGCCGCGGAACCGGCGGCGTCGTAGGCGGCCCGTGCGTCCGGATTCCGCAGCACCGCAAATGACTCGAGGATGCGGCGCACCTCCTCCCCGCCGTCGGCCCCCGCACCGGCGGACGCTTCGACGTCGGGATGGCGGCGGCGCATCAGTGCGCGGAAGGAGCGCTGGATCTCGGCCGGGGTCGCATCCGGCGCGACGTGCAACGCGGCATAGAAGCCGCGCGGGTCGCGGTTCATCGGCTCACCTCCTGGCTGGCCGGGCGGGGTTCGGGCTGATCCGCCGGGGATCAGCCGGCCGCAGGTTGCGGCCGGGCTGTTCCCCGCACCGTCAGCGGCTGGAGACCTCCGCCGCGGCGCTGTTACTTCCCGATCTCCTGCATCTTGTCCTGCGTGTGCGTGATTTCAATCTTCCGCGGCTTGGCCTGCTCCAACACCGGAATCCGGAGCGTCAGGACGCCGTCGGCGTAGCTCGCCTTGACCTTGTCGGTGTCCAGCGTGTCGCCCAGGATCAGTTGGCGGCTGAAGACCCCGCGCGGCCGTTCCGAGGCGATCAACTCAACGTTCGGCTGCGCCGGTTCGCGCCGTTCGGCCCTGACGGTCAGGACGTTGCGTTCGATGTCGAGATCAACCGAGTCGACATTGACGCCGGGAAGGTCGAACGCGACGACGAATTCGCCCTCCTCCTGCCACGCATCCATCGGCATGGCGGCGGGCCGCGCCGCCGTTCCGAAGACTTGCTGGGTCAGCCGGTCCAATTCACGGAACGGGTCCGTACGCATCAACATCATTTCCCACTCCTTCATACAAGAGGCTTGAAATTTCCTGCCTATCCAGCCACCCATTATCTGTGGTGATGGATATAGATTTTTTATAGCACCAGTGCCAAACTGATGCAACAGGAAATTCTTGGACCAAACGATAAGGACGTGAGCCATGGCGGAACGTGAAGCCGACGTCGGGGTTTACGCCATCTCCGTGGTGGCTCAGCTGGTTGGGACCGGACCGCAAAACATCCGGCTGTACGAGCGCAGGGGCCTCCTGACGCCGGACCGCACGGCGGGCGGAACGCGGCAGTACAGCGAGACGGATTTGGTGGTGCTGCGCCGGATCAGTGAGCTGCTGGACGAAGGCCTGAACCTCGCCGGCGTCGCCAAGGTGCTGGAACTGGAAGCGGCTAATGCCAAGCTCCGTGCGGAGCTTAAACGACGCGGGGCGCGCTGACCGGCAGCGCGCCCCGTATCCGCCGGCGCTTACTCCGCGCCGGTCTCCTGCTTGGAAAGCTCACCGGTGATCCGCTCCCCCGGGATCCTGGCGGTCCGCCAGGTGTCCAGCAGGATCACGGCGCCCAGGATCACGAACGAGATGGACAGCGAGGCGAGGGCGTCGGTGGTCCAGTGGTAGCCCAGGTAAAGCCGGCTGAGCGCGGCGAAGATGATCCCGATGCCGGCCACGGTGAAACCCGCGACGGCGGCTTTCGGATTCTTGCGGCGGGAGAAGACCAGGAACGTGGTGATCAGCAGGAAGTCACAGGCGCCCAGGACGTGGCCTGACGGGAACGAGAAGGTGGAGTCCGCCCCGAAGAGCATGAGGTCCACCGGCGGGCGCTGCCGGCCGACGGACCGGCCGATGATCTGGGCCAGGATGACTCCGGTCAGCATGCCACCGGCCAGCACCATCGGCCGCCAAGCGTGCTTGGCCAGCAGCCCCCAGGCCACCGTGAACACCAGGATGATGATCGGCAGGCCGATGGGGCCGAAGACAATGGCCAGGATGATCATGATGGTCGTGGCCGGCTCCCCGCGCAGCGCCACGAGCCCGGAGCGCACCGGCTCGTCAACGGCGGTGATACCGCCGTGCTGCAGCACGCTGACCAGGATAGTGGTGAACGCCACGACGCCGACGACCATAAGAACGACGGCGATCCGGTACAGATTCCGCCGCGCATCCACGCTCATGTAGCGCTCCTCCACCACGAACTTGTCGTGGAAGACCTGCCACCAGCCGGGTTTCCCGGTTTTCTGCTCTGCCATTCCCGTAGCCGCCTCTGCGCCGTGTGTGGACATTCCCAACGTGAAGAATATCCCGGTTCCGGCGCCGCGGGCGCGTCGGGCCGGCAGCCGGTCCCGCGCCGTTCCCGCCGGTAGCCTGAAGCCATGGGTGTCATGAATGAACTGATCAACCCCGGGGTGGTCGGCTCGCTGGAACGGATCCTTGCCGCCGCTTCCCCCGGCCGCCGCTTCCCGCACCTGGCCGGCACGGCCGGACAGCTGGACGGACTGGGCCTGCGCGGGCGCACCGACCTGCTCAGCGCCGCCATGCTTACGGACCTTCCCGGCGACTACCGCGCTGCGGCGGCGGTCTTCCGCCGGGCGCTGAAGGACCCGGACTTCACCGGCTGGATGATCTGGCCGGTCAGCGAGTCGGCCGCCGCCCTCGCCCTTGCCCGGAGGGTTCCCGGCGACTTCGAGGACTGCCTGTCGCTGCTCGCCGAGCTGACTCCTCGGCTCACGGGAGAGTTCGCCATCCGGCGGCTCCTGGACGCGGACCTGGACCGGGCCCTGGCGGTCATCCAGCGCTGGACCACCCACCCGGACTGGCAGGTCCGCCGGCTCGCCAGCGAGGGCACCCGGGCGTACCTGCCGTGGGCAATCCGTGTTCCCGGGCTCACGGCCCGGCCGGCGGCAACCCTGCCGATCCTCGACGCCCTGTACCGCGACCCGGTCGACGACGTCCGGCGTTCGGTGGCCAACCACTTGAACGACCTGGCCCGGCATGCCCCCGCCGACGTAATCGCCACCGCAGCGCGCTGGCTGGCGGAGCCGGACGCGAACACCGCCAGGGTGGTCCGGCACGGCCTGCGGACCCTGGTCAAGAAGGCCCATCCCGGGGCGCTGGAGCTGCTCGGGTTCGTGCCGGCGTCGCTCGCCGTGACAACTCCCCGGCTCGACCGCACCGTCGTCGAACTGCCGGGGGACCTGGGCTTCGATTTCGACGTCGCCAATACCGGCCCGGCGGAGGCCCGCATCGCCGTCGACTACGTCGTGCACTACGCCAAAGCCAACGGCGTCCTCGCGGACAAAGTGTTCAAGCTCGGCATAGCCGTCCTCGGGCCGGGTGAATCCAGGACATTTTCAAAGCGCCATGCCTTCCGCCAGATGACCACCCGGGTCCACCACCCCGGCGATCACGCGCTGCAGCCGCAGGTCAACGGGGTGCGTTATCCGGCGGCCGGTTTCACGGTGCTGACTTAAGGTACGGAAGCTGCAGGCGGCGCACCCGCGTGGTGATTTGACTCACATTTAAATCAGACGTTATCCTCGCTTCAGCCGTCGGACGCCGCGGCAACCACTTCCAGGAAAGACAGTGCGATGACGACAGCAAGCGAATGCATCGAGATCCAGGTCGACAACCGCCAACTCTTGGACGACCGGCTCAACGACGCCGTCCAGGGGCTGCAGCGGCTCGCCATGCTCACCGGCACCCACGGCATCCTGCTGACCCGGCACAAGCCGGGGCACTACACGGCGGCACTTTCGGACCAGGTCCCCTTCGGAATGACCCGGGAAGTCGTCCGCTAGGCCGAGGGCGCGGCAGGCCGGGGACGACGCGCCCCGGCCGCTTACCAGACCAGGTCCCGGGCGGCTGAGCTGCGAATCGCCGCCCGGGACCTTTTTGGCATCAGCGGCGGCTCACCAGTCGTGGACGGTGCCGTCGACGAGGCGGTTGTAGGGCAGGTAAGCCTGCTGGTACGGGTAGGCCGCGGCAGCCTCCTCGTTGAATTCAACGCCGATGCCGGGCGTCTCCCCCGGGTGCAGGTAGCCGTCCACGAACGTCATGGACTGCTCGAAGACCTCGTTGGTTGCATCCGAGTGCTGCATGTACTCCTGGATCCCGTAGTTGTGGATGGCCAGGCCCACGTGCAGCTGCGCGGCAAACCCGACCGGGGAGATGTCCGTGGGGCCGTGGAAGCCGGACTTGATCTGGTACTGCGCGGCGAAGTCCATCACCTTTTTCAGCGGCGAGATCCCGCCAAAGTGCGTGGACGCGGCCCGGACATAGTCGATCAGCTGTTCCTTGATAATCGTCTGGTAGTCGTACACGGTGTTGAAGATTTCACCGATGGCCAGCGGTGTGGTGGTGTGCTGCCGGACCAGGCGCAGCGCCTCCTGGTTCTCCGCCGGGGTGCAGTCCTCCAGCCAGAACAGGTCGTAGGGTTCCAGCGCCTTGCCCAGCTTCGCGGCCTGGATCGGCGTCATCCGGTGGTGTCCGTCGTGCAGCAGCGGGATTTCCGGGCCGAACTCGTTCCGGACCGCTTCGAACACCGTCGGCAGGTGCCGCAGGTAGGCGCGGGTGTCCCAGTCCTCTTCCTGCGGGAACGCGCCGCGGCCGGCCGGTTCGTAGTCGTACCGCTCCCCCGAGGCCTGCGCCTGAGCCGCGACCCCGTACACGGCCTTGATGCCGGGCACGGCGGTCTGGATCCGGATCGACTTGTAGCCGAGCTCCAGGTGCTCCCGGACCGAGTCGAACAGCGATTCCAGGTCAGAGCCGGAGGCATGGCCGTACGCACGCAGCCCGTTCCGCGACGCCCCGCCCAACAACTGATACACCGGCATCCCGGCCAGCTTGCCCTTGATGTCCCACAACGCCATGTCCACCGCGGCGATCGCGGCCATCGTCACCGGACCCCGCCGCCAGTACGAAGACCGGTACAGGAACTGCCACGTGTCCTCGATCCGGTGCGGGTCCTTGCCGATCAGCAACTGCGCGACGTGTTCCTTCAAGTACGCCGCGACGGCCAGTTCGCGGCCGTTGAGGGTCGCATCGCCGATCCCGGTCACCCCGTCCTCGGTGGTGATCCGCAGCGTCACGAAATTGCGGGAGGGGCTGGTGACAAAAACTTCGGCGGCAATGATTTTCACGGTCTGATCCAGGCTTTCGGTGTCGGTCGGGAGGATGTCCGGGGATAGGGTCCGGGAGGTGCAGGGGTGTCTTAGCGCTGGGTGCTTCCGTCCGGGGCGGCGCCCAGCAGCGCCAGTTCCGCGGCGCTGGGCAGGCCGTCGCAGTCGCCGGCGGTGCTGACCGCGAAGGCCCCGGCGAGGGTCCCGCGCTTGAGCCGGGCGGCGACGTCGCCGCCGTCGAGCAGGGCTGAGAGATAGCCGGCGGTGAAGGCGTCTCCGGCGCCCACGGTGTCGATGCTGGTCACCGGGACGGCGGGGGCTTCCCAGCGGCCGCCTGCGGTGTAGACCCCGGCGCCGGCGGCACCGCGCTTGACCACAACTTCCCGGATGCCGCGGTCCAGCAGCTCGGCGGCCATGGCCAGTTCGGCGGCCTCACGGTCGCCGGGGCTGCCGCCCAACGCGCCGCTGCCAAAGGCTCCGCCGTCCGCGACGAGTCCGAGTTCGTCGTCGGAGGCCACCAGGACACTGGCGTGCCGGGCGAGCGGGGTGAGGACGGCGCGGGCCTCGTCGCGGGACCACAGTTTGCTGCGGTAGTTGACGTCGAGCGAAACCACCAGGCCTTCGGCGGCACCGCGGGCGGCCGCGTACTCAACCGCACGCCGGGACTCCGGGCCGAGGGCAGCGGTAATGCCGGTCAGGTGCAGGACACGGGGACCGGCCGCGAAGGCCCGGTCCACGTCCTCGCGGCTGATCGTGGAGCCGGCGGAACCGGCACGGTAATAGTAGGCCCGGCTGATGTCCGCGGTGCGCCGCTCGAGGAACATCACCCCGGTGGACCGGGCGGCATCCACCCGGTGCTGCACCGCAATGCCCTCGCTGCGCAGCTGGCGGAGGATGAATTCACCGTGCGGGTCCGCGCCGATGACACCGGCCCAGGCGACGCTGTGGCCCAGCCGGGCGACGCCGACGGCGACGTTGGACTCCGCCCCGGCCACGTGCATGCCCAGGCTGCCGCCGGCGGACAGCGGCCCCGCCGACCGCAGCGAGACCATCGATTCACCCAGGGTGAGCAGGTCGACGGTCACCGCGCGGGCTCCGCCGCCGGCCGCCGGCCGTATCCGGACGCGAGGCCGACGAAGGCGCGGGCCCGCTCGCGCACCGGGGCAAGGTTCCCGCCCGAGCCGGCGTCGCCGAACAGCGGTCCGCCGAGTCCGACGGCGATCGCCCCGGCGTCCCAATACCCGGCGGCCTCGTCCAGCCCGACGCCGCCCACGGCGATGAACGGGATGCCGGGGAAGGGGTCGCGGAGCGCCTTCAGGTAGCGCGGGCCGCCGATGGAGGCGGGGAACAGCTTCACCGCGGTGGCGCCGCGGTTCATCGCCTCATAGGCCTCGCTGGGGGTCAGCGCCCCGGCGAGGACGGGGATCCCCAGGCGGGCGGACTCCTCGATGGAGGTGGCCAGTGAGGGTGTCACCATGAACTGGCCGCCGGCGTCGGCGACCTCGTCGACATCCGCGGCGGTGAGGACGGTGCCGGCCCCGACAAAGCAGCCGGCGGGTGCCGCGGCGCGAACCGAGCGGATGGCCGCCAGTGCGTCCGGCGTGGTGAGGGCGATTTCGACGTAGCGGAAACCTTCCTCCATGGCCGCGAGGGCGGCCCGGGCGGCGGCCCCGCCGTCGGTGCCGCGCACGATCGCCACCAGGCGGGTCTCGCGGATGCCGGCCAGCAGGTCTCCGGGGGTCAGGGAGGAGGTCATATCGTTCACCATTCTGCGAAGGCGCCGTCGGGGTGGCGCCAGACCGGTCCGCGCCAGGCGTGGCCGCGCTTGTCCGCGGCACGGACTACGGCCTCGTCGATCTCGATGCCCAGGCCCGGGCCGGTCAGCCGTTCGATGTGGCCGTCCACGAACTTCAGCGGGGACTTGTCCACCACATAGTCCAGGACTTCGGCGCCCTGGTTGTAGTGGATGCCGATGCTTTGTTCCTGGATCAGGAAGTTGGGCGTGGCGAAGCCCACCTGCAGGCAGGCTGCGAGCGCCAGCGGACCCAGCGGGCAGTGCGGGGCCAGCTGGACCTCGTAGATTTCGGCGAGCGAGGCGATCTTGCGGACCTCGGTGATGCCGCCGGCGTGTGAGAGGTCGGGCTGGGCCACGGCGATGCCGGCCTGCAGCGCGGGCAGGAATTCCTGCCGGCTGTAGAGCCGTTCACCGGTGGAGACCGGCGTCGTGGTGGAGGAGGTGAACTCCCGGAGCAGGTGGGTGTTTTCCGGAACCACGGGTTCTTCGAGGAAGAACGGCCGGTACGGTTCCAGCAGCGGCGCCACCCGCCGGGCGTTGGCCAGGCTGAAGCGGCCGTGGAAGTCGACGGCGACGTCGCGGTGGTCGCCCAGGACTTCGCGGGCGGCGGCGACCCGGCGGACGACGCCGTCGAGTTCCGCCACCGAGGCGACGGGGCTCATCCGGCCGCTGGCGTTCATCTTCACCGCGGTGAGTCCGACCTCCAGCTGCGCGCTGATCTGGTCCGCCACCTCGTTGGGTTCGTCCCCGCCCACCCAGCCGTACATCCGGATCCGGTCCCGGACGTGGCCGCCCAGGAGCTGGTGCACGGGGGTGTTGAAGTGCTTGCCCGCGATGTCCCATAGGGCCTGGTCCAGGCCGGAGACGGCGCTGGCGAGGATGGGCCCGCCGCGGTAGAAGGAGCCCTTGGTCATGACCTGCCAGTGGTCCTCGATCCGGAGTGCGTCGTTGCCGATCAGCAGCTCGGAGAGCTGGTCGACGGCGGTGCGCACCGTCTCGCTGCGGCCCTCGCAGCTGGCCTCGCCCCAGCCGACAATCCCGCTGTCGGTTTCGATCCGGACGAAGAGCCAGCGCGGCGCGACGAGGAAGGTTTCAATCCTGCTGATGCTTGTCATCTGCTGCCTAGCCCTTGGTCGCGCCGGCGGTCAGGCCGGACACGATGTACTTCTGCGTGAAGAGCGCAATGATCATGATCGGGATAGTAACCACGGTGGCGGCCGCCATCAGTCCGCCCCAGTCGATGCTGGCATAGGAGACGAAGTCGAAGATCGCCACCGGCAGGGTCTTGGTCTTGGAGCCGGAGAGCACCAGGGCGAACATGAAGTTGTTCCACGAGAAGATGAAGGACAGGATCCCGGCGGTGGCGATGCCGGAGACGGACAGCGGCAGCGTGATGCGGCGGAACGCGCCGATCGGGGTGAGGCCGTCCACCTGGGCCGATTCCTCCAGCTCCAGCGGCAGCGAGTCGAAGTAGCTCATCATGATGTAGACGATCAACGGTAGCGCGACGAACATGTGGCTGAGGATCAGCACCTCGAAGCCGCCCACCATCTTCAGGTTGGAGAAGACGTAGTACCAGGGCACCAGCAGCGACACACCCGGGATGACGCGGGCCATCAGGACCACTAGGGCCGAGCGGTGCATGGTGAAGCGGCTCATCGCGTAAGCCGCGGGGACGCCGAGGACCAGCGACAGGGCGGTGGAGACGAACGCCACCCAGAAGCTGTTGAAGATGAAGATGAAGTAGTTGTTCCGCTGCAGCACGTTGGCGTAGTTCTCGCCCGTGGGGGTGAAGAGGAACGACTTGGCCGTGTCGTAGATGTCCACGTTGGTCTTGAAGGAGGCCAGCAGCATCCAGAACAGCGGGGCGATCAGGAACAGCACCACCGCGACCAGCGCGACGACCCGGAAGACCTTGTAGGCGCGGGTGGCCAGCGGCTTGCGGCGGCGCGGGGCCGTCGCCGTCGCCGCGGCGGCGGTCTGGGAGGGGGTGTTTTGGGTCTGGACGGTCATTTGCTTACCGCTTTCTTGCGCATGGTCAGCAGCCACATGGTGCCGATGATGATCATGAAGAACAGGATCAGCACCGCGGAGGAGAGCCCGTACTGGTTGTAGTCGAAGCTCAGGCCGTAGGCGTAAACATTGAGGGTCTCCACCTCGTGGAAGGAGCCGCCACCCTTGCCCTTGGTGGCGTAGAGGATGTCGAAGGTCTTCAGGGCGTCGATGCCACGCAGCAGGATGGCGACGATCACGGTCGGCATCATGAGCGGCAGGGTGATGAAGAAGAAGCGCTGGAACGCGTTGGCGCCGTCCATCCGGGCGGCCTCGTCGGGCTCTTCGGAGAGCGAGGTCAGGCCGGCGAGCAGGATCAGCACGACCATCGGGGTCCACTGCCAAACGTCGATGAAGATGGTGGTGCCCAGCGCGGTGTCCTGTCCGGCCAGCCACGGCTGCGCCGGGATGCCGACCATGCTGAGCAGCTGGTTGACGAAGCCGATGTTGGGGTCGAAGATCAGCCGCCACATCATGCCGACGGCCACGGGGGTGGCGACGAGCGGCAGCAGGATGGCGACCCGCACCCACTTTTCGCCGCGGAAGGGGCGCCACAACAGCAGCGCGATGCCCATGCCCAGAACAACCTCGCAGACCAGGGCGACACCGGTGAACGACATGGTGCGGCCGACGGCGGGCCAGAAGCGGTCGACGTCGGAGAGCACCGTCAGGTAGTTCTCCAGGCCGACGAATTCGGAGGCGGCGCGGACCGAGCCCTGCGAGTCGGTGAGGCTCAGGTACAGGGTCCAGGCCAGCGGGAAGACGATCAGGACGCCCACGAAAATCATGGCCGGCGCGGCGAAGAGCCACTTGCGGTGCCGGTTGGCCCAGGCGGAGAAGTTTTGCCGCGGGCCGGGCGTGCGGGCCGCGGCGCGGCCGCCGACGCGGGTGGTGTCACCGCGGGAGGTGTTCAGTACAGACATGGTTCACCTAAGGAGTTGGGGGTGAAGGGAAGAGCATGGCCCGGCGGGATGGCGGCTGGGCAGCCGTCCCGCCGGGCTTGATGCGTCAAACAGTGCGCGTGTAGCAGTGGGCGCCGGGCGCCGGGGCGCTACTTCTTTTCGCTGTCGAGGAACTTCTGGAAGTCCTCGTTGGCCGCGTCGGCCGCAGCCGAGGCGTCGGCTCCGGTGATCGAGGCCACGATCGGGGCGCCGACGATTTCGCGGGCCTTGCCCACCGTGATGACCTCGGGCCGGTCGTGGCCCACACCGTTCTTGGCGCTCGTGGCGATGGCCTCGGCCAGGTCCTTCGGGTAGGTGGAGGTTCCGGCCGGGTCAGCCCAGACCGAGGCGCGGGGACCGGGGACGCCGGCCTTCTGCGCCGCGAGGGTGCGTTCCTTGCTGGTGGCCCACTGGATGAACTTCCACGCGTTGTCCTGGTTGCCGGAGGCCTGGTTGATGGCGAGGCCCCAGGACGGAATGTTGTACGGCTTGGAACCGGCCGGACCGGCAGGCAGTGCGGCGAAGCCGACCTTGTCCGCGACCTTGGACTTGGCCGGATCGGTGGCGTTCTTGTAGAGCGAATCGGCCTCGGTGTAGAAGGCCGCCTTGCCCTGGGTGAAGATGGCCATCGCTTCGGGCCAGCTCATGTCGGTGCTGACGTTCTTGGGGCCGTAGTTCTTGATCAGGCCGCCGTAGAAGGAGTAGGCCTTCTTGGCCTCCTCGCTGCCGACGGTGGACTTGCCGTTTCCGTCGGTGAAGTCGCCGCCGAAGCTGTAGAGGAAGCTGGAGAACTGGGTGACGGCGGCGGACTTGGCGGTGCGTGCCACGAAGCCGGCAGTGTCGGGGTTGGCTGCCGCGATCTTCTTCGCGGCGGCCTGGAGCTCGTCCATGGTCTTGGGAACCTCGACGCCGGCGGCCTGCAGCAGGTCCTTGCGGTAGTAGAGGACTTCGCGTTCGGTGATGATCGGCACGCCGACGACCTTGCCGTCGACGGTGCTGGCCTTGACCGGGCCCTCCTGGTAGTCCTTCCAGTCCCAGTTCGCGTCGCCGGAGACCTTGCTGGTCAGGTCGGCGAGGTAGCCGTTCTTGGCGAACGCCTTGCCCTCCTGGAGGGGGCGGTACATCATGACGTCGATTTCATCGCTGCCGGCGTTGAGCTTGACGTTGTACTGGTCCGACAGCTGGTCCTCGCCGAGCTGGGTGAGTTCGACCTTGAGGCCGGTGGACTTTTCGAACTCCGGAATGGCTGCCTTGATGCCCTCGGTCCACACGTGGTTGGCCAGCGTGACCCGGACCGTGCCGCCGGCCTTGGCATCGCCACCACCGCCGCCGCAAGCGGTCAGCCCGAGCGACAGCGCCGCGGCAACGGCCGCGTACTTCACAATTGAACGTCGCTTCATTACGACTCCCTTGTCTTCAGGGCCGGATCAGTTCCAGCCATCCGCGGATGCATCTTTACATCTGCTCTGGAGCGATCTTAGAGAAATAAAGCAGACTTAAACAACCCCTTGCGTCCACCCGTATGATTTATTCATGCAAACCCCAAAGGCGGAGTCTTCAGCTGACCTGCACTCCGTGCTCGTCCAGACGCTGGGGCTCGCCATTGCCGAGGGGAGCCTGGCGCCGCACTCGATCCTGCGGCTGGATGAGCTAGAGGCGCAGCACGGCGTGTCGCGTTCCGTCGTGCGCGAAGCCACCCGGGTGCTCTCCTCCATGGGCATGCTGGCATCACGGCGCCGGCTGGGGACCGTGGTGCAACCCGAGGAATCGTGGAACCTCTACGATCCGCAGGTGATCCGCTGGCGGCTGGCGTCGTCCCGGCGGGTGGACCAGCTGCGCGCCCTGAACGAACTCCGCGGCGCGATCGAGCCGCAGGCCGCCCGGCTCGCCGCCGAGCGGGCCTCATGGGACACCGGCAGCGATCTCGTCGCCCAGGCCGCACGGCTCTGGGCCGCCGGCCAGCGGGGCAACCAGGACGAGTTCCTGCGTCTGGACATCGAGTTCCATGCCGCCGTGCTGCAGGCCTCCGGCAACCCGATGTTTTCCCAGCTGCACAACCTGGTCGCCGAGGTCCTCACCGGCCGCACCGAGCACGGCCTGATGCCGCACCTGCCGCAGCACGAGGCGCTGCAGCTGCACGTGGACGTGGCCAGCGCCATCCAGCGCGGCGAGACGGACGCCGCCCACGCGTCCATGCGCCGGATCGTGGAGCAGTCCACCGAGGAAATCGGCGACATCTGGTCCAGCCACCAGGGCGTTTAGCGGCCGCCGGCGATCTTCCGGCTCCGCTGCTCCTGGGCCATCGGACCGTAGGGGTAGACCCCGACGCGCGGACGGCTCACCTCGCTCAGCCGGCTCAGCTCCGCCCCGGTCAGCGCCAGGTCCGCGGCGGCGAGGTTGTCGGCCAGTTGCTCCGGGCTGCGGACCCCCAGGATCACCGAGGTCACCGCCGGCTGCTCCGCCAGCCAGGCCAAGGCCACCTGGGCATCGCCCGCCCCGTGCCGGCCGGCGATCTCATGCACCGCGTCGACGATCTCCCACGTGCGCGGGTCCGCGTTCCTGGCCTCCCAGGCCTCCATGCCGCGCTCGGGATTCTCGCCCAGCCGGGTGGCTCCGGTGGGCGGCTGGTCCCGGGTGTATTTGCCGGAGAGCCAGCCGCCGCCCAGCGGCGACCAAGGCAGCAGGCCAATGCCGGCGTCGAGCGATGCCGGAACGATCTCCGACTCGATCTCGCGGACCAGCAGGCTGTACTGCGGCTGCAGCGTCACCGGTGCGCTCCAGCCGTGGGCCCTGGCCAGGTGGACGGCCTTGGTCAGCTGCCAGCCCAGGAAGTTGGAGAAGCCGTAGTACGCGATTTTCCCGCTGCTGACGGCGTCGTGCAGGAAGCGCAGGGACTCTTCCAGGGGCGTGATGGGGTCCCAGGCATGCAGCTGGTAGAGGTCGATCTGCTCCACCCCGAGGCGCCGGAGCGAATCGTCCAGCGCGCGGTTCAAGTGCCGGCGGGAGGTGCCGACGTCGTTCGGGGACTGTCCCATCGGGAAGCGGCCCTTGGTGGCGAGCACCACCCGGTCCCGGGCCTCCGGCCGCGCGGCCAGCCAGCGGCCGATGATTTCCTCGGAAACCCCGGAGCTGTAGACATCGGCGGTGTCGATGAAGTTGCCGCCGGCGTCGAGGTAGCCGTCCAGGATCGCGTGGGACTGTTCCTCGGTGGCCTCGGCGCCGAAGGTCATGGTGCCCAGGGCATAGTTGGAGACGACGGCGCCGCTGGCGCCCAGGGTGCGGTATTCCATGGAACTCCCGTTCAGTCTTCGGTGGGCGTGGTGCGCAGCGAGTGGTAGTTCCGCCAGCTGTGTTCCGGGGCGTAGCCCAGCAGCCGTTTGGCCTTGTCGATCGAGAGCATCGTCTCGTGCTCGCCGAGTTCCTTGACCACCCTGACGTTCGGGAACACCTCGGCGGCCAGTTCGCTGCTGGGGCGGCTCATCACGGTGTCCTCGTTGGCGATGATGAAGGCCTTGAAGCCCGGTTTGCCGTGTTCCAGCGCGCGTGCCACAGCCTGGGCGCCGTCGCGGCCGTCAATGTAGCCCCAGAGGTTCCACTTCCGCAGCCGGGCATCGGCGTCGAACGACGGGAACTCCTCGTAGTCCTCCGGGTCCATCACGTTGGAGAACCGCAGCCCGGTGATGCTCAGCGTGGGGTCCCAGCGGGTCAGCTGGATCGCCATCTGCTCTTCGAGGTGCTTGACCAGCGAGTAGGTGCTTTCCGGGCGGGCCGGATATTCCTCGTCCACCGGGATGTAGGGAGGGTCGACGTCGAACGGCAGTCCCAGCACCGTCTCGCTGGAGGCGTAGACGATCTTTTTAATGCCGGCGCGGCGCGCGGCCTGGAACACGTTGTAGGTCGACTGCATGTTGTTCTCGAAGGTCGTGGCGTCAGGGGCGAGACCGGGGGCCGGGATGGCCGCCAGGTGCACGATCGCGTCGAAGCCCTCATGCCGGTCATCCAGGCCGAGGATGACGTCGACCACCTGCCCGTAGTTCCGCAGATCCACCCGGGTGAATCCGTGCTCCCGCTCGCCGGCCTGGTCCAGGTTGGTGACCTGGTGGCCGTCGTCGGTAAGCCTGCGGACCACGTTCCTGCCGAGCTTTCCGCTTCCTCCGGTAACTGCAATTCTCATCAGGCTCTCCTCGGTGCTGGGGGCGGCTGCCGTCCCACCACCCTAGAACGGACCGCGCCCGGGTGCATCCCCGCGCCCGCCGGGGGCCGCGCCGGCGCGGTGACCTTTGGCCCTAGGCACTGCCGGAAGGAGGGGGCAGGGTGGGGGCCATGAGCGGAGATCAGCGGATAGTCGTGGGCGTGGACGGCTCCGAGTTTTCAACGACGGCACTCCGGCTCGCCGGGCGGATGGCCGCCAGCCTGAACGCCCCGCTGGAGGTGATCACGTGCCTTGGTACCTCGGATTTCTTCCTCGCGTCCCACCTGCCAGAGGAGCGCACCGCCTCCACCGGCGAACTTGAGGAGACCGCCAAACGCCTGGTGGAGCAGTCACTGGAGCGGGCTTTCGGTGATGCCCGCCCCGAACGGCTCACGCGGCAGGTCAAGTTCGGGCCGCCGGCGAAGGTGTTGGTGGACGAGAGCCGGGACGCGCAGCTGCTCGTCGTCGGACGGCGCGGCCAGGGCGGCTTCCTTGCCCAGGTGATGGGCTCGGTCAGCAGCGCCTGCGCAGCGCACGCCCACTGCCCGGTGCTGGTGGTCGGCCAGGAGGCCGGCGAAGGCAAGCCCGGCGAATGAGCGGGCGATCGGCGCAGGCCGCGGCCCGCCCGCCGTTTGCGGCCGGGCTGAAAGGGCCGCTCGCGGCGCTGGCTGCCGCCGCCGCGGCGGCAGGCTACGTCCTCGCCGTCCGGCCGCGCCTGCTGCGCTGGGGCGCCACGACGCAGGAGGCCGCCGGTCCCCTGCCGGGCGACGAACTCGTGCCGACCCCGCGGCTGCAAAGCACCCGGGCCGTCAGCATCGCCGCCCCGCCGGCCGTTGTATGGCCGTGGCTCGTGCAGCTCGGGGCGGGCCGCGGCGGCATGTACAGCTACGACGCTTTGGAGAATGCCGCCGGTCTCGGCATGCACAGCGCCGACCGGATCCTGCCCGAATTCCAGCACCTCGCCGTCGGTGACACCATTCCGTTGTCCCCCGGCGGCGGCATCCCGGTCCGGCGGCTCGAGCCGCCGGCGGTGCTGGCGCTGGGCGGCACCATAGACCCCCGCACCGGGCGGATCACCGGCGCGGGCGACGGTGCGCGGGCGGCCGGGCCGCGGCTGGAAGTGGGCTGGACCTTTGTGCTGCAGCCGCTGGGTGCCCGCAGCACCCGGCTGCTGTCCCGGACCCGCTACGACTATGCACCGCTGCCGCTGGGCGTTGCGCTGCGCGTGGTGCTAGAACCGCTGCAGTTTCTGATGGAGCGCCGCATGTTGCTGGGCATCCGTTCCCGGGTGGAACGCCGGCACCCCCGCGGCAGGCGCCGCCACCGGCCGGGAGGCGCCCGGTGAAATCGGCACAGGCGAGCATCATCGCCGGCGTTGTCCTGATGGCGGTCGGACTGCTGTTGCTGCTGGACCTGCTCGGCATAGTCGGGAGCGCCGTCTACCTGCCGGCCCTGATCTTTGCGGCGGTCGGGGTGGTGTTCCTGTCCCTCTTCATCCGCGGCCGGGAGAACTGGTGGGCGGCGATCCCCGGCTCGGTGTTCCTCGGCCTGGCCGCGGTCATCACCGCCACGCAGTTTCTGGACGGAGGTGCGGGCGCAGCCTTCCTGTTCCTGTTTATGGCGGCCGGATTCGCCGCGGTCTACCTGCGTGAACGGGCCAACTGGTGGGCGTTGATCCCCGCCGGGGTGATGCTCACGCTGGCAGCCATTGTTGCGCTCCCGCAAGAGTTGCAGGGCACACCCGTCGCCGCTGTCCTGTTCCTGGGCCTGGCGGCCACCTTCGCGCTCATTTCGCTCGTCCCGGTCCGGACGGGCGGTCATCCGGTCCGGATGAAGTGGCCGCTGATCCCGGCCGCGGTCCTTGCCGTGCTGGGGGCAATCTTTGCGCTCCAGGCCACGGCGCTGCTCTTTGCTGCCGAGTTCGCTGTCCCCGCCGTCATGATCCTGGCCGGGATTGCGTTGCTGGTGTACGCCTACCGCGCCCGCCACGATGGGCAGCACAAGGCGCACGGCGCCTAGGAACTCCCATCTGCTGCCTCTGTCTCACGTTCATGGCCGGATCCGTGCCGGACGGCTAGGATAATCAGCATGCTTATTAAGCGTCCAGAGTTACCGAAACTAGGGAAGGCATCACCATGAGCACGTACCATCCGGAAAATGACCCGGCCAACCCGGATCCGCCCAAGCCCGGCGGCGGCTCCGCGCGTCCGCAGAGCGTGCCGGGTGCCACCCAGCGTGGCGATCAGGACTCCCAGCCTGCGGACCAGGGAGCTTCGCCCAATCCGGATCCGCTCAGCGGCAAGATTACCGGGCTGGAGCCAGGCGGTGGTGTCCCGCCGGGCGAGACGCCGCCGGCCGAGGGCCAGATGAGCCGCGATCAGGGGCACAGCGAGTAACACCCCCCGCCCCGAACGTTCCCGCCCAGTTGTTGGCGGCCGGGGCCCACGGGCGCCTCGGTTGCGGCGCGGGGCCGCGGCTGTCCGCGGCCCCGGAGCGGAAGAACTGGGCGGGAACGTCCCGGCGGCCCCAGGAACGCCGGACCGCACCGGACTAGCTAACAGTTGTGGCCGTTCTGAGCCCCGAAAACGGCAACAACTGTGGCTTGGATGGGCACCGGCCCTAGAAGTCTGCAGCCAACTGGGCCATGGCCGCGCGGAGCCGGGTGCCGGCGTCGTCCGCCACCTCGCGGACCGCCGGGCTGTCGCTGAGTTGCACCATGGTCTGCGGATCGATCGCGTGCACCGTCGTTTCGGCCGCACCCGGGCCGCGGCGGACGACCACGTTGCACGGCAGCAGGGCACCCATTTCCGGCTCGGCGGCAAGGGCGCGGCTCGCCAGCTGCGGGTTGCAGGCGCCCAGGATCACGTAGTCGCCCAGGGCCTGCGCGGCGTCGCCTCCGAGTTTGGCCGCGAACGTGTCGCGGACGTTGATTTCGGAGAGTATGCCGAAACCCTGCTCCGCCAGGGCGGCGCGGGTCTTCTCGACGGCGTCTGCCCAGCCCAGCGGGACGACGGTGGTGTAGGTGTAGCTCATGGATCACTCCTGGCTTGTCGGTTCGGTCACGGTCAGCAGGTACTTGGCGAACCAGTCCCTGGCGAGGATGGCTGCCGCGGCCAGCGTACCGGGTTCCTCGAACAGGTGGGTCGCGCCCTGCACCACGGCCAGCTGGTTGGGGCACCGCATCATGGCCTTGGCCTTGCGGTTGAGCTCCAGCACCTCGTAGTCGAAGCTGCCCACAATCAGCAGCGTGGGCGCGCGGACGGCGGAAAGCCGCGGTCCGGCCAGGTCGGGGCGTCCGCCGCGGGAAACGACGGCGGCGATCCGCGCGGAGGGTTCGGACGCGGACCACAGCGCAGCTCCTGCCCCGGTGCTTGCGCCGAAATACCCGATGGCGCAGGAAGCGGTGTCCTCGCGGGTGCCCAGCCAGTCCGTCGCCGAGGACAGCCTACGCGCCAGCAGTTCGATGTCGAAGACGTTGGCGCGGTTGCGTTCCTCCGCCGGAGTCAACAGGTCCAGCAGCAGGGTGCCCAGGCCGGCGCGCTGGAGCAAGCTGGCCACAAAGCGGTTGCGCGGGCTGTGCCGACTGCTGCCGCTGCCGTGCGCGAAAACCACCACTCCGCGGGCCGGCACGGGAAGGTGCAGCTGGCCCTGGAGCCGGACGCCCCGGGACGGGATTTCCACTTCTTCGTCGAATTCCACAGGCTCATCGGAACCCTTCGCCGTCCCGGCAGCCGACCGGGGGGAATCCTGCAGCCGCCGGGCGGCGGCGTCGAGCAATTGGACCACCTCGTCGTCCTCGGTGGGCGAGAAATCACGGTAGTGGTAGCCGACGGCGGAAAAGTGCCGGGGCGTGGCCAAGCAGACCACCTCGTCGGGTTCGCTCAGACTGGCGAGGGTGTCGGCCGGCGCCACCGGCACAGCCAGGATCACGCGCGCGGCGCCAAGCTTCCGGGCGATCCGGCAGGCAACCCGGGCGGTGGACCCGGTGGCGATGCCGTCGTCGACGATCACCGCGATGCGGCCGGTCAGGTCCTGGCGGCCGCGGCCTTTCCGGAACCGCGCCACCCGGTCCTCGAGCACGGCCCGCTCGCGCTCCTCGACGGCCTGCAGCTCCCGCTCGCTAATCCGCGACTGAGCCAGCACGTGCTCTTCCAGCACCCTGGCGCCGCCCTCGCCGATCGCCCCCATGGCCAGTTCGGGCTGGTACGGCAGCCCCAGTTTCCGCACCACAATCACATCCAGCGGCGCGTCCAGGGCGGCAGCAACCTCGAACGCGACCGGGACGCCGCCGCGGGGAAGGCCGAGGACCACAATGTCCTGGCCGCGCAGGTCCGACAGGCGCCGCCCCAGTTGCCGCCCGGCGTCGACCCGGTCTTCAAAAATGCTCATTGTCTTGGCTTTCCAATCGGGCGCCGGCAGTCGGACTCGTCCTGTGATGCGCCCCCCAAGCCGGGCATCGGACCAGGTGGCCCGCTTCCTTCACTATCCGTCAGGAGTTCCGGGGATGTGAGGGCCCTTGTACCCGGTTTCGTTTGCGCCGGACGGGCCTGCCCCGCCGGGGCGCCAGCGGGGACCGGCGGGCGTGCCGGGTGGCCGCCGCCGTGGTGCTGAAGCGCGCGGCGCGGCGGGCAACGTGGTGGTCCTTGCCCCGGCGCCGGACCCTGGGCAGCACGGGCGCGGCGGGCTGCTGGGCCGCCCGGGAGAAGAACCATTGCTTCGCCAGTTCCACCAGCACCAGGTACACCACGGTCATGCCCAGCAGGGCCAGGAAGAAGGGGACCGGCAACGGATCGAAGCCCAGCACTGCCGCGAGCGGGGACAGCGGAAGGTACACACCCAGGGCGACTACCCCCAGCGAGGCCCCCAGCAGCCCCAGGGACGGGCGGCTGCGCAGGAAGGGCACCCGGCGGGTCCGGATCGCAAAGATGATCAGCGTCTGCGTCGCGATCGACTCGATGAACCACCCGGCCCGGAACTCCCCCGGCACGGCGTCGAAGACAAACAGCATCAGGGCAAACGTCGCGAAGTCGAAGACCGAGCTGATCGGGCCGAAGAGGAACATAAAGCGCCGGATGAAGGCGATGTTCCAGTGGGCCGGTGCCAGCAGCTGCTCCTTGTCCACCCGGTCGCCGGGGATGGCCAGCTGGCCGGTGTCGTACAGCAGGTTGTTGAGCAGGATCTGCCCCGGCAGCATCGGCAGGAAGCTCAGCACCACGGACGCCGTTGCGGCGCTGAACATGTTGCCGAAGTTGCTGGAGGTGCCCATCAGGACGTACTTGATGGTGTTGGCGAAGATCCGGCGGCCTTCCATAACACCGTCGGCCAGCACGCCCAGGTCCTTGTCCAGCAGCACGACGTCGGCGGCGTCCTTGGCGACGTCGGTGGCGCTGTCGACGGAGACGCCGATGTCGGCCTGGTGCAGCGCGAGCGCATCGTTGACGCCGTCGCCCATGAACCCGACCGCTCCGCCGCTCTGCCGCAGCAGCCGGATGATCCGGGCCTTCTGCTCCGGCGAGACGCGGGCGAAGATGCTGGCCTCGCGGGCGGCGGCGCTCAGTTCCGGGTCTGACATGGCCTCCGCCTCGGCGCCGGTGATGGTCCCGCCGGAGAGCACGCCGAGTTCGTCGCAGACCTTCTCGGCCACCTTGGCGTTGTCCCCGGTGGCGATCTTGACCATGATGCCGAGTGCCTCCAGCCGGTCCAGGGACTCGCGCGCGTTGGCCTTGGGCCGGTCGAGGAAGACCAGGAACCCGGCCAGGACCAGCTCCTTCTCGTCGGCCGGCGCCATGTCCTCCATGCCCGCGGCGGCCCGGGTGGCCACCGCCACCACGCGGGAGCCGGCGTCGAACTGTTCATCCAGCAGGGCCTGCACGCTGGCCGGCGTGGCGCCGCACAGCGCCAGGACGTCCTCCGGCGAGCCCTTGGTGATGATCCGGGCGGGGCCGCCGGCGTCGCGGACCAGCACGCTGGTCCGCCGTCGCTGGTGGTCAAAATCGATCACGTCGAGCCGGTCGAAGCGCGACGGCTCGAACGCCGCGGCGCCCGGCGACTCCCAGAGCGCGGCGTCCAGCGGGTTCTGCCCGACGACGGAGCGCTTCGCCTCCGCGTAGTCCGCCTCGGTGGCGAGCAGCCCCAGGGTGAACAACTGATCCGCAGACAGGCCGGCGGCCACGGGCAAGGCGGCCGTGAAGCTGATTCGGCCCTCCGTGAGCGTGCCGGTCTTGTCCGTGACCAGGATGTCCATGTCGCCGAGGTCCTCGATGCAGACCAGCCGTTTGACCAGCACCTTGCGGTTGGCCAGCTGCCGGGTGCCCGTGGCCAGGCTGGTGCTGACGACGGCGGGCAGCAGCTGCGGGGTGATTCCGACGGCGATGGCCAGGGAGAAGAGCAACGAATCGATGACCGGGCGCTGGAGCAGCAGGTTGGCGATGAAGATGAGCGAGGTCAGGACGACCGCCACCTGCAGCAGCAGGAAGGAGAAGCGCTTGAGACCGAGCTGGAATTCGGTCTGCGGCTGACGTTCGCCCAGGCCAAGGGCGATCCGGCCGAATTCCGCCCGGCCGCCGGTCGCCACCACCACCCCGGTGCAGCTGCCGGACTGGATCACGGTGCCCATGAACAGGCAGGACGTCAGGTCCCCCAGCGCCGCGCCGCCGGCCACGGGCGCGGGATCCTTGCCGACCGGCAACGATTCCCCGGTCAGGATGCTTTCGTCGCAGAGCAGGTCCTTGACCGCCAGCAGGCGCAGGTCGGCCGGGACGATCGCGCCGAGTCCCAGCTGGACGACGTCGCCGGGCACCAGGGCGGTGACGTCCACCTCGCGGGCGGTCCCGTCGCGGAGCACGACGGCGGTGTGCGTGACGCGCGAATGCAGTGCCTCGGCCGCGCGTTCGGCCCGGAATTCGTTGCTGAACCCCAGGCCCACGCTGACCAGCAGGATCACGCCGATCACGATCGAGTTGGTGGCGTCCCCGAGGGAGAGCGAGAGCCCCGCGGTGACGAGCAGCAGGATCAGGATGGGGCTGCGGAACTGCCGGCCCAGCACGGACCAGCCGCTTGCCGCGTGCGTCCGGACCGCGTTCGGCCCCAGCACGGCGAGCCGTTCGCCGGCCTCGGCGTCCGCCAGGCCGCCGGGGCCGGAACCCAGCCGGCCGAGCACCGTGGCACCGTCGGCACGGGCGGCGTCGGCAATGGTCAGCGGCGGGGAGGCGGACTCCCGCGTTTCGAGCTGTGGCATACAGAATCCGTCCGATTACCTCGCGATACGGCTAACACTACGTCGGGAGCCGTGGCGAGTCATTGGGGGCTCGGCCGGCCGGCGCACGGTGCCGGTCCGCCGGCCGGAAAACCCGGCCGGCGGGCTGGCGAATCCCGCGGCAAAAGGCGGGCAAAGTCCTGTATATAATTTTTTTCGGTACGGTTTAGCAGAAGGCCGTTGGATAGTTCTTCGATCCGGCTTTGCTGCCGCTACCACCGCCATATTCCGTGCTGTGGGGCGCCGCCCCGCCTGGTCGATTCGACCCGAGCGAAACGGCATCAAGGAATAGTGGTAAGCGAGTCAACGGCAACATCGATCAACCAGCACCTGCAGCAGCTGGTGTTGAATAGCGCCGATGTGGAGGAATTCCTCGGCGAATTGGCCCGGGTTTCGGCGCGCATCCTTTCCGAACCGGGCGACGAAATCCTGTGCGGGATCACCTTACTCCGGCAGCGCAAGGCGGCCACCGTGGCCAGCAGCAGCCCGGCCGCGCAGGCCATGGACGAAATCCAGTACGGCTTCAACGACGGCCCCTGCGTGACGGCTTCCCGGGAACAGGAGACGGTGCACATTGCCGACCTGGACGAGGACACGCGCTGGCCCCAGTGTGCGGCGCGGGTCCGCGAGCACGGTATGCGCTCCATTCTCGCCGTGCCGTTCCTGCTCGACGGCGAAACCCGTGC
This sequence comes from Arthrobacter sp. BI5, assembly GCF_056680065.1. Taxonomy (NCBI): domain Bacteria; kingdom Bacillati; phylum Actinomycetota; class Actinomycetes; order Micrococcales; family Micrococcaceae; genus Arthrobacter; species Arthrobacter sp. BI5. The sequence continues at coordinate 3,425,605 of NZ_CM155264.1, forward strand.
CGCGCTGAACCTCTATTCGCACCGGCCACACCGCTTCGACGAACGTGCCCAGGAGCTGGCCAGTATTTTCGTAAGCCAGACGACCATGGCGCTCGGGCTGGCCGTGCGTTTCGCGAACTTCAGCGACACGGCGGAGAACCTCAAGGCGACCCTGGAGACCCGCACCGCGATCGACGTCGCGGTGGGCATCATCATGGCGCAGAACCGCTGCAGCCAGGCGGAGGCCTTCGACCTGCTCAGGACCGCCTCCAGCACCCGCAACGTCAAGCTGCACGCGGTCGCCTCCGCGATCGTGGACGGCCTGGGCCGGGGCCCGGCGCGGACCCACTTCGAGGACTAGCCTCACACCGAGGCCGGCGCGGCCGCTTCTTCCAGCACGGTACGGATGGTGTCCTCGTCGGCCAGGATTCGGAAATGGCCGCCGGTATCCAGCTGGACGTTCCGCGCTCCGGGAAGCACGCTGCCCTCAGGAATGTGCGGATCGAACAGTCCGTAGACAGAGGTGATGCGTTCGTTGACGCTCTGTTCGCGGGACAACTGGAGGGTCACGGCGTTGCGCGGCGACAACGCCCGCAGGCTCGGCAGCAGCATGTAGCTGGCGTAGCGGGACCCCAGGAACGGGGAGCACACCGCTACCATCCGGGTGATGCGCCGTGTCTGGTCCAGCGTCATCATGGTGTACTTGCCGATCAGGCCGCCCTTGCTGTGCGCGACGATCATCGTGTCCCTCAGGTCCCTCCGGTGGAGGTAGTCGGCGATCAGCGCCGCAGCGTCGGGCACGGCCAGCCGGTTGCGCTGCAGCACGGTCACCACATGCACGGGATGCCCCGCGGCGTGCAGTTCCCGGATCAGCGGCAGCATAAAGCGCCAGTCCTCGTAGATGCCGGGGATGACGACGACGGGCCGTCCGGTGCCGCTGAGGAACTCGTCGGGGCTGACGCGGGACACCGCACTGCGGACCTGCCGGCCGGCGGCGTAGGCGTAGTCCCGGACCCACCAGCCGGCGATCTGGGCCAGCGTGCTCACGCGGTGAACCCTTGGGGCGCTTCGCTTTCGTCGGCTGCAATGCCGGCGAAGGCGAGGATGGAGGCGGCAACCTCGGCGGCGCGGTTGTGCTGGACCACGTGCCCGGTACCGTCGATCTCCAGGAACTGTGACCTGGCTCCCCGGTCCACGAGGCGCCGGCACCAGTCCGCCGGCGCAACGGGGTCGTTCGCGCCGCGCAGCACGAGGACGGGGGCATCCACGCCGTCGATCCGCTCCTCGAGGCGGTAGTCCATCATGATCCGCAGATTCTTCAGGTACCAGCTCAGCCCGCAGCGGAAATAGTCGGTCAGCACCAGGGCGTTGGAGGACGGGCTCTCGAAGAACAGGCAGTCGCGGCCCAAGGCCAGGGCCTGTTGCGCCACAGTGCGCCGCTGGTCATTGACCACCGGGCCCATCAGCACCAGGTACGGAATCCGCGAGGGTTGCTGCCGTTGGGCTTCGACGGCGAACTGCACGCCCATCGAGTGCCCCACGGCGACGAACTCCAGGACTCCCAGCTGTTCCAGTGCGCCGAGGATGTAGGTAGCCTGTTCCGCAGCGGTGAGTGTGTGCTCCGGCGTGGGGGTGGCCCCGAATCCCGGCAGATCGATCGAGTAAGTGTCGACCGACTCGGACAACTGCCCGTGCAGCCGTTGCAGGTAGCGGTGCGAGACCCCGATCCCGTGGATCAGCACGACGGCCGGCGCTCCCACGGCCGCCCCGGCGGGCCGCCGGGAGGCAAAGACGTGGCCCAGGTGGCCTGCGGCCTCGACCTCAATGCGCGCGGGGCTGCTCATGGTGGATCTCGTTTCTGTCAACGCCTCTGGTCAGTGTCTAGTAAGCATACTGACAGACGCTGGGTGCTGGCCGGGCAGGCTGGTGGTGCTAGCTTGGCGCGGGACCGAGAGGCTCGTCCCCGGCTTTCGGCTCCGGGGCAGGCTCCTTGAGCTCAACGAAGATGGTGTGCGTCTCGGTGTCGCCGGTGTTCTCACCCGAGTGGGACTGCGCGGGCAGCCAGCGCGCCAGCCCGGAGGGGAGTTCGACGTCGACCTCCCGGCCGTGGGACGAGAGCCGGCGGCGGAAACTGCTCAGAGTCACCATCACGCTGTCCGGGTGCGAATGGGCCACCGTCTTTTCCCCCGGGCGGTCCCTGTACTCAAGCACGCGAACGCGTTCGTTTTCGAAGAGCACCCGGTACAGCTCGGGGTTTGTCGCCACGGGATCCTGGTCCATGGCGTGACTCTAGACCCGGCCGGCGCGGGGGGCCAGAGCCCACCGACAGCGGCCTGTACTCGGGTGCGGCGCCCGCTGTAGCTTGGAGGGGACATCGCGGGTCGAAGTCCCCGCAGGCCAACATCGGAGGAATGCATGAGCAACAAGCCAATCGATCCCGAAGACATCGTCAGCGACGGGGTGGAAGAGGGCGCCAAGCCCGTCCCGCGCGAAGCTGGCGGCCCGGCAGAAGGGGCGGCGCCCCCGCCCGGCACATCGGAAGGTCACGCCCCCGGCGAGGGCGACGCGCAGAAGGTGCCCGGGCCCGCTGAAGAAGACGACGAAAAGACAGCCGACGACCGCGGCCTCACCACCGACACCACGCCGGACTGAGCCCCCGCCCCGGCGGCCTTAGCCGGCCGCCGGGGCGATGTTGACCAGCCAGTCCACCCCGAACTTGTCCTTGCACATGCCGAAGGTATCGCCCCACGGTGCCCGCTCCAACGGCACGGTCACAGTGCCGCCGTCGGACAGCTTGTCCCAATAGCCGCGGAGTTCAGCCTCGTCGGCTCCGCTGAGGGATACCGAAAAGTTGTTGCCGGGCGTGTAGTCCATGCTGTTGGGAGTGTCGGCCCCCATCAGCACCAGCCCCTTTTCACCGGTCAGCATGGCGTGCATGATCTTGTCCTGCTCGGCGGGGTCTTCACTGGCCTGGAACTCGGCGAAAGTGCTCATGTTCAGCTCTCCGCCGAACACGGACTGGTAGAAGGTCATGGCCTCCCTCGCGTTGTCGCGGAAGCCAAGGTAGGGGTTGAGCGTGGTCATATCCGGGACTCCTTGGTAGCGGGTGGCGGCGGGACTGACAAACGGCAACGCCCGAACCGGCGCAGCTTACAGGCATATCCTGCCCGAAAGCGGGCCCGCTTCATAGGGCTTTCCCGCCGCCAGGGCAGCTGACCCGGACGGCGGGCTGCGGCGGCCCCTACGCGGTCTGGCCGGCGTGCTCGCCCTCGGCGATCTCCTCCAGCAGCTTGTTGTTGAAGGCCGGCAGATCGTCCGGGTTCCGGCTGGTGACGAGGCCCTGATCGACCACCACTTCCTCGTCGGTCCAGTTGGCGCCCGCGTTTTTAAGGTCGGTCTCCAGCGTGTAGTAGGAGGTCAGGTTCCGCCCGTTCACCACGCCGGCGTCGATCAGCAGCCACGGGCCGTGGCAGATCGAGGCCACCGGCTTGTGCTGCTCAAAGAAGCCGCGGGCGAAGGCCTGGGCGTCCTTGTCCGCACGCAGGTGGTCCGCGTTCACGACGCCGCCGGGAATCACCAGCGCGTGGAAGTCGGAGGCGTTGGCCTGGTCGACGGTCAGGTCGACGTCGAACGTCTCGCCCTTGTCCGTCCCGTCATAGCCCTGCAGCTTTCCGCTTTTGGGCGCCACGAGGGTGGGTTCGCCGCCGGCGTCCTTGACCGCGTTCCACGGGCTGGTCAGCTCAATCTGCTCGACGCCATCCGTCAGCAGAAACGCGACCTTCTTGCCTGCAATGTTGTGTTCCGACATGTGTCCTCCTCTGGCCAGCGCGAGGGTCTGGCGGCCGTGCGGCCGCTCATGTCCCACGCGGAGAGATTGGTGCCTTACAAGCTCAACTCTAGGAAGCCGGAAAATAATAAGCAAGCTGACTATGTCGTGGGATGCATGCGTCCGCGCACCGCCGCCCTCTGGTCACGGCGACCGCCCGTGATTACGCTGGCGGGTACGCACAGCTCAGGACCGCAGGAAGTAGGACACCATGGACGAACGTGACATCCTCCAGCGCATCACCTCCCTGGTGGACGAGGAGCGCGAGCTCCGGGAGCGGGCCGAATCCGCGACCCCCGACCATGACCACGTCCCGGACCGGCTGCGGCTCCGGCAGCTTGAGGAGGACCTGGACCAGTGCTGGGACCTGCTGCGGCAGCGCCGGGCCAAGCGGCAGTACGGCGAGAACCCGGACGACGCGGAGGCGCGTCCCGTGACTCAGGTCGAGGGCTACAACGGCTAAGCCCGTAGCCGCCCGGGCCTAGGCGGCAAACTATTTGAGCAGGTCGACGTCGGACACCATGTCGATGTGGGCCATCATGGCCGCGGCAGCGCCGGCGGCATCCTGCGCCCGGATCGCGTCGGCAATTTTCCGGTGCGAGGCGATGGACTGCTCGGGGCGCCCTGGCTGCCCCAGGGATTCGAGCCGCGTTTCCAGGATCATTTCCGCGATGAAGGCCATCAACTGGCCCAGCACTGCGGAGTGCGCGGCGGCCGTGACGGCCTGATGGAACAGCTCATCGCCGCGCGCCCCCTTTGAGCCGGCGGCCACCTCCTCGGCCATCGCGTCGATCGCCGCGTCAATCGCCTGCATGTCCTGGTCCGTCCGCCGCGCGGCCGCGAGTTCGGCGAGCTTGACCTCCAGGGTGCTGCGGGCCTCGACGATCTCCGGAAGCCTGCTGCGGTGCTCACGCAGACCTTTGATCACCGCGGGCACATTAGGGCGGTAGACCAGAACGGCACCGGTGCCGTGCTGGACGTCAATCACGCCAAGTACCTCCAGCGCCACGAGCGCCTGCGCCAGCGTTGCCCGGGAGACGCCAAGCCGTTCCGCCAGATCCCGCTCGGCCGGCAGGAGGTCGCCGGGGCCAAGCTGGGCCGATTCAATAAAGTCCAGGAGCTGGGCCACGAGCTGTTCGTAGAGACGCGGCCTGGACACACGGGAAATCTCCGGGACCTCAGACTTCTTTGCCATCTTCAACATCCTCCCGTCATAGCGACATGACCATTCTATCCCGGAGGCGTATTGACAAACTCACCTACTGTCTAAGAGGCTAGGCCAGTAGTCCTGTAATCCACATCACACTAGTCCCCGGAGGAACAAAGATGTCCGCTCCCGTGCTTTCCATCATCATTCTGGCGGTGATGTTCCTGCTGGCCACGGTGCTGCCCCTCAACATGGGTGCGCTGGCCTTCGTCGGCGCCTTCCTGCTTGGCTCGGTTTTCCTCGGCATGTCCACCAGCGAGATCCTGTCCAATTTCCCCGGCGGGCTGTTCCTGACGATCGTCGGGGTGACCTACCTCTTCGCCATCGCGCAGAACAACGGCACCATTGACCTTCTGGTCCGGGGGGCCGTGCGGATGGTGGGCAGCAAGGTCGCCCTCATTCCATGGGTCATGTTCGCCATCACCGCGCTGATCACCGCCGTGGGCGCACTCTCCCCGGCCGCCGTCGCCATCATCGCGCCGATCGCGCTGAGCTTCGCCGCAAAGCACAAGATCAACCCCCTGATGATGGGCATGATGGTGATCCACGGCGCCCAGGCAGGCGGCTTCTCCCCGATCGCCGTCTACGGCGTCACGGTCAACGGCATCATCGCCAAGACGGACCTCGCGGCGAGCCCGATGGCCATCTTCCTGGCCAGCTTCTTCTTCAACCTCGTCATCGCGCTCGTGCTGTTCATTGTCCTTGGCGGCAACAAGCTGCTCTCCTCCAAGACCGGCCAGCTCATCGAGCAGGCGGCCGAGACCCGCATGAAGGTCAGCGTCGGCGCCCGCGCGGCCGGCGTCACCCTGCAGGGCTCCGGTTCTGACATCTCCCCCGCCAGCGTCTCCGCCAAGGGCAGCAGCGCGGATTCGTCCGCCGACAGTACCGTCGCCACCTCCGCCGGCGCCTCCGCCGGCGCCCGGGCGACCCTCCCGCAGCTCGTCACCGTCGCCGGCCTGATCGCCCTGGCCGTCATCTCCCTCGGCTTCGGGATCGACATCGGATTCGTCTCCATCACCATCGCCATCATCCTGGCCCTGGTCTCCCCCGAGGCCCAGAAGGGTGCGGTCAACAAGATCAGCTGGTCCACCGTGCTGCTCATCTGCGGCATGCTGACCTTCGTCGGCGTCCTCGAAGAGGCCGGCACCATCAAGTTCGTCTCCAACGGCGTCGCCCAGCTCGGCATGCCGCTGCTGGCTGCACTGCTGATCTGCTACGTCGGCGGCATCGTCTCCGCCTTCGCTTCCTCCACCGCCATCCTGGCCGCCCTCATCCCGCTGGCGGTGCCGTTCCTGGCCAGCGGTGAAATCGGCGCCATCGGTGTCATCGCCGCACTCGCCGTTTCCTCCACCATCGTGGACGTCTCGCCGTTCTCCACCAACGGCGCCCTGGTGCTGGCCAACGCACCGGAGGACGTGGACAAGGACAAGTTCTACAAGCAGATCCTCGCCTACAGCGGCATCGTCGTCGTCGCCGGGCCCGCCATCGCGTGGCTGGTGATGGTCGTCCCGGGCTGGATGTAGCCGTCCCCCGACCGGCCGCCGGCGCCGACACTGCCCAGCTGGAACTGCAAAACAAAGGACCGATTATGAGCATGGAATCCGACCACCCCGCCGAGGGACCGCTGTCCGGCTACCTCGTGGTGGACCTCAGCCGAGCCCTCGCCGGGCCGCACGCCGGCATGATGCTGGCCGACCTGGGGGCCCGCGTGATCAAGGTAGAGAACCCCGGGACCGGGGATGACACCCGCGGCTGGGGACCGCCTTTCGTGGGCCCCGAGGACGACCTGCAGGCCACGTACTTCCTGTCCTGCAACCGCAACAAGGAGTCCATCGCACTGGACCTGAAGAGCGACGACGGGCGGCAGGTCCTGCGCGAACTGATCGGCAGGGCCGACGTCGTGGTGGAAAACTTCCGCCCCGGCGTGCTGGACCGGCTCGGATTCTCGACGGCGGACATGCATGCGGTAAACCCGCAGCTCGTGATCCTGTCCATCACCGGGTTCGGGCACGACGGTCCGGAAGCATCGCGCAGCGGCTACGACCAGATCCTGCAGGGGGAAGCCGGGCTGATGTCACTCACCGGATCCGGCCCGGACGACCCTCAGCGGGTGGGGGTGCCGATCGCTGACCTGCTCTCCGGGATGTACGGCGCGTTCGGCACTCTCGCCGCGCTGCTGCAGCGCGAACGGACCGGCAAGGGCCAGATCGTCCGGACCTCCCTGCTCTCGGCCTTGATCGGGGTGCACGCTTTCCAGGGCACCCGGCAGACCGTGGCAGGCGAGGTGCCGCGCGCCCAGGGCAACCACCATCCCTCGATCGCCCCGTACGGGCTGTTCCACTGCCGGCAGGGCAGGGTCCAGATCAGCGTCGGCAGCGAGAAGCTGTGGAATACCTTCGCCACCACGTTCGGCATCGACACGGCCCGGCCCGAGTTCGCCACCAACGCGGACCGGGTACGGAACCGCGAAAAAGTCATCGAGGCGGTGGAGGACGCCTTCGCCGGGTACGAAGCCGAACCGCTGCTGGCCAAGCTCAACGAGGCGGGCATCCCGGCCGGCAAGGTCCGGACCCTGGACGAGGTCTACCAGTGGGAGCAGGTCCACTCCCAGGGCCTGGTGGTCGACGTCGAGCACAAGGTGCTGGGAAAGATCAGCCTGCCCGGTCCCCCGCTGCGGTTCTTCGACCAGGGCGACGCGCAGGAGACCACCCTGACCTCGCACACCGCGCCGCCGCTGCTGGACCAGGACGGGGAACAGATCCGCCGCTGGCTGGATAGCGCCACCGGCGTTCCGTCGGCGGCCGGCGCTGCGGCCCAGGGCGGCCGCTGACATGCTGGCGGAGCAAAAGGTCCGGCACCTGGATGCCACCGAGCTCGTAGCCACGGTGCTGGACGCGGGCTCCTACCGGAGCTGGGACCGGCCGGTGAAGGACCCGGACCCCAGCCCGGCGTACCAAGCCGAGCTGGCGGCGGCGCGCGGGAAATCCGGCGTGGACGAGTCCGTCCTGACCGGCGAGGGGCTGATCCGCGGGCGCCGGGTGGCGGTGATTGTCAGCGAATTCCGGTTCCTGGCGGGCTCCATCGGGGCCGCCGCCGCCGAACGGATCGTCAGCGCCGTCGAACGGGCCACCGCGGAAGGCCTGCCCCTGCTGGCGGGGCCGGCGTCGGGCGGTACCCGGATGCAGGAGGGGACGCTGGCGTTCCTGTCGATGGTCAAGATCACCGCCGCGGTCCGGGCGCACCGGCAGGCCGGACTTCCTTACCTCGTGTATCTGCGCCATCCCACCACAGGCGGGGTGATGGCGTCCTGGGGCTCCCTGGGCCACATCACCGTCGCCGAACCGGCCGCGCTCCTGGGATTCCTGGGCCCGCGGGTCTACGAGGCGCTGCACGGTACACCCTTCCCGGAGAACGTCCAGGTCGCGGAGAACCTCTTCGACAAGGGGCTCGTGGACGCGGTGGTCCCGCCCGGGCAGCTGCCCGATATCGTCAGCCGGGCATTGGATATCCTCAGCGCCGGCGCACCGGCACCGGTGGGTCCCCCGCCGTCCTTGGCCGTGGCACCGTCGGACGCCAGTGCGTGGGCGTCGATCGAGATCTCGCGGAATCCCCGGCGGCCGGACCTCCGCCAGCTCCTGGTCCACGGCGCCCGGGACGTGCTGCCCCTCAACGGCACCGGCCAGGGCGAGAAGGATCCCGGGCTGCTGCTGGCACTGGCCCGTTTCGGCGGGAAATCCTGCGTCGTGCTCGGCCACACCCGGCCGCGGCCGTCGCAGCAGACCGCCATGGGGCCAGCCTCGCTCCGCGAGGCGCGGCGCGGCATGCGGCTGGCCGAAGAGCTGGGCCTGCCGCTGCTGACGGTGATCGACACCGGTGGCGCCGCGTTGTCCAAGGAGGCCGAAGAAGGCGGCCTGGCCGGTGAAATCGCCCGGTCCCTGCACGACTTGATCGGATTGCAGTCGCCGTCCGTCTCGGTGCTGCTGGGCCAGGGCGCCGGCGGCGGGGCGCTGGCGCTGCTGCCGGCCGACCGGACCGTGGCCGCCCAGCACGCCTGGCTGTCGCCGTTGCCGCCCGAGGGCGCCAGTGCTATCGTGCACCGGACCACCGACTTCGCTCCGGCCATGTCGGACGCCCAGGGCGTCAACGTGGCGGCGCTGCACGCCAACGGGCTGATCGACCACATCGTTGACGAACGCGACGATGCGGCCCTGGAGGCCCGGGCATTTTGCCAGCGGATGGGACAGGCCATCGAATACGAGCTGTCGCTGGTTTCGGCCGCCGGAATCGGCGAACTGTTGCCCCGCCGGCTGGAGAAGTTCCGGAACCTGGGCGGCCGGCTCCGGGGTTAGGGCAGCACGGCAGAGGACGACGGCGGAGCGTACCGCCGTCGTCCTTCCGTTGCCCGGCCGGGCGGTCCATGCTGGTGCCATGCAGATCGCATTCCTGGGCGATGTCATGCTCGGCCGGCTGGTGAACGAGCAGCTGAAGACCGCCGGGCCAGCGTATCCGTGGGGCGACACCCTGCCGGTCCTGCAGCGGGCGGACCTGCGGATCGCCAATCTGGAATGCGTCATTGCCGACGGCGGAGCGCCCGAACCCGGGAAGGTCTTCACGTTCCGGACCGACCTGGCCAACGTGCGCAGCCTCGTCGAAGCGCAGCTCGGGCTGGTGTCCCTGGCCAACAACCACGTGCTCGATTACGGGCCGGACGCGCTGCGGGAGATGCTCGGCGCGCTGGACCGGCACGGGATCCTGCATGCGGGCGCGGGTATGGACCGGCTTGCGGCGCGGCGGCCCGCAGTCCGGCGGGTGGGCGGCATTGCCGTCGGCTTTGTGGCGTTCACGGACAACCAGCCGGACTGGGAGGCGGCGCCCGGTTCCCCCGGCGTCTACTACGTCCCCGCGGCGGAGCACGGCGAGCGCGTCGAGGAGCTGCTGGAGCTGCTGCGGCGGACCAAGTCCCGCGTTCAGCTGCTCATCGTGTCGGCGCACTGGGGCGGCAACTGGGGCTCCGACGCCCCGCCGGAACACCGGGCCATGGCGCAGCGCCTGATCGATGCGGGCGCCGACGTCATATTCGGGCATTCGCCGCACATCTTCCGCGGCGTGGAGGTGTACCGCAACCGTCCGGTGATTTACGGCGCCGGGGATTTCATCGACGACTACGCCGTGGACCCCCAGGAGCGCAACGACCATTCCTTTATCTTTCTGTTGGAGACCGACGGCGGGGCGCCGCGGCGGCTGCGCCTGTTTCCCACCGTCATCGCCGATTTCCAGGCCCGGATGGCAGGCCTGAGTGCCCGGGACATCGCGGCCCGGATGTCCCGGCTCTGCACGGGCCTGGGCACCGGCAGCACCTGGAACGCCGGCGTAAAGGGCCTGGAAATTCCGCTGGACTAGCCGCGCTGTGGCCCGCGGCCGGCGCCGGGGTCCGATTGCCCCTGATCTTTCCGCGCCACAGGGCCTACCATATGGACGGGGGGCACTCGAAAAGCACCATGCTTACTGGGAGGCCACGATGTTTACCACTGTCCGCAAACTCTTTCCGCACGTGCAGAAAACATTCGTGGATCCCGGCCGGCCCCGGCCCGGCACCGCCGCTCCCCCGCCGCTCCGCAGACGGAGACGGAGCTGGGTGGGCGGACTGGCCGCGCTCGCGCTGGCTACCGGCGGGGGCATCGTCGCCGCCGCGCCCTCGGCCGCCGCCGAACCTTCGGCCGCCGCCGAACCGGTTCAAAGCTACATCGTCGTGCTCAAGGACGGTGCCGGGGATGCCGGCGCGCTGGCCGCCGCGCAGCAGGGCAAGTTCGGCTTCAAGGCCGCCAACGTCTACCGGAGCGCCGTGCTCGGCTACTCCGGCGCCATGACGGCAACCCAGGCCCGGAAGCTCGCGGCCGATCCGAGCGTCGATTTCGTGACGCTCGGCCGGCACTTCGACGAGCCGGAGGAGCCCGAGACGCCCAATACCGAGGTGGCTCCCTTGTGGTGGCAGCGGATCGGCGGCGATCCGGAGGAAGCCAGGGACGCCGTCCGCGCCGGCGCCGGCAATGACCACGGCTCCGGCGTCAACGTCGCGGTCATCGACAGCGGCATCGACGGCAGCCATCCGGACCTCAACGTCGTCGGCGGGATCGACTGCACGTCCGGGAAACCCGTTGAAGTGACACCTGTTGACGTGATGGGCCACGGCACGTCGGTTGCCGGCGTCATTGGAGCCCGCAATAACGGCTCCGGCATCATCGGCACGGCGCCCGGCACCCCGCTCTGGTCCGTCCGCGTCGTGTCCAACACCGGCTCCATCACCGAAGAGAGCCTGATCTGCGCCATCGACTGGGTCACCTCGACCCATAAGGACGACAACGAGGACAACGATATCGACGTCGCCAACATCAGCATCGGCGGCTCGGGGTCCGACACGGCCAACTGCGGCAAGGGCACGGACCCGATGCACTACGCGATCTGCCGCTCGGTCAGGGCCGGCGTCACCTACGCGGTGGCGGCCGGAAACTCCGCCGCGGACCTCGCCGGCACCGTGCCGGCGGCGTACCACGAGGTGCTGACGGCGACCGCCATGGCGGACTTCGACGGAAAACCGAAGGGCCTGGCTCCCAGCCTTTGCGGCAAGGACGACTGGCGGCGACTTGGCCAGCTGGACGACCGGCCGGCGTTCTTCTCGAACTTCGCGGTCAACGCCAAGGACAAGCGGCACACGATCGCGGCACCAGGGGTGTGCATCCTGTCCACCGTGCCCGGCGGATACGGCATCAACAACGGCACCAGCTTCGCCAGTCCCGCGGTGGCAGGTGCGGTGGCACTGTGCATCAACAACGGTGCCTGCCAGGGGTCGGGCGCGGAAGTCAGAGAGCAGTTCCTGGATATCGCCGCGGCGTACAACAACCGGCATGAGGATTTCGGATTCGTTGGAGATCCGCTCCGGCCGTCCGGTCCGAAGTATTACGGCTACCTGACCCAGATCAACCGGCTCTGACCCGGTCTACCGGTATGACGGAGGTCCCGGCCGCGGGTGCGGCCGGGACCTCCCTTTTGCGGCGGGTCCACGCTGCGGCCGGTGTGCCCGGCCGGTGCTCGGCGGGCGCCGGGTCAGGCCGTGGGGGTGCCGGTGAGCCGGCCGGCCTCCGGTGTCCGCTCCGGCTCCGCGGTGAGCGGGCCGCCGTCGTGCGGGTAGATCATTGCTGCCGGGGCGTTGGAGTTGCGCTTGGCGAGGGGGTAGAACACCAGGGCGGTGACCACCAGCCCCACCAGCCAGGAGATGTCCGATCCGCCCAGCACCTCGGTCATCGGGCCGGTGTACAGCGTCTGTGCCAGGAACGGGATCTGGGCGACGATGCCAACGGCGTAGGACAGCAGCGCCGTCTTGTTCCACCGCCCGTAGCGGCCGTTCGGGTCGTACAGGGCCGGGATGTCCACCTTCTCCTTGGAGATCAGGTAGTAGTCCACCAGGTTGATGGAACTCCAAGGGATGAAGACCATCAGCAGCAGCAGCACGAAGTTCTTGAAGTTGGCGAGGAAGTCCGGGGAGGCCAGCATGGCGATCAGCACGGTGAGTCCGATGAAGCCGATCACATAGACGAACCGGGTGCGCGACGCGGCGGCGGACCTGCGGGTGAAGGCCGAGACGGACGTCAGCATGGTCATGTAACCGCCATAGGCGTTCAGCGTGTTGACCGTCAGCTTCCCGGTCACGATCACCAGGTAGATGACGACGGCGACCAGTCCGCCGCCGCTGAGGTTGCCCAGGAAGGCTACCTGTCCGTCGAGGAACCGCTGGCCCTTGGGCAGAGCCAGCGACGCGAACAGGGCACCGAGCGTCATGGACCACTGCGAGCCGAGCACGGTCCCGAGGAACGCGGCCAGGAAGGTCTTACGTGCCGGGGTCTTTGAGGGCAGGTAGCGCGAGTAGTCCGCGACGTAGGGGCCGTAGGTCAACTGCCAGCCGGCGCCCAGCGAAATGGCGAGCAGGAAGGTGGGGAACTCGAACGTGCCCGAGGCCAGCAGCGCACCCACGTCCTGGCTCGCGAACAGCCGGATCCCCAGGTAGGTGAAGCCCAGGACGCCGACGACGGTGGAGATGCGGCCCAGCAGGTGGATGTACTTGTAGCCGAGGGTCGCCACGAGGACCGTGAGGGCGCCGAAGATCACCATGCCCACGGCCGGGGTGCCGGTGCGGGTGATCTGGTCGATGGCCTGGCCGGCGAGGACGGTCCCGGTCGCCGCGAAGCCGAGGTACATGATGATGACCAGCACCAGCGGAATCACCGCCCCGAAGACGCCGAACTGGGCGCGGCTGGAGATCATCTGGGGCAGGCCGAGCTTGGGCCCTTGTGCCGCGTGCAATGCCATCACCGCGCCGCCAAGGAGGTTGCCGACCAGGAGCCCCAGGATTGCCCAGAGCGCGTCGGCGCCGAAGAGCACGGCCAGGGCGCCGTCGACGATTGCGGTGATCTGCATGTTCGCCCCGAACCACAGCGTGAACTGCTGCCCGGGAGAGCCGTGCCGTTCATTTTCCGGAACGAAGTCGATGGAGCGGCGCTCGACGCGCTCCCCGGCGGTATCCGTTCGTGTCGAAGCTTGCATGCTGGTCCTCACTAAAGATCAGGTTGGGATTGTCCGTCCATCTGAGCACGTCCCGTGACCTGCATCACTGGGGCAGGCGACGGTTCTGTCCGGGATTCCGGACAGTCGTGGATTGAGGGCCCCGGACGTTCCCGCCCGGTTCTTCAGCAGCCGGGCCCACTCCCGGCCCCGACTGGATCGTGCCGGATAGCCGTCGTTTACATGCCGGAAACACAGCTGACACGCGAGCTTCACGAAACCGCAATTCCTGTAACGTCCCCGCAACGTAGTTCCCGACTGCCTGAAACACAGCGACGCGAGGATTAAACCCGGTTGGGGACCGGCGGCGAGGTGTCCCGGTACGGCGAATTGTTGAGAAGGGACACGCAGGTGGAACTCACCGCGGCAAACGTCTGGATCATGGTCTCAGCGGCCCTCGTGCTGCTGATGACCCCGGCCCTCGGCCTCTTTTACGGCGGCATGACCAGGGCCAAGGCCTCGCTGAACATGATCATGATGAGCTTTGTCTCGGCCGGCATCGTCGGTGTGGTCTGGGTGCTCTGGGGCTACTCAATGACCACCGGCTCGGGTGTCCTGGGCATTTTCGGCAACCCCTTTGCCGACGTCGGCCTGGCCCGGCTGATGGGCTCCCCCGATCTGATCAAGGCCGGCTTCAGCGCCACCTTCGCGATCATCACCGTCGCGCTGATCAGCGGCGCCATCGCGGACCGCGCCAAATTCGCCGCCTGGTCGCTCTTCGTCCCGGTCTGGATCACCTTGGTTTACTGCCCGCTGGCCTTCATGGTCTGGGGCGGCGGCCTGATGAGCGCCGGCGGTGCCGTGAGTTCCGTCTTCGGCCAGGTGATCGACTTCGCCGGCGGCACCGTCGTCGAAATCAGCTCCGGCACCGCCGCCCTGGTCCTGGTCCTGATCCTGGGCAACCGCCACGGCTTCGGCAAGGATCCGGCACACCGCCCGCACAACATCCCCTTCGTCATGCTCGGCGCGGGCATCCTCTGGTTCGGCTGGTTCGGCTTCAACGCCGGCGCCGCGACGACGGTGGAGCAGGCCGGCCTGATCTGGATCAACACGCTCGCAGCCCCCGCGGCCGCCATGCTGAGCTGGCTCGCGGTCGAAAAGCTCCGCCACGGCCACCCCACCTCGCTCGGCGCAGCGTCCGGCGTGGTGGCCGGCCTGGTTGCGATCACGCCGTCCTGCGCCAACGTCGGCCCGCTCGGCGCCCTCGGCCTCGGCCTGGTGGCCGGCGCCGCCTGCTGCATCTTTGTGGACCTGAAATACAAGTTCGGCTTCGATGACTCGCTCGACGTCGTCGGCGTCCACCTGGGCGGCGGCCTGATCGGCACGCTGGCGCTCGGTTTCATTGCCCTGCCGGCCGACGGACAGGGCGGCGGCCTCTTCTACGGTGGCGGTCTGCACCAGCTGATCGCCCAGACGGTTGCCGTGCTGATCACGGTCACGCTCTCCGGCCTGGCCACGGCGGTGATCGGACTCGCAATCCACAAGACCATGGGCTTCCGCGTCAGCCACGAGGCCGAGGTGGCGGGCGTGGACCGCTCGGAGCACGCCGAGACCGCCTACGAATTCGACGGCCTGGCGCACAGCCGCTTCAACCCGTTCGGCCACCACGTCCAGGCCCACCATCATGCCCACGACGCCGCCGGGCACGCTGCCGCTGCCGCGCCTGCCGCCGTTACTGCGCAGGCGGCTGCTGCGCCGCACGGACAGCCGGAGCGCGCCAAGGCAGACAGCTTCGTGTAACGCCCCGGCCGGCACGAAGCCCGGCCGCACCGCCTGACAGAATGGCCTCATGGAACTCGCCCTCGGACTGCTGGTTCTCGTGGCCGTCGTCTGCGCCGGCAGCGCACTGGGCCGGAAGCTCAACGTTTCCGTTCCCCTGCTGCTGGTGCTGGCCGGCGTCGCGGGGTCCTTCCTCCCCTTTGTCCCGGATATTGAGCTCAATCCGGAGCTGGTCCTCGTCGGGCTGCTGCCCCCGCTGCTCTACGCTGCGGCACTGCGGACCTCGCTGTTCGACTTCGGCTCCAACCGCCGCGCCATCGGGCTGCTCTCGGTGGGCTACGTCATCTTCGGCACCATCGCCGTCGGCTTTGTCGTCTGGTGGCTGTTCCCGGAAATCCCGCTGGCCGCCGCGATAGCCCTCGGCGCCGTCGTCGCCCCGCCCGACGCCGTCGCCGCGACCGCGATCGCCCGGAAGGTGGGCATGCCCCGCCGGATCGTCACCATCCTCGAGGGCGAATCCTTAGTCAACGACGCCACCGCGCTGGTCTGCCTCCGCGCCGCCATCGCGGCGATCGCCGGGTCCGTGTCCGCAGCCGGAATCGCCGGCGGATTCCTGCTCGCGGCCGGCGGCGGACTGGTGGTGGGCCTGGCCGCCGCCTATGTGCTGACCGAGCTCCGGAAGCGGATCCGCAACGTCGCGATCAACACCTCGACCTCGCTGATGGCCCCCTTCGTCGCGTACCTCCCGGCCGAGGCGATCCACGCCTCCGGCGTCCTCGCCGTCGTCGTCACCGGGCTCGTCATGGGGATGAAGGCGCCGTCCATGCCCAACGGCGCGGCCCGGCTGAGCCAGCGCAGCAACTGGAACACGGTGCAGTTCCTGCTGGAGGACTCCGTTTTCCTGCTGATCGGGTTGCAGGTCCGGACCATCATCGAGGGCGTGCAGGACGACTCGCTGGGCGCCGGCCGGATCTGGGCCGGCTGCGCAGTGATTTTGCTGGCGGTGCTGCTGCTCCGGCCGGTCTGGGTGTTCCCGGCAACCTACCTGCCCCGGCTGATCCCGTCCATCCGGCGGGCGGACCCGGCGCCGCCGTGGCAGTTCGCCGCGATCGTGTCCTGGGCCGGGATGCGCGGGGTGGTGACGCTGGCCGCGGTGCTGGTGCTGCCCGCGGACCTGGAGCACCGCTCCGTGCTGATCCTGGCGGCCATGGTGGTTGTGGGCGGGACCCTGACGCTGCAGGGCTTCACCCTCCCGGCGCTGGTCCGGGTCCTCGGCGTGCAGGGCCCGGACCAACGCGAGGATGCCCTGAACCAGGCTTCCCTGATGCAGCTGGCCACCGCGGCCGGGGTGGAGCGGCTCCAGGAACTGCGCACCGACAACGACCCGCCGGAAGTCGTGGCCATGCTCAAGCGGCGGACCCAGGAGCGCGGGCTGGCGGCCTGGGAACGGCTCGGCCGGCCGACGTCGGAGGCGGCGACTCCCAGCCAGCGCTACGCCCAGCTGCGCCTCGCCATGCTGGACGCGGAACGGGCCAAGGTGCTGGAACTGCGGCGCGGCGGCGAGTACGCCCATGAGGTCCTCAGCGAGGTTCTGGAGCGGCTGGACGTCGAGGAGTCCATGCTGGACGTCTCGCTCGACGAGCTGGACACGGCCGGCGAGGGCGGCGGCGAAGGGCTCGCGAGACCCGGCGGGGTATGCGGGCACCTCGAGTCCGCGCCGGATCCGGAGGTTCCGCCGGACCCCTTCTGCGCGGACTGCCGCCGGGAAGGCACGACGCCGGTGCACCTCCGGATGTGCCTGGCGTGCGGGAACGTGGGCTGCTGCGATTCCTCCCCCGGGACGCACGCCAGCCGGCACTTCGAGGCGACCGGCCATCCCGTGATGCGGAGCGTCGAACCGGGCGAGGACTGGCGCTGGTGCTACGAGGACGACCTGCTGGGGTGATGCCAAGCCGGTGGGTGATGCCAAGCCGGTCCGCCGCGCGTACCCTCGGTTTGTGGACATAGTTGAGTTCCTGTCCGAGCGCATTTCCGAGGACGAAGCCGCGGCCCGGACACTGCTCAGCGACCGGACCGTCTCCAAATCCGGCGAATGGTACGAACAACGGCTGCTGCTCGAATGCGAGGCAAAACGGAGGCTGATTGGCGTCGTCGAGGCGGCACGGCAGTCGGCACTGGCCGCCATGGTCAGCGATTCGCCCCCCGGGGCCCACTGGGCGCCGCGGTCGCTGGACTGGATGGAGCGCTCCCTGCAGGCCCTGGCGTTGCCCTACTTCGACCACCCCGACTTCGAGCAGGGCTGGCTGCACCCCTGAGCTGCGGTCCGACACCGCCGCCGAACGTTGAAATAACTGGGGCAGCAATGCGGTTAGCCCGGACATGACAACAATCGGAATCATCGGTGCAGGACACATTGGCAGCCAGGTCGCCCGGAAGGCAGTGCGGCTCGGCTACGACGTCGTGATCAGCAACTCCCGCGGGCCCGAAACGCTCGCGAACCTCGTGGCTGAACTCGGGCCGCATGCCCGCGCGGCGACCGCGGCAGACGCAGCCGCGGCGGCCGACTTCGCCGTCGTCACCGTCCCGCTGAAGAACATCAAGGAGATCCCCGTCGAGCCGCTGGCGGGCAAGATCGTGATCGACACCAACAACTACTACTGGGAGCGCGACGGGCGGTTCCCGGCACTGGACAACGGCGAAGCCACCACCTCCGGGCTGTTGCAGGAGCACCTGCCCGGATCCAAGGTGGCCAAGGGCTTCAACCACATCATGTACACAGACATCACCACCGACGGAACGCCCGCCGGCACGGAAAACCGCCGCGCTCTGGCCACGGCGAGCGACTTCCCGGAAGCCGCCGAACTCGTCACCCGCCTCTACGATGAGTTCGGCTTTGACACCGTCAACGTCGGGCCGCTCTCGGAAAGCTGGCGGGTGGAACGGGACCGTCCGGCCTACGTCGCCCGCCAAAACGCGGCCGAGCTGCAGGGGAACCTCGCGAAGGCTCCCCGCACCATCTAATGGCCCGGCTGGGGCGCCGTATCGACCCGCCGAGGTGACAGCTCGCGGCAGTATCCGCGCCGCACACTGCCGCGAAGTGCCACCTCGCGCACATCTTCCAGCCGCGGGCCTGTGCCGGGTGTCCGACGACGGCGGAACCGCCCGCCGGCGTCAGCTCACCGGAGCCGGCGCCTCCAGAACCTGCGCCACCAGGGCCGCGCGGGTTCCGGCGCGGGCGGTACCGCAGCGGCGGCGGCTGCCCTGGCGCGCCGGTCGCGCCAGGCGGCCACCTCGGCGTCGACGTCGCGGGTCTTGGTGATGACCGGCGGTCCGCCCTGGAGCTGGCGGCGGGCGTCGACCACCCGGGCGTTGAAGTCCATCAGGATGTCCCGGACCTGCTTCTCGGTGAACTGGGCGTCGAGGCGAGCCTCAAGTCCGGCGTCCTCGGTGCGGAGCAGGATCGCCGTCGGGCCCAGGCCGGTGATGTTTTCCCGCTGGAGCAGGCCCTTCACCCACCAGTCCGGGTCGTACACCTCGCCGAGCCCGGGGATGGGCTTACCGGCGTACTTCAGGTTGTCGAACTTCCCCTGCGCCATGGCATCACGGATCAGGTACTCGGCCTTCGCGGCGTCGTCTACTTTCGCGCGCTTCTGCCGGAGTTCCTCCTCGGCGGCGCTGAGCTCGTCGTTCTCCTGGACCGTGCTGCCGCTGGCCCGGATGGAGCGCAACTCGGCGGCCCGTTCCACCCGGCGCCGGAACGCCGAGCGTCCCACGTCGCCCATAAGCGACCATCCTTCCCGCTGCCCGGAGTCGCGGATCTGCCTTCAAGTATGCGCACATCCGGGCGGCGGCAAAAGGCGCGGCCCGGGCGAGACGGGAACCTAACACCGCCGTAACGCGGTGTTAACCCGCCCGTGCAAGGCTGGAGCCGTCGGATAAACACAGCATCCTTCCTGCCCAGCAGATCCCAAGGAGTCGCCGCCGTGAACAGCCATGAGCCCCATCCGTCCGAAAGCCCCCTGCCCGCCACCGGCGCGGCACCGCCCCCAGACCTGAGCAGCACCCACGTCACGCATGTCCGGGAGGACGTGGCCATGGCCGGTTGCTGCGCCAACGTCCACCTCCCGACCGGCCGCACCTGCACCCTGCCCGTGCGCCACCAGGGTGCCTGCGATTTTGTCAGGCCCGAGGAGGCCGAAACCATCGCGGTCCACTAGGCAGCGGGCCCTCAGCCTTCGCGCGAGATGGCAGGTCGCGGCAGTGTTTTGCGCAAACATTGCCGCGAAGTGCCATCTCGCGCGGGCGCCTCACGCGTCGTCGAGGCAGAGTATGAAGCCGGGGAAGACGTGGCGGCCCGGGCATCCGCCCACGACGTCGATGGCCCGGCGCAGTTCCCGCAGCTGCTCCACCGTCAGCTGCAGCGGCGGTTCGTCCGGCTGGTAGGTGGTGTAGATCGGGTAGTCGACGCCGGGCTCCCGTGACATCTCGATGTGGCAGCCCAGGACATGGCTGACGGGATGCGCCGCGCAGAACGCGAGGAGCCGGTCGACGGTGCGGACGAACGCCGGCCAGTCGTGGATGTAGAGACGCCCCGGGTAGACGGTGTCCCCGGTGAGCAGGACGCCGGTATACGGGTCGTAGAAGGTGACGGCCGCGTTGTGGTGGCCCGGGCTCGGCCAGCACAGCAGGACCCGTCCGCCCAAGTCCACCCGCGCAAGCCGGCCGGCGGCGTCGTCATCGGCACCGCTGCCGGCGACGGCGTCGGCGTCGGCGCCGGCGTGAGCGCCGCCGTCGTCCGCAAATCCGAAAAATTCCCACGCGGACCGCTGCCCCGCGTCCACCACGAGGGTGTCCGGCCGGCCGGCAAACTGGGCGTCCCCGGCCACGTGGTCGCCGTGCGGATGGGTGTGCAGGACCAGCAGCCCGTAGCCCTCCCGCGGGTTCGCCGCCAACCACTCGTCCACCAGGCCGTCGACCACTCGGCGCAGCGGGAAGAACTCCGCGGAGGCCGTGGCGCCGGTGTCGATCAGCACGGCCCGGGTATTGCCGAATAGCAGGAACATGAACGGCGCCTCGTAATTGACGGCCATGTTCTGGCGCAGCACGAAGGTGTGCTCGTCATAGGCATGGACCTGGATCTCCGGGTCCGTGTTGTGCTTGGCCGACTCCGAGCCGTGGATCCAGGACACGTTGAGGTCACCGGGCCGGGGCGCCCCGGCGGCGAAGTCGATCGCTGTAGGGTTGCCCATCACTACAGCCCCGGCAGGACCTGTTCGCGGACCTGCTTGCGCAGGATCTTGCCGAGCATGGAGCGCGGCAGGTCCGGGACCGGGACGATCCGGCGCGGGACCTTGTAGCCGGCGAGGTGCTCGCGGCAGTAGGCACGCAGGGCGTCCTCGGCCAGGGCGGTGCCGGGTTCAAGTTCGACGGCGGCCACCACCAGTTCGCCGCCGCGCTCCAACGGTTTGCCGACGACGGCGGCGTCCCGGACGTCCGGGTGCAGTCGCAGCACGGCCTCCACCTCGGTGGGCGAAACGTTGAACCCACCGGTGATGATGAGTTCCTTGGCCCGGTCCACCACCGTGGTGAAGCCGTCCGGGTCCACGGTCACCACGTCGCCGGTGCGCAGCCAGCCGTCGACGGTCAAGGTTTTCGCGGTTTCCTCCGGGTTGTTCCAGTAGCCCTGGAAGACCTGCGGGCCCTTGATCAACAGCTCGCCCGGCTGGCCCTGCGGGACCTCCACGGTCGGGTCGTCGAGGTCGACCACCTTCATCAGGGTCGACGGGAACGGCACGCCGATGGTGCCGGTGCGGCGGGTGGGGTGGAACGGGTTGCCGAGCGCCACCGGGGAGGATTCGGTCATGCCGTAACCCTCCACCAGCAGGCCGCCGGAGACAGATTCCCAGAGCTCCACCACGTGGTCCGGCAGGTTCATGGCGCCGGAGATGCAGTACTTGCAGGACCGCAGCGAGACGCCCCTCTCCTTCGCGGCCATCGCGGTGCGCTCGTAGATCGGCGGGACCGCGCAGTACACGGTTGCGGGCGACTTCTTCATCGCGTCCAGCACCAGGTCCGGGTCGAACTTGGGGAACAGGACCAGCAGGCCCTGCTTGCGGATGCCATAGGTCAGATACAGGGTCATGCCGAAGGCGTGGAACATCGGCAGGATCGCGTAGAAGATTTCCTTGCGGTACTCCGCGCCGGCCATCCAAGCCTCGCCCTGCAGCGCGTTGGAGTACAGGTTGAAATGCGTGAGCATCGCCCCCTTGGGCCGGCCGGTGGTCCCGGAAGTGTACTGGATCGCGGCGAGGTCCTGCACCGCGGGGCGCGGGTGGGTGGGGTCGATCCGGCCGTGGCCCAGGAGGTGCTTCCACGGCATGGTGCCCGGTGCGGGGGCGGTCAGCGAGGCCCGCGTTTCGCGCAGCTTCCCGAACGGCACGGACAGGGCGAGCCGCTTGATGGCGGGGAACGCGTCAAGCAGGTTCACGGAGACCACGTGGTCGATTTCGATGTCCGCGGGGAACTCGCGGATGGCGGCCGCAGCCTTGTCCCAGGCGATCACCACGCGGGCCTGGTGGTCCTCGAACTGGTGGCGGAGTTCGCGGGAGGTGTACAGCGGGTTGTGTTCGACGACGACGGCGCCCAGGCGCAGCACCGCGTAGAAGGCGACGACGTGCTGCGGGCAGTTCGGCAGGATCAGGGCCACCCGGTCCCCGGCGCGGACACCGAGCCGGCGCAGGCCCTCGGCGGCCCGGTCCACCTGCTCGCCGAGCTCCGTGTAGCTGGTCCGGCGGCCGAAGAACTCGAGGGCGGGGGCGCTGCCGGCCTCGGCCACGGACCGCTCCAACATCGCGACGAGCGACTCCGTGGGCAGTTCGATCTCGGCCGGGACCCCCGGCTGGTAGTTCTTCACCCAGGGCTGCTGGTCAGTGTGCTCCATGCCCACATCATTTCGCGAACTTCGGGTGGGAGCGAATCACGACGCTCCCTCAGCTCCGGCAGCCAAACAACAAACGCTCCCTCAGCTGAGGCGCCGCATCGACAAACGCCCCCTCAGCTGACGTGAGGGAGCGTCCCCAGATTCCCGCAGGGCCTGAGGGAGCGTCCCCCAGATTTCCGCAGGACCTGAGGGAGCGTCCCCCAGATTTCCGCAGGACCTGAGGGAGCGTCCCCCAGATTTCCGCAGGACCTGAGGGAGCGTCCCCCAGAGTGCGGCGGGACGAAACCTACAGCGCGGACCAACCGCCGTCGGACGCGAGGATGGCGCCGTTGACGTTGGTGCCGTCGTCGCTGAGCAGGAAGGTGATCGAGGCTGCCAGCTGCGCCGCGGTGGCGGGGGTGGGGATGTTGGCGCCCATCAGTGGGCCAAGGCGCTCGGCGGCGAGCTGGGAGCCCCAGTCGGCCACGATGTTGGTGAGCGTGGCGCCGGGGGCCACCGCGTTGAAGCGCAGGCCCTTCGGCCCGTACATGACCGTGGAGTTTTTGGTCAGCCCGACGACGGCGTGCTTGGACGCGGTGTATGCAGCGCCGGCTGCGGATCCACGCAGCCCGGCCTCGGAGGCGACGTTGACCACGGACCCGGTGCCCGCCTGGAGCATCAGCGGGACCACGGCCCGGGTCAGGCGCATCAGTGCGGTGACGTTGATCCGGAAGACCCGCTCCCAGACGGCGTCGTCCACCTCGTGGATCGGGGCGAAGTTGTCCATGATGCCGGCGACGTTGGCGAGGGCGTCCACGCGGCCGTCCGCTGCGGAGACGACTGCGGCGACGGTTTCCTCGGTGGAGATGTCGCCCGCCACCGGCACAATATCCAGGCCGGCGTTCTCGGCCACCAGGTCGTCCAACCGCTGCTTGCTGATGTCCGCCGCGATGACCCTGCCGCCCTCCTTCGCGACGCGCAGCGCAGTGGCCAGGCCGATGCCGGAGCCGGCGCCGGTGACGATGACGGTCTTACCGGCGAAACGCCCCGGAGTGATGGTTTCCTGCCATGAAGCTTCGTTGCCCATGATGTCCTTCCAGACGCAAAACGATCCTGACAGCGCCAGCCTAACCGGGGCAGCGCCCTCCGGACAGGGCGGCGGGGGACGGTTCCGACGTCGTAGTTTGACGGGAGGGCCCGCGGTTGTCCACAGTGATTCAGTGCTCTTGAACGTTGAACAAAGCGCCCCGGGCACCTTTGCCCCCGGCAGCGGCCCCCGGCGGCGCCAGATTGCGGCCCTGATCGGCTTTCTGGCGGCCTCCTGGGCCGTATCGCTGCTGGGCTCCCTGCCGATCAGAATGAACGGCGCCTGGTACGCGTCCGCGGACACGGCACCGTGGACCCCGCCCGGGTGGATGTTCGGTTCGGCCTGGCTGGTGCTGTACGCGGCCATGGCGGTGGCGGCGTGGCTGGTGTGGCGGCAGCGGCTCTTCCCGCGCCGGGATGCGCTCAAGGTTTACGGCGCCCTGCTGCTGCTGAACCTGGCGTGGCCGCTGATGTTCTTCGGCCTGTACCCGATGATGGGCACCGCGGCCCTGTGGCTGGCTCTGCTGGTGATCGCCGCCCATGCCGTGTTTGCGACCGTGGCCGTGCTGCACTTTGGACCGATCAGCACGACGGCGGGGGTGCTGATGCTGCCGTACGTTTCGTGGCTGGTGTTCTCGGCCAGCCTGAACCTGTACGCGGCCGTCAACAACTAAGCAGGCAGCCAACCGGCCCGCAACAGTCGGGAGGACGACGGCGGGGCCCACCCCGGCGTCGTCCTCCCGCCCCGTCCTCTCGCCTTAACGCTGTGGCGCGATGGCCCTTCGGTCAGGCGTTGGCGTGCTCGGCGAGGATCGCGTCGACCTGGCCCAAGGCCCCCTTCAGGCCTTCCTCCATACCCATGGCGACGATCTTCTCCATTTGCTCCTCCGTCTCGAAGGTGGACAGCACGGTCATCCGGGTCCGGTCGCCGATCGGTTCCAGCGTAACGATCCCGTGGATCGCTCCCATCTCCGCGACCGGGTCGCCGTTGTCGTCCGAGAATCCGTCGTCGAACTCCAGGCTGTGCGGGGCGTCGATGGTGACGAACCGCCACCAGCCGCGGGCTTTCTCCCCATCAGGTCCGGTCATGTAGTAGCTGGCCGCCCCGCCCGGGACGAAGTCATGCTTCTCGAAAGTGGCCGGCCAGGTGGGCGGGCCCCACCAGCGCTCGAGCTGGCGCGGGTCTTCCCAGATCTGCCAGACACGCTCGACGCCGGCATCGAACTCCGCGACGACGCTGAGGCTGAGTGCTTCAAGATTCTTGACTGAACTAATGACTGTCATGATCAACCCTTCCTATCCTTCGGTTTCGCTGGTTTCTGCCCTGTCGGCCGCTCGCTGGCCCGCCTGCGGATCCGTTTCGGCCAGCAGGTCGGCGATCCGTTCGGTCCGTTGCCGCCAGATCACCTCGTACTCGTCGAGCAGGCCGCGGGCCTTCTGCAGCCCGTCGTGATTGGCCCGCACAATCTGCTCCCTTCCGCGCTTCTCCTTGGTCACCAGGGAGGCGCGTTCCAGCACCGCCACATGCTTTTGGACGGCGGCGAAACTCATGGCGTAGAGCGCGGCGAGCCCGGAGACCGAGTACTCCCCCGCGGTCACCCGCCGCACAATGTCCCGGCGGGTGGCGTCGGCAAGAGCCTGAAACAGGCGGTCCACCGCTTCATCATTCAACTGATCTACAACCATTTGGTTGTAGGATAGGCCGGCCGTTCGGGGGTGTCAATGGGTTGGCTGCGGCTCAGCCCAGATAAGGCCCGGAACACATGGCCTCAGCTCCAATAGGGAGATGCCGTCGTCTGTCGGTGGGCTGCGCTAGATTGTGAGCACAATCATTTCTTTCAGGGGGACGTATGGAATTCGCAGAAAAACTCTCGGCATTGGCAGCAAAGGTGCGCCAGCAGCGAGGGGTAATTCAAACCGAAGAGGCAACGAAAAATGCGTTCGTGATGCCTTTCATCTCCACGATTCTCGGTTACGACGTCTTCAATCCAATGGAGGTCGTTCCTGAGTTCATCGCGGATGTCGGCCTCAAAAAAGGCGAGAAGATTGACTATGCAATCGTCAAGGACGGCGAAGTCCAGATCCTGATTGAATGCAAAAAATCGACGGAGCCCGTGAAGATTGAGCACGCTTCGCAGCTGTTCCGATACTTCGCAGTCACCAACGCGCGGATTGCAATCCTGACCAATGGCGAGGTCTATCAGTTCTTCACAGATCTGGACGCACCGAACCGCATGGACGCTAAGCCGTTCCTCGTCCTCGACCTGAACGACATCGACGAGACGCTCATCCCCGAACTGCAGAAGCTCTCCAAGGACGTCTTCGACCTCGACTCGATCATCAATGCTGCCGGCGAACTGAAATACATCGGCGAGCTCAAGAGGACGCTGGCTGCGCAGTTCAAGGAGCCAGAAGATGAATGGGTCAAGTTCCTGACCGGCCGCGTATACACCGGCGCTTACACGCAAAAAGTCCGGGAGCAGTTCACCGCCCTTGTTGCGAAGGCCTCGAAACAGTTCCTCAACGATCAGGTGAACGAACGCCTGAAAAAGGCTCTCGGCGCACCCGGCTTCCCGCAGAACGACGAGGCCACCGCTGCGGCGACGGTTACCAGTGCCCCCGTCGCCGAGGCCGATCTGGAAGCAGCGGATGGCATCGAAACAACTCTGGAGGAAATTGAGGGCTACCAGATCGTTCGCGCCATCGTCTGCAGCGAGGTGAAGCCGGCCCGCATTTCCCAGCGCGACGCCAAGTCGTACTTCGCAGTGCTTCTCGACGACAACAACCGCAAGCCGATCGCGCGGCTCCACTTCAACAGGACTCAGAAGTACATCGGCCTCTTCGGGAGTGACAAAGAGGAAACCCGCGTGCCGATCAGCTCCCTGGAAGAGATCTATGAGCACACAGAAGCCCTGCGTGCGAGTGTCCGGAGCTACCTGTGAACGAGACCTTCTCGGCCGATGCGAAAAACTAGCTACAAACGTCAGCTTTGGAAAGTGGGAGGGGCCGAGCGGCCATGAGATGAGGCCTGGGGCGGGCACATTCCCGCCCCAGGCTGCACTTAAATGCTGGGCTACGCAGGCCAGTTCAGTTAGGCCGCCGGACCGGCTACGTTTCCGTTTCTCGCCACGAAATGTTGGCGGATCTCGCCCAAACCCTCGATCGAGCTGACAAGCTCATCACCCGGGACAAGATACTGCTGGGGGGAACGGCCAAAACCAACCCCGTCGGGTGTACCCGTGAAGATGAGGTCCCCCGGATGAAGCTCAACAATTGACGAAAGATGATGGATCAGGTGGGGAAGGCCAAACACCAGGTTCTTGGTGTTCCCCTGCTGAAGTGTCTGGTTGCCGCGGGAGCATGACATGGACAAGCTGCCCGGGTCAGCGACCTCATCGCTCGAGGTAATCCAGGGGCCAGTGGGAGCGAAGCCCTTATAGGACTTGGCGATGGAGAACTGGGGTGCGCCGCCACCCGCGAACTGCAGCTCCCGGTCCGAGAGGTCCTGGCCCACCATGTAGCCGGCCACGTGCTCTAGCGCAGAGCCTTCGGGAATGTCTCGGCCGCCCGTGCCTATCACAGCTACCAATTCGACTTCCCAGTCCACAGATTCGCTGGGCAACTCAACGGTGTCCACGGCGCCGGTGAGTGACGACAAGTACTTCGTGAAGACAGCGGGGGTAGTGGGCAGGGCTAAGTTGACCTCCTCTGCATGGTCTCTGTAGTTCATACCGATGGCAAAAATCTGTTGCGGGGAAGCGATCGGGGCCTGAAGCTCGTTGGCGCTCAGGCTTCGCGCGTCTTCCCCCTGGAAATCCACCGAAGCGGCCCAATCTTTGAGCTGAGCCCAATCGCCCAGCAGCTCCGACGTTAGGGAACTGAAGCGCCCTCCGCTCGACTCTTCTATGTCGAGGCCAAGAATCTGGTCATGTGCTTTCAGGATCAGGAAGGCCCGGTTGTCGACGTTTCCTATGAGCATATTTCTGTCTCCGGTCTGGTGAGTTTGGTTGGGGGTTCGAGTGGTTGCGTTGAGCCGCAGCTCTTGGCAGGGTGGCTCAACTCGTTTTCACTGCCTGAGCATTAGCGCCGCTCCCTGAGCGAGCATCAGGACATCAGAGCTGAGGAGAAAAAGGTCTACTTTATGTGACGAGAATTCCGAGAGTTGTCCCGGCGAGGTCACAAACAAGCACGTTGCCAGCCCGTGGCTTCGCGCCGTTCTTAGGATTTCCCCGACTGCCTCAGAATGCGTTTCGGACCAGACTTCCTCGTTCATTGACGCCGCAAGGTCAAAGGGCCCGACCATGACCATGTCGAGGCCAGCCACGGCGCAAATCGAGTCCACGGAGGCAAGTCCTGCTGCCGTTTCGATTTGAACAATGACATAGCTTCCACGATCACGATCCGTCCAATAGCGGGAGTTTTGACCGTAGGCACCTGCCCTCCCCAGCCCCACCCCGCGTTCGCCATGGGGAGGAAAGCACGCGAGTGCCGCGGCCGCCCGGGCGTCCTCCGCCGAGGAGACCCGAGGCACTACGACGCCGACGGCGCCAGCATCCAGCACCTGGCTGATCTGGGGTCCTATGCCAGCGACCCTCACAAGGGGGAAGGCGCCCGCGACTTCAGCCGCCCTGATTCCCTCGGCAATGTCCTTCATGTCGAAGCTTGAGTGTTCGGAGTCAAGGCACAGAACCTCGAACCCCGCCCGGCCCAGAATCTCCACCGCCGACGGATGTGGAATGTTCACAAACGATCCCAATAAGGAGCCTTCACGCAACCTTTGTCGCATCAGGCGATCGCAATCGGAACGGACCGCGTAAGGGCACGGACATGGTCGCGGTTGAGCTCGCCAATCGATGTGACCCCAAGCAGTTTCATGGTGCGCTCGATCTCTGCCGAGAGGATCTCGATGCAGCGGTTGACGCCGGCTTCACCTCCGGCCATCAAGCCGTAGAGATATGCCCGGCCTATCAGAGTGAAATCCGCGCCCAAAGCTATGGCAGCGACAATGTCTGCCCCACTGGTTATGCCAGTGTCGAGCATGATGGTTCCGCGGTCGCCGACCCGGTCAACAATCTGCGGTAAAAGGTGGAACGGCACCGGCGCCCGGTCCAGTTGCCGGCCGCCGTGGTTGGAGACCACGATGCCGTCGGCACCGTGTTCAAAGGCTCGCTCGGCGTCGCCGACCGTCTGGATGCCCTTGACAACCAGCTGGCCTTTCCAAATCTCACGCATCCACCGGAGATCCTCGAAGGTGACGCTGGAGTCATAAAGCGTGGACACCAAGTCGCTCAGTGATCCGCCGCCAGTACGGTCGAAAGCGAACGAGTATGGCTCAGTCGTGAGGAAGTTGATCCACCATTCCGGTCGATACGAGGCGTCCAGCAGCGTCTTGAGAGTCAACTGCGGGGGAATGCTCATGCCATTTCGCAAATCGCGGACCCGATTTCCCGTGGTGGGCACGTCAACAGTAATGATGAGGGTGTCGTAGCCGGCCCTTGCCGCACTGTTGATCAAATCTATTGAGAGTTCGCGATCCTTCCAGAGATAGAGCTGGAACCATCGTCTGCCTTCGGGTGCTGCTGCGGCCACGTCTTCGATCGAGGTCGTTCCCACCGTAGACAGGGAGTACGGGATTCCTGCCTTGGCCGCCGCCGACGCCACCGCCCGCTCGCCCGCAGAGTGCATCATCCGGGTGAAGCCGGTGGGCGCCATCCCGAAAGGAAGAGCAGAAACCTTGCCCAGGACCGTCGTCGTCATATCGACGTTGGTTACGTCCCGGAGAATGCCGGGTTGGAACTCCACATCAAGGAAGGCTTGCCTCGACCGTTCGATGCTGACCTCGTGGTCGGCGGCCCCGTCCGTGTAGTCAAACGGACCGGCTGGAGTCCGTCGCTTGGCGATGCGACGGAGGTCAGCGATGGTGTGAGCGTTAGACAGTCGCCGGGTGGTTGGGTTTACCTCCGGCATTTTGAATTTGAGCAGCGGTGCGAAGTCTTTGATCTTCGGGACTTGTCGCTTCAGGTGGGTCATCTTTAATCTTTCTGGATGTATCGCTTAGACGCGGGCGTCGACTGCTGCCGGGGCCTCTTCGCCCTCATGGACCGGGGCATCGCCAACGGACTTGCCGACGGCAATGACTGCGACAATCGTGACAAGGCTGCAAATGATGCTGAACAGTGAAACGAGCCAGATTTGACCGCCGTTAGCGGCGATGAGAGCGGTAGCAATAAATGGCGTGGGGCCGGCGATCAGGGCGGCATTGATTTCCTTGCCAACGGCGATCCCGGTGTAGCGGTACCTAGCCGGGAACATGTTGGCATTGAGGGCGCCGCCGACGCCGTTCGTGGCGCCCGTGACGCCGCCGTAGCCGATGACCAGCGCCAGAATGCTGATGGCGAGGTTACCCGAGGAGAGCATTAGGAAGAACGGGACGGCCCAGAATACGCAGAAGATCATTGAGCCCAGGTAGACCTTGCGGTAGCCAATCCGGTCTCCGAGCATTCCCATCAACGGCGTCATGACCACGGTACTCAGCGCGGCAATGATGACTGCCATGAGGGCAGAAGCCCGGTCCATTCCGACGGTGCCCGTGAGATAGCTCAGTGCGAAGGCGTTCGCCAGGTAATTGTTGCAGTTATGGCCGGTCCACAGCAGAATCGCGCCGATTGTATTCCGGGGGTACAGCCGGAATACCTCCAGGAATGGAACGCGCTTTTTGCCCTCGCCTCCTTGGCTTTCCATTGCTTTGCGGTATTCGGGGGTTTCATCAAGGCTCTTGCGGATGTAGAGGGCCAAGAAGAACAGTACGGCCGATAGCAGGAATGGAATTCGCCAGCCCCATGCCAGGAGATCGTCCTTAGGCAGGCCGATGACGATCGTGAAGGCGATGGTAGCCAGCAGAACGCCGCCACCGGCAGTGCCGTTAACGAGGCCGGTGACCAAGCCTCGTCGCTTCGGCGACACAAATTCGGACACCACCGTCAAAGCGCCCGAAAGCTCTGCACCAGCACCGAATCCCTGAAGTGCTCGGAACAACACGAGCAATATCGGCGCCCAGATGCCGATGGCAGATGCAGGCGGAAGGAGGCCCACAGCCACCGTGGCGAATCCCATGAGCATGATGGTGAGGATCATGGCGGGCTTGCGGCCGATCGTGTCGCCCAAATGGGCAATGAAGATGCCGCCGAGCGGTCGCACAACAAAACCGACGGCGAAGGTAGCGAAAGCTGCAAGTGTGGCAGTCGTCGCGTTACCGCCGGGGAAAAACAGCGGTCCGATTACTAGACCGGCGGCCGCACCGTACAGGGCATAGTCGTACCATTCGATGAGCGTGCCGGCAGAGGAAGCGATTATGGCCTTTTTGGCGCCGGGGGACAAGCGCTTGGCCGCGGGCACGGCGTGGGCAGTTGGGGAGGACATCATTGACCTTTCCAAAACGAGGATGAGGGGGAGCAAGGCGATCCGTAGAGACGGTGACACGTGTCACCTAGTGGCACGTGTCACTACCGTACAATCGTCTCAACAGGTCCGCAAGGATTTGAGCAAACTTTCTCCGCGGGGCCCCGCATGACACAGAGCTGAGCAAGAAGGAGGCGCATGACAGCCCGGGTAGGCAAGCCGGCCACTAGCGCAGACGTGGCGAGGCTATCCAATGTCTCGCGAACAACTGTGAGCTACATTTTGAACGACGCCCCAGGCAGGCACATCAGCTCAGCGACACGGGACCGCGTTCTGGCTGCCGCTGAAGAGCTTGGCTACACGCCAAACGCGGCAGCAAAGGCACTCCGGGCCGGTAGGAACCAGCTGGTTCTCGCGCTAGTGCCCGACTGGGATATGGGGCCAACATTTTCGGCTGGAATGGAGGCGCTGAATCGTTTACTAGCCGACCGCGGATACATCTTGGTCATACACAGCCATTCAGATACCGTCCGGCCACTAACGTCGCTCTGGTCAGAGGTGCGACCAGCCATCGTAATGGTCTTCGGCACCCTAAAGGACCAGCACTCGAGGGCGCTTCGGGCGGCCGGAATCAGCTATACCGATGCGCGGATGTTCGAGTACCTGAGCGGGATCAGCAAGCTTCAGTCCGAGCACCTCTGGCGTCTGGGCCACCGACGGCTCGGGTACTTGCAGCCTGCCCACTTCGTCCCCCGCGAGATAACCGAATACCGCCGGGCGGGTATAGAACAGTATTGCGCAGAGCACGGCCTTGAGCCGCCTCTGGAAGCAAAACTGGAATACGGCATCGAAGCGGTCCACGAGTTAGATGAGGCATGGTTCCGAGTTGCTGACCCCATCACAGGTGTAATAGCCCATACAGACGAGCTCGCTGCGTTCGTCCTCAACGCTTCATCGATCAAGTTCTCCCCCGAGGGATTCGGCCTCATCGGCACGGGAGACCGGCCCATCGCGAAGCTGGGAATCACCACGATCGGCTTCGA
Source organism: Arthrobacter sp. BI5 (assembly GCF_056680065.1). Taxonomy (NCBI): domain Bacteria; kingdom Bacillati; phylum Actinomycetota; class Actinomycetes; order Micrococcales; family Micrococcaceae; genus Arthrobacter; species Arthrobacter sp. BI5. Next base: position 3,457,395 of record NZ_CM155264.1, read on the forward strand.
TTTCGACAAGGTTGCACTTTTTTGGGCGGACAGTGCGCTAGCCGCCTTAGAGGGCCGGAGCTCTACTTCCGCGCCGGAATTTCCGGGCTGGGTGGTTCAGCGAGAAACCGCCTGAACGCCGGCGATGAAGGCGGGCCTCCTCCGTTCGGGAGTGTCAATGGGCCTCCGACTCACCCCAGGAACGTCCGGTGGATGTCGCTGCCGTAACGGCGGATGATGTCCCGCTTGGCGCTCTTGAACGCCTCGAGGTCTCCGGCGTGGCCGTGCTGTTCGGCCCGGCGCCGGGCGAGCTCGTCCGCGATCACGTCCAGGAAGAGTTCGGCCAGCAGCAGCCGGGCCGAATCGCGGAACCGTCCGCGGCCGTCGACGTACAGCTGCACGGTCGGCGCGGCGGTATTGATGATGACCTTGCGGTCCGCGGCACTGTACACGGCGCGGTCCGCGCTGTTATGCAGGCTGCGGAATTCGTAGCCGGTGAAGAGGTCGACGCCGTGGTCCCGGCTTGGGCGGTGGGCTTCCCGGCGCGGCGCCGGCGCGGCGTCGACGGCGGCTACCGCGGGGTGCGGCGGCTGGTCGGCGCTATGCTGCGAAGCGTGCTCGGCGATGACGATTTCACACAGCGCCCAGTAGTCGCCGGCCCGGACGGTGAGCTCGCCCCGGTCGCCGGGCCGCTCCCCGGTCACGGTCCATTCCAGCCGCCGCGTGTCCCCCAGCGCGCCGACGGCGACCGGGGCCGGTGCCGGGTCGATCCGCAGCGAGCCGGGCAGCTCCAGCTCGAAGGCGAGCGTCCCGCCGTCGGGCAACTGCGCTGGGTCCACGAGCAGTGCGACGTGGAACGGGTGCCCCGGCGGGCGGTAGTAGAAGGGTGTGGTGAAGCGCAGCGCCGCCGGCTGCTCCCCTGCCGGCAGGCCGTCGCCGCGGCTCGGCGCCGGTGCCGTTTCCAGCCCCAGGTCGACGACGGCCGCCTCGCTCATGTGCTGCAGCAGCTGCTCGATCATCTCGGCGGTGCGGCCGGAGGTGGTGGCCCGCTCCAGGTGTGTCAGCTTTTCCTTCTCGGCCTGCACGGCCCCGGCGATCATCCGGCTGACGGCCTGGGAGAACGCGGCCACAAAGGGGTCCCGGGGGTTCAGGCCCTCACGCTCGTCACTGATGATCGCCCGGCCGCGGCCCAGCATCCCGGTCAGGGCGTCACAGGTGACGGAGCCGAAAAGGTACTCGGTGCCCACCTGGTTTTCGAAAGCGAACAGCTGGCAATCCAGGGCCGCCTTCCCGGAGAGCACCACCAGTCCGTTGGTGCGTTCGTCGCCTTTGAGTGTCAGCTCGGTGTCCGTGGCGCGTTTGAGCGTGAGGGAGAACGGGTACGCCTGACCCTCGAAACTGACGCTTCCCGGCTGGTCCGGCCCCAGCCGCAGGTCCGCCGGGGGTTCCTGGAACCGGACCGGGTCGCGGCGGTTCTCGCCGGAGCCAGGCTGCCCGTGATCCAGCTCCACGTTCCGCCGGTCCAGCACCGCCCGCAGGTAGAAATTGTCGGACAGGGACTGCAGCAGGGTGCTGTACTGGGTGATGCGGACGCGGGGATTGTCGACGACGATGCTCACCCGGGTGCCGCTGGCGGCCGGTGCCTCGTCGAGGCCCAGCCGGGCGTAGTCGGCCGGGAACGCGCGGCGGTCCTCCCCGCCGTCGTCGTAAAAGTAGCCGCCGTTCTGCCCGCGGAAGACGTCGATCCGGGTGAAGCGCCCTGCCTGGATGGTCTCGATCCAGCCGTGGCCCAGGCCGAAGATCGCCTGTTTGAGGCCGCGGCCGAAGAAGCCGCGGCCGTCGCCCTCGCCGCGCGCGAGCGGGCTGTGCGCGCCGCCGTAGCTGAGGATCCGGCCGGCCTGCTCAAAGGTCATGCCCTCGGCCTGGTCGCTGACCATCAGCACGGCCCCGGTAAGGTGCCGCTCGTACCGCACCAGGATCCGGCCGCTCACGTGGGCGCCGGTCTTTTCGAGCCGGGCGTAACTGTCGTCGCTGTTGGTGATCAGCTCCACCAGCGCCTTCTCCACCGATGCGAAGCGCCGCGAATCGATGCCGATCACGCGCTGGTCGACCTGGATTTCGGCAACCGTCATGCTGATTCCCTCGCTCACAACTGAAGCTGTTGCTGTGATGCCGCTCTTACCCGGACAGTAGCAGTCCCGGCAAGGGTCGGCCTAGGGAGTTATGGTTGCGGGCTGTTCCGGAAGCACCTCTGCGTCAGGGGTGTCCACGAAGCTGTTCAGCCAGGCCACGGCCTCTACCCGCGAGGTGAAGAATTCGTGCGGGTACCGGGTGTCCCGGCTGGTCGCCGCGGCCACCACGCGGTCCACCGCGCTCGATCCCAGGACCGCGATCGCAACCACGTCGACCGACTTGGCGAACTCGTACCGGGCGGCGGCGCTGATCTCCACGTCGGTCATGACGGACAGCATCGGCAGCCGCCTGCCCTGGCTGATCCGTTCGGTGGCGCTCATGGCATCGCGGGCGTCGTCGACGTCCACGAACGAACCGGGGGTCCAGACGGACTCAAGGATGCCGTCGCTGATGCGCAGGGAGTTCTTCCCGTCGGCAGCGAGCATTGGTTCTGGCATCATCTGGCCAAGTCTAGGCGCGGCCGTGCCGTGAACGGCGGCAACACGGCACGGCCCGGGCAGAAAACCGGCAGTCAGCGGACACCGGCCCGCTTGCGCCGGTCCTTTTTGCCGCGCAGGTCGCGGTTGAGGCGGCGGTCGCCGTGGTACAGGATCGACGCCCAGTCGACCTCCTCCGGGGACTTCGGAATGATCTGCGGCGGTGCCGGCGCGGCCCGCTTCGGCTTGACGTAGAGCCAGTTCAGCACCCCGAGGAAGATGTCCACGATCGAGTTCCTGATCCCCATGTAGGCGCGGATCGCGTACGCGGCCATGACCGCATTGAACGCCGCAAAGGCCGCGTTGGTCCAGTTTTGCTGCATGAAATCGCGGTACACGGTGAACAGGGAGAACGCCACGATCGCATACGGCGCGATCACGAAGAGCGCCGGGGCGGCCGTGCGGTCCTTGACCTTCGGGGTGCGCGCGAACGGGATCTTGTCCCCGGTCAGCGCCTGCTGCAGCGATTTCAACACGCCGGCCAGGTTCACCGGCATCAGCACCAGGTTGAACCCGTAGATCCGGAAGATGTCGCTGAACCGGTGGCCGCATTCGCGCAGGTCGCTGCCCATGGCCAGGAAGTACGGCAGCGCCGCGGCGAACACCAGCGGGCTGAGGAGCCGGCTGTCGTAGGGGTAGGCCAGCAGGAAAAGCAGGCCGAAGCTGGCCCAGGTGAGGGACGCCATGTAGTTGACGCGCAGCATGATTTCACGCGCCCGGACATCCTTGTCGAGGCCGCGGCGGTGCCGGATGGTGTCCCACAGCTTCGGCAGGATCAGCAGCCCGCCGTTGGCCCAGCGGCGGCGCTGCACTACCAGGGAGCCGAAGTCCGGGGGTGTGGCGCTGTAGCTCAGCCGCTCGGGATAGTTGACCAGGTCCCAGCCTTCGCGGCCCAGGTCCACACTGGATTCGGTGTCTTCAATGACGGTCCGGTCCTGGATGTAGGTCCGCACCTCGAATCCGCCCTCGGAGGAGACTTCCACAATGTCCTCAAGCGCGATTTTGCGAATCACGGCGTTGGCGCCCACCCAGAAGGTGGCGCCGTACCGGGTCATCCCCTGGTGCTGGATGTGCTGCAGATCGGTGGTGGCTCCGGCGACCCGTTCGATGCGCGTCGGCGCGCCGCGGAACGAGGAGTACGGCGTCTGCGTGACGGCGACCCGTTCGTTGCCGGGCGATTCCAGGAAGTGGACCAGGCGCAGGCAGTAGTCCCGCAGCAGCAGCGAATCGGCGTCGAGGGTCAGGACGTAGGTGCTGTCCTCGATCACGAGGTCGTCAGCGGCGGATTTAACCGCCGGCCGCAGCACCGTCCCGTCGGCCGTCTGTTCTTTCTGCCACCGGTGCCCCATGAGGCTCAGGTAGGAGTTCAGGTTCATGGCCTTGTTCGCCTCGTGCGACAGGCTCGCATACTTCTTGCGCTCGAAAGTCGACACGCGGGCGTTGAAGATCCAGGTCAGCCGCGCGTAGAGCTCCCGCATGCGTGCCGGCTCGGGCTCGGCGCCCTGTGCCTTGGCCGCATACAGGGCCGTCAGGACCAGCCGCAGCTCGCGGGCCAGGCCCATCAGCACCAGATCCACGAAGAATTCATCGACGTGGTCTTCAACCCGCTCCGCCTCGGCCATGCCCTCCAGCCAGCCGGCGGCGTACTCGTACTCCTCGATCAGCGCCGGCAGCTCCCCGCCGGCCTTCCCTTCGCCGCTCCGGCGGTTGAAGGCGTCGCTCGCGGCGTTCAAGCGCTCGGACGGCTCCTTGAGCGTCCGGGTGATGCTGGCCGCGAGGTCGCGGGTGGCTTGGAGCCGTTCCTGGTCGTCCGGGTCCGTGGGGGACGGCGGGTCGTCGAGCAGCAGGACGACGGACAGATCGGGGAATTCCTGCAGCGCAGCGGACCAGAGCGTGGCCCGGACCACCTGCGGCTCTTCGGCATAGGAAGGGACGAGGACCGTGACCGCGTCCTCGTAATCGGCGAAGTGGCGGTCCAGTTCCCCGCGGGGAACCCGGCGGTGCTCACGGAAGCGGTTCAGGGCGCCCTGCCGGGCCAGCAGGTACATCAGCGCCGAAAAAGTCAGGAATGTTACGACGACGACGTAAGACACTGCCTCCGCCCGGAACCGGAAGCCCGCCGTCGGATCGTTGATCAGCGCCCTGAGCACCGTGGTCACCACGTAGGCGGCCCAGGCCAGCACCGTCACCACGATGCCGATGCGGCCCCAAATGATTTTGCGGCGCGAGGGCTCCGGGTGCACGATCGCCAGCGGTTCCGAGCGGCGCTCCGCGCCCCATTGGCGCTTACGGCTCTTCGTTGCCTGCTCGTCGGCCGTAGTGTCGTCAGGCCGCGGAACGGTCAAGAGGTCAGACATGCATCCCCATCCACATCATGTGCACCCCCAGCGGACACACGTCAGGCCGCCCTTCCCGTCAATTCGGGGTGCGGCCTGCCCTTATACTAAGCGCACGACCCCAAATAACTTGTCCCCCGGCTTTATCACCTGGCCAGCGGCAGAATATTTGGCCGCGAATCCGCGTGGAGGGGTTGGAGCACCACACTTTGACAAGCATTGGGGTATATCTGTGTCGAACCGCTTTCCCGGGCGCCGTCTCTCTAAACTGCGGCTCGGAATTCTCGTATTGGTGCTGGTGGCCCTCACGGGCGGGTCGTATCTGGGGCTCCGCTCCTTCCAGGACGCCAATGCAGCGTCCTCGATCCCCTCGGTGTTCTCCGGCTACGTCGATGTGACGGCCACGCCCAGGTTTGCGTTCGAATCGCCGACCAGCCCCGAGGCCAGGGGTGCCGTCCTGTCCTTCATTGTTTCGGACAAGCAGGATCCCTGCGCGCCGTCGTGGGGAGCCTTCTACAGCCTTGCCCAGGCCGAAACGGATCTGGACCTGGACCGGCGGATCGCCAGGCTGCGCCAGGTGGGCGGCACCGTCTCCGTGTCATTCGGCGGCCTGAGCAACGACGAACTGGCCGTCGGGTGCACCGACGCCGACAAGCTCACCAGCGCCTACCGCGAAGTCGTCGAACGCTACGACCTGCGCTCGATCGACCTTGACGTGGAGGGAGCAGCACTCTCTGACACGGCGTCCATCGACCGGCGCGCCAAGGCCGTGGCCGCCCTCCAACAGGACCGCAAGAGCAGCGGGAAGAGCCTCGAGGTGTGGCTGACCCTCCCCGCTGACCCGGCAGGACTGACGCAGGCGGGGCGGGACCTCGTCTCCCGCACGCTGGGCGCCGGCGTCGAACTGGCCGGCGTGAACATCATGACGATGGACTTCGGCGGCAGCAAGGCCGCCGGCCAGACCATGTACCAGGCGTCCGCTTCCGCGGCCGACGCAGCGCACACGCAACTGCAGTCGCTCTTCCGCAAAAACGGCGAGGACCTCGGTACGGACACGGCCTGGCGCAAGCTCGGCATCACCCCGATGATCGGGCAGAACGACATCGCCGGGGAGATCTTTACCCTGGACGACGCCGCTGCCCTCAACGCCTATGCCAAATCCAAGGGCGTGGGCCGGGTCTCCATGTGGTCGCTCAACCGCGACCGGACCTGCGGCAGCAACTACCCGGACGTCACCAAGGTTTCCGACAGCTGCAGCGGCGTCAAGCAGGGCGACGCTTCCTTCGCCACCGTACTGGGCGCCGACGTCATTCCCACGGGTTCGGCCGCGGCTCAGGCGCCGTCCGCCTCCGCCACCCCGACCGCCACAGCCACGGACGACCCCTCGACCAGCCCCTACCCGGTCTGGAACGAGACCGCGCGCTACGTCGTCGGCGACCGTACGGTGTGGCACGCCAACGTCTACGAAGCCAAATGGTGGACGCAGGGCGACAGCCCGGACAACCCCGTGGTGCAGGGCGCCGCCGCCCCGTGGAAGCTGATCGGCCCGGTACTGCCGGGAGACCGGCCCAGCCCGCGGACGACCATTCCGGCCGGCACCTACCCGGATTGGTCCGCCAAAACGGTCTACCAGCGCGGCTCGCGGATCCTGTTCGACGGCTACGCCTTCGAGGCCAAGTGGTGGACACAGTCCGACAGCCCGCAGGCCATGCTTGAGGGCGCCCCGGATTCCCCGTGGATGAAACTCACCGCCACCCAGCTCCAGTCACCGCCGGCGACGGCGTCCGCGACGCCGACGGCCAAGCCGACGGCGACGGCGACGGGCAAGTAGGCGCTGCGCGGGAGCGCCAAGGTGGAAGGCGCCGCTAGCCCAGGGCGATACTGAACGCCAGCACGGCCAGGACGAGGGACACCGGGGCCATGACAGGCTGTTCGTGCCTGCTCTTGGACGCAACGTTGGGCAGTACGCTGCGCACCAAGCGTAGGGACGTTTCCGCGGTCGGACAGTCAACAGCCACGATTTGGGTCCCCTAGTTGGAGCCGGCCCGGGTCAGCGCAGCTTCCAGCAGCTCGATATCGATCCGTGCATGCGTAAGACCTATCGTTCCCGCTTCCGCCTGGCGCTGCGCACAGATGGCATCAACGAGTCGCTCATGATCAGCCAGCGCGCGGAGCTCCATCTCACGCATTCCCTCAGCGAAACCCCAGAGATGGGCTGGCGCAGCGAGCCCGATCTGGGCCTCGAGTTCCAAGAGAATCCGCGTCAGGGTCACGTTGTGGGCGGCCTCTGCAATAGCCATGTGGAGGCGCGCGTCGGCCTTCTGCGAGGCGCTGCCCGATTCGGCCACCCGGTAGGATTCCAGCCGTTCCCGCAGAACAGCGGTATCAGCATCGGTTCGGTTCTCCGCTGCTGCTCGGGCGATCGCGCCATGTAGATGGACCATGGCCTCGCAGGTGTCGCGCAATGATTCCCAGCGGGACGAGAGTGTTCTCTGCACGGAGGCGTTGGACACCGCCGTCCATTGTTCCCGGACGAACGACCCGCCGGCACGGCCGCGTTGGGTAGACAGCAGTCCCTGATCAACCAACCGGCCGATGGCGGCTCGAACCGTCATTCTTCCAACGTGCAAGGATTTGGCCAGATCCCGCTCCGATGGCAAGCGCGCGCCGGGCAAGTACTCGCCCACAGCGATCGCTGTGATTAGGCGGTCGGTGATTTCATCGGCCCTGCTAACAGCGGCCAGAGGCATGTCCAGCGCCCCCTCGGGACTGTCGTCTTTGCTCTTGCCCATGGCACCAACTTATACATATTCCTAAAAGGTCTTGGAATTAGACCATTAGTGCGCGAAGATGATCCTCACGTCCGACCAAAGGATCCAGAGTGACAACCCTCACAACCCACCGCATTCCGTTCCGCCAATGGGAGACCTGGGCCGCGTGCTTCACCCCAGACATCCCGGTGCCGGGCGCGCTCCCCCTCGTTGTGCTTCACGGCGGCCCGGGCATGGCCCACAATTACCTGAAAAACCTTGAGGAATTGACGTCCACCGGGCGCACCGTCATCCTGTACGACCAGCTGGGCTGTGGAAACAGCTCGCATCTGCCCGACGCTCCGGCGGACTTCTGGGTCCCGCAGTTGTTTGTCGACGAGTTCCTCAACCTCCTCGCGCACTTCCGTCTCGGCGACTTTCATCTTCTCGGGCAGTCCTGGGGAGGGATGCTGGGCGCGGAAATCGCCGTGCGCCAGCCACCGGGGCTGGCAAGCCTTTCCATCTGCAACTCGCCCGCCTCGATGGGACTCTGGGCTGAGGCCGCCACGGAGCTCAGGGAGCAGCTGCCCCGGGAAGTCCAGGACGCGCTGACGTTCCACGAGGACGCGGGCACGGTGACGACACCCGAATACGTTGCTGCGGCTTCCGCGTTCTACGATCGGCATGTTTGCCGCATTACGCCCTTTCCAGCAGATTTCGAGGAGAGCGTGGCCCAAATGGAGGCCGAACCGACGGTCTACCACACGATGAACGGCCCTAACGAGTTCCACGTCATCGGAACGCTTCGCGACTGGAGCATCATCGACCGGCTCCACCGGGTAACCGCCCCGACGTTGGTAGTAGCCGGCGAATTTGACGAGGCAACCCCCGCTACCTGGGCGCCGTTCATCGCCAATATTCCGGATGCCGCCAGTCACGTCTTCCCCGGAGCGAGCCACTGCTCGCACCTCGAGCAGCCCGAGGCATTTCGGAGCGTCATTGCCGCGCACCTGGCCCGCCACGACCACCAAGTCCCCTCTTAGCACCAACTACTACTCCCTCACTCCCAGAAAGATTTCGATGGCAAACTCATCCAGCCCCCCTGAACTCAGCGCCCAACAGCAACTCGAGGCCTTCGGCTACAAGCAGGAACTAAAACGGTCGGTATCCACCACGGACCTCCTCGTCTACGGGCTCGTCTTTATGGTGCCGATCGCACCGTGGGCAATCTTCGGCGTCGTCTACAACGCGGCGGGAGGCATGGTCCCGCTCGTTTACGTGATCGGCCTGGTCGCCATGATCTTTACCGCCCTCGCCTATCAGCAGATGGCAAAGTCCATCCCCCTCGCCGGCTCCGTTTTTTCCTACGTGGGACGCGGAATCCATCCCACGGCCGGGTTCTTCGCCGGCTGGGCAATACTGCTGGACTACCTTCTCGTCCCTACACTGCTGTACGTGTTCGCTGCCGAGTCGATGGTGGGGATCTTCCCCGATTCACCGCGCTGGCTCTGGGCGCTGATCTTTGTCGCGATCAACACCGTCGTCAACTTGCTCGGGATCAGCTCGATCAAACGGATGAACCGCATCTTCCTTGCAATTGAACTGATTTTTGTCGTGATCTTCGTCGTCATCGCCGTCAATGCATTGGCCGGTCACACCGTCCCCGGCGCCGAGCTAACAATGAACCCAATCTGGGACGCGAGCAAAGTCACGGGGCCGCTGATCGCCTCCGCGCTGTCCATCGCCGTGCTGAGTTTCCTCGGATTTGACGGCATCTCCACCATGGCAGAGGAGGCCACGGGCGGCCGCAACGCCGCTGGCCGGGCCATGATCCTGGCCCTGTTCCTCGTGGCTTTCCTGTTCATCCTGCAGACGTGGTTGGCCAGCGCACTGGCCGCGGGCCGGGACACGTTCAGCGACGACGAGGTGGGCAATGCATTCTTCACGGTCGTTGAGGCCGCCTCCAACAGTGGCTGGATGACGGCATTCTTTGTAGTGAACGTGCTCGCGATCGGTGTTGCAAACGCCATGGCAGCGCAGGCCGCTACCTCGCGGCTGCTGTATTCAATGAGCCGGGACCGTCAGCTGCCGAAGTTCCTGTCCCGGATCGACACCCGCCAGGTGCCCCGGAACGCCATCATCCTGGTGTCCGCCATCTCGGCGGTTCTCGTCCTGTTCTTCGTGGGGCAAATCGACGTCATTTCCGCTCTCGTGAACTTCGGCGCACTGTTCGGGTTCCTGCTTCTGCACCTTTCGGTAATCGTCCACTACGTCGTTCGCAAGAAATCGAAGAACTACCTGCTGCATCTCGTGGTGCCGATCCTGGGCTTCCTGATCATTGGCTACGTATTGCTGAACGCGGCGCCCGAGGCGAAAATTGGCGGCGCCATCTGGCTGGTCGTGGGCGCTGCAGTCTTCGCATATTACAAATTCACCGGCCGAACCCCGGACCTGGCAGAGAACAACGGCACCAATCCCGAGCCTGCAATGAGCGGAACGGAGTCCCAGCTGTGAGCGTCATCGCCGATCATTTCCTCGACAAATCCCACGGGAAATTCTCCTTCTCCGCGAAGGAGGAGCCCGCGCTTCGGATCGCGCCCGGAACTGGAGAGCGGATCGCTTTCGAGACGAGCGACGCCGTCTACGCGGAGCTGCACGAACACCACGACTTGGACCGGCTCACCGTCGGCATCAATCCGGTCACCGGACCGGTGTTCGTGGACGGAGCCGAGCCGGGAGACGCCCTGATCGTCACCATTCACGAGATCTTGCTCAAAGACTTCGGCTGGTCCGTTAGCCTGCCGGGAACGGGAGCGCTGCGGCACGTGATGGGCGAAAAGATGTTCACCCGCCGGATCCCGATAGATGCAGCCGGCGTGCACGTGACCGATCGCCACGTCTTCGACGCCCAGCCCATGATCGGCTGCATCGGCACTGCCCCGGCCGAGGGGGAGAACTCGACGGTCATGCCCAGCTTCGCCGGGGGCGGCAACATGGACCTCACTGGGTGCCGGCCGGGTTCGAAGGTCTACCTTCCCGTCATGGTGGAGGGCGCCTACCTTTCGATCGGAGACATCCATGCCCTCATGGCGGAGGGGGAATCATCCTTCGTGGCCATCGAGGCCGAGGGTACAGCCGTCATCAGCATCGAACTTGTCAAAGAGATGAATCTTCGCGCCCCCAGGATTGAAACTCGCGAAGACTGGTTCTTCGTCGGCCTGGGCGACCCGGTGCAGGAAAGCATCACCCGCGGCTACGAGGACATGTTCCACTTCCTCCTCACGGACCACGGCTGGCAGCCGGACGACGCCTACGCAGTGCTGAGTGCCGTCGGCGACTCCCGGCTCGGAGGCCCAACCGGATCTTCGACGCCGGATCCTCTTCACCCGTTCACCCCGGTGGGGGCAGTCACGGTTCACCGGCTGCCCAAGAGCGTGCTGCAGCCGTAGTACTGAACTGCAACCCTCGAACGGCTGAGCCTGTCGCGATCCCGCGGCAGGCTCAGCCTCGTTGAAGGCACATTCTCTTTCGCGCAGCAGGTCCGGTCACGGGAAGTCCGCTGTTACTGAACAGCCCAACCGGTCAGGCGACCAGCGGCGTATCAAAGAACTCCTCCGCCAGCCGGATCAGGTGCTGCGGGACGTCGGCGTCCTGGCCGTGGTCGCCGTGGCCGAGGATGACGGCGGTGCCTCGCGCAACGCCGGACAAGTCCAGCCCGCAGTCGTACATCAACTGTGCGGCGCGCAGGTTCGCCGGGAGGTTGGCTGTCACGCCTTCAGCGTTGAGGTAGACGTGCCAGTTCCCGCGGGTGACTGTTTCAAGGTCTCCGCCCACCAGGCCCTGTAGGGTGCGCTGGTCGGTCTCGATGGCGTCCAGCCGGACAGGTTCGCTGATCCGGGCCGGGATTATCAGTGCTGTGTATTTCGTGGTCATTTTGGGTCCGTTGTTAATAACAACGGTGTCTTTCGCCGTGTTCCCTGAGACCGGGTAGAACGCAAGAGGACGACGGCGGGAGCTTCCCGCCGTCGTCCTCTCATGTTTTCGTGCCGGTTGCGGGCCGGTCCGGCCGCCGGGTCAGACGGACAGCGGCACTTCCTCGGCCGCGCCGTCGTGCGCGGCGGGCTCCGGCGTGGCCGGGCGCATCGCCGCGACGGCGCCGCCGGCCACGAGGACCACAGCCCCCACACCCATGTAGAGCATGGACGCCGTCCAGTGGGCGTCCAGCAGGGCGCCGGTGATCAGCGGGGCAACGATCGCGCCGACGCGGCCGATTCCGATCGCCCAGCCGACGCCGGTGCTCCGGACGGACGCGCCGTAGAGGGCCGGGGTGATGGTGTACATGCCGGCGATGCAGCCGTTGATGAGCATGCCCACGATGCCGCCCGCGACGAACGCCAGGGCAAGGATGCCGGCGGTAGAAATGAACATCACCATGGTGGCGGCCGAGAGGACGGCGAACACGATCATCACCTTGCGGCTGTTCCAACGGATGGTGAGCAGGCCGTAGAGCAGGGACCCGAAGGTGCCGCCGAGGGTGAGCATGAGGCCGCCGATGACGCCCTGGCTCTCGGTCATGCCGGCGGTGACGAGCAGCCGCGGCGTCCAGCTGTTCACGAAGTAGAACCCGAACATGGTGGCGAAGAAGGCCAGCCAGACGAGCCAGGTGGAGCGGCGGTTGCCGGCGGTGAAGAGCTCGGAGAGTTTGTTCCTGCGCTGCGCGACCGCGGCGGGGGCGGGGATCTCCGTCACTTCGGGCTGCCCGATCTTGCGGGCAATCTTGTTGAGGCGCTCGAGGACGTTGCGGGGGCGGCGGCTGGTCAGGAAGTCCACCGACTCCGGCAGCAGGACCGCCAGCAGGAGCAGGACGACGCCGGTGCAGATGCCGCCGAAGACGAAGACCGCGCGCCAACCGAAGTTTGCCTGCAGGGACACCGCGGCGGCGCCGCCCAGGGTCGCGCCGATGCCGTAGCCGGCCGTGTAGATGCTGATGGCCAGACCGCGCCACCGCTTGGAGGAGTATTCGCTGGCAATCACGTTGGTGCAGGCGAGGATGCCGCCGATGCCCAGGCCCGTGACAACACGCCAGATGCCCAGCTCCATCGCCGAGTGCGCCAGGGAGGCGAGCAGCATGCCGGCGGTCGCCAGGCCCACCGAGACCAGGACCATCGGCCGGCGGCCGATCACGTCGGCGAAGGGCGCCAGGCCCAGGGATCCGATGGCCATGCCGACCAGGCCGGAACTGAGCAGGACCCCCAGCTCGGCGCCGCTGAGGCCGAACTCGCGGGTGACGCTGTTGGCCGTGAAGGCCATGGCCAGGACGTCGAAGCCGTCGAGGGCGTTGAGGATGATGCACAGTCCGACGATCAGCCATTGGTACAGGGACATGCGGGACGCGTCGATGCGTTCTTGCAGTTGCATGGGACTACTTTCTGGAGGCCGCGGACAGTCCGGGCGGGTACAAAGTTGCGTGCCGAGAGGCAGGGTGCGCCGCTCGGGGGCCGATGCCCGCTGCCGGACCTCGTCGTCGAAGGGCCGGCGTCCGGACAACTATCTATACTGATAGCTAGATGTGGCGTGAGACACAGCCTAACTATGAACATAGTTAGTTGACAAGAGTGTCAAGAAAGCTGCACCCCGGCGGCCGCACCGCGGCCGGCGGACCCTACCGGAGAGGATCGGTGGCAGGTGAGCCTGCGCTACGCCCTGCTGGCACTTCTGACGTCCCAGCCCCTGACGGGCTACGACGTCTTCAAGCACTTCGAACAATCCGTCGGCTACGTTTGGCACGCCCCGGACTCGCAGATTTACCCCGAGCTGCGCCGGATGGAAAAGGACGGCCTGCTGCGCGGCGTCGAGGAGCCCTGGGGCAAGAAGGGTAAAAAGAAGCGCTACCACATCACCCCGGAGGGGGTTGAGGCGTTCCGCGCCTGGATCAACACCACGCTGGACTACACCCGCGAACGCGACCCGATCCACCTCAAGGCGGCCTATCTGGAGTGGGCCGAACCGGACGCAGCCCGGGCGCAGCTGCACGCCCACATTGCGTACCACTCGTCCCGCGCGCAGCAATGGCAGGAGATGATTGCCGCACTGCAGGACCGGACGAATCCCATCCTGGCCGCCCGCCTCGAAACGGCCCCGGATGCAGACCGGGCCAAGATCGCCGGCTACAAGATCTTCACCTATGAGGGCATGATCGAGCGCGCCAACGCCGAGGTCCACTGGGCCGAGCGCGGCCTGGAGCTGATCGACAGGCTCAACCCCTAGGCCTTGCCACTATCTATCAACATAGTTATGCTGTGACGCAGACCACTACCTATGTAGATAGATATAGCGAAGGAATGACATGACCGCGATGATGCAGTCCGTTAGTTCGACCACGAACAAGGTGCTGGGGTATCCGCTGAACGCCTGGTACGTGGCCGCCTGGGACCATGAGGTGACCCGGAAGCCGATGTCCCGGCGGATCGCGGACCGGCCGCTCGCCCTGTACCGCACCGAGGACGGCAAGGCGGTGGCACTCGCGGACGCCTGCTGGCACCGGCTGGCCCCGCTCTCCATGGGGAAGACGCTCGCCGGCGATACGATCCAGTGCCCGTACCACGGCATCGTCTACAACTCCGCCGGCCGCTGCGTCTCCATGCCGGCGCAGGAAACCATCAACCCGAGCGCCACCGTGCCATCCTTCCCGGTGATCGAACGGTACCGGTACGTCTGGGTCTGGCTGGGCGATCCCACCCAGGCCGACCCCACCCTGGTCCCGGACATGCACCAGATGAGCTCGGAGGAATGGGCCGGTGACGGCGAGACCATTTTTGCCCCTTGCAACTACCAGTTGGTGCTGGACAACCTGATGGACCTCACCCACGAGGAGTTCGTCCACTCCTCCTCGATCGGGCAGGACGAGCTGAGCGAGTCCGATTTCAAGGTCACCCAGGAGGGCAACACCGTCACCGTGTCCCGCTGGATGCTGGACATCGATGCGCCGCCGTTCTGGCTCAAGAACATGCGCGACAAGTTCCCGGGCTTTGAAGGCAAGGTGGACCGCTGGCAGATCATCACCTTCCAGTCGCCGTCGACCATCAACATCGACGTCGGCGTCGCCAAGGCCGGCACGGGGGCGCCGGAAGGTGACCGCAGCCAGGGCGTGAACGGCTTCGTCATGAACACCATCTCCCCCGAAACCGCCAAGACCTGCCACTACTTCTGGGCCTTCATGCGGAACTACCGGCTGGAGAGCCAGCTGATCACCACCCAGCTCCGCAACGGCGTCAACGGCGTCTTCGGCGAGGATGAGGCCATGCTCAAGGCCCAGCAGGAGGCGATCGACGCCAACCCGGACTACGAGTTCTACAACCTCAACATCGACGCCGGCGGCATGTGGGTCCGGAGGCTGATCGAGCGCCAGCTCGCCGCCGAGGGCCGGCTCATCCCCACCGTCTGACCGCCCGCGGGCGGCCAGCCCGGAGCCACCAAGCCCCAGCGAGAAGTTAGAAGAAAGTCATGGCAGCAAGCAACACAGAGGTCTGGCAGACCGGCACCGTCGTCGAGGCGGAGGCGGTCACCGCGGAAACCCGCCGGCTGGTCCTGTCCCAGTCGCTCCCAAAGAAGGCCGAGCCCGGCTCGCACATCGACGTTATGGTCACCATCGACGGCGAACGGCACAAGCGTTCCTACTCCGTCGTGGACTGCAGCGAGGACGGCCGGCTCGTGGCCATCAGCGTCTACCGGGCACCGCAGTCCCGGGGCGGTTCGGTCTTTATGCAGGGCCTGGAGGCCGGAGACCAGCTGGAGATCACCCAGCCGCTGCAGAACTTCCCGCTCCGGGTGGGCGCCCCGCGCTACGTGCTCCTCGCCGGCGGCATCGGCATCACCGCGATGGTCAATATGGCCCGGGTGCTGCGCAACATCAAGGCGGACTACACCGTTGTCTACGCCGGCCGCAGCCGGTCCGCCATGGCATACCTGCCCCAGCTGGAAGCGCTGCACGGCGACGCGCTCCGGGTGCACGTGGATGACGAAGGCACGGCGCTGAAGGTCGACGCCTTGCTGGAGGGGGTCGACCCGGAGACGGAGCTCTATATGTGCGGACCGATCCGGCTGATGGACGCCGTGAAGCGCGGCTGGGACGCACGCGGGCTGAGCGTGCCGAACCTGCGGTACGAGACGTTCGGCAACAGCGGCTGGTTCGACCCGGAGGAATTCGTCGTGCGTGTGCCCCGGCTGGGCGTGGAGACGACCGTCGGGCCCGGCGAGTCCATGCTGGAAGCGCTCGAGGGCGCAGGCGTGGACATGATGTTCGATTGCCGCAAGGGCGAATGCGGACTCTGCGAAGTCCGGCTGCTGGGCCTGCAGGGCACCGTCGACCACCGGGACGTGTTCTACAGCGAGCGCCAGCAGCACGCCGCGGCGAAGATGTGCTGCTGCGTGTCCCGGGCCGTCAGTTCCGACACCGGAGCGCGGGCGGACGCAACAGGGGAACGCGCCGTCGTCACCATCGACGTGTGATTGCGGGGGCGCCCGCCCTTCTGTGATGAGTCTCACCTGCAATAATCGCCGTCTGGCTTGAGCGGGCCGCCCGGCGCTG
Organism: Arthrobacter sp. BI5; assembly: GCF_056680065.1. Lineage (NCBI taxonomy): Bacteria > Bacillati > Actinomycetota > Actinomycetes > Micrococcales > Micrococcaceae > Arthrobacter > Arthrobacter sp. BI5. The sequence goes on from NZ_CM155264.1 coordinate 3,473,716, forward strand.
TGCATCATAAAAAGGCAGGCAGGGGCGTCAACTCCCCCGCCGGCACAGCCCCGATCCCCGCTTTGACGCCGCGCGTCCGAAGCGGGGCAGGGGCACCATCCTGGTGGACGCAATGAGGCCAAACCGGTGAGCTCGCAGAGCTGCCCACGGTCTCAGGTGTTCCTGGGTTGGCCTACGGCGGCTCCGCATCGGTGCGGCAGCCGGACACCCGGATTCAGAAATGGAAGCACTGAACAATGACGTTTGAAACTGCCAACGCTGTCACCCACAAGCTCTGGGACCGCTCCACGATGCACCACGAGCTGGACGCCCTGGTCCACGACCTCTCGGTCCGGCACAATACCGCGAAGTCCAACATCGCGGTCCACGCCAGCGGCCCCAACACCTTCACCCTCAGCCTGAACGGCGCGGCCAACCTGGATTCGGCCTCCGCCTAGCAGCACCCCTTGCAACGCAGGAATGACGACGACGGCGGGAGCTTTCCCGCCGTCGTCGTCGCCTCTCCGGAAGGCTGCCGCCAGCTCAGTTCTGGCGGCTCAGCCGGCCACCGGTCAGGAGAACCGGCCCGGCCGGAAGGTGGCCAGCATGGGGTGCTTCTTCCCGGTCATGATCTCGCCCGCGAGGAGTTCGCCGGCAATAAGGCCCAGCGTTGCCCCCGAGTGGGTGAAGGCCACGAAGCAGCCGGGCACCTGGCCGAGTTCACCTAGGACCGGTTCGCCGTCGCCCGGAATGGGCTTGTACCCGATCTTCCACGAGGCCGGCTTCAGCTCGGGATGGCCGCCGATCAGCTTGGACGCTTCATCAGCAAGTTCCTGCACCACGTCGTCGGGGATGCTGAAGGAACCGTCGGTGTGTTCGGTGATGTGTTCTTCGTACCAGTCGTGGTCCAGGGCCAGGGTGTTTCCGGGGTTCGGCCGGACGGCTGCCCGCGGGGTGTTCAGCACAGCCTTCAGTCCGTGGTCCACGGGCTTGGTTAGCACCAGCATGGAGACCGGGGAACCGTTGGGGATGTCAACGCCCAGGGGTGCGACGACGGCGGGCGTCGCGGCGCCGCACGCCACCAGGACGGCGTCCGCAGGGTAGGTGTCGCCGGCGGCCGTCTCCACGCCGCTTGCCCGCCCGGCATCGACCGTGACGGAGACCTTGCCGGCATTGAGCACCAGTTCCCCGCCGAGGGCGTGGAACTCCTCCATCAGGAACTCCACCAGTTCGGGCAGGCTGACCCACCCCTCGCCGGGGTTGAAGACGGCACTCTCGGGCACGGCATCCGGGTCGATGCCGGGAACGGCGGAAGGGAGCTGCTCGGGCGCCAGGAGTTTGGAGTTGTAGCCAATGGACGTCTCGTAGTCATGGCGGGCGTCGGTGGCGGCCTGTTGTCCCGCGGCGTGCCACATGAGGCCGCCGCCGAACTGCAGCCAGTCCCGGTCCGGATCCGCAGCGAAGAGGGTCCGGTAGCGGTCCACGCCGGCGACCCGGAGCTGGTGGTACGGGGTGGAACGTTCTCCCGCGGAGTTCAGCCAGGACAGCGAGCGGCCGGTGGCCTCGCTGGCCAGGCCGCGTTCGCTCAGGAGGATCACCGAGGCGCCTTCGCGGAGCAGGTGGACGGCGGTGGAGACACCGAGGATGCCGCCGCCAATGACAGCGACGCGTTTAGTTGAGGGCGTGGAGGACATGGGTCTTCCTTTCTATGCATAAGGGGTGCTTGAAATTTCGCGCTGGCCCTGTCGGGGCGGCGCGAGGTATGGCTAGGCGAAAGCGCGGAGGTTTTCGATAACCCTCAGGACCTCGAGTGACTCCCTGGCGTCGACCGGCAGCCGGCCGACCCCCCGGAGCGCCGCGGCCAGCCGGGTATAGAACTCGGGGTAGGCGCCGCGCCGGGCAGGAACCGCCTCGGCGGTTCCGTCGACGCCGAGGACCCCCCAAGAGTCCTCGGGCTCGACGCCGTAGGCCGGGTCCGACGGCGACATGCCGCCCGCCAGCGCGGGTTCCTGGCTGTCCAGACCCCACTTGGTGTAACCGGCCCCCGAGCCCAGGACGTGGAAGCGCGGGCCAACCCGGGCCGCCATGCCGTTCATCCAGAGCCGTGACCGGACTCCGGATTCGTGCAGCAGGGACACGAAGGCCTCGGTGTCGGCACCGTCCGGGTGTCCGTGGTTGGCGGTCTCCCCGTAGCTCTGCGCTATGGGACCGAACAGCTGGACAGCCTGGTCGATCAGGTGGGCGCCCAGGTCGTTGAGGATGCCGCCGCCGTCGGACGCCGCGGCGGTGTCCCGCCAGTTCCCGAAACCGTCCGGCCGCCACCACTCAAAGCGCGACTCAAAGCTGCGGACCTCGCCCAGCGCTCCTTCCCGAATCAGCTCCCGGAGTGTCAGGAAGTCGGCGTCCCAGCGCCGGTTCTGAAAGACCGTGAGCTGCACGCCGGCGTCGGCCGCCCGGGAGATGAGAGCGTCGCCCTGGGCCGGGCTGGTGACGAATGGTTTGTCCACCACGAGGTGCAGTCCGCGGTCCATTGCCGTTGCGGCGAGGTCGTAGTGGGTTTCCGGGGGCGTCCCGAGAACAACCAGGTCCAGGCTTCCGGCGAGCGTGAACAGTGCCTCCGGCGTCGGGACGATCCGGGCGTGCGGGTAGAGCCGGGCGGCCTCCGCGGCGCGGGCCGGATCGGCCGTGACAATGGCGTCCAGCGAATAGCCGGGATGCGCCGCGATCAGCGGGGCGTGAAAGACCTTGCCGGAGACACCGAAGCCGACGACGGCGGTGCGGATGGGCTCCGGTGCCTCGCTGCCCATCAGAGCACCTCCGAGAGGAACCGCTGGAGCCGTTCGCTTTGGGGGTTGTCGAAGAGCTGGGCGGGGGTGCCGGATTCGACGACTTCGCCCTCGTCCATAAAGACGACCTGATCGGCGACTTTGCGGGCGAACCCCATCTCGTGCGTGACCACCAGCATGGTCATGCCGCGGCGGCCCAGGCCTGCCATGAGGTTCAGCACGCCCTTGACCAGTTCCGGGTCCAACGCGCTGGTGGCCTCGTCGAAGAGCATGACCTCCGGTTCCATGGCCAGGGCGCGGGCAATTGCGACACGCTGCTGTTGTCCGCCTGATAGGTCCCGGGGACGGTGGTCGGCGCGCTCGGCGAGGCCCACCTCGGCGAGACGGCGGCGGGCACGTTCCCGCGCTTCGGCCTTCGGCATTCCCTTGACGCTCCACAGCGCCAGGGCGACGTTCTCAAGGGCGGTGTGGTCCGGAAAGAGGTTGAAGTGCTGGAAGACCATGCCGATGCGGGCCCGCAACAGATCCGGTTTAACCTGGAGGGCACTCTCGCCGGCCAGGAGCACGTCCCCGCTTTTGGGTTCGTGCAGCCGGTTGACCCCGCGGAGCAGGGTGGACTTGCCGGAGCCGGAGGGCCCGATGATGCAGGTGGTGGTGCCCGGCGCGACGTTGAGGCTGACATTCCGGAGCACCTCGATATCCCCGTAGGCCATGGTCAGGTTTCTCAGTTCCAGGCTGGACCCGTGGAAGGTCTCGATGTCCGGCGCGGTGTTGCTGGCGGTATTGCTTGCGAGGCTCATGTGTTGCTCCCGGTGGTCAGCGGTGAAGCCGCGGCGAGTTCGTTGACTTCCTTGAGGCCGCTGCTGGGGGCGGCGGGGCGGCGTCGGCCGGTGCGGAAGCGGTTGTCGAAGTAATTGACCAGGTGGGTCAGGGGCACCGTGACCACCAGGTAGAAAATCCCGGCCAGGACCAGCGGGGAGAGGTTGCCGGAGAGGACGGCGGCATCCTGGCCGACGCGGAACAGTTCCCGTTCGGAGACCAGCATGCCCAGGAAGTAGACCAGCGAGGAGTCCTTCACGATGGCGATGAACTGGTTGACCAGCGCGGGCAGGACCCGGCGGACACCCTGCGGGACAACCACCAGGGCCATCGATTTCGCGTAGCTCATGCCCAGCGCCCTGCAGGCTTCGCCCTGGCCCCTGTCCACGCTCTGGATGCCGGCGCGGAAGATCTCGCCGATGTAGGCACTGGCAATTAGGCTCAGGGCGATGATCCCCAGGGGGTAGGGGGACGGACCGAAGATCGACTGGCTCAAGCGGGCAAATCCCTGGCCGATCAGCAGGATGGTCAGGATGGCCGGAAGCCCGCGGAACAGGTCCGTGTAGATCCGGGCCGGAACGCGGAGCCAGGCGGACGGGGATATCCCCATCACGGCGACGACCATGCCGAGGGCGACGCCGAGGATGGTGGCGGCAATGGAGATGATGAGGGTATTGAGGAGTCCGACTCCCAGAAGCTGGGGCAGGACTTCGGCCATTGCGCCGAAGTCAAAGAAGGTGCGGGTGATGGTGCTTAACCAGTCCATGGTGTCTCTCAGACGTAGGTAGCTTGTGGATCCCGGGCGGGCCGCGCCGTGCGGCCCGCCCGGTCAGGTGGCAGCGCGGTGGCTGCCGGAGGTGTCCGCCTGGCGGCTTACTTGCTGGACGTGGGGCTGGGCGAGGGGCTTGCCGCCTGCTCGGCCTTCGGCAGGTACTGCTTGGGCATCGGCGATCCCGGGAACCACTTCTGGTACAGCTTCTTCCAGGTGCCGTCTTCCATGGCGGCGGCCAGTCCCTTGTTTAGGGCGTCCTTGAAGGCCGTCTTGCCCTTGGCCACGGCGAACCCGGCGGGGGCGTCGAAGGACGGGATGTCCGCGGCGCTGACCAGTCCGTACTTCTCCTCGTAGGCCTTGGCGGCCTCGTAGTCCAGGAAGTGCGCGTCCACGGATCCGCTGTTCACGGCGGAGATAGCGGTGTTGTTGTCCGGGAAGCGCACCAGGCTGGCCGAGGTGAAGTTCTTGACGGCGTAGGCCTCCTGAAGCGTTCCCTGCACGACGCCGAGGCGTTTTCCGGCGAGCGCGTCGGCGTTGGCGATGCCCGAGTTCTTGGTGGTGATGACGGTCAGGTAGCCGGCCAGGTAGCCGTCGGAGAAGTCGACGGTTTGCTTTCGCTTGTCTGTGATGCCGATCGCCGCGACGCCGGCGTCGAACTGGCCGTTGGAGACGGCGGCGAGCAGCCCGGAGAAGTCCTGACCGGTAAAGACGACCTTGTCGATACCTGCCCGGTGGGCGACATCCTTGAAGAGTTCGACGTCGAAGCCGGTGAAGTTCCCTTGAGCGTCGGCGAAGGTGTAGGGCTTGGAGTCACCCAGGCTGGCCACGCGGATGGTGCCGGGCTCGATCAGGCCGAAGGGGTTGTCCGCCGGCGACGACGAGGCGGAAGAGGTTCCGCCGCAGCCGGACAGTGCGAGAACCGCGGCAACAGCAGCGGCAATGAGCGCCCCGGGGCGCAACTTGTTTCCTGTGTTCACAGCGTTTTTCCAATCGTGGGGTGAGGAGCGGAGGAGGTGGGCGGTGTGCCCCGTAGTGGGTGAGGGCCGATGCGGGTCTTGCTGAGTCCGGTCTCACTCCCTAGGATTGAGACCGGACTCACATCGATTGCTAGAAATGTAATCGAAGCCACATGGGGCGTCAAGGGTCCGCTACGAAAGGCCGTCATGAAGAGTGATGTTTCCCGGCGCCGCGACGTCACCGTCGCCGACGTCGCACGCGCCGCCCAGGTCTCCAAAGCCCAGGCCGCCCGCGCCCTGGGCAACTACGGCGCTGTGAGCGAGGATGTGCGCGAGCGGGTGCTGGCCGCCGCCGAGGAGCTGGACTACCGGCCCAATGAGCTCGCCCGCAGCATGAACACGGGAAAATCGCACACCATCGGGGTGGTGGTGGGCGACATCGAAAACCCCCATTTCGGGCTGGCCACCCGGGGCATCACGGACACCGCCAAGCGCAGTGGCTACAACGTCATCCTGATCAACACGGACGAGGACACGGCTGCGGAAATCGATGCCGTCAGGGTGCTGCTGGACAAGCGTGTGGACGGGTTGATCGTGGCACCGGCGTCTTCGGTCGAGACGCAACATCTACGGCGCGTTCACGAGTCCGGCCGCCCGCTGGTCCTGCTGGACCGCAAGGCGCCCGGGCTCGACGTCGACACCGTCGCCGTCGACATGGAGGACATCTCCCATGAGTCCACTAGTTACCTGATCCATGCCGGCCACCGCAGAATCGCCTTCATCTCCACGCTCCGGACGGACGAACCGTACCGTGAAGGCATGCCGCTGGACTCGTCCCAGATCTCGGACCGTCGCGCCGGGCTGCAACGTGCGTTCGCTGACGCCGGCCTGCAACCGCCGGATGATCTGATCCGCCTCAACGCCGGCGATGACGAGTCGATCCGGAAGATCACCCGCGAGCTGCTGCAGCGCCCGGACCCGGCGACCGCGATCATCGCCTCCGACGGGTTGATCGGGCTGAGCGTCGTCGAGGCTATCCAGGAGCTCGGCCTGTCGATTCCGGAGGATGTCTCCTTCCTCATGTATGACGACTTCGCCTGGACGCGGCTCACCACGCCTCCGCTCACCGTCATCGCGCAGCCCGTGTATGAGATGGGCGTAGCCGCAGCCGCAGCCCTGATCCGGCAGATGGAGGGCCGGAAGGCGCCCGCCGCCGCTCCGGTGTTTACGGCCGAGCTGATCCGCCGGGGATCCGTCGCGGCACCGGCGAGGGGTTAAACGACGACGGCGGGAGCTTCCCGCCGGCCCACGCGCATTGCGGTCTTGACCCGATACATATCCTGGTCGGCACCGGAGAGCAGGGCTTTGGCCAGGTCCCGGTGCCCGGCCGAGTCGGCGTCCGCCGGCACGGCCGTTTCCGCCAGGCCGACGGACATGCCCAGCCGGAGTACGGTCCCCTCAATGGTGACGGGCGTCGCCAGACAGTCCCGGACCCGGCCGGCCACCGTCTCCAGCTCCCCCGGATGCTCCAGCCCGGGAACCAGCACCACGAACTCGTCACCGCTGTAGCGCGCCACGGTATCAGCGCCGCCCACGGCCCCGGTCAGCATCCGGGCGACGTGTTCCAGGACCTGGTCCCCGGCCGGATGGCCCTGGGTGTCGTTCACCTGCTTGAAGTTGTCGATGTCGCAGAACAGCAGGCCTACGCGGTGCTGCTGCTCGCCGGCGCGGGCCAGGGCCGCCAGCAGGCTTTCCTGCAGCCGCCGCCGGTTCGGCAGGCCGGTCAGCGGGTCGTGCAGGGCCCGGTGGCGCGCTTCCTTCAGGAGCTTGGCGCGCTCCGCCGCGGCGTCCTCGAGTTGCCGGTGGGCGCCGGCCAGTTCGCGCTCGTACCGCCGCCGCTCGGGCGCGGCGAAGAAGATCATCAGGTCCTGCGGCTCGCCGCCGTCAGATGTCCGGGTGACCGAGAGCAGCACCGGCTTGCGCTGCCCGTCCGGCCCCAGCAGTTCGATCGACAGCTCGGCCAGGTGGCCGTCGCGTTCCAGCTTCGGCCCGGCATGCGTGCGGTACATCAGCCGGTCGCCGGCCGGCAGCAGGTCCAGCAGCCGCGTGCCTTCGAGCACGTCGATGCCGGTCCAGGCGCACATGGTGGCGTTCGCAGCCAGGATGATCCCGTCAGGGCCGGCCACGACGTAGCCGGCGGGTGCCTGGTGGAAGAGTTGCCTGTAGTCGACGGCCCGGGTGGTCGTCTGGCTCATGGCTGCTTCAGGTATTCGAGGATGGCGGTGGCGGTTTCCTCCGGGGCGCTGCTTTGTGGGAAGTGGCCGGTGGCGGCCAGCCGCACCAGCGTGCTGGCGGGCAGTTCCCGGTGCAGGTAGGTGCCCACGTGGTCCGGCGTGACGACGTCGTCGGTGCTTTGCAGGACCAGCACGGGAATGGTGACGCCGGACAGCAGGTGCCGGACGTCGGAGAGGAACGCCACCCGGGCGAAATCACGTGCGATCCGCGGGCTGATCCGGCCGAAGCTGCCCTGGATTTCGCGGTCCAGTTCCGGGGCGTGGGGCGCGTTCATGTAGACCGGTGCCATCTGTTCGGCCCAGACGAGGTAATTGGCGTCCAGGGATTCGAAGACGTCGTCGAGGTCCTCCCGGGTGAACCCTCCGACGTAGCCGTCCTCGGGGTGGTCGAGGTAGCTGGGCGATGCCGTGAGCAGGACGAGCCGGCGAAAGCGGCTGCCCTGGTCCCGGGCGGCGGCACTGACCGCCATCATGGACCCGACGCTGTGGCCAACCAGGGTGGCGTCCTCCACCCCGAGTTCCGCGCAGACTTCCATCAGGTCATCGACGTACGCGTGGAGCCCGGAGTAGGTGTCCGAATCGTAGGCGGACTGGTCAGATCCCCCGGACCCCACGTGGTCCAGCAGGACCACCCGGTACCGGTCGGTGAACCAGGGCAGGATCCTGCCCCACATACCCTGGTCGGTGCCGAAACCATGGACGAACACCAGGACCGGGCCGGCTTCCGGCCCGTACACGTGCACGTTGTTCCGTGCTGTTGCCCCAGACGCCATCTGCCAACCCAACCTTTTCACTTCAGCCGCTAGCCTGGCACGGCTCTTCGACTGGTCGGCTCCCATCGTAGCCCGGCGGGGTACCGGGCCGATGCCGCATCGCCGCACGTCATGCAGTGCAACGGGGCGGAAAGCGCAGGATTAGGCCGGCCCCTCCAGCTCCCAGTCTTTGACGTCGGCGAGGGGAGCGAACACGCTGGGGTCCAGTTCGTCGAATTCCAAGTTGTTCCGGACCAGGTGCGGCCAGTTCCGGTTGGCCAGGGCGGCCTTGCCGAGCGCGACGACGTCGGCGGCGCCGTCATGCAACATGGACACGGCCGTTTCGGGATCGTCGAGTTTGCCGTTGGCGATCACTGTCACTCCCGAATACGCCTTGGCCAGCGCGGCCAACGTTTCCTCCGAATCCTCGAAGGCGGGCTCGCTCGCCTCGTATTCCGTGGTGTGGATGAAGTCGACGCCGGTGGCCCCCAGCGTGGAGAAGATAACGTTCGCTTCGTCCGCGGTTCCGCCCCACCGGTGGTCATGGTCGCTGACTTTGGACTGGGAGATCCGGATGCCCACGGTCATGTCGGGGCCGACGGCGTCCCGGACGTCGCGGCAGATCTCCGCAGCGAAGCGCACCCGGTTCTCCGGTGATCCACCGTAGCTGTCCGTGCGCTGGTTCAGGTAGTCCGTGAGGAATTGATCCAGCAGGTACCCGTTGGCGCCGTGGATTTCGACGCCGTCAAAACCGGCCCGCTGGGCGTTCAGCGCCGCCGTGACGAAGCCTTTCCGGACATCGGCCATTTGCGCCGGAGTGATTTCCGAGGGAACGGGATACGGGCCCTCACCGCGGTAAAACGGCAGTTGCTCCCCCTTGGGGGCCACTGCCGATGGTCCGATCGAGGACGTGACAAACCGGTTTCCCTGGCTTTGCGATCCGGCATGCATGAGCTGGGCGAACATCCGTGCGCCGGCCGAGTGGACGCCGTCAACGACGGTGGCCCAGGACCGCGCCTGTTCCTCGGTCGCGATGCCGGGCTGGAAGTGATAGCCCTGGCTGTGCGCCGTGTCCGGGTAAATCCCTTCCGTAATCAACAGCCCGAACCCGCCGCGGGCAAACGTCCGGTAATAGGACGCCATTCGTTCCGTGGCGTGCCCGTCTTCGGTGGCACTGATCCGTGTCATCGGAGCCAGCGCCACCCGGTTGTCGAGGTGGGTGGAACCGATCTGAAGTGGTGCCCACAGCGGGGTGAAGTCAGTCATGAAGAGCTCCTAGGCTAGATGCTTCGAGCAGGGCGGCCGCACGCGCGGGCAGCCCTGCGTTGGACGGGTCGGCCGCGTAGTCTTCCCGGCGCCTGCGCAGGCGTCCAAGAACCGAGGCGTCAGTAAAACAGTCGAGGACAGCAGCCCAGAGTTCTTCAAGGGTCTGGCATTGCCTTGAGCCCCCGGAAGCGCCGGTCATCATCCAGCCCTCCTTGAGCGCGGTCACCTTGGGGGCTCCCGGCAGACCTTGGCAGACACTGTTGACCGTGGCCGCGACAATCAGGTGTTGCCGCAGGGTTCTGACCGGTCCCAGGACGGGATCGGGCACAACGGTTCGTCCGCAGGCGCCGCACATGTGGCCCTCCCTTCTTAGGGCATTACGTCGCCGGAGTTGGGTCCGAGGGTTTGCCCCACAAAGAGGTTGCCTCCGGGGTCGCTGGCCAGCAGGAGAGCCGTGGGTGCCACCTCCGCCGGTTTTCCGAAGCGCCCCAGCGGAAGCTCCGCCCGTTTCGCCGCTTTCCAGTCCTCCGAGATCCCGTCCACCAGCGGAGTTTCTATCGGACCCGGGGCGATGCTGTTGACCAGCACATTGTCGCCGGCGGTTTCCAGGGCCAGGGCTTTGGTCAGCCCCACCACGCCGGCCTTGGCGGCACTGTAGTGGCTGAGCCCGGTGCCGCCCTTGATCGCCAGTTGGGAGGCGATGTTGATGATGCGGCCCCACTTCTGTTGCCGCATCTCCCCCACCACCTCCCGGCAGCAGAGGAAAACGCCCGTCAGGTCGACGGAGATAGTCTCGTTCCACATCGCCAGGGTCATGTCCTCCAGCCGCGATTCGGTCAGCAGGCCCGCGCTGTTGACGAGGATGTCGATCCTGCCCAGCTGTTCGCGTGCGGTGGCGAACGCCGCTTTCACGCTCGCTTCATCGGAGACGTCGACGGCGATGGTTCCCGCCGCGCCGGACCGGTCCAGGACTGCCACTCTGTCGCCGTTGGCGGCGAAGGCCTCGGCGATGGCCTTGCCGATGCCGCTGGCGCCGCCCGTGACCACCACAGCCCGGTCCGATCGGTGAGGGGAGGTGTCAGTGTTGTTCATTCGTTCCTTCCAGGGCTTCTCAGGCGCGCATCTTGATGGTGAGGCCGCCGTCGACTATCAGCGACTGGCCGGTGACGTAAGCGGCGTCATCGGAGGTCAGGAAGCCGATCACGCTGGCAACCTCCTCGGGCCGGCCCACCCGGCCCCACGGAATGTCCCGCCCGGCGCGCTGCAGGCCCTCGGGCCCCAGCGAGTTCACCGGGTCCAGGGACTGCGGCGTCTCAATGAGCCCGGGGATGACGGCGTTGGCACGGATGCCACGCGGTCCCAGCTCAGCGGCCACGCTGCGGATCAGCCCAAGCACACCGGCCTTGGCGGCCGCGTAGTGGGCATGCTCCTCCCACCCGTAGACACCGCCGGCAATTGAAGACACCGCAACCATCGCACCGCCCTCGGTCATCCGCGCGGACCCCGCCCGCAGGGTCCGCAGCACCCCGGTGAGGTCGACGTCGAGCATGTCGTCCCAGCGTTCGTCGGTCAGCTCGCCCAGGGGTGAGTTGCGCAGGACTCCGGCGTTCGCCACGGCGTAATCCAGGCGGCCGTACTCCTGGACGGCGCGTTCGGCGAACGCGTCAACCGACGGGGTGCTGCGGACATCCACTTCATGGATCACCGCTTGTCCCCCGGCATCCTTCACCAGGCGCAGGGTTTCCTCCGGGTCGTGGGGATCGCCGGGGAAGGTGCCGATCACCGACCGCACGCCATTCTTGGCGTAGTGCACGGCGAGCGCGCGGCCAATCCCGCTGGCGGCCCCGGTGATGACGGCCACCTTCATATCCCGGGTCATGCGTCGACCTCGTGCGGGTGGTCCTCGAGCAGTGCCTCTGCCGGGGGCTTCGCAGCGATCATCAGGAGGCCGGAGAACAGCGTTCCGGCCGCACCGACCCACAGGGCTGCTGCGCCGGTACCCGCACTGGCTGCCGCCGCGGTGAACAGTGCGCCGCCCAGGATGGTGCCGGGCTGGCTCATGGCACCGATGAACGCGGTGCCGGTGGCACGGCAGCTGACGGGGTAGCACTCAGCCATGAAGTACTGGATTGCGGCATACGGGCCAACCAGGAAGAACAGACCGGCGCCGTAGGTCACGATGATCATGACGGGACTCGTGGCGATGGGGCTGAGCATGACGGTGAAGGAAAGGCCGGAGAGAATCCAGCCGCCGATGATGGTCCGTTTGCGGCCGATCTTGTCCCCGAGCCATCCGTGGAAGACGTAGCCGAAGTACGCCAGCATGTTGATGACAATGAGCATCCAGAACGCATCCGAAAGCTCCACACCCTTGGCGTTCTTGAGCACCGAGCTGCCGAGGATGCTGAAGATCATGATCCCGAAGAAATTGAAGATCCAGGCCAGCGAGAAGACGATCGTGTTCCGGCGCAGGTGCGGTTCCCAGATGCGCTTCAGCGGGGCTGCGGACGAGTGTTCGACGCCGTACGCGTGGGCCAGGGCGTGGGCGTCCCCGGACTGGCCGCTCTTCTCAAGTTCGGTCAGCTTGTGGTGCAGTTCGAACTGGGGAGTCTCCTTGAGCTTCTTGGCAATGACCCACACGATGATCGCTGCCGGGATGGTGGCCATCAGGTACAGGGCGCGCCAGCCGAGGGAGGGCAGGAACGCGAGGGCGAGGGCACTGGCGAGCAGGAAGCCCAGCGGCCAGCCGCCCTGGATGAAGGAGTAGTGGAAACCGGGGCGCTTGCGCTTATCGGCGACCTCGGTGACCTGGTAGACCTCGTTCATGTAGGTCGCGTTGACGGCCTGCTCCGAGAATCCGAGCCCGCCGAAGGAACGGACCAGCACGAGCAGGCCGTTGCTCAGGAACGGGATTCCGGTCGGAATCAGCGCCGTCAGGCCGGAGACGATTGCGGTGCCGCCGATGGTGGTCATCATGCCCTTGCGCCGGCCGAGCCGGTCAATGACAGGGCCGATGCCGAAGCAGACGATCGCGGTACCGACGGCGATCCAGGTGTTGATGGCGTAGGCCTCGGTTGCGGTCCAGCCGAACTCTTCCTGCATGGCCGGCAGGAGGGTGCCGAAAAGTCCGTAGTCGAAAACGGCAATGGTCCAGGCCAGCAGGGCCAGCACCGTGGCGGTGGTCGTATTGCGCTTGGAGAAGACCGGGAAACGGCGTTTCTCGTCGGGTGCCGGGTTCGTCAGGTCGACGGCGGGCTGCTGGATGGTCATGACTGGTTTTCCTTTCGGGGGCTGCGGGCGAGGAAGGAGTCGGCGATCTGGTCGAACTTGAGCCAGCTGACGCCTTCGTGGGAGTTGATGTGTTCGATCAGGCGTTCGAGCATGAGCAGGACCTGGGGCCGGCCCGAGACGTCGGGGTGGATGGTCATGGTGAAGACGGCCTGGTCCATTTCCCGGTACACCCAGTCGAACTGGTCGCGCCACATCTGCTCGATGTCGCGGGGGCTGACAAAGCCGTGCGAGTTCGGGGACGCCTTGATGAACATCATCGGAGGCAGGTCATCGAGGTACCAGTTGGCCGGAATCTCGACCAGATCGGTCTCCTTGCCCCGGACCAGCGGCTCCATCCAGGTTTCGGCGTCCTTGGTGTAGTCGATCTTCTTCCAGCTGTCACCGACCCGGACGTAGTAAGGCTCGAAGTCGCGGTGCATCAGGGAGTGGTCGTACTTGATCCCGCGTTCGAGGAGGATCTCGTTGGTCACCTGCGAGAATTCCCACCAGGGGGCGACGTAGCCCGTGGGGCGGCGGCCGGAGACTTTCTCGATGAGTTCGATCGACCGGTCAAGTATGGCCGTCTCCTGCTCCCGGGTCATGGCGATGGGGTTCTCGTGCGAGTACCCGTGCACGCCGATTTCATGCCCGGCGTCCACGATCATCCGGGTCAGGTCCGGGAATGTCTCGATCGAGTGGCCCGGGACGAACCAGGTTGCCGGCAGCCCGTACTTCTCGAAGAGGCGGATGAGGCGGGGGCCGCCTACTTCGCCGCTGAACAGACCGCGGGAGATGTCACACGGAGAGTCTTCGCCTCCGTAGGAGCCGAGCATTCCGGCCACGGCGTCCACGTCGACGCCGAACGCGACTTGGATGTCCTTAGTCATGAGATCAACCTTTCACTGGGCTTTTTGTTGGAGTTGGGTTGTTGGGTACTGGCTTCGGGGTGGTTTGAGTCCGGGACCCTGCCACGCAGGGCGAAGGTTTCCGCGATGTGGTCGGCGGAGGTGCCGAGGCGGAGCAGCAGGCTGAGCAGGACCAGCGACTGGGATGGCCGGAGCAGCCCGGAGGATACGGCGCCCGCCGCGCGCAGATCGTCGCCGCCGCCGTCGCCGTAGATCGGCACGACGGCGCCGGCTTCCACCCGGGTGCTGGTCACCACCACGACGCCGGCCGCGGTGGCCGCGGCGACCTCCCGGCAGATCTCGCGGTTGGCGTTGCCCGTACCCGTTCCCTGGAGGACAATCCCCGCCGCCCCGGCCTGGCGGGAACTTCGCAACAGGGTGGCGTCCGCCCCGGGGTAGGCGGCAATCAGGTCCACGCGGGGCGAACCGGCCCCGGCACCAGGCAGCGGCAGCGCATCAACCGTGGGCCGCACCGTCGTGAGGCTGACGTCACCCGCTTCGCTGACCGTTCCGGCCGTTCCAAAGTCCGGGTTGGCGAAGGCTTCAGCTCTGGTGGTGTGGCACTTCCGCACCCCGGCTGCAGGGAAGATGGTCCCGGCAAAGGCCAGGAGCACCCCCTTCCCACGGGCTGCGGGAGAGCCGGCGACGGCGATCGCCCGGGCGAGGTTTCCCGGGCCGTCAGGGGTGCTGGAGTCGGCCGCCTGCTGGGCGCCGGTGAAGACGACCGGTCGGGCATCATTGTGCGTGAGTTCCGCCAGGTAGGCCGTTTCCTCCATCGTGTCCGTGCCGTGCGTGACGACCACCCCGAGGACCTGCGGGTCCGCCAGGGCCTCGCGGATCTTGGCGCAGATGGCGATCATGTCGTCGATGGTCAGCAGGTACGAACCCTTCCGGAAGACGTCCACCACGCGAACCGGGTGGGCGGCCCGGCCGCCCACGCTGGCGAAAACCTGCTCTCCCGTGTCCGACGCCACCGCTCCGCCGGTCTCGGAGCCGCGGGAGGAGATGGTGCCTCCTGTGGCCAGCAGCACCACGTGCGCGCTCCCCGAATCTGTGACGGTCATGTTGACTCCGTTGCTCCTTGCATCCGCCGCAGCGAATGCCTACCCAATCGTTTGGGTTCTTGGCTAAAAAGTATCTTCGCGATGTTTCCCCCACGTGCTGCCCGGCGTTTCAGTGGTGTAAACACTTTTGGTGTCGAATCCGCCCCGCCGGGCTACCCAATCGATTGGGTAAGAGGTTAAAGTGACTATAGAATGTGACTTGGGACACGTCAAGGGTCCTATGGCTGAAGATCCGCACCGCATCGGGCAGTCTTGTAGGACGCCTTCTTGAGCTGCGGCAGGGGAACAAATGGAAGAAATCACGGCCGATGGCCGCACGGTCACGCTGAAGGACCTCGCCAACGAGCTCGGCATCCACCCGTCCACCGTGTCCAGAATCCTGCATTCGGGATCCGACGTTGCCCGCGGCGCCGCCTCCGTGGCGACGGCTGAACGGGTTCGCGAGTTGGCGCGGAAGCGGGGCTACTCTCCCAATCCCCAGGCCGCCGGCCTGCGGACGCGGCGGACCCGCCTGATGGGCGTGATTGTCCCCCGGCTCTCGGACCTTGTGCTGGCCATCATGTACGAGGGGATTGAGGAGGCCGCGGCCGAGCTCGGCTACTCCACCTTTGTCATGAATTCCCGCGATGACCCGGAGGAGCAGCGCCGGAAGACGGACACCATGCTGGCCCGCCGCGTGGATGGGCTGATCATCGGCGATGCCCACTTGGACGGCAGCCAACTCCGGGAGCTCACCGCCCGCAACATTCCCTTCGTGCTTATGAACCGGCGGGTTACCGGCTACCCTTCGGCCACCTGCGACGATCTCCTGGGCGGCCAGCTGGTGGCCGACCACCTGTGGAGTAAAGGCCACCGGAACGTCGCCGTCATTGCAGGCGAACCGTACGCCAGCACGGCTGTGGACCGGACAGCCGGGTTTGCGCACCGGTGGAAGTCCCTGGGCGGCGCGCTTCCCGAGGAAGCCGTCGTCTGGTCCCGCTTCGACACGGCGGGCGGCCGCGAAGCCACCGAAACGATCCTGGCGCGCAGAAAGCCGCACCCCACTGCCATCTTCGCGGTCAACGACTTCGCGGCCATCGGCGCCATGGGTGTGCTGCGCTCCCACGGCCTCACCGTGGGCAGTGACGTCGCGGTCGTGGGCTTCAATGACACGTCCGTCGCCGCGGAGCTTCCCATCCCGCTCTCCTCGGTCCGCTCCCCCATGCTGGATATCGGCCGGACGGCGATGGAGCTGCTGAAGCGTGTGCTCGACGGCGAAGACGTCGAACCCGTGCGGCTTACACCCACCTTGTGTGTGCGGGAAAGCAGCGCCTGGGATAACGCAGGCTGACCTTGCTCAATGCGCTGCTGCGACGATGCCCAGCGCCAGCATGTAGGTGGCGCGGACTTCGCCGTCGGTAAGGTCCAGCTGCAGGAGCTCCTGGATCTTCCTCAGCCTGTAGCTGAGGGTGTTGCGGTGGATGAAGAGCTCGTCGCAGATTTTCGCCGAATTCCCGCTGTGCCGCAGGTACGCGTCGAACGTCTCCCGCAGCGCAGTGCCGCCGTCGGAAGACAAGGGTGCCAGGAGGCGCTGGCACATAGCCACCAGACCAGGGCTGGGCAGCCCCTGCACAATGCCGGCGAGGTCGGCCAGCGGCGCTTTGTGCACGCCGGGCCGCCCCACCTGGCGCCGTGCAAGCCGAAGCGCCAGCGGCAGTTCGCCGAGGTTCGCGGTCTCGGTGACGATCACAGACAGTTCCGGGGCATCCAGAAAGAAGTCCCTGACGGCGTCAAGCAGGTCGGCCGTGCCGTGCGGGCGCTGCAGCAACAAGGTGGTGAGCCCGGTTTCCTCCATGAACCGCACGGTGCTGAAAGAGCCCTGCAGCCCCACCCGCGCGCGCCACGCTATGGCACGCAGCTTGGCGGGCGCGATCTCCCCCGAACTGCCGATGAGTACCGCGCTCCAGTCTCCGTCGGGATCGAAACCGGACTCGAGGGCATAGCGTCGCAGCGGCCGGGAGGGCTCGCCGTGGCCCGCGTAGAGGGCCTCCATGAAGCGCGCCGCCTCCCGGGAATGCAGGGGCGAGCGGGAGCCTAGGGTGTAGCTCAGCTGCAGGCCGATCACTGCGGCGACGGGACCCAGGACGGGCTGCAGCACGATGTCACTGCCAATCCCCTCGATGGCAAGCCTGAATTGCTCCGCGGCCCCGCTTGGCAGGCGCAAAGTGGTCCGCGCCGTATCCCCGTGGGCCGTGCCTGCGGCAACGAGTTCGAAGGCATTCTGATCGATGACGGCCACCCTTGCGTTGACGGCGCCCGCCACCCGCTCAAGCACCTCCGCCAGGGACCGTCCGTCGGCCGCCAGACGGGTGCACTCGTCTGCCAGCTCCCAGCCCTTCCGCAGTTCCTCGTAACGCTCGGTGGCAATGATCCGCTCCACGTGGCGCATGACCAGCACGAAGGGCACCTCCGGCGGGAGCTCCAGCAGCGGCAGGCCGTGCGCCTCGCAGGCCCGTAACAGGCCCTCCGGCAGTTCGCGGTGCGCGGCGCCCAGGCCAAACGCGAGTCCCGAGACGGGCACGGAGACCAGCCGTTCCACATAGGCGTCCCAGATCCTGAAGTCCCTGACGTTCAGGCCCATGCCGTTGGTCAGCACAAGGGCATTGACACTGAGGAAGGGCGTGGGGTCCATATGTTCCGTCGGAGCACACCAGGTGATCGGCCGGTTCAGGCGGCCCTCGGCGCCCGGAACACGAAGGCGGATGTTGAGATCGGCGTCGCCGATCAGGTCCGAGATGCGCACGGCAGCCTCCCATAAGCGGCGGGCAAAACCCTTCAGATAGTGCAGTCATCATAAGTCGGCCCGTCCGATTCGTCGCACTGCACAATATCGGCGGCCCCGGATGCTGAGTAGCGTTGCACCATGCAAACAAATGTGACCCCCGACACCGCTCCCCGCGCTCAAGGGCGCGTGCTGTTGAACTCCGACATGGGTGAAGGCCTGGGCCTCCACGAGTTCGGCAACGACGAAGAACTCATGCGCATCATCGACGTTGCCAACGTCGCCTGCGGGTTCCACGCGGGCGATCCCGACGTGATGAACCGCACGGTGGCGCTCGCGGCCGAGCACGGGGTGGCTGTCGGTTCGCACCCCGGCCTCCCCGACGTCGTAGGTTTCGGCCGCCGCCGGATGGTACTCAGCCCCGACGAGGTCGAGTCGATCATCCTGTACCAGACCGGGGCTTTGACAGCGTTCCTCGGCAAGCACGGGCTCACGCTGAACCACATCAAACCGCACGGCGCCCTGTACGGAATGCTGGCCGGCGACGAGGAACTGATGCAGGCCGCCGCCGGAGCGGCGCTGCAGTACGGAGTCCCGTTTTACGGACTCGCCGGCACGGCCCACGAAAAAGTGTGCCGGGCGATGGGCGTGGAATTCGTGCCGGAACTCTATGTCGACCTCAACTACGGTCCGGCCGGCGAGCTGCTGATCCAGCGCCGCCCGGTTCCCACCGATCCCGCAGCCGCCGCCGAGCGCGTCAGCCGTGCCCTGGCCGGCGAGCCGGTACTGGCCGTGGACGGCACCGAACTGGACATCCCCTTCCGGAGCGTCTGCGTTCACTCCGACGCACCCAATTCCACTGCCGTGGCCAGCGCCGTGCGTGCGGTCCTGGGCTAGAGCCAAATCATCCAACCATCTGAAAGCGAGCACCCCATGGCAAACATTGTTTCCCCCCTCCCCGGAGTCTTTTACCGCAAGCCCGGCCCGGGCAAGCCGCCTTTCGCCAACGAGGGCGACACCATCGAAGTCGGCCAGACCGTCGGCATCATCGAAATCATGAAGCAGTTCACCGAAATCCAGTCCGATGTGGCCGGAACCCTCGAATCCTTCCAGGTCAACGAGGGCGACATGGTCAATCCGGGCGACACCATTATCGTCATCCGAGAAGGCTAATGATGAAGAAGCTGCTCATCGCGAACCGCGGTGAAATCGCCGTGCGGATCGCCCGTACAGCCCGCGAAATGGGCATCGAGACGCTCCTGGTGGTCAGTGAGCCCGACGCCGATTCCCTGGCCGCGCGCACGGCGGACAACTTTGTTGTGGTGGGGCCGGCCCCCGCCCCCGCCAGCTACCTGAACCAGGACGCCGTGATCGCCGCGGCCGTGGACAACGGCTGCGACGCCGTCCACCCCGGCTACGGATTCCTCTCCGAGAACGCCGAGTTTGCGCGGAAGGTCGCAGCAGCGGGCCTCACCTGGGTGGGGCCCGACGCCGGCGCGATCGAGATGATGGGCAACAAGTCCCTGGCCCGCGAATCTGCCCGCAAGGCAGGAGTCCCGATCCTCCGCGGCTCCGACGGGCCGCTCGACCCCGACGCCGACGCCGTGGAAGAGGCCCGCGGCATCGGTTACCCGCTCGTGGTCAAGGCCTCCGCCGGCGGCGGGGGCCGCGGCATCCGTTTTGTGCACAACGAAGGCGAACTGCTGGAGACCATCGAGATGGCCCGCGGCGAAGCGGCATCGGTCTTTGGAGATCCGACCGTCTACCTGGAGCGCTTCGTGAAGCACGCCCGGCATGTGGAGGTACAGGTCCTTGGCGACGGTACCAACTTCATCCATCTCGGAGACCGCGACTGCTCCATGCAGCGGCGCTCCCAGAAAGTCATTGAGGAAGCCCCGGCCCCGGACCTTCCCGACGCCGTCCGCCGGACCATCCGCGAATCCTCGGTGGAACTCGCCCGGGAGTGCGGCTACAGCGGCGCCGGAACGGTCGAGTTCCTCTACGACCCGGCGGGCCACGAGGCCGCGTTTATCGAAATGAACACCCGGATCCAGGTGGAGCATCCCATCACCGAGGAAATCACCGGCGTCGACCTGGTCCGTGAACAGCTGCTCATCGCCTCCACCGGCGCCATGTCGGTCCGGCAGGAGGACATCAAATTCAGCGGCCACGCCATCGAGTGCCGCATCAACGCCGAGGACCCGCACAACAACTTCTTCCCCAGCCCGGGCCTGATCACGGCCCTGGAATGGCCTGCAGGCGACGGGATCCGCATCGACGCCGGCGTGGAGGCAGGGTCCACGGTCAGCCCGTACTACGATTCCATGCTCGCGAAGCTCATTGTCCACAAGGACACCCGCGAAGCCGCCATCGAAGGGGCGCTGGAGGCCCTGTACGGGACCCGGATCGAAGGGGTCAAGACAACCATTCCGGTGCTCAAGAAGCTCCTGGACCGGCTCGAATTCGCCGCCGTCAAGCACCACTCAAAGTTCATAGAAACCGTCGACAATCTGATGGAGGCACCATGAGCAGCCCCGCACCCGCCGAGCTGGAGGCCCGCTACACCTGGGGCGGAGACGAGTTCCTGTTCGTCGAGGTCTCCGAGTCCATGAGCCTGGCCGCCAATTTCAGGGTCATGTCGATCGCCGAGAAGCTTGCAGAGCTGGAGCTGCCCGGCATCGTGGATGTCTGCCCTGCCAACGCCTCGCTGCTGGTGAGGTTCGATCCCGACGTCCTGCCGCCGTCGACCCTTGAAGAGACCGTCCAGGCCATTGAAGGAGACCTGGCGCACCACCAGCAGCAGGCCCTCGAAACCCGGATCATCGAGGTGCCAGTCTGGTACGACGATCCCTTCACGGCCGAAGTGGCAGAGCGCTTCCGCGAAGGATTCCACCAGGAGCCGGGCGGCAGCGACATTGACTACGCCGCCAGAGTCAACAACCTCAAGGACGCCGCGGAGTTCATCAAACGGCACCACGAGCAGCCCTGGCTTGTGTCCATGGTCGGCTTCGTCGCCGGCCTGCCGTTCCTCTTCCAGCTGGTTGAGCGCGAGAAGCAGCTGGAAGTCCCCAAATACCTGAGCCCCCGAACGGATACTCCCGCCCTGACCGTGGGCCACGGCGGCTGCTTCGGCTGCATCTACTCGGTGCGGGGCGCGGGCGGGTACCAGATGTTCGGCGTCGCTGCCGCTCCGATCTTCGATCCGGCGCAGGCCCTGGCCGATTTCAAGGACTTTATGGTGTTCTTCCGGCCGGGCGACATTGTGAAGTTCAAGCCCGTGACCGAGGCCGAGTACAACAGCATCCAGGCCGAGATCGCGGCGGGGACGTTCCGCTACCGGCAGGCGCCCGTGACGTTCGATCTGTCCAAAGCGCTGGCGAATCCCGAAGGCTACAACAAGGAACTCATGGAGGCCCTCAATGGCATTTGATATCAAGAGCCCCGGGCTTGCCACCACGGTCCAGGACCAAGGACGCACCGGCCACTACAACGTCGGCATCCCGCAGAGCGGTTCACTGGACCAGTACTCCGCCGAACTGGGCAATGCGCTGGTGGGCAACACCGCCAAGGAAGCGGTCCTGGAATGCACCTACCTGGGCCCGGCGCTCACCACCGACCAGGATGTTGTTCTTGCCGTCACCGGGGCACCGGTCGAGGTTAAGGTCAACGGCGAACCCCGGCCGCAGTGGACCCGGCTGCAGCTGAAGGCCGGCGACGAACTCAGCTTCGGCGTCATCCAGGGCGGCACCCGGTATTACATCGCGGTCCAGGGCGGCATCGACGTCCCCGAGGTGCTCGGTAGCCGCTCCACCTACAGCCTGGGCGCAATCGGCGGATTCCACGGCCGCAAGCTGGAGGCCGGCGACCGGATACCCGTCGGCAGCCCGCTCAACAACGGAGCCGTGCCCGACGCCGATACCGTTCCGGAAGAGTTCCGGCCCGCCTTCGGCAAGGAGCAGACCGTCCGGATTGTGCTGGGGCTCTACGACCACCGCCTCACCGACGAGGGACTGGACAACCTACTGAACGGCGAGTGGAAGGTGACTCCGGTGGCCGACCGGATGGGGCTGCGGTACTCCGGTCCCGGCGTTAAGTGGAAGGAACGGGAACAGCCGTTCGGGGCCGGTTCCGACCCGTCCAACATCGTGGATGCCGGCTACGCCGTCGGGTCCATCCAGATTCCGGGCGGCACCCAGCCGATCATCCTGCACCGTGATGCCGTTTCCGGCGGCGGCTACGCCATGGTGGGAACAGTCATCAGCGCCGACATGGATTTGGTGGCCCGCGCCGCGCCCGGCACGTCCACCAGGTTTGTCGCCGTCAGCATGGACGAAGCCTTGGACGCGCGCAAGGAACTCGCTGAACGCAAGAACAACGCGCGTGCCGCCTTGGGCCTTAGCGGTTGATGCCTGGCACAGCATAAAACCCTCACAGGAGCATCGTCGCCCAATCGTATGGAATTCTGCGCTAGTATCTGTTGGTTAGAAAACCTTACAACTAGGCTATCGAAGGAATTCGCGTGACTCCCCTTGGTGAAAGCGAAGGCTATTGGTACCCGCCCAAGCGAAACGAGCAGCCCTCCGCTGTGGACGTCTTGAACGCACTGCGGGAGTACCGGGCGTCGGAGACCGCCATGAGGCGGCGCACCCGCACGTCCATGGCGATGGGGGAAACAGACCTCCTAGCGCTCCGCTACCTGCTTGAGGCGGAGACCGCCGGCCAGGAAGTCCGGCCTAAAGAACTCGCCGCTCGACTGGGCATGACCTCCGCCTCCATGACCGCCCTGGTGGACCGCATGGCCTCCAGCGGCTACATCACGCGCGAGCCGCACCCTTCCGACCGCCGCGCCATCATCCTGCGGCCCACCCGCGGGGCCGACGAGGAAGTCCGTCATACCCTGGGCAATATGCACGGACGGATGATCGAGATTGCCGAATCCCTCACCCCCGAAGAGACGACGGCGGTCCTGCAGTTCCTGGTGCGGATGCGCGAAGCCGTGGACGCCATCGACGTCGCCGGCGGCTAATTCCGGACGGAACTGGACAACCACTAAATACTAGTTAGACTAGCTACATTGTGATCTAGTTACTAGAATGGTGGATTTGATGACGGCCGTAGTTGATCGTAAGACATCGGGGCACATTCTGCCCGCCGGCCCGGAAGCCCCCGCCCCTGCACCCCGGACTCCCGTCCACTGCGGCACGGCCATGAACATGGCGGCGGCAGAGGAGTTGTCCTTGCCGTGGGCGCAGCTGCAGTCAGGCTTCGCGGAGTGGACCTGCCGGTGCGGTTACCGCCTCGACGCCGATGTTGCCGCCGATCCGCTGGCCGCCGTACTTCTGGCCTCGGCTCGGGTCGAGAGCCTCCAATGGGAGCTGGACGCGGCCCAGGAGCACTTCGAGACCGCGCTCAAGACAGCGTCGGACCTCGGGGCAGAGCACGCGGCCCTGGGCCTGGCAGCCGGGCTGACCCCGGCTGAACTGCAAGATCTCCTCCGGTGACACTCACCGCCATCATTACCCGACGGCCTGCCGTGGCCCGGGCCAGCCCCGCTCGTGCGGCCGGCTTCGCCGCCCACCCAGCCGGCCGGGACACCCTCTACGAAACCGTCCGGGAGGACCGTCTGTTGGGCCGGCGCTACCGGCTGGGCGCCTTGGTGGGCAGGGGGTCCGAAGCCAATGTCTACCAGGCAACCGACACCACCCACGGCACCGAGGTGGCCATCAAGATTTTCCGGACCGAATCCGGCGACGCAGCGTCGCCGTTCAGCCGGGAGCAGGCCCTCCACACGCCGCTGCACCACCGGAACATTGTCCGGATCAAGGACCATGGCAGGGTGCCGGCAGACGGAGGCCCCGGCTCCGGCCGTGACTACCTGGTTGCCGAGCTGGTGCGCGGAGCCGACCTGCGGTCCGTCCTGCAGGATGGGCACCTGGGGACGCCCCACGTGGCAGCCTGGATGAGCGACGTCGCGGGCGCGCTGGCCCACGTCCACCGCAAGGGAGTGGTCCACAACGACGTCAAGCCGGCCAACATCCTGGTGGACAGTTCCGCCGGCACAGACCCCACCGGGCGGGCAAAACTGACGGATTTCGGTATTGCCACCAGCTCGAGGCACCGGCCGAACCATGCCGGCTCCGGCACGCCGCACTACCTGAGTCCTGAGGCGGTGCATGGAACGACCACCACCAGCGCCAGCGACATTTATGCCCTGGGGCTGGTCACTTTCGAGTGCCTCACCGGCATCAAGGCCTTCCCCGGGCCCGCACTGGAGTCCATGGTGGCCCGCACCCTCCGCGCGCCCCGGCTGCCGGACACGGTCCGCCGCCGCTGGTCCATGCTGCTGCACTCCATGACCGACGCGGACCCCGCCAACCGGCCTACCGCTGCTGAAGCCCACCGGGCGCTGAAAAGAATCAGCCGTTAGAACCCAGCCGGGCCACGACGACCTCCACGGCGCACGGGCGTCCACCGGCGTGCTGCCGGATGGCGCCGGCCACGGCCCTGGCAACGTCCGGCCCGGGGTGGGTTGCGTCCACGCCGATCCGCGCTTTAGCCGTGATGCCGTCCCCGGAGACGGCGACGGCGACCGGGGGCACCGGCTCCGCCGTCACCGCGGTGAACGCGGCCCCGGCGATTGTCTGCCACAGCGGCTGGGCGGGGAAGACGGCCGTCACCCCGTTGACCGCAAGGATGACCTGGTGCAGTTCGGCCGCCAGCGCCCCGGTAACCATAGGCTCGGTCATGGCGTCTCCTCTGGAGTCGGTGCGTCCGCGGCCGCCGCGGGACGGGATGCGGCGGGGCGCGGTTCCAGCACATCGGTGATTGTGACATCGATCGCGGTGATATTCAGTTCCGTGTGCCGGGCGAGTGCCTCGGCCAGTTGCCAGCGCAGCGCGGCGGCTCTGTCCTCCAACGGATGGCCGTAGATGACAGCCAGTTCGACGGCGACGGTGACCGGCGCGCCGGGCTCGGTGACGTCCCCGAGCAGGCGGCACTTGCCGGCGGCCGTTCCGGGCATGGCGTCGGCAATGGAGCGGATGAGCGCGGAGATGGAGCCTTCGGTCTGCGCGAGGATGTCTGCGGGGTTGTCGGCGCGGACCGGAATGCTCCTGCCGGGCCGGAGCTCCAGGCGCAGGTTGCCCAGGACGGCCTGCATCCAGTCGTCGGTTCCGCTGCCGGCCTCGGTGATGTCGGCGTCGAGCAGGTCATGCCCCAGGGCGGAGAGCCGGCGCAGTGAGGCCAGGCCAGCCTGGCATTCCGGGCATTGCGCGAGATGCTCGGGGTCGCCGATCAGTCCTGTGTCCAGGTAGTCGCTCAGCTCCGCAAGGCTGTGCCCGCAGTCGAGGGTGTTGCCGGGTGTGCTCATCGCCATGCCTCCATTTCGCGCGCCAGGGTGATCCGCGCCCGGGCCAGCCGGCCGCGGACGCTTGCGGTGCTGATGTTCAGGGTTCGCGCAATGTCCTCATAGCTTTGGTCGTTGAATTCCTTCAGCACCCAGCACCGCCGCTGTTCCTCCGGGAGGGCGGCCAACGCTGCTTTTAGCGCCTCGACGCGGGATCCGCTGACGGCGGCCGACTCGGGATCTGCTTTCACCCGCGGGCCCGGGCCGGATTCGGGCTCAACGGCGTTTTCTACCGCGCTGAGATCCGCGTGGAGGCGGCGTTTGCGGAGGTGGTCAATGCTGCGGCTCCCGGTGATCCGCAGCAACCAGCCCTTGACCGCAGCCGGATCGCGGAGGGTGTCCAACTGCCGCCAGGCCTGCATCAGGGATTCCTGCACGACGTCGTCGGCGTCGGCGAAGGACCCGGTGAGCCGGCGGGCGCTGGCCCGCATCAGCGGGCCGTGGCGCCTGGCGAGGGCTTCAAACGCGGCCGTGTCGCCGTCGGCGGCCCGTCCGGCCAGCAGCGCGTCCGGAACGAGGTCCAGGTGATGCGGTGCCGGGGGTGAACCAGTCACGTATCTGTCGCTTTCATCGCGGGCGTTCAGGGGGTAGGGCCGGGCTCGCGGCCGCGCCGGTCCCACCCGGGGGCGGGACCGGCGCTGCGCGCGGACCTAGTCCTTGCTGAAGCCTTCCTTGAGCTTCCGGGCGGCGTCCTTGAGGTTTTCGCCGACGCCGGCAGCGGCGTCCTTGACCTTCTCCCCGGCCTCTTGCAATTTGGCCTGGGCCTGGTCGTGCTGGCCTTCGCGCTCCAGCTCTTCGTTGCCGGTCATTTTGCCGGCGCCTTCCTTGGCCGCACCGAGGTGGTTGATGACGGTGTTGTTGACCTTGTCGTCGATTCCCATGATGGTGATTCCTTTCCTGTGGTTACTGCGGTGGTGTGTACGGGTGGGTGCCTGCTCGTCTGTGAACAGCGGAAAGGCGGCTACCGGGCACGGTCGGGTCCTGCCAGCTTCGACCTGGCTCCGCTGGTGATTCGGACCAGGACCGGAACCGGATGACCCAGCCAGGCGTCGAGGCCGCGGGTGAGCTCCTCGGCGGTATCGGCAAGCTCGCGGGGGGATGCTCCCTTCCGTGCCTGCAGCCGCAGACGCAGGGCGGTGCCGCGCCGGCTTTCCCAGGCCGAGACGGTTGCCCCGAGCACAAGGCTGTTGCCTTCCAAGGCGTCGCTGACGGCTGCTGCCACCAGCCCGGCGTCGACCGTCGTGACGCCGCGGTCCCCGTCGGTCTCCCGGGCCAGCCGGGGTGTCCGCCCGCCGCCCTGGGATACCAGCCACGCGATGCAGAGCCCCGTGGCCAGGAGGAGGCCGGCGACGCCAGCCACGGCCCACCAGCTGCGGGCCGGACCGGGCAGTGCTGCCGTGGCGAGGGCGGCCCGGGCGTGGTCCATGAGCGACGAGCCGGCGGCGGCCCAACCCGCGGCGGCGCCCGGCGTCCACCCGGCAGCAGCGGTTGCCGCCCCAGCCGCTAGCAGCACCAGCCCGACCAGGGCCAGCAGGATTCGGTTGAGTGCCCTGTTGGTGTTGCTCACTGTCCCAGCGCTCCTTCATTCATGACGCGGACCGCGGGTGAGGCGCGACGGTCCAGTCGGTAGGCGAGCAGTTCACCGTCGACGGCGGCGTGGACCGCCTCCCGGTCCACCGGGACGCCGGACGTCGGGCGGACCCGGACCTGGACGGCCCGCCCGGACACCGTGGTGGTCACCTGCCCGGGCGTGAGGCCCGCGACGAGCCGCGCCCGCCGCGAAACCGCGGCGGCAATGACTTCGTCGTCGACCACGACGGCGAGGCGGTCACTGTGCAGGGCGCGCCGGGGCCGGCGGCCGCCGGCCAGTGCGGCGCCGAGCAGCAGGAGCCCCAGAACCGCCAGGCCGGCGCCGGCGGCAACCAGCCCGGCCGGGACGGTGGTGGCCGGCAGGCCCGTCAACCAGCGCCCCAGCTGGCCGGGGCCGGCCAACAGCGGGTTTTCCCCCAGCAGCGCCAGCACGGTTTCGAGTGCCAGCCAGAGGAAGACGGCGGCCAGGACGGCGGCTGTCAGGATGGACGCCGCGGCCCGGGACGGATGGGTTTCCCGGCGGACGAGGCGCCGGATCTCTCGCTCCTGGTTCACGCGGTCCTCCTTTCCCGGGGTTGGTTCCGTGGTGGTGCGGCCGGCTGCCGGCCCGGCGCGTCGACCCGGCTGGCGGCAGCGGACTGCCTGGCTCCGCTGAGCCTGATGTCGACCCGGCCGAGCGTCATCCCGGTGAGCTCCTGCCCGCGGGCAAGGATGGCTGTCCGCGCGGCCCGTGACCGGTCGAAGAGGCTGCCGGGTGCGGACTCGCTGCGCTGACCCAGCAGGGGCGGGAGCGCGAGGCGGACGGTGACCGCGGCGCCCAGCCGGCCGGCGTCGTCCTCCAACTCGGCGGCGACGTCCCGCCGCGGCACACCAAAGGCCTGGGCCGTGACGGTTTCGATGGTGTGCCGCAGTGCCGTCCGGGTGATCCGGGTGTGGCCGGCGGGCGTCATGAGGAGGAGCGCTTGCCGCGCAGGGCGTCCATGACTCCGCCGAGGTCCAGCCGGCCTTCGGCACTGCGGCCCAGCACGGCCCCGACTGCCATGAACAGCGCGGTCAGCAGGAAGCCCCAGAAACCGAAGGCCAGGGCCACGGCGGCCAGTACCGCGCCGGCGGCCATGCCGGCCACTGTGGGGCTCACGCGACCCTCGGCTCACGGTCGGCATCCTCGTCCTGCATGTCATCCGAGGCGACGTGAATGTCGGTGATGGTGATGTTGACCTCCGTCACCTCCATGCCCACAAGGTCCTCGACGGCGGTGTAGACAGCGTCGCGGGCGTTGTCCGCCACCTGCTGCAGCGGGTGCGGGTACTCGACCACGAGGGTCACGTCCACCGCCACCTGCGTCTGCCCGACTTCAACGCTGACGCCCTGGGTAAGGTCCTTCTGGCCGACCTTTTCCCTCAGGGTGCCCAGCGCCCGGGCCGCTCCGCCGCCGAGGGCGTAGACGCCCTCGATTTCCTGGATGGCGATGCCAGCGATCTTGGCCACGACGCCGTCGGCGACCGTGGTGGCGCCGCGGCTGTCGCTGCCGGCGGGCAGGGCGGCTGTCTGGGCTGCCGTTTTGGCCACGGCGGACGGGGCAGTCTTGGCCGGGACGGCTGCGGGGGTGTGCGTCTGGGTGGTCATGGCTATCACTCCTGATCGTTTGGGGAAGGCGCACCGAGGCGCCGTCATAAGTAAGACGGGGCCCAAGCGGAAATCCTCACGGTCGGATTTGGGTGAACTGCATCACACTGGTCATCGAACGGTGCGGGAAACTCGCGGCGCCCGCATCTGGCCCCCGCCTCGCCCCGCTGGCAAACTGGGCCGATGACCGCATCTCTTCGGAAGTCCGGCAGGCCCGGCATCCACAATCGCGACCACAGGGGGCACGCGTGAAGCTCTTACTTACGTCCGGCGGCGTGACGAACCCGAGCATCCACTCGGCGCTCGTACAGCTTCTCGGCAAGCCGATCGACCAGAGCCACGCCCTGGTGGTCCCGACAGCGCAGTGGGGTCACCCGATGTGCGGACCGGCATCCGTCCGGGGCCTCCTGGCCGCCGGGCCTGGCTCGCGACATTTGGCCGGCCTGGGTTGGGCGTCGCTCGGCGTCCTCGAGCTCACGGCGCTTCCCACCATCGGGGCGGAGCGCTGGGTCCCCTGGCTCCGGGAGGCCGACGTGCTCCTGGTCGACGGCGGTGACGCGACGTACCTCTGCCATTGGATGCGGGAGTCCGGGCTGGCCGACCTATTGCCGTCGCTGACTGACACGGTGTGGGTGGGGGTGAGCGCCGGAAGCATGGTGATGACGCCCCGGATCGGGCAGTCCTTCGTAGCGTGGCCGGCCGCGCAAGACGATCGCACCCTGGGGGCGGTAGACTTTTCGATCTTCCCGCATCTGGACGCTTTCCCGACCAACACCCTGGCGCAGGCAGAGCGGTGGGCCGCCGACCTCGGAGTCCCGTCCTATGCGATCGACGAACAGACAGCTATCAAGGTCGTCGACGGCTCCGTCGAGGTGGTTTCGGAAGGTCAATGGAGGAAATTCGGGTAGGCAGGAGCCGGTGATGCCTCTTGCCGTTCACCGGCACTCCACGAACGGTTCATTACCGGTCAGTACGGTGGCGGGGTCCTGTTGAGATCCAACTTTTGAGAGGCTCCCCCCATGAGCGCTACTCGCACCCGAGGCATCCTCACGGCCGCCGCCGCCATCGTCCTGGCAGCGTCCGCAATCGGCGGAACGGCCGCCGCCCAGGCCGCCGGCCCCAGCACCCGGCACGGCGGGAGCGACGCCGGCTCCGGCGCCCACCGCGAAACGAACACCGCCCTGGCCGCGGCGTTCGGCGGCGTCGACCGGGCCACGAACTGGCAGCAGACCGGCAAACTGAAGCTGGATTTCCCCACTTACCACACCGAAGGAATCGCCTTCAGCCGGGACCACATCTTCCTCTCAGCCGTCCAGATCATCGAACCGACCACCAAGTTCCCCTCCCCGCAGGACGGTTTCGACCGCACGCCGGGCAAGGGAGTCGGGCACCTGTTCGTTATGGACAAGGCCGGGAAACTGCAGAAGGACATCATCCTGGGCGAGGGCGACATGTACCACCCCGGCGGCATCGACTTCGACGGCACCAACGTCTGGGTCCCGGTTGCCCAGTACCGGCCCGACAGCAGCGCGATCATCTACCGGGTCGACGCGACCACCCTCGACGTGCACAAGCAGTTCGAGGTGAAGGACCACTTTGGCGGCATCGTGATGGACAAGCAGACCGGCCATCTGGTCGGCAACACCTGGGGCTCGCGGCGCTTTGCCGAATGGGACCTGCGCGGCAAGCAGCTCTCCACCTGGCAGAACCCGAACTACTTCATCGATTACCAGGACTGCCAGTACGTGCCCAACTCGAAGATGCTGTGCGGCGGGGTCACCAACCTCCCGCAGACGCCGGCCGCCGGCGGAACCGGCGCCACCTATGAACTCGGCGGTATGGCAATGATCGATCTCAAGTCCCGCAGCGTGATCCGCGACGTCCCCTTCCAGCAGTGGTCCACCGCCGGGCACGTGGCCACCCGCAACCCCTTCAAAATGACCGCCGACGGCGGCCACCTCACCCTGAAGGTGGCCCCCGACAACGGCGAGGAGGGCAATGGCACCGAAATCCTCACCTACGAGGCCACCGTTACCGCAGCGAAGTAGCCCACCGAAGTAGCTCGACTGAGCCACGAAAGCGCCCCCGGCATCCGCCGGGGGCGTTTCTGGCCCCTGCACGGGCATGGTCTTGATGCCGCAGCCGCCTGCGGAGTAAACCGGGCTGAAAGCGGTACAGCGACGGAGAGGAGCGCACGGTGAGCGAAGAACAGGGAAAACAGCAGACCAAAGGTGTGACGGCGGAGCTACTTGCAACGCTCGACCTTGGCGCCGAGATCGAGGGCATGGCGGGGCGCCAGCTCCGGATGCGGATGGTGACCATCGAGCCGGGAGGCGTCTTCGGCCCGCTCCACGACCACCGGGACCGGCCGGGCCTGGTTTACATCCTGCAGGGAACCATCTCCGACCACCGGAACGGGGTCGCTACCGACTACGGTCCGGGTGCAGGCTGGCCCGAGGACCGGGAGACCACCCACTGGCTGGAGAACAGGGGAACCGTTCCGGCGGTGGAAATCTCGGTCGACATCGTGAAGAACGAGTAGGGTGTGCGGAAATACCCCCGGGGGTATATAGTGAGTGACATCACAGTGATTGAAAAGCACGGAGACCCCGGAGTCCGGACGCGCAGGCGAAGATGCTGCCGGCCCCGCCCCGCCGGCCTCCGCGGCCCGCTCAATCCCCCGATATACCCGGCGTCGGCGGCGACGCGACGCCAGGCTCCCAGAGAGGCGTCTTATCCATGAGCATGCACCACGAGATCCTGATCATCGGAGGCGGCAACGCGGGGCTGAGCGTTGCAGCCCGGCTCCGCCGCGCGGGGCGGACCGACATCGGGGTGATCGAGCCGAGCGACCAGCACTACTACCAGCCCTTGTGGACCCTGGTCGGCGGAGGTTCCGCCAGCCAGGCGGAAACGGTCCGGCCGCAGGCCTCCGTCATGCCCCAAGGGGTGGCCTGGATCAAGGACGCCGCGGCCGACATTGACCCGGACCGGCGCAGCGTCGAGCTCGCCTCCGGCGGGACCGTCATGTACGACTATCTGGTGGTCAGCCCCGGCATCCAGCTGGACTGGGACAAGATCCCCGGCATGGCAGAAGCCATGGACTCCCCGACGGCATCCAGCAACTACCGGTTCGACCTGGCGCCGAAGACCTGGGACCTGATCCGGAACCTGAAGTCCGGGACGGCCATCTTCACCCAGCCCTCGGGGCCCATCAAGTGTGCCGGAGCTCCGCAGAAGGTCGCGTACCTGGCAGCCGACTACTGGCAGAAGCAGGGCATCCTGGACAAGATCCGGGTGGTGATGGTCCTGCCCACGCCCGGCATGTTCGGGGTCAAGGTGTTCGCCGACGAGCTTGAGCGGGTGGTGGCCAAGTACGGCATCGAAGTCCGCTTCAACAGCGAGCTGACCTCGGTGGACCCCGCTGCCGGGATGGCAGAGATTACCGACAACGCGGCGGGGACCAAGGAGTCGCTGCACTACGACCTGCTCCACGTGGTGCCGCCGCAGTCGGCACCGGACTGGCTCAAGCGCACCCCGCTGGCCGATCCGGCCAACCCCGCAGGCTACGTGGACGTGGACAAACACACCATGCAGCACAAGCGGTACCCGGAAATTTTCGCCCTGGGCGACGCCGGGTCCACGCCGAACTCGAAGACCGGAGCGGCGATCCGCAAGCAGGCCCCGGTGCTGGTGAAGAACCTGCTGGCCGCCCTCGAAGGCGCAGTGCCGGCGGCCCAGTACGGAGGCTACGCCTCCTGCCCGCTGACGACGGCGCGGGGGAAGATGCTGCTGGCGGAGTTCGATTACAGCCTCCAGCCCGCACCCAGCATCCCGTTCATCGACACCACCAAGGAACGCACCGATATGTGGCTGCTGAAGCGCTACGGGTTGCCGTTTATGTACTGGAACCTGATCCTGAAGGGCCGCGCCTGAGGGCGGGCTGAGTTCAGCAGGCAGCACGACGACGGCGGGAGTCCCCCGCCGTCGTCGTGTTCTGTCCCGGACCGGCGGGATCAGAGGGTGGCGGCTTCTTCCTGCGCCAGCCTGATCATCCGAAGTTCGTCCTCCACGGCCCGGGCTGGCCAGTAGTCCTTTGCCAGCTCGTCGGCGTAGCTTCGATCTGCTGCCGGGAAGAGCTTGCCGAACAGGCCGGCCGCCTGCAGCAGGGCGATCAGTGCCGTGGTTCGGGGATCCGGCGCTGCGGCGACGCGTTTCCCGGCCTCGGGGGCCTTCGCCGCAGGGGTGCCGGCGTCGGGGGCGCCAGCTTCCGGGCTTCCTGTTTCAGGGGCACGCGCCTCGGGCGCCCCCGCGGTGGTCGCCGACGCGGAACCCGACGTCCCGGCGTCGGGCGCTGCCGTGGAGGCCGCCCCGCCGGCATCGGCCGGGGCGCCACTGAGCGCGGCTTCGATCTTTTTCAGCAGCGCAGCTTCCGGGCCGTGGTCTTTCTCCGGGTACCGCGTGGACTTGAACAGGCCAAGGTGTTTCTCGCCGACGGGTTCCACGATGCCTAAAGACGCCATCCCCTCGTAGACACGTTGCACTTCGGCGCGGCCCTCCAGCATGGCGACCCAGCGCTTGGGCGTGTGGGGCCGCGATTTGCCGCGGATCAGCCCCAGTTCGTGCTGGAACTCGGTGGGCGGGGCGGCGGCGGTGGCACGGACGTTCTTTCCCTGTAGCCCGATGGCACCGGCCAGCTCCAGCTCGGCCAGGATGGCCCCGGCCAACGTGGTTCTGAGGGCAAACACCGGCACTTCGGGTTTGCCGTTTTGGTCGTTCGTTGCCAGCAGGAGGAAAGCCTGGGGAAGGTTCAGCTCCGGTGCCTTCGGGGTTTCAGCGTTCATACGATCATGGTGGGCCTGTTGGGCAGCCACCACATGAGGATTTCGTCCCGGATCTTCAAAGCCAAACACCCTCGACGCCGGCCGGACAGACCTGTAGGGTTCCCCGCATCTGTTCCGGACATTTCTGGGAGGCAACGGTGCTCAAGAGAATCAGCAGGATGACAGGCGCGGTGGCGGGGCTGATGCTCGCGCTCGGCATGATCGCACCGCCCGTGACGGCGTTGACGGCGGCGGGCTACGACATCGATTCCGCCTCCAGCCTGCAGGTGGTGGTCAACAAGCACCGGCCGCTGGACCCGGCCACGTACGTGCCGGCGCGGCTGGTCAGGGTCCAGGGGGAACGGCTGCGGTCAGAGGCCGCGGACGCCTACAAGCTGTTGGCCAAAGCCGCCAAGGGTGCCGGTGTGAACATCATTCCGGTCAGCGGTTACCGTTCGTACAGCCAGCAGGCCAGCCTTTATGACAGCTACGTGCGACAGTACGGACAGGCGACGGCGGATACGTTGGCCGCCCGGCCCGGCTTCAGCGAGCACCAGACCGGCCTGGCGATGGACATCGGCAACGCCAGCGGAGTCTGTGCCCTGCAGGCCTGCTTCGCCACCACCCCGGCCGGCAAGTGGGCGGCGCAGCACGCCATGACGTACGGATTCATCATCCGCTACCCCGCGGGTGCCGAAGACGTCACGGGCTACACCTACGAGCCGTGGCACCTGCGCTATGTGGGCAAGGTCGT
The DNA here is from genome assembly GCF_056680065.1 of Arthrobacter sp. BI5. Classification (NCBI taxonomy): domain Bacteria; kingdom Bacillati; phylum Actinomycetota; class Actinomycetes; order Micrococcales; family Micrococcaceae; genus Arthrobacter; species Arthrobacter sp. BI5. Next base: position 3,507,538 of record NZ_CM155264.1, read on the forward strand.
CGCCCAGGAGATGAACGACTTCCCCACCCTTGAGCAATATTTCGGCCTGGAGCCGGCCCCGGATTACCTCTAGGGCCGGAACGGGACTAACAGCCAGCCTCATGATCCCGAGGTGATCCGTTTCCCTGGGTTCAGTCTTTCTGCCCCAGTTCCAGCAGACTGGTGTCGACCGTGCCGCTGCCAGGCGCTGGCGAGCCGCGAAGCTTCCGCAGCCTCGCCGCGTTGAATTCGTCCCGCGCCAGGCCGAACGCGTAGAAGGTAAAACCACCTGCCAGAAGAGTGAGAACCAGGGCGCCCCACAGCGGAGCTTCCCCGTGTCCGAGCGGCCCCAGAAAGAGCACCACCGAGAAGACAACTGCGCCAGCGGCAAACGCGGCAAGCAATGCCATTCCCTGCCAGGTGCTTACCTGCGCCTGCCCCCTGCCCGGGCTGAACCCGATCTCCTCCACGGGGTAGCTGTGCAACTCTCCGGACCTTGTCCGTCGGAGGACACGCTTCTCACCCTCCGCGACGGCTTTCTTATGTTCGGCGTAGGCCGCATCATCCCGCCTGTCGCGCTCACGGTCGTACATGCCGGCGCCTCCACCCTTCTTCGTCTCTACATCCATCCTCACGGCAGACAATTCCGGACGTCCACATCCGGCCACTCCCTGCTATATTCTGGTCTTTTCAAGCCCAGGCAAGGGGTTGCCGGGGCAATAGCACTTCGAACGGCCCCGTCAATGACACCCAACAGCAAATATCCCGGATCCGTGGCGCGAGGAATTCCCCATGATGAATTCCTCGACTGCCCCACCGGGCTGGTCGAATATTACTTCGCGGACGGTGCATTCCGTTGGTCGGATGGTCTGTACCGCATTTACGGGTACGAGCGGGGCGACGTGGTGCCGTCCATGGAGATGGCCCTGCCCCACATCGAGCCTGAGGACCGGCCCAAGGTCCAGGCTTACTGGGAGCGGGTGGCTGCCGTCGGCGGCCCGTTGTCCATCTACGTGTCCATCCGCGACCGCAAGGACCAGCAGCACAAGTTGCTTTTCTCCGCGGACTACATCCTCGACGGGTCCACGCCCGTCGGCGTCTGGGGCGTGATCGTGGACCTCACCCAGTCCATCCATACCGACCGCCACCAGCTCGCCACCGAGGCGGTCGCCGCGTCAGCGCTCAATCGGGCGGCCATCGAGCAGGCCAAGGGCATCCTCATGGGACGCACCGGAATCGACGCCGACCGGGCGTACGAGCTGATGAACAAGATGAGCCAGGACACAAACCGCAAGGTCCACGCCATTGCCCACGAGATCATCGAACGCACCACTGCTGGGTCCGACGGACCAACCTAAGCCCCTGCTGTAGCACCGGGACCTTGCCTCGGACCGGAACCGACCCCTGTTGCATGCAACATGCAACAGGAGTAGCTTGTGCTGATGAAGATCTGCAGAGTAGCTGATCCCAGGCCCCCTCCTCCTAGCGTTGACTTGGCGAGTCAGGTCCAGTTGAGAAGCGCCTCAACGTCGACCGCGGAAATGCCGCGTTCCTGCGCTTCGCGCGGGACAAGCAACCGGGCGGTATTGACAATATGGCGCCGCATGGCCTGTCCGGCTTTCTCAGGTTCCCCCGCCACGAAGGCCTCATAGACGTCCCGGTGGTCTTCAAAGGCTTCACGGGAGGACCGCGACCTGGGAACTGTTTCCACTCCGGTGAGCAGGACGACGTTACGGAGGTCTTCCAGCATTTTCACCACCCTGTGATTGCCTGACGTACTGAGCAACGCGAGGTGGAAGTCGCGGTCGGTTCGCAAGGTGGCGGCGGCATCACCGGTTTCGGAGCTCTGCTGAAAAGCGTCGAACGCCTCTGTGACCCTGCAGATATCGGCGGCGGTGCGGACCGCAGCAGCTCGCCGGGCCACTGGTACCTCGAGCATCAGTCGGACCTGGAACACCTCGACGAGGTCTTCGAGAGTTGTGGAGCGAACCCTCATCCCTTTATTGCGCTCGACCACAACGAGGCCGGTCGTCGCCAGCTGTTGCAGCGCCTCCCGTATTGGCGTTCTGGACACTCCAAGCCATTCGCCCAGCTGGGTGGCGGAGTACAGCTCGCCCGGCTTCAACTCACCGCCCAATATCGCAGTTCTGAGCCTCGTGATGGCCTGATCTGTCAGATTGTCTGCACGTTCGAGGTTGTCCACGAGCACATTCTCGCATGGACAACTTCCCTCCCAGTTATGAGGATTTACATGGTCGCGAAGCCATTGCGCTGTGCCGTCATCGGCGGTGGCATCATCGGTGTCGCCGTTGCACGTGAGCTCATTAACCAGCTCGACGGCGCGTCGGTTACGGTCTACGAGAAGGAGGAGAAACTGGCCTACCACCAGACGGGCCACAACTCCGGAGTGGTGCATGCCGGTCTCTACTACGAGCCAGGCGGACTCAAGGCCACCCTGTGCCGCCGTGGAGTCGACTTGCTGAAGGAATACTGCGCCGCCAAGAACCTCCCCTACGATCAGTGCGGAAAGCTGGTCATCGCTCAGACTGCCGAAGAAAACCGGCGGCTTGAAGACATCTTCGTCCGGGCACAAGCTAACGGTGTGCCCGGTGCCAGGATGCTGAGCGCAGAGCAGATCAAGGACGTAGAGCCGAACGCCGTCGGGGTCTCGGCACTGCACTCGCCTGAAACGGCCATCGTTGACTACGCCGCTGTCACCAACGCCCTCGCCGACGACGTCCGCCACGCAGGCGGGCAGATCAGGCTGGGACAGGAAGTCAGCTCCCTTGCGCAGCAGGGGCAGGGCGTTGTGGTCCACACCAAGGACGGAAGTGAACATTACGACCTCGCGGTCGCCTGTACCGGGCTCCAATCCGACCGGCTGGCCGCGTCGACGGGGGAACCGTCCACCCCGCGCATCGTGCCGTTCTTCGGGCAGTACTTTCTGCTCGGCCCGGAGGCACGCAATCAGGTCAAGGGACTGATTTATCCGGTTCCCGATCCGCAGCATCCTTTTCTTGGTGTGCACCTCACCAAGCGAATCGACGGCGAAATGATGCTGGGACCAAACGCATTCATCTCCTTCGGCCGGGAATCGTACTCCTGGAAGGACGTCAATGTGCGCGACGTCCTGGACTACGCGCTGTTCCCGGGTTTCTGGAACTTCGCCCGCAAGAACGTGCCGTCGGCGGCGCGGGAGTTCCACACGGTCGTCAGCAAACGCAAGTTCATCGCCGAGGCAATGCGTTTCGTCCCCTCGCTCGAGGGTGCGTCCATCGTTCCCGGCACGCGGGGTGTCCGCGCCCAGGCAATGAACGGTGACGGGTCGCTCGTGGATGACTTTGTGATTGCCCGCCGCCAGGATCTGGTCCTTGTCCGCAACGCGCCCTCCCCGGGAGCCACTTCCTCCCTGGCCATCGCCGAATACATTGTCAACCAGGCGCTCGACGGGCGCTCCGTCCCCGGCCGGGCCGGGGCCCGGTAACCGACGGCGCCCAACGACAGGAAGTCCGTGCTTTCCGAAAAGGAGGCACGGACTTCCTGGTCAAAGGAGATCACACGCGGGTGGTCCCGGGGTCACGACCTTCTCAGCGGAAGGCCGCGATACCGGTGATGTGGTTGCCCAGAATCAGCGTGTGCACCTCGTCCGTACCCTCGTAGGTGCGCACGCTTTCCAGGTTGTTGGCGTGGCGCAGCGGGGAATAGTCCAGGGTGATGCCGTTCCCGCCGAGCATGGCCCGGGCATCGCGGCAGATCTGGATCGCCTCGCGGCAATTGTTCAGCTTGCCCACGGAGATCTGGTGCGGCTGGAGCACTCCGGCGTCCTTCAGCCGGCCCAGCTGCAGGGCAAGGAGCGTGCCCTTGTTGATCTCCAGTGCCATGTTAACGAGTTTCTCCTGGGTCAGCTGGTAGCCAGCGAGCGGCTTGCCGAACTGCATGCGCTGCTGCGAGTAGTCCCGGGCCGTGAGGTAGCTGTCACGCGCCGCCCCCATGGCGCCCCAGATGATGCCGTAGCGGGCCTCGTTGAGGCACTCGAACGGGCCGCGGAGGCCCTTGGCGTTGGGCAGCATGGCGCTGGCTGGCAGCCGAATGTCCGTCAGTTCGATGTCGCACTGGATGGACGCGCGCATGGAGAGTTTCTGCTGGATGGGGGTGGCCTTGAAGCCGGGGGTGTCGGTGGGGACGACGAAACCGCGGACGCCGTCGTCGGTCATGGCCCAGATGATGGCCACCTGCGCCACCGAGGCCAGCCCGATCCAGCGCTTGGAGCCGTTGAGGATCCAGTCGTCGCCGTCGCGCTTGGCGAAGGTCAGCATGTTTCCGGGGTCGGATCCGGCGGAAGGCTCGGTGAGTCCGAAGCAGCCAATGGCGGTTCCGGCGGCCATCCGCGGAAGCCACTCCTGCTTCTGCTCTTCCGATCCGTGCTTGGCAATGGCGCTCATGGCCAGCGAACCCTGGACGCTGACAAACGTCCGCAGACCCGAGTCGCCGGCCTCCAGTTCCATGGCGGCCAGGCCGTACTCCACCGAGGTCCGGCCCGGGCACCCGTAGCCCTTGATGTGCATGCCGAGCAGGCCGAGTTCCGCCATCTGCGGGACTATGTCCAGCGGAAACTCCGCGCGCTCGTACCAGTCGGCGATATTGGGTTTGATGGCCGTGTCCACGAATCCGCGGACTTTCTCCCGCACGGCGACTTCCTCCGCCGTGAGCAGTGTGTCGATGCCGATGAGGTCTGAAGTGTCAGTCATGGTTCTACTTTCCGGTGGGGTGGGTCTGGAGGGCTGCCCGGCGGTTCTGCTCCGGGAAGCTCGCACCGCTGTGTTCGCCGAGCAGCGGCGGCAGCCGCCGATAGGTGGCGGGTGTTTCCGAAAGCTGGATCGGGTTGGCCACCTGGCGGGAGGTGCGGGGGCTGGATCCGTCCGCGATTTCCACCACGGGTTCCAGCCCCAGGTCGGCGGCCAGCTGGATCGCTTCCACGATCGAGTTGACCTTGCCGGCGGGTACGCCCGCCGCGCTGAGCAGGCCTGACCATTCAACCGCTGGCTTTTTCCGGAGCTGCTCCTCAAGCAGCGCCTTCAGCGCGACCCGGTGGGCCACCCTGTTCGAGTTCCCGCGGAATCTGCTGTCGTCGGCCAGTTCGGGAACGCCGAGCACCCGCGCCAGGGCGGCAAACTGCTTGTCCGTTCCGACCGCCAGGGCGAGCGGCCCGTCCGCGGTCTGCAGCGTCTCGTACGGCGCAATGCTGGGGTGGGCGTTGCCCATTCGTTGCGGGGATTCGCCGGTGGCCAGGGTGCTGGAGGCCTGGTTGACGAGGCCGGCAAGCAGCGAGGAGAGAAGGTTGACGTCCACCCGCTGTCCCCTGCCGGTCTGGTCGCGGCTCCGCAGCGCGGCCAGGATGCCCACCACCGCGTTTTGGCCGGTCACCACATCCACCAGCGCCACCCCTACCTTGCTCGGTTCCGACTCCGGGGATCCGGTGACGCTCATCAGTCCCCCCACGGCCTGGACCAGGAGGTCGTATCCGGGCAGGTGCGCGCCGCCCTTGCTGCCGAATCCGGTGATGGAGCAGTAGACCAGGTCCGGGCGCTCCGCACGGAGGGCGTCATAGTCCAGGCCGAAACGCTGCATGACGCCGGGCCGGAAGTTCTCAACAACGACGTCTGCCGCGAGCGCTATGTCGCGCGCCTGCGCGAGTCCTTCCTGGGTGCGCAGGTCGCACACCACCGAGCGTTTGTTCCGGTTGACGCTGGAGAAGTACGTGCCCGCGCCGTGTTCGTCCACGGGGGGCACCCAGGCCCGGGTGTCGTCACCGCCCGGGCTCTCCACCTTGATCACATCGGCGCCAAAGTCAGCGAGCATCATGGTGGCAAAGGGTCCGGCGAGGACTCGGGAGAAGTCCGCCACCTTGATCCCGTTCAGGGGTGCGGCGGCGGGAGGGGCGTGGGGGAAAGAGTGGGTGCTGCTCAACGAGCGTCAGCCTCCTTATGTTGTGGTCGTGCAGGTTCAGTTGGAGGCGGTCACGGGATTGCTGAGGGTTCCGAGCCCCGTCACGCGGCATTCCGCGACGTCCCCGGGTTCGATATGCACGGCTCCGGGGGTTCCTGTGGAGATGATGTCACCGGGGAAGAGTGGCATGACCTTGCTGTGGAAACTGATCAGGTAGGCCGGGTCGTAGCGCATATGCGACACTGTGTTGCTGCGGCGCACCTCCCCGTTGACCACGGTGGATACCGTGACCTCGCCCAGGGAACCGGCGGCCTCCTCCACCTCGGCGAGGGGCACAATCCGGGGTCCGAAGGAGAAGAACCCCGGAAAGTTCTTGGAGCGGGTGAGGAACCGCGGATTGCGCTGCAGGATATCTTCCGCGGTCTGGTCCAGGACCGGTACGACGCCGGCGAGATAGGACAGCGCCTCCTCGGGCTCGACATTGCGGCAGTATCGACCAATCACGACGGCGATCTCCGCTTCGGTGGTGGTGCGCTGGCTCTGCTCCGGGATCGGAATGTTCTCGTCCGGGCCGATAACGGTATGGTCCCCCTTGATGAACGACGCAGGCTCGTCGGGCACGGCTTCGGTCAGGTCGGAGGCGTGCTCCACGTAGTTCAGGCCGATCCCCCACAGCATGCGGGGACGGCGGTACGGGGCCCCGTAGCTGAGGTGCTCCGGGTCGCGGAAGACGGCGTCATCGGCGTTGGCTGCGGCCGTTTCGAGTTCCCCGAGCAGGTCCCCGGTCAGGACATCGAGGATGTCGCCGGTAAAGCCCGGGAGCAGTTCGCGGACCAACGCGGCTCCGCGTCGCGGGTGGACGACGGCCGCCTCTTCGCGGGCCTGCCCGGGGTCGGCCCCATCAGGGGTGGATCCGTCGCGGATGGTGCAGAGATGGAGGATGCGGGAAGTCATGGAATTGTTCTTTCGGTTAGTAGGAACGGACGAGTCCGCCATCGCAGCGGATCTGCTCCCCGGTCACGTAGGAGGCCGGTCCGCTCGCGAGGAAGGTGACGACAGCGGCAAACTCTTCGGGCGTGCCGTACCGGCCGGCGGGGATCGTTGCCTCCGAGGCCGCCCTCGCTTCCTCCGGCGAGCGGCCGGTGCGTTTGGCCGCCGCTGCGTCCAGTGAGCCGACGCGGTCGGTGTCGATGCGGCCGGGGAGCACCATGTTGACGGTCACGCCGTCCTTTGCCACCTCCGCCGCCAGGGTCTTCATGTACCCGGCGAGCCCGGCCCGCCCGATGTTGGACAACGCAAGGTTGGGCAGCGGCTGCTGCACCCCGCTCGAACCGACTGCCACCACGCGCCCCCACCCGCGCTCCCGCATGCCCGGAAGCACAAGGGAGGTGAGCCGAATGTGCTGCAACATCAGCTGGTGTACGGCGTCAAGGGCCTGTTCGGCGGAGACGTCCGCCGCACCGCCGGGAGGCGGTCCGCCGCTGTTGAGGATGAGCACGTCGATGGGGCCAAAGGCCTCCACCGCGGCCTCCACCAGGGCTGAGGGGGCGCCGTCGTCCGTAAGATCGATGCCGATGCCGACGGCGGAAGCCAGCCGGGCAGCTTCCGCCCGGACCAGGTCCCCGCGCCGCGCCGCCAACACGACGTTGGCTCCTTCCGCGGCCAACGCCCGGGCGACGGCGAGGCCGATGCCCGAACTTGCGCCCGGAACCAGGACGTTTTTCCCCTTCAAACCGGTCTCCATCAGGAGGTCACCACCCGGACGGCGTCGAGGTGGGCATCGATCAGGTCAGCCAGTTCCTGCGGCAGCTTCGGCGCGGGGGGCCGCACGATGGATTCGGCGATGATGCCGCGCCGGCGCAGTACTTCCTTGCGCAGGGCCAGTCCGACGCCGGGCTGGGCCTCGAAGTTCACCAGCGGCAGCCACGGGGCGAAGGCCTCGCGGGCGGCGGGGAAGCCGCCGTCGGCCCATGCGGTCAACGCGGCCTGGAGTCCTTCGGGGTGCGAGAATCCGGTCATGGCGCCGGCCGCGCCGGCGGCCAGCTCATCCAGCAGCCCCACTCCCCCAAGTCCGCCGTAGACGGGCACGGAAGTGGCGCGCGTCAGTCGGGCAATGGCGGAGGCCGTCGGCGGGGCCTCCGACTTGACGGCCACGATGAACGGGCACTGCGCCAGGACCTCGAGGATTTGCGCCGAAGTGATGTTCACGCCGGAAGCCACGGGGTAGTCCTGCAGCACGATTCCCGCTCCGGTGGCCCGGTGCACGGCGGTCAGATGGGCGGCGAGCACCTCCGGATCGGAGCTGTTGGCCTGCACCATGAGTGCCGCAAGGGTGCTGCCCGCCGCCTTAACCGCGGTCCCGGCTTGCTCCAGCGCCACGGCCGTTGACCGGGCCGAAAGGCCCACCACAAGGGGCGCGCCCTTTCCCGCCTCGGCCACCGTGCGCACAATGAGGGCCTGCTCCCCGGCATCCAGGGATGCGCCCTCGCCGAAGACGCCGAGCACCACCATTCCGGTGGCCGGTATTGCGGTGTAAAGCTCAACTTCGCGGCGCAGCGAGTCGGTGTCCACGGCAAAATGCGGTCCGCTGAACGGTGTGGCCAGGACTCCCCAGAGCCCGGGGGCGAGGTGCGGGATCTGTGTCGTCATAGTGGTGCGTTGTCCTTTCGGTCAAGAGCCTTGGAAGCCTTGTTCTTCCCGGTTGGGGATCCGGCCGCGGCTGCACCCGCCGCGTCCGGGCGATGCCGGCGTAGCCCGAGGATATGTACCAGGACGCCTACGGCGATGATCGCTGCCCCGATGCCGATGTAGAGGGGATCCATGACCAGCATGGGCAGTGACCCGACGCCGAGAAGAATCCGTTCGGGCCAGCGGGCCGGGCCGATGAGCCAGGCCCCGGTAGCCACGGCCAGGGCGGCAACAGCCAGGAGCGAGACGGTGAACGCCAGAGCAATCGACCCTGGGTCGCCCTGCAGGAGCAGCCCGACGCCGCCCTCGGACAGCACAAAGATGAACGGCACCAGGAACGCCGAGAGCGTGTACCGCCAGGTCAACCACATCGTCTTGATGGGTTTGCCGCCGGTGATGGCCGACGCCGCGAACGGCGACAGTGCCGTCGGCGGCGACACCTCGCTGAGCACCGAGTAGTAGAAGATGAACATCGCGGCAGCGAATGCCGAAACGCCGACGTCCTGCAATGCGGGTCCGATGATCACCCACGAAATGATGAAGCTTGCCGTTACCGGCACGGCAAGTCCCAGGAGGGTGACGGAAATGGCGGAGAAGATGGCCGTCAGGAGCAGGTTGCCGCCGGCGAAATCCACAATGATGTTCGCAAGCTTCAGACCCAGGCCCGTGAGGGTCATGATTCCGACGATCAAGCCAGCGGCTGCCATGACGGGGATCACGGACAGGGCCCCCATGGCTCCGACGGCGAGCGCGTCCCAGATGCGCTTGGGCGTCAGCCAGGACTGGCGGTCCAGGAAACTAAGCACAAACGCAAGTCCGGTGGCGTACACCACGGCCCGGAACGGTGTCATGCCCATGGACATGAACACCACGATCGCGATGAGGGAACTGAAGTGGTACCCAAACCGCAGCAGCAGTTTGCCGACCGGTTTGACGTCGAAATCCACCGCCCTGGTCTTGAACCGCCGGGCGTCCATCTCGATGGCGAGGATGATGCCGAAGTAGTAGAGGACGGTGGGAATCGTGGCCCAGATGAGCACCTGCAGGTATGAGACGTTCAACAGTGCGGCGATGATGAAGGCTGCGGCACCGAGCGTGGGCGGGGACATGATGGCGCCGATGCCGGCAGCCGCCAGGATGGCGCCGCCGTGTTCCTTCGGGTAGCCAGCCTTGCGCAGCAGGGGCCAGGAGATACCGCCGAGGGTCACGGTGGTGGCGACGCCGGAACCCGAGACGGTGCCCAGCAGGAAGCCCGCCAGGGTCACGGTCCGGCCGGGGCCCGACTTTGACTGTCCGAAGGCGGCGAACGAGAGGTCGATAAAGAATTTGGTTGCACCCGAGGCGCCGAGGACGGCCCCGTAGATGGTGAACAAGATGATGTACGAGGCCGCGACCTCCGTGGGGACTCCGAAAAGTCCTTGTGTGCCCATGACGTTGTGTCCAACCAGCCGAATCCAATTAAAGGACGACGTGTTGAACGGGGCAGGGATGAAGGACCCGAACGCCGCGTAGGCGAAGAACGCCAGCACAACCAGCGGGACGAGAATGCCGACCGTCCGGCGGGATGCTTCCAAGGTGACCAGGATGGCGATGACGCCCATGGCCAGGTCCAGGTAGGTCGGCGTGATCGCGCGCCGGAAGAAGCCGTCCCAATCGGAGATGATGTAGGCGAACGGAACCACGGCAAGCGCGGCGAGCAGCCAGTCGAGGATGGGCGGGTTGTCTTTGCGTCCTGAATCCTTAGCCAGGGCGGAGCGGCCCCATCCGCGATACACCAGGAACGTCATGGGCAGCGCGATCATCAGGAACGCGGGCAGGTAGAACTGGGTGGGCATTGGATTGAAGACCCAGTACAAAGAGAACAGGGACAGAGCCACACCGATGATCTTCACCGCGGTGCCAGGCATCCCGCTCAGGTGACGGGCGGGTTTCTCTGCCTCAAACTCCGCGATCAACGCCTCTTCGTCAATCACCCCATCTTCCGCGAGGTTCAGGGGGTTGGCGGCGTCGGCGGTGTCCGAGGCCGTCCGCACGGTGCTCCCCGTCCGCGTGGTGCTCCCCGGGTGTTCAGGCGAGGTGCGGGCGTCAACGGCTCCGTTGCCGTTGGGGGTCTCAGTCATGGGGTCTCCTTGATGGATAGCACAACGAACGGGTCGCTGTCTTCAACTAACTTCCATAGTTCAAGCGGCGGGGCACCGGGGATGTAGACGGTGCGGCGTCCGAGATCTGTTGCAGCCAGCGACAATCGGCTGAATTTCGCGGGGTGTCCGGGATCAGGGTTGGTCACCCATTTCCTACGGTCCGAGTCCGCGGCCACGGACGGTGGTCCGGGGACGGCGTAGTACTCTTCAAGCACTGCCAGCTGGTCGGCGGCCAACTGCACCAGGCGGTAGCTTCCGTCGTGCTGGACGGTGTATCGCTCCTCCGCAAGGGTGCCGTAGATGGAGTTGCGGTAACTCACCGAGAAGGTGTCTCCGGCAAAGGGCACGCTGGCCAGCACGCCGCCGTCGTTGCTGATCACCATGGCGCGTGCACGCTGGGGCTCGGGCGGCCCGTCGGCCGCAGCAATGCCGCCCATTCCCAGCATCCCGAGGCAAACGAGGCCGACGACGACGGCGGCTGGCTTACGCATGCGGTGCTAGCTTCCGGACTTGTCGAAGTAAGCCTTCGAACCTGGGCAGGTCTCCACGAAGGCAACCTTCCCCGCGGTGGTCTTATCCATCTCGCGCGCTGCGGGATGGACTTTAATCAAGGCCTCTTTGTTGTCAAAGAGGGCGGCGGTGATGTCCTGCTGAAGCTGCTTGTCCATCTTTGTGCTGGCGGCCAGGATATTCGGCGAAGCGATCGCCGGAACGGCCTCGGTCTGCCCTTCGTAGGTGTTGGCCGGGATGTCCTTCTTCTCGTAGTACGCGCCGTACTTCTTCGCGAGCGGCTCCGCGTACTCCCCGATCGGAAGCAGCTTCATGTCGCCGTCGCCGGCAAGGTCGATCAACGCCCCGGTGGGCAGTCCGCCGGACCAGAATCCTGCATCGATTGTTCCGTCGCGCAGCGCGGCGATGGTCTCCGCCGCGCCAAGCTGGCGACGCTGGATGCCCGACTTCGGGTCAATTCCGGCGGCCTCAAGGATGCGCAGGGCCCCTACCTCGGTGGCGGAGCTGGGCGCGCCGACCGAGATGACTTTGCCCGCCATGTCCTTTACGCTCTTGATCCCTTTGTCGTTGACGGTGACGGCCTGCATGAAGTTGTTGTAGATGTTGCCAAGGGAGCAGATCTCCTGGGGCTTTCCCTTGAATTCACCCTCGCCCTTGACGGCATCGGAGACCACGTCGCCCACAGCGAAGGCGAGTTGTGCCGAGCCGTTGCCGAGCAGCAGCATGTTGTCCACGGATGCGTTCGTCTCCTGGACGGTGGCGTCATAGCCCTTGACGTGGCCCCGGATCACCGTGGCAAAACCACCACCCAGCGGATAGTAGACCCCGCCGGTGCCGCCTGTGGCGATGGACAACGTGCCGCCCTGGCCGCCTGCACCGCCGCCGCCACCGCCGCTGGGAGCTGGGCTGCCACACGCGGAAAGGAAAACTGCCGGTACAAGAACTGCTGCTGCGCATAGGCGCTGCATACGCCTCCGGGCAGTGATGGTCATAGCGGTCATGGTTGTTTCTCCCTATTTTTGATCATGATGATGACTGGGTTGGTGGGTGTTAATTGGTCTGGCGTACGGGTTCTCCGGTGGCGGCCGGCGGGGCGGGAACGTCTCCGGCGGCGAGGATGCCTGCCAGCAGGCGGTAGTAGCCCACCAGCACGGAGAGCTCCGTGATGCCGCCGTGTCCGAAGTGTTCGAGGGCGGCCGCGTGGATGTCCTCGCCAACGGCGGTGCCGCGCAGCAGCGCCCGCGTCAGGCCCAGCGCCGCCCTTTCGTCCGTGCTCAGCGTGTCCGGGACTCCGCCGTCATGCAGCTGCTTCAGCTCGGTGCCGGTGATGCCGACGCCCGTGGCAACCCGGCTGTGCGCGTACCATTCGTAGGCGGACTCCAGTTCCGCGGCGACGGCGCAGATGACCAGTTCCCGCGTGCGGGCCGGCAGCGACCCGCCAAAACGCAGGACGGCGCCCAGTGCCTGTACGGCGTTTCCGATCGCAGGCGAGTGCAGCAGCGCATTAAAGGGCCCGGTGAGGCGTCCGGCGTCGTCGGCAAGGGCAAACGGCCCGTTTCCCCTCGGCGGGCCGGCGATGGCGTCATACAGATCGCGCTGCTGAACCGAGAGTTCATGCGGGGCGAGGAGCGGAAAGCGGCCGCCCCGGCTGGGTTCAGACAAGGGTCCTGCCCCCGTCCACGTACAGGACATGGCCGGTGACAAACTCCGCCTGGCGGGAAGCCAGGTAGAGAACAGGACCGGTAAGGTCGTCCACCGTACCGAGCCGGCCGGCGGGGACCATCGAGGTGTAGTGCTCGCGCACCCCGGGGCGGTCCAGATGCGCCCTGGTCAGTTCCGTGTCCACGTAGCCGGGGGCGATGGCGTTGACCGTGACCCCGTGGGAGGCCCATTCGCGGGCCATGACCCGGACCAGCTGGTTGATGCCGCCCTTGCTGGCGGCGTAGGGACCGTGATCGGGATGTGCCAGGAGGCTGGAGACCGACGAGCAGTAGATCTGGCGGCCGAAGCCGGCCTCGACCATGACGCGGCCCGCCGCGCGGCCGAGCCGGAAGGCGCTGGTGAGGTTGAGCTCGACGATGCGGCTCCAGTCCTCGTCCGCAGTTTCGAGAATCGGCACCCGGTGGTTGACGCCGACGCAGTGCACCAGCACATCCAGTCCGCCGAGACGTTCCCGGGCAGCCGCAACGGCGTTCTCGCAACCCTCGGTGGAAGTGAGGTCGACCCGATCCGTGGCCGCGGCCGGATCAAGAGCGGCCAGCCGGGACTCATCGCGGTCAACCGCGAGCACACTCGCCCCCGCGGCCACGAATGCCGCAACGCAGGCTCCCCCTATCCCGCCGGCGCCCGCCACGAGCACGCGGGCACCGTTCAACCCGAGCCAGTCGTTCGCGGACGCCGTGACGTCTTGCTGGACGGCTGGCACGCCTGCGCTGTCCGCATCATTGCGGGGTACTGGGAAGACCATTTGGATAATGTATCCAATATAGTGACGCGGTGTAACCCGTGTCACAGAATCGTTACCTTAGGGGCGGCTCGGGGCGTCCAGGAAAGTCCGGAGGGCATCGACAGCGTGTTCGCGGTGCTCGTCCAGCAGCGCGACTAGCAGCTCCGCGTCACCGTCAGCGTAGGCCTGGATGATGCGGGCGTGCTCGCGTTCCACCCTGGCCCGGTTATGTTCCGCCCCGTAGTAGACGAACCGGTAAGCCTCAGTGGCGTCCCACAAGACTTGGACGATTCGCTCCAGACGCGGCATGCGAGCCGCTGCCAGCAATTCGAAGTGAAACCGCCGGTTGGCGTCGGTCATCTTGAGCAGATCGCCGGCCGCGCTGGCCGTTTCCACCTCACTGGCGGTCGCCCTCATCGCGGCGAGCACACCGTCGCTCCGCTTTTTGACGGCAACCCGGGCGGCCTCTGATTCCAACAGCTGCCTGAGCCGGTAGACCTCAAGGAGGTCCGTGAGCGAGAGGCTGGCGACCTTGTGGCCGCGGTGGGGTTCGTAAACCACCTGGCCCTCGCTTTCGAGGACCTTGAATGCCTCGCGGACCGGCACCCTGCTGACGCCGAATCGCTCGGCCAGCGTGTTTTGACGAAGCGGCTGTCCGGGCAGGAATTCCCCTGCGATGATTGCGCGCCGAAGCTCGGCGAGGACGAAAGCCTGAGCGGTGGGAGGGCGCCTAAACTCTTTCGCGGCGTCCTCGCTCATGCGGCCGCCGCAAACGCATCTGCTTTCACACCTAAATTCTAGCTGGCGGCCTTCCGTCGCCGTTTTCATGCCTGTCTGACGCGCATCCGCTTATGGCAGAAGCGCGATGCCGCTCGGCGCGCAGAGCGTCCGCGATGACTTGGACCAGGTGCCGGCTTTCCAACCCGGCCAGGTCACGGATCTGGGTGCGGCACGAGAAACCGTCCGCCATGATGCTGTGATCCGGCAGGGCCTCTGCCTTGGCGAGAATCCCCCTCCGGGCGATGTTCTCGGACACCTCATGGTGCCCCTTTTCCATGCCGAAGTTGCCGGCCAGGCCACAGCAGCCGGCCGACGTTTCGATGTCACATCCCATGGCTGCCAGCAGGGCCTCATCGGCCCCGTAGCCCATCACGGAATAGTGGTGGCAGTGCGGCTGAACGAGGAGTTTTTCCACGGCGGGCGGCGGAGTCCAGTCAATCGCGACCAGGAGTTCCGCGACCGTTTTCACGGCGGCCGACAGCTCCGCGGCGCCGGGATCGTCGGTCAGGAGTTCCACCAGGTCCGAGCGCAGCGTCGCCGTGCAGCTGGGCTCCAGGCCCACTACCGTCCGGCCGTCCCGGACGTGCGGCAGCAGGAGGTCCACCGTGGCGCGCAGCTTCTTCTTCGCGGCCGTCAGCTGGCCTGTGGAGATGAGCGTCAGTCCGCAGCACGCCCCGGGGGCGGCGAGTTCGACGTCGCAGCCGGCGGCCACGAGGACGTCGACGGCGTCGCGTGCAACCTCGGGCGCCAGCGCGTCGGAGAACGAATCGACCCAGAGCAGGACCTTGTGCCCGCCCCTCGGGCCATGGTTCCGGTTCCGGCCTTCCTGCGTTTTTCGAAACGGAGCACGGGGCAGCGGCGGTAGGGACCGGCGGCTGTCGGCTCCCATCAGCGCCATCATGGTCCTGCGCAGCAGCGGAAGGCGGCCGACGAGGTTGACCAGGGGCGCCGCGGGCGCGGAAAGCCGCAGCCATTGGGGAAGGCGGCCCAGCGTGTAGTGGCTCAGCGGACGTATCCGTCCCTTGTAGGTCTGGTGCAGGGTCTCGGACTTGAACATGGCCATGTCGATGCCGGTGGGGCAGTCGTTGGCGCAGGCTTTGCAGCTCAGGCACAGGTCCAGTGCGTCATGCACTTCCGGTGAGGACCAGCCGAGGGTCACGACGCCGCCGTTCAGCATCTCTTGGAGCACCCGGGCCCTGCCGCGGGTGGAGTCCTTCTCCTCGCGGGTCGCGGTGTAGGACGGGCACATGAAACCGCCCTGCGGGCCCAGGTCCGCACGGCATTTTCCGACCCCGACGCAACGGTGCACGGCTTTGGTGATGTCCCCGCCGTCGTGTGAGAAGGCGAATCCGTCGCTGGCGCGCAGGGACAGCGCCTGGGGCCGGCGCAAGTCGGCGTCGAGGGGCGACGGCCGGACCACGACCCCGGGGTTGAACATGTCTTCCGGATCCAAAAGGGCCTTGAAGTCACTCATGGCCCGGAGTGCTGCCGGGCTGTACATGGTGGAGAGCAGTTCGGAGCGCGCCCTGCCGTCGCCGTGCTCACCTGAGAGCGATCCGCCGTGCTCGACTGCCAGGAGCGCGGCACGCTCGAGGAAGCGGCGCATCAGCACCCCGTCGTTGTCCAGCGGGAAGTCGAGGCGGACGTGAACGCACCCGTCTCCGAAGTGGCCGTAAGCCAGGCCGGAAAGCCCTTCTTCATCCATCAGCCGTTCCAGGCCGCGCAGGTAGTTGCCCAGCCTCTCCGGCGGGACGGCGGAATCTTCCCATCCGGGCCAGGCCTGCTGCCCGGAAGCGGTGCGTCCGGCCAGTCCCGCGCCGTCCGCCCGGATCTGCCAGAGGCGGGTGGCTTCGGGGCCGGCCGGCAGCACTACCGCAGCATCCGCCTTGGAGGCGGCGACCAGACGTTCGGCGGCTGCCAGGGCTTCTTCGGCCGTGGCGCCGCCGATCTCGGCCATCAGCCAGCCGCCGCCGGCGGGAAGTGCCGGAACGCTGGCCGGGCCGTGCGCCCGGCGCACGACGTCGACGAGCGTCGCGTCCAGCCCTTCCAGGGCCAGCGGGCTGAAGGGAAGCAGTGCCGGAACATCATCGGCTGCGGTGGCCATGTCCGTGTAGCCCAGCACGGCCAGAGCGGGGGCCACCGCCTTCGGAACGAGCCTGAGCACTGCTTCGAGAAGCACCCCGCAGCTTCCCTCGGTACCGGTCAGGGCGGCCGCGAGGTTTTGGCCCTGCTCGGGCAGCAGGTGCTCCAGGGAGTAACCGGAGATCTGTCGGCCGAACCGCCCGAACTCGGTCCGCAGGACGGCCAAGTTTTCCGACACGAAGGCGGCCAGCCCCGGCACGGCCTCGAGGGCGTTCGGGCCTCGGCCGGCGGTGACAATGTCACCCGAGCCCGTCAGCCAGGTCATGGACACAACGTTGTCCGCAGTGCGGCCGTAGGACAGTCCGTGCGGCCCGCAGGCGTTATTTCCGATCATGCCGCCGAGAGTGCAGCGCATGGCCGTCGACGGGTCCGGGCCGAACCGCAACCCGAACGGGGCGGCTGCGTTCTGGAGGTCGCTGAGCACCACCCCGGGCTCCACCACCGCGGTGGCCGCTTCAGGGTCGATGCTCAGGACGCGGTTCAGGTAGCGGGAGACGTCCAGCACCATGCCCGGGCCGATCGCGTTACCGGCGCAGGAGGTGCCGCCGCCGCGCACGGTCACAGGCATGCGGTGTTTCCGCGCGATGGCCACCGCTTCCTCGATGTCCCGGCGGCTCTTGGGCAGCACTACCAGCTCGGGAACGACCCGGTAGTTGGAGGCGTCGGTGGCGTATTGCGCCCGCGCCAGCGAGGAGTCATCGACGGTTCCTTCGAGCACGGCGCGGAGCTCAGCAACAACGGCGTGCGTCGGCAGCGGGATCGGTATTTCCAGTGTCACGGCGAAAAGGCTCCTCATTGGGCCGGTACGGACTTGTGCTACCGACGGGACAGGCACCTGGGGGTACCGTTCATTCGTGCGGCTTCCGTCAGCACTGTAGCCGGGTTGGTACGCAGCGTGCCGAACACTGCGGGGAAAACCTGCTCCGTGGCGATCGTCGCCGAGGCGGTCCGAACTACGGGGCGACGTTGTCCCGTCCATGGAGATGGCCCTGCCCCATATCGAGCCTGAAGACCGGCCAAAAGTCCAGGCCTACTGGGAGCGGGTGGCTGCCGTCGGCGGCCCGTTGTCCATCTACGTGTCCATCCGCGACCGCAAGGCTCATCAGCACAAGCTGCTTTTCTC
The DNA here is from genome assembly GCF_056680065.1 of Arthrobacter sp. BI5. Classification (NCBI taxonomy): domain Bacteria; kingdom Bacillati; phylum Actinomycetota; class Actinomycetes; order Micrococcales; family Micrococcaceae; genus Arthrobacter; species Arthrobacter sp. BI5. Next base: position 3,525,293 of record NZ_CM155264.1, read on the forward strand.
TGCGGACTACATCCTCGAACGAACCACGCCTGTCGGTGTCTGGGGCGTGATCGTTGACCGAGGCTTATCAAGTCATGAACAAGCTGAGTCAGGATGCGAACCGCAAGGTCCACGCCATTGCCACGAGATCATCGAACGCACCACTGCTGCAACCCGGGATCCGAAGGACCAACGCGGACCTCTGCCGTAGCGCCGGGACCGGACTCTTGAGAATACTTCGGCCTGAATCCGGCCCCGGACTACCTCGAAGCCAGGAACGCCCCCGGCAGCTGCCGGGGGCGTTCCATATATTCTCCGCCCGAAATCGCGGCCAGGAGCCGCTCGAGGGGACACTTCGGTCAGGCCTGGCGGTACACCTTCCGGGAGATGGTCAGGCTCACCGCGGCGATAACCGCAATGGCGACGAGGTAGTAACCGGGCACCAGCAGGGAGCCGGTGCTGCCGATCAGCCAGGTGAGGATGAAGGGAGCGAAGCCGCCAAAGACGGTGACGCCGATGTTGTAGCCCAGGGAGAGCCCGGTGGACCGGATGCGGGCCGGGAACATCGAGGACATGATGGCCGGCAGCGGCGCGAAGTAGGCGGTGGCCAGCACGGACAGGACGAGTTCCACCACGATCATGGTGGGCAGCTCCGGCGCGGCGATGAGCCCCAGGAACGCCGGGATGCCGACGACGATGGTTCCCCCGGCGGCCCAGGTCATGACCCGGGCGGGCCCGACTTTGTCCGCGAGCATGCCGATGAACGGGGAACCAAGGCTCATGACCACACCGAAGATCAGGGTGGAGAGGAAGGCCACGGCTTTGGGCATCCCGAGGTTCACGATCGCGTAGGTGGGCATAAACAGGGCGATGTAGACGCCCACGGATCCGAGGGAGACGACGCCCACGATGGCCCAGAGCCGGCCGCCGTTGCCGATGAACGTCTCCCGCAGGGGCGCGGCGGACCGTTCCGTGGCCAGGAATTCCGGTGTTTCCTCCATCTTGGAGCGGATGTACCAGCCCACGGGTCCGATCGCCAGCGCGAAGATGAACGGCAGCCGCCAGCCCCAGGAGTCCAGCGACTGGGTGCTGAGGTAGGTGTTCAGGACGAAGCCGAAGATGCCGGCCAGCAGGATGCCGCCGCCCTGGGTGGCCACCTGCCAGCTGCCGTAGAACGCCTTCCGGCTGGGCGCGTACTCAATCAGGTAGGCCGTTGCCGTGCCGAATTCCCCGCCGGTGGCGAAACCCTGAAGCAGCCTGGCGATCAGCACCAGGATGCTGGCCGCGACGCCGATCGCGGCGGCCGTCGGTGCGACAACAATCAGCAGGGTGCCGACAAACATGACGAGGATGGAAACCAGCATGCCTGCTTTGCGGCCAGCCCGGTCCGCGTAGCGGCCGATGATGATGCCGCCGAGCGGCCGCATGATGAAGGAAACGCCGAACGAGGCGAAGGTCAACAGCAGCGACGCGGCTTCGCTGGTGGTGGGGAAGAACAGCTTGGAAATGGTGACGGCAAACGTGCCGTAGACGATCAGGTCGAACCACTCGAGGCCGTTGCCGATGGAGGCTGCAACGACGGCTTTGCGGGCGTTACTTTGCTGCAGGGCAAGGTCGGCCGGCGAACGGGGCTCCAGGACCTCTTGACTCGATCCCGCACCGGTGGCGGTCTGGTGGCTCATGGCTAGGAGGTCCGTTCAGTAGTAGAGAGGTGGGTGGCAAGGGCCTGCAGGAAGTCCTCGCAGGCGGCGATCTGGGTCAGCTCGATGTATTCGTTGGCGGTGTGGCCCTGGTCCATGTTGCCGGGGCCGCACACCACGGTGTCGATTCCGGCTTGCTGGAAAAGGCCGGCCTCGGTGGCGTAGACCACGGATTCTTCGACCGCGTGGCCGGTGAGCTCCTGGGCCAGTCCCAGCGCGATGCGCGGGCCCTCGGGGCTGAGTCCGGGCACCGTGCCCAGCGGGGCCATGCGGATGTCCGCGGCGGGGTTTTCCTGCTGGATTTCGGCCCGGAGTTCGGCCAGGTTGTCCTCGATGCGGGATATCACCGCCGCCGGGTCGACGCCCGGAATGGTCCGGAACTCAAACTCGAAGTCGCATTTTTCGGCCACCGTATTGACGGCGGCGCCGCCGCTGACGACACCGACATTGGCGGTGGTGTACGGGACCACGAAGCTCTCGTCGAACGGGCCGGACAGCCGGTGTTCGTCGGCGAGGGAGCGGATGAAGGCGATAGACCTGGCCGCGTATTCGATGGCGTTGACGCCGGTGGAGGTCATGGACGAATGGGCAGCGATCCCGCTGACAGTGACGCGGTAGAGCTGGCTGCTCTTGTGCGCCGAGACCGGGCGCATGCTGGTCGGCTCCCCGACGAAACCGACCCGGGGATGAATCCCGCGGGCCGCGAGCTCGGCCAAGAGGACGACGGCGCCGTGGCACCCCACCTCTTCGTCATAGGTCCAGGCAAAGTGCAGCGGCTCCGCCAGCGGACGGGACAGGAATTCGGGCAGGAAGCCCAGAATCGCGCCGCTGAAGGCCTTCATGTCGGTGGTACCGCGGCCGTATAGCCGCCCCTCACGGACCTCGGGGGCGAACGGGTCACTGTCCCACGCCTGGCCGTCCACGGGGACCACATCGGTATGGCCGGCGAGCATGATGCCGCCGGTGACGGTGCCGTCGTGGGCCGGAATGGTAGCGAAAAGGTTGGCCTTGTCGCCGTCCGGGCTGGGGACGATCAGCGGTGTGATGCCGTTGGCGGTGAGCTCGTCCGCCATGCCGTGGATCAGCTCTAGGTTGGAATTGCGGCTGGTCGTATCGAAGGAGACAAGCTTCTCGGTCCAGGCGAGCGCGGCTGCACTCGGCGCCGTGGTGGATGGGACGGCGGTTGCCGTAGCGGTGGTTGACGTCATGGGCAGGTTCCCTTGGAGTGGTGGACGGGCCTGGCCTGATCGGCCGGCTGCGGCTGGCGTCGGCCGCCAGCTGGCTCCGCGCGCTCACCTCAGTATTTGGGCGGCCCGCCATCCCTGTCAACAGTAAAGACGCGATTTGTTCATTAAATTGAACAGGCTGCACCAGGCTTCCCTAGAATGACGGCGGTGTCATGGCGCCGATCAGCACCGCGTCCTCCGACGTCGAGTTGCGGTACCAGTGCGGCAGCGAGGAGTCGTAGGTCAGCGAATCGCCCTCCTCCAGGTCGTACCCCACGCCGTTGACGCAGACATGGAGCTTGCCCTGCACCATGGTCACGCACTCCTCGCCGGCATGCTTGAAGGGGGCGTCCTCATTGTCCCACCCGGCGGCGATCTGCGCGCGCAGCATGCCGAGCTGGCCGCTCATGTGGGGGGTCAGGAGTTCATAGATGAGGTTGTCCTCGGCGACTTCAAGGCGCCGCCGGTCAGCGCGCCGGACCAGCGCCCCGCCTTGGTCCCTGGTATCAAAGAAGCGGCCCACCGGCACCTTCAGGGCCTGGGACAACTTGATCAGTGTGGTCAGCGACGGGTTGCCCTGGCCGCGCTCGATCTGGCTGAGCAGGCCCGGGCTGAGGCCGGCTGCTGCCGCCAGGCTGCCGATGCTGTACCCGGCGTCCCGCCGCAGCTGGAGGACCAGTGCCCCGACGGCGGTCATCGCGCGCTCCGCCTGATCCTCCACGCCAGGGAGCTCCATTGCTGCGGGGCCGAGGCCGTGATGTTCCATTCCACGATCGTCCGTCATAGTGAAGATATCGTCAAGATAATGAATAGGAGGCGGGTGGCCGATACCGGGCTAAACCCCCGAGGCGCTAGTTTGGTGCCATGACCGCCAGCTACCGGTACGCCGTCGAGATCCTGCACCTGCTCGTGTCGCCGGCGCACGCCTACTTCGGCCGGGCGCGCGAGGGCGCAGCCGACGTCCCCACCACGGACGCCGACCATGCGACGCTTGTGGCCGGCAAGGGAATCCTCGGCGACCGGTTCTTCGGCAAGGCCGCCCACATGGATGCCGCCGTCACTGTTTTTGCCGTCGAGGCCCTCGAAGCCATCGCCGCAGAGCTGGCGACGGCGCCCCTTGACCCGCTGCTGACGCGCCGCAACGTTGTCGTCCGGGGAGCGCACTTGGCGCCGCTGCTCGGCCACGAGTTTGCACTGGAGTCCGGCGGAGGGCTGGTGCGGCTCAAGGCCGGGCGGCCGGCCCACCCGTGCGCGTGGATGGATGAGATGCTCGCCCCGGGCGCCCACAAGGCCATGCGCGGGCGCGGCGGCGTGCGGTGCCAGGTGCTGTCCGACGGCGTCCTGCACCGCGGCCCGGCAGTGCTGATCAGCCCGGTGCCGCTGGATCCTGACCGCGCCGGCGACGCCACCGTTCTGCGCCCATCGCGGCTGCCGTAGCTCGACCGCCGTCGGGCTAGTCGTCGAGGAACCGCAGCAGCTGTGGGATAGTGGCGTCCATGGCGCGCAGGTCCCCGCGGTCCACGGTGAGCTGGTCCAGCGCGACGGCGGTGTGCCCGCCGGCGCTGAATCCCAGCACATCCACCGTGGGCCGTCGGCGAAAAGGGGCCCCGAGAACGGGAAGCTTGTCATCCCAGCCGGCGCCGTGGGCCCGGCCTCTGTTCAGTGCGTGAGTGCTTCCTCGTCGGAGAGTTGTTGGTCCTCGGTCCGTGCGCTCCTGAACCTGGAGCCAAGGAGCACCAGCGAGGCCAGCAGAAGAACCGCGACGGAGACCCAGAGCGCGGTTCCGGCACCCGCCAGGGTGGCGATCAGCCCGCCCAGCGGGGCACCGATGACGATCATTCCGCGGTTCACTGAACGGATCGTGGCACTCATCCGGGCGAGCAGGCTGTCCGGGGTGACGGCCTGGCAAAATCCCATTTCCAGCGGCCCTTCGACGCCCATTGCCCCGCCAAAGAGCAGCTGCCCGGCGCCCATAAGAGCGAAAGCTGCCCACATGTCCCCGGTCCACTGCAGCGGGGAGCCATATGACTCGCCCGAGTGTGTCCCGCCGGCGACGATGGGCGCGAGGGCCACCACCGCGATCGCCACCGGCTGGGCTACCCGTGCCATCACCATGGTTCTGCCCGTGCCCCAGCGGTGGCCCGCCCGGGTGGAAACTGTGGTGCCGATGACCGCCCCAATCCCGGCGCACCCCATGACCAGGCCCAGCCCGACGGCGCCCAAGCCAAGGTCGTTCAGAATCACCGCCGGCAGCACGGTGCCGAGGATGGAGGAGCCGATGAACCAGATGTGGGTGCTGCACGCCAGGGGTGTCAGGTATGGATGCCCGTAGACCCAGCGAAGACCCTCCGCGACCTTCCGGTGGAGCCGCTGTGTGCTTCGAACCGGGGCCTGCGATGGCCGCTCCAGGGTCAGCAGGACCGCGGCGGAGAGGAAATAGGAGACAGCATCCAGCAACAAGGCGAAGGGTGCTGTCACCAGGGCGACCAGACCGCCGGCTACCGCACCACCGGTGGTTTGTGCCACGGTATCGCTTTGCTGCAGCCGGGCATTGGCCTTGGTCAGCAGGGGCCTGGGGACCAGCTGCGGGAGGAAGCTCTGATACGCGGCGTCACTTGTCAGCGCCAGTACTCCAAAGGCAAATATCAGGACTATCAAGGCCGGAACGGAAAGCAATCCGGCTGCCGCCGCCAGGGCCACGCCCGCCAGGATGAGGCCGCGGCCGAGGTCTCCGCCAATAAGCACTGTGCGGCGTGGAAGCCGGTCGATCCACACCCCCGCCACCAGGCCGAATAGCAGATACGGCGCCCAGCGCGCAGCATTCACCAGGCCTTGGTCAAGGGCTGTCCCGTCCATCGTCACCAGGATCAGGACAGACAGTGCCACGGACGTTATATAGGTGCCGAAATCGGACACCGTTGAGGCCAGCCAGAACCGCACGAAGGGCGCATAGCGACGGAGCTTTGATTCCGCAGCAGACGAGCTCCCGGCAGATGCTCCCACCTGTCCCCCCATCGTCGCGTTGGCTTACAGCATAGCGACGGCGGCGGGCCGGCTTCGGCGCACTCCCAAGCGGACGATGGCGGGAGCCCCGCCGTCGTCCGCTGACGACACGGGCCCGGTCGGGCAAAAAGGTACCCCCTTTCGTAGACTCTAGGGAGATCCGACGTGCCTCCCCTACGGAGGCATGCCCGCCACAGGAAGAGCCATCGATGAAGATTGTCGTCCTAGTCAAGGAAGTCCCCGACACGTACGGGGACCGAAAGCTGAACCTCGAAACCGGCCTCGCCGACCGCGAAGCCAGCGAGACCGTCATTGATGAGATCGGCGAGCGGGCGCTGGAACTGGCGCTGACCTACGCCGACGCGCACGAGGGCACCGACGTCGCGGTCCTGTCCCTGGCTCCCGAGGGTGCGACGGCGACGATCCGCAAGGCGCTGGCGATGGGCGCGGGCAGCGCCACCCACGTCTGTGACGAGGCGCTCCGGGGTGCCGACCTCGTGCTGACCGCCGAGACCCTCGCCGCGGCGGTCCGCCGGATGGGGTTTGACCTGGTGATCACCGGCAACGTTTCCACCGACGGCTCCGGCGGCATGGTCCCCGCCATGCTTGCAGAGTTGCTTGAGGTGCCGCTTGCCTCCGGCCTTAGCGCCGTTCAGATCAGCGACGGCACCGTGTCCGGCACCAGGGGCGTTGAATCCGGGGTGCAGCAGGTATCGGCGGACCTGCCCGCGGTCATCTCGATTACCGAGTCACTCCCCGGGCCGCGTTTCCCGAACTTCAAGGGCATTATGGCGGCGAAGAAGAAGCCGCTTGAGGTGTTGAGCCTGGCAGATCTCGGGGTGACGGCCGAGGACCCGGACGCGGCGCGGTCGATCATGCTGGCGGTGGCGGAGAAGCCCCCGCGCGCGGCAGGCGTGAAGCTCGTTGACCAGGGCGATGCCGGCGAGAAGCTCGCCGATTTCCTGATCGAAAACCGACTGGCGTAGGAGAAACGACATGACTGACTTCCCTCGTGACGCCATCCTCGTCGTCGTGGAGACCCGGGCGTCCGGTGAACTCGAGAAGGCTGCGGCCGGGCTCTTCGGCGCTGCCGCCGGCGCCGGCACCCCGGTGGCCCTGGTGCTGGCCGAACCCGGTGCGGGGAGTGCCGCGGCCGCGGAGGCCGCGGATCTGGGTGCCGCGCGTGTGCTGGTCGCTGAGACGCCGGACCCGTCTGCCCTCGGGGTGCCGGGCGTTGACGCGCTGTCGGCCGCGGCGGAGCTGGTGCAGCCGGACGCGATCCTGGTTTCGCATTCGCTGAACGGGCGCGACCTGGCCGGCCGGTACGCCGCCCGTGCGCGGGCGGCGGTCTGCGTTGACGCCGTCGGTGTGTCCCGTGATGACGAGGGCGTCGTGGCACACCACTCCGTCTACGGCGGAGCCTACAACGTCGCGTCCACGGCCACCTTCGGCCCGCCGGTCATCACGGTCCGCCAGGGCTCGGTCGAGGCGCGCGCCGCGGCCCAGCCGCCGGCGTCGGAGACCCTCGCGGTGACGCCGTCCGGGAAGCCGGCCGCGCGGATCGACTCATTCGAGGAGGCCGTTGCGGCCACCACTCGGCCGGAGCTGCGCGGCGCCGCGAAAGTGGTCGCGGGCGGCCGCGGCCTCGGCTCGGCGGAACAGTTCGCCTTGGTCGATCAGCTCGCCGACACGCTCGGCGCCGCCGTCGGCGCGTCGCGGGCCGCAGTGGACGCCGGCTACGTCCCGCAGACGCAGCAGGTGGGGCAGACCGGGGTGTCCGTGTCTTCCCAGCTGTACATTGCACTGGGCATTTCCGGCGCGATCCAGCACCGGGCCGGCATGCAGACGGCGAAGACGATCGTCGCCATCAACAAGGATGCGGACGCGCCGATCTTCGAGATCGCGGACTTTGGTGTGGTGGGCGACGTCTTCAAGGTCGTGCCCCAGCTGATCAGCGCCCTCGAGGCCCGGAAGAAGTAGCGATGGCAACCCAGTCCGGATCCATTCGACGGGGACTGCCGCGCGTGCCGGGCGGCGAGCCCTGGCCGCCGGCGGGCAAGGCGCCCGTACACCTGGTTGCCGCCCCACCGGTTGCTGCCGGCCCGGAAGCAGCATCGGATACGACGGCGGTGTCCGCCCCGCTGCCCGGTGCGGACGTTCCTGCGGTTGCGGTTCCTGCGGCAAACGTCCCTGCGGCATCCGTTCCTGCGGTGAGCGCGGGCGTGGGTGCGCGGCAGCGTCGCCGCGGGCTGCCGCGCGTGCCGGGCGGCGAGCCCTGGCCGCCGGCCGGCAAGGCGCCGGCATCGGTGTTGCCCGCGCCCGAGGCTCCCGCCCCAGTAGCCGAGCCCGCGTCCGCACCTTCTGCACCTGCACATGCTCCTGCTCCTGCCGTTGAGAAAGCAGTCCCGGCCGCGACGCCGCCTGTCCCTTCTCCCTCCGCTGCACCGGCGGTCCCGACGACGGGAGCCACTGCGCTCCGCCGCGGACTCCCCCGCGTTTCCGGCGGGGATCCATGGCCTCCGGCCGGACTGGCTCCGTCAGCTGCTGCCGTCCCGGTTCCCGCTCCTGAGGTGCAGGCTGTTCCCGAGCCTGTTGCCACGGCTCCCGCTCCGGCCACCGCAGCAGCCGCCGTCGTCGTCGCTGAGACCGTTGCCGAAGCAGAGCCGCCGACGACGCCGAATGAACCGGTCACCGCCGAATCCCCCGCGGTCGCAGCCGTCCCGGCCGCGGCGGCACCGCCCGACGTCGCTGAGAAGCCCGCAAAGCCCGTGCGGCACAAGGCCGCAGCAAGGCTCTACGGCTCACGCACCCTCGGCCAGTGGATCAAGCGCACGGTACTCCTCGCCATCGGCGCCGTGGCCGCCGCCGCGATCCTTATCCTCGCCGCGCGCGGGGTGACCACCCTGCCCGGCGTGCCGGAGTTCCTCCGGAGATATCCCGGCGAATACCCCCTGCCCGCAGCCGCCGAGTCGGGCTTCCCGGGGTGGGCGCAGTGGACGCACTTCCTGAACCTGTTCCTGATGGTCCTCATCATCCGCTCCGGCTACCAGGTGCGGACCCAGCAGAAGCCGCCAGCGTTCTGGACGCCGAAGGGCGGCGGCAAGAAGATCAGCATCAACCTGTGGCTGCACCAGATGCTGGATATCCTGTGGCTGGCCAACGGCCTTATCTTCGCGGTGCTGCTGTTCGCCTCCGGGCGCTGGCTGCGGATTGTCCCGAGCAGCTGGGAGGTGTTCCCGAACGCGCTCTCTGCGCTCCTGCAGTACATGACCCTGGACTGGCCCGTGGAGAACGGCTGGGTGAATTACAACAGCCTGCAGCAGCTTATGTACTTCCTGGTGGTGTTTATCGCGGCCCCGCTCGCGGCGATCACGGGGGTGCGCATGAGCGAGTTCTGGCCGAAGAACGCGACCAGGCTGAACAGGATCTACCCGGTGGAAGCCGCGCGCGCGGTGCACTTCCCCACGATGCTGTTTTTCGTGTTGTTCATCATCGTCCACGTGTTCCTGGTCTTCGCCACCGGTGCGCTGCGCAATCTGAACCACATGTTCGGCGGCACCGACGTGGTGAACTGGACCGGCTTCTGGCTCTTCGCGACCGCCATCGCCGTCACCGCCTCCGGGTGGTATGCCGCGCGTCCGCTGGTGCTCGCGCCGCTTGCGAAGCTGTTCGGCCAGGTGAGCAGCCGGTAGGTCAGGCGGGAGTCCCGACGGCGCCGCTTCTGCCTGCGACCGGGCCGGGCCGCGATGAGGGCCTCCGTTCTACACTGGCTGGATGGAGGCTACGGTCCGCGGGGTTCCTGTGCATTACGTCGAGTCCGGCAGCGGTACGCCGGTTCTCGCTTTGCACGGCGCCGGCGTGGACCACCGCGAAGTCGCCCACGCCCTTGAACCCGTCTTCGCTGCTGCTCCCGGGTTTCGGCGCCTGTACCCGGACCTGCCGGGGATGGGCCGCACCCCGGCGCCCGCCACCATCGCCGGCAACGATGATGTCCTAGACCTGCTGCTCGGCTTCATCGACACCACCGTCGGCACCGGACCTCTGCTTGTCCTGGGCCACTCCTACGGCGGGTACTTGGCCCGTGCCATTGCCCAGCAGAGACCGGAGCAGGTCATCGGGCTCGCGCTCGTCTGCCCGGTGGGCGCCCGCACCGGCGCCGTGCCTGAACACACGGTGCTTGTGTCCTCGGCCGGCCTTGCCATCGATCTCAGCCCGGAGCTTGAAGCCTCCTACCGTGACTACTTCGTGGTCCAGACGACTGAAACGCTGCGCCGGTTCCGGGAAGCCGTGGCCCCGGCGGTGCCGCTCGTTGACGAGGCCGCCCTGACGCGGATCTTTTCGCGCTGGGAACTGCAGGACCGCCCGGAGACCGCGAAGACCTATCCCCATCCCGTCCTGATTCTGGCCGGACGGCAGGATTCCACCGCGGGGTACGCGGCCCCGGCCGACCTCGCCGGGCAGTACCCCCGCTGCACCCTTGCCGTCCTCGATCGCGCCGGCCATGCCCTGCTGCACGAGCAGCCCGCCCTGGCTCAGGCACTGCTGGTTGAATGGCTCGCGCGAGTGCGTGAGCACTCCGCGGCACGAAACGGCCCGCCTTCGGCGACCGTCCGGAGGATTTAATCCATTCGGTATAGTATTCGGATGGGCCGGCGTCTCTTGCGCTGCCCCCTGCCCCTCATACCAAGGAGCCTCTGTGGGCCAGCAAGCGACGGACCTGGCGGTCTTCGACAACCGGCCAGGCCACGCCCCCGCCCGCGACGCCATGCGGGGCGGGCTGATCGGCATCCTGGCAGGACTTCTCGGCTTGGGACCCTGGTTGATCACCGGGGCACAACTGCCTCTGCAGAACCTGTGGGCCGCCGAGGTCACCCCGGACCAGATGCCGGTGTCGCTTCTGCCGCTCAGCCAGTACGAACTCACCACGATCGTCGCACTCCTCACCGTAGGAGGCGCGGCAGCCGGACTCGCGGTGCGTCTCTGGTCCCCCGCCCGACGCCGACTGGCGACGTGGTGCGCGGCAGCCGGAGTTCTCGGTGTCCAGTTCACCGCGGCCGTCCAGTCCTTCACCGTGCTCGACGGCGGACTGGCGGGCGGCACGATGGCCCGCCTCTACTTCGCCGGGCTGCTGGCGGGCGTGGTCTTATCCCTCGCGGCCGCCCTCGTCGCCCTCCTGCTGGTCTCTTCCCGGTCGCGGGCCCTGGTGGCACTGGGCGTCGGACTCGTGGCGGTGTCGTTTGCGTCGTGGCTGGTGGAGTGGGTTGTCGGCGTCGTCGGGCCCCTCAACATCCCGGCAGCGGTGCCGACGGCGGCTCGCTGGATCCCCGCTATCCTGGTGGGCTGCGCCCTGGCGTGGTGTGGGCTTCGCCCCGCGCGGCGTGCCGTGGTGTGGCTGGCGGACCTGGCCCTCTTGTGGGTGGTTCCCGCCCTGTTTATCTCCGTCAACTACGTCCTGGGAACGCGGGTGGCGGCCGGCGACCTGCAGGAGATGCTGTTGATGAGCCGGCAGATCCTGGCGGCCACCCTTGGACCCGCCGGCGGAGCAGGGCCCCTGGTCCTGCTGGCCCTCGCCGTCGCCCTGGCGGGGCTGGGTGCCCGGTCCGCTGCAGTCCGCCGTCGTACGGCCGCGCCCACGGACTGACACCGCCGCAGCAACGCAGCCGGCTTCCGCCAGGCGGCGGCCGTGTTCCTACCGGCCGGTTCTCACTACACTGGGTCGCATGACCGAGTACGAACCGGTCCCGCCGCACACCGCTGTGGCTCCCGACGCCGTCGACACCCCCTTGCGAAGTTCCCAGCAGCGGTCCCGCACCTTCCACGGGATCCTGCTCAACACCGGCCTGGCCAATATCACCACCAGCTACCTGTGGTTTGCGCTGACGTTCTGGGTGTACCTGGAGACGCGCAACGTGATCGCCACCGGGGTGGTCGGCGGCGCGTACATGCTGCTGATCGCCCTGTCCAGCATCAGCTTCGGCACCTACGTCGACCGCTACCGCAAGCTGGCTGTGATGCGTTTCGCCGCCGCCTTCACCCTGGCGATGTTTGCGCTTTCGGGGGCGATGTTCCTGCTGACGCCCGCCGACTCCTTGCTGGACCTAACGCAGCCGTGGTTCTGGGCCTTCATGCTGATCGTCCTGCTCGGCGCCGTGGTGGAGAACATGCGCAACATCGCGCTCGCCGCCACGGTGACCATCCTGATCGACCCGGACCGGCGGGCCAACGCCAACGGGCTGGTCGGCATGGTGCAGGGGCTGATGTTCATCGTCACCTCGGTGTTTTCCGGGGTGTCGGTCGGGCTACTGGGCATGGGCTGGACAATCGTCGTGGCCGTGGTGCTCACCGCGCTGGCGTTCGCACACGTGCTCACCCTGCGCCTGCCCGAGGAGGTCCGCGCGGCCGCCACGGACGCGCAGGGCGGCTTTGACCTGCGGGGCTCCCTCGCCGCCATCGCGGCCGTTGCCGGACTGTTCGCGCTGATTCTGTTCTCCACGTTCAACAATTTCATCGGCGGCGTCTACATGGCGTTGATGGACCCCTACGGCCTGGAGATGTTTCCGGTAGAACTGTGGGGGACCTATCTGGCGCTCGGCGCCACCGGCTTCATTGTGGGCGGGGCGCTGGTCAACAAATTCGGTCTGGGGTCCAACCCGCTGCGCACCATGCTCCTCGCGGTGGTCCTGATGGGCCTCCTCGGTGCGGTCTTCACGCTCCGGGAGTGGGCCTGGCTGTACGTTGCCGGCATCTGGCTGTACCTCGTCCTGGTCCCTGTCGTCGAGGCCGCCGAGCAGACAGTCATCCAGCGGGTGGTGCCCCTGCACCGGCAGGGGCGGGTGTTCGGATTTGCCATGGCGTTCGAATCCGCGGCAGCGCCGCTCACAGCGTTCCTCATCGCGCCGATCGCCCAGGTCTGGATCATCCCATACGCGCGGTCAGCCGACGGTGCCGCCCAACTGGCCCCGCTGCTGGGCGTCGGCACATCCCGCGGCATCGCCCTGGTGTTCCTCATCTCAGGCGTCATACTGATCGCGGCTGCACTGCTGGCCTTCCTGGCCCCGGTCTACCGCCGGGTCTCGGCGTCGTATGCGGGGACGGACGCCCAGACCGACGCCGGCACAGTGTGACGGCGCGGGCGAGCGGCCGCTATCGGGCGGGACCCGTTCCGTCCGGCAGGCTGGCATCGACCGGGAAGGTCATGAACGCCGGCGTCTCGTACGGGTGCGCGGACAGCGCGGCACTGACGACGGCGCTGCGCCGGGACCGCGGGTAAATGGCCTCGATCCGGGTTTCCGGGACTTCCCCGGGGGAACCGACGGCGCCGATGGCCGGGGTCGCGCCCGGCAGCGGCGTAAAGCGCCCGGTCCCTTCCAGGCTGAACGAGCAGTGCGAGTAGTTGCCCAGCCGGCCCGCGCCGGCATCGCCAATGGCCTGCCGGACGGTGTGCGCAGCGTCGGTGGGGACGTAGATGACCAGGCAATCCATGGGTTCCATGGCTGAAAGTCTGGCACGGAGCCGCCGCGGCAGCAGCCCTGGATCAGTCAGGCAGCGCGTTCCGGCGGCGCTGTAGCGCCGCAACCTCGGCCGAGTTACCCGCCCGTTCGATGGCTTTGTTATACGCCAGCCGTGACTCCTGGGTGCGGCCAAGCCTCTGCAGCAGCTCGGCGCGGGCGGCGTGGTAGGCGTGGTAGCCGGCCAGCTCGCGGTCAAGCCGGTCGACGGCGGCCAGCGCCACGTCCGGGCCATCCAACTCGGCCACCGCGATGGCCCGGTTCAGCGCGACGATCGGCGACGGGTCCAGGGCTGCCAGCTGGTTGTAGAGCGCGACGATCTGGGACCAATCGGTGTCGCGGAAGTCGCGGGCCGAGGTATGCACGGCGTTGATCGCCGCGAGGAGCTGATACGGCCCCGGTGCCGCCCCGGACGCCAGTCGCTCCCGGACCAGGCGGTGTCCTTCGGCGATCAGCGCCGCATCCCAGACTCCCCGGTCCTGCTCGTCAAGGGTCACGAGTTCGCCGCCGGCCGAGATCCGGGCGGGGCGGCGGGCCTCGGTGAGGAGCATCAGGGCCAGCAGGCCGGCCACCTCGCCGTCGTCGGGCAGGAGCGCGCGGAGCAGGCGGGTGAGCCGGATCGCTTCGGCAGTCAGGTCGGCGCGCACCGGATCCGTGTCCGGGCCCGTCGCCAGGTACCCCTCGTTGAAGACCAGGTAGAGCACGGCCAGAACGCCGGAGACACGGCCCGGCAGATCCTCCGCGGACGGCACCCGGTACGGGATGCGGGCAGCCTTGATTTTGGCCTTCGCGCGGGTGATCCGTTGCGCCATGGTGCTCTCCTGCACCAGGAAGGCCCGCGCGATCTCCGGCATGGTCAGCCCGCCCACCATGCGCAGGGTCAGTGCCACGCGGGTCTGCAGCGCGAGCGCCGGGTGGCAGCAGGTGAAGATCAGCCGGAGCCGGTCGTCGTCGATGGCGCCGGGCGGTTCCGGCAGGCGGTCGTCGTCGAACACCAACTGGGCCTCCTGGTGTTTGCCGTCGCGTTTGTTTTCGCGGCGGAGCCGGTCGATGGCTTTGCGCTTGGCCGTGGTGGTCAGCCACGCGCCGGGGTTGGCGGGCACACCGTCGGACGGCCACCGCTCGACGGCAACCGCGAACGCCTCGGCTGCCGCCTCCTCTGCGAGGTCGAGGTCACCGAAACGGCGGGTCAGGGCGGCGACCGTCCGGGCCCAGTTCTCCCGGTACGCCTGGGTGACGGCGCCGCCGACGTCGGTCGCGTTCACAGGAACGGCCGCACCTCGACCTTCCGGTTGCAGGCTTTCGACCCCTCGGCGGCGAGTTGGAGCGCGACGTCGAGGTCGGGTGCCTCGATGATCCAGAACCCGGCGAGGTACTCCTTCGACTCCACGAAGGGCCCGTCGGTCATCACCGGAGCCCCGCCACGGTTGTCGATGACGGTTGCCGTGTCCGGGAAGCCGAGGCCGCCGGCGAAGACCCAGCGCCCCTCGGCTTGGAGACGATCGTTGAACACGTCGATTGCAGCCATCTCGTCCGACGGCGCAAGTTCAAGCTGGTCGTGGATCACGGACAGCAAATACTGCATTTCGAGTCATCTCCTGCGGTTTGGGGCGCCCCTCCTGGGCGGCCGCTCACCCTTACTACGAACAACTCTGCCCCGATCCGACAGCAAATGGCAGCCCGCACCGCAGTTTGGCCTACCCAGGCTCGGCCCTGAACCCCACGGCCCGGATGCCGTAGCCTAGGACCCACCCACTCGAAGTGGAAGGACCGGCACTATGAGCTTTACCTCCTCCGGCCGCGCCCAAACCCCCGTCCTGGACATCGGCTACGAGTCCACCGGCGATCCGCGCGGGAAGCCGGTGGTCCTGCTGCACGGATTCCCGTACGACGTCCGGGCCTACGACGACGTCGCCGCGATCCTCACCGGGGAAGGCGCCTTTGTGCTGGCGCCGTACCTCCGCGGCTTCGGCCCGACCCGTTTCCTCGACCCCGCAACGATGCGTTCAGGACAGCAGGCGGCCCTCGCGCAGGATCTGCTCGACTTCCTGGATGCCCTCAGCATCGAGAAGGCCGTCGTTGCCGGCTACGACTGGGGCGGCCGCGCGGCGTGCATCGTGGCGGCGCTGGAACCCGACCGTGTCGCCGGCCTCGTCACCGTCAACGGCTACAACATGCACAACCTGGCCCGGTCCGGCGATCCCGTGAACCCGGAATGGGAGCGGAGCTACTGGTATCAGTACTACTTCCACTCGGAGCGCGGGCGCCGCGGGCTGGAACAGAACCGGGACGAACTGTGCGAACTGCTGTGGCGCACCTGGTCGCCTTCGTGGGCCGGGGCACGCGGGGCGTTTCCCGCCAGCGCCCCGAGCCTGCACAACCCCGACTTTACCGACGTCGTCATCCACTCCTACCGCCACCGTTACGAACTGGTCGACGGCGACCCTCAGTACCAGCGGGTCGAGGACTTGATCGCCCAGGAGCCGAGCATCACCGTTCCCACGGTGGTGCTGGAGAGCGGGGACGACGGCGTCGGCGGCCCGGCGGTGAGCGCCGGCCGGGACCATTTCACCGGCCCCTACAGGGAATTCTTGCTGCCGCGCATTGGACACAACGTCCCGCAGGAGGACCCGGGCGCGTTCGCACAGGCCGTGGTGAGCCTGCTCGATTAGGGCGTATTGACCGGATTCATCGACGAGATCTGCCGTTTGACCTGCTCAAGCTCCTCCTCGAGCCGGTCGACGGTGGCGCGGTACCTTGCGAACTCCGCCGCCAGGCGCCTGGCCATGGCGAAACTGATGCCGGCGGCGAGGACAGCCAGCGGGAACGACGCCAGCATCGCCCAGCCGGACACGGCGAAGAAGTCCAAGGCGATGGGAAGGGCCTGCTTGAAGGCCAGGAACTCGTTCACCCCGCCGACCACGCCGTTCAGGGCGGAGTCCAGAGGTTCCAGGAACTGGCCCACGACCGGCGTCCCGGACAACGACGGCGCGCTCAGCGGCTGCTCTCCCCCGGCCCAGCGCGCATCACCGAAGTGGTTCAGGATGTAGATTCCGGCCCCTGCGTTGAGGGCCGCGAACAGCAGGACGGAGCCTAGCGCGGTCCAATGCAGCCGGCGCGGACGCCAGAGGCCCGCCGCGAGCGCAAAGACGGCAGCCGCAATCCAAGGGAAGATGCGCAGGTTGTCGAGGCTCATGCCGCCCAGTAGATCCAAGGAAAATCCCGCCGCTCACAGTTCGATTCGATGCTTGTTCCGATCGCAAGCGAGCTTATCCCAGTCCCCGGGGGGCCGTGTGCCAGTCTTCCGCCGACCTCTGTCCGGCGAGCAGATGAACCGGCCTGGACGCGAAGACGCTTCGGAGCAGCTGCTCATAGTCCGGTCCCGAAGTGGCGCCGACGATCGCCTTCGCCGACTCCCAAACCGTTCGCTTCGTTCTCGACGTGCGCGCGCAGTGACGCCACCTGCCCGGCTAAGGTGACTGGTCAATCGGCGCCGGGACCGTACCCGTCGAGGTCGGGGGCGGTGCATGGGGCCGGTTCAAGCTGGACGAAAGTCTCCCGTTCTGCAAACGGCATCATCGCGGCAGCAAGCAGGCCCGATCAACCCGCCCGGTGAGTTGAGAAGAAGTCACCTAAGCGGACGACGGCGGGACCGCCCGCCGTCGTCCGCCTGCGTCGGCGCCTATCGGCTGAAGGGGACCCTTTCCCAGGCCAGAACGCCGGCGCCATCGGCGCTGTTGCCGGCGACAGTGAACCTGACGTAGTTGGTGGCGTTGGCGGATCCGTCCACGGTGATGCGCTGCAGGTCGTCGGCGGCGGGCTGGCCGTAGATGTCCAGCCAGGGTGAGCCCTCCGCGAGCGGCCGGTTCTCGGCGAAGACGTGGCTGTCGCCGTTGATGAGGTAAACCGGGGCGTCGAAGCTGTTGGTTTCGTCGATGATGGCCTGCACGATTTCGCGGAAGCCGGACACGGTGTCCGGGTTGGCGGTCGCGGCGGCGAGCTGGGAGGGGTCGAACATGTCGGCCTGGGTCATCAGGACGACGGCGCGGTCGTGGCGGCGTTCGGCGTCAGCGAACGTGTCGTGGATCTGGGCCACGACGGCGTCCGTCCGGTGCTCCACTTCGGCCACCTGCCCGGGAGTGGCGGCGGTTTCGCCGAGGCCGGTCCACGGCTGCAGCGAGTTGTTGCTGCCCTGGATGTTCAGCACGGAAAACGCCACCCGGTTCTGGGTGAAGCGGACATTTTCCGGCAGCCCGAGGTTCGCCTGGGTCTTGACCGGCATGGTGGCGCCCAGGGTTTTGCCGGGCTCGTCGAAGAAGACCTCCCGCAGCTTGTCCAGCCGTTCCAGCGGGTTGTAGGCGCCGTTGTTGGTGCGGTGACAGTCCACCCATTCGTTGTCGCCCGGGGTATAGACCAGCGGGTGCTCAAAGGAGTCGAACTGCGTGCGGATGTTCGCGAAGTACTCGTCCGAGCAGACCGAGGAGCCGTTCTTGATGTCGCCCACGTGGGTGACGAACTTCAGCGCGCTGTCGTTGTTGATGTCCTGGATGCGGGCGGGGAACTTCGCGATTTCGGCCTCGCCGTAGGGGATGTCGCCGATCACGCCGAACGAGAACGCCCGGCCGTTGGAAGTGCTGTCGGCGTTCCTGTCGGCGGCGGTGGCGGGCTGGGATGCAAGGAGGCCGAGCGCCAGGACGGCTGCCGCCGTCGTCGTTGTGATGGTCTTTGAAGGCATGACGGTGTTCCTTTTTTGCGGGGTCGGGGTGCGCGGCTTAGGCCCCGCGGGCGGTCAGGAACTGCTGCAGGGCGGCGAGGTCGTCGGTGTTGATGTGGTCCACGCCGGCGCCGAAGAGTTCGTTCCAGACGGCGTCGCGTGCGGCGCCGGGCATGTCCGGGGTGGCCCAGAAGCGGACGCGGTAGCCGTTGGCGTGTGCGTCGGCCACGTAGGCCCGCAGTTTGGCGCGCTCGGCCTCCGGCATGGGGCCCACGCCCTGCCAGGTGAAGAGTTTGGTCCAGTTGTCGCTGACCAGCGGCATCAGGCCGGCAGGCGTTCCGGAGCTGAGGTCCGCGGAGCGGCCATCGTAGAAGCTGAACCGCGTCTCCTGTGCCTGCATGGTGGCCAGCGGGCGATTTCCGCTGATGACCGCAGTGACCGGGCCGGTCTTGGTGCTGCCGTGGCTGTAGCGGCTCATGATGTCGCGGTGTTTGGCCAGTTCCTGCTCGATCGCGGCGTAGGTGGATTCGCCGTCGCTCTTGATGTCGATCAGAAGCTGCAGGCTGCCGTCCCAGTTCGGGTAGACGCTGTGGCCCTGGCCGCGGGCCAGGTCCTGGAGCGGATCGAGGTAGAGGCTCTCGAGGGTGACGCCGGGCCGGACGTCCTCCCGGTCGTGGGCCACCCGCAGCTCGCCGTCCACCAGCCACACGTCCGCTTCCACGCTGGTGAAGCCATGCTCCAGCGCATCGAACAGGGGGCGGTCCTGCTCGTAGTCGTTGTGCGCGTGCGCCTGGGCGAGCGGCTGGCCGACGACGACGGGAGCTGGCTTGGTCGCCTCTGCCTGCGCAGGGGCCGCTGCTGTCCCGGCCAGGGAGGCAAGGACGGCGACGGCGGCGAGGGTGCTTTTCACGAACACGGATTACTCCTTGAAGGCAGGGCATTCTCCGCCCGGGCACATTGGACGCGCCGGGCAAAAGGGGGTCGTGAAAAGACTGCTGGCCGCGGGAGAACGCCGGAGGGCGTGCTGGTGGCTGGCGGGTGAACTGGGAAGGACCATTGGCGAGCTGGGGCCCGAGGGAGGCCTTTTGGTTCCCGGGGTCAGCCTTCCAGTATCTGCCGGATCCCGAACTCCCCCACGGAGAACATCCGCGGATTGTCGTCGGAGTTGCTCAGCAGGGCGGTGGACAGGATGAGAGCCCAGCCCCGGGCCCGGGTCCAGGTGTCCCCGTCCACTGCGGGGCCAAAGGCGTCCATAAAGCGGTGGCGGGCGCCGGCGTCGAACATCAGCCATCCCACCGCAAGATCGACAGCCGGGTCCCCGGCCCCGACGTCGCCGAAATCGATGACGCCGGCGAGCGAGCCGCCCTCAGTCAGCAGGACATTGCCCGGGTGGAGGTCCCCGTGGAGCATCAGCGGCGGACTGTCCCAGACCTTGGCTGCACAGGTCTGCGCCCACACCGCTCTCAGCGCGGCCGCCTGCGGGTAGCGTTCGCCGTCCCGGAGCCGTTCCACCACCACAGTGTCACGGTCCAGCAGCGGCACGCCGCGGACAGGATTCACCGGCACGCCGGGTTCGGCGGGCACGTGAAGGGCGAGGAGGAAATCCGCTAGGCCTTCAGCGGCCGGCCCGCGGCCTCCGGGGCCGACGTCCGTCGCGGAGGCTCCGGGGACCCACCGCACGATGCTCCACGGCCAGGGAAAGTCCGACGTCGGCCGGCCGGCATGGACGGGGACGGGAACCGCCACCGGGGAGCGGAGGGCTATGTCCGGAAGGTAGCGCTGCTCATGAAGGATCAGCGGCACGGCCTCCGCTCTGCGCGGCAGCCGGACGGCCAGGTCGTCGCCGAGCCGGAAGGTCGCGTTGTCCCAGCCGTTCGCGACCCGCACCAGGGGACGATCGGCGAGGTCGGGCCGCTGGTCCCGGACGAGGCCCTGGACGACGGCGTCATTCACTTCCGTCGTGGCTGGTGGCATTCCCGCCATTCAGAGCTCCGCCTTTCGTGGGTAACGACGGGCCCGTTTCAGAGCTCGCGATAGTAGTAAAGCATTGGGTCTGTCTGGTTGGGTTCGGTGTTGGTGAACCCGCGGGCTTCATAGAAACGGCGTGCATCGGCGTCCTCGCCGTCCACGTTGATCTCAAGGAGTGCGCCGCCCCGGTCGCACACCAAATCAAGGGCCGCGTCCAGGAGTGCGCTGCCCAGGCGGTGACCGCGGAGCTCTGGGCGGACGTAGAGCTCGTCGAGGATCGCGACCGGTCCTCGGTACCAGACGTTGGGCCGGAAACTCAGCACGGCAACCCCGCTCGCTGGCTCGCCGGTCAGCAGGACCACCACGTCGTCCCCCGCCAGGAGTTCCGTCAATCGTGATTCAAGCTCCTGGGTGCCGGGCGTCGGCGTCGAGAATTCAGTGTTGAAATCATGGAGCAACTGGGCAACGACGGCGGCGTCGTTCAGCGTCGCCCGCCGCGGCGTCTGGCCGCCTGCAGAATCGTCGGAAGTCATGGCTTCAACCACATGGTGAGCCCCTATCCGGCCCAGTCCTCGTCGCCGTACGCCCGGCCGCGGAAGTGCGCGCGCAGGTACTCGCCGACGACGGCGGCCCCCAGGTCCCCGGCGTCGGGCGCCACCACCCGGCCGTCGATCCGGCGGGCCATCCGGGCGACGAACCGCTCGAGGCCCGGGTCATTGCCGAGCCGGAAGAACGTCGCCTGCGCGCCGGACCGACCCAGCCGGTCCAGCTCGGCCACGGTCACGCGGATGGTCTCCGGGTCCGGCGGATACGAGAACCACGACTCGCCGTCGGCCTCCAGATGCGCGGTGGGTTCGCCGTCGGTCACCACCAGCAGAACCGGCTGCATCGACGGGTGCTGGCGGAAGAACCGGCCGGCCAGCAGCAGCCCGTGGTGCAGGTTGGTGCCCTGTTCCCGCAGCGCCGGGATGGCCGTGAGTTCGCCGATGTCCATGGTCTGCGCGTAGCGGCCGAAGCTGATCAGCTGCAGCCGGTCGCCGCGGAACTTGGTGGTCACGAGGTGGTGCAGGGCGAGCGCGGTGCGTTTCATCGGCACCCAGCGCCCCTCGGCGGCCATCGAGAAGGACACGTCCACCAGCAGCGCGACGGCCGCCTGGGTGCGCGCCTCGGTCTCCGTGACCTCGATGTCGTCCATGGCCAGCCGCAGCCCGTGCCGCGGGTCGCCGCCGTCGGCGATGGTGCGGCGGATCGCGTTGGTGATGGTCCGGGTGACGTCCCAGGGCTCGGCGTCGCCGAACTCCCACGGGCGGCTGGAGCCGGTCTGCTCCCCCGCCGCCCCCGCGACGCGCGTGTCCCGGCGGCCCTGCCGGCCGGAGAGCTGCTTGGCGGTGTCGCGCAGCAGCGACCGGCCGAGCCGCCGCATGGCCTGCGGGGTGAGCTTCAGGTCGCCGTCGGCGCCGCGCTGCAGGAAACCGCCGTCGTGCATGGCCCGCTCGATCTCCGCCAAAGTGCGGGCCGACACCACCGCGTCCTGCCCCAGCTGGCGGCCCAGCGCCTCCAGGTCCAGGTCATCTAGCCGCGAGCCGTTGTAGGACTGCGAGAGCTGCTCGGCGAGTTCGTCCAGTTCGGCGAGATCCTGCAACACGCCCGTGCCATCGCCAAGCCCCAGCCCCTCCTCACCGTTGAACTGCTCGGAGCCGGACCAGTCCTCGCCCGGGCGCAACGCCTGCAGGTTTGCATCGAGTTGGCCCAGCTGTGCCATAAGCTCCGACGAGCCGAACGCCTGCGCGGAGAGCCGCATTAGTTCTTCGCGCTGCTCGGCGGACATGGACTGCATGAGCCGCTGGGCGGCGGCCGCGCGCTGGGCCAGGGCGTCCACCAGCTCTTCGACGGACTGCGGGTTCTCCGGGAAATACTGGCCGTGCTTGGCCATGAACTCCTGGAAGTCCGCGTCGGTATCCTCGCCGCGCCGGTGTTTGTCGAGGAGATCGTTGAGGTCGGCCAGCATCTCGGCCACGGCGGCGCGGTCCTCCTCGGTGGCGCCTTCGAGCGCCTGCTTCATCCCGGCGAACCGCTGGTCCAGGATCTCGCGGCCCAGCAGGTCCTTGATCTGCTCGTAGGCCTCGCGGGCGGTGCTGGACTGCCAGTCGTAGGAGGCGAGCTCGTTGACCGCTGCCGCCGTGGATTTGGGCAGGTTCTGCAGCTGCATCTCGCGGAACGCGCGATCCGTGTCGTCCATCCGGACGTCGCGGGCCAGCTGTTTGCGCTCTTCGAGCACCGCGGTCTCCAGCAGCTTTTGCACCTCGTTGAGGGTGCCGTCCAGCCGGTGCTGGCCCAAGAGGTCCTTGCGCCGCTGCTGGACGCGGCCGGCGAGGTCGTCCAGGCCTTCCCGGTTCCGGCCGCCGCGGCGCAGGTATTCCTGCAGGGCGTGCCGGGGCGAGTAGCCGGCCATCACGTCCTCGGCGACGGCGTCCAGCGCTTCCGCCAGGTCCACCGGCGGCGCGAGCGGATCGGGCCCGCCCGCGTAGCGGCTGTAGCGGGACCGGTGGTGAGCGGTCATGGGCCCTCCTTAGCCGTAACGGCGCCTAACCGTAAACCGTCGCCTCGTCGTCGGAATCCTTGGAGATCCGCCGGGCGAGGTAGAGGCCTTCCAGCGCAAGTTCGACGGCGGCGGCTCGCTCCCCGTCGTTTTCGGCGCCCAGGCGGTCCCCGATGTCGTCGTAGAGGCTTGATCCGTCGAGCGACGGAAGGTTTTCGAGGAACTCCCGCGCGGTGACCAGTTCACCGGTGGTGACGGTGGTGTGGCCGTCCAGCGCGGCGACGAGGTCGCCCATGTCGAGGCCGTGGAAGTGGGCCCGGACCGCTTCGGCGGTGGCCATCCGCAGCAGATGGTCCAGGATGTCCTGTTCCCGGCCTTCCTCGCCGGATTCGAACTCGATCTTCCCGGCGAGGACCTCCACCGCGGCGTCGAGGTCGATGATCCGGGCGACGGCCTCGTCTTCGCCGCGCACGCTGGCCCTGCGCAGGGCCGCGGCCGCGACGGTTTCGGCGCCGGCGATGGCGAACCGGGCTGACACCCCGGAGGTCTGGTTGATCGCCGGAGACTGCCGCAGCGCCCGGGTGTAGCGGGCCAGGATCTCGAGGATGACGGGCGGGACGCCGGCCACCAGGTGGCCTTCCTGCCGGATGACGGCCACCTCGTCGTCGAGCTCGATCGGGTAGTGGGTGCGGATCTCGGCGCCGAAACGGTCCCTCAGCGGCGTGATGATCCTGCCCCGGTTCGTGTAGTCCTCCGGGTTGGCGGACGCGACCACCAGGACGTCCAGCGGCAGCCGCAGCACGTAGCCGCGGATCTGGATGTCACGTTCCTCCATCACGTTGAGCATGGAGACCTGGATCCGCTCGGCGAGGTCGGGGAGTTCGTTGATGGCGATGATGCCGCGGTTGGAGCGCGGGACCAGGCCGTAGTGGATGGTTTCCGGGTCGCCCAGGCGGCGGCCCTCGGCCACCCGCATCGGGTCGACGTCGCCGATCAGGTCCGCGACGGAGGTGTCCGGCGTCGCGAGCTTCTCGACGTACCGTTCGGAGCGGTGCCGCCACGCCACCCGCAGCCGGTCGCCCTCGGTGAGGGCCAGGGCGCGGGAGTGCTCGGTGAGAGGTTCGTAGGGGTGTTCGTTCAGTTCGGAGTCCTCGATCACCGGCGACCACTCGTCCAGCAGCCCGGCCAGGGTGCGAAGCAGCCGGGTCTTGCCCTGCCCGCGTTCGCCGAGCAGGACGACGTCGTGCCCGGCCAGCAGGGCGCGTTCGAGCTGCGGCAGGACAGTGCGGCTGAAGCCGTACATCCCGGGCCAGGGGTCGCGGCCGGCGGCGAGCGCGGCCAGCAGGTTGTCGCGGATTTCGCGGCGCAGGTCCTTGTGAACGCGGCCGGAGGCTCGCAGTTCACCAACAGTGAAGATTTCGGGGCGATCACTCACTCCTCCACCGTAGACCTGTACCCGGCGGGGAATCGAGGGACTTCTTGAGATTCCTCCGCATCGGGCGCTTGTGCGGCCTAGGCTGGATCTTGATGACCGCAGCTACGCCAGGACCTTCAGCGCCGCCACCGCCGCAGGGCACGCTCCTGCTGCTGGTGCGCCACGGGGAGACGCCGACGACGGGCACCGTCCTTCCGGGCCGGACCCCGGGGCTGCACCTCTCCGACCGGGGCCTTGCCCAGGCCGACCGGGTCGCGGACCGGCTCGCCGGATTGCCCGTGGATGCCTTGTATTCCTCCCCGCTGGAGCGCGCCTGCGAAACGGCGGAGCCGACGGCGGTGCGCACGGGACTGGCAGTGAAGCACGACGACGGGCTTCTTGAGTGCGATTTCGGCGAGTGGACCGGATCCGCGATCGCCGACCTGGCGTCCCTGCCCGAGTGGCAGACCGTGCAGCACAGCCCGTCCGCTTTCCGTTTCCCGGACGGCGAGAGCTTCCCGGAGATGCAGGCCCGGATCGTCGGAGCGATGGAGGCGCTGTGTGCCGCCCACGTCGGAGGCGTGGTTGTGTGCTTCTCCCACGCCGATCCCATCAAGGCCGCCGTCGCCCACGCCCTGGGCACGCCCCTGGATCTGTTCCAGCGCATCGTCATCAGCCCGGGATCGGTATCGGCCATCTCGTTTGTGGAGGGCCAGGATCCCGCCGTGCACATGGTGAATTCGACGGCGGAACCCCTCAGCGGGCTCCGGGCGTCATGACTGTATTTCTGAGGCGGGTGTAACCGTGTCTAGCCGGGAGTTGACGCTTCTCACCGAGGGCAGCATCGAGCTGCTGGGCCTCATCCCGCGCAGCAGCAACCAGACGTTCCTAGTCCAGGTCACCTGCGGCGAGGATCAGGGGTACGCGGTCTACAAGCCGGAGGCGGGCGAACGTCCGCTGTCCGACTTCGACCCCGGGCTCTACAAGCGCGAACGCGCCGCCTACCTGCTCAGCGAAGCGCTGGGGTGGGGCTTCGTCCCGCCCACGGTCATCCGGGAAGAAGCGCCATTGGGTGTCGGGTCGCTGCAGTGGTTCATCGAGTGCGACTTCCAAGAGCACTACTTCACCCTGTTCGAGGACGCCCCCGAGACCCACCGCGAGCTGGCGCGGATCGCCTTGTTCGACTACGTCGCCAACAACACCGACCGCAAAAGCGGCCACGTGCTACGCGGTGACGACGGGCGGATCTGGGGCATCGACCATGGACTGTGTTTTTCGGCAGCGTTCAAACTGCGCACTGTGATCTGGGACTTCGCCGGCGACCCCATCCCCGCGGCGCTGCTGGCCGACATCGCCCCGCTGGCTGGGGCCGTCCCTCCCGAACTGGCCGAGCTGCTCTACGACGACGAGGTCACCGCCCTGCAGCACCGCGTCCAGCGGATGCTGGTCGCAGGCGTGCTGCCGGTTGACCGCACGGGCATGCGTTACCCGTGGCCGCTGGTGTGAAGGGCATCGCCCCTACCGTCTGAGCAGCCCCTCGACCTGGTCGCCGATGAACGGGCCATTTCGGTCCATCCAGTAGCGCCGCGTGACGTTGATGGCCACCCGGGTGTCCATCGACTGGATGCCCGGAAGCGCGCCGATGTCATTGGTGATGAAGTCGGCCAGGCTCCCGGGATCCCGGAAGACGCCATGGAACACCACGGGCGCCTGGCCGGTCACCATCGTGACCATACGGGCCGACTCGTGGCCGCCAAGCTGGTCCAGCACGTGCGAAATCGACTTCGGCTTGACCTGCAGCGAGACGACAGCTGTGAGGGGGAACCCCACGGCTGCGGGCTCCACTTCCACGCGCGGTGAAATCGCCCCGGTGCCCAGGAGCATCTGGATGGCGCGGTAGGCCGAGGAACTGCTCACGTTCAGTGTCCGTGCCACCTCGGCGGCGGAAGCCCTGGCGTTGCGCCCGAGCTCGCACATTGTGCCGAATTCCAGGTCAGAGAGTTCATCAATGGAACTCAGGGCCGGCAGGTTGACGGGAACCACGTGCACAGCCAGAGCGTCGTTCTGGTCCGCCGTGAGGCGCTGGATCCGCCAGCTCTGGCCCACGCGCCGCGAGTCAAGGATCAGCCGACTCTCCACCGACCTGATTCCGGGCAGTGAGGGGATCTGGTTGCTGAGCAGATCGTTCATGTCCGTTCCCAGCAGGGGGAAAACATCGGCGTAGATATCGCCGGTGCCGGAGGTGGTGATGACGAACTGAACTTCAGGGAACGTCTTGAGCTGCTCCGCCACCTTGGCCGACCGCCCCGGCTCGCAGCAGATCCACAGCTGCTGCGGGTTGCCTGAGAGGATCAGCGGCCACGCGTACCGGCCAATCACCTTCATCAGCCGCTCGCTCTGCAGCCGGTTGAGCCGGCGGGTGATGGTGCTGGTCGGCACACCCAATATCTCGGCCAGCGCATTGGCCGGGACCCTGGGGGCGATCTGCAAGGCCGCAATGATGTCCAGGTCCGTCTCGTCGATGAGTGAAATGGTGGCCTCCGTCGGTCCGTGATTGTGCCGCTGTGTTGACTCAAGACTACCGGCGAACTGCGGGTTTGAAAGATGAAAAAACCATTTGATTTAACTTTTTTGAATGATTTTTCCATCATCTCTTGTTCAAGGGCACGATCTACCCTACGTTTGTAACTTGAGAGCTGGATCACTCTCAGCTGACGCCGACCCCCAAGCCGTGGTCCCCGTCGATCCTCCGCATCGCGAAGAACCAAAGGAGCGCTTGTGAACAACGTCCAGTCGTGGCAATGGCCGGAAACGGAGTGGCGGGGGCACGTCAACCGCGTCCGTGCCGGACAGTCCCTCATTCATCCCGATCCGGCCCAGCGCTGGAAGGGCGGCGCCAGGGCCGCGGTCCTGCTGTCCTTCGACTCGGACCACGAGACGCCCTCGCTGCGCGACGGCGAAACGTCGCCGGGGCGGATGGCACAGGGAGAGTACGGCGCCCGGGCCGGGGTGCCCCGCATCCTGGAGCTACTCCGCCGCTACGAGTCACCGGCGTCGTTCTACATCCCGGCCGTCTGCGCGCTACTGCGTCCGGACGAAGTCCCCACCTACGTTGAGCAGGGCCATGAGGTGGCCGTGCATGGCTGGATCCACGAGCGGAACACCCTGCTGACTTATGAGCAGGAACTGGACCTGCTGGGACGTGCCACAGACGTACTGCACCAGCAGGCAGGCATCCGGCCGGTGGGCATCCGGACGCCGTCGTGGGACTTTTCCGACTCCACCCTCGATGTCATCCGGGAACTGGGATTCATTTACGACTCCTCCCTGATGGCCGACGACGAGCCCTACGAGATCCTCGCCGACGGCGCCCCCACGGGCATCATCGAGGTCCCGGTGGAGTGGATCCGGGACGACGCGCCGTACCTGATGATGGACCGCTTCACGGGGTTGCGGCCCTATATGCCGCCCCGCGATCTCCTGCAGATCTGGAAGGACGAGTTCGACGCCGCGTACGCGGAAGGCGGCGTCTTCCAGCTCACCATGCATCCCCACATCATCGGGCACCGGTCCCGGCTGATGATCCTGGCAGAACTTATGGACCACATCCGATCGCACAACGATGTGTGGATCACCACCCACGCCGACCTGGCAGCCCACGTTGCCTCCCGGCTCACCACAAGGACGACCATCTCATGACACAACAGCTGACTGTGGACGAGGTCCACGCAACCAAACTCTCACCCCAGGGCCGCAAGGCAATCGTCGCCGGCAGCATCGGCAACGCCGTCGAATGGGTGGACTGGGCCGTTTATACGACCTTCTCGTCCGTGTTCGCCCACCACTTCTTCCCCAAGGGCGACCCCATCGCGGCGCTTCTGGCCACTCTCGCCATCTTTGCCGTCGGGTTCGTTATGCGGCCCGTCGGGGCCGCCATCATGGGCGCCTACGCTGACCGCCACGGACGGAAGAAGGGCCTGGTTCTCACCATCGGCCTGATGGCCGGGGCCACCGCCCTGATCGGCATCGCCCCCACCTACGACACTGTGGGCATCCTGTCGCCGATCATCCTGGTGATTGCCCGGATGGTCCAGGGCTTTGCCGCCGGAGGCGAGTTCGGTTCCTCCTCGGCCTTCTTGGTCGAGTCCGCCGCGCCGCGCCGCCGCGCCTTCGCCGGCTCCTGGCAGCAGGTGTCAGTGGGCGCCGGCGTCCTGCTCGCCTCCGGCATGGGCGCGATCATCACCAGCACCCTGTCCAAGGACGCGTTGGACAACTGGGGCTGGCGACTGGCCTTCATCGTGGCCGCGCTCCTGGGCCTGGTAGGCCTGTGGCTGCGGTCGTCCGTGGAGGAGACCGAATCGTTCGTCAACTCCAAGAGCCGCGCCGAAGCGTCCGGCGAAACGCGCCGCAACTCCGTCTTTACCATGTTCGTCAAGCACCCCAAAGCCACCCTGCGCGTCTTCGGCGTGACCATCGCCGGGACGTTGCTGTACTACATGTGGGTTTCCTACATGCCCACCTACGCGGCCGTCTCCACCGGCATCCCGCTGAGCCAGGCGCTCCTCGCGAACTTCATCGCCGTCGGCCTGTTCCTAGTCCTGCTCCCCTTCGCCGGCCTGCTGTCTGACAAGATCGGCCGCAAACCCACCATGACGGCCTTCGCCGCCGGGTTCCTGCTCTTTTCCTGGCCTGCCTTCGCCCTGCTCAACGGCAACTTCTGGATGCTGCTGCTCATCGAGGTCATTGGCATCATCCTGCTCCTGGGCTATTCCGCCAACTGCGCCGTCATCATGGCCGAGCAGTTCCCCGCCGAGGTCCGCGCCACCGGCATTGGCCTGCCCTACGCCCTCGCGGTGGCAATTTTCGGAGGCACCGCCCCGTACATCACCACCTGGATGAACACCAGCGGCTACGGCGGGTTCGTCTGGCTCTACTGCGCAGTGGCCGCAGCGATCGGCGTCGTTGTGTACCTGACCATGCCCGAGACCAAGGGCAAGGCCCTCGATTGAGCCGGCACGCACTTATAACAGGGGCAGGCAGCGGCATCGGCCGCCAGGTGGCCAACCGGTTCGCGGGACTTGGCTTCCGGCTCACGCTGGTGGACATCAATACAGAGGCCCTGGCCGCCGTCGCCGAGGAGTGCCGGGCGGCCGGCGCGGAGGACGCGCAGGTCCTGGCTGCGGACCTCGCAACCCCCGCCGCGCCGGAGGACATGGTTGCCCGCGCTTGGACGGACGCTCCGGTGGACGTGCTGGTCAACTCGGCCGGAATCTATCCGGCCACCCCCTTCCTCTCCCTGGACGCCGCCGCCTGGGACGCGGTGCAGAACCTCAACACCCGCGCTCCCCTGCTGGCCACCGTTGCCCTCGCGCAGCGGGCCATCGAGGCAGGACGGGGGGCAAGCGTTATCAACATCTCCTCCGGCGCGGCCCTGCGTGCCCGTCCCGGCGCCGCGCCCTACTCCACGTCCAAAGCCGCACTTGAAATGGTCACGCGGGCCTCGGCCCTGGAACTGGGGCCGCACGGCATCCGTGTCAACGCCGTCGCCCCCGGCTTCGTGACCGTCAACAGCGACGCCAACCCGGTGACGGAGGAATACGCCGCCGCCGTGTCCGGCAACCCGCTGGGGCGCCGCGGCGAACCCGACGACATTGCCCGCGCCGTCGTATGGCTGGCCGGCCCCGAGGCGGAATGGATCACCGGCGAGACCCTGCGCGTCGACGGCGGTTCCTCCGCCGGCGCCATGAACCTGCCGCTTCACTGGCCGGCCAACGCGGTGGCGGGCCCCGGCGGCAACAACACGAAAGTATCTCAATGACGGAAAACCCATACACAGTAGTCGGCGCCGGAGCGATCGGCGGCACCTTGGCCGCCCACCTCCACGCGCAGGGCGTCCCGGTCCAGCTGGTCGACGCCGATCCACTCCACGTCGCGGCCATCCGCGAGAACGGGCTGCAGATCAAGAGCCCGTCGGGGGTCCTGGCCGCGGACGTTCCCTGCTACGGCCTGGACGACGCCCCCGCCACCCTGGAGCGGGTCCTGTTGGCGGTCAAAGCCCAGGCCACCGACAGCGCGACGGCCTGGATAGCGCCAAGGCTCAGCAGCGGCGGCTACGTGGCCTCCCTTCAGAACGGCCTCAATGAGGCCACCATCGCCCGGCATGTCGGGGCCGAGCGGACCGTCATCGCCTTTGTCGACCTCTTCGCCGACGTCCTGGAACCCGGTGTCATCAACGACGGCGGCATCGGCGCCATGGCGCTAGGCGAGTACGCCGGCGGCACCAGCGACCGGGTGCGGCAGCTGGCCCACGACCTGCGCCATTGGGGCACTCCGGCGGTCACAGACAACGTCGCCGGTTACCTCTGGTCCAAACTGGGGTTCGGGGCCATGCTGACTGCCACGGCACTGGCCGACGCCGACATGAGCGAGCTGATCGACCGGCACCGGCCCGCGATGAACGAACTCGCCGCGGAGGTTTTCGATGTGGCCGCGGCCGAAGGCATCACGCTGGAAGGGTTCGACGCGTTCGATCCTTCCTGCTACACCCGCGGCGCCGACGCGGCCCGGAACTCCGGGGCCACGGACGACCTCGTCAAATGGCTCTCCACCCAGACCAAGACGCGCTCCGGCATCTGGCGCGACATCGCGGTGCGGAAACGTCCCACCGAGGTGCCCACCCAGTACCGCCCGGTCCTGGAACTGGCCGCCAAACACCAGCTGGAGGTGGCCCTCATTGAGGAGTTGGTGTCGATGATCACGCAGCTTGAAACGGGTGCCATCACCATGGACGAAGAACACCTCACCGCCCTTGACCGGAAGGCCACCCGATGACCGCGATCGAGGAACTGCCGGCCTGGGTGGCCGGACAACGCGCCGACCTCCTCGAGGACCTGACGGGCTACGTCTCCCGGGAAACCCCCTCCGATGACAAGGCGCTGCTCAAGTCGGGCCTGGCCTGGGTGGAGGAGTGGATAGCCGGCCGCATCGGCACGCCCGCCGCCCGCCGCCACGTCGACGGCGGGAGCTGGGGCGACACCGTGGTGCTCGACTATCCCTCGGACGACGGCGGCGACGGCTGGATCACGGCCCTCTGCCACTACGACACCGTCTGGTCGGCCGGGACCCTCCGAGACTGGCCGGCAACCGTGGACGGGGACCGGTTTACCGGACCCGGTGCATTCGACATGAAAGCCGGGCTGGTGCAGCTGGTGTGGGCCCTGCGCGCCGGGGCCGAGCTCGGCCTGCCCCGCCCCAACGTCCGGCTGGTCCTCAACGGCGACGAGGAGGTAGGCAGCCCGGCGTCGCGGTCCGTCATCGAGCAAGAAGCCGCGCGGGGCAGTGCGGTCCTGGTGTTCGAGGCCAGCGCCGCGGGCGCGTTGAAGACGGCCCGGAAGGGCGTGGGAATCTTCCGGGTTACCGCCACCGGCAAGGAAGCCCACGCCGGGCTGGATCCCGAAGTCGGCGCCAGCGCCATCGACGAAATTGCGCACGTGATCGTGCAGCTGCACGCCGAAACGGACCTGGCCAAGGGAACCACCGTTAATGTCGGGCTGGTGGGCGGGGGCACACGGACCAACGTCAAGGCCGGGTTCGCTACCGCCGACCTCGATGTCCGGGTGACCTCCGAGGCCGAGGTCGGGCGGATCAACGCCGTCCTGGACAGCCTCACGGCCCGCAGCCCGGAGGCCTCCGTGGAGGTCTCCGGCGGCTGGAACCGTCCAGTGATGCCCCGCTCGGCCGATACCGGGCGGCTCTTCGCAGAGGCCGAGCAGGTGGCGGCCCAGCTGGGCTTCGAGCTGGCGGAAACCTCCGTCGGCGGCGCCAGCGACGGCAACTTCGCTGCAGCCCTGGGTCTTCCCGTCCTGGACGGGCTCGGCGCAGTCGGCGACGGGGCGCACGCCCGGCACGAATGGATCAGCATCGACGGCATGCTCGAGCGGACCAGCCTCGCCGCGGGACTGCTGGCTGCCTTAGCAGAGGTCCCGGAGGGGGCCGTCAGCGCTGTCGTTGGGGCGGCCGCAGGCTAAGAAGTCCGACGGCGGGGGCGGATTGGCAGTTCCGCTGCCCGCCGTCGTCGTGCATCACCACAGGACCGACAACACCGTTGGCCCGGACGCTTGATTCGAAGAAGGATTGGAATGGATCGCGGAACATTCACAGAGCCGTTGCAGCTGCGCGGGGTCGAAATCGCCAACCGGGTCTGGATGTCCCCGATGTGCCAATACTCGGCCGGCCATGACGGAGTACCGACTGGCTGGCACCGCGTGCACTACGGTTCCCGGGCAGTAGGCGGAGCGGGAATGATCATGGTGGAGTCAACCGCCGTCGGCCCCCGGCACCGGACGACGGCCCACGACCTCGGTATCTGGAATGCCGGGCAGGTCGAGGGGCACAGGATGCTTGCCGCGCAGATCAAGGAGCTCGGGTCCGTCGCCGCGATACAGCTCAACAGCGCGGGCCGGAAGAGCTCACACCGGCAGCCCTGGGTTCAGAGCGGACAGAACAGCGCGGTCCCGGTCCAGGACGGGGGCTGGGTGCCATTGGCTCCCTCAGCCAGGGCATTCGGCAAGCTGACCGTGCCCACTGAAATGACCGCCTGGGAAATCGATGACGTGGTGGGCGAGTTCGTTGCGGCCACGAGCAACGCCCATAAAGCCGGGTATGACGTGGTGGAAATCCACGCCGCACACGGGTACCTGCTCCACCAGTTCCTGTCCCCGGTTACGAACCACCGCCAGGACGGGCACGGCGGATCGCTGGAAAACCGGATGCGGTTCCCATTGCAGGTCGCCAAGGCCGTCCGTGATGCCTTCCCGCCAGAGAAACCCGTATTTGTCCGGATAACCGCTACGGACTGGATCGACGGCGGCATCACCCTGGAGGAGGCGAAAGTGTTTGCTCAACGCCTGGGCAGTTTGGGGATCGACCTGCTGGATGTGACATCTGGGGCCCTAGCTGTGGACGCCCCGCCGCCAAACAGGCAGGGCCTGAACCTGGACTTCGCGGAGTCGCTGAAGGAAGCCGCCGGAACCGCGGTAGCACCGGTAGGCCAAATGGCGGACCCGGACCTGCTGCGAAACGTCTTCGCGTCGTCCAGCGTCGACGCCGTGATCGTCGGAAGGGCGCTGCTGCGCGACCCCTACTATGCGCTGCGGCTGGCCGGCGGCCAACCGCAGGAATACTGGCCAAGTCAGTACCACCGCGCTCTGTAGCGGGGCCATGCAACGCGCACGCCAAACAGACCGACAAAGCGCTGAACACCCACGTCATGCCTTCGCGGCCTCCAGGATCTCCGTTTAGGAAGCATCCGGCTGGCCGTATGCGAAGTTGTCCGGATGGTCCCGCCGAACAGCCAGGTGTCCTGCAGCACCATGCCCATCCGCGAGCGCAGCTCGTGACGGGACATCAGCGCCACGTCCACGCCGTCCAGCGTGATCCGCCCGGCGTCGAGCTCGTAGAAGCGCATCATCAGGTTCACCAGCCCTGGACTCTAGGCCCAAACTCGCCCTACAGAAGTCAAAAGCTCGCGGGCACCATCCGCCGTTCGTTCTACTTGACTAATGGGGAGTACTGAAGGGAACGGCCTGCCCGGCCGGGCAGGCCGTTCCCGTTTCATACTCGAACGCTGCTGGCCAGCGGGGCTCCCGCCACATTCAGGTCACTACGGCCCGGCGCGCGCGCCACGTTGCGTCCGGCGATGCGTCCGGAAACCATCGCCCAGCCGATGTGGAGCCCGTGGTTGAGCAGCTGGAGGCCTCCCTGACCGGTGGATCCGGCAGCCCACAGACCGGGGATGGCTTCACCCTCGGGAGTGGTCACCCGGAGTTCAGTGTCGACGGCCAGACCGCCGTCGGCCAGGGTGATGAAGGCGTTCATCGGCCCCAGCGCGTAGAACGGGCCTTCGCTCACGCCCTGGCCAAGGTGCTCGCGGTCGAAGTCGCCGTCCTTGCCGGCCGCCACCTTGGCATTCCAGTCCGAAACACTGGCCGTCAACACCGCCGGGTCGAGGCCGGTGCTGGCAGCCAGTGCCTCGATGGTTTCGGCCCGGTGGTAGACGTCCGGACGGTACCGCTTGTAGTCATCGACGTAGGCGTAGGCCACCCCCGGGAACGTGGAGACCGGGTTGGGCCAAGCCGAGAACTTCCTGGCCACCCGTTCGTCGAAGATCATGTAGGCGGTGTTCTTGGCATCCGCCGCGGTGGCCCGCGCCATGGCCTTGTCCGAATCCTCGTTGGCGATGCGCTTGCCCCCGTGACCCACGAGGATCGCCCCAGCGCGGTACATGGTGTTGTTGGGGCCGACCCAGCTGGTCAACGCTCCGCGGACCACGTACGCCAGGATCTTCCGCGGCAGCCGCTCGACCACCAGCCGCATGACCTTGGAGATGAGGGGGTGCGAGGGCAGCATCTTTATCGGGTCCACCCGGGTGGAGGGCGCAAAGCGAAGCCCCTCATACAGGCGGTCCATCTGGATCATGACCCCGCCGGCGTCGGCGCCCAGTTTGAAGCCGTCGCCGGTGGCGTTCGGGTTGACCGGCGGGATCTTGGCCGCGCCCTCCCCCACGTACTTGGCCTTCATCTCGGCGGACGCCGAGTAGTCACCCGTGGCCAGGATGACGCCGCGCCGGCCGAAGTAGTCCCGGCCGTTGGCGCGCGCGCCGATGATCTCGCCGTCGGCGTTGCGCAGCAGCTCCTCCACGCGCATGGAGGTATGGATGAGGACGCCGCGCTTCCTGCACTCGCGCAGCAGGGCCTCGGCGTACGCACCGGAGTTCGGCAGGACGTTGTGCATGCGGGGCTTCTCGTAAGGCGGATCCGGAGTCGGGCCGAGGAACTGCACGCCGATGCTGCTGAGCCACTCCACGGTGGCACCCGAGTTTTCGGCCAGGATCCGGCGTAGCTCCTTGTTCTCGCGCTGCTCGAACTCGCCATTGGCCACCTTCATGTCCTCAACGAACAACTCAACGCTGTCATTGACCCCTGCGCGGTATTGGTAGGCCGTGTTGGCGGCGGTGAACGAGCCCACGGACATCGCCGTGCTGCCTCCCACCTTGGCGCACTTCTCCAGGACGATCACCGTCGCACCGCTGGTGGCCGCGGAGATCGCGGCACTCATGCCGGATCCTCCGCCGCCGATCACCAGAACGTCTGCTGTTGAACTCACTTCGTGTTCCCTTCACGTCCGTACCTGCCGCCGGCGACGGCCAGGTTTCCGTGCTGCATCGATTTGGCCGCCCGCCCTGCCGCCGAGTCACCGGCCCAGCGGCCGGTGATGTAACCCGGCGCCAGTCCGCCGGCGTAGCCGTAGTTGGACAGCCCGCCAATGTCGGCACCGGCTGCGTACAGCCCGGGTACCGCGGCGCCGTCGTGGTCCAAGGCCTCGCCCTTCGCGTTGGTGCGGATCCCGCCAAAGGTGAACGTGATGGAGGGCTGGACCATGAGTGCGTAGAAAGGGCCGTCCTGCGGCGCCCGCGCGGAGGCGGACACCGGAACGCCGTCGGCCGTGCCGCCGCCTTGGCGGGCGACTTCCGCATAACGGTCCAGGGTGCCGGCGAGCTGATCGCGGTCAACGCCCCAGTCGGCCACCAGGTCCACGAGTTCCGGCAGGGTCTGCGCGACAGCGTGCTGCCCGCCCGCCTCGATGGCTATGCCCAGACGGTCGATGCTGCCCAGTCCCGGGAACGGTTCCTCCAGCACTTCCGTGCTCCGGACGAACTCATCGAAGATCAGGATTCCGCGCGCTTGTGGCTGGAAGGTGACGGCCTGGTTGAGCAGTTCGTCGCCGTCGGTCTCGTCCGCGAAGCGCTTCCCTTGCAGGTTCACCAACACCGTCGAGCCGGAATAGTACTGGGAATAGGGCAGATAGTGGGCGGCCTCGAAGCTGCCCACCGGATACGGCAGCAGGTGCCCGTAGAAGGTGCTCATCGCCGTCGTCCCCCCGGTTCCTGCAGCCCGCGCGATACGCAGCCCGTCGCCGACGCTGCCGGGGTTGGAGCGCAGCACCAGCCGGTCCGCGTTGGGCCCGATGGATCGCGTCAGTTCGGCACGGTCACCCTGGAATCCGCCGCTGGCCAGCACGACGGCGGCTGCGTCGTAGCGGATTTGGTGCCCGTCCGCGGTCCGCACCAGGACCCCGGTGACGGCACCGCCGTCGTCCTGCAGGAGTTCGGTGACGGCCGCTCCGGCCGTGGCCTCTCCCCCGGCCGCGATGACCTGATCACGGCACCAGGCCAGGATGGCGTGGATGTCCGTGGAGTAGCCGATGCCGAAGGTCATGATGTCCCGCTTCGGCTCCGCCGCAACCCGGACACCGGCGGCACGCAACTCGGCGAGCGCGTCCTCATAGTCGTCGACTAGGCGGCTGCCGAGGTCCACGTTTCCCAGCGGAATCCGCTTCCGGTAGGCATCCACGCTGGGAGCGGTCCAGAACATTCCCGCCGACAGCGCGGCCGAGCCGCCGAACGTCGGCTGTTTCTCCAGGAGCGCCACTTTGGCTCCGCGCCGGGCGGCGGTCATGGCAGCGGCGGATCCGCTGACCCCGGATCCCACGACGACGACGTCCACCCGGCGGACCTCGTGCTCGCCGGGCGCCGTGTCCGTGGAACGGTGCTGTGTGAGCGCATCCTGCTGCGTAGCCGTGCTCACTGCGCCACGCTCGATGCCAGTTTCGCGGCGGCGTGCTCGGCGGCGATCCGGCCGAAGACGACGCCCTTGCCCAGCGAGGTGCCGGTCATGTACGCGGCGCCGTGGAATCCGCCGGTGAGCTCGCCGATGGCGTACAGCCCCGGGATCACGTCGCCGTCGACGTCCACCACCTCCGCGTCTGGGTTGATGGTCACGCCGCAGTAGGTGGTGGTCATCAGCGCCTTGGCGGGGTAGGCGTAGAACGGTCCCTGGTCCAGCGGCAGGAGTTCGCCGACGCCATTGCACAGGTGGGTGCGGCCCACTTCGTCCTCCTCGCGGCCGGCCACCGAGTCGTTGTAGCGGGCCACGGTCGCCACCAGGGCGGCGGGGGCGATGCCGGCTTCCTCGGCCAGTTCCTCGAGCGAATCGGCCTTGAAGAGATGACCCAAGTCCTCGATCATGCCAATGTCATTGAGCGGGATGCCGGGGTGTGATTTGGCCCGGACCTTGGCATCGAAGATCTCGAAGCCGAGGCCCTCCGGCTGCTTGAGCACCTCGCGGCCGAGGGTCTTGTAGGACTTGGACTCGTCAACGAACCGCCGGCCGTCCTGATTCACGATGATCGCGCCCATGTAATACGCGGTGAGCAGTTCGTGGAATTCCTCGCCGGTGTCCGGGTGGGAGCCATAGGTTGCGGTGATGTAGGACATGTCCGCCACGCCGGCGCCCAGCTTCCAGGCCATCTTGAGGCCGTCACCGGTGTTGCCCGCCCCGCCATAGGGAATCGCCGCAAGCTGCTCCGGCGCAAAGGTCCGCAGCAGCTCAGCGCTCCGGCTGAAGCCGCCGGTCGCCAGGATCACCCCGGCGCGGGCGTTGAACAGTGACTCGGTACCGTCAGCTTCGACGACGACGCCGGTCACCGTGCCTTCGTGGCCGCGCACCAGCCGGACCGCGCGGTGTCCCAGCCGGGTTTCCCCGCCATTTTCAGTGAAGGAGCGGTGCAGCTTGGCGAGCAGCTCGGTGATCACCGTGTTGTGGCTGCGCGGCGCGGACTGTCCGGAGCTGATTTCCAGGGCCCGGAACGTCGCGCCCTGCTCCTTGAGCCAGCGGTAGGTGTCGTCCTGGCGTTCAAGGTAGGCATCTACCAGGGCGCGGTTGTTGACGCCGCCGCCGGTGGAGAGCAGGTCCTGCAGGAAGAGTTCCGCGGAGTCCTGGACGCCCTCGGCCGCCTGCTCTTCGGTTCCGGAGAAGGCAAAGAATCCGCCGCTCATGGCCGAGGATCCGCCAAGCTTGCCGGTCTTTTCCAGGAGCGCCACCTTGAGGCCGGCTTGCGCCGCGGCGGTGGCTGCGGACTGTCCCGCGATACCGGATCCGAGGACCACCACATCGTAGTCGTACTGGGGCATGGTCATTGCTGTCCCTTTCAGGGGTTTTGTCATTGGTGCTGGCGCGTCCGTGGGGGACGCGGCGGGCTCACGCCCGGGGCTTGTCAACAGGTGAGGAATCCGCCGTTGACGTCCAGGCTGGTGCCGGTGATGTAGGTGGACTGGTTCCCGGTGAGGAAGGCCACGGCGTCGGCGATCTCCTCCGGCGTCGCGAAGCGCTTCATGGGGACCTGGCCCAGAAGCCTGGCGTCCTGGGGAACGTCGCCCATCATGGGGGTCTGCACAAAGCCCGGCGCCACGCCGTTCACGCGGATCCGGAAGTCGGCCAGTTCGTGGGCCAGGCTGGCCGTCAGGTTCTGAAGCGCCGCCTTCGATGCCCCGTAGACCACGGAGCTGGGCAGGAAGGGGCCGAACGCCGCGTCCGGGCCGCCGCCCGTGCCGGTCTTGGCGGTGATCGACAGCAGGTTCACGATGCTCGCGGAACCATCCGTGGGCATGTGCCGGTAGACCTCGCGCACCAGGAAGAACGGTGCCGCAACATTGACCGCCATGACGGTGTTCCACTCATCGTCGCTGAGTTCAAAGAAGCGGATCTTGCCGCCGTTTCGCTTGGGCGAAATGCCGACGGCGTTGACCACTACCCCCACCGGGCCGGTCTCGGCCGCGAACGCGGCAAGTGCCTTATTGGTCTCCCCGTCGGCCAGATTGCCGGCGAAGCCGCGGTGTTCGGCCCAGCCCACGTCGGGGAGCGACGCGGCCGTCCGGTCAGCGGCTTCCTGGTCGAGATCGGCAACGACGACGGCGTAGCCTTCCTGCGCGAGGCGCCGGCTGATCGTCTGGCCGATGCCGCCGGCGCCGCCGGTCACGATCGCCGTCTGCAGCAGTACCGGCTGCTTGAGAGTGTCCGGATCGAGTGTGGCGGTGGGGTTACTGGTCATGGCCGGGCTTCTGGTTCGGGCTGAAGGCCGTGTGCTGGTCGGTCACGGCAACGGGCAGGCTGCGGATCGGCGAGAAGGACGTCGGGTACATGATCCGGTTCTCCATCGTCATGATCATCGGCCGGATGATGGCCAGGCATTCCTGCCATTGGCCGCTCTTGGCGAGATCGGCGCGGCGGTTGCGGCGCTCTTCCAGGTTTTCGTAGGCCCAGAAGTGGTTGAGCTCGTTCTGCCGCCCGAATTCGGTGACGAAGTAACCCAGGAAGCCTCCCAAGATCGGCTTCTGCGCGGGCAGGCCGATGTTTTCGTAGGCGTCAAGGTACTCCTCTAGCCGGGCACCGGTATGAAGGACGTAGGTGCGCTGTTCGACGATCATGGCGTCACAGTGCGTCTCGGGCGGCGGAGCCGACCAGTCCGGTGGCTGTGGCCGCCGTCGTCGTTTCCTCAACGTGGACGTAGCGGCCAAAGCGGTGCTGGCCGCCCTCAAGAGTCTTCCCGTCGCCCATCAGCACCAGGTTGATCAGGGCCGCGACGATGATCACGATCCACGCGATGGTGATGGAGACCGTGCTGCCGCCGCTGATGCTCATCAGCCAGGAGGCCAGGAACGGTGCGGGGGCGGCGAAGATGAGGTTGGAGCCGGTCAGGGCGAGCGCGGATCCGGTATAGCGCATGTGGGTGGGGAACGCCTCGGCGAAGAGTGCGCCCTGGCCCGCATTTCCGAACTGCGCAGTGACCAGGGAGAACGCCACCATGCCCAGCGTCAGCGGGAAGCTGCCCAGGTTCACCACCGGGAAGAACAGGACCGCGGCGAGCAGGGTGCCTGCCGATCCGATCGTCAGGATCCGACGTCGGCCGTAGACATCCGCCAGCCGTCCGCCCCACCAGATCGCGATCACGGAAAGGAAGTTGGAGATCATGATGATCGTGAACGTCTGGCTCTGGGTGAAGCCATGGGTGGTGAGGTAGCTGATGCCGAACACGGAGACGATGTAGAACGTCACGACGATCGGGGCGAAGGCCAGGATGAGCCGCAGGATGGTGACGCCGTGGGTCTTGATCACGGTGGCCGGGTTGGTGGATTCCTGGGCGAGTTCCTGCATGCCTTCCTTGAACACCGGCGTTTCCTCCACCTTGAGCCGGATGTAGATGCCAACGGCCACCAGGAGGATGCTCAGCAGGAACGGTACTCGCCAGCCCCAGGAGAGGAAGGCTTCCGGGCTCAGCACGCCGGAGAGGACGGCCAGCATGAGGTTGGCGGCCACCTGGCTGATGGGGGACCCCATTGCCATGAGGCCGCCGTAGAAGGCGCGGCGGTCCGCGGGTGCGTGTTCCATGGTCATCAACTGGGCGCCCGTTGCCTCGCCGCCGAGCGCGATGCCCTGAACGAAGCGCATGAGAACCAGCAGCACCGGGGCGGCAACGCCGATCGCCGACTGCGGCGGAAGCAGGCCGATGACCATCGACGCGATGCCCATCGTGATGAAGGTGGTGAGGAGGATCTTGCGCCGTCCCAGCCGGTCACCCAGATGGCCGAACACGATGCCGCCGAGCGGGCGTGCCACGAAGCCGACGCCGAACGTGGCGAAGGACGCCAGCAGGGCGACGGCGGGACTCATGTCGTTGAAGAACAGCTTGGGGAAGACCGTGGCGGCCATGGCGCCGTAGACGGCGAAGTCGAACCATTCCAGGGCGGACCCGAAAGTTCCGCTGAGGACGGCGCGCTTGGCCTGCCGTGATGCGGGCATTGTGGGCTTGAGCGGCCGTTTTGCGGCTCGGGTGGGGTGGGACAGACTCATCAGGACTCCTTTGTCTGGTGAGCAGGGCGGGCAGGTGCACCGCCGGTGGGGGTTTCGGTTCGCAACCTCGGGGGACCTAGCCGAGGCCGGTCCTGGAGGTGGGGGTCATTCGGTGATGTGACACTAGCCACGCCTTCGCATGTGACGCAATAAGTGCTAGCTTTTATTGCGTGATACGCAAAGATGAAGCACCGAGGGTCGAATCCGTGCACCGCGCATTGGTTTTGCTCAAGCACATGTCCCGACAGGGCTCGATCAGCGTGACGGAGGCCTCAAGCGTCCTCGACGTCAACCCGTCCACGGCGCAGCGCCTGCTGGCTACCCTCGTGGGAGACGGGTTCGCCGAGCAGGCGGCCCAGCGGAGGTACGTGCCGGGCCCCGAGTACCGGAAGGCGGTCATCGACAACACACCGCCGTCGCTCATCGTGCGTGCCCGCCCGTACCTGGAGCGGCTGTTTGCGCGGGTCGGCGAGACGAGCCACCTTGCCGCGCTAATCGGTACGGATATCCACCACCTGGACGGCATTGAGGCCACCACGCATGCCCTGCGCTTTGGCCTGCGCACGGGGGTCATCCTGCCGGCCCATGTGACGTCCTCCGGCAAGGCCATCCTCGCGGACCTGCCGCGGGAAGACATCGAACGGCGCTACGGCATCCTGGATGACTCAGCTGCCGATGCCAATGCAGGCATCGACTTTCCCAAGCTGTACCGGGATGTTGACCAGACCCGCCGGACAGGGATCGGCATGAATTTCGAAGAGAGCGAGGACGCCGTCGCGGCCCTGGGCGTGTCCCTGGGCGTGGTTGACGGTCAGCACGCGGCGCTGAGCATTGCGATGCCCATGACCCGGTTCGCCCGGCAGGATGCAAAGCGCCTGTCCGCGCAGCTGCTGGAAACGGCCGCTGAATTTAGGAGGCAGGAGCTGCAGGTGTGAAGTCAGGGTTGGGTGGCTTGTTGGTGTTGCTTTGCTGTGCCGACAGCTTTCCGAACGGCGGCTGCCCGACTTCGAGCCAAGGCTTTACACGCGCGAACACGCCACTGACCCGCGCGTCCTCTTCCGGAGCCGCAGATGGGCGTACTTGAGCTCCGGCGCTGCCGGTTCTTAGTGCTTTTTGAAAGCGTCCTTCACCTTTTCGGCCGCCTGCTTTAAGTCGGCTTTGACCTGTTCGCCCCTGCCCTCGGACCTCAGACGCTCGTCACCCGCCGCCTTGCCCGTGGCTTCCTTCATTTTGCCGCCCCGCTTGGCTGCGGCATTGCGAATCTTGTCACCCAGTCCCATGATCTTCCTCCTTGGGGTACTTCCCGGCAGTCCCGGTTTTATTTTGATGTTCGTGCTCGCCGGTCTGGAAGGGCGCGCCCGCGGTAGGCG
This sequence comes from Arthrobacter sp. BI5, assembly GCF_056680065.1. Taxonomy (NCBI): domain Bacteria; kingdom Bacillati; phylum Actinomycetota; class Actinomycetes; order Micrococcales; family Micrococcaceae; genus Arthrobacter; species Arthrobacter sp. BI5. The sequence goes on from NZ_CM155264.1 coordinate 3,567,459, forward strand.
GCTGGCCCGCCGCCCGACGGTCCGACTCCCGCGCACCAACAACGGACTGAGCACCGCCGGATCCGGCTTCGGCCGGTGACGGTCCAGGCGGTACATTGCCGCTCGTTGTTGCGGCCCCGGTTACGACTCGCTGCCCCTCAGTCATCGCGGGATCGTCGTAAACCTGCTCGACCGGCGCCTCCCCAGACTTGCCCCGTTCCGGGTGCGCGTGGTCCCCTTCGGCTCTGGTGCCTGCCTCCGCGACGTTGACCGCTTCTCGCACGTCTGCACCACTACGGGAGTTATCGGCCTGGGCTTCAGCGCCGGACAAGACGCGCTGGTCCTCGTCTTGGTTGGTACCTTCAGGTGCCGGGACATGAGGCTCCCGTTTTTCTGGTTTCAATTCCGTGGGCGCCTCAACCGGCAATTCGGAGTCGCTGCGGTCTGTCATGATCCTTGCCCTTCCGAGACGAATTCATGCGTCTGCTCCGGCGCAACTTAAGTCTAGACAGAGCCGCGGCCTACCAACAGGCCCGTTTGCTCAGTCCCCATCGCGGCGATGTCCACGCCGTCGAGCGTGATCCGCCAGCGAGAGGCCCTTCCGGCCTTTACCGCAGATGGTCGACACAGCACACGCGGCAAAGTCTTGGGACCTTCGGCCTGCGCCCCCGCTTGGGTGCAGGAGTCTGTCTGGGAAAAGCCACTCTTGACGCTGGCCCACGGCCGTGACACGATGTGGACAGTGTTGATACCGGTATCAACACGTATCACTATGAATAGGTTGTCGACGAAAGGATCACCCCGTGCTGGGCTTCAACGAAGAAAAATTTCTGCTCCAGACCCGCAGTGCGCTGGCATTGCAAGAGCAGATCGAACAGCTTGTGGACTCGCTGCAGCAACGCGACTTCCGCAATCTGTTCCTGATCGGCGCCGGGGGGACGTACGCGGCGATGCTCCCCTATGAGCACTTCATCCGCTCAAACTCGACACTGCCTGTTCGCGCCGCTATCGGCAAAGAACTCATGCTGACCGCAGATCCCACCTTTGGCCCCGGGTCGGTAGCGGTCTTTGCCTCCGTTTCCGGCACCACCGAGGACGTCATCGAGGCGATCGAATTCGCGAAGGCCAAGGGCGCCTACACCGTCGGTTTCACGGGTTTCGGCGAGAGCCCCTTTGCAAAGTCACTGGACGCCGTCCTCGTCACCGAACCGAAGACATGGCCGTTCGACATCCCCCTGTTGCTGCTGAGCACGCGCCTGCTCGCAACCCGCGGAGAGTTCGAAGGATATGAAGAGTTCGCGGCGGAGCTCCAATCCATCCCCGAAACCCTGGTGGACGTGGCGCGACAGGCAGAACCGGCAGCGGAAGCTTTCGCCGAAAGAAACGTAGACGTCGATTATCACTTCCTCGTCGGCGCCGGGAACCTCTGGGGTTTCACCTACCTCTACTCCATGTGCATCCTCGAGGAGATGCAGTGGCTCCGGACGACGCGCGTGCACGGCGCCGAATTCTTTCACGGGTCTTTGGAACTCATTGAAGAAGACACCAGCCTCATGCTGTTCCTCGGCGAAGACGAGAGCCGGCCCCTCATGGAGCGCGTCGTGAAGTTCGCGGAGAACTACAACAACAACACCACGCTGCTGGACACCAAGGACTACGAACTGCCCGGCATCAGCCCCCGCTTCCGTGGTCTGCTGGCCCCGCTCATTCTGGACACCGTGGTGGACCGGATCAGCAAGCACCTCGAGCGGGTCCGCAACCACTCACTGGATCTGCGCCGGTACTACCGCGTCGTTGAATACTGACAGTCAGCGGCCTTCGTACCCCAACCGGGGATACGACTTCCAGCGCTGCGGGCCCGGTCGGACCCGGGCCCGCAGCGTCGAGACGGGAAAAGCATGAGAGTAATTGGCTTCGGAGACAACATTGTGGACCGGTTCCTTGACCGCAAGATGATCTATCCGGGCGGGAACTGCGTCAACTTCGCCGTTCTCGCGCGGCGTCTGGGCCTGGACGCTGGCTATGTCGGCGTCTTCGGCAACGACGTTCTAGGAGATTTCGTCCGCTCGGCCTTGGTGCAAGAAGGCGTCGATATCAGCCGCTGCGTCACCCGGGAGGGCCCGAACGGAGTGACTGAGATCGAAGTGGTCGACGGCGACCGGGTGTTTCTGGGGTGGAACAACGGAGGCGTCACCATAGGCCAGCCCTTCGAACTCGAACCGGAACACCTGGCCTACCTGGCCACGGCGGACCTGGTGCATTCCAGCGTCTACTCAGCGTCGGAATCGCAGCTTCCCCTGGTGCGCGATACCGGGGCTCTGGTCAGCTTCGACTACTCCTCGGAGCCGGACCGGCGAACGGACGAGTACTTCAACCGGACAGCCCCTTACATCGATCTTGCGTTGCTTTCGTTGGGCGGGCATACCCGGCAGTCTGCCGAACATGAGCTGCGGCGGGTTGTGGAGGCAGGGGCGGCCTTGGCGGTAGGCACCAGAGGTGCAGACGGAGCCGTATTGTTCGACGGGGACGCGTTCCTCATGCAGGACGCCGTGCCCATAGACCCGGGGCGGTTCGCCGACACCATGGGGTGCGGTGATGCCTTCCTGACCGGGATGGTCGTGAGCCTCCTGACAACCGGCTGGACCAAGCGCTCCCGGCCGTCCGCCCGCAGCCTGGCCGAAGCCCTGGGCGTCGCAGCACGGGCCGCGGCGGAGCAGTGCTCCGTGGAGGGCGCCTTTGGTTACGGACGGCCTGCCGCCACACCAACTAGGATCTGATGCAGGAACACTTAAACAGCCGGGTCGCCGACGCGAATCCCTGCACATAGAAGGGGCTTTGGATGCCGTCGGACCACCAGCACCATGACGCGGCCCCGACCATCACCGACGTTGCGGCTGCAGCAGGGGTGGGCAGGGCCACAGTCGCGCGCACCCTGGGCAATTACGGTTCGGTCAGTGACGCGACCCGAGCCAAGGTGATGCTCGCGGCGGAGCGGCTGGGTTACAAGCCCAATGCCCTGGCGCGGAGCATGACCACGGGTATCACGAAAACCCTAGGCATTGTGGTGGCGGACGTCGCCAACCCGTTCTTCACCGGAGTCCTCAAAGGCATATCTGAAACCGCGAAGCTGGCCGGCTACGACGCCATCATCCTGAGCACGGACGAGAAACTGCAACTCGAGCGCGACGCCGTCGGCGTCCTGCTCGCCAAGCAGGTCGACGGCCTCATTGTGGCGTCGGCCGCCGGGCGCCATGACGACACGTCGCATCTGACCGGCGCCATGGAGCGCGGCATTCCAGTGGTCCTGATTGACCGCCTCGTAGACAGTCTCGATACGGACTCAGTGGTCATCGACAACCGTGAGGCAGCCCGCTCCGCCGTGGACTCCCTCATCCAGAACGGGCACCGGAGAATCGCCTTCGCGTGGGGCCCGGTGACGCTGAGCCCGGCAACCGACCTCGAGCAAATGCATCGCATCCTGGACGACGCGCTGTGGAGCGACGGCGAACGCCTCCGCGGTTACCTCGACGCTTTGAAGGATGCCGGAATACCGTTCGACACGGCACTGGTGACCCACGTCCTGAAGAACGAAGGACAAGCAACGCGGGCAGTCAGCGGCATGCTTGCCCTGGCGGATCCGCCCACCGCAATCTTCACCACCGAGACCGAGGCCACTGTGGGTGCGCTTCATGCATTGCGGGCACGCAATCTTCGGCTGCTCAAGGACGTATCCCTGATCGGCTTTGATGACAGCCCCTGGGCTGCCGTGATGGAGCCACCGCTGACGATGATTCGTCAGCCCGTACGCGAGCTGGGAGCGGTAGCGATCCAGCAGCTCATCGCGCGCATCAACGGGGACGCGTCCGCTCCGTCCCGGCATGTGTTGCCGTCGACTTTGATCTCGCGGTCATCTGACGGACCCGTGCCTTCGGCCGATGCCGGCCGGTAACGCCGCCTCGTAATTCCCCTGCTGAGACTCTTCCCCATCGCTCCAAATCGTGATTCACTATGGTACCGGTATCAAGCGTCCCAAATCAGTCCCGGAGACTGGCACCGATTCCAATGGAGGGCGAAGGTGCCGCTCCCATCGTGAAGCCTCGGCTGATCGGCCACCGAGCGAAAGTAGAAAAATGATCTTCCCCAAGAGCAAGCAATTGATGACGGCACTCGTCGCCGGGGCAGCGCTGGCCCTGGCCGGCTGCGGGGACGGCGGAAGCCAGACTGCTGCCCCTCTGGACCTCACCAAGGAGCCTGCGTACTCCGGAAAGCTGAGCATCCTTACGAAGTTCGGCGGCGATCCCCTCGAGCCGTACTTCAAGAATCTGGCGGCGGAGTACCAGAAGATGCATCCGGACGTTTCGTTCGAGTTGATTCAGGAAACGGACCAGAGCATCAAGGACAAGACCAAAACGCTGACGGCGTCTCAAGCCCTTCCCGACATTTTCTTCACCTGGGCCGGGAACTGGGCAAACAACTTTATCGACGGCGGACTCGCGGCAGACCTCACACCCGCCATCGCGCCCGGCACCGAGTGGGGAGCACAGTTCGGCGAATCGGCTCTCAAAGCCTTTGAGAAGGACGGCAAGTACTTTGCTGTCCCGCTGTACAACAACGGGAAGTTCATGGGCTACAACCAGAAAGTCTTCAAGGAACTGGGACTCACTCCGCCCAAGACATTCGAGGAGCTTGTCTCCTCCTGCTCGGTCCTCAAGGCAGGCGGCTATGAACCCATTGCGTTTGGAAACAAGGATGGCTGGCCGGCGCTGCACTACCTGCAGCAGCTGTTCGCCTACGAGGTACCGACCGACGTGCTGAAAGCAGATTTCCACCCGGCCACCGCAAAGCTGGAAGACGCGGGGTACCTGAGGGCCATGAAGCAGTACAGCACCCTGGTGAACGAATGCACGGGCAGTGGCAAGGACTCCAACGGGGTCCTGTACACCACGGCGCAGCAGGCCCTGGCAGAGGGCAAAGCCGGAATGTACTACCAGGAAGTCCTCGAATTCGATACCACTGCCTCCAAAGACTCCTCGCTGAAGAAGGACGGCCTCGGTATCTTCCGGCTCCCCGCCGCAGCCGATGCCAAGGGAGACACCAAAGCCATCGAAGCATCGCCCGAGGGCTACATCATCAACGCCAAGTCCAAAAACGCGGCCCTCGCTGCTGACTTCATGAAGTTTGCTACGAGCGCTCAAAACGCAGCCAAGCTGTCGGCTCCGCCCTACGGCCAGCCCAGCTCCGTCAAGGGCGCCGTTTCCAAGCAAAACTCCACCGCACCGGTCGTGGAAGGCATCAAGCAGGTCAACGAAGCCTCGGACGCCATCGTCTGGCTGGACTCGGTCACGGTCCCGGCCGTCGCGGACGCCTGGCTCGCCGGAGGAGAATCCTTGACCGCCGGAGGCCAAAGTCCCGAACAGGTCCTCGCTTCGGTCCGGTCCGCTTCCGACGCAGCCAAGTAACGGGTGCAGCCATGACAATTTCCAATACTGCGTGGAAGCCGGCGGCACCAACGCCAGCGACGGCGGTGGTGCCGGGCCGCCCGGCCGGGAAGCCCGCAAGAAGGGTCCGCTCGCAGCGTTGGCGGAACCTGATCTGGGTAGCACCCGCCGTCCTGCTCCTGGGCATCTTTGCGTACGTGCCGCTCCTGCAGAACCTTGGCTTCAGCACGCTCAAGTGGGACATCTACAGCGGACGCCAGACCTTTGTGGGCACGGACAATTACACCAAGATGCTCAACGACCCGATCTTCTGGAAGTCGTTGCTGAACAACGTCCTTTACGCCGGCATCTCGATCGTGTTCCAGGTGTTCGGTGCCTTGATTCTGGCGGCCATGATCGAAGGGCTGCGCAGCGCGCGATGGCGCGGAATCCTTCGGGCGGTGTACTTTGTCCCTTCTGCGATCTCCCTGACTGTGGCCGGGCTGTTGTTCTATTTCATCTACGAGCCGCGAATGGGGATCCTCAATGCAGCGCTGGATTTCCTCGGCCTGCAGGACTTCACCCAGGCCTGGCTCGGGCAGGAAAACACCGCAATCTTTGGCATTATCGTCATGAGCCAGTGGCAGGGTTTCGGCTACTGCACGTTGCTCTTTGCCGTCGCGCTACAACGTATACCCACTGAACTGTACGAAGCTGCTTCCATCGACGGCGTCGGTCCCTTCCGCCGCTTCTTCGCCATTTCTTTGCCGCTGGTAAGGGAGATGACCAGCCTCATGTTGATCGTCACGGTTTCCGGGGCGTTCCAGGTGTTCAACGAGGTCATGGTGATGACCAGCGGCGGCCCGAACAACTCCAGCCAGGTCCTGGGAACCTGGCTCTACCGAAGCGGATTTGTCCGCAACGACTTCGGTTATGCGGCAGCGATCGCCACCGCTGTTTTCATCATCACGATGGTGCTTGCGGCACTTCAGTTGCGGGTCTCAAAGCGAAGGAGAGTGGAATGGTAACGCGGACATCAGTACTCATGTCCCTTGGACGGGGCTTTGTCCGGGCTTTCCTGCTGGCCCTCGCGGTGGTGGTCATCTACCCGCTGGTGTGGATGCTGCTCAACGGCGTGAAGTCGAACGCGGAACTTTTTGCCAATCCGTTTGCTCTTCCGATTTCGTGGCGATGGGAGAACTACGCCACCGCGTGGAACCGCGGCGTGGGCGACTACCTCACCACGAGCGTCCTGGTGACGGTGACGTCCACGATCGCGACGGTGTTCATCAGTGCGTGGGCCGCCTATGGATTGACGAAGGTCAGCATTCCGTTCAGCCGGACGCTGCTGATCGTCATACTGACCGGGCTTATGCTGGCACCGACCGTCGCCCTCATTCCACTGGTGAAGATGTTCCAGGCGATGGGTCTGTATAACAGCTTCTGGGCGCTGCTGATCTTGTACACGGCGTTCCGTGTTCCGTTCACCACGTTCCTGATCCGCGCTTACATGATGGACCTGCCGGCAGAAGTCGATGAAGCGGCCGCCGTCGACGGTGCCTCGAAGTCGAGGGCTTTTTGGCAAATCATCCTGCCCATGTGCCGCCCGATCATCGTCTCCACGGTATTGCTGAACATTCTTTTCACCTGGAACGAGTACCTTTTCGCCATGATCTTCACCAGTGGCGGGGCACTGCAGACCCTGCCGGTGGGGCTCACCAATCTCATGTCAAAGCACGGCACGGATTATCCCGTGGTCTTCGCCGGGATGGTGATCGCTGCGTTGCCCGTCATCGTGCTGTTCTTCGCCGGCCAGCGGTACTTTATCCGCGGACTGGCCGACGGCGTTGGGAAGTAGCCGTGCACACCGTCAGCATGGAGCAGGTCTGCGGCTCAAACTTCGCTTATCAGCATCACACCTTGCAGCGCTGTCTTGATGACATGGTCGATGTGGGGAGGACCAGGATTGAGCTGTGGTGCGTCGCCCCGCATCTGCACCTCCCGGAGACGGATGCGGAGCGTTTGCAGCAGGTGCGAACCCTACTGCGGGAGCGGGAACTCAGCCTGGCCTGCCTCACCCCGGAGCAGGTGAGCTATCCGGTGAACCTCGCTTCCGGCGCGGAATGGCTGCGGCAGCGGAGCCTGCAGCTCTTCCTGCGCGCAGCGGAAGTGTGCAGCGAGTTGGAATCGCCGCTCCTTTTCCTCACCGCCGGCCGGGGCTACGAGGACGAGCCGGCAGGCCCGGCATGGGAGAGGTCCGTCGCAGGATTGCAGGCCATCACGGCCCGTTCCGCGGAACTGGGGGTGTCGTGTGTGCTGGAGCCGCTACAGCGGGTGGAGTCCAACTTGGTCACGGACGTCCAGTCCTTGACGCGCATGCTTCACGACGTCGGCTCCCCGGAACTCGGAGTCGTGATCGACACCGTCGCCATGGCAGTCGCAGGAGACACCGTCAACGATTACGGGGAGGCGTTCGGTGACAGGATCCGGCATGTGCATCTTGTGGACGGGGCACCCAGCGGTCACCTGGCCTGGGGCGACGGGACGATGGACCTGGCTGGAATCCTGCGCGATCTCAGTGGATTGGAGTACCGGGGCGCGATGACCTTCGAGCTTTTCGGAGACGGCTCCTACGCGCTGGAGCCCCGCCCCGCCATCGAGAAGTGCCTTGATGCTTTCGCTGTCGCCGCCGTCGGCCCGCGCCTCCCCTGACACGCGGTTCCGGTCTCCCTTAGACCTCCGCCACAGGAGCCGCGAACTGGGCCGCATACAGCGCGGCATACGCCCCGCCCGCCTCCAGCAACGGAGCGTGCGTTTATGACGCCTATACAGGGACCTTCGTGTCAATTAGTTCCGCAGCCCACGGGCCCAGACGGTCTAGACGAAAGTTTTAAGCGCGAAAGTAGGTGCTTCCATTGCTGATCTCAGTTCGGCAAGGGTCGGCGGGTTTGCTCCGGCCCGTTGAACGGTGATGGCCGCCGCCGCAGCTGCCGTGTGTCCCAGCTGCTCCAACACCCCGGGAGCGAAGCCGTCGGTTCGGCGAGTCAGGAGACCCAGGATCAGTGCAGCCATGTAGGAGTCCCCGGCACCTACGGTGTCCGCAACCTTGGCTTTGACAGCGGGGATAGTGATGCTTGCGGCGCAGGAGGTGAATTGGGAGCCTTCAGCTCCCTTGGTTATGACTGCCAGTCCGGTGCCCAGTTGGAGGATATGGGCTGCGGTTTCGTCGAGTGTTTTCCCAGGGTAGAGCCAATGGGCGTCCTCGTCGCTGAGTTTCACAACATCGGTCAGGGAGACGAGTTCTTCGAAGGTCGCTTTGGCTTCGGCATGACTGCCAAGCAGGGATGGCCTGATGTTGGGATCGTAGGTGATGGTGGAATGCTTGTGGGCTTGTTCCAGCAGGGCTTTGACGGCTTTGGCGCCAGGGGCCAGGAACGTGGCTATGGAACCTGTGTGAAGGATTTTTGGGAAGTAGGCCGGCGCTTTTGGGGGCAGGTCCCAGTAGATGTCGAAGTCGTAGGCGGCGGAACCGTCAGGCCCAAGGGTTGCTGTGGCTGTCGCTGTACGGGTGAGGGACTTTGACCCGGGCAGGAGAGTTACTCCTGCCCGGCGGAGGTGGTCTTCTATCGACGTTCCCCGTGCATCGGGCGCGATGGCCGTGAGCAGGCCTGTGGAGACGCCGAGGAGCCCGAGGCCGTAGGCGACGTTGGCCGGCGATCCACCGGGATGCTCTACCTGGCTATTCGGGGTGGTGATCACGTCGATCAGCGCTTCTCCGACAACGACTACGTCGAGGGGTTGTTGGGCATCATGCGGTGCTGCTTTGAGGTTATCCATGTTTGTCTCTCGGGCAAGTGATAGTACGGGAGCGCCTAGGTCATTCTGGCGGTCTATGGCCGTACGGAATGACCTACCGGAACGTTTCGGGTTCGGTTAAGGTGCTGCGTTGATTTCGTTGATCGTGAGGTTGCGGAAAGTGGCAGTTCCTTCGTGTGCGTAGAGACGGATGCCGTTGTCCCCTTCGAGTGGGAATACGCGGTGGGAGTGCACGACTCGTCCGTCTCCCACGAACATTTCGACGCTTGTGCTGTCCACGAGGACACGAAGTGTGAGGCGCCCTGCCGAGGGGTCGACGGGCGTCTGGCTCTCACCGCCGGTGGGGTTGATGGTGGGTCGCCGGTTGAGGTACGCGAAAGGTCCGCGGAGGAACGCACCGGCGGCGACATGCCGACCTCCGGCGGCTGCACGACAGATCTCGAGACCGATGTTGGCTGGCGGGGTCGCCGGATCCCATACGATTTCACAGGTCAGGTCATAGGCCATTGAACGGATATCGAGGTCGTGGGTGCCCGATACCGCGACATCACCAAGACGGTGGCTGCGCTTGACGTAGTTGTCCAGGCCGGCTGTCGGGGTTGAGGCGAGATAGTAGCTTCCGATTCCCTTCTTGAGGCGGATGTCGCGCACGATCATGTCATCGCCGTTGTAAGCGTCGGTCGCCAATGTCGGAGTGTTGTGGGGGTAATCCCAGAAGTTCGCCCATCCGAGCGCCCTGCGCAGGGTGGCATCCTCTGTCCCGGAGGAGTCGTGATGGGGGTAGGTCACTGCTCCGTAGAAGTCATAGCCGTAATCCAGCCATTCCGGCTCGGCATGGTCGGGAGCAAAGGTGGTGCCGTTGAAGGCCCCTGTCCAATAGGCATAAGTGGCCGGCAGCCCCCTGCCTTTGCCGTTGGCGCTGGTGCCAAGAATCCAGTGGGAAGTGCCGTCGTCGGCGGTTATACGGAAAAGGTCCGGGCACTCAAGTACCCCAAGATCCGTGCGGACGAATTCGCCGACGCGCTGCCAAGAGCGCAGGTTGGGAGATGTGTAGAAGCCAAGCTTCTGCCCTTCGGCGTTGACCATGAACCACTGCCCCCGGTCGGCGTCCCAAATTACCTTCGGGTCGCGGAAGTCCTCCACACCTGGGTTTGGCAGTACTGGGGCTGTGCCACCGGGTTGGAATGTGCGCCCACGGTCCGTCGAGTACCAGAGATACTGGGCCTGACGGCCCTGTGGCGCCTGTGTCACGAGGGCTATCACAGCATTCTCGCCGTATCCGGCGGTGTTTTGTTCGTCGATGACAAGGCATCCTGACCAGCAGTCGCCGTTGTCATTGCTGAACTTGGGGATGGCGACGCCGCGGTCGCGGAAGGAGACGTGGTCGGTGGTGGTCGCACGGCGCCACGACGTACCCCCACCACCCTGAATGTAATCGCCGTTATAGAGGTAGTAGTAGTGGTATTCGCCGTCGATGTAAATGGGCCGCTGAGGGTCGTTCTTCCAATTGTCGGGGACGCTGAAGTGATAGGTCGGGCGCATACGGGTTGGTCCTTTTGAGAGCGGCATGGCCTGTGCGGTGCCGGGACTGTTTGGGGGCGCGGCTGCCGCTGACTCGGAGAACGAAGCGGAAAGCGCGAGTGACCCGGTGAGGGCAACGGCTCCACTTCCGGTCAGGAGTGCACGCCGGGAGACGGCGGGGGAATCTTCCATGGTTCCCTTTCGGTGGGCAGCTTCGGTGCTTCTGCTGCTTGGATGGTGATGTTTTTGGGCAGTGCAGGTCCTCATGTGGCTTGAAGCTGAGGGGATCCTGCTAAGACAGAGGGGTTGACCCGTTCGTGGAACAGGATTTTCAGAGAGTTTCCCCGTCTGCAGGTTGTGGTTTCGGCAGGGGTTCTGTCGCCAGGGCATGGCCGCTGGCGCCAGCGCGTGGACGGTAAAGGTGGCAGCGGACCCAGTGGCGGTTGAGGGGGTCACCCACCTGATGCCGGACGGGTTCCTCAGATGAGCAGGGCTGATGGGGGTCATTTGCGAAGTCGCAGGCGGTGGAAGCCATGACGGCCTGCCTGAGCTTGGCGCGGTGAACTGGGTCGTATGACCCGGCCCGGGCTGGGTCCGGGACAGCTGAGACCAGCAACTGTGTGTAGGGGTGGGCCGGATTGGCCAGCAGGTCCAGTGATTCGCCCTCTTCAACGATCTCGCCGGCGAACATGACGGCGGTCCGGTCCGCGAGGTACCGGGCGGAGGCGAGATCGTGGGTGATGTAGAGCATGGAGATGCCCTGCTCATTGCGAAGTTTCCGCATCAGGTTTAGCACCCCGATGCGGACCGACACGTCCAGCATGGACGTTGGTTCGTCGGCGAGGATGACTTCTGGTTCGACGGCTAGGGCGCGCGCGATAGAGACTCGTTGACGTTGCCCGCCGGAGAGCTCATGGGGGTAGGAGTTGAGCATGTCGGCCTGAAGCCCAACGGTGGTCAAGAGCTCTTCAAGGCGGCGCGTGGTCTGCTCTTCGGAACCGCGCTGGCCGGTGCCGCCTTTGCCGTGGATCGCAAGGGACCGTCGGAGGAAGTGCTCGATCCGGTGTGCGGGGTTTAGGGAGCCGAAGGGGTCCTGAAAGACCATCTGCAGCTGTGATCGGAACATGCGTGAGGCCTGGAAACGGTCTCTTTTGAGGACGTCGACGCCGTCGAGCAGGATGGCACCTTCGCTGGGTTTCTCGAGCCGGGCCACACAGCGGGCCAGGGTGCTCTTGCCCGAACCGGATTCCCCGACCAGTGCCACGATTTCCCCACGGCCGATGGTCAGGTCGACGCCGTGCAATGCCCGGACTGCCTGGTTGGAGAATAGGCCGCCGATGCGGAAGGACTTACCCAGTCCCCGCACTTCAAGAGCCGGCGTCTGGGGTGAAGCGTCCGGCCGTGCCGCGGAGTGTGCGGTGTGGTTCATTGTGCTGCTCCTTCTAAAACGGCGGCTTCGGCGTCGGCATCAAAGGGGGCCACGAAGTGGCCCGGAGCGACTTCGGCGAGGTCCGGGATGTTCTGGAACTTCACGCCTTCGGGCAGGCCTTTGAGTGGAACCCTAGGGCCGGTAAGCGGCGGAAACGCGCCCATGAGGGCCCTGGTATAGGGGTGCCCGGGCGTGGTGTAGATGTCGTGGGCTTTTGCGGTCTCCACGATCCGGCCGCCGTACATGACGGCCATGCGGTGCGAGAGTTCCACCATCAGGGACATGTCGTGGGTGATGAACAGGACGGAGAAACCCAGTTCGCGCTGGAGGTCCTTGATCTGGGCCATGATCTCCTGCTGCACCACCACGTCCAGCGCGGTGGTGGGCTCGTCCAGAATCAGGAGTGATGGCTTCAGTGCTACGGCCATGGCGATGACCGCGCGTTGCCGCATCCCCCCGGAGAGTTGGTGCGGATACGACTTGAGGCGGGCCGGATCGATTCTTACGAGCTCCAGCAGCTGTGCTGCGCGTCGAAGGGATTCGTTACGGGAGTAGCCGGCGTGTGTGGTGAAGATGTCTGCCATCTGTTCCCCGATGGTCAGCACCGGGTTCAGCGAGTTCATGGCGGATTGGAACACCATGGCAACATCCTGCCAGCGGAAACGACGCAGCTCATCCTGGCTCATGGCCAGGACGTCCTTGCCGCCGAAGGAGATGCTGCCGGCGGCGATCTTCGCCGGATCCTTGAGCAGACGCATGATTGAGTTGGCGATGGTTGATTTGCCGCAACCGGATTCACCGGCCAGCCCGAACACCTCACCTACGCCGATGCTGAAGGAGACGTTGTCCACGGCAGTGGTCGAGCGGGTGTCGCCGATGTACTTGACGGTGAGGTTCTTAACGTCGAGGACTGCTTCGTGGGAGCCGAAGGAGACTTGAGAGACAGTCACTTTGCGGTGCTCCTTTCGGTGGTGGCGGGCTTGCGGATCTTCCGCAGCCGCGGATTGGTTACTTCGTCGACGGCGTAGTTGACCAGGGCCAGGGCGAAGGCCACCAGTGCAATGCAGAGGCCGGAGGGGACAAATACCCACCAGCTCCCGGTGAGCAGGGCACCTTCGTTTCCGGCCCAGAAGAGGTTGTTGCCCCAGGAGACGGTGCTGACGTCTCCCAGCCCAAGGAATTCGAGGCCGGCCTGGGCGCCGATACCGTAGATGACGCAGGCAAGCAGCGTCCCCATCACGATCGAGGCCATATTTGGCAGAATTTCACGGAACATGATCCGCCCGGCACTCTCACCTGACACGACGGCGGCGGCCACGAAGTCCTTGGAGCGGATGGACAGGGCCTGTGACCGGAGCACGCGCGCTGATCCTGCCCATCCCGTGACCGTGAGTACCAGGATCACGGTGCCCAGCCCCGGCGGCAGGAAAGCAGCCAGGATGACGAGCAGCGGCAGTCCGGGAAGGAGCAGGAAGACGTTGGTCAGCAGCGACAGCGCTTCGTCGATAAATTTGCCGAAATAGGCCGATGCCAGTCCTACCAGAATCCCGATAAAGGTGGACGCGAACCCGACTGTAAGGCCTACCAGCAGGGAACTTCGGGAGCCGTGGATGGTCAAGGCGAGCACGTCCTGGCCTTTGGCGGTGGTTCCGAGCCAGTGCTCAGCGTCCGGTTCCAGCGAGGCCATGCCGGTGATCCGGGAGGGGTCGCCGGGGAACAGTACCGGCGCGGCCAGCGCCAGAACTATGAAGACGAACATGATGGCCATGCCTGTCATGGCCTTCTTGTTGGTAATAAGTCCGTGGATGAAACCGCGGTTGGTTTTGCGTGCAGCTTTTGGTTCGATCGGCTGCTGGAGGATAACGCTGGTCATGGTCGGTCCCTTGGTTACTGGGTACGCAATGGTCAGTTGCTGCGCACGCGGGGGTCGAGGCGGACATAGAGAATGTCCACCAGGAAGTTCGCCAGCAGTACGGCGGCGGTGATGGTCAGGAACAGGCCCTGCATGAGCGGGTAGTCAAGGCCCTGGACGGCGTTCAGAAGCTGGTAGCCGACGCCGGGGTAGGCGAATACGACCTCCGTGAGAAGGGCGCCGCCCACCACGAATCCCAGGCCCATGCCGAAGCTGGTCACCGAAGGCAGCATCGCGTTCCGGGCGGCGTAACGGAGCATAATCCGTCCGGGGCGTAGGCCCTTGGCCTCCGCCATGGTGATGTAGTCCTCAGAGTTGGTGGCGATCATGGTGTTCCGCATACCCAGCATCCAGCCGCCGATGGAGACCAGGACGATCGTGAGCGCCGGGAGCACGAGGTGGGCGGCGGCGTCGCCGATGAACTCCCAGGTGAAGCCGGGCTCCAGCCCATCCGTGAACGCGTGGCGGATTGGGAACCAGCCCAGAACGACGCCGAACAGATACAGCGCGCCCATCGCGAGCCAGAAGTACGGGAAGGATCCGATGAAGACCAACAGCGGAGGCAGCACCGAATCGATGGCTCCGCCGCGGCGCCATGCTGCCAGGATGCCGAGCAGGTTACCGACGACGGCGGCTATGACAAGGGCGGTCCCACCGAGCAGAAGGGTCCAGCCGACTTGGGACGAGATGACCTCGGTGACGGGGGTGGGGAATCGTGAAATGGATACCCCCATCTGCCCGGTGAGGATGTTCTGGAGGTAGCCGGCGTACTGCTCCCAGATGGGCCGGTCGTCCACGCCGAGCAGCTTGCGCAGGGCCTCGATCTGTTCGGGCTGCATCCTGTCCTGGGAGCGGGCGAACATGCGTGATACGGGGTCCCCGGGCATGAAGCGCGGGAGCAGGAAATTCAGGGTGATGGATGCCCAGAAGGCGAGCAGGTAGAAACCCAGGCGGCGCAGGATGAAGCGCACGGTTTCCCTCCAATTCGGGAGTGGTCAACATGGTGGGGTACGCCCGACGGCCGGCTTTCGAATTGGCCAGGCCGTCGGGCGTGGGTGGCATGAGGGCGGGTCGGCCTCACGCTGCGTGTGACGCTACTTGCGCGGTTCCAGGCTGGTCAGCACGAGAACCGTGGTGGGTGCGCGGACCGAGAGGGTGGCGTAAGGGTTGTCCTGAGTCGGCCAGCCGGTGAAGCGGGTGTCGTTGTACGCCCCCCATTCCGGCCCGGAAAAGAGCGGCACCAGCGGCGCGACGGCATCGTATTCGTCCTGCAGCTTGTAGGCAATGTCCTTCTGCTTGGACTGGTCCGTCGCTGCAGCGAACTCCGCCAGCAGAGCATCGGCTTTGGGATCGCCGAAACGGTGGTAGTTGTCGAACGTCTTCGTGCCCACAGGCTTCACCGTTTTGGTGGACATGGAGGTGTTGAAGTACTTGTACGGACTCGGATCGTTGGCGCTCCATACAATCCCGGAGTCGAAGTTACCCGTTTCGTACCCTGCCACCACAGCGGCCCAGTCCGGGGAGTCCACCTTCGCGGTCACGCCCACCTCCGCCAGGTTCTGGGAGATCACGTTGGCAACGGACAACCAGTCGGACGATGTTGCACCCACGGAGATCTTGAACTGGAAAGGAGAACCGTCCTTGAGCGTCCGTTTGCCGTCGGGGCCCTTCGGGTAGCCGGCCTTGTCCAAGAGGTCGTTGGCTTTTTGGACGTCGTGGTTGGTCCAGGTGCAGTTGTCCTTGACCTGGGTGTTCTTCCACGTCTCGTAATTTCCGGAGAGGCCGGTGCAGTCCGCGGGCTGGGCGTAACCGCTCATACCGATCTTGGTGACCTGGTCCCGGTCCACAGCCATGCTCAATGCCTTACGGACATCAACGTCGTTGAAAGGTGCCTTGGCGGTGTTGAGTTGCCAGTTGATCATGGCACCCGTCGGGGGGAACCAGTAGTGCCGGTGTTCCTTGTCTTTCGAGACGAACGTCTTTTCGATGTTCGGGATGTATTGCGGGGCCCAGTCCACGTCGCCGTTGGCGGCAGCGAGGTTAGCGCCGTCGTTCCCAGCGAAGGCGAGCATCTTGATGCCGGCGATCTTCTGCTTCTCCGGCTGCCAGTAGTTGGGGTTCTTTTTCAGCACGAAGGACTGGGCCTGGAAGCTGTCCACCTCCGTGTAGGGCCCTGTGCCGACGGGCTTGGCGTTGGCGTCCTTTTCCGGGTCAGCCAGCGCGGACCAGACGTGCTTGGGCAGGATGCTCAGCTGACCAACGTCGTACAGGGCGGGGGACCATGGTTTGTTGAACTTGAACGTGACTTTGTTGCCTTCTGCGGTTACCGCGTCGAGGTACTCGTAGCCACCCTTGAGTTTCTTCTGAAGCTCGAAGGTGTAAGCCACGTCGTCGGCGACGAACGGCTGGCCATCGGACCATTTCACCCCGTCACGCAGGGTGAAAGTGATAGACCTTCCGTCCTCGGCTGCCTTCCAGTCGGTGGCCAGCCACGGCACGGTGTCGCCTTTGGCCGGGTTGAAGACCAGGAGAGACTCGTAAATGGACTGCTGGACCATCGGGTTGACCGTCGGTGCGAAGGGGTTGAAGTTCCGCACGAAAGTGCCCATGTCCTCACGCGGGATAGTGAGGAACGCACTGGCGTTGGTCGCGGCGCCGCCGTCTGCGGGCTTGTTGACATTGGCTACGCAGCCGGTCAGCAACATCGCGCCTACCGCCAGTCCGGCCGCGGCGATGCGGCCCGACCTGAAGATTTTGGGTTGTGTCATGATGGGTTATCTCTTTCCTGTCTTCATCAGCAAGGTGAAGGGTGGGTGGGGTAAGCTCTTCGACGTTGATTTCGCGGTCAGACCGAAGAGCGTTCTAGCAGCGGACAGTCGACCAACTGCTGGCCGGCAGTGATCGGCTGTCCTGCTGTAAGAGCAGCGAGCGTCTGGACTCCCAGAGCGCCCATCTTTTCGAACGGCAAAGCCACTGTGGTCAGCTTGGGCCTGAGGTAGGCGGCAATGAGTTCCTGGTTGTCGAAGCCGATCACGGCGATGTCCCCGGGGATGGCCAGACCGCGTTCCTTGATGGCGTCGTAGGCGCCCATGGCCATGCGGTCATTGAGGCAAAACAGGGCGGTTGGCCTGTCTTTGGCGGGGTACCGGTCAAGGATTTGGCAGGCAGCGTCGTAGCCGCCATCGGCGGTCGCGTACCCGGCCACCACCAGTTCCGGATCAAGCTCCAGACCCACGTCGGCCAAGGCTTCGCGGACGCCCTGCAGACGCCCGACAGCTGCCGGAATGTGCGGGTCCAGGTTGATCACACCGATCCTGGTGTGACCGGCCCGGAGAAGCCGTTCGACGGCGACCCGTCCCCCTGCCCGTTCATCGGGGACAATCGAGGGCAGCTTCCCATCCAGGTCGAAACAGTTGATGAGCACCGTGGGCACCTCGTGAGCGCTTGGGGGCACATGCACGCCGCGGTGGTGCGTTGCGGCATACAGCAAACCTTCGACCCGCTGTTCCAGCAACTTCTCAACGGCAGCATCCTCCATGCCCTGGGTGGGGCCGGCCGCAACACCTTGGTCCGAGGGGGCGATAAGGAGGAATCTGCGGTCAATCCAAGCCTGGTCCTGAGCGCCTTTGATGATGTCCACAGCGAAGGGTGCGGTTACGATCTCGGTGACAATTCCGTACCAGTCGCTGCGCTGGGATGCCAGCGCCCTCGCCCCGGCGTTCGGACGGTAGCCCAACGCCTGAACCGCGTCGGCGATGCGGGTCCGCGTCTCTTCCGAAATGCTCGCGTTTTCGCGGTTGCTCAGCACGAATGAAACAGCCGTTCGGGACACTCCGGCGTGCTTAGCGACATCATTCATGGTGACCCCACGCGGCCTGGCAGTGCCCCTATTGCTTGGGGAGGTGGTTTTCGCCATTGAATGCTCCAGTGGTCGTCGTTGAGCTTGGTGATGCCGGCACTAACGGGAGAAAGTCGGCCCGGTTCGCTTTGGTAACTCGCGTTACCTAGCGGCTGTGATTCAAGTTACCCGCGTTACTCCCGGGTGTCAACAAATTTTTCGTGTCGATGGGTGTAAGTTGCAGGTTTCCATCCGGGGTGCTGTGGGCAGCGCTCCGGACGCAGTGCGGCTAAGCCCGAACGTCCAGCGCCGCCGCCCCTCGTTGGCTAGCAGGGCGGTTCAGGGACGGTTCTTGAAGGATTCGACTTTGCCCGGATCACTCTCGATCACGGGGCCGAGGATGTCATCGACCCTCTGGAGCAGTTCAGGGTCGAGTTTGACTCCTGCGGCCCGGACGTTGTCGACGAGCTGCTCGGGCCGGGATGCTCCGACGATGGCCGCTGAGACGTTGGGGTTCTGCAGTACCCATGCGACAGCGAAGGCTGCCATGGACAGTCCGGTCTCTTCGGCGAGGGGTTTCAGTTTCTGGACGCGGGTGAGGATGTCCTCGCCGAGAAAGCGGTGGTCGTCCTTGAGATCGCCGTTGTCGGCACGGAAGCGGGAGCCTTGAGGAGCCGCCGCACCGGGGGCGTACTTGCCGGTGAGGACTCCCTGGGCGAGCGGCGACCAGCAGATCTGGCCGATGCCCAGTTCCTCGCTTAGAGGAACGATTTCCTGTTCGATGACGCGCCACAGCATGGAATACTGCGGCTGGTTGGATATGAGCTGAACGCCAAGTTCGTTGGCAAGGGCAACTCCGGACCGGATCTCTTCTGCCGTCCACTCCGACACCCCGATGTAGTGCGCTTTCCCGGCCCTGACAATATCGGCGAAGGCATGCATCGTCTCTTCCAGTGGGGTCTCGTAGTCGTACCTGTGAGCCTGGTAGAGATCGACGTAGTCAGTTTGGAGCCGGCGGAGCGATGAGTTGATGGACTCCATGACGTGTTTTCGGGACAGGCCACGGTCGTTCCGGCCCTCCCCAGTAGGGAAGTAGGCCTTGGTGAAAATCTCCACGCTTTCACGGCGTGTTCCTTTGAGCGCCTGGCCCAACGCTTCCTCGGCCCGGGTTCCGGCATAGGCATCGGCGGTGTCGAAAGTGGTGATGCCCAGGTCCAGCGCCTGCTTGACGCACTGCGTCGCAGCGGCCTGGTCGATCTGCTCACCGTGGGTGAACCAGTTCCCGTAGGCGATTTCGCTGATGTACAGGCCGGAGGAACCCAGCTTGCGGTGTTCCATCAGGCTACGTCCTTTCCGAAGTCGGTGAGCTGGAGCGCAGCGTCCGCTGTGCCGCCGGTGGAGTATAGGGTGAGGGATGTTTCGGCGGCAGCGGGGAAGATCAGTTCAGTCAGGGTGACGAGCCCAGCGCTCCCGAAGACTTCCACCGAGCAATGGTCAACGAAGATCTGCAGGGTGTAGCTGCCGTCCGGTCCGGCAGCAATCGGGGCGCGACTGGTGGACGGAAAGGCCTCATGGAAGCCGGTGTCACCAGAGCGGGTACGGTCCACTACAAGTTCTCCGCTGCCGGGACGGATCCCGATCCGCGTCCCGACCGTGCCGTCGGTTGACCCCCGGACCACAAGGCCGAATTCCTCGGCACTACCGGGCGTGAAGGTGACGTCAACGAGTTGCACTGCCGCGCCGCCGTCAACTGCCGCGGGCCCGTCTAGGGTCACCCGCCTCACGGGACCGGGTTGCGAAGTTATTTTCACTTCCGGCACGGGTTGCTGGACGAGCCGGGGTTGCCCGCTCACGGAAACGAGGGACACGTCCCGGACGAGGCTCATGGGGCTGCGCCAGGGCGATGTGGGAATGTGGTTGGCATACTGCCAGTTGTTCATCCAGCCGATCATCAGCCGCCGGCCGGCTGGGACGTTGCTGAACGAGACGGCGGCGTAGTAGTCGCGGCCCCAGTCCAGCCATTGGTAGTCGGTTACGCGTTCCGGGTCCTCCATCCCCTCGGTGAGGGTTGTCTCTGAGCTGAACGTGACGCCGTCGAACTCTCCCACGAAGTACTGGCCTGCGGAGCCGCCGTTTGGGCCCCCGGGGTTCATGTTTACCGTCAGGACCCATTTAGGGGCCGCGGCGTCGCCGTCCAGCGGCAGCTCAAAGAGGTCCGGGCATTCCCAGATGCCACCGGTGCCGTTCGCAGGGCCGAAGGTGCTGAGGTATTCCCAGTTCTTGAGGTCCTCGGAGCGGTAGAGCAGAACAGTGAAGTCGTGCGCTTCGACGGCCACCATTACCCAGTAGCTGCCGGCCGGACCGCTGTAGCGGAAGACCTTGGGGTCCCGGAATTCCGGGGAATTCCTCGTCAGGACTGGGTTGCCGGCGTACTTGGTCCAGGTGTAACCGTCGTCGACGCTCCACGCGATGGACTGGGCCTGGGTGCCCTGGTGAGGGGAACCCGGTTTGTACGCGCTCGTGTAGATGGCCACCAGTGGGGCTTTCCCGTCGGCGCCGAATCCGCTGGTGTTGGCAGTGTCCACCACGATGCTGCCGGAGAAGATGTCCTCGTTGTCATCGCAGGGAATGGCTACCGGTTGTTCCTCCCAGCAGACCAGGTCTTTGGAGGTGGCGTGGCCCCAGGACATGTTGCTGTGGACGTTTCCGAAGGGGTTGTTCTGGTAATACAGGTGGTAGATGCCCTCGTGGAAGACGAGTCCGTTGGGATCGTTAAGCCACGTGTCCCTGGCGGCGTAGTGCATGGCCGGCCTGTAGGTCTCAAGGGTGGAGGGGACGCTGTTCATTGTTCTCGTTTCATGACGGTGCGTGGGGTCCGCGAACCTGTGAGGTAGGGGTGTTTTCGCGTTGAGGAGCAGCCTGAAGTCGGACAGGGTGCTGCAGGGTGCTCAGGAGCTCATTGTCTGGGCACACTCCTGGCGGGCCGACCTGAAGATTTTGGGTTGTGTCATGATGGGTTATCTCTTTCCTGTCTTCATCAGCAAGGTGAAGGGTGGGTGGGGTAAGCTCTTCGACGTTGATTTCGCGGTCAGACCGAAGAGCGTTCTAGCAGCGGACAGTCGACCAACTGCTGGCCGGCAGTGATCGGCTGTCCTGCTGTAAGAGCAGCGAGCGTCTGGACTCCCAGAGGGCCCATCTTTTCGAACGGCAAAGCCACTGTGGTCAGCTTGGGCCTGAGGTAGGCGGCAATGAGTTCCTGGTTGTCGAAGCCGATCACGGCGATGTCCCCGGGGATGGCCAGACCGCGTTCCTTGATGCCGCCGTCGCCCACCGCAAACTCGGCCAGGACCAGCTCCGGATCACTCTCCACACCCACGCCAGCCAGGGCCCCGCGGACGCCCTGCAAACGCGGGCTGCTCCCCGCCCGGGCGGCGCCGGGGACCAGTTCAGGCCCCTGTTCAAGGAGGCGATATCCGCCATTGAATACTCCAGTGGTCTTCGTTGAACTGGGTGACGCCAGCACGGAGGGATTGGGGTGAACGCTCTAGGTAACTCGCGTTACCTAGAGCGTGTGATCAAAGTTACCCGCGTTATCTGGGCAGTGTCAAAAGGTTTTTTTGGCGTCGAGGACAGACGTTTCCCGCGCCAACGGCGGATCATCACCATCCACAGCTCCAATACCGGTCAGCCGCACGGCCGCCACGCTGGACGGATGGAGCAACGCCCTTGGGTGAGGGGCGGCCGTCTCGCGGCCATCGGGAGAGGGACACCATATATGCGGAGAACGACATCACCCTCGACATCTGTGCCGGAGGCATCGCATCAGTGGAAAACTCAGCACGGGACTGCAACGATGCCCTCCCGGCTCCTAGACCTCCGCCACGGGAGCCGCGAACTGGGCCGCGTACAGCGCCGCGTACGCCCCGCCCGCCTCCAGCAGTGAAGCGTGCGTCCCCTGCTCCACGATCTGGCCGGCCTCCATCACCAGGATGAGGTCGGCGTCGCGGATCGTGGAGAGCCGGTGCGCGATCACAAACGACGTCCGGTCCGAGCGCAGCGCGCTCATGGCCTTCTGCACCAGCACTTCGGTCCGGGTATCCACCGACGACGTCGCCTCGTCCAGGATCAGCACCGACGGGCGGGCCAGGAACGCCCGGGCGATGGTCAGGAGCTGCTTCTCCCCCGCCGAGACGTTGGCGCCCTCGTCGTCGAGCACGGTGTCGTAGCCCTGCGGCAGGGACTTCACGAACCGGTCCACGTACGTTGCCTTCGCCGCCTCCAGGATCTCCGCCTCCGTCGCGGAGGGCCGGCCGTAGGCGATGTTGTCGCGGATGGTCCCGCCGAACAGCCAGGTGTCCTGCAGCACCATGCCCATCCGCGAGCGCAGCTCGTGCCGGGACATCGCGGCGACGTCGACGCCGTCCAGCGTGATCCGCCCGGCGTCGAGCTCGTAGAACCGCATCATCAGGTTCACCAAGGTGGTCTTGCCCGCCCCGGTGGGCCCCACAATCGCCACCGTCTGCCCCGGCTCCGCCACCAGGCTCAAGTCAGCAATCAGCGGCTTGTCCGGCGAATACGCAAAGGACACATCCTCGAACACCAGCCTGCCCCGCCCTCCGTCGGGCGCCTCAGAAGGCACAGGATCAGGCGACTGCTCCTCGGTATCCAGCAGCTCGAACACCCGCTCGGCCGACGCCACGCCGGACTGCAGCAGGTTGGCCATCGAGCCCAGCTGGGCCAGCGGCTGGGTGAACTGCCGCGAGTACTGGATGAACGCCTGCACGTCGCCCAGTTGCATCGCCCCGGACGCCACCTGCAGCCCGCCCACCACGGCGATCCCCACATAGACCAGGTTCCCGATGAACGTCATGGCAGGCATGATCAGCCCGGAAATGAACTGCGCGCCGAAGCTGGCCTGGTACAGGTCCGCGTTTTTCTGCCGGAACGTCTCCTCCACCTCGCGCTGCCGGCCGAAGACCTTCACCAGCGCGTGCCCGGTGTAGGTCTCCTCGATCTGGCCGTTCAGCTCGCCGGTGTTCTTCCACTGCGCCACGAACAGCTTCTGCGAGCGCTTGGCGATCACCGCCGTCGTCACCAGGGTCAGCGGAATGGTCACCAGGGCGATGATCGCGAGCGTCGGCGACAGGATCACCATCATCACCAGCACCCCCGCCACGGTCAGCACCGAGGTCACCGCCTGGCTGATCGACTGCTGCAGGCTCTGGGAGATGTTGTCCACGTCGTTGGTCACCCGGCTGAGCAGCTCGCCGCGCTGCACGGTGTCGAAGTAGCGCAGCGGCAGCCGGTTGATCTTCGCCTCGATCCGCTCGCGCAGCCGGTACACGGTCCGTTGCACCACGCCATTGAGGATGTATGCCTGCATCCACATAAACGCCGACGCCAGCACGTACAGCACCAGCGCCCACAGCAGCACGGAGGACAGTGCGGCGAAGTCGATCCCGGTGCCGGGCGTCAGCGCCATGGCGCTGAGCATGTCCGCCTTCTGGTTCTCCCCCGCGGCCCGCAGCTGCGCGATCAGCTGCGCCTTGCTCACCCCGGCGGGCAGCTGTTTGGACACGACGCCGGCGAAGATCAGGTTGGTGCCCTCGCCCAGCAGCCGGGGCCCGATCACGGACAGCGTCACGCTCACGACGGCGAGGGCCAGTACCAGCGTCAGCCAGATCCGCTCGGGGCGGAGTTCGCTCAGCAGCCGCTTAGCGGAGGGCCAGAAGTTCATCGCCTTCTCCGCCGGGATATTCATCCCGGCGAACGGGCCTCCGTGGCCCGGGCCGCCGCGCGGGCGCGGAATCCGCAGCGGAGCCTCCTGGGCGCCGCCGCCACCCGGGGAGCCGGCACCGGAGGCTCCACCGGAAGCTGGCGTCTGGGACTCGGTCTTGCTCATACCGCCTCCTCCGCCGCCAGCTGGGAGTTCACGATCTCCTGGTACGTCCCGGAGGTCTCCAGCAGCTCCTCGTGCGTGCCGTGCGCGACGATCCGGCCGTCGTCGAGCACCAGGATCTGGTCCGCGTCCACGATGCTGGAGACCCGCTGGGCGATGATCACCAGGGTGGCGCCGGCGGTATGCTGCCGGAGCGCCTGCCGCAGCCGGGCGTCCGTGGCGGTGTCCAGCGAGGAGAACGAGTCGTCAAAGATGTAGAGCTCGGGCCGTTTCACCAGCGCCCGGGCGATCGCGATCCGCTGCCGCTGCCCGCCGGAGACGTTGGTGCCGCCCTGCGAGATGGGCGCGTCCAGCCCGCCCTCCATCTCGCGGACAAAGTCCTCCGCCTGCGCGATGGACAGCGCCCGCCAGAGCTCGTCCTCGGTGGCGTCGGGTTTGCCGTAGAGCAGGTTGCTGCGGACCGTGCCGGAGAACAGGTAGGGCTTCTGCGGGACCAGGCCGATGTGCCCCCAGAGCAGGTCCGGGTGCAGTTCCCGGACGTCCACGCCGTCGATCCGCACCGAGCCGGAGGTGGCGTCGAAGAGCCGCGGCATGAGGTTCACCAGGGTGGTCTTGCCGGAGCCGGTGGGGCCGATGATTGCCGTCGTCTGCCCGGCGCGGGCGGTGAAGTCCACGTCCGAGAGGACCGGCGCCTCGGCACCCGGGTAGGCGAAGCCGACGTCGCGCATCTCCAGCTCGCCGCGGGCGGCACGGCCGGACAGGCTGACCGGGCGCTCCGGCGGCCGGACGCTGGATTCGGTGCCGAGCACCGCGCCGATCCGGTCCGCTGAGACGGCGGCGCGCGGGATCATGATCGCCATGAAGGTGGCCATCATGACGGACATCAGGATCTGCATCAGGTAGCTCAGGAACGCGATCATGGTCCCCACCTGCATGGAGCCCTCCTCGATCCGGAACGCGCCGAACCAGATCACCGCCACGGAGGAGACGTTGAGCACCAGCATCACGGTGGGGAACGCGAGCGCCATCAGCCGGCCGGCGCGCAGCGCGGTGTCCGTGACGTCCTCGTTGGCGCGGCCGAAGCGGGCGGTCTCGATGTCCTCGCGGACGAAGGCGCGGACCACGCGGATGCCGGTGAGCTGTTCGCGCAGCACCCGGTTGACCGTGTCGATCCGGGTCTGCATGAGCCGGAACAGCGGCACCATCCGGGTAACGATCAGGCCCACGGCGATGAGCAGCACCGGCACGCTGACGGCGATCAGCCAGGAGAGCTGCACGTCCTGCCGCACGGCCATGATGACCCCGCCGATGCTCAGCATGGGCGCGGTGACCATCAGCGTCGCGGACATCAGCACCAGCTGCTGGACCTGCTGGACGTCGTTGGTGGAGCGGGTGATCAGACTCGGCGCTCCGAACCGGGTCACTTCCTGCTCGGAGAACTCCGCCACCCGGGTGAAGATCGCCCCGCGCACCTCCCGGCCCAGCGCCATCGCGGCCTTCGCGCCGAAGTAGACGGCGGCGATGGTGCAGGCGATCTGCAGCAGCGTGATCATCAGCATCACCCCGCCAACGCGCAGGATGTAGTCGGTGTCCCCTTGCGCCACGCCCTGGTCGATGATGTCTGCGTTCAGGGTGGGCAGGTACAGCGAGGCGATGGACGCCGCCAGTTGGAAGACGACGACGGCGAGCAGCCGCCGCCGCTGCGGCCTCAGGTATTGCACGAGCAGTTTCCAGAGCATCCGGTCTCCACGGTCTCTAGTTCACGCACGGTGATTCGAACGCCAGTTTACGTCCGGATGCTGGGAGCGGAACTGGTTCCTCTGAGGGCGAATTGGGAGATCTTGGATCGCCGCGATGTGGCGCGCGTCGACGTCGTCAAAGAGCGCTACCAGAAGCTCGAATGGTGGAGGCTAGTTTGGCTCGGCGAGGAAGTCCGCGATCCGCGCGTTCCGGGCACCTACGAACTCGAGGGTGGCTTGCCGGTAGAGCAGATACTCATCGCGGGTCTTCGGTATCGCAGGAGTCGTGAAGTCGGCGAACGGCAGGAAGGACCGGACGCGGGTGTAGTCATCCGTTACCAGGTCCTGGAGCAGAAAGAAGTCCACATAGCCCCGGAAGTCGCCGAACAAGTCGAAGAACTCGGGGTACAGCTCCAAGGTGTCGGCCAGCGGGCTGGCCTGGCCCAGATAGTGCAACCGGATGCACTCGAGCGTCCGGTCGAACCGATCGGCGATGCGGGGGTGCATGCCTCGGCGCTGATTGATCGTCTGCTTGTTGTTGATCCTGTTGCCCGGGAACACCATCATCCCGCCGATCGTGTATCCCTGCCGGTTGAAGGCTTCCTGCTCTGCCTCCGGAATCTGCGCCATGATCGAAGCGGCCCTTGGGTGCCGGCAGAAGGTCCGAATGATCGCGTCACTCGACAGGAAGAATCGGCCCAAATCGGACTCGTGATAGAGGTATCTGCGTCGGTTGCTTGCGTCCAGGTGGAACAGCGCACCATTCGGCAGTGGCCTGCCCCAAAGCCTCCTGTGGGTACTGCGGAGGGTAGGGCTGAAAGTATCAGGATCTTTGCCAGTGGGTGTGTCAGAGCGGAAGTCGAAGGTTACGTCGATCCCTTTCGGATCCCTAACGCTGGCGGAGTCGTACTGGAAGGCGGGCGGCTGTTGCGCACAACGGCACGCGGCTGCGATCTTCGCCGTCCACTCCAGGGCCGCCTCGTACGAGGGCAGCTCCAGCACCGCGATGCCTCCGTCGATGCCACCGCCGGACACCCAGACACCCGCGTCCTTCGCCTCTTGGACAACCGCGTGCGCCGCCTCCGAAATAGCCCGCAATTCTTCTGCGTGGACACCACTGGCGGCTCTCGGAAACGAGATCTGATACTTGGTCATTCCGGTGCACTCCCTCTTCGCAGCACGGCGGTCGCGTTCATCCTCGCCGATGCCGCCGCGCCGCACAAGAGCCCGGCCGCGCACCCGTTGTTCCGGACGCCGCGCCGCCAGGTTGAAGCGCCCGTGTGCAGGCACGGGCTCAGGCCGGTCCCTGCCAGTATCCCGGGCCATCCCACCCCCGGGTGTAACTTAGCCGAATGCTGAGCATTGGTTCGATCGTGATCCGGGTGCACAACCTCGAACGCCAGATGGTTTTCTGGCAGGCCGCGCTAGGTTACGAGCCGCGGCACGAGCCCGGCGACGACTTTGTCATCCTGCAGCCGCCGGGCGGCGGAGGCACCTGCATCTCGCTGGACCGCGTTCCCGCAGCCCTGCAAATCCCGCCGCGTCTCCACCTGGACCTGTATGCCGACCAACAGGACGCCGAAGTGCAGCGCCTCCTGGCCCTCGGCGCCAGCCGGGTGGAGTGGAGCAAACAGCCGGCGGACGCGGACTACGTGATCCTGGCCGACCCGGAGGGCAACAGGTTCTGTGTGGTGGACACCGCCGGGACGGGCGACTCGCCGTCGTCCGTTGAAGAAAGGTGAACATCTGAGTGCTTGCGATCCACTCCCGCTGGAATGGCTGCCCGACGTGCATCAATGGCAGGTACAGAAGCTCACCCAAAGAGAACAGAACGAGATGCCCGCATAGCGCCCCGGGCTGACTCAGCCGCCCAGCACCACGTTCACCGGCGGCTCGCCGGCCAGCGCAAGGTCAATCGCCGCTCACGGCGCATAGGTGCCGTCCGGCGACGGCTGGCCGGCGAGCCAATTACGTCGGAGGGTACGGGCTAGGAGGCGGGATCGGCGTCGTGTTTCGCCGGCTGATGGCCGTCGACGGCGACGCGGACGTCGCCCTCTTTGTGGCCGCCTTCCTTCTTGCCGAACGGCAGCACCTTAAGCAGCGGTTGCAGGATGGCCATGACGACAAGGCCCCAGGCGAGGCCAAGGACGGCGGAGCACAGGGTGTTCACGAGCCAGGCCAGGAAGCCGCCCACCACCGGGATCCCGGCAAACGGGTGCTCGAGGGCGTGGACCAGGTCATAGGGCGCGTGCCAGCCGAGGTCGTGGGCCCCCTGCAGCATGATGTGGCCGCCCACCCAGAGCATGGCGACCGTCCCGACGACGGTGATTGTGGTCAGCACGGCGGGCATCCCCTTGACGAGCAGCTCGCCGAAGCGCTGGGAGCCCGCGGAGTCCTTGGTGGTCAGGTGCAGGCCGATGTCGTCCATCTTGACGATGAGTGCGACGGCGCCGTACACGGCCGCCGTGATGGCGATCGCCACTGCGACCAGGATGGAGGCCCGGACCCACAGGGATTCGGCCGCCACCTCATTCATCGCGATGACCATGATCTCGCAGGAGAGGATGAAGTCGGTGGTGATGGCTCCCTTGGTGACCTTGGCTTCGGCCTCCGGGCCGCGGTCCACCGCAGGGGTGTCCTCGTCGGGCTCGTGCTGGCCGCGGAGCTTGTGCCAGACCTTCTCGGCACCCTCGTAGCAAAGGTAGGTGCCGCCCGCCATGAGGATGAACGGAATGACGCCCGGGATGAAGGCGCTGATAAGCAGCAGCGCCGGCAGGATGATCAACAGCTTGTTCCGCAACGAGCCCCAGAAGATCTTCTTGATCATCGGCAGTTCGCGGGACGGGTCCGCTCCGGACACGTACTGCGGGGTGACGGCGGCGTCGTCAATGACCACGCCCGCAGCCTTGGCGCCCGCCTTGGCCGCTCCGGCGGCGACGTCGTCCACCGAGGCGGCCGCAATCTTGGCCAGGGCTGCGATGTCGTCCAGCAGGGCGACGAGACCGCCGCTCACAGCCCGCGTCCGTCCTGCGAAGGGGCGGACGGCTGGACGGGGTTGCCTCGGTCAAGGCGCGTGATCGGCATCCTCGAATTATATGTGGCGGGCCCCGTCGACGCTGGATCTGCACCGGGCCGCCTCGGTAGCGTGAGGAGCATGGACATCAGACTTGAGAACGTCGGCATCGCCGTGCGCGACCTCGAGGAGGCGATCGCCTTCTTCACCGACCTTGGCCTGGCGGTGGTCGGCCGGGACACCGTCAGCGGCGATTGGACCGACACCGCCGTCGGGCTTGACGGCAATCACGCCAACATTGCCATGCTCGAAACGCCGGACGGTCACGGCCGCCTCGAGCTCTTTGAATACATCCACCCCGAGGCGATCGAGACGGCGCCCACCCGTCCCAATGAGATCGGCATGCACCGGGTCGCGTTCTCAGTCCCGGACATCGACAAAGCCCTGGACATAGCCGCGCGGCACGGCTGTTATCCGCTGCGCGGCGTGGCGAGCTATAAGGATGTCTACAAGCTCACGTACCTCCGCGGGCCGAGCGGCATCCTCGTGATGCTCGCCCAGGAGCTGAAGAAAAGCTGAGGGCCGGGCCACGAATTGCCCCTGTTGCAGGGCTAACCGGGCTGATCGAAGCACGCCGTGCCGTCACGGCACCCTGGGATAGGGTGGTCGCATGCTTGAGATACGCCCAAATTGCGAATGTTGCGACCGCGACATCGCTCCCTCTGATGAGGCTTACATCTGCACGTTTGAATGCACTTGGTGCCCGAATTGCGTGGACCGCTTCGAGAATCGGGCCTGCCCCAACTGCGGTGGCGATCTTCAGCGACGTCCTGTGCGACCGGCGGCGGCGTTGGCGTCTAATCCGCCGAGCACGTTGAGGGTGGTATCACCGAGTTGCCAGGGGCAGCTCATCGGCATTTAGCGGCATGGATGGAGCACCGCGACGGTTTCACTTTTCGGGCGGCCGCTCCTCCTGCCAATCCAACTCGGGGTCGCGGAACCCCCGCCATGCATCAGACGGGCTATAGGCCTTCAATCTCGTAGTGTCGAGCGATGCCTGCAGTTGCCCTGCCCCATTCGCTCTCGGCGACCCGTTTCTGGTGTGCACGGAACGACGCGGCGTCCTGGAATTGCTCATCGACCTGCCAGATCAGCGGGTTCTGGGTGGGTTTCACTTCGAAGGAAAGGCATCCTTGCTCGGCGCGCGTCAGCTTAATGTGCAGGGGTAGGAGCTGTGCCACCACCGCGGCCTGCTCGTGGTCACTGCAAACAAGTTGCCCAGTGAGGAAGACGTTGCTCATAAGTCATCCTTACATTGCCGGGTACAGCGCCACCCATCAGCCTTGCCGATAGTGCTTGCGATCGACGACCGCCCGGAATACCGTCTCGAACACCAGTGCAAACCACAAGGGGAAGGCGTGCCGTGCTGAAGCAAGTCGCTGAGGGCGTCTGGGCTCACCAGAGCGAGTTCCTGCAGAGCAACTCCGTCATCGTGCAGGGCCGGGCCGGTGTGCTACTCATCGACCCCGGGATAACGCGCGGCGAAATGGCCGCACTCGCGAACGACCTTCGCGACTTGGGCCAGCCCGTCGTGGCCGGCTTTTCGACGCATCCGCATTGGGACCACGTGCTCTGGCACCCGGACTTCGGCGACGCGCCACGTTACGCCACCGCCCGCTGCGCGGCACCGATCCAGGACCTGCTGGCGCAGCCGGACTGGAAGGCCCGCGTGGCCGGAGTGCTGCCGCCGGACTTCGCCGGGGAGATCCCGATGGAACTCCTGGGCCTCATCACCGGCCTGCCCGCCGGAACCGCGCAGCTTCCCTGGGATGGCCCCACGGTCCGGATCATCGAGCACCAGGCCCATGCCGCGGGCCACGCGGCGCTCCTGATCGAGGAGAGCGGTGTCCTCGTCGCCGGGGACATGCTTTCCGACATCCTGATTCCCTTCCTCGATCTGAAGGCCGCGGATCCGATCGCTGACTACCTCGCCGCGCTGCTGCTCTTGGAGGGCGTGGCCGGCGACGTCGTCGCCGTCGTCCCCGGTCACGGCTCAGTCGGCGGAGCCGAGCAGCTGTCGGCGCGAATCAACCAGGACCGCGCGTATGTGGAGGCTATGCACGACGGCGCTGAGCCGGACGACCCGCGGTTGGGCCCCTCGGCCCCCTTGGATTTCCTGGCCGGCGTGCATCAAGGGCAGGTACAGCAGCTCGCCCACAGAGGGACGCCGAAGTAGCGCCCCTAGCGCCCCCGGAGCACCCGGCTACCCGCCGATCACCACGTTCGCCGGCGGTTCGTCCGCGAGCATGAGCTCGATCTGCCGCTGCAGGAGCTTGCCCATCCGCGGGCGCATGGCCGAGGAGGCGCCGCCGATGTGCGGGCTGATGATGACGCCGGGGGTGCTCCACAGCGGGTGGCCCTCGGGCAACGGTTCGGGGTCGGTGACGTCCAGGGCGGCGCGGATCCGGCCGGAGGCAGTGTGCTTCACCAGGGCCTCGGTGTCCGCGACCGGGCCGCGGGCTACGTTGACCAGCAACGCCCCGTCGGGCATGGCAGCGAGGAAGGCGTCGTCGATCAGGTGGCGGGTGGAGTCGCTGAGCGGGACCACCACCACCACGATGTCGTGCTCCGGCAGCAGGCTGTGCAGCTCGTCGATGCCGTGGATCTGGCCGCGCGCGTCGGAGCGGGCCTTGCTGGCCACGCGGGTCACGGTGGTTTCGAAGGCCAGCAGCCGGTCCTCGATCGCCTTGCCGACGCCGCCGTAGCCGACGATCATCACGCGCCGGTCCGCGAGGCTGGCGGTGGGACGGGTCTCCCAGCGGCCCTCCTGCTGGTTCTGCAGCATCCGGGGGAATTCGCGCTGGCTGGCCAGGATCAGTGCCAGGGACAGTTCGGCAGTGGACGCCTCGTGGACGCCCGCGGCATTGGCAAACACGTGTCCGGCGGGCAGCACGTCGCGAACGCCGTCGTAGCCGATCGACTGGCTTTGCACCAGACCGGTTTTCACGGCCGCCAGTGCGCCCAGGGCCGCCGAACCGCCCATGTACGGCGGGACGACAATGTCGATCTCCGGCCGCGGCGGCTCCCCGGTCAGGTCCCATTCGAGGACGGTGACGTCCGGGTGGGGCTTCAGGTAGTCGCGCAGGGTCGCGTCCGGCAGGCTGACGGTTATCTTCTTCGGCATAGCTGCCAGCCTAATAGCGGAAAGCTGATGTTCCTGCCCGCGCCTAGTTTCGATTAAGGCCAAATTGTCGGGTAAGCAGGGCCTTCTTGAAGTGCACTTCGGCAGCATCCACCTGCGCCGCGGGGGCGCTGGGCGCAAAGACCTGCAGGATGCTGAACTGAAAATGATGCCGATGGGCCATATCGACTCCGTCTAGTTCGCGGAGGGCGACGTTGCCACCATGGCCGTTTCGAGCGTACGCGCCCCAACGACCCAGAAAACGCTCGGCCCCGTCGGCCTTACCCACGTAGAGCTTCCCGGTTTTGGTGTCAGCAATGAGATAGATGCCCTGCACTGAGCTGAGCGCCGTCCGCCATTGCCGGTAGCGATCATCTTCAATGATGGCAATGAGCTCATTGAGATTGACCAGAATTGAGTCGAACCCAGGAAACGACTCCGACTTCGGGTCCGAAATTTCGACGACCGGCATCGTAAGGGCATGCTTGCCAGCTTTAGCCCAGTTCACAGTATCGGCTGTCCACTCAATCACAAGGCGCTGCGCGTGCGCCGAGAAGACGGGAGAAGGTCGTAGGTCAAAATAGCGATGCTTCTCAGTGCGTTCCCCCGACACCTCTCCGTGGTTCTCGTAGGCGGTCAGGAACCGTGCACGGCGGCCAGTGGTCGCGAGAAAATTCAGCCAGAGCTTCGGAGGGGACTGCCCGAGCTTATTACGCAACCCCTGCTCACGCGTGTAGGTCAGCATCTTCGGCCCCTCGGCCTCACTCTGGCTGGTCAGCCCGTCAGAGGTGAGTGTGTGTCGAATGACCACGACGTCATCCGGGGCGACGCCCGCAGCTTGAAACAGGTGCCCAAGCCTCAGTTCGCCAAGGACATCGCCGTACATGTTTACCCCCGAGTACCCCAAACACCGCCCGCAGTTGCGAACTTCGCTGTTCAGCTTATGCCCCGGGACGATCCACTTCGCGAAGGTACTCGACGGACGCCGCCGTCGTCTTCCCAAATGGGACGCAAAGGGGCGGCGGGAATACTCCCGCCGCCCCTTTGGAGAAATCTCCGTGTCGCGCGAGGTGCCTAGCGGCCGAAAAGCTTGGCGAAGAAGCCAGTCTTGGGCTCGTCGGCGTGGCCCTTGCAGCGGTCGGCGCTCTTGACGCCGCGCATAACCTGGTCAACGTGCTGGCCGCAACCGGCCCAAGTGGTCTTACCGCACTTCTTGCATGCAACCTGACGGCACATCTGGTGTCTCCCTTTTGTAGGTCTGCGACCTCGGTGGTCTGTAGCTCCAGTATACCCCGGGGGGTATTGTGCGCAACTCCATGGAACGGCGGGTTGGGCCCCGGCTAAACCCGAGACCCATTGACAGCCTCCGGAGCCAGTCCTACCTTGAGCGTCCCGGCGAGCTGCCTCAACTGCTCAACCTGGCGGTGCGCCTCCAACCGGAAGCTTCGCTTCCCTAGCATGTCAGGAACCTCAGATGAACCTTTGGACAACAGCACCCATGGCAACAGCGGCCGTGTTAGCGGCTGCCCTCCTTTCAGCTCCAGGCGCCAGCGCGGCCCCTCCAAGCGGACCGCCCAAAGATCTGATCGTCGACCTTCCCGCAGGCGAAGGCTGCAGCTTCCCGCTCAGTGTGCGGGGCACAGACTCTAAACGCCATACGAAAGAATTCTTCGACGAGAACGGCTTGAAAGTCAGGATCATCGAAGCCGGCAAAGGCTATAACCTGACCTACACCAACGTAAGCACGGGCAAGTCAATCTCCTTCAAAGGCAACGGATCGGTCACCCGCACAAGCATCAACAACGACACAGGCGTCTCGACTGTCACGGCCACCGGCCACAACGGACTGATTCTCTTCCCCAGCGACTTCCCTGCCGGGCCGACGACGGTGCAGTATGTCGGACGGATTGTGTACACCGTCGACGCCACTGGTGTCTTTACCCTCCAGAGCACCTCGGGAACCAAGGTGGATGTCTGCGCGGCACTGAAGTAGCCGAAGTTCCACATCCCCTCACAGTCCCGTCCGTCCAGCCGGTGGCTTGGACGGGCGGGATTCCCATGGAACACCCTGCCGCCCGGACGCGTTAGTTCCCTACAGTGGGGCCCGCCGACGGGACGCACGCACTGACTTCACACCGTACCGAGAGGAACGCTTCATGGCATACATCAAGGTTGGAACCGAGAACAGCACCGACGTCGAGCTCTACTACGAAGACCACGGGACCGGGCAGCCGGTGGTCCTGATCCACGGCTATCCGCTGGACGGCTCGTCCTGGGAGAAGCAGACCGCGGCGCTCCTGGACGCCGGCTACCGGGTGATCACCTACGACCGGCGCGGCTTCGGCCAGTCCAGCAAGCCCACCGACGGTTACGACTACGACACTTTCGCCGCCGACCTGAACACCCTGATAACCAGCCTGGACCTGAACGACGCCGTGCTGGTGGGCTTCTCGATGGGCACCGGCGAGGTGGGCCGCTACCTGGGCAGCTACGGCTCGGAGCGGGTGGCGAAGGCGGTGTTCCTCGGCTCGCTGGAGCCGTACTTGCTGCAGACGGAGG
Source organism: Arthrobacter sp. BI5 (assembly GCF_056680065.1). Lineage (NCBI taxonomy): Bacteria > Bacillati > Actinomycetota > Actinomycetes > Micrococcales > Micrococcaceae > Arthrobacter > Arthrobacter sp. BI5. The sequence goes on from NZ_CM155264.1 coordinate 3,601,762, forward strand.
ACAACCCCGACGGCGTCCCGCAGTCCGTGTTCGACGGCCTGATGGAGGCGGTCACGGCCGACCGCTACGCCTTCTTCACCGACTTCTTCAAGAACTTCTACAACAGCGAGACCTTCCTGGGCACGCCGCGGCTCAGCGAGGAAGTCATGCGGGCCGGCTGGAACCTCGCCACCGCGGGAGGCCCGACGGCGTCCGCGGCCGCACAGCCCACCTGGCTCACCGACTTCCGCGGCGACATCCCCAAGATCGATGTCCCGGCCCTGATTGTCCACGGCACCGCGGACCAGATCCTGCCGATCGATGTCACCGGCCGCCGTTTCGCCAAGGCCCTGCCGGAGGCCGAGTACGTGGAGATCGACGGCGCCCCGCACGGTATGCTCTGGACCCACGCCGCCGAGGTCAACGAGGCACTGCTGGGCTTCCTGGCGAAGTAGGCCCCGCCGCCGCCGCACTTTCCGCGCCGGTTCCGGACGGACGCACCCCGGATCCGGGGTGCGTCCGTCCGTTTCCGCAGCGGTTTTCCGAAAGCGCCGCGGGGGTCTGGCGCAGACGCGTCCACGGGCGGACGATTAACTTACCGGGAACTCCAAGAGCAGTGCCCGGTTGTAGCCCGGATTTAACACGGGCGTGCTAATCAACACCGGACACGCGTGCCCCCCACGTGCACGGCACCACCGCCGTGGCCGCAGCCGGCACTCCCCGTCCGCCCTTGTAGAACCGCATCCTCAGCGTAGGAGCACCAAAGAAATGTCCAGTACTACCCCATCACCAAGCAAAACCCGCCCCCGGACGGCCAAGTTCACTCTGGTCTCGGCCGTCGCCCTGGGGCTGATCGGCGGCCCTGTCGCCGTGGCCGCACCCGCCGACGCCTCGACCTCCGTGCGTGGTTGCACCGTGGACCCGCTGAAGCCCACCGACCGCAGCCACTGGGTCGATTTCCGCATCAAGGTGGACTGCCGGGACAACAAGACCGTCCAGATCAGGCAGCTGCGCTATGAAGACGAGCGCGGTCGCCGGCACGACGATTTCCTGGGCGGCTCAACGTTCCGGGAGTCCTTCAACCACCGCCACGACTCGGCCACCGTCCACAGCTACGACCGTGTCCAGGACCGCCGCGGCCCCGAGAAGGTCTACCAGCTCGTGTCGTTCCGCGTCCGTGTCGGCAACCACTGGTCCGATTGGACCCGCTGGGAGAAGAGCCAGGTGGCAACTCTCTGGCGCTGACGCCGTAACCCAGGTCCCGGCCGGCGCCCTACCCTGATGCCCGGTCGTTGCTTGCCATACCGAAATGCCAGGAGCGATCCCCCTGGCTTTTCTGTGCCCTTTGCGGCAAGGAGGGACGGCTACGTTTCGTCGTCCCAGCCGCCGGCGGAGTCGACGGCGTCTTCCGGTTTGTCGCCCGACGTCGGGTCTCCGGACCCCACGTACGCGGCCGGGACCGTGCCGGCGGCCTGGGTCAGCTGTTCCTCGCGGATGTTGCCGGCGCTGCCGGAGACGGCCTGTTCCCCGGGCATTTTCGCGGGCTCGGGCGCGGGCTCTGCCTGCTCCGGGCGGGCTTCCGCAGCGTCCGGCTGGGACTGCTGCTGGCGTTCCTTGGCGGCCTCGGGGTCGCCCGGACCCCGCAGGCCGGCGGGGTCGTTGGCTGGCTGGTTCGGATCACTCATGGCACTGCCTTTCATCCGCGGATACACGCCTCCCCACACTATCGGGCAGGCACGCCCTGGACTCAGCGGCCGACGCCGGCCGCGATCAGTTCCTCCAGCCCGCGCTTGAACCCGGACCGTCCGCCATGGGCCGGATGCCTGATTTTCGGCACGTCCAGGCCGCTGCGCTGCAGGCTGCGGTGCGCCACGTTGCCCACTGCCACCACCGTCTCAATCCCGAACTCCGCGGCGAGCGCCTGCCAAAACGGGGTCCCCAGCGCAGCTTCCGATGCCGTGGGAGTGCGGTTGGACAGCGGCCGCCCCGGGACATGCGTATGCCAGGGGCAGGCGCTCCAGAGCAGCGGGAGGAAGTCCAACTCCGTCAGCACCTCCCACATCACGGTCGCCGTCGGCTCCGCGGCAATACCCGCAGCGTCCGGCGGCAGCACGTAGCCCTTGCCCGGCCCGAACAGGCCAAAAGCGTTGGCCGGCCCCTCGAGGATGGTGCGGTTGGTGAACGGGACCCCGGTGAGCCGCATGCCCCTGAAGCCCGGGGCCTCGCCCACCAGCAGCACCTTCGGTGAACGGTCCCGCATTTCCTGCAGGTAGATCGCCAGGTTCCGCCGGCGCTGCTCGTTCGCGGGCTCGGAGTGGTCGAAGAAGTTGGCGCACCCCGGCCCGGTCCGCACGGACGCGAGCCGCCCAACAAAGTCATCGATCGAGGGTGCAGTCATTCCAGGCCCGTTCCCTTGGCATCTTCTCGGTCCACCAGACTATCCGCGCCCTGCCCGCCCACGCACGTCCCGCAAGCGCCGCGCCCGCGGCGCCGCGCCCGCGCCGCACGGCCCGCACCGCCCTAGCATGGGGACATGACGGACACGACCATCTTTACGGTGGGGCATTCCACTCATCCCATCGACGAATTCATCGGCATCCTCAAGGCCCACGGCATCAAGAAGCTGATCGACGTGCGCACCGTCCCCAAGTCGCGGCACAACCCGCAGTTCAACGCGGATGAACTCGCGGCGAGCGTGCGGGCCAGCGGCATCACCTACCGCCGGATGGAGGCGCTCGGCGGACTGCGGCACACCACCAAGGACAGCCCCAACGGCGCGTGGCGCAACGCATCGTTCCGGGGCTACGCGGACTACATGCAGACCGAGGAGTTCGCCGCCGCCGTCGGCCAGCTGCTGGAACGCGGGCGGACCAACGATGCGGCCATCATGTGCGCGGAGGCCGTCCCCTGGCGGTGCCACCGGTCGCTGATCGGTGACGCGCTGCTGGTCCGGGACGTCGAGGTCCTGGACATCATGAGCGAAAAGTCCGCCAAACCGCACACCCTGACCTCGTTCGCCCGCGTCGAAGGACACCGGGTCTGGTACCCGGCGGAGTAGCGCCGGCCGGCTACCAGCGCGGGTGGATCGACGCGCGGAAGTAGCGGTCGTAGATTTCGTGGACGCCGACGTCGAACGTTGCGTCAATGCCGCTGACCGACGCCGCCTCGGCATTCGCGCGCGCCTGCTCGACGTTCCGGGCCCCCGGAATCACCGTACTGACACCCTCCTGCGCCGCGATCCAGGCGATGGCAGCCTGGGCGGTGCTGACGCCGTCGGGCACCAGTTCCTGGAACTCGGCCACCGCCTTGAGGCCCTCTTCGAAGTCGACGCCGGAGAAGGTCTCCCCGACGTCGAACGCCGAGCCGCTGCGGTTGTAGTTCCGGTGGTCGTCCGCCGCGAAGGAGGTGTCCGCCGTGTACTTGCCGGACAGCAACCCCGAGGCGAGCGGCACACGGGCGATGATGCCAACGCCGGCGGCCGCCGCCGCGGGCAGCACCTCATCCAGCGGCTTGAGCCGGAAGGCGTTGAGGATGATCTGCACGGTGGCCGTGCCGTCGTGCCGCATCGCTTCGAGCGCCTCGTCGGTCCGCTCGACGCTGACGCCGTAGTTCCGGATGACGCCCTCGGTCACCAGGGTGTCCAGCGCGTCGTACACCTCGGCGTTGCTGTAGACGGCGGTGGGCGGGCAGTGCAGCTGGACCAGGTCGAGCTGCTCGACGCCGAGGTTCCGCCGGGACCGGTCCGTCCATTCGCGGAAGTTGGCGAGGTTGTAGTTTTCCGGCTGCTGCTCCATCCGGCGCCCCATCTTGGTGGCCACCGTGATGTCCAGGCCGGGGTTGTCCGCCAGGAAAGCGCCGATGGCCTGCTCGCTGCGGCCGTCCCCGTACACGTCCGCGGTGTCGAAGAACGTGACACCGGCTTCCGCGGAGGCGGCCAGGATGGCCTGCGCCTGCGCCGGGTCCACGTTGCCCCAGTCCGCGCCGAGCTGCCACGTGCCCAGCCCGACAATGGAGACGTTCCGACCGGTCTTGCCCAAGATTCTTTGTTCCATGATCCGACTATAGGGTGTTGCCTTGCTAGCCTGAGGCTGTGAAGTACGAGAGGCTGTGGATCGGAATGCTGGTTGGCGCCGCCCTCGGCTTTGCCGTCGGCGTGGCCACGGCGGACAAGCCATTTACCGGGCTGCTGATCGGGGTGGCCGTCGGGGCGCTGGTCGGCCTGGCTGCCCGCAAGGACCCCACGAAGCGGTAAGGCCTCCGCCTGCATCTGAAGGAATCACTCATGACCTTTTCCGTGAATTGCTCCATCATGCTGGCCGAACTGCCGCTGTTGGAGCGGCCGGCCGCGGTGAAGGCTGCCGGTTTTGACGCCGTCGAGTTCTGGTGGCCGTTCGCACGCTCCGTCCCGGGCGACGCCGAACTCAGCCGCTTCGAGCGCGCGATCACGGACGCCGGGGTCCAGCTGGTCGGCCTGAACTTCAACGCCGGCGACATGCCCGCCGGCGACCGCGGGCTGGTGTCCTGGATCGGGCGGTCCTCCGAGTTCCGGGACAATATCGACGTCGTGGCCGGGATCGGCGGACGGCTCGGATGCACCTCCTTCAACGCCCTCTACGGCAACCGGCTGCCCGGGCACGCCCCCGAGGCCCAGGACGACCTCGCCGTCCAGAACCTGACCGCCGCGGCGGCCGCCGTGGCCCGCATCGGCGGCACTGTGCTGCTCGAACCGGTCAGCGGCGCCCCGGATTACCCGCTCCGCACCGCCGACGACGCCCTGCGCGTGATCGCCCGGGTGAAGGAGGAGACCGGCGCGGCAAACATCAGGCTGCTCGCCGATTTCTACCACCTCTCGGTGAACGGCGACGACGTCGACGCCGTGATCGAACGGCACGCCAAGGACTTCGGCCACGTCCAGATCGCGGATTCTCCCGGCCGCGGGGCTCCCGGAACGGGCCGGCTCCCGCTGGCCGACTGGATCGCCCGCAGCCGCGAGTTCGGCTACGAGGGCCGCATCGGCCTGGAATACCAGGCGCCGGCGGAAACGGCCTTCGAGTGGGCGCGCGCCGCGTCCGGCCGGACGTCCGAGCAGCCCGCGTCCGGCCGGGCGGACAGGCCGTGACGCCGACCGTCACCCGGAACGCGGCCGACCGCACCACCAGGATCGGCATCGCCTTCATCGGCGTGCTGCTCATTGCGGTCAACCTCCGGGTGTCCTTTGTCAGCGTCGGGCCCGTGCTGGGGAACATCAGCAGCGACCTCGGGCTTTCCAGCGCCGCAGCCGGGTTCCTCACGGGCCTTCCGCTCATGGCATTCGCCGTCTTCTCGCCGCTGGCACCCGGTTTCGCGGCCAGGGTTGGCCTGGACCGGGCGCTCTGGACGTCACTGCTGATCCTGGCCGCGGGCATCGTGCTGCGCTCCCTGCCCCTGGCCGGTGTCATCTGGGCCGGCACCGCGCTGATCGGGCTCGCCATCGCCTTCCTCAACGTCTTGGTTCCCTCGCTGGTGAAGCGCGACTTTCCCTTGCGGGTCAGCCAGGTCACCGGGGGCTATACCGCCGCCCAGGCCGCATTCGCAGCGGTGGGCGCCGCCGTCGTCGTTCCCGTTGCGCAAACATCGCCCGCGGGCTGGCGGCTGGCCCTCGGAATCTGGGCGGGGCTGGCGCTGGTCGCCATGGCGGTGCTCCTGCCGTGGCTGCGCCGTCACCGGTCCGGTGCTGCCCACGCTGCCGCGCCGAAGGTTGCCTACCGCTCACCCTGGACCTCCGCCCTGGGCTGGCAGGTGACGATCTTCATGGGGCTGCAGTCGATCGCTTTTTATGTCCTGATGGCGTGGCTGCCCACCATCGAGCAAAGCCGCGGCGTCCCGGCCACGACCGCGGGGATCCACCTGTCCGTCTTCCTGCTGATCAGCGTGTTCGCCAGCCTTGCCGCCGGCGGGATCCTGCACCGCGGACGCGACCAGCGGCTGGTGGCCTTCACCAGCGGCGCGCTCACGGTGGCGACGTTCCTGGGGCTGACCCTGGCGCCGGAGCTCGTGCTGCTGTGGATCGTCCTGGGGGCCATGGGCTGCGGGAGCCTGATCGTCGTTGCCCTGTCCCTGTTCAGCCTGCGGACCGTGAACCACCCGCAGGCGGCGGCGTTGTCCGGCATGGCACAGTCGGTCGGCTACGGGCTCAGCGCGGTGGGGCCGGTCCTGTTCGGCGCCCTTCACGACCTCACCGACGGCTGGACGCTGCCGCTCCTCGTGACCGCGGGCATCATGGCGGTCCTCTCGCTGGTGGGGCTGCTGGCCGGACGGGCCCGGGTCATCAGCGGCCCGGCCTGAGGGCCTGCCCAGCCGGGGGGTCTGCCCAGCCGGACGCGACCTTGGGCAGGCAGGCGGAATAGTGATTCCGCCACCGGTGTTGTGCACCACAGATTCCATTCCAGCCATCCCCGAAGGACTTCCTATGAGCCAGAACCCCGTCAAGCTCCAGCCCGGAACCCCCGCACCCGATTTCACCCTGCCCGACGCCGAGGGTAAACCGGTTGCGCTGGCCGACTACCGAGGTAAGAACGTCATTGTGTACTTCTACCCGCAGGCTGCCACCCCGGGCTGCACCACCGAGGCGTGCGACTTCCGCGACAACCTGGCCTCTCTGGAGGGTTCAGGCTACGAGGTGCTGGGCATCTCCCCCGACGGCCCCGAGGCGCTTGCGCACTTCACCGGCGACTACGCCCTGACCTTCCCGCTGCTGGCCGATGAGGACCACTCCGTGGCCCTCGCTTACGGCGCGTGGGGCGAGAAACTGGTCCGCGGCGAGGTCAGGGAGGGCATCGTACGCTCCACCGTCGTCCTTGACCCCGAGGGCAAGGTGAAGCTGGCCAAGTACCAGGTCAAGGCCGAGGGCCACGTGGCCGCCCTGAAGGATGAGCTGGGCATCTAGGACCACGCCAGTTCCGGAAATCCGCGCCGGTTCCGGACCGGCGCGCACCCGATCCGGCCTGCCCCCGTCCGAAAGCGCAGCGGAAGTCCGCAGCCGCAGCGGCACTTGTCCACATCCACCGCCGGGCCCGTTGCCGGCGACCGTCCAGAACGCCAGCATCGGCTTATGGAACTTCCCGCGCTCATCCTCAGCAGCGACCCGGCACGGCTCGGCCGGGATGCGCGCGAACTGTCCCGCCGGGCCGCGGCGGGCGAACTGCGCCGCATCAGGCGGGGCGTCTACGTCCAGGCGGCGGCTTGGGACGCGCTGCCGGGCTGGGACCGGTACCCGCTCCTGATCCAGGCGGCCGCCTCGACGCTGCAAAGCCGCACCGTGTTCTGCCGGAAGTCCTCGGCCGCGCTGTGGGACCTTCCCGTGCTGGGCCGCCCCACCTTGGTGCATGCCTGCACGCCCGACGACGGCGGCGGCCGCTCGCGGGCGGGCGTGCGGCGGCATTACACCGATCCGCTGACCCTGCAGATCGAAGAACGCCGGGGGCTGCTGGTCACAGGGCGGCTCCGGACCGTCCTGGACCTGGCGGCGTTCGAGTCATTCGAACAGGCCGTCGCGGCGCTCGACCACGTTTTGCGGCCTCAGCCCGGGCTGCCCGCACTGGGCAAGCAGGAGCTCAACGGTGGCATCGGGTCCAACTACAGCGCGGCCGCGGGACGCAGAATCCGCGCCGCGATCGAGTTCGCAGACCCGGAGTCGGGATCCCCCGGGGAGTCGGTGAGCCGCGCCCTGATGCACCGGCTGGGGTTCGAGCCCCCTCGGTTGCAGACCGCCATCCGCGACGCCCGCGGATTGGCCGCCTACACGGATTTCGAGTGGCCTGAGGAGCGGCTGTGCGGGGAATTCGACGGCCGGGTCAAGTACCAGAAGGCCGAGTACCTGCAGGGACGGACCCCCTCCGAGGTGGTCGTCGACGAGAAGGCCCGCGAGGACCGGATCCGGGCGACCGGGCGGCGGGTCATCCGCTGGACCTGGACAGAGATCTCCCGGCCGGCGAGATTCGAGGCTTTTCTCACCGCCCATCGGGTCCCGCGGCTGGTCCGGCCGGCCTGCCGCCGGTGATCCCGGTGAGCCGCGCCGGCGCCGGACATCCGCGCCCGCCTTGGGAATCCGCGGCGGTTCCGGACATCCGCGGCCCGGATCCGGGGTGCATCGGTCCGAAACCGGTGCGGAAACCGGCGCGGACAAGTGCCTAGGCACGGGTGCCCGCCACAATCGTCGCCGTCGACCGGAGCCTGAGCGCGCCCCGGTGCTCGTAGCGGCCCAGCAGCTGGAACACGTCGGAGCGGATCAGCGACCGCGCCTCCTTGTCCGCTTTCGCCAGCCCCGTGGCCACCGTGATGGCAATGTCAGTGATGAACTCCCAGTAGCTTTCCGGGGAGTCGTGCACCAGGTCCGTGCTGACCTTGCGCTCGGCCACGTCCACCAGGCCGGCGTCCCGGAACAGCCGGGTCATAAAGCCCGGTGTCGAGCAACGGAACAGCCCCGGCATCACACCGGGCGGACGCGGCAGCTCCGTGTGCTGCGCAAGGGTGCCAAGAACCAGGGTGGCCCAGGGATTTTCCGCGGTCCGGCCCCAGACGGCCGCGCTGATCCTCGCCCCCGGCTTGGCCGTCCGCACCATTTCCCGCACGGCGGACCGGATGTCGGGAAAGTAGTTGAAGCCGAAACGGCACAGCACGGCGTCGAACGTGGCGTCGTCAAAGGGCAGCTCCGCGGCGTCGCAGGCGGTGAAGCTCACGTTCGCCAGCCCGCGGGCGGATGCCTTCTCCTCCGCGACGTGCAGCATGCCGGCCGAGATGTCCGTCAGCACCACCTCGCCGTCCGGCACCAGCGCGGCCGCCGTGAGCCCGGGCTCCCCGGTCCCTGACGCGACGTCGAGCACAATGGAGTCCGGATGCAGCCGGGCATCCTGGATGACGGCGTCGCCAAACGGAGCCTGCCAGCCAAGCAGTTCGGCGTCCCACTTCTTCCAGCCCGCCGCGAACTGGTCCCAGATGATGCGCTGCCGGTCAGGGATACTGTCCGCTGCTACTGACATGGTGCGTCCTTTACCTGTCCGGACCGCACCCTCCCCCATCCCTTAGTGTGCGCCGCCGTCGGAGTTCCCGCTAGGGTCCCGGAATTCCGCTCCGGATACGGACAGGTGCCCCGCGGATCCGCGTAGCATCGGTCCGGAACCGCCGCGGAAATGCCGGCGAAACCGCGGGGCTGCGCGGGCAGTAGGCTTAATGGCATGGCTCCTGAAGACACCCCCGTTGCGCCCGAACGCCGCGCCGTCACCGTCCGCCGCGCTCCGAAGTACGTGCCGTTCCTGATCCTGGGCGGCCTGCTGGGCGTCGTGGTGGCGGCCATCATCGCCTACGGCCTGCCCGGCGACGAGGGCTATGACGCCAACTCCGTCTTCGGCTTCTTCCTGACCTTCTGCATCGCCGGCGGCGCGATCGTGGGCGCCGCCGTCGCACTGGTGCTGGACCGGCTGAGCGTCCGCCGCGCCGAGCGCGCCGTCGTCGAGTCCGTCCCGGACTCGGTGCCGGACACCGACGGCGAGGACCGCGCCTGAGCGGTCCGGCCAGCAGCCCGGCAGGTCATAAACCGGCCCCCGGAAAAGTCCTAGCGCACAACGTGAGATAATCGACCAGTGGCACGCGGCGATGGAAAACTTTCTCATGATCTTCTCTCTGGCGAAAAAGGCCCGCAGGACGCATGTGGCGTCTTCGGGGTCTGGGCTCCCGGCGAAGAGGTAGCAAAACTCACCTACTACGGGCTGTACGCGCTGCAGCACCGCGGTCAGGAGTCGGCTGGTATTGCCACCAGCGACGGTAAGCGGATCAACGTCTACAAGGACATGGGCCTCGTGTCCCAGGTTTTCGACGAGACCACGCTGAACACCCTGACCGGGCACCTGGCCGTGGGCCACTGCCGCTACTCCACCACCGGGGCGAGCCACTGGGCCAACGCCCAGCCGACCCTGGGCGCGACGGCCACCGGCACAGTCGCCCTGGCGCACAACGGCAACCTGACCAACACCGCCGAGCTCAAGGCCATGATCGTGGACCGCAACGGCGGCCAGCTCACCGGCGAAATGAAGCAGGGCAACACCTCGGACACCGCCCTGGTCACGGCCCTGCTGGAGGGCGAGGAGGGCAAGACCCTCGAACAGACTGCCCTGGAGCTGCTGCCCAAGATCAAGGGCGGTTTCTGCTTCGTCTTTATGGACGAAGGCACCCTCTACGCCGCCCGCGACACCTACGGCATCCGCCCGCTGGTCCTGGGCCGGCTGGAACGCGGCTGGGTGGTCGCCTCCGAGCAGTCCGCCCTCGCCACCGTGGGCGCGAGCTTCATCCGCGAGATCGAACCGGGCGAATTCATCGCCATCGACGAGCAGGGCGTCCGCTCCCAGCGCTTCGCCGAGCCGACGCCGGCCGGCTGCGTCTTCGAATACGTGTACCTCGCCCGCCCGGACGCCGCGATCGCCGGCCGCTCCGTGTACGAATCCCGTGTGGAAATGGGCCGCCAGCTGGCCCGCGAGAACACCCAGGAAGCGGACATCGTCATCCCGGTGCCGGAATCCGGCACCCCGGCAGCTGTGGGCTACGCCGAGGAATCCGGCATCCCGTTCGCGCACGGCTTCGTCAAGAACGCCTACGTGGGCCGCACCTTCATCCAGCCCTCGCAGACCCTGCGCCAGCTCGGCATCCGGCTCAAGCTCAACGCACTCGAGTCCGTGATCCGCGGCAAGCGCGTGGTGGTGGTCGACGACTCGATCGTCCGCGGCAACACCCAGCGCGCCATCGTGCGGATGCTCCGGGAGGCCGGCGCCGCCGCCGTGCACGTGAAGATCTCGTCCCCGCCGGTGACGTGGCCCTGCTTCTACGGCATCGACTTCGCCTCCCGCGCGGAGCTGATCGCCAACGGCGCCACCATCGAGGAAATCTCGCAGGCCATCGGCGCGGACTCGCTCGCGTACATCTCCGAGGACGGCATGATCGGCGCCACCCGGCAGCCGCGCGAACGCCTCTGCACCGCCTGCTTCACCGGGCAGTACCCGATCGAGCTGCCCGGCGCCGACAAGCTCGGCAAGAACCTGCTGGAACGCACCGATCTCGGCGGCCTGCCGGCAACCGGAACCTCCGCCGGGTCTTCCGCGCCCGCCGTGGCTTCCGCCGCGGGGAACCCCTCCGCCGGTTCCTCCGCGGCTGACGCCGCCGCCAACGCTGCGTCCGACGCCGCCATCCCCGCCGATCAGGACCCGGCCGAGAAGGCCGGTGCGACCGGCTGCGATCCCGGACCGGATGCCGAATTCGAAGAGTTGCTCACCGACGCCGACCGCGTACCCGCCGACAAGCTTGATGCCGACAAGAAAGAGCCAGTATGACTTCCGCCTCCCCGGCCGCTGACACGAACGACGCCGCCAACACCGGCATCACCTACGCCTCCGCCGGCGTCGACGTCGAAGCGGGCGACCGCGCCGTCGAACTCATGAAAGACGCCGTCAAGGCGACCCACAACTCCTCGGTGATCGGCGGCGTCGGCGGCTTTGCCGGCCTGTACGACGTGTCGAAGCTGCTGACCTACAAGCGGCCCCTGCTGGCCACCTCCACCGACGGCGTGGGCACCAAGGTTGCCATCGCCCAGGCCATGGACATCCACGACACTATCGGCTTCGACCTGGTGGGCATGGTGGTGGACGACATCGTGGTGGTGGGCGCCGAGCCGCTCTACATGACCGACTATATTGCCTGCGGCAAGGTCGTCCCCGAGCGCATCGCGGACATTGTCCGCGGCATCGCGGCCGCCTGCTCGGTCGCCGGCACCGCCCTGGTGGGCGGCGAGACCGCCGAGCACCCGGGCCTGCTGGGTGAGCACGAGTACGACGTCGCCGGCGCCGCCACCGGCGTGGTCGAAGCCGAGTCGCTGCTGGGCCCGGACCGCGTCCGGGCAGGCGACGTGGTGATCGGCATGGCCTCCTCCGGCCTGCACTCCAACGGCTACTCGCTGGTCCGCCGCGTCGTCAACCACGCCGGCTGGGCGCTGGACCGCCACGTCTCCGAATTCGAGCGCACCCTGGGCGAGGAGCTCCTGGAGCCGACCCGCGTGTACGCCGCGGACTGCCTCGACTTGGCCCGCACCTTCCCGGTTGACGGCTCCGCCGCCGGCCAGGCCGTCCACGGCTTCAGCCACGTCACCGGCGGCGGGCTCGCCGCCAACCTGGCCCGCGTCCTGCCGCAGGGCCTGCTGGCCACCGTGGACCGCGCCACCTGGGAACTGCCGGCCATCTTCAAGCTGGTCTCCGAGCTGGGCAACGTCCCGCTGGCCGACCTGGAGCGCACCCTCAACGTGGGCGTGGGCATGGTGGCGATCGTGTCCCCGGAGGCCGCCGACGCCGCGGTGAACCACCTGAACGCCCGCGGCCTGCCCTCGTGGATCATGGGCACCGTCGGGGAGAACTCCGACTCGGTCGTGAAGACCGGCCCGGATTACGTCCAGGGCGCCAAGGGCGTCGACGGCGGCGCCGTCCGGATGGTCAACGCCTACGCCTGACCCCTAAACCTCATCGAGTGCTCCATAAGTGACGTTTAGCAGTTCCAAAACGGCACCTATGGGGCACTCGATCTGTTTAAACCTCCAGAACGCTGAACACGCCGCCCTGCGGGTCCCGGAGCGTGGCAATGGCACCGGCCTCGTCGTCCTCTTCCGGTTCTACCAGGACGACGCCGCCGGCCGCGCGCGCGGCGGCCACGGCCTTAGCCACGCTTGAGACGCCGAAATACACCTGCCAACCCGGTTCGAGGTTGCGCTCAGCCGCGGGAACCGTGGCGATCCCGGCCACCTCGGCGCCGCCCACCATCAGGGTCGTGTAGGTACCGCCGTCGTCCTGCGGGTATTCGGTCACCTCGTGGCGGAACAGCTGCTGGAAGAGCCCGACGGCGGCCTGCGGCTCGGGAGTGAGCAGCTCGACCCAGGCCAAAGCCCCAGGCTCCTCGCTCCGTGCCGCGCCGAAGTGGGTGCCCGCCTGCCACACGCCCGTGGTGCCTCCGCCGGGCGGGGCGAAAAAGACCATCACGCCGGTGTCCGCCACGGCCTCCGGGCCGAACTCCAGCGTCCCTCCGGCGTGCGGCAGTTCGGCGGCGAGCCCGGAGGCGTCGTCGGCGGCGAAATAGACGTTCCACTGGCCCGCCGCAGCAGCCTGAAGCTGGTGCGGGTTCTGCGGCGCAATGACCGTCACCAGCTCCTCGCCCAGGAACGCCTTGGCGTAGCTACGGCCATCCGGGGTGGGCAGGTCTTCGTACCGCCAGCCGAAGATTTCCGCGTAGAACTCCTTGGCGGCTGCCACATCCGACGTCTGGAGGTCGGCCCAGCAGACCTCGCCCTCGGCATACCCTGAACGAATGGCCATGGAAGTCCTCTCCGGGAGAAACGCCGGACACCCCGGCAACCCCAAGTTATCCCCCGGCGCGGGACCCAGCAACCGGTCCACGCCCGCCGTGGGCGGGTCCGCCGGAAGACGCGAAAAACCCGCCGGGCACACCCCAGACAGGGCATGGCCGACGGGCCGAAATCATGTGATGGGCAGTCCGCTCGGGAGGGACTTACCGGATGAAGTGTCGACTAACCGATCCGACGGGAATTTACCTCGTCGTCGTCCTCTTCCACATCGTCCGCGTACTTATCCACGTAGGCCGAATAGTCCGGCTCAACCGGCTCACTCGAAAAACGACTCGGTGCACGACCCTCGGAGCTCTTGAGCTCACGCTGAAGCGCAGTGTAGTCAGTGTTCGGGGAATAGTACTTGATATCCCGAGCCTGCTTGGTAGCTTTTGCCTTTTGACGGCCGCGCCCCATGGCGTGACCCCCTTTTGTACTCGGACCGGAGGTGGTCACCATTGGCGTTAGTGAGGCCCCGGAATGTTTGGTCAATTTGTCGTACACCTAGATTACATGCTTTCGGCTATGACTGCTTGCCGGCCGGGCGCCTGCGGGCGGAGTCGTACCTCACGCCGCGCCCGGACCGCGCACCCGGCCTGCGCGCCACCGCATGCGGCCCGGCGCGCAACTTCGATAGAGTCTCTTGATGGGCTCCCGGAAGCGGGACCCGAGCCGGACGTCCAGCCCCGGCGAATACGCACGGAAGAGGTGAATTCCCGAGTGACCGAAAAGCCTGTGAGCGACGAGAACGCCAGGCGCGGCGATGCCGGAATGCCTGAGGTTTTCCCCGCGAACGACGCCGGCGAGCGGCCGGTCCCGGCCCCACCGGCGCGCGTCCCCTCTTCCGTACGCATTCCGCCGCGGCCAACCGCACCGCCGACCTCTGCCGTGCCTCTGGTCCCGCGCGCCGACGCCGCGGAACGTCCTGCAAGGCAGGTCGCCGCGACAGGGCCCGAAACCCCGGAGTCGCCGTCGGCCGGTGCCGGCGGAAGCACCGCCGCCAAGACCCGCAACCGCAAGACCACCTCCGGCGCTTCCCAACTGGGCAAGCTGCTGTCCGCACAAGCGGCGCAGCTCAAGACCGGTCAACTCGGTCCCCGCGCCCGGCGGCTGGGTGGCAGGCTGTGGGCCGCTGCACGGCGGTTCGGCCGTGCCGTGTGGGCCGGTGCTTACCGGCTGGGCCTGGCGAAGGTCGGCGCCGCGCTGGCCGCCGTCGTCGTGCTGGGCTTGGTGATCTGGTGGCTGACCGCGCTGGGAACCGCAAAGCAACAACCGCAGGCCGGCACCTCCCCGGCCCCGGCGGCCGCAGCCTCGTCCGCGGCGCCGGCAACCCGCGGCCCGCTGCCGCTGGAAGGCGTCAACCCGATGGACTTCCAGCTCGGCGACTGCTTCAAGGACTTCGACGCGAACGCCCAGGCTTCCACCGTCGTCGCCTGCGACACCGGGCACTCAGCCCAGCTGGTGGCAGTGGACAACTACGCCGCGTCGGACTCCTACCCGGGCCGCGACCCGCTGAAGCAGAAGGCACTGGACACCTGCAAGGCGGCCCAGCTCACCGACAAATCCGGCGACTACCAGTTCAGCTACAAGCTGGCCTACCCCAGCTCCTCCAGCTGGGGCACCGGCGACCGGCGGGTGGACTGCTACTTCGTGGCCGACGGCGGAAACGTCATCAAGGAATCCCTGATCCCCCGGCTCTGACGGACAGGAGGAGCGGCTTTGACCGAGATGACACTCGCCCAGGTGATGGCGGAGCTGGCCGGGCTTGAGGACCCGAACGCCCGGCGCATCAACGAGAAACACGGCGACGACCACGGCGTGAACCTGGGCAAACTGCGCGCCCTCGCGAAGCGGTTGAAGACGCAACAGGACCTCGCGCGGCAGCTCTGGGCGACGGGTGACACCGCGGCGAGACTGCTGGCGACCCTGATCTGCCGGCCTAAGGCGTTCGAGCTCGAGGACCTGGACCTCATGATGCGCCAGGCGCGCATTCCCAAGGTGCACGACTGGCTGCTGAACTACGTGGTGAAGGCGAACCCGCACGCCGAGGAGCTGCGCCTGCTCTGGTCCGCCGACCCGGACCCCGTCGTGGCCAGTGCGGGCTGGGCGCTCACCACCGAACGCGTCGCAAAAAAGCCTGAGGGCCTGGACCTCCCGGGATTGCTCGATGTCATCGAGGCGCAGATGAAAGACGCGCCTGACCGTCTGCAGTGGGCGATGAACCACTGCCTCGCCCAGATCGGGATCGAGCACGCCGAGCACCGCGCCCGGGCCATCGGCATCGGCGAGCGCCTCGAGGTGCTGAAGGACTACCCGACTCCGCCGAACTGCACGTCTCCGTTCGCGCCCGTCTGGATCACCGAGATGGTGGGCCGGAAGCAAAGTCGGTAGGGAGCCGGCCACCGCCGGCAGCGCGCATCAGCCGCTGGCTGCACTGACCGCGACGACGGCGCCTTGCGGGTCCCGGATCACGGCGCTCCGAAATCCCGGAGTATCCGCCGGCGCCATCAAAACGCTACCGCCCAGGGCGACCGCACGCTCCGCGGTGGCGTCGGCGTCGCGGACGGCGAAGTTGACGCTCCAGTGCGGCGGAACCTCGGCGCCGTCGGTGGCCGTCACGACGGCGACGACCCGGCCCGAACGGAGCCAGAGTGAAAACGCAGCGTGAGGCACCGCTTTGAGCTCCCAGCCAAACATGGCCCCGTAGAAGGCCTGGGCCCTTCCGACGTCGGTAGTGTGGAGCGAGCTCATGGCCCAGCAGTTCGGCTCATCGGCCAGCCCGACGCCGTCGTTCGCACCCGCCTGCCGCAGGCAGAACGGGACGCCGGCAGGGTCGACGAGCACCGCAAAGCCGCCCCCGGGGCCGACATTACCCGGCCCGAGGCGTTTGCCTCCTGCCCGCTCGGCGCAGGCCAGGGATTCCCCGACGTCGTCGACGCGGATGTGGGTGAGCCAGCCCGGCGGTGACAGCGGCGGCGCTTGCCCGATGCCGGCGACCAGCTCCCCGCGCAGGCGCGCGCGGTAGTAGTCGCCGTCGAGACCGGGCGACATCGGGAGGGGGTCATCGAACGTCCACCCGAAGAGCTGGCCGTAGAAGTCCTTGGCGGCCCTGGGATCGGGCTGCCAGCTGTCCACCCAGCACGGCGCACCGACGGATGAGGTATCCCGCGCACTCATGGAGGAATTCCTTTCGGGTCGGCCGGATTCGGCCGGAACATTGTTACCCGCACCGGCATCTGGGGGCAAGACCCCCGGCGGCAGTTCCCGCCCCGTCCGCCGCGTCCGGTGCGATCCGCCGGAAATGGTCCTAGAGTGTGGCCATGGCTATCGCACGCTTCCCGGTGGTTGTCCTCGACTGCCCTGCCCCCAAGTCCCTGGCCGGGTTCTACGGCGCCTTGCTGGATTGGAAGGTGGAGCAGGACGACGACGACTGGTGCTCCATCCGCGCCGACTACGGCGATTCGCTGAGCTTCCAGAGGGTGGAGTCCTACACCCCGCCGCAGTGGCCCGGCCAGGACGTCCCGCAGCAGATGCACCTCGACTTCGTGGTCGATGACCTCGACGCCGCCGAGGCCGCGGCCCTGGAGCTGGGCGCCAGGAAGCACGAGCATCAGCCGGGGACCACCTTCCGGGTCTTCCTGGACCCGGCCGGCCACCCGTTCTGCCTCTGCCTGGACTGACCGGCAGCCCGCCTCGAGGCAGCCCAGCAAAAAGGGGCTGCCAGCCCAATTCGTGTGGCTGGCAGCCCCCGGCAGAACCCGGCAGCAAAGGGTGGCGTGTGTCGGCTACCCCTTGCGGCGGACCGAGAGCCCGCTGCCGGAGGAGGCCCCGCCGTCGGGCCGCGCCGAAGCCTCGGTCCCGCCCATGGTGAGTTCCATCAGGTCCGGGGCGGTGTCCACCAGCACGGTGTCGCCGTCGGCGATGTCGCCGGCGAGGATGGCCTTGGCCAGCCGGTCGCCGATCTCCCGCTGCACCAGGCGGCGCAGCGGCCGGGCGCCATAGGCGGGATCGAAGCCGGTGACAGCCAGCCAGGCCCGGGCGCCTTCGGACACCTCGAGGGTCAACCGGCGGCCCTTGAGCCGTTCGGCCAGCTCCTTGACCTGCAGCTCCACGATCTCGGCAAGCTCCTCGACGGTCAGCGGGTCGAACAGCACCACCTCGTCGAGCCGGTTCAGGAATTCCGGCTTGAAGGAGGCGTGCACCGTGGCCATGACCGCATCCCGCTTGGCGGCGGCGTCCAGGTTGGGGTCCACGAGGAACTGGCTGCCCAGGTTGGAGGTCAGGACCAGGATCACGTTGCGGAAGTCCACGGTGCGGCCCTGGCCGTCGGTAAGGCGGCCGTCGTCGAGCACCTGCAGGAGGATGTCGAAGACTTCCGGGTGCGCCTTCTCCACCTCGTCGAGCAGCAGCACGGAGTACGGACGACGCCGGACGGCCTCGGTCAGCTGGCCGCCCTCCTCGTAGCCCACGTAGCCCGGAGGCGCCCCGACCAGCCGCGCCACGGAGTGCTTCTCTGAGTACTCGGACATGTCGATCCGCACCATGGCCCGCTCGTCGTCGAAGAGGAAGTCCGCGAGCGACTTGGCCAGCTCCGTCTTGCCGACGCCGGTGGGGCCCAGGAAGAGGAAGGACCCGGTGGGCCGGTTGGGATCGCTGATGCCGGCGCGGGCGCGGCGCACGGCGTCGGACACCGCGGTCACGGCCTTCGTCTGGCCGATCAGCCGCTCGCCCAGGACGTGCTCCATCTCCAGCAGCTTCTGGCTCTCGCCCTGCAGCATGCGCCCGGCCGGGATGCCGGTCCAGGCGGAAATCACTTCGGCGATGTCGTCCGCGGTGACCTCGTCGGCCACCATCTGCCCGGACTTGTCCGGCACGGCCGCTTCGGCCTCCGCCGCGGCCTTCAGCTCACGCTCCAGCGCCGGGATCTCGCCGTAGAGGATCCGGGACGCCGTCTCAAGGTCGCCCTCGCGCTCGGCCTTTTCCTCCATTGACCGCAGCTCGTCCAGCTTGGCGCGCAGGTCGCCGGCCCGGTTCAGGCCCGCCTTTTCGGCCTCCCAGCGGGCATTGAGGGCAGCGAGCGCTTCCTTCTTGTCCGCCATGTCCGCGCGCAGGGCGGCGAGGCGTTCCTCCGAGGCCGGATCGGTCTCGCCGGCCAGGGCCAGTTCCTCCATGGTCAGCCGGTCCACCTGGCGGCGCAGCTGGTCAATCTCCTCGGGTGCGGAATCGATCTCCATCCGCAGCCGGGACGCGGCCTCGTCCACGAGGTCGATCGCCTTGTCCGGCAGCTGCCGGCCGGAGATGTACCGGTTGGACAGGGTCGCGGCTGCCACCAGGGCGGAGTCGGAGATGGAGACCTTGTGGTGCGCCTCGTAGCGTTCCTTGAGCCCGCGCAGGATGCCGATGGTGTCATCCACGCTCGGTTCGCCGACAAAGACCTGCTGGAAGCGGCGCTCCAAGGCCGGATCCTTTTCAATGTTCTCGCGGTACTCGTCCAGCGTGGTGGCGCCGATCAGCCGGAGTTCACCGCGGGCGAGCATGGGCTTGAGCATGTTGCCGGCGTCCATCGAGCTGTCCCCGGACGCGCCGGCACCCACCACGGTGTGCAGCTCGTCGATGAAGGTGACGATCTGGCCCTCGGAGTTCTTGATCTCCTCCAGTACCGCCTTGAGCCGTTCCTCGAATTCGCCGCGGTACTTGGCGCCCGCCACCATCGAGGCCAGGTCCAGGGCGATCAGGGTTTTGCCGCGCAGGCTCTCCGGCACGTCGCCGGCCACGATCCGCTGGGCCAGGCCTTCGACGACGGCGGTCTTGCCGACGCCGGGCTCGCCGATGATCACGGGGTTGTTCTTGGTGCGGCGGCTGAGGACCTGGATGATGCGGCGAATCTCGGCGTCGCGCCCGATCACCGGGTCCAGCTTGCCGGAGCGCGCGATCGCGGTCAGGTCGGTGCCGAACTTCTCCAGCGCCTGGAAGGTGTTCTCGGGGTCGGCGTTGTCCACCTTGCGGTCACCGCGGACCCCGGGGAGGGCCGCGAGCAGCGCCTCGTGCGAGGCACCGGCGTCGCGGAGCAGCCGGCCGACGTCGTCGTTGCCGGAGGCGAGGCCCAGCAGCAGGTGCTCGGTGGAGACGAAAGTGTCCCCAAGCCGCTCCGCCTCGTTCTGGGCGTTCTTGATGGCCTGCATCGCGGTGCGGGAGAGCTGGGCCTGCTGCACGGAGCTGCCCGAGGTGGACGGCAGGGACTTGATGGCGGAGCTGGCCTGGACGCTGACAGCATCCGGATCGGTTCCGGTGGCGCGGAGAAGCGCGACGGCGACCCCCTCGCGCTGGTCCATCAGCGCCTTGAGCAGGTGCGCCGGTTCCAGCTGCGGGTTGCCGGCCGTCGAGGCGTTCATGGCTGCTGCCGAAAGAGCCTCCTGGCTCTTGGTGGTGAATTTGGCGTCCAAAGAGAGCTCCTTCCGGGATAAGACTGTCGTCAAAGTTGAGTCTATCCCGCTCAACTTTGGATTTGGCCCCTTTGGCTCCATGTTTGCCCACGGCGAAACTGCTGTCTAGGGCCGGAGTCCCCCGCGCGCGGTTGCCGGCGGGCTTACTCCTGGACTGCTGGACATGCCCTCCGCCCACGCTGGCAACTGGACATGCCGTCCCCCTTGGAAACCAACACCCCGGGACATGCCCATCCTTGATGCGGACAACTGGACATAATCCGAATATGCCCATCGCTCGAAGCCTGGGCTGGATATGTCCCCTGCGGCGTAGAGGCCAAGGATGGACATGCCCCCTCGGCAGGCTGCGATACCAGGGCCGTTTGAAGCCGAATCACTTAACGTTGCTTAACGCTGCGCAGGCTCATTACTGTAACTGAGGTCACAGGGACGGAAACCGACGCGAAGGAGGGTCAGAGTGCAGGAGCAAGCCACCACCGTTGCCTCCGATGGCCCTATTGCGCCGGTATCCGCGGCCGCCGTCGCCCGCGCCGCGGGGGTTTCGTCCGCCACGGTGTCCTACGTCCTCAACGGCAAGGCCGGCGTCTCGCCGGAAACCCGGCGCCACATTATCCACGTGGCGAACGAGCTGGGCTTCAGGCCCCGTAAGTCCTCCCAGTCCACAGATCTGCAGCGTACCCGCGTGATCGGCCTGATCCTGCCGAACATCATTAACCCGATGTTCCCGCGCTGGGCCCAGGGCATCATTTCCGCCGCGGCCGATTCCGGCTACGAGGTCTTTGTTGCCACCACCCAGGACGATCCGGAGATCCTGGCCCAGGTCACGTCCACGCTGGCGAACCGCAGCGTGGACGGCGTCATCCTCGCCGCTTCGCTCCGTGACGACGCGCGCGCCCTCCGCACCCTGAGGGCCGCCCGGATTCCCTACGTCTGCCTGTCACGCCGGGCCGATTTCCTCGACGCCGACTTTGTCGGGATCGACGACGACGCCGCGGCCACGCTGCTGATGCAACACATGCTCGGCCACGGCCACACCGAGATCGCCACCGTGATCGGCCCCCGCTTTTCCACCGCGTCCCTGGCCCGGGAACAGGCCTTCGTGCGGACGGCGGCCGCCGCCGGCGTCGTCATCAACGGCGACCGCAAGATCAGCACCCGGGTCAACAACGAAGGCGGCCGGTTGGCTGCGGAACGCCTGTTCGCCTCCGGAACGCCGCCGCAAGCTGTGGTCTGCGGCAGCGACGAACTCGCCATCGGCGTCATGGAATACGCCCTGGCCCGCGGCCTGCGGATCCCGGAGGACGTGGCCGTGGCCGGCTGCGACGGGCTGCCGCACAGCCGCTCCGGGCTGATCAACCTGACCAGCATCGTCCAGCCGCAGCAGGAAATGGCCCACGAGGCCTTCGCCATGCTGCTCAAACGCCTTGAAGCCCCGTCCCGCAGTTACACCTCCTTGGTGTGCCGGCACCGCCTGCATATCGGCCGCACCTGCGGCTGCACCCCAGCCCTCCCCTGACCCCGCTCCGACTGAAATTCCCTCAAAGCTCCACCCGGGCAGCTCCGGCTGCTGCTTCAACGCTGCCCTCTGTCCACCCCGACCATCAACCCTGACCCCAATTCAAGGACGAATACCCATGTCAGTTGTATCCGCACCAACGAAGATGCGCACGCCGCAGGAAATCAATGGCGTGATCCTCCGCCGAGTCATGCCGCTGCTGATCGGCGCCTACATCATGGCGTTCCTGGACCGCACCAACATCGGTATGGCCAAGGACCGCCTGGAGATTGACCTCGGCATCTCAGCCACGGCCTACGGCATCGGCGCCGGCCTGTTCTTCCTGACCTACGCCCTCTCTGAAATCCCCTCGAACCTGATCATGCACAAGGTGGGCGCCCGCTTCTGGATCATGCGGATCATGATCACCTGGGGCCTCATCTCCGCCGGCATGGCATTCGTCCAAGGCGAGTGGTCTTTCTACATCATGCGGATGCTGCTCGGCGTCGCCGAGGCCGGACTCTTCCCCGGCGTGATGTACTTCCTGACCCAGTGGTTCGTGGTCAAGGACCGCGCCAAGGCCAACGGCATGTTCCTGCTGGGCGTCTCGATCGCCAACATCGTCGGCGCGCCGCTCGGCGGGCTGCTGCTGACCCTGGACGGACTCGGCGGCCTGCACGGCTGGCAGTGGATGTTCCTGGTGGAGGGCCTGCCGGCCTGCGTCCTGGCGTATGTCGTCTGGAAGAAGCTCCCGGACCGGCCCAGCAAGGCCACGTTCCTCAGCCCCGAGGAAGCCGCCGACCTTGAGGCCCGGATCGCGGCCGAAGAAAAGGCGGGCGCCGAAGCCTCCGGCAACCACCGCCTCCGCGACGTCCTGAAAGACAAACAGATCCTCCTGGTTGTGGGCGTCTACTTCACCCACCAGATCGCCGTTTACGCCCTGTCCTACTTCCTGCCGTCCATCATCGGCACCTACGGCAAACTCAACCCGCTGCAGATCGGCTTGCTGACCGCCATCCCGTGGATCTTCTCCGCAGCCGGCGCCCTGCTGGTTCCCCGCTTCGCCACTGACGGCAAGCGCTCCCGCCTGCTGGTCACCGGCACCATGATCGGCATCATCGCCGGCTTCGCGCTCGGCGCCGTCGGCGGACCGCTGCTGGGCATGATCGGTTTCTGCCTCGCCGCGTTCAACTTCTTCGCCCTGCAGCCGATCCTCTTCACCTACCCGGCCACCCGCCTCAGCGGCGCCGCCCTGGCCGGCGGCATCGCATTCGTCAACACCATCGGCCTGCTCGGCGGCTTCCTCGGCCCGTACGTCATGGGCTTCATGCAGGACGCCACCGGCTCCAAGCTCTCCGGACTGTGGTTCATCGTGGGCATGTGCATCATCGGTGCGCTGCTGTCCCTGATGCTCAAGCGCGGCACCGAGAAGCCCGACGTCGTCCCCGCCGCCCACTAAACGCCCCGCCGTCGGGCCATTCTCCCGGCGCTCCCACGCCGCCCCTCCGGCGCCCCTGCGCACCGGCGGGGCGGCACACCGAACCACCACCGCAAGGAACACCCCATGGATTTCACCGCAAAACGCGTCCTGGTCACTGCCGGCGCCAACGGCATCGGCCTGGCCATCGCCCAGAAGTTCCAGCAACTCGGCGCCGCTGTCTTCGTCACCGACATTGACCCCGACGCCGTAGAGAAGGCCCGCGTCAACGGCCTCGCCGCCGCGGTCAGCGACGTCTCCGACGAAGCCCAGGTCCGCGACCTCATGGCGACGGTGGCCGAGGAACTCGGCGGCCTAGACGTGCTGGTCAACAACGCCGGCATCGCCGGGCCCACGGGTCCGCTGGAAACACTCGACGCAGCCGCCTGGAAGGCCACCTTCGACGTCAACATCCACGGCCAGTTCTACTGCATCAAGCACGCGTTGCCCCTGCTCCGGAAGAGCAGCGGCGCCTCGATCGTCAACCTCTCCTCCGCGGCCGGCCGGCTCGGCATGGCCGGGCGCAGCGCCTACTCGGCGTCCAAGTGGGCCGTCGTCGGGCTGACCAAGACGCTCGCCATCGAACTGGGCCCGGACCGGATCCGGGTCAACGCAATCTGCCCCGGCGCCGTCAACGGGCCCCGGATCGACGCCGTTATCGCCGCCAAGGCACAGATGCTGGACCTCCCTGCCGAGCAGGTCTCCGAGCTGTACCACAACCAGTCCTCCCTCGGCCGCCTGATCGAGGCCGAGGACATCGCGAACATGGCCGCCTTCGCCGCGAGCGACCTGGCCCGCAACGTCAACGGCCAGGCCCTCGCCGTCGACGGCAACACCGAAAAGCTTTACTGAGCCCCGAAGGAGCAACCCCCATGGCTGCTGCACGCAAAGTCATCATCACCAGCGCCGTAACTGGCGCCATCCACACCCCGTCCATGTCCCCGCACCTGCCGGTCTCCCCGGATGAAATCGCCGACGCCGCGATCGGTGCCGCCGAGGCGGGCGCCGCGATTGTGCACATGCACGCCCGCAACCCGAAGGACGGCCGGCCCTCGCAGGAGCCGGAGCACTTCGCACCGATCCTGGACAAACTCAAGCGCAACACCGACGCGGTCATCAACATCACCACCGGCGGCTCCCCCCACATGACCGTGGAGGAGCGGATGCAGCCGGCGGCGTTGTTCAAGCCCGAGCTGGCGTCGCTGAACATGGGGTCGATGAACTTCGGCCTGTACCCGATGCTGGACCGCTTCTCCGATTTCGGCCACGAGTGGGAGCGCGAGGGCCTCGAAAAGAGCCGCGACCTGGTCTTCAAGAACACCTTCCAGGACATTGAGACCATCTTGGGCATAGGCAACGAGAACGGCACCCGGTTCGAATTCGAGTGCTACGACATCTCCCACCTGAACAACCTGGCCCACTTCCACGCCCGCGGCCTGGCCCGGGGCCCGCTCTTCGTCCAGTCCGTCTTCGGCCTGCTCGGCGGGATCGGCGCCCACCCGGAAGACCTCATGCACATGCGCCGCACCGCGGACCGGCTGCTGGGCGGCGACTACGAGTGGTCCATCCTGGGCGCCGGCAAGAACCAGATGCCGCTCGCCACGATCGGCGCGGCCATGGGTTCGCACGTCCGCGTCGGGCTGGAGGACTCGCTCTGGATCGGGCCCGGCCAGCTCGCCACGTCCAACGCCCAGCAGGTCGCCCGGATCCGCATCATCCTGGAGGCCCTCAACTTCGAGATCGCCACCCCGGACGAGGCCCGCGAGATGCTGCAGCTCAAGGGTCGCGACAAGGTGGGGTTCTAGGCCGGTGAGCATCCTCGTCGCCCCGGACAGCTTCAAGGGGACCTTCACGGCCGCGGACGCCTCGGCCCACATCGCCGCCGGCATCCGCGCGGCAGGGAGGGCCGCCGTCGAGCTGCCGGTGGCCGACGGCGGCGAGGGAACCTTCGAGGTGCTGGTCCGGGGGCTGGACGCCCGGCCCGTCCGCGTGCACACCGTGGGGCCTTGGGGCGACGACGTCGAGACGGTCGTCGCGCTGGCGCCGGACGGGACCGCCGTCGTCGAGCTCGCGTTTGCCAGCGGCCTTAACCTGCCCAGCACCGGTGACCGGGACCCCGTCCGGGCCAGCACCTACGGCACCGGGGTGATGATGGCGGAGGCGGTCCGGCTCGGGGCCCGGCGGGTGCTGGTGGCGGCCGGCGGCTCCGCAACAACCGACGGCGGGGCCGGGGCCATCGCCGCGATCGAGGAGCGCGGCGGCCTGGGCGGCGCCGAGGTGGTGGTCCTCAGCGACGTGACCACCACCTTCGCCGACGCAGCCCGGGTCTTCGGGCCGCAAAAGGGCGCTGGCCCTGCCACGGTGGAAGCACTCACGCGGAGGCTCAACGAGCTCGCCGACGGATTTGCCCGCGAGCTGAACCGGGATCCCCGGACGGTGGCGCGGACCGGGGCCGCGGGCGGCTTCTCCGGCGGCATGTGGGCCCGGTACGGGGCCCGGCTGGTCTCCGGCGCCGACCACGTCCTGGACCTGCTCGACTTCGATGCGCACGCCGCGGCCAGCACCGCCGTCGTCGTCGGCGAGGGCAGGCTGGACTCCCAGACCGGCCAGGGCAAAATCATCGCCGCTATCCTGGCCCGCAGCGGCACGACACCGGTCTACGCCGTCGTCGGCTCCGTCCACGAGGACCTGGGCGACTATGCGGACAACTTCGCCGGTGTGATCGTGGCCAGCGACGCCGAAGCCCTGGTTGCGGCGGGTTCCCGGCTGGCCCGCACCACGGGACATGCCCATCCCTGAGCCTGGCCGGCGGACATAATCCCCATATGCCCACTCTTAGCCACCGGAACTGGGCATGTCCCCAGGAGCGGCCGGCGACGAAGAATGGACATGCGCCCCGAAGACCTTGGCCGATGGGCATAGCGCCCTTATGCCCACTTTTAGCCACCGGAACTGGGCATGTCCCCGGGGAGCGGGCAGGCAACGAAGTATGGACATCCGCATCCTGGGCGGCCGGCGATGGGCATGTCCGTGACATCGGTCCGCACAAAGAAGCGATCCGGCGGTCGGCTCCCCCAAGGAACCGACCACCGGATCGAATACTAGCTACGTGTAAATTCTGTCATACCTTTGACAAGTTTGTCACATACCGGACACGCGGACTCCTCTGGACCTCTGTACGCTGGGACCCATGGATGAGACTTCAAGCCCGGAGCACGGCACCCGCAGCGTTTTCCTGGACAAGGCGCACCCCGCCGCGTGGCGCGCGCTGAACGGACTGGGCCTCAAGGCCAAGGAGGCCGCGGAGGAGGCCGGGCTGGACCAGACGCTGGTGGAACTCCTGAACGTCCGCATCTCTCAGATCAACGGCTGCGCTTTCTGCCTGGACCTGCATGTCAGCGATGCCGTCAAATACGGGGAGTCGGCCCAGCGCCTGGCGGTTCTCCCGGCCTGGCGCGACACCACCCTTTTCAGCGAAAAGGAACGTGCCGCACTGACCCTGGCCGAGGCGATCACCAACATCTCCGACGCCGAGGCCCGCGAGCGCGAGGGCGGCCGGGCGCGCAGGCACCTCACGGACGTCGAGTTCTCCGCCGTCAGCTGGCTGGCGATCACGATGAATGCCTTCAACCGCGTATCCATCGTCAGCCAGCACCCGGTGCGGAACAAGGACCAGGGCAGCAAGGACAAGGAAACCAAGACCGAGTAACCAGGCCCGCATCCGGGGCCGCCCACGAAGCAGGGGCCGGCCCCGCCCAACCAGCGGCAGCAACCAGCCGCAGCAGCCAACCCGCAGGAACCATCCCCGCCGACAGCTACGGGATCAGACGGTCCGCCCGGAGGCTGTCGAACAGGTCCGTGAAGGAGTCCAGGGTCCGGCGGTAGCCGGTGAAGCCTGCGAGGCGGCTCTTGCTCATGTCGGCCAGCACCTCGATGTTGCGGCCCAGGTCGCCGTCGGTGTGCCACCACGAGGAGACGCGGCCAAGGTCCGGCTCGGCGAGCCCGTGCCGGGCGGCCAGGTCCGCCCACACCGTCTCCATGCCCCGCATCTGCTCTTCCAACGGCCGGGGTTCCTTCTCGAACCCGACGGCCTCGACGCCGAAATAGGCGGCCAGGCGCGGCCACATCCAGCGCCAGCGGAAGACGTCGCCGTTGACAATGTTGTAGGCCTGGTCGCCGGCCGTTTCCGCCGTGGCTGCCCAGACCATGTGGTCGGCCAGCAACCCGCTGTCGGTCATGTCGGTGAGGCTGTTCCACTGCGTCTCGGAGCCGGGGAAGATGAACGGCAACCCCAGCTCTTTGCAGATCGAGGCCTGCACCGCGAGGGTGAGCCCCATGTTCATGGCGTTGCCCACGGCGTGGCCGATCACCGTGTGGGCGCGGTGGACCGACCAGCTGAACCCCTGGCGCTCCGCCGCGGCCCACAGTTCGTCCTCCTGGGCGTAGTAAAAGTTCGGAACCGGCAGCCGGGGCTCCTCCTCGTGGAAGGGCGTGTCCGGCATCTCGCCCGCGGCGTAGGCCTCGAACGGGCCAAGATAGTGTTTCAGGCCGGTCATCAGGGCGACGTGCTTCACCGGGCTGTCCTGCAGCGCGTTGAGCAGATTCCGCAGCAGCGCGGCGTTGACCTCGATGTTTTCCCGCTCCGTGTCCTGGCGCGACCACGCGGTAAAGAACACGTGCGTCGGGCGTTCGCCGGCCAGCGCTGCGGCGAGGCTGTCCGGTGACCCGAGGTCCGCGCTGATCGGGCGTGCCCCGGGGCGGGGAGCGCCGCCGCGGGACAGGGCCAGCACGTCCCAGCCGGCCGCTGCGAGGGAGGTGACGAGGGCGGAGCCGGCGATGCCGCTGGCTCCGACCACCAGTGCGGTCTGTCCGGGGGCCGGGGCTGAGTTTTCGTGCACGAGTTTCCTCCTGGTTGCGGGCGGGGCCTCTCTCCACCCTAGGCCCGCCGCGCGCCCGGCCGTTACCGAAGCGGCATCCGGCGGGACTGCAGAGGTCCCAGCGCCCGCCGGCGGGAGCCGCCCCGGACCCGCGAAGCCCTACGCCGGGTAGACGGACACGGCGGCCGCCTTGACCACGAAGTACACGCCCACCCCCGGCGCCAGGCCAAGGTCCGCCGACGCGGCCGGCGTGACGTCCGCGGCCAGCTCCCCGGCACGGACCCGGATCTGGTCGCCGTGCGGTTCCAGGTCGGTGACCGTCACCGGGAACGAGTTGCGCGGGCTGCCGTGCGCCTCGGAAAGGAAGACGGAGACGGCCGACGGCGGGAACGCCGCCACGCCGCCCTGGCCGGGAACCGGAGGATCCTCGTGCCGGCCGGCGAATTCCTGGCCCGCGGCCGTCCGGAGCCCGGCCGGGGTGATGGTGCCAGCGACGAGGTTCAGCCCGGCCAGGCCGGCGGCGAAGCGGCTGCGGGGCCGTTGGAGCACCTCCCGGGTGGGGCCGTCCTCGGTGATCCGGCCCTCCTCCAGCACGATCACGCGGTCGGCGAGCATGTAGGCGTCCAGGACATCGTGCGTGACGATGATGGCGCTTCGGCCGGCCAGGACCCGTTTCAGCAGTCGGCGCAGCAGCGGGGCCGCGTGGACGTCGAGGGCGGCCATCGGTTCGTCGAGCAGCAGCAGCTGCGGGTCGGCGGCGAGGGCCCGGGCCACCGCCACCCGCTGGGCCTGCCCGCCGGAGAGTTCGCCGGGGCGCCGGCCGGCCAGGTCCTCCGCGTCGACCTCCGCGAGCCAGTGCCGGGCCGTTTCCCGTGCCTGGGCCCTGCCGGCTCCGGCGCTGCGGGGGCCGAATGCCACGTTGTCGAGGGCGGTCAGGTGCGGGAACAGCAGCGGTTCCTGGGCCAGCAGGGCGGTGCCGCGGCGGTGCGGCGCGGTCCAGGCGTTCCGGCCGGGCCCGAGCTCAAAGAGGGTGCGCCCGTCCACCGCGGCCCGGCCCGTGTCAGGGCGGAGCAGGCCGGCGACGACGGAAAGCAGCGTGGATTTCCCGGCCCCGTTCGGTCCGAGCACCGCGACCGTCTCCCCCTGGCCCAGGCTGAGCGAGACGTCAAAACCGCGGGCGGCGACGGCGGCGTCGAGCGTGAACGTCATGGCGGTCCCTGCCCGGCGCGCACAGGGCTTGCCGCGCGGCGGCCGGCCGGTGACGGCCCCCGGTAGCTGAGTCCGACGACGATGACCGCCACCGCGACGAGCAGCAGCGACAGCGCGACGGCGGCGTCGGCGTCGGTCTCCCGCTGCAGGTAGATCTCCAGCGGCAGGGTGCGGGTGACGCCCTGCAGGCTGCCGGCGAAGGTGAGGGTGGCGCCGAATTCACCGAGGCTGCGGGCGAAGGAGAGGACGGCCCCGGAGGCGAGGCCGGGCAGCACCAGCGGCACGGTGACGCGGCGCAGCACCGTGGTGGGCCGCGCGCCGAGGGTCGACGCCACGGCCTCGTACCGGCTGCCGGCGGAGCGCAGTGCCCCTTCG
Organism: Arthrobacter sp. BI5; assembly: GCF_056680065.1. Taxonomy (NCBI): domain Bacteria; kingdom Bacillati; phylum Actinomycetota; class Actinomycetes; order Micrococcales; family Micrococcaceae; genus Arthrobacter; species Arthrobacter sp. BI5. Next base: position 3,631,022 of record NZ_CM155264.1, read on the forward strand.
AGGCTCACCACGAGGAAGGGCAGCGCGACGAAGGTCTGGGCGAGCACCACCGCCGTCGTCGAGAACGCGATCTGGATGCCGGCCACCTCGAGGGTCCGGCCCAGCAGGCCCTGCCGGCCGAAGGTGTAGAGCAGCGCAATGCCGCCCACCACCGGCGGCAGCACCAGCGGCAGCAGCACGAAGGAGCGCAGCAGCCGCTGGCCGCGGAAGTCGCCCCGGGCCAGCACCAGGGCCAGCGGGACGCCGAACAGCACGCAGAGCACGGTGCTCGCCGCCGCCGTGCGCAGGCTGAGTGCCAGCGCCGTGAGCGAGGCCTCGGAGGTGATGAGCGGGACGAAGTGCGGCCAGTCGACCCTGGCGACCATGGCGGCGAGCGGCAGCAGGACGAACAGCGCCCCGGCCGCGGCGACGGCCAGCACCCAGCGCGGAATGCCGCTGTAGCCGTGCCGCGTCACGGGCTGCCGAAGCCGGCGTCGGCGAGGACCTTGCGGCCCCCGGTTCCGGCAACCAGCGAAACGAAAGCGGCCGCGAGCTCCGCGTTTTTGCTGGTCCTGACCGCGGCGATCGGATAGCGGTTCACGGCAGCAGCCGACTCGGGAAAGGCGATTCCCTTAACCTTGCCTCCGGCGGCCCGGACGTCCGTGACGTAGACGAGCCCGGCGTCGGCCTCGCCCGAGGTGACCTTGCCCAGCACGTCCGTCACGGAGGATTCCTCGCTGACCGGTGTCAGGGTGACGCCGGTCCTGCCCTCGATCGACTTGGCGGCCGCGCCGCACGGGACCTGCGCCGCGCACACCACCGTTTTAACCCCGGGCCTGGCCAGGTCGGCGAACGAACCGATGTCCGCGGGGTTGGCCGGCGGCACGGCGATCGCCAGGACGTTGCTGGCGAAGTTCCGGGGATCGCCCTCCACCAGTCCGGCGTCGGCAATTTTGGCCATGTTCTTCAGGTCCGCGGAGGCGAACACGTCCGCGGGCGCCCCCTGGCTGAGCTGGGTGGCGAGGTCGGCGGACCCGGCAAAGCTCAGCGCGACCTTCGTCCCGGGGTGGCTGGCCTCAAAGTCCCGGGCGAGCGCCGTGAAGGGCGCCTTGAGCGAGGCCGCCGCGAACACCGTCAGTTTCTGGTCCGACCCGGCGGTCCCCCCTGGGCCGGCGCAGCCCGCCGCGCCGGCCGCCAGGGATCCCGCCAGCACCAGCGCGGCGGCGGTCCGGAACCTGCTCATACCAGGGCCTTCCCCTGCGGGCTTTCGATGATCACCGTGGTGGCCTTGACGACGGCGGTGGCCACGGAGCCCGGTTCCAGGCCGAGTTCGCGGACGGCCTCGCTGCTCATCAGCGACACCACCCGGAACGGGCCGCATTGCAGCTCCACCTGGGCCATGACGGTGTCGGCGGTGATGGCGGTGACCAGGCCGACGAAGCGGTTCCGGGCCGAGCTCCCGGCGCGGGCAGGGTCCTCGGGCAGTTTCGCCTGCTCCCGGGCCATCCTGGCCAGCTCGAGCCCGTCCACGGCGAGCCGACCCGACTCATCCTTGAGCGGCGTGAGGCTTCCGTTCTCGGTCCAGCGGCGGACGGTGTCATCGCTGACGCCGAGGAAGCGGGCGGCTTCTGAGACGCGAAAACTAGGCATATGGACACTCTAACCCGCATTTGCGGAGAATACGGCCCGTTTGCTTTTCATATCAGGATCACCGCCGCATCCGGACGCCTCGTAGACTTCCTGCATGGCCATCTACCTTGATCCGCCGCTCTGGCCCGCTCATGGAACCCACTTTTCGCACCTCATCTCGGACAGCTCGCTGGAGGAACTGCACGCCTTCGCGCGGGCCGCGGGGATCCCGGAGCGGGCGTTCGACGGCGACCATTACGACGTGGCCGAAGCCCGCTTCGAGGCCCTCGTGGCCGCCGGCGCCATCGCCGTCGAAGGCCGGGTGCTGGTCCGCAAGCTGATCGACAGCGGCCTGCGGATTCCTGCCCGGCGGCGCAGCGGGTCGTTGAAACTGCCGCTGCTGACCCGCTGGAACGAGGTCCTCCCGGGCCACGATGCGCTCTTCCTCGACCTGCTGGACCGCTGGGGCGAGGAGCACCGGAAGTACCACGGCCGCACTCACCTGCTCGCCGTGTTGGAGGCCCTGGACCGGCTGACTGCGCCGGCGCCTCCGCCGCGGGCCGTGCTGCTCGCGGCCTGGTTTCACGACGCCGTCTACCGCGGCATCGCCGGTGAGGACGAGGAGGAGTCGGCCCGGCTGGCCGAGGAGCGGCTGGAACAGGCTGGGCTGCCCGCGGGCGAGGCCGACGAGGTCGCGCGGCTGGTCCGGATGACGGCGGACCACCGGCCGGATCCGGGCGACGAGCCCGCGGCCCTGCTCAGCGACGCCGACCTTTCCGTTCTGGGCGGCGAGCCGGCGACGTACGCCCGTTACCTCGCGGCCGTCCGGCAAGACTTCGCGCACATTGGCGACGCCGATTTTGCCGCCGGGCGCGCCGCCGTCGTGCGCCAACTGCTGGAGCTGGACCCGCTTTTCCATACCGGGCGCGGCCGGGAACTGTGGGAGGACGCGGCGCGGCGGAACCTGCAGGGCGAACTCGTCTGATGCGGTCGGTCGAAGCGGAGGCGCCCTAGGCGCCGCGGCGGAGGTGTTCGGCAAGACGGTCGAAGGACTCCCGCCAGCCGGTGCCGTTGCTGTCCCGGTTCTCCGCCGTGTCGAAGGGTCCCTGGGTGAACGTCATCCGGGTGCCGCCGTCGATCTCCTCCAGCCGGAAAGCCACTTCGGTCTCGAAGCCGCGCGTCCCGTCGGTCTTGTCCCACGCGTGGGTGAACACGAACAGATGGGGCGGCTCGATGTCCGTGTGGACCCCGCTCCACCAGTACTGCTGCCCGGTGGCGTCCTGGATCATGCAGGCGCGGTACAGTCCGCCGATTTCCAGGTCGGCGTCGATGCTTTCCCGCGGGGTGTGGAAGCCGCGCGGCCCCCACCACGCGGGCGCCTGCTCCGGGTCGGTCAGGGCAGACCAGACCGCCGTGAGCGGGACCTGGAACTCGCGGGTGATGACCAGCATCAGTTCATCGGCGCTGGGCACCGTCTCCGGGACTGGGGACTCTGGCATTGCTTCTCCCTCGACTTCGTGGGGTGCTGCGCCCGGGCTGGACCTAGCGGTAGCTGACGGCAAAAGGCCGGTCGGTGGGCACGATCTGCTTGCCCAGCGGCATCAGGGACACCGGGATGAGCTTGAGGTTGGCGATGGCAAGCGGGATGCCGATGATGGTGATGGCCATCGCAAACGCGGTGACGACGTGGCCGACCGCGATCCAGATGCCTGCCACCAGGAGCCAGATGACGTTGCCCAGCAGGGTAAAGACGCCGTTTCCGCCGGGTTTGTCCACGACCATCCGGCCGAACGGCCACAGGGTGTAGGACGCGATGCGGAACGAGGCGAGCCCCCAAGGAATGGTGATGACCAGCAGGCAGCAGACGATGCCGGCGAGGAAGTACCCGATCGCCAGCCAGAGTCCGCCGAAAAGCAGCCAAATGATGTTCAGCAGTGTCTTCATGGCTCCATTGTCTCCCGCGCGCCGCCAATCCGGATCAGGGGTTCGCCCTGATCAACCCCTGATTCGGGGCCGGGCCACGCAAGTCCCGGCCCGGCCCCGTCAGGGCCCGGCCCGGCGCAGGTCAGGCAGGCTCGGCAGCGGCCTGCTTGACCATGGCCGCTTCGACGTTGATCTTGACCTTGTCGCTGACCAGCAGTCCCCCGGCTTCGAGGGCGGCGTTCCAGGTCAGGCCGAATTCCTTGCGGCTGATGTCAGCCTCGGCGCTGAACCCGGCCCGGGTCGCGCCAAAGGGGTCCACCGCGACGCCGGTGTACTCGACTTCCAGGTCCACCGGCTTGGTGACACCGCGGATGGTGAGGTCGCCGGTCAGTACATAGTCCTCGCCGTCGCCCCGGAGGGACGTGGCGCGGAAGGTCATCTCGGGAAAGTTCTCGACGTCGAAAAAGTCCGGCCCGCGCACGTGGCCGTCGCGGTTGGCGTCGCCGGAGTCGAAGCTGGCGGTCTTGATCGTGGCGTGCAGGCTGGCATCTGCCAGGGAATCCCGGACACGCGCCTCCGCCGAAGCCTCGTTGAAGCGGCCACGGACTTTGCTGATCCCGGCATGTCGGACGCTGAAGCCGATTTCACTGTGGGACATGTCCAGCGTCCAGACGCCGGGGGTCAATCCTTCGGGCAGGGTCATGGCCGTTTCTCCTTTGAATGGGTGGCGGGCGTTCCCGGCGGGATTCGGGACCCCATGATGCATGCTAACGAGGAAGCCATCGCGGCGGTAGGTGCGTCCGTCTGATCGGGTCCGCATCTGGCCGCGCCGCCGCCGGGTGCCGGTCAGAGCCCCTTGGCCGCCGTCACGAAGGCCCGGATTTTCGCCAGGTCCTTGACGCCGCGGGATTGCTCGACGCCGGAGGAGACGTCCACTCCCCAGGCACCGGCCGCGGCGGCGGCTTCGGCCACGTTTTCCGGGTCCAGCCCGCCGGCCAGCAGCCAGTTTCGGCCCTCCAGCCCCAGCGCACGGACCGAGGCGTAGTCCCAAGCTTCCCCGGAGCCGGGCACCGCGGCGTCGATGAGCAGCAGCTCCTCGCCCCAGTCCGCAAACGCCTCCCGCGCCGCGGACATGGTGACGGCCCGGATGACCTTGAGGCCGGCGTCGTGCACCGTGCGCACATCATCCGCGGTGCGCTCGCCGTGCAGCTGCACCCATTCCAGCCCGGCGTCGCGGGCCGCGGCGACGGCGTCGGCGGCCGCCTCATGCCGGAAGACGCCGACGGCGGGCAGCCCGGCCGGCACTGCGGGAAGCAGCTCCCGGACCCGGTCCGGGCTCACCTCTCGCGGGCTGCGGGTCAGCACGAAACCGAGGGCATCGGCCCCGACGTCGACCGCGGCCTGCACCGATTCAGTGGTGCTGAGGCCGCACACCTTGACGAACATTCCGGCTCCTTCCGCAGTTTTTCGCTGCTTTGACGTTAGCAAGCCCGTCGCGGCCGCGCCGAGGTTACGTCCTGGTGGCCGGTGCCGGAGCTGCCCCGGGTCCTGCGGCGGCGGCTAGGCTGGGTTGATGGAGATCATCCGCTATGGCGAGCTCAAGCCCGTCCCCTGGCGCAACGGCGGCGGGGCGACTCGCGAACTGGCCAGGTTCCCGGCAGCGGCCGCCGGGCAGACGGCAGCGGCCGACGACGCAACCTGGGACTGGCGCGTCAGCATCGCCGAGGTCGCGCGGGCGGGCGCGTTCTCCCGCTTTGCCGGGATGGAGCGGGTGCTCACCGTGGTCGACGGCGAGTTGCTGCTCCTCACCGTGGACGGCGCCGAGCATCCGCTGGAGAAGTACCGCCCGTTCCGGTTTACCGGCGACGCCGACGCTGCGGGCGCCCTGCCCACCGGCGACATCCGGGACCTGAACGTCATCACCCGCGCGGGCGCCTTCAAGGGCTTCACCTCCATCATCGAACTCTCCAAGAAGCGCGCCCACCCGGTCTTTGCCGGCCAGTTCGGCATCCTGCTGCAGGGCCAGGCCACGGTCAGCGAGGGCAGCGCCGCGGAGGCGGACGCCGCTGGTGACGCGGGTGCGGGAGGTGGGGGCGACGCCGGCAGCGCCGCGCCCCAGCCGCTCGGCCGGTACGACGCCGTCGTCGGCTCGGACACGGGCACGCCGGAAATCCTGGGCCGCGGCTTCCTCGCCGTCGTCTCCATCGACCCGGTCGACCCGGTCGATTCCGCGGATCCCGACGGAGCGAGCGCCGCAGGCTAGTTCTCGCCGGTCCCCGCCCTCCAACCCTCCTAGACCCATCGATTGGCGGGCGGGAGGGCGTTTTACCCGGGCTGGCCGCCCACGTCGGCGCGTTGCTAGGCTGGTATCAAGGCCGCCTGCTTCGCGGCCTCCGGACGACGGTTCAGTACCCGGCACGCGACAAGACTGGCCACAGGAGCTGTCATGTCGTGGTTCATCCTCATACTTTCCGGAGCGCTTGAGGCCGTCTGGGCTGCGGCGTTGCACCGCGCGTCCCAGGCCCGCGGACGCCGTCGCCTGCGGCCGGCCGCAGTTTTCCTCGTCTCCGTGCTAGCCAGCACCGGCGGCCTGGCCGTCGCGATGCAAAGCATTCCCACCGGCACCGCCTACGCCGTCTGGGTGGGCGTCGGCGTCGTCCTGACCGCGGTGTATGCCATGATCACCAAGGCTGAGCCCGCCACGGCTGGACGGATCCTGCTGCTTGCCGGGATCGCCGCGTGTGTGGCCGGCCTGAAGCTGGTGGCGTGAGCATGGCTGCGAACCGCGGGCAGGGAACAGCGGCCAGGACGCCCCGAACGACGCTGGCCTGGCTCATCCTGCTGGCCTCCGCGGTCCTGGAGGCGGTCTGGGCTACGGCCCTGGGGCTGTCCGACGGCTTCAGCCGCCCAGGACCCACCGCCGTGTTTGCCGTGGCCGCGGCCCTGAGCCTGGCAGGACTGGGGGCGGCCGTGAAGCGTATCCCGCTGGGCACCGCCTACGCCGTCTGGGTGGGAATCGGCGCGGCGCTGACGGTCGGCTGGGCGATGGCGACCGGCGTCGAGCCCGCGAGTCCGCTGAAACTGCTGTTTATTGCCGGGATCGTGGCCTGCGCTGCCGGACTGAAGCTGCTGCCTGCCGGGTCACCTGCGGCCTCCAGGACGCTCCCGCCCAGTTAATGCGTGGCCCGAGGGGTAATCCGGGGGGACACGCCGTGGCTCAGGCCTGTCCGCTGGGAACAACTGGGCGGGAGCGTTGGAATACACCGGAGTGGACACGGGTTGCGGCTAGAAAACAGCGATAGGAGATCAAAGATGACTTCAGCACCAGTCCAGCTCGGCGACGGCCTCAGCGTCAGCCCCCTGGGGTTCGGCGGCATGGCCCTGACCCCGGTCTACGGCGACGTGGATCCGGCCGAGGCCCTGGCCACCCTGCACCACGCCGTGGACGCTGGCGTGAGCTTCATCGACACGGCGGACATCTATGGCGGCGGCAGCAACGAAGAGCTGATCGCCAGGCTGCTCAAGGACCGCCGCGGCGAGGTGCAGCTGGCCACCAAGTTTGGCCTGGTGGGCACCCCGTCGACCGGCTACTCGGACATCCGCGGCGACGCCGCCTACGTGAAGCAGGCGGTGGACCGCAGCCTGCAGCGCCTGGGCACCGACACCATCGACCTGTACTACATGCACCGCCGCGACCTCCGCGTTCCGATTGTGGAAACCGTGGAGGCCATGGCGGAGCTGGTGCAGGCCGGGAAGGTGCGGCACCTTGGCCTGTCCGAAGTGACGGCCGAGGAACTGCGGGAGGCCAGCAGCGTCCACCCGATCGCCGCGGTCCAGAGCGAATGGTCCATCTGGAGCCGCGACGTGGAACGCAACGTGGTTCCTGCCGCCGCCGAACTCGGCGTGGGTTTTGTGCCCTACTCGCCGCTGGGCCGGGGATTCCTCACCGGCACAGTCGACGCCTCGAAGCTGGGCAGCAACGACTTCCGCCGCAACATCCCGCGCTTCGCCGGGACCGCCCTGGACGCCAACCAGGCCGTCGTCGCCGCGGTCCAGGCTGTCGCCGCCGAGCTCAGCAGCCCCGGCCACGCCGTGACGCCGGCCCAGGTGGCGCTGGCGTGGCTGCTCGCCCAGGGCGGCAAGCTGGGCCTGCCGGTGGCCCCCATCCCCGGCACGCGCAAGGCGGCCCGGATTGATGAAAACCTAGGCGCCCTCTCGCTCGACCTGACCCCGGCGCAACTGGAGAGGCTCGACGCCGCCGCGGACGCCGTCGTCGGCTCCCGCTCGGCGGACCCCAACTGGGTCTCGCAGGGCCGCGAATAGCCCGTCCTAGACTGAAGCCCATGGACTCGCTCATTCATTCACTTCGTGACATCACCATCCGCCGGATTTCGGTCGGCGAGATGGACAACAACGTGTATCTGCTCACCGCCAAGGTGTCCGGCGCACAGCTCCTGATCGATGCGGCCGATGATCTGGCCGCCATCCAAGGGCTGCTCGCCGACGCCGCCGCGGATACGGCCGCGACGCCGAAGCTGGCGCTGATTGCCACCACCCACCAGCACTGGGACCACGTCCGGGCGCTGCCGGGCCTGGTGGAAGCCACCGGCGTGAAGACGGCGGCCGGGACGGATGACGCCCCGGAACTCCCGGTGAAGGTGGATGTACTGCTCGATCACGGCGACGTCGGCAACTTCGACGGGTTCGACGTGACGGCGGTGCACCTGCGCGGGCATACCCCGGGGTCGGTGGCCTTGGTGTACCAGGACCCGGAGGGCCCGGCGCACATTTTCTCCGGCGACTCGTTGTTCCCGGGAGGTGTGGGCAACACGCAGCAGGATCCGGCGCGGTTTGCGCAGCTGCTCAGCGACGTGACCGAGCGGCTGTTCGACGTCTATTCGGATGACACCGTGGTGCACCCGGGCCACGGGAAGCCGACCACCCTGGGCGCGGAACGCCCGCACCTGGAAGAGTGGCGCGCCCGCGGCTGGTAGGGCCAGGGCTTTTCGCTACGCTTTCGGGCGGCTGCTACGGTTTCGGACGGCTGCTACGGGGATCCCCGTAGCAGCCGTCCGTTTGCGTAGCGGAAACTACTGTGGTCAGCGGAAATCCGGAATCCTAGCGGCTGCGGCGTTCGTTCGACGCCGGCGCCGACGCGCGGCGCGGGCCGCCGCTGCGGGCCGGACGGCCTTCGCCGGAGCGGCCGTTGCCGCCGCCTGCGTAGGATCCGCCGGAGGTGCCGCCGGTGTTGGAGGACCAGACCGGTGCGGAGCCGCCTGACTTGGCGCCTGCCGCTGCACGCTGGCCGGTTGCGGGGCGTCCGCCGCGCTGGCCTCCAGCCGACGCGCCGGTACGGCCTGCCCCGGTGCGGGGTGCGCCGGTGCGGGGTGCGGAACCGCCGCGGGAGTCGCCGCGGCCATCCGCTGCGCGGCCGTCGGAGCCTCGGCCGGCCGAGGCGCGGCCGCCGGCGGCGGGGACATCGTTGTGGTGCGCGTAGGCGGTGGTGCGGCCACGGCCCCGGGCGTTGCGTCGCTCGGCGCGCTCGGCGTCGGCCCGGTCCTGGTTCTTTTCGGCGACGCGCTCGGCGGCGTTGCGGGCAGCAGCCTGGCCTTCATAAGCCACGGCGCGGCGCTCGGCGCGCGGCAGATCGGTGCGGGGTGCCTCTGCGGAAACGCGTCCGCGTCCGCCACGGCCGCCCCGGCCACCCGCGGTGGGTGCAGCCTGGGTGGTGCGGCGGGCGCGCTTGCGCTCGGCGTTGGCACCCGTGGAGGGGCCGCCACCCTGCTGCTTGGCCTTAGTGGCCAGCAGTGCGGCGCGGGTGCGCGGATCGATCTTCTCAGCCATCTCGCCCACCAGCTCGGCAACCAGCGGGGAGTTGGCGGTGACGCGCTCGAAGTTGACCTCGACGCCGGCAGCCTTCATCAGCTTCTTGACGTCGGACTGCTGCTCCGGCAGGGTCAGCGTGACCACGGTGCCGTCGGAACCGGCGCGGGCGGTACGGCCCGAGCGGTGCAGGTACGCCTTGTGCTCGGTGGGCGGATCCACGTGGATGACCAGCTCGACGTCGTCGACGTGGACGCCGCGGGCGGCGACGTCGGTGGCCACCAGGACGCGCACGTCGCCGGAGGAGAACTCGGCGAGGTTGCGGTCACGGGCGTTCTGCGAGAGGTTGCCGTGCAGGTCGACGGCGGGGATGCCGGCGTCGGTCAGGGTCTTGGCGAGCTTGCGGGCATGGTGCTTGGTGCGCATAAAGAGCACCCGGCGGCCGGCGCCCGAGGCGAGCTCGACGATCAGCTGCTTCTTGACCGTCTGGTCGTTGACGACCAGGACGTGGTGCTCCATGGTGGTCACCGCGGCCTGTGATTCGTCCACGGCGTGGGTCAGCGGGTTGGACAGGTAGCGCTGCACGATCTTGTCCACACCGTTGTCCAGGGTGGCGGAGAAGAGCAGGCGCTGGCCCTGGCTGGGGGTCATGTCCATAAGCTTCTTGACCACCGGGAGGAAGCCGAGGTCGGCCATGTGGTCTGCCTCGTCCAGGACGGTGATCTCGACGGCTTCGAGGGTCACGATGCGCTGGCGGATCAGGTCCTCCAGGCGGCCCGGGCAGGCGATGACGATGTCGACGCCGGAGCGCAGCGCCTTTTCCTGGCGGGCCTGGGAGATGCCGCCGAAAATAACGGTGGTGGTCAGGCCCATGGCCTTGGCCATCGGCTCGATGGTCGCGTTGATCTGGGTGGCCAGCTCGCGGGTGGGCGCCAGGACCAGGCCCATGGGGCGGCCGGGCTTGCGGAAGTGCGCGGCTTCCCGCTCAGCGAGCCGTGCCACCAGCGGGATGGCGAAGGCGATGGTCTTGCCGGAGCCGGTACGGCCGCGGCCCAGGACGTCGCGTCCGGCCAGGGTGTCCGGGAGGGTCTTGACCTGGATGGGGAACGGTTCAACGATTCCCTGGGCGGTGAGGGTGTCGGCGAGGGCCTTGGGCGTGCCGAGGGCAGCAAAAGTAGTCATGTGTTTCAAAGGTCTTTCAGGCGGTATCCATGCGGATATCGGCCCCCGGCGCCGGTTGGACCAGGGGTTCGCCGAAGAAAAGTCAGGTGGTCAACCGGGCGGCTTGCGAGCTTTCGCAGGCCGCCGGGACCAAATAGAACGCGTTCATCGACGCAGGATGTGCCTCTCACATGAATAAAGCCCACCGCCTGCGTCCGGAATCCGGAAGGAATCCTGCAGGGGATCCGGCTGATCAGCCGGACCCAAAGTGGGCATCACTGCACATCAAGTTCCTCCAGTCTAGCATCTGCGCGTGCCCTCCCGTTTCCGGCGCCGCCCGGGCGGCTCCTAGGCCCGCCCGGATCCGGACACCCGGGGAGCAACCGCCACGCCTGCGACGCCGATCGCCGCGGTGAGAGCGAAGACCCCGGCAAACGGGGCGGCGCCGGCGCCCGCCGCCGTCGTGAACGCCGCGAAGACGATCCCAGTGCAGGCGAGCGCCAGGGCACCGCCGAGCGAGTCGGAGATGGACATGGCGGAGCTGTTGAAGCCCTCGGTGTCCTTGGTGGACAGCGCCAGTGTCATCACGCTCAGCCGCGGATACATCAGCCCCATCCCGCCGCCGGCGAAGATCCAGCCGGTGATCGCGACGGCGGCCGGCCAGGCCAGGAGCGTGGTCGCGAGCGCCAGCAGCACGGCGCCCAGGACCAGTGCCGAGCCGATCCGGATCGCGCGGCGATGGTCCAGCCTGGCCCCGAGCCGGCCCTGGATCGCGGAGGCCGCCGCCCAGGCCAGGGCCCCGCCGGTGAGGGTCAAGCCGGCGAAGGTCGGCGAAAAGACATAGCGTTCCACCAGCAGGTAGGGCAGGTACACCTCGGCGCCGAAAAACGCCGCCGACGCCAGTCCCCGGGAAAGGATGACGGCGGGCAGGCCCCGGCGGGCCGTCAGTGTCCCGCGGGGCACCAGGGGCCGCACCGCAACCAGCGCCACGACGACGGCGGCCGCCGCCAGTAGCCAGCCGGCCGCCGGCAGCTCCACGGACAGGTTCAGTCCGAGGACAGCGAGCGCCGCGAGCGCGGCCCAGGCCAGCCGCCCATAGTCCCACGGTTTGCCGGCCACGGCGTTCGCTTCCGCGGACCGGTCGACGGCGGGGCGGGGACCGCCGCTGTCGGCGCCGGTCCCGCCCGCCCCGTCGGCGCCGGTTTCGCGGGCCTCGGCACCGGAGAGTCCGCGCAGGGCCGGCACGATCATCAGCAGCGCCGGCACCACCAGGCCGACCACGCCGAGGAAAACCCAGTGCCAGCTGGCCAGTTGGGCTACCAGCCCGGCGGCGAAGGGGCCCACCAGCGACGGAACCACCCAGGCCGCCGCGAAGGCCGCGAAGATTTTGGGATGCAGCACGGGCGGATAAACGCGGGCCACCACCACGTAAAGGGCCACCGTCACCGCGCCGCCGCCAAGCCCCTGGACCAGCCTGCCGGCGAGGAGCACGGCCATGGTCCCGGCCGACCCGGCGATCAACAGGCCCAGGACGAACAGGGCCACGGATGCATAGAGCGGACCCACCGGACCGCGCCGGTCCGACCAGTTCCCGGCTGCCACCATCCCGATCACGCCGGTGGCCAGCGGACCGGCAAACGCCAGGGCATAGAGGCTGGCGCCGTCCAGTTCGCGGCTGACCAGCGGCATGATGGTCGTGACGGCCAGCGACTCGAAGGCGGCGAGGAAGACGAGGGCCAGGGCGCCCAGGGTCACCAGCAGGTAGTGGCGGTGGAAGATGCCGCCAGTATCCGCGGCGGGGTCAGCACCCGGTTCGGACGGGTCGTTTCGTGGCACGTGCCACAGCCTATAAGAAGGGCACCCGGCGGGCGATGGCGGCCGGGACCGGGCCGTCACCGCTTCTCACCGGAAGGCTCACTCGGCCGGGCCAATGCCTTCGGCCGGAACCACCACGGCGCCGCTGGCCCTGGAGTCCGGGTTCAGCATCCAGCCCACCCGTTTCACGGTGCTGAGCATGACGACGCTTTCCACGAGCACGATCCCCGGCACCTTTTGCTGCAGTACCAGTTCGATGTTCATGACGTCCGCCAGGGACTGCAGCCACATCACGATGACAAAGTTGGTGGGCCCGGTGGTGGAGGCGCTGAGCCGTACGTTGCGCATTGTCTTCAGTTCGGCTGCAGCTTCCTCATGCCGGCCGGCCGGGACGTTGACGAACCACTGGCAGGTCACCGGGAAAGCCGAAAACCGCTGGGCGACCTCGCAGCGGAAGGACAGGATTCCACTTGCGAGCACCCGGTTGAGCTGCCGCTGGACCGTTGCCGGATGCCTGCCCAGCCCGCGGGCAATCTCCGCCGCCGTCGCCCGTCCATCCTTGGCCAGGAACGGCAGCAGCGCCAGGTGGCTGGCGGGCAGGTCCTCCCTGGCGATGGGCGGGGCAACGCCGGTGGCCTCGGGGCCGGCCTTGGCCTTCACGGCGGCCTGCTGGGCCCGGCTGAGCACGTTGAGCCGCCAGGATCCGCCGCTTGCATGCAGCCTGGTGCACAGCGCGGTCTGGTATTTGACCAGGCCGTCGATCTCCTTCAGCCGCTGGATCACTTTCGTGCTGAAGTCGTCCAGGGAGGACGTGATGACGGTCAGCATGAGGTCCCGGTTGCTGGCCGCCTCCTCCACCGTGATGATTTCCGCCATCCCGGCAAGCTGCGCGGTGACCTCTTCGCGCCGGTGCATCTCGCAGTCCACGGCGACAAACGCCAGGCACATCTGGTGGGGGTCGCCGATCAGGTGGGCCGTAATCCAGGAAACGCCGGAGGCCCGCAGCCGCTCCCAGCGGGCCGCCAGAGTGGTGGCGTGAACGCCCAGCACCTCCGCGGCATCGGCCCAGCTCAGGCGAGGGGCGATCTGCAGGACGTTGATCAGCGCAAGGTCCTCTTCACTGAGTTCCACCATTTCCTCCTTCCCGCATGCATACAAACTGCGTTTTAGATCACTTGATGCATTTTTCCAGCCCTTTGGCGGCTTGTGAACCACGTCACTTCAGAATAGACAAGAAAGCCGAACCAACCACTGAGGAGAATACGTGCCGATCACCGCAGACGCCCGGGACATCCAGCCGGACCTTACCCGGCTCCGCCACGAGCTGCACCGGGAGCCCGAGATTGGCCTGACGCTGCCCCGCACCCAGGAGAAGGTACTCAAGGCACTCGACGGGCTCGGTTACGAGATCACCCTGGGTCAGGACACGACGTCGGTCACCGCGGTACTGCGCGGCCAGGCGGCCGGAACCGGCGCGGACACCCGGCCAGCGGTCCTCCTGCGCGCGGACATGGACGGCCTGCCGGTGCAGGAGAAAACCGGGGTGGACTACACGTCCAGGATCGACGGCGCCATGCACGCCTGCGGCCACGACCTGCACACCGCCATGCTCACCGGCGCCGCAACGCTGCTGGCCGAGCGGCGGCACCGGCTGGCCGGCGACGTCGTGCTGATGTTCCAGCCCGGCGAGGAAGGCTTCGACGGCGCCAGCCACATGATCCGCGAAGGCGTCCTGGATGCCGCCGGCCGGCGCGTGGACGCCGCGTACGGCATGCACGTGTTCTCCGCCCTGGAACCGCACGGCACCTTCTGCACCAAACCCGGCGTCATGCTCAGCTCCTCCGACGGCCTGACGGTCACGGTGCTGGGCGCCGGCGGCCACGGCTCGGCCCCGCATTCGGCCAAGGACCCCGTCACGGCCGCGGCCGAAATGGTCACCGCCCTCCAGGTCATGGTGACCCGCCAGTTCAACATGTTCGACCCCGTAGTCCTGTCCGTGGGCGTGCTCCAGGCCGGCACCAAGCGCAACATCATCCCGGAAACGGCACGCATCGAGGCCACCATCCGGACCTTCTCCGAGCAATCCCGGCTCAAGATGATGGACGCCGTACCGCGCCTGCTGAAGGGCATCGCGGCGGCGCACGGCCTCGACGTCGACGTCGACTACCAGCAGGAATACCCCCTCACCATCACCGACGTGGACGAAACCCACACCGCGGAGAACGTCATCGAGGAACTCTTCGGCGATTCCCGGCTCGCCCGCTGGGCCACCCCGCTGAGCGGTTCCGAGGACTTCTCCCGGGTCCTCGCCGAGGTCCCCGGCACCTTCATCGGGCTGAGCGCCGTCCCCCGCGGCGCCGACCACGCCGCCTCCGCGTTCAACCACTCCCCGTACGCCACGTTCGACGACGGCGTGCTGGCCGACGGCGCCGCGCTCTATGCGGAACTCGCCGTCTCCCGTCTCGCCGCCCTCGCGGCAGCGGACGTCCCCGGCGCGGGCAACACCGTTGCCGCCGCCTCCATCCTTTCCTAGCCCCATCCCTTGAGGGAGAACACCATGACTGCAACCGCGTCCCTGGCGACGGCACCCCGGACCTCCACCCGCAAGACAATCATCGGCACCGGCATCGGCAACGCCGTCGAATGGTACGACTGGGCCATCTACGCCACGTTCACGCCGTTCATCGCCAGCCAGCTCTTCAGCAAAGCCGATCCCGCCTCCGCCGTGCTGTCCACGCTGGCGATCTTCGCCGTCGGCTTCGTGGCCCGCCCGTTCGGCGGATTCCTGTTCGGCTGGATCGGCGACCGGATCGGCCGCAAGGCGTCGATGACCCTGGCCGTCGGGCTCGCCTCAGTGGGCAGCCTGATGATCGGCATCGCGCCGACCTTCGCGGCGGTCGGCGCCTGGGCGTCGTTGATGCTCCTGGTCGCCCGGCTGGTCCAGGGCCTGGCGCACGGCGGCGAGCTGCCGTCGTCGCAGACGTACCTGTCCGAAATGGCGCCGCGGGAACACCGCGGTTTCTGGGCGACCCTGATTTACACCTCCGGCACCGTGGGGATCCTGTTCGGCACCCTGCTCGGCGCCGTACTCAACATGACCCTGAGCACCGAAGTGATGAACGCCTGGGGCTGGCGCATCCCGTTCCTGGTGGGCGCGGCCATGGGGCTGTACGCGCTGATCATGCGGTCCCGGCTGCACGAAACCGACGTCTTCGCCGGCGAAGCCTTGGCGGAGAAGCGCGCTCCGATCTGGCCGCAGATCGTCCGCCACCGCAAGCAGGCGCTGCAGGTCATCGGCCTGACCGTCGGCCTGACGGTGATCTACTACATCTGGGGCGTTGTTGCCCCCAGCTACGCCACCACCGCGCTGAAAATCGACCGCGGCGAAGCCCTCTGGGCCGGCGTGATCGGCAACATCGTGTTCATTGCCGCGCTGCCGTTCTGGGGCAAACTGTCGGACCGGATCGGCCGCAAGAAGGTGCTGTGGTCCGGGGCGATCGGAGCGGGCATCATGCACTTCCCGATGACGGCCCTGCTCAAGGATTCGGCCTGGCAGCTGGCGGTCAGCATGTCCGTGATGCTGATCTTCATTGCCGCGAGCGCGGCGATCGTCCCGGCCGTCTACGCCGAGCTGTTCCCCACGAGCATCCGCACCGTCGGCGTCGGCGTGCCGTATTCGATCTGCGTGGCGCTGTTCGGCGGCACCGCGCCGTACCTCCAGCAGTGGCTCGGGACGAGCCTGCAGCTGCCGCAGCTGTTCAACGTCTACGCGGTGCTGCTGCTGGCCGTCTCCGCCGCGTTCGTCTTCACCATCCCGGAAACGAAGGGCAAGGACCTCACCCTCTGACCTGCCCTCAGCCGCCGACGAAACGGTCTTTCCCGGCGCGGTAGCCGAACACGGCCGCCAGGGAGCCGACCACCAGGAAGAGCACCCCCGCCGCGGCAAAGGATCCGGTGCCCTGGTGCAGCTGCCCCACCAGCAGGGTCCCGGCCGAGCCAACGCCGTAACCCACCCCCTGCATCATGCCGGAGAGGTGCGCGGCGGTGTGCCCGTCGCGGGTGCGCAGCATGATCATGGTCAGGGCCACCGCGGTCAGGCTGCCTTGTCCCAGGCCCAGCAGCCCGGTCCACACCCAGACCAGGTCCAGCGGGCCGAAGATGCTCAGGGCGAACCCGGCGCCGGTCATCAGCGCCACCACCGTGTTGACGGCGCGCTGGTCCCGGAGCCGGGCGGCCAGGGCGGGCGCGAAGAGGGATCCCAGCATCTGCAGCACGATCGAGGCGGACACAATCAGCCCGGCCGTGCCGCCGTCCACCCCGCGTTCCCGCAGGATCGGCGCCAGCCAGGCGAACACGCTGAAGGACATCATCGCCTGCAGCGCCATGAACCCGGTCACCTGCCAGGCGATCGCCGAGCGCCAGACGTTGACGCCGCCGGCCGCCGCCTGGTGCCGCCCGTGGTGCTGGGCCGCCGCGAGCGGCAGGAACAATACCAGCACGACGCCGGCTGGCAGCGCCCAGAACCATAGCGCCGCCGTCCACTGCCCGGTCGCGCTGAACAACGGGTAGGTGAAGCCGGCGCCAAGGGCCGCGGACGCGCAGATCGCCGTGGTGTAGAGCCCGCCCATCAGGCCCAGGCGGTGCGGGAAGTCGCGCTTGACCAGGCCAGGAAGCAGGACGTTGCAGAGCGAGATGGCGGCGCCGCACGCGGCGGTGCCGGCCAGGAGCGAGGGCAGGTGGCCGATTCCGGGCGCATCCAGGGGGCGCAGCAGCAGACCGGCGGTGAGCACGGCCATGGCCCCCAGCAGCACCCGTTCGGCCCCGAAACGGCGGGCCAGCGGCGGCGCGAGCGGGGCGAACACGCCCAGCAGGGTCACCGGCGCGGTGGTCAGCGCCACGACCGCCCAGCCCGGCAGGCCGGCGTCGGCGGTCACCTCCGGGAGCACCGCGGCGAAACTGGAGAACACGGTGCGCAGGTTCAGCCCGATCAGCACCAGGCACACGCCCAAATAGGCCAGTGCACGGCGGCTGCCGAGGGCGGTGGGCTCCGCGGCGGGAACGTCGTCGATCTCCGCGTCCACCAGGGTATCCACCCCGTGGGCCGCCGCATGGTCCGGGGCGTGACGGGCGGCCCTGCTGGCGGGTCCGGGCGCGTTCTTTGCTGTGCTCACGGACCAATTCTGGCAGGCAGTGCCCGCCGCTCCGAACTGAACCGGGCGCACCGCCGTCGACGCGGGAACCCTCCCGGGCGCAGCCGGGAGGGGGCTCCCCGGTCCGGGGGGAACCCTCCCGGGCGCAGCCGGGAGGGGGCTCCCCGGTCCGGCCGGCCCGCCGAGACTCCACTATTCTGGAAGTGATGAGCGAATCCCCAGAATCCCCCCAGACGCCGCAGCCTGCCCGCCCGGTCACGCCCGGCAGCCAGGCATCGTTCGGCACCTACGGCGGCCGGCCGGTCAGCTTTGTACGCCGCGGCACCCGCCTGCAGGGTCGCCGCCAGGCGGCGTGGGAGGAGCACGCGGACCGGTGGGCGGTCGACGTCCCGCGGCACATCGCGAACACCTCCGTGCACCCCGATTACGTGTTCGACGCCGAGGCCGAGTTTGGCCGGACGGCTCCGCTGATCGTCGAGATCGGCTCGGGGCTCGGCGACGCCGTCTGCCACGCGGCGGAGGAGAATCCGGACAAGGACTTCCTGGCCGTGGAGGTCTACACCCCGGGCCTGGCCAACACCCTGATCAAGATCAACAGCCGCCGGCTGAGCAACGTGCGGGTGGTGGAGGCCAACGCCCCCGAGGTGCTTGCCAGCATGCTCCCGGCAGGCTCGGTCACCGAACTCTGGGTCTTCTTTCCCGACCCGTGGCACAAGTCGCGGCACCACAAGCGGCGCCTCATCCAGCCGGCCTTCGCCGACCTCGCAGCGCGGGCCCTTAAACCCGGCGGCATCTGGCGGATCGCCACCGACTGGTCCAACTACGCCGTGCACGTGCGCGAGGTCCTGGCCGGCTCCCCCGACTTCGAAAACCTGCACGAGGGCGAGCGCAGCGGCGACGACAGCCCGCTCACCCAGGTCTGGGAGTCCGGGGTGGAGTCCGTCGTGGGCGGGGCCCCGGTCAAGGAGGGCCGGGCGCCGGTCAGCACCGAACACACCGGCCCCAACGAGGGCGTCGACGAGACCGGCGGCTGGGCACCGAGGTTCGAGGGCCGGATCCTGACGAGCTTCGAGAACAAGGCCCACGAGGCCCGCCGGCTGATCTTCGATCTCTGCTACCGGCGCCGCTGACCCCGCCCCCACCCGCCCGCGGCCAAGATGCTGTTGCGAAGCGGCTTCCCGTGGCACGATTACCGAAGATGCAGGGCTGGCGGCGGCACGACGGCGCCGGCAGAGCCAGAAGACCCGAAGGACCGACCATCAAAAAAGAACTCAAGGACGCCGCGGAAGTCGCCGAGGACGTCACCAACTCCAAGCCGCTCGAATACGCGGCACGGGCAGGGTTCGCCGTGTCCGGCATCCTGCACTTCCTGATCGGCCTCGTCGCGATCCGGCTCGCGATGGGCGGGCAGGGCCAGGCCGATGTCAGCGGCGCGGTTGAGGAGCTCGCCAAGCAGCCGGCCGGTCCGGCGCTGCTGTGGAGCGCCTTCGCGGCCTGTGTCGCGCTGGCCATCTGGCAGACCAGTGACGCGGTGTTCGACTTCAACCACCTGCCCACCAAAAAGAAGGTCGGCAAGAAGCTCAAGGCCGCCCTGCAGGCTGTGGTCTACGCCGGGTTCGGGCTCACGCTGGCGTCCGTGGCCCTCGGCGCCCACGCGGACCACCGCCGCTCCACCAGCGACCTCACCGTGCAGCTCATGAAGGCGCCGGGCGGCGTGCTGCTGCTGATCGTCATTGGCGCCGCCATCGCCATTACCGGCGTCGTCTATGCCATCAGGGGTCTCCGCAAATCGTTCCTGAAGTACCTGCGCCTGCCCGCCAACGAGCACACCCGCACCGCGGTGACCGTCGCCGGCGTCGTCGGCTATGCCGCCAAGGGTGTGGCGCTGCTGCTGACCGGGTTGCTGATCGTCATTGCCACCGTGAAAGCAAACCCGGCGGAATCGACCGGGCTCGACGGCGGCCTGAAGGCCCTGCGGGAGCAGCCGCTCGGGATGTACATGCTCGCCGCCGTGGGCGCCGGCCTGATCTGCTACGGCATCTTCCTGGCCGTCCGGGCCCGGCTCGCCCGGATGTAGGTCTTGCCGCTACCCGTCTGACGGTTCGTCGTCGACGTCGTCCTCGAACTCGACGGCGGCGATGATCTCGCGGGTTTCCGAGTGGATCATGTAGGCCTCGTCGTCGTCCTCCAGCATCAGGAACTCGCCCTGGTCCGTGGTGAAGTGCCAGGCCAGGACCCGGTCGCCGTGGTGGTCGTAGTTCGGGTCGCCCATGGTGATCTTCAGCAGGGTGTGCCCGGCCACCTCACACAGCTCCCGGATAATCAGCTCAAACTCCGGGGCGCTCCTGAGCTCCTCCTCGGCCGCCTCGGCCTGGCGTTCCGCGAGGTTGGGGATCCGGGACACCCGTTCGTGGATGTGGCGGTCGAGTTCGTCCGGGTCCAGGACCAGCAGGTCCGGCTGGCTGCGCAGCCACGCGGCGTTGAGCGCGACGATGTCCTCGGTTTCCAGCAGCGGCTCGAATTCGTCGTCGAGCTGCTCCAACTGCCGCACCGCGTCGGGTACCGCCGCCCCAACGCCGCGGGCGCCGCCGTCGGCGTCCAGCCCGGCGTCGAGTCCGGCGTCGAGCTCGGCGTCGCCGTCCAGATAAGCGTCCGTCTCCCCGGAGAGTGCGTCGAAGGCGGCCACGCTGCGGTTGAACAGGTCCAGGTGGGCCGTGGCGCCCATCGCGGCCAGCCCCTCGCGGACGTAGCCGTCCACCTCCGCGCGCTCGGGCAGGGTGAAGACGTACTGGGCGAAGCCGCCGCCCAGCGCCTGCGTCAGGTAAAAGTCCACGAAGTAGCTGCGCAGCGCAGTGGGAGCGATTTCCTCCGCGTCGAGCAGTTCCGCGTACATGGCGTTGACGACGTCCACATTCGCGTCCACAACATCCACGTTGCCGCCGTGGAGGCACTCCCGGGTCAGGACCGGGGCGTGGCCGGTAGCGGTGGGGCTCTGGGTCAGGCTGCTGCTCATGGGGATCCTCACGGGGGTGGCGGGTGCTGCTCCGGTCCCTTCCACGGTAGGCCCGCTCCGTGCCGCACAGCCCAAGCGGGAGTGAACGCCAGGCGAAGTTTCCGGGCCACGCCAGGCTGGCTAAGATGGATCAGATGACCAACTGCTGAAAGTAGTGCGCACATGCCATCCCATCCGGACGAGAGTGCGGCACTGGCAATACAGACCCCCGCAATCAACGACCGCTCCCTCGCGGCCGGGCTCGCCTACGCCATGGGAAGCCGGGTTTCCGGGATTTCCTTCGACGCCGCCACCGGGCTGATGCTGGGGAAGGTCCGCGGCGGCGCGGATGTTCCCTATTCGACGACGGCGAAGCTGGTCCGCAAGGGCGGCGGCTGGAGCTGCAGCGTCGGTGTCTGCAGCTGCCCGGTCCGCAAGGACTGCAAGCACGTGGCCGCCCTGCTGTTTGCCGCCGAGGACAACCCGGCGACCCGCCTCCAGCTGCTGGCACCTGCGGAGTCCTCCCGGCTGTCCCGCCAGGTCCCGGCGCTGGACCTGCCGGACTGGGAGCAGGCCCTCAGCCCGCTGATCGCCCGGCCGGGAATCACCCAGTCCACCAACGGCGTCCCGCTCGCGCTGCAATTCGAGATCGAGGAACCGGCGCCGCACTTCTCCTACACCGGCCGCCGCGATCCGCTCCGCAGCGTCCGGCAGCTCAAGGCCCGGCCCGTCATTATGGGCGCCAAGGGCAAGTGGATCCGCGGAGACGTCTCCTGGAACACGCTGAGCTACCTGAACTACCGGCGCGAATGCAACGAAGCCCACGTGGAGTGGATGCTGGAATTCCTCGCCTCGCACACGGCCCTGGCGAACCGCCAGCACGCCGGCACCGCGCCCTGGCTGGGGTTGAACACCTACGCCGGCAAGAACCTCTGGAGCCTGCTGGCCGAGGCCCGGAAGATCGGCCTCGCCCTGGTCCACGGCCGGGGCGACGAACCCGTGCGGCTGGCCGACGAGCCGGCCGCCGTCGGACTGAACCTGACCCGGCTCGGCACCGGGGAGGCCGACGGCGGGCTGGCGCTCGCTCCGACCATCACCGTGGAGGGGGCGGTGGTCGATCCGGCGTCGGTCGGGACCATCGGGCGGCCCGCGCACGGGATCTTCCTGACCTCCGGCGCGGACGCGCTGCCCGGCGTTGCCCCGGGCGACTCCGCGATCACCCTGGCACCCCTGGAAGCCGGACTCAGCGAGGAGCTGCTGACCTTCGTCACCGGCGGCACCACCCTGCATATTCCGGCCCGGGACGAGGGACGCTTCCTGACCGGGTTCTACCCCAAGCTCAAGCAGACCGCGCGGGTCACCGCCTCCGATGAATCCGTCGAGCTGCCCGCCCTGGCGGTGCCCACCCTGTCCCTGCTGGCCAACTACGGCGCGGACCACCGGGTCCGGCTGCACTGGGAGTGGCACTACAAGTCCGGCACCCTGGTCACGGCCCAACCGCTGTGGCGGCACCCCGGCGACCACGGCTACCGTGACGACACCGCCGAGGCCCGCATCCTGGAGACCGTGGGCCAGCCGTGGGACGTGGTGCCGAAGCTCGGCGAATCCGCCACCGGCGGCTGGGGTACCCCGCGGCTGGCGGCGTCCGCGGAGCTCAGCGGCCTGGACACGCTGGCCTTCACCGAGGAAGTCCTGCCTGCGCTCCGCGAGCTTCCGGACGTCTCTGTGGACACGGCCGGTGAGATTGCCGACTACCGCGAGGCCGAGGAGGCGCCGGTGGTGTCGATCTCCACCAAGGCCACCGAGCAGCGCGACTGGTTCGACCTGGGCATCCAGATTTCCCTCGAGGGCCAGCCGGTGTCCTTCGCCGCCGTGTTCTCCGCCCTGGCGGCCGGCCAGACCAAGATGCTGCTGCCCAGCGGCGCCTACTTCTCCCTGGACCTGCCCGAGCTGCACCAGCTGCGCGCCCTGATCGAAGAAGCGCGGGAGCTGCAGGACAACAAGGACGCCCCGCTGCAGATCAGCCGCTTCCAGGCCGGGCTCTGGGACGAGCTGGCCCAGCTGGGCATCGTCGACGAGCAGGCCGCTGCGTGGCGCGAGGCCGTCGGCGGGCTGCTGGAGGGCGGCGTCAAGGGGCTGCCGCTGCCGGACACGCTGAACGCCGAGCTGCGCCCGTACCAGCTCGAGGGCTTCAACTGGCTCAGCTTCCTCTACCGCCACGGCCTGGGCGGGGTGCTGGCCGATGACATGGGCCTGGGCAAGACCGTGCAGGCCCTGGCGCTGATCTGCGCCGCCAAGGTGGCGGCCGCTGAGTCCGGCGCGGACACTGTCCCGGCGGCCGACGGCGGCAGCGTCGCGGGGAGCGCCCCGGGGAGCGCGCCCGGCGGTGCGCCGTTCCTGGTGGTCGCGCCCACCAGCGTGGTCGGAAACTGGCAGGCCGAAACCGCGCGCTTCGCCCCCGGACTGACGGTGCGGGCCATCAGCGAGACGTTCGCGAAGAGCGGCTCGGTGCCGGCCGAGGCCATGGCGGGCGCCGACGTCGTCATCACCTCCTACGCGCTGTTCCGGATCGACTACGAGGCGTACGCCTCCCGGCAGTGGGCCGGCCTGGTGCTGGACGAGGCGCAGTTCGTGAAGAACCACCAGTCCAAGGCCTACCAGTGCGCCCGGAAGCTCCCCGCCTCCTTCAAGCTGGCGATCACCGGCACCCCGCTCGAAAACAACCTGATGGAGTTCTGGGCACTGACCTCGATTGTGGCCCCGGGGCTCTTCTCCAGCCCCAAGCGCTTCGCCGAGTACTACCAGAAGCCGGTGGAGAAAAACGGCGACAAGGCGCAGCTGGACAAGCTCCGGCGTCGGGTCCGGCCGCTGATGATGCGCCGCACCAAGGAACAGGTCATCCACGACCTGCCGCCCAAGCAGGAGCAGGTCCTCGAAGTTGTGCTGAACCCGCGGCACCAGAAGGTCTACCAGACGCACCTGCAGCGCGAGCGGCAGAAGATCCTGGGCCTGATCGAGGACGTGAACAAGAACCGCTTTACGATCTTCCAGTCCCTCACCCTGCTGCGCCAGCTCAGCCTGGACCCCTCGCTGATCGACCCCTCGCTCTCGGGGGTGCGCGCCAGCAAGCTCGACGTCCTGTTCGAGCAGTTGGAGGACCTTGTGGCGGAGGGCCACCGTGCGCTGATCTTCAGCCAGTTCACCGGTTTCCTCGGCAAGGTCCGGGAACGGCTCATTGAGGAGAACATCGAGTTCTGCTACCTCGACGGCAGCACCCGCAACCGCACCGACGTCGTCAACGAGTTCAAGAACGGCGCCGCCCCGGTGTTCCTGATCAGCCTCAAGGCGGGCGGCTTCGGCCTGAACCTCACCGAGGCGGACTATGTGTTCCTGCTGGACCCGTGGTGGAACCCCGCCTCCGAAGCGCAGGCCGTGGACCGCACGCACCGGATCGGCCAAGCGCGCAACGTGATGGTCTACCGGCTGGTGGCCAAGGACACGATCGAGGAAAAGGTCATGGCGCTCAAGGCCAGGAAGTCCCAGCTGTTCGCGGACGTGATGGAAGGCGACGCGCTCTCCGGCGGCGCGCTGACGGCCGAGGACCTAGCCGGGCTCTTCACCGACTGACTCCCCGGCCGCCCCGGTACCTTGGGCCGGTGACTTTCAGCCCTACCGGCCGGCGCCGGCCGGGTGTCCAATGGTGGCCCAGGGAAGAAGCCGGGCGAAGGAGCGGGTAGCCATGGCCGCACGGACACGGTTCAGGGGCGCGGCGGCGCGCCCGCGGCGGCGGCTGGCATCGGTGCTGGCATCCCTGGCGCTGGTGCTGGGCCTGATGCCTGCCGCCGCTGCGCCGGCCGGGGCTGCCACCCTCTACGGGCACGACTTCTCCTGGCCCCAATGCCCGACGGCGGTCGGCGGCCTGGGCCTGCCGCTCCCGCCGGCCACCACTTCGTTCGTGGTGCTTGGACTGACCCGGGGGCTGCCTTTCACCGAAAACCCCTGCCTGGCCAGCCACGTCGCCTGGGTCAAGGCGAACAACAAGCGCGCCCACGCCTACACCATGGCCGCGTTTCCTACGGTCGCGCAGCTGACGGCGTACCGGGCGCAGGGCCCGTGGTCCGCCAGTACCCGGGCCGGGCAGCTCTCCAATGTCGGTTACGCCGAGGCCCGCTACGCCGTCGCCAGCCTGCAACGGACCGGTTTCCGGCCGCCCATGGTCTGGATCGACGTGGAGCCGCGCCCGGCCCAGCCGTGGCCCACCGCCACCGCCGGCCAGCAGCGCGAAAACCGGTACGTGGTCGAAGGACTGATGCGCGGGCTCCGGGACGCGGGATATTCCTACGGGCTTTACTCCTATGCCTCCGGCTGGCAGGCCATCACCGGCTCGTGGCGGCTGCCGGGCGTTCCGGTCTGGGCCACGGCCGGACGCTTGGACTACCCGGCGGAGGCCCTGGACCGGTGCCGGCAGGCCAGCTTCTCCGGCGGCCGGGTCTACCTGTCCCAGTGGTACGACGACGTCCGCGACTACGACCTGACCTGCGACCCCTACGCCTTCACGCCGCTCCCGGTACCGGCTTCCACCCTTTCCGGCGCGACGGCGGACTTCAACGGTGACTGGAACAACGATGTCCTGGCCCGGGTCACGGCCACCGGCGAGATGAGGCTCTACCCCGGGACGGGCCGCGGCGGCCTGTCCCCGGGCATCAAGATCGGGACCGGCTGGGCCGCCTTCAATGCCCTCGAAACTCCGGGCGACTTCAGCGGGGACGGACCGCTGGACGTGCTCGCCCGGGAGACCGCCACCGGCCGGCTCTGGCTGTACCGCGGGACCGGCACCGGCGGCTGGCTCCCCAGGGTACTGATCGGCACGGGATGGCAGGCTATGAACTCCATCCTCGGCCCGGGCGATTTCAACGGCGACCAACGCGTCGACGTGCTGGCCCGCGAATCCGCGACCGGTTATCTCTGGCTCTACCCGGGCAACGGCAACGGCGGCTGGCTGCCCCGCGTCCGGATCGGAAGTGGCTGGAACATCTTCAATGCGCTCGTCGCCCCGGGGGATTTCGACGGCGACGGCGCGGCGGATGTCCTGGCCAGGGAGGCCGCCAACGGCCGGCTGTGGCTGTACCGCGGCACCGGCGCCGGCGGCTGGCTCCCCCGGGTCCTGGTCGGCAGCGGCTGGAACGCCATGACGGCCGTGATGAGCCCCGGGGACCTCAACGGCGACCGCACGCCGGACGTCCTGGCCCGCGACAGCACCGGGGCACTCTGGCTCTACCCCACCAGCGGCGCCGGCAAATGGCTGCCGCGGGTCCGCGCCGGGATCGGCTGGAACATCATGAACGCGATCTTCTGACCCGCGGCCGGCGGGCGGTGGGGTTTAGCGGCCGGGGGCGGACCTACACTGCGGCCGGGGCCACGACACGGCCCGCGCCGAGGGTCCCCCGCAGCCAGCGCCCCAGCGCCTTGCCCTTCCCGGTCCACCAGCTGTCCTCGTCTGTGTCGTGGTGCCACCGGAAGATGACCGCCACGAGGACAAAGACACCGGCAGCCACCTGTTCCCAGGCGCCGGAAGCGGCGTGGACCAGCACGATGAGGGCCATGCTGAGGATCGAGGGGAGCGCCAGCGTCCGGAACACGGTGTTGGCCAGGTAACGCCGCCTGGAGCGCGGCACGGAGACCGCCCGGACCATGTCGAAACAGACGCAGACCACCACCATGGACTGCCCGAGGGCCATCAGGAGCAGGCCCGGCAAGGAGTTTCCAAAGAGGGCCACTGCGTGCAACCCGGTGTTCATGGCCGGCCCGCGAACGCTGCGGACGCCGGCGTTGCTGCGCCCGGAAGTGGTGAACTGAACATGTGCTGCCCCCCGACAATTGCACCGGAACTTACGAACCGGGCGGCCGCCTGGCCGCCAAGACAATTCAACCGGCCGCGCGGGCGGGAAGTCACGGCCCGCCGGTACCCGACTATGCGCCGTCGACCACGTGACTTTGCGTGCGAGTACTCAGTCGGGGCCTCCCGACTACTTGGAGCCGGCAGCGGGAACGCGTTAGGGGGTCTCCCGCGGCCGCCACACCACCAGGGCCTGCGAGCGGGCGCGGGGCCGCTGGCCGCGGGCGAGGGTGACGACGTCGCCAGCGGCCCCCGCGGCGAAGATGCGGGAGTCCAGCGGCTGCCGGCGCCGGCCCAGTTCGTCGGTCAGCTCGGCGACCCGGTGTTGCAGCGCGGCAACCTGGTTCTCCAGCTGCAGGATCCGTTTGATCCCCTCCAGCGAGACGCCCTCCTGCGAGAGGCGCTGCACCTCACGGAGCATGTTCACGTCTCGCTGCGAGTACCGCCGGGACTTCCCGGGGGCGCGGCTGGGCGAGACGATGCCGAGCCGGTCGTACTGGCGCAGCGTCTGCGGGTGCATGTCCGCCAGCTCCGCGGCGACGGAGATGACGAAGATCGGCTGGTCGAACTCGATGTCCATGCCCGGACCCCGTCCTTAGAGCCGGGCCTTGGCTGCCAGGCCGGCGCGGACGTCTTCGCCTGAGGTGGCCGCGGCGAAGGCCTTGACTGCTTCCTCGGCGTCCTTGTTCAGCTTCTTCGGCACGGCGACGTCGATGGTGACCAGCAGGTCTCCGGTGGCCTTGGTGTGCTTGACACCGCGCCCCTTGACCCGCAGCGTCCGGCCGGACGGCGTGCCGGCCGGAACCCGGACCCTGACCTTGTCGCCGTCGATGGTCGGGACCTCGATGTCGGCGCCCAGGGCGGCCTCGGCGAAGGTGACCGGAACGTGGATGCGCAGGTTGTCACCGTCGCGGGTGTAGAAGTCGTGCGGCTTGACCGTGACCGTGACCATGAGGTCGCCGTTGCCGGCCGGACCGTACTGGCCCTTGCCGCGGACGCGGACTTTCTGGCCGTCCTTGATGCCGGCCGGAATACGAACGTCGATGACCTCGCCGTCCGGTTCGCGCAGCCCGATGGTGGTGCCGCGGATGGAGCCGGCGAAGGAAATGCTGGTCGACGCGGTGCGGTCGGCGCCCTTCTGGGGGCCGCGCTGGAAGGACTGGCCGCCGCCGAAACCGCCGCCGCCGAACAGATCGGCGAACTCGGGCGGAATACCGCCGGCCGTGCTGTACCCGCCGGAGTGGCGCCCGCCGCCGCCGGTGAACAAGCCGCCGAACAGGTCCTCGAACCCGGCACCGCCGGCGGCACCGCCAGCCCCGCCCGGGGCGAAGCGGGCGCCGCCGCCCATCGCCCGGATGGCGTCGTACTGCTGCCGCTCGTCGGCATCGGAGAGCACCGAGTAGGCCTCGGAGATGTCCTTGAACTTCTTTTCCGACGCCGTGTCCCCGGCGTTGGTGTCCGGGTGGTGCTGCCGCGCGAGCTTCCGGTAGGCCTTCTTGATGTCGGCGTCGGAAGCGTCCTTGGCGACACCAAGGATCTTGTAGAAGTCCTTGTCCACCCAGTCCTGGCTAGCCAATGGCGTTTCCTCTCTAAAGTGTGTGCCGAGGTGACAGTTCACGCCAATGTTTGCTGGAAACACCGGCGCGAACTGTCACCTCGATGGCGTGCTGCTACGCAGGGACGGCGACGATGACCTGGGCCGCCCGCAGGACCCGCTCGCCGGACTTGTAGCCCGAGCGCAGGACCTGGCTGACCGTGTCGGTTTCGACGTCGGGGCCGGGCTGCTGGATGAGGGCCTCGTGGATCGTGGGATCGAACTCCACGCCGGTCTCATCGATGCGCACCAGGCCGTACGTCTTCAGCGCGTTCTCCAGCTTCGCGGCGATCGCGGCGAACGGTCCGTCCGCGAGGTCGCCGTGCTGCCGGGCGGCGTCGACGTCGTCCAGCACCGGGAGCAGGGCGTTCAGGACGCCGATGACGGCCATCTCCCCTGCCACGGCGCGGTCACGTTCGACGCGCTTGCGGTAGTTGACGTACTCGGCCTGCAGGCGGCGGAGGTCGTTCTTCAGTTCCTCCGCCTCCCCGGCACCCGCGCCCTGCGCCACGGACTCCGCGGCCGGAACGTCCACGCTGTTGAGGATGTCCTCGGCCTGGGACAGTGCGTCCCCGGAATCCGAATCCCCGGCGGCGGTGCGCTCCTGGTCGGGATGACGTGCCTGGCCGGTCTTCGGATCAACCTTGCGGTTGTCGTGGATCACCGGCTTCTGGTTCTCGTCGCGGCTCTCGTCGCGGCGGTCCCCGGAGGCTCCGCGCTCTTCTTCGTTACCGTGGTGCGGCATGATTACTTCTTCTCGTCTTCGTCAACGATCTCGGCGTCAACGATGTCCTCGTCGGAAGCTGCCTGCTCGCCGGCCGGGGCACCCTGGGCGCCGGCAGCGCCGTCGGGGGAACCGGGCTGGGCGTAGATGGCCTCGCCGAGCTTGGTCTGGGAAGCCTGGAGCTTCTCAAACGCGGTCTTGACGGCGGCGTCATCGGTGCCTTCGAGCGCCGACTTGAGGGCGTCGACGTCGGCCTGGACCTCGGTCTTGACCTCTTCGGGGAGCTTGTCGGCGTTGTCGGCGATCAGCTTATCCACGGAGTAGGCGAGCTGCTCGGCAGTGTTGCGGGTGTCGGTCGCCTCGCGGCGGGCCTTGTCCTCTGCTGCGTGCTCCTCGGCGTCGCGGACCATGCGGTCGATGTCTTCCTTGGAGAGGCTGGAGCCGCCGGTGATGGTCATCGACTGTTCCTTGCCGGTGCCCTTGTCCTTCGCGGAGACGTGCACAATGCCGTTCGCGTCGATGTCGAAGGTGACCTCGACCTGCGGAACGCCGCGGGGGGCCGGGGCGATGCCGGTCAGTTCGAAGGTACCCAGCGGCTTGTTGTCCCGGGTGAACTCGCGCTCGCCCTGGAAGACCTGGATCGCCACGGAGGGCTGGTTGTCGTCAGCCGTGGTGAAGGTCTCGCTGCGCTTGGTGGGGATGGCCGTGTTGCGCTCGATCAGGTGCGTCATGACACCGCCCTTGGTCTCGATGCCCAGGGACAGCGGGGTGACGTCGATCAGCAGGACGTCCTTGCGCTCGCCCTTCAGCACACCGGCCTGCAGTGCGGCGCCGACGGCGACGACCTCATCCGGGTTGACGCCCTTGTTCGGCTCCTTGCCGCCGGCGAGTTCCTTGACCAGGTCGGAGACGGCAGGCATACGGGTGGAGCCGCCGACCAGCACGATGTGGTCGATGTCGGAGAGCTTGATGCCGGCTTCCTTGATGACATCGTGGAACGGCTTCTTGGTGCGCTCCAGCAGGTCCTTGGTGAGGTCCTGGAACTTGGCGCGGGTCAGCTGCTCGTCCAGGTGGACCGGGCCGTCGGGGGTGACGGAAAGGTACTGGAGGGAGACGTTGGTGCTCGAGGAGGAGGAGAGTTCCTTCTTGGCCTGCTCGGCGGCCTCACGCAGGCGCTGCAGGGCGATCTTGTCCTTGGAGAGGTCGATGCCCTTGACCTTGAGCTGGTTCAGCAGGTAGTCCACGACGCGCTGGTCCCAGTCGTCGCCGCCGAGGCGGTTGTCACCGGCGGTGGCGCGCACCTGGATGGTGGAGAAGTCGTCTTCGTCCTTGCCGACCTCGAGGAGGGAGACGTCGAAGGTTCCGCCGCCGAGGTCGAAGACGAGGATGAGTTCGTCTTCCTTGCCCTTGTCCAAGCCGTAGGCCAGGGCGGCCGCGGTGGGCTCGTTGACGATGCGCAGAACCTTGAGGCCCGCGATTTCGCCGGCTTCCTTGGTGGCCTGGCGCTCGGCGTCGTTGAAGTACGCGGGAACGGTGATCACGGCGTCCGTGACCTTTTCACCGAGGTAGGACTCGGCGTCGTTCTTGAGCTTCATGAGGATACGCGCGGAGATTTCCTGCGCGGTGTACTTCTTGTCATCGATCGCGACGCTCCAGTCGGTGCCCATGTGGCGCTTGACCGAGGCGATGGTGCGGTCGATGTTGTTGACGGCCTGGCGCTTGGCGATTTCGCCGACCAGGACTTCGCCGGACTTGGAGAATGCAACGACCGACGGCGTGGTGCGGCCACCCTCGGCGTTGGCAATAACGGTGGGCTCGCCACCTTCGAGAACGGAGACGACGGAGTTAGTGGTTCCGAGGTCAATACCTACTGCACGTGACATGTGTTGCTTCCTTCTTTCCTTGGAAACTTGCTGGCCTCGGCAATCGGGCGGGTGCCCGGCGACCGGGCCATACCCGGAGTTCGAGCCCGTCGAGAACGAGGCGCGCCCACTTATTGAGCGCTCTGCACTCAACTTTACGCAGCCCGGATGAGATGTCAATCCGAAGTTGAGCCAACCCGACTCAACTTTGTCTCAGGGGACACCCGCAGGGCCCGCGGCCGCCGCGAATCCGCCCAATTGTGCGGTTTTTGGGCAGTATAAGACGCCCACCGCCGCGATTTCGCTGTGCGTGAACGGGCCCGTGGTGACGTCCGGGCGGCGGTTTAGAGCCCTTCGCGGCCCGAGTCGTCCCGGACGGTGCCGTCCCGCCCCGCCGCTTCGTCGTCCGCGGCGTTTTCGGCGCGGCGGCCGGTGCGCTGGGCGCCTGCGGACCCGGCTGCGCCGTAGTCACCCTCGGGATATTCGCCCTCTTCGGCGGCATCCGGGCCGGTGGCGCCGGCTGCGCCGTAGTCGCCTTCGGGGTAATCGCCTTCTTCGGCGCCAACGGTCGACCCGCCGGTTACACCCGCCTTGCCGTAATCCCCCTCGGCATATTCACCCTCCGGGGCCGCCGCCGGGTTTTCCCCCGCCACGCCCGCCTGGCCGTAGTCGCCTTCGACGTACTGGCCGGCGTCGCCCTCGACGGCCGGTTCCTCGGCGCCGGCCGGAACCGGGGCGGTACCGTGCTGCTTCGCTGCTGCCGTTCGATCAAACTCACTGTTTTCAGACATGGGTGGATCCCTCCTGCAGGCGTGGGCGCCCGCGCGGGCGCAGTCGCAGTCTATCGAGCACGGCGGGGAGGCAACAGGGGTCCTCCGGCCGCGAGGCGGCGCTGGGCCTGCAGCCGACGCCGCTCACGCAAGCAGCCGCCGCCACCGTGGCCTGGTGGGGGGACCTGGGACGGTGACGGCGGCTGCGACTGGGGGCTCCGGTTGGCGGGGCTTCCGGCGGGGCTCCGGCTAGCGGATGCCGGCGTCGGCGGATTCCGGTTCCGGTGCGGCCGGCAGGTCCCGCACGCCGGCGTCAGCCGCGGGACGGCTGAGCTTGCTCGGCCACCAGATCCGCGGGCCAATGTCGTAGGCCAGGGCCGGGACCAGCAGGGACCGGACCAGGACCGTGTCCAGCAGTACGCCGAACGCGACGATGAAGGCCAGCTGCACCAGGAACATGATCGGGATGACGCCCAGCGCCGCAAAGGTGGCGGCCAGGACCACACCGGCCGAGGTGATCACGCCGCCGGTGACGCCGAGGCCGCGCAGGATACCGGGCCGGGTGCCGTGCTTGAGGGACTCCTCGCGGACCCTGCTCATCAGGAAGATGTTGTAATCCACGCCCAGCGCGACGAGGAAAACGAAGCCGAAGAGCGGGACGGTGGCGTCGGCTCCCGGGAATCCAAGGATGTGGTTGAACACGACGGCGGAGACGCCCATCGCAGCGCCATAGGAGAGCACCACCGAGGCGACCAGCAGGACCGGCGCCAGCACGGAACGCAGCAGCAGCATCAGGATCACCAGGATGACCGCGAGGACCACCGGGATGATGGTGACCAGGTCGCGCTGGGCCGTGGTGTTGGTGTCCAGGGCTGTGGCGGTCACCCCGCCGACGAGGGCGCCGACGTCGATCTTCTTCAGCTCCTGCCGCAGGTTGACCACGACGTTTTCGGCCTCGTTGGAGTCCGCGGCGTAGTTCAGCGTGGCGTTGATCAGCACCTTGCCGTCCCGGACCGCCGGGGCGGTGGGAGCTGCCGGCGCACCGGGCGCTCCCTGGGCGCCGGGGACAATCGGCACGTTGCCCTCGGCCAACAGGTAGGCATCCCCGACGCCGTCGCTCGCCTTGGTCTTGTCGAGCACCTCCTGCGCCTTGGCCTCGTCGGCGACGATCACGGCGGGGCTGCCGGAGCCGGCGTCGAAGTGGCGGGCCAGGGCGTCCTGGCCGTCCACCGCGTTGGAGGCGGCAAGGATGACGTCGGTCTGCGGTACGCCGTTGGCCTTGAGCTGGAGGACTCCGGCGGATGCCACCAGGAGCAGCAGCACGGAGGCGATCCAGACGGTGCGCGGGCGGCGGGACACGAGGGACCCGGTGGCGCGCCAGATTCCCTTCTGGCCCTCCAGACCGGTGACGAGCTCCGGCTCGCGCTCGGTCTCCGGGAGCAGCTTGGGGCGGAACGGCCAGAAGGCGACCCGGCCCAGCAGCGCCATCATCGCCGGCAGCAGGGTCAGCGCCGCGAAGAGCGAGCACAGGATGCCTGCGGCCGCCACCGGGCCGAGAGCCTTGTTTGAGTTGAGGTCCGAAAAGAGCAGGCAAAGGAGCGCGATGATGACAGTGGCGCCGGAGGCCAGGATCGGCTCCCAGGCGGCCTTCCACGCCGTGAGCGCCGCGGCCGTGCGGTTGGTGGTGTGGGTCAGCGCTTCGCGGAAGCGGGCCACGTAGAGCAGCGCGTAGTCCGTGGCGGCGCCGATCACCAGGATGGAGAGGATGCCCTGGCTCTGGCCGTTGAGCTGGATCCAGCCCAGCTTCGCCATGCCGAAGACCAGCAGGATGGCGGCGCAGAGCGCGAAGACCGAGGTGAACAGCACGGCAATCGGCAGCAGCAGCGAGCGGTAGACGACCAGCAGGATCAGGAAGACCGCCGCCAGCGCCACCAGCAGCAGGATGCCGTCAATGCCGGCGAACGCGCTGACCAGGTCAGCCGTCAGCCCGGCCGGGCCGGTGACAAAGGTCTGCATGCCCTCCGGAGCGGAGGACTTCACCTCGTCCCGGAGCTCCTTGATGACGTCCTTCACCTCATCGGAGGAGGCGATCGGAACCACAAACTGGACCGCCTTTGCATCCTCGGAGGGGATCGGTCCGATTACGGTGCTGCCGACCTGCAGGG
Source organism: Arthrobacter sp. BI5 (assembly GCF_056680065.1). Taxonomy (NCBI): domain Bacteria; kingdom Bacillati; phylum Actinomycetota; class Actinomycetes; order Micrococcales; family Micrococcaceae; genus Arthrobacter; species Arthrobacter sp. BI5. The sequence continues at coordinate 3,664,505 of NZ_CM155264.1, forward strand.
CTTCGAGCTTGCCCTTCAGCGCAGCGGCCTCGCCGAGCTGGGCCCGGGTGAACGCGGCGTCGCTTTCGATCACGATGACGGCCGGGATCTCCTTGGAGTCGCGGAATTTGGCCTGCCAGTCCTGCGCTTCGGTGGCTTCGGCGCCCGCGGGAAGGAAGGATGCCTGGTCGTTCGAGGAAACCTCGCTCAGCCGCCCGAAGGTGGGGCCGCCGATGCCCGCAATGGCGAGCCACGCGACCACCAGGACCACGGGAACCAGCCAGCGCAGCCAGAACGGGACACGGGTGGAGTTTTGCCGGTTGCGTTTCATGGCGTCCTTCTCGGGGTGGCGTGGCGAAGTAGACTTTAGTAAATCATAGATTATCTCCATAATAGATATAAGTGACAGGCTAGAAAGATTTTGACTTTGCAGGCTGAAGGGCTGGAGTAAACTCCGGAAGGCGCCAACCGCGCAGGCCTCCCGGGGCGCCGAGCAGGAAGGGTGACATGTCAAAAGAGATGCCGGCAATCCCTGACGCCGCCGGTCCCCCGCCGCTAGTGAGTCTGCTTCAGGAGTTCAGCCTCGAAGCCAACCGCTACGCGGACTCGGCGGGCGCCCGGAACGACATGCACCGCACCGACCTCAATGCGTTGTCCGTGATTATGCAGCACACCGCGAGGAACCAGGTGGTGACACCGGGCGTGCTGCGCAAGGAACTCCATCTCAGCTCGCCCGCCACCACCGCCCTGATCGACCGGCTGGACAAGTCCGGGCATGTGGTCCGGGAACGGCAGGGCACGGACCGCCGGCAGGTCCAGCTGCGGATGACCCCCAAGGCGTACCGCGACGGTGGCGCCATGTTCCTGCCGCTCGCCCGGCACATGGGGGCCGCCATGGAGAACTTCAGCCCGGCCGAGCTGGAAATCGCCACCCGGTTCCTGCACGCCATGATCGATGCCACGGTCCGCGCGGGCGAGGAAGCCGCCGCTGCCCCGGCTGACCCGCACTAGTTGCCGCCAACAAGGGCCAGTCAGTTAGGCCCGTCCCGGCCGCGGGAGGCGTAGCGTTTCTTTATGAGTGCTGAGCAACCCGACAATGTCTACACCCACGGCCACCACGAGTCGGTGGTCCGCGCGCACGCCTCACGGACGGCGGAAAACTCCGCGGCGTTCGTCCTCCCGCATTTGACCCCCGGCGTTTCGGCGCTCGACGTCGGCTGCGGGCCCGGCAGCATCACGTGCGATTTCGCCGCGCTCGTCACCCCCGGCGAGGTCACCGGCGTGGACCGCTCCCCCGAGGTCATCGCCCACGCGAGCGCCCTGGCCGCGGAGCGCGGGGTGGCCAACGTCCGCTTCCTCGCTGGGAACCTCTACGACTTGGACTTCCCGGACGAAACGTTCGACGTCGTCCACGCGCACCAGGTGCTGCAGCACCTCACCGATCCTGTCGGCGCCCTGCGGGAAATGCGCCGGGTAGCCAAGGCCGGTGGGATCGTGGCCGTCCGCGACGCCGACTTCCACGGCATGAGCTGGTACCCGCAAATCCCCGAGCTGGACGAGTGGATGGAGCTCTACCAGCGGATCGCGCGCCGGAACGGCGCGGAGCCCGACGCCGGGCGGCGGCTCGTGTCCTGGGCGCAAGCCGCCGGGTTCACCGACGTCGCGCCGTCCAGCAGCAACTGGCTGTACGCCACCGGGCAGCAGCGGCGCTGGCAGGCCCGGGTCTGGGGCGAGCGGGTGCTGCATTCGGCCTTTGCGGACCAAGCGCTTGAGTACGGTTTCGCCACCGCCGCGGATCTGGCCCGGATCTCCGCGGGCTGGCACCGCTGGGGCTCCACGGACGACGGCTGGTTCCTGATCCCCAATGGCGAAGTGATCGCCCGGGCCTGAGCGGCAGCCGGTTGTCCACATAGCAGCGCTACCCGCTGTCGGGTGGCCCGTGCGGTTTTCTAGCATCGGGACATGATCATCCAAGCAGGCTTTGACTTCGAGATACTCGCCCGCCCCCGCATCATCCAGCACGGCATGCTCATGCCCAGTCTCGTGCTGATTTGCCTGGACGAAAGCATGCAGTTGAACAGCGTGCGCATCGTTCCTGGCACTTTCGCCGGCTGCCTGGTTCCGTTCGAGGGCGCCATCCTGGCGGCACTGAATCCGGACTACACCAAGTACTTCGCGATAGCCCACCCTGGCAGCTTCAGTGAGGCCTTCAGCGAGCCGGACCCACTGCTGGACGAGGCAGCCGCTTTGGAAACGAAAGCAGCCGAACGGGGGATGCGGTTGATCGGCCACTTCGCTATCGATGAGACGGGCTCCATGTCGGCCCGCCCGCGCTCGTACTTTGACGAATACCCGAGCCACGAGGACCTCCCCAGGACCATGGTGCATTGGGTTCATTCGAAGTTTGGCAACTGCGGCTCACTCACTGCACCGCCACAGTAGCGTCAGAGGCCGGCCAGGTCCGGCCAGCACCGCTGCCGCCACTAACAGCTACGGACCTGCCCGGGCCCCCGCCGGCCATTCCCTGCGTTCCAAACTCCCGCTAGGGTGCACTCAAAGACCTACTGCGAGGAGAGACCATGCGCAAGGTGACGGCCGGCCTGTTCAGCTCCGTGGACGGCGTGGTTGAAGACCCGTTCCGGTGGCAGTTCGACAGCTTCGACGAGGAGCTGGGCGCCGGGATGGGCGAGATGATGGGCCGGATCGACACCGGGCTCCTGGGCCGCGTCGGGTACCAGCAATGGTCGGAGTACTGGCCGAACGCCGAAGCGGACGCCGACTTCGCCGGGTTCATCAACCCGCTGCCCAAATTTGTGGCGTCCCGGACCCTGACCGGTGACCTCGGCTGGCAGAACTCGCGGCTGATCGAAGGATCCCTGGAGGATTTCGTCGCGGACCTGAAGCAGGGCGAGGGCGGCGACATCGGCATCTTCAGCAGCATTTCGCTGGTCCGGCAGCTGCTGTACGCCGGGTTGCTGGACAGCCTGATGCTGATCGTCCATCCGGTGATCGCAGGCAGCGGCCGGCGGCTCTTCAACGACGGCGACCCGCTGACGCGGCTTGAGCTGCAGTCATCCCAGCAGACCAGCAAAGGCAACATGATCCTCAGCTACGGCCTCCGCCAGGGCTGACCGCGGCCGGCCGCCGGGTGACCGGGGCGCCGGCCGCGTCATCGAACCGGCCGGCCCGGTGAGGAAACGTAAACTTGGTAGGTGCAACTTTCCCTTTGGCTGGCCCTCGCCGGCGCCGGCGTCCTGATCAGCTTCACGCCAGGCGCGGGCGCCATCAACACCATGAGCAACTCCCTGAACTCCGGCTTCCGGCGTTCCATCTGGGGCATCCTCGGCCAGCAGGCCGCCTTGGTGGTGCACATCCTGATCGTGGCCCTCGGCGTCGGGGTGCTGGTAGCGAGCTCGCCGCTGGCCTTCAACATCATCCGGTACGCCGGAGCCGCCTACCTCGTTTACCTTGGCATCCAGCAGTTCCGGCACAAACCTGACCTGGACCAGGAGAAGGCCGACGCGCTGCGCAACGAGCCGGCGCTGTCCATGTTCCGCCGCGGCTTGTGGGTCAACCTGCTCAACCCCAAGGCGATCGTGTTCTTCCTCGCCTTTATGCCGCAGTTCATCCGACCGGACCAGCCGCTCCTGCCGCAGTACCTCGTTCTGTCCGCCACCGTGATCGTGATCGACATCCTGGTCATGTGGTTCTTCTTCGCGGCGGCCGCCACAAGCTTTCAGCGCTTCACCCATGACGCCCGCGGGCAGCGGATCCTCAACCGGACCTTCGGTGTGCTGTTCATGGCCGTCGGCGTGCTGCTGGCGCTGATCCACTGATCCGCGCGGACACCCGGGCCGCAAGTGTACGTTCGCGCCCCAACCCGGGCCGCTACTGTCCGTTCGCGGGCGTGAGCTTCCGCAGGTCGGCCTTCCGGATCTTGCCGCTGGCGGTCCGCGGCATCTCCTCCACGAACACCACCGACTTGGGGATCTTGTACCGGGCCAGCCGGCCCTCCAGGTGGCCGCGCAGCTGCTCCTCGGTGAGCCGGGCGCCGTCGCGCAGCAGCACCACAGCCCGCGGCACCTCGCCCCACTTCGCGTCCGGCACGCCGATCACCGCGACGCTGCCGACGGCGTCGAGCTCGGCGATCGCCTGTTCCACCTCGGCCGGGTAGATGTTTTCCCCGCCGGAAATGATCATGTCCTTGAGCCGGTCCGAGATGAAGACGAAGCCGTCCGGGTCCTTATAGCCCATGTCACCGGACTTGAACCAGCCGTCCGGGGTGTAGGAATCGGCCGAGGCCTCCGGCCGGTTCCAGTATTCGCGGATCACGTTGGGGCCCTTGATCTGGATCTCCCCCACCGTTCCGGGCGCCGCCGGGCCGGCCTCCGGGTCCATGGGATCGGCTACCCGGACGGCCGTGAAGAAATGCGGCAGCCCGGAGGATCCGGCCTTTTCCCGGGACCGCGCGGCGGGCAGGGTGGTGGCCCCGGGGGCCGTTTCGGTCATGCCGTAACCGTTGGAGAACCGCAGTCCCCGGAGTTCGTAGGCCTCCAGGACCCGCATCGGCACCGCGGAGCCGCCGCAGGTCAGTTTGTTCAGCGAACTGAGGTCCGTCGTGTCCCAGTCCGGGTGCTCGCACAGCATCTGGTAGGTGGTGGGGACCCCGCTGATGGTGGTCGCGCGGTGCTGCTGGATCAGTTCCAGCGTCCGGCGCGGATCGAACTTGGCCTCCAGCACCACGGTGCCGCCCTTCAACAGCGTGGGCAGCACGCCCATGTCCAGCGAGGCCACGTGGAACATCGGGGAGATCATCAGCGCCACATCGGAAGAGGAGAAATCGAAGTCCACCAGCACGTTGATGCAGTTCCAGGTGATGTTGCCGTGCGTCAGCAGCGCCCCCTTGGGGTTGCCGGTGGTTCCCGAGGTGTAAAGGATCATGGCGCCGTCGTCGAGGCCCACCGGCTCGTCCGGCGCCGTCGGGGAGCCGGACGCCACCACGTCTTCGAAGGCCTCGAACCCCCCGGTGCCGGCGGAACCGGCGCTGCCGCCGTCGTGCACTGCCGCGGCGGGCACCGGAGAATCGTCGACGACGATCCGCGCCCGCACCGCGGTCTCAGGGGAGCCGCGCTCCGCCAGCCCGGCGAGCGTGGCCGCGTGGACCAGCAGCACGGCACCGCTGTCCCGGAGCTGGAACTGGATCTCGGGCGGAGCCAGCCGGGTGTTCAGCGGCACGAAGACCGCGCCGATCAGCCCGGCGGCAAAGAGGGTTTCCAGGAAGGACGGATCGTTCTCGCCGAGGTACGCCACCCTGTCGCCCCTGCCCACCCCGCGGTCCCGGAAGGCGTTCGCGAGGCGGACGGAACGCTCCGCGAGCTGTTCGTAGCTGAGCTCCCGCGTTCCGGCGATGACGGCGGTCTTCGGACCCGACTTCGGGCTGCGCCGTTGCAGCCACGAACCGATGCCAAGATTCTCCACGGCAAATCCTTTCTAGTTAGACGGTAATGCCTGCAGGGCCGGTTAGGACCGGACGGCTTCCAGATCGTTGTTCTTCGGTTCCTGGGTCAGCAGGATGAAGACGATCGACACAACAGACATGACGGCGAGGTACCACACCACGGACGAGGTGTCATGCCCGGAATCCTTGAAGATCTGCGCCACGATCCCCGGGGTAAAGCCTGCCCCGAGCAGGGTGGCGAGCTGGTAGCCCAGCGAGGCGCCGGTGTAGCGCGAGGTGGTGCCGAACTGCTCGGAGACGAAGGCCGCGAGCGGGCCGAACAGCGTGGAGTGAATCATCAGGCCCACCGCGAACGCCACGAAGATGAGCCCGATGTTGTTCGAGGAGAGCAGCTGGAACATCGGCACGAGGTACACGATGAACAGGACCAGGCCGCCGATCATCACGGGCCGCCGGCCCAGCTTGTCGGAGAGCCGGCCGCCCATGACCACAAAGATGATGGAGACGAACGACGCCGCCGCGAAGGCGTACAGCACACCCTGCCGGTCGGCGCCCTTGGACACCGCGTAGGTCACGGAGAAGGTTGCCAGCACCACCTGCAGCGCGAATCCGGCCGCGCCGGCCAGCATCGTGAAGATGAGGGTCTTGGGCCGGCGCAGGACCTGCAGCAGCGGGATCTCGCGGCGCTCCGCGGTACCCAGTGTGGCCTGCTCGGCTGCTTCCTGCTCCAGCGCGGCCTTGAAGATCGGGCTTTCCGAGACCTTGAGCCGGACAAACATGCCCACGCCCAGCAGAACGAAGGAGAGCAGGAACGGCACGCGCCAGCCCCAGGCCAGGAACTGTGCGTTCGGCAGGGCGGAGAAGGCGCCCATCACGAGGGTGCCGAGCACCGCGCCGGTGGGGGCGCCGGCGTTGACGAACGACGCCGCGAAGCCGCGCTTGCCGGACTCCGAATGCTCCAGCGCCATCAGGGCGGCCCCGCCCCATTCGCCGCCGACGGCGATGCCCTGGAAAACGCGGAGGATCACCAGCATGACGGCGCCCCAGGGACCGGCCACCGAGGCGTCCGGTACCAGCCCGATCAGCGTGGAGGCGATGCCCATCACCAGCATTGAGACAATCAGCATGCCCTTGCGACCGAGTTTGTCACCGAAGTGGCCGAAGATCACGCCGCCCAGGGGCCGCGCGACGTAGCCCGCGGCAAAGGTCCCGTACGCGGCGACGACGCCCACCCAGTCGTCCATGCCGGAGAAGAAGACCTTGGGAAAGACCACCGCGGCCGCCGTGGCGTAGAGCAGGAAGTCGTAGTACTCGATGGTGCTGCCGAGGTAGCTCGAGGCGATGACCGTCCGGGCCTCCCGGCGGCGTGTGCCCGCGTCCATGGACTGCAGCTGCGTAATTTGGGACATCGTTGTTCCTAGGGGCAGTGGGGGTGGTGGGGGCAATGGGGGTGGTGGGGGCTTACTTGTAGAAGCGTGCGAGGAACTCGGCGACGACGGCGGGCCGCTCCTGGCCTTCGATTTCGATGGTGTTGGAGACCTTGATCTGGGCGCCGCCCTTGACCTCGGTCACCTCGGCGATCGTGGCGCGCATCCGGATCCGCGAGCCCACCTTGACGGGGGAGGTGAAGCGGACCTTGTCCAGGCCGTAGTTGACCTTGGTGGTGACGCCCTCGACGTCGAACAGCTCGCCCCAGAACGGGATGATGAGCGAGAGGGTGAGGAACCCGTGTGCGATCGGGGCGCCGAAGGGGCCGTCCTTGGCGCGTTCCGGGTCCACGTGGATCCACTGGTCATCGCCGGTGGCGTCGGCGAATTTGTTGATTTGTTCCTGCGTGATTTCGCGGTAGTCGGTGGCGCCGAGGTCGGTGCCGGCGAGGGTGAGCAGTTTGTCGAAGTCGACGACGAGTTTGGGCATCTTTAGCTCCTGGTGTGGGTGGTGGAACGACGGCGGGATCCGGCTGGGCGGACCGCCTGAAGGATCAGTAAGTGAAGGATCGGTCGGTGAAGGCCTAGCGGGTGAAGGCGCCGTGGCCGGTGAGGGCGCGGCCGATGATCAGGGCGTTGATTTCGTGCGTGCCCTCGTAGGAATAGACGGCCTCGGCGTCGGCATGGAACCGGGCGACGTCGGTCTCGAGCGTGATGCCGTTGCCGCCCACCACTTCCCGGGCGAGCGCCACGGTTTCGCGCATCAGCAGGGAGGTCTGCATCTTGGCCAGGGCGGAATCCTGGTCCCGGTAAATGCCTTTTGCCTGCTGCTCGGTCAGCCTGACCACGAGGGACAGGGCCGAGGTGACGTTGCCGAGCATCCGGGCCAGCTTCTCCTGGACCAGCTGGAAGGACCCCAGCGGCCGGCCGAACTGCTCCCGCTGCGTGACGTAGCGGCAGGCGGCCTCGAACGCGCCGGCGGCCATGCCGGTGGCGATCCAGGCGACGTCGGAGCGCATGGCCCGCAGCATCGCGGCCACGTCGCGGAAGGAGTTGACGTTGTGCAGCCGCATCGATTCCGGGACGAGGACGTCCTCGAGGGTGATGTGTGCGTTCTGCATCATCCGCAGGGACGTCTTGCCGTGGATCTTCTCCAGGGTGACACCGTCGGCCTCACGGTCCACGAGGAACGCTTTGACCTGCCCGTCGGCCTCGTCACGGGCGAACACAGCCAGCACGTCGGCCGTGGCCGCTCCCCCGATCCAGCGCTTGGCGCCGTTGATGACCCAGCTGTCGCCCTCGCGGCGGGCGCTGGTGGAGAGCCCGCCGGCGATGTCCGAGCCGGAGTCCGGTTCGGTCAGCGAAAAGACGCCCTTGAGCGAGAAATCGAGAACCTTGGGCATCCATTCGGCCTGCTGCTCGGCGGAGGCGCCGACCTGGATGGCGGTCCGGAACAGGCCGGCCTGGGCCGTGTAGAAGGTGGCCAGCGACGCGTCTGTGCGGGCAAGTTCGAAGATCCGGAAGCCGTGGTAGATGCCGCGGGCGGGGGTTCGCTCTGCACCCTGGGCGCCGGTCAGGTCCGCCGGCTCCATCAGGTCCAGGTCGATCAGCGGCCGGGCCAGCTGGTCCGGGAAGTCGCCGCGCTCCCAGTACTCGGCGAGCAGCGGCCGGGCCTGTTCGTCGAGGAAGGTGCGCAGCCGGCCCAGGACCCGGCGCTCGGCGTCGGTGAGCAGGGATTCGGCGTCGTAAAAGTCGCAGACCCCGTACAGCCGCTCCTGCGCGGCGGCGACGTCCGTGCCAACGCTCATCTCAACCCTCCAGCCCGAGCAGACGGACGGCGTTGCCCTTGAGGATCTTGGGGCGGACCGCGTCCTTGAGCGGCAGGTCCGCGAAGGCGCCCAGCCATTTCTGCGGGGTGATCAACGGGAAGTCGGTGCCGAACAGCACCTTGTCCTGCAGCACCGAGTTGGCCATCCGGACCAGCGACTCGGGGAAGTACTTCGGCGACCAGCCGGACAGGTCAATGAACACGTTGGCCTTGTGGGTGGCGATCGAGTTGGCCTCGTCCTGCCACGGCACCGAGGGGTGCGCCATGATGATCTGCAGCTCCGGGAAGTCCGCGGCGACGGCGTCGAGCAGGAGCGGGTTGGAGTAGCCGAGCTTGATCCCGTACCCGCCGGGCAGCCCCGCGCCCATGCCGTTCTGTCCGGTGTGGAAGATCGCCGGCAGGCCCAGTTCCTGGAGGGCCTCCCAGAGCGGATAGAACTGCTCGTTCGAGGGGTCGAAGCCCTGCAGGCTGGGGTGGAACTTGAAACCGCGCGCGCCCAGGTCCACGGCCTGGTGCTTGGCACCCTGGATGGCCTCGATGCCGGTGCGCGGGTCGACGCTGCCGAACGGAATCAGCACATCGTTGTTGCGGGCCGCCCCGGCGATGAGTTCGGGGATGCTGTTGGGTTCGTGCTTGAGCTGGGTACGGGCATCCACCGTGAAAACGACGGCGGCCATGTTCAGTTCTCGGTAGATCTCCGCGATCCGGTCCAGTGACGGCGTCCGCTCCTCGGCTTTGAAGTACTTGGCGGAGGCCTCGGTGAGCGTCTCCGGCAGGGAGCCGTGGCCGTGGCCGTCCACCTCGAGGTGGACGTGCATGTCGATCGCATCGAGCTTTGAGGCATCGATGCCGAGTTCGTAGCGTGCGGCGGTCATGTCAGCGGGCCTCTGCCGGTTCCGGCTGCAGTTCCTCGGGCAGCGGCAGGAACTCCTCCCCCACGCTCTGCAGTTTGTCGCCGAAGAGCGCGCCGAAGTTATCGACCAGGTCCTGGTAGCCCCAGCCGCCCTCGCGGTACTCGGTGGCCGCGGCCTCGGGGTGGGTCCAGAGCTGCAGGCGGTCACCGCCGGCGCCGATGGCCTGGCCGGTAACGCCGGCGGCGGCGTCGGAGGCCAGGAACGCAACCAGTCCGGCGACGTCGTCGGCGGTGCCGAAACCGAGCTCGTGGCGGAAGAACGCCGGCATGGCCTCGCCGCGCTCGTCCGCCTCGACGGCCTTCTGGAAGTAGGGGACGGTCTTGGTCATCGCCGTGGCAGCCACCGGGATGACGGCGTTGGCGGTGACGCCGGCCTTCTTCATCTCCAGCGCCCAGGTGCGGACCATGCCGACGATTCCGGCCTTGGCCGCGGCGTAGTTGGTCTGGCCAAAGTTGCCGCGCTGGCCGGTGGGCGAACCGATGGTGATGATGCGGCCGGGGATACCGTTCTCCTTGAAGTAGCCGAACGCCTCCCGGGCGCAGGTGAAGGTGCCGCGCAGGTGCACGTTGATGACCGCATCAAAATCGTCGTCCGTCATCTTCAGCAGCGACTTGTCCCGCAGGATCCCGGCGTTCGTGACCAGGATGTCCAGCCGGCCGAATTCCGTCACGGCCGCCTGCACCAGCTGCTTGGCGACCTCGGAGCTGCCCACCGGGGCGACGACGGCGGCGGCCCGCCCTCCGTCGGCTTCGATAATCCGGACCGCCTCGTCGGCGACGGCCGCGTCCACGTCGTTGATCACGACGGCGGCGCCCTGCCGGGCCAGCTCCCGGGCATAGGCCAGGCCCAGGCCGCGGCCGCTTCCCGTGACGATTGCTACTTTTCCTGTGAGGCTCATCGCTGCTCCTTTGCTAGCTGCCGTGTGCATCCTGCCCTGGGGCGTGGGATGCTGGTCTGCATCCATGAAAGTATGGATAATTGAGAATGTCAATGATTTATTTTGTGGACTATTGGAGCGGACATGGCGACCGAAGTAGACGAGGCACCGGGCACCCGGCCGGCAGACAAGCTCATGGCGGCGTCGATCAGCCTGGATGCGGGATTCCTGCTGGCGAAGCTGCATGCCGCCGGTTCCGTCCTCAACAACCGCGCCCTGGCCGAGTTCGGGCTCAAGGAGCGCTCCTATTCAGTACTGGCCCTGGCCAACAGCGAGCTGGAACCCACGCAGCGTGAAATGGCGGAGTTCCTCAGCCTGGATCCCAGCCAGATCGTGGCCCTCATCGACGAACTCGAAAAGCGCGGCCTGGTGGTCCGTGCGCCCGGCAAGCAGGACCGCCGGGCCAAGATTGTGTCCGCCACCGCGGCGGGAGCGGCCGTGTTCCGCCGCGCCGAGGCCGCGGCCCGGGCGGCGGAGGCCGAGGCCCTCACCGACCTCAGCGATACGGAGGTGGGCGAACTGAAGGCCCTGCTGCGGAAGGCGCTCTGGAGCCGGGCCGCCTGAGTTCCGGCACTGCGCCGGCCACGCATGGCGCCCACGTGACAGTCAGCGATAGCTATGTGACAGGAATTGTCACATTTCGTCCGGCGCGGCTAGCCAAGAGGCCTCCGGATCGGCCATGCTTAGTCATGACCTCAACGTCGAGCCAGTACCGGATCATCACGGTCTGCACCGGAAACATTTGCCGGTCACCGATGGCCGAATTGATGCTGGCCGAGGCCCTGGCCGCAGCGCAGCTGACCGGCGTCGACGTCGATTCAGCAGGGATCACCGCGTACGAGGTGGGCCGCCCGATTGATCCCCGCGCCGCGCGCAAGCTCTCGGCCCACAACATTTCCTCCGAACTCCACGTCGCGCGCGAGTGGCGCAGCGAATGGTTCCTGTCCCGCGAGCTGATCCTGGCCCTGGACGTGGACCACTACGGCTGGCTCCGCCAGGCAGCCCCGGACCAGGCCTCGCTGGCGAAGATCCGGATGCTGCGCAGCTTTGATCCCGCCGTGGCCGGCAGGGATCCGCTGGAGCAGGGCATCGAGGACCCCTGGTACGGAGGGCATACCGACTTTGACACCACCTGGGAGCTGATCCACGCCGCCATCCCCGGCATCCTGGAGCACGTCCGCGCCGCCCGGCGGCCGGCCGGCCCGGGACCCCAGGACCGGCTGCAGGACCTGACGCACCGGGACGGCGCGGGGCAGCGGGTACGCTCTAGTTCATGAGCCGCGCACCCGTCATCATCGCCATCGACGGACGCTCCGGCGCAGGGAAGACCACCCTGGCCATCGAGCTCGCGGCCCGGCTCCGGGAGCACCACAAGGTCTCGCTCTTCCATCTCGAGGACATCTACCCCGGCTGGAACGGCCTCGCCGCTGGCATCGACCGCTACGCCGCCACTGTCCTCGCCCCGCTGCGCCGCAGCGAGCCAGCCCGCTGGGTCAGCTGGGACTGGGATCGGCATTACGACGGCGCCGCCCGCGTCACTGAGCCGGCCGAAATTGTCCTGGTCGAAGGCGTGGGCGCCGCCGCCGCAGCCGCAGTGCCGTTCCTCGACGCCGTGGTCTGGGCCGATTCGCCCGAGCAGGACCGCCGCACCCGGGCCCTCGCCCGCGACGGCGCAAGCTACGAACCCTACTGGGAGCAGTGGGCCGGCCAGGAAGACGAGTGGCTGGCCGCCGACGACGTGCCTGCCCGCGCCGACGTGCGGGTGCTCAACCTCGCCGACGGCGCTGCCCCGGCCGAGGTACTGCAGGCCCTCCAATACCTTCCGGCGCTGACCCCAGTGCTGCTCCCCGAGCTTGCAGCCCGCCGCGGGCTGCAGCTGAGGACCGAGCGGATCAGTGCCGCCCCGGACGCGGCCCGGCTCTTCGAAACGCTCTACGGCAGCTCGCCGAACGCCGTGTGGCTCGACTCCTCCCTCACGGAGCTAACCGGGGAAAGCCGGCGCGGCCAGGGTGCAGACGGCCAGGGTCCGGGCGGTGAGGCGGCCGAACGCAGCCGCTTCAGCATCCTGGCGGACGACGGCGGCAGTTACGGCCAGTCGGTCCGGCACCAATCCGGCCGGACCTCGGTGCGCGTGGGCAATGCCACCGTGCAGACCGAGGGAGGGTTCTTCCGCTGGCTCGACGGGGTCTGGGGCCGCCGTGCGCTGCGCGCGCCGGAGGAGTACCCGTGCGAGTTCACGCTCGGCTGGCTGGGTTACCTCGGCTACGAGCTCAAGCGTGAAACCGGCGGTAGTAACGTCACCGCCACCACCCCGGATGCCGGCCTGATCTTCGCCGGACGCGCCGTGGTCCTGGACCACCGGGAGCGCACGGTGTGGCTGCTCGCGCTCGAGTCCGCGGACTCCGGGGACTGGCTCGCCGCGGCCCGCGCCGCCGTCACGGCCGCTGAGGGCGGCAGGCCAGGCGGCAGCGGCGGGGGCAGAGTTGGAGACGGCAGAGTGCCAGACGGCGGCAGCGACGGCGTCGTGCGCGCCCTCGGCACCGCACCCGACTTTGCTTTCCGCGCCCGGGATACCGAAGCGGAGTACAAGGCCAAGATCACCGCGGCGCAGCATGAAATCACCGAGGGCAACAGCTATGAGGTCTGCCTCACCACGGCCTTGACGGCCACCGTGCCCGCCGGGGAACTCGATCCGTGGCAGGCCTACCTGGCGCTGCGCCGGCGCAACCCGGCGCCGTTTGCGAGCTTCCTGCGCCTCGGGGAGCTCACCGTGGCCAGCACCTCGCCGGAGCGCTTCCTGCGGATCGACGCCGACGGCGCCATGCGGGCGGAGCCGATCAAGGGCACCCGGCGCCGGGCTTCCGACGCCGCCCGGGACGAACAGCTGCGCCGGGAGCTGGAATCCTCGCCCAAGGACCGGGCCGAAAACATCATGATCGTGGACCTGCTGCGCAACGACCTGAGCCATTTCGCGGTGCCCGGCTCCGTATCCGTCAGCCGTCTCTGTGCAATCGAAAGCTACGCCACGGTGCACCAGCTGGTCAGCACCATTGACGCACAGCTCCGTCCCGGCATGCCGCGGGCCGAGGCCGTGGCGGCGTGCTTCCCGGCCGGCTCCATGACCGGTGCCCCCAAGGTCAGCACCATGGCCATCCTGGACCGGCTCGAGGCGGCCCCGCGGGGCGTCTATTCCGGGGCGATCGGCTACTTTTCGCTCAGCGGAGCCACCGACCTCGCGGTCGCCATCCGGACGCTGGTGGTGGGCCCGGGCCCGGGCCAGAGCAGCGCGGTGAGCCTCGGCGTCGGCGGCGCCATCACCGCGGATTCCTCGCCCCAGGAAGAATATGAGGAGATCCGGACCAAAGCCTTCGGTGTGCTCTCGGCGCTCGGCGCCGGCTTCCCGCCGGGCTAGCCGCGGGAACCGGAGTAGGCGCCGGCACGGGCCGTTACGGCATACCTACTGCAGGGTGGAGGTGAGCCGGGCGACGTTGTCCACATACTTGACCCCCACCGGGCGTTTCATCCAGTCCTCGAGCGTCAGTTCGCGCGAGATGCCCCGGTAGGTGTCCTCCACCGCGCTGATCCGCCGCACGATGTCCTCGCCCAGGAGCATCACCGAGACCTCAAGGTTCAGCGAGAAGGAGCGCATGTCCATGTTGCTGGAACCCAGCACGGCAACCTCGTTGTCGATCGTGAAGTGCTTGGCGTGCAGCACGAACGGGGCCTTGTAGAGGTAGATCCGCACCCCGGCCTCCAGCAGCGCCTCGTAGTACGACTGCTGGGCGTGGTGGACCAGGAACTGGTCGCCCTTCTCGGAGACGAAGAGTTCGACGTCGACGCCGCGCTGCGCCGCCGTCGTCACCGCGTACAGGAGCGAATCGTCGGGGACGAAGTAGGGGCTGCAGATTGAGATCTTGTGCTGCGCCGAGTAAATCAGCGTGTTGAAGAGCCGCAGGTTGTTTTCGGTGATGAAGCCGGGGCCGCTGGGCACCACCTGGGCCGTGATGTTGCCGGCGTGCAGCTCGGGCCGGTGCGCGAGCTGGTGTTCCAGGGACTCATCCGTCTCGCTGAGCCAGTCGGTGGCGAAGACGACGTTGAGTGTGGTGACAATCGGGCCGCGCAGGCAGGCCATCAGCTCGACCCATTCCCGGCCGACCTTGCGGTGCCGGGGGTTGTTGTAGGAGGGCTCGATCAGATTCTGCGAACCGGTGAAGGCGACTTCGCCGTCGATCACCATGATCTTGCGGTGGTTGCGCAGGTCCGGGCGGCGCCACTGCCCGTGCACGGGCCGCAGCGGCAGCATCGGCCGCCAGCGGATCTTGCTGGCCTTCAGCCGGGCGATGAGCTTGCTGTAGCCCTTGATCCGCAGGGTTCCCAGGTGGTCGAACAGGAGGCGGACTTCGACGCCGCGCTCGGCGGCTTCCTCCATCGCCGTCAGCAGGTCGTCCGTGATGTGGTCCGAGCTGAGGATGTAGAACTCGGCGTTGACAAAGGACTCGGCCTCGCGGACGGCGGCCGCCATCGCCTTGATCGAGTCCGGGTAGCCGGGCAGGAGTTCCACGTGGTTGCCGTCCACCATCGGCAGCGAACCCAGTGTCTTGTTCAGTTCCGCCGCGGAGGACACCCACTCCGGACCCTCGTAGCTGCTTTCCAGCATCGCCAGTTCGGAGGTGCCGGCGCGCACGCGGGTGTTCACCGCTTCCTGCTGCGCCCGGCGCTTCCGGGAGAGCCGGAAGTTGCCGAAGAGCAGGAACAGGACCAGGCCCAGGGCCGGGACGAAGAAGATGCCCAGCAGCCAGGCCATGGCGGTGGTGGGACGGCGGTTGCCCGGGATGATGCCCAGCGCCAGGACCCTGATGACGAGGTCGACCAGGGTCAGAATGAGGACGACCCAGGACGGGAGTGTTCCCACTAGCGGAAATGGCCACAGCACAGGCGAACCCCTCATGATCCAGACCCGCGGAACAGTTCCGGAACGGGCAACCCGCAAATCCTATCCCGGCACGCCGCACTAAGCTGAAGGCATGACTACCCCTGCCTCTGTTCCGGCCCGCCCGACGGTGCTGGTGTTCCTCGATCCCGCGTTTGAAAACGGCCGCGTCGCCGACTCGTCCAAGCCGCAGCTGATGGCCACGGACCAGGGCGCGACGCGCGGCGACGGCGTTTTCGAGTCGTTGCTGGTGGTGGGGGGACGGCCGCGCAAGCTGCAGGCCCACCTGAGCCGGCTGGCCGGCTCCGCGCGCGCCCTGGAGCTGGCCATCCCGGACGAGGACGCCTGGCGCCGCGCGATCGGGACGGCCATCAGCGAGTTCGGCGGCCCGGCTGACGACGCCGGCGATGCTGGCGAAGCTGACGGTGCGGCTGACGAGGTGGTGGTGAAACTGCTCGCCACCCGCGGCGTCGAGGGCGACTCCGCACCGACGTGCTGGGTCCAGGCCTCCCCTCCGCCGGCCGTCGGGCGGCTGCAGCGTGAGACGGGCATTGACGTCATCCTGCTGGACCGCGGCTATGACAGCGAGGTGGGCGAACGCGCCCCGTGGCTGCTGCTGGGCGCCAAGACGCTGTCCTACGCGGTGAACATGGCGGCGCTCCGGTATGCCCACCACCAGGGCGCGGACGATGTCATCTTCACCTCCGCGGACGGCCGGGTCCTGGAGGGTCCGACGTCGACCGTGCTGCTGGCGCACCTGGAATCCACCGACGACGGCGCGGGCGGGGTGCGGACCGTGCGCCGGCTGATCACCCCGCAGCTGGATAGCGGAATCCTTCCCGGCACCTCGCAGGGCGCCCTGTTCACTGCGGCGAAGGCCGCCGGGTGGGAACTCGGCTACGGTCCGCTGGTCCCCGAGGACTTGTACGACGCGGACGCCGTCTGGCTCATCTCGAGCATCCGGCTCCTCGCCCCGGTGAACCACATCGACGGCAAGGAGATCGGCACGCCCGAACTGCGGCGGCAGCTCACGGCGGAGCTCAACGAACTTTTCGCCACGATCGAGTAAGGCGCGGAGCGACCCGAGCTCAGCTCCGGGTCCTTGGGCGATGGAACCGGTCCCCCGCGGTAGTCGCTGAAGTATCGGCGTAGGCCAAGTCACGCGGAGCGGAGGCCACCCGGTAGCCGGCGCGGCGCACCCGCCTGATCAGTTCCCGGTCTCCGCCCACCAGCAGGTCTTCCGGGAGAGGTCCGATTTCCTCAAGCACGGCCCGGGATACCGCTCTGATGTTGCCGGGGCGGGCCGGCAGGCAGCCGCTCACGGCGAGGGCTCTCCGGAGCAACCCGGCGCCGCGGCTCAGGGAGGATGGTATCCGGGGCCGCTCCGGGGCCGCCGTGGCCGGCCGGGCGTCGCCGCAGACCGCGCCGGTATTCTCGTCCGCGAAGCCTTGGAGCATCCTTTTGACCGTGTTCCGTGAGAGGACCACGTCCGAATCCATGAACACCACGACCTCGCCGGATGCGTGCCGTAAGCCCAGATTCAGGGCGGCACCTGTGCCCACGTTGGCCTGGCTGAGCACTTTGATTCGGAGATCGGCCGCGGCCACGCCCTTCATCAGTTCGAACGTGTTGTCGGTCGAGCCGTCGTCGACCAGCACCACTTCGTAACGGTCGTAGCTGGTGAGCTGGATGGAGCGTACACAGCTCTCTATGCGGGCCGCCTCGTTGAAGGCCGGCACAATGATCGACACAGTCGGCCACATGTCCAGCAGGGTGGGCACCCCGCGGCGACGCCGCACTGCGGCGCGGACCTCATACCAGGGCATTGCCGTGCACCCGTGGGAACTGACGGAAGGATGCCGGGTTGAACGATGGCAGGGTAAATGCCCCTAGAACGGCGTCGAGCAATTCCGGGACGAGCCCGCTGTTCCTGCCGAACCGGGCGGTCACACCGAGCACCACCGGCGTCCCGTCGGCACGCCGCCTGACATCGACGCCAACCGGGCCGGTCAGCCCAAGCGCGCGGACAGCGGCCATGGCCACATTTCCCACATCCATGGCCTCGCCGATTTCGACCCGACGGGCGGCCGCCGCGTTTCCAGCCTTCCCCTGGGCCGGTGCAGTTTTTTCGATAACGACGACGAACGGAGCGGCCGCGTTCTGCACCGGGGTGCCGAAGACCATCGGGCCGTAAGCGGTTCCCGGGATGAATTCCTGCACGATCTGGCCTTCCGGCAGTCTGTGCCAGTCCACGTCGCTGCCTCCGTCGACGACGGTCACGCCGCTGCCGCCGCCGGAGACCCGGGGGCGGACGACTACCGGTCCGCCAAGCGCTTCCATGGCGGCCTCAGCGCCGGAGAAATCCCGGGGCACCCCGAACCGCGGGACGGCCACCCCGGCCGATTGCAGCCGCCATGCGGTAAAGAGCCTGTCGTGGGCGAGGGCCACGGGTCCCGGCTCGCCAATGATGACGCGGACATCGGGGCCGAAGGCGGGCCGGAAGGCCGCCAGCTGCGGCAGCTCGTCAGTCACGGTAGGAATGACAACGTTCACGTCTTCGGCGGCCACCAGCCGGCGGAGCGCCGAGACCAGCTCCGGATCCGAGGCCTCCGGGACGCGGACGGCGGTGATTCCCGACCCTGCCGGCAGTTCGCGGATGTCGGTACCCAGGACGGGGACGCCTCGCGCTTTGAGCTGGGCCGCGACGGCCCGTCCGGCAGGTCCCCCCGCGCCGGTGATGAGCACGCGGGGCTTCACAGGTGGTCCCATAAAAATCCAGTTCCTTCGTAGACATGCCGGGTGCCCCAGTGCAGCGCCTGGCTAATGCTGGTTATCCCATTGGAAATCTGCTGGCACGTCGGTCGTGCCCGTCCCAGTCAAGGCGAGGGTGGCCAGGGATATCCCGAGTAGGAACTACCCGAATCTGCCCCGCAGGCACTGCGCCGGATGCCCACGAGTACTGGGGTTGCTGCCAGCGCTACCCGCGCCCATGCCGTTGCTGGAAACGCCGGCCCGTGACTTAACATGACGGCGCCGCCGGTGCCGACGGCACGGAAGTGCTACGTTTTTGGGGAGTAATGAGACCCGGCGCCAAGCCCTGACTGGCCGGTCGGCAACCCTCCCTTTCGCGGCGGGGTGCCTCAGGTGAATACTCGGCATATCGAGAGTTCGAGCTGCAAGCGTGAAAGTAAGGAGATCCGTCGTGCCCGACGCGTCCGCACCCGCTGTGCCCGCCACAGCCCCCGCCCCGTCCTCCGCCGCCCCCGGCCCGGCCGCCGAAGCGAGGCTGGCCTACCGCCTGTTCACCGGTCCCGATGACCGCAGCTTCTGCGAACGGGTCTCCGCCGCCCTGGCCGAGGGCTATGTCCTGCATGGCAGCCCCTCCGCGACCTTCAATGGCAGCACCGTGATCGTGGCCCAGGCGCTCGTGCTGCCGTCCGCCATCGCGAGCGCTGACGCCGCCGTCGCCAACGCGGTGGATGAGCTGGACGTCGAGTTCGACGGCGGGGGCCACGCATGAACTACGCCGGAGACCTGAGCCCGGAGGAGGCATGGGCCACGCTTGAGGCGGGCGCCGTCCTGGTGGACGTCCGCACCGAGGGCGAATGGGCCCGGATCGGCACCCCCGACACCACGGCCGCGGGCGAACGACGGAACGATCCGCTCTTCATCCAGTGGAACCTGGCCGGCGGCATCCCCAATTCGCAGTTTGTTGAACAGTTGAAACAGCGGGCCCCGAAAGGCGGAGGAACCGAACTGGTCTTCCTGTGCCGTTCAGGCGCCCGGTCCGTCGCCGCGGCAATAGCGGCGACGGAAGCCGGCTTCACCTCTTACAACGTCCTCGAGGGCTTCGAAGGCGAACCGGACCGTCACGGCGAACGCACCGTCAACGGCTGGAAAAACCGCGGCCTGCCCACCAACCCCGGAAAGCACTAAGTGAGCTTTAATCCCGATGCCCAAGGCTGGAGCCCGGACACCCAGGCCGTCCGCGGCGGACTCGACCGCACCGGCTTCCAGGAGACCACCGAACCGATCTTCCTGAACTCAGGCTTCGTCTACGAATCCGCCGCCGCCGCGGAACGCGCCTTCACCGGCGAGGACGAACGCTTTGTGTATTCGCGCTACGGCAACCCCTCGGTGGCCACCTTCCAGGAGCGGCTCCGGCTGCTGGAAGGAACCGAAGCATGCTTCGCGACGGCGTCCGGCATGTCCGCCGTGTTCACCGCGCTGGGGGCGCTGCTGGGGGCCGGCGACCGGGTAGTCGCCGCCCGCTCCCTCTTCGGATCCTGCTTCGTGATCCTCAACGAGATCCTCCCCCGCTGGGGTGTGGAGACGGTCTTCGTGGACGGCCCCGACCTTGAGCAGTGGCGCTCGGCGCTGTCGGAGCCGACGACGGCGGTCTTCTTCGAGTCGCCGTCGAACCCGATGCAGGAAATCGTGGACATCGCCGCCGTGAGCGAACTGGCGCACGCCGCCGGCGCGACCGTCATCGTTGACAACGTCTTTGCCACTCCCCTGCTGCAGCGCTGCGGGGAACTCGGCGCGGACGTGATTGTGTATTCCGGCACCAAACACATTGACGGCCAGGGCCGGGTGCTCGGCGGCGCGATCCTGGGCACCAAGGAGTTCATCGAAGGCCCGGTCAAGCAGCTTATGCGCCACACCGGCCCGGCGCTCTCCGCCTTCAACGCGTGGGTGCTGACCAAGGGGCTGGAGACCATGGCCCTGCGGGTGAACCACTCCTCCGCCTCCGCGCTGCGGCTGGCCGAGTGGCTCCAGGAGCAGCCGGCGGTCAGCTGGGTCAAGTACCCGCTGCTGCCATCCCATCCGCAGTACGAGCTGGCCGCACGGCAGATGAAGGCCGGCGGCACCGTCTTGACGTTCGAGCTGTCACCCTCGCCCGGCCGCACGGCCAAGGAGGCCGCCTTTGCGCTGCTGGACTCGCTGCGGATCATCGATATTTCCAACAACCTGGGTGATTCGAAGTCCCTGATCACCCATCCGGCCACCACGACGCACCGCGCCATGGGACCGGACGGCCGGGCAGCGATCGGGCTGAGCGACGGCGTCGTCCGGCTGTCGGTGGGCCTGGAAGACGTCGAGGACCTGATCCGCGACCTCGGGCAGGCACTCAAGCAGGTTTAGTCCCGGCGTACCCGTGAGAGCACGGGGGTCGGCTCCGCTGCCGCCCTGGCGTCCGCGCCGTGCGTCGTGACCCGCACGGCGTGGGCGACGACGGCGGCCAGGCCTGCGTCGTCGGCGGGCGTGTCCAGCCCGGGCGCGCAGAGCGCCTGGCGCTGCAGCTGCGACCCGGTGCCGTTCGCCAGGACCCGGTCCACGCCGCGGCGCGCCAGTTCCAGCTCGCCCTGCTCCGCCAGGACGGGGGCCACGAAGTCCACCAGCGCATGCACCACCTCGGCGGCAGGGGCGGGCCGGAAGCTGCCGAAGTCCAGCAGCTCGCCGCGCAGCCCGCAGTTGCTGGCCTGCCAGGCGGCCATCTTCAGCAGCACCGTCGGTACCGGGGCCGGATCCACGCCGTCGCGCCACTCCCGGCTGGCGGACTCCACCAGTGCGCGCACCAGCACCGCGATCAGCGCTGCGTCCTCCGCGCGCAGGCAGACATCCGCGACCCGGACCTCGACGGTGGGGTGGTGCCGGGCCAGCCGCGCGTCGAAGTAGACCATGCCTTCGTCAAACAGCACCCCGCTCTCCAGCAGCCGCGTGACTACCCGCCGGTACACCGGAAGGCTGCCGAAGATCGTGGCGGGACCGGCTGCCGGCCAGCGGTTCCACGCCTGGGTACGGTAGCTTTCGAAGCCGGTCTCCGCCCCGTTCCAGAAGGGCGAGTTGGCGCTGAGCGCGATGAGCACCGCCAGCTTGTCCCGGATCCGGTCCAGGACCGCCACGCCCTCCTCCGGGGATTCGATGAAGGTGTGGACATGGAATCCGCAGGTCAGCTGCTCCTGCACGGTGAGGCCGAACCGCTTTTGCATGGTGGCATAGCGCGGGTTGGGGGTTGTGTGCGTAGCGGACGCCAGCGGCGAGGTGGCCAGGGCCGCCACCCGGGCGCCATGGGTCAGGGCGGCGCGGTCCGTGAACGCCCGGGACTGCCGGATCTGCTGCAGCAGCCCGCCGTGGTCCAGGCAGGGGACGGTCTGCGTCTCGATCTGCTCGAGCTTAAGCTCGAAACTGAAACCGGAATCGTCGTGGTGCGGATCGCGACCGGCAGACGCGGGCGGCGCGGCGGCGGCGGCGTACGGATCGTGACCGGCACCGGGGGCCGGCCTCAGCCCCCTCAACAGTGCGTCGGCGAGCGCCAGCGGGACCCCGGTGACGGGGTCCACGATCAGCAGTTCCTCCTCAACGCCGAAGGTGCGCATGCAACCATTGTGCGCCAGCCCCTCCCCCGGTGCGCTACCCCACCGCGCCGGTCAGACGAGTCAGTCCTGGAAGTACTCGATCCTGGCGCCGATGGTGTTGAGCCGCTCGGCGAGGTCCTCGTAGCCGCGTTCGATTACGTAAATGTTGCGCAGCTCGGAGACGCCCCGCGCGGCGAGCATGGCCAGCAGCAGGCAGGCTGCCGGGCGCAGGGCCGGCGGGCAGCCGACTTCCGCGGCCCGCCACCTCGTGGGCCCGTTGACGTAAATCCGGTGCGGATCCAGCAGCTGGACCTGGGCGCCGAGCTTGTTCAACTCGGTCAGGTAAATGGCCCGGTTCTCGTACACCCAGTCGTGGATCATCGTCTGGCCCTGTGCGTTGGCGGCGATGACGGCGAAGAACGGCAGGTTGTCGATGTTCAGGCCGGGGAAAGGCATCGGGTGGATCTTGTCCGTCGGCGCCCGCAGCTCGGAGGGCTTGGTGGTGACGTCCACCAGCCGGGTGCGGCCGTTGCGGGCAAGGTACTCTGCGGACACCTCCAGCCGCTGGCCCATCTGCTCCAGCGTTGCCAGCTCGATCTCCATGAACTCGATCGGGACCCGCCGGATCGTGACTTCCGAGTTGGTCACGATGCCGGCGGTGATCAGGCTCATCGCCTCAATCGGGTCCTCGGAGGGGAAATACTCGATATCGGCGTCGATTGACGGGCGGCCGACGATCTTCAGCGTCGTGGTGCCTACGCCGTCGATCTCCACGCCCAGCATCTGCAGGTAGAAGCAGAGGTCCTGGACCATGTAGTTCGGGCTGGCGTTGCGGATGATGGTGGTGCCACGGCGGTGGGCTGCAGCCATGATGGCGTTTTCGGTCACGGTGTCGCCGCGCTCACTCAGGACGAAGGAACGGTCGTGGCCGTCCGCGGGCGGCGCCTGCACGCTGTAGAAGCCGGACTTCGCCTCGACGCTGAGGCCGAACTGGCGCAGGGCCTGCATGTGCGGCTCCACGGTGCGGGTGCCGAGGTCGCAGCCGCCCGCGTACGGCAGCCGGTATTCGGCGGATTCGTCGAGCAGCGGACCCAGGAGCATGATGACGCTCCGGGTCCGGCGTGCGGCCTCGACGTCCATCGAATCAAGGTCCAGCACGGCCGGGCGGCGGATCTGCAGATCGTTCGCGTCCAGCCAGGTGCATTCGACGCCGATGCTGGTCAGGACCTCAACGATCCGGTTGACCTCCTCGATCCGGGCCAGCCGGCGCAGGACGGTGGTGCCGCGGTTGATCAGGCTCGCGCACAGCAGCGCGACGCCGGCGTTCTTGCTGCTGTTGACGTCCACGGCGCCGGAGAGCGTGCGGCCGCCCTCCACCCTGAGGTGGGTCATCTGCGGCCGGCCGACTTTGACGATGGCCCGGCCGAAAATGGCTTCAAGCCGCTGGATCATTTTCAGGCTCAGGTTCTGCTTGCCCTGTTCCATCCGGGCAATGGCGCTCTGGCTGGTACCCAGTTCGGCCGCGAGCTGTCCCTGGGTCCAGCCCTTCTGGCCGCGGGCGTCCCGGAGCGCGGCGCCGACGTGTTCAGCAGTCTGTTGAGTCATATGCAATAAATATCACGAATGAGCTATTTGATCCGCAAAACTCCCTCCAACTGCACTTAAGCTCACACAATATCCATCTCGTGCGATATGGGAGCAGCGGCTACCCCGCGAATAGCGTACGCCAGTCCGCTACTGCTGGCCGAGGAACACCATGTTCCAGGTCCCGGCACCGATGGCCGCCGCCACCGACGCGCCGGCGATCAGCACACCGCCCAGGACCACCCACGCGTCCAGCCGGCTGAACGTCGCCGTCCGCGCCCAGGTCCGCTGCGCGCCGCCGAAGCCGCGGGCTTCCATGGTCACCGCCAGCCGGGACGCGCGGCGGAGTGCCTGGACCAGCAGTCCGAAGCTCTGCCCCAGGGTGGCCTTCAGCCGCTGCACCGGGCTGCCATGCGAGCCCACGCCGCGGGCCCGCCGGGCCATGCCGATGGTCTGCCATTCCTCGGCCATGAGCCCCACCAGGCGCATCGCGGCGAGGGTCCCGAGCACAAACCGGTGCGGCAGCTTCGCCTGCTGCGCCAGGGCGTCGGCCAGGTCTGTCGGGTCTGTGCAGCTCATCAGCAGCACCGCCGGCAGGGCGATCGCCAGGCCGCGCAAGAGGAAGCCCAGCCCAAGCTGCAGCGAGCCCTCGCTGATGGACCAGACGCCGACGTCGAGCAGTATCCGTCCGTGGTCCGGCGCGAGGATCGCCGTGCTCCAGCCGCCCACGGCCGCCGCGAGGATCAGCGGCCAGCCGCGCTGCCAGAGCAGGGCCAGGGTCAGGCCGGCAAGCGGGAACAGCAGGAGTTCGAAGCCGAGCGCCACGGACGCGGACACCCAGTCGATGGACAGCGCCAGGACGACGGTGATGAGCACGACGCCGGCGAACTTGGCCAGCGGGTTGGCCCGGGCCAGCAGGGCGTGGTTTCCGGGCAGGGTCAGAGTGTCCCTCACGGCGCCGCCACCCCCGGATGGGCCGGGCCGGGCACGCCGGGCTGCGGGGCGCCGAGTTTCACCTCGGTGCCGCCCAGAACCTCGCTGAACTCCGCGTCATGCGTTACCGAGACCACGGCCGTGCCGGCGTCGAGGAGCTCGGAGAGGAAGGAGGCAAGTTCCGCCCAGGTGTTGGCGTCCTGGCCGAAGGTCGGCTCGTCCAGCACCAGCACCTGCGGGTGCGCGGCCAGCACGGTAGCGACCGAGAGCCGCCGTTTTTCGCCGCCGGAGAGGGTGTAGGGGTTGGCGTCCACCAGCTCGCGCAGCCGGAGGCGTTCCAGCAGTTCGTCCACCCGTTCTTCGCCGCGGCCCAGCTGGCGGGGGCCGAACATCAGTTCGTCCAGCACCCGTCCGGTGACGAACTGGTGCTCGGGTTCCTGGAACACCGTGCCGATCCTGGCGATCAGCTGCTGGGCCCTCCACTTGTAGGGATCGATGCCCGCGCCGGCGCTTAGTTCGGTCGTGGCGGACACCGCACCGGCCACCGGGGCCAGCAGTCCCGCCAGCGTCAGGGCGAAGGTCGACTTCCCGGAACCGTTGGGGCCGGTGATGGTCAGCGCCTGCCCGGCCCGGACCTGCGCCGTGATGCCGGACTGCACGGGCGCGGGCGGGAGCGTGCGGAACCCCCGCAGCAGACCGGTGCGGCGGGGGCGTTCGCGGGACACGGCCAGCCCCTCGGCGGCCAGCAGCAGCTGGCCGGCCGCCGCGCCGCCGCCGGCCCCGCCCCACAGGGTACCCCCGGGGGCTCCGCCGGCACGGGCCCGGGTGGCAGGCACATGGCCGGGCACCCAGACGCCGGCGGCGATGAGCAGGTCCCGTGCCTGCTCCAGCACCTGGTCCGGGGGCCCGTCCAGCAGCACGGCGGAGTCCGTGGCGGTTCCGGGCTGCAGCACGACGATCCGGTCCACGAGGTCTTTCCAGACGGCGACCCGGTGCTCCACCACCACCAGGGTGGCCCCGGTCTTGTCCAGGCACCGTCCCACGGCGTCGCGGACCTCGAGGACACCGGCCGGGTCAAGGTTGGCGGTGGGCTCGTCGAGCAGCAGCAGGCCGGGCCGCATCGCGAGGATCCCGGCGAGTGCCAGCCGCTGCTTCTGGCCGCCGGAAAGCGACGACGTCGGGTGCTGCAGCGGCAGGCCGCCCAGCCCGACGTCGTCGAGCGCCTCCGCCACGCGGCGCCAGATCTCCGCCGGGGGCACGGAGAGGTTTTCGGCCCCGAAGGCGACGTCGTCGCCAAGCCGCGACAGCACCACCTGGGTCTCCGGGTCCTGCTGCATCAGCCCCGCCCTGCCGCGCCGGGCCCGGGGCGGGGCGCCGTCGATCAGCAGGCTGCCCGTTTCGTCCGAGTCCTCGGCGTCAGCGGCGGCCGCGGGCGAAGCAGCGGCTGCAGCTGTGCTGTCCCCGAGCACCCCGGCCAGGGCATGCAGCAGTGTGGACTTGCCGGCGCCGGACGGCCCCAGCAGCAGCACACGCTCACCCGGTCCGATGTCCAGATCCAGGCCGCTCACGGCGGGCCGTGGCCGGCCGGCGTGCCGCCAGCCCCAGCCGCGGGCGGTGACAGCGGCCGGCCGGACGGCGTCGGAAGTTCTCATGCGGGTGCGGGCCTCAGGAGAAGACGGGTTCCGACGCCGCCTTGCGGGAGCCGAAGGAGCCCAGCACCCCGGTCTTGGCCAGGCCGCGGGTGGCCAGCCAGGACAGTCCGCCGGCAATGACGGCTCCGGAGATGGCGCAGAAGATGATGTAGGCGAGCTTGTCGCCGGTTTCGTACGCGATGTTCCAGCCCCACGGCAGGAGGGAGTCGTTCAGGCCGCAGAAGAGGCCCGCGCCGGCGCCGGCGAGCAGGGACACCGGCAGGTTGAACCGCTTGTACAGGAAAGCGGCGAAAATGAGTTCGGCGCCGAGGCCCTGGACGAAGCCGGAGAACAGCACGGACGCGCCGTACTGGGAGCCCATGATCAGCTCGCCCGTGGCGGCCACGGTTTCGCAGAACAGTGCCGCTCCGGGCTTGCGGATAATGAGCATGCCCAGCACCGCGGGGATCATCCAGCCTCCGGCATAGAGCCCGGTCAGCGGCGGGTAGACGGCGTTGAGCGGAACGGAAACAAGGTTGGAACCCTGGGACCAGGCCCAGAAAATCACACCGCCGGCTACAGCGATCAACGCCGCCACCACAATGTCGACCACGCGCCAGTTGTACTTGCCGGTGGTGAGTGTCTGCTTCGCAGAAATATCAGTCATGTCGTCCTCCTGAGGTACAGGAGGGGAGGGTGTTCCGGCGGCGCCGCGGCTTCCGCCACGGGCGCCGGGCACCCTGAGAACTCGACTCCCTTGCGCCGGTACTAACCGGATCAGGTTCGAGGGTCTGCGGCTGTCCGCACTCTCAGCGCCCACCTACGGTTCCCTGGAGTGTTCCAGTGATGCCCGACGGCGGCGCTCCCCTGTCGTATTAAAATCGCCCTTGTGGGCTGGGCCAGTTTACACCCGTTGGGGTTGCGCCGCGGTGGGCAGCTAACGGAAGCTGAATCCCATGAGCGACGCACCAGTTCCTTCCCCCGAGTACGACCCGGACTCCGCGGAACCGCAGCCGCAGGGGGCCCTGGCGGCGCTCATCGGCCGCATCCTGACGGAGATCGACGAACTGCAGTTCGAGTCCTTCAGCAAGGACGACGCCCTTGACCTTGGGCTCCGCCTGGTGGAACTGGGCCGGCAACGCGCCCACCCGATTGCCATCGACATCACCAAGGGTGAGCAGGTGCTGTTCGACGCCGCGCTGGAGGGCGCCACCCCGGACAACGATCGCTGGATCAAGGCCAAACAGCGCACCGCCGCGCGGTACGAAGTCCCGTCGCTGCTGGTGGGCCTCCGGGCGCGTGCCGCCGGGCGCAGGATCGAGGACAACGCCTGGTTCGACCAGCAGGAGTTTGCGGCCCACGGCGGCTCCTTTCCCATTTACCTGCGCGGCACCGGGATGGTCGGCGCCGTCACCGTGTCGGGGCTGCCGCAGAAGGCGGACCACGAGCTGGTGGTCGAGGCCCTGACGGAGGTCCTTGGCCGCCCGGCGTCACCGGGACGCTAGGCTAGGGGAAGCCCTGTTTCCTCCCGCAAGGAGTACGACGTATGAACATCTTCATCAAACTGCTCGGCACCGGCATCAGCCTCCTCGCCGGCTTCGTCGGCACCAAGGTGGTCGACACCGTCTGGGAAAAGACCACCGGCAACAAGCCGCCGAAGGGCCACGACGACGACGTTCCCACCACGCTGCGGCAGGCCCTGACGTTCGCCCTGATCTCGGCGTCGGTCAGCGCCATCATCCAGGTCCTCGCCAACCGCGGCACGCAGCGGGCGATCACCCGCTTCGCCAAGACCCAGGACCTGGTCTAGAGGCACTGGTCTGAGCGCGCATGAGCCAGTGCGCCTCGTCGAGGTGCACTGGCCGCGCCGGCGGCGTCAGTCGTCGTCGTCGGTAAAACCGCGTTTGCCGGCCGCCTGCTGGACGACGGCTTCGAGCTCGTCGGCGCTGAGCAGTTCCGGGTGCAGGTGCTTGGTGCGGTAGCCGGCGCGTCCCACCATGTGGGCCGAGACCGGCACCGTGAGCAGCTGGAAGATCCATGCCACCCCCAGCACCGGCCACACCCACCAGGTGCGCAGCTGCAGCCCCACCGCGCAGAGCAGCAGAAACAGGCCCAGCACCTGCGGCTTGGTGGCGGCGTGCATCCGGCTCATGAGGTCGGGGAAGCGCAGCAGGCCGATAGCCGCGCCGAGGGACATCAGCGCCCCGACCACCATGAACACGGCGGAGACGGCGTCGATCACGGCGTCGGCCGAGGTTGTCTCAGGACTCATTGGGCTGCTTCCTCCGGTCTGCCACGAAACGGGCCACGGTCACCGAGCCGACAAAGCCGATGATGGAGATGGACACCAGCAGCATCAGGTTGTTCAGGTGCCGGTTCACGGCCATATCGATGCACAGCGCCGCGCCCAGGATGGCGAGCAGCACGTCGGCGGCGAGCACCCGGTCAAGCAGCGAGGGCCCGCGGGCGATGCGGATGATCGCGCCGGCCGCTGCGAGGGAGAGCACGACGGCGGTGATGGTCTGGACCAGCGGCATCATGTGCCCACCTCCTGCTTCAGTGCGGACAGTTCGGCCGGGGTGCCCATGATCCGGATCAGCGCGGCCTCGGTGTCGCGGACCTCCATGCGGAGCTTGTCCGCATCCTTAGCGTCGCGGACGTTGATGCCGTGGATGTAGAGCGTGGACGTGGACCGGTCCACTTCTACCACCACGGACCCCGGAATCAGCGAGATCACATGCCCGGTGGCGGTCACCAGCAGGTCGGAATGGCTCCGGAGTCGGACGGCGACGACGGCGCTGATCACCTGCGGGCCCCGGACCACGGCCAGGTACAGGACCTGGAAGCTGGCCGCCACTACCTTGCCCAGGAAGATCACGGCGAAGGGCACGGCGCGCAGCACGTTGAACCGGCCGCCCAGTTCTACCGGCGGCAGGTAGAACAGCCGCGCCACCACCACTGCTATCAACGCACCGAAAAGCAGGTTCCCGGCGCTGAAATCCTGCCAGAGCGCACCCCAGACGATGACCAGCCAGACCAGCAACGGCAGTTCCTGGCGCAGCGAGATTCTCTTCCGCGTCATTTCCCGCCCTCCTGCCGCGGCGGCTCGGCGATCGCGGGGACCGGCGCCTCGTCCCCCAGCACGGCCTGGATGTAGGCTGACCGGTCCAGCATTGCCTCGGCCGACTGGCCGGCCACCCGGAACAGCGGCCCGGCGAACACCGTCAGCGCCACCCCGAACAGCACCAGGCCCAAGGTGGAGCCCACCATGGTCCGCGGCAGCAGGGTCACGTTCTGCTGGCCGGCGCGGTGGCCGGTGGCGGAGTCGCCGGGAGCGGCGAGCAGTACGGGGTCGGGGTGTTCGGCGTCCTCGGGCTTGCGCCAGAAAGCGCGGTTCCAGACCCGGGCGATGGCCAGCAGCGTCAGCAGGCTGGTCAGCACGCCGCCGGCCACGAGCGCGTACGCGAGCGGCGTGCCGAGGGCGACGCCGGCCTGCAGCAGGCCCAGTTTGCCCAGGAACCCGGAGAACGGCGGGATGCCGGCCAGGTTCATGGCCGGGACGAAGAACAGCACCGCCAGCAGCGGCGAGAGCTTGGCGAGCCCGGCGATCCGGTCCACCGAGGAGCTGCCGGCGCGGCGCTCGATCAGGCCGGTCACCAGGAACAGGCTGGTCTGGATGGTGATGTGGTGCGCCACGTAGAACACCGCGGCCCCCAGCCCCGCGACAGAGGACATCGCCAGGCCGAACACCATGTAGCCGATGTGGCTGACGAGGGTAAAGGAGAGCAGTCGCTTGATGTCGCTTTGCGCCAGGGCACCCAGAATCCCCACCACCATGGTCAGCAGGGCCGCGACCATCAGCGGGGTGTTGAACGTATCGCCGGGAAAGAGCAGCGTCTCGGTGCGGACCATCGCGTAGACGCCCACCTTGGTGAGCAGCCCGGCGAACACGGCGGTGACCGGGGCAGGCGCCGTCGGATACGAGTCCGGGAGCCAGAAACTCAGCGGGAAGACGGCGGCCTTGATCCCGAACGCCACCAGCAGCAGCACGTGCAGCAGGTTCCGGGTGCCCTGGTCCAGTTCGACCAGCTTGACGGCCAGGTCGGCCATGTTGATGGTCCCGGTGGCGCCGTAGATCATGGCGATCGCGATCAGGAAGAGCACCGAGGACACCACGGACACCACCACGTAGGTCACCCCGGCGCGGATCCGCGGCCCCGTCCCGCCGAGGGTCATCAGCACGTAGCTGGCGGTCAGCAGGATCTCGAAGCCCACGTAAAGGTTGAACAAATCGCCGGAAAGGAAGGCGTTGGACACGCCGGCCACGAGGATCAGGTAGGTGGGGTGGAAGATCGACACGGGTGCGTCGCGGTCGCCGTCGGCCATGCCCTGGCCGGTGGCGTAGACCAGCACGGCGAGG
Organism: Arthrobacter sp. BI5; assembly: GCF_056680065.1. Classification (NCBI taxonomy): domain Bacteria; kingdom Bacillati; phylum Actinomycetota; class Actinomycetes; order Micrococcales; family Micrococcaceae; genus Arthrobacter; species Arthrobacter sp. BI5. Next base: position 3,694,905 of record NZ_CM155264.1, read on the forward strand.
CTGACGGTGGAGGACACCACCAGCATGAGCGAGGAGAACTGGTCCACCACCAGCACGATGCCCCAGGGCGGCAGCCAGCCGCCGATGTTGACCGCGGACGTGCCGCCCTGCCAGACGGAGGCCAGCAGGAAGCACTCCAGCAGCAGGGTCAGCGAGAGCAGCGCAATGCTGACAGTCCGCTGCGCCCGTGGCTGCCGGATCAGCAGGAAGGTCAGGGCGGCCCCCAGGATGGGGAGGACGACGGCGAGCGGGGCAAAGCTTGCGATGTTCACTTGGTCCCTCCTTCCGGGCCGGGATCGACGTTGCGGGAACCAGGTTGTTCTTCGGCGGCGGCGTCCGCTGCAGGCATGCGGCGGGCGCCGGCCTGCACGGTCTCCGGCGAATCCGTCCCCGCTGCGCCGGCCTCCGGGGCCGCGACCAGCGGGAACTCCGAGGTCTCCACCGGAATGACGGCGTCATCCTCCGCGTCGAAGCTGGGGGTCTCGGCCACGCGGCGGTCCTCGGCGTCGTCCTGGATTTCGTCCTGCCGGGCCAGCACCCAGGTGCGGTAGATGATGCCCAGCATGAACGCCGTGACGGCGAAGGAGATCACGATCGAGGTGAGGATCAGCGCCTGCGGGAGCGGGTCGTTGTAGTCGTTGGCGGCGGTGTCCTTGTTGTACAGCGGGGCGAGGCCTGCGTAGCCGCCGGTGGCCAGGATCAGCAGGTTGGTGGCGTTGGCCAGCAGCATCAGGCCCAGCAGGACCCGGGTCAGGCTGCGTTCCAGGATCAGGTAGATGCCGCAGGCGTACAGGGCTCCCATAACCGTCAGCAGGGTCAGATTGACGCTCATGCGTTTCCCTTCGCGGTGGCTTCGGCCGGGACGCCGTCGGCCTTTGGCCCGCCGGCCGACCCCTCGGACGGCTCAGCGGGCTCTTCCTCGGCGCGCCCGGCGGGCTGGTCCTCGAAGTGCTCGTCGATTTCCGCGCCGAGGCTGCGCAGCACGTCCAGGGCCAGGCCGACGACGACGATGTAGACGCCGATGTCGAAGATGGTGGAGGTGACGAACTTGATGTCACCGAACACCGGCAGCCAGAGTTCGATCACCGCGCTCTGGAAGACCTGGCCGCCCAACAGCAGCGGCGCCACGCCCGACGCCGCGGCCGTTGCTAGGCCGATCCCCAGCAGGGCGCCGGCGCTGACCGGGGTGGCTTCGCGCAGTTCGAAGCGCCCCCCGGCGAGGTAGCGGATGGTGAGGGCGAGACCGGCCGTAAGGCCGCCGGCGAAACCTCCGCCGGGAAGGTTGTGGCCGGCCAGCAGCAGGTAGAGGGAGAAGACGATCATGGAGTGGAAGATCAGCCGGGTGACGACTTCGAAGATGATCGAGCGGCGCTCCGGGGCCATGGTGCGCCCGGCGACCAGCCATGCGTCGCGCGTCGAGGCGGCAAACCGGCGGCTCATGGCCAGCGCCGCGTTGTCCCTGGTGTGCGCGTGCAGGCCGGTCCGGCGGCCCACGGTCCCCTCCGCCACGGACGCGGACGGTCCGATCCGGTCGCCGCGCCCGCGGACGAAAATCAGGCTGGCGACGCCGGTCGCGGCGAGCGCCAGGACGGAGATCTCGCCGAAGGTGTCCCAGGCCCTGATATCCACGAGGGTGACGTTGACGACGTTCAGGCCTCCGCCGCCCTCGTAGGCCAGGCGGGGGAATTCCAGCGAAACGGGTGTGGCGACGCGGGCCCCCAGTGCGTAGATCGCCACGAAGACCATGGTGAGGCCGAAGGCCGCGCCGATGATCACCCGGATCACCCGGTATTTGCCGCCGGTGCGGTCCCGCAGTTCCGGCGGCAGGCTGCGCATGGCGAGGACAAAGGCCACCAGGATGATCGTTTCCACCAACATCTGGGTCAGGGCCAGGTCCGGGGCGCCCTGGAGGGCGAACATGAGCGCGATGCCGTAGCCGGTCACCGAGACCATCAGCACGGCCAGGAAGCGTTTGTTGGCCCGGACCGCGGCGAGGGCGCCGATCACGATTCCGGCGCCGGCCACCAGCTGCAGCGGCGAACCGGGGTCCACGAAGTACAGGCCGCCCGGCAGCGGCTTGTTGGCCAGCACCAGCGCGGTCAGCGGCAGGACGAAGGCAACCGTCAGGATGACGGCTAGGTAGAAGAACAGCGACCCTCGCTGGGTCCGGCCGGTGACCCACACCGCGACATCGTCGAGGGCGCCGATGGTGTGCTGGTAGCTGCGGTCGCCGTCGATCCAGCCAGGCACCAGGCCCTGGGCACGGGCGACGACGTTCCGTCCGTAAAACATCGCCAGGCCGAGGGCGAAGGTGACCGCGGTGAGGCCCAGCGCCGGGGTGAACCCGTGCCACAGCGCCAGGTGGCCGGCGGCGTCGGCTTCCGGGGCACCGTCGTGGCCCGCAAAGAGTGCGGCATAGGGCTGGATCCAGGCGTCCACCGGCACCGGCCACACTCCGTAGGCGACAGTCAGCAGGCTCAGCAGTGCGGGGGCGGCCAGGAACGCCGGTTTGATCGCCTTGAACGGGGTGGCCGGCACGCCCTGCTTGACCGCGAAGGCGCCCCACATGAAGCGGGCACTGTAGGCGAAGGTCAGGATGGAGCCCAGGACCACTCCCAGCAGGATCACGGGGCCCCAGGGGCCGGTCCCGGCGTGGTGCACGAAGGCTTCAAAGACCGACTCCTTCGCCACGAAGCCTGCCAGCGGGGGGACCCCGGCCATCGACGCCGCCCCGATCGCCGCCACCACGGCGAGGGCCCGAGAGGACCGGTACACGCCGGAGAGCTTGCGGATGTCGCGGGTCCCCGCCTGGTGGTCGATGATGCCGACCACCAGGAACAGCGTGGCTTTGAAGAGACCGTGGGCCAGCAGCAGCGCGAGGCCGGCGAGCGCGGCGTCCGGCTTGCCGAGCCCCACCACCATGGTCAGGAAGCCCAGCTGGCTGACCGTGCCGTAGGCAAGGATGAGCTTGATGTCGGTCTGGCGCAGGGCCCGGTACCCGCCCACCAGCATGGTGGCCAGGCCCAGGCCCAGCACCACCGGGAGCCAGAACGCCGTCTCGGCAAAGCCGGGGGCGAGCCGCGCCACGAGGTAGATGCCGGCCTTCACCATGGCGGCGGCGTGCAGGTAGGCGCTCACCGGCGTCGGGGCGGCCATCGCCCCTGGGAGCCAGAAATGGAACGGGACCAGTGCGGACTTTGTGATCGCCCCCACCAGGACCAGCACGACGGCGGCCGCCACCGCGTCCGCGGCCGGCCCGGCCACCAGCTCCGGCGCCCGCTGCAGGAGGGACGAGATCCGGTAGGTTCCCGCCGTGGAGCCGAGCATAATCAGCCCCACCAGCATGGCGAGGCCGCCGGCTGTGGTGACAATAAGCGCCTGCAGCGCCGAACGCCGGGCGGACAAGCGGGTGCGGGCGTAGCCGATCAGCAGGTAGGACAGCACCGTGGTCAGTTCCCAGAAAATGAACATCAGGAGCAGGTCATCGGCGGTGACCAGGCCGAACATGGCGCCGGCGAAGGCCAGCAGCTGCGCGCCGAAGCCGCCCAGGTAGCTGTCCTTGTTCTTGAAATAGCGGGCGCAGTAGACCAGGACCAGCGCTCCGACCCCCAGGACCAGCAGCGACATGACCCAGGCCAAGGCATCCATCCGGAACGCCAGCTCAAGGCCAAGGTCCGGGATCCACGGCAGTGTCACCGCGGTGGAACCAGGGTCCGAATAGACCGCGGCGTGCTGCAGGAGCAGCCAGATGAACGATCCTGCCGGCACCGCGGCCAGTGCGAAGAACGCGTTCCTGCCCAGCCTGCGGAAGAGGAACGGCGCCACAGCAGCCACCACAAAGTGCACGGCAAGGACTGTGATCACTGGAATCTCCGCAACGTTAGGAATTCGATTATCAAGAGTTGGAGCAGGCGGCGCATTGGTTAGGTTCGGTCCGGACAGTTTACCAAGCGTGCACAAATTGTTTTTGGCGGAACCGTTTCTTCGTCGGCTGCGCGCCGCGGACGGATAACATCAGGCTATGAATTCCGCCACCGCCGCCGAGGCCATGCGCCCTGGCTCCGAACTTGAGTCCGGCAACCATGCCACCGGCAAGGGCCGCATCCTGGCCTGGGCCGCCTGGGACTGGGGTTCCGCAGCCTTCAACGCGGTCATGACCACGTTCGTCTTCACCGTGTACCTGACCTCCCAGGCCTTCGGCGGGGAAGATGCAGCCTCCGCGGTCCTCGGCTCCGCGCTGGCCATCGCCGGGGCCGCCATCGCATTGCTGGCGCCGGTCACGGGTCAGCGCTCGGACACGGGAGGCCGGCGCAAACTCTGGCTGGGGGTCAACACCGCCGCCGTCGCGCTCCTGACCGGCCTGTGCTTCTTTGTCTTCCCCCGGCCGGAGTTCCTGCTCCTCGGGGTGACGCTGATCGCGCTGGGCAACGTGTTCTTCGAATTCGCCGGCGTCAACTACAACGCCATGCTGGCCCAGATTTCCACCCCCGCGAACATCGGAAAAATCAGTGGGTTCGGCTGGGCCGCGGGCTATCTCGGCGGCATCGTGGCGCTGCTGATCGTGCTGCAGCTCTTCGTCCAGCCCAGCATCGACTGGTTCGGCGCCTCTACCGAGGACAGCCTGAACATCCGCCTCGTGGCGGTCTTCTCCGCACTCTGGTTCCTGGTGTTTGCGCTTCCGGTGATGTTCGCCGTGCCGGAAGTGCCCAAGGCCACGCAGTCCGGGCTGGGGTTCTTCGCGTCCTACGGCCTGCTGGTCCGCCGCATCCGGGCGATCTACCGGACCAGCCCGCACACCATTTACTTCCTGCTGGCCAGCGCCATCTTCCGTGACGGGCTCGCCGCGGTGTTTACCTTCGGCGGGATCATCGCCGCCGGCACCTTCGGCTTCGAACTCAGGCAGGTGATCTTCTTCGCCATCTTCGGCAACGTCGTCGCCGCCGTCGGCGCCCTGCTCGGCGGTTTCCTGGACGACAGGATCGGACCGAAGGCGGTCATTATCGGCTCACTGATCGGTCTGCTCGGCGCTGGAACCGTGCTCCTGGTCCTGGGAAATGGTAATTATTCCTTCTTCGGCATGCAGTGGGCGGGCAGCACGACGTTCTGGGTGTTCGGCCTGTTCCTGTGCCTCTTTGTGGGCCCGGCCCAGTCCTCGTCCCGCGCGTACCTGGCCCGGCTGGCCCCGCACGGCGAATCGGGCGAACTTTTCGGCCTCTACGCCACTACGGGCCGGGCCGTCAGCTTCCTGGCACCGGCGCTTTTCACCTTGTGCATCACGGTCGCGACTCCCCTTGTGGCCGCCGGCGAGGCACAGCGCTGGGGCATCCTTGGCATCATGGTTGTCCTGCTGGCCGGGCTGCTGGTGATGCTGCCCGTGAAACCGCCGGGAAAGACGGAAATCGCCGTGGTGCCCGAGGCCTGAACCTGCCCCCAAAATCCGGCCAGCCCACTAGGCTGGAGGCATGAACGTGGATGAGACAGACCTTCCCGGCCTGGGCCGGCGCAAGGACTTCATGACCGCCTCGGGACGCCGGATCGGCGTCGTCGAGTACCGCGAAGGCCAGACCGAGCTGATCGTCTCGACCTGGGACGATCCGGACACCTGCCAGGCCTCCATCCCGCTGACCGCCGACGAGGCTGCGGCCCTTGGCAACCTGCTTGGCGGGCAGCGCTTGGCCATGCAGCTCTCCGAAGCGCACCGGGAAGTGCCCGGAATCGTCACCCGGCAGTTCTCCATCGCCGCGGATTCGCCCTTCCAGAACCAGCCCATGGGCAAGGCCTGCATCCGGACCCGCAGCGGCGCCTCGATCGTGGCCATTATGCGGGAGGGTGAGGTGCTTCCCTCCCCGGGGCCCGACGTCGTCCTGCACCCAGGGGACCTCCTCGTTGCGGTAGGCACGCAAGAAGGCCTGGACACGGCAGCCAGCATCCTGCGCAACGGATAAGCCGCATGGATCCGCTCGCCCTGACCCTCATCGAACTGGGGGCCGTCGTGTTCTGCCTTGGCCTGCTGGCCAGGCTGGCCGGGCGGATCGGCATGTCCCCCATCCCGCTATACCTGATCGGCGGCTTGTTCTTCGGCGCGGGCGGGCTGGTCAAGCTCGAGGGCATGCACGAGTTCGCACATCTCTCCAGTGAGATCGGCGTCATCCTCCTCCTACTTATGCTCGGGTTGGAATATACGGCGGCCGAACTCGTCACCGGCCTGCGCCGCTCCTGGCAGGCCGGCGTCTTGGATCTCGTGCTGAACTTCGTGCCTGGCGCGGCCCTGGCGCTGATGCTGGGCTGGGGCGTTGTGGGGGCGATGGTCATGGGCGGGGTCACCTACATCTCTTCTTCCGGGATCGCCGCGAAGGTCATCACCGACCTGGGCCGGATCGGCAACCGGGAGACTCCGGTGATCCTGTCCATCCTGGTGTTCGAGGACCTGGCCATGGCGGTGTACCTGCCCGTCCTGACGGCCACCCTCGCCGGAGTCAGCTTCCTGGTGGGGCTGCAGACGGTGGGGATTTCCCTGGCCGTCGTGACGCTTGTGCTCGTGGTGGCGCTGCGCCACGGCCACCACGTGTCCAAGGCCGTGCACAGTGAAAATTCAGAGGTGTTCCTGCTGAACCTGCTGGGCGCGGCGCTGCTGGTCGCCGGGCTGGCAGCCGCCATGCAGGTCTCCGCGGCCGTCGGCGCGTTTATGCTCGGGATCGCGATCTCCGGGGCCACCGCCCACAGCGCGACGCGGATCCTTGAACCCCTGCGCGACCTTTTCGCCGCGATCTTCTTCGTGGTCTTCGGCCTCAACACCGATCCATCGTCCATCCCGCCGGTACTTGGCTGGGCCCTGGTCCTGGCCGTACTGACAGCCGCCACCAAGATGATCACCGGAATCTGGGCCGCCAAGCGGGCCGGGATCGCGCTGCCCGGACGCTTCCGCGCCGGCGCGGCGCTGATTGCCCGCGGCGAATTCTCCATTGTGATCGCCGGGCTCGCGGTGGCGTCAGGCGTGGTGCCCCGCGATCTCGCCGCGCTGGCCACCGCCTATGTGCTGATCATGGCTGTCATGGGTCCGCTGGCGGCCCGCTTTGTGGAGCCCATCGTGCGAATGCTCCGCCGCCCGGCCCGGCCGACCGCGCTCCCGGTCCGGCCGGTCGGCTAGGCCCCCGCCACCTGCCGGGCTAAATCTCGGTGCGGTGGAAGTTCAGGTGGCTGCGGCTCGCCGTCGGGCCGCGCTGGCCCTGGTAGCGGTTGCCGTACTCGCCGGACCCGTAAGGGTGCTCGGCCGCCGACGTCAGGCGGAAAAAGCACAACTGCCCGATCTTCATGCCCGGCCACAGCTTGATCGGCAGGGTGGCCATGTTGGAGAGCTCCAACGTGACGTGGCCGGAGAATCCCGGATCGATGAAGCCCGCCGTCGAATGTGTCAGCAGGCCCAGCCGGCCCAGCGAGGACTTCCCCTCCAGCCGCGCCGCGATGTCGTCCGGCAGCGTCACGGTTTCGTAGGTTGAGCCCAGCACGAACTCGCCCGGGTGCAGGATGAACGGCTCGCCGGCGTCGACCTCCACCAGGCGGGTCAGCTCGGGCTGGTCCTCGGACGGGTCGATATGGGCGTACTTGTGGTTGTCGAAAAGCCGGAAGAATCGGTCAATCCGGACGTCCACCGACGACGGCTGAACCATGTCAGGGTCGAACGGCTCCAGCACAATGCGCCGGGAATCGATTTCGGTACGAATGTCGCGGTCAGAGATCAGCACAGCATCAAAAATACCCCAGGAATGGCCTGCCGGTACGCCTGGGCCCAGTGTTACTGCCGCAACGCCCTAGGCTGCCGCCAGCCGGTGCTCCAACACGGACTTGAGCCGCTCCAGCTGGGCGACCTGCGCCTTCATCGCCCGGCGCACCTTGGGATAGGCCAGGAGCGCGGCACCTGCAGGCCGGTACCGGAGGGCAAAACGGACGCGGGTACTGCAGCCCTCCGTGCTGAGGTAGTAACCGCCGTGCGCGCGGGCCGGGCCGGCAATGACCTGGAATTGGATCTCGGCTCCGGGCCGTGCCGCGGTGAGTTCGAAGTCCGCATCCGCCGGCCGCCGCCCTGCCCCGGCAAACAGCGGGCGGTAGACGGCCCCCATGGAGCAGGCAACCCCGGAGACCAGTTCGACGCCGCGGACTCCGTCCCGCCAGGACGGCAGGTTCCCCGGGTCCAGCAGGAAATTGTAGACACTCAACGCGTCGCGGTGAATCACGACTTCGTACTCTGCAAAGGCCACGGAAATCCTCGCTTGGCGGACGGCTGATGGACGTAGCCCGTTCCCCGGAGACTGCAGCTAACCACTTCAGGGTATCCAGCAAGGCCCGCCACACGTCCTTGTGTGGCGGGCCTTTACCGAAGAGTTACCCGGCCGGAGCCGGATTGGACGGCGAATCAGTGCCGGGCTGGTGCAGATCTTCGCTGCGGGCGCTGAGGTGGTGCCGCATCCGCCGCACAGTGCCGGCCCAGGAGTATCTTTCCAGCACCCTCGACGCGCTGGCCGCGTCAGGTTCCGCGTCGAGGACCGATCCGATGCCCGCGGACGCGGCGGCCAAGTCGGTGGGATCGACGAACACTGCGGCGTCGCCCATGATCTCCCTGAAAACCGGTATGTCGCTTGCCAAGACCTTGGTCCCGAAGGAAAGTGCCTCCAGGAGGGGCATTCCGAATCCTTCGTCCAGGGACAGGAACACGAAGGCATCCGCTTCGGAGTACAGCCAGGACAACTCCTCGTTGGAGGTGTATCCGAGGAAGCGGATCGCCCCCGATTCGACAGCCTCGCGTAGCCTTGGCGAAAACTCCGCAACCCTGCCGGATTCAGCGCCCACGACCACCAGCGGATACTGCGCTGAGACCCGTCCGGATTCAAGTGCGGCATCCAGAGTCATGCCCAGGTTCTTGCGGATGTTGAGTCGACCAACGGACAGGATGAATCCCCGGACTCCGGCCAGGTCAGGGACCGGCCGGGGGGCGGCATGAATAACCGCGGTGTTGGCGCCGAGCCCGACCGGATGGACCGGCTTACCCTTCGTCGAAAAACCCCGGATCCTCTGCGCCTCGTTCTTCGACGACGTGAAAATCATCTTTGCGCGGCGGGCCAACAGCGGCATAAAACCGAAGTACCGCCTCTCCGCAAACGTGAACCATTCGGGATTGGTCAAAAACAGGAAATCGTGTACAAAAACAACGGACGATCCAAATGCAGGAGCGAAGTTGTGTGCGATCATCACGTCGGCTTTATGCCGCAGATTCAAGAGCGGCAGTTCAAGAATCGCACTCACGCCGTGCGGGGAAAGCCGCGTCGAGACAACCCTGATGTCCTTGCAGAGTTCGTTCCGCACTGCCCCGACGTCTTTCCTCGGCACCGCGAGCACAATCTCGTCCCCGGCGTAGTCGCGGCTCCACGTCAGCACGATTTGCTTGAGGACTTCCCGGTTCGAGGCCGGTCCGTCGACCCACCAGTGCCCATCAAAAAGTACTTTCACTAAAGCTGCCTTTCCTTGGAGCGCTTTTCTAGCAGGATTCTCGCTTATCCGAGGCTGACTGTCACGTGCCGGAATTCGGCCCCCGGCTGACCGCTGTAGTTTTTGCAGAGTGAGAAGTATCTTCCCTTCTCGAAAGAGTCGTCGGCAGAAGCGACGGAGCCGCCTCCGTCCAGTCGTGCAATTCGGATTGAATCGGGGGAAACGTCCACCTGGAATTCCATCCATTCACCAGCCCCCGGTGAAACGGTGTGGACGGTGGCCAGCTTCGTGCTCTCAGAGGCAGCTTCTGCCCGTCGGAAGAGGGCTAAGTCGCCGGAAGCATCCATTGTCACGTGGTAGCCGGAAGGCCCAGCGGAAGTGGGCACATACGGAGTGTCGCTCTGCTGCCCGAAGGCAAGCCCTGCCCGAGCCTCGGCGGACGGCTCTCCAGTCCACCGCATGTGGAAGTTGACCGTGTAACTCCCGCTCGCCGCTGGCGCCATGGACCCCAGACAGTAGCTGAGCGGCGGGTCGTTAGCCAGGAGCACGGATTGGGTTTCCGCCTTGATCAGCGGCTGGGCCGACCAGTTGATGTTGGACGGCAGGTCACCTGCCGCGCGCAAGCCCGTCCCGAAGGCATCTGCCATACTCGGCGCGGCGCCCCCAATGACGTACGGGATGTTTGAACACATCATGCCCTGGACCCCCAAGCCCGTCAGCCGTTCGCGCATCCAGCGCGTGTGCACCTCCCAGCAGATGGTCGGTTTACCGAAAGCGACCAACTGCCGGATTTCATCGTCGGTGGCGTTGTGGAAGATGCCCAGCAGGTCGTGCCTGCGGGCGTACCGCTGGAACTGGCCGTCTGAACCATCCATGAAATATCCCCAGGTTTTGTACCCGCGCTCCTGCGCTTGCCGGTAGGACGGCGACGCCGCGGGTTGTTTCCACACGAAATGTTCGGTTGGCTGCGGGTAGGTGTCCATGAGGTCCAACAGTTGCTTGGTATTCGTTCCCTGCTTGTCCTCGATGAAAATTACGTGTTTGGCCGCGTGCGCATCCAGCACGTCCTGGAGTTTTGGAATTTGCTCGAGAGGAGCCGCGGGACCAAGCCATTGGCGCGCATCGGCCCGAAGCGCAGACACAGCGCCGTAGTCCAGGTCCTTGATCCGGTAGTCCTGCCCGGTGAGCCGCAGTGTCGACTCATCGTGATGGCAGACAAGCACGCCATCGCTGGTGGCATGGACCGAGACTTCGATCGCCATTGACCCGGCGGCGATCGCCCGGCTGTAGGCAGCCGCCGTGTGTTCGGTCCAGTTGTCCCCGGAACCCCGATGCGCAACGAAGAACGGGGCGGAGCTAAGTAGGCCGGCGATCGTGTAATTGGTGCCTTTGGGCTGGGATTTCGGCGGCGCGCAGCCCCAGGCAGGCAGCAGCAGCATAGAGCTCGCAGACAACGCCACTAACTGGCGCCTCGACAACCAGGCCGCCGCAGGCGTGCATTCGCCAGAACTCAAAAGTTTCCTCCCCAGCCTCAAGCCGCCTTGATTTACTCAGCGTAGGCCCTGCAGGAAAATTTGCCGACAACGCCGCCGCAGGGCCGTCCAGCGCCTTACTGACGGCCATCCGCCGCCCGACTTCGGAACTCTTGTCGTCTTCCGGATGCCCCGCCGCCATGCAACAATCGTCGGACGGTCTCTCGTTCTGCGGTCTTACCTTCAACCATTCCCACTCAAAGGACTGCGCATGGCTATGCTCAGATTCCGAGGCTCGTCCCGGCTGCACGTCAGGCGTCATGCCGTTGGAGCGGCAGCCCTCACCCTGATCGTGACCGCCCCGTTCTTGGCGACGGCGCCGGGGCAGGCGGCGTCGGCAGGGTCGCGGCCATCCGCTGCGGTGACTGCGACAGACCCGCCGCCCGTCATGGACCTGTCAGGCACCCGCATCGCGGCAGGTTCACCGGCTGTGGGTTCGACTGCGTACCCGGTGCCAGCAGGCGCCCTATTCGTCTCCCCCAACGGATCGGACTCGGCACCGGGCGGGTTGGGAAACCCCGTGCGGACGGTCGCTCGGGCCATTGCCCTGGCCGCCAGCGGAAAGACAATTGTGCTAAGGCAAGGGCAGTACCACGAGACCGTTACCGTCCCGGCGAACAAAAGATTGATCATCCAGCCGTATCCCCACGAGGCCGTGTGGTTTGACGGAAGCGTCCCGGTGCGAAACTGGGTTGCGAGCGGAAATGCTTGGGTTTCCAGCGGGTGGACCGCACGATTTGATGCGAGCCCCACGTACACCCGTGGCGCGCCCGACGGCAGCGCCGCAAACTGGACCTTCGTTAACAGGGCACACCCGATGGCCGCCCACCCGGACCAGGTCTGGATCGACGGGAAAGCCCTCACCCAGGTCCAGGCATTGGACCAGGTAAAAACGGGAACATTCTTCGTCGACTACGCCGCCAAAAAGTTGTATCTCGGAAGCAACCCGGCTGGTCACAGCGTCCGCGCCAGTGACATTTCCAAAGCCGCGACCCTCCAAGGCGGGGGCACCGTAGTCCGCGGCGTTGGGTTCCGTCGGTACGCGCCATCGATCCCGGATATGGGCGCGGTCACGGCGGAAAAGGACGGCGTCACTGTTGAAAACGTCGCCGTCATTGATAACGCGGGCACCGGGATCCATGCCGTCGGCGCCAACATCACCTTCCGAAACCTGACCCTGGCCCGCAACGGGATGCTTGGCGGCAGCGCCAGCACGGCGGACAACTTCAAGGCCACCTCGGTCCTGGCCTACGGCAACAACACGGAAGCGTTCAACCAGTCCCCCGTGTCAGGCGGCTTCAAAGTGACCCGCTCCCGCGCAGTCAAGTTCAGCGACAGTTCGTTTGTGCGCAACGCCGGCCCCGGACTCTGGCTGGACGAATCTGTCTACAACGGTGTCATCACGCGCAATGACTCGATCGCCAATCTGGGGCATGGCCTGACGATGGAAATCTCGGCCAAGTTCCTGGTCGCCGACAATTACATCGCCGGGAATCTGGGTAACGGCGTCAAGCTCAACGACACCAGCAATGTGGATCTGTGGAACAACACCATTAGCGGCAATGGCCGGAACTTGAATATCGTCCAGGACACTCGTCGGGCCAGTAACCGTTCGTTGCCCGGCCATGACCCACGCCAGGCGTTCCCCGACCCGACAATGACGTGGATCAACACCAAGATCGCCGTCCGCAACAACATACTGGCTGGCGGGACCGGCAATTGCCTCCTTTGCGTGGAGGATTATTCCCATCAGTTCAGCGCTGAACAACTTGGGATATCGGCCAAGGGTGACGTCTATCAGCGCCCCTCGGCCAGCAGCCCAGCGTGGGCAGTCGTTTGGTCGCGGGGGCCGGGGAATCCTGCCGTGTTCACGACCGTCCCAGGCTTCAAGTCGGCCACCGGGCAGGAATCTTCCCACCTCGTCGTGGACGGCCGGCCAGCCCTCAGCGGCTGGCAGCCCACCTCCGAGGTGAAGGCCAGGGACGCGACTGTCGCGCAGCCCCTACCGGGGGCCGTCGCGGCCGCCCTGGGGAGAAACACGGGAGTCCAGCACCTGGGTGCTTGGCCGGCCTGATCCGCTCCAAATTCGTCCGGTCCCGGCGGTTTGGTCCCTGGCCCTGACACGTTCAACCAAGAGCGAAACCGTCAGGAACACGATGAAGGGCACGTTGGAATCGACGAGGCCGTTTTCGAGGAAGCTCCGTATCAAGATGAACGCCAGGATCGGGGTAGTGATCGAGCGGACTCCTCTCGCCGACAGGCTGCCGAGAACGGCGGAGAGTGACCAGGCCGCCAGTACAGCCGTGCCAATGACACCTGCCTGGGCCAGGGCGGATATCCAGCTGCTGTCCAGCGCTTGGTCCTGCCAGTACTGGCCTTCGACGGCAACTTGTTTTACGGACAGCCCCGCGCCCACCCACCGCTGCCACGTCTCTGGCGGCGTACTGAGCACGGTGTCCCATGCGATCGTACGGGCGTTAAGTGTCAGCAAGTCCGCGCCTGCCGCGTCGCCCCGCTCCAGGATGCTCGAAACCAGCGTGGTCTCAGTCAAAACAAAAAACGCCGTCGGGACCAGCGCGATCAGGGCCAGCCCGGCACCGAGGCGAAGCCATCGTGCGTGCATCAGGATCAACACGCATGCCACGGCAAAAGCAAAAAGACCCGTCCGGGATCCGGTCATCCACACGGCAGCGAGCAATGCAGCCAGGAGCGGAAGGCCCGTCCTGTTCTTCATGCCGCCAATACTCAGTTCGTGCACCACGCCCAAGGCCGGCAACCCGCAAAGAAGAGAAATTTCGTTAGGGTTCAAGGGCGGGAACACACCGTAGATCCTCCCCTCGACCCCTAGGGTCTCGAGCCCGGAAACGGTCGCGCACAGCCCCACCAGCGCCATCATTGCCAGAAGCGACTCCAACAGGGTTCTGGCAGGAAACGTGCCGGCAAGCAGCACAATGGTAATGGCGATGAGTACCACTCGGACGGTCAGGACCAGCGAGGCCGGCAAGTTGCCGTCCGAAATCGCCCCCAGGACCGACACTGACACATAGACCATCAGGAAGGCCAGCGTCCGGCCGCCGGCCCGCAGCCTGCCCTGGCCGCGACGGAAGCTCCATGTTGCGGCTGCCAGTGCCGCAAGCCCCACGACGGCCTTGATGACCACCACGGGATCCAGCCCGCCGGAAAAATAGACCCCCCGTCGCCAGGAAACGACACTTGCCAGCGTCAACAGCCACACAATGTACAGCGCGGCGCTTCTCCGCGGTTCGAGGGCGCCGGGTAGCGGCGGCATCACCGGTACTCGTGGACTCTTTGCAGCTCAAACTGCAGATCGGTATCGCGGAAGTCGCCTGACCGCCATCCGTCGGTGACGGACACCCGCCGGGAACCCGGCACTGACGTCATGACCACACCGACGGGCCGCAACCCAAAGGCCTTCACTTCGGCCAGCAGGTGGGCGAGATCGCGCTTGCGCGTTGTCCCGTGCTCCACAGCCAGGAGAACACCGCCTGCACATGGAGCCACCATCGCGAGACTCAGTGCCGCAGAACGCGGACCCGCCTCCGCCAGAATGACGTCAAAGCTTTCACGGAGCCTGTTGGCCACCATGGGGAACCGCTTTTGCGTGACGAATTCGCTTGGCGCCGCAGCCTTGGAGCCAGCCGGCAGAATCTGGAATTGGCCGTCGGCACTCGGGGTAAGCGCCTCGACCAGCTCGCACTTTTCGCTGAGCAGATCTGCCAGGCCGCGGGTGCCGGGCGGCAGCGCAACGTCGTCGGCTGAGCCGGGCGGCGGCTCCGATTCCAGCAAGCAGACGGCTCTACCAGTGCTGGCGAGGGTCGATGCAAGTTCCTGGCGCAACGAGTACTGCGCCTGCCAATCAAGTTCCGAGACGAGTACCAACAAGTTCGGCAGCCTGCCACCGGCAACCAGCTGCAGGTTGGTTACGAGATCCTGGTGGGACCGCGTCTCATCCTGGGCCGACCGCCGCCGGGACGGAATGACAGTCCGTCGGCGCGCTTTGCGGTTCAACACACCGAGGACCGGAAGATCGCTGGCCGCCCGAACGTCATCGGCAGTGCGGATCCGTTGACCGAACCGCTTGCCAATAACCGCCGTCGCGAGCCCCAGCGAGAGTCCTACCAAGACCCCCAGGGCGCCGTTCAGCGGCAGGCTTGGAGAGGTCCTGCTCGACGGCGGGGAGGCGGGAACTGTCTGCACGAGGGAGACGGCGGAAGCAGCTTCGCCTTTGGCCGTTTCCAACACTCCGACCTGCACGGCCAGGTTCTTGGCGACGGCGTTGGCCACCGCCGCCGCCTGTTCGGCGGAACTGTCCTCGGCCTGCACCTTTAGGAAGAACGTATTGGTCGGGTTGGTGGCCGTGACACGCGCCTGCAGGTCTTCCAGCGAACCACCCAGCTTGAGCTCCGCCATGACGGGCAGGAGCACATCGGGGCTCTGCACGACGGCGGGGTACGACTTCACGCGTTGAAGGCCGAACTGGGAACGCTCGTAAAGAGAACCTGCCTTGGAGTCAACCTTGAGAAAGAGAGTCGCTTCTCCGGTGTACGTGGGCGGGATGCGCTGTGTAATGAGCCCCGCCAACCCTCCTCCGACCAGGGTGCAGACCAGGATCAACAGCCAACGTTCCCGAAAAGCCTTCAAATAGTCGGATAACTCCATGAGATTTTCCCGATCGCAGTTCCCGTCCCACTGGGGGTTGTAGTACATAGCATTACATCCAAACTAGTAATTGACGAGGAAATGTGCGCACAAATTACCGGGCTACGCTTTAGCAAATGCCCGTACTTCACCGAACCACTTCGGGAGGGCCAGGCCGAGAAATATGATGTTCGCGATTAGCAGTGCGGTATAGACAGTGATGAAGGCCTGAGGCAGCCAAAGGAGGCCGAACACCACGATCATCAGGCCATAGTCGGTGGGGACAACAGCCAGTGAATACCACACCGATGAGCGCCCCTCCCCCTGAAGGAACATCGCTGAGCTTCCGCGGTGCTGGCGGCGCAGCTGGTCCGTCAGGATGACCGCGAAAAAGAACACGGACGACAGGACCGCGTAGGCAAGGGGAAGCAGGTACCAGGCAGGATCCAGCTTGTAGTACTGCCACCAGCACAAGAGGACTGCTATGTGCAGGAGATTGGCTTTGAAAGCATCGACCACATGATCCAGCCATTCGCCGGCGAAGGTGCCCCCGCCGCGCAAGCGGGCAAGTTGACCATCGGCTGAGTCGAGCGCGTATCCCGCCATGAGCAGGAGCACCGCGGCAAGAGACGTAAATATCCGGGGAGGGGTGGCGGCCACAATGAGCAGGCCGAAAAACGTCAGCCCTGCGCTTATGGCCGTCACTTGATTCGGCGTCATCTTCCAGGCATATGCCAGCGCGGCAAGGGGCCGGCCCAGGGGACGATTAATGTATCGAGAGTACGCCGGAGCCCCTTTCGTTGTTTTCTGCGCCGTCCGCAGCGTCTCTAAAGCCACCCTGAAAACCTGGATGGAGCCCTGGCGGGAAATGTTCAGTGCATTCGACATTTCGGTCCTTCCTTGGATAAACAATTCACCGTTCTTCCGGTGACAAATCAGCTCCCCGGCGGCCGAGGCCTCAGACAGTCGTGCCCGTCTGAGGCCTCGGCTGGATAGCATGCCGGGCTATTGGTCCGCGCTCTCCCCGACCCACCAGTTGTCCCATGAGGCGACGATTGGTGCCACGGTTGCCGACCCGGAGAGGTAGGAAAACAGTCCGACAGAGCCTGCTACCTGCAGGCCGGCCGTGGAGTCGGTGCCCGTCTTCATCCAGGTCGCGGGCTCTGGGGTGCCGGCCTTCCACACCTTGGCTTTCACCGTGGTCGGGAACGTTCCTGTCACCTGCACCCGCATGTTCAGGACATCACCGACTTGATAGGTGAGCCCTGAGACCACCGACTCGGCCGCCACCATGGTGCCGACCCCGGAGGTGTTCACACGGAACAGGCCCAAGGTGACTCCCCCGTTGGCCAGCAAGTTGACCTTGGCGCGGTAGTCGCCCTGCCCGTCGACGCTGCGGCCAATAACGGACAGATTGGTTCCGCCGCCCGTGGGCGCCCGGTCCACTCCGGCGGCCACCCGAATCTCGGCGTCAGTCTGGCTTACCGACTTCTGGAAGATGGAAGGGCCCGATCCCGGACCCGCCATGCGGATATTCCCCTTTCCGTTGGTGACTGAGAAGTTGCTGGCACTGGAAGTACTGGTCCAGGCTCCGCCCTGGTCCGCGGAACCGAAGCCGCCGGTGACGGTCCGGGAGAACGTATCCTGCGAGAAGCTCCGCTGCGTCACCACCACTTGGGCAGTCTTTGTGGAGCTTGCCCCCTGATCATCGGTGGCCGTGAGGCGGACGGTGAATGTTCCGGCCTTGCCGTAGCGGTGTGATGCGGTCATTCCCGTGCCCGTGGCCCCGTCGCCGAAGTCCCAGGCGTAGCCGGTCACGGATCCGTCGGAGTCCGTCGACGATGAGCCATCGAAGGAGACCTGCAGGCCGACCGCAGAACTCGTGAAGGCGGCGACCGGCGGGTTGTTCGCAGCTGCGGCAGTCGTGATCCGGTGAGTGACCGAGTCGGTGGCACCCGAATTGTCTGTCACCGTCAGCACGGCGTCGTAGTCGCCGGCGGTCGCGTAGGTGTGGGTCGCCGTGGCGCCCGTTCCCGTTGAGCCGTCGCCGTACGCCCACTCGTAGCTGCTGATCGTTCCATCGGAATCAGTGGAGGCCGACCCGTCGAAGCTGACTTTCAGATCCTGCACCTGGGAAGTGAAGGCAGCCACCGGTACAGCGTTGGCGGGTGCCGTGGCTGTAACGGCGTGGACGATGAAAGTTGACGCTCCCTGGTTGTCGGTGACGGTCAGAGTGACCGAGTACTCACCCGCACCGACATAGTTGTGATTCGCCGTCGATCCTTCCGCGGTCGCTCCGTCACCGAAATCCCAGGCAAAGCTGGAAATCGTGCCGTCCGGATCCGCTGATGCCCGGCCGTCGAACTGGCCGCTCAGACCGGCCATATCGCTTGTAAACGAGGCGACCGGTGGCGCGTTGGGCGGCGGCGCGGCGCTCACAGTGACCGCGTGTGTAATCGCGTCACTGGCCCCCTTGTCATCGGTCACCGTCAGGGTGGCGTTGTATGTTCCGGCCGCGCCGTACGTGTGCACCGGAGCCGCCACTGACGCGGTAGATCCATCGCCGAAGTCCCAAGCGTAAGAGGCGACCGTTCCGTCCGGATCCGACGACGCCGATCCGTCGAATGCGACACGGAGGTCGGTGGCGGTGAACGAATATGCGGCCGTCGGTGCCTTGTTGGGCACCGACGCGACGGTGACGTCGCGAGCAATCCGGGCCTGACCTCCGCGGTCATCGGTCACCGTCAGTTCGACGCTGTAAGTCCCGGCCGCCGTGTATGAGTGGTGTGCCGTAACTCCGGTTCCAGTTGATCCGTCACCGAATTTCCATCTGTAGTCCACGATCTGCCCGTCGGAATCGCTCGAAGCAGCTGCATCGAAGGATCCGTCCAGGCCCAACGTGGTGGGTGTGAAGGCTGCGGTGGGCAATGCGTTTGGCGGCCGGACTGCCGTGACATCCCGGCTGGTAGTGCTGGTTCCGCCACGATTGTCTGTCACCGTGAGGGTGATTTTGTAGTTGCCCTCCGCCAAATAGGTGTATTCGGAGTTCACTCCCGTTGCAGTGTGTCCATCGCCGAAGTCCCACGCGTAGTCCACCAGCGTTCCGTCTGGGTCCTGGGACGCCGCTGCGTCCACTGAGACCTTAAGGTTCGAAATAGTGGCGGTGAAGTCAGCCGCTGGCAGCTGGTTGGGGGCTTCGGTGACGGTCACATCATGCGAAACCGTCGACTTCCCCCCGCGGTTATCGGTCACTGTCAGCTTCACGACGTACGTTGACGCCGCCGCGTAGCTGTGGGTGGCCGTGGACCCGGAGCCGACTTGGCCGTCCCCGAAGTCCCAGGCGCAGTCGACGATCTGCCCGTCTGGATCGCTTGATTGGCTGCCATCCACGGCGATATCCAAGTTGTTCGCCGTCGACGTGAAGCCTGCGGCAGGCAGAACGTTCGCGGGGGCGGCCAGGTTGTAGTGGGCTGCCACCCGGTCGGCGCTCAGGGCCTTCGAGTAGACCGCAACTTCGTCAAGGGTGCCGTCGAAGTAGGGGCTGGAGGATCCCCAGGTCGTGTCTCCGCCGATGCGCCAGTATCCGGTATAGGGCTGAGCCTGCGTCTGTGGGTTGGTTCCCACCAGGGCCCCGTCGACGTAGAGCTTCATGCCGTCCGTCGACTGCTCGGCCACCAAGTGATGCCATTTGCCGTCGTTGTAGGGGACCGGAGTGATGACCAGGCTCGGCTGGCCTGTCCAGACGCCGAAAGCGAGGGTCCCGTCGTCCTGCATGTAGACGTGGCGGTCGTAATTGTCAGATAGGCCGGTGTTGCTGTTGCCGAAGCCGATAATCTTGCCACCCTCGGTGGTGGTCGTCTTAAACCACGATTCAAGGGAGTAGCTCGTCGGATTGGTGAGCGAGTTCTGGCCGGCGACAATTCCGTTCCGTCCATTAAAGCTGGCCGCAGTACCGCTGTAGTTCGGGACCACGCCGGCTTCGCCCTGGGCTACGCCGCCCTGGTACGCACCATTATTGCTGGACTGGCTTGAGTCCGCAGCTACGTTTCCTGCGGTTTCGTCCAAGCGCCAGTATAGGTCCGGCTGGTCTGAATTTACCGCGGCACCGTAGGCATCCGTCGGGGCCGGGGGAAGGCTGGATTCCCGGCCACTTGCTGTGTAGTGCGAGAGCACTGCCTGCCGGGTCAGCACGGTCGGGTAGATGGCCACATCGTCGATGGCTCCGGCGAAATAGGAACTGGCGGGCTGGTTGGGCCAGCCTCCCATGTTGTCTCCGCCGATGCGCCAGTAGCCGTTGTAGGCCTGGCCGAAGGTCACGTCGCTACGTTGCCCCGCAGGAACGCCGTCTATGTAAAGACGCATGCCATCAGCGCCGAGGCTCGCGGTGACCTGGTGCCATTGCCCATCGTTGTAGGTGTTGCTGGTGCTCAGCGTCTGGACCCCGCCCGGGTAAACACCGAACCAGATGTGCCCTGCGTTGTCCATGAAGATGTGGCGGTCGTAGCTGCCCGAATTGCCTGTTGCCGAGGCGCCAAAGCCGAGAATCTTGCCACCGCTGGTAGTGGTGGTCTTGAACCAGGCCTCTGCCGTGAACGTGTCGGGCCCGGGAATGGCGCCGCGTGTGGCAGCAAATCCGCTGCCGGAGCCGTCAAAGTTCGACGCCGCATCATTGGGGATGGCGCCGCCGGCACCACGGGTGACGCCGGAGCCGGCGTCGGCGTCCGCGAAGGAGGCGTTGTCGAAAACGACCGACCCAGTGGGTTCATTGAGCGGCCAGTAGTTCGTGGCCCCGTCAGCAATGATCTTCTGGGCGTAGGCGCTGGGAGCGGCGGAGGAGACCACGACCGCGTCCGACCTGCTCCCCGTGTAGTTGTTACCTTCAGGGTCCTTTACCCGTACGCGGTAGGTATGGCTGGAGCCCGGGGCCAGTCCGGTATCCGTAAAGCCCAGCTGAGGAAGTGCCCACCAAGGCGACTTTGCGTCAACGCTGAAGACGGGAACGGTGCCGTTGTCGCGCAGGATTTCATAGGTGAGCGTGCCGTCGTCGATGTCCGAAGTGCCAGTCCAAGCGACGCGCGCCGTCCCGGAATTCAGAGACAAGACGCTCGGCTTCATTGGGCTGTAGGTCGGCATCACCTTATTTGGGGCGACAGACCTCTTAGCAAAGGTGGCCAGGCCCTGCTGGTTCTTCCCGTTCACGCGGGTGAACTCACCACCCATAACGAGGTAGGTGCCGTTGTTGGCCAACGCCCAGCCTCCTTGGTACATGCCCGTGTAGCTCCCCGCATTAACTTCGGGGTACCACGGCAGCTGGGTGGGAACCGGCTGGTATGCATAATTCATATTGGAACCCGGAGGGCCCTGATCGGTTCCCGTCGCAAACGTCGTATCAGCAGTAGCCCGCTTCCAAATTTGCGGGTCATGATCGGCGAATGTGCCCACAGAGGTGCAGTCATGCGCGTGGCCAACGGAATACATAACCTGGTCCATCACCGAGACGCCGTAGGTCGCACCGTAGCAATTGTTCAGCCAGATTAGATCGCCGGTAGCGAAGTCTGCGGCGAACCGGCCGTCGAACCAGTGTCCGCCCTCGCCGTCGGCGCTGGCGTAAACCACGCTGCCGACGAGGGACAGCTCGGTGACTCCGGAGCGGTTGGTGTCTTGCCGCGTTGGAATGGGCCGGCTGGTCCACGGAAGCAGACTGCCGGTGGCGCCATCGACGGCCCCGATGCCGACAATGGGCGAACCGTTGAGCTGCTGGAACCGGCCGCCGACGACCACCCTGCCGCCATCAGGTGCGGCGACGACTGCCTCTACGATGTCGTCGGAAGCGGGATTCCACGGCAGCAGTGCACCTGCGGAGGTGGTGAAGGAGGCCATGTTCCGGCGCGTCGCGCCGCCGGCAACACCGAATGATCCGACCACGTAAACCGCGCTGTTGCTCGCCGCGACGTTCCAGACTGACCCATTGACGGTCGGCTTGAAGTTGGGGTCGAGCGCGCCGGTGGCGGCGTCAAACGCTGCAACTTTTCCGCGCGTGCTGCCAGAGACGGTGGTGAAGTCGCCGCCTAGGTAGATCTTCTTTTCGTCCGGCGAGACTTTGATGGTCCGTGCCTGGGCGTTCAGGTTTGGGTTCCAGGGCAGGATTGCCCCCGTCAGAATGTTGAACGCCATCGCATTGTTCCGGGTGACTTCGTTGGTACCCGCCGCGGCGCCCGACGGACGCGCCTTGGTGAAACTGCCCACCGCGTAGGCCGTGTTGCCGATGACCGCTGTCTTCCAGACAACGCCGTTGATCTGTGGGGTGGGCAGCACATCGCCGCTTACTGTTGGTGGGAGTTGGGGTGGCGGCGGGGGGTTGTCCGCTGCCGCCGCGGCACCGGCGCTGAAGAAGGCAGCAATGACGACGGCTGCGGTTGCCCCCGCGAGGCCCCGGACGGAACGCCGGAATCTGATATCGCCTGCCTTCCTGGCCGATGACCCCCGGAACGAGTGTGCCTGCGATGGATGCTTACTGCTATGCACGGTGTGCCACCTTTCGAGACCGCGGATATTGAACTGCTGGTCGTGATTGACTTTCGGAAGTTAACAGGGGCCGGATGAGTAACCTGCGTATGAGGGGCCCTCCCAGCAAGGAGCCCACCGCCATCAGCGCCGGAACCAAGGTGTATCCAGCTGTGAAGGCGACGAATGCTCCGGCGAGCAAGAGGGATAAAACGGAGTCCACCACTCGCAAGCCGAAGACGCTTGCCTGTTTTCCCCGGACGGCGGCAAGGGCACCATACGGTGTTACCGCCGCCACGGACGTGGCGTAGGCGATCCACCCGACGACCGCCGCCGCATCGGGTTCCTGCCCGGCCACCAATCGGCCGATGCTCGACAGCGAAGCCATTGCGATGATGCCGGCTCCCAGCGCGACCACGGTCAACACGGCCACACCGCGGTCTGCCCGCCGCAGCAGGTCCTTCATCGGAACGGCATGCTCCCGGGCAAAGACTGCAAAAAGGTACGAGGATGCACCGCTGACCATCAACATGATCGGAGCGACATAGATCCGCGCGACTTCTAGCTGTCCGGTCGCGGCCAGTCCGGCCATAAATGTCACCGTCACCCGAACGGCAGTAAGCAGCGTGGGGCGGACGGCCTGTTGAAGGGAACGCCAGGTCCCGTACCGTGCCACCTCCGGGGAGAACTTCTGGGCCCTGACAACGAGGTAGCGGTCGCTTTTCGGCAGGAGCGCGATTCCGATCCCGAACGCCGCCAATTGCCCCCAGATTAGGGCCGCGAAGAAGGAGCTCAGGGCTAGCGGACCGGCAGTTGCGGCCATACCCAGGGCGGCGAGGGCCCCAACGAGCCCGGACACGTCGACCACCACGATTTTCCAGAACGTGAGGTGTGCCATGAGCAGCCGTCTCACTGTGTCCTCGAGGACGAAGACGATGATCGCGCCCCCGAAGATCCAGGCTCCGGACGGCGCCAGCAAACCCGAAACCAGTGCGACCACGGCGCCGCACAGGCCGGTCCCCAGGCTCAGACCGAGGCACCAGAGCTGAAGGGTGAACCTTATCGACGAGTCGTGACGGTCCAGTACGGTCAGGGTGTCACCCACGAAACCGCTCACGACCGCGGTGACCAAAAGAATGACGCCGTACAAGATGGCAAATTGCCCCAGTCCGTCGAGCCCGAGAGTCCGCACGGCCAGAAGCTGCAGTCCAAAGCTTGCGAGCGCCTGGGATCCTTGGGCCGCGACACCGCCCACCATCCCCCGGCCGCCGGTGGCAGCCGAGGCTTTTTGCTGGAACTTGTGACTGGCCACTACCGTGGCAGGTTTCCGCTGAGGGAAGCCGGCGTGTGGGCGCCGTCGATGTCGATGAAGACGGTGCCGGCGTCGGTGCCCTTGGGGACCATGAAGGCGTAACCCCGCGTCTGGCTCTCACCGGCCTTCACGGTGCCGGCGAAGTCGAGCTCTTCCTTGCCCTCGTATAGCGGCGCAGCCGCGGTTTTGCCGCTCCCGTACCGCATTGTCACCACGACGTTGGACACGGTGAGGCTTTGGCTGGAGCCGTTTTGGATCTTGATGTCCATGTATACGTAGGAAGCCCCGGTTATTGAACCAGGGTCAGTGGCCGTCACGACGCCGCTGCGCAAGCCTCCCACCGAGACAAGCACTCCGTCGCTGTATCTGGCAGGCGTCGAGTCGAAGTCCCCGGGGACGGCGCGGGCCTTTGCGGCAGCAGGCTTTTCGTTGTCCCGCCTGACCACGGGGGCGACCTTGGAATTGTCTACGAACCCCGGGCCGCCTGGCGGCACTGTCGGCCCTTCCGCCGTGGGCTTCGGGTCACTCGCTCCGGCGTCTGAGTGCGCCACAGTGCCGGCCTGCCCAGTGTTCGACCCGGAGGGCGCGTTGCAGCCCGACAAGAGGGCGATGCTTGCGGTAGCTCCTACGACGACCGCGAGGATTTTCCGCGTCAGCGGGCCGCCTCTTGAACCCCCAATAGCGAAGATTGGGTGTACCGCCGGGTCTTGCTGCATTGGGACCTCCATAAGCGCACTACTGGAAACGGGCAGGGCGGCGCTGCGGCCGCTTCGGATCGGGTTCGAACTCCCGGGAGCTCCCAGGACCAGGCGGGTCACGACGCCACCTGCCTTTCGTCCGGAGTGTGGCTGGCCACGGTGGCCGTTGCGCCACTACCTCGGCCCTGCACCCTCGTCTGTGTCCGGGATGCCAGGGCGATGCAGAGGGCCTCGTAGCGATCGGCCACATCGTCCCAGTCGTACCGCGTGGCGACTTCCCTGGCCTGACTTCCCCTGGACCGGATATCGGCAGGGTGCGCTTCCGATTCCTCCACTAAGCGGGCCACGTCGCCCGGGTCCCGGAAGTACTTCCCGGCCGAGCCGAGGACCTCACGGTTGAAGTTCACATCGAACGCATTTGTTGCAGCGCCGGCACCGATGGCCCGGAGAAGCGAAGGGTTGGTCCCGCCCACGGAATGCCCGTGCCAGTAGACCAGCGCGTTGGCGTAGAGCTCGTCCAGCAGGTCCTGGTTCCAGACTCCGCCGAGGAATCTCACTCTTCCGTCCGCTGACGCCGTGAGCCTTTCGTTGTATTCGCGGCCATACGGGGTGGAGCCGACGACGATCAAGGGGAGTTTGGCGCCGCTGCGTACATAGCCCTCCACGATGGTATGGACGTGGTTCTCCGGCTCAAGCCGTGCAACAACCAGATGGTATTTGCCGGAAGCCAGATCAAGGGACGCCAGCTGTTTGGGTTCCCGGGGGGCAAGCAACGGCGCACCATACGAGATCAGCTCGGTATCCGCGTCGAAGGTGGCCCGGTAGTAGTCGCGAATGCCGGCCGCATCCGCGACCAGTGCATTGGAGAACCGAACAGCGAAACCCTCGGCCCAGCGGTAATAGCGTTGGCCGACGGGGCCCCACTTGGCGCGCTTCCATTCGAGGCCGTCCATGTGGGTGGCGACCGGAAGCCGGGCCAGCCGGAGCAGCGGAAGCCAGGGCGCATTGGCAGCGTTGAAGATTATCGTGGCATCCGCTCTGTGCGTCAGGAGGTGAGCTGCTGAAAGTCCGGTGTGGCTCAAAGTCTCAAGGGAGCGTCGGCGAAGGGCGGGCAGATGCACCAGTCGCATTCCCGCAAATTCTTTGATCCTCTTGTCCGGGCTATTGCCGGACCGGCAGTAAACGGCTACCCGATGCCCGCGCTCCGCGAGACGGCGCCCTACTTCCTCGACGCAGGTTTCGAATCCTCCATAGTGTGCAGGCACGCCACGCGTACCCACCAAGGCAATACGTAAACCGTCAGACGGGCTAATTGAATGCTTCACTGCTACCCCCACAAGGTTTTTCTTGTTGATAGAGACCGAGCTGTAATCGAGACCGGGCGTTGATCGAGACCGGGCGTTTCCTTGGCAAGCGTGCCGGCAGCTGCCGGCCTGGCTTTCAGGGCAGGCTCTGCAAAGTCCCTCTCTCCTGGGCCCCGGAGTTCATGAGTTCCAGGGCCCTTCGGAGTGCGGTGCTGGACGTGTGCATCGTGTACGGGAAATAGGCAACTTCCACCCCGACCGACGCGAATTCCCGCTCCAGCGCAAGGCCTTTCGGCGTTCCTCGCCAGTCGTCGCCTTTGAAGAAGACATCGAACGGATGGCTGCGCCAGGTGTCGATCTTGCGGGGCAGGGTCTCTGCTATCGCTTCATCCACGTAGCGGATATTCCGGACGATCTCCAGGCGCTCGGCCAGCGGAATCACGGGTGACCGGCCCTTCGCCCGGACCAACAGCTCGTCCGATACGACGCCGGCGACGAGGAAGTCGCAGTGCGCCTTCGCGTGCCGCAGCAAATTCAGGTGGCCAATGTGAAACAGATCGAAAGCACCGGCTGCGTAGCCAATTCGCGTTGTCATGGTTGCTCCATCAGTAAGCGCCGACTGGGCTGCGCATGGCTCGGAAGGTTCTCCACAGGATGATCAGGTCACCGGTAAGCGACCAGTTTTCTACGTAGTACAAGTCCAGCCGGATGCTTTCCTCCCACGGGAGGGTGGAACGGCCGTTGATCTGCCACAAGCCCGTGATGCCGGGCTTGATCAGCAGGCGCCGGTTGGTGAACTTCTCGTAGCGTTCAACTTCCGCGGGCAGCGGCGGCCGGGGGCCGACCAGGCTCATATCACCCGTCAGAACGTTCCAGAACTGTGGAAGCTCGTCCAGAGAGTACTTCCGCATCCACCGCCCGCAGCTGGTGACCCGCGGATCGTCCCGGATCTTGAACAATGGTCCTGAACCTTCATTGAGGTCGCGCAAGGCGTCGAGGTCCGCTTCGGCAGTCTGGACCATCGAACGGAACTTCAGCATGTAGAAGGGCACGCCATTTCTACCTGCCCTCAGCTGTCCGAAAAAGACAGGGCCGGAGCTGTCCCGCTTGACGATGATGGCAAGAACCAGCATGAGCGGCGCAAGCACCAGCAACGCCAGGGATGCGACGGCGATATCCATGGCTCTCTTGAGCACGTGCTTGGCGCCCGCGTACTGCGGAAGTTCCACGTGTACGAGTGGTAATCCATCGACCGGGCGCCAGTGGATTCGGGGCCCGGCGACGTTGGTCAGGCTTGAGGCGAGGACAAGCTCCGTTCCGGAGGCCTCGAGTTTCCACCCCAGTTCCCGAATGTACGTGATGCCCCCGGGCACCCGGCCCGCGACGATGACCGCATCTGCACCAGCAACTTCCACCATTCGGGACACATCCGCCAGCGTCGACACCACCGGGACCCGGTACCACGGAGGACGCAACTCCGTTGACTTGTCCAGTGTCGGCAGGCCCACTCCGGAAACCTGGTAGCCGGCAGTCGGGTTCCGTTCGATCTGGTTGACCACGTATTCGACGTCAGCCGCATCTCCGATCACAATCACCTTGGACAGATACTTGCCCGCGGCTCGCCTGCGGTTCAACCACCGGCGCCACAGCCAGCGATTCCCGGTCAGCAGGAGCAGCCCTAGCGGCAACGCGACAGCAAAGTAGCCTCGCACCACATCGAAGCGAACAAAGACCATCGCGATGGCGAGTGCGCCGAATAATTTCAGGGTTGCCTGAACTACGCGCTTGTACTCGGCAGCGCCGACACCAAACGTCCGGCAGTCACGAGTGGGGTAGATTTCCAGCACAGCGATCCATGCCGCAATTAACAGGATGGAGACAGCCAGATATCGAGCCTCAAATTCCACCCCCGCCGGAGTCGCTGCGTCCATGCCAAATCTGGCTACATATGCCAACACCACGGACACTGCGATCACTCCCGCATCGGTCATTCGAAGGCGGTTGGCGAAGTTCCGCCACCGTCGGGTGACCGCCTTCCTTGAAGCTGCGATGTCAGTTCGGGACTCGTCATCCCACACCGAATGCCGCGGCCTTGCGGAAGCATGTGGGCGTTCATGGGTCGTTATTGGAGGTGTCAGTGGCGTCACCGCATGGAATGGACGGCGGTGTTTGAGTTCACTCATGACTGCCGTCCCTGGATGTGCCAAGATCCGCGGGGTTGGAAGCGACGCTGCCGGCGGGCTTGGAGAGGGAACCCGGGCGACGAGTTCGACTCCTTAGCCTGGAAACATGAACACCAATCAACGTCCGACGAAACATTGTGAGACCTTCTAGCGAATAGGTTGGCTGCGGTCTCCCCAAGTAAATTAGATGACTTTTGGCCGCACACGAGTGCGGGCTACCCTTTTATGGCTAGCGGTACACTCGCCGCGCCGGGCAGGTACTACGGGGTTCCGAGACGGGACTACCTGTTCAGCCGTCCATTCCGCGCCGTGTTGGGGCTGTTTCCGGGCCAGCTCAGGGCCCGCCCGCCCTGGCCCGCCCCCCCGCCGGCACGCCGCGCTGCACGCCACTGGATCTGGCGTATCCCCGGGGTACCTGCGAAGGGAACGGCGCCGGCGGGCAGACCCGCAACGTCGCCGCCAGCCGGTGTCGCTGTTCTGCGAAGCCGCCCGGCTGGGGTAAGGTGAATCTCGTTGTTCCGCGGGACGGGGTCCAGGGCTCTGGCCGGTCCCTCTGCGGCTGTAGCTCAATGGTAGAGCGCTAGCTTCCCAAGCTTGATACGCGGGTTCGATTCCCGTCAGCCGCTCCAATTCTTCGCACGCCCCGGCCCCGCAGCCCTGCCGCCCCGGAGCCGGTTAGGTGGCTACCTGTATCGTCAGGAGTCAGGAACCTTCCCGGTTCCGCTACAGGAGCAATCATGGCTGACAAATCCCCCCGTCAAGCAGCATCCAAAAAATCCGCCAAGTCCATCAAGGAAAAGCGCGCTGATAAAAGGGCCGCCGCCGCGCCGCCCAGCTCCCTGGACAAAGTGACCGCCGCCAAGACGGCGAGCCCCAAAAAGAAGTGACCGGTTCCTCGAACCATCTCACCCTCGGCGTCCTCGCAGCCACACGCAAACCGGACGAACGCCGCCTTCCCATCCATCCCCGCCACTTCGAACGCATCGCCCCGGAGCTCAGGAAGCAACTGATCCTGGAAGCGGGCTACGGGGAGCGCTTCGGCGTCCCGGACGCCCAGCTGGCCGGCTTGGTCGGCCGGATCGCGCCGCGGGCGCAGCTCCTGGCCGAGGCCGACGTCGTACTCTTGCCCAAGCCGCAGCCGGCGGACCTCGCCGAACTGCGCGACGGGCAGGTCCTCTGGGGCTGGCCGCACTGCGTCCAGGACGCGGCCATCACGCAGCTGGCGATCGACAAGAAACTCACGCTCATCGCATTCGAGGCGATGAACCACTGGGCCAGCGACGGCGGTTTCGGCCTGCACGTTTTCCACAAGAACAATGAGCTGGCCGGTTACTGCTCGGTGCTGCACGCCCTGGCCCTGACCGGAACCACCGGCGATTACGGCCGCCGGCTGAGCGCCGTCGTCATCGGCTTCGGCGCCACCGCCCGCGGCGCCGTGACCGCCTTGAACGCCCACGGCATCCACGATGTGCAGGTGCTGACCAACCGCGGGGTCGCGGCCGTGGGCTCCCCCATCCACTCGGTGCGGATCGCGCAGTTCGACCACGACAACGAGGCGCCGTTCCTGAGCGAAGTCATCACCGAACGAGGCCGGGTGCCGCTGGCGCCCTTCCTCGCCGAGAGCGACATCGTGGTCAACTGCACCCTGCAGGACCCGAACGCGCCGCTGACGTACCTGCGCACCGAGGACCTGGGCGCCTTCCGGCCCGGCAGCCTGATCGTGGACGTGTCCTGCGACGAGGGCATGGGATTCAGCTGGGCGAAGACCACCACCTTCGCCGAGCCGATGTTCACGGTGGGCGACCACATCGACTACTACGCGGTGGACCACAGCCCGTCGTACCTGTGGAACTCCGCCAGCTCGGAGATCAGCGAGGCATTGCTGCCGTTCCTGGAGACGGTGATTTCCGGCCCTGCGGCCTGGGACAGCAACGACACCATCCGCCGTGCCATCGAAATCCGCGACGGCGTGGTGCTCAATCCGGATGTCCTGGAGTTCCAGCAGCGGCAGCCGGGCTACCCGCACCTCCCGCTGGCCGGCTAGCATCCTCGCGCCGCGTCCGGGTTTCCGCCGCGGTTCCGGACAGCCGCTACGCCGACCCGCGTAGCGGCTGTCCGTTATCGGCGCGGAAAGCTGTATCCGCCGCGGAAAGCTAGGCCCGGACGATCCGCAACAGCCGCCGCCGGTCCGTCAGGTCCACCCTGAGCGTCAGCTCGCCACGCCTGGCCAGTACGACGGCGACCACCGCCGCTGCGAGCGCCGGCACCCCGCCGGAGACGAGGATCGCCGTGCGGGGATCCAGGTGCTCTGCCAGCGCCCCCATCAGCGGCCCGCCGATCGCCTGCCCGCCGATGAGCACCATGATGTACAGGCTCATGACCCGGCCGCGGATCCCCATGTTGGCGCTTACCTGGACCAGCTGGTTGGCGGCGGTAAGGAACATCAGACACCAGAAACCGGCCAGCACCATGGCCGCCCCGAACAGGGCCATCGAGGGCGCCCCGGCCGCCAGGCAGAGCATCAGCCCGTACATTCCGGCGCCGAGCACCACCGAGCGCAGCCTGAGCTGCCGCCGCCGCGCGGAGGTAATGGCCCCGGCGAGCGCGCCGAGCGCCACCAGGGAGTTGAATAGTCCGTAGCCGCCCGCTCCTGCGTCGTAGACGTGGTCGGCGAAGGCCGCCAGCAGCACCGGCAGGCTCATCGCGAACACCGCGACGAAGCCGGCCGTCAGCCACGGCCAGTAGATTGTGGGTTTGGCCAGCGCGTACCGCAGCCCCTCCCTGAGCATGCCCTTGCGTTTGGCGGCTGGCGCCGTGAGGTGCAGTTCGTCCTTGCGCAGGATCAGGAGCATCGCCAGCGTGGAACAGCAGGCCAGCGCGTTGGCGGCGAATGCCCAGCCCGCCCCCACCGCGCTGAGCAGGATGCCCGCAACGGCTGGGCCGATCAGGCCGCCGAGCTGGAAGATCGTGGAATTCACGCTGATGGCATTGCGCAGGTAGGCCGGTCCCACGAGTTCATTCACAAAGACCTGCCGGGCCGGCTGGTCCAGCACCGTGACCAGGCCCAGCGTCAGGGCAAGCGCGTACACGTGCCAGACCTCGATCCGCTGCGAGAGGGCCAGGGCAGCAAGGCTTGCGGCCAGGACCGCGGCCACGCCTTGGCACAGCATCAGGATTTTCCGTTTGGCGAAGCGGTCCGCCATCATGCCGCCCCACGGGCCGAGAAGCAGCGAGGGCAGGAACTGCAGCGCCACCGTGACGCCCACGGCGGTGACGGAGCCGGAGAGCTGGAGCACCAGCCAGTCCTGGGCAATACGCTGCATCCACAGCGCCACCACAGCTACGAAGTGTCCGGCCGCGAAAATCCGGAAGTTGCGGACCCGCAGCGAAATGAAAGTGTGCCGCCACGGCAGCCGCTCACTGACGACGCCGATCGGTTCGGTGACGGGTTGCCGGCAGGACTGCCGGAGAGGCTCCTGCTGCGCTGCGGCGGCCTGGAGGGGCGGAGGGGGTGGCACGGCAAGTCCTCAGGGAAGGGAGTTTACGGGGGCTGCCTTAACGCTAAGCTGGCGCCAATCGATAATGGAAGGTTATTCTGCGCATAACTAGCATCACGAACTGCAATGTATTGGAGCCGGAGTGAATCGAGTGCGGGATCCGCTGACCGGGGGCGGGCATGTTTGAACCTGCCCAGCTCCGCTCTTTCCTGGCGGTGGCCGAGACGCTCAGCTTCACGCGGGCCGCGGAACGCCTCGGGCTGGCGCAGCCGACGGTCAGCCAGCACGTCAGGAAGCTTGAAGCCGCGGCCAGGCGCACCCTGGTCACCCGTGACACCCGCGATGTGCGTCTGACGGACAACGGCGACGCCATGGCCGGCTTCGCGCGCAGTATCCTCGCCGCCCACGATTCCGCCGCCCGCTATTTTTCTGGCTCCGCCATGCGCGGCCGGCTGCGCTTTGGCACAGCGGACGACCTTGCCATCACGGGACTCCCCCGGATCCTGCGCGAGTTCCGGCAGATCTACCCGCAGATCAACCTGGAGCTCACGGTGGGCCAAAGCGACCAGCTCTACAAGCGGCTCAACGCCGGCCAGCTGGACCTCGTTTTCGTCAAGTGGGTGGCCGGGGCCAAGGACGGCACCGTGGTGCAGCAGGATTCCTTTTCCTGGGTGGGCCTCGAGCAGACTGTGCTGGACCCGGGGGACCCGGTGCCGCTGATCGCCTACCCCGCGCCCAGCCTGAGCCGGAAACTGGCCATCGACGCCCTCGAAGCCAGCGGCCGGACCTGGCGCATCACCTGCACCACCCGTCAGATCAGCGGCGTGCTGGCCGCCGTCCGGGCCGGAATCGGCGTCGCCGTGATGCCGTCCTCGCTGGTCCCGGAGGACCTGAAAGTCATTACCCGGCGCTTCGACCTGCCCGCCGTGGGCGACGTCGACTTCACCCTGATCCGCAATCCGCTCGCCAACACCGAGGTGATTGAAGCCCTCACCCAGACCATCGTCGGCCGCGCCCTGAACCGCTCGGCCTGACCCCCGTACCCGTGTACCTACTCGGCCGGGCCCGGTACCTACCCGCAAAATACCCGACCGAACGGGGTCAGTACGCACCCATTGAACACACGTGGTACTTGCCCTATCCTGACCTTGTTGAAGGTCAAGCAGAGGCCCGCCACCACTATTCGACAAACGAACGCTCGTCCTTGTTGCTGCCCGGCGGCGACGGCACCCGGCGTTCGGGATAGGCCAGCAATGACGCCAGCCATAAACCGCCCCCGCCCAACGGTCAGGTCCGCCCGGCCCTTGAAGGCCGCCCGGCCGCTCGCGGGATCGCCCCGCCTCGAGGGCGTGCCGCACGCCGCCCTCGGCCGGCTTGATGCACACCCCGCCCCCGCCCGGACTGACGATGACTTCGTCGGCATCCCCTACTGCGAGCGCTGCGGGACGGACGAGTTCGTTTACCTGGAGACGTTCGTACCCGCCAAACACCGCCGGGATGGGACCGTGAGTCGGCTGGGCGAGGTCACCTACTTCTGCTCGGGATGCGAAGACTTCTCCGCGCACGCCGTTCCGGCGTCCTGGGCGCCGCCGGGCTGGTACCTCGGCTAAGAGCCGCGGCCCGCACCGCACTTGATCCAACGGCAATCGCCGCCGTGCCCGCTCTTTAGCGCGGACACGGCGGCGATGCTGTTTGCCCTGGAACTGCCGGAGACCGGCCCCGGGATCCCCGGGGCCGGCCCGGCGCCCGAAGCAGCTAGAGGCGCCCGAAGCAGCTAGATCAGGCCGTCCGAGAGGTGGTTGGCGGTGCCGAACCGGTGTGCCGTGATGCTGACGGCCTGCTCGTGCAGGAACGGCAGCAGCTCCACCCGCCCGGCCTCCGTGACCGGATGGGCGTAGACGGCCAGGTCGGGTCGGCCCCCGGTGGCCTCTGCCAGCGCCGTCGCGTCCCCGCCGATCAGGCGGATCCGCGTCACGGACAGCTTCGCGGCCCCGGCGAGCCGGGCTGCGGACGCCAGCCAGTCGGCGTCGTCCTCCACGGTGACCGCGATCCCCAGGCCGGACAGCACGGCGCGCAGCTGTGCGGGCAGTTCGACCGCACTGGACACCGTGAGCTGCGATCCCGCCTGGACGCCGGCGGCAACAACCCGGACCAGTTCGCCGAGCGGATTTCCGGCGGCGAGCCGCACCGTGACCGGCAACGGGCGGTAGCGGAAGACGTTGCGTTCGGCGCTCAGCCCGGAGACGTCCTTGGCGGTGCCGAACTCCTCGGCCCAGGCCCGGGCGTCGGAGGCCAGTGAGCGCTGCAGCGGGGCCAGTTCCTCGGCGGTCAGGAAACCCCTGGCCGCGTCCTCGATCCGGCGCACGCCGGAGTGCAGCGGCGCCGGGGCCTGCCCGGCTTCGGCGGCGGTGCTGGGCTTGCTGGCCCAGTCGCCGAGCCCCGCGAGGTAGTTGGGGCCGCCGGCCTTGGTCCCGGCACCCACGGCGGACTTCTTCCAGCCGCCGAAGGGCTGGCGCTGCACGATCGCGCCGGTGATGCCGCGGTTGACGTACAGGTTGCCGGCCTGGACGGTGTCCAGCCAGAGTGCCAGTTCATCCGAGTCGAGCGAGTGCAGGCCGGAGGTCAGGCCGTACTCGATCTGGTTCTGGATCGCGATGGCTTCCTCCAGGGTGGCGGCAGTCATCACGCCGAGGACCGGGCCGAAGAACTCGGTGAGGTGGAAGTAGGACCCGCGCCGGACGCCGTGGCGCACGCCGGGGCTCCAAAGCCTGCCGGATTCGTCCAGCTGCTTCGGTTCCACAGCCCAGGCCTCGCCCTCGCCGAGGGTGGTCAGCGCGTTGAGCAGCTTGCCGCCGGCCGGTTCGATGATCGGGCCCATCTGGCTGGCCGGGTCCTCCGGGTAGCCGACCTTAAGCGAGGTGACGGCGTCTATCAGCTGGTTGTGGAACCGCTTGGACGTTGCAACGGACCCCACCAGGATCACCAGCGAAGCCGCGGAGCACTTCTGGCCGGCGTGGCCGAAGGCGGAGTACGCCACGTCCTTCGCCGCCAGGTCCAGGTCGGCACTGGGGGTGACAATGATGGCGTTTTTGCCGCTGGTTTCGGCCAGCAGGGGCAAGTCCTTGCGGAAGGAACGGAACAGTTCGGCCGTCTCGTAGCCGCCGGTGAGGATGACGCGGTCCACGGCGGGGTGGGAGATCAGCTGCTGGCCGAGTTCCCGCTCGCCCAGCTGCACCATGGTGAGCACGTCGCGCGGTACCCCGGCTTCCCAGAGCGCCTCGATCATGACGGCGCCGCTGCGCCGTGCCTGCTTGGCGGGCTTGATCACGACGGCGGAGCCCGCGGCGAGGGCCGCGAGGGTGGAGCCGGCCGGGATGGCCACCGGGAAATTCCACGGCGGCGTCACCACGGTGAGCCTCGCCGGCACGAAGGTGGCGCCGTCGACGTCGTCGAGCTTGCGGGCCAATTCGGCGTAGTAGTGCGCGAAGTCGACAGCCTCGCTGACCTCGGGGTCGCCTTGGTCGATGGTCTTGCCGGTTTCGCTGGCCATCACCTCGAGGAGGTCGGCCCGGCGTGATTCGAGCACGTCGCCGGCGCGGTGCAGGATCGCGGCACGCTCGGCGCCGGAGAGCGCGCCCCACGCCTTGCCCTTCTCCACGGCGGTGTCGATGACGGCGTTGAGGGTGGCCTCGTCGTCGATGGTGGCGGCCTCGACCGCGGCGTTGCCCAAGGTGGACGTCGCCACCCGGCCCAGGATGGCGCGGCCCCAGTCGCGGTTGGCCGGCAGCGACGGGTCGGTGTCCGGGGTGTTCTCGAAGGCGTCGTGCGGCATCGGCGCGGCCGGGAGGGCGCGGTTCTGCCGGCGGTTCGGGGCCGGGACCTCGTCGTCGAGCTTGGCGAGGGAGGCGAGGAAACGCTGCTTCTCGCGCTCGAAGAGGGTTTCGTTGTCGCTGAGTTCGAAGGCGGCGGACATGAAGTTGTCCTGGCTGGCGCCCTCTTCGAGCCGGCGGATCAGGTAGGCGATCGCGACGTCGAACTCGGCCGGGTGGACCACCGGAGTGTAGAGCAGGAGCGAGCCGACGTCCTGCTTGACGGCCTCGGCCTGGCCCTGCGCCATGCCCAGCAGCATCTCGAACTCGATGCCCTGCTGGGCGGTATCCGCGATGCCGCGCTGCTTGGCCAGCAGCCAGGCGAAGGCGATGTCGAAGAGGTTGTGGCCGGCGACGCCGATCCGGATGTTGCGGATCCGGTCGGGGTGCAGCGCGTAGTTGATGACGCGCTTGTAGTTGGTGTCCGAGTCCTGCTTGGTGCCCCAGGTGGCAAGCGGCCAGTCGTGCAGGGAGGCTTCGACCTGTTCCATCGGCAGGTTGGCGCCCTTGACCACGCGGACCTTGATCGCAGCGCCGCCGTCGGCGCGGCGGGCCGCGGCCCACTCCTGCAGGCGGATCATCGCGGCCAGGGCATCCGGGAGGTAGGCCTGCAGCACGATGCCGGCCTCAAGGTCCTTGAACTCGGGCTTGTCCAGGATCCGGGTGAAGACCGCGATGGTCATATCCAGGTCCTTGTACTCCTCCATGTCCAGGTTGATGAACTTGGCCTTCTGCCCGCCGGCGGCAAACGCGGCGGCGCGGGCGAAGAGCGGGGTGAGCTTTTCGACCACGTGCTCCACGGCCTCGTCGAAGGCCCAGGCGGAGTGTGGGGCCACGGTGGAGGAAACCTTGATCGAGACGTAGTCCACATCGGGCCGGGCGAGCAGGGTGTGCGTGCCCTCGAGCCGGCGGGAGGCCTCGTGTTCGCCGAGCACGGCTTCGCCGAGGAGGTTAACGTTCAGCTTGATGCCGTCCTTGCGGATCTTTGCAATCGCGGGACCAAGCTTGGCATCAGTGGCGTCGACGATGAGGTGGCCGACCATTTCGCGCAGCACGCGGCGGGCAACCGGGATGACCACCTGCGGCAGTACCGGGGCCACGGCACCGCCAACGCGGACGGCGCTGCGCATGTACCACGGCAGGAAGGCCGGGACCTTGGGGGCCAGGGCGGCGAGGTTGCGGGCGGCGACCCGGAGGTCCTCTGGGCGTACGACGCCGTCGACGAATCCGACGGTGAAGTCCAGGCCGTTAGGGTCCTTCAAAACACCGGCGAGCTGCGCGGCGGACGCGTCAACGGGGACCTGGGCTGCCGCGGTGAGCCAGCGGCGGACCAACGCGATGGTCTCCTCGGCTAGGGCTGCAGCCTCAAGCACGGGCGAGCCTTCCGAAACGGCGGCGTGCGTGGCGTCTTTGCCCGCGTACGTGCCGGTGTTCAGGCCGGATTCCGTTGAGGTGTTGGTCATGGTGGCACTCGTTCTTTCTCAATATGTGGACCGTTCTTGAATCAGTATGCGACTGGATTTTCATAAGATAAAGCGATGTTTTCTGAGCAATACTGGTTAGGAAAATCGCATCTTTCGGCGGCCCGCCCCCACTTCCGGCACCTACCGGTGCGACACTCCCTCAGCTCCTGCCCCTAACCAGCGAACCCTCCCTCACGAGGTGAGGGAGGGTTCGCCGAAATCGGGCCGGACCTGAGGGAGCGTCCGGAATATGGCTGCTAAACGTGAGGGAGCGTGGGGAGTCAGCCGACGTGGCGGTGCAGTTCCACGGCCTCTTCGTGCCGCGGGCTGTCCGGGTTCATCAACGAGTGCTTGCGGCCGTAACCGAAGTAGATGACCAGCCCCACCACCAGCCAGACGCCGAAACGGACCCACGTCTCCCAGTGCAGCTGAAACATGAGGAACGCCGAGGCGAGCATGCCGAAAAGTGGAACCACCGGCATGAAGGGCAGCCGGAAGGTGCGCGGCGCGTCGGGCTTCTTGTAGCGGAAGATGATCACGGAGAGGCAAACGACGACGAACGCGGCCAGGATACCGATGTTCGTCAGGTCCGCGACGGCCTTGATCGGAAAGACTCCGGCCAGCACCGCCGAGGCCACGCCCGCGATCCAGGTGACGCGCTGCGGGGTGCCGTGGCGGTCGGTCTTGGCGAACCAGCCCGGCAGCAGTCCGTCGCGGCTCATCGAGAACCAGACCCGGGTGACACCCAGCAGGAAGGTCAGCATGACCGTCAGGATGGACAGCACGGCGAAGACAGAGATGATCGTGGCGATCACCGGCAGGCCCACCCCGTTGAAGGCGGAGGCGAAGCCGGCCTTGGGATCGATGTCCTGGTAGTTCTGCATCCCGGTCAGCACCAGGGTCGCGGCGACGTACAGGAGCATGGCCACAATCAGGGACAGGATGATCGCCTTCGGCATGTGCTTCTTGCCGTCCGTGGCTTCCTCCGCCGCGGTACTCATCGCGTCATAGCCGAACACGGCAAAGAACACGGTCGCGGAGCCGGCCAGCACCGGGCCGAAGCCGCTGGGCATAAACGGGTTGTAGTTATTGGTGTTGATGTAGAAGATGCCCAGCCCGATGATGAACAGGATCAGGACGACCTTGATGGCGACGGCCACGAGCTCGAAGCGCCCGAACGTCTTGGTGCCGCGGGAGAGGATCCAGGTCACGAGCAGGCAGACGGCAATGGCGGGGATGTTGACGACACCACCCTTGCCTTCATCGAACGTCGACGTCATCCAGACGGGCATGTGGATGCCGATGCCGGAGAGGAACGCGTCGAAGTACCCGGAAATGCCGATGGCCACCACGGCAACAATGGCAATGTATTCCAGCAGCAGGTCCCAGCCGATGAACCAGCCAATCACCTCCCCCAGCGCCACGTACCCGTAGGTGTAGGCCGAACCAGCCCGGGGAATCATGCCCGCGAACTCTGCGTAGGACAGGGCCGCGGCCGCGGAAGCAAGGCCGGCGATCAGGAACGAGAACAGCACGGCGGGGCCGACGCCGGGTTCGCTCTCGCTTCCGTGGGCCACCAGCCCGGCCAGCGAGAAGATGCCGACGCCGATAATGCCGCCGACGCCGATGGCCGTCAGCTGCCACAGCCCCAGGCTCTTAAAGAGGCCGCTGTGCTTGTTTTCTTCCTCAATGTCATCGATGGGCTTGCGCCGCATGATCGACTTGGTTAAATCTTTGGTGCTCATCAGGGTCTCCTGGTCAGAAGTGGCGCCCATCAATCCACCCTGTGATGGGGGTAACTCGGTGACAACAGTATGCAAGCCGGATTGCATTAGATAAAGTGAATTCTCCTAATCAATAACCATTAGAATTCACAAAGGAATAGCGATGCTCGACGTCCGGCGGCTGCGTCTGTTGCGCGAACTCAAAATCCGGGGCACGCTCGCCGAGGTCGCCGAGGCACTGCAGTACAGCCCCTCCTCCGTCTCCCAGCAGCTGGCGCTGCTGGAAAAGGAAGCCGGCGTCGCACTGCTGCGGAAGACGGGCCGCCGGGTGCAGCTCACTCCGCAGGCCGAGGTGCTGGTGGCCCATACCGCCCAGCTATTGGAGACCCTGGAGCAGGCGGAGGCCGACCTCGCGGCCTCAATGACCACCGTGACCGGGACGGTGCGGATCGCCGTTTTCCAGTCCGCCGCACTGGCCCTGATGCCCGACGCCCTGACCCGGATGTCCTCCAGCTACCCGGAGGTCCGGATCGAGATGATCCAGCGGGAGCCTGAAACGGCCCTCCATGAAACCTGGGCCCGTGATTTCGACCTGGTCATCGCGGAACAGTATCCGGGCCATGCGGCACCCCGCTACGCCGAGCTGGACCGGCTCCGCCTGACCGGCGATGCGATCCGGCTGGCGGTCCCGCCCGCGTCCCCGGACCGTCCCGCCGTCACTTCCCTCGCCGACACCGCAGGGCTGGCCTGGGTGATGGAGCCCCGGGGTGCGGCATCCCGGCACTGGGCCGAACAGGCCTGCCGCAGTGCCGGCTTCGAGCCGGATGTGCGCTATGAGACCGCCGATCTGCAGGCGCAGATCCGGCTGATCGAATCGGGCAACGCGGTGGCGCTGATGCCGGACCTGGTCTGGACCGGCCGGGGCACCACGGCGCAGCTGATTGACCTCCCGGGCAACCCCCACCGCACCGTCTTCACGTCCGTGCGCCGTTCCAGCGCGAAACGCCCGGCGATCGTCGCGGCCCGCGAAATCCTCGCCGAGACCGCCGCGTCCATCGCTCCCGCCGCCTGAAGTCCGACGCCGGTGTTTCCTAGCTCACAGCGCGGCTCCGTTGCCGGCGCTACACTGAATAAGTTATGAATCGCACAATGTTCAAGTCCAAAATCCACCGCGCCACGGTCACCCACGCGGACCTCCACTATGTCGGCTCGGTCACCGTGGACCTGGACCTGCTCGAGGCCGCCGACATCCTGCCCGGTGAACTCGTCGCGATCGTCGACGTCACCAACGGGGCCCGGCTCGAGACGTACACCATCGCCGGCGAGCGCGGCTCCGGCGTCATTGGCATCAACGGCGCTGCCGCGCACCTGATGCACGAAAACGACATCGTCATCCTGATTACCTACGCCCA
Source organism: Arthrobacter sp. BI5 (assembly GCF_056680065.1). Taxonomy (NCBI): domain Bacteria; kingdom Bacillati; phylum Actinomycetota; class Actinomycetes; order Micrococcales; family Micrococcaceae; genus Arthrobacter; species Arthrobacter sp. BI5. The sequence continues at coordinate 3,734,542 of NZ_CM155264.1, forward strand.
GATGACCACGGAAGAGGCCCAGTCCTACACCCCCAAGGTGGTCCATGTGGACAGGGACAACAAGGTAATCCAGATCGGGAGCGACCCCGCAGAGGGCTACACCGCCGGACTGCTCCGGCCACCGCACGCGCTGAACAACGCCACCCTGAACTGACACCTCCGCCCCCGGGGCGTCCCCGGCATGCCTGAGCAATCATGTCGTCCCGCTGCCAGCCCTGACGGGGTAGCGGAAAAATCTGATTATTGTGGGACGGTGTCCGTCATCCTTCCCCCGCCCGCGCTGCCCCGGACAGCCGCGTGCTAGGCGTCCTGGCCGGTTTTTTCGTTGTCTGGTGCATCATCCTGGTCGGCATGTTCGTTGGCCGGCGAAACATCCTGGGCGACAACGCCCGCTCCGTCCTCAGCGCGCTGACGTTCTTCGTGGCCAGCCCGGCCCTGCTGTTCGAGACCCTCAGCAAAGCCAGGCTCGGTGACGTCTTCGCCGCGCCGTTGCTGGTGACCGCAGTGGGTGCCATCGCCACCGCTGCCCTCTACTTCGGTGTGGTGCGTCTGCTGCTCAAGCGCCCGCTGCCGGAAGCCCTGGTGTCCGCCATGAGCGCCTCGCTGGCCAACTCCGCCAACCTCGGCATCCCGATCGCCGTGTTTGTGCTGGGCGACGCCAGCTATGTGGCACCCCTGCTGATCTTCCAGCTGGCCTTCTTCACCCCCTTGTTCCTCATGGTCCTGGACGCCACCACCAGCGCCCACCGGACAACACCGCTCAGTTTCGTCCTGATGATCCTCCGGAACCCGATGATTGTGGGCTCCGGGCTGGGCCTGCTGGTGGCCGGGACGGGCTGGCAGATTCCTGAATTGGTACTGCAGCCCATCCACCTGATCGGCGGCGCCGCGATCCCGGCCATGCTGCTGTCCTTCGGCATGAGCCTGAACGGGTCGCGCCCGCTGCACGCCTCGGCCCGGCGCCGGACCGACACCCTGCTGGCCTGCGCTTTCAAGCTCATCGTCCACCCGGCGCTGGCGTACCTCTTCGCCCGGTTCGCGCTCGGCCTGCAGGACCAGGCTCTTTTCGCCGTGGTCGTCACGTCCGCGTTGCCCACCGCGCAGAACGTCTTCGTGGTGGCCAACCGCTACCGGACCGGGCTCGTTGTCGCCAAGGACACCGTGTTGATCACCACGGTGGTGGCCGTCCCCGCCATGATCGGGGTGGCGCTGCTCCTCGCCTGAGGCCGGGTCCCGCCGGAGAACGGCCCGACGCCGGCGGGTTCGGCCGCCGCTCAGCCCGGGGCTGTTGCCACGGAGATGCTGTAGGGCGGCAGCGTGATGGTGGCATGCCTGTCCGTGCCGATGGTGGTGCTCACCGGCGGGTCATTGGGGTCCGGGTGTCCCCCGTTGCCCCGGCCGTGGGACGGGTTCCACTTGTACTGCTCAGCGGAATACTGGTCCAGCTCAAGCTTGCCCTCAACCGGCTGGGATTCACCGCCGCCGTCCTGCATCAGCCGGACCGTGATGGCCCGCTGGGGGTCCTTGTTGAACAGGATCACGCTGAGCTTGCCGTCGGGCCGGCGGAGCGTATAGGCGGTCACCAGGTCCTGGCCCTTGGCGTTGCGCACATCGCTGGTGGTCTTGTACATCGTGTGGCTGCCCGTGCCGGCCTCCAGCCAGGTGTGGTTCACCAGCCTGGCTGCCTGGTAGCCGGCCACGGGCCGGATTTTCCATTCGTCGTAGAACTGGAAAATCATGAGGTTGCCCCGGGTGTCGCATTTCTCGCCCACCTCGTCCTGGAAGACCCAGTTCGGCTCTATTCCGTAGAAATAGCTGCTCTCTCCGCCCATCGCCAGGAACAAGGCGGCCGTTTCCGCGTTGACCATGGCGCCGGGCAACTCCAGCTCTACCTGCCCAACAAACGAGGAATAGCCATACTCGGTGATGACTTTGGGCACCTCGGCCGGCAGGCCGGCATCCGCCTGGCGTTTGAGGAGCTGCCTCAGCAGCTCCGGGTTCTGGGGCAGGGTCCCGGCGGGATTGGCGCAGACGTCGTCGAAGGGGTACCACTCGAAGGAAAAGAAATCGAAGTCCGCCATCGCCCCGCGGTGCCGCAGGTAGGAGACAAAGCGGCCGGTCCAGGACCGGACCCCCTTGTCGTCCGGCCAGTGCACCCAGTCCGGCAGCGTGGTCTGGTAGCCCGGGCCGCCGAACTCCAGCGACGGGTTTACGGCCTTCATGGCGGCGGCCATCTGGACGTACAGCGCCCCGTAATGCTCCGGTTGGGCGAGCTGACCGTCAGGTTCCTCGCCGATCTCAATCCGTTGGACGGGGTAGCCGCGTTTGCCGAGGTAGCGGGCCAGCGCGGCGGCGTCCTCGGGCGTTCCGTACAGGGCGGGAACCGGGACCATCATGGGCTCGCCTTTGGTAATCCCGCTGGCGAAAAGCCGCTCGAAGCTGGCGTGCTCATAGTCTTTGTCGATGTCATCCTTGCTGTGCCACGGGTCCGTCGACGAGGTCCACATGACCGTCTGCCGATGCGACTTCCGGTGCCGGACGTGGTCGACGAACGCACCCGCCTGCTGCTGCCCGATGTAGAGTTCGCGAACGGCGACCCCGAGCCGGTCGCGGATGTCGCGGGACCCGGCAGGGTCGGTGTCCGAGTCCGCCGTGAAAAGGATGCGCACGTACTGGGCGCTGACCGGCTTGGATGCGATCCGCACCGTCTGGGACCCCCCGGTCCCCCGCTGCGCGGCCTGCGGGAAATCCCGCCAGTTGCCGTTGTCCACGGGGAAGCGTGCATCCCGGCCGACCCAGTACTGCACCTTGAAGCTGGTGGCATACGGCGTACCCCAGTCGAGGCGGACGGTGTCCATCGGCAAAGCCTGCGGGAATTCGACCATGATCCACTGCGGATGGAGGCTGTCGGGTTCACCGGTGAAGTGGGAATCCAAATAGGGGTTGGACTTCCAGAATGTCTCGACGTCACCGTCGTTGAGGCGCGAGTGGCCACTGTTCTTGCCTTGATCGATGGTGTTGCCGCGCCGGGGAAGACGGTAGCCGTATGAGACCCCGTAGTCCTCCACAGGGTCGGAGGAGGACGTCCAGTACCCCTGTTGCTTGTCCGGCTGGCTCCAGGTCCCCCGCGGGTTCCAATGCCACGCCTTGACGCCCAATTCGGTGCGCAGGCGGTAACTCACCGGCCCGAACCCGGCCGACTTCATGGCTTCCACATTCCGGGCCGACCAGACCCGGTCGATTTCGTTTTCTTCGAGGCCGTCGACGCCGACCCCCATGGCACGGTGGCCGTCAAACTTGTTCACCGGGTTGTCCGTCTCGATGCTGATGATGCCGTCAGCGTGCGGAAGCGGCCCCGGCGGCGCACCGCGCAACGCGACGGTCGAACCGAGCCAGATGCCCACTGCCGCGAGGCCCGCGACGGACATCAGGACGACGCGCCGGGAGGGTCGAAGGGCCGGTCTTTTCCGCTCAGCATGAGGTGTCATGGAGATCCTCGGGTCCGCAGTTGTCCGAACAGGGCATGGGAACTAAACCGGGCGGCTCTGAGCCAGCCACCCGCAACGGCAACGCCGTCGAGACGATCAAGTCCCAGTGTGCCGGGCCTTGCCGTAAATTTCTACGGCCCGGAGGCCCCCAATGTGCTCCGCGGATGGGCCGCCCCGGCGCTGCCCGGCCGCGCAGGGCCGCGCAAGGCCGGCCCGGTGCCGGCCCAACGGCGTGGCAGGACGGCCCGGGCAGCGGCCGGCCCTAAGCTGGGAAAGGCCAAAAAGGGTCCGGAAACCAGGCAGGCAGCGGGGGGAAGAATTGCGCAAGAAGGGCTCGCTCGGCGGCGCCGTCGACTGGATTGCCTGCGGTGTTGCCGGACTGCTGCTGGCGGCTTCGACCTCTTGCGCCGTCCCGGCAGGCAGCGGAATGGCGACGTCCCCCTCGGGCCCCGCCGGCGCGGCCACTCCACCCCCCACTGCCGCATCCAGGGCGGCGGCCGCCAAAGCTGCGACTGCCCCCGCCCAAACTACGGCGCCGGCGCACCGGCAACCGGCCTTCGCGGGCAAGGCCCTCGACGTGCTGTCGACGCTCCCGGTCAAGGGCAGGGCACCCAAGACCGGTTACTCCCGTGACCAGTTCGGCCAGGCCTGGGCCGACGTCGACCGCAACGGCTGCGACACCCGCAACGACGTGCTCCGGCGCGACCTGACGGCGGAAGCGCTCAAACCCGGGACCCGGGGTTGTGTGGTGCTCTCCGGCGTTCTGAAGGACCCCTACACCGGGAAGCTCATCGCCTTCCTTCGCGGCGCGAGCACCAGCAGCGCCGTCCAGATTGACCATGTCGTGGCGCTCAGTGACGCCTGGCAGAAGGGCGCGCAGCGGCTGAGCCCGGCCCGGCGGCTCGCCTTCGCCAACGATCCGCTCAATCTTCTGGCGGTGGACGGCCCGGCGAACCTGCGAAAGAGCGACGGCGATGCCGCCACCTGGCTGCCGCCGAACAAGGCCTACCGCTGCGACTACGTGGCACGCCAGATCTCGGTCAAGGCCAGCTACGCACTCTGGGTCACCGCGGCCGAGCATGACGCCATGGCGCGGATCCTGGGCGGCTGCCCGGATGCCGTGGTCCCCGCCAGCCAGCAACCGGCCGCCCCGGCGCCGGCACCGGCGGCTCCGCCTGCGCCGAAAGCCCCGGCCACGCTCCCGGCACGGCCGGCGCCTGCGCCTGCCGCGGTGTACTACGCAAACTGCACCGCGGTGCGGGCTGCCGGCGCCGCCCCCATCCGGCAGGGGCAGCCCGGTTTCAGCAGCAAATTCGACGGCGACGGCGACGGGGTCGGCTGCGAGTAGCCGCCCTCCGGTTCAGACCCGGGCGAGCCCGGCGACCTCCGCGAGGAGCTCCACCGAACGCAGCCTGTCCTCGACGCCGGCGCTCTGGTGCGCGACGATCAGCTCGTCGGCGTCGGCGTGCGCGGCGAATTCGTCCAGGTAGTCCAGCACGGCGGCCGGGGTGCCCACGGCGGAGTACTTCATCATCTGCGCCATGTGCTGGCCCTGCGGCGAGTCCAGGATCATGTCCGCCTCGTCGTCGCTGAAGACGCGGCCGTTGCCGAAGAACAGCGACACCCGGGCGCGCTTGGTGGCCTGGAACATCTCCTGGGCGTCGGCGGCGGAATCCGCGGCGATCACGTTGACGCCGGCGATCACGTGCGGGGCGTCCAGCTGCTCGGAGGGCCGGAATTCGCGGCGGTAGAGGGCCACGGCGTCCTGCAGGGCGTTGGGCGCGAAGTGCGAAGCAAACGCGTAGGGCAGGCCCAGCTGGGCGGCCAGCTTCGCCCCGAACAATGATGAACCCAGGATGTAAAGCGGGATATTGGTGCCCTTGCCGGGGGTTGCCTCCACGCCGGGGATGCGGGTGGGGCCGGTCAGGTAGCCCTGCAGTTCCAGGACATCCTGCGGGAAGCTGTCCGCGCTCATCGGATCCCGGCGCAGGGCCCGCATGGTGTTCTGGTCGCTGCCGGGGGCGCGGCCCAGGCCCAGGTCGATCCGGCCCGGGTGCAGGGTCTCAAGCGTGCCGAACTGCTCGGCGATGGTCAGCGGCGCGTGGTTGGGCAGCATCACGCCGCCGGCCCCGAGCCGGATGCTCTTGGTGTGGGCCGCGACATGGGCGATCAGCACACTTGTGGCGGAGGACGCGATGGACGACATGTTGTGGTGCTCGGCGTACCAGATGCGGCGGTAGCCCAGCTCCTCGGCGCGTTGCGCCATGGCCACGCTTCCGGCGAAGCTTTCTGCCGCCGTCTGGCCCTTGCCGATGATTGCGAGGTCAAGGATGGAAAGCGGAACAGTCACGGAAAAGCCGGCCTTTCGTAGCGGAGCATGGTGTCTGGAAAATTTCGTCTGCCGCGCCGGACTCCGGCCGGCGCACACTGATGCCAACGGCGCCGGGGCCCGGCTTATTTCTGCGCGGCCGGAATCGCCGGCAAGACTGCCCGGCAGGAATACTCAGCACCCTTAGTGGGTTGCCGCCCTTATGAGCCACGACAACTCGCAGCATCCGGAATCATCCGCAACGATCGATTTGAAGGACCTGGGAACAGTCCACCGGCTGGGCTTCGGCGCCATGCGCATCGTCGGCGACGGCGTCTGGGGCGAACCAGCCGACCGGGACGCGGCCATCGCCGTCGTCCGGCGGGCCGTCGAACTGGGCGTCGACTTCATCGACACCGCAGACTCGTACGGGCCAAACATCAGCGAGGAGATCCTCGCCGAGGCCCTGCATCCCTACAAGGACGGCCTGAAGATCGCCACCAAGGTCGGATTCACCCGCACCGGCCCCGATGAATGGGTGCCGTTGGGCCGCGCCGAATACCTGCGCCAGCAGACGGAGTTGAGCCTGCGCAAGCTCAAGGTCGAGGCCCTGGACCTGCTGCAGCTGCACCGTATTGACCCCAAGGTCGACCCGGAAGAGCAGTTCAGCGTGCTCCGCGACCTGCAGAAGGAGGGCAAGGTCAAGGCCCTTGGCCTGTCCCAGGTCAGCGTGGCGGAGCTTGAGCAGGCCGGCCGGTACTTCACTGTCTCCACGGTGCAGAACCGCTACAACCTGACGGACCGCAGCTCCGAAGATGTCCTTAACTACGCTGAAGAGCACGGCATCGGCTTCATCCCGTGGGCCCCCATCTCGGCCGGCGAACTTGCCCGGCCGGGCGGCCCGCTGGACGAGGCCGCCACGCGGCTCGGCGCCACCACCTCCCAGGTGGCTCTCGCCTGGCTGCTGCGCCGCTCCCCTGTGATGATGCCGATCCCGGGCACCGGTTCGGTCAAGCACCTCGAAGAGAACCTGGCCGCCGCCGGCGTCGTCCTCGATGACGCCACCTTTGCCGAGCTCAAAGCCGCACGCTAGCAAACCAACCATCCCCACCCCATCCCTTGGCCGGCCCCGTGGCCGGCAGAACAGGAGCAAAAACATGGCTAACATCCTGATGGTCGTATCCGCCGCCGATTCCCTCACCATGCGCGACGGCAGCAAGCACCCCACCGGCTACTGGGCCGAGGAACTCGTGGTCTCGCACCAGACCCTGAAGGGCGCCGGACACAGCGTCAGCATCGCCACCCCGGGCGGCGCCAAGCCCACGGTCGACGAGGTCAGCCTGGCGGCAGAGTCCGCCGGCGGCGAGGACCGCGCCGACGGCTTCCGCAAGTACATCGGCGGCATCGATGGCGAGCTCTCCTCGCCGCTGGTGCTGGCCGATGTCGACCTTGCCGGGTACGACGCGATCGTGATGCCCGGCGGCCACGGCCCGATGGCAGACCTGTTCGAGGACGCGGACCTCGGCCGGCTGCTGGTCGAGGCCAACACGGCCGGCAAGGTCATCGCCCCCTTCTGCCACGGTCCCGCCGGCCTGCTGAGCGCCGTCGACGACGCCGGAACCTTCACCTTCGCGGGGCGCCGCCTCACCGTGTTCACCAACGAGGAGGAGCTCGGCGGCGGCACCGGCGAGAACACGCCGTGGTTCGTTGAGGACGTGCTCAAGGAGAAGGGTTCGGTCATTGAAAACGGGGCCGCCTGGAGCTCCAACGTGGTCCGCGACGGCAACCTCATCACCGGCCAGAACCCGCAGTCCAGCGAGGACGTGGCGAAGGAAGTGCTCAAGGCCCTCGCCGAATAGCGGCGCCCGCCAGGCCCACAAATGAACCGCAAATAAACACTGGCCGATGCCGGGTCCGCGCTGGCGGACCCGGCTAAGCTAGCGGCATGGCCATCAAATCCACTGCAGATAAAGTCGCCACCATCCAGAAGGGCTACACCCTGGAGGGACCCACGATCGAGCTGGGGGCCGCGATCGTCGACGGCGAACTCCGCAAGGACGCGCCCGTCCGGCTGCCGCTGGCGATGATGAACCGGCATGGCCTGGTGGCCGGCGCCACCGGTACCGGCAAGACCGTGACCCTGCACATGATGGCCGAGCAGCTCTCCACCGCCGGTGTCCCGGTCTTCCTCGCGGACATCAAGGGCGACCTTTCCGGCCTCGCCACGGCCGCCGCCGGCTCGGACAAACTCAAGGCCCGCACCGACAGCATCGGCCAGGCCTGGTCCGGGAAGACGTTCCCGGTGGAGTTCCTGGCCCTCGGCGGCGACGGGGCCGGCATCCCGGTGCGGTCCACAATCACCTCCTTTGGCCCCATCCTGCTGTCGCGGGTGATGGAGCTCAACGAGACCCAGGAGTCCAGCCTGCAGCTGGTCTTCCACTTTGCGGACAAGAACAACCTTGAACTGATCGACCTGAAAGACCTCCGCGCGGTCATCCAGTTCCTCACCTCGGCGGAGGGCAAGGACGAGCTGGAGAACCTTGGCGGCCTCTCAAAGTCGACCGCCGGCGTCATCCTCCGCGAACTCATCACGCTTGAGGCGCAGGGCATGGAGAAGTTCTTTGGCGAGCCGGAGTTCGACACCGCTGAACTGCTGCGGACCGCCCCCGACGGCCGCGGCGTCGTGACCTGCCTGGAGCTGCCTACCCTGCAGACCAAGCCCATGTTGTTCTCTACCTTCCTGATGTGGCTGCTCGCCGACCTGTTCGAGGACCTTCCCGAAGCGGGCGATCTGGACAAGCCGAAGCTCGTGTTCTTCCTCGACGAGGCGCACCTGCTGTTCAACGGCGCCTCCAAGGCCTTCCTCGACGCGATCACCACCACGGTCCGGCTGATTCGCTCCAAGGGCGTGGGGATCTTCTTCGTGACGCAGACGCCCAAGGATGTCCCGGCGGATGTCCTGGGCCAGTTGGCCAATAGGGTCCAGCATGCCCTGCGGGCTTTCACCCCCGAGGACGCCAAAGCGCTCAGGGCGACGGTGTCGACCTTTCCGGTCAGCGACTACGACCTCGAAGAGACGCTCACCTCGGCCGGAATCGGCGAGGCCGTCATCACAGTTATGAATGAGAAGGGCGCTCCCACCCCGGTGGCCCTGACCCGGCTGCGGGCGCCGGAGTCCGTGATGGGCCCCAGCGACGATGCGCTGATTTCCAGCACCGTGGCAGGCTCCGCCCTGCTCGCCAAGTACGGCACGGCCGTGGACAACGTCTCCGCCTACGAAAAGCTCGCAGGCCGGGCGGCCGCACCGACCGGCCCCGCGGCCGGCTCCCCCACCGGTTCGGGACCCGGAACCGGACTGGACCCCGACGCCGTCGACGCGGACGCCCGCCGGATCGAGGAAGAGATCCTGGGCCGCCCCAGCAGCCGCACAGCGCCGACGCCCGAACCGGACCGTACCCCGCAGCGGCGCGCCCCGCAGTCGCAGGGAACCGGCGGCGGCATGGCCGGAGACCTCGCCGGCGCGCTGGGCGGGGCGCTGGGCGGCGGGCTCAAGAGCATGGCCCGTTCGCTGGGTACCCAGATCGGCCGGGAGCTGCTCCGCGGCGTCTTCGGCACCTCTTCCCGGCGGCGCAGGCGCTAGCCGCCCCGCACACCCGCCGGCCGTCCGGCCGTCCGCCGGTCCGCCGGTCCGCCGGTCCGCCGGTGATGGTGCCCATCACAGCGGGCGTCCTGAAGACCGGTAATCAACGGGCGTGCAGGTAACGTAAGGTACGTGCAGATGAGTCAGGCGTTGGTCAGGATTGCAGCCGTGTGGCTGTTGGGCCTGATGCTCGCCGTGGCCGGCGCCGTCGTCGCCATCAATCTGGTGAACAATTCGATCGCCAGCCCCCAGCAGCCCGTGCGCGAATATCTGGACGCGCTGCAGAAGGGCGAAGGCGAGAAGGCCCTGGGCCTGCTGAAAGCCTCCGTGCCGCAAAGCAACCCCGCGATGCTGGACGGCGAGGCGCTGAAGGCTGCGGCCGCGGGGATCTCGGATGTGAAATTCGGCAACGCGGAGGACCGGGGCGGCAACCAGGTTATGGTTCCGATGGACTACACCCTCGGCGGGAGCCGGTTGCACACCGAATTCCTGCTCCAGCGCTCCGGCACACAGTGGCTCTTTTTCCACGACTGGTCCTTCGTTCCGGCCGCGCTCCCGGTGCTGGATGTCACCGTCGTAAACTCGAACCAGGCCTCCCTTAACGGCGTTCCGGTGAACATGCCCAACGGCCGGAACACCTTTGCCGTGTTCTACCCCGGTGAGTACGAGGCGTCCTTGAACGGCAAGTTCTTCGCCGCCCCCGCGACCCGGGCAACGGTTTCCAGCCGGGACATGCCCTCGGCTCCGTTGAACCTGCTCACCCAGGCCACCGAGGGGCTCAAGGACGCCGTCACCGCCAAGGTCAAGGAGTTCCTGGATACCTGCGCGGCGCAGGCCGACAAACAGCAGCGGCTTCAGCCGGACTGCCCGTTCTACCACGCCACCAACAACCGGGTGGTGGACGGGACCATCGACTGGAGCATCGCCGACTACCCTGCCGTCAGCGTCGAGCCCTTCGGCGGCCGCTGGGTTGTCGCGCCGCTGGACGGCAAGGCTAGGATCAAGGCACGGCAGGTGGACCTCTTCACCGGGGCGGTCACGGAACTGAACACGGTCCATGATTTCAGCTTCACCACCCGGCTGGACATCGCCGGCGACTCGGTTAAGCTCACTCCGCAGCTGAGCAACTAGGGCCGCTGCCGGGGCGGCTGCCCAAACCGGCCGGCCGCTACGCCCAGCAGTCACACCTCGAAGTGGACTACCCAACGGGAACCTACGACGCCCGCCGTCGAGCCGTGTCACGGGGCGCAGCGTTCCTGCCCAGTTACTCGGCCCGCGGCCCCGCCTCCACGCAAGAACCCCGCGGCATTCCGGCGCATCCTGTGCGCGCAGAAGGTGCGGTCAGCAGCAACTGGGCAGGAGCGTCAGCACGGGTGTTCTTACACCCCAGGATCGCCGGTGCCCTTTAAAGGGGTTGACGATCCGCAGCTTATGAGCGATAGTCATCGTATATGATTTCGTACTCGATGAGGAGATATTCTTGGAACAGGTCACCGACCACACCCTGGCCGCGGCCCGCAAGGTCATCGCGGTGCATATCAACTACCCCAGCCGGGCAGCCCAGCGCGGCCGTACGCCGGAACAGCCTTCATACTTCCTGAAGCCATCGTCCTCCCTGACGGTCGGTTCGGCACAGGCACCCTCGACGGTGGAGCGTCCCGCCGACTGCGAACTCCTCGGCTATGAGGGCGAAATTGCTTTGATCATGGGCAAGCCCGCCCGGCGCGTGGGCCTCGAGGACGCCTGGAGCCATGTCCAGTGGGTCACGGCCAGCAATGACCTCGGCGTGTACGACCTCCGCTACGCAGACAAGGGCTCCAACCTCCGGTCCAAGGGCGGCGACGGCTTCACGCCCGTGGGCCCAGGCCTGATCGCTGCGGATGCCGTGGATCCCGCCGCATTGCGCATCCGCACCTGGCACAACGGCGCACTGGTCCAAGACGACACCACCCACGACCTGCTCTTCCCGTTCGCCCGGCTCGTGGCCGACCTCTCCCAGCTGCTCACCCTCGAAGAAGGGGACATCATCCTCACCGGCACCCCGGCCGGGGCCTCGGTCGCCACGCCAGGCGACGTCGTCGAGGTTGAAGTCAGCAGCGCTGACCTGACCACCGGACGGCTGGTCACCCGGGTGGCAGAAGGCACGACGCCGTTCGCGGACTTCGGCGCCCGGCCGAGGACGGATGACCTGCAACGGGAGGAAGCCTACGGTTCCCGCGAAGCGGCAGGGCTTCCTGCTCTGGCACCGGAGGCGCCGGCTCCTGTCCTGTCCCCGGAGCTGAAAGCGAAGCTGGAAAGCGTCTGCACCGCCACCCTGTCCTCCCAGCTGCGCAAGCGCGGACTGAACAACGTCAGCATCGACGGCCTCACCTCCACCCGCCCCGACAAGCGCATTGTCGGCCTGGCCCGGACCCTGCGCTACGTACCCAACCGCGAAGACCTCTTCAAGGTCCACGGCGGCGGGTTCAACGCCCAGAAGAAGGCGATCGACTCCGTCAATGAGGGGGAAATCCTCGTCATGGAGGCCCGCGGCGAAAAGGGCACCGGCACCATCGGCGACATCCTGGCCCTCCGGGCCCAGGTCCGCGGAGCAGCCGCCATCATCACCGACGGCGGCGTACGCGACTTCTCCGCCGTGGCCGCGATGGACATGCCCACCTACTATGCCAACCCGCACCCCGCGGTCCTGGGACGCCGGCACATCCCATGGGACACGGACATCACCATCGCCTGCGGCGGCACCACCGTGCAGCCCGGGGACATCATCGTGGCGGATTCCGACGGCATCCTGGTGATTCCGCCGGCCCTCGCCGAAGAACTCGCGGACGATTCCATCGCGCAGGAGCGTGAGGAAACGTTCATCGCCGAGATGGTGCAGCAGGGCCACAGCGTGGACGGCCTCTACCCGCTGAACGCCACATGGCGCGGCAAGTACGAGCAATGGGAAGCGGGGAAAACCCAATGACCGAGACAGTAACGGCCACGGGCGCAGGCACGCACGCAACCAGCAAATCCGAACGGGCCTACGCCTTCGTCAAAACTCGCATCGTCGAAGGCGCCTACTCCCCCGGCTACCGGCTGGTGCTCGCCAAGATCGCCGAGGACCTGGGCGTCAGCGTGGTGCCGGTGCGCGAGGCCATCCGCCGGCTCGAGGCGGAAGGCTTGGTGAAGTTCGAACGGAACGTCGGTGCCACGGTCGCCGGCATCGACCCCACCGAATTCCTATACACGATGCAGACGCTGAGCATCATCGAGGGTGCCGCCACAGCCCTTTCGGCTCCGCTGATCGGGCCGGCGGACGTGGCGCGTGCCAGGGCCGTGAACGCCGAGATGCGCGACTGCCTGAAACACTTCGATCCGGTCCGGTTCACGCAGCTGAACCAGGACTTCCACAGCGTCCTGTTCGAGCACTGCCCCAACCCGCACATCCTGGACCTGGTCCACCGGGGCTGGAACCGGCTGGCGTCGCTGCGGTCCTCCACATTCCGGTTCGTTCCCGGACGCGCCCACGAGTCCGTGGACGAACACGAGACGCTCCTGCAACTCATCGAGTCCGGCGCCGGCGCGGATGAGATCGAACGGTCCGCCCGCCTGCACCGATCCGCCACCCTGGACGCGTACCTCGCCCAAAGCAACAGTTAGGAAGACAACAATGACGTTCACTGCTCCTGTTACCACCACCCACTACATTCCGCAGGACCTGCCCACCCACATCCAGCACTACATCAACGGCGAGTTCGTTGACTCCGTGGGCGGGGCGACCTTCAACGTCCTGGACCCGGTATCCAACACCAACTACGCCACCGCGGCGGCCGGGCAGAAGGAAGACATCGACCTCGCCGTCTCCGCCGCCCGCGACGCGTTCACCAACGGCCCATGGCCGAAGATGAAGCCCCGCGAACGCGCCCGCGTCTTGAACAAGATCGCCGACGCCGTCGAAGCCCAGGAGGCCCGGCTTGCCGAGTTGGAGACCTTCGACACCGGCCTGCCCATCACCCAGGCCAAGGGCCAGGCGCTCCGCGCGGCCGAAAACTTCCGCTTCTTCGCGGACCTGATCGTGGCCCAGTTCGACGACGCCATGAAGGTCCCCGGCGCCCAGATCAACTACGTCAACCGCAAGCCGATCGGCGTCGCCGGCCTCATCACCCCCTGGAACACCCCCTTCATGCTGGAGTCCTGGAAGCTCGCCCCCGCGCTGGCCACCGGCAACACCGTGGTGCTCAAGCCGGCCGAGTTCACCCCGCTCTCCGCCTCGCTATGGGCGCAGATCTTCAAGGACGCCGGCCTTCCCGACGGCGTGTTCAATCTGGTCAATGGCCTGGGCGAGGAAGCCGGCGACGCCCTCGTGAAGCACCCGGACGTCCCGCTGATCTCCTTCACCGGCGAGACCACCACGGGGCAGACGATATTCCGCAACGCCGCGGCCAACCTCAAGGGCCTGTCCATGGAACTCGGCGGCAAGTCCCCGTGCGTTGTGTTCGCCGACGCCGACCTCGACGCCGCGATCGATTCCGCTCTCTTCGGGGTCTTTTCACTCAACGGCGAGCGCTGCACAGCGGGCTCCCGGATCCTGGTGGAGCGCGCCGTGTACGAGGAATTCTGCGACAAGTACGCCGCCCGGGCGAAGAACATCGTGGTCGGCGACCCGCACGACCCCAAGACAGAGGTGGGCGCCCTGGTCCACCCGGAGCACTACGCGAAGGTGGCCTCCTACGTGGAGATCGGCAAATCCGAGGGCCGGCTCCTGGCCGGCGGCGGACGTCCGGAGCACTTGCCCGAGGGCAACTACATCGCCCCGACGGTGTTCGCCGACGTCGCCCCGGACGCGCGGATCTTCCAGGAGGAGATCTTCGGCCCCGTCGTTGCCATCACCCCGTTCGACAGCGACGACGAAGCCCTCGCCTTGGCGAACAACACCAAGTACGGGCTGGCCGCCTACATCTGGACGCAGAACCTGACGCGGGCGCACAACTTCTCGCAGAACGTCGAGGCGGGCATGGTCTGGCTCAACAGCCACAACGTCCGGGACCTGCGCACTCCGTTCGGCGGGGTCAAGGCCTCCGGCTTGGGCCACGAGGGTGGCTACCGTTCGATTGATTTCTACACCGACCAGCAGGCTGTGCACATTACCCTCGGCACCGTCCACACCCCCAAGTTCGGCGCCTAACGGCGCTCACCCCCTTTCAACGAAGAGAGATTCCCATGACCAGCCAAGCTTCACAGCACAACTTCGTTTCCACCCCCACGGTCCCGGCGCCGGACATTGTCCGCTGCGCCTACATGGAGATCGTGGTCACCGACCTCGCCAAGTCCCGTGCCTTCTACGTGGACCTCCTAGGCCTGCACGTCACCGAGGAAGACGAGAACGCCATCTACCTGCGCACCCTCGAGGAGTTCATCCACCACAACCTGGTGCTCCGCAAGGGACCCATCGCCGCCGTCGCCGCCTTCGCCTACCGGGTGAAATCCCCGGCCGAGGTGGACGCCGCCGAGGCGTACTACAAGGAGCTGGGCTGCCGCACGGAACGCCGCAAGGACGGCTTCACCAAGGGCATCGGCGACTCGGTCCGCGTCGAGGACCCGCTGGGCTTCCCCTACGAGTTCTTCTACGAGGTGGAGCACGTGGAACGCCTCACCCAGCGCTACGACCTCTACTCCGCCGGCGAGCTGGTCCGGCTGGACCACTTCAACCAGGTCACCCCGGACGTCCCGCGCGGCCGCAAGTACCTCGAGGACCTCGGCTTCCGCGTCTCCGAGGACATCCAGGACTCCGAAGGCGTCACCTACGCCGCCTGGATGCACCGCAAGCAGACCGTGCACGACACCGCCCTGACCGGCGGCAACGGCCCGCGCATGCACCACGTCGCGTTCGCCACCCACGAAAAGCACAACATCATCCAGATCTGCGACAAGATGGGCGCCCTGCGCATCAGCGACCGGATCGAACGCGGCCCCGGCCGGCACGGCGTCTCCAACGCCTTCTACCTCTACATCCTGGACCCGGACGGGCACCGCGTGGAGATCTACACCCAGGACTACTACACCGGCGACCCGGACAACCCCACCATCACCTGGGACGTCCATGACAACCAGCGCCGCGACTGGTGGGGCAACCCGGTGGTCCCGTCCTGGTACACCGAGGCTTCCCTGGTGCTGGACCTCGACGGCAACCCGCAGCCCGTCGTCGTCCGCGAGGAAAAGAGCGAAATGGCCGTGACCGTGGGTGCCGACGGCTTCTCCTACACCCGCAAGGAAGAGGACGGCCACACCGGGGACAAGACCGGCTTCAAGCTCGGCGCGCAGCTGTAGCCATGCTGGACGCCAAGACGATCGAGGCCATCGCCGACGAATTGCTGGAAGCCGGCCGCAGCCGGACACCGGTCGCCCGCCTGACATCCCGCCACCCGGACATGACCGTGGAGGACTCCTACGCCGTGCAGCAGCTGTGGCGCCGGCGCAACGAGGAGGCCGGCCGGAAGCTGGTGGGCCGCAAGATCGGCCTGACTTCCAAGGCCATGCAGGCGGCCACCGGCATCACCGAACCGGACTACGGCGCCATCTTCGATGACATGGTGCTCGAGACCGGTTGCGCGGTGCAGTGGGACCGGTATACCCACCCCCGCGTGGAAGTGGAGCTGGCTTTTGTGCTGAAGAAGGACTTGTCCGGACCCGGTTGCACCATCTTCGACGTCCTGAACGCCACCGACTACGTGGTGCCGGCCCTCGAGATCCTGGACTCCAGGATCGAAATGGAGGGCCGTACCATCGTGGACACCATCGCGGACAACGCGGCGATGGGCGCCATGGTGGTGGGCGGCACTCCCGTCCGTCCCGACGCCGTGGACCTGCGCTGGGTCTCCGCCATCCTCTACAAGAACCAGACCGTCGAGGAAACCGGCGTGGCGGCAGGGGTCCTGGACCACCCGGCCGCCGGGGTCCACTGGCTCGCAAACAAGATTGCCGCGCACGGTGACGGCATGAGGGCCGGGGACATCATCCTGGCCGGCTCGTTCACCCGGCCCCTGTGGGTTTACCAGGGTGATACCGTCCACGCCGACTATGGACCCCTGGGGAGCATCACATGCCGTTTCGAGTAGAACCCGGTCCCACCTTCCGGGACGCCCTGCACGACCAAACGGGCGCTGCCGCCCGCCCCCTGGCGGGGATGTGGGTGTGCTCAGGCAGCCCTCTGGTGGCGGAGATCTGCGCCGGTTCCGGACTGGACTGGCTCCTGATCGACGCCGAGCACAGCCCCAACGGCCTGGAGTCCATCCTCGCCCAGCTCCAAGCCGTGAATGGCTACCCGGTCCAGGTGATGGTCCGGCCTCCGGTGAACGACACCGTGCTGATCAAGCAGTACCTGGACCTCGGCGCCCAAAACCTGCTGATCCCCATGGTGAACTCGGCTGCCGAGGCGCGGGCCGCCGTGGCCGCCACCCGTTACCCGCCCGAAGGAGTCCGCGGCGTGGGCTCCGCGCTGGCCCGCGCATCCCGCTGGAACCGGGTCCCGGGTTATCTGGCCGGGGCCGCCGGCACCGTCAGCGTCACCGTCCAGATTGAATCCGTCGCGGCCGTCGAGGCCGTGGAGGCAATCCTGGCCGTCGCCGGCGTGGACGCCATCTTCCTGGGGCCCTCGGACCTCGCCGCGTCCATGGGCCTGCTGGGACAGCAGGAACACCCCGAAGTGCGGGCCGCCGTCGAACACTGCCTGTCCGCTGCCACGGCGGCCGGCAAGCCGGCAGGCGTCAACGCCTTCAACCCCGACACCGCTCGCCACTACCTCAGCCTCGGCGCCGACTTCATTCTGGTGGGCGCCGACGTCTCCCTTCTCGCAAGAGGTTCCGAAGCCCTCGCCGCCCAATACATCCAGCCAGCTGACGGCGGCTCCCCCGCCAGCTACTGATTCGCTTCTCCTCAGCGCAGTCGGGCGCTTTAGTCCATGCCGCGCAGGTCCAGGACCAGCTCGGTGTCACCGTCGGCCTGCAACACCACGGGGATGCCCCAGTCCTGCTGGTACAGGTGGCACGCTGCGTGGTCCGGGATCTCGCCATCCGCGTCCGCGGGGCCGTCGCAGGCCGCAGCGCGGGCAGTAATGTGCAGCACGCCCTCGGGGACGTCCGAGGCAAGTTCCAGGGTGCGGAGCAGGCCCACCGAGGTCCCGCCGCCGGCCACCAGCAGCTCCGGCGGGGTGGATGAGATCTTCAGTTGCGTCGGGTCGCCCCAGCGGTCGTCCAGCTTCTGCCCGGTCGGGGCGGTGAACCGGACCGTCAAGGACAGCAGCCCGGGGGCAACGGGGCTCTTGGGCCGATGCGTCTGCGCTGCCCCCTCGTCCACCTGCTGGGCTTCCTTGGGAATGGGCACGTAGACGAGCTGGTGCTTGTTCGCCTCCACCACCACCAGCAGCGGCTCGGAGCCGGCCACGTGGGTGTGGTCCACGATGACGTCCGAGGGTTCGGACAGCCCGCGCGCGAGCGTGGACACCGTCCCCGAGGCCGGGTCGTAGCGGCGGACCGCACCGTTATAGGTGTCCGCGATCGCCACCGAGCCGTCCGGCAGCACCGTCACGCCCAGCGGGTGCTGCAGCCGGGCCTCGGCGGCCGGGCCGTCGCGGAAACCGAAGTCGAACAGGCCCTTGCCGACGGCCGACTCGACCGTGATGGCGCCGGAGTCGGAGATCACGAGCTTGCGCAGTGCCGACGTCTCCGAGTCCGCGACCCAGATGTTGCCGTCCGCGTCTTCGGCGAGGCCGGAGGACTGGGCGAACCAGGCTTCCGCGGCCGGGCCGTCGAGCAGCCCCTCGAGGCCGTTCCCGGCGATGATGGACACGGCGCCGGTGACCGGGTCGAAGCTGAAGATCTGGTGCACGCCGGCCATGGCCACCACGACGGCGTTGAGCTTGCTGGACCAGACGACGTCCCAGGGCGAGCTCAGCGAGACCTGCAGCGGGTCCGCTTCGAGCCGGGTGCCGTAGGCGGCGCCCTCCTCGTCCACGCGGGCCGGACCGGTTTCGAGCAGCCGCTGCACCCCGTTCCCGGCGAGGGTGCTGGCGGTACCGTCCGTGAGGGAGAGCCCGCGCAGCCGGTGGTTAACCGAGTCGGCGATCACGACGTCGTAGCCGGCCTTCGCGGCCACGTCCGCCGGCAACAGCACCAGGCCTTGCGGTTCGTTGAAGCGGGCGTCCGCGGCGCCGCCGTCGGCGTAGCCCTTCTCCCCCGACCCGTACGTGCCCAAGACGGTCTGGAAGTCGGTGGAGAGCTCCACCAGGCGGTGGTGTCCGGTGTCGGTGACCAGCCAGGAGCCGGCGTCGGACTCCGGCCCGGCGTCTCCCGCAGCGGCGGAACCGCCGCGGCCGGCCGGAAGGTACAGGGCCTTGCCGGGGAACCGCAGCGTGCCCGACGTCGGTTCCGGGGCCACGTAGGGGCCGTCACCGCGGTGCAGGGTGCCCTTCGCCTCGTGCTCGGCAATCAGCTCGGGGATGAGGACGGCCAGGCCGTCCGCGTGGCCTTCGCCGGAGAGGTGCGCGACGATGTAGCCCTCGGGGTCGATGACCACCAGGGTGGGCCACGCGCGGGCGGTGTAGGCCTTCCAGGTGTCCAGTTCCGGGTCGTCCAGCACCGGGTGGTGGATTTCGTACCGCTCCACGGCGGCGGCCAGAGCGACCGGATCCGCCTCGTGCTCGAACTTGGGCGAGTGCACGCCAACCGTCACCAGGACGTCGGAGTACTGCTGCTCCAGCGGGCGCAGTTCGTCCAGGACGTGCAGGCAGTTGATGCAGCAGAAGGTCCAGAAATCCAGCAACACGATCTTGCCGCGGAGGGATTCAAGGTCCAGGGATTTGCCGCCGGTGTTCAGCCAGCCCCGGCCTACGAGTTCGGAGGCCCGGACCCGGTGGTGGGTGCGTACGGTTTCGCTCATCAGCGTCCTTCCAGCTTTGAATTGCGTTCTGCCAGCTTCGCGTCGCGTTGTGCGAGCTGGGCAAACATATGGTTGTAAGCGGTGAGATCGGCGTCGTTATTCCTGTCCGCTGCCCGGTCGGTGCGTTTGGACTCGCGCGCATCGGAGCGGGACCACATCACCGCGACGCCGATCGCCACCAGCAGGGTGGGTACTTCGCCGATCCCCCAGGCCACCGCGCCGCCCATCTGCTGGTCGAGCAGGGCCGACGGGCCCCAGGTCCGGCCCAGATTGCCGAAGTAGTCGGCGGCCAGCAGCCCGGTGCCGCCCATAATGGCGACACCGAAGAAGGCGTGGAAGCCCATGGTGGCCAGCAGGAGCAGCAGCCGCATCGGGTACGGGGCCCGCCGGGGCAACGGGTCGGTGCCGATCATGGTCAGCACGAAGATGTAGCCGGTCAGGGCGAAGTGCAGGTTCATCAGCTCGTGTCCCACGTGGTCGCGCATGGCGTAGCCGAAGGCGTCCGAGTAGTAGAACAGCACAATGGAACCGGCAAAGTTTGCGGCGGCAAACAGCGGGTGCGTGACGAGTTGCGAGAACTCGGAGTGCACAAAGACCAGCAGCCATTCCCGGGGTCCGCGGGAGCTGTCCTGCCGCGGAGTCAGAGCCCGCAGCGCGAGCGTGACCGGCGCGCCCAGGACCAGGAAAATGGGCGCCACCATGGTCAGCGCCATGTGGTCCACCATGTGTGCGGAGAACAGCACCCGGCCGTAGACCGATGGCGGGCCGGACGTCACGTAGGTGAGGACCACCAGTCCGATCACCCAGTTGACGGTGCGGAACCAGGACCAGGAGTCACCGCGCCGGCGCACCTTGCGGATGCCCAGGAAGTAGGACACCAGGCCGAAGACCGCGACGGCGACCCAGAGCCAGTCGAGCCGCCACTCGGTGAGCCAGCGCTGCGGGGTCAGTTCCGGAGGCAGTTCGTAGCCGGAGAGGATGAAGGCCGGCGACGCGTCCGGGGCGAACGTGGTGGGCTGCGGCGGCGCGGAACGGCCCAGCGCGACGGCGATTCCCGACGTCGCGCCCATGATCAGCAGCTCCACGAGTACCAGCTGCCACAGCACCCGGCGTGCGGACAGGCCGACACCCTTGGCGCCCAGCTGCGGGATCACCCACCGCCGGTGCATCAGACCGATGCCGCCGAGGATCAGTGCCGCTGCCGTCTTGGCCAGGATGAGCTGGCCGTACGGGGACCCGAAAAGGTCGGCCCAGCTGGAGACCCTGATGCTGGCGTTGATCACGCCGGAGGCGAAGACCAAAGCGAAGGCGAAGCCGGCCAGGGACGAGAAGCGGCGGAAGGTGGGCTCGGTAATGTCCGGGGCGCCCTTGGCCCCGGGGGCCGGCGCTGCGGCCAGGACACCGGAGAGGAGGGCAAGGACGACGATGCCTCCCACCCAGGCCGAGACGCCCACGAGGTGTAGGCCCAGGGAGTTGATGGCGCCTTCGTGGTCGTTCGAGCTGGCTGAGTGGCCTATCAGCGCCGCCGGCACCAGTCCCGCCATGGCAAGGACCAGGATGAGGGCAAGCGCTCCCCTCGACCGGACGCCGAACAGGGCGGTGGTGGCTACCGCGGCGATGATGACCACCGCCAGCCAGGCCCGCCCGGTGTCGATGTCGGTCATGAAGTAGACCAGGGACTTGGTGAATTCAGGGTCCCCGGAAACCGCCTGACCCGCAATATCTGAGTAGCTCAGCACCAGCACCGCGACGGCAGAAATCGTCCAGGTGACGCCCGCGACGGCGGCGATGGCCAGTGCGCGGGTGAACGCGGGATGTTCCGGGGCGTCCTTGTCCTTGGACCGGCGGCCGGAGAGGTTCCGCGGCAGGATTCCGACGGCGAAAATGAGGCCGCCGATCACGGTGGCGAGGGAGACGTTGTGGACAGCCTTGCTGATGGGAAGCCCCCAGCGGACCAGCGCTCCCGGATCCGAGACCGCGCGGGCACCTGCCGCCCCGGAGAAGAGCATCGCAGCCACCAGCCCGAAGAACAACGCAGCCAGCCCGGCCAACTGCCAGGGACGGGAGATTCCCGGCGTTCCGGCACCGGTGCCAAGCGCTCCCCCCGTTGAGGTGGGCGCTGCTGAGGTTCGGGGTTTTGCTGCTGAAGGCACAACTCCATTGTCCGCTACGGCCGCCTACGCGCCGAATCCGTCCGATGGCGCTTAACGCAAAGGAGCGGCAACCCAACGGGTTGCCGCTCCTTTCAAGCGTGAGAAGAAGACTACTTCTTCTTGGCGACTGCAGCCTTCAGCTTGGAGCCGGCGGTCAGCTTGACGCTGTGGCCAGCGGCAATCTGGATGGTCTCGCCGGTCTGCGGGTTGCGGCCGGTGCGGGCGGCGCGGTCGGTGCGCTCGACAGCGAGCCAGCCCGGGATGGTGATCTTTTCGCCCGCGGCGACAGAGGTCTCGAAAACCTCGAACAGTGCATCGAGCACGGAGTTGACGGCTGCCTGGCTGGTGCCGGCCTTGCCAGCTACCTCTGCAACAAGTTCACTACGGTTCTTAGCCATTTATGTCCTCCTGGACGGTTCTAATTTCTGAAGCCTGTACGCGGCATGCGTACAAGCCACTCTTCGAAAACTTACCAGCTTGGCGGCCTTGAGGCGGCAAATTCCGCGTGTTTTCGCCCTTTTTCGGGAAAAAATCGGGGTTTCGGGGGCTTTCGAGGCCCTTTTCAGCCGTCAGCGGAAGGCCCGATCCTGCGGGGAGTGCCCCGGCCCACGGCAGCGAGCCCGCGCAGCTGCGGCTTCGGTGGTTTGGGGGTTAAAGGGGGAGAGCCTCCAACCTGGTGGTTGGAGGCTCTCGACCTAATGTATGTCCGGCGGTGACCTACTCTCCCACACCCTCCCGGGTGCAGTACCATCGGCGCTGTGGGTCTTAGCTTCCGGGTTCGGAATGGGACCGGGCGTTTCCCCCACGCTATGACCGCCGTAACCCTTGCTCCGCACCCCTGGTTCCGCTTGTGCGGGGTTCCGTGGGTGGGAAATCTGTGGTTACAACTTCCTGCCCCTGGGGGCAGTGTGGTGTTGTTATTCAGTTTTGGTTCCTCAACAACGGGTTTGTTGTTTGGGAACCACATAGTGGACGCAAGCAGTCTTGTTTCTTTGTACTCCTCCCTGGTGTGAACGTCTTTTGAATCCGTTCACGAAGAAGAGTGTGTGGTGTAAGTTATCGGCCTATTAGTACCGGTCAGCTTCACGAGTCGTTAGTCCTCGCTTCCACATCCGGCCTATCAACCCAGTGGTCTGGCTGGGGGCCTCTCACACACAAGGTGTATGGAAATCTCATCTCGAAGCGAGCTTCCCGCTTAGATGCTTTCAGCGGTTATCCCATCCGAACGTAGCTAATCAGCGGTGCACTTGGCAGTACAACTGACACACCAGAGGTTCGTCCGTCCCGGTCCTCTCGTACTAAGGACAGCCCTTCTCAAATTTCCTGCGCGCGCAGCGGATAGGGACCGAACTGTCTCACGACGTTCTAAACCCAGCTCGCGTACCGCTTTAATGGGCGAACAGCCCAACCCTTGGGACCTACTCCAGCCCCAGGATGCGACGAGCCGACATCGAGGTGCCAAACCATGCCGTCGATATGGACTCTTGGGCAAGATCAGCCTGTTATCCCCGAGGTACCTTTTATCCGTTGAGCGACGGCCATTCCACAATGTACCGCCGGATCACTAGTCCCGACTTTCGTCCCTGCTCGAGATGTCTCTCTCACAGTCAAGCTCCCTTGTGCACTTACACTCGACACCTGATTGCCAACCAGGCTGAGGGAACCTTTGGGCGCCTCCGTTACTTTTTAGGAGGCAACCGCCCCAGTTAAACTACCCATCAGGCACTGTCCCTGACCCGGATTACGGGCCGAAGTTAGATGTCCAAAGTGACCAGAGTGGTATTTCAACGATGACTCCACCCGAACTGGCGTCCGGGCTTCAACGTCTCCCACCTATCCTACACAAGCCACTCCGAACACCAATACCAAACTATAGTAAAGGTCTCGGGGTCTTTCCGTCCTGCTGCGCGTAACGAGCATCTTTACTCGTACTGCAATTTCGCCGAGTTTATGGTTGAGACAGCGGGGAAGTCGTTACTCCATTCGTGCAGGTCGGAACTTACCCGACAAGGAATTTCGCTACCTTAGGATGGTTATAGTTACCACCGCCGTTTACTGGGGCTTAAATTCTCAGCTTCGCCTTGCGGCTAACCGGTCCTCTTAACCTTCCAGCACCGGGCAGGAGTCAGTCCGTATACATCGTCTTGCGACTTCGCACGGACCTGTGTTTTTAGTAAACAGTCGCTTCCCCCTGGTCTCTGCGGCCCCTGCACGCTCCGGACAGCAAGTGTCCATCACGATAGGGGCCCCCCTTCTCCCGAAGTTACGGGGGCATTTTGCCGAGTTCCTTAACCATAATTCTCTCGATCGCCTTAGTATTCTCTACCTGATCACCTGTGTCGGTTTGGGGTACGGGCGGCTAAAACCTCGCGTCGATGCTTTTCTAGGCAGCATAGGATCACCGAATCCCCCCATACGGGGGTCCCGTCGGGTCTCAGGCATCATGAACGGCGGATTTGCCTACCGTTCGCCCTACATCCTTAGACCGGGACAACCATCGCCCGGCTCGGCTACCTTCCTGCGTCACACCTGTTAATACGCTTGCCTCCCAGGTTTCGGTCCCGCGCTCCACCAAAACCCTTCACCCACAAGGGGTGTCGGGCAGGTCTCGGGCGGTTAGTATCCCCTGTTCAGCATGGGCGGTTTTTCGCCGGTACGGGAATATCAACCCGTTGTCCATCGACTACGCCTGTCGGCCTCGCCTTAGGTCCCGACTTACCCAGGGCAGATTAGCTTGACCCTGGAACCCTTGATCATTCGGCGGACGGGTTTCTCACCCGTCTTTCGCTACTCATGCCTGCATTCTCACTCGTGTAGGCTCCACCGCTGGTTTACACCGCGACTTCACTGCCCACACGACGCTCCCCTACCCATCCAGACGCCTGAACCACAAGGGCTTAGCTAATATCTGAATGCCACAACTTCGGCGGTGTACTTGAGCCCCGCTACATTGTCGGCGCGGAATCACTTGACCAGTGAGCTATTACGCACTCTTTTAAGGATGGCTGCTTCTAAGCCAACCTCCTGGTTGTCTTCGCAACTCCACATCCTTTCCCACTTAGCACACGCTTAGGGGCCTTAGTTGGTGGTCTGGGCTGTTTCCCTCTCGACTATGAAGCTTATCCCCCACAGTCTCACTGCTGCGCTCTCACTTACCGGCATTCGGAGTTTGGCTGACGTCAGTAACCTTGTAGGGCCCATTAGCCATCCAGTAGCTCTACCTCCGGTAAGAAACACGCAACGCTGCACCTAAATGCATTTCGGGGAGAACCAGCTATCACGAAGTTTGATTGGCCTTTCACCCCTACCCACAGCTCATCCCCTCCATTTTCAACTGAAGTGGGTTCGGTCCTCCACGACGTCTTACCGTCGCTTCAACCTGGCCATGGGTAGATCACTTCGCTTCGGGTCTAGATCACGCCACTGCAACGCCCTGTTCAGACTCGCTTTCGCTACGGCTTCCCCACACGGGTTAACCTCGCGACGTAACACTAACTCGCAGGCTCATTCTTCAAAAGGCACGCCGTCACAGCTACAAGGCTGCTCCGACGGATTGTAAGCACACGGTTTCAGGTACTGTTTCACTCCCCTCCCGGGGTACTTTTCACCTTTCCCTCACGGTACTGGTCCGCTATCGGTCATTAGGGAGTATTTAGGCTTATCAGGTGGTCCTGACAGATTCGCACGGGATTTCTCGGGCCCCGTGCTACTTGGGATACTTCCCAGGCGGCACACTACATTTCGGTTACGGGGCTCACACCCTCTCTGGCCGGCCTTTCAAGACCGTTCACCTATGCACATGCTCTCACCCCACTGTCCCGGCAGAGACAGAACGGAAAGTCCCACAACCCCGACCATGCAACGCCCGCCGGCTATCACACATGGAACGGTTTAGCCTGATCCGCGTTCGCTCGCCACTACTAACGGAATCACTATTGTTTTCTCTTCCTGCGGGTACTGAGATGTTTCACTTCCCCGCGTTCCCTCCACGCACCCTATGTGTTCAGATGCGGGTCACCAGATCACTCGCGCGTCTGGCGGGGTTTCCCCATTCGGACACCCTGGGATCACAGTCCGGTTATCGACTCCCCCAGGCTTATCGCAGATTCCTACGTCCTTCTTCGGCTCCTAATGCCAAGGCATCCACCGTGTGCTCTTAAAAACTTGACCACAAAAGATCAAGGAGTAATTTCGAGAGAACCACAGAAACCAACCCCGCACCCAAAAGGGCACGGAACCAGATCCAGGTTCATATTCTTGGAAATTGCTTCTTATAAAAGATGCTCGCGTCCACTATGTAGTTCTCAAACAACAACCCCATACCACACACCCCACACACCCCAACCCCCGAAAGGACCGATCAGTGCATGTTCGCTGCAGCCGGGAAACCAGAAACACAAGTCCCACACCCCGCACCCCGGACACCCTCCGAAAAGGAAGACACCCAGGCCACAGGCCATGGTCCTGTTGTCTCAGGACCCAACAGTGTGCCAAACACTAAACCGCACCAGCCCCGCCCCCGCCGTTCCAGGACACCCTGCTCCACAAGAGAGCAGCACATCCGTACTGGGCAAGGACAAAACCATGCGGCCGCTATTTGCTGATATTCCACCCGTGAGCACCCGCCGCAGAACAATCGTCTGCGCAACGGGCGTACTCCTGACAACACCACCACACAGGCATAACGCCCGGCAGGGTTGTTGTAGGTGCTCCTTAGAAAGGAGGTGATCCAGCCGCACCTTCCGGTACGGCTACCTTGTTACGACTTAGTCCCAATCGCCAGTCCCACCTTCGACAGCTCCCTCCCACAAGGGGTTAGGCCACCGGCTTCGGGTGTTACCAACTTTCGTGACTTGACGGGCGGTGTGTACAAGGCCCGGGAACGTATTCACCGCAGCGTTGCTGATCTGCGATTACTAGCGACTCCGACTTCATGGGGTCGAGTTGCAGACCCCAATCCGAACTGAGACCGGCTTTTTGGGATTAGCTCCACCTCACAGTATCGCAACCCTTTGTACCGGCCATTGTAGCATGCGTGAAGCCCAAGACATAAGGGGCATGATGATTTGACGTCGTCCCCACCTTCCTCCGAGTTGACCCCGGCAGTCTCCCATGAGTCCCCGCCATTACGCGCTGGCAACATGGAACGAGGGTTGCGCTCGTTGCGGGACTTAACCCAACATCTCACGACACGAGCTGACGACAACCATGCACCACCTGTGAACCGGCCCCAAAGGGGAAGGACTGTTTCCAGCCCGGTCCGGTCCATGTCAAGCCTTGGTAAGGTTCTTCGCGTTGCATCGAATTAATCCGCATGCTCCGCCGCTTGTGCGGGCCCCCGTCAATTCCTTTGAGTTTTAGCCTTGCGGCCGTACTCCCCAGGCGGGGCACTTAATGCGTTAGCTACGGCGCGGAAAACGTGGAATGTCCCCCACACCTAGTGCCCAACGTTTACGGCATGGACTACCAGGGTATCTAATCCTGTTCGCTCCCCATGCTTTCGCTCCTCAGCGTCAGTTAATGC
This sequence comes from Arthrobacter sp. BI5, assembly GCF_056680065.1. NCBI lineage: Bacteria > Bacillati > Actinomycetota > Actinomycetes > Micrococcales > Micrococcaceae > Arthrobacter > Arthrobacter sp. BI5. Next base: position 3,761,570 of record NZ_CM155264.1, read on the forward strand.
CCAGAGACCTGCCTTCGCCATCGGTGTTCCTCCTGATATCTGCGCATTTCACCGCTACACCAGGAATTCCAGTCTCCCCTACATCACTCTAGTCTGCCCGTACCCACCGCAGATCCGGAGTTGAGCCCCGGACTTTCACGGCAGACGCGACAAACCGCCTACGAGCTCTTTACGCCCAATAATTCCGGATAACGCTTGCGCCCTACGTATTACCGCGGCTGCTGGCACGTAGTTAGCCGGCGCTTCTTCTGCAGGTACCGTCACTTTCGCTTCTTCCCTACTGAAAGAGGTTTACAACCCGAAGGCCGTCATCCCTCACGCGGCGTCGCTGCATCAGGCTTGCGCCCATTGTGCAATATTCCCCACTGCTGCCTCCCGTAGGAGTCTGGGCCGTGTCTCAGTCCCAGTGTGGCCGGTCACCCTCTCAGGCCGGCTACCCGTCGTCGCCTTGGTGAGCCATTACCTCACCAACAAGCTGATAGGCCGCGAGTCCATCCAAAACCACAATAAAGCTTTCCACCCCCCACCATGCGATGAGGAGTCATATCCGGTATTAGACCCAGTTTCCCAGGCTTATCCCAGAGTTAAGGGCAGGTTACTCACGTGTTACTCACCCGTTCGCCACTAATCCCCGGTGCAAGCACCGGATCATCGTTCGACTTGCATGTGTTAAGCACGCCGCCAGCGTTCATCCTGAGCCAGGATCAAACTCTCCGTTGAAGAAAAACAGACACAACCAGGAACCACGGGAAAACGCGGAGACCCGGCTGCACAAAATTTGAAACCAGCTGTAAAAACCATGCCATCCACGGGGTGGACAACACAGCCAAAACAACCAATCAATAAAACAATTGGTATCAACAAACTTGGCACACTATTGAGTTCTCAAACAACAGACACACCCGGCACCACCCAAACCCAACGGTCAAGGATCGCTCCGGAGCAACTTTTCAAACTTACCCGGTCTCGACTTCCGAAGCAAATCCGACTTCCCGGACCAACATCAGCAGACGAACCAGCCCCACCAATATTCCTTAGCGATTGAAGCGCCGAAAGAACCTGGTTTTGAATTTTTTGGGGGATTGGCCGCCTCCGGTCCTTCAGCGTTTCCGCTGTTCTCCCTCGTGGCGACTTAGAAAACAATACACCCAGTCGGCCGTAACCGCAAACCTGCTCCGGAACTGCGCCGGGGGCGGTGCAGCCGACCCTGAAACTGCCCGCAAACCAGCATCCATGGCCCCTCACCACCGCCGGGAGCGCGAGACCACCAGCGAAGCCGCCGTCGCGAGGGGCTGTAAGCCCCATAACTTTGTACCGCCACTGCGGATACCATCAGGGGGTGAGGGCACACGGCCGGCGCCAGTTAGCAGTCCCGTCCCATCGGCGTGTGTCCGGGCCGGCTGTGAACGGGCTTTCGCAACACGACGTCACCGCCCGCATCGAAAGCGGGCTCGACAACCGGGTCCCGGACAAGACGAGCCGGAGCCTGTGGCAGATCTTCCGCGCCAACGTCCTGACGCTCTTCAACGCAATCGTCGGCACGAGCTTCCTCGTGTTGCTGCTGCTGGGCCGCTGGCAGGATGCACTCTTCGGGCTCGCGGCCCTGGGAAACGCGGTAATCGGCGTGGTCCAGGAATTCCGCGCCAAAAGGTCCCTGGACCGCCTCGCTGTACTGGACGCCCCGCGTGCCCGGGTGCTGCGCGAGGGCCAGATTCAGGAAATCGCAACCGCCGACGTCGTCCGCGACGATGTCCTGGTCCTGCGCGCCGGCGACCAGGTGACGGCGGACGCTGCAGTGCTCGAAGCCGCGGGCCTTGAAGCCGATGAGTCCCTTCTCACCGGCGAATCGGATCCCGTTGACAAGGACACCGGATCGGACGTGCTGTCGGGTTCCATCATTGTGGCTGGCCACGGCAAGGCGCGGGTGGTGCGCGTAGGTGCCGAGTCGTTCGCCAGCCGTCTCACGGCTGATGCCCGAAGGTTCTCGCTCGTCAATTCTGAGATCCGCAACAGCCTCAACCGGGTGCTCCGCTGGATTGCCTGGGCCATCCTGCCGGTCGCAGTCCTTGTGGTGAACGGCGAGCTGCAGGCACGGGGCGGCTGGCAGGACGCGATCGCCACCGGCACTTGGGCGGAAGCTTTGGTCGGCGTCATCGCCAGCGTCATCGCCATGGTGCCGTTGGGTCTCGTCTTGCTGACCAGCGTCGCGTTCGCCGTCGGGGGCCTCAGGCTCGCCGGCCACAAGGTGTTGATCCAGGAGCTCGCGGCCGTCGAAGGGCTCGCACGCGTTGACGTCCTGTGCATGGACAAAACCGGCACCCTAACCGAGGGAGGACTCAGGTTCGACGCGGTCCACCAGCTGACCGGCGCGCCCGATCCGGGCTGGCAGCAGGCCCTCGGCTGGTTCGCCTCCGAACCCGAGGCGAACACGACCGCACGGAGCCTCGGCACTGCGTTTGAGGACGACGGCGGATTCCAGTCAATCTCGTACGTTCCGTTCTCCTCCTCCCGAAAGTGGAGCGGAGTGACCTTTGGCGGGAGCAACGGGTCCACCCCCACGTGGATTCTGGGCGCGCCGGAAATGATCCTTGCTCCGGGAGACCGCACTCCGCCGCTGCCGGCATTCCGGCCGGAAGCGGGTTCCGCCGCCGCCGCTACGTCCCGGGCGCTGGACTCCGACCACGCCGGCGTCCTGGCACAAGCCGGCGAGCTGGCCGGCGCCGGTCTTCGGACATTGCTCTTGGCCGGGGCGGACGGGCTGCCGGGGTCCGGCAAGACGGCCACACTGCCGGACGGACTCCGGCCCGTCGCCCTCTTGACGTTCCGGGAACAACCCCGCACGGACGCCCGCGAAACCCTGGAGTTCTTCCGCGCCGAGGGCGTTGAGTTGAAGATTATTTCCGGGGATGATCCGCGGACTGTCGCTGCCATTGCGCGGCGCGTTGGCCTCGAGGTCAGCGAGGGCTTTGACGCGCGCTCCTTGCCTGAGGACCCCCTGCTGCTCGAGCAAGTGATGGAGGCCAACACTGTGTTTGGCCGAGTCAGCCCCGATCAGAAGAAGGACATGGTTGCCGCCCTTCAGCGACGCGGGCACACCGTGGCCATGACCGGCGACGGGGTCAACGACGCTCTGGCCCTCAAGACGGCCGACTTGGGCATAGCCATGGATTCCGCGGCGCCGGCCACGAAGGCGGTGGCACGTCTGGTCCTCCTCGATGGCCGCTTCGACCGGCTTCCGGAAGTGCTGGCGGAGGGTCGGCGAGTGATCGCCAACATAGAACGCGTGTCCAGCCTCTTCCTCAGCAAGACAGCATATTCGATTGCCATAGCCGTCAGTTTCGGGCTGCTGCAGTGGCAGTTTCCGTTCCTCCCCCGGCAGCTGTCCTTTACCGACGGCCTGACGATCGGAATCCCTGCGTTCTTCCTGGCACTGATGCCGAACACCCGGCGGTACAAACCTGGATTCCTCCGGCGTGCCCTCTGGTTCTCCGTGCCGGCGGGGCTCGTCGTCGCGGGCTCGCTGCTCGTGCTCAACGCGATCGCGACTACCGCCATGGTCCCCGAGCCGGCGCCGGACGCTGTTCGTTCCGCCTCCGTCCTCACGCTTTCTATCGTGGGGCTCTGGATCCTTGCCGTGGTCTCCCGGCCGCTCAACGCCGGCCGGGTTGGGGTGTTGGGCGCCATGTGCGTGGCCCTTGTTGCTTTGTTCAACCTCCCTCTCGCGCAGGACTTCTTCATCCTCTCCTGGCCGCCATCCGAGCTCCTGCTCCCGGCACTGGTTGCCGGCGCCGTCGGAGGACTCGCCATAGAACTCCTCGCGTGGCTGCATAGCCGGAAATTTCCGCGCTGACCGGCCGACGGCATTGGATCGGTTGGGGAATACGCACACTTCCTCTCGGCTCCCCGCCCGGCTCGAGTCGGGTGAGCTTGCCTTCGTCGGCTGGCCGGGTCGTGCTGGAGCTTCCGAGTCTCCTGCGAGCAGCGGCAAGCGACCGCGATCGTCTCGGCCCACTCGAATGCCGCCGCCCACCGGCGTGGCACGCCCCTCCCCAACCCTCCCGCAGTTTTGACACTCTTCCCCAGGACGCTCCCGCACTTGTGGCCGGCTCCAGCCCGACGCTCCCGCACTTTTGACCGGCTTCAGCCCGACGCTCCCGCACTTTTGGCCGCCCTAACGCCGACGCCCCGGCAATTGCTGCGTGACGGCGGCCATCGTCTGTAGGGCGTACGGGAGTTTTAGTCTCCGACAGCGCTCCTTCATTGAATGCCGGTTGTGCGGGAGGGTCGATCCGATCCGCGTCAGTTCTGCGGGAGGGTTGTTTGCTTGCCGGCGGGATCTGCGGGAGCGTTGTTGGCTTACCGGCAGGATCTGCGGGAGCGTCGCGATCATTGGCGTCAGTACTGCGGGAGCGTTGTTGGCTTACCGGCAGGATCTGCGGGAGCGTCGCGATCATTGGCGTCAGTACTGCGGGAGCGTTGTTGGCTTACCGGCAGGATCTGCGGGAGGGTTCTCATTTTGGGCGCCGGTTGTGCGGGAGGGTCCGGTGTTCGCTCCCGGCAGCGGTGCGTGTGGGGTGTTAAAGAGCTCAGGCCCCGACACGTGGTGTCGGGGCCTGGCTGTAATGGTTGTCCGGCGGTGACCTACTCTCCCACACCCTCCCGGGTGCAGTACCATCGGCGCTGTGGGTCTTAGCTTCCGGGTTCGGAATGGGACCGGGCGTTTCCCCCACGCTATGACCGCCGTAACCCTTGCTCCGCACCCCGGGTTCTGTGAAGGACCCCTGGGTGGGAAATCTGTGGTTACAACATCCTGCCCCTGCGGGCAGTGTGGTGTTGTTATTCAGTTTTGGTTCCTCAACAACGTGCCCGTGGCGGGTTTGTTGTTTGGGAACCACATAGTGGACGCAAGCAGTCTTGTTTCTTTGTACTCCTCCGCTGGTGTGAACGTCTTTTGAATCCGTTCACGAAGAAGAGTGTGTGGTGTAAGTTATCGGCCTATTAGTACCGGTCAGCTTCACGAGTCGTTAGTCCTCGCTTCCACATCCGGCCTATCAACCCAGTGGTCTGGCTGGGGGCCTCTCACACACAAGGTGTATGGAAATCTCATCTCGAAGCGAGCTTCCCGCTTAGATGCTTTCAGCGGTTATCCCATCCGAACGTAGCTAATCAGCGGTGCACTTGGCAGTACAACTGACACACCAGAGGTTCGTCCGTCCCGGTCCTCTCGTACTAAGGACAGCCCTTCTCAAATTTCCTGCGCGCGCAGCGGATAGGGACCGAACTGTCTCACGACGTTCTAAACCCAGCTCGCGTACCGCTTTAATGGGCGAACAGCCCAACCCTTGGGACCTACTCCAGCCCCAGGATGCGACGAGCCGACATCGAGGTGCCAAACCATGCCGTCGATATGGACTCTTGGGCAAGATCAGCCTGTTATCCCCGAGGTACCTTTTATCCGTTGAGCGACGGCCATTCCACAATGTACCGCCGGATCACTAGTCCCGACTTTCGTCCCTGCTCGAGATGTCTCTCTCACAGTCAAGCTCCCTTGTGCACTTACACTCGACACCTGATTGCCAACCAGGCTGAGGGAACCTTTGGGCGCCTCCGTTACTTTTTAGGAGGCAACCGCCCCAGTTAAACTACCCATCAGGCACTGTCCCTGACCCGGATTACGGGCCGAAGTTAGATGTCCAAAGTGACCAGAGTGGTATTTCAACGATGACTCCACCCGAACTGGCGTCCGGGCTTCAACGTCTCCCACCTATCCTACACAAGCCACTCCGAACACCAATACCAAACTATAGTAAAGGTCTCGGGGTCTTTCCGTCCTGCTGCGCGTAACGAGCATCTTTACTCGTACTGCAATTTCGCCGAGTTTATGGTTGAGACAGCGGGGAAGTCGTTACTCCATTCGTGCAGGTCGGAACTTACCCGACAAGGAATTTCGCTACCTTAGGATGGTTATAGTTACCACCGCCGTTTACTGGGGCTTAAATTCTCAGCTTCGCCTTGCGGCTAACCGGTCCTCTTAACCTTCCAGCACCGGGCAGGAGTCAGTCCGTATACATCGTCTTGCGACTTCGCACGGACCTGTGTTTTTAGTAAACAGTCGCTTCCCCCTGGTCTCTGCGGCCCCTGCACGCTCCGGACAGCAAGTGTCCATCACGATAGGGGCCCCCCTTCTCCCGAAGTTACGGGGGCATTTTGCCGAGTTCCTTAACCATAATTCTCTCGATCGCCTTAGTATTCTCTACCTGATCACCTGTGTCGGTTTGGGGTACGGGCGGCTAAAACCTCGCGTCGATGCTTTTCTAGGCAGCATAGGATCACCGAATCCCCCCATACGGGGGTCCCGTCGGGTCTCAGGCATCATGAACGGCGGATTTGCCTACCGTTCGCCCTACATCCTTAGACCGGGACAACCATCGCCCGGCTCGGCTACCTTCCTGCGTCACACCTGTTAATACGCTTGCCTCCCAGGTTTCGGTCCCGCGCTCCACCAAAACCCTTCACCCACAAGGGGTGTCGGGCAGGTCTCGGGCGGTTAGTATCCCCTGTTCAGCATGGGCGGTTTTTCGCCGGTACGGGAATATCAACCCGTTGTCCATCGACTACGCCTGTCGGCCTCGCCTTAGGTCCCGACTTACCCAGGGCAGATTAGCTTGACCCTGGAACCCTTGATCATTCGGCGGACGGGTTTCTCACCCGTCTTTCGCTACTCATGCCTGCATTCTCACTCGTGTAGGCTCCACCGCTGGTTTACACCGCGACTTCACTGCCCACACGACGCTCCCCTACCCATCCAGACGCCTGAACCACAAGGGCTTAGCTAATATCTGAATGCCACAACTTCGGCGGTGTACTTGAGCCCCGCTACATTGTCGGCGCGGAATCACTTGACCAGTGAGCTATTACGCACTCTTTTAAGGATGGCTGCTTCTAAGCCAACCTCCTGGTTGTCTTCGCAACTCCACATCCTTTCCCACTTAGCACACGCTTAGGGGCCTTAGTTGGTGGTCTGGGCTGTTTCCCTCTCGACTATGAAGCTTATCCCCCACAGTCTCACTGCTGCGCTCTCACTTACCGGCATTCGGAGTTTGGCTGACGTCAGTAACCTTGTAGGGCCCATTAGCCATCCAGTAGCTCTACCTCCGGTAAGAAACACGCAACGCTGCACCTAAATGCATTTCGGGGAGAACCAGCTATCACGAAGTTTGATTGGCCTTTCACCCCTACCCACAGCTCATCCCCTCCATTTTCAACTGAAGTGGGTTCGGTCCTCCACGACGTCTTACCGTCGCTTCAACCTGGCCATGGGTAGATCACTTCGCTTCGGGTCTAGATCACGCCACTGCAACGCCCTGTTCAGACTCGCTTTCGCTACGGCTTCCCCACACGGGTTAACCTCGCGACGTAACACTAACTCGCAGGCTCATTCTTCAAAAGGCACGCCGTCACAGCTACAAGGCTGCTCCGACGGATTGTAAGCACACGGTTTCAGGTACTGTTTCACTCCCCTCCCGGGGTACTTTTCACCTTTCCCTCACGGTACTGGTCCGCTATCGGTCATTAGGGAGTATTTAGGCTTATCAGGTGGTCCTGACAGATTCGCACGGGATTTCTCGGGCCCCGTGCTACTTGGGATACTTCCCAGGCGGCACACTACATTTCGGTTACGGGGCTCACACCCTCTCTGGCCGGCCTTTCAAGACCGTTCACCTATGCACATGCTCTCACCCCACTGTCCCGGCAGAGACAGAACGGAAAGTCCCACAACCCCGACCATGCAACGCCCGCCGGCTATCACACATGGAACGGTTTAGCCTGATCCGCGTTCGCTCGCCACTACTAACGGAATCACTATTGTTTTCTCTTCCTGCGGGTACTGAGATGTTTCACTTCCCCGCGTTCCCTCCACGCACCCTATGTGTTCAGATGCGGGTCACCAGATCACTCGCGCGTCTGGCGGGGTTTCCCCATTCGGACACCCTGGGATCACAGTCCGGTTATCGACTCCCCCAGGCTTATCGCAGATTCCTACGTCCTTCTTCGGCTCCTAATGCCAAGGCATCCACCGTGTGCTCTTAAAAACTTGACCACAAAAGATCAAGGAGTAATTTCGAGAGAACCACAGAAACCAACCACACCCAACAACACCACCCAAGGGTGACACCATCACGCGCAGCCAGATCCAGGTTCATATTCTTGGAAATTGCTTCTTATAAAAGATGCTCGCGTCCACTATGTAGTTCTCAAACAACAACCCCATACCACACACCCCACACACCCCAACCCCCGAAAGGACCGATCAGTGCATGTTCGCTGCAGCCGGGAAACCAGAAACACAAGTCCCACACCCCGCACCCCCAACCCCCAAAAGGAGAAGAACGCGCAGGCCATGGTCCTGTTGTCTCAGGACCCAACAGTGTGCCAAACACTAAACCGCACCAACCCCGCCCCCGCCGTTCCAGGACACCCTGCTCCACAAGAGAGCAGCACATCCGTACTGGGCAAGGACAAAACCATGCGGCCGCTATTTGCTGATATTCCACCCGTGAGCACCCGCCGCAGAACAATCGTCTGCGCAACGGGCGTACTCCTGACAACACCACCACACAGGCATAACGCCCGGCAGGGAAGTTGTAGGTGCTCCTTAGAAAGGAGGTGATCCAGCCGCACCTTCCGGTACGGCTACCTTGTTACGACTTAGTCCCAATCGCCAGTCCCACCTTCGACAGCTCCCTCCCACAAGGGGTTAGGCCACCGGCTTCGGGTGTTACCAACTTTCGTGACTTGACGGGCGGTGTGTACAAGGCCCGGGAACGTATTCACCGCAGCGTTGCTGATCTGCGATTACTAGCGACTCCGACTTCATGGGGTCGAGTTGCAGACCCCAATCCGAACTGAGACCGGCTTTTTGGGATTAGCTCCACCTCACAGTATCGCAACCCTTTGTACCGGCCATTGTAGCATGCGTGAAGCCCAAGACATAAGGGGCATGATGATTTGACGTCGTCCCCACCTTCCTCCGAGTTGACCCCGGCAGTCTCCCATGAGTCCCCGCCATTACGCGCTGGCAACATGGAACGAGGGTTGCGCTCGTTGCGGGACTTAACCCAACATCTCACGACACGAGCTGACGACAACCATGCACCACCTGTGAACCGGCCCCAAAGGGGAAGGACTGTTTCCAGCCCGGTCCGGTCCATGTCAAGCCTTGGTAAGGTTCTTCGCGTTGCATCGAATTAATCCGCATGCTCCGCCGCTTGTGCGGGCCCCCGTCAATTCCTTTGAGTTTTAGCCTTGCGGCCGTACTCCCCAGGCGGGGCACTTAATGCGTTAGCTACGGCGCGGAAAACGTGGAATGTCCCCCACACCTAGTGCCCAACGTTTACGGCATGGACTACCAGGGTATCTAATCCTGTTCGCTCCCCATGCTTTCGCTCCTCAGCGTCAGTTAATGCCCAGAGACCTGCCTTCGCCATCGGTGTTCCTCCTGATATCTGCGCATTTCACCGCTACACCAGGAATTCCAGTCTCCCCTACATCACTCTAGTCTGCCCGTACCCACCGCAGATCCGGAGTTGAGCCCCGGACTTTCACGGCAGACGCGACAAACCGCCTACGAGCTCTTTACGCCCAATAATTCCGGATAACGCTTGCGCCCTACGTATTACCGCGGCTGCTGGCACGTAGTTAGCCGGCGCTTCTTCTGCAGGTACCGTCACTTTCGCTTCTTCCCTACTGAAAGAGGTTTACAACCCGAAGGCCGTCATCCCTCACGCGGCGTCGCTGCATCAGGCTTGCGCCCATTGTGCAATATTCCCCACTGCTGCCTCCCGTAGGAGTCTGGGCCGTGTCTCAGTCCCAGTGTGGCCGGTCACCCTCTCAGGCCGGCTACCCGTCGTCGCCTTGGTGAGCCATTACCTCACCAACAAGCTGATAGGCCGCGAGTCCATCCAAAACCACAATAAAGCTTTCCACCCCCCACCATGCGATGAGGAGTCATATCCGGTATTAGACCCAGTTTCCCAGGCTTATCCCAGAGTTAAGGGCAGGTTACTCACGTGTTACTCACCCGTTCGCCACTAATCCCCCAGCAAGCTGGGATCATCGTTCGACTTGCATGTGTTAAGCACGCCGCCAGCGTTCATCCTGAGCCAGGATCAAACTCTCCGTTGAAGAAAAACAGACACAACCAACACCCCCGGGAAAACGGGACGTGAAAGCTGCACAAAATTTGAAACCAGCTGTAAAAACCAGACCACACCACGGGGTGGCGGATCCAGTCAATTCAACCAATTCAATACAATAAATTGGTATCAACAAACTTGGCACACTATTGAGTTCTCAAACAACAGACACACCCGGCACCACCCAAACCCAACGGTCCAGGATCGCTCCGGAGCAACTTTTCAAACTTACCCGAGTCCGTGACACTTTGCAAACCAGCGTTTCCGCGATTTCCAATCCCACGAACAGGGCCCCCACCCGTCATCAGCGCGCAAATATCCGCGCCATTTTCCAGGCTGTTTATCAGGGGGTCGGTCGCTATCTTTCCGCTTCAGCGGCGGCGACTCGAACTACTTTACACACGAACCCGACCCGGAACAAATCGACCCCCGCGGGCGCCTCCGGGCGTCATAACCCCCGGAAATCCGCGCCACAACGGGCCGCCGCGCGCGGAGGGCCCGGTCCCGCGTCGGAAGTGGCTCCTGTGGGCTCCGTCACTGCGGCAAGCCTGGGCGCCGGCACCCGGAGGTGGCGACACCCGCCCGTGGCGGCCGGCGCGCGCCGAGGGCCGACGGCCCGGGTACGCACCAGCGCTTAAACGCAAGAAGGGCCGGCAACCATAAGGTTGCCGGCCCTTCTTCAAGCCACTGGCTTCAGGAGTGCTGAATTACCAGGAAGACTTTGTGATGCCCGGGAGCTCACCGCGGTGAGCCATGTCGCGGAAGCGAACACGGGAGATACCGAACTTCTGGAACGTGCCGCGGGGGCGGCCGTCGATGATGTCGCGGTTACGCAGGCGAACCGGCGAGGCGTTGCGGGGCAGCTTCTGCAGGCCGAGGCGTGCGGCTTCGCGTGCTTCGTCGGTTGAGTTGGGGTCAACCAGAGCCTTCTTCAGTTCGAGGCGCTTTGCAGCGTAACGCTCGACGATGACTTTACGCTGTTCGTTCTTAGCGATCATTGACTTCTTAGCCATGTGTTTAGCGCTCCTCTCGGAATTCGACGTGCTGGCGGATTTTGGGATCGTACTTCCGCAGGACCATACGGTCCGGGTCGTTACGACGGTTCTTGCGCGTCACGTAGGTGTAACCCGTGCCCGCGGTCGACTTGAGCTTAATGATCGGACGTACGTCCTTGTCCTTTGCCACTAGAGCTTCACTCCTCGTGCCAGGATGGCGGCGACGACTACGTCAATGCCGCGTACGTCGATGGTCTTGATGCCACGTGCAGAGACCTGCAGGGTGACATTACGGCGCAGGGACGGAACCCAGTAGCGCTTCTTCTGGATGTTCGGGTCGAACCGGCGCTTGTTGCGGCGGTGCGAGTGCGAAATGCTGTGTCCAAAGCCCGGCTCGGCTCCGGTCACCTGGCAGTGTGCTGCCATGACGACTCTCCTCATGAATAAAATGAAACGGCTGGCGGAGTTCCACATAGCCGTGCGATTGGCGGCGTCCGCATCCAGCCCCACCTGCGTTCCGCAGGAATCCAACAGCCGGCTGAACCGGCTGCAGTCCTCACTGCGGCGAAGATTGTGGGTCACAGGCACCGGGCGGTGACAACCGAAGGGAATCACTGCGAAGTGCCGGGATACTGGGCGAATACAGGAGTGCACGCAACTTGAGCCCCTAACTACCGGCCGCCGGGAGTGTCTGATTCCTCAGCCATTTCCGCCAACCGGAGCAATTGCACACGCTCCGCGCCACCTAGCGCCTACCAAGTCTACGAGCTAGGCGAATTAAAGACCAATCCGGGCCTGCAGGGTGTATAAGCGGCGGCGGACCCTGCGCAGGCAAGTCACATCAGCGGCGTAGGCCTTTCACAGCAAAATGAAAGGCGGCGGGCAGATTCTGAAACCATGAACACACCAACCCAGACTGCCTTGCAGCCCACGGCCCGACGGGCGCCGACTGCTGGCAACCCCTTCAAGGGGCAGTACCGCAAACGGCTGTTCAAAGCAGACCTCGTCACGGTGATCGCATGGGCATCGGTTGCCGGGGCCGTGGCTTTGTGGCTTGCCGACGGGGGCGCCGCCGGATTCTCCAGCGTTGCCGGTGCGTTCACGGCCCTGGGGATCGTCGCCGGGCTCGCCGGAATGGACCTGGTGCTCCTCATGCTGCTCCTTGCCGCCCGTCTTCCGATCATCGACGGCGCCGTGGGCCACGACCGCGCCCTCGAATTCCACCGCAAACTCGGCAAGCCGTCGCTCTACCTCCTGCTGGCGCACGGCGTGCTGATCGCGGCCGGCTACGGCATGGCCGAGGGGCTCGATCCAATCAGCGAGTCGGTGGCCCTGTGGGTCATCGTTCCCGACATGTGGCTGGCGTTCGTCTCCCTTGCGTTGTTCCTCGCGGTGGTCGTCACTTCCCTGGTGGCCGTCCGCCGCCGGTTCCCCTATGAATTCTGGTACGCCGTCCACCTGCTGACCTATGCCGCCGTGCTGACCTCGCTACCACACCAGTTCAGCGTCGGAGGGCTCTTCGCCGAAGGCACCTGGCAGCGCTGGTACTGGCTGGCAGTATGCATCGCCACCGGCGCCGCACTCCTGCACTACCGCGTCCTTGAGCCGATCGTCGCCACGGTCCGGCACCAGCTGCGGGTCAGCCGCGTCGTGGCCGCGGGGCACGGCGTGGTCAGCATCGAAATGACGGGCCGGCACCTCGACGAACTGGGCGGCAGCGGCGGTCGGTTCTTCATCTGGCGCTTCCTCGCCCCGGGCCAGTGGTGGCACCCGCACCCGTTCAGCCTCTCGGCAGAGCCGCTGCAGTTCGACGCCGACGGCGGCGGCCGGCTGCGGATTACGGTCCGGAACCTCGGCAGGGGCTCGGAGAGCCTCGCCCGGCTGAAGCCCGGCACCCGGGTAGCTGTCGAAGGTCCGTACGGGCTCTTCAGTACCGCGGCCCGCAGCCGCAGGCACGTCGTGATGATTGGAGCCGGCATCGGCATCACCCCCATCCGCGCACTGCTCGAGAACACCCCCTTCGCCCCGGGTGACGCGACCGTGATTCTCCGCGGCCATAGCCAGTCCGGGCTGTATCTCGGCGAGGAAGTCCTTGAGCTCTGCCGGCGACGCGGCGCCACCCTTTTCCATCTGACCGGCCGCCGGCCCCGCGGCGTCCAGACCTGGCAGCCGGAAGCGGAGGCGCGCGCCGGCTACCGGTTGGCGAGCTACGCGCCCTACATCGCCGACGCCGACGTCTACGTCTGTGGGCCGGCCGGCTGGGCACAAAACGTCCTCGATGACGCACGCCGGGCCGGTGTGCGGGAAGAACAACTCCACTACGAAAGGTTCGACTGGTGAGAATTCGTGCAGTAGTTTCAGCAACCCTGGCCTCGGTCGGGATCCTCGTGGCCGGCTGGCAGTCCGGGACGCACGTGGCCGGCACGGCCAGCGCCGCCGGCACAACAAGCGGCTCCACCGGGGCCGGCTCCACCGGCCTCGGGTCCAGCGGTTCCGCCGGGAGTTCGGCTCAATCCTCCGGAACCACCGGTTCGTCCGGTTCGTCCGGGTCCACCGGCGCGGCGGCGAAGGCCGGTGGCAGCTATGCCGGCGACGTCGTGCAGACGCGCTTCGGCCCCGTCCAGGTGCAGATCACCGTCAGCGGCGGCACCATCTTCGATGTCACCGCCCTCCAACTCACGGACGACGGCGGACGGTCGGTGCAGATCAGCAATTACGCCGCACCCCTGCTGCGCGAGGAGGTCCTCCAGGCCCAATCAGCCAACGTTCAGACCATCAGCGGCGCCACCGTCACCAGTGACGCTTACCTGACCTCGCTCCAGGCAGCCCTCGATGCAGCCCACCTCTGAGCTGGACCGGCCGGACCTGCTGGCCAAGACCTTCCGGTCCATGGGGACCGTCGTCAGCCTCACCGTCCCGGCCGCGACCGGTTACCGGTCCCCGGCGGCGGAGGCCGCGCTGGCAGAGGCCGCTGGCGTCGTTGAACGACGCTTCCTGGAACTGGACGCCCGCTTCAGCCTCTACCGGATCGGGTCCGAGGCCAGCAGGCTGGCGCGCGGGGAGCTGTCGCTGCGCGGCGCCTCGCAGGAGTTCCGGGACCGGTACGCCGAAGCCGCCGAATGGCGTCTGCTCTCCGAGGGTGCGTTCACGCCGGAACGGCCGGACGGCGTGCCGGACCTGTCGGGGCTGGTGAAGGGGTTTGCGATCCAGGAAGCCGGAGCCGCACTGCACTCACTGGGGCTTCGTGACTGGTGCCTCAACGCCGGCGGCGATGTGCTGGTGGCCGGTTCGCCGATCGCGGGAAGCAGCGCCTCGTGGCAGGCCGGGATTGTCGATCCGCAGGACCGCCGGACCCTGATTGCGGCGTTCCCGCTGGGCGGCGGCAGCGGATTTGGTGCCTTGGCCACCTCCGGCTCCGCCGAACGCGGCGACCACATCTGGACCCGCGGGTCCGGGGCCAGCGAGTTCCGCCAGGTCACGGTTGTCGCCGCTGATATTGTCACCGCCGACGTGCTCGCAACGGCCGTCGTGGCGGGGGGCGTCCAGATGCTCAACCGCGCTACCAGCGGCTGGGACGTCGAAGTGCTCGCCATCCGGACTGACGGGGGAATGCTCGCGACGCCGGGGTTCCGCGCCTAGCAAGGCACGACGACGGGCCTCCCCCGGGGCCGCTGCACCAGCCCCCGCTGCGGATTCTGCGGCCGCTCCTGCCGCTACTGCCAGCCCTCTCCCACCGCGGGCACTGTGTTCGAGGCCGCGACACGGGAGTACCAGAGCCCGCTGGCCTTGGGAATCCGGCGCTGCGTTTCGTAGTCGACCCGGACCAGCCCGAAGCGCTGGTGGTAACCGAACGCCCATTCGAAGTTGTCCAGCAGGGACCAGGCGAAGTATCCGCGGACGTCCACGCCGTCTGCCAGCGACTCGTGCAGTGCCCGCAGGTGTGCATCGAAGAAGTCCAGCCGGGCCCGATCATCCACGAACCCCTCGGCGTCGGGAACGTCCTCGAAGGCGGCACCGTTTTCGGTGATGTAAATCGGGATCCCGGCCGGGCCGGTGTAGTCGCGCTGCAGCCGGTTCAGCAGCCGGCGCAGACCCTCGGGCTGGACCTCCCATCCCATCCCGGTGACAGGGAGGCCGCGCGGGACCTGCCGGACGCCGTCGGCCGCTACCAAGGGTGAGGCCGGACCTCCAGGCGGCCCGGCCGGTCCCTGCTCCGGATCCGTGGTGAAAGCGTCCCCGTGGTAGTAGTTGACGCCCAGCAGGTCGACGGGCTCGGAAATGATGTCCAGGTCCCCCGGCCGGACGACGTCGGCCATGCCGAGGTGGGCCACGTCGGCGAGCACGTCCGCCGGATACTCGCCGCGGAAGAGCGGGTCCAGGAAGAGCCGGTTGGACTGGCCGTCAACCCGGCGGGCCGCGTCTACGTCCCCTTCCCGGGCCGGGTCCGCCGGATCGGCCACCGTCAGGTTCAAGGTGATGCCCAAGGTCGCCTCAGGCTCTCGCCGGCGGAGTTCCCAGACGGCCAGGCCGTGGCCCAGCAGCAGGTGGTGGACCGCGGCGAGCGCCGCTGCCGGGTCCCGCCGTCCGGGGGCGTGGATCCCGGCGGCATAGCCCAGGAACGCGGAGACCCAGGGTTCGTTGAGTGTGGTCCAGATCCGAACCCGGTCGCCGAGCGCCTCCTGCATCACCGCGGCATAGTCCGCGAAACGCTCGGCAGTTTCCCGCGCCGCCCAGCCGCCCTTGTCCTCCAGGGCCTGCGGCAGGTCCCAGTGGTAGAGCGTGACCCAGGGGGTGATGCCTGCGGCGAGCAGCTGGTCGACCAGCCGCGAGTAAAAGGCGATTCCTTCCGCATTCGGCGTTACGCCGTCGGGCATGCAGCGGGCCCAGGAGATGGAGAAGCGGTAGGCCGCGAGGTTCAGGTCCTGCATCAGCCGGACATCCTGGGCAGAGCGGTGGTAGTGGTCGCAGGCGACGTCGCCGTTGTGGGCGTCCGCGACCGCCCCGGGCACGCGGCAAAAGACGTCCCAGATGGACTCCCCGCGGCCTCCCTCGCGGGCGGCCCCTTCGATCTGGTACGCCGCGGTGGCAGCTCCCCACAGGAAGCCGGCTGGGAAGGCGAGGGGGCTGCTGTTCATCCTGGTGCTGCTCCTTGCATCGGGCTAGCCGGCGTAGCGCTAGAGGCGGGTGAGCTGAGGATACCGCGGCGAGAGGCCGTCGCCGGAGGACTTGCCGGTGACCCGGCGCATCACCCAGGGCCCGGCGAACTCGCGGACCCAGCGGGCGTTCGCGCGGATCGCCTCGGAGCGGCTAAGTTCCGGAACCGGCGTCATCGGCGGGACGTCGATCGAGTGGTTGTGCTCCAGCACGGTCAGGACGCGCTTGGCCATGTTGGCGTGGCCGGCGGCGGACATGTGCATGCGGTCGGTGGCCCACATGCCCCAGTCGTAGTACTCGCTGAACCGCCAATAGTCCACCAGCAGTGCATCGTGGTCTCCGGCAATGCCGCGGACCAGCTCGTTGTAGATGGCGGTGCGGCCGCGCATGGTGCCGAAGACCTTGGATCCGCGGGCGTCGAAGCCGGTGAACATTACAACGGTAGCGCCGGTGGCCTTGAGTTTGCGGATGCCGGCGTCGTATTCCACCAGCAGGTCATCGATGTCGATCTTGGGACGGAGGATGTCATTGGCGCCGGCGTAGATGGTCACCAGGGTGGGTTTAAGCGCGACGGCGGCGTCCACCTGCTCGGCCATGATCTGGCGGAGCTTCCGTCCGCGGATGGCGAGGTTGGCGTAGCCGAATCCGGGGTCGGCTACGGCCAGCTGCTCGGCGACGCGGTCCGCCCAGCCCCGCACGCCGTTCGGGCGGGCCGGGTCGTCGTCGCCGACGCCCTCCGTGAAGGAGTCTCCAAGGGCAACGTAGCGGGCTGTGAAATCCATGGATTCAGTCTGCCAGAGCCCACTTGGGTGGGCCACGCCGGGGAATCGCGGCATCCGCTATTCGCGGATCCGTACCGCCGTTTCGCGCAGGTACTGCTCCACCCGGGTGTAGGCGTCCCGGGTCAGGGCTTTCCACAGGGCAATGGCCAGGCGAGGGTCGGCGGCTTCCAGCTCAGCGATCGCCTCCACACTGAGCACCATGACCTCCACCGGCCCCACTGCCCGGACAGTGGTTTCCTGCCGGTTGCCGCTGCCCAGCGCCAGTTCGCCAAAGGTCATCCCGGCACTGAGGGTGTTCAGCTTGACCCGGTCCGCGGTGGGCCCGGGGGACGTGCTGCTGACCTTTCCGGAGGTGATGAAGTAGACCCCGCCGAACCGCAGACCGACGCGCCGGATGACGTCGCCGTCGACATAGGATTTCGGCGTCATCAGCGCTTCCAGCGCCGCCGCCTCCGCTTCCTCCAGTGGCGCCAGCGCGGGCGAGGCGGTGACGGGAACGTGGTCCGGGAGCAGCAGATGGTCCCCGTGGCGCTCCAGCAGGCGGTTTTCGCAGTATTCGACGGCGGCGCTCCGTGTCGTGAAGGACGGAACAGGGCGCTCGCTTGACGCTGCCAGGGCTTCGGTGACCGACCCGTCCGCCTCAACCAGCACCAGGTCGCGCCCGGCGTCGGCCATCCCCTCCCTGATTCTGGCCAGCGTACGCACCGCGACCTCGCTGACTTGGTCCGTGCGGCGCATGTCCAGGACCACCAGCTCGACGTCGTCCGCCAGGCCGCTGAGCTCACGCACCATGGATTCCGTCCCGGCGAAGAGGAGGTCGCCGTTGAGTTCGATCACCCGAGCCCGGTGGCCGTGGGCACGCAGGACATCGGCGGCCTCGTTGTTGCGGCGGATGCCCGAGGGTGTTTCGGTAACGTCGTAGGCGGCGAGGATGGCGGACCGGCCCGCCCGGGCCGCCCGGACGAAGTGGAGTTCCATGTCGCGGGAGAGCCGCTGCGCGGTGGCCAGCCCGCGGACGCTGCTGCCGTGCTCATCCAGCGGCGGCGAGTAAACCGCCAGGCCCACCTGGCCGGGCAGCACGGCGATAATGCCGCCGGCTACCCCGCTCTTGCCCGGCATCCCCACGCTGCTGATCCAGGCGCCGGCGTCGTCGTACATGCCGGAGGTCATCATGACGGACAGCACCCGCTCCACCGGCCCGATCTCAAGCACCTGTTTGCCGCTGAGCGGGTTACGGCCGCCGTTGGCCAGCGTGGCCGCCATGATCGAGAGGTCGAAGCAGTTCACCAGGACCGAGCACTGCCGGAAGTAGTCCTGCAGAACCGGTGTCGGGTCATCTTCGATGATGTTGAAGGAGCGCAACAGGTAGGCGAGGGCTGTGTTGCGGTGGCCGTGTTTGAGCTCGGACTCGTAGACCTGCTCGTCGACCGAGAGCTGACGGCCGGCGAACGCGGAGTACGTGCTGAGGATCCGTTTGAACCCGGACTGCCCGCCGGATCCCCTGATCAAGGAGGTGGCGGTGAGGGCCCCGGCGTTGATCATCGCGTTGGCCGGCCGGCCCGTCCCTTCGGCGAGGGAGATCTCGTTGAAGGAATCACCTGACGGTTCCACGTCGACCTTGGCGTCCACGGCCTCGGCGCCAAGGTCCTCGAGTGCCAGGCCGTAGGTGAAGGGCTTGGAGATGGACTGGATGGTGAATTCCTCGCGGGTGTCACCGATTTCGTACACCTTGCCGTCAACGGTCGCGAGGGCGATGCCGAAATTGTCCGGGTCCACGTTGGCCATGGCCGGAATGGTGCTGTACGGCTTGCCGTCCTTGAGCAGCGCGATCTCGGCGTGGATCTGGCGCAGATAGCTGTCGATCGGCGATTCCATAATGCCAAGACTAGGGGACACCGGGCCGCTGGCCCCACGTGGGTCTCAGGCCCGTTTGTTCTCCCGCAGGATCCAGTGGCCGGCGTCGAGCCGGGACACGATCTTTTCGCCAATGCGGGCCAGGTCGGCGACGTCGTCCGGATCGAGGGCGTCGAGGAACAGCGAGCGGACCGCCTCGACATGCGCCGGGGCGAGCCCCACGATGGTGGCCATGCCGGCGTCGGTGAGGTGCGCCGTCGTGACCCGGGCGTCGCCGGGGTGCGGCCGGCGTTCCAGCCATCCACGGTTTTGGAGTTTGGTGACCACGTGCGAGAGCCGGGACAGCGAGGCGCTGGTGCGCGCCGCGAGTTCGCTCATGGGCAGGTACCTGCCCTCAGCTTCGGAGAGCATGGCCAGGACGTTGTAGTCGAACAGCGAGAGTTTCCCGGCCGCATGCAGTTGCGTGTCCAGGGCGGCGGGCAGCAGCGTGTTGATGCTCAGCTGGGCCAGCCAGGCCCGGCGTTCGTCGGCATTGAGCCAGCGCGGTTCGGTCATGACTCCATTCTAGGAGCCTCGATGCTTGACGATTCAACTTCGGGCCGGTTTTAGTACCGGCCTTCGGGCCGGTTTCCGGGGCGCTCCGGGCGGTAGGCTGGCGCTATGTACGTAGTCTCCCTGACCTACAAGGTGCCCGACGAGATCGTCGACTTCCACCTCCCGGCACACGTCGCCTGGCTGCAGGATGCCTTCGACCGCGGCGTCTTCATGGTGGCCGGCCGCAAGATCCCCCGCACCGGCGGCCTCCTGCTCTCCAACGCGGACCGCGCCGACTTGGACGCCGCACTGGCCAAGGACCCCTTCTACGTCAACGGCGTCGCGGACTTCGACGTGGAGGAGTTCCACGCCAGCCGCGTCGCCCCCGGATACGAGAACCTGCTGGACAGCTAGCTCAACCCGGCAACAGCTTTTTCAGCCCGCCCTTCCGGGGCACTTTCACCGGTTCGGGCCAGCGCGGGCCGAGCTCATCCCCCAGCGTGACGCCGCGCAGCTTGCGGCCAAAGAGGGGAAGCACCCAGTCGTTCACCCAGCGGCGCTGCCGCCGTTCCCGGTCCCGAAGACCCAGCCTGGCCGGCGGCTCCCATTCCTTGGGGCTGATGTTGTGCGGCACGCCGAGCTGGTCCAGGACCTGGGCGGCAAGGTACTTGTGGCCGGCCTTGGACATATGGAGCCGGTCCGTATCCCACATCCGGGGGTCGTGGAAGGCGTCAAAGCACCAGTAGTCCACCAGCACCGCGCCGTACCAGGCGGCCAGTTCCCGGACCCGCCGGTTGTAGAGGGTGTTGCGCCTTTTCAGCGGCTCCAGCAGCACCGAGACCTTGACGTCGAACCCGGTGAACAGCACCACCGTGGCGCCGCTGGCCGCCAGCCTGGCCACCAGGTATTCGTAGTCATCCATGAGGTCTTCGATGTCCGTGCCGAAGTCCAGGATGTCGTTGCCGCCGGCGTACAGGGTCACCAGGGTCGGTCTCATGGCCAGCGCCGGTTCCAGCTGCTCGGCAATGATGTGGCGCAGCCGCTTGCTCCTGATGGCGAGGTTGGCGTACTCCCAGCCCGGCTGTGCCTTCGCCAGCTTCTCCGCCACCCGGTCCGCCCAGCCGCGCACCCCGTTGGGCAGCCGCTTGCTGCGGTCCCCCACGCCCTCGGTGAACGAATCCCCCAGGGCAACGTAAACCCGCCGCTCGTCCGGGCCCGGAAGCAAAGGTAATGACGCCACCCCAGCACGCTAGCCGCTGCACAAAACCGGCAGGCAACGGCCGGATTAACCCAAGGTGTTCGGCTCGGCGGCCCGCAGCCGCCCGGCGCAGGCTTAGTGCTCAGCCTTCCCCTGCCGCCAGTACCCCATAAAGGCCACCTGCTTCCGGTCGATCCCCACGTCCCGCACCAGGTAGCGGCGCAGCTCCTTGACGGTGCCCGCTTCGCCGGCGATCCAGGCGTAAAAAGGCCCGGAGCCGGCGGGCTTGTCGGGGTTCCGGCCGGCTCCGGCCGCGCGGGAATCCAGCCGGGCCGGGGTTTCCCACAAAATGTCCCGGTCCACGTTGACGTCCTCGGGTTCCGGGCCGCCGGCAGGGCGCGGGACGGTGGCCGCCACCCAGCCGGGCTCCGGCACGGCCGCCCGGACCGCGGCCCGGAGCAGTTCACCGTGCGTGCGGGGTCCGTTGGCCGACCCGCGGGCCAGCCAAGTGACGCCTACGTCGGCCGCCGAGCTGAGGTCCTGGAAGTCCGCGGCCGACGGAACCTCGAGGATGGCGTGGCCGGTCAGATACGCCGGGAGGCTTTCGAGGATGGCAGCAACGGCCGGAACCGCTGTTTCGTCCCCGGCCAGCAGCACGCGCTGGGCCAGGCCCGGCCGCCATTCAATACCGGCGTAGCTTTCCGCCGTGACGCAGTGGGCGGCCCGGTTATTGGGTCCGATGAGGGTCAGTGTGTCGCCCGGCCTGGCGTTCAGGGCCCAGTTAGCGGCAGGACCGCCGTGTCCGGAAGCGTCCAGGTGCAGCACGAAGTCGACGTCGATCTCCGGGTAGACGGCGTCCAGGCGCGCCTGCCGCACGGTGTAGGTACGCATGGAGCCGCGGACGGCGGGGTCCAGGGCCAGCCATTCGGCATACCATCCGGCGCGTTCGGTCCTGAGCTCGGGCAGCGGGACGTGGGTGCCGTCGGGGGTCCGGGACGGGATCATCAGCTTGATCCGCAGGTCCAGCGTGCTGCCGTTCACCCCGAAGTGCCGAAGTGAGTAGCCGCCGAAGGTGATCCGCCGGAAATTGGGGCTGAGCTGTTCAACGGCCGTGACCCGGACCTCAAAAGCCTGGGTCATGGGTTCTGCAGCAGGCGGCGCGGGCGCTGCCGCGGTTGTCAGGGGCGGGGGAAGCGTTGCGGTCATGGGATCAGCTCCAGCTGGGGTCGGTGTTTTCGGCGGACAGTGCCCTGGCGGACGGTGCTTTGGCGGACAGCGCTTTCGTGGACGGTGCTGTGGCCGCACCGTGATGGCGGCCGAGCGGCACGATCAGAGGAGTGCCGGAGACGGGGTCGGTGATCACCCGGGATTCCAGGCCGAACGCCTCGCTTACCAGCGCCTCGGTGATCACCGTCCGTGCATCCCCTTTGGCCACGATCCGTCCGTCCTTCATGGCGACGACGTGGTCCGCGTAGCGCGCTGCGAGGTTAAGGTCGTGCAGCACGACCGCCACGGTGGTGCCCTGCCCGCGGTTCAGGTCCGTCAGCAGGTCCAGGACTTCAACCTGGTGCGCGAGGTCCAGGTAGGTGGTGGGTTCATCGAGCAGCAACACCTCCGTCTCCTGGGCCAGGGCCATCGCGATCCACACGCGCTGGCGCTGCCCGCCGGAGAGTTGATCCACCGTCCGGTCCGCAAGTTCCAACGTGTCAGTGGCGTTCATGGCGTGCTGCACCGCCCGCTCGTCCTGCGCGGACCCTGCGCCCGCCCAGCCGCGGAATGGGCCCTGGTGCGGGTAGCGGCCGCGGCCCACCAGATCCCGGACGGTGATGCCATCGGGCGCCGTCGGGTGCTGCGGAAGCAGGCCCAGGGTGCGGGCAACCTCCCGGGCCGGCCGCGCGTGGATATCCCTGCCGTCGAGGACCACTGTCCCGGCCGCGGGCTTCAGCAGCCGGGACAGGGCACGGAGCAGCGTGGACTTCCCGCAGGCGTTGGCCCCGACGATCATGGTCAACTTGCCCTCGGGGATGCCGGTGGACAGCCCCTCGATGACGGTCCGCTGGTCGTATTTGAGGCTCAGGCCGGAGGCTTGCAGGGTAGCCATTCAGGCATCCTTTCGGTTGGCCGTGACCAGGAGCCACAGCAGGAACGGTGCCCCCAGGGCGCCGGTGACGACGCCGACGGGTAGGACGGTGCCGCCCAGCAGGAGCGGGGCCAGGTTCGCCGCCAGGAAGTCCGCGGCCAGGACGATCAGCACTCCGGCCAGGGCGGAGGCCGGCAGGCTCGCCTTGCGGACGAAGCGGCGGGAAACCGGGCCGGCCAGGAAGGCGACGAAGGCGACCGGCCCGGCCGCCGCCGTCGCCACGGCAGAGAGGGCCACGGCGGTAACGACGACGGCGAGCCGGGTGGCGCCGACGCGGACACCCAGGCCCGAGGCGGTGTCGTCGCCGAGTTCGAGGATGCGCAGCGGGCCGGCGATGGCGGCGACGGCCGGCACCAGCACGAGCAGTGCCACGCTGAGGACTCCCGCCCGCTCCCAGTTGGCGGCGTTGAGCGAGCCGTTGAGCCAGACGAGGACGTCGGCGGCCGTGCGGATGTCCGCCCGGGTCATCAGGAAGCTGACCACGGCCTGCAGGGCGGCGGCGATTCCCACGCCGGCCAGGATCAGCCGGTTCCCGGCCGCGCCCTTGCCGGCCGGGGAAGCGGAGGACCTGCGGCCGGAAATGGCATAGATGAGGGCCGCGACGCCGAGCGCTCCGGCGAGGGCCGCGCCCGACACGGCGGCCCCGGCGGCCCCGAACACCACGATCGCGGTCACGGCCGCGGCGCTGGCGCCGTAGCTGATGCCGATCACGTCCGGGCTGGCCAACGGGTTGCGCAGCATCGTCTGGAACAGGGCGCCGGACAGGCCGAACGCTGCGCCGACCAACCCGCCGACGACAGCCCGCGGCAGCTTGTGTTCCATCACGATGAAGCTCGCACCGGGGATCTTTGGGCCGCCGGTGAGGTGGGCGGCCAGGATGGTGAAGAAGTCCGGAATGGTGACGGTGTAACTGCCCAGCAGGATGCCTGCCGCGAACACGGCCGCCGCCGCGAGGGCCAGGGCCGCAGTCCGGACGGGCAGCCTCCCGCGAGTTGGCAGATGGCGCCAGTGTTTGCGCGGAACATTGCCGCGAGGTGCCACTTCGGCGGGGAAGACCCGGGCCGGGGGTACTGTCTTGGGCCCGGTGCTCACAGTCCGGCCCCGCTGCTCCGGCAGACCAGCCAGACGAAGACGGGCGCCCCCACCAGCGCGGTCATGATCCCGGCAGGAACCTCGCCGGGAGGCAGCATGACCCGGCCGGCGACGTCGGCTGCGAGCAGCAGCGCCGGCGCCAGCACCATCGAGAACGGCAGGATCCAGCGGTAGTCGGGGCCGGCCAGGAAGCGGACGGCGTGCGGAACCACCAGACCCACAAAGCCGATGGGTCCCGCCAGCGCCGTGGCCGAACCACAGAGCAGGACGACGCCGAGGGCCGTGACGCCCCGGGTCAGGCCAACCCGCTGGCCGAGGCCGCGGGCGAGGTCATCACCCAGCGCCAGCCCATTGAGGTTCCGGCCGGTCCCGAGCACAATGGCGGCACCCAGCAGCAGGAACGGCATCCCGGCCTGGAGCGCGGACCAGTCACGGCCAGCGATCCCGCCGACCTGCCAAAACCGGAAGCGGTCCAGGGTGTCTTGGCTAGAGACGAGGATGACGTTCATGAGCGAATACAGCCCCGCGCTCAGGGCAGCCCCCGCCAGCGCCAGCTTCACCGGCGTCGCACCCTCCCTGCCCAGCGACGCGATCAGGTACACCAGCGCGGCGGCTGCAGCGGCCCCGGCAAAGGCACACCAGATGTACCCGGACAACGAGGAGATCCCGAACACGTAGATTCCGGTAACGACTGCCAGCGCCGCCCCGGCATTGACGCCGATGATGCCGGGATCGGCCAGCGGGTTGCGGGCCACACCCTGCATTGCCGCCCCGGCCAGGCCCAGCGCGCCGCCAGCCAGCAGGCCAAGGACGGTGCGCGGGATGCGGGCGTGGACCACGGCGTGGTCGCCGTCGGCCGGATTGAAAGCGGTGAGCGCCTGCCACACGGTCCCCAGGCCGAGGCCCCGGGCTCCGATGGCGAGGGACGCGGCGGTCACCAGCGCCAGCACGCCGGCGGCTGCCAGCAGCCAGGCGGTCCGGCGGACCGCAGCTGCAGCTAAACCGGACGCCGTTGCCGCCCTATCCGGAGCAGCGCAGGGGTCCGCTGCAGCGCGGGGGTCCGGTGCGCCGGGGCTGCCTGGCGTGGCCGGCCGCACCGTCGTCGTCAGCGGGCTCATGGAACGGCGCCTACTTCACCGCGGCGGCGGCTTTGTCCGCCGCGCCCGCCAGCTGCGGAAGGAACCTGTCCAGCGCCCAGGGCAGGCTCAGCGGCGAGGACGCGGAGATGGACAGCGTGAGCGTGTTGTCGGAATCGGCCACCAGCGCGCCGCCCTGGACGGCCGGAATCTGGCCAAGCAGGGGGTCGTTCTTGATGGAATCGGCGGTTTTCGCATCGGGTACCCACGTCACAAAGATGTCGGAGCTGAGTTCGTTCGCCTTCTCCGCCGACCACGGGATGAAGAATTCCTCGGAGTTCCTGGAGTTCTCCTCCACCACGGGGGCCAGCTTCATGCCGATCTCACTAAGGAAACGGGGGCGGTTGTCATTGGCGGTGTAGACGTTGATGCCGTCGCTCTTGGCCGGCTCGAGGTTGCCGTAAATGAAGGTTTTGCCCGCCAGCTGGGGGTACTGGGCGACCTTGTCCTTGATGGTCTTCTCCGTGTCGGCGATGAGTTTGCCGGCCTCTGCCGCCTTGCCCAGGGCCTTGCCGATGACGGTCGTGGACTCCTGCCAGGACGTGCCATAGGCGACCTCCGGCTGGGCCACCACGGGGGCGATTTCGCTGAGCTTCTTGTAGTCCTCCGCTGTCAGGCCGGAGTAGGCGCCGAGGATGACGTCCGGGTTGAGCTTGGCAATCTCGGTGAAGTTGATGCCGTCGGCCTCGGAGTACTGGACCGGGGCTTTGGCCGAGCCGAACGCGGCGCCTGACTTGGCCAGGGCGGCGTCCTTCCAGGGGGTGGACCCCTGCGCGTTGCCGCCCCATTCATTCTTCGGGACACCCACCGGGACCACACCGAGGGCCAGGGCGACGTCGTCGTTGACCCAGGAAACCGTGACGACGCGTTGCGGCTGTTCCTTGATGGTGGTCTCGCCAAAGACGTTTTTGATGGTCACCGGAAACGCGGAGCCGGGAGCCGGGGCGGGAGCGTCCGCCGCCGTCGAGGCTACCGGCCCTGTTGAACAGGCGCCAAGGCCCAGTCCGACGGCGGCCATTACAGCCGCTGCTCGCAGGGCATGCCGGCTGCGGGGGCGGCGACCTTTGGAACGACCAGCGGTAGGGCCGGCGGTAGGGCCGGCGGAACGGCCGGCGGGAGGGGGGAAGACGGCGGAAGCCACGGAACTCCTTAGGTAAGTGAAGCAGACCTAAGTAAGGCTAGCCTACCCTTCTTCCGATTACGCAAGGTTTGAGTAACGTAATTATCTCGGTTCGTGGCGGTCAGGAGCCCAAGCGTGAAACTGGACAGGACTACACGGCTTTGCAAGGATGGGCCCGGCCGGAGGTTCGGAACCGGCCCGGAAGACAATGCACCTTTGATGGCACGGATTGATGGGGAGTGAGCATGGGCATCACGATGATGACTGTTGCCGCGGTTAGCGGGGTGGCCGCTCTGGCCTGCTACGCGCCCGCACAGTCGCCAGCCCTTCCCGCAGGATCCACTCCCGCCGCGGACTGAGTCCACGGAACGCCCGGTTCAGACCGGAGTCGCGCAGGCTGGCACTCCCCTGCCCACAACCGCCTTGGCGCTATCTGGCCGCCCGGCGGGAACCATTCGATTCCGAAAGACTCCGACATGCAAAAGATCACCGGACAGCAAGTCCGCTCGTCGTTCATCAACGCGAGCCGGTCAGAAGCCGCGAAGCTCAACCTGCCCAAAAACTTCGACACCCTGGACTGGGAGAGCCTCGACTTCCTCGGCTGGCGCGATGCGAAGATGCCCCTGCGCGGCTACCTGCTGCTGCCCGGCCCGAAGGGACCCGCCGGAATCATGCTCCGGGCCCCGGAAGGCGGCGCCAAGAAGAACCGGTCCGTCCTGTGCGAGCTGTGCCGCGACATCCACTCCAAAGATGATGTCCTACTGTGGGTGGCCAAGCGGGCCGGGCAATCCGGCCGCAACGGCAACACCGTGGGCACTTTGATCTGCGCCGACTTCGGGTGCTGCCGCAACGTGCGGGTGGAACCCCCGGCCAACGAGATCAACCCGGACCCGGCTGCCGTGGTCCGCCGACAGATCGACGGGCTGGTGGGCCGGACCGCCCAGTTCCTGGACCGCGTCCGGGGAACCTAGCCCCGGCAACAACAACGCGGACTCAGCGCAGGACGATGTCCACCGGGTTCGCCTCGGAACGCCAGGCGCCCTCCGCGCCCGGGCCCGGGGCGATCACCGGCGCCGTCAGCACGCCGGAGCGGTTGGTGCGCTTGTCCCGCAGGATCTCGGTGACGGATCCGAGGTGCCGGGACAGGTCAATCACGTTTTCCGGCGCGGCCAGGAGCAGCTGGAAGCCGAATTCGTGCAGCGCCTTGATGCCGGCACCGGCAAATTCCTCCGAGGCAAGCACAAAAGCCTCGTCCATCATCACGGTGCCGTACGTGGTGAAGCCCTGCTCGGCGATGCCCAGCTGGTAGCTCAGCGCCGCCGCCATGATGAACGCGGTGAAGCGCTGCCGCTCGCCGCCGGACATCGAGCCGGTGTCCGCGTGCATAAAGACCTCGGTCTTCGCTGCACGGTTCTTGCCGCCGCCCTTCACTGCCGCCTTGGAACCGGAACCCTGCACCTCGCGGTGCTCCTTGCACTGGATGAAGAGGTGGCCGCGGACATCCAGCACCTCGGCGCGCCAGCGCCGGTCCTCGGGGGTCTGCGAGCCCAGCCGCTTTACCAGCGTTTCAAGGGACTTGTAGCGTGTGGTGAGCTCGGCGTCGTCGTCGGAGTCCGCGCCGGCGGCCGCCGCAACCTTCCCCGGCCGGGTGTGGCGGACTTTCAGCGCGTTCTGGATGGCGTCCTTGAATTGTTTCGCCGTGGCGGGGAGGGTCTGCTTGATGTCGAGTTCCAGGAAGCTGCCTTCGTGGAAGTTCACCTGGGAGAGAATGCCGTTCAGCGGCAGGATCCGGCTGGTGATGGAGCGGCGTTCCTCGTCCAGCAGGTGCAGGAGCGTGCTAAAGGATTCGTGGGTGCGCTGGTTGAAGAACTGCCGGAACTCGGCCTCCTGCGCGGGCAGACCGTCACTGACAATCGCGTGGTAGCGGGCCTCGAACTCGCCCGCGGCGCCAATCGAGGTCCCGTGGTCGGCGGAGATGGCCGTGCCCCATTCGCGCACGAAGCCTTCGAAAATCCGGGTGAGCCGCTCCGAGGTGGCCTGCCCGCGGGATTCGGCCGTGTGCAGCTCGGCCAGCAGCCGGGTCCGCACCTGGTTGGCCAGGTTGTCCAGCTCGTGCATCTCCAGCACGTCGCCGAAGTCCGTAAAGTACGGCGCCAGCGCCTCAACCGTGGCGTCCGACGGCGGCTGCTGGGCGAGCCGCCGCCGCGCCGCGTCCAGCAGCGAGTCCGCCGTGGTGAGCTGCGAGTCGAGGGCCTTGTATTCGCTCTGCAGCACGGCGGCGGCTTCAGTGCTGGACTGGTGCCTCTGCCGGGCAGCCTCGATGTTGGCGCGCAGCGGTTCGAGGTCGGCCTGCGCCGCGAGGGCGTCCTTGAGCCGCTGTTCAATCCGTGCGAGTTCGTCGGCCGCGACCGCCGCGGACACCTGATCCCAGCTCCGGTGGTCCTCGGCTACGCGGCGCAGGGCGTCGAGCTGGCGGCTCATGCCCTGGTGGGATTCTTCCCGGCTTTGCGCCAGTTCGGCGGCCTTGGCGAGTTCCTGCTGCAGGTCCGCCACCTGCGCGGCGACGAGTTCGAGCTTGGCGGCGTTGTCGAAGCCGAGGACGTAGTCCTGCCGGGAGGTGAACCGGTCGTCCTTTTCCACAGTGTGGCGGTTGCGCTTGACCACCCCGCCCAGGCTAAGACCCTTGTCCAGCCGGGCCAGCTCGTCCGGGTCCTCGACGCAGGGGTAGGCGAAATCGAGGGCGATCCGCTCCCGGATCCACTCGCCCGGCTCGGCGGCCGGCCCGGCGGTGAGGATATCCAGCTTGCCCAGCAGGTCGCCGTCGGCCGCGTCCTGCACGGCCAGCGCGCCGCCCGCCAGGGGTTTGGAGACGTCCACGGCGCGCAGCGCCCCGCGGACCGGGTGGTCATTGAGGTAGCGGGTGACGGCGGCAAAATGCTCGCCCGGGACCAGCAAGGTGTTGGCGAGGCTGCGCAGCGCGCGCTCGGCCGCCGGCCGCCAGTGTTCGTGGCCCTCGGCGAGGTCAATCAGCTCGCCGCCGAAGGGCATCTGCTCCTCGGGGACGCCGGTGGCGGCCGCGATAGCGCTGCGGTTTTCAATGCTCGACGGCGGCAGCAGGGACTTGCGGGTTTTGAGCGAGACGAGTTCCTGCTGGGCCGCCGCGAGCTCCCGCTTCCTGGTCGCGTGGGAGTCGAAGGCCTCGAACCGCAGCTCCTTGAGCGCTTCCGAGTCGTCCTTGAGTTCGGCCGAGCGTGCGGCGGCCTGCTCGTGCGCCTGCTCCCAGCCGGCGGCGGTCCATTCGAGCTCCAGGCCGGCATCGGTGAGGGCCTTGCGGGCGGATTCCTCGATCTGTTCGCGGAGCTTGAGGCCCACCCGGGCGTTCTCCAGCGACTGTTCGATCGCGGAGATGGCGTTGCCGCCCTGGTTGTTGTAATCCGTTTCGAGCTGGCGCAGCTCCTTGGCGAGGCCGTCACGGACGCTCCGTTCGGCGCCGAGTTCCTTGGCTTTCGCATGCGCCAGCGCCTTGAAGCGCTCCAGGGTCTTCTCGTGCACGGTGACGGCCAGCTGCTGCTTGTAGGCCTCGAATTCCTCGCCCGCGAGGTCCCGCAGCCGGTTGGCGTCGAGCAGGGACTGCGCATACTCCTTGTTCAGCCCCGGGACCGGAGCCAGCTGGTCGCGCTGCTGCCGGACGTCCTCCAGCCGCTGCCGGATGGACATCAGGTTGCTGAATTCCTCGACCACGTCGTCCGCGGCGGCCAGCGTGGCGGGCGCGTCCAGGACCTGGTCGCGGAAGAAGGTGTTGACGCTGCCGCCGAGGCCCTTGCCGGCCTGGATGACGCGCAGCAGCGGCAGGGCCTGGTCCGAGTTGATCCCCAGCAGGCGCCGGAAACGCTCGGCGAAGGCCTTGTGCACATCGAAGATCTGTGCGTCGGGGAAAATCGCCTCCAGCGCCGACTTGGTGAACCGCTTCTCCGCGATGCCCTCGACCGCCGCCAGGTCCAACGGCTTGTTGTCGATCAGGTAGTACCGGCCCACGCTGGACTCGGTGCCGTTCTTGGGCAGGTCGAACAGCGCGGAGATCGTCACCCGGGTGCCCGCGGCGTTGTCGAACGTCAGGGCGACTGCGGACCAGGTGGCGCCGGGACGCTGGAACGCACTGGCCGAGCCCTCGCCGACGGCCTTGTCCCCCACTTTGCCGCGCATGTACGTGAACGTGGTCCGCTTGTCCTCGACCGCGCCGCCGGCGCGCTGCGCGGCGGCCTCGTTGGAGCGCGGCCGGGCGTCGAAAACCCGCAGCATCGCGTCGAACAACGTGGACTTGCCGACGCCGGAATTGCCGGTCAACAGGGTGCCGTTGCGGTCCACATGCATCGTGTGGGCGCCATGGAAGGTGCCCCAGTTGACCACCTGGACGAGGGCGAGGCGCATCTGGCCGGGGTTCGTGAGCTCACCCAGTGGCAGCATGGTCGCGATGCTCATTTGGTGGCCTCCGCGTCGTTGTGGTCGCCCTGCGCGGCATCCTCGTGGTC
Organism: Arthrobacter sp. BI5; assembly: GCF_056680065.1. Classification (NCBI taxonomy): domain Bacteria; kingdom Bacillati; phylum Actinomycetota; class Actinomycetes; order Micrococcales; family Micrococcaceae; genus Arthrobacter; species Arthrobacter sp. BI5. Next base: position 3,792,300 of record NZ_CM155264.1, read on the forward strand.
GCCTAGCGCGACATCACCGGACGCATGCTCTGCATGCTCGCTCGTTCCTCGCTTAGACGCATGCTGCCGCATGTCCCCGGCGCTGCCGCTGTCGTTCGGGTCCAGGAGCGACGGCGGCGATGCCGCCCCCGGAGTGGCATCGGGCCTGTCGGAGCCGGGCGGCTCGCTGCTTGCAGCGGAGCCGCCCGGCGAAGGGGCGGGGGCGGCACCGTCGTCGTCGTCCGAGTCGTCCTCCGCGGGGCTGTCGCCGTCGAGTTCGATCAAGGGTTCTGTGCCGGAGGGGTCGGTGGAGGCTGCGATGAGGGCTTCTATTTGGGCTGGGATGTCGCCGATGTTTTCGAAGGGGAGCGCCAGCGGGAGGGCGTTGGAGATGGTGTAGACCTCGTCCAGGCCGGTGGGGAGGAGGAGCTGGCGGGCCAGGAGTTTGGTGATGGCGCGGTTGACGACGTCGGAATCTCGCAGGGCGTCCTGCTGGCCGGAGGGCTGGTAGTGGGCCACCAGGTCGGCAATTTCCTCGCGCGTGATGGTGGGGTCGGTCTGGGCGGTGACGTGGCGGTCCAGGAGCAGCCGCAGGCGAAGCAGGACGATCGTTTCGACCCGGCTCAGGGCCCGCTGCTGGCGCAGGATGCTGGAACGAGTGCTGCCGCCGATCGCCTCGGGGTCCACCGGGCGCAGCACTGCCACCTTGCGCTCGTGGTCCAGCTGAAGGGTCAGGAACAGCTCGGAGAGCCGGCTGCGCAGGATCAGCTGGTTGTCCAGCAGCGTGGTCCAGAGTTTCTCGTCCCGGCCGCCGTCGATGTACGGGCCCTTGAGGAGCTTCACGAGGGCTTGGCGGACCTTCATCGGGAGCACCCCGGTGTCCCCCGGGAAGAGGGCAGCGCCGTCAACGAAGGTGTCCCGCGGGGTGACGGTGAAGGGGTCGGCAGGGGCGTGCCGGGGCTCGGATTGTGGCTCCTGCCGCGGCTCCGCGTCGTGCGCTTCCTGGGAGACTTCGGTCATCTTCAATCCTTCTTGAGCGTGACGACGGGCAGGTAGGCCGTGCGGGTGGAGCCGTCGATTTGTTCGAAGTCCAGCGGCTCCCAGGCCTCGCGGTCGAAGCCGGCGCCCTGGTGCAGGGCGTGCGAGAGCAGGGCCCGGATGGAGTTGATGTGGCGTTCCGCCTCCGGCAGCTGTTGCCAGGCTTCGGCGAGAGTGGACGCCCCGGCGACGGCGGTGCGGATCGCCTCGGGGCGGGCCTTGCCGGTCCGCGGCGAGCGCACCCGGTCCGAGTCACTGAACGCGATCGGGTCGGCCAGCTTCGGCGGCGCGGCGAACTCGTCCGGGTCGAACAGCTTGACCATGGCCAGCGATTCGAAGCCGGCGTTGAAGAGCACCGGGCCGCGGACCAGGCCGGGGCGCTCGCGCTCGTAAGGCAGCGAACGGATTGCCTGCTCGGCTTCGCGCAACACCTTTCGGAGCCGGACGGACTGGCGGTAGTCGTCACTCTGGACGTAGGTGTTGAGGCTTTCGCTGAGCTTGCCGTAGATCCGCTGGATCTGGCTGTGCTGGCTGCGCAGTTCCGCCACCAGGTTCTTCAGCGTCTCGCGCTCGTCCTGGCTGAGCTCGTCCGCGAACTGCCGGCTCAGCACCTCCCCGATCGCCGACCGGAAGCGCAGCTGCTGCTGCGGGTCCTCCAGGAACGCGGTGAAGGACCGGAACGTCCTGCCCTCCGGGCTCTGCCGGAGCCGCTTGTCCGCCTCCAGCACCTGCGCCATGGTGGCGCCCTTGCTCAGGGATTCCTCGATGATCTGGTTCCGGAGCTCGCCCACCAGCTCCTCGATCCGGTCACGCATCTTCTTGTAGTCCGCGGGCAAGCTCGCGGCGAGGTCCAGGATGTTGCCCGCCGCCTCCACGGCTTCCTCATCGTCAAGCAGCCCGTCGAACTCCCCCGAGCTGATCTCCTCGATCAGCTGGCGGCGTTCGCCGATCTCCTCTTCCAGGGACTCCAACCGCGCGCTCTGATCCGGGTTGGTCTCGTTGGCGAGCTTTTCGACGTCGCCCAGCAGCGTGCCGAGCCGGGAACCGTTGAGGGTGGAGCGTTCACTGGAGAGGCTGTCCAGGAAGGCGAGGACACGGGCCGCGGGCTCGGTGACCTCGTACACGATCTGGCCGGACTGGTTACGCCGGGTCAGGAAGTTCTTGCGGGTCCATTCGTCGCCGAAACCCTTGCCGTTGGCGGAGCCGCCCAGCCCGGGGTCCTGGCGGCGGAGCTGCTCAAGGAAAGCGTCGACGTCGGCGTGGAACTGTTCCAGCGGCAGCTGCGGCCGGGTGCGGGTGAAGGAGGCCTGCAACACGGCAATCACCCACGGCGCCGAACGGGTCAGGGCCCAGGCCGGCCCTTTAGTCAGGAGTTCAAGGTCCCTGAGCCGGGCGCTGATGGCGTCGGCGGAGGACACAGCGGAACGGGACACGCAGTTCTCCAATCGCTGCCGGGGTGGGGGTCGGGCAGCGGGTCAAAGAAAAACTGCCAACTACAAGGTTAACGCAGGGCCTTCCGGATCCCGGCTGTCGCTGCCGGCGGGGGTGCCGCGACCTCTCCGTGACCTACGCCCGGGTAGCATTTCGATCCCGTATCAAGGGCTCCCGACGCGCCCCGCGACTCTGGCCGCGTCCCCTCCGGCACCCTACGCTCGGCCTACTGGTTCAGCCGAAGCGACGGTGCAGGAGGAAGAATGCAGTTCAATCTAAGCGCGGTGGAAACGGGCACCCTGGTGTTTTTCGGAACGCTGGTTTTCGCCCTCGTGATAGCCCTCTTCATCATGGCCGCGGCCTTCGCGGCGCTGGTGCTGGTGGGGGTGGGGCGGCTGGCCTGGTTCCTCGCGGCGGGCGCGCTGCTCGGCCTGGTCCACGGCATCAACACCGGCTGGGACCGGCTGCTGCACCACGCCTCCACGGTGGAGCTGCCGGGCGAGTTCCCCGGCGAGCTAATAGGGCAGTCCTCCCCTAGTACGGGCACCTACCCGCGGGTAGTATTGCGGGACAGCTGAAGGGTCCTCCACCCGCGGCGGATCCAGGGCTCGAGCCGGACAACCCGGTTAGAGGAGATGCCCAATGAGCTCCGCCGTCGACAACCCCGCCACCGAAGATCCGGCCACCGACAGCCCCGTCGCCGAAGTCCCGGTGGACGCGCAGAAGATCGGTCCAGACGCTACCGCCGCCGACGCCCGGGCCATCGCCGAGGCCGCCCGCGAAACCAGCTGGGACCGGCCCAGTTTCGCCAAAGGCCTCTACCTCGGCAGCTTCGACCTCAGCCTCATCCACCCCTGGCCGCAGGCGCCGGCGGACGACGTCGAACGCGGCGAGGCGCTCATGGAGCGGCTCACCGCCTATTGCCGGACCATGTCCGGGCGCACCATTGAGCGCGACGCCAAGATCCCCGACGAATACTTGTCCGGGCTGGCCGGCCTCGGCGTCTTTGGGATGAAGATTCCCCGCGAATACGGGGGCCTGGGCCTGTCCCTGGTGTACTACGGCCGGGCGCTTGCCCTGCTGGGCTCGGTGCACCCCAGCCTCGGCGCGCTCCTGTCCGCGCACCAGTCGATTGGCGTTCCGGAGCCCGTGAAGGTTTTCGGCACGCCGGAACAGAAGCGCGAGTACCTGCCGCGTTGCGCGGCCGGCGCGGTGACCGCGTTCCTGCTCACCGAGCCCGACGTCGGCAGCGACCCTGCCCGGATGGGCAGCACCGCCGTCCCGTCCGGGGACGGCCAGTCCTACGTGCTGGACGGCGTGAAGCTCTGGACCACCAACGGCGTCATTGCCGAACTCGTGGTGGTGATGGCGCTGGTGCCCGCGCACACCGACGCGGACGGCACCGCGCACAAGGGCGGCATCAGTGCCTTCGTCGTGGAAATGGACTCGCCCGGCATCACGGTGGAGAACCGCAACGCATTTATGGGGCTGCGCGGCATCGAGAACGGCGTCACCCGCTTCCACCAGGTCCGGGTGCCCGCCGCCAACCGGCTGGGCCGCGAAGGCCAGGGCCTGAAAATCGCCCTCACCACACTCAACACCGGCCGGCTCTCCATCCCGGCGCTCTGCGTCGCTTCCGGCCGCTGGAGCCTGAAGATTGCCCGCGAATGGTCCAATGCCCGCACCCAGTGGGGGCGGCCGGTGGGCCGGCACGAGGCGGTAGGCAAGAAGATCGCCTTCATCGCCGCCAGTGCCTTCGCGCTCGACGCGGTCTTCGAACTGTCCGCCGAACTGGCCGACGCGGGGCAGAAAGACGTCCGGATCGAGGCCGCCCTGGCCAAGCTCTGGTCCACCGAGATCAGCTGCCGGATCGCGGACGAACTGGTGCAGATCCGCGGCGGCCGGGGTTTCGAGACGGCCGATTCGCTGGAGGCCCGGGGTGAGCGCGCCGTCCCGGCCGAGCAGCAACTGCGGGACCTGCGGATCAACCGGATCTTTGAGGGTTCCTCGGAAATCATGCGGTTGCTGATCGCGCGCGAGGCCGTGGACGCCCACCTGGCCGCTGCGGGCGCTCTCGCCTCGGAGGAGGCCAGCCTGTCCGAGAAGGCGCGGGCCGCCGTCGGCGCTTCCGGCTTCTATGCCCGCTGGCTGCCCAAACTGGTGGCCGGCACCGGTATGGATCCCCGTTCCTATGGTGATTTCGGCCGGCTCGCCAGGCACCTGCGGTACGTGGAACGGGCGTCGCGGCGGCTGGCGCGGCAGACCTTCTACGGCATGGGCCGCTGGCAGGCGAAGCTGGAGCACAAGCAGGCGTTCCTGGGCCGGATCGTGGATATCGGGGCCGAGCTGTTCGCGATGGCCGCCTGCTGCTCGCGGGCGGAAATGCTGCTGCGAACCGCCCCGGAACGCGGCGCCTCCGCCTACGAACTCGCCGACGCGTATTGCGAGCAGGCGCGGGTCCGGGTCGAGGAGTATTTCGACCAACTCTGGCGCAACACCGACGACGGCGACCGCTCCCTGACCCGCCAGGTTCTGGCCGGGGACTTCGAGTGGCTGGAGGCAGGGGTGCTGGACCAGTCCGAGGGGACCGGTCCATGGATCGCGGACGCCAGCCCGCGCGCCTCGATGAAGGAAAACCTGCACCGAAAGTACCGCTGACGTGCGGCGATGCCCTCTTTTACACCTCGCGCATAAATAGTAAGCATCCTTGCTATTTGGGCTGGTGCCGTGGTTAGGTGAGGTCAAGACCTGATGACGGTCGAAGCATTGCAGTGCCCGGGCCAAATACCGAGTTCGGGTCAATCAATGAAAGCGAGCAGCCATCATGAGCAGCACAACAGGCCCCGAAGACCTCCCCCGCCGCGCCCGGAACGACGAGGGAACCCTTGACCGGGACGGCCGGATCCACGACGCACGCCAGGACGGCGCAACCGCGGAACGGCCCGCCCTGGCCGACGAACAGGCGGACCGCCGTGCCGAGGCGCGCGCGGAGAGCCGCGCAGAGATGCGCGCCGACGACCGGGCTGAAATCCGCGCCGAGCGCGCCGACGACACCCGCGCTTTCCCCGCCGCTCCGGTGGCCGGCGCCGCGGGCACCGCCGGCCGCGACGACCGGCCGATCCACGGCACCCGGGACGACCGCTATGTCGATGAAACTGTCGTAGACGAGATCCCAACCCGCGAAACGGTGGTGGCCCGCGAGAAGGAACAGTTCGGCGGCGTCAAGATCGGCTCCGCATTCTTCGGCTGGCTTGCCGCCACCGGCATGGCCGTGCTGCTCACCGCGCTGGTCGCCGGCGCCGGCACCGCCGTCGGCCTCGCCACCAACACCAACGTCAACGAGGCGGTCAACCAGGCCTCACAGAACCAGAGCGTGGGAATCGCAGGCATCATCGCCCTGCTCGTGGTCCTCTTCGTGTCCTACTACTGCGGCGGCTACGTGGCCGGCCGGATGGCCCGTTTCAACGGCGCCCGGCAGGGCCTGATGGTGTGGATCTGGGCGCTGATCGCGGCCATCCTCGTCGCCATCCTTGCCATGACCGCCGGACAGCAGTTCAACGTCCTCGCAAATCTGAACAGCTTCCCGCGCATCCCCGTCAACGAGGGCGACCTCACAACCACGAGCATCATCGCCGCCATCGTTGTGGCTGTGGTGGCCCTCATCGGCGCCATGCTGGGCGGCCTGGCGGGTATGCGTTTCCACCGCAAAGTGGACCGCGCCGGCTTCACCCCGGTGGAAACCGTTGAAGAACGCTAGGCGGGCGTGAGGGCGTCGACGTAGTACCAGCGGCGGTCCTCGCGGACGAACCGGCTTGTTTCGTGGTGCACGCCGGGCTCACCGCCGTGCCGGTAATACGCCTTGAACTCGACGGTGCCCTCGGTGTCCAGCGGGCCGCCGCGGTGCGTGGAGACAATGTCCAGCCGCCGCCACTGCATCGCGGGATCCAGCTCCAGCTGCGCCGGCCGGGTGTCCGGATGCCAGGTCCGCAGGAGATAGCCGGCGTCGAGTACCACGAACGCGCTGTAGCGGGAGCGCATCAACTGCTCCGCGGTGGGCGCCTCCGCGTCGCCGCGGTGGAACCGTCCACAGCAATCGGCGTACTGCTCGCCGGACAGGCACGGACAGTTGCCCTGGAACAAGGCGCCGTGGGGCTCGGAACTGGCGGCCTGGGCGTGTGTCACGAGGATCCTTCCGGCGGGCCGGGCTTCTCCGGCGTGGACTCACTTCCGACTATAGACGCCCGTCAGGGAGGGCCCAGCGGTGGGGACGGACTACGCCCTCAAGGGCCGCAGCCGTCGCGTGCGCGGAGGCCGAAGGTATCAGCTTGGACACATAGTGACGCGCAGGGCTGTTCCCCGCGTGTCAGTCCGAAATAGTCCGTATGGTTAAGGAGGGCTGCTGCCCGGCGAGACGATTGCGGCACGGACCTCACTGCAGGCTGGAACGGAGAGGCGAAGTGGAAGACCCAACAACGATCGCCATGAACCTGACCTTCTTCGGCACCCTTGGTGTTGGCCTGGTGATGTTCGTCGGCGTCTTCCTCGCCTTTGTCATCACCTTGCTCATAGCCGGCCTTGGCCGGCTGCTGGCCACGGTCGCCATGGGCCTGTTCCACGGCGCGAAGCGCCTGCGTGCACCGAAGGCGGCCAGGCCAGCCAAGCCGGCCAAGCCAGTGCGCAAAGAGCCCCAACTGTCCCGGGACTGGGCTGCCGCCGTCGAGAGTGCCAACGCCCGCGCCGCCACCCGGGCCCAGGCCGAAGCCGCGCCCGAGATCAAGGTGTCAGTCCGCGAGCTGCCCAGCCCGAAAGCCCCGGCACAACAAATCCGGCAAGTGGGGCCCCTGGTCGAGTCCGCGACAGACCGGAACGGCGCCCCCACGCCCGCCCCGCGCGCCTTCACGAAACCCCCGGTTCCGGCCAAGAGCCCCGTCCTGGACACCGGATCGCTGGCCACGCTCAAGAACCGGCCGGCGCAAAAGGGCCAGCGGAAGAGCCCGCGGCAAAACACGGACCGCAAGGCCAGCTGATCCCTTACCCCGAACGGGCATCTGGGCTACGTTGGAACCCATGGAATTCAGATACCTCGGGCACAGCGGCTTCAAGATCTCGGAAATCACCTTCGGCAACTGGCTCACCCACGGCTCGCAAGTCGAAAACGACGTCGCCACCCAGTGCGTGCGGGCGGCGCTCGACGCCGGGATCAGCACCTTCGACACCGCGGACGTCTACGCCAATACCGCCGCGGAATCGGTCCTGGGCGAGGCCCTGAAAGACGAGCGGCGCGAATCGCTGGAAATTTTCACCAAGGTCTTCGGGCCGACCGGACCAAAGGGCCACAACGACCTTGGACTTTCCCGCAAGCACATCATGGAATCCATCAATGGTTCCCTGTCCCGGCTGCAGACGGACTACGTGGACCTCTACCAGGCCCACCGCTATGACTACGAGACGCCGCTGGAAGAGACCATGCAGGCGTTCGCCGACATCGTCCGGCAGGGCAAGGCGCTGTACATCGGCGTCAGCGAGTGGACAGCCAACCAGATCCGCGACGGCCACGCCCTCGCCAAGGACCTCGGCTTCCAGCTGATTTCCAACCAGCCGCAGTACTCGATGCTGTGGCGGGTCATCGAGGCGGAAGTGGTCCCGACGTCGGAGGAGCTGGGCCTGTCCCAGATCGTCTGGTCCCCCATGGCCCAGGGCGTGCTCAGCGGCAAGTACCACCCCGGCAAACCCGCCCCGGAGGGCAGCCGTGCCACCGACGCCAAGGGCGGCGCCCGGATGATCGAGCGCTGGATGTCCGACGAGGTCCTGACCGGCGTGCAGCAGCTCAAGCCGATCGCGGAGGAGGCCGGGCTGACCATGGCCCAGCTGAGCATCGCGTGGGTGCTGCAGAACAAGAACGTCGCCTCGGCGATCATGGGCGCGTCCCGGCCGGAGCAGATTGCCGGCAACGTGGCAGCGGCGGGGGTGAAGCTGGACCCGGTCATCATGGACAAGATCGACGCCGCGATCGGATCCCTTGCCGAACGGGATCCGGCGCAGACCAAGTCCCCCGCTTCCCGCGAGGCCTAGTCCATGCAGACGCTACCTGAACTCGCCGTCACCGGGTCCACCGGCCAGCTCGGCGGCCAGGTGGCCCGGTTGCTGGCCGGCGCGGGCAGTTCGCAGCGCCTTCTGGTGCGCGACGCCGGCCGCGCGCCGGCGCTCGACGGCGCCGTTCCCGCCGTCGCCAGCTACGCGGACGCCGCCCAGGCGCGGGCCGCCCTTGCCGGGGTCAAAACCCTGTTCATGGTCTCCGCCGCGGAGGCCGAGGACCGGCTGCAGCAGCACTACACCTTCGTCGACGCCGCGGCTGAGGCCGGCGTGCAGCACATCGTATACACCTCGTTCTTCGGCGCGGCCCCCGACTGCACCTTCACGCTCGGACGGGACCACTACGCCACCGAGCAGCGGATCAAGGCCTCCGGGATGGGCTACACGATCCTGCGGGACAACTTCTACCTGGACTTCCTGCCGCTGCTGGCCGGGGAGGACGGGGTGATCCGCGGCCCCGCCGGCGACGGCGTCATGGCAGCGGTGGCCCGGGCAGACATCGCCCGCTCCGCCGTAGCGGTGCTGCGCGATCCGGCGCTGCACGTGGGCCGGAGCTACGACCTGACCGGCCCGGAGGACATCTCGCTGGCCGCGGCCGCCGGGCAGCTGACCGCCGGCACGGGCCGCACCATCAGCTTCCACAACGAAACCCTCGAAGAGGCGTACGCCTCCCGGGAACCCTATGGCGCGCCGCGGTGGCAGGTGGACGCCTGGGTCAGCACCTATACCGCCATCGCCGCCGGCGAGCTCGCCGGGCCAACGTCGGCCGTGCACGAACTGACCGGGCGGGAACCGCTGGGACTCGCGGACTTCCTGGCCGACGCCCACTCACTCTAAGGCGGAGGGCCGGGGCCCGTGGCCCGGTATTGACGCTTTCCGGGCGGCGGCGTAGACCTGAAGGCAGGTGACCCCGCACAGAATCGCAGTCCGATGCCCAAACAATTGTCCAAGCACACCTCACCTGTCATGGCACGGCGCCGGCAGACGCAGCGGCTCGCAGCGCATCCCGGCGAGCCCAGCCACGGGCCGCTGACCGCCGAAGAGCTGCAGCTTGCGGTGCGGAACCATTCAATGCCGCTCGAGGCCCTCCGGGACGACGTCACACCGCCCGGGCTGCACTATCTGCTGGACCACTTCGACATCCCGGCCATCGACGGGGACCGCTGGCACCTGCGGATCGGCGGCGCCGTGCAGCGGTCGCTGGAACTCAACCTCCGCGCCCTCCGCCGCGCGCCGAGCATCAGCGTCCCGGTCACGCTGGAATGCGCCGGAAACGGCCGGTCCCTGCTCAAGCCGCGGCCGCTGAGCCAGCCTTGGATGCTGGAGGGCGTCGGAACCGCCGTCTGGACCGGGGTGCCCCTGGCCTACCTGCTGAGCCAGGCCGGCGTGGACGAGGACGCCGTCGAGGTGGTCTTCACCGGGGCCGACGCCGGGATCCAGGGCGGCGTGCGCCAGCAGTTCGCGCGGAGCCTGCCGGTCGGCGAGGCGCTGCGCCCCGACGTCGTGCTGGCGTACCGGATGAACGGCGCCGAACTGCCGGCGCAGCACGGCTACCCGCTGCGGCTGGTGGTCCCGGGCTGGTACGGCATGGCGAGCGTCAAGTGGCTGTCCTCGATCAAGGTGCTGACCAGGCCGTTTGATGGTTTCCAGCAGTCCGTCGCGTACCGCTACCAGCAGGATGCGGACGACGCCGGCACTCCGGTCACGTGGATCAAGGTCCGCGCGCTGATGGTTCCGCCGGGCATCCCGGACTTCTTCACCCGGCACCGGGTCCTTCCCGCGGGCCCGGTGATGCTGACCGGACGGGCCTGGTCCGGCCACGGCGCGGTGCAGCGGGTCGAGGTGGGAATCGACGGCAAATGGGCCCCCGCGCAGCTGGAGCACCCCGCCGCGCCTTTCGCCTGGTCCGCCTGGTCCATGCCGTGGGTTGCGGACCCCGGACAACATGAACTGTCCTGCCGCGCCACGGACGCCAGCGGCGCCACCCAGCCGCTGGAGCCGGTCTGGAACTACCAGGGCATGGGCAACAACGCGGTCCAACGGATCAAGGTCACGGTGGAGTAAGCCAGCTCCGGTGCGCTAGTAGTCCACGATCGCGCCGCTGGAGATGTTGATGGTGGCATCGGTGATGGCCCCAGCCTTGTCCGAGGCGATGAAGCAGGCCACGTTGCCGACGTCCGCCAGGGTGGCCGTGCGGTTCAGGTGCGCCGCCCTGGCGATCTCCACCACAATCTCCTCACGCCCCTCCACCTGCCAGGGGATGGTCTCAATGATGCCGCCGCTGACCATGGTCACGACGCGCACTCCGGACTTGCCCAGCTCCAGCGCCCACTGCCGCCGCTGCCCCTCCATTGCATCGAGGGCCACCTTGAAGCCGCCCAGCCCGGCCAGCGTCTGCGGTCCCGAGCCGCCAAACATCAGCACAACGCCGGACTTCTGCTTGACCATGTGGCCCGCCGCGGCCCGGGTGGTCAGGAAATGCGTGCGGGTGGCCAGAGTGATCGGCTGGGTGAAGTCGTTGACATCGATCTCCATGAGCGGCTGCTGGATGTCCCCGAAGGAAATGACGTTGAAGGAGATGTCGATCCGCTTGGTCTTCTTGGCCACGGCGTCCACGAAGCCGTCCACCTGTTCCTCGTCCAGGGCGTCGACGACGGCAGTTTCCGCCGTTCCGCCGTCCTCCCTGATGTCCCGGGCGACTTTCTCCAGCCGGGATTCGGTGCGCCCGGCGAGATAGACCGTGGCGCCCTCGGCCGCGAAGGCCCGAGACACCGCTCCGCCGATCGCGCCGCCGGCGCCGTAGACCAGCGCCGTCTTGCCCTGCAACAGGCCGCCGGCCGGCACCTGGTTCGTCAGCATGTCCCTGCCTCCCGCCGCGGAGTGGTGAATTCCCTCAACTATGTTCCCGCCGGGGTCCGGTGGCAAGGGGACAAACGGCTCAGGACACGAGGGTTCCGCGCACAATGCTCACGCTGGAGTGCGCGGGATTGCCGTCGACCGGCTCATCGGACACGTCCACGATCGGGTAATCGCTCAGGTTCAGGCCCGCCGGCACCGGGAAGGTGCCGGAATCCGAGGTCATGACCCCCAGGCTCACCAGCTTGGACAGGTCCGGCGCGATCAGCCACACCTCCTGGTAACCCCGGGCCTCGTTCTTGTTGACCCGGACTTCCAGGGTGCGCTGTCCGTCCTTGGCCTCCACGACGCGGGCCGACCCGGTGGCCGAGTGCTGATCGACCGGGGCGAGCTCGGCGCGGGCCAGCGGGGTCACCTGAACCTGGTTCTGCTGCACGGACCAGAAAACTCCCGCCGCCAGCAGTGCTGTGGCCGCGGCGGCCGCCAGCCACACCCCCGGACGGCGGAACCAGCCACGCCCCGCGCCGGGTCCCCGCTTCCCGCCGCCGCTTTCGCCCCGGGGCTGAAGCGGCGTGACCGAAGCCGACGGGGTCGGCCGCTCATCCGTCGGTGAGGCCGGCCGCGAACCCGACGGCGCCGGGGATCCGAGCGGATCGGCGGCGACGGCGGCGGAGAGGCCCAGCGCGCTGTGGATTCCCGCCCACACCTGCGGCCCCGGCGCTTCGAGCGCGGTGGTGTCCGGTCCGGGCCTGGCGGCCACCACGGCGCGGCGGAGCCCGGCGTAGTCTGCTGCGCAGCCGGCGCAGGAGCGGAGGTGGTCCGCGGCGTCGTCTCCGAGCTCCTCGCCAAGGGCAAGCAGGCTCAGGGACTCCGGGTCAAGATGTTGCACGGTCTACCTCCAATCGGCTTCTGAGCTGGGACAGGCTGCGGCGGATGTGGCTCTTGACGGTACCAAGCGGCAGGTCCAGTTTCTGTGAGATCTGCGAGTGCGTCAGGTCGTCATAAAAAGCGAGTTTAAGAATGGATCCTTGCGGTTCGCCCAGCCGCTCCAGTTCCCCGTCCAGCAGCAGCCGGTCGGCCAGCAGCTCCGCCGCGGCGTGACCGGCGGACTGTTCCGGGTCCGGTGAGAGCTCGACGGCGGCCAGGACCTTCCGGGTTTCCCGCGTTGAGGCTGCCTGGGCGTCCGTGATGACATTCCGGGTGATGCCTACGATCCACGCCGGAAGCCGCGCCTTCGTGGGGTCGAACGCGGACCGCGAGCGCCAGACACGGATGAAGACTTCCTGGGTGGCATCATCGGCTGCCGCGTTGTCGCGCAGCGAGCGCAGCGCCAGGGTGTGGACCATGGGCGAGAATTGCCGGTACGCCTCTGCCAGCGCGGTTTCGTCTCCGGCGGCGAACGCCTCGTTCAGCCGCGCGTCCCAGGCGGAGGGGGACTCGAAAGGTGCCAAGCCCGGCTCCTTCCCCCTGCTGGTGGCGGCGATGAGCGTTGCGTCCTGGATCACGCCGGCACCGCCGTGACAATCACATTGTCGCCGTAGTCCTGTTGTTCGTCCAGCCATCTGCCCCCGCAGGTTACGAGCTTCAGCTGGGGCGGTCCGTCGCGGCGGAACACGGAGTCACCGTCGAACGCGTCCTTGGCCATGAGTTCCACCCGGGTCACGCGGAAGGTCAGGGGCGGGGCACCTTGCCGCTGGACCGTCACGAGGGTGCCGGCGGGGAGCGACTTGAGTTGGGAGAAGGGCGCCGAATCGGAGGTGGTGTCAACATGGGCCGCCAGCACGGCGGTGCCGGCGGCGGCTCCAGGGGCCGGTCCGAAGCGGTACCACCCTGCCTGGTTGAAAGGCTCCGGGATCTCCATGGCCCCGGTCGGGCTCACGCCGACTTCGACGACCGCCATGTCGGTGATGGTGGTGCCCGCCACGCTGAGGAAGCGCGGAGCCGGGTTCTTGGCCACCTGTGCCGGCGGGGCTGCCGGGCGAACCGTGATGCCGGACTTCGGGATGGAGCGGGCAGCGGTCCGCGCCGGCGGCTTGAGCGGCTGCTGGGCGGTTCGATCCGGCGGCTGGGTAGGGTCCGCGGCGGTTCGCTCCGCCGCCGGAGCTGGCGGGGCGTCGGGCCCCCGGGGCGCAGCGCAACCTCCGATCAGCAGCACCACCGTGATGGCGGCGGCCGCAATCCGCGCAGCGGTCCGCCTTGCGGCAGGCCGCCTTGCTTCAATCCTCAGACTGGGAGCCGGGGGGCGCCCGGGGGACTCCGCCGTCGTCGTGCGCAACATGTTCGTCCTCCTGCCGTGGTGGACCTCAAGGGACCGGCCGCCCGGCGGTTCGCCGGGCGGCCGTTCAGCTGGTGCGGGCTAGCGGATGCGGCGAGGTGCCAGCTGCTTGCGGGTTGCGGCGATCCCGCCGGCAAGCAGGAGGAGGGCCGCGGCGCCGATGCCTACCGTGACGGCTGTCTGGTCGGCAGATCCCGTCCCGGAGTCAGCGGCTCCCGAACGTCCGCCGGGGACGCCGGCGGGGGCGGAGTGCAGGCCGTCAATGGTCTGCACCGCGAGCTGCAGGTTCTTGTCAGCGAGGCTGCCCCAGGCGTACACCACCGTGTGGGTGCCTTCCGTGACCGTCACATCGGCTGGTCCGATCACCGGCGCGGTGGTGCCGGCAGCGGCCACCGCAACGGACAAGGTGCCGGGATCCAGGGTCAGCGTCTTGTCTTTGGGATTGGCCAGACCGGAGACGACGGCGTTGCCGCCGGCCAGGATGTCCACCGCCGGCGCCGCGGCTGTGTGCCGGACGGTGAGTTTGCCCTTGCCTGCACCGATCTGTGAAACGTCGTTGGTGAAGAAGTTCGCCGTCGGCTTGCCGTCTGCGCCGAGGTTGGCCACCGCCGTGTAGTTGCCGCTCGCGGCGAGGGTGACCTTCACGGGGCCGATCACGGGGTCGGAAGCGTCAGCGGCATCCGCGGCGGTAATAGCAAGGTCGTAGTCCCCGGCGGGCAAGGCCAGCGGTCCCGCCAGGGTGCCGGGGGCGAAGTCGTCAAGGGTTCGTTCGCCGTTGACCCAGACGTCAACGGTCAGTCCCGGCACTCCGTGGAGGACGGAGAGCTGGGCGTCGGGCTCTGCCGCCTGGGCGGGGCCGGCAAGGGTGAGAGCTGCCGCGATTGCCACGGCGCCTGCAGTGAAAAGGCTGGTACGCATTTACATCTCCTTCAACGGCCCGGCTAGCGGGCGATTCTTTGCTTACACACCTACTACCGGCGCGCGGGCCCGTTTGGATGCACATGCATGTAGAAATGTTTGTGAAGGAGGACAAATGTCGGGGGGACGGGTGGCTTAGGGGCGCGGCGGGGTCTCCGGGCCGTCCCTCCCCTCGTGTATTTCCGGAGGAACCGACGCGGGCGGTCCGCCGATCCCATAGAAGCCCCGCGGCCCGGACTGCGGGCCGGGCGTCCCGCCCTGGGGCTCTGGCTGGCCCACGCCGGGCGCAGGCGGCGCGTATCCGGGGGCCGTCTGGCCGTATCCGGGGGCCGGCGGCGGTCCGGCGGGCGTCACGGGCTGAAGGTCCCCCGGGTCGGTCGGTCCCATGTCCAGGTGGAACGGGGGGTATTCGTCCCGCATGAGGGCAACATAGGTGATCACCCGGTAGATCCAGCGGTTCAGGCCCATCAGGAGATCGAACAGGCCGCGCCAGTACTGCCCTGTGAACAGCAGGATGACACCGGCGATCAGCACCAGAAGCCCGATCAGCGAGATGCCGGCGTTCTGCTGGACCCACTGCCCGTCAGCCCAGTAACGGTCGCGGTCGCCCCAGCTGCGCGCGGTCCCGGTGAGGACAGCGACGATGAGCAGGTGCGGGATGGCCAACAGCCAGGACTTGACCAACACCAGCCCGTGCGAGAGCTTCTCGGGGTAGTCGACGTCGAAATCCGCGGGGTAGCCGGTGCGGGCAAGCGTAAACGGCGGGTACTGGTCCGTGCCGATCGCGGCGTACGAGTAGAACGCCACCCGCCAGCTCCAACGGATCACGCCCACGTTGAAGTTGAACAGCGAGCGCGGATAACGGCCGGTGAAAAGGATCGCAAACCCGGCAACGATCGTGGTCACGACGAACGCGAACCACAGGAAGAACAGCACGATGTAATGCGGGATGGCCAGGAACCACTTGACCAGCCACAGCCAGCGGGACAGTTGCGGGTCCAGGTAGCCGCTAAGCCGCGCCGGGTAGACGTATCCCCCCGGCGGGGCGCTCCCTGGCGGCGCCGCCGGCGACGGCCCCGCGGCATACGGAACCCCAGGCGGAGCACCGGCGTAAGGAACGGCGCCATAGGGAGCCGTACCGGCGGGACCGCCGGCGTAAGGGGTGCCGGCGTAGGGCGTGCCGGGCTGCGGCTGGTGGCCGGGGCCTTGCCGCGGTCCCCCGCGGCCCAGCCCGGCGGCGCCGGCCACAATCAGCGGGACACCTACCGCCAACAACACGATGCCTCCGATCAGAAGGCCGATGAAAACCGGCCAGAGGAGGTCCGAGCGTGCGCCGCCGCGCAAATCAACGGAAACAGGGCTGCTTGCATCGGCGTTCATGATCACCACGGCCCAGTCCCCGGAGCGCAGGTCCCACCTGAGCTCCTGGGTTCCCGGCCCGGTGGCGGATGCCGTCCAGAACGTCTGGTCCGCCGGCCGGGCCGGCGGCTTGGTCCCGGACACGTCCCGGTACTGCGCCCGGAAGGGCGAGAAGCGGACCTCGGTCAGCTCGGAATGTCTGACGCCGCTGAGGTAGGCGGCCACCTCACTCTGGGGCGCGATGCCGATGAAGATCTGCTGCGCTGAGTCGGCAGCGGATCCCCGGAGCATTACGCTGCCGGCCATCGCGGCGGGGTCGACGCCGGAGGGCCCGGCGTC
Source organism: Arthrobacter sp. BI5 (assembly GCF_056680065.1). Lineage (NCBI taxonomy): Bacteria > Bacillati > Actinomycetota > Actinomycetes > Micrococcales > Micrococcaceae > Arthrobacter > Arthrobacter sp. BI5. The sequence goes on from NZ_CM155264.1 coordinate 3,808,588, forward strand.
GGTCATAACGTTCAGCCGCGGCGACGTCAGGGCGTAAGAGTCCACCGTATAGCGCTCCGACGGGGTGGTGAAGTATCCGCCGTCGCGCTGTTGATAGTTGGCCCAGCCGGTGAAACCGGCGCCGGCCAGAAGTCCCAGTCCCAGCAGCGCTACAAGCGTGCCGAGCACCAGCATGACAATCCGGCCCGGTTTCATGGCCGTTCCAACGCCTCCAACAGTGACTTGCCCCATCGAGCTGCCTTCTCGATTTCGCCGGGGCGCAACGGCCCCTCACTGCCCTGCACATAGAACGGCATGGGCTCGGAGATGATGTCGGCGCCGCTGTCACGGAGCGTGTGCGCCATTTTTTTCGCCGCGTCGCCGTGGACGAACATCCGGACGCGGGTATCGAAAGCGGCGGCCTTGACCCCGTTGAGATGACCGTCCCCGAGCGTGGAGAGAAGCTGGCTGATTTTCGGCGTCGGACGCCAGCCATTAATGGGACTGCCGAGGACGAGGAGGTCACCGGCGGCCAGGTCGTCGGGCCGGAAGTCGCTGACCGGGACGGAGGTGGCGTCGAGTTCACCGAGCGAGCCGGCGACGGCTTCCGCGACGGACTTGGTGTTGCCAAAGGCGGAGTCGTAGACAATGTGGGCTTTCATGCGGTGATCACCACTTTCAGCGCCTTTGTTTCCGCGGCCCGGGAAAAGGTGTCATAGGCGTCCATAAACTGGTCGAACGTGAAGTGGTGGGTAGCGAACTTCTCGGCCGGCACCTTGTTCTGGGCCACGAGTTTCAGCAGCATCGGAGTGGTGTTGGCGTTGACCAGGCCCATGCTGATGTTGATGTTCTGGATCCAGAGGTCCTCCAGGTGGAGCTCCACCGACTTGCCATGCACCCCCACGTTGGCTACGTTGCCGCCCGGCCGGACGATGGCGGTGCACATGCTGAAGGTGGCCGGGATGCCGACAGCCTCGATCGCCACATCCACACCCTGCCCGTCGGTGAGCGCGAGGACCTGGTCCTTCCAGTCGGCGTCGCCGGAGAGCACAACGTCGGTAGCGCCGAATTCGCGGGATTTTTCCAGCCGGTTCGCATCGAGGTCGACGGCGATGATGGTGGCGGCGCCGTAGAGGCCCGCGGTGGCGATCGCGGCAAGGCCGACCGGCCCGGCGCCGATCACGGCCACCGTGTCGCCGGGCTTGACCCGGCCATACTGCACGCCAATCTCAAACCCGGTGGGCAGGATGTCGGACAGCATGACGGCCTGCTCATCGCTGACGCCCGCCGGCAACAGGTGCAGCGAATTTTCGGCGTAGGGGACACGGACGTATTCGGCCTGCGTGCCGTCAATCAGGTGGCCGAACACCCAGCCGATGCCTGATTGGCCTTCGTCGCCCATGCAGTGCGAGTACAGGCCGGTCTTGCAGTTTGCACAGTGGCCGCAGGACTTGATGCAGGAGATGATGACCCGGTCTCCCACCTTGAGGCCGGTCACGGAGGAACCGGCCTCGGTGATGGTTCCTACGCCCTCATGGCCGAGGATCCGGCCCTTGGTGACGGCGGGCACGTCGCCCTTGAGGATATGAAGGTCCGTGCCGCAGATGGTGGTGGTGTCCACCTTCACGATCACGTCGGTGGGATTCTGGATCTTCGGATCCGGGACCTCCGTCCAGGACTTCTGGCCCGGACCGCCGTAGACGAGTGCTTTCATGCGAGCTCCTTGGTTCTGAGGATGACGTGCGGATCGACGATCCGCAGGCGGCACGGGGTGACCGAGGAGTCAATGCCGGAAGAGACGATGGACTGGCGGGCATGCTCGCGGAGCTCCTCGAACGCCGCCGCGGTGACCCGGGCATGGGCGAGGTCCACGATGAGCTCGTAGCCGGCGAGTTTGGAGGTGACCCGGCGGCAGACGACATAGAGCGCCCTGATATTGGCGGAGGTCACGACGCCGCGGACCTCCACCCGCGCGGACTCCTCCGCGGGATCGATCCGGATAACGACCTTGAGCCGTGGATCTCCGTGGGATGGGTGCGCCTGGAACGATCGGGCGCGGCTGGCATGGTTCAGGTGGCGCAGCGGGCTCATGCGTCCTCAGAGCTCCCCCGCAACGAAGCTGCTGCGGTCGCGGGCGCGTCCGTAGCTGCTGCCGGTGAATGAATAGCCACGATGGATGGTCTCCTGCCTTTCCTGCCCAAGCTGGAAAGTGCAAATGCCATTTCCTCACCCCAGGGTCATAGCGAGACCGATAGTTCCTAAAGGCGGTTCATCCCCCAAAGAACCGTGCAGGAACCGCCCAACTCCAGAATGACCTCACCGTGGTTCCCGGGCAAGGGGGCTAAGGTCCCTTGCCCGGACATGGTTCCGGGGGCTTGGGGACGGTGTGTCGGCAGTGGCTAAAGTGGTGTGAATTGCTGCCGCCACCGCGCGCCCCTAGCCTTGTTCCCATGCCGAAAAACGCCATTCCCGCCGCCCAGTCCGGCCTCGTTCTCGCATCGGTCCGGCAACCTGGCGAGATGACGCTGTGTGACATTTTCATTACTGCTGGGGTGGTTGCACAGATCGTGCCTGCAGGTTCGATGGCAGGGTTGCCGTCAGGCTCGCTGGCGGGCGGTCCGCGGGTGGTGGACCTGGACGGACGCTTCGTGATTCCGGGGCTCTGGGATGAGCATGTCCACATGACCCAGTGGGCCCTGGCCACCGGCCGAATCGACCTGTCCGGCGCCGCCTCCGCGCAGGAGGCGGCCGACGTCGTGCGTTCCCGGCTGGAAGAAAGGCGCGCGACCGCGGCCGGGCACCAAGGTTCCGCGAGGTCCGGTGGCGCGACAGCCGGCGAAGACAGCGCGGGCGTACCGACGGTGGTCGGCGTCGGATTCCGCGATGCCGTGTGGGGAGACATGCCCAGTCTTGACCTGCTCGATGGCGCGACGGGGGGCGTCCCGACGGCGCTGATCAGCCATGATCTGCACTGCGTCTGGCTTAACAGTGCGGCGGCGGCACGCTACCGAGTGGCGGTGGGCGCGGACGGGTTGCTCCGCGAGGAACCGGCCTTTGAACTGACCCGGGAGCTCGGGCGCCTGCCCGACGAGGCAGTCGACGCCATGGTCCGCGACGCCGGAGAGGCTGCCGCGGCGCGCGGCGTCGTGGGGATTGTCGACTTCGAGATGGTCTGGAACCGGGATCCCTGGCTCCGGCGGATCACCGCCGGCTTCGATTCCTTGCGGGTGGACGCCGGGGTCTACCCTCAGGACCTGGACCGTGCCGTCGGTGAGGGAATGCGGACCGGACAGCTGGTTCCGGGCGGCGGCGGGCTCCTGCGGGTAGGGCCTTTGAAAGTTTTGATTGACGGCTCGCTGAACACGCGCACTGCCTACTGCGTGGACCCGTATCCGCACGGCGGCCGTGGCCTGCTCACGGTCAGCGAGGCGGAACTGCTGGAGCTGCTGGTCAAGGCCGGCGGGGCGGGGTTTATCCCGGCAGTGCACGCAATTGGCGACGGCGCCAACGAGGTTGCCCTGAACGCTTTCGCAGCGGCTGGCATCCGGGGCCGGGTTGAGCATGCCCAGTTTGTCCGGCGGGAGGACTTCGCGCGATTCGGCGCACTCGGTCTCACCGCCAGCGTGCAGCCCGCCCATGCCCTTGATGACCGCGACGCCGCCGAGTCCAACTGGGCGGGCCGGACGGAGCGGGCATTCCCGCTACGTTCACTGCTCGACGCCGGGGCCACGCTGGCGCTTGGCTCCGACGCGCCGGTGGCGCCGCTGGAACCATGGGCCGCGATGTCGGCGGCCACCACCCGGGCGCGGCAGGACGGCCGCGGTCCGTGGCACCCGGAGCAGGCCCTAACCAGGCAGGAGGCGATGGCGGCGTCCTCGCGCGGGCGGCGCCGGATCGACGTCGGCGACCCCGCCGACGTCGTCGTGCTCGACGCCGACCCGCTGGCCGTTTCCGACGCCGAATTTGCCGCGATGCCGGTAGCCGCGACGCTGGTTTCGGGGCGTTTCACGCATGGAGGCGGGTTGTAGCTGGTTGTTTCTGGCCGCGTTGCCCCCTAGGTGCCCTTGACCCGGGCCCGAACCAGGTTGGCGTACGGCAGCCGGCCGTGTTCCTCGACGAACGCGGCGTGGTAATCGGCTTCCGCCGCGGCGAGCTGCTCAACGGGCAGCTCCCTCCAGGCGATGACCAGCGTATTGGCGGCGGCGAGCTGCCAGATCAACCGCCCGTCCCAGTGACCAGGCGGCTTGCCCTTACCGAAATCGACGAATTCCTGGATCTGCCGGCGCAGCCCGCGGTTGCCCTTGCTACCGGGACCGGCCTTGCCCACGTAGAGGACGTCGGCGCCGTCGACCCATTCGGCGTCCAGCGCCTCGACCTTCAGGGTTGGGTCCTTTTTCTTGAAAACGCCCGCCGTGCTCTTGGCGAGGAACTGTGGCCGGGCGTTGCCCGTCCCGGGGCTCTCGGGCAACAGCAGGGCAAAGACGCCAGGCTTCTGCGGGATCCGGTTGATGTCCAGCTTGGCGAGCGGCCGGAACCCGGTGAAGCCGTCTTGCTTCAGTGACTGTCTGTTGATTGGCATGGGTTCCTTGGTTCGGGGCGCTGCGGTCCTTTTGAAGCCTACGGAATCGCTGGTTCTGCGGCCGCTTTAATTGTCACAGCTGCGCGATACCGTGTTTCCATGGACGGCAAGCAAGGGCCCGACGTGGCTCTGACGGACAGCGTAACGGTCGCGGACCTTGCGCGGATGCTGGCCGGAATCCCGGCGCCGGCCAGTGCCGCGGCCCTCATCGACGAAACACGCGAACTGGAGGACCTGAAGTCAGCCCTGGCTGCCCGGCAGGCCTGGGACGCCGTCGCCTTCGACCTGTCCCAGCGCCGCGAACAAGCCGACGCCGGGATACCGGCGGACCAGCTCGGCACCGGCGTCGCTGCGCAGATCGCCCTCGCCCGGCGCGAATCCCCGGCCAAAGGCGGACGGCTCCTGGGCCTCGCCAAAGCCCTCGTCACCGAAATGCCACACACCCTCGCCGCCCTGGAAACCGGCCAGCTCAACGAATGGCGCGCCACCCTGCTGGTCCGCGAAACCGCCGCCCTCTCCGCCGCGGACCGGGCCGCCGTGGACGAGGAACTGGCCCCCGACGCCGGAACTTTCGCCGGCGCCGGGGACCGCGCCATCATCGCCGCGGCCCGCGCCGCCGCCTACCGGCGCGACCCGCGCTCCATCACCCAGCGCGCCGCCCACGCCGAAACCGAACGCCACGTCAGTCTCCGTCCGGCACCGGACACCATGTGCCCTGACCGCGTTGCTGCCGGTCAGCCAGGGCGTCGCCGTGCACGCCGCATTGACCCGGGCCGCGGACGCTGCCCGCGCCGACGGGGACACCCGCTCCCGCGGCCAACTGATGGCCGACACACTGGTCGAACGCACCACCGGGACCCCCGGCGGGATAGCGGGGATCGAAATCCAGCTCGTCATGACCGACCGCACCCTCTTCCAGGCCGACAGCGAACCCGCCCGCCTCCCCGGCTACGGCACCGTCCCCGCAGGGTGGGCCAGAAGTCTACTCAAAGACTTCGGTACCGCAGCCCCGGACACCGGCGCCACTGGTGCAGCAGGCGGCCCGGGCGACGAACGCGCCTTCACGACCTGGCTCCGCCGGCTCTACACCGCACCCGGCACCGGCGAACTCGTGGCCATGGACTCCCGCGCCCGGCTCTTCCCCGCCGGGCTCCGCCGATTCATCCAGGCCCGGGACGACACCTGCCGCACCCCGTACTGCGACGCGCCCATCCGGCACCTGGACCACATCATCCCCTGGCACAACGGCGGAACCACCAGCCTCAGCAACGGCGCCGGACTCTGCGAAGCCTGCAACCACACCAAAGAAACCCCCGGCTGGAACGCACAACCACGCCCCGGACCCGGGCGGCACACCCTCCAACTCACCACGCCCACCGGCCACACCTACCACTCCACCGCACCGCCACTACCGGGCACGGGGTATCAGTCGACGGCAACGCCCCGCCAGCGGCACGAACTCCGGCACATCGCCAAGGCTCTTCGGTTCGGCAGGGACAGGGGTGCAGCAGCGGCGTAGCCCGGAGGGCTAGGACGCCGGAGTGCGGGCCTGGGCCAGGTTTGCAAACG